>CP091134.1:0-16503 GCA_021582535.1 Nitrosomonas sp.
GCCTTTTCATATTTTCAAAAACTTTTTCCTCATCTATTCCAAGAAATGAAGCAACCAGTCGCCGGTGATTATGCTTCATGATCGTTCCACCGCCTTCCCAATCCTTCACAGTGCAAGGATCAACGCCTAAATTCCTAGCAACTACCCGCTGGCTCAACCCTAACTCTCGGCGCTTAGCAAACAACAATTCCGCAATTGATTTGGGATTCAAGTTAACAGGATCATAACCAAGAAATTTTATCAGGATCGGTGTTTGGCAAAATTTTGGTTCTGAATGCCCATTTTCCCAGTTACCAACGGTGAAGCGAGTAACATTAAATAGCTCTGCCACCTCCATTTGTTTCATATTCAGAAAAAGCCTTCTTCTTAGAATATGTTCGCCAATAGTATGAGGCTCAAAATCATAATGCTTAGGAATTAATGACTTAAGAGAAATATGAGCATATTGCAAAAAGGCAACGCAACTATGCCCCTGCGGCTACTTGGGCCACCCCTCCGGTAAATGCCACTGCACCCCCGATCAAATCGCCCGCTACCGCGGACGAATCTCCGGCCCATTACTCGACCGAATCGACATACAAATCGAAATTCCAGCCGTGCCGCAGCAGGAGTTGATGAAACAACAAACAACAGGCGAGAAAAGCAGCGCCATCCGTCAGCGCGTAGAAAAAACACACCAATTGCAGTTTGACCGGCAAGGAAAAACCAACAGCCGCTTGAGCGTTAAAGAAATTGACCAACATTGCGCATTGGATACCGCCAGCGAGAATCTGCTGAAACAAGCGATCAGCCGTTTGAATTTGTCAGCCAGAGCATATCACCGCATTCTCAAAGTCGCGAGAACCATTGCGGATTTGGCCGGTGCCGAGAAAATCAGCAATCAGCATATTGCGGAAGCGATTCAGTATCGCCGGTTGGATAAGCAATAAGCTTCATTTCGCATCATTATTTAAAAACCGATCAGAAAACTTAATGAGACCTTTGCGCGGCAACAATTTCTGGAGAATGGCTCAGATGCTATAATTACGTTTCAGAACAACAGTATTTAAGTGTTAAGCATGAGTTTTTCGGAATACGACGTAACCCGCCGCACCCGGAAAGGGAATTTTCTGAAGCAGATTGATCATTTGCTCGACTGGAGCATGATAGAGAAAGTAATCGCAGTTCATTGCACACCGGTATCGGATGCAGCAGAGCATCCGGCGTATTCGGGATTGCTGCTATTCAAGATGTTGCTGGTAGGAATCTGGAACGGTGGTTTAAGCGATGAATCGGTGGAAGACATGGCGAACTCGAATCTGCATGTGATACGATTTTTGGGTTTGTCACTGGAAGATGATGTGCCGGACCACTCCGTGCTAATAGCAGCCAGAAACATCGCGATGCTTTGAAGTCACGCGGTATTAAAAACGGTATTCAGGATAAGCGATGGCGTATGACTTGAAAAGACTCCCAAAGCTCTTTGCCGATCGTCGATTAAGTACGCAAACATAGTGATATTGCGTCTTCTTGATAGAAAATAGTCGATTTGGAATGATTATTCCGGTTCATTCACGGAAAAATGACTTAAAAAGTCTCGACTACTCGCCATTAAATGGGAAATTACAGCAAAACAAACAATTTTCGTGATTTTGCAAAGACCTCATTGATTTCACGAATCGTGTACCCCATAACCAGGGCAATCATCCTGGAAAATTAAGGAATTTCTGACTATAGCCTAACTCATCATACCGGTTAATATATCGTGCTGATGTTGAATTTATAACTTATAATTGGCAAAGATTGAATTTATTTTCTATTCACATGCAAAAGGTAAACATTATGAAACGCATCATACAACTCGCAATCGGGTCTCTCACTGCAACACTCTTTTCCGCATCCGCATTTGCGGTAACCGTATCCTGGACGGATTGGACGTCTTCAACCGATTCGTTTTCGGCATCCGGTGATCTATTGGTTGGATCAACCACAGTGGGTGTCGGTTACTCCGGTACCAGCGCACATGCTTTCGTAACAACCGGCGCAGGGACAAATTTCTGGACAGGAACGGCGTATACCAACGGCACCGTCGATAACGCACCCCCCGCTTCCGATATCGTTGCGCTCAATACAGGCGGCACAGTCACGATCACATTTTCACAAACCGTCGTGGATCCGTACATCGGATTGGTCAGCTGGAATGGCAACACCGTGGATTTTGGCGTGCCTATCGAGATCGACAGTTTCGGCTCGGGATACTGGGGTTCCGGCACACCCATTCTGAATGGAACAAGCACAGGGTTCTTCGGTTCCGGTGAAGTTCACGGCGTGATCAGACTACCGGGTTCTTTTGATTCCATCACATTTACGCATACCAGTGAGAACTGGCACGGATTCACAGTCGGTGTCGCCGGTATTGCACCGGTTCCCGAACCCGAAACTTATGCCATGCTGTTAGCAGGTCTCGGATTGTTGGGTTTCGCAGCACGCCGCAAAAAAGCAAACGCATAATCGCATTTCACTGCATTGCTATTGCTAACAAATCCCGCTCGCGTAGCGGGATTTGTTTTTCTAGCCGGATAAAATTCCGGAAAACGCTCGATTGCCTCCGCTTGATTCGATATGCGCTAAGTTGATTCCGTAGTTGCGGAATCGACGCTCGGATGCGATTGCAATTGCGGAAAAAGCACGCGTTCCTCATAACGCACATGTGCAGCCAATAATTCACCGAATCGCTGCACTCGCGCAGGCAAATCCAGTTCACAAGGTCCGCAAGCAAGACTGCGCAATTCCGCATGCTCAGCCAGGATTCGATCGGCGGATGTAGCGTCCACTGCATCCGCCGCCAAGCGTAGCAATTGCTCCTCGCGTGCGAAATGCTCACACAAGACCGTTTGCCAATGTTCTTCGATGCGTTGCATCATTGTCACGCAAGCAGCATTGTCGCCGTTCTCCGCAACTTGCCGCGCAGCGCGCGCGATCACCAGCGAAGAGTGATGTTCGCGGGATAGCGAAAGTAAAGCACCAATTCGAGGCATAAAGTCACCATGAAAGAATAAGAGTGCTATGACTAACTTGCCGGTTTGCCATAACTCCAATACAACATAAATCCGGTAAACAGCATTCCGCCAAACAGATTTCCGGCAATTACCGGCAATCCGTTCCACAACCACCAATCCGCGATGGTAATATCCGCACCCAGCCAGATACCGGCGGGGATCACGAACATATTGACGATGGCGTGCTCGTAACCCAAACCGAAGAACGTCATGATCGGCAGCCACATCGCGGCGATTTTGCCGATCGTGCTGGTCGAGGTGAATGCCATGACAGCGCCCAACGTCACCATCCAGTTGCACAGGATCGCGCTGGTAAACGCGGCGATGGTGCCGTCGAAGCCCAGTTTGGCGTATTCGAGCGTCTTGGTCTCGGCGATGGAAATGGTGCGTTGCAAGGCCGGGATGGTGGCCGGATCGATAGAACCCATTTTGGTCGCTACGATGCAGTATAAATACGCGTAGGTGACGCTGCCGATCAGATTGCCGGTCAACACCCAGGTCCAGTTGACGAGCAAGCGGTTGAACGGCGCTCTGTTGTCTTTAACGGCAATCGGGATCAGCGCGAAATTACCAGTGGCGAGCTCCAACCCGAGCAGCACGATCATGACAAAACCCACCGGGAACACCAGGGCACCGGCGATACCCCAACCCGTTTGCGTCGCTGCCAGAATCGCCAGCGTAGTGGCATACCCCAGGAAAGCGCCGGACAAAAACCCGCGCAGCAACAGCTGACCGACTGGCAGGTTTGCTTTTTTCGCCCCCGCTTGCAGCATGTTTTCGACGATTTCTTCCGGTTTTACATACGCCATGGCGCATCCTCCAATGACAAATTCAAGGCTGCGATTTTAGCGTATTATCCGGCGGCATTTTTCCCCGGCAGAAAGATTTGCAGCAGATCGTTGAGGAATCGTCTGCCTAGAATGGTCGGTTTGATGCGCAGATGATCGTGCACCAGCAAACCGCGCTGTTCGGCTTCATCCAGCTGTTGCCGCACGGCGCTGAGCGGCAGACCGGCGCGCTCCTGGAACAATGCCGTATCAAACCCGCCGGTGAGCCGCAGCGCATTCATCATGAATTCAAAGCCACGGTCTTCCGCAGTCACTTCCTGGTGTGTGTGAATGAACGATTCACCGGATTGCGCTTTGGCCAGATATTCTTTCGGTTGCTTGTAACGCATTTGGCGCACGATCTTATCGGCGAAACTGATTTTGCTGTGCGCGCCCGCGCCAATCCCCAGATAATCGCCGAACTGCCAGTAATTCATGTTATGGCGCGACTCCTTGCCTGCGCGTGCAAACGCCGAGGTTTCGTAGTTGCGGTACTGTTGGCTTGCCGTAACTTGTTCAATCATTTCCTGCATCGCCGCCGCTTGCTCATCATCGGGCAGTGCCGGCGGAAAACGGTGAAACAGCGTATTCGGTTCGAGCGTCAGATGATAAGCGGAAATATGCGTAACCCCGGCAGCGCATGCGGTTTCGATATCGTTTTGCGCTTCCGGCAAGGTTTGCCCGGGTAGCGCATACATCAAGTCGAGATTGATATTGTCGAAATTCTGCAGCGCAATTTCGACGGCGCGATGCGCCTCTTGATCGTCATGCACTCGTCCCAGTGCTTTCAGATGCTGCGGGTTAAAGCTTTGGATGCCGATCGACAAGCGGTTGATGCCTGCCGCGCGGAAATCCGCGAATTTCTGCGCTTCAAACGTGCCGGGATTGGCTTCCAGCGTGACTTCGGCGAAGTGTTCCAGCGGCAGCAGTGTGCGTACCGCCGTCAAGATGGTATCGATCGACCGGGCGCTGAACAGGCTGGGCGTACCGCCGCCGAAAAATACGCTGCTCAGACGCCGCCCCCACACATCGGCCAAGGCAAGTTCAAGGTCGCGCAGCAGTACCGCCACATATTCATCTTCGGGTGTTTGATTGTCCTGCCCGCGAATTTCGTGCGAATTGAAATCGCAATAAGGACATTTCTTCAGACACCAGGGAATGTGAATATACAAACTCAGCGGCGGCAGCGCTTTAAGTTTTGGAGCTGGCAAACCGGTCATCGATTTATCCGATCTTACGTAATGTCAACAATGGCGGACTCGATAGCGCCGAGCGCGTACCCAGCAAACCGGCGATCAACACACCAATCACGCCGATGGAAACGCCCACCGCCCAGATCCAGGGATTAAACGTGTAATTGAGATGCAGCACATGCTTGCCGATCACATACCCTAGCGCGCTGGCGCCCGCCGATGCGAATAATCCGGATAGCCCGCCCAGGATCGCAAACTCCGCGGCCCAGGCGCGCGATAATTGTTCACGCCGGGCGCCCAATGCCCGGAAAATGGCTGCCTCAAAAATGCGTTCATCCTGTGTAGCGGCAATCGCCGCGTACAGCACGGCAAAACCGGCCAGCAGCGTAAATAAAAACACGAATTCGATCGCTTGCGAAACCTGCTGGATCATCTGCTGCACTTGACCGATCACCGTCGCCACATCGACCACCAGAATATTCGGAAATGCCTTAACCAATTCATGCACCCGATGAATTTCCGTTGGCGGCACATAGAAACTGGTGATGTAACTGGCCGGGTAATTTTCCAGCAAACCGGGAGGCACAACGACAAAAAAGTTGACGCGGAAAGTATCCCAATCGATTTTCCGCACGTTAGTAATTTTGGCGGAAAAATGACTGCCCGCGATGTCGTAGGTCAGTTCATCGCCCAGTTTGACGCGAATGGTTTTGGCGATACCTTCTTCGATCGACAACTCCGCTTTCTGTGTACCGTTATCCCACCAAGCGCCCTGCACCACTTGGTTATCCGCTTCCAGTTCATCGGCCCAGGTTAAATTGAACTCGCGCCGGATGTGTCTCTCGGCGTGCAAATCATCGGCATAATCCTCCGCGGATACTTCCTTGCCGTTGATTTTGATCAAGCGGCCGCGGACCATCGGATACATCCGTGGCGGTTCCAATGCGTGCTGCTGGAAAAATTCCTGCAGCGGTTGCAGCTGATCCGCCTGGATATTCACTAGAAAATGATTCGGCGCGTCCGGCGGCAAGCTGGTATGCCAGTCGTCGATCAAGTCATCCTGGATCAAAGTCAGCACCAACAAAGCCATCAAGCCCAAACCCAGCGCCACTGCCTGCAAAACACTGGAAACCGCGCGGCGGCGGATGCTGGCCAAGCCATAGCGCCAAGCGCCGCCTGCTTGATGCCGTAACCCTGCCAGCACACGGATCAACAGCCAGCCGAGACCGCCGAAAATGGCGATGGCCGAAATGAATCCGGTTACGATATAAAGCCCCAGCTTCAGATCCTGCGCTTTCCAGATAAACAGCAGGGATAAAGCCGCCAATCCCAGTAAATAACCCGCCATGCTGTGCGCGTTGGACAACCCGATATCCCGGCGCAGCACGCGCAATGCCGGAACACTGCGTAAATTGAGCACGGGCGGCAAGGCAAACCCGAGCAGCAACACCAGCCCCACCAGCAGACCTTGCGCCGCCGGCAGCCAATTTGGCCACGGTAATTCGGTTTCCACGAGGCCGGTCAGCCAATGCGTCAGAATTTGCTGCGCGGCAAAACCGAGCAAACAACCAATGCCGCTGGCGATCATTCCCAGTGCAATGAAGTAATAGACATACATATAAAACAGCTGGCGCTGGCTGGCGCCCAGGCTGCGCATCACGGCGCAACCGTCCAGATGACGCTGGGTAAAGCGGCGCACGGCCAAGGCAATTGCGGCGGCGGCCAGCACCACGCTGGCCAGCGCTGCCAGGCTGAGAAATTTTTCCGAGCGCTCCAGCGCGGCTTTAATTTCCGGACGTGCATCGCGTATGCCTTCCATTCTTTGCGCTTTGGTCAGCTGAGGTTTTGCCCAATCACGGAATTGCTGCACCGCATGCGGTTCACCCGCAATCAGCAATTGATAGGAAACGCGGCTGCCTTCTTGTATCAGACCGGTTTTTTCCAGATCGGCTGCGTTAATGATGGCGCGCGGCCCCATGTTGATGAATCCCACCGAATGATCCGGTTCGCGCACCACCAGCTCGGTGACCGTCAATTGGGTAACGCCGACATCGACCACATCGCCGGTCTTGAGATCCAACCGGATCATGGCTTTTTCATCGACCCAGATGGCACCCGGCTGCGGAATTCCATCGGCTGCGCGGATTTCCGCTTCTGTAGCGGAGGCTGGTGATGACTGATTGGCCAAATGCACGCGTCCGCGCAACGGATAACCTTCCGTAACCGACTTAATCTCAGTCAGAAGATTGCTATCCCCATTGGAGATCATGCTGGCAAGTTTGGTCAGCGATGAAACGGATAAACCGAGCCGCTGAGCTTCACCGGCGTATTGCTCGGGGAGCGGCTGGCTCGAAATAACCAGCAAATCCGCGCCCAGTAATTGATTGCTTTCACGCGCCAGAGCCGATTCCACCCGGTCGGCAAAAAAACCGACCGTGGCAATGCCGCTGACGGCGATGATCAGAGCCAGCAGCAAAACGTTGAGCTCACCCGCGCGCCAATCGCGGTGCAGCATGCGCAAAGACAGCTTAAAATGATTCATGAAAATGAAGACCTTGGTGAAGAGATAGAGAATAAATACCCGCGCTGCCCCGTTTTTGCAACTACCGCACCAATCGTCCATCCGCCAAGCGGATCTGGCGCGCGCAACGGCGCGACAAAGCTTCATCATGCGTGACCAGCACCAGGGTCGTGCCATGCTCGCGATTGAGTTCAAACATCAAGTCGATAATTTGCACACCGGTAGCCGAATCGAGATTGCCGGTAGGCTCATCGGCCAATAACAATTTGGGATCGGTTGCAAACGCACGTGCAATCGCGACCCGTTGCTGCTCACCGCCGGATAACTGTTTGGGATAATGATGCAGGCGTTGCCCCAATCCGACGCGCTCCAGTAATCTGCGCGCGGTGGTCTCCGCGTTGCCGGTGGCGGCAAGTTCGAGCGGCAGCATGACGTTTTCAATCGCGGTCAACGCAGGCAGCAGCTGGAATGATTGAAACACAAAGCCAAGAATCCTGCCGCGCAATGCCGCCCGGCTATCTTCATCCAACGAGAAAATATCCACTGCATCCAGATGAACTTTCCCGGAAGTCGGCAAATCCAATCCAGCCAGAAGCCCTAATAAAGTCGATTTGCCGGAACCGGATGCGCCTATAATTGCAACCGCTTCACCAGGATTTACTTGCAGTTCGATATCCTGCAAGATAGTCAATTGCTGATCGCCGGTATTCACTTGTTTGGTGAGCGCCTGCGTCCAAAGAATGGGTTGATTAACACGATTATCTGACATGAAAAAAAATTTCCTGATTATTCTGATTCTTGTTTTTACTTTCGCCGCTCCCGCTACTGCCACCGCGTCCAGCAAAACAGTGTTGGTTTTTGGCGATAGCCTGTCCGCCAATTACGGCATAGCGAGAGAAGCCGGTTGGGTAGCGTTGCTTACGCAACGGTTACAATCCGAATTTGCCGATTATCAAATCGTCAATGCCAGTATCAGCGGTGAAACCACCCTGGGTGGCCGCAACCGGATTCAACAAACCCTTAAGAAACATCACCCTGAGATCATTATCCTCGAGCTTGGTGCAAACGACGGTTTACGCGGTGCGGCGATTAAATCCATCTATAACAATCTGGCAGCGATCATTGAAGCATGTCAACAGCACAACGCTCTGGTTTTACTGGCTGGAATGCAATTGCCGCCCAATTATGGCATGACATATACACAAAAGTTCCAGGCTATTTTTCCGCAACTCGCTGAAAATTATCAAGTCAAATTAGTACCGTTTCTATTAGCCGGTTTTGGCGATAAACACGAATATTTTCAGGCCGATGGAATACACCCGAACGAAGTTGCGCAGAAAAAGATTGTAGAAAATGTTTGGGAAGTTTTATACACCATGTTTAAAACCAAACAAGTTGCCGCCACCCCGGAAAACTAGCCGCGCATTATAGCACTTAGCCACATTCAATTAAGATTCGCGCGCGTGCAACGCTTGCGCATGCTCCAGACCCTCGATAAATTTCTGTAAATCCATCGATAGCGGCGATTGCAGCTGCATGCGCACGCCTGAAGCCGGGTGTGTAATGCCTAGCGTGTGAGCGTGCAGAAACATACGCGCCAGCTTATTCCGTCCGCTGGCTTTAGCCAGTTGTTTGTTCATTTCAAAATCACCGTACTTATCGTCACCGGCGATGGGAAACCCAAGATGCGACAAATGGACGCGAATTTGGTGTGTCCGCCCGGTTTTTATCTCGGCATCGAGCAAGCTGAAATTTTCCCAGGATTTTTGCAGTGTGAGTATCGTATGCGCCTGCATCGGCTTGCTGTCTTTGTGAATTCCGCTGGCGACCATCACACGCCGCTCACCGGTGGTTGTTACATACTTGTCGAGCGCCAATCTGATATGTTGCTTGGCGTTACGCCACTCCCCTTTGACCATCACCCGGTAATGCTTTTCCATCAAACCGTCGCGAATTTGCCGGTGCAGATCAACCAGCGCGCTTCGTTTCTTTGCCAGCAAAAGCACACCGGATGTCTCCCTATCCAAGCGGTGCGCCAGTTCGAGAAATTTCCAGGATGGATGCTGCGCGCGCAGCTGTTCGATGACGCCGAAACTGATACCGCTGCCGCCGTGGACCGCCATGCCGCTCGGTTTATCGATCACCAGTAATGCATCATCTTCGTACAAAACGGTAAAGTTAAAAAGATTGACCGGCGCAATCGGCTTGACCGCATGCTTTCCGGTGGTCTTGACCGGCGGAATCCGCACCATATCGCCCGATTGCAGGCGATAACTGGCATCTATCCGTTTCCCGTTTACACGCACCTGGCCGCTTCTTACCAATTGATAGATATGGCTTTTCGGTACATTCCTAAAACGTTTGAATAAGAAATTATCAATCCGCTGATCGTTTTCTTCTTCTCCTATGCATTCTTTGACGATTGATACAGGGGATTGAGTATTCATTGTCACATTTGTGATTATTTCGGTTATTGTTAATAGAGATGCAGATTGCTGACAGATATTTAAAGATTTTACTTATTTCTTTTTAAAGTTGTTGCTGTAAAATTCACCGACCATACTCACTACAAGCAGCATTAATAATAATATTGACATAAAACAAAGTTCCGTTTGGAACTTTATGTAAAATCTGTTACCTTAAACGAGGACAATAAAACCTGCTGAGTAGAGCATGGGCGAGCTTTAATGACTTCGACACGAAAAGAATTTCACCCAATAAAAATAAAATATTGAAATATAATAATAAAATAATTGAATTGATAAATAAGCATTACAATAAAATTATTAAATCAAAGCCTCGTCATTACAACTACGCATACCAAAAAAATCTAACCGAAGAAATTGCGGATAGTGTATTTATAAATAGAACACGTAAGGCTTGTAAATGAAACGAATGTTATTTAATGCGACCCAACCTGAAGAGTTGCGAGTTGCAATCGTCAATGGTCAGACACTGATCGACCTTGACATCGAATCTGTCAGTAAGGAACAACGTAAAAGCAATATCTACAAAGCTGTCATCACACGAATAGAACCCAGTCTGGAAGCCGCATTTGTAGATTATGGCTGCGAACGTCACGGTTTTTTACCCTTCAAAGAAATCGCTTCCTCCTGTCTTGCCGAAAATGGTGCCGCCAATGGCCGTATTCAGGATCTACTGCAAGAAGGCCAGGAATTAATCGTTCAAGTCGATAAGGATGAACGTGGCACAAAAGGCGCTGCGCTGACAACCTATATCTCGCTGGCTGGCCGCTATCTGGTTTTAATACCGAACAATCCCAATAGCGGCGGCGTATCACGCCGTATTACCGGTGAAGAGCGTAACGACTTGCGTGAAGTCATCGCACAACTGACGGTACCCGAGGGGATGAGCATTATCGCCAGAACTGCCGGAATCGGCCGCAGCACGGAAGAGTTGCAATGGGATTTGAATTACCTGACACAGCTCTGGTATGCGATTGAAGAGGCAGCCAATCACCAGGATGGTGTTTTTCTGATCTATCAGGAAAGCAGTTTGGTGATTCGCGCGATCCGCGACTACTTCAGCCAGGAAATCGGTGAAATCTTAATCGACAGTCGCGATATCTATGAACAAGCCAGTCAGTTCATGGCGCATGTCATGCCCGCCAATGTCGACCGGCTGAAGTTTTATCACGACGATGTCCCGCTTTTTTCACGCTTTCAGATCGAACATCAGATAGAAACGGCCTATTCCCGGCAAGTTACGCTTCCTTCCGGCGGCGCAATTGTGATCGATCACACCGAGGCATTGGTATCCGTTGACGTCAACTCAGCACGTGCTATTCGCGGATTGGACATTGAACATACCGCTTTAAACACCAATCTTGAAGCCGCCGATGAAATCGCCCGGCAATTGCGCTTGCGCGACTTGGGCGGACTGATCGTCATCGACTTTATCGATATGGATGTGCAGCGCAATCAGCGTGAAGTCGAAGCCAGGTTGCACGAAGCGTTGCGGCAAGACCGCGCGCGCATTCAAGTTGGAAAAATATCGCGTTTCGGTCTGCTGGAGTTATCACGGCAACGTCTGCGCCCTTCCCTGGGTGAAAGCAATTATATTCCGTGCACACGCTGCCAAGGCACCGGGTTTATCCGCGGAACCGATTCTTCGGCATTGCATGTGCTGAGAATCATCCAGGAAGAAGCCATGAAAGAAAATACCAGCGCATTGCACGTTCAGCTTCCGGTGGATGTGGCCACTTACCTTCTGAACGAGAAGCGAGCGGAAATTTATGATATTGAAGTACGACAGCGGATCAGCATCATCCTCATACCCAATATCCATATTGAAACACCCACTTACAATATCACCCGAATACGCCACGAAGACAGCAAAGCAAACGAATCCATAGCGAGTTATAAACTGGTCGAAAAAAATACCGAGGAAAACAACCCGGTCATTTCCGAGCAAAGAAACAAACCCACCCGCCCTCAAGCCGCAGTTCAAGGCATAACACCCGCTCAACCTGCACCAATCCGCGAAGATAAGTCACGCGATACTTCGCTGCTGGATAAATTTTTCAGCTGGTTTAAGCCTGCACACAGCGAAGAAACAAGGGTTGATCTTGAAGAAAAGCCGGTTGATATGGATAAAACCAGACAACAGGAGCGCGGACGCTCGCGCGGACGCCGCGGACGTAACCGGAATGAGCGCAAAGATGCTTCCGCTCAGAAACCGGCGAAGCAAAGCGATGCGCCAGATTCAACCGGTGCGGCGCAGGATTTCAATAATCCGGAATCCGGGCAATCACCTCAATATAATCCAATAGCTGCGGAATCCCCAAGGAGCAATCCGAGGAGAATCGCCCGGCCGGTTGCCGAAGGTTTTGTGGAAACCGCCGGGATTACCGATATTCCGGCTGAGGAAACCGAAAGCGCTGAAGGTAACGGTACGAAAACCGATGAACGCAGACGAAGCCGCCGGCATCGTGGCAATAAAAACCGCGACCATAACGGACAAGCGAGAAATGCTGCGGAAAACCGTGAAGCCGTAGCGGATGAAACACCGGGTGATGCTGTTCAACAGGATGAATATCCAGTCAGCCCGCAACCGGCGGTAGTGGTAGCAGTAGCGGAAGCCATACCTGTTAGTGTAGATTCACCGCCTCCCGCTGCTAAAAAGCAATCCGGCAGAAGAGCACCCGCGGCCGGTCAAACAGTGCAAAGCAGTACAATTTCGGCGGAATCTCCGCCGGTTACAACCCCAATAGCGGAAATCAGTGTCGTCAAGGAGCTTCCGGATTTGAGCAAAAGCGGTCTGATCATGATAGAAACACCGCCCGAAAAAGTCGAAATGGTGACTGAAGAAATCATTATCCCCAAAAGACCACGCAGAAGGGTTAGAAAAGCCGCTACGCCACAAACCGAACCGCTGATGCAAGTTGAAACGCGCGAATAAACACCTGTAACAAGCAAGCAGGCACACTGCGTTTAATGTGCCTGCTCCCAATTGTCCCCAACGCCGACTTCGATCAGCAGCGGCACGTCCAGCTGCAACACATTGCCCATACACTCCGGTAAGGTGTTTTTGACTAACGCCACTTCATCATCCGGCACTTCCAGAACCAACTCATCGTGCACCTGCATGATCAATTTGCTGCGCAATTGCGCTTGATGCAACCAGTTACGCACCGCGATCATCGCCAGTTTGATGATATCGGCGGCAGTGCCTTGCATCGGCGCATTAATGGCGGCCCGCTCCGCGCCTTGGCGGCGGTTTCCGTTGGCGTTATTGATTTCGGGTAACCATAACCGGCGCCCCAGCACGGTTTCCACATACCCGAGCTGCCTGGCTTTTTCCCGGGTTTGCCGCATATAGCTTTCCACCCCGGGATAGCGGGCAAAATACCGTTCCATATACGCGCGCGCGGCACTGCGTTCGATGTTCAATTGCGACGCCAGACCGAATTCCGACATGCCGTAGATCAAACCGAAATTAATCACCTTGGCGTAGCGGCGCTGTTCAGGATCGACTTGATCCAGCGGAATCCCGAGAATCTCCGCAGCTGTTGCACGGTGGATATCCTCTCCAGCGGCAAAAGCGTCGAGCAACCGTTGATCCTGGGAAATATGCGCCATGATGCGCAGTTCGATTTGCGAATAATCGGCCGAAATGATTTTGTGCCCTGGCGGCGCAATGAATGCTTCGCGGATTCTGCGCCCTTCGCTGGTGCGTACCGGAATATTCTGCAAATTCGGATCGGAGCTTGCCAGACGCCCGGTCACGGCAACCGCCTGCGCATAATTGGTATGCACGCGGCCGGTAGTGCGATCCATCATCAGCGGCAATTTGTCGGTATAGGTCGACTTCAGTTTCGCCAAACCGCGATAATCGAGCAACAGTTTGGGTAATGGATAATCCAGCGCCAATTGTTGCAGCACATCTTCATCGGTGGAAGGCACTCCGGTGGGTGTTTTTTTGATAACCGGCAGTTTGAGTTGAGTGAACAAAATTTCCTGGATCTGCTTCGGCGAATTCAAATTGAAGGGTTGTCCTGCCAGCGTATGCGCTTGTTGTTCCAGTGCTTGCAATTTTTCGCCCAGTTCGTGGCTCTGCTTTTGCAATAGCTTATAATCCAGCAATACACCGTTACGCTCGATTTCAAACAACACATCCAGAACCGGCATCTCTATTTCGCGATAAATATAATTCAGCCGTTCATCCTTTTGAATGCCGGGGTACAGCGTCTGATGCAAACGTAATGTAATATCCGCGTCTTCCGCGGCATACTGCGTGGCGATATCAAGCGCCACTTCGTCAAAACCGATGCGATTCACGCCTTTGCCGGTCACATCGTCATAACTGATGGTTTTCACATCCAGATGGCGCAGCGCCAGACTATCCATATTATGCGGCCGGTGCGATTCGAGCACATACGATTGCAGCAACGTGTCATGCACAATCCCGTTCAACTGAATACCATGATTGGCAAACACATGCTTGTCGTATTTCAGATTCTGCCCGAGCTTGGGTTTGGCTGCATTCTCCAGCCACGGCTTCAATCGATTCAATACCGTTTCAAGCGCAAGCTGTTGCGGGACACCGGCGTAGTTATGCATCAGCGGAACATACGCCGCATGATGGCTTTCAATGCAAAACGAAATACCCACCAGTTTTGCCTGCATCGGGTTGAGGCTGGTCGTTTCGCTGTCGACCGACACCAAGGGTGCAGTATCCAGCCGGGTCAGCCAGTCATCCAACTCGCTTCCGGTCAGAATCGTTTGGTACGTGGCGGGACAATCCAGTGCGGCAGAAGTGCTGCTGTCGTTCATCGCGTTACCCGGCGCTTCACTGGCGGCGGCCGATCCGGATTGACTCTCTATCATCTGCTGGCGCAACTCACGCAACGACGATTTCATGTCGAGCTGTTCATACAACAGGGCCAATCGTTCGGTATCCTGCGGCTGCGGCGCAAGATCGGTAATGCTCACGGGCAAATCGACATCGCATTTAATCGTGATCAACTGGCGCGAGGTATCGAACCAAGCCAGCGCCTGGCGTAAGTTGTCGCCAACCGCACCCTTGATTTCACCGGCATGCGCAATGAGATTTTCCAGCGATCCGTACTGCGCAAGCCACTTGACCGCCGTCTTGGGCCCCACTTTCTGCACCCCGGGCACATTGTCGGACGTATCGCCGACCAGCATCAAATAATCCAGCATGCGATCCGGCGGCACGCCGAATTTAGCCTGTACGTTCGCTGCGTCGAGCACTTCGTTGCTCATGGTGTTCACCAGCGTCACCTGCGCATTCACCAGTTGCGCGATATCCTTATCGCCGGTCGAGATGATGCAGCGCATACCGGCAGCGGCGGCTTGTTTGGCCAACGTGCCGATGACATCGTCGGCCTCCACGCCATCGACGATCAGCATCGGCCATCCCATCGCGCGAATGCAGGCATGCAAAGGCTCGATCTGCGCCGCCAAATCGGGCGGCATCGGCGGCCGGTGGGCTTTATAGTCGGGATACAGTTCGTCGCGGAAAGTTTTACCTTTTGCATCAAACACGCACGCGCTATAATCGGCCTGGTAATCCTTGTGCAAGCGCCGCAGCATATTGAGCACGCCATGAATTGCGCCGGTCGGTTCATTGTTATGATTACGTAAGTCTGGCAATGCATGAAAAGCGCGATACAAATACGATGAACCGTCAACCAGCAACAATGTTTTCATTGATAAAATTTTCCTATGAGCCTATACGATAAACCGGCCACGCATTTGTCTGTCGATAAACCCTGGTCAGCAAAAGAATCATGGCGCTTGTTCGGCATTATGGCAGAGTTTGTCGAAGGAACAGAACGTCTTGATACCATCCAGCCCGCCGTGAGCATTTTCGGCAGCGCGCGCACCGACCCCAACAGTCCGCACTACAAATTAGCCGAGCAGATTGCCAAACAGCTTTCCGATGCCGGTTTTGCGATCATTTCCGGCGGCGGCCCCGGCATTATGGAAGCTGCCAACAAAGGCGCTTATTATGGCAAATCGCCCAGCATCGGACTGAATATTCAGCTGCCGCACGAACAGCATCGCAACGCTTATCAGGATATCAGCCAGACTTTCCGGCATTTTTTCGCGCGTAAATATATGTTTGTCAAATTCGCCACGGCTTACGTTGTGCTGCCCGGCGGTTTCGGCACCCTGGATGAGTTGATGGAAGCGTTGACATTGGTGCAAACCGGCAAAACCCGCAAGATGCCGATCATCCTGGTGTATTCGCAATTCTGGCGCGGTTTGCTGGATTGGTTTCAGAATACTTTGATCAGCGAAGGTTTTATATCGGCGGAGGACATGAATCTGATTCAGATCATCGATGAACCGGATCAAATCGTCAATGCCATTTTTAAATATTATGAAAGCAGCGGATTTGAACCGACCGCCGCCGAGCGAGAAATTCAACTCAAT
>CP091134.1:16603-26575 GCA_021582535.1 Nitrosomonas sp.
GTCCCGGCGATTACTGAATAATCGCTTCCATCATGCGATATGCGTGAAAGCAGTTGCATACCGTGCCCCGGCATTGTTGCAGTTGATTTTACTCCGGAATGAATTCCTTGATTATCTGGCGCATCCCAGAGCACATCTGGAGAAAATTTTTCTATCCAACCGGACTCTTTCCGTGCATTCATTCGCCATCAATCCATATGCATATATTCAGACATCTGATCATCGCTACCATTTCAATCATTAGCTGCCCATTTCCGGTTGGATACTTACTAATATTGATAACCGTTAATAGTATCCGCCTGGAGCGTTAAAAACTATAGGAATATTCTGATTGTATTTTCTGATCATCGAGTTAATTCTCTTCATCATACCTAATAAAAATGATCTAAATATTAGCGTTTTAGCATCGCGAGAATCGCTCAAATCAAAATTCCGTTCATCAAAATTTCTTTTATCAGCAATTTTGACAACATTCTCTCAATGACATATTAACCTGAAAAATTACCAAACTATAATTCGGAAATAAGGTAATTTATCAACTTATTTATAAGCAATGTAAGAAATTATGATGATAAAACATATACTAAGGAAGATTCGATTAATTCGACGAACGAGATGAAGTACGAGATGTACGGAACGCAACAACCGAGACCTATCAATCTGATCGGCGAGGCAGTGAGTACCGCGCAACGAAGCAATTCACTCGTGCAGCTAATTAATTAGCGCTTCCCTAAATATTCCACTACTCCTGCTTCACAATAGCTTTCCAGATTAATAAGATAATTCCTACAAAATATACGGAATATTTCCCTTGGAAAAAAGAAATCACCGACAGAATCTATTTTTTTATATACCGTAAACCCAGTCTCACACGAACAAACCTCAAGGATAAATCATGAGACTGAATCTTCCGGTGACAAACACCGAGTATCCCATCGGGGACGATACGTTAATCGTATCGACTACGGATACTAAAGGCAGGATTACCTATATCAATTCCACATTTGTCGAGGTCAGCGGTTTTTCAGAAGAAGAACTGATCGGCAAGGCACATAATATCGTGCGTCATCCGGACGTGCCTCCTGAAGCGTTTGAAGATTTATGGGCCACGCTAAAACAGGGTTTGCCCTGGACCGGCTTGGTTAAAAACCGCCGTAAAAATGGCGACTTCTACTGGATCAACGCCAATGCAACACCCTTAATTGAAAACGGCCAGATCACCGGTTATTTATCGGTCCGCACCAAAGCATCACAGACCGCAATTGAGCAAGCAGCGCCAGCTTATCAGCAAATTCTGGAAGGCAAAGCAAAAAACCTGAAAATCGAGAAAGGGCAAATTGTGCGAACCGATTTCATCGGAAAACTGCAAGCTTTTCTCAAAATGACCACCAGAAAACGCATTGCACTGGCAATGACAATACCTGCTCTATTTTTATTGACGGTCGGCGGTATCGGCTGGTGGGGGTTGTCGCAAACTCAGGCGCCCGCATCACTCGGCAGCATGATCGCCGCAATAACAGCAGCCGGGATCGCATTGATAGCCTGTCTGGCCTACAGCATGGTCAAAAATACCCTGACACCGCTACAACAAGCGATTGATATCGCCAATAAACTGGCCGGCGGCGATTTGACGCACAAATTCTCGGTGAACCGCAGCGACGAATTTGGCGAACTATTGAAAGCATTGAGTCAGATGGGGGTTAATCTGCGCGCAACGGTACTGGACGTACAGAAAAATGCTGCCTCGGTACGCCTGGCAACCGGAGAAATTGCTTCGGGTAACCTGGATCTCTCGCAGCGCACCGAAGAACAAGCGTCTTCACTGGAAGAAACCGCATCCAGCATGGAGGAACTCACCGCGACCGTACGTCAAAACACGGATAATTCAATCAATGCCAACCAGATCGCGATGACCGCCAGCAATATCACCACCAAAGGCGGAGAAATGATGCAAGAAGTGGTTTCGACCATGTCATCCATCAGCGAAAGCTCAAGCAAAATTGCGGACATTATCAGTGTCATTGATGGCATAGCGTTTCAAACCAACATCCTGGCACTCAATGCCGCCGTTGAGGCTGCACGGGCCGGTGAACAAGGCCGTGGATTCGCCGTGGTAGCTACCGAAGTGCGTAATCTGGCGCAGCGAAGCGCTACGGCAGCGAAAGAAATCAAAACCTTGATCGATGACTCGGTAAGAAAGGTTAACGAAGGCGCTGCACTAGTCAATAAAACCGGGCAAACCATGAATGAAATTGTCATGGCCATCAAAAACTTAACCGAAATCATGTCGGACATCACTTCCGCTTCCAAAGAACAAAACACCGGTATCGAGCAAGTTACGCAAGCGGTATCGCAAATGGATGAAGTCACGCAGCAAAATGCAGCTCTGGTCGAACAGGCCGCCGCTGCAGCCGCCTCACTGGAACAGCAAGCGTACGAATTGGTCGGCGCAATTTCCATTTTCCACCTGTCGCAAAACAGCAGCAAAAGACCGGCAACCGTAGCTCAACTGGCTGACAAAAACAACACGGAACAGGATGGATCGACTGGCCATGCTACAACGCACAGCGCCAGATCAAAATCACCAAGAAAAGCTAAAATCGCTGTCGGCGATCACAATAACCAATGGAGTGAATTCTAGTAGAAGTCGCGCCCCTTCTCTAGTTTATCCCCGGCCTCACAACAATGCAATGGCCAGCCTGAACAGCTGGCCATTGTTGTTTTAGAATCCATGCAAGTTAGGGTATATTCACTGAAATTAAACAGCGATCAATAACCCGCATGCCGCAACGTAAAATAATACCCATACCTGGAAACACAATTCCCTTGTATACAAAGCGCTACACAGCACCATCCTGGCTGCCCGGTGGCAACCTGCAAACGCTCTACCCCTATTTCAATAAACCGGCGCAACGGTTCAGCTACCGGCGCGAGCGCTGGGAACTGGATGACGGGGATTTTATCGATGTCGACTGGAGCGATGGTTCGGACGAATCGCCTCTGGTGGTGTTTTTTCATGGCCTGGAAGGCGGTTCATCAAGCCACTATATTCTGAGCATGATCAACAGCCTGAAGCGCCATCACTGGCGTAGCGCCGTCATTCATTTCCGCGGTTGTTCCGGCGAACCGAACCGCTTATCGCGCGCCTATCACGCTGGCGATTCCACCGAAATTGACTGGATGCTGCGGCGTATCACAAATCAGACGCAAACAGCCGGTACAGTGCAGCCGGTTTACGTGATGGGTGTCTCGCTGGGCGGCAATGCGCTATTAAAATGGCTGGGCGAACAAGGAGAACGCGCCCAAGCACTCGTCACGGGGGTTGCAACCGTATCCGTACCGCTCGATCTGGCGGCGGCCGGTTCGGCGCTGGACAAGGGCTTCAATCAAGTCTACACGCGCCATTTCCTGGATACGCTGAAAGACAAAGCCTTTGATAAATTACAGCAGTTTCCCGGCTTGTTCGATGCCCGTGCATTGAAAAAATGCGCGTCGATTTATGATTTTGACAATATCGTCACAGCACCCTTGCACGGTTTCCGCGATACCGATGATTATTGGCAGCAGTCCAGCAGCAAGCAATGGCTGCCGCATGTACAGGTACCCACGCTGGTGATCAATGCGCGTAACGACCCATTTATGCCGGCATCGGTACTGCCCGCGCAGAATGAAGTATCGCCCATGGTTACATTGGAATTTCCGGAAGAAGGCGGTCATGCCGGATTCATGCAAGGCCCGTTCCCGGGAAAACTAAGCTGGCTACCGCAAAAAATTCTCAGTTTCTTCCATCACCAGTGCCAGCAAGTTCACTCAGAAAAAGCGCGCGACAAAAGCGTTCTGCACATTTCCGGCTAACGGTATCTTGACCCGGTGACCGCTGCCAGGCGCAATCTGCACCGGCCGTCCCGCACCGTCCAGCATGTGCGATAACTCGACAACCTGGTTACCTGCGGGATGAATAATCTCCAGCCGGTCGCCCACTTGAAAGCGGTTTTTCACCAATATTTCCGCCATGCCGTTGGTTGCATCGAAACCGGTGATATCGCCGACGTACTGGCTACGATTGGATTCCGAATGTCCGCGCAGGTAGTTTTGCGTTTCCTGCGTGCTATGGCGCTGATAAAAACCGCTGGTGTAGCCGCGATTGGCCAGACCTTCCAGCTCGCCCAACAAGGCCGGATCAAACGGCTTGTCGGCCACGGCATCATCGATCGCTTTGCGGTAAACCTGCGCCGTGCGCGCCACATAGTACAGCGATTTGGTGCGTCCCTCGATTTTCAGTGAATCGACACCGATCCTGACCAGCCGTTCGACGTGTTCGACTGCGCGCAAATCCTTGGAATTCATGATGTACGTGCCGTGCTCGTCCTCCATGATCGGCATGAGCTGGCCAGGACGCTCTTTTTCTTCGATCAAATACACCTGATCGGCAGCCGGATGCCGGGGAATCGAACCGCACCCGCCTGACAGGGCCGATTGTTCCGATTGCTGCATCGCCTGACCGAAATCAAAATCGATTTTGCCGATCTCCTGAATGTCGCCGCTCGGATTCTCTTCGGCGGATTTGACTTTATAATCCCAGCGGCACGAATTGGTGCAGGTGCCCTGATTCGGATCGCGGTGATTGAAATAACCCGACAGCAGACAGCGCCCGGAATACGCAATGCACAGCGCACCGTGCACAAACACTTCCAGTTCCATGTCGGGGCAATAATCGCGGATCTGCGCCACTTCATCGAGCGACAATTCGCGCGACAAAATCACTCGCGTCAGGCCGATTTTCTGCCAGAATTTAACACCCATGTAGTTCACGGTATTGGCCTGAACCGACAGATGAATCGGCACATCCGGCCATTTTTCGCGCACCATCATGATCAATCCCGGATCGGCCATGATCAGCGCATCCGGTTTCATGTCAATAATCGGCGCCATATCGTCCAGATAGGTCTTAATCTTGACGTTATGCGGCATGGCATTGCTGGCCACCAGGAATTTCTTTCCTAAAGCGTGCGCTTCGGTAATGCCCGTTTTAATCTGTTCCAAGGCAAATTCATTGTTACGCGCACGCAGCGAATAGCGCGGCTGCCCGGCGTACACCGCGTCAGCGCCAAACGCATAGGCAATGCGCATTTTGTCCAAAGAACCGGCTGGAAGTAAAAGTTCAGGTGATTTCAACATAAGGTAGAATAACGCTCGATTGTATAAATGACAGAGTTTCCGCGAATTCGAATTGTACCACCATGCCCGCTAACCCTGCTTTCATTCACTTACGGCTGCACAGCGAATACTCCATTCTGGATAGCACCATCCGCATTCCCGATGTCGTTGCCAAAGCGGTAGCGGATCAGATGCCGGCGCTGGCGTTAACCGATCTCGCCAATGTGTTCGGGCTGGTGAAATTTTACCAAAGCGCCTATAAAAACGGCATCAAGCCGATACTCGGCTGCGATGTCTGGATCACCAACGAATCCGACCGCAACAAACCGATCCGGTTGTTATTGCTGTGTCAGTCGCGCGACGGCTACTTGCTGTTGTCGCGCCTGCTGTCACGCGCCTACCGGGAAAATCAATATCACGGCCGGGCCGAGATCAGGGAGTCGTGGCTGCATCCCGATGAAGGCGGCACGCAAGGACTCATCGCGCTATCGGGCGCCCGCTTTGGCGACATCGGCCTAGCCATTCTGCAAAATAATCCGCAACAAGCCGAAATTCAGGCCCGCAAATGGGCCGGTTTGTTTCCCGGGCGTTTTTATCTTGAAATCCAACGCGACGGCCACCCGAATGAAACCATGCTGGTGCAGCAATCGCTGGCGCTGGCGCGCCAATTGAATTTACCCGTCGTGGCCACGCAAGCGGTGCAGTTTCTCAATGCGGAAGAATACCGCGCACACGAAGCCCGCGTGTGTATCGCCGAAGGCTACACCCTGGATGACAAGCGCCGCCCGAAAAATTTCACCGGACAGCAATATTTCAAAACCCAGGCCGAGATCACGCAACTGTTCGCCGATATCCCCAGCGCATTGGCGAATACCATCGAGATTGCCAAGCGCTGCAATCTGGTGCTGGAACTGGGCATCAACCGCCTGCCGCTGTTCCCTACACCCAACAACGAAAGTCTCGATCAGTACTTGCGCGATCAAGCCGAAACCGGTCTGGAAAGTCGCATGCTCAGTCTATTTCCGGATGTAGAAGTACGTACAAGCAAACTACCGGAATATCAAGCACGCCTCGATTTCGAGGTAAAAACCATCATCCAGATGGGATTCCCCGGTTATTTTCTGATCGTCGCCGATTTTATCAACTGGGCCAAACACAACAACGTGCCGGTCGGTCCCGGGCGCGGTTCCGGCGCCGGTTCGCTGGTGGCGTATTCGTTGGGCATCACCGATCTCGACCCGTTGCGCTACGATTTGCTGTTTGAACGTTTTCTCAATCCCGAACGCATTTCAATGCCGGACTTCGATATCGACTTTTGTCAGGACCGGCGCGAATTGGTGATCGACTACGTCAAGCAGCGTTACGGCACCGGTAAAGTCTCGCAAATCGCCACCTTTGGCACGATGGCGGCCAAGGCGGTGATCCGCGATATCGGCCGGGTCATGGATTTGCCGTACAACTTTGTCGATCAGCTCGCCAAATTGGTACCGTTCGAGATCGGCATGACACTCAAAAAAGCGCGCCAGCTCGAACCGCAACTCAATCAGCGCGCCGCCGAAGAGGAAGACGTACGCAATCTGCTGGAGCTTGCGGAAAGTCTTGAAGGGATCACGCGCAATATCGGCATGCACGCCGGCGGTGTGCTGATCGCATCGAGCGAAATCACCGATTTCTGCCCGATTTATTGCACCGAATCCGCCGACTCGGTAGTCAGCCAGCTGGACAAGGACGATGTCGAAAAAATCGGCCTGGTGAAATTCGACTTTCTCGGACTGCGCACGCTGACCATTCTGGATCGTGCTGTCGGCTACATCCGGCAGTCGCATCAGAACAGCGGATCGGCCCCTGCTCAACCCTTTTCACTGGAAACGCTGCCGCTCGACGATGAAGCGACGTATGCGCTGATGCGCAAAGGCAACGCGGTCGGCATTTTCCAGTTTGAATCGCGCGGCATGATCGATTTGCTGCAGAAAGCCAGACCGGATCGCTTTGAGGATATCATCGCGCTGGTCGCGTTGTACCGCCCCGGCCCGATGGATCTGATTCCCGAATTTATCGACCGCAAGCATGGCCGGAAAACGATCGAGTATCTCGATCCGCGCCTGGAAACGATCCTTGGACCGACGTACGGCATCATGATTTATCAGGAACAGGTCATGCAGATCGCGCAGGTGATCGGCGGCTACAGCCTGGGCAGCGCCGATTTGCTGCGGCGTGCGATGGGCAAGAAAAAAGTCGAGGAAATGGCGCAGCAGCGCGATATTTTCGTCTCCGGCGCAGTCAACAACAACCTGAGTGAAGATAAAGCCACCGAACTATTTGGTTTGATGGAGAAATTCGCCGGTTACGGCTTCAACAAATCACACGCCGCCGCATACGCGCTGATCGCTTTCCAAACGGCGTATTTGAAAGCGCACTACCCGGCCGAATTCATGGCGGCGTGCTTGTCCGCCGATATGGACGACACCGATAAAGTGCAGATCTTCGTCGAGGACAGCATCGCCAACGGTTTGACGGTTCTCCCGCCCGACATCAACTTGTCCGGCTACCGCTTTGTTCCCGTGAATGGCAAAACCATCCGCTTTGGTCTTGGCGCGGTCAAAGGCACCGGAGAATCCGCAGTCAATTCGATCATCGCAGTGCGCGGACAAACCGGCCCGTTCAGCGATTTATTCGATTTCTGCAACCGCGCCGACCGGCGCATCGCCAACCGCCGCGTGATGGAATCGCTGATCCGCGTCGGCGCGTTTGATAGCATCGACACCAACCGCGCCAGCCTGATCGCTTCCGTCGGCGTGGCGATCGAATCCGCCGAGCAGATGAGCCGGGCTGCCAGTCAAACCAATTTGTTCGGTGAAACCGGCGACCACTCGCATCTGCAAACGCAACCGATTCAAACCGAAGCTTGGTCCGAACGGGAAAAGCTGCACCAGGAAAAAATCGCCCTGGGCTACTACTTCAGCGGCCATCCGTTCGATACCTACGCCGCGGAATTGAAACGCTTCATCCGCACCCGGCTCGACCGGCTGAATCCCAGCCGCGAACCGCAACTGATCGCCGGCATCATCCATTCGGTGCGCGTGCAAATGACGCGCCGCGGCCGGATGTGCGTCATCAACCTGGACGATGGCAAAGCGCGTGTCGAGCTGGTTGTCTTCAGCGAATTGTTCGACGCCCATCGCGCCTGGCTCAAAGAAGATCAGCTACTGATCGCCGAAGCCAAAATCAGTAACCGCAACTACAACGGCGAAGAAGGTGACGAACTCCGGATCACCGCCGAGCAACTCTACGACCTCGCCGGTATCCGCTCGCGCTTCGCCAAACAGCTTAGAATCCGTTGCGACGCTTCCACCATCGGGCAAACCACCAGCCTCAAAGCTTTACTGATGCCCTTCACCCCTCAGGCGCAAAAACTGCATGCAAATTACTGCCCGGTCACGATTGCTTATCACAATGAATTTGCCAGCAGCGATCTGGAGTTGGGAAATGACTGGCGGGTTTATGTACATGATGATTTGTTGCAATCGCTGAAGGTACATTTCAGGGATGGGAATATTGAGGTTGGTTATTAAGATAAAAAGAAATAGTCCGTCCTGAATAACATTTCAAAACCGAGGGTAGGGGATTGAATTTGAGATATTGCGATTACCAGCGATTAGTTTTGCAGTCGGGATGTACAGCACCCAGGCGCAAAAAAGCCGGATGGCTCTCAAGATCATCCGCAGATTGTGCCCGGCACCGCATAGGATGACATTGAGGGCGTCGCCAAGACTGCCCTTGAGCCAGTTTCGCCGCAGTTTACCTTCGTTTTCCATGTGACCGATTGCCGGTTCGATGACACTTCGTCGTTGAATGGCTTTCCTGATCGATTGTGTGACGCCGCGTTTCTGACCACTGCGCCAGATCGCCCCCCCTCAACGCTGACACCGCGATAGCCTTGATCACAAACACGGCCTTGGGCTTTTGGTTAGTCAGGATGGTGATCTGCTCAATGGCTTCGGTTAGCGTTTGGCCGTCGTAGGGATTACCGGGCAGACTGCGCATGCTCGCCACCAGGCCTTCCTTGTGAGTTGTAACCACCGTCACCTTGACGCCAAATTCATACGGTTGGCGGATTTTTCCCTGCGATATGCATTCCACTTCCGGAGCGTGCAGACTGTAGCGCTTGTTCTTGTCTTTGGGCTTGTACTCTAGCAGTCGTTTGACGCGTTCGAGGATACTGGTCGCTTTGCAGTCTGAATTTCATCCTGGCGAACCAGTTTGCGATCGATGTCGCGCCAGACTCGACCAACCAGGGTGCGCAAGGATGCAAGTAGCACCCGTCATACGCCGGTATTGCCTGGCATGGGCGTAACGTCCTATCTGCGCAGCCTGCCTCGGGGCTTGGCGGTTGTAATTCTGGCGCAGCTTGATGCCCAAGGTCGCCGCCAATTTCACCGGATACTGCCGGCCTCGCTCAAGCAGGCGGCTGTCGGTTGGATAAGCCACAGCCTTTTCCATAACGGTCGTGTCAACGATGATCTTCTCGAAACTCTTAGGGAAACGCTGATTAATTCGGCGAACGAGATGAAGCACGAGGTGTACGGAACACAGCAACCTAGACCTATCAATCTGATAGGCGAGGGAGCGAGTACCGCGCAACGAAGTGATTCGCTCGTACAGTCAGTTAATCAGCGTTTCCTTAAGAAAACTTGGTTTTATTTTATAAGTCTATCGAGTTTTCCTACCTGTGGCGGAGAAATCAAATCTGTTTTGCTGAATGTGATGAGAAGCAGTAGGGTGCATGCCCTATAAAAAGTATCGGCAAGAAATGGT
>CP091134.1:26675-47430 GCA_021582535.1 Nitrosomonas sp.
AATGTACAGGAATACGAATCGCCGAAAACGGTCGATCCCGCCAAGGCCAATCAGCGGCTGGCCGGTGTGATGGCGGAAATCCCCAAGGTGCTGGAAATTCGCGCCGAGCAAGTGTTTCTAAAAATTCGCCGCAAACAAAAAAGTACCGATCAATACGAAAAACTGAGCGACTCGCGCCACTTTCATATGGTGGAAGAAGGCGGCTGCAAGTTCTGGGTAAATTTCGAGGATTACCTGGACACCGGCTTGTTTCTCGATCACCGGCCGATGCGTCTGCTGATCCAGCAACAAGCCAAGGGCAAACGCTTTTTGAATTTGTTCGCCTACACCGGCAGCACCACGGTGCATGCGGCGATCGGCGGGGCGGTATCGAGTGTCACGGTGGATATGTCGAACACGTATCTGGATTGGGCCCGGCGGAATTTCGTCCTCAACGGCATCGGCGGCGATCACCAGCTGGTACGTGCCAATTGCACGGAATGGCTGGCCACGCAAGCCACGGCAAAACGGAAAGCGCAATTCGATTTAATATTCCTCGATCCACCCACATTTTCCAATTCCAAGAAAATGGACGAAGCCTTCGACATCCAGCAAGACCATGCACAACTGATCCGTAACGCCACAGCTCTACTGGCGCCAGGTGGAATCTTGTATTTCTCGACCAATTTCCGCCGCTTCAAAATGGACACGGACGCATTGAGCGGTTTGATCATCGAGGACATCAGCAGCAAAATGATCCCCGAGGATTTCGCGCGCGATGCCAAGATTCATTATTGCTGGAAGATTTCACGTTGAGCAATCACTTTTAATATGTTTGACAGTCCATTGAGCTTCCAGTAAATTCCTTTAACACAGTAATGTGTTTTTTCTCTATACCTTGCGCTGGTATCCTATACCGGCCGAATGATCGTTCTAGAAACAATTTTACGGTAGCGGAATTATTGTTGATTGCCGTGACAACATTGTAGCTCACGGCTTTTGATAAACATTTTCACCTCTCAGATTCATGCGGTCCGGCTTTAGGAATCACAAATCGATTGTTGTAACTGCAATTTATATTCATATTATATGGAGCATGATTATGACAACATTAAACCAGGCAGAGGCTGTTTTTTCCCAACTTGAAAAACAACTCAAAGATCATCCGCTCTTCACAGGAATTGAAATTGCAGCTTTGCGGAAGGATGGCACCTATACCGATGATCTTTGTGTTCGCGTTTTAGTAAACTCTCCATCGGCTACCCACGAGACATTGAATCTTCCCAAGGAGATAGATGGCGTCGTTATTGAAGTGCATTATAGTGTTATCGAATTGCACTGAGATACTTTTGCTATTGAGTTAGTTGTCTTTCACTTATCACAAACAGGAGGTAACACTATGCGAAATCTCGACGAAATTATCAAACAGAAACAGGCAGCAGAGGTAGAGCTGCTGAAACTCGAGGGTATTACCGGTGTTGATGTTGGTTTTAAGTATGAGAAAGGTAAACGTACGGATGAAATTGCTATCCGTGTTCTGGTCAGACAGAAGAAGAAAAATGTAACATCCAAACAGATGGTTCCAGCCGAGATAAATGGCATAAAAACGGATGTCATCGAAATGGAGGTATTCCCGTTAATCGTCAACAAGAAACTTGATGATGCCAGTCTGCTTGTCGATAGCACAAAATACGCAACCGTTAAAGGTGGAATTAGCATTGGTCCTGAACGCGCTATTGGTGGCTATGTTTATGTCGGTACATTGGGGTGTATCGTTAAAGACAACGTCACTAATAATCCGATGCTGCTAAGCAATTTTCACGTCATGTGTGTCGATAGCGGATGGCACGTTGGCGATCACATGTGTCAACCCGGCCGGGTTGACGGGGGCGTACCTGCCACGGATCGTATCGGTGACCTAAGCCGCGCGGTATTAAGTGGTCATGTTGATGGTGCAATTTCTTCACTTAGCGGCAGACCGTATGACTGTTCCATTGTCGATATCGGTGACGTCAAAGGGACAGCTTCAGCAGTACTCAATGCTGCGGTTAGAAAACGTGGGCGAACCACTATGCTGACCAATGGATTTGTCGATTCTATCAATGCGACAGTCAATATTGACTATGGTGATGGTTTAGGTGTGCATACATTAACCAATCAGATCGGCATACGCCCGGACACTACAGTCAATCCGAAGTTTAGCGATCACGGTGATTCCGGCTCAGTAGTGGTTGATGCCAACAATAAAGTCATTGGTCTGTTATTCGCAGGTAATAATTCTGGATACACGTACATTAACCCAATCTCCTATGTTCTAAGTGAGCTTAACATCTCATTGTGTACAAAAACGAAGAGTCTCATCAAAGACTCCAAGGATATCAAGATCGAAAAAATAGAGATCAAAGAGAAAAAAGAGTTGTACAAAGAGAAAGTTGAAGTTAAAGAGAAGGTTGAAGTTAAAGAAAAAATTGAAATTAAAGAGAAATTTGAAAAGCCCATTAAGGAAGGGAAGCCCATAATTGACAAGCTTGACAAGCCGGACGAAGGAATACCCAATCCGATCAATCCTGGCTTAATCAACCCTGGCATACGCAATATCGAAGATCGTCTAGCCAGTCTTGAGCAAACTATTGGGTCGCTCACTGCTTTCATCGGCGAGAATCTGCGACCTGACTTGAGTCAAGGAGCACTTAAAAGTGAGCAAGACATTGCAGCCGCTCAGGAGAAGCTCAACAAAGAAATCGCTGACAACATGGGTTGATTTTTCCCTTCGGTAACAAGCTCAATTTGATAAAGGGGCGGTTGATCTGCCCCTTTTTTACCCTACTCCATGAATATTATTTTCTGTCACCCATTCGATAAGGACGCCATCTGGCTATACCTTGAGCTGAAGAAAAGTAAAATTGCGGTCGAACTCCTCACACCTGAACAAGTATTAATGTCGCAGCATTGGACTCAGGCACTCGATAACAGTAGCGAAGATTTTTCTCTTTCATTGCACAATGGACTTACTCTGAAAGGAGGACAGATTAATTTCTTCTTCAATCGGACGCAGATTGTCGATGCGCCGATCTGGAGGCAAGCAGCCGAGCGTGAACGCGAATATGTGCGGTCAGAAATGACGGCACTACTGATGAGCTGGCTTTATCAAGTGCAGCAGCAATGTCTAATGATTAATCCACCTGTCGGTCACAGCTTGTGCGGCGCAGCATGGTCAAACGCACAATGGACAAAGGCGGCATTCGATGCCGGATTTACCGAAGCTTCAGCCGCCGATCATTCTCAGTCAATGGACACTGACAAAGTGCTCGTTGTCGGTGGCAAAGCCATCACCAAGCTGAGAAGCAGGAAGCTAGTACAACATTGCATTGATCTTGCTCAAATCGCTAAATCTCCACTGCTTGAAATTAGCGTCGAAAATAATGGAAACACATTTATTGGGGCAACCGCCTTGCCAACGTTCCGCAATCATGGCAGAAAATTCTTAGCCCTGATTTATCACCAACTATCTTGGAAAAATCCATGATCCTTTTGTGCGGTATCCCAAGCGAGGGCCCCATCGCCAAAGTTAACGAAGCATTGTTAAAACTTGGCGCCCAGACAGTAATTTTTTCCCAGCGGCAATTCGCGGATGCAGAACTCGAATGGTCGTTTGTTAATCGTAAGCCTTCGGGATATTTACACCTTTTTAATTGCAGCTATTCACTTGAAGACTTTCGGGGAATCTATACGCGGTTTATGAGTGAAACCGAATTGCCCGAGATGAAAAGTGCCAGTGAGGCAATGCGAAAACACGGTCTAAACCTTCACGATTCATTCTATCAGTGGTTAGAAGTCACCGATGCTTGCGTTGTAAATCGCCACAGCACTATGTTCAGCAACAGCAGTAAACCGTATCAAATGCAGATTATTCGCCGTTATGGCTTGAAAATTCCACCGACACTAATCACCAACGACTTAGAAAAATTGAAGGAGTTTAAACAGCAACATAAACGCATAATTTACAAATCTATCAGTGGGGTACGTTCGATCGTCAAAGAATTCCAAGCTGAAGATGAGGAGCGATTGAGCTTAATCCATTACTGTCCAGTGCAATTCCAAGCACTCCTTGATGGCTTCGATGTTCGAGTGCACGTTATTGGACAGCGCACCATTGCAACGAAAATACTGACAACGGGCACGGATTACCGGTATGCCCATCAGGATGGCGGCGATACCGATCTGGAAGCCTACGAAATCCCTGACTCCGTTGCCGATGCCTGTATACGGTTAAGTGCCGCACTTGGACTCCACTTTAGCGGCATTGATCTGAGGTTCACTCCCGATGGACAGGTGTACTGTTTCGAGGTCAATCCCATGCCCGGATACTCATACTACGAAAACAACACGGGACAACCCATTTCACAAACCCTCGCTGAATACCTGATGAACGCGTAATTTAGTTTCCAGTTATCTGCAATTTCTCGGTTAAGCGCGGCTTTATACTTCATTATATGGAATCGTCCATATTGCGTTCTCTACGCCGATGCACCAGCTGATACAACACCGGCACCACCAGCAACGACAGCAACGACAGCAACGACTGCGACAATGTACTGCCGATCATCACGGTCGCCAGGGTGCGCTGCACTTCCGCACCGGTAGTGGTGCTCAGCGCCATCGGCAGGAAGCCCAATGATTCCACCCAGGTCGTGATCAGAACCGGGCGCAGCCGCAGTAGTGCGCCGGTCCGGATGGCTTCTTCGAGTTTTAGCCCGGTAGGATGTGCCGACCGCAAGGAGGCGCATCAATCAAGACATGGATGCCGTCGTTATTTTGCCGGATCACTTACACTGTATCTGGACGCTGCCGCAGGCCGATGCAGATTTTTTAACCCGATGGAATCTGTTGAAAGGTTACTTTTCCCGTCACATAACAACAGGGGAAAGAATTTCTATCAGCCGGAAATCGCCGGGAAAGGGGAATATGGCAACGCCGATTCCGGAAGCATCTTTTACGTGACCAAAATGATTTTAACCGGCATGTCGATTATATTCATTGGAATCCTGTGAAACATGGCTGGGCAAAAAGTGTCAGGGATTGGCCTTATTCCAGTTTTCATCGCCATGTTGAACAAGGTGTTTATCCCGAGAATTGGTGAAATCATGAAGGTTATGATATCGAAGGACTTGAATGATACAGCCTACCAAGCTTATTTGAAGTTAACTATTGACAGTTTCTGAATTTCAACTGGAGATTCCGCCATTAATTGGCTGATATTAAATATAATTAAAACAACTAAGCTTAATTTTTGCATCTGATACTAACTCCTATTGATTAAAATGTAATTTGCGGCTTTATACCGATGCATTTTTATTCAAGGTATCCCGTCCATGCACAATCCGGTACAACACCGGCAACACCAGCAACGTCAGCGCAGTCGACGATAAAATGCCGCCGATCACGACTGTGGCCAGAGGTCGTTGCACTTCCGCGCCGGTGCCGGTAGCGAGCGCCATCGGCAGGAATCCGATCGATGCGACCAATGCGGTCATCAGCACCGGACGCAACCGGGTCAGCGCACCCGTCCGAATCGCATCATCCAGCGGCGATCCTTGCTCTCTCAAGCCGCGAATAAACGCCAGCATCACCAAGCCGTTCAGAACCGCCACGCCGGATAGCGCGATAAACCCGACGCCAGCCGAAATCGAAAGCGGGATATCGCGCAGCCATAGCGCGAAAATACCGCCGGTTAACGCGAAGGGAACGCCGGTAAACATCAGCAATCCATCGCGTACATTACCGAACATCGTGTACAACAAAATAAAAATCAACCCGAGCGCGACCGGTATCACGATTTGCAAACGCTGCGCGGCGGAAATCATCTGTTCAAACTGACCGCCCCAGGTAGTCCAGTAACCTGGCGGAATACGCACTTTCTCTGCAATCAATCGCTCTGCTTCATGCACAAACGACCCCAGATCGCGGCCACGCACGTTGGCAGTCACCACAATCCGGCGTTTACCGTTTTCGCGGCTAACCTGATTAGGACCTTGCGTCAATTCAAACCGGGCTACCTCGCCCAGACTGACAAAAACCGGTGCAGCGGGCTGGCCTACCTGAGCCGGTTGCGTCGCCATCAGCGGTGCAGCAACCACACTCTGCGCCGGCACACTGATAGGCAATCGTTTCAATGCCTCGATATCGACACGCAAGTGCTCCGGCAGCCGTATCTGCAAGTCGAAACGCCGATCGCCTTCAAAAATCAGCCCGGTGCTTCGTCCGCCCACCGACATGGCGATGACATCCTGCACGTCACGGCCATTCAACCCATAGCGCGCCATTTTTGCGCGATCCATCTGAATCGACAGCACCGGCAAACCGGAGATCTGTTCGGTTCTGACATCCGCGGCACCGGGAACGGTCTTCAGCAACTGCTCGATGGCTTCGCCCAAATGCAACAGCGTATCCATGTCATCGCCGAATACTTTGACCGCCACATCGGCACGCACCCCCGACAGTAATTCGTTGAAACGCATTTGGATCGGCTGCGTGAATTCGTAATTATTGCCCGGCACTTTGTGCACCGTCTGCTCTATCGCTGCAATCAGCTCCGTTTTAGTGCGATACGCGCCGGTCCACTCCGATTGCGGCTTGAGAATGATGAATGTGTCGGCAACACTGGGCGGCATCGGATCAGTAGCGATCTCGGCTGTACCGATTTTGGAAAATATCCGTTCGACTTCGGGAAATGTTTTGATGGTTTGTTCCAGCTCGTTCTGCATTTCAATGGCGGTGGTCAGACTGGTGCCGGGAATACGGATGGCGTGCAACGCGATATCGCCTTCGTTCAGACTGGGGACAAATTCGCTGCCAACGCGCGTGGTCAGCAAGCCGGACAAAATCACGATAACGATCGCAATCGTAACCGTAAGCTCACGGTTATTCATCGTTGCCGCCAATAGCGGCATGTAGCTTTTTTTAGCCCACGCCATGACACGGCTTTCCTTTTCCTGCACCTTGCCGGACAAGAACAGCGCAATGGCGGCCGGAACGAAAGTGATGGAAAGAATCATTGCGCCGACCAATGCGGTTACCACTGTCAGCGCCATCGGGTGAAACATTTTTCCTTCCACGCCGGTCAGCGCAAAGATGGGCAGATAGACAATGATGATGATCAATTCACCGTAAATCAGCACCCGCCGCGCTTCGCGGGAAGCATCGAATACCAGTTCGAGCCGTTCCGCGAGCGTCAGCTCCCGCCCCAGCCGCATCTGTTCATGCGCCAGCCTGCGGATGCTGTTCTCGACGATAACAATGGCGCCATCGACGATAATGCCAAAATCAATCGCTCCCAGGCTCATCAAATTGGCGCTGACATGATTAGTCACCATGCCGGTGAACGTGAACAACATCGACAATGGAATCACACAGGCAGCAATCAGCGCCGCGCGCAAATTGCCGAGAAAAAGCAGCAGCACCACGATCACCAGCGCTGCGCCTTCCAGCAGATTCTTCGCCACCGTATGAATGGTTTTATCGACCAGCGTGGTGCGATCGTATACCGGCGTCGTAATGATGCCTTCGGGTAAGTTGCGGCTGATCTCTTCCAGTTTCTTCGCGGCAGCCTGGGCCACGATACGGCTATTTTCTCCGATCAGCATATGCACCGTGCCCATCACGACTTCCTTGCCATTTTGCGTCGCCGCGCCATTGCGCAATTCCTTGCCGATCAGGATATCCGCCACGTCCTTGACGCGAATCGGTGTGCCTTGGCGCGAACCCAGAATGATATTGCCGATTTCATCCAGATTGGCAATCTGCCCGGGAACACGAACCAGATACTGCTCCCCGCTTCTCTCAATATAACCGGCACCGACATTCAAATTGTTGCGTTCCAGCGCGGTCATCAGATCCATCAGCGACAAGCCGAACGAAATCATTTTTTCCGGGTAAGGCACGACATGAAACTGCTTGACATAGCCACCGACGGTATTAATTTCGGTCACCCCTTTCACCATGCGCAGTTGCGGCCGGATCACCCAATCCTGAATTTCACGCAAATCGGTTGCCGTATATTCAGTGCCATCCGGTTTTCTCGCACCTTCCTTGGCATCGATCGTCCACATGAAGATTTCGCCTAGCCCGGTGGAAATAGGCCCCATCATCGGTTCGATACCGATGGGCAAACGGCCTTTCGCCTCTTGGATGCGCTGACTGACCTGCTGGCGTGCAAAATAGATATCCGTTCCATCATCGAAAATCACAGTGACTTGCGACAATCCATAGCGGGAAATGGAACGGGTATAGTGCAGATGCGGCAACCCCGCCATGATCGTTTCAATCGGAAACGTAATGCGTTGCTCGGCTTCGATCGGCGAATAACCCGGCGCATTGGTGTTGATCTGCACTTGCACGTTGGTAATATCAGGCACGGCATCGATGGGCAGTTTCTGGTAACTATAAACACCGATGATGGCTACCATTAAGACCGCCATCAATACAATGGCGCGCTGATAAATAGAGATATGGAGTATGCGTTCAAACATGAGGATCGGTCTCGATTAAGTCGCGGGTTTAATGATTGTGGCTCGCGCCTGCTTTGCCCAGCTCCGCCTTAAGCGCAAAACTATTGCCGCCGGCATATTGCTCGCCTTGGGTAAGCCCCTTCAGCACCTCAACCATCTCGCCATCGGTGCGCCCCAGCTCCAGCGGGCGCGCTTCGAAATACTGGCCATAACGGCCGAATACCACCGGCCAATCCCGTAGTGTTTGAATAGCACCCGCTGCAACCGCCACCGGCACTTTAATCTCTTCCGCCACCAATTCCGCATTGACAAACATACCGGGGCGCCAGTGACCGTCTTTGTTATCCAGCTCGACCCGGGCTGTTGCCGTACGCGTTTGACCGCCGATCAGCGTGGAAATATAAGTCACCGTGCCCTGGCTTTCGATATCGGAAGCCGTCGCTTTCACCGCAACCTTCTGACCCTCGTGGATTATATTAAGATCTTTCGGATAAACCGTAATCGCCGTCCACACCGTGGATACATCGGCAATGGTGTAAATTTCCCGGTCTTCCTTCAACGCTTCACCCAAGGCAATCGCTTTGGCAATAATAATTCCGGAGATTGGCGCGCGTATTTCATAGTGCGCGAAATCGGTTTTGCTATAATTAGATTCGGGTCTCACACCTAATGCACGTAACTTAGTGGCGGCCAATTCCAGAGCAATCTGAGCTTCGTTCCACAATTCCTGCGCCAGAAGAAAATCCTGTTTAGCGCTGATTTTCTCTTCCCACAGTTGCTTTTCCCGTTCGTAAGTCGTTCTCGTCAACGCCAATCGTTTCCTGGCTACGAAATATTGGCTGCGCAAATCCGCCAGCATCGGGCTTTCGATCGTCGCTAGCACATCGCCCTTTTTTACATGCTGGCCATGATGCCCTTGCACATGAGTCACCAACCCCGCAACCCGCGGCACGACCCGCACGATGTTATGCTCGTTGAAAATCACTTCTCCCGGCAGTTTCAGCTTTGGCTTGATGATCGCCGGTCCTGCGGTGAAGAGCTCGACACCCATGCTTTTCAGCATGTCATCGGCTATTTCCATCCGGTCTTCGATCTGACTATAGCTCCAACGCATGACCTTGCCATCATGTTCAGCAGTGATGGCAATATCAAAGGAATGCGGTTCTTCCACAACGTGATCTCCCAGCAGATAATCCGCTTCCGGCGTAAATTTGAACAACTGCGCCGCCGCGCCCAGCCGGGATAAGGTAATCGCCACATTGGCTGCCGCGGGCGGTAACAATTTTCCTTTTTCGTACAAAAAAATCCGGAACTGCGGTGGGACGCCTTTCTCAAAAATCGTCAGTTCCACACTGAAATCAGTGTCAGTGAACAGTTTACCGCCCCTCGGTCCAGTACCCGGTTGACCCTCAGCCGGTTTTTCATTGACATGCTCCCCCTCCACCTCTGCAGTCACTGTAGCCGGCTTATCCAAAGTCAAAATCAATCCGCCCAGTACTATGCCTATGACAATCACAATCAAAATGGGCATCCATCGCGTTTTGTTCATAATTTAATCCTTATCCGTTTTCTTCCCGCCGCTATGGCTGTCGTGTATTGATTTCATGACCGGGTTTGACGCTCTCGATAGGGGCCGCAATCAGACGCTCGATGTCGTTCACCAAACGCTGATAGTTTGCCAGTGCACGCACATACAACAGCTGATTCTGAAACAACACACGCTGGGCATCCAGCAGTTCCAGCAATCCAAACTTACCCAGCTCGTAGCCTCTGCGCATCACGTTAAAAGCGCTTCGGGCGCCGGGCAATATCTCATCACGAAGTATGTTAATTTCATTCCACACTGCCGACATCGTTTCATAAGATTGCGCAATCTCAGTTTTTAGCCGTAACTCGGTAGCCATCTGCTCATCAACAGCTTTATCCAAGCGGTGATGGGCGTCTTTGAGATTGCCCTGATTGCGATCGAAAATCGGCAGTGGTATTTGCAAGCCCGCCACAATAGTAGTGCCGCCCAACTGCGCATGATGCACAGCACCTGCATTGACGGTCAGATTGGGTATGCGGCGGGTTTGCTCGACTTCCAGCAGGGCTTTGCGCTGCTCGATATTTTTCATGGCACGCAGCGCCATGGGATTATTTAAAACATGCTCTTCCAGCATTTGAAAATCGGGCGGTGGAGTCTGCATCTCCAGATTTCCCAAAGCTTTACCAAATTGCGGAGAGGCGCTATTCCACAGCAACGCTAACCGCTTACGCGCACCTGTTAAATCCCGCTGCGCTTGTTCCAGCTCAATGCGTGCAGTCGACAGACCTACTTTAACCCTGGTCTCTTCAATGGGCGCCACCTTGCCTCCCTGCACCCTTCCGCTCACAGTACTGACTACATTCCGAGCCACTTGCTTGGTTTCTTCAGCAAGTCTCAGCCGCTCTTGAGCAGCGAGTACTTCCGTGAAAACGTTGGCAACCCGGAAAATAATGTCAATCCGTTTAATTTCATAGTCCTTTACAGCTAGTTCTTCACTCAGCAAAGCCGCATTAACCCGGGCAGCGCGCTTCCCACCGAGCTCTATCAATTGATAGATGCGGATGGTCGACAGTTGCTGCACCACTTCTTGAGCAACCGCATGCGCTGAATTGACGTCGCCAGTCAGCTTTTGTACATTTCCGGCATTTTCAACGTTCAAATTCAATTCCGGGTTTTTAAGCAACCCTGCTTGTAGCGTTAATCCCTCCAATGCGCGAATTTCCTTAGAAAAAGCTGCCAATTCAGGATTTCGCAACAAAGCAAGATTGACGGCATCACGCAACGTGAGATCACCCGTTTCCTGCACGGACAACTCTGCTGCTTGACCTTTGATACCGTTTGGCGCAACACCGAAAGCATCGGCGCCAACATTGGCCTGGAATGAGAAACTCAGCACAAAGATGAATCCCGGCAAGATACGCCGCAATCCGGATACCGCCCAATAGCACAGCGCGATCGATAAGCCGCTCAATGTCATAAATCCTCCGCATACACCTCGGCTATGCAAATGTGAAACAGATCATCGAAAAATCAGAATGGATCTGTTTTTTACATAGCTATGGATTATTACCATCCACAAACAATACTTTCTTAAATCTGGTCTATAGCAAACGAAGGACGCGCGGAGGACGCAGGGGCAAATCCGGGATTGTTTCGGGAATCAAGGAAGAAATGAATACCGCCATGACTTCCGTCACAATCACACCGGGAATCAAGGGGAAAGAATGGAAGAAAAACGGTTGGTATTGTCCTGCCGAATGCAGGCACAAATGCGTTGCTGCATCGAGATCAACACCCTCCCACGACACATTATTGCGATGCAGCTCCAAATGCGTTGCAGGATCGGCGGACAAGGATTGACGGACATGATCCAGTTCATGGGCAAATACCTCACCTCTGAACGATAAGCCCAATCCATTCGCCAGTATGCTGACAATAAGCATAAAGATGATTGGATAAGCCGAATATTTCCGCATAAAGAATTTAATCTATAAAAAATGAAAATTTCATTTAAGGTATCATCATTTCACAGAATGATGCTATTTGCAATTTAGAAGCATCTGAAAAAAATCAAACTTTAGAAAATCCCAACGTCTTCAGCCATCAGCATATCCACCAGCGCGATCAGCGGCAATCCGATCAAACCATTCGGATCATCCCCGGTCATGCGTTCAATGAGCGCAATCCCCAGTCCCTCCGATTTTGCACTACCGGCGCAGTGATACGGCTGCTCTTTGCATAAATAATTTTCAATTTGCCGGTCGCTGAGCGGCCGGAATTTCACGTGATAGGGAATGACACGCGACTGCAAGCGATCCGCTGCGCTATTCAGCAGGCATAAAGCGGTATAAAAAACAACTTCTTTTCCTTGAACCAATTGCAATTGTTTTATCGCATTCTGATGATTCAACGGCTTGCTGAGCGGAGTATTCCCCAATGCCGCGACTTGATCGGAACCGATAATTAAGGCATGCGGATAAGTCTTCGCGACAGCACGCGCTTTTGCCTCGGCCAAACGCACGGCCGTTTCTTCGGGAGATTCACCGGGCAGCGGTGCTTCATCAATATCCGGATGTTCCGTTTCAAACGGGATCTGCAATCGTTGCAGCAATTCCTTACGATAAATCGAGCTGGATCCCAGTATAATTTGCGGGGTAATGTTTTGTGTTTTCAAAATTTCCTTCTGTAATTTTTGACACTTAGGTTTAAAAAATATAACATGCGCGCCTTATGTCTGATAGGTTAGTCATAGACTCTCTGGATTTTGTGCGTAATGCGGGTAGTCGTCATGGTAAAATCCCGCCGGTTGAGCTTGTGCGCTTACATGATCGCTTATTTGATCAGGAAGGGGAGCTAATCTATCAAATCAGCGGCCAATTCGACAAGAATGAAAGACCCGGGTTATACGTTGAAATAACCGGAAAAATCCATCTTCATTGTCAGCGTTGTCTTGACAAATTAGTGCATCATATTGATTTGCGGACATTCCTGATACTGGCGAAAAACGAAACAGAGCTGGATCTGGCCGATGATGACGATACGATTGATGCGATTTTAGCAACCCCCGATTTGGATGTTTTTAATTTAATTGAAGATGAAGTGATTCTCAGTTTATCGATCTCATTGTGTCACGCGGATGACGAATGCAGCATATTTAAACTGAAATCAACCGGTAACGGCTTAGCCGATAAAACACAACCGGCACACCCTTTTGCAGCATTGGCAGCATTAAAAAAGACAAATTGAGTTCAAGGAGTTATTCACATGGCAGTTCAGCAAAATAAAAAATCCCCATCAAAACGCGGCATGCATCGCTCGCATGATTTCTTGACCAATCCGCCATTAGCGGTTGAATCAAGCACGGGAGAAATTCATTTACGCCATCATATTAGCCCTAACGGCTACTATCGCGGTAAAAAAGTGGTTAAAACCAAAAACGATTAAAAACACAATTCCTATTGCTACAGATCGCATCAACTATAGTTTCTTCCAGCCGCAAGAGCACTGAAATTGGATATCACTGTAGCAATAGACTGTATGGGGGGCGATCATGGCCCCCACGTAACCGTTCCATCCGCACTCGAATATTTGCGCCAGGACCCTGAAGCCAATATCATTTTGGTTGGCATTCCTGATGCCATCGAAGCTGAATTACGCGCTGCAAAATCCGACTTCGGCCCAAGAATCCGGCTACATCCGGCGAGTGAAGTCGTCGGCATGGATGAATCGCCGGCTACCGCCTTGCGCGGTAAAAAAGACTCTTCCATGCGCGTTTCCATCAATCTCGTCAAAACCGGTGAAGCGCAGGCTTGTATCAGTGCTGGCAACACCGGTGCATTGCTGGCCACTTCCCGCTTTGTCTTAAAAACGATCCCTGGTGTTGACCGCCCGGCGCTGGCGGTGATACTGCCGACCAGCACCGGCCACACTTACGTGCTGGACTTGGGCGCTAACGTCGATTGCACGGCGGAACACTTGTTCCAATTTGGCATCATGGGCGCATCCCTGGTATCCTCGGTAGAGAATAAGGCCTTTCCAAGCGTGGGATTGCTCAATATCGGCGAGGAAGAAATCAAAGGCAATGAAATAGTCAAGCAGGCGGCCGAATTACTGCGTAACAGCGGTCTCAATTTTTATGGCAACGTGGAAGGCAACGATATTTACAAAGGAACCACGGATGTCGTGGTATGCGATGGTTTTGTCGGCAACATCACGCTAAAAACCTCCGAAGGCTTGGCACAAATGCTGGCAGCCTACTTGCGTGAGGAATTCAAACGCAATCTGCTGACCAAACTCGCCGGTGTAATCGCGCTGCCGGTCATCAATTCCTTTAAGCGCCGCGTCGACCACCGGCGTTATAACGGCGCCAGTTTCCTGGGTTTACGCGGCATCGTGATTAAAAGCCACGGTTCGGCGGACAAATATGCTTTTGGTTTTGCCATCAAGCGCGCCGCCGACGAAGTGCGCGGCGGCATGCTGCGGCACATCAGTGAGCGGGTAGCCGAGTTCTCCCGCCATTCTCAAACTTCCTCTAAAGAAATAACACGATAATGTATTCAAGAATCACTGGAACAGGTAGTTATTTACCGGAGAAAATTCTCACCAATCTTGATCTGGAACGCATAGTGGATACCAGCGATGAGTGGATCCGCACGCGCACCGGTATCACGCAGCGGCATATTGCCGGAGAAGATCAAGTGGCCAGCGATCTGGCGCTATATGCATGTCAGAATGCCATGCAGGCTGCCGGTGTGACCGGTCAGGACATCGATCTCATTATCGTCGCCACCACCACACCGGACATGATTTTCCCGAGCACCGCCTGTATTTTGCAAAACAAGCTGGGCATCGAAAACTGCCCGGCTTTTGATGTGCAAGCGGTCTGCAGCGGTTTTGTTTATGCGCTCGCCACAGCCGATATGTTTGTCAGTTCCGGTAAATGCCGCAATGCGCTCGTGGTCGGCAGCGAAATCTATTCAAAGATTATGGATTGGAATGACCGCAGCACCTGTGTTTTATTCGGTGACGGCGCGGGCGCTGTGGTGCTTTCGCAAAGCGATCAGCCCGGTATATTATCGACGCATCTGCACGCCAGCGGCAGTCACAGCAATATTCTTTCCGCACCGGGAAGCATCAGCGGCGGCAAAGTGCAGGGCACGCCGTATATCAATATGGAAGGCAATGCTGTTTTCAAATTCGCTGTCAAAGTGCTGGAAGAAGTCGTGCAGGAAGCGGTTGCAAAAAACAATTTGCAATCTACCGATATCGATTGGCTGATTCCGCATCAGGCGAATATCCGGATTATTCAATCAACCGCCAAAAAACTTGGATTACCGATGGACAAAGTAGTCGTGGCCGTGGATAAACACGGTAACACTTCCGCCGCCTCCATCCCGCTCGCACTCGACATGGCTGTGCGTGACGGGCGTATTCAGCGTGATCAATTGGTTTTACTGGAAGGTGTCGGCGGTGGTTTTACATGGGGAGCAGTCTTACTGCGTTGGTAATTTATGAAATGTGCATTTGTATTTCCGGGTCAAGGATCGCAATCCATCGGCATGATGAATGGGTACACCGGTTTACCCGTCATTCAGGAAACCTTTCAAGAAGCGTCCGATATCCTTAAACAGGATCTCTGGTCCATGGTCATTAACGGACCGGCGGATGATCTCAATCTGACGATCAATACCCAGCCGCTGATGCTGACCGCAGGAATCGCAGTGTATCGCGCCTGGGCAAGCTTGGGCGGCGAGCAACCAGCATTGATGGCCGGGCACAGTTTGGGTGAATATACCGCCTTGGTCGCATCCGAAGCATTGAGTTTTGCCGATGCCCTGACATTGGTGCGTTTTCGCGCACAAGCCATGCAACAAGCCGTGCCGGAAGGTGTTGGCGGCATGGCGGCGATTCTGGGATTGGACGATGAAATCATCGAAACCATCTGCCGTGACATTACCCGTCAAAACAGTGAAGAATCGCTTGAACCGGCCAACTTCAACTCACCGGGGCAAATCGTCATCGCCGGGCATAAGAATGCCATTTTGCGGGGCATCGAACTGGCCAAATCGAAGGGAGCGAAACGCGCCATCATGCTACCCATGAGCATCCCGTCGCACTGTTCACTGATGAAACCGGCAGCTGACAGCATGCGGCAGCAGCTAGCCCATGTGACCCTGCAACCGCCGCGCATCCCGGTTCTGCATAATGCCGATGTAAAAACGCATAGCGATGCCGCGGATATCAAAGAAATTCTGATTCGCCAGCTCACCGGCCCGGTACGCTGGGTGGATACCGTCAAAGCATTTGCCGCTAACGGTGTTACCCATATCGTCGAATGCGGCCCGGGAAAAGTATTGGCCGGACTCAACAAACGCATCGATCCAAACCTGCAACAGCTGTCGCTGGCGGATGGTGAAGCCGTCAAACAAGCGATTAACCATTTAAGGACATAGCATTACAATGAACATTCGCAACACATTATCATGGCTCGATTTAAGGAGGTATGGTTTTGGAAAATAAGATAACTTTAATCACGGGCGCCAGCCGGGGTATCGGGCAAGCCATCGCAATCAAACTGGGTCAATCGGGTGCTGTCGTGATCGGAACGGCAACTACGGAAAACGGTGCCAGCACGATCAATCAATATTTGGAAAAGTCCGGTATCAAAGGAATGGGGATTGCTTTAAACGTAAACGATGCCGGGCAAATCAACCACACCCTCCAAACCATCCGGGAAAAATTCGGTGAAGTGGAGATACTGGTCAATAACGCCGGAATCACGCGGGACAATTTACTGGTGCGCATGAAAGACGAGGAATGGGACGATATATTGGAAACCGATTTAAAATCAGTATTCCGGTTAAGCCGTGCAGTTCTGCGCGCCATGATGAAAGCCCGTTACGGCCGCATCATCAACATTTCCTCTGTGGTCGGTGCTATGGGCAACCTTGGTCAAGCCAATTATGCGGCCGCCAAAGCCGGCATGTTCGGATTCAGTAAATCATTGGCGCGTGAAGTGGGTAGCCGCAACATCACGGTCAACTGCGTTGCCCCCGGTTTCATCGATACCGACATGACCCGCGCGCTGGCTGATGAATTCCAGCAGAGCTTGATTCAACATGTTCCGCTGGGGCGATTAGGCCGTCCGGAAGAAGTTGCTTCAGCGGTCGCTTTTCTGGCATCGTCCGCCGCAGGCTATATCACAGGCGCGACACTGCATGTAAATGGCGGCATGTACATGGATTAATACGGAAAAAGTCAGCATCGATTCCGCCGGATTGTTGCAACCGGCTAATCACAAAACAATCACAAAACATTTCTTATAATACGCACCTAATTAGAAACTTAAAGAGAAAGTTATTTATCCGCAGTTATGTTTTGGTTTTGCTGGCATTCAAAATTTGTTAGAATGGCACGCATTTTTCTTACCTGAAAAGGAAATACCTAGATGGAAAATATTGAGCAGCGTATTAAAAAAATTGTAGCTGAACAACTTGGTGTTAATGAAGCAGAAGTCAAAAACGAATCGTCTTTCGTCAACGACCTGGGAGCGGATTCGCTCGATACGGTTGAGCTGGTCATGGCATTGGAAGAAGAATTCGAATGTGAAATCCCAGATGAGCAGGCTGAAAAAATAAATACCGTCCAGGAAGCGATCGATTACGTCACCGCCAACACCAGCGCCAGTTAGTAGTTTGTTTTTCAAGAATAAGTAAGCGGAGTTATTTTGTCCAAACGCAAGGTAGTCGTTACCGGATTGGGTATTGTGTCGCCGGTAGGCAGCACAGTATCCAGCGCATGGGAGGGCATCATCTCAGGAAAATCCGGTGTCACCCGGATCACCCGTTTTGATGCATCGAGTTTTGCTTCACAAATTGCAGGTGAAGTAAAAGATTTTGATATTCAGCAATATCTATCGGCAAAAGAAGCGCGCCGTATGGACGTTTTCATCCATTACGGCATGGCTGCGGCGATTCAAGCCGTCAAAGACGCTGGTATCGATGATATCTCCCTCCTTGATGCGGAAAGAATCGGCGTCAATATCGGTTCCGGCATTGGCGGCTTGCCGATGATCGAAAATACCGATACGGCATACCATGCAGGCGGACCGCGTAAAATTTCCCCGTTTTTTATTCCCAGCACCATTATCAATATGATCGCGGGTAATTTATCCATCATGTATGGCTATAAAGGACCCAACATCGCGATTGTGACGGCTTGTACCACAGCCACGCACAGTATCGGCAACTCGGCCCGTATGATCGAATATGGCGATGCCGATGTCATGGTGTGCGGCGGCGCGGAATCCTGTGTAACGCCACTTGCCATCGGTGGATTTGCTGCGGCCAAAGCATTATCCGGAAACAATGACAACCCGGAAACCGCCAGCCGTCCTTGGGATATTGACCGCGATGGTTTTGTTCTGGGCGAAGGTGCCGGTGTTCTGGTACTGGAAGAATTGGAGCACGCCAAACGGCGCGGTGCAAAGATCTATGCGGAATTGGCCGGTTTTGGCATGAGCGCGGACGCATTCCATATGACCGCTCCTTGCGACAATGGCGAGGGCGCGGCACGCTGTATGACCAATGCCCTCAAGAATGCGGGCATTAATACCACGGAAGTCGATTACATCAATGCACACGGCACATCCACGCCATTGGGCGATATTGCCGAAACCATTGCAGTCAAACGCTGCTTCGGTGAACATAGCAAGAAACTGGCGGTTAGCTCAACGAAATCAATGACCGGGCACTTGCTTGGCGCAGCCGGTGGCGTGGAAGCGGTTTTCTCCGTACTTGCAATCCATCAGCATATTGCACCGCCGACCATCAATCTGGTCAATCAGGATCCGCAGTGCGATCTGGATTTCATTCCCAATACCGCACGGGACATGAATATCAAAGTTGCGCTATCCAATTCCTTCGGGTTTGGAGGGACTAACGGAACGCTCGTTTTCCGTAGCATATAAAATCATCGTCTGTGGCGCATGCACACGCTGAAACGCCTCCTGTTCTACGCGTTTTTCGCAACCATACTGCTCATCGGATGGTTTTATCTTCATGTGCATTCCAGTATCACACTGCCGGTCAAGCCGTATGAATTTTCTATCCGGCATGGCAGCAGCCTGAAACAAACCGCCCAGCAACTGGCCGACGCCGGTGTCATTCACAGCAAATGGTCGTTGATCGTACTGGCGCGTTACCTGAACCTGGAGTCCGCCATCAAAGCGGGAGACTATCAGCTGACCGAGAATATCACCCAGATTGCGCTGTTAGACTATCTGACCAAAGGCGATGCCAAGCAGCATGAAATCAGAATTCTTGAAGGCTCGACGTTTGCGCAGCTGCGAAAAACATTGAATGAACATCCGGCCATACAAAATCATACGGCCGGACTCAGTGATCCGGAAATTTTACGCTTGATCGGCGCGGCTGAAAGTGCCGCCGAAGGACTGTTCTTCCCCGATACCTATTTTTTTGTGCGCGACAGCAGCGATATTGAAATCTTGCAGCGTGCCTATCGCACCATGCAAAATCACCTGCAAGCCAGCTGGGAGTCGCGCGCCGGATCTTTGCCGCTGACCTCGCCTTACGAAGCGCTCATTCTGGCTTCCATTATTGAAAAAGAAACCGGCCTGGAGAGTGATCGCGCTGAAATAGCAGGCGTATTCACCAACCGGCTGCGCAAAGGGATGCGGTTACAAACCGATCCGACCATCATCTACGGCATGGGCGAACAGTTTAACGGTAATTTGCGCAAACAGGATCTGCTTGCGGATCAGGAATACAACACATATACTCGCGCAGGTTTGCCGCCCACCCCGATCGCCCTGCCCAGTCTGGCTTCCATTCGTGCGGCAGTGAATCCGGCTAAAACCGATGCGCTGTATTTTGTAGCCAAAGGTAATGGGGAATCACAATTCTCCACCAATCTGGCAGATCATAATAAAGCGGTAAATAAATACCAGAAGCTACAAAATAAAATCATGCCGCCAATCACCACGCCTCAACGTTAATCTGTGGAACTACATGACTCAATTTTCGATTGTAGTACCCACATTGAATGAAGCCGGGAATATTGATTTACTGTTAACTCGTTTATCCGCACTCAACTTTGCTCCGGATAGTTTTGAAGTTATTTTCGTTGACGACGGCTCTGCCGATGGCACACCGGACAAAGTGCGCGCGTGGGGAAAGCAATCCAACGTTCATCTCATTGAGCGGCGCGAGACACCCGATCTGACTGCTGCGCTTCTCACCGGCATAGCTGCAGCCCAAAGCGATGTCATCGTTGTGATGGATGCCGACCTGAGCCACCCGCCGGAACAGCTACCGGCAATTGTCACGCCGGTTCTGAACGGAAACTGCGATGTTGTCATCGGCAGCCGCTACGTGGCAGGCGGTAGCACGGAAAACTGGCCGCTGTACCGGCGGTTATTGTCTCGCGCTGGCGGCTGGATTGCCCGCCCGCTATGCGATGTGAACGATGCCACCTCGGGTTTCTTTGCCTTCCGCCGTGAATTGGCTGCCACCATTTCCAATCATGCGCGCGGTTACAAAATCCTGCTCGAATTGCTCATGGCCAATCAGGGGAAACTGCGCGTCTCGGAAGTGCCGATTTGTTTCCGCGATCGCACGCAGGGCGCTTCCAAGTTATCATTGTCGCACCAGCAAGCGTATGTGCAACGTTTGATCACTTTGGCGGGTGGCACAGCCACACTGAATACCGCCGGACGTTTCGC
>CP091134.1:47530-51116 GCA_021582535.1 Nitrosomonas sp.
CGCGATATCAGGGAACTGTGGATGGAAATGGCCATGCAAGATTATCTGGATGGCAAGAGTCATCCAGTGATTGCAGCCAGTGCGCGCGATATGCTGGATCGCCCTGAAGAAGAAGCCGGCTCCGTGTTGTCGACAGCCAAATCGTATTTGTCCCTGTATCGAGATCCGATCGTGGCCAACAATATCAGCACATCGGATTTTACAATCCGTGACCTCATGCACCATGAGCATCCGGTCAGTTTGTATATCGTGTCGCACCCCAATGACAAATCGCGATTACGCCCTTTAATCCGTATTCTGATCAATATGATCATCAGAAAGTTAGCCGATAGAATCACGTTCAAAGACGGTCAACCCAGCGCGCATTACAAACACAAACTGCTATTAATGCTGGACGAATTCCCAAGTCTTGGAAAACTTGAAATCTTCCAGGAATCACTCGCGTTTATCGCAGGTTACGGCATGAAAGCCTATTTGATCTGTCAGGATTTAAATCAACTCAAAAGCCGTGAAACCGGCTACGGGCATGATGAAGCGATTACTTCCAACTGTCATATCCAGACCGCATTTGCACCCAATCGGATTGAAACGGCGGAACACTTATCCAAACTGACCGGACAGACTACGGTCATCAAAGAGCAGATCACCACCAGTGGCCGCCGGTCATCGATGATGCATGGACATGTTACCCGTACCTTACAGGAGACGCAGCGCGCGTTATTAACACCAGATGAGTGTATGCGACTACCCGGCCCCATGAAAGATGCTGAAGGCAAGATCACTAAACCAGGCGATATGATTATTTATGTAGCCGGTTTCCCCGCGATCTATGGCACGCAGCCTTTGTATTTCCAGGATGAAACCTTTATGGCACGGGCGCAAGTGAATCCCCCGAGCTTTAGCGACAAGTTAACCGCACTCGGCAATATTCCAAACACAACAAAGTCATTTTCATGAAGAAAACAATAAAGATCCTAGCCGTTTCTGTTCTGACAATGAGCGCGGTCTTGTTTTTGCTGAGTATTAGTGCACGAATCAGCGGAATTTATATCAATACCACACCAAGCTTGCCGGTGGGTTTTTATCAAATTGTTGATGAACCTATTGTAAGCGGTGCTTGTGTCGCTTTCTGCCCACCACGGAACGAGGTTTTTGATATGGCCAAGGATAGATTCTATATCAATCCAGGGGATTGCCCTGGCGGTTATGGTTTGCTGCTGAAACGTGTGTTTGCACTATCCGGAGATACGGTTTCCATCGATCAGGCTGGTATCTTTGTGAATGGCGAACACTTACCCAACAGCGCCCAGCTAAAAGCGGATGCTGAGGGTCAACCATTGCCGCAATACCGGCTTAACGTTGTGCTGAATGATGCTGAGTATCTGCTGCTATCCGATTTAAACCCGCAATCCTTCGATGCGCGCTATTTCGGGCTAATTGCGCGTGATCAGATTCAAAAGGTTGTTCGTCCGATTTTTACCTGGAGTCACTAATTAAAAGGAGTCAACGCCATGAATAGACCGCCGATTGATGCTGAAACAAACAATCCTGACATTCAAGAGCAGGTGATACAGGAAAAGCTACTCGATGCAGAAATACCGGGCTTCCAAGCTGAATTTGATCCCTTAGAAGCTGAGAGGCTGGGTGCATTCATAGAAGAAGCTTTGAGTGAACAAGATGCGCTGGATAGCACGATCGATCATGTAGCGGAGGTTGAAAATGAAAGAGGCTAAGAAAGCTTTTCATGAACAAGTCGCCGAGAATCTGATTGAGCAACTTAGAAAAGGTGTTGCACCCTGGCAAAAGCCGTGGGAACCCGGTGATTTGCTGGCCGTATTACCTGTCAATCCAACAACCGGTAAACGCTATCGGGGCATTAATAGCCTGAATCTGATGAGCCGTGCGTATACAGATCCGCGTTGGTTGACGTACAAGCAAGCGGTAAGCTTGGGTGCACAGGTGCGTAAAGGTGAAAAAAGCACTCTGGTGCAATACTGGAAATTTACTGATGAGCACATTAAAACCGATGACAACAATAATCCTGTACTAAATAGTGAAGGCAATCCTATTAAAGAACAGGTCAGGCTTGAGCGCCCCAGGGTGTTTTATGCCGCCGTATTTAATGCGCAGCAGATCGATAATCTGCCAGAACTTGACATTAAAGCTCCCGACTGGGACCCGCTGGAGCGTGCTGAGCACATATTACAAGCATCCCATGCCGTGATCCGTCATGGTGAAGCTGATCGCGCATTTTATCGGCCATCAACCGACAGTATCCACTTGCCACACAAGCACCAGTTTCCGACATCCGATCGTTACTACGCAACCGCACTGCATGAACTGGGCCACTGGACCGGTCATGAGTCGCGCTTAAGTCGTGATCTCGCGCATCCATTCGGTAGTGAAGGCTATGCCAAAGAAGAACTACGTGCCGAGATTGCCAGCATGTTGCTCAGTGGTGAATTGGGTATCGGTCATGATCCGGGGCAGCATGTGGCTTATGTGAGTTCATGGATCAAAGCGCTACAGGAAGATCCAACAGAGATATTTCGTGCCGCTGCTGATGCTGAAAAAATCCAGGAATATGTACTGGCATTGTCACAACAACAGGAAATTGGAAAAGAAATTGATGCACAGGAGGCAACCAAAATGGATCAAATCAAGCAAAATACCGCCAGCTATTTACTGAATCTCTCATCTGATCTGGCCACCATCGCATCCCACAATATCAAACGGTTTAATAACTTGACACAGGATATGTCAAAAAAGGATCAGGATGCCATTGTTTTGGTTGCCGATGCACTCAAGTTTACGAGGGGCGGTGGCATTGATAATCTGGAATTTGAAGAAGTTGCAGAAGACAAACTGGGCTTTAGAATTCCGGCTGATTGGAATGGACAGTTGCAGATTCAGGGTAACATCATTCAAACCGATGAAAATGGCAACAAATCTGTGGTATCCGCTCATTCACTGAATAGTGAGCCACAATTCTGGGGTGTGACTATGCAGCGTGATGATCAGACTTTCCAATGGGTGAAAGACTGTGAGTCCAAACAAGAAGCGCAAGATTTGACGGATCTGCTTGCACTCATCGATGTCGCTGCAGAACAAAATGAACATGAAAAGGCCGTCAAGCTTGCCCACATCCATGAAAACCGCATTAGAAATGATCCTCTTAGCACTGAAGTATTGATGTCAGGAGCCAAGACCGAGCAAAACGACGACAATGCTCGTCAATATTTGATTGTTGCTTATCGTGATAAGGATTTAGCAAAGACCGCTGGAGCTCGCTGGGACAAAAAGGCCCGTGCCTGGTATGTCGGGCCAAAAGCAGATATTCAAACATTACAGCGTTGGCTGCCGGGGAATGTTTCCAATCAGCAGGAACCGGCTATCGATCCTCTGAGTGAATTTGCTGATTTACTGCGAGCTCAAGGTTGTTTGGTTGATGGCAATCATCCGGTGATGGATGGCAGCACACACAGAATTAAAGTTGAAAGCGACAAATCCGGTGAGAAATCAGGTTTTTATGTGGCGCATCTGGATGGTCATCCTGCCGGATATTTCAAGAACAATCGAACCGGTA
>CP091134.1:51216-54337 GCA_021582535.1 Nitrosomonas sp.
CTGAAGATTCGCGTTGTCCGGCTGATATGGCGTGCATCTGGTCAGGGCAGGTTGTTATCGCACTCGATGTCATTCGTGCCGGGAAGGATCCGGAAAAGATCACGCTGACTTCTCCGAATGTCTATCCCATTGTTCACGAACTTTCTGATTACAAATTGGAATTGCTGGCTGTGCACCCTTACCCCGCGACCAGCGCAGACATTAAAAAGCAGGATTACAGCGTAATCCTGCGCGTTACTCCACTACTTTGAAAAACCAGGACAAAGTATGACGTCGGCGATTAAGTAAACTCCACCCCGGTTTGCTGCAATCCGATTAAATCGATGTTCGTGGCATTCACCCCGGAATTGGCCGCAATTTCGAGGAGTTGCGCCTGCGATAACGTGCCGCCGCTGCCTGTCAGCAATCCGGTATACAGGTTGTGATCTTCGGGTGACGGTGCGTTGCCGACAACGTTCCGGTACACCGTATCCACAAAAGTGTCATTATCCGGATTACCCAGCACACCGATCACCAGTTGCGAAACTTGCAGCATGCTTTGGCCGGAATCGAACAAGCCAAGCCCAATGCCGACATAGTCCGGGTGTGCCTGAATGGTTGGCGCATCGAATGCCGCGCCGATCAGTCTGACCGTGTTGCCGGCAGCTTGGCCGTCATTGAGGTCGATCGCGATTTTTTGATCGGCAAATTGAAAACGTTCGATACCGGTGAGCGTATCGTTACCTTCCGTTCCGGAAACAGTCATCCCCAAACTTGTTCCGAGAACGGTGTAATTCGCACGGTTGCTGCTATAGACCGCCGTGTCGGCACCCAAACCGCCATTCAGCGTGTCATTGCCTTCCAAGCCATTCAACGTATCGTTTCCACCGGCTGCAAGAATAAAATCATCCGCGGGTGTGCCGGTTAAATTGTCAGGATCATCGGTGCCGAACAACACATTGGGAGGCACGGTACCGGTCTCGCCGGAAAAATTGGCGGGGGAATTAGTTCCCGTCGAACCATCCCGGTTGAGTGACTTTATGCCATCGACCGGTAATCCGGCATAAGTTATCCTGCCGCCGATCATTCCGGGAAAAGTGACGGTGCCGCTGCCGGTAAACAGAAATCCATTCGGAATGATGTAATCGGGCGTGATTAAACCCAGTGCTGAAAATCCCTGCGTTGCAACCAATACGGACTTGTTCAGGGTTGTCTCGCTCGGAAGGTTCGTTGGGAAAGTATAGGTGTGGGTGGCGGTGCCACTGGTTGAGGTGATCGTATGTCCGGCCCACTCGTCCTGGCCGTTGGCATCTCCGGTAAATTCGATGAATTGAACGGTTCCATCAGCATTGGAATACACTTCGTTAATGTGAAATATGTGGAATGTCATTTTCTTTTCCCTCCCTTAAGCTGGAATATGGCAGCCAATCCATTGAAACCGCTGACATGATATAACGATAAGCGGAAATGAAAAACGGTATCTTCGTGGTATTGAGTCTTTGGCGGGATAATAAGCTACTGTATGAAACAGCATCAAATCCATGATTGAATGGAATCGTATTTGCAGTAAGATGGCCGCGCTCCGAATCAGTTTTATTCGGAGCCTCCTCTGATGCAACTCCGCTTTTCAGCCGAACTCAGCGTTGATTCTGGCAATACGCGTTTCGCGCACGCGCGCATTGATGGCTGCGGGCAATGCCGTGGCATCCGCGATGCGCTGGCTCAATTCCGCGGCGATTGCTCCGGCATCGACGCTTCTGGCTGCGGTGAATGCTTGCTGAAACCGTCCGGCTTGAACATACGGTTTGGTGGCGTAGCCGGGGCGGCCGTGAAAATCGCACGCGCAAGCCTGCAAAAATTCTTCAAACCGGCCGGGTTTGCGGTAGGCATCGACTGCTTGCAGCATATCCGCCAGCGTGGACGGCTTCAGTTCTGCGGCGCGATGCACGTCGCCGTGATAGCGGGCGACCAGTAAAGCCAGATCACGGGCATCTTTGGGCACCCGGATGCGTTCGCATACATTGTGCGTCAGTTCGATGCTGCGCGCCTCGTGGCCGATATGCCGCGGCCACTCCCCGGGCGGAGTGGTTCCTTTGCCCAGATCATGCATCAGCGTGGCAAAGCGCACCGGCAACGAATAATTTTGCGCCGCAGCGTAATCGATCGCCAGCATGATATGCACGCCGGTATCGATTTCGGGATGCGCATGCGCCGGTTGCGGAACGCCGAACAACACGTCGACTTCCGGCATGATACGTGCCAGCGCGCCGCATTCGCGCAACATGTGGAACATCCGCGACGGATTATTCTCCATCAAACCGCGCGACAGCTCCTGCCAAACGCGCTCCGGCACCAGCGCGTCCACTTCGCCGTTATGCACCATATCGCTCATCAAGGCGAGTGTCTCCGGGGCAGCGTGAAAATTGAAACGTGCGGCAAACCGTGCTGCGCGTAGAATGCGCACCGGGTCTTCGGAAAATGCGGGGCTGATATGACGCAGGATACCGGCTTCCAAGTCGGCCACACCGTTGAAAGGATCGATGATGTTGCCCGCTTCGTCCTTGGCGATCGAATTGATGGTCAAATCGCGCCGCGCCAGATCTTCCTGCAACGTGACTTGCGGTGAAGTAAACACTTCAAATCCCTTGTAGCCGCGCGAAATTTTCCGTTCCGTGCGCGCCAAGGCATATTGTTCATGCGTTTGCGGATGCAAAAAAACCGGAAAATCCTTGCCGACCGGACGATAACCGAGCTGCTCCATTTCCTCGGGCGAAGCGCCGACCACGACATAATCATGATCTTTGACCGGCAGTCCCAGCAATTCATCGCGAACCGAGCCGCCCACAAGGTAAGTTTTCACGGCTTATTTCGCCCTGACAACGCCCAGGCGCTCCTTGAGTGTCGGCGCGTCCTGACCGTGATCGAGCACCTTGGCGTAATACATCGAATTTTTCAAAACCTTTTTAACGTAATCGCGCGTTTCGTTAAAAGGGATCGTCTCGGCGTAAATCGCGCCTTCCAGCGGCACGGTATTGTCGCGCCAGCGTCTGGCGCGGCCCGGGCCGGCGTTATACGCAGCGGAAGCCAGCAGCGGCTGATTGTCCAACGTGCCGAGCACGTGCTTGAGATAATAGGTGCCCAA
>CP091134.1:54437-57018 GCA_021582535.1 Nitrosomonas sp.
CGCCGCTATCCACGTCCACGCGCGCGACTTTCTGCTGCTGCGGTTCTTTTCCGGCTGTTTGGGTGGCATGGGCAGGATGGGCGGGTTTTCTGCCCGGGATCGGAATCAGTACCCGCTCTACCGGCGCGCTTATGGAAGACTCGGCAGACCCGGTAGAACCGGAAGATTCAAACAGCCGGGAAAGATCGAGATTTCCTTGCGCATCGCGGCGTAATGTCGTGTTCAATCCGTCCAGTGTAATGGCGCCCAAGGCAATTTTTTGTGCCGCGGTATTGACGGTGATGTCAGGAATAGTCAATTTGGCGAGCGATAACGCCGGTTCCTTTTCGCCATCGCGCGTCAGTGCGGCTTGATCGATATGGAGTTTTATCCGCGACGGTTGCTTTCCGGTCGGATCGGCTTTGGTCAGCGCGATATTCAAATGTTTCAAATGCGCCTGATAAGGCGCGGCGACGGCGCTGTTCTTAATAGCGAGCTGCCGCAGCGAGGTGGCGCCGGTCACTTCGATTTGCGGTTCTTTGCCCGCTTCCTGGGTGAAAGAGAGATTCAGGTTACTGTCGTAAAAACCGGACAGCAGACGAATTCCTTCCGGTAAGGTGACGTAGCGGTCAAAGCGGGTTAAATCTGCATTCTCAAGCTTAAAAGTCAGCGTTGCTTCCTGATTGGCGGCAAAAGGACGCAATTTACCGTCGAGTGACAGCAGCGCACCGTTAATTTTCGCGCTGAAATGCGGCGCTATCCAGTCATTTTGCGTGCTGCCGGTATTGGCGACGATTGGGATGCCGAAGTTGATTTCGCTGATGCTGTGCTCGGCATTTTCGTGTTGATCGATAAATTCAACGTGCCCGCCTTGAATGGCGATATTGCTGATTGAAAAAGGAATAACGGTTTTGTTTGCACTATCCTCCTGCTCTGCCGGTTGATTGAACCGTTCCAGCAAATCGGAGATATTCAACTGATCTTTGCTGTTCCGCACCAGACGCAGTTGCGGTTCGGCCAGCGTGATGGACGAAACCACAGCGGCGCGTTGCTTGAGCGATTCCAAACTGAGACCGATGTGCAGCGTGTTGAAGGAAAAAAGCGCCGCGTTCGCTTCAGCGCTATCCGCCGTTTCGGCAATGCGGAAACCCTGTATGTTCAACTCGAGCGAGCGCGGTTTTAGTTCAATCGCCGCAACCGTTACCGGGCGTTGTAGAATTTCTGACAAGCGGATCTCGAGCTGGGATTTGGCATAGCCGGGCAGCCAGTAGGTGCCAAGTGCAGCTAATGCGGCGATCAGAACTGCAATCACGCCGAGGATGATGCCCAGCCGTTTGTATCGAATAACACGTTGCTGCGAGGTCGGAGTCATAGCGATGCCCTGTCAATTTCTACAGCGAGTTGGCGAAGTGTTCAAAACATTTTAGATGGATATGATGTTGATGATATAAGTTTCTAACCGGAGGCAAATTGAGCTGCTCAGAAACTGTTGCAGAGTCAATCTGATCGCTCAATTTACGAAATTTACCGGAACCGGATAAGCGGCTTATGTTAATGATACGCGCCTGCTTTCAGACTGATGAGTTCGACGTCAAATATCAAGGTTGCATCCGGAGGAATGACGTTGCCTGCACCACGTGAGCCATAAGCCATTGAGGATGGAATAATGAGCGTGCGCTGCCCGCCGACTTTCATGCCTTGAACACCTTGATCCCAGCCTTTGATCACCCGCCCTGCGCCGAGCATGAAAGAAAAATATTCTTTACGATCGTAGGAGCTATCGAATTTTTTGCCTTTTTTGTCGGGCGCGTTTTCATCGTAGAGCCAGCCGGTATAATGCACGCTGACGGTTTTTCCGATTTCCGCTTCTTCGCCAGTGCCGGCTTTAGTGTCGATTTTTTGAAATGCGGGACCATCGGCCGGTGCCGCGTCCTTATAAGCGAAAACAGTCTGGGGCAGCAGTGTCAGTGCCAGTAGAACGAAACTTAAGTGAAACAGTGTTTTAATAGTACGCATGGTTTCCTCGAGAATAAATAAAATCCGGCTAATTTTAGCAATTAACGCTTGCATATTATAACTGGTAACATCAATTCTTTTTATCACTGGCTGCTTGAATGGATCGTTTTCGCCAGGGGTTGATCAAAGCGCATAGTGTGCAGTATTTTTACCGATAACATTTTTTCTTTATGACATCCAATATGCACTTACCCGAACAACATGAAACCGGCCGCAATGAGCCGCCGCAAGCGGAGCAACAAGCAGCCGATTTATTATGCCTGCATGATTCGCCGGTGGTGCGTGCCATGTATCTGGGCGCTGGGTTTGTGGCGTTATTTCTGGCTGTACTGGGGGCAATTTTGCCGGTATTGCCGACGACGCCGTTTGTGTTGCTGGCGGCGGCCTGTTTTGCACGCGGTTCCGAATACTTTCATCGCAAATTGCTGGAAAACCGGATTGCCGGACCGATCATTCGTGAATGGACGCTCTATCGCAGCATTCCGCAGCGGGTTAAACGCTGGGTGTATTTTTTGATGACATTGTCATTTGGCAGCTCTATTCTGATCGTGCCTGAACCATGGCAGAAAATGATGCTGGTTGTTAT
>CP091134.1:57118-62839 GCA_021582535.1 Nitrosomonas sp.
AATCGCCGATGGCACAACCACCGAAGTGGGTTTGCATGCCCAATTGGCTGCGCTGGAAATCATCGTTTATCCCACCAGTGGGCAATTGCAGGCCAATAATGCGATGGCAATGTCCGGAACTTTGGAAATTGCCCCGATGGAATCGCCGCTGACCGTATTTGTCTGGAGCAAGCAGCGGATCATGCCGGTGCGGATCACGGAATTTTCCATTACCGAAGAGGCTTTCGATCCCAGTCTGAATCCGATCCGTGCCAAGATCAGTCTGGGTTTGCGTGTGTTGAGCGTGAATGACGTCGGTTTCGATCATAAAGGCGGCAGTTTGTTCATGAGTTATTTGCAAAATAAAGAGCAACTGGCATTGAGAACTAGAAATGGCGCGTTTAGCACATTAGGAATCACAGGCTTATAGCAGGAGACGAAAAATGATCGATCCCAATGAAGCATTACAAAAAATGTTGCAATCACCGGGGTTGTCTCTGACGGTGTTCCCGCCGACCAGCCGCTATTACGGTATCGAAACAGCCGTACTTGAAACTGCTGATGGTGAAAAAATAATTTATCTCAAGCGCCGGTTTGTTCCATCGCCCGAGCGCTTTGAATTGTTGCAGGAGCATGTGGTTACGCAAGGGCAACGGCTGGATAACATTACGGCCCAGTATCTTGGCGATCCGGAACAATTCTGGCGCATTTGCGATGCGAATCGAGCTATGCGGCCGGAGGAATTGGAAGAATTTGGCCGGCGGTTGCGGATTACGTTGCCTGAGGGCATACCGGGGATTCCCGATGCTTAAAGGGATTCATCTATCGCTGATGATAGGGCCAATTATCCCAATTCCGGCTTCGCAAGTGGTGCTGGAACATTTGGACAGCATTGAAGTAACCGTGAAGGATCAAGGTCCAAGCGCATTTCAAATTTCATTTCATTTGAGCAATAAATCCCCGTTACAAATTTTGTTCTTACTGAGTGGCGGTAGACCATTATTGTTCATGCGAGTGATTATTGTCGTAACGTTGAGAGGTCAATCGGAAGTGATTATGGATGGTGTCATTACACACCATCAAATTAATCCTGGCAGTAATGGCGCTCAAGCAACCCTGACGATTACCGGGGAAGACTTGACTGCACTGATGAATCAACAGGATTTCAGCGGTATGCCTTTCCCTGCAATGCCAGCAGAGGCTAGGGTGCTGCTATTGCTGGCAAAGTATAGCGTATTGGGAGTTTTGCCTCTGGTGGTTCCCAGTGTCTTGATTGATATACCGCTACCAACTGGCAATATCCCGAGTCAGCGGGGAACGGATTTGGCTTATATAAAAGCATTAGCCGATCGCGTCGGTTATGTTTTTTATATCGATACCGGCCCAGTACCGGGAGTAAATATTGCTTATTGGGGGCCACAAATAAAAATCGGCGTTCCTCAACCGGCGTTGAATATCGATATGGATGCTTATACTAATGTTGAAAGCCTGAGCTTCAAGTTCGATAATCAAAAAAATAAAATTCCTACAGTATTTATTTATAACGAGTTAACTAAAGTAGCCTTTCCGATTCCTTTGCCGCCTATAACACCCTTGAATCCCCCGCTTGGTTTGATTCCTCCACTACCAACCAATATTGGTGATTTAAAGCCGGTGCGTGATGATCTTTCCAAGTATTCAATTCCGCAGGCGATCATGATCGGCTTAGCTTCGGCAGCGAAATGGGCTGAGGCGGTAACTGGTAGCGGAGAACTTAATGTATTGCGTTATGGCCGGATACTCAAAGCCCGGCAATTGGTGGGTGTGCGGGGCGCCGGACCAGCTTTTGACGGCTTGCATTACGTAACCAGTGTCACTCATAAAATCAAGCAAGGTGAATACAAGCAAAGTTTTGAATTGAGTCGTAACGGTTTGATTTCTACTATTCCGAGGGTATTACCGTGAGCGGGCAAAATCAAGATTCGGAGGCACGATATTACGGTAAATATCGAGGTACAGTGTTCAATAATATCGATCCTGAGCAACGTGGGCGAATTATGGCAATGGTGCCCGACGTTTTAGGTATGACACCTTCAAGCTGGGCGCTACCATGTGTTCCTATGGCAGGTAAACAGCAAGGTGTTTTTATGGTTCCGCAATTAGGCTCTGGTGTTTGGATTGAGTTTGAACAGGGAAATCCTGATTATCCAATATGGGTTGGCGGATTCTGGGGTGTGGCAGCGGAAGTGCCGGCACTCGCGCTTGCACCACCACCCATTCCACCGGGACAGAATATTGTGATGCAAACCACTGGACAAAATATGTTACTGCTGAGTGATTCCGCACCCACTCCTGTCAGTGGCGGCATTGTCCTTAAAAGCGCCACCGGAGCGATGTTTGTAGTGAATGATTCCGGTATTTATATCAGTAATGGGAAAGGAGCCATGATTACCATGGTTGGTCCTACGGTAACCATCAACAACGGCGCTTTAGTCGTCGTATAGGAAAGTACAATGCCCGGATTTCTCGTACATGTCGGCGCTCAAGTGATGTGTTCTCATGCTGGACAAGCGCAGCCCACCGTTCCTAATCCGCGCGTCACTGTTAGTGGACAGCCTACAGTGCTGATGACAACACCCCATGTTGTTGCGGGATGTACGCTACCTCCTCTGCCCGGAGCCAACGGACCGTGCGTAACCGCGCAGTGGCTGAGCGGCACCACAAGAGTGCTATCCAATGGGCAGCCGCTAGTTGTGCAAAGCAGTACTTCGATTTGTGCGCCCACAGGCACTCCTTTATTGATCATTGCCACGCAACTGCGTGTAAGCGCGATGTGAGAGAGCTATGAATATCGACTTTCCATACCACTTCGACAACCTCGGACGTACTGCGGCAACCGGTGATGACGATCACATTCGCGATATGATCGAGCAGTTTCTATTCACCAACTCCGGCGAACGCGTCAATCGCCCGAATTTTGGCAGCGGTTTGTTGCAATTGGTTTTTGCACCGAATTCTCCGGAACTGGCGGCCACGGTGCAGTTTACCGTTCAGGCCGGGTTGCAGCAGTGGCTGGGTGATGTGATTGCCGTGGAGATGGTCGAAGTCATCAGCGACGAGGCTGCACTGCAGGTGACTGTCAAATATCAAGTGCTTCGTTCACAGCAAACGCGTACTGAAACCTTTTCACGGAGCGCATCATGAATGACTTGATTTGTTCAAGAGAAAAACGCCGTGTGGAAGTTCGTCAACATCCGCAATTGTGCGGATTGGATTATGCGGAAGTTCAACCGGACCAGAGAACTTTGACAGTCTATTTTCTCGGTAAGGCGCCGGTTGATCTGAAGCCATCCAATCTCCTTGTCGAAGGTGGGCGGCGAATTCGGGATGTTCAGGTGATCGGTGTAACCGTCAATGCTACTCAGCGCGCCGAATTCGATGATTTCATGGAAGTGATAACGGATAAGAGCGGTGATTTTTCGACTTACACCTTGCGAATGGTCGATGGTAAGGATGAGAACGGTGGTTGGAAGCAGCATCCGTCTTTTGATGCTCGATATGACCGGATCGAGTTCAGCTTTAAGGCGGGTTGTCCCAGTGATCTGGATTGCAAACAAGAAGCGGCTTGTCCACCGGAAAAATTACCGGAACCGAATATTAACTACCTTGCCAAGGATTACGCGAGTTTTCGCCAGTTGATTTTGGACCGGTTAGCACTAGTGATGCCGGAATGGAGAGAACGCCATGTGCCCGATCTTGGTATAACTTTGGTCGAGCTACTGGCTTATGTAGGCGACCACTTGAGCTACTATCAAGATGCGGTTGCGACGGAAGCTTATTTGGATACCGCGCGGCAACGGGTTTCCGTCCGCCGTCATGCACGGTTGGTGGATTATGTCTTACATGAAGGTTGCAATGCCAGAACCTGGGTGTGCGTAGAAACGGATAGTGATCTGACGCTTAATGACGATCCTGATAACATTTATTTCATCACAACCTCGGAAAGGATTGCACCCGCCATCCAAGAGGATGAGTTAGTCCGCCAGGCTACCGGTCATTATGAAGTTTTTGAGCCGATGACCAAAGGCAAAATAGAACTCTATCAGCATCAGCATGAGATTTATTTTTATACGTGGCACGATCAGGAATGCTGCCTGCCTCGCGGCACCACGACAGCGACATTAATCGGCGAATGGGTTGAACCGGAGCAGCCGGATAAACCGATCGATCCATGCGATGCAGCGCCAGTTGTGCTTTCACAAGTGTATCCAGCAACTGGAAACCCTCAAGTCTCTTCAAAAGCAACAACTCCTGTGGAAAGCAAGCAATCAGTCAAACTGCACCTCAAGCCCGGCGATGTGCTGATTTTTGAAGAAGTCTTTGGCCCCAAAACTGGCAATAAAGCAGATGCTGATCCCAAACACCGGCATCCTGTGCGGTTAACTAAAGTCGAACATATGAAAGATCCACTGGATTCGGAGCAAAAGTTAACGCAAATTTCTTGGGACGAAGCAGATGCCTTGCCTTTTCCACTGTGCCTTTCAGCAATGGGACCGCTACCGCAATGCACGCCGATTGAAAATATCAGTGTGGCGCGAGGAAACCTGATCCTGGTCGATCACGGTCAGCGTGTATGCGACGAAGATTTGGGCACTGTTTTGCCTAAGGAAACGATTGAAGTTTGCGATTGCAATGGCCAAGTAACGCAAACGGTCGTAATACCTGAGCGATATCGTCCTTCCCTCAAAGAATCTCCCTTAACCTTCAGCGAGCCATTGGCTATGAATATTCCTGCATCGCAAATGCTGATTCAGGATGTGCGGCGAGCCTTACCCCAGATTCAATTGAAAGCCGGTAATACTGAATGGGTTGCGCAGCAGGATTTGTTGGCCAGTAATGGTTCCGATCCGCATTTTGTGGTCGAAATGGAAAACGATCAGCGTGCATACTTGCGTTTTGGTGATGATGAATCAGGACAAGGACCGGAGGCTGGTACAAGTTTTCGTGCCAAGTATCGTGTGGGCAAAGGCCCGGCAGGTAATGTCGGCGCCGATTCAATCACCCATCTGGTTACACGCACGACTATGTTAAGCGGTGCTATCCGCACGGTGCGGAATCCTTTGGCGGCAAGGGGCGGCATGGCGGCAGAGTCAATTGCGGAAGCCAAGCTTTTTGCACCTTACGTATTTAAGCAGAGGCAGGAACGGGCCATTACAGCGGATGATTACACCGCGATTGTCATGCGTGAATTCAGTCAGCGCGTGCAACGTGCCGCAACGACTTTGCGTTGGAATGGCAGTTGGTTTGAAGTACAGGTGGCTATCGATCCGTTGGGTAGAGAGGAAGCCGATCCAGCGCTGCTGAGGGAAATTAGCGGCCGATTATATCGCTATCGCCGTATCAATCACGATTTGACCGTAGCGGCAGCGCGCCGGGTGCCACTGGATATCGAGTTGGCTGTGTGCGTGCTGCCTAATTACCTGCGAGGTCACGTTAAGGCTGAATTAATGGATGTTTTTAGCAATCGCCAGCTCGCCGACGGCAAACTGGGCTTGTTTCATGCCGATCGGCTGACTTTTGGCGATGACATTTACCTGAGCATCTTAGTAGCGGAAGCGCAGAAAATACAAGGCGTGGAAAGCGTAGCCGTTAAGAAACTACAACGTCTATTCGAACCCGCAAACAATGAAATTGAAAATGGTGTATTACCGCTCGATTCATTGGAAATTGCCAGGCTGGATAATGATCCCAGTTTTCCCGAGT
>CP091134.1:62939-67037 GCA_021582535.1 Nitrosomonas sp.
CAGATCGCGAATCACCGGCAATCCCGGCAACGGCCGTATTTCCACCGGCTCTTTCAGACTGCGGATCGGCGTAATGCACGCCAATCCATTGCGCCCGTTGATATTCATCGCATCCGAACCGCACACGCCTTCGCGGCAGGAACGGCGCAGACTCAAACTGTCATCGATCGACTTAATGCGCAGCAACGCATCCAGCAACATCTTATCGGTCGCCGCCAGCTGGACGTCGTAATCCTGCATGTAAGGCTTTTCATCTTTATCGGGATCGTAGCGGTAAATCGAAAACTTCATGGGCTGGCTCCGGATGGTTTGAATACGGCTTAAATCGATAGAAACAACTCAGAACACTGCAAAGTATACAGATTTGAAGTCAGATTGGTACAGCTTGATCGGGATTTATTAGTCGCGCGAGCTACACTCCTAATCCTGCAAAGGGCAAAATCTCAATAACCTCTATTTTTGACTGGATCGAAAATACAAGGAGGTTACGACTGCGACAAACGTTGAGAATTTAGACAAACTCACATAATTATCTGTAGAGAAATCAGAAATCCCCATTCGCACAACGTTGTCCAGAAAGAATACCTTCAACGAAAAATTGAGCGCGCTCTTTTATTTGCATTGAACTGGAACAGACATTACTAGACTGAACTTTCTCAAAAAATTGCCTGTTCTGGTGCTTACGGCTCTCAAATTCCAATTGACATTGCTTTACCAGCTCATCCGGCCTTACACCCTCCAGATAAGTAAGCACCTCTTTACCTTTATCTAAAACATAGCACGTGTAGTCTTCGGACAGTCCTGCATCCATTCTGTATCGCATAAGCTTAACTAAGCGCTTTAACGCATCCGCAGAATTTTTTACGCCAATTACGATTAAACCTAATTCTGCTTGGATATCATCAGCAGCATCTTTACTCGCAAGCGTCCAAAATATTGCGCTCTCGGCCATTTCATTCTCTCGCTGATCGCGAGTTTTTTCCTCTGCATGAGTAAAATATGGAACAAAACTGAGCAAGCATACCAAAAAAATAGTTTTTTTCTTCATTTCTACTCCATCACATTCAAGGTACTTGTAGGCTCAGCATCAAGTAGTTGATTAAGTTGCTGCATGCTATTAGCAGAACCCGTAACACAACCTTCAGAACAAAATGCAGGACCTAAGGAAGGACCAAAAGCATTCATGCAACTATGAGTTAGAAATCCACTTCTGCCATAAGTATTCGTGCCTTTAGCAGGAATCAGACGTCGTCCATTTGGCTTGGTATTAGTGGCTCCAGGTCCATTGATATTCCAAGTCCATAACCCTATAGGAATAGGACCACGATTTGGAATGTTAATACATGCAGGATTATTCTTACATTGCATACCCCGCCCATTATTTCCAGATGCAACAGGTATGTCTATAGCAGAATTAACTGGATTATCCGGTATACAAATCAAACGTCCTGCTGAGATACTATATGTACAACTTGCTAGTCCGTATGGATCCATAAATATCATGGAGTTTCCATTCGCATACCCATAAGTATTAAGTCCTCCGGCAAGTCCAATGGGATCCGGCGAAATGTACCGCCCCGTCTCCGGTTCATAATAGCGGAAATAGTTATAGTGAAGATTGGTTTCCTGATCAAAATACTGCCCCGGGAATCGCAGGTTGTGTTCAAACGGTTGACTGTTTCCATCTGGGTCTTCGTCGGGTAGATTGGCGCCGAAGGCGTGGGTGTTGTCCCAACGCCAGACGATGGTGTTACCTTGATCCACGATCACTCTCGGGGTGTTGAGGTAGTCGGTGTGGATGTAGTAAATCTGAATCGGGCCGGTTGCGGTGGGTTTCTTGATCACGGCCACTGGGATATCTTCAAGCCACACGGTTTCCTGCCGCACCAGCCAATCATCGGTTGGTGTGGTTGTAGCAGCGTTGTCTTTATATTCGCCGATCAATTGCCCGGTGGAATCGTAGAAGAAGAAAAAGTTCGGGCTTAGCGGGCCATTCTTGCTGATACGCTGATCCAGCGCGTTGTATCTGTACACGTGCGTTTTGCCATTCTTGACCGTCGATAATAGTTTGCCGGCGGCATTCCAGGTGAACGTGGTGGCGCCATCGCTCAGCGGATTGCCGGCGGCATCGTAGTTGTATGTTTTCATCACCGGCCCGGCCACGGTTTGCAGGCGGTTGCTGGTACTCGCGATTGTGTACGGATAACCGGTGGCGCCAAATTGCGCCTGGGTACGGTTGCTGTTGGCGTCATACCCCCACAATTTGAATCCGCTGTTGTCCGACTGACTGGTTAAGCGATCCAGCGCGTCATAGTCATAGCTGCGGTTGTACGCCGGATTATTGGTATCCGCCGTGTTGATGATGCGGCTGGCCGCATCGTAGGTCAGCGTGCGGGTATCGCCGCCGATGGGGTGGGTTTTGAGCTGACCGTCCTGGTCAAAGCTGCGGATATGTGTCTGACCGTTACCCCAGGTCCAGCTTTTCGGTGCGCCAAACGGCTGGTAAACAATATTACCCAGCAGCAGGTTACCATTGACGCGAATTTCGCTCGGGCGGCCGTCGGTGCCATATGTCGTGCTGATTTGCGTGCCGGATGGGTACGTGGTTTGGTTTAAGCGGCCCAAGCTGTCGTAGTGGTAGCTGAGCGTTTGCGTGTAGCTGGCATTGTTTATCCTTGCGATCTGTAGTGTGTTGAGCAAACGCCCATGCGAGTCATAACTGAAGCTGGTAGATCCCGATTCGTCCGACAGGCCGGTTAACCGGCCAATGCCATTGCTGCCCGCGTCGTAGCTCCAGGTCAGCGCGGTTGCGCCGGGAACTCCGGCAACCGTGGTATGGATGCGTTGGGTGGGGCGGTTCAGCGCATCCCAGGTATAGGTGTGTTTGACACCCCGTGCATCGGTGATGGTTTTGATGTTACCGGCGCTGTCATAGGTGTAGGTCGTGGTGCCGCGATCGGCGGAGACTTCCCGGGTCAGGTCGCCAAAGCCGTTGACTGTGTAGGTGGTGGCAATATTTCGCGGATCGGTTACCTGTGTGAGCCGATCGAGCGCGTCCAGCGTTTGCAGGGTATGGCCGTTGGCTGGATCGACGGTTTCTTTGAGGCGATTGCGCGTATCGAACTGATAGGTGGCGGTATGCAACAACGGATCGGTCATCTGTTTCAGGTTGCCTTGCGCGTCGTATTGATACTGCGTGATCTGACTTTGTGCGCCGGTGTCTTTCCATAACCGGTTCAAGGCATCGAATTCGCGTTGTTGGGTTCGTGCGAGATTATTGCTGGGATCGAACCATTCTTCCTGGGTGCGGTTACCCATAGCGTCCAGCGTATAGTGCACGCGATTACCCAGGTTATCGGCCATATCGGTCAGGCGGTGTGCGGCATCGTAGGTGTAGCGCAAGAAACTACCATTGGGAAAAGTGATCGTCTTCAGTTGACCTACATTGTCGTATTGGTAGCCGGTGATTTCCGTGCCAACGGTTCGTGACAGCAGTCGTTGACGCACATCGTAAACCAGCGTTGTGGTCAGGTTGTTGGGATCGATGATTTGTTCCGGCTGACCATGCGCATTGTAGCGCGTGATTTGCGTGACATGTCCCAAGGCATTGGTGATGTTTGAAACTTGTGCGCGGCAACCTTTATGACCGCCAACACAGGTGGCATCGGGGGCGTAATAATCGGTGGTGGTTACATCGCTGACATCGGTACGCGGCCCGTCTTCGGTTTTTTGCAGAATCACCCCGGGAATGCTGGCGTGATAACTATAGCTGGTACTCCAGGTGCGCGTGTCATTGGTTGCCGTATCCTTGACTTGATGTTGCGTGACGTTGCCGTGAGTGTCGTAGACATAACCGGTTTCCCGTCCGGATTCGGTGATGAACGTGGGTAGCCGGAAGTTCGCATGCCAAGCCGTGAGGATTTTACGCTCGCTGCTGTTGGCAGCAGGTGTATAACTAAACAGATCTCCCGGGCAGCTACTGCCGCTACTCAGCCCTTCAAGCCGGGCAATCTCCAGGTTCCGGGTCAGATCATACGCATAACAGGTCTTATTGCCATTGAAATCGGCCCGGCTGGCGGCATTGCCGTTGGCGTCATA
>CP091134.1:67137-70019 GCA_021582535.1 Nitrosomonas sp.
ATAGAACCGCTTGAATATACCGTACCGAAGAATGATCTTGATGGTCAGCCGTTGAAGGATGATCAAGGAAACGTGATCATGGAGACGATCAAAACAGATAAGCAGTCAATTGCGATGGGACCTGTTGCCTCGCAGGAAGCAATTAAATTGCTCGGTACCAACGGTGGCGGTTTCTTCAATGCAAACTCAGCGCACCCTTTTGAGAACCCAACACCGCTTACTAATTTTCTGGAAATGATCAGCATCTTCCTGATTCCGGCCGCATTCTGCTTTGCCTTTGGTCAGTTGGTTGGAGACCAGCGGCAAGGATGGACAATTCTTGCTGCGATGACTGTGCTATTCATTACGATGGCAACCGTAGCGCTGTGGTCTGAATCCCACTCGAATCCACTTATCACCCAACTGGGTGTGAATGGTTCAGTGGGTAATCTCGAAGGTAAGGAAATCCGCTTTGGCATTATTTCTTCTGCATTATTTGCGACGGTCACGACAGCTGCCTCTTGTGGAGCGGTCAATGCAATGCATGATAGTTTTCTGCCATTGGGTGGTTTAATTCCAATGGGATTAATGATGCTCGGTGAAGTTGTGTTTGGTGGAGTTGGGGCGGGGTTATATGGGATGCTCATATTTGCCATACTCGCCGTTTTTTTATCTGGGTTGATGATCGGACGTACGCCGGAATATTTAGGTAAGAAGATCGGCGTATTCGAGATGAAGATGGTATCGATCGCGATCTTAGTTGTGCCTTTGCTGGTACTCGGCGGTACCGCAATCGCCATAGTTACTGAAGTAGGCAAGGCGAGTATGACTAACCCGGGCGCACATGGACTCTCGGAAGTGCTGTATGCATTCACTTCCGCCGGAAACAACAATGGATCTGCATTTGCAGGACTTTCTGCTAATACACCTTTTTACAACATTCTACTTGCTATCGCGATGTGGTTTGGACGATTCGGCGTCATTATTCCCGTATTAGCCATTGCCGGCAAATTGGCAGCACAACCGAAACTCGCTGTAACCGCTGGAACGCTGCCGACACATGGGCCGTTATTCGTCATCTTACTCATTAGTACAGTACTCATATTCGGGGCACTCAACTTTGTCCCAGCGTTAGCGCTTGGCCCCATCATCGAACACTTGCAGCTATTCTCACACTAACAGGCAGAGGAGTATTCATGAAAACACGAATCCTTCCGTTATTCGACCCGGTATTGATTAAACCGGCACTCATCAATGCCTTGAAGAAACTTACCCCGCAAGCGCAATGGCGTAATCCGGTTATGTTTGTAGTCTGGGTGGGGAGTGTCCTCACGACGATACTTGGCATTGATACCATCTCCGGTCATGGCGAAGCACCAGCAGGATTCATTTTTACGATTGCTGCATGGCTATGGTTTACCGTTTTATTCGCGAATTTTGCGGAAGCACTCGCTGAAGGTCGAGGCAAAGCTCAGGCAGCAGCCTTGCGCGGTGCGCGAAAGAATATTATTGCAAAAAAATTGGCTGACCCTAAGCACGATGCAAAAGTTACGACTATCGACTCCATATCGCTGCGAAAAGGCGATATTGTACTCATTGAAGCGGGCGATTTCATTCCGGCCGATGGAGAAGTCATGGAAGGCGTTGCTTCTGTCGATGAATCCGCTATCACTGGCGAATCTGCACCTGTTATCCGCGAATCGGGTGGCGATTTCTCAGCAGTTACTGGCGGTACGCGCATCCTATCGGATTGGCTGGTAATTCGCGTGACAGCCAATCCAGGAGAGGCATTCTTGGATCGCATGATTGCAATGGTAGAAAACGCCAAACGTAAGAAAACCCCAAACGAGATAGCACTAACTATTTTGCTCGTTACGCTCACACTGATATTTCTATTCGTATGCGCAACGCTATTACCGTTTTCAATCTATAGTGTTGAGTCAGCAGGATCGGGTTCTCCCGTATCCATTACCGTTTTGGTCGCACTCCTGGTTTGCCTTATTCCGACGACAATTGGCGGCTTGCTGTCAGCGATTGGCGTAGCTGGAATGAGCAGGATGATGCAAGTGAATGTGATTGCTACCTCTGGGCGCGCAGTTGAAGCCGCTGGCGATGTGGATGTTTTGCTGCTCGACAAGACGGGAACAATCACACTGGGCAATCGGCAAGCATCTGCCTTCTTACCAGCACCCAGTGTTCAGATTAAAGAATTAGCTGATGCCGCACAACTCGCTTCGCTAGCCGATGAAACACCCGAGGGTCGCTCCATCGCTGCACTTGCAAAGCAGGAATTTGGCTTGCGTGGCCGTGAATTGCATGATGCAGTTTTCGTTCCCTTTACTGCGCAAACGCGGATGTCCGGCGTAGACTTTGGTGATCGCAAGATCAGAAAAGGCGCAGCAGATACGATTCATGCCTATATCGAAAATCTGGGGAGTACTTTCCCTGAAAGTGTTGAAGTTCTAGTTGATCAAGTATCACGTCGTGGCAGCACACCGTTAGTCGTGGCCGATGGCGCTCGCATTCTCGGTGTCATTGAACTCAAGGATATCGTTAAAGGTGGTATTCGAGAGCGCTTTAGCGAATTACGGAAAATGGGCATCAAAACAGTGATGATCACCGGTGACAATCGCCTAACTGCCGCTGCGATTGCCGCCGAAGCGGGTGTTGATGATTTTCTCGCTGAAGCCAAGCCTGAAGATAAGCTTAAATTGATCCGGGAGTATCAGGCACAGGGACGATTGGTTGCCATGACCGGTGATGGCACTAATGATGCGCCTGCTCTTGCGCAAGCTGACGTAGCCGTTGCCATGAACTCTGGTACGCAGGCAGCAAAAGAGGCAGGCAATATGGTTGATCTTGATTCCAACCCAACCAAGCTGATCGAAATTGTCGAAACCGGT
>CP091134.1:70119-100444 GCA_021582535.1 Nitrosomonas sp.
TCGAGATTCATGATGTCGCCGATGATCATTTCCTGATTGCTTTTCAGATACGGCGACGGACTGCGGTCGAATAGCCGTACCCGGTAACCTGCGGCCGATAATGCGTCCGCGACGTGGCTGCCGAGAAATCCGCTGGCGCCGAATACCACAACCTGTTCATTCACCATAATGTTATCCGTTATTGACGAGACCTGATTTGATCAAACCCTGCAGCAGATTTTCCGCCGCTTCGATTTCCATGCGCTGGCGCGATTCGCGCGCCAGGGAGCCGACATGCGAAGTCAGGATGACGTTGCCGCATTCGAGCAGCGGGCCGTGATACGGTTCCTGCTCGAAAACATCCAGCGCCGCGGCGCTGACCTTGCCGGATTGCAATGCCGCCAGCAGCGCGTTCTCATCGACCAATCCGCCGCGTGCGGCGTTGATGACGATGGTTTCCGGCTTCATCGCGGCGAATGCCTTGGTATCCAGTAGATGATGCATATCTGCGCTATACGGGGTATGCAGCGTGATGATGTCGGCGCTCGCCAGCAGTTGTTCCAGCGGCAGCATGCTGACGCCGTCCGGTATTTGGCTGGCATACGGATCGTGCGCGACCACCGTGACTTCAAACGCCTGACACAAGCGCGCCACGCGGCGGCCGATGTGTCCCAGGCCGATGACGCCGACGGTTTGCGCCGCGAACAAGCGGCCTTGCGTACGCGGCCATTCGCCATTGCGTACCGCCCGGTCGATCGGGTTGATTTGCCGCAATAAACTCAGGATGTAACCCAGCGTCAGCTCCGCCACGGCTTGCGCGGGTGCTTCCGGTGTATTCAGAACATGAATGCCGCGACTTTTCGCTGCCGCCAGATCGACGCTGTCCATGCCGGTGCCGCAGCGCGAGATGACTTTCAGATTCGGCGCAGCTTGAAACACCCGTTCGGTCAACGGTTCGATTCCGGCGATCAGACCGGTGGCGCCGCTGCTCAGCAACGCGATGATTTCGTCTTCGGTGAGCTTACGCTTGTGCGGATTGGTGATGACCTGAAAGCCGTGTTGCAGCAGGTGCTGAATGGCCGGATTATTGACGGTGTCGAACGACGAAGTGGAAATGACAAATGAGCTCATGATGTTTTCAAAGTGGCGCGAATGCTTTGTAAATGCGTGCGGCAGATGGAATCGAGAATACGGATATCCAGTCCATAACCGAGGAAATTAAAACCGGCTTGAATGCGTTGCTGCAATGCTTGCGGATCCGGTTCGATGACGTGAATGCCGCCGGGTTTTTGCGCGCGGCGGCCCGCTTCCAGCACATGTGCGATGGCCGCTTGCACATCCGGGTGGTTGAGATCGCCGGGGCGTCCCATCGAACCGGATAAGTCGTACGGGCCGATGATATACGCATCGATACCGGGAACAGCCAGAATCTCGTCAATCGCTTTGACCGCGTCGACATGCTCGATCATGACGACGATCACCGCGTTTTCCTCCAGCCACTGCCGGTAAGCCTGGAAACTCGAGCCATAACCCTGCGCGCGTGCCAGACCGACGCCGCGTTGTCCGCGTGGCGGGTAGTACACGCCATCCACGGCTGCTTTGGCATCGGCAGCGGATTTGATCATCGGCACCATGACACCGGTCGCACCGGCATCCATGACACGCTTGATCTGGTCAGGATGATTGGAAGTGAGGCGCACGATGGCCGGACATTGCTTGCCGTCCAATACTTGGATGATGGCTTGCACTTCGCCGAGTTCCAGCACGCTGTGCTCCATATCCAACACCAGCCAGTCAAATCCGGCCGATGCCATGATTTCGGCAATCGAAGGGTGCCCCAATGTGACCCATGAACCGATGGTCAATTCAGACCGGTTCAATCTTGATTTCAATGACATGATGATTCCTAGTAGCGGGAAAGTAACGGGTCTGATTGCATCAGTTTTTCAACCCGCGCCAGATCGGCGGGGGTATCCACAGCTTGCGTATCGAATCCGGTAGGCACCATTTTCACTTGCATGCCATGCTCGAGCAGGCGCAGCATGTCGATCGATTCCAGTTTTTCCAGCGGTGTCGGTGTCAAATGTGTGTATTGATACAAGGTGCTGCGGCGGAATGGAATAATGCAGACCTGCTTGTACGCCGCGGTGTCGGCAAAACCGCTTTTGGCGATTGTCGGAATCGGGCGGCGCGACATATACAGCGCGTCGTTGTGTTGATTCATGACGACCTTGATGGTATTGGCGTCGAGGTAATCGGCTTCATGGTCGATTTTGCGTACCAGATTGACACAGCCCAGTTTCGGGTCATCCTTGAAAGGCGCTACGGCGGTATCGATCATATCGGGGTGTGTCATCGGTTCATCGCCTTGCACCATGACGATCAGATCCGCATCAAGGTAAATAACCGCTTCCGCGACGCGATCGCTGGCGCGTTCGTGTATATCGGATGTCATGATGACTGGTGCGCCGAAACCTTCCGCAGCTTGGCGGATCTCTTCATCACAGGTGGCGATGTACGTGGCGTCGAGCGATTTGCTCATGGCCACGCGTTTATAGATGTGTTCGATCATCGGGCGTCCGAGGATTTTTGCCAGGGGTTTGCCGGGGAAACGCGATGAGCCCATGCGGGCCGGTATGACAGCGATTGTTTTCATGAAAATGTTGTGTGTTTGGTTAATGGTTGAGTACAAAAAGTTACCGTCTAAGGCGATGTGCTGATTATCCGGTTTTTCCACTTTTCTGGGCAACACTTATTGTTAAATTTAACTGTTTTTTTTGGCGCTGTGGTTTTATCCCGGTTGGCGTGCTGGTAATTGGATAGTCGCAAGAGTAGAATGAGCGCGCTTTTCAGAATCTTTTGTTTAAACTAGGAAATAGTAGAGATGCTGCGTATCCTGAATATTTTTGTCTTCGCATCACAGCAATGAAAGCGCTTTTTTTTCTTCGTCACTATAACGATATCGATCATGTTACTCCGGTCATTTACAAATGGATTAAGTCCGGTCATCAATGTGATGTGGTATTAATCGGTTCCACCCAATTCCGCCGTGATTTCCGCGTTCAATACTTGAGTCAGCTCGAAGGTGTGCGCGTTGCGCATATGAAAGAGCTGTTTCCGCTGGCCGAGTATATAAAATGGCGTTTACAGATGCTGATGCTGACGCGCAATGTGCGGCGTATCAAAATGATTGGCGGTCTGGCTGAGAAACTGGCCGATCGGTTTGATGAAAAACAGCGCGAGCCGTTGTGGCGGCATACCGCTGATTTTCTGCTGAAGCGGTGTTTTGGCGCTACCGGCAAAGGGGTAGTGGCGTTTGACTGGATCGAACGCAATTCGGTGATTTGTCTGGAATGGGTTGAAGTGGTGATTGCCATGGCAAAAGAACGCGGCCTGGGTACGGTTTCACTGCCGCATGGCGATAGCCCGCATTACAGCCAATTGATCCGGCGCGGAGAAAGACAGCTGAAGCCCGACGTCACATTTTCGGCGGCAACGATATTCGATAGGGTGGTTGTGCCCAACGAATTGTGTTCCGTGCGTTTCCGCCCGTTTATGACGGACAATCAGCTCGCTGTATTGGGTTCGCCGCGCTACTGTGAAGAATGGTTAAAAATATTGTCCGGATTGATGCCGCCTTCACCGCTGGTCCGCTCGGACAGCCGGTTGAAGATTGTCATGTTTCTGAGAAAAGCCAATTTCACGACATTCTGGGAAGAAGTCGGTGAAGTGGTGCATATGACCGCCGGGTTTCCCGGTGTCGAGCTGATTATCAAGCCGCATACCCGCAGCGGCTGGAAACAATCCCTGACCACCGACAGTTCGATCAAGAAATTGCCCAATGTGCGTGTTGCGAGTGATGACGCGCATTCGGTGCATTTGATGAACTGGGCGGATGTCATCATCGATCTGGCGACTTCCGTGGTATTTGAAGCGGTCAGGGCGAAAAAGCCGGTTCTGGCGGCTGATTATTTGATCGCGGCACGTTCCGCGGTGGCGTATTACATGCCGGAAACCGAACTGAAAAGCCGTGACGATGTGTATGAGAAAATCAACCATTTCCTGACGCATGGTTGCGATGCTTTCTATATCGAAGAACACCGGCAGCGTTTCTTGCAGGAAATGCTGGATTACCCGGATGCCGATGTGTTGCCCCGTTACGTATCCCTGCTTGAACAGTTGGCGGATTGAGTGCGGTCTCGAGCTGCCGTGCAGCGATCAGATGTACCGGTAAACCATGAGGGGGTGTGAATGCGGGTAAAAGACATCTTGAATGAATTGGTGGTGGCCGCTTACAAATTGAAAGGCGGCTATACCGATGTGCTGGTGAGGGGACAGCGTATTCTAATTTCTGTCGATCACTTGCGCACACTCAATCGCGCCAAGACGTATTCAAAAAAAGAACCGGATACCCTGGATTGGCTCGATAGCTTTGAACCGGATTCGTGCTATTTCGATATTGGCGCCAATATCGGGCAATATTCGCTATATCCGGCCAAAAAATACGGCGATAAAGTGCAAGTATTCGCTTTTGAACCGCAAAGCAATAACTACTACGCGCTCAATAAAAATATCTATCTGAACAATCTGGGGAAAAATATTTTATCTTACTGCGTGGCGGTGTCGGGGCGCAGTGAATTTTCCAAATTGTTTATTCCCAAATTCATTCCGGGTGGAAACCGCTCGCAGTTCGGGCAAGAAGATCTGGAGAACATGAAAATGTCGGCAACGCATGTCCAAGGGATGTTCGGTGTGACATTGGACGATCTGTGCGGACACTGGGGGTTCCCGGTGCCGAATTACATGAAAATCGATGTCGATGGCATTGAAATTCCCATTTTGCAGGGCGCATCGGCGGTTCTGGCAAACCCGGCGCTGAAATCCGTGATCATAGAGCTTGGCACCGATAGTGAGCAGGAAAAAGCCATTGCCATCATGAAACAGGCCGGTCTCGAAGTGAAGCAAAGACCGTCAAAAAACTGGGGCGAAAGCTACTTGATTTTTGGCCGGGTGTGATGCATTAAAATTTCTCAGGCAGAACATGACGAGTGAAACTGCTGCGCCAATCATTGATGTCGTAATCCCTGTCTATAATGCAGCGGAATTGACCAAGCGGTGCATTGATTCCGTCATCGCCTATTTGGGCTCATCGATCAGAACAATTCATATCCAGGACGATGCATCGGCTGCTGAAACCCGCGCCATGCTCGACAATCTGTCTTATCCACAGCTGCATGTTCACCATGCGCCTGAAAATCAGGGGTATGGAAAGTCTGTCAACGATGCGGTGGCGCGTTCCGATGCCGATTGGGTGCTGGTGCTGAATTCCGATATCGAGGTATTGAATAATTTTCTGCCATCGTTGTGCGGCGCCTTTGCCGCTGATTCCCGGCTGGCGGTCATTAGTCCGGCGGAAGGCGATAGTGCGGAAACACAGGCTGGCCGATATGCGCGGCAACCGGGCGGATATATCGCCACTTATCGTTTCAGAGGCTATGCATTTTTGATCCGCCGCGCTGTTTTTCAGGCGATGGGCGGTTTTGATGCGCAGTTTGGCCGGGGCTATTATGAAGATACCGATCTGGGGCGGCGGTTGGATCAACAAGGCTGGCGCATGGGTGTGCATCCGGATGCAGCCGTTCGTCACGAAACCGGGGCATCGTTCGGGCGCGGGAAAGCTTACCGGGAATTGGTGCAACGCAACCGGTCGCTCTATTTGTCGCGTTATCCGCTGGCCCGGCAGAATGTGCTGGCCGTTTCCGGCGATGCTACGTGGGCTGGCTTGTCATCCCGCATCGCGGACTCGATGGAACAAGTGATGCGGCAAGGCGGGCGGTTGCATTGGCTGACACCTGCATCATTGCCGCAGTTGCCGTGCCTGCAACTGCGTAACGGTAAGGCGGGCTTTAAAACCATCGTGAAACTGATGCTGCGTGGCTGGTCACGCGAAGATAAGCGCATTACCGCCGTGTGGATTTTGCCGGGCGTACCGGCGGGATTGCGCATTGTATTGGCGCTGTTCGTCCGCGTGTATCGGCTGAAAATGCGCGAGTGGCAGGCGGATTAGCTTGAACCGGAATAATGGCCTTTCACGTTATCGGGAATTTCACCAAGACTTATAAAAACTTCGCTTGACTGGCTTTATGCAAACATCCATCACACGGCAGGAAATATTCATCCGGTTTGCGCTGGTTCTCGTCTGCGCGGGATTCTGGCGCGGCGAAGTGAATCTGCTTGCCTTTCCATTGTTGATCATTGCTAGTTTGATGGACGGTGGTTTGTATCGATTGCATCAGGTTTTTAAGTTGCCATTGGTGCAAGCGATTGTGTTGTTGTGCACTTTGTTGCTGGCCGGATTGCTGTGGAGCGAGCTGCCCGATCATGGCAGGATGAAATGGGTGAAGTACTTTACCTTGCTGATTCTGGTTCCGTTCTATTTGCTGCTGAACAAGGAGCGCTTGCCCTGGGCAACCGGTGGATTGGTCACGGGTTATCTGCTGGTTCTGGGCTTGGGTGTGTATCAATGGCAGGTGACGGGCGAGCAAGGCATTGCGCTGTTGAACATGTCCTACCTGAGCTTTTCGGCGATGCTCGGCGCGGGTGCGATCGTGGCTGTCGGATTGGCTTGCGTGAGCCGTTCGGTACCATTGGCGATCGTCTTGTGGATCGCCGCCATCGCATTAATTTATGTGCAATTTCATCAGTATGGCCGGGTGCTTCTGCTGGCGGCGCTGATGGCCATCGTGTTGCAAACTTACCTGCGCTATAAACTGGATATGCGGAAATTTTTCGGCATTTTCGCAGTTGTGTCGATAGCCGCCGGAGTTTTTGCCTATAGCAGCCCAGCTTTCCAAGAAAGATTACTGCTGGTTAAAAGCGATATCGAATTGTTGCAGCAGGGCAATTACAGCTCCAGTTTGGGATACCGTCTGGCCATGTGGGATGTCGGCTTGCATGGCATCGCCGAGCGTCCATGGACCGGGTATGGCACGGGTGCGCCGGAGCGTTATTTCGATACCACGATTCAAACGTACAAAAACGGTCTTTATAAGGATTTACCGGCATTCCAGAAGACATCGCATTACCATAACGATTGGATTGAGATCGGCATGCATGTCGGTGTCGCGGGCCTGTTGGCGGTGCTATTTCTTTATTGGGCCTGGTATCAGACATTCCGCAGAATCGGTCTGGGTCTGCTCGGGGCCGGTTTGGTAAGCTATATTTTTCTCGCAGGGCTGACGGATGCCTTTCTTATTTTCAGCAGGATGCCGGTATTATTGCTGGCGATTACCGCGATCGCCATGCGCTGGCATCAACAAAAACCGGAAAGGATTTAAATGACGATGTCAGCAGAGCGGATTGGCACCGAAACAAATTCAACTTGCTATTCGTGCGGCAACCCAGGCGAAGTCCTGTATCGCGGCCTGACCGACCGGCTGTTTGGCGCGCCAGGTGAGTGGACACTGAGAAAATGTACGGATGCGGAGTGCGGTCTGATCTGGCTTGATCCCAGACCGGCGGTGGACGAGATTGGCAAGGCTTACCGCAATTATTATACGCACGGCCATGCAAATCACGCGCGGCAATCACGCTGGGTGCGCATCGTCCGTACTATTTTGCATGCCATGAGTATCCATTTGCTGGGATTGCGGCGTGAACGGCGGCGTTATAAGCGTATTTATCTGGACCAAACACCGCCGGGACGTTTGCTGGAAGTGGGTTGCGGTAATGGAAAACGGCTGGCGCGCATGCGCGCACTGGGCTGGGAAGTGATGGGGCAGGAAATTGACCCGGTGGCTGCGGAGCATGTGCGTCACGTGAAAGGAATTCCGGTGCACTTGGGACCGCTTGAAACCATCGAGCCGGGTGAATATGATGTGGTGCTGCTGAGTCACGTTATCGAGCATGTGTACGATCCTGTGGCGATGCTGATGACTTGCCATCGTTTACTGAAGCACAATGGTTTGCTGGTGGTGTTGACGCCGAACGCCGCGAGTTATGGGCACAGTCAGTTTGGCGCCGCGTGGCGCGGTCTTGAGCCGCCCCGGCATTTGCATTTATTTACCAGCCAAACGTTAAGCCAACTGGCGCAGAAAGCCGGTTTCAGCGATCCGCGCTGCTGGACAACACCGGTCGGTGCGTACGGCATTGGTCAAAGCAGTCCGCCATTGACTGAGGCGGCAATCGGACAACAGTCCGTTACGATCCGCGATGTCCTACGGGGATTCAGGTTTCAGGTGGTTGCCAGCCTGGTTTTTCTGTTGAATAAAAACTCCGGTGAGGAATGTGTATTAATGGCGTCAAAGAAAACAACTCCGGTCTGATTAGGGAAGCGCTGATTAATTCAACGGACGAGATGAAGTGCGAGGCGCACGGAACGCAACAACCGAGATCTATCAATCTGATAGGCAAGGAAGTGAGTACCGCGCAACGAAGCAATTCACTCGTGCAGTCAATTAATCAGCGCTTCCTTAGCGATCATAAAGGAGAAATCAATGAACGATATTCAATCAGCGGTTATTCCTGAATCAAACGGATTCATTCCGGTTAATCCGGCGATTGAAGCGTATATGCGCACCTTGGTCACGCACAGCGATCACCCGGTGCTTGCTGAGATGGAAGAATTTGCGCAGCTGAGAAATTTTCCCATCGTCAACCGCTTGGCCGGTATTTTTCTTGAAACCCAGGCGAAAATGATCAACGCCAAGCGGGTATTTGAATTTGGCAGCGGTTATGGCTATTCAGCGTATTGGTTTGCAAGAGCGGTCGGCGCCGACGGGCGTGTAATATGCAGCGACGCGGATGCCAGTAATCGCGCGCGTGCGGAAAAATATCTCTCCGCTGCTGATGTATGGCAACGGGTAGAGTTTTGCGTGGGGCTGGCGCAGGATGTTTTTGCGCAAACGGAAGGGATGTTCGATATTTGTTATAACGATGTAGACAAAGGCGACTATCCGGAAATCTGGCGGATGGCGAAGCAACGTATCCGTTCCGGCGGGTTGTATATTGCCGATAATGTGCTGTGGCATGGCCGTGTCGCGTTAAAAGGCTTGCAAGAGACGGTGAGTGGTTCGACAGAAGCGATTATGGAACATAACCGGCTGATTTTTAATGATCCGGATTTTGATGCATTTATCAATCCGACCCGCGACGGTGTGATCGTTGCCAGAAAGAAATAATAGCCGCGCGTGTCTCTAAACGATGCGAATCCTGGTGCGAAGCTGATTTCCTGATCATGCGATTGGCATGGCGGTTTAATCGATAAATTGGTATAGTTAATATACTTTTCGTTTGCAATGCGGCATGTTTTTTATGATGTGCACAGTGCTTAAATTATCTTTTTCAAGGAAATAAATTTTTATGCAAATTCATGTTTACGATACGTATGTTAAGGCAGAAGATGGACATACCATGCACTTTGATGTGTTCACCGCAGTGAAAGATGACCAAAAAGCGGTTGAATATGCCAAGCAATGGCTGACGTCAATCGGAGAAAGCAATGCGGTTGTGACCAGCCGGGAATGCAGTTTTTGCCATAGCCAAAGCGCCCCGGCGAATGTGATTGATGAAATCACGAAAAACGGTTTTTATATTTACAAGATGGAAGGCTGTTAATAATCTTGGCGGATGACTGGCAATCGGGATTGAAGATGCTTCATATCTCTTGATTCTGATCAATCGCTGAAAAATCGTATCGACAATACTTCTCAAGGTTTTCAAAATGAAGCGGAAATGTAGAAAATTGATATTGGCTGGTGTTATTTTTTCACTCTGTAATGCAGTGCAAGCCGCGGAGCCCAAACTGCTCGGCCAGCATGGCGACTGGACTGCCTATATGTTCATGGAGAACAATAGCAAAGTGTGTTACATGGTGAGCCAGCCGAAAAAATCGGAAGGGAATTACTCAAAGCGTGGCGATGTATTTGCGTTGATTACGCATCGCCCTGCGGAAAAGAGTAAAAATGTTTTCAGCTATATCGCCGGTTATCCCTATAAGCCGGGAAGTGATGCGACGGTTACTGTGAACAATCAGAATTTCAAGCTGTTTACTCAGGATGACTCAGCGTGGGCTCCCGATCAAGCAACCGATAATAAAATCACGGACGCGATCAAACGTGGAAGCTCCCTGGTGGTTAAAGGTGCGTCGGCTCGCGGCACGGAAACTGTGGATACTTTCGGGTTGAGCGGTTCGACCTCCGCGCATAAGGCGATCTCGGCTGAATGCGGTGTGAAATAACCGGTTTCTTATCGTGCAATCGAGAGAATCTCGACCCAGCAGGCGGGAAAAAATATGACTGACAAGATCGTTATTTATCAGAAACCAACTTGCAGTAAATGCAGGGCGGCTTTATCTCTGCTCCGGGAAAGTGGCGAGGAGTTCGAGTCGATCAATTATTACGAGGTGCCTTTAACAGCGGATAAGCTGCGTGAGTTGATCCGAAAACTTAACCTGCCGGTGCGCGATATTCTGCGTAAAGATGAGCCCGCCGCGCGTGACTTAAGTGCGGCATCGGATGATGAAATCCTGGCGGCTATGGTTAAAAATCCGGATCTGATTCAGCGGCCCATCGTGGTGCGGGGTAACCGGGCCAAAGTATGCCGCCCGCCGGAGAATGTTTTGGAGTTGCTTAAATAAGGCCAACGTCAACGGCAGCGTTCTGCCATTGCGTGTATCAATCTGCGGTACTCCTGATAGGCAAGATCAGTGCTGACATCGCACTGATCCTGGTTGTGTATTTGTTGTACTGCGTCTACTCTGCTGCGGATGCTGCGTTTTTGTTATCGCTAGAAGAAGCACGAGCAGGCAGTTTCTCGCGAATCCGGGCCGATTTGCCTGCACGGTCTCTGAGATAATAGAGTTTTGCACGGCAAACGTCACCGCGGCGCTTGATTTCTATGCTCGCTATCAATGGCGAATAGGTTTGAAAAGTACGTTCCACGCCTTCTCCGCTTGAAATCTTGCGTACTGTGAACGCTGAATTCAAACCACGATTGCGTTTGGCAATTACGACACCTTCGTAAGCCTGTACGCGTTTACGATCGCCTTCAACCACATTAACGTTGACAATAACGGTATCTCCCGGGGAGAAATCAGGTATTTCTTTATTCAGGCGTTTAATTTCTTCTGCTTCTAATTGTTCGATGATGTTCATGATATTTCCCCTCTTTCTACCTGGATTTACAGGATTGTTTAAATTCTTCCAACAGTTTTTCTTCTTCCCGCGTCAAGCCATGCGCAAATTTTAACTCAAATAAATCAGGCCGCTTTAACCACGTTCGACCAATCGCTTGCTGTAACCGCCAGCGGCGGATATGCGCATGATTGCCTGACATCAATATTTCCGGTACACGATTTCCTTGATACACCTCGGGTCGAGTGTAATGCGGATAATCCAATAATCCATCCACAAACGAATCCTGATTTGCAGATTCGGGATCACCCAGAGCACCCGGAATTTGCCGCACTATACAGTCAATTAACACCATTGCAGCCAGCTCGCCGCCTGAAACCACATAATCGCCAATAGAAATCTCAATTTCCACTTGACGATTGATTAAGCGCTCATCCACGCCTTCATATCGCCCGCACAGCATAATCAATCCCGGCAGTTTACTCAGCTGTGTGACCATTTTGTGGTCGAGCTGTTTTCCCTGCGGCGTCAGATAAGCAACCGTGGGTTTTTCAATCCCGGCAGCATGCTGTCTCGCTTTGGCTTGTATGATGGCATCTTCCAGCGGTTGAGCCATCATGACCATTCCGGGACCACCGCCGTACGGACTGTCATCTACAGTGCGATAATTATCGCTGGTAAAGTCGCGCGGATTCCATGTGTTGAGACGAAAGATATTATTCCTGTTCGCTTTTCCTGTTATGCCATAGTGCGTGACGGCGTTAAACATTTCCGGAAATAGCGTAATAACATCGCATTCAAAAGGCATCGCTCATTATTACCTTAATCGTCTTTGCCCCAATCCACTGTAATTCGAGAGAGCTTCAAATCAACTTTGATGATGAACTGATCAACAAAAGGAATGAGGATCTCTTTTTTATCCTCGCTCCCATTTTGTATGCACAAAACATCATTTGCACCCGTCTCAAGTAAACCCGTAACCTTGCCTAATTCTTCGCCCGCTAGATTTTGCACCGTAGTGCCAATCAAATCCGACCAGTAATAACCATCCATTCCATTTTCGGATAAATCGGGAAGCTGGTCACGCGGTACTGCTATCCGCATTCCGTTTAATGCGAAGGCTTGTGTGCGATCGGTATATTCGGCGAATTTTGCATTCAGAATGCTGCCATTCATGCGGCCGGAAACAACATGCACCTTCTGCCAGTTTTTATTATCTTTACTCAACCACCATACTGGATATTCCATTAATCCATTGGTGTATTCTGTATACGGATTAACTTTTACCCAGCCATAAACGCCAAATGGGCCGATAATATGGCCCATTATCACCATGGGTGTATTTTGTTCGCTTATTTTAGCTATTTGCTGATGCTACTTTGCTGGTGGAAAACTGTTTGATTAACCGGGTTGCTGTTGATGATAACTGCGCACCTTGGGATTGCCAATAAGCAACGCGGTCTAATTGAACGCGCAATGCTTCTTCGCCCCCAGCGGCTCGCGGATTGTAAAAGCCAATACGTTCGATAAACCGGCCGTCACGTGCGTAGCGGGAGTTAGCCACTACCATATTAAAAAACGGACGTTTTTTTGCGCCACCCCTTGCTAATCTAATTATAACCATGTTTTTCCTATAAACCTGTCAGTCTAAAAGTATGAAGCTTGAATTTAATTAACATTTAATTTTACAGTAATTCTTGCGATTCTGACAAGTGATAAAATAGCCATGCAGTACCTTGATGCTCTTAAAGTAAGCACGGATTATCATATCCAATTACAGTATTTCTGAAACGGGATTATAAATTGCTCTCAAAGTTTTCCAAAAACTTGATTATCGATGAATCAAACCAGTGCGTTTCATGCGGCTTATGTTTGCCGCATTGTCCTACTTATCGTGTATTGAAATCGGAAGCGGATTCTCCGCGCGGGCGTATCGCGTTAATGAATGGTGTTGCGAATGGGCGGATTGCTTTGAATGCGCGATTTATTCAACACATGGATCGTTGTTTGACGTGCCGGGCTTGTGAGGCGGTTTGTCCGAATAATGTTTCTTATGGGCGTTTAATCGACGAAACGCGCGCGTTGATTGCGGATCAATCAAAATCCGTGGCGTCTGCCCGGAAATCAAACTGGCGCATTGCATTGGAACGGCTATTGCTGACCCAGCCGACGCGTTTGGACCGGTTGCGCCGATTGCTGCATTTTCTGCAAAAAAACGAGTGGCTGCGCGGGCTACGGAGATCAAGCCTGATCAAGAACAAGCGAATATTTAAATTCATCATTCAGCTTCCGGTGGTTAAGTTTCCCTATGCAGCGGCTGCGGAAAATACTGCAAGCAATGGCAGCGCTTGGCGGGTGGTTTACCCTGCGCAGGGCGAGAAACGCGGTGAAGTTGCTTTGTTTTTAGGATGCGTGGCGCGTGTGACCGATGTAGCCACCTTAAATTCGAGTATTTATGTATTGAATCGCTTGGGCTACACAGTCCATATTCCACGCAATCAAATGTGTTGCGGCGCTATCTATCAGCATAGCGGCGCGCTGGAGCAAGCCAATGCGCTGGTGCAGCGGAATAAATCGGTTTTTGCTGAATTTGATACGGTGATCAGTACCGCCTCGGGTTGCGGTGTGCAATTACTGGAATCCGGGGTTGCCGGAGAGCAGGGCGAAGTTATCGATATCAGCCATTTTCTGATGGCGGCAAAGGGGTGGGAAAGTATTCACATTGCGCCATTGGCGCAAAAAATCCTGGTGCATGAGCCGTGCAGTTTGCGGCATGTGTTGCGCGAGCAGGCATATCCTTATCAATTGATTGCCCGGATACCTGGCGCGGCAGCAGTGCCTTTGGCTGGCAATGACCAATGCTGCGGCGCAGCGGGTACTTACTTCATCGATCAACCCGAAATTGCGGATACGTTGCTGCAAAACAAGATAACGACAGTGAAGGAAAGCAAGGCTCAGTACTTGGTGACTTCAAATATCGGTTGCGCGATGCATATAGCCAATGGATTGTACGAAAACGGAATTCATGTCGAAGTGCTGCATCCGGTTACGCTGCTGGCTAGACAAATGGGGTTGGAATTATAACCGGATAAATTTTAGTGTACCTGAATGCGGGCATATCGGCCTATAATGGCACGTCAATTCTTATTCAAGGATGAAGTAAAAGACGATGATTACTATCGATAAGCTTATCATTGGTTTTGACAGCGCCCTGCGGACACTCTCGACACCGGCTCAGACTTTGCGGCCTGTGCCTGGCAATGAACTGCCGGAAGCTGAGATGACGGATGCGGAAAAACGATTATCGTGTGCGTTGATGCGGGTGAATCATGTCGGTGAAGTATGCGCGCAAGCGTTGTATCAAGGGCAGGGACTGACAGCGCGCAATGAAACGGTGCAGCAAACGCTGATGCAGGCCGCACGTGAAGAAACCGAGCATCTGGCGTGGACGGAGCGCCGTATCGCTGAACTGGGCGGGCATAAAAGTTTCCTGAATCCGCTCTGGTACGGCGGATCTTTTGCCATCGGTGTGGTGGCAGGCATGCTGGGGGATAAATGGAATCTGGGTTTTCTGGCTGAAACGGAACACCAGGTCGGTGCCCATCTGGCCGGTCATTTGGAGCGCTTGCCCAATCATGACGAGAAAAGCCGCGCCATCGTATCGCAAATGAAAATTGACGAAGCCAGTCATGCGACCATGGCATTGTCATACGGTGGTGCAGAATTACCGTTGCCGGTGAAGTTAACCATGAAACTTGGATCGAAAGTGATGACTCATACCGCATACTGGGTTTGAGCGCGGCATTACCTTGGAAAGATATCGGATAAGAGAGAAATCAGAATAGTCAGGTCACCGGTCAAAACACATTCGCAATGAAAAGTATTAATCTGACACACCATTTTCTAATTGCAATGCCGGCAATGGCAGATTCCGTCTTTTCCAAAACACTGACGTATGTTTGTGAACATAACGAGCAAGGCGCGCTCGGTATCGTCATCAACCGCCCCACCGATCTGACACTGATCAACCTGTTTAAACAATTGGGTATTCCACCGGCAGATTCTCTGGCGGATGCGGCGCCTGTGTTATTTGGCGGACCGGTGCAACTCGATTGCGGATTCGTGCTGCATCAGCCGGTCGGTAAGTGGCAATCCACGCTGGCCGTGAATGGTGAAGTGGGATTGACCACTTCATTGGATATTTTAAAGGCCATCGCCAATGCCGAAGGGCCGGATCAAGTCTTGATCGCGATGGGTTATGCGGGCTGGGCCGCGGGCCAAATCGAACACGAATTGGCGCAGAATGCCTGGCTGACCGTGCCTGCATCCACGAATGTGATATTCGATATGCCGACAGAAGAAAGGCTTCCGGCTGCGATGCAGCTGCTAGGGATTCAGGATGCCAATCTCTCCAATGAAGTCGGGCATGCCTGAATATTAGTACGTATGGCGGAAAGTCTTCTCGATGAACTACCGGAAAATCATGTGCCGGAACAGCTTCCAGCCGGAGCTGTGCTGGCCTTTGATTTCGGAAAAAAACGCATTGGCGTGGCGATTGGCAATACAGCCGTTGGAGTGGCGCATCCGCTGGCAACGGTGGACAGTGAAGTGACGGAACGGCGTTTTGCGCTGATCGGGCAACTGATCCAAACCTGGCAGCCGGTTTTGCTGGTCGTGGGCTTGCCGTTGCATAGCGACGGCACGGTGCATGAGTTGACGCAGTTAAGCCAGCGTTTTGCGCGGCGGCTGTCGGGCCGTTTTAATATCAAAGTGATCATGAAAGACGAGCGCTATACCAGCGAAACAGCCAGCGCAACGTTACGTGAAGTCGGTGTCACGGGAAGAAAACAAAAAGCGCTATTGGATCAGGTCGCCGCACAACATATCCTTCAATCATTCTTTGACGAGCAGTATGCAATTACCAGACGCTGAGAAAGCATTCGACAGTCTTGCTAAAAAAATCCAAGCCGATGCGCACAAGGACTTTGCGCTGATCGGTATTCACACCGGTGGAGTGTGGCTGGCCGAGCGCCTGCATCAAGCACTGGGAATCAAGCAGCCGCTAGGAACGCTGGACGTTGCTTTTTATCGCGACGATTTCGATAAGATCGGCTTGCATCCGCAGGTTAAACCATCGGAAATACCGTTTGCAGTGGAAGGTGCGCATATTCTGCTGGTGGACGATGTATTGCAGACGGGACGCACCATCCGTGCCGCAATCAATGAATTGTTCGATTACGGCCGTCCTGCTTCGATCAGTTTCGCCGCTTTAGCCGACCGGGGCGGCAGGGAATTGCCGATAGCCGCGCAATATACCGGCGTTACACTGGAGTTACCGGTGGATAAAATGCTTGAGTTAAAGTGTGGAAAGAACGGAAAGTTAAGCTTTCATTTGTATGATAAGAGTCTGCCGGAATGATCAATAGGAACCCGCAACTGGATGAACATGGCGTGTTGCAGCATTTGCTGACAACCGAAGGATTACCCGCTTCTGTTTTATTGCATATTCTCGATACCGCCGAGTCATTTGTCGGTGTCACGGAACGTGATGTCAAAAAGATTCCCCTGTTGCGCGGGAAGTCGATATTCAATCTTTTTTTCGAACCCAGCACGCGCACGCGCACAACCTTTGAAATCGCCGCCAAGCGTTTATCGGCGGATGTGTTCAATCTCAATATTGCCGTTTCCGCGCAATCCAAGGGCGAAACACTGCTGGATACGGTCAATAATCTTTCCGCGATGAATGCGGATATGTTTGTTGTACGGCATGCGCAGAGCGGCGCGGCGCACTTGATTGCGAAACATGTGCAACCGGATATTCATGTGATCAATGCCGGCGATGGCAGTCACGCGCATCCGACCCAGGCTTTATTGGATATGTTCACCATCCGGCGCTACAAACGCGATTTCCGCAACTTGCGCGTGGCGATTATCGGTGACATTTTGCATTCCCGCGTGGCGCGTTCCCAGATTCATGCATTGACCACGCTCGGTGTGCCGGAAGTACGCGTGATCGCGCCTAAAACGTTGCTGCCCAAAATGGTGGAACGCCTGGGGGTGCACGTTTATCACGATATGGCCAAGGGACTCAAGGATATTGACGTGTTGATGATGCTGCGCTTGCAGAATGAGCGCATGAAGGGCGCGAATCTGCCCAGCCCGGAGGAATATTTTAAATATTATGGACTGACGCCGGAGAAACTGTCGCTCGCCCGGCGCGACGCCATCGTGATGCATCCGGGGCCGATGAATCGCGGTGTCGAAATTGATTCGGAAGTCGCGGATGGCAAACAGTCGGTGATTCTCCCGCAGGTGACATTCGGCATCGCGGTGCGCATGGCGGTGATGTCAATTCTGGCAGGCAATCAGGTTTAGAGGCGGTTGCATGAAAATTCATATTAAAAATGGGCGCTTGATCGATCCTAAAAACGGTATCGATGCCGTGCAGGATATTTTTATTGCCAAAGGTAAAATCGTTGCAATCGGCGCCGCGCCGGATGAATTTCAAGCCAGCCGGGTGATCGATGCGCAATCGCTGGTGGTATGTCCGGGGCTGGTCGATTTGTCGGTGCGTTTGCGTGAACCGGGGCTTGAATATATGGCCACGCTGGAATCGGAAATGGCCGCGGCGGTTGCCGGTGGCGTCACGAGCATCGCTTGTCCGCCGGACACCGATCCGCCTTTGGACGAACCGGGATTGGTGGAAATGCTGAAACATCGCGCTAAAAGCCTCAATCAGGCGCATGTCTATCCGATCGGCGCGTTGACGCAGGGATTGAAAGGCGAACGCTTGACCGAAATGGCCGAGCTGAACGACGCCGGATGCGTGGTTTTTGGGCAATCGGACGGGTTATTACCGAACTTGCGGGTGCTCATGCAAGCCATGTTGTATGCATCGACATTCGGTTTCAGCGTGTGGCTGCGTCCGCAGGAAATCACGCTGACCGGCGATGGCGTGGCGCATGATGGCGAAGTGGCGACCCGGTTGGGTTTGCTGACAGTTCCGGTATGCGCTGAAACGATTGCCATCGGCAATATTATTTTATTGACCAAGGAAACCGGCGTCAGAGTGCACTTGTGCCGGATTTCCAGCGCCGAAGGACTGGCGATGATTCGTACAGCCAGGCAGCAAGGTTTGCCGATCACCTGCGATGTGTCGATTAATCATCTGCACTTATCGGATATGGATATCGGGTTTTTTGATTCCAATTGCCATCTGATGCCGCCATTGCGCAGCTCGAGCGATCGCGATGCGTTGCGTCACGGTTTGCTGGATGGCACGATCGGCGCGATTTGTTCGGATCATGCGCCGGTAGACGAGGACGCCAAATTATTGCCGTTCGGTCAATCCGAAGTTGGCGCAACGGGGGTGGAGCTGTTATTGCCGCTCACTTTGAAGTGGGGAGCGGAAATGCGTCTGCCCTTGCTGAACGTGTTGTCCAGGATTACCTCGGATCCGGCCCGGATACTGGGAATTGACGCAGGGCATTTATCGCCCGGCGGTGCTGCGGATATCTGTATTTTTGATCCTGACCATTACTGGAAGGTGACCTCGTCAGCCATTCTAAGCCAAGGGAAGAACACGCCGTTTATGGGGATGGAAATACCGGGCGGTGTTAAATATACCCTGGTGAACGGTCATATTGTTTATGAGCACTGAGCTTGGCGGTATTCTGTTTATTCAGCAGCACAATTGTCACAGAATTTGTTTTTAACCGATCATTTGGAGCAACATGTCAAACCCATTACTTGATTTTTCCGGACTGCCGCGTTTTGCGGAAATCAACAACGAACATATCACACCGGCGATTGAAACGCTGTTAAAGGAAAATCGCGCGATGATTGATACGGTGCGGGCGGATGACAAGGCACCTTCCTGGCGGACTTTTGTGCAGCCGATGACGGATGCCAATGAACGGTTATCCCGCGCTTGGGGGCAAGTATCGCACCTGAACGCGGTGATGAATACGCCGCAGCTGCGTGAGACCTACAATGCCAATCTGCCTTTGATCACGCAGTTTTATGCCGAGCTATCGCAGGATGTGCGGTTGTTTGAGAAATTTAAACAGTTACGTGCGAGTGCGGAATTTGACCAACTGACTCCGGCGCGGAAGCGAATCATCGACAATGAATTGCGCGATTTCCGTTTGGGCGGCGCCGAGTTACCGGCTGAAAAGAAACAACGTTTCCTGCAAATCCAGGAAGAACTATCAAAGTTGACATCCACGTTCAGCGATAATTTGCTGGACGCCACCAACGCCTATTCATTATTGATTGAAGATGCGGAGAAGGTGGCGGGTATTCCGGACGATGTGCTGCAATCGGCGCAACAGTCAGCCACAGCGGATGGCAAAACAGGCTGGAAATTCACCCTGCACATGCCATCGTATCTTCCCGTGCTGCAATATGCCGATAACCGCGATTTGCGTGAACAAATGTACCGCGCCTATGCGACGCGCGCCAGCGAGTTTGATAGCCAAGGGGATTCGAGCAAAGATAATATGCCGCTGATCAACAAAATACTGGAGCTACGCCGTGAAGCGGCGCACATGTTGGGCTATGATAATTATGCCGAGGTTTCGCTGGCGACAAAAATGGCAACCTCTCCGCAGCAAGTTTTGGATTTTCTGAAGAAGCTGGCTGCTAAGGCAAAACCGTACGCTGTGGGTGATCTGCAAGCATTGCAGCAATTTGCCGCGGAGAAATTGACCCTGACGAAACTGGAAGCGTGGGATTTGGCGTATGTCAGCGAGAAATTGCGGCAAGAGCGTTACGCTTTTTCCGATCAGGAAGTTAAACAATACTTCCCTGAAGATAAAGTGTTGGCCGGTATGTTTAAAGTGGTGGAAAAACTGTACGGCATCCGCATCACGCTTGCCGCGCCTGCACGCAATATTCAGTGCTGGCATCCCGATGTGAAGTTTTTTGATATTCATGACGCCAACGGTGAGCTGATCGGTCAATTTTATTTGGATCTCTACGCCCGGCCTACCAAACGCGGCGGTGCCTGGATGGATGATGCGATTACACGCCGCCGGATCGATCATCAGCACACGGGGAAATCCACCATACAATTACCGATTGCCTATCTGACGTGTAATTTTTCAGCACCGGTTACGATGGATGATCAACTGCGCCCGGCGTTATTTACGCATAATGAAGTGATCGTGTTGTTTCATGAATTCGGTCATGGTTTGCATCATTTGATGACCAAAGTGGAAGACTTGGGTGTTTCCGGAATCAATGGAGTTGAATGGGACGCAGTGGAGTTGCCGAGCCAGTTCATGGAAAATTTCTGCTGGGAATGGGATGTGTTGACCGGAATGACTCAACACATTGAGACTGGAGAGTCATTACCCAAAGCGCTGTTCGATAAGATGATAAAGGCCAAGAATTTCCAAAGTGGCTTGCAGATGCTGCGGCAGATTGAGTTTGCGCTGTTCGATATGCATGTGCACTTCGATTTCAAACCGGACGGCGATCGGACGGTATTGCAGTTATTGGATGATATCCGCAAGCAGGTCGCAGTGATTATTCCACCGGACTTTAACCGTTTCCCCAACAGTTTCGCGCATATTTTTGCCGGCGGTTATGCTGCGGGTTACTACAGTTATAAGTGGGCGGAAGTGCTTTCGGCGGATGCCTACAGCATGTTTGAAGAAACCGCCTCGGATGGCGTGGTGAATGCCGCGACGGGTTCACATTTTCTGGAAGAAATTCTGGCTGTGGGAGGAAGCCGCTCGGCGCTCGAATCGTTTATTGCGTTTCGAGGGCGTGAGCCGGAATTGGATGCGTTATTGCGCCATAGCGGAATGGAAGCGGCTTAACCGGAGAATTGCATCGTTTTGCCCATTCTATTGTTGGCCGATAATTTATAAAGTGCAGGCATAATCTGTCGTATATTGATCGCCGGGTGCCTGATTCATCGGGAACTTTTTAATTATTCCGCTGAGTATCGATGGATGGCCGCCTGAACAAAAATAGCACTTTGTGCGAGGGTGTATTGAACCTATTGTATAAATGTGGCAAGATCGACCGAATTTTTATTAGAAGAAATAAGAACATGATTAATATTATCCGTACCGTAGCTGTCGCTGTACTGGTTTCTGGTTTATTTTTAACAGGTTGTGCCTCGACGAAGACAACGGTGAGTGCGAGTGCGAACAGCCAGAATAATGCAAACGACCCACTGGAATCCATGAATCGCGCTGTTTTTAATTTTAATGAAATGGTGTATGACAATGTTTTTGACCCTGTGGCCAGAGGCTATAAACGGGTTACACCTGATCCGGTTGAACTGGTTGTCGGAAACTTCTTCTCCAATTTGAATGAAGTGGTGGTGATCACTAACTCAGTGCTGCAATTAAATTACGAGAGCGCGCTTGCCAGCAGTGCACGTTTATTGGTCAATACCACTTTCGGGATATTCGGTATGATCGATATCGCCAGTGATATCAGTGCTGTGAGCGATATTAATCTCAACAAGCGCAACGAAGATTTCGGTCAGACACTGGGACGCTATGGTGTCAGCAGCGGACCTTACATCGTATTGCCTTTGCTGGGGCCAAGTTCTGTTCGTGATACATTCGGTATCGCTGTCGACAGCTTCTTTATGGATCCTGTGACACAAGGGGTGACGGGTGTCTTTATGACCAATGTTCCTTATCTTAATACAACAGCACTACGTTTCCCTGTGGCTGCAGCGAGAACGGTTAATGCACGGGCGCAATTCCTGGAACAAGATAAGACACTGGAAGAAGCTGCGTTGGACAAGTATGAATTCGTGCGCGATGCTTATCTGCAAAGACGTGCAAGTCTGGTGAACAACAAGGCTGAAGAAAAATAAATAGCGCGGAAATCGTTTTGATCTTCGGATGCGTGCCGCATCCGGGCGCGTACCGGTAGAGTAGATACAAACAAGGCACACTGATTAGGAAGAATACTCCGCTAATCAGTGTGCTTTGTTTTTAGTCAATCCAAAAAAGAAGCCGATTGCCGCTATGCCGCTGCGATGGTGGCCATAGGTCGGGTATCAATGAGGTGGATTTAGAGATGATGGAGATCTGAGTTAATGAAGAATCCCTTAGTTATTATAGGAAGCGGATTAGCCGGTTATGCGGCGGCGCGTGAATTGCGTAAACTGAATACGGAACTGGATGTTGTCATGCTATCTGCTGATCATGGCGGTTTTTATTCCAAGCCCATGCTGTCAAATGCATTGTCATACGGGAAGACACCCGAGTCGATTGTCAACGGTGACGCCGTTCAAATGGCAGCACAATTGAAAATTTCCATTCGGCCTCACTGCCGTGTCAGCGCGATTGATCAAGCCACGCGTGCGGTGACATTGGCCGATGGTGAGAAAATCCCTTACAGTCAATTAGTTTTGGCGTTGGGCGCTGATCAAGTGCATTTGCCGCTTTCAGGCGATGGCGTAGCGGATATATTGACGATTAACGATCTCGACGATTATAAAAAATTTCGCATTGCACTGGCTGGAAAAAAGCGTATCAGCATCATTGGCGCGGGTTTGATCGGTTGTGAGTTTGCCAACGATCTGGCAACCGCCGGTTATCAAGTCGATGTGATAGATATCAGCGCGCAGCCGCTGGGGCGTCTTCTGCCGCCCGCAGGCGGGGCATTTATACGGCAAAGGCTGGAAGCGGCGGGTGTGGTTTTTCATTTGAACGCAACCACGCAGTCCGTTGATCAAGCGCAAGAAAAGCTACGTCTGGCATTCGCTGATGGAAGCGCAATTGAATCAGATATCGTATTGTCCGCGGTCGGGTTACGCGCGCGTACGCAGCTGGCCGCATCTGCCGGTATTCCCGTTAATCGCGGAATTGTCGTTAATCGCTTGTTACAAACTCAGTTAGACGATATCTACGCCTTGGGGGATTGCGCCGAAGTTGCAGGAAAAGTATTGCCTTTTGTGATGCCGATCACGCATGCAGCCCGCGCCCTGGCGGCAACGCTAGCGGGTAATCCGACGGAAGTCCGCTATCCGGCGATGCCGGTTATCGTAAAAACGCCTGCATGCCCTGCAGTTGTTTCGCCGCCTGATTTCACTATAAAAGGTGAATGGCATGTGGAAGCTGATCAGAATGGCGTAAAGGCGCTCTATCAGGATGAAACCGGCCGATTGCTTGGTTATGCCTTGCTGGGCGCGGCAATACAGGAAAAAAATAACCTTACCCCCCGCTTACCGCCGGTATTGGAGTAAGAAACATTTCTTGCTTTTGATGATCTACTCTCGGACGAGCCATTAAAAAAATTCACGATATTTGCAGCGATGAAATTTCTCTTTGATCTATTTCCGGTAATTTTATTTTTCCTGGCGTTCAAGCTGTACGATATCTTCATCGCCACCGCGGTTGCGATAGTGGCAGCGATTGCACAAATAGCCTGGCTTTGGTTTCGCAATCGCCACGTCGATAAGATGATGTGGATCAATTTGGCTGTTATTGTCATTTTTGGCGGTGCGACATTAATATCCCAGGATGAAACATTCATCAAATGGAAACCGACCGTGTTGTATTGGTTGATCGCAACCGTTTTATTAGGATCCAATGTAATTTTCAGAAAAAACCTGATACAGGCAATGCTTGAGAAACAGATGGTTTTGCCGCCTTTGGTCTGGAGCAGGCTCAATTTAAGCTGGGTGGGTTTTTTTCTAACGATGGGGTGTGTCAACCTATATGTCGCATTTAATTTTCCGGTAGATACCTGGGTTACATTCAAGCTTTTTGGTGCTACGGGAATGATGCTTGTTTTTGTTATCGCACAAGTGATGATGTTAGGAAAATATTTGCAAGATGCCCCGGCCGCATTGACTGAGGATGCTTCTGTCAGTGAACCGGATGATTTCAAGGATGAAAGAGAAAATAAAGCGAACAAGGAACGATAATGTTATACGCCATTAATGGAGAGGATGTACCGGACAGCTTGGGAAAACGGATGACAGTCCGTCCGGAGCATCTGAAAAGAATTCAAGTATTACAAGATGAAGGACGCTTGATCTTAGCCGGACCCTATCCGGCTATCGACAGTCAAGATCCTGGCCCTGCAGGGTTTTCCGGCAGTCTGATTGTGGCCGAGTTTGAATCCCTGGAAGCAGCGCAGGCGTGGGCTAACGCCGATCCCTACGTTAGCGCGGGTGTCTACCAGAAAGTGACCGTAAAACCTTTTAAAAAGGTGTTGCCGGCATAGAGCGATTGCATCACCATGTCTTCAACAGTATCAAGTTATTCAATAGAAATAATGGTCTGTAGAGATTCACGTCGATTCAGTTAAGGCGTATACTTTCTCGCGGCGATATATTCTGGCGAATATAAATTTTATCTCAATCACAAAAAAGGAAATTCAATGCGTTTGACGAAATTCTCACAGGCAATGATGATTAGTGTTTTAGGAGTGATTACGCTATCAGCTCAAGCCCAATCAACAGGTACCGTGGCTAAGGTAAATGGCGTAGCGATTCCGCAGTCACGTCTGGAATTAATGGTGAAGGCCAGTGCGGCGCAGGGTCAGCCTGATGGTCCGGAAATGAGAAAGGCTTTGCGTGAAAATCTGATTGCTGAAGAGATTCTCGCGCAGGAAGCAGTGAAAAAGAAATTGGATAAAGATCCCGACGTGATCGCACAACTTGAAATAGCCCGCCAGGCAGTGCTGGTCAGAGCTTTTCAGGCGGATTACATCAGAAATAATGTGGTGAGTGAAGAGACTTTGCGCAAAGAATACGAAGTTCTGAAAGTGCAAATGGGGGATAAAGAATATAAGGCACGCCATATTCTTGTCGCCAATGAAAATGAAGCCAAGGATATTATTGCAAAACTCAAAAAAGGCGGTAATTTTGCAAAAATAGCGGAAGAGAAATCGGTTGATGACGGCAGTAAGGAAAATGGCGGTGAGCTTAATTGGAGTCCACCGGCAGCTTATGTCAGACCATTTTCCGAAGCGCTGGTGAAATTATCCAAAGGGGGATTGACGGAACAACCCGTGCAAACTTCCTTTGGCTGGCACGTGATTCAGTTGATGGATATCCGCCCAATGGAAGTACCGCCTTTTGAAGAAGTGAAACAAAATATTCAGCAACGTGTATTGCAGCGCGAGTTCGGAACAGTGGTACAAGAATTGCGCAGCAAAGCAAAAGTAGAGTAACACCTGTAATTGCGATGTGCCCTGGGTAGATCGGATTGCGATGCTGTGTTTTTATAGCAAAGCAGTCTTTTCTACCCGGGGAGATAGTGCGCAAAGTAACTCATAGCTGGTCGTACCGGCGCTCTGAGCGACTTCATCAACGCCCAATCCCTTTCCCCACAATGTAACCGGGCTATTCAATCCGGCATTTTCAATACCGGTTAAGTCTACCGCGAGCATGTCCATTGACACCCGGCCCAGCAACCGGCTGCGTTGATTATTGATCAATACCGGGGTGTTCGTCGGCGCGTGGCGTGGATATCCATCCGCGTAACCGCATGCGACAATGCCGATGCGCATTGGCTCGGCCGTTTGAAAAAGGCCGTGATAGCCGACTCTGTCACCAACTCCCAAATCCTGTGTGGCAATAATTCTGCTCGAAAGCGTCATGACGGGCCGCAAGTCCAATTCCGCCGCAGTTTTATCCGTAAAAGGCGAGGCACCGTATAGCATAATGCCAGGGCGCACCCAATCGGTATGCGTGACAGGATAACGAATGATTGCTGCTGAATTTGCGAGTGAGCTGGGATAATGGCGGTGCTCTTTCGTGATGGCTTCAAAGTACTGTAACTGCCCAACGACATTCTCTGCTTCGCCAGGTTCATCAGCGGAAGCAAAATGTGTCATCAGTGTAATGTTTTTGTAGTATTGCTTCTCGATCAGTGTGCCGATGGCTGGTGAAAATTGCTGTGGCGCCAATCCCAGACGATTCATCCCGGTATTGATCTTGATAAACAAATCAATGTTGTAATGTCTGGAAGCTGACAACATGGCAATTTGCTCAGCATGATGAACGACCGCGCTCAAACGGTATTGCTCAAAGATAGCTAATTCTTCGGTTGAAAAAAAACCTTCCAGGAGCAAGATCGGATGCCGGTAACCGGCATTACGCAGGCATATCGCCGCATCCAGCTCCAGTAGCGCGAATCCATCGGCGTCTTTGAGGGCGCTGGCGCTATGGAGTAATCCATGGCCGTAAGCATTGGCTTTAAGAATTGCCATGATGCGCGACTGCGGAGCATGTTGGCGGACTACGGATAGATTATGAGTTAAAGCGGCAAGGTCGATAAAAGCTTGGGTAGGGCGTGGCATTAATTTAATGTTCAGAATAAGCAAGAGCGAGTATTATCCGCAGGTTTTTTATAATAATCTAATTTTGTAATGCCGATTTAACTTTTATGTCGCCATACCTTAACATGCGAAGCGGCATGATATGCTAATCTTGTGCACCCGGCGGGAAGCGCTTAAAGGGATCAACAGCTGGCGATTTTGTTATACAGGCGATGTATGCATGCACGAATGATTCAATACCCTGAATCTACTCAGAAAAAATAAATATACAAGGAAATAGCTTGGAACGCGGTTTTTATACGATTATGGCAGCGCAGTTTTTCTCTTCATTGGCAGATAACGCGTTGCTGGTTGTGGCGATTGCATTGTTGATTGATTTACATGCACCGGCCTATTTAACACCCATGCTGAAGTTTGTTTTCGTGTTGTTCTACGTGATTCTGGCTCCTTTCGTTGGCGCATTTGCGGATTCTATGCCGAAAGGACGCGTCATGTTCGTTAGCAACACCATCAAGATTACCGGCTGCGGATTACTTTTTATCGCCATGCATCAATATTTCGCATTGGCTGCGTACGCGGTTGTGGGGCTCGGCGCAGCCGCCTATTCACCGGCCAAGTACGGTATCTTGACCGAATTATTGCCTGCGGAGAAATTGGTGATCGCCAATGGCTGGATCGAAGGATTAACGGTGGCATCGATAGTACTGGGCACGGTATTGGGCGGTGTGCTCATTACCCCTTCCGTTGCCGGTGTGCTGCTGCAGTTTGATTTTCCTGTTATCGACACGGGGATCGATAACGCATTGGAAAGCGGTATCCTGATCATCGCTGTCATTTACGCCATTGCGGCGTTGTTTAATCTGTATATCCCGAATACCGGTGTTGATCATCGTATTCCCAAAAGGAATCCTTTCTTTCTGATTCACGAGTTTAGTCACTGTGTGAAATTATTATGGACCGACAAGCTGGGACAAATCTCGCTTGCGGTGACCACGCTGTTTTGGGGGGCGGGTGCGACATTGCAGTTTATTGTGTTGAAATGGGCCGAAGTGGCGATGAATTATCCGCTCAATCAAGCTGCGCAATTGCAGGGCGTGGTTGCAGTGGGGATTGCCGTGGGTGCTGTGATGGCAGCCCGGTGGATTTCGCTGCGCCAGTCTGTCAAAGTAATTCCATTAGGCATTGCGATGGGTATTGTGGTGATGGCGATGATTCTGGTGAAAGATTTGTGGATTGCAATCGTATTGCTGATGCTGATTGGCGGACTGGCAGGATTCTTTGTCGTGCCGATGAATGCTTTACTGCAACATCGCGGACATATTTTGATGGGCGCCGGGCATTCCATCGCAGTACAAAATTTCAATGAAAACCTGAGTATTCTGGCGATGCTGTTACTCTATGCGTTGCTGATATGGTTTGAAGTGCATATTTATATTGTGATTGCCGCTTTCGGATTATTTGTCTCTGTCATGATGGCATTGATCCGGAAATGGCATTTGTTGAATCAAAGTAAAGAAGATTCGCTTCATTTGATCGGTGCAAAGAAAACACACTGATTTCGCATGCAACTATGTCGCATGAAGAGCAAATACTATCGCAGTGATTGCATCGTCGATTGTGCGAAGCACAAATCTTTCCAGGTTTTTGCTTTTTCAGGCAAAGATCGCAGCAGATAAGCCGGATGGTAGGTAACAATCAACGGTATGCCGGAATAATCGTGTACTTTCCCGCGCAAACTGGAGATGCTGTCGTCGCATTTAAGCAGATTCTGCGCGGCAACTTTGCCTAAGGCGACGATGAGCTTGGGTTTGATTAACGCGATTTGCCGGGTTAAATAAGGCTCGCATTGCAGCGCTTCATTCGCGCTCGGGTTTCTATTATTGGGCGGGCGGCACTTGACGATATTGGCAATATAGACTTGTTCGCCGCGCTTTAAGTGAATCGCGGCGAGCATTTGATCCAGTAGCTTGCCGGCTTGCCCGACAAACGGTTCGCCGATTTCATCTTCGCGTGCGCCGGGGCCTTCTCCAACGAAGAGCCAATCGGCATTCTCAGCGCCAACGCCAAATACGGTCTGGGTGCGTGTCTGACTTAAAGGACACGCAACACAATGCGCTACCGCCGCCTTCAATTGATTCCAATCCATCTGCGCGATGGGCGGCTGCGTTGTGCCTTTCTCAGGCTGCCCGGACAGCAGCGGCGAATTTCCAGTTTCAGCAACAACCTGCGGCTCCGCGGCTTCGCTGTGCTGCGCGGTGTCTGATTTTAACCGCCACACCGGCAGCAAATTCAATTCCTTCAGTATTTGCCTGCGCCGGGTATTCATAACATCAGCCGCATGACAAGCGCATCTTCGCGTCCGCACATAGCGGGGTAATAGCCTTTGCGTGTAGCGATATGCTGAAAACCCATTTGTTTATACAGCTGTGCGGCGCCCTGATTGGATTCGCGCACGTCCAGGAAAATCGATTTTGCGTTTTGTCCTTTGGCATGCTGAATGAAGAATTGCAGCATTTTTTTGCCCAAACCCTGTTTTTGCCAATTGGCGGCAATGCCGAGGGTGAGGATATGGGCTTCTTCAGGACTCATCATCATGATCCCGTAACCCATCAGCGTATCGGTTTGGTGCAGAACCCGGCACACATATCCGGTTTTGATGGAATCGGCAAAGTTTCCCAGCGACCATGGAAACAAAAAAATCTCCCGCTCGATCAGAATAATACGATCCAGATCCGAGAGTTGCATCGGTCTGATTTCAATAGATTGTTGCGCTGCCATGTTCATCGCTCGTTTTCCTTTAGCGCGACTTTGTTGCGGATGTATACGGGCATTGCATGAGCCGGATCAATGCATGCGCCATCGCGGAATTTAGGGAGCGCAAGTTGCGCCACCTCTAGCGCTCGCGGGTGCAATCCATAATGGATCTGTTGAATATGTTCGCGATACAACTGTGATAAATCCGGATACACATCAAAGCCGCTGCCGCATCCATGCCACCCGTTACCGGAAACTGCAGGCGCTTGTTGCGGCGGGCAAAGTGCGGGCGGGTTGATAGCTGCCCAGTCAGCATGTGCCGATTTCCGATAGGCGCCATAATAAAGCTCACCCATACGGGCATCAAGCGCTACGATTACTTTCTCTGCGTCAATTTGTTGTGCGACGGCTTCCAATGTGCTGATTGCCGCAACCGGGAGGCCGGTGGCGTAAGCCAAACCTTGCGCGACGCCGCAGGCAATGCGCAGACCGGTGAAAGATCCGGGGCCTGCGCCGAAAGCGATGCCATCCAATTGTTGTAATGTTAACTCTGCTTCGGCCAGGAATTTTTGTACCATCGGGAGAATAATTTCGGAATGAGTGCGCCCGGCAAGGATTTCCTGACCGGATACCGCACCGTCCAGACTGAGCGCAACGGAACAGAATTCAGTAGAGGTTTCGAGAGCGAGAATTTTCAAGTTAATGCGGGCCGGGGTATGAGGGAATTTTACTGTCAATACGATTGAGAAATAAGTTTGAGCTATGGAATGCTTGCCGCTGGCTGTTTATTTTAACCGCCAATGACCGAGCGGAACATAGTCAACGCCTGTTTGTGTTGGTTCCGACTGCAACAGAGTCCATTGACTGACGGGCCAATGAATAGGGTTGATCAGATCAATATTGACCGCATGCACGGCTTTCCGGAAGAGCGTAATGTGCGGTTTATACACCCGATGGTCAAATACGAATCCGGCTTCTGACAGGGTTGATTGTAATGCAGCAACCAGATCGAACAGTTCTGCCGGGAATTGCTTCGCGTGAAGGTAAATAATTTGATTGTGCTTCCAGTAGCTGATCTTATTCAAATACAGCGCAAATTTCTTCGCTGCTATTTTTCTCATGATGTGCCGGAGCGTTTCGATGCGCTGAACGCTGACATTACCCAGAAATACCAGCGTGAGGTGAAAATG
>CP091134.1:100544-103063 GCA_021582535.1 Nitrosomonas sp.
TTCAGGCTGAAATTGTGGAGATCCGTGCCTAAAGCAATGAGATGAAACCTGACATCGGTGTTTTTAGGTGCGTTGAGCGTTGGATTGACGCCATGCTTGGTTTGCTTTTTGGTTGTACTATCGATCTCAACACCCCAGAACGCATCGTCTCCGAGATAGAGAACATATTCTTTTGAAAACTTATAATTATTTTGCGGTCTGGGTGTTGCTGCCGGATTGACGATGATTGCGCCAAACAAGCCTTTGTGCTCCGATCCGTTATGGTTTTCGTAATTGTGATCGTGATATGGCCATGTTCCGGCGGTTCCAGGCGCAACATCCCATTCGTATTCATACGATGCGAAGGTATCTTCAGGGCCTTCTCCGGCGCCCTCGTCCAGTTTTCTATTGATGACTCTGAGTGTGCCGTCGCTCAGGATTTTGTAATGCACGCCATGAACATGCACGCTCACTTGCTTGCTGGCGCCCGTTACGGGATAAGCAGGGTCAATCGCGTTTAAAAGGGTTAACTTAACCTTGTCGCCTTCGGTTAGCTCGATAATCGGTCCCGGGATGGTTGGGGCGTGACTGTATCGGTCCGTAACATCCAAGCCATCGATCTTATGGCTGAGCATTTGGTATGCCAGCAATTTATTGCCAAAACCATCGTCTGAAATATCTTTGGCGGTCATTTCGATCACATGTTCGGCGGCATAACTCTTATCCGCGCCGATAAAGGATATCGACATTGCCAGGACAAAACCGGCGGCGGCTCGTGCGCATAACGAGCGGTATGGAATCTTTGCTGTTTCGATGACGCTCTGCGAAAGCGGCATGTCACAACTCGATTGGTTAACTTGAAACGACATTTAAGGTTCCCTCCTTAGGTGAAAAAGATTCGTAATTAGCGAACCGTAAGGGGAAAATACATCGCGGTTAGTGCGTGCGGGTATTTTCTTTGCATGAGATCCAACGATTCGCGTGAAGTCTACGATTTGAAAAAAGGATAGCAGAGGTGAAAATTTGCTATCTATTTAATCAGAGAGGGATTTTAACAAATATAACTTCTGCAAAATAGAAGTCATTTGTCCTTAAGATGATGCTATTTTTCGTGATCTTGTGGGAAGAATGTCCCAAGAAGATAGGATTCCTTGAAGTAGTTGTACAGCGGTGCTTTCAGGCACAGTTCGATCTGTTTCCTTACACCAATTTTTCTATAAATAACAGAAAGTTGGTTTCTGACTGTTTTTTCCGTGACCAGTAATTGCGCGCTGATTTCTTTCGCCGATAAGCCTTTACATGCCAGATAGGCAATATGGCGTTCACTATCGCTTAATTTGGGGTGTTGCGATGAGCGTTTATCGGTTTGTATTTCTATCGGCGGATTGGCATCAAACTGCGCTTGCCAGAGCAGTTTGGTGACGTTGCGATCGAACCAGATTTGACCCGCATGAATGGCATGGATCGCTTTCAACAGCAAATCGGAAGAGTGATGCTTGCTGATAATGCCCATCGCTCCGGAGCGAAAGGTTTTTAGATGTGTTTGTTCGCTATTCTGGTGAGAAAAGGCCAACACTTTGCTTTGCGGACAGGCATGCAGCAATTTGGCGATATGTTCGGCATAGTTGCCACCGCTCAACTGTAAATCCATGAGAACGATATCCGGCTTGTGCTGCGCCGCCAGCTTGAATAAGTCTTCGATTGAGCTGGCCTCTGCAACGAGGCGGATGGAATGGTGGCTTTCAAACAGTGAACGCAAGCCAATGCGCACGAGCTCAAAACTTTCAGCTACCAAAAGACGTATTTTTGTATGAGACTCCTCGACCATGCTTTTTAGTGTTTTAAATTTGTATAAAGCCCCTGAAGAGGAAGGGCTGATTTATTTGCAGGAGCCGTACACAAAATACACGAAATCTCGCATTCGTTCGAGATATATTATGTAATATATGGATTATAAAGATAAATTATTCTATCTATTTAATTTGGCAACGGATTTTATCAAATTTGCATGTTGATATATAGATGGCATTTGTCCCTATGAAAATGCCATTATTGGGAATTTATCAGAAAAAATGTCCCTATTGCGTAGGATTATTCGAAGTGGTCAAATTGAGAAGCTATTAGACATAATTCAATTTGTTTTTTGACACCGGTTTTTCGATAGATTGCTGATTGGTTACGAGCAGTTTTTTCCGTGATATCCAGCCGCACACTGATTCCCTGGCGGATAAACCTTGAATCGCCAGAAAGGCAATACGGCGTTCGCATTTGCTGAATTTAGGGTGAGCCCGAATGCTGTCATGGCAGCGTACTTCTGCCAGTGGATCGGTACCGTGCTGCTGTTGCTCCAACTCCGTGGCGTCGCGGTTAAACCAGGTTTCTCCCGTATGAATTGCATTGATGGCATTCAAGAGCGCTTGAGAGGAGTGGTGTTTGCTGATGATGCCCGATGTACCGGAATGGAATGCGAGTAAATTGATCGGCATCGCTGATGCAATCGGAGAATGCCAGTACCTTGATTTGGGGATGCATGCGCGTTA
>CP091134.1:103163-119284 GCA_021582535.1 Nitrosomonas sp.
CTCTGGGCCAAACGGGAAATGCAAATTCAGGGCGTCATTGAATCCACCGTGGGGATGTACGGCGATCTGCAAGGCATTGCGGGGCGGGCGTTACCGGCCATTGAGGGATTGGAGTTACCGCTGCTGGATTTGAAAAACTCCGGAAACGAGCCGTAGCCAGAAGCCTCATGTTTATTGCAAAAACCCTCCTTATCCCGCACACCACAATAGGTTTCAGGAAATTTCATGCAACCGGCCGGGATTAACTTAGTAAGAAAATTTACTCGAGTATCTAAAGAAATTTAACCAATTCTCGTTAAAAAAGCGTACTTGTCACGTCACATGATAAAAAATGAGTTTATCGATTAATACTAATCTAGGAGCGCTGAATAGTTCGCGGTATCTGTCCGCGACTACAAACAATCTCGGCCGTTCATTGGAACGGCTGTCATCGGGTATGCGGATTAACAGCGCCAGGGATGATGCAGCCGGCCTCGCCATCTCGGATCGTATGACATCGCAAATTCGCGGCTTGAATCAAGCGACAAGAAATGCCAGTGATGGAATCTCGATGCTCCAGACCGCCGATGGTGCATTGACTTCGATGACTTCGGCATTGCAACGCATCCGTGAGCTTTCCATACAGGCAGCGAATTCAACCAACAGTCTCAGCGACAAGAAAGCGTTACAAGAAGAAGCGAATCAACTGATTCAGGAAATCGAGAAAGTTTCCACTTCGGCTACATTTAACGGCGACAAAATATTCGATAATTCCGGCAGCAGTGTTCTCGGTAACTCCGATCAGCTGGCTGTTATGTACGGATTACAAAATGGCTGGCTGGAAGATGCGGAAAGCAGGATTCAGCAATATTTCGGCATTTCCGCCGACGGCGCTGACATGAACATTGAACTGACAACCTTTACCGATGGCGCGGGCGGAACTGCTGCCCGGGTGGTGGGTTCGGTACCTGGAAGCTATACAGGCAAGGCGACTAATGTCAAATTGCAGATCGATATGAGCGACTTCACGCCACCCAATCTACCCGACGGCGGCAATGCGCCATTTTATAACGACCGGATTATTGCGCATGAAATGGTGCATGCCGTCATGTACCGGAGCATGAATATCGGTTCGATGTTTGCTCCCGCCGCAGATCAAACATGGTTCATGGAAGGTGCCGCGGAATTCATTCATGGTGCCGACGAACGCTTGCAATCGTCGATCAGCAGCGTCGGCATCGGCGGTGTCATGGCTAAAGCAGCAACTTTCGGTTCAGCCGGTGCAGCCTGGGGAGGAACTTCGGATGACTACTCCGCGGCCTACTCCGCCGTGCGCTACTTGCACCAAGTGATCAAGGACAACGGCGGCACCGGCATCAAGGATGTCATGGTTTATTTGAACCAGAATCAAAGCGCTACACTCAGCGATGCCATCAGCGCCGCAACCGGCGGCTTATATGCCAACGCCGATGCCTTCAATGCCGATTTTGTCGCGAACGGGGCGGCATACATTGCCGGTATGAATCTGACCGATGCCGATACCGGTGCAATCGGCGGCTTGAATGCCGATGGAGGAGCAGTTCAAACCGCTACGAGCGTCATTTCCGATACCGGCTCAAGAGGCGGCACCAATCCGCTCGGCGGATTTAACGAAATCTGGGAAAATATAAACGCCGCTGCGGTCGGTAATAACAAACAACTGCAGGTAGGCGCAAACAAAACCGATACCATGAATGTCACTTTCGGCGCGGTCAATACTGCCGCGATGAGTATCCAGAGTGTGGATTTGGTTAATAATGCGGGATTTGCCACCTACATGATGGATCTGGCACTGAATCATGTCAATGAAGAAAGATCGAAGATCGGTGCACAGCTGAACCGGCTGGAATCGGTCATTACCAACAACAATACCAGTGTCGAGTCTACCGTAGCGAGCCGGTCACGTATCCAGGATGCCGACTATGCGCAAGAAACGACTACGCTGACCAAAACACAGATTATGCAGCAGGCCGCCACTGCGGTATTGGCACAAGCCAATACATCGCCGCAAATGTTGATGGCGCTGCTCAAGTAAACCAGTCACATTCCTGATTTCTCATTCCGCTTTTTATCCTTCTGTTTCTGCGCAAGAATCATTTCATCCGCCTGAAATCCGGTTGCTTATTACGTTTGAGCTGATACACTGAATTCCAGGAAATAATTACAGCGGATCATCCGCAATTCGATGTGAACCGCTCGACATTCATCACAAATCACACGAAAGGTTAGTCATGCCAGACATTGATTATAAAAGACGCCAATTCCTGCAATACAGCGCTTTAGGTACCCTGGCTGCCGCTCTGCCCGGTTTCGCATTTGCCGATAACCGCGTTATCAACAAAACACCCGATCATTCATTCAAAGCCGATGTTGAAATCGCATTGACCGCTCAGACTGCGGATGTTCCTATCTTGCCGGGTGCTCATACGCATGTTTTCAAATACACTGGAAAATTACTCAAAGGGCCTCAAACCGCGCTCAAAGAATTGCCCGGTTATTTAGGGCCGATCCTCAATTTTGAGCGGGGTCAGAAAGTCCGGATATTCTTTTATAACCAGCTACCGGAACCGTGCGTTACCCATTGGCATGGCATGCATGTACCGCAAGCAATGGATGGCCATCCGATGTATGCGATCCATCATGGCGAGCAGTATATTTATGAATTTGAGGTGAAAAATTCAGCCGGCACCAATTGGTATCATTCGCATACCCATGAATTAACGGCTTCCCAGGTATACCAAGGCTTGGCCGGACTGATCACCATAACGGACGAAGCCGAGCGTAAACTGGAGTTACCCAGCGGTGAATATGACATTCCGCTGGTTATCCAGGATCGCAGTTTCTCGCAAGGTAATCAATTACGTTACATGCTGAACATGCATCAGCGCATGCGCGGCTTTCTGGGCGACACGATCCTGGTGAATGGCCAAAGTGACACCCCCATCGCCGTTAAAACACGGGCGTACCGCCTGCGCATCCTGAATGGATCGAACTCCAGAATCTACAAGCTGGGCTGGAGTGATGGCACACCGTTAACCGCGATCGGCACCGATGGCGGGCTACTGGAAAAACCGGAAACTTTCCCCTACGTCATGCTCGCCCCCGCCGAGCGGATGGAACTGTGGGTCGATTTCAGCGGGCGCAAACCCGGTTCCGATCTAACGCTGCAGAATCTGGCCTATCAGGGATCTGCCGCGCATATGGGAGGAGGCATGGGAAGCGGGCACCGCGGTATGGGCCGGATGGGTATGATGGATGGGGCTTCAGGCCAGCACGACGTGTTTCCCGTCGTTAAATTCCGGATCACCGGACAAGTCAGCGATTCACCCGCATTACCGGCCGCATTGGTTCCATTGCACCGCTTGACTGCCTCGGATATTACCCATCCGGATACCACTGTGCCGATTATCATCGGCATGCGGCATATGGCATTCAATCTCAACGGCAAGACGTTTGAAATGCAAAACTATTCCGAACCGGAAAAAATTCCGCTGAATTCCGTTCAGAAAATCAAAATATCCCATGATAACCGGGGAATGGGGGGAGGAATGCGCGGCGGCCGGGGTGGCGGCATGGGTATGATGATGGCACTGCCGCATCCCATTCACATCCATGGCCAGCAGTTTCAGATTCTGTCGCGCAAACAAAACAACCAGGGCGGCGCTTACGATACGGTCAAGGACGGATTCATTAACAGCGGCTGGAAAGACACTGTCTTGGTCATGCCGGGCGAAGAAGTGGAAATCATTAAATCCTTCAAGGACTATACCGGCTTATTTCTTTATCACTGTCATAACTTGGAACACGAAGACATGGGCATGATGCGCAATTTCTTTGTCAGCTGATTTCTCGCGAACCGGCTTGCTGGGTTTTTCGCACCTATTCCACTGGCAACTCAATCCAGAAAGTACTGCCCACACCCAGTTCACTGTCGGCACCGACCGTACCACCCATTAACTCGACAATCTGGCGCGTAATGGACAGTCCGATACCGGTCCCTTCAATGCCGCTATTCGTGGCATCCAATCGATTGAACGGCTGGAAGAGTTCCGCCATTTTATGCGTCGCGATACCGTTCCCGGTATCGGCAACGAGTATCCTCAAATAACCCGGATTGTCCGATGATGCGCTCGCGCCGATATGCACCGTGCCGCCTTTGCGGTTGTATTTAACGGCGTTGGATATCAGGTTGAGCATGACTTGCTTAAACCGGACCCGGTCGGTATGGAGAACCTTATCGGCCACGCCAGTTTGCACCAGTTGAACACCCAGCTTATCCGCTTGGGTTTGCACCAGGCTGATACATTCCCCGATAATCGGGCCAATCTCAACCGGCTCCAATTTCAAATCGATCCGTCCCGACTCGATTCTGGCCAAATCCAGCACTTCATTAATCAACGCCAGCAAATGCGTACCCGCATTCCTGATTTCTCTGATGTACTTTAGATGTTGATTGTCAGGGTCTTCCAGCTCCATTAACTGGCTAAACCCCAGAATCGCATTCAGAGGGGTGCGTAATTCATGGCTCATACTGGAAAGGAACTGGGATTTCGCCTGATTGGCCCGCTCCGCTTCCTGCCGGGCATGAATAAGCGCCTCCTCGGCAGCTTTGCGCTCAGTAATATCTTCGGCGATACCCTCGATGCACAAATCGCCGTTAGCATCGCTGGCCGGATGCGCCGAGGCCAGGATCGTGCGTTCGCTGCCATCAGGATGCACAAAATTCATCTCGAATTGCACAAAATCAATTTTTCCTTGCGCGATCTGAGTAGCGACAAAATAAGCATGATCCAGCGAATCCGGGTACCAGTTAATGATGCTGTCCCAGAATCTTCCAATGGCTTCTTCCTTAGTGATACCGAACACTTTATCGACACCGCTGCTGATGTAGGTCAGTTCCCCCGTCAGCGCTTTGTGGCTATAAATGACAAACTTATCGCCGATGTCTTCCACCAGCCGCTGATATCGTTCCTGGCTTTCCCGCAGCGCCTGTTCCGCCTGCAACCGCGCGGTAATATCTTCGATAATCGACCAAATCAACTCCCGGCCGGAAGCATCGCGAATCACGACACCGTTGAGTTGAACCTGATACCGGCTACCGTCCTTGCGGATATATTCCTTCCGGTAAGGACCGAAACTGCCCAGCGCGCGCAAACTCTCAAGCTGGCGCGCTTCATCGGCGGCATACTCCTGCGGCGTAATATCCCAGTACGTCAGATTAAGAAATTCCTCGCGGGTATAACCGGCCGGCGCCAACAAGGCATCGTTACATTCGATGAATTGACCGGTAGCATAATCGTTTAAAGCGATACCCACCGGCGACATTTCAAACAGCGCTCTCAGACGTGTCTCACTATCCCGGTTCTTCTGATGGAATCTGGCAATCGCAACCAGCGGCAGCAGAATTAAAATACCGCTCAGAATCAGGCCCAGCCGGAAAAGAATAGGCTCGCCGCCCGCGCCGGACCAGCCGCCTTTAGGAACTGCCGCCATCCGCCAGGAACCATTATCCGGTAAGGCAATATCAAGCAATACAGGACGCTGATCGAAGATCAGGCCGGATCCGAAAAACACCTTACCGATTTCCGGCCCATCGTTCCACCGCAGCGCGACATCAAATTCTTCGGCAAGCGCCAGTAAACCGCTTGCCCGGTATAACTGATCCACATCGATCACGGCGGAGATCACGCCCCAGAATACGCTATCCTCCCCGGACTGCTGACGATCGAGAAATACCGGGATGCGCGCGATAAAACCTTGCCCGCCTTGAACCAGATCAACCGGCCCGTCAAACAAAAGACTCTTATTGTCGCGCGCTTGTAACACGGCTTGGAGTTGCTTGGGATGATGGCGGAAATTCAAACCGATGGCCGCTTCGTTGCCTTCGAGCGGATACATATACTTTATGATTAAATCAGGCGCGGCGCCGATATTGCGCAATTGCGAGCCGTCTTTGAACAAATATTGCGCCAACTGGGTAAATTTATCCGTCGGCAGATCCGGTTCGACCGAAATCGACGCGACCAAACCTTGCACCAGCTGGGCATTACTGGTGATGTGGCCTTCCAAGGTGGCGCGCAACAGGCTAAGCCGGGTAAATACCGCATCGCGCAGGTCGCGCTCTTGGTTACGCGTATGCAAATGATCGACATAGAATCCGACCGGCAAAAGGCAAATTCCTACCACGAACACCGGCAAAAAAATAAAGTACCTATTGCGCAAACCAGACAGGAAGCGAGCGGCGGCATTATGCATCATAAGTCACGAATAAAGAGACCGTATCAATCATTGACCATTGGAATTATCGATTAGCGGGCAATCCGTACATTGCATATTGCACCGGAAAAAAGAGCTGCATGAGAAAGCATAGCTGGACACCGAAATAAAAAGTTACATGGCCGGTGATTATCCGCCCAATCGTATCAGGCGCTCTGGCGTTTTTCATCATTGCTTCCCAATTTCTCATCACATCCGCCATTCGATCCCGTTCATCAAAAAAACCACTGAGAAAACTAATTTTCCTCGTCAGTATCGGAAGAATCGTAGAAAAGATTACCTTTCACATCGCTGTTTATCCTATAGAAACCACGCCAGCTTTTTATAATGACACATCCTGGCATGCATTCCGGCCATCGATAATTTAATGATTTTGGAACGGCATCAATGTTACTCATTAATAATAGGTAAACAACATGAATCAGATTGCATTCAATGAAATGAAATACCGGCCGGAAGAATCCGTCATATCCGCCCCTATCGATTTGCAACAAATCCTCGCGCACATCAATACACTCCCGGCCATGCCGGTCATTGCGCAAAAATTGCTCGGGCTGGCGTTGAACACAGATCATGGGGAAACGCAGATGCTCAAGCTGGTCGCGCAAGACCCGCAGATCTCGGCCAAGATCATCGGATTATCAAATTCCGCTCTGTTCGCCACACCCGGCATTATCACGTCGATCATCGATGCAGCCATGTATCTGGGCCTGACGCAAATAAAATCGGTCGCCATCGGCATGGCAACCGTTTCGGCATTGACCAAACCGCCCGAAGGCAAACTAAAATCCGCCGATTTATGGGCTCACAGCATGACCATAGCCTCGGCAATGCGCGTTATTGCCAAACGCATGCCCGCAAAAACCAGACCGCTGGACGAGCAAATCTTCCTCGCCGGACTGCTGCACGACATCGGTTATAACGTCCTTAATTTTATCGCCAAGGATACGTGCAACGCACTCTACGAAAAACTCAACACCCCATCGGATGCATCATCGCTGGAAATAGAACACGCGCTGCTCGGCACGCATCATGGTGAGATCGGCGCACAACTCGGCACCCATTGGGGACTACCGGCTGAAATCATTGCCGTCATCCGCTATCACCACATCCCCAATAGCGCAAACGCTGAAATCGGCCAACCGCTGGTACGGCTCGTCAACTTGGCCGAGCGAATGCTGCCGGATTTCGCGATCATCGAATCCACCGCGCAAGAAATCACGCCACAGGAATGGATCGCTCTTGGCATCGACCCTGGCAAAGCGGACAGCATTGCCGAGGAAATCAACAGCGTCGCGGAGCAGGCCAAGCAACTGATCAGCATCATTTAATTCAAAGACAGGATGCTGAAATGAAAACTGTAACGCCGGGAAACTGGATTTACCGGCACTGCCGATCAATCCGGCAACACCATTCCCGTCACGGTAGCTTATGCCGAGCTAGCTTCGATGCTTGCAGTGACTGCCGGAGCCAGTGCGAGTGACATCGCCGTCAAAAATGAATTGACCTGCTTTTACTGTTCAGTGAATCCAATTTAAGTTTTCAGCTATGAAAGGTAGTGAGAAATATCAATTCCCCGCAACCGCATTCTGTCTCGACGCATAAACATACCCCCCAATCGCTCCCACAACCAGCCCTAGCGGCGCTGCGATAAAGAGTCCGATCATCGGTCCTTGGTTGGTGTCTTTGGAAATGACCATCGGTCCGAGAAAACCCAGGGTAAAGAATAATCCGCCGAGGATTAATGCGCCGCCGGTAACCGCAACCAGGGTGCTTATTCTTTCTCCGGCAACCAGTTTCCAGGTGAACCACGCGGCGAAGCTTGCGCAGACAACCGAAACGGTGGCGGAAAGCCAGGCAGGAAAGCCGGTTGTAATCGTTAGAATGGTGCTGATAAAAAACAGTACAATCAAAAACATCAAGAAAGAGACGAGTGGTTTAAGGATCTGAATCATTGCAGCGTGTATCCGTTGAGTGGTCATTTAACAGCGCAGCATTGTAAACTATCTCCCGGACATCCACCGCTTGGTTTTACCACATGAGGCCAGCTTCACTATGAATACATTTAACCCGCAGCGGCGCACCTTATTGCAGTACGGTTTCATGGCATTGGGTGCTTTTTTCGGTAATGTTTTGCTGCCGTCTGCTGTCCGGTCGGCAGCAGCGCTGGCAGCGCTGGGTGAACTTTTGCCGCCGGACCGGAACGGTGTGCGTTTGCCTGTGGGATTCACTTCGCGCATCGTGGCTCATTCCGGGCAAAAAATTTCCAGTTACCGCTGGCATGCGGCGCCGGATGGCGGGGCTACGTTTGCCGCCCCGGATGGCGGCTGGATTTATGTTTCCAATAGCGAACTGGACAACCAAGCGGGCGGCGCAGGCGCGTTGCGCTTCAATGCTGCCGGTGATGTTGTCGATGCGTATCCGGTCCTGCAACATACCAACCGCAATTGCGCGGGCGGGCATACGCCGTGGCAGACTTGGCTGTCGTGCGAGGAAATCGATAAAGGCCGGGTATGGGAATGCGATCCGTTTGGCCGCAAGGCGGCGCAAGTCCGTAGTGCGCTCGGCGTATTCCGGCATGAAGCGGTTGCGGTAGATACGCAGAACAAACAGCTTTATCTGACCGAAGACCAGCCGGACGGCTGTTTGTACCGCTATACCGCACGCACATTGGATGCCGCTGGCAATCCCGGTCTCGACGAGGGCGTGCTGGAAGTGGCTGAAGTCATCAATGGCCGCATCGGCGCGGTGCGCTGGCACGCCCTGCCTGACCCTCAGGCCGCTACCATACCGACACGAAAACAAGTCGCCCGCAGCACCCGGTTCGATGGCGGGGAAGGTATCTGGTATCACCAGGGCATCGTCTATTTTTCCACCAAGGGCGACGATCGCGTGTGGGCGTATGACGCGCAACGCCAGCACCTCAGCATCGTGTACAACGCCGCGTTATACCCGCGGCCGGTCTTGACCGGTGTGGACAATATCACCGCTAACGCGGCGGGAGATTTGCTGATTGCCGAGGACAAAGGCGATATGCAGATCGTGGTGCTGGCCGCCGGTAAGATTTTGCCGCTGTTGCAGCTGACGGATCATGACCGCTCGGAAGTCACCGGCCCGGCGTTCAGTCCCGACGGTTCGCGTTTGTATTTCAGTTCGCAGCGCGGTAAAACCGGGCGCGCCGAGGATGGCATGACGTTTGAAATTTCCGGGCCGTTCTAAAGTGATTTCCTGACACTTGATAAATTCCTGCCGTGAACCCATTTAGTCGATGAACACGGGCAAGCTATACGATATGCGTGCAACTTCACTAATACGCTGAAAGCAGCAATAATGCGATGCCGGAAGCGTAATCAACGAGGGGAACTGACTTGGAATTTAAGGATTACTACAAAACATTAGGTGTCTCGCGCGATGCGGCAGCGGAAGAGATTAAGAAATCGTTCCGCCGTCTGGCGCGCAAGTATCACCCGGATGTTTCCAAGGAAACAGACGCCGAACATAAAATGAAAGAGGTCAACGAGGCATACGCGGTGCTGTCCGACCCGGAAAAACGCGCCGCCTACGACCAATTGGGGCAAGGCGGATTTCAGCCAGGCAGCGATTTTCAGCCGCCACCCGGATGGGATAGTAATTTCGAGTTCCGGGGACGCGGATTTAACGGTGCGCAAGCGGCCGATTTCAGCGATTTCTTTGCCAAATTATTCGGTGGCGGCATGGGTGCGGGCGCGCACCACGCGCATCATCGCGGGCGTGGTGAAGATCATCACGCCAAAATCATGCTCGATCTGGAAGACAGCTACCACGGCACAACCCGCAGTTTGACGCTGCGCATGCCCAAACTCGACGGTCAGGGGCGCACCATGCTGGCCGAGCATACGCTGAACGTGCGCATTCCCAAAGGTGTGCACGCCGGACAAGTGATCCGGCTGGCCGGTCAGGGCGGGCCGGGGCATGCCGGTGAAGCGGCCGGAGACTTGTTCCTGGAAGTTCACTTCAAGCCGCACAGCCGTTACCGGATTGAAAACAAGGATGTCTATACCACATTACCGGTCGCGCCCTGGGAAGCGATGCTGGGCGCAACCGTCAAAATACCGGTGCCGGATGGTCAAGTCGAAGTGCGCGTGCCGGAGAATTCCCAATCCGGGCGTAAACTGCGTTTGAAAGGACGCGGCATCCCGGCGGCGACACCCGGCGATCTGTATCTGGTATTGGAAGTCGTGCTGCCACCGGTCACCGGTGAAAAAGAGCGTGTGTTTTATCAAACCATGGCGCAGGAACTCGCATTTAATCCGCGCCAAAATCCCGGAGTCTAGGTCATGTCGAATGAGATTGAAGCCATTTTGCTGGAAGATGCCCTATTCAGTCTGGATGAGCTGGCGCAAAGCTGCCGGGTGAGCCGGGAGTGGATCATCGAACGCGTGCAATGGGGCTTGTTGCGCAATGACGATCTAATCGACACTGACCCGAATGCGTGGATTTTCGACAGCCGCAGCTTTATGCGCGTCAGAAGAATCATCGCGGTGGAACGCGACTTCGAGGGTAATCCGGAATTGGCCGGACTGGTCGCCGATTTGATCGAGGAAATTGAATCGCTGCGCGCCCGCCTGAAAGCATCCGGATTGGATGAAAGTTAAGGAAATACTGATTAATTCGGCGGATGAGATGAAGCACGAGGCGCGCGGAACACAGCAACCGAGACCTATCAACAAGATAGACGAGGGAGCGAGCACCGCGCAACGAAGTGATTCGCTCGTACAGTCAATTAATCAGCGTTTCCTTAAAAAATTATCGATTCGATAAACGAATTCATCAGGAAATCACCATGTCTTTACATATCGTATGCCCGCACTGCCATGCCACCAACCGTGTACCGGCAGACCGCCTTGAAGCATCGCCCAAATGCGGCGCGTGCCACCAGCCGCTGTTTGCCGGACAACCGGCCGAATTGACGGAGCATCATTTCAACCGGCACATCACCAACAACGATATCCCGGTGCTGATCGATTTCTGGGCGCCGTGGTGCGGCCCCTGCCGCATGATGGCGCCGGCCTTCAGCAAAGCGGCGGCTGCTCTGGAACCGCACATGCGTCTGGTCAAGGTCAATACCGAAGAAGAGCAAGGTCTGGCCGCCCGTTATAACATCCGCAGCATTCCAACCTTGGCGCTATTTAAAGGCGGCCGGGAAATCGCCCGGCAATCCGGCGCGATGAGTGGACCCGATCTGATACGATGGGCGCAAGCCTATAACAAATAATGAAAAATAATCAACAAAGGAGCGAATATTCATGCCCAACGGATTCTTTTCCCGTTTAATCGGGTACACGCTGGCCGGTGTATTGCTGGTGTTATTTTTTCACAGTTTCCTTTACCACTATTTTCCGAATATTTTTCATTTGAACCTCTTTTCCGGCCAGAGCCAGCAAGAGAGCGCGGAACCCCGCGTCGTTCAAGCGCGCGGCAATCTGGCGGAAGACGAAAAAAGCACCATTGAGCTGTTTGAAAATTCACGCGATTCGGTGGTGTTTATCACCACCCGGCAGCGCGTCATGGATGCCTGGACACGCAATACTTTTTCCGTTCCCAGCGGCACCGGTTCAGGGTTTATCTGGGATGATCACGGTCACATCATCACCAATTTCCACGTGATCAAAGGCGCCAGTGAAGCCACGATACGCTTGGCGGACGGGCGCGATTACAAAGCATCCCTGGTCGGCGCCAGCCCGGCGCACGACATTGCCGTGCTGAAAATCGGCATCGGCTTTCAGCGTCCCGCTCCGGTGCCGGTCGGTACCAGCAACGACCTAAAGGTTGGACAAAAAGTATTCGCGATCGGCAACCCGTTCGGTCTGGACTGGACGCTAACCACCGGCATCGTCTCTGCGCTGGATCGCTCGCTACCCGGCGGGGATGGCCGCACCATCGACAATCTGATCCAGACCGATGCCGCCATCAATCCCGGTAATTCCGGCGGCCCGCTGCTCGATTCCGCCGGCCGCCTGATCGGCATCAACACCGCCATCTATAGCCCCAGCGGCGCCAGCGCCGGGATCGGCTTTGCCGTGCCGGTCGATACCGTCAACCGCGTGGTGCCGCAAATCATCAGCCGCGGCAAATACATCCGTCCGGCAATGGGCATCACTGTCGACAGCAAACTGAATAACCGCCTGACGCAACACCTGAAAGTAACCGGCGTCGTCATTCTGAATATCAGCCCCGGCTCCGCAGCGGATGCAGCCGGACTGCTTGGCGCCATATTGACGCCGGAAGGCAACATCATCGCCAACGACATCATCGTGGCCGTTGACGGAAAACCCATCGATTCCGTGGAAAAATTACTCAATCGTATCGATAGCTACAAAGTCGGCGACACCATCACGATTACCGTGCTGCGTAAGGGTGAGAAAATGGACGTGCCGGTTACATTGCAGCCGGGGGAATAGAAATAAACTGTTATCTCTAACTCTATATCTTGAATATACAGAGCAAATTTTCTAATAATTTCAGTACAATTTTTAAGTTTGGATATTTCTATACTTCACTCTTAAGATCCGGACTTCCCGCACTATTCCGTATGCGTTTAACTAGATCGGATGTGGAAATACCCGGAGTGTAAGGTAGCTCCTGAATCATTTCAGCCGGCAAAGACTCGCAGAGTTTGTATTTATCCTGGCGTTCCTGTTCCGATGCGCAGGCGAAGGTGTAAATATCAAAGCCGTGTTGCTGCATGAATTCCGCAGTGACGCTCGCGTGGGTTTCCGTCATGACGGCGTCAACATACTTACAGGCGGCCACTACTGCGGCGCGTTCGGCTTGCTTCATGACGGGCAGCTTGCCTTTATTTTCCACCACACGCTCATCGGAAACCACGCAGACGGTCAGGTGCGTGCCCAATGCGCGCGCCTCCCGTAGAAAATTGATATGTCCTTCATGAAATAGATCGGCCACCATGCGGGTATAAACTCTCTTTTGCCGCTGATTTTTCGGCCACACGGGAATTTCCCGGTTCAGGCGCGTCATGGCGCGTTCCATCCACTGACGGCTGCGCAGCGCAAGCACGTCATCGGGGTCCTTCAGAACAATCTGGTGCGCATAGCACCACGCTTTGGCCAAATCTCCCAATAACCAACGCTCCACTAGCCTGTGATAGGCGTAACAGCGTACCAGTAAGGTAAAACTCTCCAAATTGCGTGCGGATATCACGGTATCCCAATTGGGATTCGGTGTGCGCCAATCGCCGTAGAATGCCGTCAGGATTTTCTCCGGTTGGCGCGGAAACCAAACTGGACCGTATTCAGTACTACGTTGCACTAAATCAAATTGAGGAAAAACCGACACGCGCTGGTACTCTGCTGGACGATCAGGTAATGAAAAACCGCCTACAATTCGTTGCCCCCGTATTTGAAGACCACAGACATCAATCGTAACTCCCAATTCCGGGTGCACATAATCGCGGTAATTCGCATATTCGATCCGCATGGGCGCTCTGACCCAACCGGCTTCTTCCAGTGCGGAACAACACGCATCCCAGGATTCCATCCATACCGCAATATCCAGGTCTTTGTCGAAATCGAGCAGGCATCCATTCCGTACGAGGCCTAATAACGTACCCGCATAGGGAAAAGCCGGAATTTGCAATTTGGCTAATTCTGCACAAGTCGTCCACAATAGCTTCTCCGCTTCCCCGGAAACAAATATATTTTTACCGGGTTGCTGTATTTCCTTTTTTTCCCGGTATGGCGGAATTTTTCCTGATTTCGCCAGCAGCATCAGGTGATTCAAAGCGCCAGTGAAATGAGCATGTGCTGTGGTCAAATCCAACAAAATGAAACTTGCTGTTCCCAATACGTGCGCCCAATATGCTTTATGGAAATCGCCTTGTACTTCAGCATAAATCTTTTCTGCATAAATAGGCACATAAGCAATTCGATCAGTACACATCGCCAATGAACACCACAATCTTGCAACATCTTGCGACAGCGGATATTCGTTTTTTAACGGATCCAGAATCTCATCCGCATCATTCAGCTTCCCTGTAGCGATTAAATCTCTCGCTTTCAGCAATAATTCATCAAGCTTCTGGGTCATGCTTTATAGCCAATCAATTTATATTATTTACTACAGCAACTTATTCAAGATATACAGATATCGTGTATGTGTCTGCTAACGCGCATTGCATTTTAACGATTATTCAATATAATGGAAATAATTCTCATTAATGGGATTTTTATCATTTAATGAGATGGTAACTTTTTGTAACAGCATATCACCGGAAAGTATCTCTGAATTTAGAAGCCTCCATTCAGATACGCACGACATAATAGTGCTTTCGCAGGAATACCTTAAATGTATCAATTACCTTAACACAATTAATCAGGAGATAACATTATGGCAGTAACCAAAACAGAGCGTACGAGCCTGGGCTCAGGAGCCATCAAATTCATTGATGGTGTTCCATTTGAAGGCATTGGATCCGCCGGATTCAGGACCGGCATCGACTTTCTCTATCTCGGTGATAATGCAGATGATGTCATCATTGCCGGAGACGGCAATGATGAGCTTGAAGGCGGGGGTGGAAATGATGTTCTGAGAGAAGGTCCCGGCAATGGCATATTAAGTGGTGGGGACGGCGATGATGACCTTGATGGAGGGCCAGGAACAGAGAAATTGTTTGGTGGGAGCGGTAATGACATTCTGCGGGCAGGCGGTAGCGTGCCAGTCAACTTAGCCAAAGGAGAAGGGGACTTTGACAGACTCAATGGTGGTTCTGGCAATGACATATTTGGTTTTTACGGTCTAGGAAATTTTGAAATTTCTGATTTTACATTGGGTGAAGACCGTTTATTTTTTGATTCAGAAATTCTTGGAGTCCATGACGTCCCAACATTGCTTTCATATATTACAAATATTACCGATAATGGTCGAATCGGTGCTAGTAACAGTTTTACCGCTGAGTTTTTGGGTGGCGCTGCATTTATTGAGATTATTGGTGTTGGAGTTACCCCAAGCTCAATCACAGCCGACATGATTTTATTTGACCTCCCTTCTTAGGATCCGCAAAAAACCAGTCTACACTGACTCTCTTGCTTACTTCCAGCCTCTGGCTGGGAGTAATGATTCATACCCGATATATTGTCATTGCATTTCCAGATTACTGTTTCCCTACACTATAACCCCCTTCCATTTGTTTCAAGTGCACGAACCAAAGCACTCTTCATCATCCTTTCCCTTGAGGCAGGATAGCCAGTGTCACCAGCGAAGACGATTTGACTATTGCCTAACTGTTCTTTTCCTGCACTCATAATCTGGTAGTACGTATAAAAAAACTGTGCCTTACCGCAAATTTCTTACGGTAAGGCACAGTCAGCTTTCTAACTCGTACTACTGCAGAACCTCTAGCTCAATTCATTCTCATATGCTGAAATGATTTCGGTAATTGTTGAACCTGCAACAGTCGCTTTGGATGAGTTTCCTGCCCTAATTGCTTCATTAAGATCTTGCAACGCATTTTGCATTTCCACACGTCGCAGTGAACCTACACGCAATTCCAAGTCAGGTAGGATGATATTCACATACAGAGATACGTTCACTGCAGCGGCAGCAGCCTGATTCTTATCACTAGTAAGCGTTGACTCAACTTGGCTAATATTTCTTCTTACCTGACCAATAGCGCCTTTATTGATTTCGATAACGATTTCATTAGCAACCACATTAGTCAAATCACCCGTTAATTGCGTTTTGATTACGCCATTGCCAACCGGGTTATCCTGAGCAATAAAGACTTCAACAGTTCTATAAAGAAGTTCAGCTTCTTTTTGATCCACTCTAGC
>CP091134.1:119384-130899 GCA_021582535.1 Nitrosomonas sp.
AATCTGATGGGTGAGAATCTGGGTGAAGGCCGTTGGACAAACGCACGCAAACATGAGATTTACGCTTCACGCATTCTCAGCACGAGGAAATTGATCGCGGCTGCGCCGGATAGCTTGCATGCCTTTATCTGCGGCTCCGCCATCGGCATTTATCCGGGCGTTGGCGATGATCTTTATGATGAATCGTATGCTGTGCCCGGACAACTCAGTTTTATGCAGACCATATGCCACGATTGGGAGCAAGAAGCGGCAAGAATCGAAAGCTAAGGCGTGCGCCGGGTCAGTGTCCGCACCGGTGTAGTGCTCGGTCACGGCGGCATGCTGAAAAAACTGCTGCCGGTCTTCAAACTGGGATTGGGCGGGCCGGTTGGCAACGGCCGGCAGTGGCTGCCGTGGATACACCTGGATGACATTGTTTCGGTCTACTGCAATGCTGCGCTGGATACACGCTACCGAGGCCCGGTCAATGCCGTGTCACCCCATCCGGTGCGCTACCGCGAATTTGCAACGGCGTTTGGAAACATATTGCACCGCCCTGCGTTTTTCCCTACCCCGGCATTTATCCTGAAACTGGCATTAGGCGAAGCCGCCGCGCTGGCCTTGAACAGCTATCACATCGCACCAGTAAGATTGCTGGGAGAATACGGCTTCCAATTCAAATTCGCTCATTTGCCAGCGGCGTTGGCGGATTTATTTGACCATCACTGAATTTTGCGGCCCGGCAGATCAATACCATGACAACCCCGCTTGCTGTTTTTTGGTTCCGGCGCGATCTGCGTCTGGACGATAATGCCGGACTTTCGCATGCCCTGGCATCGGGACGCCCGGTTTTGCCCATTTTCATTTTCGACCCGGCCATTCTGGCCGGATTACCGCGGAACGACGCCCGCGTCACGTTCATTTACGATACTTTGCAAGCCCTGCGTGCCGGACTTGAAGCAAAATATGCCAGCTCAATCGCGCTCTATCACGGCAAGCCACTGGATGTTTTCGCGCACATTCTGCGTTCACACCCGGTTGCCGCGGTGTACACCAACCATGACTATGAACCTTATGCGCGCGAACGGGACGAGGCTGTGCGCCAATGGCTGGAAGCACAGCGGGTAGCGTTTCGCACCTATAAAGACCATGTGCTGTTTGAAAAAGATGAGATCAGCAAGGATGGCGGCGGCGCGTATACGGTATACACCCCGTACATGCGCAAATGGAGAAAGGTGCACAGTCAAACACCGTTGACACCTTACGCGACCACGGCCAAATTGACCAACCTGGTCAAACAAACAGCGCTGCCGGATGTGTCATTGGCGGATATCGGTTTCACCCGTTCGGCGATGACCATCCCTACTTACCGGCTGGAAGACGATATACTGCAATATTATGCGCGCGACCGGGATTTTCCGTCGTTAGCCGCTACATCGTTGCTGGGGCCGCATCTGCGCTTCGGTACGGTCAGCATCCGGCAAATATTCCAGCGCGCATTCCCCCGCAGCGATACTTTCTGCAATGAGCTGATCTGGCGGGAGTTCTTCAGTCAGATTCTATGGCATTTCCCGCATACGCCGCAACGCAGCTTCAAACCGCAGTACGATCGTATTCAATGGCGCAACGATGAGACAGAATTCAAGCGCTGGTGCGAAGGAACCACCGGCTATCCGCTGGTCGATGCCGGTATGCGCCAGCTCAATGCAACCGGCACCATGCACAATCGCGTCAGAATGATTACCGCCAGTTTCTTATGCAAACATCTGCTCATCGATTGGCGCTGGGGCGAAGCGTACTTCGCGCAAAAATTGTTCGACTATGAAATGGCGAGCAATGTCGGCAACTGGCAGTGGGTAGCGGGCTGCGGGGTGGATGCCGCGCCCTACTTCAGGATTTTCAATCCGAGCGCGCAAACGGAAAAATTCGACAAACAGTTCGCTTATATTCAAACCTGGGTAAGTGATTGGCATACCTTAACTTATCCCGCACCGATCGTTGATCACACGTTCGCGCGCGAACGCTGCTTGCAAGCGTACCAACAGGCCGTGGGTTAGTTGAACGGCATAACCTTCCGGTTTTATTCTTGAATTATTGCTATTTGGCTGCAAACCTACTTACTGGCTCGTTATCCCTAGTGTTGCATTTCCAGGCGCGCAGAGTTGGTAATATATTCCATACTTTTTTTTTTAGTGTTATCCTTACTAGGAATAAGTAATTTTCTTATTCGTGATGAAACCATATCTTGTTTAGAAGGTTCTTAGGTTGCACAATCATTTGATCTTCTAAAAAGGTCTTTTTCTGCGAAAGATAGTTTAATGCCGGATTAGATTCGGGATATGGCTTGTAGCTGATTAAGTTCCAACGTGACATTAAATTTGTTGATAAACAATTTTTGATTTTAATAACAAAGGAGATTTTCATGAAATACTCACTCTTAGCTATCGCCTTTATCGCATTTACAGCCACAGCCATACTTTCTGGATGTGGCGAACCTAAACCATACAACAAACCACCAAGCTTATACAAAGATCCTGACTCAGGTGAAAGGCTAGGTGCCGAAGCCGGTAAAAAATAATCAGTTGGTTGATTATCGAACGGCTCCTCTCAGCAGGAGCCGTTTTTTTTGGGGACTATTCAATAGGGACGATTCTCTTAACCACAGTTTCAATCTTCTCGCGGCAATCGCATCAGCACGATCATCGTTCACAATAGTTGCTTTAATGTCGCTTATCCATACTGTTTCAGGTCAACTCGAATCAACATTTGAGATGCTGCTTACGCGCCCCCGGATCGTCTGAATATTTCCGGTTCACTGCAAGATCCGATGTTGTGGTTCCTGCTCGGCACCGGCGCACGCGCCGTGCCCGCACAAAAATTGCTACTGGTGCAAACATTGCAAAACAGCGGGGAAATCGTCGCTGTCACGGGCGATGGCATTCACGTATTGCGTGGTACATCGTCAGCTTGTCCTTCTTGCTGGTGCAGAACCTGCGCTGGCCGGATTCCTGCACCTCGCACCGCTGCATGTTGACGATTGGCTATGGCCATTGATCATTGCCAGCGGAACGATCACTGCGGCATTGACTTTGCCCGGCCGCACCGATGGATTGAGTATCTTGCGAAAGCAAAAAACACAATCCCAACAACGGCCGGCTTTAAACTGCTTTTACTTCTCGGACGGATCGGTAATAAAACCGATTCTTGTCAGACCGGCTTTGGCGGCAATACTCATGAGCCGGGCGACATGTTCGTAATGCGCCAGCTTATCGGCACGGATATGCAATTCGGTATTGGGTGCTTGCACCACGGTTGCACCAAAGCGCGGCGCCAACTGTTCCAATGCTACCGGCTCGCCATTCCAAAAAAGACTGCCATCGGCGCGAATCGCCAGCTCGACATGTTCAGGCTGGGTGATATTGGGATTACTTTCCGCTTTCGGCAGATCGATTTTGACGGAATGCGTCAGCAGCGGAGCCGTGATGATGAAAATGATCAACAGCACCAGCATGACATCCACCAGCGGCACCACATTGATTTCCGACATGGGCGACTGACGCCCGCTATCCCGCATGCTTCCAAAGGCCATTTTTATTGTCCCCTTTCAATCGCGATATTGGCAGTTCCGGGAACAGCCGCCGTAACCAGCGATGGCGATGGCGATGCGGCTTCCGACGGTTCATTGTTATCGCCGACGGTGATCAGTATGAACAGATCATGCGCAAAAGCTTCCAAGCGCGCGAGCCAGATGCGGTTACGGCGGACAAAAGCGTTATAGGCCAGCACCGCCGGTATGGCCACCGCCAGCCCCAGCGCGGTCATGATCAACGCTTCGCCGACAGGACCGGCAACCTTATCCAGGGTGCCCTGACCGGAAAGTCCGATCTGAATCAGCGCATGATAAATACCCCATACAGTCCCGAACAAACCGATATAAGGCGCGGCCGAACCGGCGGTTGCGATCAATGTAAGGCCATTCTCAACGCGCGTCGCTTCCTGATCGATACCGTTGCGCAAGGTGCGTGTCAGAAACTCGCTGGCTCCACCCGCTGCAGCCAATTTATAAGAACTGTGAATTCTGGAATCAGCCGCCGCGTCAATGCCCAGCTTGGCAAGTTCCGCAAATGCGTTATCCGGCGCGGCATTTCTGAACTCGACATGCACCGCCTGCAACGAATCAAAACTCCAGAAGTGTTTCAAAAACGCCTCGGCGCGGCGTTTTGCCATCAGATTGGCGATACTTTTGGTGATGATCAGATACCAGCTCGCCACCGAGAGCGTCAGCAGCAACACCAGCACACTCATACCTACGCCGTCAATCTGATCGAGAAAATGAGAAAAACCAAGCCCTTGTTCCATGAATTAATTTCCTTGCAGTACAAAATTAAAGGGTTGTAAGGCGACAGCCCGCACCGGCTGGCCATCACGCAGCGACGGATTGCATTGCCAGCTCCTCACCGCACTCAGCGCGGCGGCATCAAGCCGCTCATAGCCGCTGCTGTTAAGAACTTTGGCATTATCGATATGCCCGTTTTCATCCAATTCCACACGCAGCACCAGTTTCCCTTCTTCTCCCATGCGCCGGGAAATCGCTGGATATTCGGGTGGCGTTAATTTGGGGCAGGATACCGACAATTCCGAAGATAGGGTCACCGGCGCTGTCGGCATTTGTTTCGGCGCCCCGGACGGCGCTGCACTCACCTGTTCGGTCACCGGCTCCTGCACCGGTTTGAGTGCTGGCTCAGCTTGTTTCTTTTCGGAGACTTTCGGAGATTTCGCTACCAGCTGTTCCTGCTTGGGTTTGACCACCGGCTTTTTTAACGGCTGGAGTTTAACCGGCGTCGGTTCGGGTGATGCTTTAGGCGGCGTAACCGGCGCGGGGGGCGTAATCAATTCGGCAAACAATGTCAGCGCCTGTTCCGGATGTGGGATCAAACGCTGGTGCCACAAAAAATAAAATAGCACGGCATGGACAACGAGTACAAACAACAACCCAGGTAATGAAATAAAGCGCTGCTGCCGCTCTAGATAGTCAATATTTTTCCGGGATAGTGAATGCATTACAGGATAGACAAATCAGACAGACTTCTTATTTACTTGATCTAAAATACGCCGGACACCGTTGATTTTGATTTTTGGTTCACCGGCACAACCCCTGAGAACCACGCTATGCAGTCATTAAACGCGCATTCATTCAGATTAAGCCAGTCAAATAAATATTTTAACGAAAACGATAATAATTATCAATAACCAATGCTTATATAAAATTCCATTTCAACATACAATGTGATCGATTCCGGGCGATGCATTTGCAGTCATCGCACAGACAGTTTCATCACTTTCATTAACAACAATTAACATGACCCATTCCACTCCCGGTTTCTGGCGCCGCATCGTTTGCCTGATTTATGATTTTCTTCTGATATTGGCTGTTTTGTTTATCGCCAGTTTCATTTTTCATTTTATTTTCACCGACACGCAAGCCGCTTACTTCAAACCGCTTTTTCAGTGCTATCTGTTTGCTATCATGGGCTATTACTTTACCTGGTTCTGGACCCACGGCGGACAAACGCTCGCGATGCAAACCTGGAAGATGCGGCTTGTCACTACGGAGGGCCTCGGTCTGACAAAAAAACAAGCCATTGCCCGTTACCTATATTCCTTAATAGGCATATTCATTTTTGTCGTAATCGATTGGATCTTTCCCATTAACTTTATTTCTTACTATCAGCTGGTACTCATCAGCATTCTTATTTTTGGCTCCGGATTCATTTGGGCATTATTCGATCGCGATCGCCAGTATCTTCATGACCGCTTAGCCGGAACGCGTATCATCCGGCTAGAGCAGTGATTACCGGACTCAATCACCACTGGCAAAGCAACGATAAATTCTCATTTATTTGCATAAATTTATATGCAGAATTTACAATTTAATTTTTAAAAGAATGTATAATAAATTGATTGTTATCAGTTTAGTTATGCGCTTATTTACACATTAAATATAACCCATGCGTAGCCGAATTATCTCAGCAACCGCTGCTTTAAAAATTCTATTCAGAGAATGCGCAACGCAGGCAAACATGTTCATTGTTATAGCGTTAATGTTGTGCATTTTTGTCATCGACTTAAATACTCCGTTAGGAGTTGCGGCTGCGGTACCGTATGTGCTGGTGGTATTTTCCAGCCTCTGGGTGAGTGGAATCCAGTTTACCTATTGCATCGCCGCACTGACGTTTACCCTTACCATCGTTGGCTTTTATCTGTCTCCCGGCATTGTATTGCCGATGAATGTCATAGTGTTTAATCGCGGACTGACTTTGTTATTGATTATTTGCTCCGCGCTCATGGTCATCAAGATCAAAAAAACGAATATCGACATGTCCACTTTGCTGACCCAGGTGTTGATCGATCCGATCACCGGGTATAAAAACAGACAAGCTTTTGAATCCGAGCTGGATACTGAAATCTTGCGTTCAAGACGGTATCACCGGAGTTTCTCCATCGCGATCATCGATCTCGATCTGCTGAAGCTATTTAGCGATAACTACGACTACAAAAACAAGAATGATTCGATAAAACAAATTTCTCACGAAATCAAAACCAATATCAGAATCACCGACCTGTTCTATCGCATTGATATCAATGTATTTGCTATTTTATTTCCGGAAACGGATCTCTGCGAAGCGAAAAAAGTGTGCGAATCGGTGCGCAAAAAAGTTTCCGCCAAAATGGATAAAAACACTGAAAATAAAATCATGATCAGCATCGGCATCGCCATGCTGGATGAAACCGATAACAAATTAAAATTATGTAAACGCGCGGAAGACGCGCTCTTTGCCGCGAAGCGGAACGGCGGAAACCAGGTTTCCACGCTGCCGCAGATCGTCAATAAAGATAAATCGACGGTTCCTGCAATTTTATCGCGCTCGAGATCGACAGACACCGTTTAAGCTTTTTAGCGTGTGCTTTTGCACGCTCGAGCTCGCCAAACGCGGCGTACCACACATCAATACCCGCTGTTAATACAGTAATAAATGCATTTACCGCTGCATTAAAGAAATTACTGCATATTCTCTTATATAATTCAGCGTATCCGCCAGACAAAATTTTTCATTTCTGAGATACCCATGAGTTTAATAAACAAGCCGATGGCCAAGAAATCAAGCGGCCATTCTTTCTCACCCAGAGTAGCCCGGTTGCTGCGGGAATCCGGTTTGCTGATACTGATGGGTGCGGCGCTTTATCTGGTATTGATATTTTTCAGCTATGACCGTGGTGATGCCGGCTGGTCGCATAGCGGTGATTTCAACCAGATCCAGAACGCCGGAGGACACGCCGGCGCCTGGTTAGCGGATTTACTGCTGTACTTGTTCGGTGCATCGGCCTGGTGGTGGGTCGCATTCTTTCTGTCCGCAATCGCCTGGAGCTACCGCCGTATCGACACTGCCGGCATTTTTGACCGTCACTCCTTGTTTCTAACCTTGGGCGGTTTTTTCTTACTTCTGGCCGCCAGCAGCGGATTGGAGTCACTGCGGTTTTATTCCATCAACATCGCCCTGCCACTGATGCCGGGCGGCATGCTGGGCAATACCATCAGCCATTATCTGTCGCAAATTCTTGGTTTTACCGGCGCAACACTTACTCTGCTGATCCTCATCGCTGTCGGCTTCAGCCAGTTCACCGGGTTGTCCTGGGTACGCTTCGTCGAAAAAATTGGTGAGAGCGTCGAAAATGCACTGTTGTGGCTGATAAATACTTGGGAAACACGGCAGGATAAACTCGCCGGTATCATTGCCGCACGAATGCGCGATAAAATCGTCGAAAGCGAAAAGAAACGCGTAGAAAGCGCTCCATTACTGCATATCGAACCGCCAACGACAGTGATTATTAAATCGCAGCGCATCATCAAAGAAAAACAACCTTCGCTATTTTTCGATCTGCCCGACTCGCCGCTGCCGCCCTTGCATCTGCTGGATGAACCGGAAAAAGACTTCGAAGTGCTGCCCAAAGAAACGCTCGAATTCACATCCCGTTTGATCGAACGCAAACTCAAGGAATTCGGCGTCGATGTCAAAGTGGTCACGGCTCTCCCCGGCCCGGTGATCACCCGCTATGAAATCGAGCCCGCCGTGGGCGTCAAAGGCAATCAAGTCATCAATTTGATTAAAGATCTGGCGCGCGCATTGTCCGTGGCCAGCATCCGCGTAGTCGAAACCATTCCGGGAAAAACCAGCATGGGATTGGAAATCCCCAATCCGAAACGGCAAATCGTACGCTTGCAGGAAATTCTCAGCTCGCAGGTTTACGCCGACTCCCCTTCCCCGCTCACCATCGCGCTGGGTAAGGATATCAGCGGCCGCCCGATCGTCTCCGATCTGGCCAAAATGCCACACGCCTTGGTCGCGGGAACCACCGGTTCGGGCAAATCGGTCGCGATCAACGCAGTCATTCTCAGCTTGATCTATAAAACCACGCCGGAACAAACCCGCCTGATCCTGATCGATCCAAAAATGCTGGAATTATCCGTGTACGAAGGCATTCCGCATCTGTTAACGCCCGTGGTCACCGACATGCGCGAAGCCGCCAGCGCGCTGCACTGGTGCGTCGGCGAAATGGAGCGGCGTTACAAGCTGATGTCGGCATTGGGCGTGCGTAATCTCAGCGGCTACAATCAGAAAATACGCGATGCGGCTAAAAGTGAAGAACCCGTCGTTAATCCGCTGTTGCCGCCGGGAGAAGAGCCGGAATATCTGAATGAATTGCCGCTCATTGTCGTGGTGATCGACGAATTGGCCGATTTGATGATGGTCGCCGGTAAAAAAGTCGAACATCTGATCGCCCGGCTGGCGCAAAAAGCGCGCGCTTCCGGTATCCATCTGCTGCTGGCGACGCAGCGTCCGTCGGTCGACGTGATTACCGGCTTGATCAAAGCCAACATTCCGACCCGCATCGCTTTTCAGGTGTCGAGCAAAATCGATTCGCGCACCATTCTCGACCAAATGGGCGCTGAAGCTTTGCTCGGTCAAGGCGATATGCTGTATCTGCCGCCCGGCAGCGGTTACCCGCAACGCGTGCACGGCGCTTTTGTCGCCGACCACGAAGTGCACAAAGTGGTTGAATATCTGAAAGAACATGGCGAACCCGACTATATCGAGGAAATTCTGCAAGCCGGGGATGAAGAAAACGATAGCGGCGATTCGCCCGAACTGAAAAAACCGCAAGGCGAAGCCGATCCGCTTTACGATGAAGCCGTGGCCATCGTCATTAAAACCCGCCGCGCATCGATTTCCCTGGTACAAAGGAATTTACGCATCGGCTATAATCGCGCCGCCCGTCTCATTGAAGACATGGAACGCGCCGGTCTGGTCTCGTCCATGCAAAGCAACGGCAACCGGGAAGTATTGGCTCCGGCACGCAACGAATGAACAAATTCCCAGCCGTCATGCGCTTCGTACACTCATCTCATTTTAGGAATATTATGGCCCGTTCAAGCTATTCCGTTTTTCTCCTGCTCATTAGCAGCCTGATACCACACTGGGCTGAAGCAGCCGCCATCAACAGCCTGAAAAACTTCATCCAGGAAACGCGCACGGTGCGCGCTAATTTTTCTCAGACGCTGTACGACAAAAGCGCGCGCACGGTGCAAGAGTCGAAAGGCACGATGCAATTCGAACGCCCGGAAAAATTCCGCTGGACCTATGATAAACCTTACGAGCAATTGATCGTCGGCGATGGCAGCAAGGTGTGGTTTTATGACCGCGATCTGAACCAAGTCACCGAACGGCCGTTCAATATCGCCATCGGCAGCAGCCCGGCTGCGCTGTTGGCGGGCAGCAGCGCCATCGAAGACAATTTCGAGCTGGTTGAATTGGGCGTGCAAAACGACATGGAATGGCTCGAAGCCATCCCGAAAAGCAAGGAAAGCGCATTTGAATTCATTCAAATGGGTTTTTCTCCGGATGGCGTGCTCAAGATCATGGCATTACGCGACAATTTCGGGCAGACCACCATCCTGTCGTTCTCCGATCTGGACAAAAACCCAACGCTGCCCGCCGATTTATTCCAATTCACCCCGCCTGGAAATGCCGACGTCATCCGCGAGTGAAGCCGGTCTGTTTGCACCGCACCAACCTCAAGTACCGCTGGCGGAGCAGTTACGCCCCAAGCATCTGAACGATATCATCGGGCAAAGCCACCTGCTCGGCGCTGGCAAACCATTACGGCTGGCCTTTGAATCGGGCAAACCGCATTCGATGATTTTGTGGGGGCCGCCGGGAACCGGCAAAACCACGCTGGCGCGCATCATGTCAACCGAGTTCAACAGCGAGTTCATCGCGCTATCCGCGGTGTTATCGGGCATCAAGGACATCCGTGTCGCCATCGAGCAAGCCGAACTGACGTTGCAGCAAAGCGGACGGCACACCATTCTGTTCGTCGACGAAGTGCATCGCTTCAACAAATCGCAGCAAGATGCTTTCCTGCCGTACGTCGAGCAAGGATTGATCACCTTCGTCGGCGCCACCACCGAAAATCCATCGTTTGAAGTCAATAACGCGTTACTGTCGCGTGCTCAGGTTTACGTGCTGACCGCGTTGTCGGAAGCGGAATTAGCGCAATTATTGGAACGCGCGCAAAAATTGGCGCTGGGTAATCTGCAATTCTCCGCCGAAGCGCGGCAACTGTTGATCGAATTCGCCGACGGCGACGCCCGCCGTTTACTGAACTTGCTGGAGCAAATCCATACCGCGGCTGAAACCGAAGGTCTCACGACTATTGACAAGGATAAGGTCGTGAATGCCCTGTCGCGTAATGCACGCAATTTTGATAAAGGCGGTGATGCGTTTTACGACCAGATCTCCGCGCTGCACAAATCGGTGCGCGGCTCCTCGCCGGATGCGGCGCTTTACTGGCTATGCCGCATGCTGGACGGCGGTGCCGATGCGTTGTACATCGGACGGCGGCTGGTGCGCATGGCCACGGAAGATATCGGCCTGACCGATCCGCGTGCGCTGCGCCTGACCTTGGACGCGTGCGAGACTTACGAGCGGCTGGGCAGCCCGGAAGGCGAGCTGGCGTTGGCGCAAGCGGTGCTGTATCTCGCCTGCGCGCCGAAAAGCAACGCCGCTTACTTGGCTTACAATAAGGCGCGTTCGTTCGTCGCTCACGATAAGTCGCGCCGTGTGCCGCTGCATCTGCGCAATGCGCCGACGAAACTGATGAAGGACATCGGTTACGGCGACGCTTACCGCTACGCGCACGACTGCCCGGAAGCCTACGCCGCGGGAGAGAATTATTTTCCGGACGATATGCCCGAAGTCAGTTTTTATCAACCGACCGCTTACGGCCTGGAACAGAAAATCCGGGAAAAACTGGCTTATTTGCGCAACCTGGATGAGAAAGCCAAGCATAAAATATAGCTATCCGTTTCTATCGATAAATTTGGAGTTTTCGCATGTTAGAAATTCAACAATTACGCACCGACCTGGACACTGTCACCCGGCAGCTGGCCAAACGCGGTTACGCCTTTCCCGTGGAA
>CP091134.1:130999-150753 GCA_021582535.1 Nitrosomonas sp.
CGAATGCTGCTGCGCTATTTCGCTGAAACTAGCGCCGTTTTCGATTTCGGCTTTCAAGTTGTTACATTGCTCTTCGGTTTTTACCAGAATATGACGTGCACTGGCTCGGGCCATGAGATTCTCCTTTGGTATTTATCAAAAATAATTTGCCGTACATGGTACATTTAAGCACAGATTGGCGTGCTGATTGAAGCATTGTGCCATTTTTATGTGACGAGGGTTTGATGAAAATTTTCTGTGGTGGCGGTACGAATGCTTGAGTTAATGAATGTCAACAAGGCGTACGCCGAAGGGCGGAAAGTGCTGACCGGTTTAAGTTATACGCTGAAGGCAGGCGAGTACGTCGCGATCATGGGCGAGTCGGGCGTGGGTAAGTCGACCTTGCTGAATCTGATCGCCGGGTTGGATACGCCGGACTCGGGCGAGATCCGTATTAACGGCGTGGCGATCTCATCGCTGGACGACGATGCGGCGACACGATTGCGGCGCGGACAATTCGGTTTTATTTTTCAGGCGTTTCATGTGTTGCCGCACCTGACTGTGGCGCAGAATGTTGCTTTGCCGCTATTGTTGAACGGTGCGGCAACGGAGCGTGTGGCGCAGATGCTGAGAGATGTGGGATTGCACGAGCGCGGGCATCATTTTCCGCGCCAGTTGTCCGGCGGCGAACTGCAGCGCGTGGCGATTGCGCGTGCGTTGATTCACCGGCCCAAGCTGGTGCTGGCGGACGAGCCGACCGGCAATCTCGATCCTGATACGGCGCATGAGATTCTTCAGTTGATGCGCACCGAAATCAAAGCCAATGGCGCTACCGGCATTCTCGTGACGCATTCGCATGCCGCCGCCGCGACGGCGGACCGGGTGCTGAATTTGACCAAGGACGGTTTGCATCCGGCCAAACCCGGCGAGCGCGTATGAATACGGCGACGTTATCGCGTTGGCTATTGTTCGGTGAATGGTGCGCGCACCTGGTGCAAGTGACGGTGGCGCTGATCGCCATCGCCATCGGCGTGGCCATGGCGTTTTCCATTCATCTGATCAATACCGCGGCGTTCAATGAATTTTCCGCAGCCAGCAAAAGTTTATCCGGGCAATCGGATCTACAGGTGCGTGGGCGCAAAACGTTCTTTGACGAAGCGTTATATCCCGTGCTGGCGCGGCATGACGATGTTGCAGTGGCGAATCCGGTGCTGGAATTCGATGTGGCGATCCCTGGTAAGCAGCAAAACAGAAACGATCACAAACTGAAAATCATCGGTATCGACATGTTCCGGGCGATGCGGATTTCACCCGATCTGCTCGGAGTGATTGAAGAAGGGAAAACGCTGGACCGGTTGGCGGACGATGCGATTTTTCTATCCCCAGCCGCGATGGAGTGGTTGCAGGTTGAACAAGGCGATACCCTGCAACTGAACGCCGGATTGCAAACCATCACGCTGCGTGTGGCGGGCGGCTTGGTGCGCGCAAGAGCGGGGCAGCGCATTGCGGTGATGGATATCGGCGCAGCGCAGTGGCGTTTTCAGCAGCTTGGCGTGTTGTCGCGCATCGAACTGAAATTGCGCGATGGCGTCAATCACGCGGCATTTAAAGCCAAACTGGCGGAAGAATTGGGTGAAGCGTATTGGGTGACCGAGGCGGTCGACCAGGAAAAGCGCATTGCCAATATGTCGCGCGCCTACCGTATCAATTTGAACATGCTGGCGCTGGTGGCGCTGTTTACCGGCACCTTTCTGGTTTTTTCCACGCAAGCGCTGTCGGTCATCCGGCGGCGTCAGCAATTTGCATTGCTGCGTGTGCTGGGTTTTACGCGGCAGCAATTGTTACGGCAGATCATGACCGAAGGCGGGATTCTGGGAGTGAGCGGTTCGTTGCTGGGATTGGCGCTCGGTTATGCGGTTGCGGTGCTGGCGATCCGGTTGCTGGGCGGCGATCTGGGTACTAATTTCTTTCCGGGTGTCAAACCGGGCATTCATGTCGATCCCTGGGACGCCGGGATATTTTTTGCAGTGGGTTTGAGCGTGACGATGCTGGGGAGCATCATTCCGGCATTGGAGGCGGCGCGAGCCAAGCCGGCATTGGCGCTGCGCTCCGGCAGTGAAGATACGGCGATGGCGAAATTGTCCCCGCCGTGGTTTGCGTTGATATGTTTGTCGGTCGCGGTGTTGTTTACACAATTGCCACCGGTTTTCGAGCTGCCCATTTTTGGTTATCTGGCCATTGTATTGCTGCTGATCGGCGGCATTGCGTTAATGCCGCGCTTGACCGCAGGATTCTTTTCAGCAGTGCTGGCCAAATGGCAGCGCCATCGGAACGGCGCCGTGTCCACGCTGGCATTGGCACGTCTGGCGAATGCACCGAATCAGGCTGCGATTGCGTTGGGTGGCATATTGGCGAGTTTCAGCCTGATGGTCGCAATGGCGATCATGGTGACGAGTTTCCGTATCTCGATCGATCATTGGCTGGGGCGCGTGCTGCCGGCTGATTTATATGTGCGCGCCGCGGCCAGCAGCGATCTGCGAACCGATGCGCAACAGGTGATTGCCGGGCTGCCCGGTTTCGACCGGGTGGATTTTTTCCGCACCCAGCAATTGACGCTCGATGTCAACCGGCCGGAGATTACGCTGTTCGCCCGTCCTATCGATAAAGCGGATGCGCGCAATACGCTGCCGTTGACGGACGACATGATCGCTTCGGAATCGTTGCCGGAAAATGTCATGCCGGTTTGGGTGTCGGAAGCGATGGTCGACCTATACGGTTACCGGGTAGGGGAGCGAGTAACGTTGCCGATTGGCACGGCGTCCAGTGAATTTTTGGTTGCCGGAGTATGGCGCGACTATGGCCGTCAATTTGGTGCGATTCAGATGCAATTGGCGGATTATCAGGCGTTAACCGGCGATTTGGGTGTCAATACTGTGGCCCTATGGCTGCAACCGGAGGCAAACCTGGATGCGGCTACTGCCGGATTGCGCCAGCTGCCGTTCGGTGCCGCGCTGGAGATATCGAGATCGAGTGATATGCGCGCGTTAAGCCTGGAAATTTTTGACCGCAGTTTTGCGGTGACGTATTTGCTGGAACTGGTCGCGGTGGTGATCGGCTTGCTCGGTGTGGCGGCGAGTTTTTCCGCGCAGACATTGGCGCGTGTCAAGGAGTTCGGCATGCTGCGGCATATCGGCGTGATGCGCCGGCAGATTCTGATGATGCTGGCGGCGGAAGGCGGTTTGTTGACCGCGCTTGGCATGGTGCTGGGTTTTCTATTGGGGTGGAGTATCAGCCTGATTCTGGTTTTTATCGTTAACCCGCAATCGTTCCATTGGACCATGCAACTGCATTTGCCGTGGAATTGGCTCGCGCTGATTGCGATGATCATGCTGATTGCGGCGGCGTTGACGGCATTGCTGGCCGGGCGGCGGGCGGTTTCCGGCGAAGTCATACGTGCAGTGCGGGAGGATTGGTAATGAAGCAAGACAAGTGGAGCGGCACAAGCGTTGTGATCGCCTTGGTGCTGCTGTTTCTCAGTTTAGCGGGAACAGGGGTGCTGGCTGAATCGGACCGGTTAAAACCGGTCACGCCCGGTTATAAATTGGTTTTTCCGCAGGATTACGGCGCACACCAGGATTTTCGCATCGAATGGTGGTACATCACCGGCTGGCTGGAGACCGAAGATAAGAAACCATTGGGTTTTCAAGTGACCTTTTTCCGTTATGCGACCGACCACAATCAGGACAATCCCAGCCGGTTTGCGGCGAAATATCTGATTATCGCGCATCTGGCGTTATCCGATCCCGCTGCGGGTAAACTGATGCATGAGGAAAAGTCGTTGCGCGAAGGCTTCGATTTGGCTTACGCCAAAGAAGGCAATACCGATGTGAAACTGGACGATTGGACGCTGGTGCGCGAAGAGGGTGGACGTTACCAAGTCGATATGCAGGGTAAAGATTTCGGTTTACGGCTATCGCTGACGCCAACACAAATGGCGATGCTGCAAGATCAAAACGGTTTCTCGCGCAAAGGACCGAAACCGGAACAAGCGAGTTATTATTACAGCGAACCGCATTTGAGCGTGACCGGCACGGTCTTCCGGGATAACAAGCCGGTTACGGTGAGCGGCCGCGCTTGGCTGGATCACGAGTGGTCGACCGCCTACCTGGATCCCGAAGCGGATGGCTGGGATTGGACGGGCGCTAATCTGGACGATGGCTCAGCGTTGATGGCATTTCAAATACGCCGCAAAGGGGGAGGTAAAGTATGGGCGTATGCGGCATTGCGCGATCCTTCCGGTAATATGCGGTTGTTTGAACCGGAACAGGTGGAATTCACTCCGGTTCGCACTTGGCAATCGCCGCATACGGAGGCGGTTTATCCGGTTTCGATGCATATCCGCACCGGTGAGATCGAATGGCGGCTTACGCCTCTGCTGGATGACCAGGAGCTGGATTCGCGTCAATCCACTGGTTCGGTTTATTGGGAAGGCGCGGTAACGCTGACCAAGGACAATCAGCCCGCCGGAAAGGGCTATCTTGAGCTAACCGGCTACGTGAAACCTTTGGCATTATGAAAATGATTTTTATCCCGGAAAATATTGGTTCGATGAATGGAAATAGCCTGAAAACACAAGGCGAATCAGCGGATAGAGAGCGGGATATTTTGCCGGATTGCATGGATTTTTATAGTAAAAATAGGGCATGCTCAATTTCAATACTTTCATTGTTGTTAAATGTGAGTTAGAATTTGCGCACGCAGTGATCTTAATGGTGCAAGATGATTGCGAATAATGTACTCGGTTCTATAAAGAAAGGATTGCTGTCTCAGTGAATCTAAGGAACAGAGATAAAGTGAAACGGTTATAGAGTTTTGTAATCGTATGTGGAGGGACCGGTCACTGATCGGTTTTAATTCTTAATCAAAGGAGATTGTTATGGCCGAAATCAACAGAAGAGAAACAGATGCGCAAGTTTTAAGATTATTCTTCATTTCAACAGCTGTTTTCCTCGTTATCGGGGCAATCATTTACGGCGTATTCTAGACTGAAATACTCACTAATGTCCTTTTGAGGTTTAAGTTTTCTAAAAAACTTATTCCGTCACAGTAAGTGACAAAGAGGGCAGAGTCAGTCAATAATTCCCAAAATAATACCCATCTGGCGGAGAATCCGGTAGATGGGTATTATTCATTGGGCAATAAGATGCACTGTGTTGTAGTGATCCATACAAGATCGCTATGCTGTGACAGTGAAGTGATTGTTGATGGTATAGACTCTTCAGTTTCAACTCATACGGTCAGGTTTTTTACCCCATTGGGAAGCTTGATGGTTCACTGCTCGAATGAAATCCTGCTCAAGCATGGGTAGATAGAAGAAATAACCCTGTATAAAATCGCAGCCATACTGTTTCAGCTCCGCCAGTTGAACTTCGGTTTCAACACCCCCCACAATCAGCTTCAGTCCTAAAGAATGTCCCATTCCTATGATTGTGCGAATCAGTACTTGTTTTTCTTGCTGACTTTCTAAATCGTCAACGAACGACTTGCTGATTTTTAATAAGCTGATGGGTAACTGAATCAATTGCGATAACGAAGAGTATCCGGTGCCAAAATCATCGATGGCAATTTGTAAACCGAGATCTGACAGCTGATGAAAGATGGTTAAATTCGATTCGACATCCGGCATTAGCGCGGCTTCGGTTAACTCAACCACAATCTTCGCCGGATTGGCGCCCGTTTCTTGCAGAATCGCCGAAAAATTATTGAGTAACTGCTTATGGTTGATCTGCCGGGCTGATAGATTGATCGATACGTAAGGCGCCTGATTCTTCCAACGCCGTTGCCAATCAGCTTGTGCTTTGCAGCCTTCACGGAATACCCAATCGCCGATGGAAAAAACCATTCCGGTCATTTCCGCAACCGGGATGAAAATTTCCGGCGATATGGATTTTCCATTCAGGTTCCAGCGCAGCAGTAATTCTGCGCCGACGATTTGCTCGGTATCCGGTGTAATGATCGGCTGGTAAACTGCGGAAAGCTCGTTGTGCTCAAGTGCTCGCCGCAATCCCTGGCCGATTGAATTTTTCTGATGCGCTTTTTTCTGCAGCTGATCATTGAAGAATTGCCATCCACCCCGGCCTTTTTGTTTCATTTCATACATAGCCGTATCCGCCGAGCGCATCATTTCGTCTGCGGAGTATTGCCGGCCATGGCCGATAATAATGCCGATACTTGCCGTTACCGATAAACTCAGATCCAGGCAAGTGATGTTCTCCTTTAAAGCATCATTAATCCGCGTTGCTAAATTGGCGATCAATTCCGGTTTTTCAATTTGTTCGCATAAAACGATGAACTCATCGCCGGACAGTCTGCCCACAGTGTCGTCAGGGCGGATTTGAGCCAACAGGCGGTCAGCGATTATTTTTAATACCTCATCGCCGGTAATGTGACCGTAGGTATCATTGATCAGTTTGAAACCATCCAGATCGATAAACAGTAACGCGACATTCAGTTTGTTGCGCAGGGAGCGCTGCAGCGCGTTATTTAGCCGTTCATGAATCAATTTGCGATTGGGTAAACCGGTCAATGCGTCGTGTGTCGACTGCCGGATTAATTCCTGCACTTGGTGCTTACGCTGCGTGATATCAAGCATGCTGACCACCAATATCCATTGGCCGCCACTATGGAATTTGGCGATTCCCGCATCGAGCTCGATCAGTGTGCCATCCTTACGATAGCCGATGACTGAATCGCGTTGTCCCATGCGGCGCTGTGTCTCGCCGCCGCTGACAAATTGTCTCAACGCATCGACATGCCGCTCGCGGTAACGTGGCGGCAACAGGAAATGTACCGGCATGCCGGCTAATTCTTCCGCGCTATAACAAAATAATTCGCAAGCACTGCGATTGGCTTCGAGAATGATGCCTTCTTCGTCGGTGACTATAATAATCAGATCGACGAAAGACAAAATCTTTTGTGCTGCGTCATTGATGACTTGTTTGTGCGTCATGGCCGTATTTGCCGTGACTGAATGGGATGACGGGAATGTTCCGGCATTATCTTCGGGATACGTGCAGAATGCTCAATATCGCTGCACGTATTGTTTGCATTCAATAGGCTTAATAAACGCGCCGGTACGATGGCGGCGCCATTAATGCCCGTCTCCTCGATTAGAGCGGAAACCATTGCACCAAACCGTATTGGTTCGATAATTACTTTCATAAGATCCCGTTTTGTTATAGTTATTGGGATAAAGCAATAAGTATTTGGAATATGAAATAGAAGAAATATCCTACGACAATAGTAAGAATTTTACTATAACCCTAGTACTTATGAAAGATCTCTGATAATTTACAGCAAGATGCTGATTGATTATTTTTAGTCTACAACGTCAAATCCGGCATCAATGATAGTTTCTTTGAGTTGATTCAGACTGGTGTTTGCGGGATCGAATTGAACGATGGCTTGCGCGGGATCAAGCGTAACTTCCAGTTGAGCAATCCCCGGCACATTCCTGAGGACATTTTTGATGCTATTGACACAGCCCATACAGGTCATGCCTTTTATTTTAATGATGGCGGTTTGCATTACGGCGGCTCCCTAACGATGTTTTATTTTTAATGATTGGCTTGCCAGCGCTTGAGTAACAATGAATTACTGACGACCGATACCGAACTCATGGCCATGGCGGCACCGGCGATGACCGGGTTGAGCATGCCCATTGCTGCCAACGGGATGCCCAGGATATTGTAGACAAAAGCAAAGAACAAATTCTGGCGGATTTTCTTGAGTGTAGCGCGTGACAAGGAAATGGCATCGGCGACGCTCATCAGATCATTGCGTATCAAAGTGATATCGGCCGCTTCAATCGCCACATCGGAACCGGCGCCGATGGCGAAACTGACATCCGCAGCGGCCAAAGCCGGCGCATCGTTGATACCGTCACCCACCATCGCGGTAAACTTACCGCTGCTTTTCATTTTTAATACTTCAGCGGCTTTATCCTGCGGTAAAACTTCGGCACGGTATTGCGTAATGCCGGTACGTTTGGCAATGGCTGCGGCGGTTACGGCGTTATCGCCGGTTAGCATGATCACTTCGATGCCCATGGATTGCAGTTGTTTGATGGCTTTGATGGATGTATCCCGCAGACGATCCGCAATGGCCAGATAACCGAGCAGCTGAGGTGCATCGCCAGCCGTGGATGCAGCACCGATAACGGTTTTTCCTTCCGCTTGCAACGCCGTGATTTGTTGCTCATCCACAGCGACATCGTGCTGCATCAAAAATTTGGGCGAGCCAAGCAGGTATTGAATGCCATTTATGCGGGCGGTGATACCGCTGCCGGTAATGGCCGAAAAATCTTCGATAGCGTGCAGCGATAGCTGCTGTTTCTGCGCGTGATCCAGAACCGCTCGCGCCAGCGGGTGTTCGGATCCTTGTTCCAGGGAAGCGGCGATGTGCAGCAAGTCTTGTGCATGCCATGATCCAGCCGGAACAATGTCGGTAACCTCCGGCTGGCCCTCGGTCAATGTGCCGGTTTTGTCGACAATCAGCGTTTGAATTTTCTCGGCGTGCTCCAGCGCCGCGGCATTTTTCACCAATACGCCGGATTGCGCGCCGCGTCCGGTACCGACCATAATGGCGGTCGGCGTGGCGAGTCCCAATGCGCAAGGGCAGGCGATGACCAGCACGGCAACGGCATTGATGAGCGCAGTAACAAATTCGTGCGTAAGCCACCAAGTGACTCCCAGAGTCAGGATGCTGATGATCACAACAACCGGCACAAAAATTCCCGAAATCGTATCCGCCATCCGTTGGATGGGCGCTTTCGAGCCTTGCGCTTCCTCGACCAGATGGATAATCGCGGCCAGTTGCGTATGCGCGCCTACGCTGGTGGCGCGGCATTTGAGCAAGCCTTGCTGATTCAGTGTGGCGGCAAACACTTCTGCACCGGCTTGCTTGCTGACGGGCAGACTTTCACCGGTCAGCATGGATTCGTTGACACTCGATGCGCCTTCAATGACGACACCGTCGACCGGCAAATTTTCACCCGGGCGCACGATAAAAATATCGTTGACTTGCAGGCTGCTGGCCGGTACTTCCAAAATCTCACCATTGCGTTCGATGCGGGCTGTCTTGGGTTGCAATCTGATCAAGGCTTCGATCGCCGCGGAGGTTTTTCCTTTGGCGCGCGCTTCCATCAATTTGCCGAGCAACACGAGAGTGATGATGGCGGCGCTGGCTTCGAAATAAATATGCTGATCCAATGTAAAGGCGGTGACTGCGGCGCTGAAGAAATACGCCATGCTGGTGCCTAACGCCACCAGCACATCCATATTGGCGCCACCGCCTCGCAGGGAATGCCACGCGCCGGTATAGAAACGGCGCCCAATCCAGAATTGCACCGGCGTGGCCAAAAGCCATTGCAGCCAGCCCGGCAGCATGTCCATATCGTGACCGGTGAACATGGCGCCCATTTGCAGCACTAGCGGCAAGGTGAGCGCCGCTGAAATCCAGAATAACCGTAATTCCGCCTGGTAAGCGGCAAGCCGCCGCGCTTTTTCCTCGGCATGGCTGGATTCGCTGATTTCAGTGGCATCATAGCCGGCATTGACGACCGCTTCGATCAAACGATCGGCTGTCATCTCGCCCGGTATGAAACTGACTCTGGCTGTTTCAGTGGCCACATTGACGGTGGCGGTGACACCGGGCAGTTGATTCAAAGCTTTCTCGATGTGCCCGGCACAGGCGGCGCAGGTCATTTTGTGCAGTTGCAGTTGTATCGTGCGCGGTGCGATGTGAAAACCGGCTTTTTCGATGGCCTTAATCAACACATCCGCATTCGCCTGATTCTCGTCATAGTTCACCTGAGCTTTTTCGTTGGCGAAATTGACGGCCGCTTCGACACCCGGCAATTTGTTCAGGTTCTTTTCGATACGCGCGGCACAGGCGGCACAGGTCATGCCTTCGATGGGTAGTTCAATGTGTTTGAGGGGCGGGGAATTCACCAGTATTTTCCAATGGATGCCGGGTCAGGGCCGTTATTGGCGGTCAGGCACCAGCACGCCGTCCACCAACCGGATCCTGTCGCCTTGATGGAAATTAGCCGCATCCGGAAGCGCAATGATAGCTTGCCGGCCATCGTTCATGGTGATGCCGACTTGATATTGATCGTGCGGTTGCGTTGTGTTTCCCATATGAGCGCCATTCACGGCGCCGGGATAGTTCGTATCATGCGGATACGGATTCTGGCGGATGATCTCCCGCGCGACAGTTCCGGCGGCGACGGCACCCGCAATGGCATTCAAACCAGGGCCTTGTCCGATTATTCTATTGATGGAATTGATAACACCGCAATTGATGCAGCCTGATGCCGCCGGTTGCCGGGGTATGGCCCCGGCATCGGTGCTTTTGATGCTGACGTTGTTGCGGGGTGCGCCAATAGCGGTACCAACGCGGTGAACGGTTCTGGGCGGCCGGTTGATGTCGGGCGGATTTTCCGGCAGCGGCTGGGTGGCCAGACGCTGGGATTGCAACTGCGGATGATTTTGCTCCACGGCGGTTGATTGTGCAGATGCGACAGGAACACAGGCACTGAAAATAATGGCTGATCCTATCAGCCGTTTTACGGTATTCAAGACGGAACGGCTGGTCGACATCGCGAATCTCCTTGCAGTCAATTGCTGTAACGAATTTTTTAGATCGGGATGAATGGCGTTGGTTTCATTATAGCGATTTCCACCGGGTCTGATGGATTCTTCGCGCAGATCCGGTCAGTCGGTTTTTTCCGGCACATCTTTTCGTGCTGAAGCATCCTGCTTGGCAGGTGTGATATCCGTTGCATCTTCTTGCTGCTGTTTTTTTATCATCAATGCGGCGATGAAGATGCCGAGTTCGTACAGAAGGCATAACGGCACCGCCAGCATAAACTGCGAAACCACGTCGGGCGGGGTGAAAATGGCGGCGATGATGAATGCGCCGACAATCACATACGGGCGGATTTCCTTCAATTTCTCGATGGTGATGACGCCTGTTCTGACCAAGATGATGACAAACACCGGTACTTCAAAAGTGACACCGAAAGCGATAAACATCGATAAAACAAAACTCAGATATTTGCTGATATCGGTCATTACCGCGACACCTTCCGGTGCGAAATAGGTAATGAATTCAAACACCAGCGGCAATGCGGCGAAGTAAGCGAACGACATGCCGCAAAAGAACAGCAGGCTGCTGCCGAAGACCAGCGGCAGGGCCAGGCGTTTTTCATGTGAATAAAGCCCGGGTGCGACAAAAGCCCAAATTTGATACAGCGTGTGCGGCAGTGTAATGACAAAAGCCATCATCATCGCAACCTGCATCGGCACAAAAAACGGTGTCGCGACATCGGTGGCGATCATTTGTCCGCCTTGCGGCAATTTTTCCAGCAGCGGTTGCGCCAGCAAGGTATACAGTTCGCGCGCATAGAAAGCGCAAGGCAGGAATCCAAGCATGAGCACGGCCAGGATGCGTATCATCCGGACGCGTAATTCCACTAGATGCGACAGGAATGAGCCTTCAAGCATGATGATCGCGGTAGCGCTGGTTATATTGAATCGGCATCGATAAACACTTTGTAGTCCGCGCCCAACGGTTACTTTCTGTGCTGACCGGAACCATACTGTGCGGTTTCATCGTTGCCGGAGAGTGTTGCTTGCGGTTCTTGACCGGATTGTGCGGGCAACGAATCGGGGGATGGGCTGTCTTCGGGCTTTGCATCGGTCATCGTGGTTTTCAAGCGATCAACGCCTTCGTGTACCGAATCTTCAATCGATTGCACCGTTTCCTGCACCGAGGATTGCATTTTTTTCAGCTCCTCCATGCGCATTTCGTTATGGATATCGGTTCTGATGGCATAAACGAAGTTGCGGCAGCGTCCGTACAGATGGCCTACCGTGCGCGCCACGGCGGGCAGGCGTTCAGGCCCGATGACGATCAGTGCCACGATCGAAATAACCAGCAACTCCATAAAACTGATATCAAACATGTTGTTGCGTAGACCGGATTCAGAGTGATGAGACGATTGATGTGAGCATGACCGGATTCCCCTGCAAAAAAAAGCTTCCTAAGTTCTGGTGTGCGCTTTTTCCTTGATTTCGGCATCTGCTGCCGCGCTATGCGCTGCGTTGGCTGTGTTGGCGGGCGGTTGAGTGTGATTTTCCTTGAAGGTATGCGCAGCCGATTCTTTGCTTGCCGTCACTTCAATCACAGTTTCATTGGCTGGATTTGTGCGGGCTGTAGCAGTATCGGTTTCCGATTCCTTCATGCCTTCCTTGAATCCTTTCAACGCTCCGCCCAGATCGCTACCGAGGTTGCGCAGTTTTTTTGTGCCGAATACCAGTACAACAATGACCAGCACGATAATCCAATGCCAGATGCTAAATGTACCCATGACTTTCTCCTGTGAGATGGAACAGTGCTGGTCTAGCCGTGGTGAATCATCCCAGGCAGGCGTTCCCGGCCGCCGATGATGTGGAAATGGATATGAAATACCTCTTGTCCGCCTACCCGCCCGGTATTGATAATCGTGCGGAAACCATCTTCGCAGCCTTGCGCTTTCGCCAGTTTAGGCGCTAATAATAGCATTTTCCCCAGTAAATCCTGATGATTATCTTGCACGTCAGCGAGTGAATCGATGTGCAGCTTGGGGATCAGCAAGAAATGCACCGGCGCGGCCGGATTGATATCGTGAAACGCGAGAATATCATCATCTTCGTACACTTTGTTGGATGGGATTTCTTTGCGTGCGATTTTGCAGAATATGCAGTTATCCATGGCTAATCCGATTTTCGAGAAGCTTTTTCTACGATGCCGGAAACGCCTTCGCGTCTTTCCAGTTCTCGCAGCACATCGTCCGGCGACAATCCGTGGTGCGCGAGCAATATCAAGCAATGAAACCATAAATCGGCGGTTTCATAAATCACCTGATCGGTATTGCCATCCTTGGACGCCATCAAGGTTTCGGCAGACTCTTCCGCGATTTTCTTGAGTATCTTGTCCTGTCCGCCATGCAACAGTTTGGCGACGTACGAGCTGTTCGCGTCGGCTGATTTGCGTGCTTCAATGGTTTCCGCGAGGCGGCGAAGAATGGTGATATCGGTCATTGGGTGTAAATTTCGTCCGGATCTTTGATAATGGGGGCAATGGTAACCCATTCAGTACCTTCCAGTTTCTGGAAGAAACAGCTGTGCCGCCCGGTATGACAGGCTATTCCGCCGGTTTGTTCGACCACGAGCAGCAATACGTCTTGGTCGCAATCCAAATAAATTTCTCTTATTTTTTGCGTGTGCCCGGATTCTTCGCCCTTGTGCCACAGTTTCTTGCGCGAACGCGACCAGTATACGGCTTCACGTTTTTCTACGGTCAGCTTGAGCGCTTCGCGATTCATCCAGGCAACCATGAGGATTTTTCCGCTATCCGCTTCTTGGGCGATGACCGGTATCAGTCCGTCTTCCGACCAGTTGATTTTGCTAAGCCAAGTATCAGGAGGCATACAGTATGCGGTACTTTCGTTCAGTTATAAATTTCACCAGCAATTTTAGCATTATAACCTGACTTCGATACCATGCTGCGCCATATACTGCTTGGCCTGCTGCACGGTAAATTCGCCATAGTGAAAGATACTGGCGGCCAACACCGCATCCGCATGTCCTTGCAGGATACCATCGACCAGATGATCCAGATTGCCAACCCCGCCGCTGGCGATTACCGGGATATCGATGGCATCCGATATCGCGCGTGTCAAAGCGAGATCAAAACCATTCCGTGTGCCATCCCTGTCCATACTGGTGAGTAAAATTTCGCCGGCGCCGAACGACTGCATTTTGATCGCCCATTCAATGGCATCAAGGCCGGTTGCTTTGCGTCCGCCGTGAGTGAAAACTTCCCAGCGCGGCGCGGCGCCGGGCGGATTGACTTGTTTGGCATCGATTGCCACCACAATGCATTGCGAACCGTAATGATCGGATGCGTCGGCGACCAGCTGCGGATTCAGAATGGCGGAGGTATTGATGCTGACTTTGTCAGCGCCGGCATTGAGCAAGCGGCGGATATCCGCTACCTGGCGCACGCCGCCGCCAACCGTCAATGGGATGAATACTTGCGTTGCCACAGCTTCAATGATGTGCAGAATCAGGTCACGGTTATCCGAACTGGCGGTGATGTCGAGAAAAGTGAGTTCGTCCGCGCCTTGCTCATCATAGCGGCGCGAGATTTCCACCGGATCTCCGGCATCGCGCAGTTCAACGAAGTTTACACCTTTAACCACACGCCCGTTGGTTACGTCCAGGCATGGAATGATACGTTTAGCGAGGCTCATCAGATTTAAAAGCCGGTTGTGAAAATGAGAAGGAGATAAATGTGTGCGGTAGTGACTGCCAATTGGCCAGTATCAGGAGATGCCGTTATCTTTGCTGAGCTTATCAGCCAATACCTGCGCTTCCTTGAAATCCAACGAACCTTCATAAATAGCGCGCCCGGTAATGGCGCCCATGATGCCTTCCGATTCGATTTCGCACAGTTTGTGGATATCATTGATGTTGGTGATGCCGCCGCTGGCGATTACCGGTATGGTGAGCTGCCTGGCCAGTTCTACGGTCGCATTGATGTTGATGCCGTTCAGCATGCCGTCTCTGCCGATATCCGTGTAGATAACCGCCTCTACGCCATAACTTTCAAATTTTTTCGCCAGATCGATGACATCATGTCCGGTGATCTTGGACCAGCCATCCACCGCCACCTTGCCTTCCTTGGCGTCCAATCCGACCATGATCTGTCCTGGAAATGCGTTGCAGGCATCCTGCAGGAATCCGGGTATTTTAATGGCTGCGGTACCGATAATGATGTAGGTGATGCCATCATCAAGATAACGCTCGATCGTGTCGAGATCGCGAATGCCGCCGCCCAATTGAATCGGAATCTGGTCACCCAGGGCGTCTACAATTTCGCGGATCGCAGCTTCATTTCTCGGTTTTCCGGCAAATGCACCGTTTAAGTCGACCAGATGCAATCTGCGCGCGCCTTGATTCAACCAGTGCGCCGCCATTTCACCGGGGTTCTCGGAAAACACCGTGGCGTCTTCCATAACCCCTTGTTTGAGCCGGACACAATGTCCATCTTTAAGATCTACTGCAGGAATAATCAGCATAGCTTAATCAGAGTTGATAGTTGATTAACAGAGTCAGTTTACTACTTTTGGTTTTAGAAGTGCGGTGTCCATTTGGCAAAGTTACTCAGCAGGGTTAATCCCGCCAGTTGACTCTTTTCCGGATGGAACTGTACCGCGAAAATGTTATCTTTTGCAACGGCGCAAGTAAATGGGAAAGGATAATGGCTTTGCGCCGCAATCAACGCCACATCGGGTGTTGCAACATAATAGCTGTGCACGAAATAAAAGCGCGCATCCGCCGCGATGCCTTCCCATAAGGGATGTCTGATTGCCTGATACACTTGATTCCACCCCATATGCGGCACTTTCAGCTTCTGTCCATCCGCGATTGTCATGGCTGACGCTGGAAAACGCACGACTTTTCCGGGCAGAATGTTCAAGCCTTTGATATTTCCTTCCTCGCTTTCCTCGAACAGCATTTGCAGACCCAGGCAGATGCCGAGAAAAGGTTTGTGCTTCGCGGCCTCGATGACGGCTTCGCGCAATCCGCGGGTTTCCAGCTCATTGATACAGTTACGCATGGCGCCTTGTCCAGGCACCACGACCCGATCGGCTTTGCAAACGATGTCAGGGTCGCTGGTGACCGTTATTGAAACCGTTGGTGCCACATGTTCAAGCGCTTTATGAACGGAACGTAAGTTTCCCATTCCATAATCAACAATTGCGATATCAGTCATACCGTGATGTATAGAGGCAAAGTGACTTACAAAGTACCTTTGGTGGATGGAATAATCCCGGCTGCTGCGAGATCGTGCTCGATCGCCATGCGCAAGGCACGCCCGAATGCTTTAAAGACGGTTTCGGCTTGGTGATGCGCGTTTCTGCCGGACAGATTGTCGATATGCAGCGTCATCAAGGCGTGATTCGTAAGGCCCTGGAAGAATTCATGAAATAGATCGACATCAAAATCGCCGATGCGCGCGCGCGTGAAAGCGACATTGAAGACCAAGCCCGGACGCCCGGATAAATCGATGACCACGCGCGATAGTGCTTCGTCCAATGGCACATACGCATGACCATAGCGGCGCAATCCTTTTTTATCGCCCACCGCCTTGGCAAATGCCTGGCCCAAAGTGATGCCGATATCTTCAACGGTATGATGGGCGTAGTTATGCAAGTCGCCTTTTGCGGCAATTGCAAGATCGATCATGCCATGACGCGCGATCTGATCGAGCATATGGTCGAGAAACGGCACACCGGTTTCGAGCGTGGATTTACCGGTTCCGTCCAAATTCAGATTGACACTGATCTGGGTTTCCAGCGTATTTCTTATGACTTGTGCCCGGCGCATAGATGATTAATCTTGAATGAATGCAAGGAAATTTGAAAGGATTTTAAACTGTTTCACTCAGAATGGTACGTAATGCCGCACAAAATTGTGAATTTTCATCGGGGGTACCCACGGTTACACGCAAGCAGTTCTCTAATAAAGGATGAGTACCATCCAGGTTTTTGATCAGTATGTTATGTTGTTTGAGCGCCTGAAAAATCCGGCCGGCTGCATTGACACGAAATAAAATAAAGTTAGCATCGGACGGATATACTTCAACACCGCGCATTGTACCAAGAAATGTGTTCATTTTCGTGCGTTCCGATTTGATGGCTTCGGCTTGCTGCGATAATACCGCGGTGTGATGCAATACCTTTTCGGCGATCAATTGCGTCATTATGCCAATATTATAAGGCAGACGCACCTTTTCCAGCTGTTTCAGCCATCCGGACCGGCCAATCAGAAGTCCAAGCCGCAAACCGGCCAATCCCGATTTGGATAATGTTCGCATCAACAGCAAATTCGGATATTGACTGAGTTTATCGATAAAACTCGCGTCCGCAAAAGCATGATAGGCCTCATCGACGACGACAATACCCGAAGTGGCTTGCAGGATGCGTTCAATCGCTGCGGAATCGAATAAATTGCCTGTCGGGTTATTCGGGTAGGCCAGGAAAATAACCGCAGGCCGATGTTGAGCGATCGCCGCTAACATGGCATCCGGATCCAGCGAGAAATCTTTCCGTAGCGGTACTCCGGCATACTGAATATTCGCAAACGTGGCGATCATCCGGAACATCACAAATGCCGGTTCAACGCTCATCAGCACAGCGCCGGGTTTTGCGACCGCCATTGCGATGATCTGAATGATTTCATCCGAGCCGTTGCCCAGCAGGATATCCATATCCTCGGTAATGCCCAGGGCCTGGCGTAACATTGCCTTAAGCGGCGCGGCACTGGCATCGGGATAACGATTGACAGGCGCATTCAGCGTCAGTTGAGCGATTTCATCGCGGAGCGCAGACGGTAGCGGATAGGGATTTTCCATCGCATCCAGCTTGATCATGCCAGTTGCCGGAGGCACATGATAAGCGGATAACGCGAGAATTTCCGGACGGATAATGTCTTCTGGGCTATAAAAATTAGGCATAGGCGCCTATTTTAACTCAATACAGGGTTTATGGTTCAAATTGTCACCGGGCAGTTATTCACCGGCGCTCGGCAGCAATGAGTGATGATGTCTTGTTATGCTGCCAAATCTTGCGCCAAGGCATGAAACTCGCTTTGGCAGCCGCGTATTTTTTCTTGTACTGCTTTAGCTTGTGTGGCATCGATTCCCAGGCATTCCATCAGTGAGGACGTATCGATATACGGGCAGCCGTCAGCCTGCGTTTGGTTCTGCCGCAAGCGGTTGGCGATTGCGAGCAGTTTGACATAGGATGCATGTTTGCCCGAATAGTCCGGAAAATTTTGTTCGGCAACCGCGACGGCTATTTCTTCCGGCAGATCCCACGCTTTGATCAGATACATACCGATCGTATCGTGGGTGATGCCAAAAACTTGCTGCTGCAATGTGCGTGCTTCCTGTTCCGGGTAGCGGGTAACCAAATCGTTCAGATAAGCGAATTCTTTGGGATAAAGGTGTCCGAACAATAAATATCCAAAATTGTGAAATAACCCGCTCAGATAAATCAGCTCGCAATTGACGAGATGCTTTTCCGTCATGATCTGACAAAGTTCGCGGCACAAAGCGGCGCATTCCAAGGTTTGATGCCAAATGCGGATACGGCCCAGCGCGCCGTGATTCGGCAGTTTGAGACAACCGGATGAGACGATGCTCATGGCTAAATTGAGCGCGGTATTAAAGCCGAGTACCAATGATACGGCATGATGAACTGAATTGATCCGGTTGCCGTAGCCGAAAATGGACATACGGGCGTATTTCATCATAAAAGCCGCCAGACCGGGATCCTTCTCAATGACCCCCGTCAGCTGCTCCAGATTGGCTTCCGGATGGTTGCGTAACTTGAATAGTTCACGCGCGGTTTCCGGTAGCGGGGGAATTTGCCCGGCTTGCTGCAGGATACTGCGGAAGTTCTGGCTGAATTCCAATTTGTTAATAATCAACATTGACTCGGTCTCAAAATTTTAGTTGGCGCTATCAGTGACTGCTCAATTCTTATTGCACGCTTGATATGACAAGGGGTTACCGGCAGAACAGCAATGATTGCATGACATTGCGGAAAATTTGCCTGCTAGGTGAATCGGCAGGTTTTATTTCTTCTTTACCGGAACTATATTTTTATAATAGACGGCTCATATCGCCAGTATTAAATCCGCTCAGCGGCTCAAAAAAGTTTTTTCCAAAAGCGATCACCTTAAATAGTTCGCCCATTTCAGCCGGACTGACCAATTTCTGCACTTGGCCCGATTGCGGTAAATAATGGCTGGTATCCTCTGCGGAAGTCTGAGCGAGAATCCCGGTGATGCCGCAGTTGAGCAGAAAATAGGCTTGCGTTGTGTAACCCAGAAGTACCAGTCCGCCACTTTGCCCGGCCTGGGTGATGGCGCTGAAATCGATATGGCTGGTGATATCTTGCAGGCCGGGTAAATAAAACGGATCGTCATGCGTATGGTGGCGGTAATGGCACATCAGCGTACCCTGGTTGCGTTGCGGGTGATAATATTCGCTGCGGCCGAAACCATAGTCGATGAGCAATATAACCCCTTGTTGCAGCGTGCTTGCCAGGCTGCGCATGAAATGAACGGCGGCAAGATTGATTTCGCTGACGTAATCGATGGGTTGATTGTCCGGACTGATTTCGGGAGTTAGTTGTTGGGCGATTGTCAGAAGCTCTTGATCTTGAATCACACGATCTTGCCATGCGAATTGATCGTTTTGCCAAGTGACACCGCGCTCCAGCACGGTATCATCATGCCATTTGACGATGTGAACCGGCATTGCATCCAGCACTTCATTGGCGAGCACGACGCCGGTGAATTGATCGGGCAACTGTTCCAGCCATTCGATTCGATCCGCAAGATGAGGTATTTCTTGCTTAAGACGTGATTGCTGCCGCTCACGCAGATCGGCGCTGACTTCAAGAATATAATATTTCTCCGGCAACGCAGCGGATTTTTCCAGTTCAAGCAAGATATCCCGCGCCAGTTTACCCGAGCCGGCGCCAAATTCGAGAATATTAAACCGGGTGAGGTGCTGCGAAATTTGCCATAACTGTTGCGCCAGTGTGCGGCCGAATAGCGGAGAGATTTCCGGGGCGGTGACGAAGTCTCCTG
>CP091134.1:150853-153896 GCA_021582535.1 Nitrosomonas sp.
AACAGCTTGGTGATCGACGCGCAGCGGTAAACGCTGTGCTGGTCGGGGAGGATTTGCTTTTCGAGGTTGGCGTAGCCGTAGCCCTTCGACCAGATCAGCGCCTGATCGTAAACGATTCCGGCGGAAATGCCCGGAATTTTGCGGCTGCGGAGTTCATATTCAAGCTGGGCTTCCGCCAGTGCAATGGCGCGCTCTTCACTGCCCTCACCGACGCCGATCGCCGCCCCGACCCGCAACTGTTCCTGTTCATCCTTGCACGCCAGCGGATACTCTGATGTTTTGATGATGTCCTTCACGGTAATCAATCCGCACAGCTCGAACTGATCGTTAACCACCAGAACGCGTTCCAGCCGGTGTTTATGCAACAGCGCCAGCACCGCTTCACGCGGCGTATCTTCCTTGACGGTCACCAAGCGGCTTTTCGGCGTCATGATATGTTTGATCGTCTGATCGAGATTGGTCTCAAAACGCAGATCGCGGTTAGTGACGATACCGACGACTTTCTTACCGTTCACGACCGGCAAACCGGAGATTTTGTGCTGGCGGATCAGTTCCAGCACCTCCCGCACGGTCATATTCTGATGGATGGTAACCGGATCCTTGACCACACCACTTTCAAAACGCTTCACTTGCGCGACATGCGCGGCTTGCGCTTCGATCGTCATATTTTTATGGATGATGCCGATGCCGCCTTCCTGCGCCAAGGCAATCGCCAGCGGTGCTTCGGTTACCGTATCCATGGCCGCCGACAGTACCGGGAGATTGAGTGTGATGGTACGGGTCAATTGCGTTGCCAGGCTGACATCACGCGGCAGAACCGTCGAATGGGCTGGGATTAACAGAACATCATCAAAGGTCAGTGCTTTTTGAATCAATTGCATGATAACAATCCTTGGCAAAGCGACATTATAGCCAAATTCAGCCGCAAATTTAGCGCCAAATCAGCCAACAATACAGCATATTTCCAGCGGATATGATTTAATGCGAAAAATCTTCAAGTTGCATAAATACGAAACCGATGTATTTCAGATTATTCATGTTCTGGAGCACGCTATGAGAATTTTTGTATTTACAGTGATCATTCTGTTGATGAGCATCAGCGCCAACGCGCAGATTTATAAGTGGGTCGATAAAAACGGCAAAACACAATACACCGATCAACCGCCCCCGCCGGATGCCGCTCAGGATGAACAACGATTAAATATCAAACCCGCGCCGGTCACAGGAAATCAAAGCAAATCCAGGAATTTATCCGAAGACAGGGAAGAATTCGATAAGCGGCGACAACTCAAAAGAGAAGAAGAATCGAAACAACAAGCCAAATCGGAAGAAAACAAAAAAAAATGTATAGACGCGCAAACTCAGCTTAAAATGTACACTGACTCACCGCGCCTAACCGTTCCCGATGGCGCCGGCGGTATGCTTTATGTGGATGATGATTTGCGGCAAAGAAAAATAGCCGATGCCAACAAGACGATTGCAACTTACTGTAAATAGAAAACCTTCTTGAACTAGATGATTGTATCCCGCGGCAAATTATTCATTGTCATTCTTCTCTTTTTGACAGGTACTTCGGTTTCGGCTGAAGTACCTGTTTCACATTCAGAACGCGATCACACTGCTCAGCAGAAAACCGTAAATCCTGCCGATAACGCAGCCAGACCGGGAATGCAGTGGCAAATCCTGCCAGGAGAGAATATTCCGCAGATCGGTCATTTGATGTTTCCACACGACACGGTTGCACGCGACGCATTCGTTCGTGCAGTTATCCGCACAAATCCCGAGCACTTTCCCGATGGAACGTATCGCCCCATACCGGCTGGAACCGTTATCCACATCCCGGATTTAAGAACGATCGGCAAGTATGCGAAACCGGCAATCAAAGCGCATCCATCCCAATCAAACCACGGTGCGAATAAGCGTCAACCGCAACCATCGGTTCAGGACAGCGCGACATCCGGCTTGAACGAAGCGTTGCAACTGATCGCTCAATTGGAACAAATTGCTGAAAATGAAACCAACGAACTCAATATTCTGTTAAAGCGCATCGAATCCATTGAAAAACAGCTCACCGCGATGCAAGCCATACTCATGGCCCATGTTCCGGCAAGCGGCAACGAGCGCCACAGCGAGAGTTCATCGCCTGTTCCCCTGGAAGAAATTACGCAACCTTCCCAGGAAGTCGCTGCGACACCGCCTGCTGATCATGTGCAACCTGCGGAGAATATCGTCACAGCACCGCAACCACCCGCCAACATGCAACAACCGGTCAATCCAATTGCACCGGTTGAAACCACCCCGGCTGCGCCGGAATCCGCCCTGCTCATGGATAACGTATTTCTTCCCGGAATTTTGCTGACGCTGCTGATCATTTTCCTGATCGTGCGCAACTATCAAAGAATCAAGGAAAGACTTGCACAATCCCGCGACGCCGCGCTACCGTTCGATCCATCCGAGCGGCATCAATACGAAGCGCTGCTGCTGCGCCGCAGTGACGGCAAAAAAACCGAATCACCGCAGAATCCGCCCGAACCGCCAGGACAACTGGTATCCGAAGCGCGCACGCTGATCGAGCAGGAAAATCCCGAAGCCGCCATTCAAATGCTGCAAAAACAGCTCGCTAAAAACAAACAGGATATTCCCGGCTGGCTGTTGCTCTTCGAGTTGCTGTACAAAGCAAACGACAAAAGAGATTTCAAGAAAAATGCCCGCCGCTTCAAGCGTCTGGGTGAATTTCCCGACATCTGGCAGCAAATCCAGAAACTGGGCAACCAGCTTGAACCCAACGAACCGCTGTATTTTGATGAACAAAAGCGTAAGGAAAAGTTTTTTTCCGATCCCGCAGATCCGGATAAATAAAAAGCGCTGGCTTTTCTGTCATTCACCAGCGCTTCTCTTCATCACAACCAATTGATTTACTTCAGCGACAGACTTTCCAGCGCTTTTTGATGATCCCATTTGCCGTGGAATAACAATCCCTTCTTACCGGGTGTCCGGTCGCTGGTCCACGTGATGTAGTTACCGTCCGGTGTGAAGACCGGCA
>CP091134.1:153996-159379 GCA_021582535.1 Nitrosomonas sp.
CACTTAACGATTTGGATTGGAAAGGCCATGGCATTACGGTTTCCGTGCGTATCAACGGGCTCGATACACAATACATGGTGCGCGACGTGGTGGATTTGGTGGAACAGGCCGGAAGCAAAATCGACACGTTGTTGATTCCCAAAGCCGGTGTGTATGCGGATATTTATATGGTACAAGCCATGGTTACCCAGCTCGAAATGCAGCAGGGGTTAAAAAACCGCATTGGTCTGGAAGCATTGATCGAAACCGCGCTCGGTATGGCCAATGTCGAGGACATCGCGCGCAACGGTGCAGCCGGACGATTGGAAGCGTTGCACTTCGGCGTGGCCGATTACGCTGCCAGTAACCGCGCCAGAACCACCAACATCGGCGGCTTGAACCCGGATTACCCCGGCGATCAATGGCATTTTGCCATCAGCCGCATGATCGTGGCTTGCCGTGCGTATGGCTTGCGCCCGATCGACGGGCCGTTCGGCGATATCAAGGATCCCGATGGTTACGTGCTGGCAGCCAAACGCGCTGCCGCGCTGGGTTGCGAAGGCAAATGGGCGATTCATCCGACGCAGATTCCGCTGGCCAACGATGTGTTTACACCGCCCGAGCGGGAAATTGAAAAAGCCAAACGTATTCTGGCCGCGCTCAAGGAAGCCGCCGCGCAAGGCAAAGGCGCCGCGGCGCTGGATGGCCGTTTGATCGATGCGGCCTCGGAAAGAATGGCCAATAATGTGGTGAAAGTCGCGGAAGCGATTGCAGCAAAAAACGGTTAATGCATAAAGGCCGCGCGATGCGGCCTTTATCTTTAGAGCCCGATAGTTTGAAATGATAAAAATTAGCGCATTAATGCGATTGTTGAGGAAATTGAAGTGAATATTCACGAATATCAAGCAAAAGAAATTCTGGCTGGATACGGCGTTAAAATTGCTGAAGGGGGTCTGGCCTATAGTGTGGTGGAAGCCGTGCAACGCGCACGGGAAATCGACGGCGACGTCTGGGTGGTGAAGGCGCAGATTCATTCCGGCGCGCGTGGTAAAGCGGGCGGTATCAAAGTGTGTAAAACACACGCGGAAGTTGAAAAAGCCGCCGAGGATCTGCTCGGTAAAAAACTGGTGACGCACCAAACCGGCCCTGCCGGAAAAATCTGTTCCCGGCTGTACATTGAAGCGGGTACCCATATCGCCAAGGAAATGTACCTGTCGTTCATGATCGACCGCGTCAGCGAACGCGTCATCATGATCGGCTCGGCAGAAGGCGGCATGGAAATCGAAAAGCTGGCCGTGACCAATCCGGAAGCGATCATCAAAATTTACGTCGAGCCCGCAGTCGGATTGCAGGACTTTCAGGCGCGCAAAATGGCGTTCGCGCTGGGGATCGATCCGGCGCAACTGAATCACGCGGTGAAAACCATCAAAGGCTGTTATCGCGCGTTACGTGATCTGGACGCCAACATTCTGGAAATCAACCCGCTGGTGATCACCGCGAATAATGACCTCATCGCGCTCGACGCCAAAATGGTGTTCGACGAAAACGCCCTATTCCGCCGCCACCGTATCGCCGAATTGCGCGACAACACGCAGGTCGATCAACGCGAAGTCGCAGCTGGCGAAGCCGGGTTGAGCTATGTCGGCCTGGACGGTGACATCGGCTGTATGATCAACGGCGCCGGTCTGGCGATGGCGACGATGGACATGATCAAACTGGCGGGCGGCGAGCCTGCCAACTTCCTTGACGTCGGCGGCGTCGCATCCGCCGAGCGCACCGAGAAAGCGTTCCGTCTGGTGCTTGCCGATGCCAATGTTAAAGCGATGCTGGTGAATATTTTCGCCGGAATCAACCGCTGTGACTGGATCGCCGAAGGCGTGGTGCAAGCCGTCAAGAACATCGACATGAAAATCCCGCTGGTGGTCCGCTTGTCCGGCACCAACGTAGAAGAAGGCCGCCGCATCATTGCCGACAGCGGCCTGCCGATCATCACCGCCGATACGTTAGCGGAAGCCGCCGAGAAAGTCGTCCGCGCCCGCAACGAAGTCGCCGCAAAAAAAGCCTAGGAGTATAAAGTGGCCATATTAATCAACGAAAAAACACGCATTATTGTGCAAGGTTTTACCGGCAGAATCGGTACTTTTCACGCGCAGGAAATGATCGACTACGGCTCCAATGTGGTCGGCGGTGTTACGCCCGGTAAAGGCGGACAAACGCATCTGGGATTGCCGGTATTCAATACGGTTAGGGAAGCGGTCGAGCAAGCCGGCGCGGAAGCCAGCATCGTGTTTGTACCGCCCGCCTTCGCCGCGGATTCGATCATGGAAGCCGCCGACGCCGGAATCAAATACTGTGTGTCGATCACCGACGGTATCCCGACGCAGGACATGATGACAGTGAAAAACTTCCTGCGCCGTTTTCCGAAAGAAGAACGCATGCTGCTGACCGGCCCGAACTGTGCCGGAACCATCAGCCCCGGCCGTGCGATGCTCGGCATTATGCCCGGCCATATTTACATCCGTGGCAATATCGGCGTGGTTGGCCGCTCCGGTACACTGGGCTATGAAGCGGCGGATCAAATGCGCGCACTCGGCATCGGCATTTCCACTTCGGTTGGCATCGGCGGCGACCCGATCCCCGGCAGCTCGCACCGCGACATCCTGGAACGGCTGGAACAAGATCCCGAAACCAAAGTGGCACTCATGATCGGCGAAATCGGTGGCCCGCAAGAAGTCGAAGCCGGTAAATTCGCCAAGGAAAACATGAGCAAACCGCTGGTCGCTTACATTGCCGGTCTGACCGCACCCGAAGGCCGCCGCATGGGCCATGCCGGTGCGATCATTTCGTCTGCCGGAGAAAGTGCCGCCGAGAAAGTCGCCATGCTGAAAGAACTCGGCGTCACGATTTGCCCGACGCCGTCGCTGATGGGACAAACGGTCGCGGAAGTGCTGGCGAGGTTGTAATTCTGTAATTGTTGTAGCTGTTGTTAAAATAAAAACCCGGCAAGCTGGTGCTGCCGGGTTTTTTGTTTTGCAATCGGCATCCATCGCAAAACTCATCGACAGATTAAATCTACTGGTTATTAACGATTTATTTTCTATAATCGCAATATCAAGTTGATATGATGAAGATTATTTGTGTTATTTGGCTAACTATGGTTAAGTTCTTTACATCATGATGTGCAACTATCCTCTACATTTTTATAGATACAGAAGCTTAAGTGGTGAAGCTGCTGTGTATGTAGAGAAAATTGTCTGCCACAGTGAACTCTATTTTTCCAAACCCTTAACTTTTAATGATCCATTTGATTGTCGCCCAAGCTTTTTGTTTAAAGCTTCGGATAAAGAAAAAGAGCAGTACTGCGATAATTTGCATCAGAAATACAATCCGGATCTCAATTGTGAGCAGCGACACCAAAGTGTAATATCAATGCTCAAAGATTGGGAGAGTGGTCCAGAAGTATACAAACAGGTTCAACAGCTGCATACAAAACGAATTACTGAGGAAATAGGAGTTCTGTGTTTGTCGAGCGTAAACGATGATATTTTGATGTGGTCACACTATGCAGATTCTCATCGTGGAATATGTTTAGAATTCGATAGCTCTTCTGAGTTTTTCAAAAATGCTTGTCAGGTCAAGTACCTTTCAGAACGCCCCAGAATCAATCCGTTTCGTCAAAATGAAGACGAAATGATGGAAGCCGCACTGCTTTCCAAGGCGGGTCATTGGATGTATGAGCAAGAATGGCGGCTTATTCACTATAAGAAAGGAGCGGGTGTTTATAAATTTCCACCAGAGGCATTAAAGAGTGTAATCCTTGGTGCACAAATATCACTATCGGACAAAGAGACGGTACTTGGATGGATTAAAAACCGGACTTATCCAGTCAAGCTATATTATTCATCTCCGTGCAATATAAACTTCTCACTTAATATCGAAGAGGTAAAAATTGACAGCAAGGTAAGTTAGATTCCAAAGAAAGCTCAACATTAAATAGCGGTAAAATAAGGTATCGTCTCATGACGAACGGTAAATGTTGGGCTTTTTTGTCTACCCATATACGACTGGAGTTTTTACAATGCCCATCATATCCATGTTCTATGGAATCATTATTCGCTTGTATTTGATTGATAATACGCATCACCACTTACCTCATATCCATGCAAAATATGCGGAATTTGAAGCTTCCGTCAGTATTGGCGATGGTGAAATTATTTCAGGGGAATTGCCGCGTAAACAATTGCGATTGGTACAAGCATGGATTGAACTTCATCGCGATGAATTGCTGGCGGATTGGGAGCTGGCCGTGAATGGTGAAATGCCCTACAAAATTGATCCATTATGAGGTGATGGCGCTATGTACTGGGATGTGAAAATGGTAAAGCCTTTGCCGGATTATCGCATTTACGTGGAGGTGGCGGATGGCCGCAAGGGGGTTTTCGATATGAGACCGTATCTTGATCACGGTGTCTTTCGCGAATTACGCGATGTGCATTACTTTAATCAGGTGGGTATCGTCTTCGGTGCGGTGACATGGCCCCATGAACAGGACATCGCGCCTGAAACCTTGATAGCCGGATTGATTGCATCCGATTAAGTATCGTAGGATGTGCCGACTGTAAGGAGGCGCATCAATCAGGAAACCGTTTGAAAACAGGAAAACAAACGAAATGACAGAATACCGGCGTGTCTATGTTCCTGGGGGTTCCTGGTTTTTTACGGTCAATCTTGCCGAGCGCAAGACCAATCGGCTGTTAGTCGAAAAAATCGATTTGCTGCGTAGCGCATTTGAATATGCCAAGCAGTGCCACCCTTTTCGCATGGATGCCGTCGTTATTTTGCCGGATCATTTACACTGTATCTGGACGCTACCGCCAGCCGATGCGGATTTTTCAACCCGATGGAATCTGCTGAAAGGTTACTTTTCCCGTCACATAACAACAGGGGAAAGAATTTCTGCCAGCCGGAAATCCCGCCGGGAAAGAGGGCTATGGCAACGCCGATTCTGGGAGCACCTTTTACATGACCAAAATGATTTTAACCGGCATGTCGATTATATTCATTGGAATCCTGTGAAACATGGTTGGGCGAAAAGCGTCAGTGATTGGCCTTATTCCAGTTTTCATCGTTATGTTGAACAAGGAGTTTATCCCGAGAATTGGGGGAATCACGAAGGTTATGATATTGAGGGGCTTGAATGATACGTTCGATGCGCCTCCTTGCGGTCGGCACATCCTACCGGGCTTAGCTTTTCGGCATTCTACTAAAAGTCAGTTTTAACCTTCCAAGGCAGTTGTAACATGTAACCCGATCGGTTACATTAAGGCGATGATCAAAAGTTTTCGTCATCCTGGATTAGAGCATTATTTTTTGAAAGGAATAAGATCGGGAATTCTGGTTGCGC
>CP091134.1:159479-164976 GCA_021582535.1 Nitrosomonas sp.
CGCCTATCTTGTTGATATGTCTCGGTTGCTGTGTTCCGTGCGCCTCGTGCTTCATCTCGTCCGCCGAATTAATCAGCGTTTCCCTAACGTACAGGATTGATAAAAAATTCGCGCATCAGGAATTCTTCCAATCCTGCAGAATCTTTCTCGCGTGCGGATAACACCACGACGCGATGCAAGCGGTGCGATTCCCAGTTGAAATCTTCCTTGTAATGTTCGCGGATCAATTGAATCATGCGGCGGATAATGGCGAGTTCGACATTGCCGTCCGATCCGGCTTCGACGTGAACCGTCTGCAGGCGCGGATTGCTTTGCCCCGTGGTCCAGGCACGGAATGAAAATTCGGCGGTACGCGGGCCGATGCGGAGAATCTGGAATATGCCGCTGGTGCCGGGATTCTGCAGATTGCGCCGGATATTGGCCATGCGGATTTCATCCGCTGACAGTTGCTTGGTAGTGGCGGCGGGAGCGGAATCCGGCGTATCGAAAAGCCCTTCCGCGCGGCGGCGCGCTTTGGATTGATTGATATATTCGGAAAGATCCGACGGTGCATCCGCCGGTGGTTGCGGCGGCGCTTTGGTTTTTGCGACTTCTTTCGCCGGAACGGGGGCTTTGGGTTTAGTGGGTTTCTCGGTTGCCTTGGGTTTGGTTTGCGGCCGCGCCGACGGGGCCGGTGCGGGCTTCGGCAATGTTTTCGGCGTTGGCGTAGGTTCTTCTACGGGCTTCGATTTTTCCGGTTGCGGTGTTGGCGGAGTTGGCGTGGAAGCAGGCATCGAGCTGGTGGCGTTTTCATCCTCGTGCAGATCGATAAAGCTGGCGGCAATAGGGGGCGACGGGGGTTCAATCTTTACTTCCGGCAATGACAAGAAAAATCCCAAACCCCAGATAATCAGTACCCAGACGAGCGCAGCCAGCGGCAACGGCCACCATAGGCGAATGTCTCTCGAGCGGGAGCTTGCCATACCGGTTCGCGTTATTTATGTTTGACTGCGATCAGAAAATGCTGGGCTCCGGCGGAGCGGGCGCGCAGCATGGCTTGCACGACAATTCCTTGCGGTGCTTCGTTATCCGCCGATACGATCAGTTTTTGCTTGGAGTCGGCGAGTAGCGGTTTGAGTGTGCTGGCGAGCGTATCCAGCGTGACCGCGGTCTGATTGATATAAATTTTGCCGTCCTTGGTCAGCGTCAACGTGGCCGGTTTTTCCGCGCTGAGCTTCTCCGCCTGACCTTCGGGTAAATCCACTTGCAATGAATCCAGATTTTGCATCGATAACGAAGCCAGCATGAAGGTCGCCAGCAAGAAAAACATCACGTCGATCATCGGGATGATCTCGATTCTGCCTTTCTGAACCGTGCGCGATTTACGGAGCTTCATCGCTAGTGCCCTGTTGATCCAGACGGATGTTGTCGATCAGCCGCGTACCCAGGCGTTCCATTTCGTCCATCGTCAGTGATTGCAAACGGGAAAAATAATTGAAACCGAATAACGCCACCAAGGCGATGGCCAGGCCGACCACAGTTGCGATCAGCGCCTCCGCCACACCGCCGGTCACTGCGGTGGGGTTGACCACGCCTTCGCTGCCGATCACCTGGAAGGCGCGCATCATCCCGACCACGGTACCGACCAGCCCCAGCAGCGGCGCCGCGGTGACGATGGTTTCCAGCGCCCACAGGCGGCGTGCCAGCGCTTCTTCGATGATCTGCGCCTCATCGGCGGCGCGTGATTCCGTCCACCAAGCCGGTTGATGCCGGTTGGAAATCACGACCTCGAAAAAACGCTTGTAATAGTGGCGGCTATCCAATCCGGAAAGTATTTTTTCCAGATCGTTCCATTTGAAACCATAGGTTTCCACCAGGTTTAGCAAATCGCTGGATAATCGTGCGTAGCGCCAGTAGATAAACGCTTTTTCGAACATGATTGCCAGCGCGACAATCGCCAGCAAAGCCAGCGGAACGATAATGATCCCGCCAAGCTTCAACATGACCCAGGCTTGATTCAACTCTTCCATTATATTTAACTCCAGATTAATGCTATTCATAACGCGGTAGACTTCCAGTACCCGGCGGATTCAATGCACACAAGAAATTCTTGCAGTCAGTCAAACAATGCAAAATGTCCGCACAAAATAAATTCTCCTTGCTGCCATGACGAAGCTGACTGGATGCTAAGAATAGTTGAAAACACCCACAGTGGAAACTATTTAGTGGCAAAATGACCGGCATTTATTGCTTTCTGCGACAAAGAAGAAGCCCCGGTGGGAGTGACCTGCGGCGTGGGGATTCTGGGGGGAAGAAAATAAAATTGCACCAACCAATTATAGCGATTAATCATGAAAAAATGTGTATTGGTACTTGTTTTACTGCTGGCTGCGCTACCCGTGCAGGCCAAATGGGTGAGCGTGGATATTGCCGGGAAACCCGGTGAAACGCATTACTTTGATCCCGAAACCCTGCGGAAAGACGGTCAGTTCAGGAAGATATGGGTGTTGTCCAGCTACGCTGAGAAGCAAAAAGGCGGGCATCATGCGGTGAAAACTTTGTACGAGTTCGTCTGCACCCGCCATAAAGCCCGCTCGATCACCATGCTGCTGTACCCGGACAAAGAAGCCACCGGCAGGGTGATCGGCGCGCACCACGAAGAATCTCTCGATTGGTTCGGCTTTTCAGCGAATTCGATGTTCCGGCATGTTGAAGAAACGGTTTGCGCCGATTGAATAAGCTTTTTGTTTCATCAGAATTGCTGTGACTATAGAACTCATGCCGGTTCAATGGAGTCCATAGAGTTCCTGAGATTGTTAGCGCGGTGACCATGATGACCATTTTACTGAAACGTGCCTACGAATCACCTGAGCCAAGCGACGGATTCCGGATTCTGGTAGACCGGTTGTGGCCGCGCGGAGTTTCCAAGGATGCGGCGCAGATTGATCGGTGGTTCAAGGATATAGCGCCCAGCACATCGCTGCGCAAGTGGTTTGGCCACGATCCGTTGAAATGGGATGAATTCAGGAATCGTTACTTTCAGGAATTGGATCAAAATCCGGCAGCGGTCGGACAACTCGTCGAGCATCTGCGCCGTGGTACGGTTACACTGGTTTATGGCGCAAAGGATAAGGCGCATAGCCATGCGCTGGCGCTCAAAACGTATCTCGAAAACTTGAGCTAGCACTCACTGCATGACAAGCCGGAATCAGTCGGTAGCTTGTAACACCGTCCAACTCACCTCACATTCTCCCGATTCGGCCGCCACATAAGCGGATTGTTCGCTGACGGTGACCGAGATGTCCATCGTGCGTTGCACCAGCTTGGCCAATGCCTGAATGTCCGGCCATTGGAAGCGGAAAACGGCGGCATTCAGCGGATTGAACTTGGCTTGCTCCTGCATCCACCACACATCGGATTTGGAATTGAAACTGTACACCTTGACGTTTTGCGCGATCCGGGTGGCTTTTTTGATGCGCTCGGGGGCGGGTTCGCCGACGTCGATCCACAGCGCAATCCGGCCGTCCAGGGTGTGCGCCCGGAGATCGGGTTCTTCCGCAGTACTCAATCCTTTGGTGAACGCCAGCGATTCCTGCGCATTGAGACAAAACGTCAGCATGCGCGCCATCATCCGTTCCAGCGTTTCGGACGGATGCTGCGCAATGGTCAGGTTGAGCGTATCGTAATACGGGCGATTGAGGTCGGTCAGCGCGATTTTGAATTTATAGATGATCGGTTTCAGTGCCACAGATACCCCGTTGAATTCTTTAAGCGAGTGGCTGGTGTCATTTATTTTCCATCGTGCTGATGAATGCATTGGCTTCATTGATCGATTTTTCCATCGAAGCGATCAGAACCGAAACATCCGATTTGATGTTGCCCAATTCACCTTTGAGCGACGCGATCGCGCGTGCATTCAGGTTGTGTTTGAGATACATGACCTGATCGTGAAATACCGTGAGAATCGGCTCGATTTTGGCTTCCGCCTGTTTCATCGACGCGATCAATTGGCGGTAATGCACCTGGGTGGCGTCGAGTTTTTTCTGGGTGGTTTGCCGCAGCGATGCATTACTGTATTGCGTGATTTCCTGTTTCCACTCGGTAAACAGCGCTTCCGAGACGCTTTCGATATCGGCGATGCGGCTTCGCACTTCTTCCGCCTTGCTGACACTGGCTTCGTACGCATCGTTCAGTTTTTTGTAGGTTGCTTCCAGATCGCCGCCTTGGAAATTCGTCGCGGCGGTGAATTGTTCCAGGGCCGATTTGAACTGTTCCTTGGTTTCTTGTTGCGTGTCGCGCGCTTTCTCAACACGGTAGACCATCACGTCGCGTTTGGGAATACCGACTTTTTCCAGGCCTTCGAGATACATCGTGGTGCAAGCCGTCAGCATCAACAATACCGGCAGGCTGAGTAAGCGAATGACATGATTCATGCGTGTCTCCAATGAAAGTTAATGGTAGTCAACAATGGTGATGATGTTCGTTAGCGTAATACGCCGCGCCGCAATAATTGCCGGGCTACTTTCAAGCCCCATAAAATCGGGTGGCGGCGCAGCAGCGGTGTGACTTCCACGCGCACACCGGTATGACGCTCGATTTTCCAGGCGGCGTAGTCGACGCTATTGCTGAAGGTCAGCGTGGCCTTGGCCAAGCGCAGGATCGACAGCACTCTGCCCTGCCAGCGGCGCAGCCGCCAGCGCCACAACGCTTGCCGTTGACTGACCGGACGGGTCAGGCAGCGATACTGCCCGTTTCCCTGTTTTTCCAGGATCTCTGTCAAGAGCGGACTGGCGGCGGCGGTCAGACGGGTAAAGGCATCCCGGTTGGCTTGTGCCAGATGACGCGCGCGCGATTCGTTTTCGGCGCGCAATTCAGCGGCGTAGGTGAGGATCAGGCAGCGGGTCCAGATTTCCTCGACATCCAGAGTATCGGCTTCCAGCGCAGGCACACCGGATTTTAAAAAGGTAATGACGGAATGTGCCAATGCGGCATAAATGCGCTGCCGCACCACATCGTCGCGCGCATACAGCAGCCGTGACGGTTGCGCAAAGCGCGCCCAGATGTACGAATGAAACCAGAATTGCGCGCCGCGCGCAAAATCGGCGGTGGAAATGACGGCATATTTGGCGCGCAATGTTTTTTCCTGATGCGGCACTTCCAGATAAAACACATTCGGTGCCAGCCAGGCATTGAGGGTGGCCAAATAGCGTTCCGGATAGGCTTTGTGATAGCTGTCGACGACCACATACAGGTCGACGATGCCTTCTTCCAGGCTCACGGCGGAGTGCAAGCAGGAGCCATACAGAATCACGGCATCGAGCGATTCGCCAAAGCGCATGATGAGCGCATCCACCAAAGGGACGAAATCGGCGGAAACCGCTTTTTTGCTTTCCGCCGCGACTTCATCGATCAATTCGGCGGGCAGTTGTGCAATGGCTTCGAGTAAAGGGTTGGTCATGGCGATATCCTATAGCTATAGCACGAGAAATGTCACGGGATCGGTGGCGGTGATGGTGAT
>CP091134.1:165076-166639 GCA_021582535.1 Nitrosomonas sp.
TTCTGATCAAGGAAAAAGGCTTTGAGGTACCGATCGGGCAGCGCATTTACGACCGGCAAACCATCCGCGAAACCGGTTTGCAGGAACATGTCGAACGAAAAGATGGCGATTGAGCGCGTATCCAAGCCACTGATAACAACTCTCCAGGGAAATGCTGATTAATTGACTGTACGAGCGAATCGATTCGTTGCGCGATACTCACTCTCTCTCCTATCTTGTTGATAGGTCTCGGTCGCTGCGTTCCGTGCGCCTATCGCTTCATCTCGTTCGCCGAATTAATCAGCGCTTTCCTAGCAGGCACGATGGCATAATCTCGCCAATCTACTAAACTTCAATAATTCTTGAGTTCTCCTAAAAGGATAAATGAATGAAAGACGAAACGATCGCTATCCACGCCGGTTATCACACCGATCCCACCACCAAATCGGTGGCGGTTCCTATTTACCAGACCGTCGCCTACGAATTCGACAATGCCCAGCATGGCGCGGATTTGTTCAATCTCACCGTGCCGGGCAACATTTATACGCGCATCATGAATCCGACCAACGATGTGCTGGAACAACGGGTGGCGGCGCTCGAAGGCGGGGTCGCGGCCTTGGCGCTCAGCTCAGGCCAGGCGGCGATTCATTATGCGGTGATCAATATCGCCGAGATGGGCAACAACATCGTCAGCATACCGCTGCTGTACGGCGGAACTTATACGCTGTTCGCGCACATGCTGCCGAAATTGGGGATCGAAGTGCGTTTCGCCAAAGACGACCATCCGGCGAGCCTTGAGCCGCTGATCGATAAAAAAACCGCAGCAGTATTCTGTGAGTCGCTGGGCAATCCGGCGGGAAACATTCCGGATATGGAAGCCATTTGCGCGATGGCGCATCAACATGGTATTCCGGTTATCGTCGATAACACCGTGCCCACGCCGGTATTGATGAAACCCTTCCAATTCGGCGCGGATATCGTCGTGCATTCGCTGACCAAATACATGGGCGGACACGGCACATCGGTCGGCGGCATCATCGTCGACTCCGGCAATTTTCCCTGGCCGGATCACGCGGAGCGGTTTCCGATGCTCAACAACCCCGAACCGGCTTACCACGGCGTCGTCTACACGCAGGAATTCGGCCCCGCCGCCTATGTCGGACGCGTGCGCACCGTCGCACTGCGCAATACCGGTTCGGCCATGTCGCCGATGAACGCCTTTTTCTTTTTACAAGGCATCGAAACCTTGTCGTTGCGCATGGAGCGGCATACCGAGAACGCGCTGAAAGTCGCGCAATACCTTGAGCGGCATCCCGCCGTGGCGTGGGTCAGGTATGCGGGGCTGCCGTCATCGGAATACTATCAACTGGCGCAGCAATATATGCAGGGCCGCCCGTCGGCATTGATGACATTCGGCATCAAAGGCGGATTTGAAGCCGGTGTAAAATTTTATGATGCGCTCAAACTGTTCAAGCGGCTGGTGAATATCGGCGACGCGAAATCCTTGGCCGCGCACCCGGCATCGACAACCCACCGGCAATTGACCGGACACGAACTGGCGGCGGCGGGTGTCACGCAAGACAT
>CP091134.1:166739-188061 GCA_021582535.1 Nitrosomonas sp.
AGGAAGCAGCCGATCAGGGCAAATGGTGGCAATTCATTCAATTGATGGGTGGTGCCACAACCAATCGCAAAAACAACCCGATCAAATTGATGAAAATCGATTCAAAAGAACGGGGAAAGTATGGCGATCCAATAGGACAAAAAATCTGCGGTGTTCAAACAGATTCCATCCAATTACCCACCCGCTTGCATCAATGGCGGATTGAACGATGCGCAGTAAACACAGAACAGCCTGAACGGCGAAGCGCAATGCGCCCGAGTGGGAGCGGCAGCGACCGCGAGAACACATTTGCGGCGCAGCCGCCTTGGAGTTCTGTTAATAACTGTACGGAAAATAATTATTAGATAAGAACCAAAGATTGCTGAACAATATTTGTTTTTCTATTTTTTTATCTACCAGGAATTTTAATAATATTAAATTTCTTCAAAGGATAACGGTATCACTATTCAAGACATGGTTTCTCCCCTACAATGCCAGCGGTAAAAAATAACCAACAATAATCAACTATCATTAAAAGTGAGGAGAAATAATGTCTCGTCGCATCATCTTTATAGATTCTAAAGTTACCGAATATCAAAGCTTGATTCCACAATTGCCCGAAGACTCGGAAGTAATTGTCCTTGGCGCAAGCAAGGACGGCGTGATCCAAATCCTGGAAGCGCTGCAAGGTAAAACAGAAATCGGTGTGATAGACATCATCTCACATGGTGCATCTGGTTCGTTAATGTTGGGTTCTATTGAACTGAACAATGCCAATCTGGCTGCGTATGCTGAACAACTCACACAAATTGGCGCGCACTTAAACGATACTGCCGATATTTTGCTTTATGGCTGTGAAGTCGCTCAGAGAAAACAAGGTCAGGCGTTCATCGAACAACTGTCACTGCTGACCGGAGCCAATGTGGCAGCATCAACCAATCTCACCGGCGCGGAGGCACTGGGCGGTGACTGGATACTCGAAGCATACACTGGATTGAACAAAGCAAACGCATTGCAGCTTTCTTATTCAGGCGTGCTGAGCTCTACTGAATCAAGGGTTAATAGTTTTACCCTCGGCGATCAATCTTTCCCATCGATTGCCGGTCTTTCCGATGGCGGATTTGTGGTAAGTTGGACATCCCTAGATAGCGGCAACATTAACATTTATATGCAACGCTATGACGCTAGTGGTGCTGCAGTCGGCTCCAACACCACCGTGGCACTTACCACCTTAACCGAGAAGGCAAACTTATTCCAGCCTGTTACTACTGGTCTGTCTGATGGCGGATTTGTGATAAGTTGGACATCTAGGGATGACAGTCTTCGTGGCGTTTATGCACAGCGTTATGACGCAAATGGAGTAGCACAAGGTGCAGAATTCAAGGTTAATACTTATACTCATTGGGATCAACAAGATCCAACGATCACTGGGCTTTCCGATGGGGGATTTGTGGTAAGCTGGGCCTCCGTTAACCATGAAGGTGATCCCTCTCAAGACATTTATGCGCAGCGCTATGATGCTAATGGGATAGCACTAGGCGCAGAATTCAGGGGCAATTCTAATCTTGGTGGCCTCCAAGTTAATCCATCGATCACTGGGCTTTCTGATGGGGGGTATGTAATAAGTTGGGAGTCCGAGGATATCGGACCCTCTGCCATTCATGCTCAGCGCTATGATGCAAGTGGCGCAGCTGTGGGTGGAGAATTTCTCATCGACACTGGAGTGGCAGATGCTTTTTATTCCGTCATTACTAAACTTTCCGATGGTGGATTTTTGGTGAGTTGGACATCCGAAAGTGAGTCTTTCCCTGGTATTAACGGGACGGAAATCTACGCGCAGCGCTATGATGCCAGTGGCGTAGCTATGAGTGGGAGATTTCAGGTCAACAGCACTACGCCTAACAATCAAGAAGAACCCGCGATTACCGGTCTTTTCGATGGTGGCTTTGTGGTGAGCTGGATGTCTATAGATTCTCTGCCTACCAGGGAAGAAATACATATCCAACGCTATGATGCCAATGGAGTGGCGCAAGGCTCAGAATTCAAGGTAGTTAATGATACTTATAATGATTTTGGTCATTTCTTCCCATCGATCACTGCGTTGATTGATGGCGGCTTTGTGGTAAGTTGGACATCCATTCAAACCGGGAGCTCTACCGGAGATATTTATGTAAAGCGCTACGATGCAAATGGCAACGAGGTTGCAATTGGCTCACCAATCATCGAACCGGCGGACCGATTATTTAACTGGGCAGAAAATACATATACAACTCTCTTCCCCAACCATACAGCCTCACAAGAAATTGCAGGTTATCACGCCCGAATATACGAGAATGGCAATGCACTAGGCGAACAAAGTGGAAATATTTATTTTTATGATAGCCATTCCATTGTTCTTGTTGGAACAGTCGATGATTTTCTACCCAGTGCAATAGCAGCAGGGTTTTGATCGTACGAAAATCTTGTTGTTTGGTAAGGCAATAGATAGAAGAACGGAAAAAAGCACTAAGGTATGAAGCAGATTTCTAACCTCCCCAAATTCTGGGGAGGTCATCAGTAAAAATACCTTGAAATAACCTGCAGAAAAATCAGATTTCGGAAACAAAAAAACTACCGGGATGTATTTCTCTCAATATAATTTTTATCAGTATTGGGATCACAAGAACTTAATCATCTTTTGGTATGGAATCAGTTTTAGTTCCAACAAACGAATTATTTGTTGAACATCCTGAATAATCACCAGGCTTATCTCCTGATATCACTGAGTAAGAACCAGAAATCGAATTGTCAGGCAGAATAGTTAATTTCATTGTATCTATTTCTGCATAATATTCACCCCCTTCATTATCCTCGTAACTGCTTGTTAGCGTTGCTGTATTTCCAACTAAATTGCCGCTTAACAATTCCGAAGAATACCCATCCGCAGTAATGGAATTCCCGGACTGTGTAAAAATTACATAGTAATTATATTGTGCTCCAACCGGATAAGCGCAATTATTGGGTCCGAAAGTTTCAGTTATTTTCCAGTTTCCTGAGAGATTTTCGGATGATGAGGCAAGGGAAAAATTATCAATATTGGAGTATTCACTAAATTCATTTCCATCCCCTGCTTGAACAGCAATATAGAAAGCTGCGCCTTCCCATAAGCTTGCCGTAAAACTGGTTACTCCTCCAACATTCAAACTCGCAATGGACTCAGGCCCGGTATATGGAATAGGGGCATAACTCAGTTTATATTCGGTCGCACCGGGAACACTTGTCCAGGAAGTTGTGACTGTGAGTCCACTGATGGAATGCGTCAGTGTAGGAGCTGATGGTGCCGCAGTTAATTGCACGGAAGAACCAAGTAAAACGGATAACGTAGCTAGGAGCATGATAAATCTAATTTTCATGGTATTTTTCACTTTTTTATGTTATTTCTGATTAATGGTATTATCTTTACTATAGAAAATCGCTTCTTAATTAACCCTTAAGAGGTGCACTTTGTACTTGAATCAACTAAATTCAAGATAACGATAGCAGATTTTTTTATGGCATCTCTATTTGAACTTGGATGGAGCAATATGAATTATCATTTGACGCTCTGATTAAGTTGACTGTTATTGGTGAGTCCTAGCCTAAGAATATTTCATTGTCTAGAGCTACGAATCTTTCAAAGGGATTTTCTTTATAGAAACTATAGAGTGTCGATAACACTAAGTTTATGGCGCTATCACTTGAACAGGGGTAGCGCTATAGGTGGATTTTCCATCCCCCAATCCGTACAAGAGACCTCCCCAAATCCAAACTGTACCATCACTCTTAAGAGCGATTGCCATGTCGGAAAAGTTATAAGTGGCTGTTATATCAGTAAGTCCAACGATCTTTTCAGGGTGAGGAGAATCCCTTTCGAGTATAGAATCACCTCTCCCCCAAGCCCAAACTGTCCCATCTTTCTGTATAGCTAAAGCGACATTTCTTGCAATTGTAATGTTGGTAATGTCATGTAGGCTAGGGTTTTGAAGTGGAAGTGAAACAGAGTCATTAACTCTGCCATCATCTTTCACTAAACCATAGGAATTATTTCCCCATGCCCAGACCGTTCCATCATTTTTAAGTGCGAAAGCCGATTCTCCAAACTCGATGAGTTGAATAACATCCGTTAAACCGCTAACTGGTTTTATTGGAGAATTAAACCAATGTAATACAGTTCCATCTTTCATAAGGGTATAACTGTCTGTTATGTGTATGGCACCATTCAGTTCGCTTACTGGTATAGGGATATCACTACTTAGATTATGCCCTCGAACTCTTTCAAAACCTATCGATCCTCCCCACGCCCAAACCGTTCCGTCGTTTTTAATCGCGTACGAAGCTTTACCAGAAAAACCATTTCTATTAATAATAATAGCTTTAATATCAGCTAAACCTATCACTTGACCTGGCGCATAACGATTTGTTGTTGTTCCATCCCCCAGTTGACCGAAGCCATTATCTCCCCACGCCCAAACTGTTCCATCACTCTTTAGCGCATATGAAGTTGATCTAAAAGAATTTATTGCAATGATATTTGTTAATCCAGATGCCTTGACTGGAGCACTACTAACTCCTATAAATGATCCACTTCCCAGCTGACCCTCCATGCCAAATCCCCATCCCCAGACTGTTCCATCTCCCTTTAGTGCTAGCACATGGTCTCCACCACCACTTATATCAATAATATTAGTTAGACTAGGAATCTGTGAGGGTGTGTTTCCCCATCTCCATACTGTTCCATCATTCTTAAGAGCAAGAACCTTAGAATCATAATCAATAGCTATTTTGATAATACCAGTTAGCTTTCCCGAGTTTCCTGTCCCAATTGCCAATAAATTGGATAGGCTATCAATATAAGTCGGACTGTCATTCCCCCATGGTCCACCTAATACAAATACGCCATTGTTATCGGTATTAACGCCAGCATAAATATTTGTATCCGGGTAAAAGCGGAATAACCAAGGTGTTGCACTTTGTGTTGTCTGATGAGTGGGAAAATATTGTGGATAATTATTTTCTGCCCAGTTAAGTAATGTGTCAGTATCACTAGCTGTATCGGCAGAAGCAAAGTGAATCGTGCCAAGAAAAAGCACTGTGCAGAAAAATAGGATCAGGTGTTTTATTCGTTGTTTAATTTTGATTCCCCGTTCTGAACGTTTGAAGTGAATTTGCTTGAAGCGTCACTACTTGCTTATGGTTATCTGGCATTAACCGATTTTCCTAGACCTAGATAATGGGGTATTGGCAATTTTCTGAAAATTAATTTAGTAGACCATGGCGCAGTGATCCGTGTAGATCATCTAGATTTAGTCTTATTTTTAGGGAGTCTCGGATGCCTTATCCAACTTGAATATAGTGTCTACATGAAAATCATAAAATACTTAAATGTAATGTAATTATTTGTTTGGGTCTTAGGAAGTTAAGCACTTACTAAAGTGCGTTAACTTGCTGAGATGAATGTTAAAAACAGATACTACTTTCGTTCTCGAATCAGAGAAGCAAAATTCAGGCAACTCATTCGGTATTTTTCGTTGGATTTTACTGCTACCAGCACAACCCAATTGACCGGCATTTCGCTCCGATCCGTTAACGGTATTTACCTTAAAGTACGGCAACGTATTGCCCAGAGTTACGAGCTTGAGTCCCCTCTGCAAGGTTCTGTAGAAGTTGATGAGTCCTACTTTGGCGCACAGCGTGTTCGAGGTAAAAGAGGTCGTGGCGCTTATGGCAAAACAATTGTCTTTGGCGTGCTTAAACGCCAGGGTAAAATGTATACAGAGATTGTTCCGGATTGCTCCAGAGCCACATTGCAAGCCATTATTCGTGGGCATGTAGCACCAGATACCATAATCCATTCCGATGGGTGGCGGGGCTATGACGGATTGGTCGATATCGGCTTTGATAAACATTTCAGGGTTCACCATGGAAACAACGAATTTGCCAATGGTGAGCGGCATATTAATGGTATCGAATCTTTCTGGAGCTTTGCAAAAAGGCGTCTGGCAAAATTCAATGGCGTGCCTGAACATACCTTCTATTTGCATCTGAAAGAATCTGAATTTCGCTTTAATCATCGCCGTGATAATCTCTACCTTGAGATTCTTAAATTATTACGTTTAAAACCGCTTTAACTTCCTAAGACCCTTTGTTTTAATGGTATTGTTGAGAGTGATCGAACCTCCGCCTACTGATTGCAAATTGTGTGCTTATGCTTATTATAACCTTGCTTGATGATATATCCAACTCAAGTCGCTCAGTGAAGTTTCTCATTTGACCTTGTTAACTCTCTTCCTAAGGTTCTTTCTCCTTTCCCGTCAAATCACGACTGCCATGCATGATAGCAAGGATCAAAATGCGATCAGCTTCCAAACGATACATCACGCGATATCCCTGTACGATGATTTCCCGTAATTTTTGATCTTCGGTTTCTGGAATAATGCGTCCGCTTTCGGGAAAATTTCTTAACCGTCGTGTGGCGAGTACTATCTTTTCACCGAAACGTCGTGCATAAAACGACGAATCGCGACTAATATATTGCACTAGATCATCGAGATCATCTCGCGCAAAATTCGACCATTCAACGCGCATCACTCAGATATCGCTTTTCCATCTCTTCCTGTGATGTGATATTGCCTTCCTTTGCCGCTTGGAGCGAATGCTCTAGCTTTTGGCGGACATAGATAGCGTACATGGCATCGTCAAAGGTGGCTTGTTCCGGCAAGTGAGCAGCGATATCCTGAATAATTTGCTTGACAGTTTGCATAACGATCTTTCCTTATGGCATTTGTTGAAAGATGATATTCAGTGAGACGGTGTGCGGTGTGTGTTTATTTTGGGTGGCTTAGATGCTTTTTTGTTAAACCTTGTACAAAAGCAAAACTTTTTGCGCGCAAATTAATAGAGCAAAATTTGGGAGTAGAGCAGATTACACTTCGCGAGCTTTTATCTGATTAGTCTACTATGCGGCTACTAATATTTATCACCAGTTTCTTTCTTTTATGTAAATTACTGTTTATTTTGGCTCCCCGACCAGGGCTCGAACCTGGGACCTGCGGATTAACAGTCCGTCGCTCTACCGACTGAGCTATCAGGGAATTGATGAGATGCGCATGTTAACGTTTTGAAGCCTTCCGGTCAACCATCAGATTGCGTCTTGTATTGGAAATTTGCTTTGTTTTAGCAGATGTCGGCTTGTTATCGATTGAAAACTACGAGCAGCGTGCATTCTCGTTATTCGCGGACTCAATCGCCTCGGGTTTCGCTCGTGATTTTCTGTGATCTGGCTACGAGTGTGTTTTTTTCTCACTTTGGGATGTTGTAATCCACAGTTTGAAGTACATACCCGATACTTCGCTGTTTGCGGCAGATTGCTTTACGGGCAGTTTTTTACAAAATTTGTATCAAGATTGTTTATGTTCATAGGGACAAGCAATGAATTAACGCTTGCCGCTTGCATACAATAAATAAAGAAATGGGTATATACTGGAATCTAGTGTTCTGGTTAGCTGTAGAGAGTTAATCCTTCTTCAATAGAACTGTTATCCAGTCACTGAGATTATTGAAAAGTATTCATGTTATCAATGTATTTTATATAAAGGAGCAATTATCATGCGTATTATATCTACAATGATTGTAACTGGAGCATTAGCATGTTTCATGAGTACCCCTGTATTGGCATCGGACGCAGGACATACTTCTGAGGCGATGGAGCACGCCGGAAAGGCGCAGGCGCATGGTGAAATGGGACATGCGAAAGAATCCCTGAGTCATGCCAAAGAAAGCTTGGCGCACGCAAAAGCGGCGAGAGATGATCATGCGGCATCGCATAAGCACATGGATGAAGCGATCCAGCATTTAGAAGAAGCGATCAAACACGCTGATATGGGACATGGTGCGGAATCGGCCAAGCACAGCGAAGAAGCAATGAAACATATGCGCCAATCCGGCCATTGATGGTTTAAAACCGGTTTCCCTTCGAGATTGGTCGGGGGGAAACGATTCTTAATCTTTAGCGCCCAATTCCAACGCCAGTTTCCTGGATAATTTAGCAGCTTCCTCAGTGACTTCAATGTCCAGCCACCCTTGCAAATGCGTGCAGGTGATATCGGCTAAAGCTTGAATCCAATCGCTACGTTCGTTGAGGCACGGAATATAGTGAAATTCTTTGCCACCCGCTTGTATGAACGTGTGTTTCGCTTCGATAGCGATTTCTTCCAAAGTTTCCAGGCAATCGGAAACAAATCCGGGACATACCACATCGACGCGCCGTGTATGTTCCTTGCCTAATTGTTCCAGCGTGACGGCAGTGTAGGGTGTTAGCCACTGTGCCCGGCCAAAACGCGATTGAAAGCACACGGCATATTGGTTTGCACTCAATTCCAACGCTTCAGCCAGCAATCGTCCGGTTTTCTGGCAAGCGCAATGATAAGGATCGCCTTTATCCAAGCTGGCACGTGGAGTGCCGTGAAAGCTGATGATCAGCTTGTCAGGCCGGCCGTGCGTATCCCAGTAGTCGCGGACATTCTGCGCCAGCGCTGCGATATAGCCGGGATGATCATGGTATTGCTTGACCGTGCGAATCGCAGGTTGATTGCGCATCGTGTTGAGCACTGCAAATACATTGTCCATCGCCGCTGCCGTGCTGCTGGCGGCATATTGCGGAAACAACGGGATGACCAGAATGCGCTCGCAGTCTTGTTGCTGCATATGAGTTAGTACATCGGCAACGGAAGGTTTGCCGATATTCATCGCGTATTCGACCAGCGGGGGATTTTTTAACCGTACTGCCAATGCTTCGCGCAAGCGCTCCGTTTGCCGTTCGGTATGCACTTTCAGCGGCGAGCCTTCGGCTATCCAGATTTTGGCATATTTTTCCGCCGATGCTTTCGGTCTGAAGGGCAGGATAAAGCCATGCAAAATGGGCCACCAGATCAAGCGAGGCACTTCAATGACTCGGGGATTGCTGAGAAATTCCTTGAGATAGGGGCGAAGGGCTTGGGCGGTCGGCGCATCCGGTGTTCCCAGGTTGATCAATAATACGCCGGTGCGATTCGGAGAACCATGTTGATATACGGATTTGGAAGTCATGAATATAAAGCTCAGTTACTGAAATGATGGACTAGTGCTGCGACAAGCTGCTGGAAAGCAGTTTTGCGGTAATATCGACAATCGGTATTACGCGCTCATAAGCCATGCGCCGCGGGCCGATGACGCCGACTGTACCGACAATTTCGCCTTCTATTTCATACGGCGCCGTGATGACACTGAATTCTTCCAGCGATGACACATCGGACTCGCCGCCGATGAAGATTTTGACCCCATGCGCCTGCCTGCTGAGTTCCAGTAATTGCAATAACTTGGTTTTGCGCTCGAATAATTCAAACAGTTTTTTTAAACTGATCAAATTGTCCGAAAGATCATCGATCTGCAGCAGGTTGCGTTCGCCCGCCAGAACCACGGCTTCACTGCTTTCATTGATGGCGTCACCGCCGGCTTCGATGGCGGCACTCATCAAGCTGATCATTTCGCTACGCAATTGCTTTAATTCGGTATTCACACGCCCGCGAATTTCGTCCAGCGTGCAACCGGCATAGTGTTGGTTGATGAAATTGCCGGCTTCGATCAAATCCGATTGACTATACGGTGTATTAGTGAAGATGATGCGATTTTGCACATCGCCTTCCGGTGTGACGATAATCAGCAAAATGCGTTTCTCGGACAAGGCCATGAACTCGATGTAACGGAATACCGCGCCTTTTCGTTTGGGAGTAACCACGACACCGGCAAAGCGGGTCAGATCCGATAATAACTGCGATGCGACATTGATCAAGCGCGAAGGATTATCCGGGTGCAGATGGTTTTCCAGATGATTCAATTCCACTTTGTCGAGCGTTTTGACGACCAGCAAGGTGTCGACAAAGAGGCGGTAGCCTTTCGGTGTCGGGACTCTTCCTGCTGAAGTATGCGGGCTGGCAACCAATCCCATTTCTTCAAGATCGGCCATGACATTGCGGATGGTTGCGGGACTTAAATCTAATCCGGAAAACTTCGATAGCGCCCGGGAACCAACGGGCTGACCTTCATGGATATACCGTTCTACCAGTGTTTTTAATAAGATTTGGGCACGTTCGTTTAACATGGCATCATTCTACACGAGTCGGCTGGTTTTATAATTTGGTTATAAGCGGTGATTTTGCCTTATCTTATCTATGCTAAACTTTCCCGCTTCCCGGTTTGCCAATATGGGCCGGAGTTTCAGCATAGGTTTGGAATTTTTCCGGGCGGCTCAACTTTTGTGGGTACATATGTACGAGACAAAATTTTGCAAGCCTAACCGGATTATTTATTCACTAACTTGTTTTATTATAATGGTAATTCCGGTACTTACAGTCAATGCAAACCTCACGGCCAATATCAATCAAAGCAAGCGATCGTTTTAAGTTATGAATTCCCAATTCACTACTATTGCACTGATCGGTAAACATAAGAATCCCGAAATCGCGGTACCGCTGTTGAATCTGGCTGAATATCTGACCACGAAGAATTATAAGGTCTTACTCGATCATCTCACTGCAACGCATATTGGCAGTGACCGGTATCCGGTATTATCCCTGGAGGAGATCGGTACGCAAGCGGATCTGGCTGTGGTCATGGGCGGCGATGGCACGATGCTCAATATTGCGCGCATGCTGGTGTCGTACGATGTGCCGTTGATCGGCATTAACCAGGGCCGGCTGGGTTTCCTCACCGACTTATCGGTGGAAACCATGTTTGAAACACTGGATGAAATGCTGGCGGGAAAATATACCACCGAACGCCGTATGTTGTTGTATGCCGAAATCATCCGGGAGGGCGCGAGTGTTTTCGGCAGCCTGGCATTCAACGATGTCGTGCTGTATCGCGGTATGAGCAGCGGTATGATCGAATTCGAGGTGAAGGTCAATAACGAATATGTGAATACCTTGCGCTCCGATGGATTGATCGTGACTACACCGACCGGCTCGACTGCCTACGCGTTATCATCGGGCGGGCCGATCCTGCATCCCGGTCTGGACCTGATAGCACTGGTGCCGGTTTGCCCGCATACGCTCAGTAACCGCCCCATTGTGATCGGCCCGGATTCCAGCGTGGAGATCCAGATGCACAGCAGCGCCAATGTGCGCATTAATTGCGACAGTCATTCCTGTTTTGATCTGGAACAGACGGATAACATCATCGTGCGGCGTTTTCCCAAAACGGTACGATTGCTGCACTCAGTCAACCACAGTTATTACCGCATGCTGAGAGAAAAATTGGGATGGAGCGAATTTCCCTGATGCACATCCATTAAGCCATCATGCTAAAGCACCTGAGCATCAAAGATTTTGTCATTGTGGACCGGATCGAACTGGATTTCATGCCGGGTTTCACGGTGTTGACCGGAGAAACGGGTGCAGGCAAATCCATCCTGATTGATGCCGTGACGCTTGCCCTGGGAGAGCGCGGCGATGCCAGTCAGATCCGGCATGGTTGCGAACGTGCGGAAATCAATGTGACCTTTGACATCGGGCGCTTGCCGGAGTTACGGCAGTGGCTGGATGAAAACGATTTGCAAGGTGACGTGGATAGTTGCCTGATGCGCCGCATTATCGATACCAGCGGCCGTTCGCGCAGTTATATCAACGGGCATGCAGTGACTTTGCAACAACTGCGTGCAGCGGGCGAATTTCTGGTTGCCATTCACAGTCAGCATGCGCACCAGGCGCTGCTGCAAAAAGACGCGCAACGCGAACTGCTCGATGCTTTTGCCGGTTGTGCCAGTTTGGCTCGCACCGTCAGGGAAGCCTATCAACACTGGCAAGATTGCCGTCAACAAAGAATCACCTTGGAACAACGCGCGGCGGAATCGCAGGAGAAACGCGAACAGCTGGAGTGGCAGTTACAGGAATTAACCGCATTGAATTTTTCCCTGCCGGAATGGCAAACACTACAAGCCGATCATGGCCGGCTGTCACATGTAGCGGCCTTAATGGCGGCTGCGGATATGGGGGTGGAGGTGTTGTCCGAAAATGAGCAAGCGGCCCTGGCGCAGATCAATGGCGTAAACAATCAACTGCAAAATTTGCTCGAGTACGACAATGAACTCAAAGCCATTACCGACTTGCTGGATGCGGCGCACATTCAGTTGCAGGAAAGCGTTTATGAATTGAAGCACTACCGCCAGCGTTTGGATCTGGATCCGCAAGCGTTACAGGAGATCGAGCAGCGCTTGTCGGCAATCCACACGGCGGCACGAAAATTCCGTGTGCAGCCGGAAGAATTGCCCTCATTGCTTGAGACGATCACGCAGCAACTGGGCTTGTTGGGTTCGGACGCGGATATCGGTCATCTGCAAGCGCTGGAAGCCGCCGCGCATGCTGATTATTTGCAACAAGCGCAGGCCTTGAGCGTTGCACGGCAAAAAGCCGGTAAAGCGTTATCGCAGCAGGTGAGTGCCGCGATGCAAACGATTGCGATGGCGGGCGGGGAGTTTTCGGTGGCGCTGATTCCCGTGGAACCGGGTAATGCGCACGGTCTGGAACAGATCGAGTTCCAGGTGACCGCGCATAAGGGGTTACCGCTGCGGCCTTTGGCCAAAGTGGCCTCAGGCGGTGAATTGTCGCGTATCAGTTTGGCGATACAGGTCATCACCAGCAAGGTTGGAACGGTACCGGCACTGATTTTTGACGAGGTCGATGTCGGTATCGGCGGAAAAGTGGCCGAGATTGTCGGTCATTTACTGAAGAAACTCGGAAGGGAGCGGCAAGTGCTGTGTATTACCCATCTGCCGCAGGTAGCCGCAACCGGGGATCACCAATGGCAAGTGGGGAAATCCGCCGGACAATCGGCGCACCAGCCGGTTATCAGCACTATCACGATCCTGGATCAGCAGCAGCGTGTAGAGGAAATCGCCCGCATGCTGGGCGGTGTGAACATCACTGCAACAACGCGCCGGCACGCAGCGGAGATGCTGCAACAGAATACGCAGCCGCTGTGAAATCAGCGGATAAAGTGATCGATTCCCAGTAACTCCACGATGAGCCGGCGGTACTGCTCGGATTTGCGTATTTGCAGCATCTCCAGCGGATTGAGGTTGTCCGTTAAGATCGTACCCAGCGCTGGATCAATGGCGATGCGGCGCTCGATCAGCCAGTCGCTTTGCGCGGCTGACATGCTTTCATTTTTGAGCTCGAGTTCGCGGTTTGCGGCGAGAAAAATAAAATCGTTAAATTCCGTGTCCGGTTCGGAAATAAATACCTGCTGATGCGTAAAAACCTGCGCCAGGGTTTTTGCGACGGAGGCCAGCGCTTTATTCTTACCGTCTTCAAAAAATGCTACGAAATTCAATGCGAGCAATCCGTGCTGGGAGAGCAGGGAGCGCAATTGCGTCATTGTTTCAACAGTCAGCAAATGGACCGGCTCCGAACCGCCGGTAAAGACATCCAGGATGATCAGATCGTAGGTATTGGTTAATTTGCGGATTTCATAGCGCGCATCGCCGATGATAGTTTGACCGGTCGGCGTGAAACCGAAGTATTGACTGGCCGCTTCGGCGACGGCTGGGTCAATTTCCAGCGTATCGGTCACTATGCCGTGATTTTTCAATGTCATCGCCATATGCCCGGCGCCCTGACCGATCAGCAGCGCGCGCTTAATGTGGGGTGTCAGCGCGGGTAAAATATCGACGATTCTTTGGTAAGTCAGCACATTTTCACCATGGCTGATCGTGGCCGCGCCTATGGTCGATGCATCCACGGTCAACAGGCGGAAATTCTCCTCGGGTTTGTCGATGACGCGAACCCAGCCGTACAGACTCTCGCGTTCAAACTGGATATGGTAGGAATCATTATGCGCAATGTCGTTCGCGGAGGCAGCTACGTGCGGTAACGCGATGATGCTGACAATCACCAGTACTGCAATTGGCGGTAGTGTCATTGCCAAACTTAAGTGTTTGCGCTCGAAAAAAGCAACGCCTACTGCAAGTATCAGTAAACCGATGCCTAAGTCCATGAAGATTTCGCGTGAGCCGACCTGGGGGAATAAATAAAAACCGAGAAACAAAGTGCCAATGACGCTGCCGACGGTACTGACCGCATAGATAGAACCGGTACCGGCGCCGACACCGTCCAAACTGGACGTAGCGAGCTTGACGGCGAAAGGTCCGATCATGCCGAGCATGATCAAACTGGGGGAGAATAATACCAATGTGCTGATAAAAACACCCATGCGCAACCCCATGGCATCGGTGGCAAGCAATACCGGTGCGGTTAGCCACGGTATCAAAAGCGTCAGTAACCCCGCCAGTGCGATGATCAATGCCAAGCCCGTTTTTCTGGCACGATCCGCCCAGCGGCCGCCGACAAAGTAACCCAAAGCCAGTGCGATCAATGTGACCGAAATGACCGAAGTCCAAACATAGAGACTGGCGCCATAGAATGGTGCGATCAATCGGGTTCCTAGCAGTTCTATTACCATCACTGCGGCGCCGGTCAGAAAAACGGTGCAGTAGAGCCAAGCCTGATTCAGTATCCGGGCGGGAGTGGAATGATTCATTGTGTCACCTGTTAATCGAGGGTTCGCGTGGGTAAACAGAGAAAGAAGCGCCGCACTAAACTTTGTGGCGACGGCATTCTAGTGACGAGTGGTGAATTTTGGAATGCGGCAAATTGCCGCAGCGGGCTGGAGTTCCTTTTTAATGGGGTTTTAGTGTGGTGCGACAATTTGCCGCATTGTAATTGTAGAAAATGAAAAATATCATCCGAAATGGAAAAAGATTCTTTTTCTATAAGTTTCTGGAAATTAAATTTCTCGTCAATTATAAAAAGATTTTTTCAGTTTTATTTTGAACGGTTAAATCAGCAGAATGATTGCTTCACATATGAAAGCAAAACTGTTTACAAAATAAAAAATAATCAAACTATTTAATGGATATTTTTCATGTTAACGACGAAACAACTCAATCTATCTACTCAATGTGTTTTCGCTATCGCTGTTCTGGCAGGCACGACGCAAATCGCATCCGCGCATACCCGGCTGGAAATTGCAGCGGTTAATGAAAGCACCCGGATAACCAACAACATAGTCATTGGACACGGCTGTGGAGAAAAGGACGTCATTGGTACCAGCATCGTATTTCCTGATGGTGTCGATTCTACGATTACAGTCGATGGTGCTGCGCACGCAGGTGCATTGACCGATTTCGTGCAGAATTGGGGCAATCTGATGCAGCAAAATTATAGCCGGGCTATTTTCAGTTTCCAGGATGAGAAAACGGATTCAAATAGTAATGTTGTTGGTTTCTGGGCCGGTGGCGGTAATTCCTTGCCGCATCATTTGAACGGTTATATTCCGTTCAGATCCGGCGCGGTTGTCATTGAGCCTACTTCCTGTGCTAAGAGCGTCAAATTTTATGTTTCCATTGCGGATATTTGCGAGATTACCGATGCTGCCGGATTCAATGCTGATACCGTCAATCTCTGGACCCATAATAACCTGGGAACGATTTACGATCGTGTCAGCACAACCGATGATGGTCCTGCGCCATTGACCATTACTCGTACCAGCGCTTTACCGGCATCTTGCGGTACGGGTGTGGCGGTTGAAGTGAAACCTTCTGCGGCGCAGATAAATCGTGACATGCCGATCAAATTGGATGGCAGCCAAATTTGGCCGAAGTAGCATAGTTCTTTACGACAATCTCACTCTTCCCTCCGTTTTTTATTAGAGTGAGATTTTTTAACCGTCAAATTAAAGAGTAGGATACTTGCAATGTTTAAAACAACGGGAAAGTTTAAATATCGTGCTTTGATGTTGATGGCAGCGCTTGGATTAAGCGCAGCAGGGCAGTCCGCACTAGCGCATACTCGTCTGAAAACACCGGTGATTAATGAAAATGCAGCCGCTTTCGGAAGCGATTATAATGCGGCGGTGATTGGACATGGCTGTACAAATCCCGTGACTGGTGCGGTTGATGTTGATGTAATCGGAACCGTCGTGGTATTTCCGGACGGTAAGGATTCGATCATAACAGTCGGCGGCACACCGCATACAGGCTCATTGGCTGATTTTGTGACGAATTGGGGCAATCCGGTTACAAAAATTCAAGACCGCAGTATTTTCGATTATGAAGACTATATTAAAGATTCTTTGGGTAACAAGCTTGGTTTTTGGACAGGTGGCGGTAAAGGTTTAAAAGGTGGCTTTAGAGCGGTGGTTCCGTTCGCAACGGCAGGTGTTGTTATTAACGAAGCTTCTTGTGCAAAAAGCGTAACGTTTGTTCTTGGAATCGCTGATATCTGTCAAATCACAGATGTGGCAGGAATTAATGCAGAGACAGTTAATGTGTGGGCGCCTGCAGTTGGCTCGGTTTACGACGGTTCACCAACTCGTCATGGTTACGATTCACCAGCAACGCTAACAGTAAATCGCAGCATTACGCCTTTACCGGAATCGTGTGGTGCAGGAGTGGATGTCGTGGTTAAGCCATCGGCTAATCAATTAGATCGCGATTTGCGTATTAATTTTGACGGTAAACAAATATGGCCTCAGTAACTTGGGTTATATGGGGCTGCTGACGGCAGCAATGGACACATTGGCGTGTTTAAAACCAATGTGTCCTTTTGCTTTTTGTAGAAATGCTGCCGATTTTTATAATAACTATTCTATGAATAGATCATCCAGCAAGGAGTTACGATCATGCCACATCGATTATTTCAAAAAGCAGTAGCAACGATTTTTACCGTGATTACACTTGGTTATGCCAGTGTAAGCGGAGCGCATGACGCTGGTGCTACCATGGATCTCAATGGCACGGTTGCAACTTTTACCGGCTATGCACTGGTGACTTGCTTTGACGACGGAAACGGTCCCACGGATAATCTGGTGGCTAGTGTTAAAGATACTTCCCTGCCGCAAGATAATCTGCTGGTTAATTTGCAGATTATCAAAGGAAATCATGCCATTAGCACGACGGACCCCGTTTCCGGAGATGGGAACTTCAGCCCTGAAGTCAGGGTACACGGTGGAAATGGTGTTTATCAGTTGCTGGTCAATAAAACCAAGGAAGGAGCGAGATCGTTTGTTGTGTCGTATCATTGCATGACTGCGAGTAATGCGCATACCGGAACGGATATAGTCGTTCAACAATTCGAGTAATGATTTTCAGGAATTGATTGTTGTAGCAATGTGTTAAACTGGATAAGTGAATAGAACTATGAAAAAAATCAAACAGTCATTTTTTATTATCGCGTTGCTACTGTTGTGTAGCAAAAGCACACTAGCGGATCATCTTGAACAGATATCCTCGGCTTGTGATTTAAAAACACTGGATGGCAAACCTGCCGCAGTCCTGCAGGAATTACGCGGAAAAGTCGTGTACATGGATTTCTGGGCGTCATGGTGCCCGCCTTGCGTCAAATCTTTTCCCTTTCTGAATCAGCTTGAGCATGATATGAAAGAACAGGGCGTGCATGTCATCGGCGTCAATCTCGACGAGAAAGTTAAAGATGCCGAGGATTTTCTTGCCAAACACCCGGCACATTTCTCCATTGTTGCGGATCCGAGCAAAGCGTGTGCAAAAGTACTGGAAGTAATGGCAATGCCAACATCTTACATCATCGATAAAAAGGGAAACATCCGTCACGTTCATCAAGGTTTCCGCCCGGGTGAAACGAAAGAGTTGCGTGCTTTGCTCACACAGCTCGTGATGGAAAATCCTTAAGATACAGAGCAGCTCGCCATAATCGCGATGAGAAGAGCACCCGATGTTACAGTCTTGCTGGTGTTGATGACTGCAATTGCACTCTCGGGCTGTGTGCACGTGGCGCCGTGGGAGCGGGGAAATCTTGCGAAGCCTCAAATGGAATTGGATCCATATCCTCTGCAAAGTGAAATACAATCGCACAATTACAGCAGTCGGGAAGCGGCGCCCAGCCATAAGTCTTCTGCCGGTGGTGGCGGCTGTGGCTGTTATTAAGCGGATTCTTGCCGAGGGATGTTTTTGAGGTCATTACAATTTGCAGCACAATAGTAGCAATCACTTAGTCAACAATCCGGAGACACAGTCCGCAAAGCCAAGAAACAATACCCTGCAGGCGTTAACATCAGCGGCATTGGTTTTACCCGGCCTGCTGATAACCCCATCCGGACATGCCGCCGGAACAGACCGGATTAATTTCCAATATGGCCGCTACCAGGAAGGCGAACGTAATCTCTATGGTGCCCCCCAAAGCTATAAACCGATCTCGGCCGATGTCTTACATGGTAGCGGTATCTTTTCGTTAACCGATCGGGTCAAATTTACTTTTGGTTATACTCAAGATACTTGGTCCGGTGCAACGCCTGTCACCATTACGCCCTTGGCCACCACTGGCGGCAATCGGCCCTATACTGTTAATGGGGTAGTAGTTGGTGCCTCGCCTATTATTAAAAGTGAAGTATATTTAGACCGCGATTTAAATCCTATCGGGATTGACCCAATTACTAAACAATTAACCGGTGCTGTTGATACGCGATCCGTGCTGGTCATGTCGTCAGCTTCTCCGGAAACGCGCCGCCAAGCCAATTTCGGTTTGAGTTATGAATGGAATGAAGCGGCTGTGAATGTAAGTGGCGGCTTTTCCAGCGAGAGAGACTATCAGTCGAGCTTTGGCAGTATGGGTGGCCGGCTGGATTTTAACCAGAAACTGACCAGCGTCAAATTCGGCGGTGGCTATACGAGCAGCCAGATCGGTGCGATTCTCGATCATGATTCGTCGCCATATATCACTAAAACGGCGTATGCGCAGCAAATCGTCAACCGCCGCGGGTCAGAGATTCTGAAGGGTGACCGGCAGGATTGGGTGGCAAATGTCGGTTTGACGCAAGTACTGAGTAAGAATGCCTTAGTCGATGTCGGTGTCGGATACACCCATAGCAGCGGATTTCTGGAGAATCCTTACAAAGCCACGACGGTTATCTTTATTGATCCGGCTGATTTGAACAAGAGTGTAATTCCAGGCGATGTGCGTGCGTTGATCGAACAGCGCCCGAACAACCGCAACCAAGTGGCGCTCAACGCCAAGTATGTACAATATATCAATTCGTTCAACGCGGCGATGCATTTGGGCTACCGGTTGTCGGTCGACGATTGGGGCGTGAATTCGCATACCTTCGATGCGAGTTGGGTGCAACCGCTGGGCGGCGGGTGGACGCTGACGCCGCGGATTCGCTACTATTCCCAGGATGCCGCCAACTTTTTTCGCCCTTATTTAGTCACGCAACAAACGTACACAAAACCGGAAGTCGATAGCCTCGGACGGCAAATCTGGGTTGATGGCAATAATCCCACGGTTCAGTATTTCGGCAAAGATCCATTTAGTCTGGTCGATCAAAACGGTAACCCGGTCGATGGACTTTCCGTCAATCCGCAGCAGAAATTTACATCATTCGATGCCGGTAAATTGCCCGCCAATTTTTCCAGCGATCATCGTCTGGCGGGCTTTGGTTCGTTAAGCGGCGGTGTGGTATTGAGTAAAATACTCGGTAAAGGCGTCGCGCTGGAGGCCGGTTTTGAATACTACACCCGCGCCAGCGCGATGCAGATCGGCGGCGGTGGAAACAGCAGTTATGCCGATTTTGATTACTATGTGGCCAATGCCGCCATAAAATTCGACATCGAGCCGGATACCAGCTTGCCGATCGGCAGCACGAGCAGTTCTTCCGAATCGCATCTGCATACATCCGCGCATCGTCACCACAAGGTACCGCCGGCGACCATCATGTTCGGCCATATGCTCGATAAAGCCGGGGATTTCATGGCGGGGTACCGCTTCATGTATCACTGGACCGGCGGGAATATGATGCAGGGTGCCCATAAAGTGAGCGATCAAACCATCGTCAATCAAGGTTGCAGCGATCCGGGATGTCAGTTTACGCCGACCTTCATGAACATGCGTATGCATATGATCGATCTGATGTATGCGCCGACCAAATGGCTCAATGTGATGCTGATGCCGACCTTCATGGATATGGATATGAATTTGCGCCAGCTGGCGGGTGCACCAGTCGATCCTTCAGGCGGGCATCAGCATGGCGCGGCAGGACATGAAACCGGCGCTGTCAGCGATACCTATTTTTCATCGCTGGTCAAATTGCTGGATATTCCGGGTCACCGCGTGCATGTGAATCTCGGGTTCAGCGCGCCCACCGGGAAAACGGATATCAAGCTTCGCCACACCAATAAAGAAGATGGCGGATTGATTCATTTCGGCATGCAACTCGGCAGTGGTACATGGGATTTCACGCCGAGCCTGACGTATCTGGGTGAATACAACCGCTGGTCGTGGGGCGCGCAATTCAGCGGCGTCAAACGCATGGAAGCGCAAAATAAATCCGGCTATCGTCTCGGCGATATTATTCAGGTGACCGGCTGGAGTGGTTTCGATTTGACGCACTGGCTTACGGCTACCATGCGCGGTGTTTATACCTGGCAGGATGCGATTCACCGGGATTTCAATCAATTTAACGCACGCATCGGTCCGATGGATTTTCCCAGGAATTATGGCGGACAATTCTGGGATATGGGGTTTGGCGTGAATGCGCGTATTCCAGGCGGGCGTTTCGTCGGGAATCAGTTCGGTTTTGAGTGGGTGCAACCGATCCGCAGCGATTTCAACGGAATTCAGCTTGACCGGCAGGGTATGTTGTCGGCAACCTGGAGTTATCAGTTTTAAGCCAGGATAATTTCAACCCAAACCCGGCATGCGCACGATTTATCTTGAAATAACATGGCGCAGCTGAATTATTACCACTACGACTTTCAAGCAATGGGTTCACCTTGCGCGATTCAGTTGTATGCAAAAAGCGCCAAGAAAGCCAAACAAACCGCCCGGATTGTCATGGATGATGTGTACCGTCTGGAGGCGAAATATTCCCGTTACCGCGCGGACAGTTTTGTATCCCAGATGAATCGCGTCGCGGCTCAAGGCGGTTGCATCCAGGTGGACGATGAAACTGCCGGACTGCTCGATTATGCAGCCACTTGTCATCAGCAAAGCGATGGTTTGTTTGATATCACTTCCGGAATTTTGCGTCGCGCTTGGGATTTTAAGTCGGGAAAAATACCGGCACAGGAGACCGTTCAGTCGCTGCTGGAAAAAATAGGCTGGCATAAAATCAGCTGGCAGCGTCCGGTTCTAACATTTTCGGTTGCGGGCATGGAAATCGATTTTGGCGGCGTGGTCAAGGAATACGCCGTCGACCGCGCGGCATCGCTATGCCGGGAAGCCGGTATCGAACACGGTCTGGTTAATCTGGGTGGCGACATCAAAAT
>CP091134.1:188161-241251 GCA_021582535.1 Nitrosomonas sp.
TGGCCGGTTTTCTGGGAATTGCGGCTGTCTGGAGTGTTTATGCGATGATCGACGGCGAAATAGAAAATCAAAATGCCCGGAATCAATTTTTGCAGAGCCGGATTGCTGTTCTGGATACAGAAATTGCTGAAATCCGCAATATCAAAACACAAACTCAGGAGCTGTTGTCGCGCAAACTGGTGGTGGAAACCCTGCAGAACAGCCGTTCTGAAGTCGTGCACTTGCTGGATCAGCTGGTAAGACAGCTTCCCGATGGCGTGTATCTGCAAAGTGTGAAGCAGAATGATCAGATTATTACGCTCATGGGGTATGCGCAATCCAATGCCTGGGTATCCATGCTGATGCGTAATCTCGAATCATCGCCTTGGCTTGAATCGCCGCTATTGGTGGAAATTAAGGCGATAACGGTTAATAACATCCGTCAGAACGAATTCAATATGAGAATCAAGCTCAGAAGGACATCGATTGACGATGTGCAGAATTCACCAGCTAATCCCGCTGGAAAATCGTAAGGCTAAGGTATGAATGATTTACTCATTGAATTGCGTCAGCTTGATATCAATCAAGCAGGGAGCTGGCCGGTAGCATTTAAAATTGCTGCTCTGGTCATTTTATTCATTGTCATTGTGATAGCCGGTCATTTCCTGGTGTGGCAAGACCAGACCGAAACCTTGGAGAAAATCCAGGCTGAGGAAGAAACATTAAAAAATACTTATCTTCTTAAAAAAAGAAGCGCGGTGAATTTACCGGCGTTACGCGCGCAGCTGGAAGAAATAGAACAGTCGCTGAGCGTCATGTTAAAGCAACTGCCGGATAAATCCGAGATGGAAGCGCTGCTGGTCGATATCAATCAGGCAGGCTTGGGCCGGGGACTGCAATTTGAATTATTTAAACCGGCCGAGAAGGAAACGATCAACGCATTTTATGCCGAACTGCCGGTTTCGATCCGGGTCACGGGCGGTTATCATGATATTGGCGCTTTTGCCAGCGATATCGCGCGATTGCCGCGTATTGTCACGCTCAATGACATCACGATTGCTCCAGGTACCGATGGAAAATTGGTATTGGATGCGGTTGCAAAGACTTACCGATATTTGGATGAAGAAGAAATAGCAAAGCAAGCTAAGGGTAAATGAATTATGATCAGAAACATACGCCTGTTAGTGTTACTTGCAATAGCTTTGACGGCGATGACTGCTTGCAGTCAAAATGACTATAGCGATCTGGAAGCCTTCATTCAAAGCTCCGGTGAAGGTCTGAAAGGCCAGATCGATCCGCTTCCCGAAATTAAACCGCATCAATATTTCACGTATCAGGCTTTCGATATTCCCAGTCCCTTCGTGCCCCGTAAGAATGGTCAAGTGCAAGCGGTTGCCAGCGGAATCCAGCCGGATTTAACCCGGCGCAAGGAAGTTCTGGAATCCTATCCACTGGAAAATTTATTGATGGTTGGAACATTGCAGCAGCATGATATGATTTTCGCCCTGATTAAATCCCCGGATGGCACACTGTATCGTGTGAAAACCGGTAATTATTTGGGACAAAATTTCGGAAAAATTAACCATATTTCTGAATCAGAAGTTAAACTATTGGAGATTGTGCAGGATGGAGCGAATGAATGGACTGAGAAGACTAGTACACTCATGCTGAAAAATTAGAAATAAAACAACCCTAAAGCTACCAATAATGATGAAAAGATATGGTCTCAACATCGTATTAGCAGCACTGTTGATTTGTTTTGCGACGGCAATTTTTGCGCAACAAACGATAACTGCGGAAACACCGCCCAATAGTATCCGTTCCATCGATATTTCCACTTTTCTGAATGGCGAAGTCATCGTCAAACTTACCTTAGATCAACCGCTTTCCGCTCTGCCGGCGGGAGTTGCGTTGGACAATCCGCATCGCATCTATTTCGATTTCCAGCAAGTCGGCAATGGTTTGGGCAGAAATGTGCAGGAAGCTGTCGAAGGTGACTTACGCAGCGTCAATATTGTGCAAGTTGGGGATCGCACCCGGCTGGTGATGAATTTGGCAAGACTCATGCGGCACGACATCCGCGCACAGGAAAACATTCTTTTTGTCCGGCTCGTGAGCGTGCCAGAGAATCCGGCAACTGCAACCGTCATCCGGTTTGCGGAAGAAACGCCCAATCAGCATATGAACAGCTTGCAGGATATCGATTTCCGCCGTGGTACAAAGGGTGAAGGCCGGATTGAAGTGGACATGACAAAGCCGGGCGCGAGTGTTGATGTGCAAACGCAAGGCGATGATGTATTCGTCGAGTTTGTCGATACATTACTGCCCGGCAGCTTGAAAAGACGATACGACGTGGTTGATTTTGCGACTCCCGTGCAAACCATCGAAGCATCGAAGAAAGGCAATAACGTCCGGATGCACGTGAAGTCCGGCGGACGCTGGGAACATTCGGCGCGGCAATCCGGTACCCGGTTTGTTCTGGAAATCCGCGCATTGAGCGAAGATGAAGAAGAAATTGCAAAGAAGCAGCGGGCCAACGGCGGATATACCGGGGAAAGATTGTCGCTTAATTTCCAGGATGTGGAAGTGCGTGCGGTTCTGCAAGTCATCGCTGATTTTACCAATCTGAATATCATCGCCAGCGATTCCGTTGCGGGTAATCTCACGCTGCGCTTGAAGGATGTTCCGTGGGATCATGCGCTCGACATCGTGTTGCAGGCGCAAGGTCTGGATAAACGCAAGACCGGCAACGTCATTTTTGTGGCGCCGCGCAAGGAAATGGCGGACCGGGAATTGCTCGACGTGGAAGCGAAGATGCAGATCGCCGACATGGAACCGCTGCGTTCGGAGATTTTTCGCCTGAATCACCGCAGGGTCAATTCCATGTCGTTTGAAAGCATGCTCAGCAAACGCGGCACGATCAATGTGGACGAAATCAGCAATACGATTACCGTGACCGATATTCCGGCCCGATTGGACGAAGTCAGAAAACGTATTCAAAAATTGGATATTTTTGAAAGGCAGGTCATGATCGAAGCGCGTATTGTGGAAGCGACCGATTTATTTAGCCGTAATCTGGGAGCCCGTTTCGGGATTCAGAACTCAACCAATCTGGGAAGTCAGGGGCTTGGGATTTCCGGCAACCTGGCCGATTCGAGCGCTTTGGCGGGTGGCAGTTCAGCGGGAGGAGACAGTAATCTGAACGTCAATTTGCCCGCGGCGGCAGCGACCGGATTACTGGGCGGACCGGCTGCATTGGGGCTGAGTTTGTTAAAGATTAACAATAACCGGCTCATTAACCTGGAACTGTCCGCGCTGGAAACCGATCAGAAAGGGCGGATTATCGCGAGTCCGCGTGTGGTCACAGCGCATGGTGTGGAAGCCATTATCGAACAAGGCGACCGGGTGCCGTATCAACAAGCGACCAGCAGCGGTGCGACCAGTATCCGTTTCATGGACGCTACGCTGCGGTTAAAAGTGAAACCGCTGATTACCTATAATGGCCAGATCGACATGGAACTCAATGTCAACCAGGATAAGATCGGCACTGCGATCAACCAGTTTCTGCCGCCGCCGATCAATACCAAACAGGTCACGACCAAGGTTCTGGTGGAAAACGGTGGAACGGTGGTGATTGGCGGTATTTTTGATCGCACCGAAAACGAAGTGGTTAACAAAGTGCCGATGCTGGGCGATATCCCGGTACTGGGTTATGTTTTCCGTAATACCACTAAAGTCGATAACAAACGTGAATTGCTGATTTTTGTGACGCCGCGCATCTTAAGCGAAAATCTCAATCTTCAGTAATTGCCGGTTATTGTCCCGACGGAAATCCAATTTGCCGCCATGCTTCATAAACCACGATGGCGACCGCATTGGATAAATTCAGACTGCGGCTGGTTGCCACCATCGGCACCCGGATGCGTTGTTGCTCCGGAAAAGTTTCCATGAGGTGAGCCGGTAAGCCGCAGCTTTCCGAACCAAACAAAAAAACATCCCCGGCGGTATACGCTACCGTGTCGTAGCGCTGTTTTCCCTTCGTAGTGATCGCAAACAGGCGCTGTCCTTGCAAATGCTGATTGCACTCGGTCCAATCTTCATGGACTTTGATCGAAGCAAATTCATGGTAATCCAGACCGGCGCGAATCAATTGCTTATCCTGCAGCGGGAAACCGAGCGGCTTGACCAAATGCAGTTGTGTGCCGGTATTGGCGCACAGACGGATGATATTCCCCGTATTGGGTGGAATTTCAGGTTGATGCAAAACGATATGAAACATACGGCTATCAAAGTGTGTCGATTAGAATGAAGTAAAAGGACCGGCTTGCTTTATTTCCGGCAAGGCTCTGGCAATCACCCAATTGCTGATTTCAGTAGCACCCTGCCGTTGCAATACTTTGGCCAGTTCGTTGAGTGTCGCGCCGGTTGTCATGACATCATCAACCACCGCGATATGCTTGCCCGATAAATCCATTGTACAGCTAAAAGCTTTGCGGATATTTTTCGGCCGCTCTTTCCAAGGCAACCCGGCTTGCGGCAGCGTATGTTTGATGCGGCTGCAACCGTCCGGCAGCAGGGTAATGTCCGTTTGCTTGGCGATGTAACAGGCGATTTCCATCGCTTGGTTAAAGCCGCGTTCGCGTAGCCGTATCGGGTGCAATGGCATCGGTACGATGACATCAGGCATCGTTTCTACCGCTTCTAGCCGGGCCATGAACAGATGAGCAAGAACCGGTGCGATGGCCAGATTGGTTTGATATTTTAATGCATGGATTAGCGCATCGGCAGGGAAAGTATAGCGCAGCGCTGCAATCGTGCGCGTGAATGCGGGCGGCTTTTTCAAGCAAGCGCCGCAGATTTCCCCCGCCGGTACCGGCCGCAGACAAACGGGGCAATGCTGAGTAGGCAATTGCGGTAAATCGCGCTGACAAGCGCCGCAAAAATCTTCATCGGCGGTTATGCCGCAAAGCAGGCAGTTTTTCTGAGTCCGGATTCGCATCGTATATAATCCATTGTTTGAAAATCGGCAGTGGTAAAATAGGCGGCACTGACATCATTCTTGATTATCGAAGGCTATCGGCAAGCGCTGCGATCGCTACAGCATTTAAACGGAACAATAGGTAAATGGATATGAATTGGGATTCACTGATAAGTGGCGAGACACAAAACGATCTGAGTGGTATCACCGGAAAATCGCAAGATTCAGCAGTTTGGAGTGTAGCGGACGTTGAAGCGTTGCTGAATGCGCCGTTTAACGATCTGATCTACCGTGCGCAAAGCGTGCACCGGCAATATCACGACGCCAATGGCGTGCAATTATCGACACTGATTTCCGTAAAAACCGGCGGCTGCCCGGAAGATTGCGGCTACTGTCCGCAAGCCGCGCGTTATCACACCGGTGTGGAGAATCAGGACATGTTGTCGCTGGACGAAGTGGTCTCTGCCGCCTCCGCCGCCAAAGCCAAAGGCGCTTCGCGTTTTTGCATGGGCGCGGCATGGCGCGGCCCGAAACAGCGCGATATCGAAAAAATGACCGAGATGGTGCGCGCGGTCAAGTCGCTCGGCATGGAAACCTGTGCCACCCTAGGTCTACTGAAGCCGGGTCAGGCACAGCAGCTCGGCGAAGCCGGTCTGGATTATTACAACCACAATCTCGACACCGCGCCGGAATATTATGAAGAAATCATCACCACGCGGCAGTATCAGGATCGCCTCGATACGCTGCAGGAAGTGCGTGACGCCGGCATCAACGTGTGTTGCGGCGGCATCGTCGGCATGGGCGAAACGCGCCGTTCGCGTGCCGGCCTGATCGCGCAACTGGCGAACCTGAATCCCTACCCGGAGTCGGTGCCGATCAATCACCTGGTACAGGTCAAAGGCACGCCGCTGTACGGCACCGAAGAACTGGATCCGCTCGAATTCGTGCGCACCATCGCCGCGGCACGGATTACCATGCCGAAAGCCATGGTTCGGCTATCCGCGGGGCGGCAGGAAATGTCCGATGCGATTCAAGCGCTGTGCTTCCTGGCTGGCGCCAATTCCATTTTCTACGGCGACAAATTGTTGACGACCGGCAATCCCGAAACCGATCGCGACCGCATGTTATTGGATAAGCTGGGGCTGCACGCGCTGTCGTAGATGTTTGCGGATCTGGCTGAGCAACTGCGCAAGCGCGAGCAGCAGGGCTTGCGGCGCACCCGGCAAATCGTCGGTTCCCCGCAAGCAAGCCATGTCACGATTGATGGGTGCGATTATCTGGCGTTCAGCAGCAACGATTACCTGGGACTTGCCAACCACCCGGAATTGATCGCATCGGCTTGTGACGGCGCCCGGCTATACGGCATTGGCGCGGGTGCTTCACACTTGATCAACGGTCATAGCGCCGCGCATCACGATCTCGAAGCAGCGCTGGCGGCATTTACCGGATTCCCGCAAGCGTTACTGTTTTCCACCGGCTATATGGCGAATATCGGCATGGTCACGGCGTTAGCCGGGCGCGAAGATGCGGTTTTCGCCGACAAACTGAACCATGCTTCGCTGAACGATGCGGCTTTACTGTCGCGCGCGCAATTCATCCGCTATCCGCATTGTGATCTGGCCGCGCTGGAACAACGTCTGGCCACAGTCCAAGCGCGGCGTAAGCTGGTCATTTCCGACGCAGTGTTCAGCATGGAAGGGGATATCGCGCCGATCCGGCGATTGATCGCATTGTGCGAACGCTACCATGCATGGCTGCTATTGGACGATGCGCATGGTTTTGGCGTACTGGGCGAGCAGGGGCGCGGCAGCTTATTTTTGTCGAAAAATGCGCATTCCCATTCGCCGAATCTCGTCTACATGGCGACACTCGGCAAAGCGGCCGGTGTATCCGGCGCATTCGTCGCGGCGCAGCCGGAAGTGATCGAAACCCTGATTCAATCCGCGCGCAGCTATATCTACACCACCGCCACACCGCCGTTGCTGGCGCACGCATTGTTGACCAGTGTGCGTTTGATCGAACAGGATGAATGGCGGCGCGAGGCGCTGCGGCGTAATATTGCGCAATTGAAACAGGGCTTGCAGTCATCGCCTTGGAAACTATTGCCTTCCGTGACACCGATTCAACCCTTGCTGATCGGTGACAGCGTTGAAGCCGTGCGCATCAGCCAAGGATTGCGCGAACAAGGCATGCTGGTTCCGGCCATTCGCCCGCCGACAGTCCCGCAAGGCACGGCGCGCTTGCGCATTTCCTTATCCGCCACGCACCAGCCGGACGATATTCAGCACCTTGTCCGGGCTTTGCACGATTTGGCGCCGTCATGACGCCATTGCATATCGAAACCGTGGGGCAGGGCCCTGATCTCGTGCTGTTGCACGGCTGGGCGATGCATAGCGGCATCTGGGGCAGCGTTCGCGCTGAGTTGGCGCAACGGTTTCGTGTGCATCTGGTCGATTTGCCCGGGCATGGTTTGAGTCCCGCGAGAGAGCCCGGAACGTTGGATCATCTGGTCGGCATGGTTGCCGGAATGTTACCCGAACGCTGCATGCTCGGCGGCTGGTCGCTGGGTGGACAAGTGGCGATGGAATTGGCGGTGCGCGAGCCGCAGCGGGTCGAGAAGCTGGTGCTGATTTCCACTACACCGTGTTTCGCCAAACGCGACGACTGGGAATGGGGCATGGAGCGCAAATTGCTGCAATTGTTTCTGGAAAACTTGAAACTCAATTACGCCACGACGATCAATCGTTTTCTGACATTGCAAATGAGTGGCGATCGCGATGCCAGCAAGATTCTATCGCAATTGCGCAAAAACTTTTTTCAGCGCGGCGAGCCCGATTCCGGCGCATTGGAAAAAGGGCTGAGGATTTTGCAGCACAGCGATTTACGCGAACGTGTCGTAACCATCAAACAACCGGTTTTAATCGTGCATGGCGAAAACGACGTGATTACCCATCCGGCAGCGGCCGATTGGATACACCGGCAATTACCGCAATCGCGCCACGTGCTGTTTGCGCATTGCGGCCATGCGCCGTTTTTATCTTACCCTGAACAATTTGTGGCACATCTCAATGAATTCCGAACAAATGCTTGACAAGAAACAACTGCGCAACGCGTTTGAGCGTGCCGCCAGCAGCTACGACCAAGCGGCGGTGCTGCAACGCGAAATCAGCAACCGCATGCTGGCACGGCTGGAATACATCAAATATAAACCCGAGGTGATTCTCGACGCGGGCAGCGGCACCGGCTACGGCAGCCAGCAATTGGCCAAACGCTATCCGAGCAGCCAATTGATCGCGGTCGATATCGCCTGGACGATGCTCATGCACGCGCGCCCAGACACCGTCTGGTGGCAACGTTTACTGCCTCTGCAACAGCGCAGCGGCTATGTGTGCGGCGATATCGAGCAATTGCCGTTCAAAAATGCAAGTGTCGGCCTGATCTGGTCGAACCTTGCGCTGCAATGGTGCAACGACCTGGATCGCACCTTCGCCGAAATGCACCGCATTCTGCGCGCCGATGGATTGCTGATGTTCAGCACCTTCGGTCCGGATACCTTGAAAGAACTGCGCCAGGCGTTTGCGAGAATCGATGGCTATAGCCACGTCAACCGCTTTGCCGACATGCACGACATCGGCGATCTGCTGGTCAATAACCGTTTCTCCACACCGGTGATGGACATGGAATACATCACCTTGACGTACGACGATGTCATTAGCGTGATGCGCGACCTCAAAGCCATCGGCGCGCACAACGTCATCCAAGGGCGGCGTCAGGGATTGATGGGCAAGAATCAGTGGAAGCAAGCGATCGACGCCTACGAAACGCTGCGCTGCAACGGTAAGCTTCCGGCCACGTTTGAAGTGGTGTACGGTCACGCCTGGAAACCGTTCGATCCGCGTTCGATCCTGACGCCGGAAATGCGGCGGGAATTGGGTTTGCCGCCTTGATATGGGGCAAGGCTACTTCGTTACCGGCACCGATACCGGCGTCGGTAAAACTACCGTCAGTTGCGCGTTGCTGCGTGCGTTCGCCGCGCAAGGCAAAAAGGCCGTGGGTATGAAACCGGTGGTGGCGGGCAATGAAAACGGCCGCTGGCACGATGTCGAACAACTGATCGCTGCCAGTAACATCAGCGTCACTCGCGAATACATCAACCCTTACGCTTTCGATTCTCCAGTCTCTCCGCATATCGCCGCGCAACAAGCCGGTGTCGAAATCGACCTCGCCGTGATTCAACGCGCTTACCAAACACTCAACAGTCAGACTGATGTTGTCATCGTCGAAGGCGCTGGTGGTTTCCTGGTGCCGCTCAATGCGCAACAAACCGGCGTGGATCTGGCACGCGCGTTAAATCTTCCGGTGATCCTGGTGGTCGGTATGCGGCTGGGTTGTTTGAATCACGCTTTACTGACGGCGCAAGCAATCAAAACAGCCGGTTTGATCTTGGCGGGATGGGTGGCCAACTGCATCGATCCGCAGATGTTGATGCTTGAAGAAAATATTACGACACTGGAACAGCGGTTAGATTGTCCGTTGCTGGGGGTAATGCCGTTTGATTTGGAAATGGATATACAGAAAAGTATAGAGTTGCTTGAGATTACGAAATTAGGTTTATTTTGTGATATTGATGATTCTATGCAATTTGAATTGAGTCACGATAAACGCAATATCTCGGGCGATGATTTGTTGTCTGATCTTCGTCGTGTTGCATCTATCCAACTAGAACAACAAGTAAAGCAGCAAAATTATAGGAACCAAGGAAAATTTGGAGTAACAACAATCATACGCCGCTTTGGTTCATGGAATGCTGCGGTAGATGCAGCTGGATTAGAAACTACGGTAGAACGAAACATTTCAAACGAAAAATTGTTTACTGCACTCTATGAGTTGTGGATTGCTCTTGGACGGCAACCTAATTACTCGGAAGTTCAGAAACCTGCATGCAAATTTCACGTAGCTACCTTTGAGCGCCGATTTGGCTCATGGCGTCAGGCTTTGGAAGCATTTGTTTCCTATGCCAATTCAGAAAATATGATTGTGCCAATAGATAAAGGATCTTCTGTAGTAGCTTCGCGACAAACCACTCGCTGTCCAGATTTGCGACTTCGATTCAAAGTTCTTCAGCGTGATCGATTTTGTTGTTGTGCATGCGGCGCTTCTCCATCAATTACACCAGGTATTGTACTTGAGATTGATCACATTAAACCGTGGTCTAAGGGAGGTGAAACTGTTATTGAAAATTTGCAAACACTTTGTGCTTCTTGTAATCAAGGGAAAACGAATGATTATTAAGAATCATAGCTTTTGGAGCAATGTTTAGCCTTGTGAACTTCAGGCTATAGACTTAATGCTCAAAAACAACCCGAAAGATTGGTCTCACCACGTCACCGAAACCAGCAATGCCTTGGATCTCGAGCCCGGTATTTTTACCTGGGATGATCCGCATAAAATCGCGTTGTCGCTGAAGCATTCCGCCGATTGCAGCGAACGGCGCAAGGCTGAGCCGTTTGCGTCGGCGATGGCGATGCTCAATTTCTATATCAACCGCGCAGGGAAACATTTGTCCGCGCCGCAGCGGGAAGTGCTGGAAAAAGCCAAGGATGAGTTGCGCGTGCTTTACGGAAAGCCGCGCCGCGGCGGTTAGGCTGCTATCCTGGCGGCCGGTCACGTAGCTTTTTTTGCTTCAGCCTGTCACAATCTGCAATTTCTTTTCGCCATCATTCGTTTAATCCGATAGTTTTTTACCCATGAGTTACCTCGATTTAACTGACCATCAATTGAATCCCACTAGCCATTGGGAACGGCCGCTGGATACGGCGAGCATTCCCCTGGCGCGTGATCTGGCGTTGTTCGATCAAAACGGTTACGATCTGACCGATCTCGAACAGCGGTATGCGGCAGCCAATCAAACGCAAGCGCATTCGCACCGGGAACACCGGCATGCGATTAAAACACCGTGGTTTACACAACCGGAGCGGGTGGAAGGCGCGGTGCTGAACCATAGTTTGTTATTCGAGCGCAAGGGGTATCGCGGCGAAGCATTGCGGCAACTCGAACACTGGGCGCAAACCAATCCGCTGATCTACAAAATTATCCGCATGCGTCCCAAGTGGGGGCTGGATTTCAGCATGGACTACGCTGATCGCGCTGGTAATGTGTTTGAGGTGCTGCATTGGGAATACGACGGTTTTGATTACGCGGAAGTGGCCGAACGCAAACAACAGCTGGAAGTTAAATTGGCGGCTACGGATTGGGACGATGCCGCCGCCAGCATCCTGAGACTGAAAGATCAATGGCATCACCTGGATTTTTTTGCGCAAAGCGATTGGAAGTGCAATTACTTCGGTATCGTCAAGGAACGCTTCAAGATGGTGATTTGGGAGTAGGAATCCATCGAGCCAGCGAGAAAGGCCGCTTACGTTTCATAGTGCATCGTTTTTTTGACCCATTCAGTGTCACGCTAAGGAAGCGCTGATTAATTCAACGAACGAGATGAAGTGCGAGGCGCACGGCACGCAACAACCGGGACCTCTCAATCGGATAAACGAGGGAGGGAGTGCCGCGCAACGAAGCAATTCACTCGTGCAGTTAATTAATCAGTGCTTCCCTAAGGAGAAAGCATGTCAGAACTCAAAGATCCCCGGGTGCTCTTTGCGGCGGAGCGCACGTTGCTGGCCTGGAACCGTACCAGTCTTGCCCTGATCGCTTTCGGTTTTTTGGTCGAACGTACCGGTCTTCTAATGAACGTCCTCGCGCCGGATCACGTGCATGCTTCCGCTATGGCGCTGACATTCTGGCTGGGATTTGCCTTCGTCTTCCTCGGTGCAGCGTCTGCAATCTATTCATCCCGCCAGTATGCGGTATTGCTGAAAACTCTGAACCCGGACGAATTCCCGGAAGGCTATGGAACCCGCTGGGGTATGCTGGTGAACGTCGCCGTGGCTATCTTGGCTTTGGGGCTCATTGCCGTGCTCTACGTCGGGCGTACTTGATGTAATCACTGGGCAAGCAACGATACCGTGCGGTGTCTGGCGATTCAAAACGCTGTGAACACTGATTGAACGGTCAGAATTAGCTGATTTTCTCTGTTGTGCCTGATACATCAGATGCACCAAGAATATTTTGCGCCGGACTGAACCAATCAACTGCAATGCGCTCTTACACGATTCTGTTTTTCACAGCGCATCGCAAAAAGAAAATGTTTTACAAAGAAATTCTCAGTCTGATTGCTATTGCAGTCACTTTGGCCGCGTTCATTCCGTACATCCGGGAAATTTTCCGGGGTTCGATCAAACCGCATATTTTTTCCTGGGTGATCTGGGGTGCGACGACGCTGCTGATTTTTGTGGCGCAATTGCAGGACAAAGGCGGCGCGGGTACTTGGCCGATCGGTGTTTCAGCCGGTATTACCATCGGTATTGCTTATCTGGCCTACCTGAAGCGTGCCGATGTGACGGTTACCCGAGCCGACTGGGTATTTTTTATCGCAGCGTTGTCTTCGTTGCCGCTGTGGTTCTGGACATCCGATCCGGTGTGGGCGGTGGTGCTGCTGACGGCGATCGACGTGATCGGATTCGGACCTACGGTGAGAAAAGCCTATCAGTTCCCGTATTCGGAATCGCTGCAATTTTTTGCATTGTTCACGTTGCGTAATGTGCTGGTGATGCTGGCGCTGGAGAATTTTTCAGTGACCACGCTGTTGTTTCCGGCTGTCATGCTGGTGATCTGTGTTTTCATGGTTATGCTGATCGCGTACCGCAGGCGTGCTCTGGCGGTGTAATGCGCTGATTTGCACGGCATCACAACAATTTACCGAGTTGCAGTACACTAGGCCGCTGATTTAAACGATCCCACATTCCGGCGAAATCAACAGGGACACAACCGTGGCTTACAAAGAATACAAAGTGTTATACGTGACCGAGGGTGGGCTCGGAACGATTTTCCTGGGCGCGTCGGGCATACCGATCAAGCGGCTGGAGACGACGCTCAACAGGGAAGCCGCGGATGGCTGGACGCTGGTGTTCCAGTTTGTCGAACAGAAGCGGTTTTTATTGTTCTGGAAACGCGAAGCGGTGATCATCACGCTGGCGCGCTGAGAACCGCCATTCCTATGAAAAGCCAGGAAGCCATCCGGGAAGACGAAGAGCGCATCAGACAACGCGTGCGCGCATTGCCGGATGACAAACGGCTGCAATTTTTCAAACAAGCCGAACAAGCACTGAAAGATCCCGATACGTACGCGGTGCTGAATTATCTTTTTGTCGCCGGTCTGCATCATTTCTATCTGGGTAAACCGCTGCGTGGCACAATCAATCTGTGCATTTTCGTTACCGGAACCGTCATGCTCTTCACCGGGTTTGCCAGCTTCGGATTGCTGCTTATTATTGCGATCACGGTGGTCGAACTGAGGGATTTGTTTAATTCACAAAGCGTGGTTCAGGACTACAATAACGAAGTCATGGAAAGAATCTATCGTACGGTGAGTCAGGATGAGTAGATTAACGAATCATATTTTGCCGGGCGCTATTGTTACGCTATTGCTGGTGTTTGTACACAATGCCAGCGCCGAGAAAATATGGAATTGGAGTTATACAAGCGGCAGTATTGTCGCCCGAGGGACACTCACGACCGCCGAGACCGCCGATGCACAAGGTTTTTATCAAATTCTCAGCATTGCCGGCCACCGCAATGGCGAACGCATTACCGGTCTGCACCCCACCGGAAAATCGATTCCGGGAAACGAACCGTTTACGCTGGATAATCTGATCCGTATCGATGCGCAAGGACAGATCACACCGCATGGATTCGGTTTTGCCACGGCATCCGGCGGCTACGCCAACACTTTTTATGCCGAATTTCTCGCTACACCGGTTTATATGGAAGTGTTTGTTACACCGGCGAACTACAGCGAGCTACCGGTCAAGTTCTCGGCCACACCGGTGATCGAGCCGGAAATCCGGATAGAAACACCCGCCGGAGCAGCTGGGAAAATGGATGATTAAGATATTTCCGATGAAGTTGATGGAACCGATCCGGCAAACAAAACGTGAAAAATTACTCGCCATGAAAAATCTGTGCGGGCTCGCACTCGCCGTTCTGCTGCTTGCCTGCGTGGCGCCGATGCGGAGCGATTTCGAGCAACATCAGAAGCAATGGCGGGAAGCGAATGTCGCGCATTATCGCTTTGAACTGAATATGGTGTGTTTTTGCACTTTCAGAAACCGTATGCCGCTACAGATCGAAGTGCTGAACGGCCAGGTTGCCGCGATGACGGATAACACCGGCAAGACGATTACGGCGGCGGATGTCCATTATGATTTTTTTGCCCGCTACGCGACAATCGACCGGCTATTCTCCGAACTGCAAGCGGGCTTGAACGGCACAGCGGATCAGATCGCGGTGGCTTATCATCCCAGCTATGGTTTTCCAACCCGGATCAACATTGATCCCATCAAAAGAGCCGCGGATGACGAGCTGGGGCTAGCGGTATCGGCGTTTGAGCGGTTGCCTTAACCGCAAGACCTATTCTTTCCTAGTTGGCGATGTCGCCGGTCTGGTTGGCCCAGCCGGTTGCTTGCAACTTGATGCCGGTAAACTCGTCGTGACTCAGAAAACCCAATCCGGCGAGTATCGATCGAATCGCGGCAGGGTCGCCTTGCTCGTCCGCTTCGACCAATTTCAGCGCTTGTCCTAAACGTCCTTCGCGTTTCATCAGGGCCAGGCACATATCGTCGGAAATACCCAGTTTGTTGACGATCTGTTGCATCTCGATGCCTAATAGTTCGTCCAGTAGCGACAAGATACCGACGATGAAAGCTCTTTCGTGGTGGTTTTTATCGTGCGGGCGTTCGGCGGTGGCGATCAATTCCATCAGCTTGCCGCGTTCCACCGCCATTTGCATACGTATATCGGGCGCGCCGTCTTCCGGCTGGCTGGAGGTGTAGAGCAGCAGTTGTATCCATTTCAGCAATTGCTCGCGCCCCATCAACGTAATCGCGTGCTTGATCGAGTTGATTTTGCGCGGCAAGTCACCGGCGACGGAATTGACCATGCGCATCAGGTTATAACTCAAACCCGGCTGGCGTTTGAATTCCTGCTCGATTTCCTCGTGATCATGATCATCCGTTACCAAAGTCAGCAGCCTGAGCAGCGACAGCTTGCCCGGATCGGTGCGTTTGACCGACATCACCTCGGGTTTGGCGAAGTAATAACCCTGAAACATTTGGAATCCCAGTTGTTTACAGCGTATTTCCTGTTCCCGGCTTTCCACTTTCAACGCCAACAGCAGAACCGGCCAGCGTTTCAACGCGGTGACCAGTTTCTCCAGCTCGTCCGTTTGCAGTGCCAGCACGTCGACTTTCACGACGCTGACGATCGGTAGCAGTTGCTCGATTTTACTGTCGATGGCGACGATGTTATCCAACGCGAATTGATATCCCCTGTGCTTCAATTCATTGCACTGCTGCAAGAATTCCGCCGTGATGCAGTCCGGCACCCGGACTTCCAGCACCACATGTTTGCTCGGCAGCAAACTGATGATGTCGCTCATGATCAAGTCGAGGTCGGCATTGATGAAGCCGCGCTGCTGCCCGAGCACGTTCTGGATGCCGAAACGGCCGTACGCGTTGACGATCACATTCGCCGATGCGGATAAGTCGTCGGTGACTTTCGCCGTCTCCTGAGTCTGTTCCTGACGGAACAGCAATTCGTACGCGACTAAGTTCTGATTTCGATCCAGAATGGGTTGCCGGCCAAGAAAATAACTTTCCATTGATTCCTCCGCGATGATCGATGCGTGCAAATAAAATATTCTGATGCAATGACTTATCTTAAAAAGTGCGAGTCTGGCCCAAGACCGTGGAGTATACGGTAAAGCGAAAGACGACCTAAAGCGGGAACAAACGGGTTTTTCCGCTCAGCGGGAAATTTGGCTGAACCGGCGGCCTTGGATGAGACGCTCAGGTGTTTGCGGCAATCGTAGCCGGGAATCTATCCGGATGGCCGGCGTGGCGTGAATTTTGAAGGCGTGGTGATTTCACCCTGTACGACCAATTACTATCGCAACACCAAATTCATGTAAGAAATCTCAGGGTTGTTTGCAGAGAGATTGATTGAAATAAGCGTTGAGTATTTCATAAGGGGTGGCATTATTCAAACCCTTATGGGGCTTTACGGTATTATAGAAGTTAATGAAACGGGAAAGCTGACTGTGCTACATATCCATCTGACATTCCGTTCCAAATTGTGCGGCATTTTTTGTTGTATATATTACGTTAGCCCACACCTACCACCTACCTACTTACCACAAAAGGAGATGCGCCATGAGTGACGAAAAGAAACTGACCACCAATGCCGGTTGCCCGGTAGCTCATAATCAGAACGTAATGACAGCCGGTCCGCGTGGTCCGCAATTGCTTCAGGATGTCTGGTTCTTGGAAAAGCTGGCCCATTTTGATCGTGAGGTAATTCCCGAGCGCCGCATGCATGCCAAGGGCAGCGGCGCCTATGGCACCTTCACCGTCACCAATGACATTACGCAATACACCAAGGCAAGAATATTTGCGCAGATCAACAAGAAGACTGAACTCTTTGCCCGTTTCACCACCGTAGCCGGAGAGCGCGGCGCAGCTGATGCCGAACGTGACATCCGGGGCTTTGCGGTCAAGTTCTATACCGAGGAAGGCAACTGGGACATGGTTGGCAACAACACGCCGGTATTCTTCTTGCGCGATCCGCTGAAATTTCCTGATCTCAATCACGCGGTCAAACGAGACCCTCGCACCAATATGCGAAGCGCCAAGAACAACTGGGATTTCTGGACTTCACTGCCGGAAGCGCTACACCAAATTACCATCGTCATGTCGGATCGTGGCATTCCTGCAAGCTATCGGCACATGCACGGTTTTGCCAGCCACACCTTCAGCTTCATCAACGCAAAGAACGAGCGCTTCTGGGTCAAGTTCCACTTCAAGTGCCAACAGGGCATCAAAAATCTCAGCGATGCCGAAGCCGAAGCTCTCATTGGCAAGGATCGTGAAAGCCATCAGCGCGACCTCTATGAATCGATCGAGAAAAGCGACTTCCCGAAATGGACACTCAAGGTGCAGATCATGCCCGAGGCCGATGCCGCCAAGGTGCTCTATAACCCTTTTGATCTGACCAAAGTCTGGTCGCACAAGGATTACCCGCTGATAGAAGTGGGCATCATGGAGTTAAACCGCAATCCAGAAAATTTCTTCGCCGAAGTCGAGCAGTCAGCTTTCAATCCGGCCAACATTGTGCCAGGAATCGGCTTCTCGCCAGACAAAATGTTGCAAGGGAGGCTCTTCGCCTATGGCGATGCACAGCGTTACCGGCTAGGCGTGAATCACCATCTCATTCCGGTCAATGCCGCGCGTTGCCCTGTGCATAACTACCACCGCGACGGCGCGATGCGCACCGACGGTAATTTTGGCAGCACGCTCGGCTACGAGCCCAACGACCAAGGAGAATGGGCAGAACAACCGAACTACAGCGAGCCACCGCTGGCGCTCTCGGGTGCCGCCGAACACTGGAACCATCGCGAAGACGGTGACTACTATTCTCAGCCCGGCGCGCTGTTCCGTTTGATGAGTCCAGCGCAGCAGCAAGTGTTGTTTGACAATACCGCGCGTTCCATTGGCGCCGCGCCTCAAGGCACCCAGATTCGGCATATCGGTAACTGCCTTAAGGCCGATCCTGCCTATGGCGAAGGTGTAGCCAAAGCACTGGGAATTTCGTTGAATGAAGTTCCGAAGTAAACAGTACCGGTTAATCCGGCAATCTACACGGACCGCTACGCGATAAAGCCGCGGTGTCCGTGTGACTCCTACGTTAGTTGCATATATACATGAAAATCTTAATAAACCGGTTACCAGATTTATCCGATCTGGTGAGCTATATCAGACTTGCACAAGTTCTGCTGGATAAGCGAAAAGAATTGCTGACTAAACTGCCGGTAAAGTCCTGAGAAGGCTCCCGGTTGTACTGCGATTCATGATCCGGTAGCCGTACCCACGATTCATACGCAAATAGCCGAACTGGAATTCAACCGATTGATCAAGACAATGACCGTCCTATCCTCTTGCTTACCCGAATGACAGCCTTCCTGATTTATTTACGCGAATTCGTGACGGTCATCGATAAACGATGGCTGTTGTTTTGTGTGATTTGGACAGGCGTTTTGATCACGCTGAACTATACGCTGGGCATTGAAAGCGGCATGATCAAAGGGCTGGATTCGCGCTGGCATCAGTGTGCCGCGCTGTTTTTGGTGTATTGCAGCGCGTTTGTGGTTCCGTATGGATTTGCCGTGGTGTTCCGCAGCCATTTGATCAGAGCTACGCCGCTATTTTGGTGCTTGCTGCTGTTCGCACCGGCTTTGTTTGCGGTTAAGGCGAGTGTGGCCAATCCGCTGGAAAATCAGATCGATGGGGTATGGGGGAGTTATTGGACGATCGTCACGACGCTGCCTTTTAAGTTGCTGGTCGTGCTGATTCCATTGACGGTTTTATACCGGATGCTTCCCGCGCAGCCGGGTTTCTGGGGCATGACGTTAAAGAATGTGTGTTGGCGACCTTATGGTCTGATGCTCGTGTTGATGATACCGTTGATCGTGTTCGCCGGCACGCAGCCGGATTTTTTGGCGGCGTATCCCCGCTTAAAGCAGATTGCCTTCATTGCGCCGCATACCGACCATCTGTTGTGGTTTCAGTTGTTGTATGAAATCGGTTATGGCATTGACTTCGTGACGATCGAGTTGTTCTTCCGCGGTTTTTTGCTGTTTGCGTTTGTGCGCTACGCCGGGATGCAGGCTATTTTGCCGATGGCGGTGTTTTATTGCAGCGTTCATTTCGGCAAGCCGCTGTTCGAGTGTATTTCTTCGTTTTTCGGTGGATTGATCCTGGGTGTCGTCGCATATAGAACGCAGTCCATCGTTGGCGGTCTGGCGGTGCACTTGGGGATTGCGTGGATGATGGAAATCAGCGGTTATGCCGGGAATTTGAGGAACGGGTAGAGAGGCTGGGCGTAAAAACGGTTACCGCTGGTAGTGCCGGCAGGGCAAGCCGCGGTAACCGCGCGGTCAGGTATTTTGTGTTTTGAACCGGTCGGCGGCCCGGACCAAAGCGGATTGAATCCCCGGTTCCCACGCCGAATGCCCGGCATCGTCGATGATGATGTATTCCGCTTGCGGCCAGGCGTGATGCAGATCGTCCGCGCTGACGATCGGACAGACGGCGTCGTAGCGGCCTTGTACGATGGTGGCGGGGATGTTGTGCAGTTTGTGCACGTTATCCAGCAAGGAATTGTCCGGCAGGAAAATATTGTGCATGAAGTAATGCGCTTCCATGCGCGCCAGCCCGAGCGCCACGGTGTCGCTGGCGAAATAGCTGACCGTTGCCGGATTGGGCAACAGTGTCGAACACGATCCTTCGTAGGTGCTCCAGGTGCGCGCCGCGGGCATGTGGATGGCCGGATTGGGGTTCATCAAGCGTTGATAATAGGCGGAAAGGATGTCGTTGCGCTCCGTATCGGAGAGCGGCGCAACCAGTTCCCGCCAGGCTTCCGGAAACAAATTGCGCAATCCATACAGAAACCAGTCGATTTCTTGTCTGCGGCACAGGAAAATGCCACGCAGGATAAAACCCAGGCAACGTTCCGGATGCGCTTCACCATACGCCAGGGCCAGTGTGCTGCCCCACGAGCCGCCGAATACCAGCCAGCGGTCAATGCCCAGATGCTGGCGCAGTGATTCCAAGTCGTTGATCAGATGCGGTGTTGTGTTGTGTTGTGTTTCACCCAGCGGTGTTGAGCGTCCCGCGCCCCTTTGATCGTATATGACTATGCGGTAATATGCCGGATCGAAGAAGCGCCGGTGTGCCGGTGTCGATCCCGCGCCGGGGCCGCCGTGAAGAAATACCACCGGTGTGCCGGAAGGATTGCCGGATTCCTCCCAGTACATGGTGTGGATGTTATCCAAGGCTAATGTGCCTTGCCGGCCGGGTTGAATTTCAGGGTAAAGCGCAGCAGGTGATTGATGGTTCATGATATGGATACAAATGCCGATAATTAATTGGGTTTAAGAAAGATAGAAAAGCGTGGCAAACATCACAGAGTTCAGGTCTTAAATGAATTATAGTTCTGCTATATTGCTCGACAGGCTATCTACTGTATCAATGTTAAAAGGAATATCATATGCCTAATACTACCCTGAGAGAACAAGAAGTTTCCATGTTGCGCGAAGAAATGGAAATACTGATGAATGAACGTCAATGCCTGCTGGATGCGACTGGCGCGGCGGCAATGTTTGTGGCCAAGATGGACAGTGCTTTATTACCGGATTCGGTCTGCCAGGCAGCCAAAATCCTGTCCAGTTCGTTAAACAATTTACCAGAAGAAACCTTACGGGATGCGCTGGAGAGGGTGAAGTCAGAGTTTGCAGTTCGTGTATGAACAGAAAAAAGCGTTAGCCGTACCGAAGGTTGGACTCGTTCTGACCGGTGGCGGAGCGCGTGCTGCCTACCAAGTGGGGGTGTTGCGCGCAATCGCCGAATTATTACCTGATAAGACGCGCAACCCGTTCCCGATTATTTGCGGCACTTCGGCAGGTGCTATCAATGCCGCCAGTATTGCCGTTTCCGCCAGCAATTTTGCCGAAGGTGTCGGACGGCTGGAAGAAGTATGGTCGAATTTTCATGTCGATCAGATTTACCGGTCGGATCTCATGGGTGTTATCCATAACACTTTGCGCTGTATGCTTTCCTTGGTATCGAGCGAATACGGCCAGCATAATCCCATTTCCCTGCTGGATAATGCGCCGCTGGAAGCTTTGCTGAAAAACCGTTTTTCATTCCGCACCATTCAACACTGTATCCGCTCCGGTTCGCTGCACGCCCTGGGACTGACTGCCTGGGGATATACATCGGGCCAATCGGTAACCTTCTATCAGGCGGCAAGAGAAGTATTGCCGTGGAAACGGGCGCAAAGACTGGGTCTTCCGGTCGAGATCGGGGTTGAGCATTTGATGGCTTCTTCATCGATACCGTTTATTTTTCCCGCAGTGAAACTGAATCGTGAATTTTTTGGTGACGGTTCCATGCGGCAGCTGGCGCCGATCAGCCCGGCGCTTCATCTGGGCGCCGACAAGGTATTGATCATCGGCGTGCGTAAACCGGTAACCGATGAACCCAAACGCATCAGCGCATCGGGTTATCCGCCTTTTGCACAGATTGCCGGGCATGCGTTGAACAGCATCTTTGTCGACAGTTTGGATGTGGATCTGGAACGGTTGCTGCGCATTAATGAAACACTGAAACTGATTCCGCCCGAGGCGTTTAAAGCGAATAACATATCGCTGCGTCCCATCGAGGCGATGATGATTGCGCCGAGCGAGGGAATCAATGAAATTGCGCAGAAATATGCGCATACGCTGCCGTGGATCATGCGCTATCTATACCGCGCCATCGGCGCCATGGGACCGAACGGTTCGACTTTACTCAGCTACGTATTATTTGAAGTGCCTTTCTGCCGGGATTTAATCGAGTTGGGTTATAACGATACCATGCAGCAAAAAAATGAACTATTGAAGTTTATTGGGGTTCAAGAGAAGGTATAGGGAAACGCTGATTAATTGACTATACGAGCGAATCACTTCGTTGCGCGGTACTCGCTCCCTCGCCTATCTTATGAATAGGTCTCGGTTGCTGTGTTCCGTGCGCCCCGTGCTTCATCTCGTCCGCCGAATTAATCAGCGTTTCCATAGCGCATACGGTCGTTATATTTTTATTGGATTAAATTTTTGTTAGGAAAAATAAATGGCTTTTGATAGCCCGCAATTTTGGTTCGCTGTGTTACAGATTATCGCAATTGATATTGTGCTGGGCGGCGACAATGCCGTTGTCATCGCGCTGGCTTGTCGGCGTTTGCCCGAGCAACAGCGTAAATTGGGTATTTTCTGGGGGGTGTTCGGCGCGATCGTATTGCGCGTGGTGTTGATCTTTTTTGCCTTGAGTTTGCTGACCATGCCTTATTTAAAAATTGTCGGCGCGGCTTTATTGGTCTGGATCGGTATCAAGTTGCTGCAACCCGAACCGGAAGGGGCGCATGAAATCGATGCCAGCACGACGTTAATCGGCGCGATTAAAACGATTATCGTGGCAGACGCGGTGATGAGCCTGGACAACGTCATCGCCATCGCGGGCGCGGCCAAGGATGACATCGGTTTGGTTATTTTCGGCTTGATCGTCAGTGTGCCGATCATCGTATGGGGCAGTCAAATGGTGATGAAGGTCATGGATCGCTATCCGGTCACGATCGCGATTGGCGCTGGATTGCTGGGATGGATCGCCGGTGATATGGCGGTTACCGATGTGGTCACCAAGGAATGGGTCAATACGGAGGCGAAGTATCTGCAGTGGATTGCACCGGCTTCTGTAGCGCTTCTGGTGATTGCGGCCGGTAAATTGCTGGCGGCCCGGAAACCGGCTAAACCCCGGCCGTTGGAAGATTTGGCCGATGAAAAAATGCCCAAATAGTCATTTATGCATAAAAATTTGAGAGATTGATCATGCTAAAAACTTTGTTGCCGGTAGACGGCTCTGACAATGCCAGTAAAACAGTGGTTGATTTCATTCCATTATTCGATTGGTACAAGGAAAGACCCGCATTGCATCTGCTGAATGTGCAATACCCGCTGGATGGTAATGTTTCATTATTTATTAATCAGGCGGATATCAAGCAATATCATCAGGAAGAAGGTCTGAAAAGCCTGCAAAGCGTCCGGGATTTGCTCGATCAGCAAGGGATCGCTTACCAGTATCACATTGTCGTGGGTGATCCGGCGGAAATGATCGTCCGGTTTGCCAGCGAAAAGCAATTCGATCAGATTGTGATGGGACCGCGTGGAAAAGGCGGCATTCAGAGCCTGTTGCTGGGTTCGGTAACCAGCAAAGTGATGCAATTAGCGCAAACGCCCGTGCTGCTGGTGAAGTAATGACTAGCTGAGGTTGATCTCTTGAAGCTCAGGATCTTGGGGTGTAGCGGGGGGATAGGGAGCGGCGAACAAACCACTGCGATGTTGCTGGACGACGATGTGCTGATCGATGCGGGAACAGGCGTGGGTAATTTGAGTTTGTCCGAGATGATCAAAATTGATCATATTCTGGTTACGCATGCACACTTGGATCATGTCGCATTTATTCCGTTTTTGGTGGATACCGTCGGTTCCATCCGCAACAAACCGATAACCATTCATGCCATCCAGCCCACGCTGGATACGTTGCGGGAGCATTTGTTCAACTGGCATCTGTGGCCGGATTTTACAAAAATTCCCAATGATATTTCCCCCTATATGCGTTACGAAACATTGTCCCTGGGGGATACCATTCTTCTCGGTGGCCGTGCGATTACGCCACTGCCCGCTCATCACGCCGTTCCTACGGTCGGTTTTCAATTGGACTCAGGGTTAGCCAGTCTTGTTTTTTCCGGTGATACAACTACTAATGATGCCTTCTGGGTAGCCGTTAATAAGATTGTAAATCTGCAGTATTTGATCATTGAATGTGCCTTCTGCAATCAGAAAAGGGATATCGCGATCAGATCACGGCATTTTTGCCCCAGCTTGCTGGTGGAAGAATTAGAGAAATTGGAGCGGAACGCGAAAATATTTATTACGCACCTGAAACCGGGTGAAGCCGATGTCATCATGGAAGAGATCGATCAGTGCATTGGAAAATATAATCCGCGTCGCCTTGAGAACAATCAATTATTCGAATTTTAGGAAGTGAGGCTATGAGTACAATCGCAATGATCCAACCACAGAAGAATATTGCCAATAACAATAACGAATCGGCTTTTTCCAAAAATCTGCAGGTTATTATCAATAAAATATACGCTGCAAATGGTGTGGAAGAAATCATGCTGGAAACCAGCAAGGATATTTGCGCATTGCTCAACGCGGACCGGTTTACCATTTACTCGCTGAATGAAGATAAATCTTCTTTTGTTTCGAGGGTTAAAACAGGATTTGATTCTTTTCAGGATTTGAAACTACCGGTAACGGAAAACAGTATTATCGGTTTTGCCGCTTTGCAGAAGAAAGTGGTCAATGTTGCGGATGTGTACGATAAAAGTGAGTTAAAAAAATTTAATCCGCTGCTGGTTTTCTCCAATGAAGTGGACAAACGCACCGGTTATCGAACTAAACAGATGCTGGCGGTACCGATTCTGAACGCTGACAGCCGGGAACTGATGGGCGTGGTTCAGGTAATTAATAATAGATCGAATGAATCATTCACCACCGTGATCATGGATGGGGTCGTGGAAATTTGCCGCGTTCTTGCCATCGCTTTTAAGCAGCGCCAGAAGCCCGCTCAATTGCTGAAATCCAAATATGATTATCTGATTCTCGATGCACTCATCTCCGCCCCTGAGCTGGAATTGGCGACACGCTCGGCGCGGAAAAAAGGCTGCGATCTGGAAGATGTGCTGGTGGACGAATTCTGCATGAGCTTGCCGCTCATCGGCAAGGCATTGGCTTCTTTTTTTCAGGTCAAGTATGAGCCTTTTAGAGCGGATAGGATTAAACCGGCTGATCTGCTTAAGAATTTAAAAAAGGATTATGTTGAAAGCAACGCCTTACTGCCGATTGATGAAACCAAGGATGGCCTGGTAATACTAACGCTGGATCCCGAACGGGTTAAGTCGCAGCGTATTGCCAATGCGATTTTTCCCAAGCATAAGATCATTTACACGGTTACCACGCAAAGAGAATTTAATGCCACGGTCGAGCAATTTTATGGTGGCAGCCAGGATGAGATCGGTACCGGTGACATCAATGAAATGCTCACCAATCTTGGGACTGAAGATGTCGAAGAGATGGCGGGTGAAATAGAGGAATCCTCCGCAGCGACTGACAATGAGCTGGTCAAGCTCGTGAATAAAATCATTATCGATGCCTATAAAATGGGGGTATCGGATATTCATATCGAGCCCTATTCAGGGAAAGAAAAAACCAAAGTACGCTTCCGTAAGGATGGCTCGTTGATGCCTTATATCGAGGTCCCGGCAGGTTATCGTAATTCTATGATCACACGTATAAAAATTATGTGCGATATGGATATTTCCGAAAAGCGCAAACCGCAGGATGGCAAGATTAAGTTCAGGAAATTTGCGCCACTGGATATCGAGTTGCGTGTTGCGACCATTCCTTCAGCCGGTGGCTTGGAAGATGTCGTGATGCGTATTCTGGCTGCCGGTGAACCCATTCCGCTGGAGAACATGGGCTTTACCGAGCACAATCTGGAGGAGTTGAAGAAGATTATCAGTAAACCGTACGGGTTGTTTTTTGTATGCGGCCCGACAGGCTCGGGTAAAACGACCACACTGCATTCGGTATTGAAATATCTCAATCGCAACGATACCAAAATTTGGACTGCGGAAGATCCGGTTGAGATTACGCAAAGAGGGTTGCGTCAGGTGCAAATCAACGTCAAAGCGGGATTAACCTTCCCAGCCATCATGCGCTCTTTTCTGCGGGCCGATCCGGACATTATCATGGTGGGCGAGATGCGCGACAAGGAAACCACCAGTATCGGTATCGAAGCCTCACTAACCGGTCACCTGGTTTTGGCGACACTGCATACCAACAGCGCGCCGGAATCGGTCATTCGGTTACTGGATATGGGCATGGATCCGTTCAACTTTTCCGATGCTTTGCTGGGGGTCTTGGCGCAGCGGCTGGCGAAGCGTTTATGCAAGAATTGTAAAGAATCGTATGTGGCCAGCGAACATGAAGTCGATACATTATTAGCCGAGTACTGCGCCGAGCTCAGAAATATAGATCGTTTTAAAGCCAATCCCGATGTTGCACTTCGTGAAATACGCGAACAATGGATCCAACAATATGGGAATGATCAAAGTCAAATTACATTGTATAAGGCCGCCGGTTGTGACAATTGTGTCGGTACCGGTTATTCCGGCCGGGTGGGATTGCACGAATTGATGACGGCTACCGATGCGCTGAAAAAGAATATTCAAGAGCGCGCGCGTGTTGCGGATATGCTGGTGACGGCCCTGGGCGATGGTATGCGGACGTTAAAGCAGGATGGTATTGAGAAGGTGTTACAAGGTGTTACGGATATTCATCAGGTGCGGGTGGTTTGTATCAAGTAGCCAATGGAATGTGACAAAAATTGTCACATTTTGACGTAATGTGTGCTCCACATAATGAAAGTTGTTGTTGAGAGAACTTCGCTGGATTCAATTCGTAAACGTATCTTTGGTTAGAATAAAGCGACTATTGAGGAAACTTGAGTTTATCGTTACGAATATGGGAAAAAGTATGTTTCTAGTAGAAAATTATGAGATTGAACTTGGATCACAAATCAATGGTGTCTTTTACTGTATTGTGGTTTTAGCAGTGATTGAAAAGAGGTAATGCCTTACTATAGAAATAATATCTTAAGAAATTAAATACCAAAAACAAAAAAACCGCTTTAGTAAAAAGCGGTTTTTTTGTTGTGTTGATTGTGGCTATTTAACAAATTGGACCGCCAGTGGCAGCTGATGTTTTGCAGCCGCCACCAATTGTCCATGATACACCTCCTGTGCCGGTTATAACGGGCAGGAGTGTGTAAGTGTCTGCTGCTGCTATTCTATTAGCAGTAACGGGAGTGGCTGTTATTAGACCATTGGCACCGACTGTTACAGAGGTTACGTTTGCTGATGCACCAGCATCATTTGGCACATCTGTATTGGCACGAGTAGCGCCAGTCGCAGGAACAACTATAGCACCAGCATTAACACAACCGCCAGTCTGAACACATAACTCAACAGCTGTTTTAAAAGGAGCTGTTGAGTTAACAACTTCCGTGAAACGTGCTTTTAAAGTATAGGTCTGATAAGCAGGCACAGCAACTGCAGCCAGAATACCAATGATGGCGACAACGATCATTAATTCAATCAGGGTAAAACCTTTTTGTACTTGTTGCATTTGTTGTTCTCCTTTGGGTTGAGTAAGGCACACCAAGTGTGTGTAGTGTCTATAGCAGAAACCGTGCCAGATTTTAATTCTACAAAATTTGTTATGTAATCTTTGTTAATTTATAAAGTTGTATTTGATAATTGAGATTGTTTCGAGGATTATAAATTCCTCATGTTTGTTTGCATTTTACAGGGATCAGAATTCATTTTGTTGATGACCGAATACTTCCTCCCATAACGCCAGCACCGCCATGCGATCATCTTTCAAATGGCCGCCTTCCACCCGAGTGAATTTCTGAGTTTGCCCATCGATGGGCGCATTGCCGGTCATATCCACATCGCCATTCAATCGTAAGCGGTGTTGAATGCGCCGGAATTCCCGGTAGGCGGAGCGAACTTTTTCGGCGGTATCTCTGGAGATAAGTCCTAACTCACCGGCGAGTTTCAGTAGTGCGATATTACCGATATTGCCTGTTAATTGAGGGTACCGGGAAGAATAACCCAGTACCAGATACTGCACGATGAATTCCACATCGATAATACCGCCGCGATCGTGTTTGATGTCGAATAAGGTGGTTGGATTGGGATGGACATCCAGCATTTTCTCGCGCATTTTCAGAATCTCCTGCTTGAGTTCGCCAAGATTGCGCGGTTTGCACAGAATTTCCTTGCGCGTATGTTCAAATGCCGCGCCCACTGGCTGATCGCCCGCGACGAAACGGGCCCGGGTCAATGCCTGGTGTTCCCATACCCAAGCTTGTTCGCGCTGGTATTGCGCGAAAGCTTCTATCGAACTGACCAATAATCCGGAAACACCATTAGGACGCAAGCGCAGATCCGTTTCGTATAATAGACCTGCCAATGTGTGGCGCGTGAGCCAGGCATTGATGCTTTGTCCGAGCTTGGTATAGATTTCCGCGGCATCGGGATGATCGTCCTCATAAAGAAAAATCAGATCGAGGTCGGAAGCATAACCCAGTTCTTTGCCACCCAACTTGCCATAACCGATGATCGCAAACGCGGGTTCCCCCCGGTGGCGTCTTTTTAGGCCGGACCAGGCCAAATTCAGCACCGTATCCAGCATCAGATCAGCTAATGCAGTCAGATGATCGCTGAGCGTTTCGAGCAGCAGTGAACCTTCCAAGTCAGTGACCAGCAGGCGGAATACCTGGGCGTGTTGAAAGTGACGTAAAACGTCCATTTGCCACTCGATGACGTCATCCTTCGGGTTGTTGACATGATTGAGCTGATAAACGAGCTCGTCGTGGAGCGCATTCCAATCGGGGACGGGGTGCGGCGATTCCTGCCGCAGCAATTCGTCCAGCAGAATAGGGTGACGTCCGAGATAGTCGCTCGCCCACCGGCTGATGCTGGCGAGTTCGGCGACGCGGTGCAAGGTGTGCGGGTGTTCCAGCAGGAGCGCCAGATACGATGCCTGCGGGCTGATTTTTTCCATCAATTGCAGCATGCGTTCCAGCGTGGTTTCAACCGGCGGTAACCCGGCTACCGCTTCAATCAGCATGGGAATCAACGTATTGATTTGCTGGCGATTGGTTTCGTGCAGTTGATGATAAAAGCTGCTCTGGTAAAACAACCGCAGCCGCTCCGAGATTCTGGCCGGATCCGTGAAGCCGAGTGTGCTGAGTTGCGTGGTTGCGGCTTCGGTTTGCGAAACATCCTGGTTTTCGGCTTGCCACAGATTGACCAGAGTGTCATGCACGGGCGATTTCCGCGGAGTGGCAAAAATGAGCTCAAAGTGACGCGTTACGTTCTTTCGATGAATATCGAGCTGATTCATGAAGCCGGCATAATCGGAAAATCCCATAGCCGTGGCGATCAAATTCTGATCGTCCGTATTCAGCGGCAGCGTTTGTGTTTGTTGATCGTCCAGATACTGGAGGCGGTGCTCCAGTTTGCGCAGGAAATGATACGCATCGGTGAGCTCTGCGATAACTTCCGCCGGGAGTTGCTGTTTTTTTTGCAAGCGTTGTAAGACCCCGAGTGTCGGGCGAATACACAAGTCGACATCGCGCCCGCCGCGAATCAATTGAAAAACCTGTGTGATGAATTCAATTTCACGAATACCGCCAGGCCCCAATTTGATATTGTCGTGCATTTCACGGCGCTCGACTTCCTTGCGCAGTTGCGCATGTAAATTGCGCATCGATTCGTACGCGCTGAAATCCAGGTATTTGCGGAAAACGAAAGGCCGGACAATTTTTTCCATCAGCACCGATTCAGCGTTTGTGCCCGCATGATTGGTGATAACCCGGCCTTTGATCCAGGCATGGCGCTCCCATTCCCGTCCTTGCTTGATGAAATATTCTTCCAGCATGGAAAAGCTGATCGCTAAAGGGCTGTTTTCACCGTGCGGGCGTAACCGCATGTCAACCCGGAATACATAACCATCGATTGTCAAATCATTGAGGCTGGCGATCAGCTTGCGGCCAAGGCGGGCAAAAAATTCATGGTTTGAAATCGGCTTGGCGCCATCGGTCTCGCCATCTTCGGGATAAACAAAAATCAAATCAACGTCCGATGATACATTCAGTTCACCGCCGCCCAGTTTGCCCATGGCTACCACCAGCAGGTGCTGAATGACGTTGCTGTTTTCCCCCCTCGGGAATCCGAAACGATCCGATTGCGTCAGCCAGATTTCATGGTGTTGCAAAGTGAAATTGATCGTGACTTCGGCGAGATCGGTCATACTGGACATTACTTCAAACAAATCGGCCTGTCCGCTGATGTCGCGCACAGCGAGCCTAAGTATGACTTGTTTGCGCAGATCGCGCAGGATCTGATGCAAAGCTTCTTCGTGGGTGATTTTGCCAGCTTGCGAATTAAGAAAAGCCTGCATCTCCTCTCTGCGGAAGGGCAGTTGCAGCGTTTCCTGCAGCGCGATTTTCCGCATCGGCTCGCTATCCAATATGCGCTGTGCATAGCGGCTGAAAGGCAATGCGGCGGCGAGGGTTGCAGCGGATGAGTGAACGGTTATGGGCATAATCGGGGGGTAAAGGCTATAGAATAGCAAAGCATTTTAGATTAAGCATAAATCAAAATAGAACGTTATCAGAGTAAATGCTAGAATCAAGCCTGTACGGCAGAGATCTTTATTTTCTATAAGATAGTTAATAAAAAGAAAATCGCTTAATGATAACGGTAATTTAAAAAGGGATTTGCTCACGGTGTTGATTATTGGCTGATTCATTCTAAAAATCAGAACAGTCGAACAACTATGTTAAACAATACCACTAAACAGCAACAAGCAATGATGGAAAACAAAAAACATAAAGGCTTCCGTGTCGCCGCCATTCAAATGGCATCGGGTCCGAGCGTGTCTGCCAATCTGGAAGAGGCTGCACGCTTGATCGAGGATGCGGCTTCTCAGAAAGCTGAGCTGATTGTATTGCCGGAGTATTTTTGCATCATGGGAATGAAAGATACGGATAAGCTGGCGGTCCGGGAGCAACCCGGTGACGGACAAATTCAGAAATTTCTCAGTGATACGGCAAAACGGCTGGGTATTTGGCTGGTGGGCGGATCAGTGCCATTGGCATCATCCGAACCGGATAAAGTCTATAATAGCTGTTTGGTTTATGCGGATAACGGCGAGCAGGTCGCGCGCTACGATAAAATTCATCTGTTTGGTCTGCAACTCGGTCATGAACATTACGCCGAGGAGAAAACCATTAAGGCGGGAAACAAAGTAGTGACGGTCGATTCACCCTTTGGCCGTATCGGTTTATCGATATGCTACGATTTGCGGTTTCCGGAATTATTCCGCCTGATGAATAATGTTGATATTATTCTGGCGCCTGCGGCGTTTACCGCGATTACCGGCAAAGCGCACTGGGAAGTATTGGTACGTGCGCGCGCGGTTGAGAATATGGCGTATGTGATCGCTCCGGGACAAGGCGGCTATCATGTCAATGGGCGTGAAACCAACGGCGATAGCATGATCGTTGACCCCTGGGGGGTTGTTATGGAACGGCTGCCGCGCGGTTCTGGAGCCGTGGTGGCGGCAATCGATCCGGAATACCAAACCAGCTTACGCACCAATTTACCCGCATTGGATCACCGGATTTTACAGCCATGTTGATCAAAACGATTGATAGAACAGCATAAATGACAACCGGATATATGACAGAGTCAAAGGACTTTCTTGCGATTGCCGATCGCTGCTTGCTGTCGCCTTACGATATCGATACAAGCGGATTGCAACATGTATTGGGGCAGATACTGACGCATAAGATCGATTATGCTGATCTTTATTTTCAGTATAGCCGCTCCGAAGGCTGGATGCTGGAAGAAGGTATTGTTAAATCGGGGAGCTTCAATATTGAGCAAGGTGTCGGTGTCCGTGCGGTCTGCGGAGAAAAAACCGGATTTGCTTATTCCGACGATATCAGCATGCCTGCACTTGTATCAGCCGCCAAGGCAACGCGGGCGATTGCCAATCAGGGCAGTATGCAGCCGGCTCAAATTGGGAAACGTAATGCCATAGATCAGCGGGCACAGCTTTATTTACCCGAAGATCCGATAGCGAGCCTTAAGGATGCGGATAAGGTGGCGCTACTGGAAAGACTGGAACGCATTACCCGGCAGCTTGACCGGCGTGTGACTCAGGTGGTGGCATCACTTGCTGGCGAATATGAAGTGATCCTGGTGACGCGCAGTGACGGATTGGTTGCGGCCGATGTAAGACCGCTGGTTCGTTTATCGTTGCAAGTGATTGCGGAAGAAAACGGCCGCCGTGAGCAAGGTGTGGCGGGTGGCGGCGGACGCTTCAGTTATGCTTATTTTACCGATGAGATTTTGCACGATTATGCAAAAAAAGCTGTTCATCAAGCCACGGTCAATCTGGATGCTCGTCCGGCGCCGGCTGGCACGATGACGGTAGTTTTAGGAAGCGGCTGGCCTGGGATTTTGCTACATGAAGCGATTGGTCATGGACTGGAAGGGGATTTTAACCGCAAAGGCAGCTCGGCTTTCTCAGGGCGCGTCGGTGAACGCGTTGCGGCTCCCGGTGTGACGGTTGTCGATGACGGAACAATTCCGCGCCGGCGCGGGTCGTTAAATATCGATGACGAAGGTAATCCGACACAATGTACTGTATTGATAGAAGATGGCATACTGAGGGGCTATTTGCAGGATAGTCTGAACGCCCGCTTGATGGATTTGCCGGTTACCGGCAATGGCCGGCGTGAATCGTTCGCGCATATTCCTATGCCGCGCATGACGAATACGTACATGTTGAACGGTGACAAAGATCCGGCGGAAATTATCGCCTCGGTGAAACATGGTTTGTATGCGGCGAATTTTGGCGGCGGTCAGGTTGATATCACCAGCGGCAAATTTGTTTTTTCAGCCGCTGAAGCCTATATGATTGAAGATGGTAAAATAACCTATCCGGTTAAAGGGGCAACCTTGATCGGTAACGGGCCTGATGTACTGACGCGGGTTTCCATGATAGGCAACGATATGCTGCTGGATCCGGGTGTCGGGACTTGCGGGAAAGAAGGTCAAAGCGTGCCGGTGGGTGTCGGGCAGCCGACATTACGTATCGATGGATTGACTGTCGGCGGGACAGGAATTTAACGATGCGATGATAATTAGGGAAAGGCTGAGTAATTCGGCGAACGAGATGAAGCACGAGGCGCACGGAACACAGCAACCGAGACCTATCAATACGATAGGCGAGGGAGCGAGTACCGCGCAACGAAGTGATTCGCTCGTATAGTCAATTAATCAGCGCTTCCTTAGAATGTTTTTATAACTTGTTGAATTGATATTGGGATGCAAAAAGCATGAGCGTGGAATTAACCGGTGCTGAAATTACGATACGTTGTCTGCAGGAAGAGGGCGTGCAATGTATTTTCGGCTATCCTGGCGGTGCGGTGTTATTTATTTATGATGAATTGTTCAAGCAGGATAAAGTCCGGCATATTTTAGTGCGTCATGAACAGGCTGCGATACATGCCGCCGATGGCTATGCGCGCTCCAGCAATAAAGTGGGTGTGGCGCTGGTGACATCAGGTCCGGGGGTTACCAATGCGGTAACGGGTATTGCCACCGCTTATATGGACTCGATTCCGATGGTGGTGATCAGCGGACAAGTACCTACCAGTGCGATTGGTCTTGATGCCTTCCAGGAAGTTGATACGGTGGGTATCACGCGTCCCTGCGTCAAACATAATTTTCTGGTGAAAGATGTCACCGAGCTGGCGCTGACCATTAAAAAAGCTTTCTATATTGCTTCTACAGGGCGCCCTGGCCCGGTGCTGGTGGATATACCCAAAGATGTTTCGCAACAAAAAACCAAGTTCGAATATCCGGATAAGATTAGTATGCGGTCCTACAATCCCGTGACCAAAGGGCATACACGGCAAATTAAGAAAGCCGCCGAATTGATTCTCAGCGCCAAGCGTCCGATGGTGTATGCGGGAGGCGGGGTAATCTTAAGCGATGCTGCGCCGCAATTGACCGAATTGACGCAAATGCTGAATTTCCCCTGCACCAATACACTGATGGGATTGGGCGGATACCCCGCGACCGATAAGCAATCGTTGGGTATGCTGGGTATGCATGGCACGTACGAAGCGAACATGGCGATGCAGTATTGCGACGTTCTGATAGCCGTGGGTGCCCGTTTTGACGATCGTGTGATCGGCAATCCGAAGCATTTTTTCAACGAAAACAGGAAGATCATTCATATCGATATTGATCCGTCTTCCATTTCAAAGCGCGTCAAAGTGGATGTGCCGATCGTAGGCGATGTACTGGATGTGTTGAAAGAACTGATCAAGTTGCTCAAGGCCGAGAAAGAAAAGCCGGATCAAACCGCATTGAAAGAATGGTGGAAACAGATCGAGCTGTGGCGTGAGCGGGATTGCCTGAAATTCGATCGGAGCAGCAAAATCATCAAACCGCAGATGGTGATTGAGAAATTATTCAATGTCACCAAGGGCGATGCGTTTATTACTTCGGATGTCGGACAGCATCAAATGTGGGCTGCGCAATTTTATAAATTCGATAAACCGCGCCGTTGGATAAATTCCGGCGGATTGGGCACGATGGGATTCGGCATGCCTGCCGCGATGGGGGTGCAGCTCGCAAATCCTAAAGGAAAAGTGGCGTGTATCACCGGCGAAGCCAGTATTCAGATGTGTATCCAGGAACTGTCAACGTGTAAACAGTATAAGCTGCCGCTGAAAATCATTAACTTGAATAATCGCTATATGGGCATGGTCAGGCAGTGGCAGGAGTTTTTCCACGGTAACCGCTATGCGGAATCCTACATGAACGCGCTGCCCGATTTTGTTAAGCTGGCGGAGAGCTACGGCCATGTCGGCATGAAGATTGAAAAGCCGGAAGATGTCGAAGATGCGCTGAAAGAAGCATTCAAACTGAAAGATCAGCTGGTGTTCATGGACTTTATTACCGATCAGACCGAAAACGTATTCCCTATGGTGCCGGGTGGCAAAGGTCTTTCTGAAATGATTCTGGTGTAGAAAAATAAATGCGACATATTATTTCTTTATTGATGGAAAATGAGGCGGGTGCTTTGTCTCGTGTAGCAGGCCTGTTCTCGGCGCGTGGTTATAATATTGAATCACTTTCAGTTGCGCCTACCGAGGATCCCACATTGTCGCGGATGACGCTGGTAACGATTGGATCGGATGAAGTCGTGGAGCAAGTGACCAAGCAACTGAACAAACTGATTGAAGTGGTCAAAATCATCGATTTGAATGACGGCAATCATATCGAACGCGAACTCATGCTGGTCAAAATCCGCGCAGTAGGCCCGGATCGTGAGGAAATCAAACGGCTGGCCGAAATTTTCCGTGGCTCTATCATCGATGTGACCGATAAGTCTTATACCATTGAGTTAACGGGTACCAGCTCGAAGCTGGACGCGTTTCTTGAAGCCATCGAACGCAGCGCGGTTCTTGAAACTGTCCGTACAGGCGCTTCCGGCATAGGACGCGGAGAATGGGTTTTGAAGGTATAATCCGTATTTGCTGATTAATCCCGGTCTTGAGGTTGGTAATCCAGAGTAATCAATCCGTGAAAATAGTATTCACTCTAGTGCTCGCCAGTTTCTATCCTATTTTTGTTTAAAAGGAAAATAATGAAAGTTTATTACGATAAAGATGCAGATCTCTCTCTGATTAAAGGAAAAAAAGTGACCATATTAGGCTATGGTTCGCAAGGGCATGCACATGCTAACAATTTGAGTGAATCCGGTGTGAAAGTGACCGTCGGTCTGCGTAAAGGCGGGTTATCCTGGGGCAAAGCGGAAAAAGCGGGTTTGACGGTGATGGAAGTGGCCGAAGCCGTAAAAGATGCCGATGTCGTTATGATTTTATTGCCTGATGAGCAAATTGGATCGGTATATAAAAGAGAAATCGAACCCGGTTTGAAAAAAAATGCGACAGTGGCGTTTGCGCATGGTTTTAGCGTGCATTATGGGCAAGTGACGCCGCGTGAAGATCTGGATGTGATCATGATTGCACCCAAAGGCCCAGGCCATTTGGTGCGCTCGACCTATTTACAAGGCGGCGGTGTACCCTCACTGATCGCCGTGCATCAGAACAAATCCGGTAAAGCACGAGATCTGGCGCTTTCTTATGCAGCGGCTAACGGGGGTACTCGCGGTGGTGTGATCGAAACCAGTTTCCGGGAAGAAACCGAAACCGATTTGTTTGGTGAACAAGTCGTGTTATGCGGTGGCTTAACCGCATTGATTCAAGCGGGTTTTGAAACTTTGGTAGAAGCGGGTTATGCGCCCGAAATGGCTTATTTCGAGTGTTTGCACGAAGTCAAGCTGATTGTCGATCTGATTTATGAAGGCGGTATCGCCAATATGCGCTACTCCATTTCCAACAATGCGGAATATGGTGATGTATCACGCGGACCGCGCATTATTACCGATGAGACGCGCGCGGAAATGCGGAAAATTCTGCGAGAGATCCAAACTGGTGAGTATGCGCGCGAGTTCATTCTGGAAAATCAGGCCGGTGCACCGGTACTTAAATCAAGCCGCCGCATAGCATCGGAGCATCCGATTGAGCAAGTAGGCGCGAAGTTGCGCGATATGATGCCTTGGATCAAGAAAAATAAATTGGTTGACCAAGGGAAAAACTAAAGAATCACCACATTCTTTACAATTCCGGTTGTGGTTTTTTTACCTTTTAGGTTTTTGTTGTAATTAATTTATGGCTTATTATCCTCATCCTATTATCGCTCGCGAGGGCTGGCTGCATATTGTGATTGCATTTGCTGTTGCGATTGGTGCTACAGAACTGCTGGGCTGGCTTTGGGCTCTTCCATTCTGGGCGATCGCACTGTTCGTTTTGCAATTTTTTCGTGACCCGCCGCGCGAAGTGCCGAAGGATCCCAATGCCATATTGGCACCGGCAGACGGCAGAATCGTCGCTGTAGAAAAAACGCAGGATCCTTATCTGGATCGTGAAGCACTCAAAATCAGCGTATTTATGAATGTGTTTAATGTGCATTCCAACCGGAGTCCGGTTGACGGTGAGGTGCGTGACAAATGGTATTTTCCGGGTAAATTTGTCAACGCCGATTTGCCCAAGGCTTCGTTGGAGAATGAACGCAATGCGTTATGGATCAAAACCGATCGTGGCGCGGATGTGACCTGTGTGCAAGTGGCCGGGTTGGTTGCAAAGCGCATACTTTGTCACGTATCGCCCGGTGAGCATTTGGCGCGCGGCCAGCGTTTCGGCTTTATCAGGTTTGGTTCGCGCGTGGATGTTTACCTGCCGCTGAATACTAAAATTAATGTCAATATCGGTGACAAAGTGTCGGCGACACTCACCGTATTGGCGGAATTTCGTGAAGAAACCAAAGCGGTGGCTTGAAGGAGCACGTGTTTCATTCTTTGTATCAGCGCTTCAGAATCATAGTTTCATGGGATTCCTGTCATTTTTCGTATTCTTATAGTTAAGCGCTCATAATGTCCGATTCTCTGCCAGAACGAACTGTACTTAAAGCCCGGCTACGGCGGCGTGGCATCTATCTGTTGCCCAATTTATTTACAACGGCCGCGCTATTCGCCGGGTTTTATGCCATCGTGCAGGCGATGAACGGAAATTTTGAATATTCGGCCATCGCGGTATTCATTGCCATGGTGCTGGATGGATTGGATGGGCGGGTAGCGCGATTGACGGGTACCCAAAGTGAGTTCGGCGCCGAATACGATAGCTTGTCGGACATGGTTTCTTTCGGTGTTGCACCGGCATTGATTGTGTATGAATGGGCATTGAAGGAAATGGGGCAATGGGGTTGGATCATTGCATTCATTTATTGCGCGTGTGCTGCATTGCGGCTGGCGCGTTTCAATACCAACATCGAAGTGGTCGATAAACGTTTTTTTCAAGGTTTGCCCAGTCCGGCTGCTGCTGCATTGATTGCGGGGTTGGTTTGGGTGACGATTAATTTTCAGGTGCAAGGAAGCGATATTAAGGGACTGGCTTCTATTGTGACTTTATTTGCCGGTTTAACGATGGTTAGCAATATTCCATACTATAGCGGTAAGGAGTTTAATTTGCGCCGCCGTGTGCCGTTTTTTACAGTCCTGTTATTGGTGCTGTTCTTTTTCGTTTTGATTCCGAGCCATCCGCCGCTGGTCTTATTCATTTTATTCGCGGCATATGCATTTTCCGGTTATTTTGTGAAGCTATGGCGATTCGGCAGAAGTAAAAAAAATAGTGAGACACCCGGTACCTGAAGATTACCTATTGCATCAAAAGGAAAAACTATTTATATTCCCGCCCATCATGTTTTTTAAGCACTTTACCCAGTCATTGGATCTTATTCCAGCTTCCGTAGCCCTATCGGAACTGCTGCTGCGCCTTGCGCGCTAAAATTTTCTCCCCCTATTTCCCTTTCTTCCCTATAAAATTCGCATCACGAGTTTTATTATTCATTAAGGTTTTCTTCCTCAAGTGGAGAGCATAATGCAAGAGCATTTGATTATTTTTGATACGACGTTACGTGACGGTGAGCAAAGTCCTGGTGCATCCATGACGAAAGAAGAGAAGGTGCGCATTGCTTGGCAACTGGAGCGCATGGGTGTCGATGTCATTGAAGCCGGTTTTCCCGCGGCCTCCAACGGAGATTTTGAAGCAGTCAGGGCAGTTGCCGACTCGGTTAAAGACAGTGTCGTGTGCGGTTTGGCGCGGGCGATTGAAGCGGATATTCAACGTGCCGGTGAAGCATTGAAAGGCGCACAATCGGCTCGTATTCATACCTTCATTGCAACATCGCCGATTCATATGAAGAATAAGCTGCGCATGTCGCCTGATCAGGTGATCACGCAGGCGGTGAAAGCGGTGAAATGGGCACGCCAATATACCGATAACGTTGAGTTTTCTCCGGAAGACGCCGGCCGGTCGGAAATTGATTTTCTCTGTCAGATATTGGAAGCCGTGATTGACGCCGGTGCGAAGACATTGAATATTCCGGATACGGTTGGCTATACGATGCCCGATCAATTCGGCAGGCTGATTCATAATCTACGTGAACGCATACCCAATTCCGATAAAGCGATCTTTTCGGTTCATTGCCATAATGACTTAGGGCTGGCTGTGGCCAATTCATTGACTGCTGTGATGAATGGCGCGCGCCAAGTTGAATGTACGATCAACGGGCTGGGAGAGCGCGCAGGCAATGCTGCGCTGGAGGAGATCGTAATGGCGGTGCGTACGCGTCAGGATTATTTCCCCTGCGATACAAAAATCGATACCACGCATATCGTAGCGGCCAGTAAGCTGGTGTCCGGTATTACCGGTTTTCCGGTACAACCCAATAAAGCAATCGTGGGCGCCAATGCTTTTGCGCATGAATCCGGCATTCATCAGGATGGTGTGTTGAAGCATCGTGAGACTTACGAAATCATGCGGGCGGAAGATGTCGGCTGGGGCGCGAATAAATTATTGCTGGGCAAACACTCAGGTCGTAATGCTTTCCGTAACCGTTTGATGGAATTGGGGATCGAACTGGAATCCGAAGAAATGCTTAATAACACGTTCATGCGTTTCAAGGAGCTGGCGGATAAGAAGCATGAAATCTTCGATGAAGATTTGCAAGCGCTGGTTTCTGATGAAGTGCTGGTGTTGCAGGAGCGTTACCGCCTTATATCGCTTACTGTGCATTGTGAAACCGGTGAAGTGCCGTACGCGCGCATCGTGATTTCCGATGACGGCAAAGAGATGCGTGCCGAGTCTCAAGGCAGCGGTCCCGTGGATGCCACTTTCCGCGCGATTGAAACGTTGCTGGCCAGCGCAGCTAAGCTGCAACTGTTCTCGGTGAACAATATTACCAGCGGAACCGATGCGCAAGGCGAAGTGACCGTGCGGTTGCAGAAATCCGACCGGATCGTAAACGGACATGGCTCCGATACGGATATAGTGGTCGCTTCGGCAAAGGCTTATCTGAGCGCGCTGAATAAACTGCACAGCAAGCTGGAACGGGCTCATCCGCAGGTATAACCGGCTGGGATGATGAATCAATAAAATGGAAATTCTGCGCAAGATGATGAAACGTAACGTCACAGTATTATTTTGTTTGATCGCCTTGCTGTTGAGTTTCCCCGTGCAAGCGTTTCAGTTCCAAGATACAACCGGGAAAATGCATAAGCTTGCGGATTATAAAGGGCGGTGGGTGCTGGTCAATTTCTGGGCGACTTGGTGCCCGCCCTGCTTGAAAGAAATTCCCGATTTGATTGCGCTGTATGAACAACGCAAGGATTTGATAGTGATCGGAGTTGCGATGGATGTGGATGATCCGAAAATAGTGATGGATTTTGTGAAATCCATGTCCATTACCTATCCCATTGTATTAGGTGACCGGAAAATCGCTTCCCAGCTGGATGACGTTTCGCTATTGCCCAGCACCTATTTCTTTGATCCGGAGGGAAACCCGGCTGCGCGTCAGCAAGGGATTATTTCGCGCGAGAGTATTGAAGAGTTTATTGAGTCAAAATCAAACAAAAAAAGCCTTAATCCCAAACACTGATATGGCTAACCGCTCATTCTATCTGGTCAGGATGCCGAATAGCGCCATACCGTCTGCCATTTGTTGAACACCAGCTGCGGGTAGGCGGCTTCTCCGAGACTGCCATTGTATCGTCCCAATGCACGGAAATAGTCGCCTTTTTCCTTATTCAGATAATGGCGCAGAATAGTGCAGCCGTAGCGCAAATTCACCCGCAAATGAAACAAATTGTGGTCTTGGTGACCGATGACGCCAGTCCAGAATGGCATGACTTGCATATAGCCGCGTGCACCGGCATGCGAAACGGCATATTTTTTAAAACCGCTTTCGACTTGGATGACGCTTAACACCAGTTGCGGATCCAACCCAGCCCGTGTTGCTTCGTAATAAACCGTTCTTAGAAATTCCTCCCGTTCGATGAGATCCGGTATGTATTTTTCCAACCGGCGGCTCATGTTGATCAGCCAGGTTACGCTGTCTGCTACAGCGGCATATTCGATATACGAAGCCGCTTGATCGCTTTTTTCATGAAAAGTGATGGTCTGAGTGCTGGCAGACAGCTGTTCATACTGCCAATTGTTGGCATGAATGAAACTGGATGAGAATAATAAGAAGATTGTACCGATTAGTTTTTGCATAGCTTGGCCGTTATGAATGAAAAAATTTCATCAATGTGTACCGCTTGTGAAGCTTCATCTTTTCGTCCTTGATATTCAATGGTCGATTGCTTGAGTCCTCGTTCGCCGACAACAAGCCGGTGCGGAATGCCGATTAGCTCCATATCGGCAAACATGACGCCGGGGCGCTCATCGCGATCGTCCAAGAGAACCTCGATCTGTGCAGCGGTGAACTGCTGGTAGAGTTTTTCCACGGTATCTTTGACGAGAGCGCTTTTTTGCAGACCGATCGGTACGATCGTAAGTTGAAAAGGCGCAATGGTTCCGGGAAAAATAATACCATGCTCATCGTGATTTTGTTCGATGGCAGCCGCGACAATGCGTGAGATACCGATACCATAGCAACCCATTTCCATATTTTGAGTTTGGCCTGATTCGTCGAGATAGTTGGCTTTCATGATTTCGGAATATTTGGTACGCAATTGAAAAATATGACCCACTTCAATGCCGCGGCAAATTTCCAGTTTACCTTTGCCGTCCGGAGAATCATCACCCGGAACAACATTGCGGATATCAAAGACATGATCGGGTAGTTTGAGGTCGCGTGCGAAGTTTACCTGCGTTAAATGAAAGTCTTCTGCATTAGCGCCACAGACAAAATTACTCATATTCATGACCGCTTGATCGGCAATCACACGAGCCTCTAAACCGACAGGGCCGATATATCCGGGCACTGTTCCAGTGGTGCGTAGAATATCCTCTGCAGCGGCCATCTGAAACCCGGATAAAAAGGGTATTTTTCTTACTTTTAATTCGTTGAGCTGATGATCGCCCCGTAGCAGCAAAAGGAATATTTCGTCATTGGCTTTGACAGCCAGCGTTTTGACGGTTTTTTGCAGGGGGATTTTTAAAAATTCGGCAACTTCGGCACAGGTTTTTTTACCGGGGGTCGCTACTTTCTGCATATCGCCATCCGGTGTGCCGCGTTCTTGCTGAGTAAAGAATGCGTTCGCTAATTCGATATTGGCGGCATAGTCCGAATCAGGGCAGAACGCAATGGCATCTTCCCCGGAGTCCGCTAAAACATGAAACTCATGAGAGCCACTGCCGCCGATGGCGCCGGTATCGGCTGCAACGGCACGGAATTTCAATCCAAGGCGGGTGAAGATCCGGCTGTAAGTTTCATACATGCGCTGATACGTTTGCATCAAACTATTTTCATCGGTATGAAATGAATAAGCATCCTTCATGGTAAATTCGCGTGCGCGCATGACACCGAAGCGCGGCCGGATTTCATCGCGGAATTTTGTTTGAATTTGATAAAAATTGAGGGGCAGCTGGCGGTAGCTTTTAATTTCCTTGCGTGCGATGTCGGTGATGATTTCTTCGTGCGTGGGACCAAAACAAAAGTCATGCTCATGCCGATCCTTGATTTTTAACATTTGCGGCCCAAAAACATCCCAGCGGCCGGTCTCTTGCCATAATTCCGCCGGTTGTATCGCTGGCATGAGCACTTCGATGGCGCCACTTCTGTTCATTTCCTCCCGCACGATATTTTCTATTTTACGTAATACCCTTAAACCTAATGGCATCCAGGTATACAATCCGCTCCCCAAACGCTTGATGAGTCCGGCGCGAAGCATGAGTTTGTGGCTGATGAGCTCCGCTTCGGCGGGAGCTTCTTTAAGCGTTGAAATAAAAAATTGCGAAACGCGCATGAAGGGATTCCATTATGTAAATAAAATTGTAGCGATTTTACCTTGAAATACTTGGTTAAGTGGGAATTAGTCCTTATATGAGGAATAAGTAATTGAGTTGAGAGTCATGAAAATGCTGGAGCGCTAGGATTTTTATTCTTCGGGCACTTTCAATCTAAAGAAAAGTATGAAAAAATCCACCCATTTGATGGGTCAAATGAGTATTCCATATGATTGACCGTAATGGATATCGCCCCAATGTCGGTATTATCCTCCTGAACTCAAAAAATGAGGTATTCTGGGGCAAACGTATTAGACAAAATTCTTGGCAATTTCCTCAAGGTGGCATTAAGTCGGGAGAAAGTCCCGAGCAGGCCATGTATCGGGAATTAAGCGAGGAGATCGGGTTGCGCCCAAATCACGTAGAGATTGTCGGGCGCACGCGGGATTGGTTGCGGTACGAGGTTCCTGACCGTTGGATCCGGCGGGAATGGCGGGGGAATTACAAGGGGCAAAAACAGATTTGGTATTTGCTGCGTTTGATCGGACGTGATAGTGATGTTTCATTGCGCAGGAGTGCGCACCCTGAATTCGATGCCTGGCGCTGGAATCAATACTGGGTTGAATTGGAGTCGGTCGTTGAATTCAAACGCAAAGTATATAAGCAAGCGCTCACGGAGCTGTCGCGCTTGTTAAAAACGGATTCTTGCCTAAACCAAAGTATCGGGGCGGGATATGATCAAAAAATTCTACCTAAAGGATCGAGGGAGATCCTGGCTGATCAACTGGAAGTAAACGAATAGTTCGTCTGAGAGTTTTGCAGGGTTTTTAAGTGGCTCTGCAAGTAACAGGAACGCAGTTAAGCCGTTCCGCTTTTTTACAAATTCCCATGTGTGGGTGTTTCATCAGGCGTATTCGGCTGCGCCATCACAGCCGTTTTTTATTTATTTACTTATGGAGAATACCGATGAAGATACGTGCAGTGGTTGCGTCGCTGTTATCGATTGGCGCTCTTGTCACTTCGATTAATGTTTCGGCCAATGAACCTATTCAGCCCATTAAAGCCGCAAAAGTAACAAATGCTGATATGGTTGAGCTGGGTAAGATGCTGTTTTTTGATCCCCGTCTGTCAAAATCAGGATTTATTTCATGTAACTCTTGCCATAATTTGAGCATGGGCGGAACGGATAATATTCCCACCTCAATCGGCCATAAATGGCAGCAAGGTCCGATTAATGCACCAACCGTCCTTAATGCCAGCATGAACTTGGCGCAATTCTGGGATGGACGCGCTAAGGATCTGAAAGAACAGGCCGGCGGTCCAATCGCCAATCCAGGCGAAATGGCTTCAACCCATAAAGTGGCTGTCGAAGTGCTGCAATCCATTCCTCAGTACCGTGCTCATTTTGCAAAAGCATTTGGTTCCGATCAGGTTGATATTGACCGGGTAACCACTGCGATTGCCGCTTTTGAAGAAACGCTTGTTACACCGGGATCGCGTTTCGATAAATGGCTGGATGGTGACAAGAAAGCATTAAATGCTCAAGAAGTGGAAGGTTACGAATTATTCAAGAGCAGCGGTTGTGCCGGTTGTCATAATGGCCCGGCGGTTGGCGGCGCGCTTTATCAGAAGTTCGGCGTGCATCATCCTTATAAAACCGCAAGCAAAGCGGAAGGAAGAAAAGCGGTCACTGGAAAAGATACTGACTTGAATGTTTTCAAAGTACCAACTTTACGCAATATTGAATTGACCTATCCCTACTTTCATGATGGCGCGGCAGCGACATTGGAAGATGCTGTAAAAACCATGGGTAAAATTCAGCTGGACCGTGATTTCAATAAGAAAGAAATTGATAGCATCGTTGCTTTCTTAAAAACGTTAACCGGTGATCAACCTGATATTAAAGTGCCGGTTTTACCGCCTTCCAATAATAATACCCCAAGACCTGTACCGTTCTAATAATAGGTTGTTTGCTGAAAAATAAGCAATTTTAATATTGAAACAAAACCGGGGAATCAATATCCAGGCATTCAGGGTGTGAACAAACAATCTGAATGCCTGTGAACCGCCAATTTGGTAAGTGATGCTACGGGCAGTAGTTGATTTAGATGAATATGACGGCTCTACTGTATTAGTGCAATCAGGTATAGATTTACATCAAAAAATAAAGTAGAGTCACTATTCCGATAACCAATAATTAGAATAGGGAGTTACCCATGGGTAACAAGGGACAGTTACTGCAAGATCCGTTTTTGAATATATTACGGAAAGAGCATATTCCGGTATCGATATATCTAGTGAATGGTATTAAATTACAAGGACAAATTGATTCATTCGATCAATATGTTGTGTTGTTGAAAAACTCAGTTACGCAAATGGTATACAAACATGCGATTTCTACGGTAGTGCCTGCAAGAGCCGTTACTATTCCCATTGAAACATTGGATGCACGTGATGCCTGATGCTTGAATCAGGTATGGATAAAGCGAATGCTGCCGTTGCAGCGATACTGGTTGGTATTGATTTTGGCAGTAGTACTCATGCTGATAGCCTACAGGAACTGCAGCAGCTGGCTATCAGCGCAGAACTTCAAGTTGTGGCGGTTCTGGAAGGGAAGCGTTCGCGGCCTGACCCGACAACTTATATTGGTAGCGGTAAAGTCGACGAGATTGCACGGCTGATCTCGTCAAATAGCGCTACACTCGTTGTATTTAATCATGATTTATCTCCAGCGCAGCAGCGCAATTTATCTTTACGGTTGAATTGTAACGTCATTGATCGCACCAGTCTGATTTTGGACATATTTGCTCAGCGGGCTAAAAGTCATGAAGGCAAGTTACAAGTGGAACTTGCACAGCTAGAGCATTTGGTGACACGTCTTGTGCGAGGCTGGACTCATCTGGAGCGGCAAAAAGGCGGTATCGGTTTGCGTGGTCCGGGCGAAACGCAATTGGAAACAGATCGCCGCTTGATCCGGAAGCGTGTTAAATTGCTCAAAGAGAAACTCGCAACCCTGCAGCGCCAGCGTGCTGTGCAGAGGCGCTCAAGGCAGCGTACTAATGTACTGTCGGTATCGATTGTTGGTTATACCAATGCGGGGAAATCGACTTTATTTAATAAGTTGACCCGCGCACAAACGTATGCCGCCGATCAATTGTTTGCCACACTGGATACGACGACGCGGAAATTATTTCTTGCAGAAGGAGGGCCGGTAGTCATTTCGGATACGGTAGGATTCATTCGGGAACTACCGCACACCCTGGTGGCAGCTTTTCGTGCGACACTTGAAGAAACTGTGCAAGCCGATATCTTGTTGCATGTCATCGATGCCAACAGCCCTAACCGGGATGAGCAAATTGAAGAAGTGAATAAGATTTTAAAAGAGATTGGCGCCGATACGATTCCGCAAATTTTAATCTTCAATAAGATTGATCTGACTGACCCGGCAGAAGCTAGTAAAGGTTGCACGCGTGACGAATATGATAGAATATCCCGCATTCGTTTAAGTGCAAAAACTGGTGAAGGAATAGCACTTGTAAGGCAGGCATTGACAGAAGCAGTAGTAGAAAACTCTAAGAAATTATATGAAGAACCTACAGATATTCCGAAAATAACTGGAGACCGTGCTACGGTACAAGAACTTTTTTGAACGAACAAAACAGGAATTATTATGGGATTAAATGATCCACAATGGGGAAAAAACAAAGGTGATTCTGGTCCACCGGATCTGGATGATGTACTGCGTAATGTCAACAAAAAGATCAATAATATTTTCGGGCAAAAAAAAGGCGGCGGAGGCGATGACGGCTCCGGCTCCAACACTCCAGCCCCTAAGCCGCAAAGTGGCAGTAGCATTGCAATGATTCTCGGCTTGCTTGCGGTGGTTTGGTCGGCAAGCGGATTTTATATTGTGGATGAAGGGCATAGAGGTGTTGTGCTGCGTTTCGGCCAGTATGTTGATACCGCACCGGCAGGTTTGCGATGGCATATCCCTTACCCGGTCGAAAAAGTGGAATTAGTGAACGTCAGTCAAGTCCGCACGGTTGAAATTGGTTATCGTAACAATGTGCGCAGTAAAGTACTGCGGGAGTCATTGATGCTAACCGATGATGAAAACATCATCGATATTCAATTTGCGGTGCAATACATATTGAATAATCCGGAGTATTTCCTTTTCAAGAATAGAAATCCTGACGAAGCTGTTTTGCAAGCGGCCGAAACAGCAATCCGGCAAGTAATTGGTAAAAGTAAAATGGACTATGTTCTTTACGAAGGCCGTGAGCAAGTTGCAGCTAATGCAACGCAATTAATGCAGAAGATTTTGGATCGTTATGAGATCGGTATTTCGATCAGTAGAGTGACGATGCAAAACGCGCAACCGCCTGAGCAAGTTCAAGCAGCCTTTGATGACGCTGTTAAGGCAGGGCAAGACAGAGAACGGCAAAAGAATGAAGGCCAAGCTTACGCCAATGATGTGATTCCAAGAGCGGTGGGTAATGCGGCTCGATTGATTCAAGAGTCAGAGGGTTATAAACAGCGTGTGATTGTCAGTGCGGAGGGTGATGCCAGCCGTTTTGAACAAATTCTTGCTGAATATAGCAAAGCGCCGAAAGTTACGCGTGAACGTTTATATCTGGATATGATGCAGCAAGTGCTTTCTAATACCAGCAAGATTATTGTTGATCAGAAAAGCGGTAACAATCTTTTGTACTTGCCATTGGATAAGTTGATTAATATGAGCGGGGCGCCATCATCGGTTTCACCTGTAGCCGTGCAGCCTATGATGCAGGACGCAACACCTGATGGTAGCAGTGTGCGGGCTCGAGAATCTTTTCGCAGTCGCGAACGGGAGGCAAGATAGATGAAAAGTTTTACATCAGTATTTTCAGGCATTGTTATTGCGATTTTCTTCCTGGGGAGCTCAGCTATTTATGTTGTGGATGAGCGGCAGCAAGCCATTTTGTTCCAGCTGGGTGAAGTTATCGATGTTAAAACCGAACCCGGTTTATATTTCAAAATTCCAATCGCCCATAATGTGCGTTATTTTGAGAAACGTATTCTGACAATGAATACCGAAGAACCCGAGCGCTTTATTACTTCAGAGAAAAAGAACGTTTTGGTGGATTTGTTCGTGAAGTGGCGTATTGTTGATGTAAAACAATATTACATCAGTGTTCGAGGTGATGAAGCTCTGGCGCAAACACGCTTGGCACAAACTATCAATGCAAGCTTGCGCGATGAATTTGGTAATCGTACAGTTCATGACGTGGTTTCGGGTGAGCGTGATGTCATTATGGAGATTATGCGCCAGAAGGCGGATAACGATGCGCGCTCTATTGGTGTGGAAGTAGTCGATGTGCGCTTGAAACGTGTCGACCTTCCGCAAGAGGTCAGCGAGTCGGTATTTAGACGTATGGAAGCGGAGCGTAAAAGAGTCGCCAATGAATTACGTTCTACCGGTGCGGCCGAATCAGAAAAGATTCGCGCGGATGCCGACAGACAGCGTGAAGTCATCTTAGCTGAAGCATACCGGGAAGCACAAAAAACGATGGGTGATGGTGATAGCCAAGCAGCAGCGACTTATGCCACGGCTTTTCAGAAAGATCCGGAATTTTATGCTTTTTGGCGTAGTGTCGATGCTTATAAACAATCATTCAAAAACAAGGGTGATATGTTGGTGTTGGAACCTACCTCCGATTTCTTCAAGTATTTGAGAAACCCGGCAATCAGCAAATAAGTAACGAGGAGTGGTATGGATGAAGGTGTAAATGCAATTTCTGCACGACATACCTAGGTAGTTTTTATGTAACTCGATTATGTAATGACTGAGGAAGAGGTTCTGGAAATCGTAATGGTTCTTGCATATGCGATTACATCAGAACCTCTTAATTTTTCTGCTTCTTGTAGAGAAATCATGCTGGCACGATTAAACCGGAGCTGTTTTGAATATGTGGGAAACTTTTCTTAGTGCAGTTGCATTAATGTTAATTTTAGAAGGAATGTTACCCTTTCTATCGCCGCAAACATGGCGAGAGGCCTTTAGAAGACTGACTGAGATTAACGATAATCAGATCCGGTTTGTAGGTTTGACTTCGATGTTAGTCGGATTAATGGTGCTTCTTATCGTCAGCTGATGTTTTTTTATTCTTTTTGTTGACAGTTTGTCAATCGTAAATATGCGCAATTGGTTACTTCCGGAATTTGTTGAAGATATATTGCCTGCGGAAGCAATACACATTGAAGGTATGCGCCGTCAGATCATAGATCTGCTGATGGTGCATGGCTATCAACAAGTGGTGCCGCCTTTATTGGAGTATGTGGAATCGTTGCTGACCGGTAGTGGCAGTGACATGGATTTGCACATGTTTAAGGTGATCGATCAGTTGAGTGGGCGCATGATGGGGTTACGTGCTGATATGACACCCCAAGTGGCAAGAATTGACGCGCATTTATTGAATTTTGAGGGCATTACACGTTTGTGTTACGCCAATAGCGTATTGCATACCGTACCCGCTGGTATAACCAAAACGCGCGAACCTCTGCAAGTAGGCGCAGAGCTTTATGGCCATTCCGGTCTGGAGAGTGACTTGGAAGTTCAGCGGCTTATGTTACGGTGTTTGGCCGTCTCCGGCGTGAGAGCAGTCCATCTGGATCTTGGTCATGTCGCAGTTTTTCGTGGTTTGATTAAAGGCGCGAGTATCTCGCACGAACTTGAGGCTGAACTTTACACGGTATTGCAAGCGAAAGATGTGTCGACTTTACGGGAACTGTGTGTGAATTTGCAAAAGCAAACGCGTGAAGCATTATTGCTATTGCCTGAACTATATGGCGATCACAAAGTGCTTGCTGATGCTGCCAGCCGATTACCTGATTATCCGGAAATCAGAGTGGCACTGAATGAATTGAGCATTGCTAAAGAAGAGCTGAAACCGATTGTCGATGAGATCGCATTCGATTTGGCCGATTTACGCGGATATCATTACCATACCGGAATGGTTTTTGCCGCCTATACCGACGGTTGTTCCAATGCGATTGCTTTAGGCGGACGTTATGATGAAATAGGCAAAGTATTCGGGCGAGCCCGACCGGCCACAGGTTTCAGCATGGATTTAAGAGAACTGTCCAGATTGATGAAGCCGCAATCGTATCCAAAGGCAATCAGCGCACCCTATCAGAAAAAAGACGCTGAATTGGAAAACAAAATCGAGCAATTGCGTAAGGCAGGGCAGATCGTCGTGATGGAATTGCCGGAGCAAAAAGGTAAATCGCTTGATTGCGACAGGCAATTAATACTGCATGACGGGCAATGGATCGTTAAAGAAATTTAATCATTTGGAAACAGAATTTTTTAGAGATTGGCACTATGACTAAAAATGTTGTCGTCATTGGTACGCAATGGGGCGATGAAGGAAAAGGCAAGATCGTCGACTGGCTCACGGATCATGCGCAAGGTGTAGTGCGTTTTCAAGGCGGACACAACGCAGGTCACACATTGGTTATCGGCAACAAGAAAACCGTATTGCACCTGATTCCATCCGGTATTCTGCGTGATACCGTGGTTTGTTATATCGGCAATGGTGTCGTGATTTCTCCAGAGGCGCTGCTCAATGAAATCGATATGTTGGAGCAAAGCGGAATTGATGTCAGCAACCGGTTGCGGATTAGCGAGGCCTGCCCGTTAATTTTGCCTTGCCATATTGCTTTGGATAACGCGCGCGAGACTGCCAGGGGTGTCGGAAAAATAGGTACTACGGGGCGCGGTATTGGGCCAGCTTACGAAGATAAAGTCGCGCGGCGGGCTATTCGCTTGCAGGACCTGTTTCACCGCGACCGTTTTGCTGCCAAACTGGGTGAGATGCTGGATTATCATAATTTCGTGTTGAAAAATTATTTTCAAGCACCGATTATAGATTTTCAAAAAACAATGGATGATGCATTGGTTCAAGCCGAGAGAATCAAGCCAATGGTGGCCGATGTTCCGCGATTGTTATTTGAGGCGCATAGAGCAGGAAATAATCTATTGTTTGAAGGTGCGCAAGGCGCGCTGCTTGATGTCGATCATGGCACATATCCTTTTGTCACATCCAGCAATTGCGTGGCTGGAGCCGCAGCTCCCGGGAGTGGAGTCGGGCCGCAGATGCTGCATTATGTCCTGGGAATTACCAAAGCCTATACCACGCGAGTTGGATCAGGGCCATTTCCAACAGAACTGGATGATGAAGTTGGCAAGCATCTGGCTAAGCGCGGTCATGAATTTGGATCGACTACAGGACGGCCACGCCGCTGCGGCTGGTTTGATGCGGTCGCGCTGAAGCGCTCAATACAAATCAACGGTGTGACAGGGCTATGTATTACTAAGCTGGATGTATTGGACGGTGTGGAAAGCCTGAATCTTGGTGTTGGCTATAAATTGAGCAATGGCAGCAGCAGCACTATTTTGCCCGTTGGTGCTGACGACTTGGATAACTGTGAGCCAATCTACGAGGAAATACCCGGCTGGTCAGAAAATACGGCTGGAATTAAGGAGTTCACACAATTACCCAAAGCGGCACAAAACTATCTAAAACGTCTTGAAGAAGTTTGTGAAATACCGATCGATATGATTTCCACCGGACCGGATAGGGAAGAAACGATTTTACTGCGTCATCCATTTAAATAATGCCGCTTGCTAGAAATTAATCGTGCGTCATGCTGATGCTGTACAAATCGTAAGCTGGGAAGAGGCGGCGACCGCTCTGCGTGCAGTACGAACAGCGGTGTTTATTCGCGAACAGCAGATTCCGGAGGAATTGGAGTGGGATCAGTTTGATGCGGTCAGCGTGCATGCGCTTGCTGTGAATAACGCTGGTCAGCCGGTGGGGACTGCGCGATTATTACCGGATGGTCATATCGGGCGTATGGCGGTATTAAAAGAATGGCGCGGTCAAGGTTTGGGCAGTGCATTGCTGACAACTTTATTGCGGGTATTAATAAAACGGCGCCAGTTTGAAGCGCAATTGCATGCTCAAACGAGTGCTATACCATTCTATAAAAAATTTGGATTCCAAGTTGTGGGAAAAGAATTCATGGAAGCCGGTATTCCACATGTCAAAATGACGCTATCTATCAAACAGTCAACTTTGATTATTTGACTTCCGATGTGCCCCATTCATTTGCCAGCGTATCGGAAGCTTGTTTCCATCGATTAATTGCCTGCTCCATCGCAGTTTTGGCTTGCTCCGATTTCCTTCTGGCCGTTTCGGCTTCGCGTTCAGCTTCCATCATTTTTTGCTTAGCTGAGGCCAGTTTTTTCTCAGCAAAAGTAGCGTCTTGGGCCGAAGATTCGGCAGCTTGCTTGGCTTCCATCATTTTTTCATACGTCACACTGGCATTTTTTTGTAGAAGCTCGATGGTTTCGGCATGAGCAAACGAGGTAATCAGAACACTCAGTATGCATAAAGTGGATTTAAATAGCTTCAAATTGAAATTCATTATCATGATTTATGGACCCAAAGTTTTCTGCGCTGCTCTTAGCTCAATCCAAGTTGAGGTAAAATCAGTATAACAAAAAGCAGATATTTCTGCTGATTGCTGTCGATTATCAAATCTTTATTAAAGATGTAAAAAAACAAAGTTGAGATAAAATTTTTCGAGTGAATAAGTATGATGAAAGGTGTAAGAATGTTGTTATCAGTATTTAAAATCAGTGCGAGCTTATTATTCGGTATAGGGCTGATTGCCTATGCGACACCGATACTTGCTAATTGCGAAGGCTGTTTATGTCCTGGCGATCCTTGTAATCTTTGTCCGTTGCCAGCTATGGAAAGTGACCGGCCGAAACCAAATGAGCCAGCGCTCTGCGCCAGAATCAGAGAAAAGGTGCCGCCAACCTCGGCTCAGCCAGGATCTAACGAATATTTTCCCAATCTAGACAAATCGATAATGGTTTGTGTTAATGAAGGCGGTGACGTCATTCGAAATAAACAGCGTAATCCGGAATATCCATCGCGGTTTTATTGTAAACCCCCGCGTGCTATAAAATAGAATCAGTAAGAATTATCCCCGCTTCCAAGATCATAGTTTTGAAAAATTATTACGATGAGCGGTGATCATTGAGATGTATTTGAGGTTTGTAGATTTACTTCAGGTTTTAGACAGTTATGGTTGCAATATAGAAAAAAAGAAAGTAGTATCTAAACCTTTTTCTTTGAAGGAGCTGTGGATTTTTATGGCTAACAGTGCACAAGCAAGAAAGCGTGCGAGGCAAGCGGTCAAACGCAGAGAATACAATGTCAGTTTGCGGTCTAAATTACGTACTGCGATAAAATCAGTTAGAAAAGCGATTGGAACAGGAAATAAGGAATTGGCCCAAAATGCTTTCAATAGTTCTTTGGGAACTGTTGATTCAATTGCTGGTAAGGGCATCATTCATAAAAATAAGGCTGCGCGTTATAAAAGCCGATTATCTGCCGCCATCAAGATGCTGAATAGCTAGGAAATAGTTAATTTACTTTCCATTTTATAGTGTAAAAATGTAATAAGAAGAGCGATAGCTGGAATGATATCGTATTCACAGTAGCACCTTGACAGTGTTGAGGTGACTAAGTAGTCTAGGGGAGGGTATCTGCCTGTTGGTAGAGGATTGGATGGGCAGAGGGAAGTGAAGGGGATAAGGATGTGAAGCTCTGGATACTGGGGATGTGAGAAGTATTCAAAGGGCTGTAGAACAAGAAGAAGAGCAAAGTAAAGAAGAGGCAAGGAAGAAACTTATGGAAAACCAAAGGAGAGAGAGATGAAAGGCAAGCTATGGCCGAGGATAG
>CP091134.1:241351-244115 GCA_021582535.1 Nitrosomonas sp.
AGGTAGTGCAAGGGGTTGTAAATGAATTCTTCCCGGCTGTAGCTGCGCACATGGCGTGCAATAATATCTGTGCCTAGGCAGATATCGACGCGATCCACATAACCCTTGACCAATACTTCGCGGTGACCGTATTGGGTAGGGACTGAGTAATCATTGCTTCGATAACGTACCAGAGATAATGACGATACGCGGGTCGAAATCTTATGGCAGGCATCAAAAGCAACCGCAGGCAAAACCATGAGTGCAGCGGTGTCGCGCTTCATACGCTCAGCAATGGTTTCAGTTTGGCCACGTAGCTTAGCTTGTTGACGTTTGATGCACCCATCCAGCAATTTGGTATTCAGGGTATTAAAATCGGCAGCAATGGGCAGCGGCACCATGAAGTGTCGGCGGCTGTAGCCAATCATGCCCTCAACATTGCCCTTGTCATTGCCTTTAGCCGGTCGGCCAAACTTATCTTCAAATAAGTAATGGCTTTGCAGTTCGCTGAACGCCTTGGTACGCTGACGTTTCCCATCACCCAGTATCTTGGTTACCGCAATCTTGGTATTGTCTACAGGATCGATTGCGGCACCCCACCCAAAAACGCAAAAGCAGCAACATGCCCATCCAGAAAGGATTCGCTATCTTCAGTGGGATAAGCTCTGACAAAACAGCCATCCGAATGCGGCATATCAAGGCAGAAATAATGGAATCGAATCAGTTTGCCACCAATATAACCATCGACCTCACCAAAATCTACCTGTGCATGACCAGGCAGGTGCGTCAATGGCATGAACATCTCTTTTTGGCGAATCGCAGCTTTGTGGACATAGTTGCGTACGATGGTATAGCCACCGGTAAAGCCATGTTCATCCCGCAACCGCTCCAGTATTCGCACCGCAGTATGGCGCTGCTTGACATGGACTTGTTTGTCGGCTTCCAGAATGGCATCAATGATGCCGGTGAATCCAGCTAGCTTAGGGGAAACGGGTTCTCTCTTGCGCCGGTAGCCCGGCGGTACTGAATACTGGCACATCTTCTTGACAGTCTTGCGGTGAATTCCAAAATATCTCGCAACTTCGCGTTCACTTCTGCCTTCCACCATCACCGCTCGTCGAATCTTTATATATAGCTCCACTGTATACATCCTCATCGCCTTTCACCTGATACTCATCGCATCAGCTTACAGGCTTAAGATTGGTACACTATTACTCCGCGATTGCCGCGAAATTTCGTGTGCCTCAGCGGTACATTTTTACTCCGCTATTTATACCAGGTGTTCGTGTTCACGCTGACAAGGCGTATTGCAGCCAAAAACATCGCGATGCTTTGAAGTCGCGTGGTATTAAAAACGGGATTCAGGATAAGGCTGCAAAGAATGGCCCATTGACGCGACGGAAGCTGCAACGTAACAGTCTCATCGCGAAAGCTCGTTATGTCGTAGAGCGCACCTTCGGTAGCCAGGTACGCTGGTTCAATGCCAAGATTCTGCGTTACCACGGCCTGGCTTTGGCGCATGCTTGGCACACACTATTGGCGATGGCTTATAACTTGAAAAGACTCCCCGGACTCTTTGCGGATCATCGAATAATTACACAAACATAGGGATATTGTATCCTCTCAACCGGAAATAGCCGGTGTTGAGGAATATTCCTGGTTCGTGTGGAGAAAATTGACCAAAAAATCCCCGGTAACTTACAAATAAATTGGGAATTACGCTCAAAAAAAGTTTACTCGATTTTGCAAAGGTCTCAACTCGTAACTGTCCTTCTCGTTTGGTCCTTCATCGGGTCGCCCCGACTACTACGACCGCTGCTGACTTCTCGCTCCGGGCAAACCCGTCACCGTTTCCGGCATGAGGCGAGATCTCCCCAGGTAAGGATGCGATCCTTCGCCGCACAATCGTCGCATCTACGTCACCTTGCTTTGACCACAAGAGCTTCGCAATCATTGGCCTGCTCGCCCTGCTCGGTGCCGCCTCATATGCGCTTCGTATTCCTCGACTCGCGGTTTACGCTCCACGCTTCCTTCCCACGCTCGGTCACCCTCACGCAGTTGCGCTTCACTTGCCTCGCTGTGGCCAGCTCGGCCGGGGACTTTCACCCTGAAGATCGCGCCATGCTGGGCGCACCAACAAAAAACCCGCTCGGAGCGGGTTTGTCTGGATGCACACGTACACCTTAAGTTTCATGCAGTCATGCCATTATAGTCGTTATAGCTTATGCATAACATCCTTATCAAATCAAATGCACAAATCCCCCGTGGAGCGGATTCCGTTCCACGGGGGATTTGTTTAATTCCCTTCAGGAGTTACTCAGAACTAATAAGTCACTAGTGCGGCGGTACTTTCTGCAGATAAGTTTTCCGCAGCATCAATTGCTTTTACTGTGTAACTGTAAAGAGTTCCTTTTGCAGAACCAGTAATCACATCGTTAAACGTATTTGCAGTGGTTACAGCGATATTTGTTCCATTTCGATATACTTTATATCCTGCAACTGCAACATTATCTGAGGACTTACTCCAAGATAACGCAATTCCGGCCGCAGTTCCGTAATTTGACAGTTTTGACGCTAATGAAGCTGGTGCTGTAGGAGCAACAGTATCAAAGTTATGGCAAGACACCCCTTCTCCGCAGGGGAAACCATCCCATATCTCCAGCCCTGTTGAATGTGATTCAACTGTTGAATAGCCTCCGCTATAAGGGTTATTCACCATAATCCGGTTTATCGGAAGATTGTAGTCTCCCATATTCGGACCATGATAATCAGCAATCACTTCACC
>CP091134.1:244215-247874 GCA_021582535.1 Nitrosomonas sp.
ACTACGAGGAAGATTGCCATGCTCCTGTTTCTCTTCTATGTCGTCCTGTTTGTCATTGCCGTTGCCAGCCTGATTCTGGCGGTTCCTTTTCTGCGCCGCCATCTGGTCAGCAATCCGGTTTTGAAAATTTTCCGCAAAATGTTGCCGCCCATATCGCAAACGGAGCAGGAGGCGTTGGATGCCGGCACGGTCTGGTGGGAAGGTGATTTGTTCAGCGGCAAACCGGACTGGAAAAAACTGCTGGCTTATCCCAAGCCGCAATTGAGCGCGGAGGAACAGGCATTTCTCGATGGTCCGGTGGAGCAATTATGCGCCATGCTCGACGAATGGAAGATTACGCATGAATTGAAGGATTTGCCGCCGGAAGTGTGGCAATTCATCAAGGACAACGGTTTCTTCGGGCTGATCATTCCCAAGCAATACGGTGGTTACGGTTTCTCGGCGCTGGCGCATTCCGAGGTGGTGATGAAAATCGGTTCACGCAGCGGTACGGGAGCGGTCACGGTGATGGTGCCGAATTCCCTCGGGCCAGCCGAGTTGCTGCTGCATTACGGTACGGAAAAACAGAAAGAATATTACTTGCCGCGCCTGGCCAAGGGGCTGGAAGTGCCTTGCTTTGCACTGACGTCGCCGGAAGCGGGATCGGATGCCGGTGCGATGCCGGATTTTGGCATTGTCTGCCGCGGTGAATACGACGGTCAAAGCGATGTGCTGGGGATGAAGGTAACCTGGGAGAAACGCTATATCACCCTCGGGCCGGTTGCGACTATTCTCGGTCTGGCGTTCAAATTGTACGATCCGGACCGGCTGCTGGGCAAAGGCGAAGACCTGGGTATTACGCTGGCGCTGATTCCCACCAACACGCCGGGCGTCCATATCGGGCGGCGCCATTATCCGCTCAACGGCGCATTCCAGAACGGCCCGAACTGGGGCAAGGAAGTGTTCATCCCAATGGATTGGATTATCGGCGGACAAGAAGGCGTCGGACAAGGCTGGCGCATGCTGATGAATTGCCTATCGGTCGGACGCGCCATTTCATTGCCGGCCACCAGCGTGGGCGCGGCGAAATTGGCGGCACGCACTTCGGGTGCGTACAGCCGCGTGCGCACGCAATTCAAAACGCCGATCGGCTATTTTGAAGGCATTGAGGAGGCATTGGCGCGCATCGGCGGCAATACCTACATGATGGACGCCGCGCGTGTCATGACCGCCGGTGCGGTCGATCTGGGCGAAAAGCCTTCCGTCGCGTCGGCCATCGTCAAATATCATCTGACCGAACGCGGACGCCAGGCGGTCAACGATGCGATGGATATTCACGGCGGCAAAGGCATCTGTATCGGGCCGAGAAACTATCTGGGGCGCACCTATCAGCAGATTCCGGTCAGCATCACCGTGGAAGGCGCCAACATTCTGACGCGCAATATGATCATTTTCGGTCAGGGTGCAATCCGCTGTCATCCCTATCTGCTGAAAGAAGTCAACGCCACGCATGATAACAATCTGGACAGCGCATCGCTGGCGTTTGATGAAGCCTTGATCGGCCACGCCAAGTTCACTTTGCGCAATACCGCGAACGCTGTGGTTTATGCACTATTCGGCGACTATATCAAAGACAACGCGCCGGAAAATTGCGCGGCGGAAACGGCCGCTTATTACCGTCAATTGGCGCGCTACTCCGCCAGCTTTGCGTGTATCGCCGATATCGGGCTGATGCGCCTGGGCGGATCGCTCAAACGCCGGGAGCGGTTGTCCGCGCGCCTGGGCGATATCTTGAGTTTGCTGTATCTGTGCTCGGCTGCCTTGAAACGATTCGAGGATGACGGCCGTCCCGCTGCGGATTTGCCGTTGCTGCATTGGTCTATGCAGGATGCTTTGTACCGCTTGCAACTGGCGTTCGATGAATTTCTGACCAACTTTCCTGCGCATATCGCCTTTATCTGGTTGCTGCGTGCGCTGGTGTTCCCGCTCGGCAAACGGTGCAGACCACCGTCCGATGCGCTGGCGCACGAGGTTGCCCGCTTGCTGATGGCACCGGGCGCGGTGCGCGACCGTTTGACTTCGGGTATTTTCGTCCCCACTGCGGAGAGCGAACCGATGGCGGATCTGGAACACGCTTTGCAATGCGCCATTCAATGCAGTGCCATCGAAGCCAAACTGCGCGAAGCGGTCAAGCAGCACAAAATCACCGATCATGGTGACGGACAGATCGCTCAGGCGTTGCAATTGAACATTATTACCGCGGAAGAAGCGGATCTGCTGAACAAGCTGAAAGATCTGCGCAGCCGGGTGGTTAAAGTGGACGATTTTCCGCCTGATTTCGGTCACGAAACAAGAGCGGATACGGGAATTGCCGGAACAATCGGTCATGTGGCGAGCGCCGCCGGCGCGGGCGCTGCTGGTTTTGTCGCGGCGGTGAGTGCCGCAGCTGCTGCGGCTGCTGAAGTAATGGAAAGTATTTCTTCAGATGAGGGTGGTGACGAAGAGGAACAAGACAGGGAATGACGCGCACTGAAAACATAAGGAAACTGACAGAAATCCCGGTATAAAAAGGAACACTATGCAAATCGAGCAAGACGGAATAACAAATATTATTCCGGTAGAAGCAGCAAAAACACTGGATGGTCTTTTCAAGGCGCGCGTGCAGCGTACGCCGCAAAAAGTGGCCTACCGCTATTTCAACGCCGTCAGCGAGGAATGGGCGAACTATACCTGGGAGCAGATGAATCAATGGGTGGCGCGCTGGCAAGCCGCGCTGCTTAAAGAATCGCTGACTCCGGGAGACCGCGTCGCGGTGATGATGAAGAATTGCCCGGAGTGGGTGATGTTCGAGCAAGCGGCGCTCGGCCTCGGGCTGGTGGTGATTCCCTTGTACACCGATGACCGGGTTGAGAATGCGGCTTACGTCATCAACGACGCCAACGTTAAATTATTGCTGCTGGATAATTCGCATCAATGGCAGCAATTTCTGACCATCCATAATGAAATAGAGGGGTTGCAGCGGGTGCTCATCCTCCGGCCCTTTGAACCGGATAGTATCGATGTCTGCGATCATGTCCGCGTCGTCGCGGCGATGGATTGGCTGTCGTCGGCTCATGCCGGCGAGGTGCGGCATATTCCCAGCGATCCGCATGCGCTGGCCACGATCATTTATACCTCCGGCACGTCCGGCCGCCCCAAGGGCGTAATGCTCAGTCATCACAATATTTTGAGTAATGCGGCCGGTTGCTTGCAAGTGATCCCGGTGCAACCGGATGACTTGTTGCTGTCGTTTTTACCGTTGTCGCATACTTTTGAACGCACGTCGGGTTATTACGTGCCGATGATGGCGGGCGCGACGATTGCGTACGCACGGTCGATTCCGCAGTTGCAGGAAGATCTGCTGACCATCCGGCCGACACTGTTGATTTCAGTACCGCGCATCTATGAACGGGTTTATGCGGGCATACGGGCAAAACTGGCCGAGGGCTCCGGTTTTGCGCGCTGGCTGTTTCATTTTGCGGTGGAAGTCGGGTACAGCCAGTTTGAGCTCCAGCAAGGCAGGGGGTACCGGCATTTATCGCATATTTTGTGGCCGATCCTCGAGCGATTGGTGGCCGACAAAGTGCTGGGCAAGCTGGGCGGACGTTTGCGCATGGTCATGAGTGGCGGCGCTGCTTTGT
>CP091134.1:247974-253623 GCA_021582535.1 Nitrosomonas sp.
GCTGGAGGATAAACGCACACCGGCCATCAAGCGGCATTTGCGTAAAATCTATACGGATCCGGTCACCAATACAACGGAGTGGGGCATCATTGAAGAATCTCCGCCCGGCGGTAATACAGTGTCCGGTAACAGCCCGGCAGCAAACAAGAATTCAACGACAGGCAATAATGCCGTGCCGGGCAGTAACCAAGCGTTGAGTAATAACCAGGCATCGGGCAATAGCCTGACGCCCAATACTGGGCAGGCATCCGGCAACACAACGCCAAATCAGGTGTCGAACAACGCAACGCCCAACAGCAGTCCTGGCATAGGTTCCAATCTCACTAAGAGAATCACTGGCGTATACAGCCTGTCGGAAAAGAAGCCCATCAAGAAAGATAAATTTTCCGAGCAATATGCCAAATTTTCAGAAGCGTTAACTTACCGGGATTGGAAATTTATTTATAAACCCGGCGAGGGTGGTAGTTCATCGACACCGGCGTCCAATCAATCCAGACCGAATACGGCGCCGGGAACTTCACCGTCAAATTCCCCTTTTGCGCCGCAATCTTCCTCAGGCGCAACTTCACCTTCTTCGCGGTCTTCGTCAGCGGGTAATGCTTCACCGTTTGCACCGCAATCCGGTGCGCCAGCGAATTCATCCGGATTTCCGGCGGATTAATAACCGATATTATCTAGTACAGCTGTCCTGGTTTCTCAAGATGAATATAGTGTGGTTGTACTAGTGAAAAGGTCGGTATTTCCCATTTCCATGAAAAGGGTTATGAATTAACCTTCTGGCGTATATGATTTTGTAATACGAATATACATGGGTAGAAGAAATTTGTTTGTAAAATTATGAAATAATTTAAATATTAAGGAATCTAAAAATGTTAACAAAAAGAACTAAATTAAGTTTAGCGATCATGACCGCATTCTCCATTGGTTTTACCCAAGCTGCGAATGCAGCTATTGATTTTGAATCTATTGCAGTAGGTTCTTATTCATCCTTCACCGAAGGTGGTGTTACATTTAGCCTTTCATCTGGGGATATTTCGGTGTCGGACGATGGTAATGGCGCGTATGTTTTAGCCGCTCCAGGTACTCATTTTCTGGATAATCGTTTTGGCGGCGCAGACTTTATTTTCGACTTGGCCGCACCGGTTAGTTATTTTGGAATGCAGATTGGAGCCGCAAATTCTCCTCAAACACTTTCAGCCTATGATTCTTTAAATAACCTTTTAGGTTCGGTGGCCATCCCTGACCAAGTAAGCTATCTGCCCTACCCATACACTGGGTTCTACTCTCTCAGTTTTGCAGGCATTGATCATGTTATCTTGACCGGTAGTAGCGGTGATTGGGTCGTAGTAGATAATGTCACAGCTGTACCGGAACCTGAAACCTATGCCATGTTATTGGCGGGTTTAGGATTGCTGGGTTTTGCCGCTCGCCGCAGACAACAAAACGTTTAATCTGAAATAAGCCGTAAAAAAGGAGCGCTCGTTCATTCGAGAGCTCCTTTTTATTTTCCCCCGACCAAGGGATATAAATGTCATTAAGCGCCAGTACTGCGATACGCCGTCACCTGAATCTCGATTTTCATGCGTGGATCGGATAGCCCGGCAGTCAGCATCATGGCGGATGGTCTGACGTCGCCCAGGTACTTGCGCATCACCGGCCAGCATTTCTCGAAATCCTCCGCCTTGGGAAATACATACGTAACGCGCACTACCTCTTTCATGCTTGAACCTGCTTGCTGCAACGCTGCCTCGATATTTTTGAAGCATTGCTCCGCTTGCTCCAATAAATCATCGGAAATGGTCATCTTGCTGTAATCGAAACCGGTTGTGCCGGATACCAGTATCCAGTTATCCGCCACCACCGCGCGCGAATAGCCGATTTCCTTCTCGAATGTCGAGCCTGAACTGATGAGTTTTGTTGCCATGTTGTGTCATCCTTGTGATTGGGTTTGAAAATTTTTGCGTAAGATACCACTATAATTGCGCAACGAACCAGTTTTTTACCGGCACCTTCATCTGAATCCACCTACACCAATGGCTATCACATTTTACTGGCATGACTATGAAACTTTCGGCGCCGATCCCAGGCGCGACCGGCCGGCGCAGTTTGCCGGCGTGCGCACCGATGAGGCGTTGAACGAAATCGGCGAACCGCTGGTAATCTACTGCAAACCGGCGCGCGATTACCTGCCGCACCCGGAAGCCTGCCTGCTCACCGGAATTACACCGCAGCTTGCCGACGAATGCGGGTTGTTGGAATCCGAATTCATTGCGCGTATTCATGCTGAGTTTGCCCAACCGAATACCTGCGGCGTCGGCTACAACTCGCTGCGGTTTGACGATGAGGTCACGCGCTTTACGCTGTATCGCAATTTCTACGATCCGTACGCGCGCGAATGGCAGCAAGGCAACTCGCGCTGGGATATCATCGATCTGGTGCGCATGACGTACGCGCTGCGCCCGAATGGAATCGTCTGGCCGCAGCATGAAGACGGGCAACCGAGTTTCAAGCTGGAGCATTTGGTGGCCGCCAATGGGATTCTGCACGAGTCCGCGCACGATGCTTTGTCCGACGTGCGCGCCACTATTGCCTTGGCGCGCCTGCTGCGCACGCAGCAACCGCGCCTGTACGATTGGTTGCTGCAATTGCGCGATAAACGCAAGGCGGCCGCGCAGCTTGATCTGACCACACGCAACCCGGTGTTGCACACCACGCGCATGTATCCGGCAAAAACCGGTTGCACGTCGCTGGTGATGCCGCTCATCACGGAACCGGGAAACAACAACAGCGTGCTGGTGTATGACTTGCGCCACGATCCGGACATGTTTTTGCCGTTGAATACGGAGGAACTGACGCAATTGCTATTTACCCGTAACGATGAACTGCCCGAGGGCATGCAACGATTACCGGTCAAGTCGGTGAAAATCAACAAATGCCCGGCATTGGCGCCGCGCAATACGCTGGATCATGAAGCCGCCGAGCGTATCGCGCTCGATCTGGACGCATGCTACCGCCACTGGCAAAAACTCAGCGCCGACCCTGATTTCTTTCAGCGCGTCGCCATGGCGTACACCAGCCGCGCATTTGAGCCTTCCGGCGATGCCGATGTGGCATTGTATGACGGTTTTCTGGACAACGCCGATGCTGCATCATTGGCCCAGATCCGGCGCGCTTCACCAAAACAACTGGTCAGCATGCGCTTCGATTTTCATGATCAGCGGCTACCCGAACTGCTGTTCCGCTACCGCGCCCGCAATTGGCCGGAAACGTTGACGCCGGATGAAACGGAACGATGGGAACAGCTGCGTGTGCAGCGGCTGACACAAAGTAGTGGGGGGAGTATTACTTTTGACGAATTTTCTGCGCAGATTGCACTATTGCGTGAGGCGCACAAAGCAGATATAAGTGCGAGACAGATATTGGATGAGCTGGAAATATGGGGAAAAAATTTATTGAATTCATAAGGTTTTTCTAACCAGAAAACAATCATTTTATGGGTTGCCTTTATTTCCGTTGAGCGCGCTCTTAACGGGCTGTTCTCTAAAAATTAGGCTACATTTTGTAGCCGTAACAAAACTTATCCCTTCTCTGATCGTGATAAAATCCCTTTCCCCGTTTCGGATTAGAAGATTGCCTGGATTCACTCATTTCCCACCATGAAAAACAATTACCTTGAAAGAATACTGACCGCGCAGGTTTACGATGTGGCGATCGAGAGTTCGTTGGATCTGGTCGCCAATTTGTCCGGGCGTATTCACAATCAGGTGTTGTTGAAGCGGGAGGATTTGCAGCAGGTATTTTCGTTCAAGTTGCGCGGCGCGTATAACAAGATGATCAAGCTGGCCCCTGCGGTGCGCAATCGCGGTGTGATCGCGGCTTCCGCCGGTAATCATGCGCAAGGCGTGGCGCTGGCCGCCAAGAAACTCAATTGTTCCGCTACTATCGTGATGCCGGTGACGACGCCGCAAATCAAGGTGAATGCGGTAATGGGGCATGGCGCTACGGTGGCTTTGCACGGCGATTCGTATAACGATGCGTACGAGCACGCGATACAGCTGGCCAAGGTGGAGCAGGCGACGTTTGTGCATCCCTACGATGATCCGGATGTGATCGCCGGGCAGGGGACGGTCGGCATGGAAATCCTGCGCCAGCATACCGGCCCGATTCACGCCATTTTTGTGCCGATCGGCGGCGGCGGGCTGATCGCCGGGATTGCGGCGTATGTGAAACGGTTGTACCCGAAGATCAAAATCATCGGTGTCGAACCGGTCGATGCCGATGCCATGTACCGCTCGTTGCAAAGCGGCCGCCGCGTCAAACTGGCGCAAGTCGGTTTGTTTGCCGACGGCGTGGCGGTGCGGCATGTCGGCAAGGAAACTTTCCGCCTGTGCCGCGAACTGGTCGACGAGGTGATGCTGGTCGATACCGACGCCATTTGCGCGGCGATCAAGGATGTGTTTGAAGATACGCGCACGATTCTGGAACCCTCCGGCGCGCTGTCGATTGCCGGTGTGAAAGCGTATGTCGCACGGGAGAAAATCCAGCATAAAACGCTGGTCGCGATCGCTTCCGGCGCCAATATGAATTTCGACCGGCTGCGGCATATTTCCGAACGTGCGGAAATCGGCGAACAGCGCGAAGCGGTGATGTCGGTGACGATTCCCGAAGAACCGGGCAGCTTCAAGAAATTCTGTAATTTACTCGGCGCCAAAAGCATCACCGAATTCAACTACCGTTACTCCGACCCGAAAGAGGCGCGCGTGTTTGTCGGCGTGTCGGTACGCAATCAGGCGGAAACGCAGCAACTGATCAAGGAATTGAAGCAAAGCGGCCTGGCCACCGAAGATATGAGCAACAACGAAGTGGCCAAACTGCATGTGCGTCACTTGGTCGGCGGGCGGGCGCATGCGGTCAAGAATGAAATCGTGTACCGCTTTGAGTTTCCCGACCGCCCCGGCGCCTTGATGAATTTCCTCAACAACCTGAGCCATAACTGGAATATCAGTCTGTTCCACTACCGCAATCACGGTGCCGACTATGGCCGTGTGCTGATCGGCATCCAGGTGCCGCCGGAAGAAAAATCCGGCTTCCGCGCCTTTCTGGATCAGCTCGGCTACCGCTATTGGGACGAAACCAAGAATCCCGCGTATAAATTGTTTCTAGGATAACTGCCGGATAGCGATCCATCAGCATGCAAGGTGTCGATGCGCCAGAATGCGAAGCGTTCGAATTACCCATCAGTAGAATGTCGGATTTGAGCTATCAGGCAAGTAAAGCCCGGCCACATCATACCCAGCATGAACAACCGAGTGCGCCCCAGAAACCGCTCTGTTCGCCGGGTGCTACGGCATTTTGGTAAGCCTGCCCATGTGCATGGCCATGAACAAGACAGCTCGTGCCACAGCCGCAAGCGGTTTGAGCGAGTGCATGCAGTGATGCCGCTGTGCTTGCTGCCGGTTTGAAATAGCCGCCGGAGTGATTCACCGGCGACCAATCCGGCATGGCCGGCGGCAAAGGCGGGGAAAGCGCGCTAAACTCGCCGTCGCCGTAGACAATGCGTCCGCCGACGATGGTCAGCACCGATACAAGGTGGCGGATTTCGTTTTCCGGAATCTTGAAGTAATCGGCGGATAATACCGCCAGATCGGC
>CP091134.1:253723-255560 GCA_021582535.1 Nitrosomonas sp.
ATTTTTGCGGTTAAAAATGAATTTCTCCTTACCCAGTTTCTGTATGAATTTTTCTTTATCGACCGGCGAGACGATAATGACTTTATCTTCTTCGTAGGTGATTTGCAGGCGATCGAACGACAAAGCCGGGCTTGTCGCCGCGATCTGGGTTTCCTGCAGGGATACGATCGACTGAATGGGAATATCCCATGTAAACGGGCCGCTGATGATCTTGAGATTATCGTCACTGACGATATACCGGGTCGAAACATAGATCCAAATCGGGAAGCCGGCGCCCGCAATCAATATGATCGCCGCAAACACATAGTTGGTTATTCCACCGATCATCAGCGGGACGGATGCGCCCATCAGGCAAGCGGAGACGGATAGCAACAAACAAATCAGTACCCAGTTATCGATTTTAGACTTGAAGACATGCATGATTACTCGTTCTTATAATATTGATTCGATGATAGCGCACAAAACCTGCCGGGTTTCGATCGCGATGAATTGCCGCACTGCAAAAATACCGGCTAAGAAAAATGGGCAAATTTTGCCCTATTATCGTTTTAAAAACAAAACTTGCACTACCATTCCTTTAAAAAGCCCCATTGACCATCGCTGCATCGATGATCAATGCAAACAAACGCAAGGAAACCGGGACTTACTTTCTTCCTTCCGGCATTGAATGCGCAATCCGGCCACCCGATTATCCGGAACGCACGGACAACTTTGTAGCATGCGAAACCGCGCACATACAAAAATAAACCTTTTTCACGTATAATTCCGTCTTCAATAGCTGGGGTATTTCAATGAATAGCCCCGGTCCGTTTTCCAGATCTTGTCAGTTTCCAAGGAGTTTTTTGTGTCACAACGACCGCACGCCATCCTCGCACTTGCCGATGGAACAATTTTTCGTGGCGTGTCTATTGGCATTGACGGCATCAACACTGGGGAAGTGGCGTTCAATACGGCGATGACCGGTTATCAGGAAATATTGACCGATCCGTCGTATTGCCAGCAGATCATTACCCTGACTTATCCGCATATTGGCAACACCGGCACCAATCCTGAAGATTTTGAATCCGGTAACATCAATAAAGTGTACGCCGCCGGATTAGTGATCCGTGATCTGCCGCTCATGGCCAGCAGTTTTCGTAAAACCCGCACATTACCGGAGTTCCTCCAAGAACAGAATGTCGTTGCCATCGCTGAAATCGATACGCGCAAATTGACACGGATTTTGCGCGAAAAAGGCGCGCAAGCCGGTTGCATCATGGCGGGCGATATCGACGAGGAAAAAGCATTGCACGCTGCCCGGGCGTTCCCCGGACTGGCCGGAATGGATCTCGCCAAAGTGGTGAGCTGCCGCCAATCCTATACATGGACGGAAGGCGAATGGTCACTCGAATCCGGTTTCCGGACTCAGGACAACCCCAGATTTCACGTCGCCGCTTTCGATTTCGGCATCAAACGCACGATTTTGCGCAAACTGGCGCAGCGCGGCTGCAAGGTGACGGTATTCCCGGCGCAAACCCCGGCTGAGGAGATTCTGAAAACACAACCCGACGGTATCTTTCTGTCGAATGGTCCCGGTGATCCGGAACCATGCGATTACGCCATCTCCGCCACGCAAGCCTTGCTGGAGAAGAATATCCCGCTGTTCGGCATCTGTCTGGGTCATCAGCTGCTTGGGTTAGCCACCGGCGCGCGCACCATTAAAATGAAATTCGGCCATCACGGCGCCAATCATCCGGTTCAGGATGTGGCCAGCGGCAAAGTGATCATCACCAGCCAGAATCACGGTTTCGCCGTCGATATCGACACATTGCCCGCGAGCGCGCGGATCACGCATGTC
>CP091134.1:255660-259370 GCA_021582535.1 Nitrosomonas sp.
CTTAGGGAAGCTCTGAAAAACTACTGCGCTCGTTCAAGCTGCGTTGAAATCAGGCTCAAAATGCTCATTTACTCGATGTAAATTGCGCTTTTTCACCTGATTTCGCCTTGCCTGATCATCGCTCGCTACCTTTTTCAGAGCTTCCTTAGGTGAGTATTTCCAGGCAAGATTTAATAATTCTTCGAACTTAAGACGTTTGTAGAAACAAAACAGAACAAACCACTCACCGAGTAAATCAGGTTCTAACGCATGAATTTTATGCGGATTGTTGTCAATGATGAGATAGCTGCTTGTAATGGCCATGGCTTCTGTGGTAATCCCCCCATTTTTAACAGGAGCTTGCAATAGAGGGTTTTAATTTAAAAGCTTCTGCCAGCTTCATTGCTGGCGTTATACCTCCAAGTGCCATACTCGGACGTTCATTATTGTAAATCCATAACCATTGTGTAGCGGTAATCTGCGCCTCTTCAATGGTTGCAAAGTCATTCATCTCAAGCCATTCATGCCGAGCAGTTCTGTTATAACGTTCTACATAAGCATTCTGTTGTGGCTTTCCTGGTTGAATGTAATCAAGCTGTATTCCTCGAATTTCTGCCCAACAACAAAGGGTTGCACTGATATTTTCCGGTCCGTTATCACAACGAATCTTCCTGGGTTTGCCGCGCCATTCGATAATCCGATCCAGAGCGCGCGTAACGCGTTCTGATGGAAGCGATACATCCACTTCGATTCCCAATCCCTCACGGTTGAAGTCATCCAGCACATTAAAGGTTCGAAAAGACCTGCCATTGGTGAGTTGATCAGCCATGAAGTCCATTGACCATGTGTCATTGGGCCGTTCTGGCACAGCCAATGGCTCCGGTTTCTCCCGCTTTAACCGCTTGCGCGGCTTAATTCGTAAATTCAATTCCAACTCACGGTAAATACGATACACACGTTTGTGATTCCATCCAAAACCCTTCACATTACGCAAATAAAGAAAGCATAAGCCAAAGCCCCAGCGCTTGTGGCAAGCAGTCAAACGTAGTAGCCAATCGGCAATTTCCTCATTCTCATCGTTGAGCGCCGGCCGATACCGATAGCAGCTCTCAGAAATGCCAAATGTTATACAGGCCAAAACGATACTAACGGACTTATCCTGTACTGCCCACTGTGCCATCACTTTGCGCTGTGAGGGCTTTACCACTTTTTTCCGAGTGCTTCCTTCAACAGATCATTCTGCATCTGGCTTTCCGCATACATCCGCTTTAACCGCTTGTTTTCCTCAGCCATCGCCTTCATTTCTGATAGCATCGCAACGTCCATTCCACCATACTTGCTGCGCCATTTATAAAAACTTGCAGTGCTCATCCCATATTCTCGGCATAAATCTGCCACAGGAATTCCTCCTTCTGCCTGCTTCAGTATCTGCATGATCTGGCTTTCCGTAAATCGCTGCTTCTTCATCAGTAAAATTCCTCTTCGTCTACGATAGAAAATTCTACTGCTTTGCTCCTTTAATTTTTGGGGGATTACCATTTGATAAGGATAAAAACGCTGCAGAAAAGATTACCGCCGTGCCTGGCAACTTTTACATAAAAGTATCTAATAGTGATAACGTAGATCAAGTAATTAATAGAGGAATAGTAGAAGCATATGAAGCCTATAGAGCGGGTGGTATGACTGGTATGCAGATCGCTGTGGATGAATGCTATTCGAGAGTTACAAGAAAGTCGAGTATGGATGAAATTAAGAAATGTTTCTCAATGGATTTAGTGAGCTTAAAATTAGATCAAAGTATGGGTTCTCTAATGGGCTTCCCTGCACATGGATATTTTAGTGGGGAAAAAGTCATTAATCGCGCAGAAAATGCATTTACAGGATCCGCTATTAATAAAAACATCTGGAAGAATTCTCATTTACAATGAATGGACTCCGCTTATATTAGAGCAATCTAATATAGTTGCTGAGAAAATGTTTAAATGAAAATATCTTATCTCTATTAATCAAGTCTGAATTTGGACAGCATTAGAGTAATACTCTTACGTACAGTTATTAACAGAACTCCCAGAGTATTGATAGTTTATAAATCCAGCCAGACTCGTAAGGCGTAGTTAATTTTATTGAGTTCTTTTTCTGCAACTTCCCCGATCTTTTTGTTCAGCCTGGTAATGCGAATAGTTGTTATTTTATCGACTTCAACTTCAGATATTTCCTTTAAACCAGTTGCATTATCTGCCTTTAATCGAACCCTCACACTAGCGGTACTCAAAACGCTGGTTATCGGGCAAACGGTAATACTTTCCATACCTTCAATGTAATCCGTATTCTGCACAATCACCACGGGGCGAGGTTTGCTGGTGTAGTCGCCCTTTCCATCGGCGCAAAGCGCAATATCTCCCCGTTGATACAGGGTCATAAGTAATCGCCCATGCTGGTAGTATCGTCCTGCTTATCTGCTTCATTGAGCGCTTTAATATCTTGCTTCACTTGCTCTTGATCAAGGGGGGCATGGTTCGGATAAATTACTGCGACTCGTTTTCTGTGACTTGTAACCTCAATAGGCTCACCCAATCTCAGAAGCTCAGAAAGTTTTGTTTTTACTTCAAAGATACCTACCGATCGCATGGAAAACCTCTTAAATTCTAGTTGGCTAGAATTATTATACCTCAGTTAATCTTTGGAAAGTCGCCGGTTAATCTTCCGGGTGGATATGGCAGACAACATGAAAATATGCCCCTTTCCAGCTGTCATTTGCCGAACGGATTCCAATAATTCAGCTTCCAGGTCTCTGCTGTTTTCCCATTCTTCCAGTTCTTTATCGGTCAATGGTTTTTCCGGTTTCATGTTCTGTTTCTTTCAAAGTGTTGGCGGATTGAGCAGAAGGCGGTTAAGAAGCGATGATTTCCTTAAGAATATCGGGGCGGCGCTCGGCAATTGCAATCAGTGTCTTGGCTGCTCCGCTGGGCTGGCGGCGGCCTTGTTCCCAGTCTTGCAAGGTTCTTACCGATACGCCGAGCAGTTTTGCGAAACCGGCTTGAGATAAACCCGATTTCATGCGGGCCGAAACAATTGGTGAAACTTCCACTTTATGTATTCGGCCTGTACGGCCTGATTTCATTTGCGTGACGGATTCAAGCAGTTCCGCGCCCAAATCACGTTGGGCATCTCGTTTCTTCAGTTCTTTCTCAGTCATAGGCATGTTTTTTTCCTTGATCGCTTATTCTTATTCTGCGACCGCCCGAATCCGGAAAAATATTACTCGTGTCAAAGTGTTCCGCAATCCAGGCGAGCAAATGCTGCGCGTTCATCTTCTGTCCAGTAGTCGCTGACATAGCGGTTGAGAACTTCAGTTTCGACAATGGCATACATTTATGCTACGGCAATGCCGTATTAAGTCAAGATGTTTTATGTGATTTCTTTTCTAATAGATCGGTAACGGTTACGGAGGGTCTATACCCGGCGCATTTAAGGATATAGTCGGTTATCTTCTGCATCGGTTGCCGCAATCGCTCTACGTCGGTGACGATGTATCCGGCAGTAACATCGTTACTCATTTTGTGATTAGCTAAGGAAGCTCTGAAAAAGTGCCGAACGGTGATTAATCTGACAAAATACAGGTATCTTCCCCTACAGAGCCAACCAATGAAACAGATAACCTTTGCAGACGCTGAGTACTCGAACAAACGCAAGCAGACCCGCAAGGAATTATTCCTGAAGGAGATGGAACA
>CP091134.1:259470-269444 GCA_021582535.1 Nitrosomonas sp.
GGTTCTAACATTTTCGGTTGCGGGCATGGAAATCGATTTTGGCGGCGTGGTCAAGGAATACGCCGTCGACCGCGCGGCATCGCTATGCCGGGAAGCCGGTATCGAACACGGTCTGGTTAATCTGGGTGGCGACATCAAAATCATCGGCCCGCACGATGACGGTAGTCCCTGGCGCATCGCTATCCGTCACCCGCGCATCTCCGGCAGCATTTTACAAACGTTATTGTTGCATTCCGGCGCATTGGCAAGCAGCGGGGATTATGAGCGTTGCATTACCGTGGACGGTGTTCGCTACGGTCATGTGCTGAATCCCAAAACCGGCTGGCCGGTTAATTTTATGGCGGCGGTCAGCGTCATCGGCGAATTCTGCGTGGTCGCAGGCAGTGCGTCGACTATCGGCATGCTGAAAGGCGAAGAAGGGCCTCAATGGTTGAATGAACTCGGTCTGCCGCATCTGTGGGTGAATGTGCAGAGGGAATCCGGGGGATCGTTGCTGGAAGCAGCGGGTTGATTTCACTTTTCAGCTACAATGGTATGGTGTTCATATATTGTTGATTATGATTAAATAGCTGGCGCCAGATTAAACCAGATAAGCGAGTAATTCATGAAAAATTGGTATTTATTTTCATTCAGATTCATCAGTTTTGCTGCTCTGATGTTGGTTGCGCCAATGCTCAAGGCGCTACCGGATGATTGCGCGCCTTTGACCGCTCCGGTCACTTTTTTTGAGTCGAACGGACTCGTCTGTTTGCAGAAAGTGATTGTAAAAGACGACTCCGGCGAGCAATTGTACAAAGCTGCGTTGCAATGGCTGGGTGCGGATAATCCGAACCGGTTTATATTGTTAGGCACGGAATTGGACGATGCTGCCGAGCCGGATAGCCCGGCTTTCTCGTTTATCAATGGCCAGCTGACGCTGCCTAAAGTCGATGTACCCAAACCGAACGGCACGGAACGCTATAACGTCAGCTTGAATTGGGTGACGGATAGCGATGCGGATACGGACGATGCCGTGTCAGTGTTTGAACTGGCTACGGTTGCGCTGTATGTCAACCCCAATTATGTGCCGAATGTCACGTGGAAGCCCTATGGCATGTTGCTGCCCAATGAGCGGCGGGCGGTTGATTTGCTGGCGCGGTCGATTCCGTATGCGCAACTGGCCGATGCGATTTACGATTATGATAATGTGACGGTGGGTTCCTGGGATCTGATTGAATCCAATGGGAAAAGCTCCGGGATGGATGGCGGTGTCTTTAGAAACCGCGAAACCAATGAGCTGGCGCTGGTGTTCCGCGGTACCGAAACTTGCGATTTTCCTTGCTCGTTCAAGGAACTGGAAGATACGGCGAGCGATGCCCTCGCGGATGCGGCCATCGGGATCGGTACCGTCAGCGATCAATTCAAGGATGCGTTCCGATTCGCTCAAAGTGTGATCAGCCGCTATCCCGGCGCTAAAATTACCGTTGCGGGACACTCGTTAGGCGGCGGATTGGCGCAGGCGGTTGGCGCGACACTGGGATTGGAGACATTTGCATTCAATTCTTCGCCGGTTCCCGATCATTTCTTTGATACTTACCGGATTACGCTGCCCGCCGAAGCACTCGAAGATTTAATTTACGTGATTGCCGATGTGCACGATCCGGTTTCCAATACCGACAAGACCGGCAAAATATATCTGGATTCTCATCATGTCACCTCGCTGATTCAATTCAATTTCGATCTGAAAGAAATGCTGTCGAGCCGGAGAGTGGATTTGGAAGATTTACGCTTTGACCGGCACAGCATCAGCCGTTTGACCAATAATGCAATCAACCTTCTGGATATCTACCGGGGTGGCTGGTAAGCCGAAACTCTTACAAATAAAGCCCTGTCATTCGCTACGGATGGCGGGCTGTTTGCTTTAGCCGGTTGTTCCTCCGCAACTTTTCAATAGATTAACCCCCAGTATTCTCCAGAGTTCGTGTCGTGGCTTAGGGAAACGCTGATTAATTCGGCGAACGAGATGAAGCACGAGGCGAACGGAACACAGCAACCGAGACCTATCAACAAGATAGACGAGGGAGCGAGTGCCGCGCAACGAAGTGATTCACTCGTATAGTCAATTAATCAGCGTTTCCTTAGGGAAGATACCGCTACGCTGATGGTGCTGGTTTGCAATCTTCCCCAGGATTGTGTGTCTTAAGCTTATGTTCACGCAACAACTGGAGAAGAAGCGCCATGACAACGAGTCGTTCGCCTGCGGTCGCAGGATTGTTTTATTCCGCCGATGCACGGCAGCTTTCGCAGGATGTAAACGATCTGCTGGCGAAAGCGAAATTCAATGATTGCAAACCTAAAGCATTGATTGTTCCGCATGCGGGCTATCTTTACTCGGGCGCGGTTGCCGCTTCGGCGTATGCCAGTCTGCGGGCCGCCGCGGCAACGATCCGGCGTGTGGTGCTGCTGGGTCCGGCGCATCGTGTGGCGGTGCATGGTTTGGCCTTACCGGGGGTGGATGTTTTTGACACACCGCTGGGCAGCGTGAAGCTGGATGCGGGCTTGGCCGGTGCGATTGCGCATTTGCCGCAGGTGACGGTCAGCAGGGAAGCGCACGCGTTGGAGCATTCATTGGAAGTGCAGTTGCCTTTTTTGCAAAATGTGCTGGGTGAGTTTACTTTGCTGCCGCTGGCGGTTGGCTGGACATCGGCGGAAGACGTGGCCGAGGTGCTGGAGCAACTGTGGGGCGGTGAAGAAACTCTGATCGTGATCAGCTCCGATCTGTCGCATTATTTACCGTATGCAGCCGCGCAGCACATGGACAATGAAACCGTTCAAGCCATATTACAGTTGCGGCAACCGATTGCGCACGATCATGCATGCGGCAGTGTATCCATCAGCGGATTGATCATCGCAGCGCAGCGGCATCATCTCACACCACACTTGCTGGATGTGCGGAATTCCGGTGATACCGCGGGATCGCGCGAGCGGGTGGTGGGCTATGCAGCGATTGCATTTAATTGAGCGAGGCGGGCTATGGTGAATTCACTGGAAAAAAATGAGCGCGGCAGGATATTGCTGCACATCGCACGAGCAGCCATTGCGGATGCTTTGCGCGTGCCTTGCGTACCTGCGAGGCTGGATGACAATATGGCTTGGCTTACCCAACCGGGTGCAACGTTCGTCACGCTGACGCAGCAGGGCGAATTGCGAGGTTGCATCGGCTCCTTGCAAGCGTGCGATCCGTTGATTGACGATGTGAGTAACAATGCCATTTCGGCCGCATTGCACGATCCGCGTTTTATGCCCTTGGCAGCGGACGAATTGGACACAGTGAGTGTGGAAGTATCATTGCTTTCCGGGCTGCAAGCGCTCAGTTTCAGCAGTGAAGCCGATGCGCTCGCGCAGTTGCGCCCGGCTATTGACGGTATTGTGTTTGAATATGGGCCTTATCGCAGCACATTCCTGCCGCAGGTATGGGAAAGTCTGCCGCAGCCGGAACAGTTTCTTGCCAAACTAAAATCAAAAGCCCGCCTGCCGGAAGATTTCTGGACGGACGATATCAAGCTATCGCGCTATACCGTCAGTAAATGGCGTGAAACCGATTATGTCAGGGAGGTTGCGCATGGATGAGCCCATTAGTAGCGCCGGGCGATTTCCGGCAAAATACTGGCACTTGCTTGACGACGGACGAATCCAGTGTGATCTGTGTCCGCGTGATTGCAAATTGCACGAAGGGCAGCGCGGCGCCTGTTTTGTGCGCGGACGGGCGGGCGATACGATGGTGTTGACGACCTACGGGCGTTCATCCGGTTTTTGTGTCGATCCCATCGAGAAGAAGCCACTCAATCAGTTTTATCCCGGCAGCAGCGTATTGTCGTTTGGCACGGCGGGCTGCAACCTTGCCTGTAAATTTTGCCAGAACTGGGATATTTCCAAATCGCGCAGCTTTGACAAACTGCTCGATCAAGCCAGTCCGGAAGCGATTGCGCGCTGCGCGGAGCAATATCACTGCAAAAGCGTTGCGTTCACCTACAACGATCCGGTGATTTTTGCCGAGTATGCAATGGACGTGGCGGATGCCTGTCATGCCAAAGGCATCAAGACGGTTGCGGTGACGGCAGGTTATATCCATGCACAACCGCGGCGCGATTTTTTCGCCAAAATGGATGCCGCCAACGTGGACTTGAAAGCGTTTACCGAGGCATTTTACGTCAAGCAAACCGGCTCGCATTTGCAACCCGTGCTGGATACATTGTGCTACCTGAAACACGAAACCGATGTATGGCTTGAGTTGACCACATTATTGATTCCGGGGCTGAACGATTCCAGTGAGGAAATCACCGCCATGAGCCATTGGATCATGAAAGAGCTGGGGCCTGACGTGCCGCTGCACTTCAGTGCCTTTCATCCGGATTACAAACTGAACGATATGCCGCCCACGCCGCCGGAAACATTGATCCGGGCGCGCCGGATCGCGCTGGACGCCGGACTGCATTATGTTTATACCGGTAATGTGCATCATATCGAAGGCGATACCACCTATTGTCCTGGGTGCGGCAGTGCTGTCATCGTGCGTGATTGGTATGAAATCAAACAGTATCGCCTGACTGCGGATGGCCGCTGCGAAAGCTGCAATGCCACTATCGCGGGCCGTTTTGCAGCATTTTCCGGTCAGTTCGGCAGGCAACGCATTCCGGTCAGGATCGGAACGTTGGCATGACAACGGTAAAAATTCCGGCCGGTGCCGTTGAGCTGAGCGGTGACCTGGTATTGCCGCCTGCGGCCTCGGGTGTTGTGCTGTTTGCGCATGGCAGCGGCAGCAGCCGTTTCAGTCCGCGCAACACTTATGTTGCCAAAGTATTGCAGCAACAGGGCATTGGCACATTGCTGTTCGACTTGCTGACGCGCGCGGAAGATCAGGATTATGCCCTGCGCTTCGATATCGATTTGTTGACGCAACGCTTGCTCGCCGCCACGCTTTGGTTGCAGAAGAATGCCGCAACGAAAACGCTCAAAACCGGTTATTTCGGTGCCAGCACGGGTGCAGCCGCAGCTCTGCAAGCGGCTGCCAAAATGCAGGATGCCGTTGCTGCCGTGGTATCGCGCGGTGGCCGCCCTGATTTGGCGGGAGAAGTTGCGTTAAGTCAGGTGACTGCGCCGACACTGCTAATCGTGGGCGGCGCGGACTATGGTGTGATCGAATTAAACGAACAAGCTTATGCTTTGATGACTTGTGTGAAAAAGCTAGTGCTGGTGCCCGGAGCGACACACTTATTTGAAGAACCGGGCGCTTTGGAACAGGTTGCGCAGTTTGCCGCCGATTGGTTCTTGAGCTGCTTGCGATAGTCAATGGAACTATGGTCAAGTTTTTGTTTTGGCGCTTCTGTGTCTGATAGTAGCAAATCAGTAAAAGATACCGGTTTTTACCGAATGAATTACGGTACCCGTCACGTCAATAAAAAAATGAATGCCGCTTTAATCGCCGACATGCTAATCTTTGCTGAGCAATTCTGACACATTACATTTAACCGCCCTAATTTTAGGATCTTAAGGAAGTAGCGATGGAATTGATTCTGTGGCGTCATGCCGAAGCGGAAGAGGGTTTTCCCGATATGGCGCGCCAATTGACCGGGAAAGGATTGGATCAGGCAAGACGCGTGGCGGATTGGCTTAAACCCAAATTGCCGGAAGAAGCTCGGATAATCGTCAGCCCGGCCCGCCGGACGCAGCAGACAGCGCTGGCATTGCAGCTCGATTTTGTGACAGATGCCGCAATAGGCCCTGGCGCTAGTGCTCGTGCCGTGCTTGCCGCGGCTAACTGGCCTGATGCGGAAGGTACCGTGGTGATAGTCGGACATCAACCGACTTTGGGTGAAATTGCCAATAATCTGATTCCGTCTATTCCTCCCGGATTGCGTGTTAAAAAAGGTTCGGTGTGGTGGATCCGGTGTGAAGAAAAGGAAAATATCATTGAACCGGTACTGCATGCGGTGATCTATCCTGAAATGTTATGAACTGTCCAGTTCAATCCGGGCGTTATGTCTCGATTAATTTTATTTAATAAACCCTATGGCGTGATTTGCCAATTCACACCGGAAGGCGGACATCAGTCGTTGAAAGATTTCATTCCGTTACCGGATTTTTATCCGGCAGGCCGGTTGGATGCCGATAGCGAAGGCTTAGTGCTGTTGACGGATAATGGTAAGCTGCAGCAGCAAATCAGCGATCCGAAGTTTAAATTGCCGAAAACTTATTGGGTTCAGGTTGAAGGCAAACCGGATGAAATGGCATTAAATCAACTGCGCCAGGGCGTCACTCTGAAAGATTACAAAACCCGGCCTGCGCAAGCTTTTCTGATGGATGAACCCAATCACCTCTGGCAACGGATACCGCCTATCCGATGCCGCAAAAATATTGCGACTACCTGGATATCTTTGATTCTGAGTGAAGGTAAGAATCGCCAAGTGAGGCGGATGACGGCGGCAGTATTGTTTCCTACATTGCGACTGATCCGTTATGCCATCGGTGCATATACTTTGCAAGGTTTGGCGCCGGGTGAATGGCGTTTACTGGAAAATACCCAATGGAATAAATGACAGCTGTTGAATTTTTTCCGGCGGATGGAGAGAAATTTTTAATGAGAAGTGAGGAAACGGCGTGTGGCTTAGTTTTGCTAAAACCGTAAATATAAAGCAGATAATGAATTCAGATTAATATTTCATTTCTATCCAGTGTAGTATAGAATTTTGTATGAGAGTGTAATAAAAATTAAGTATTTCATAGAGAGTAAATGATGTAATTGGCGTCGATAATGCCAAGCAGGTAATTGAAGTAGGTAGTGGTTTGTTTTTATATATCGGCTTGCGCTTTAGTAAGCCCCTAAAAGGATGGTAATTTATATGATTTCTGATTTTCTGACATTGATTTCAGGTGTATTTGATATGCCGTGGTGGGGATATGTGGTCGTCACCTTAGTTCTGACGCATATCACAATTGCATCTATCACGATCTATCTGCATCGTCATTCAGCCCATAGAGCGCTCGAGTTGCATCCGATACCGAGTCATTTTTTTCGCTTCTGGTTATGGATGACGACTGGAATGGTTACCAAGCAATGGACGGCGGTTCATCGTAAGCATCATGCGAAATGTGAAAGTAAAGATGATCCGCACAGTCCGGTCATTTATGGTATCAAAAAAGTTTTAGCCGAAGGCTCGGAACTGTACCGAATAGAGGCAAAAAATGAAGAAACCTTGAAAAGATATGGCTACGGCACACCGGATGATTGGCTGGAACGTAATGTCTATACCAAGCATAGTGCGAAAGGTGTTGCGCTGATGCTGATTATTAATGTGATTCTGTTTGGCCCTATTGGTATTACGATATGGGCGGTGCAAATGATATGGGCGCCGGTTTTTGCTGCCGGTATTATCAACGGTGTCGGTCATTATTGGGGTTATCGCAATTTTCGCGCGGAAGACGCCAGCACCAACATCGTTCCTTGGGGTATTTTAATTGGCGGTGAAGAATTGCATAACAATCATCACGCTTATGCAACCTCTGCACGATTATCCAACAAATGGTATGAATTCGATATCGGCTGGTTGTATATCCGGACTCTGGAAATCCTCGGACTTGCAAAAGTTAAAAAAATCGCTCCGAAACTGCGTATTGATAAAGCAAAAACCCAATGTGATTCGGACACATTGCAAGCTGTGATTTCTCATCGTTATGAGGTTCTTGCCAAATATACGAAATCGCTGAAAGCAACTTTTGCAAATGAAGTGATTCATTTGAGAGAAGCAGCTGCGCAATACGGTGTGGATAACAATACCCTGAAACATTGGATTCTTGCCGATTCTAAAACATTGCAAGAGCACGAACGCGAGAAACTGAGTCAAGTGCTTAGTAATGCCAAAACACTGGATAAAGTGTATACCATGCGTGAAGAACTGACCAGAATCTGGCAACGCTCTACAGCATCAACCGAAGAATTGGTTAAAGAATTGGAAGATTGGTGCCGGCGTGCGGAAGAAAGCGGTATCGAAGTGCTAAGAACTTTTTCCCAGCGGTTACGGTGTTATGCGTAGTAATTGACTGAACAAAAGTTGCTCAATAAAAAACCCGCAGCAAGCGGGTTTTTTATTGAGCTCGTTGTTGCTGGTATTATTTGAGCTTTGTTTCTTTATATTTAACGTGTTTCCTTGCAACAGGGTCAAATTTCATCAACTCCAATTTTTCGGGCTTTGCACGTTTGTTCTTGGTTGTTGTATAAAAATGCCCCGTACCTGCCGAGGATTCAAGTTTGATTTTTTCACGCATGATGCTAACTCCTTAACTAACCTTTGGTGAGTTTCTTAAATGCCTTTACCTTCAGCGCGCAATTTTGCCAATACCGCATCAATACCATTCTTATCGATAGTACGTAATGCAGCATTAGTTAATCGTAAACTAATCCAGCGGCTTTCGCTTTCGACCCAAAATCTGCGGCGTTGCAAATTGGGCAGGAAACGCCTTTTAGTTTTATTGTTTGCGTGAGAAACATTATGACCTGACATTGGCTTTTTGCCAGTTATTTCACATACTCGTGCCATGTTAGCGCACTCCAGAATTCTTAAAAACGAGGATTATATCCTGATTCGTGTGGTTAACTCAAATTAAATCATTCTCTGCAAATGAGAAAGCAGTGCCATTGCCTACGATAAAGTGATCCAATACTTTAACATCGATCATGGCCAATGCTTGTTTCAAGGATTGAGTTAATACTTTGTCTGCATGACTGGGTTCAGCAACCCCGGATGGATGATTGTGTGCGAAGATTATTGCGGCGGCGTTATGATGTAAAGCGCGCTTGACCACTTCGCGCGGGTAAACGCAGGCTTGTGTGAGTGTGCCGCTGAACAATTCTTCACTGGCGATCGTATGGTTCTTGGCGTCGAGAAAAATGCCGAGAAATACCTCATGTTGTTTGTTTGCCAGACTTAAGCGCAGGAAATCCCGGACCAATCCGGGGGAATTCATTGCATTGCCGCTTTTCAACTCTTCGCTGAGTGAGCGCTTAGCCATTTCTAATACGGCTTGCAGCTGTGCGTATTTTGCAATACCCATTCCCGGTATTTGGCAGAAACTGGTTTGACTGGCAGCGAATACATTGGCTAAGCCGCCAAAATGTGAAAGTAATTCCCGTGCGAGATCCACGGCGCTTTTTCCCGTGATCCCGGTGCGCAGGAAAATCGCCAGTAACTCGGTGTCCGAAAGGGCGGTAGCGCCTTTTTGTAATAATTTCTCGCGTGGCCGTTCGGATACCGGCCAATTTGTAATCGCCATAGTGAATTGCTGTGTCATGTAAAATAAGAACCGCTGCCGGTATTCAATGATCGCCTGCGACCTGACCCAAAACAGCAGCAGTGGTAACTGATAGCGGCACCGGACGCAGCCGTATTGAGTAGAATAGACAAGTCATGTACCGGGTTGCCTATTATTTTTTGATTTTAGTATGTTGATTGGATTAAGTTTATTTTGGAATTTTGCTTATGATGGCCGCATATGCGTCTTCTGCATCGAAAAAACGTGTGGTACTGGGTGTAACCGGCGGTGTAGCCGCTTACAAAGCAGCGGAATTGGCCCGTCTGCTGACGCAGGGCGGAATTGATGTGCAAACCGTTATGACCCAAGCTGCTTGCCGGTTTGTCGGCCTCGTCACTTTCCAGTCCTTAACCGGCAATCCTGTCTATACCGATCTATGGGATGCCAATGCCCTGCATGACATGGCGCATATCAACCTGTCCCGCGATGCCGATATGATTCTGGCAGCACCGGCCAGCGCGGATTTTATCGCCAAATTGGCCCATGGCATGGCCGATGATTTGCTGACGACACTGTGTCTGGCGCGGGATTGTCCGCTGATGGTAGCGCCCGCAATGAACCGGCAAATGTGGGAGAATCCGGCGACCCAGCGCAATTTATCCCTGCTGCGGCAAGATGGCATAACAATA
>CP091134.1:269544-290554 GCA_021582535.1 Nitrosomonas sp.
CACCGCTAAATATTAATTGGCAAGCAAAAATTAACAATTTGGATGGAGTGGATCGGCGCCGGAAAGTTCCCGGTAAAATGCTAAGGAAACGCTGATTAATTGACTATACGAGCGAATCACATCGTTGCGCGGTACTCGCTCCTATCTTATGGATAGGTCTCGGTTGCTGTGTTCCGTGCGCCTCGTGCTTCATCTCGTCCGCCGGATTAATCAGCATTTTCCTAAGTTAATCTGTTTTAACACCGCAAAAAGCTCTTCATCAGCCTGCTAGGCACATCAGCAGAATAGTGTCTCGGGGGATAATCTTCAGTGAGAAAAATCACACTCACACTGAAAATATTCCTGAATTCTCAATGATTTGATTCGTTGAATCGATGTAACAGCCGGGAAACTTCACATAGGTGTTGATGGGGATTCCAGTTGTCTACAAACACCCGGTGGCTGCCTCAGCCTTAACAAGGCTTTCTAAAAATACCCTGTCAGGTTAGCCACGTTGCAGAAAAAACATAGCGCTCGTCAAAGCCCACGCGCCCCGTCAGCTCGAGATCAGAAATGAGTGGCTTAGGATTCTGAGTCGCTGGAATGAACGCACTGAACGTCCCATTCGACCAATCCATTGCAATCACAATCTCGTTCATATGCGCGAGATATTGATGTGCTGCATAAAAGCATTTGATAGCACTCTCTTTTGCCGAGAAAATCGCATAGGCATATAAATCAGCCAAGTCTGAAGGAATATTTAAAAATGAGGCCACTTCATCATCGTGGAAAAGAACCGACAAAACCGCAGAAGGAAATATTTCACGTTTTTGCAGATCTAGGCCGATGCCCTGGATATTGGTTTTGCGAACCACAACGGCGGCAGCGGCATCACCACTATGACTGATGCTGCCGGTTATTCCTTCCGGCCAAATGGGTGCGCCATATTCATCGCGTAATATCGGAAAAGCGTGATAGCCTATTTTCTCCAATGCCTGATGCGCGCAATAACGCCCCTTACAGAAATCCGTTAGCCGGCTGAAGCCTTGTTTCATCACCAGCGCTTTTTCTTCTGTATAAAGCACATTCATGCTTTGCACTTCGGTACAGGAATAGAAACTGACTGATAATCCCGAGAAAATTGCGGCCAATGACACATAAACTGGTGCAGTACCGCAAGTTTTGCCCGCCACTTCATGCTCCTAGAAGTGCCGTACAACTCTAAGCTGAATATAATCGTCGTTACGCATACCCGTTAATATCTCCTTGGGGGGCGCAAATGGATTTTTTGTTGCGGATATATTGGCAAAGAATCGCGATTCGAGCTCAATCTTCCACTTCTCGCCCAACCGGCGGCTGGCATTAAAACCCAGTATGGTGGCTTGTGTGTTTAGATCAACCGTATTGGTAAAAAGAAACTCGGTATTCTGCGGATCGTTAAAAACAACGCGTATTCCGGAGAAAATATCGTTATTAAATGGGGTTGGCGGTGCAAACGAACTCCGTCCGTCATACAGGTACTCCAGCAAAAACCCGACATCCTTGCTGCCGCCGAAAACACCGTATTTCGTGTATTCAAATCCCACCACTGCTGCCGCAAAACGGTCTCCCTGGCCTGACCGGGTAATCGCCTCCGCTTTCCAGATCCAATTACCCAACACACCCTGAACATCGATACTGGTTTGATGGATCAAGTCATAAACCGGAATCAACCCGGTCGGCGGATGCGTAAACCCCTGCCCGAATGAAGGAACCAATCTCGGCTCACGCCCCACGCCCCAGAAATGCGCTACGCCAATATCCCAGTCGCCAAAAGTTTTGCTCCATCTGCCTGCGAAACTGGGTTGCCAATGACTGACCCCATCCAGTTTACCCTCGCTATTCCGGACAGGGGGATCAAATAAAAAACGGCCGTTGGAGGATGGAAAAGTCCGTTCACGGAAATAGGGCAGGTAAAATAGGCTGAAATGGCCATAGTCAGTCGGTAAATTGAAATTCACCATCGGCTGACCGAGTTTCTCTTCACCGCTGAATTTCTCAATCAAGTCGGATTGATTGATGATATCGACCAGTTGCCTGGATTCAGTGGTGCCCCAGAACACTTTGCCCACACCCACGAGTAAATCCCAGTTCTTTTGCATATGCAACCAGCTAAACTCGCGCACATCCCAGTGCGTACGGTGTTTATCCAGGCTATCGTAGCGCGCAAAGGGAATAACCGTTAAACGGTTATTCCCCGATCCCCAGTCATGGCGGAATTCCGGTTGTATCATTACAGAAGGGTAAGCCACGCCGTCTTTCTGTTGTGCAAATATCGGCGGTTCGGTGAAGAACCGGGTGTCTACGGCTGCCTTCCCTGAAAAATCAGCGGCATATGCAAAAGTTGCTAACGCTATGGTCCAGAATGAAAATAGAATATATCGCGCAACTTTTGCAATCATGCTGTTATCTCACGTTTTTAAGCGCGTTTTCAGTGAAATCTCTATCACTGAAATTATTTTTAAACCGGTAATTTTTGCGCAGCAGTTCGGTACTTTTACCGTTCTGCACATTGTCCATTTGTAATTTAGCCGCGCGCCAATAGCGATCCAGATATTGATTATAGTCGCTGAAGGTCAGTGTTTTCAGCAGCGTGCCCTTTCTGTCATAAAACTCGATCTTGCGCGGCTGATACATCTTTTTATCCAGCCATTCGATCTGCTTTGTATAACCCGAATATTCATACACCGGGTAATTCTCGATCACAAAACAATCGTTGCCATCGATTTCTTCATCCCGAAGATAGCGATAGCGGTATTTATCCAACTCCCACGACGAAATATCCTCAAAAGCGAATTCACTGCCAACAAACGGACCTGATTTATTGACGGTAGCAACCCGTTTCACGCGTTTCAGCGACGGCAGATAAATCCATTGGTCATCCGGTTTGGTGCCGTGAGAAAAGGTTAATACAGCGGTACCTTTCACATCGGCGGGAGAATGGAATATACCCATTTCCTTATCGCCGTCGTCTGCAACTTCTAATGTCTTCACGACAAACTCGCGTGTACTGACTTCACCTTGCGCATTCTTTAAGGTCATCACCGCATCGTGCATGCTATCAATATAACCATTATCGCGCCGGTTTGCCTCCGCTTGGATCGCATACCCTTTTTCTTCATCGGTTTGCGCCAGGGCGGGCAAAGCCGCCATCAACAGAACACCGCATACTAAGCTTTTAAGTTTCATTTCTGTACTCCTGTGTAATAAGTGAATGAATTATTCAAACTGCTTTTTTCTCGACTAACGAACTTGCTTTGGCTGATTTTCTAAAACCCTCGATAAACAATAGAATTGGAGGGAGCAGTATGAAATCCGCCAGCAATCCCACGGCAAATATCAGCGTTGTTAACATCCCCATTTCCTGGTTGATCTTAAAACTGGAGAGCGCGAATATGGCAAAACCGAGAATTAAGATAAAAGATGTCACCCACAATGCATTGCCTATCTGTGAAAACGCATATTCCACCGCAGCTTCGGGCGATAGTCCTTTTTGATTACGCGCATACTGATATTGCGTCAGAAAATGCACCGTATCGTCCACCAGAATACCGAGAGTCATGGCGACGACGACCGAAGAAGCCATGCCGATCTGCCCCACCAGCATGCCCCACACACCGAACACCATGATCGATGGAATCACGTTGGGAATAAGGCTTAGCAAACCAAGCAACGTTGAGCGCAACACAGCGATCAGTGTCAGCGCAATGATGATCGCGGCTAGTACCAAGCCATCGATCATGCTCGCGATATTGCGTTGCCCGATGTGCGCAAACAGCAACGTGATGCCGGTTCCTTCATGTCTTGCAAAATTAGGCGCATTGACCTTAAGCCATGCTTGCGCGCGCGCTTCCAGGTCCAGCACTTGCTGACTCGATATGCTGTGCAGTGTTACCGATACCCGCGTCGCCGATTTGTTGACATTGATGCGATCGTTCAGATCCAAACCGTATGGCAGCGACATCTCATACAGCAGTAGAAATTGCGCGCTCATTTCAGCGGTTTCCGGAAGGCGATACCACGCCGGATCGTCGCTATGCATATTCTGATTCAAGCGTTTGAAGATGTCGGTAACCGCAAATACATGCGTGACTTCCGGCTGCTGGCGATACCATTGCACGAATGCATCGACGCGTTGCAAAAAGTCCGGATCGCTGATTCCATCGCCATTGTTTTTTTCCAATGAGTAATCAATCCGGTAGATACCGGTGAGATGATCCGATGTGTAATCCGTATCGCGCCGGAATTCGACAGAAGAATCAAAATACTTCACATATTCATCATCCAGCGCATTTAACCGGATGCCGGTGGCCAGGACGGCAACGGCGAGCGTCATGCCGATCAGGCAGTAATGGCGGTACTTGATGACGAAATGCGCGAATTTCTTCCATCCTTCGTTACTTCCCCATCGCGGACGTCCAGCGGCGGGAAAGATCGCCATCAGGGCTGGCTGCAACACCATCGATAAGAAGAAAGTAATCACCATCCCCATGGCCGTAATATTTCCTAAATCACGGAATGGCGGCGATTCGCTGGAATTCATGGTGAGAAAACCGATGACCGTCGTAAAATTACAAAACACAATGGCTTTAAAGTTCTTGGCAATGCTATTGCCAATCGCCTCGTGAGGATTCGCACCATCATTCACCGACTTATAAAAACTCGTCAGTAAATGAACGGAATTGGCCACCACTAACGTCAACAAAATGGTCGGCGCGGGAATACTCGAAGGGGAAAATGCAATGCCCAGCCATCCTGTCATGCCGACTGTGGCAATGACAGCAAGCGTCATCATGATAAGCACCGTGACCATGCCCCAGAACGATCTCAGGAAGAACCACAAAGCAATCGCGATAATAGTCAGCATGGCAGGCGTCAGGGTGCGCATATCCAATTCGGAGGATTCCGCGAATGCGGTATCCATGAGGATGGAACCGGTAATCCGCACATCCAGATCAGGATGTTCGGCCCGTAGTGAATCAGCCAATTTCCGCACATACCGGGTCACTTCCACCGTTTCGGAGTCCTGATTAATGCCTGGCCGCAAAATCACTACATTGAAACCCATGACTTTGGCATTGGGAGATACCAAACGGTTAACCAGCAAAGGCTCTTGCAGGGCATACAATTTAATCCGCGTCAGATCTTCGGGCGTCAGTTGCGCGATATCCCCGACCAAATCTTCCACGGTCACTTCGTCACCGTTCGCATGGCTATACTGAAAATTGACCAGCGAATCGACGCGTGTTGAATACGGTGTTTGCCAGAGATCCTTCGTCAACCGTTGCGCAATTGCGAGTATTTCCGGTGAGAATACATCTCCCTTGGCGGGCGTTAATACCAGCAATACGTTGTCATCCCGCGTATAGGTTTTTTGCAGATTTTCCAGCGCAGTCAGTTGCGGGTTATCGTCACTGAAAAACATCCGGTAATCTGACTTGAATTGCAGATCCTTGATACCGTATCCGGCCATGGCGACTAATCCGGCCATTAGAATCAAGATATACCACCGCGCATTTACAACCCATCCGGTGTATCGATGAATCATTGTCTTATCCTCTCTATAATTGAAGCAATGGGTTTAAAAATCAGAAAATATGAATCACAGCAAAGCTCAATCCGCTTTTAGCGTCCGCATCGCGGCTGCCAAAGTATCCACGGTGTAAATCACTTCCTCTCCGGTCAGATTGCAAGTAATGAAAAAGCGCAATCTCGCAGCCGATTCCGGAACGGCAGGATAAAGAATGGGGTGCACGTAGATGCCCCGGTCGGATAAATACTGTCCCAATTTCAGACACAGTACCGAGTTACCGGTAATGATCGGGATAACGCCGGTTCCGGAAGCATCGCCGGTATCCAGTTGATTTTCCCTGGCACGTTCAATGAACAGTTCCGAGTTTGCTCTGAGCCGGGCTGCGCGCTCCGGCTCACGTTGCATGATTCGTGCAGCAGCCAGAGCCGCCGCGGTATTGGCCGGAGAAATTCCCACGCTGAAAAGAATTGCGCCGGCCGCGTTGTATTTGATATTGTCGATTAATGCCTTGGCGCCGCAAATATAACCACCGCAACTGGCGAATGATTTACTTAAAGTGCCCATCCAGATATCCACTTCAGAACCCTTGACGCCAAAGTGATCGTGCGAACCGTAACCGCGCGGGCCGATCACACCGGCAGCATGCGCTTCATCCACCATCAACAAACTTTGATGCCGTTTCTTTATTTCAATAAAACGCGGCAAGTCGGCAATATCTCCGTCCATGCTGTACACGCCTTCGATGATGATCAGCACCCGCTCATGCGCGTGGCGATTCTCTTGCAGCATTTGATCCAGCGCGTGCCAATCATTATGCGGAAAAGCCAGGCGCTTGGCGCCGGACAGGATGCACCCGGTGATCACGCTGTTATGAATCAATGCATCGTGCACGATCAAATCCTTCGGCCCGAATAAATGGCTAATGACCGATACATTCGTTGCATAACCGCTCACCAAAGCGGCCGCAGCCTCGGTATCGTGAATCCCTGCGAGCGCTTGCTCCAATTCGGCATGCAGCGGGATCTCACCGGATACGATGCGGCTTGCCGATACCGAGGTGCCATATTGATCGATAGCATTTTTGGCCGCTGCCGATACTTCCGGATGACCGGACAAACCAAGGTAGTTATAGCCGGAATAATTAATGTATTTTTTCCCTTCAAAACGCGTCACATGATCGCTAACACCTTCATGCACACAAAAATAGGGATTCTTTAACGCCAACGTCTGGAAAATTTCCGCCTGTTCCTGCAACATCTTGAAGCCTGCGAAATCACTAAAACTGGTTGGATCATCCATTGATCCGGCACTGTTGACCGGATTCAACACGCGCTCTGTTTTTTTCTCGTTGCGTGCAAGCAGCTGCTTCAATAACTGCCTTTTCTCCGCATCGGATAAATCTTTCACCTTATTCATTAACAGTCTCCCCTTCAACGAGCAATTGATTAAGTAGTATCGTTACATCCTGTTCGGATAACCGTTCTATCAATTCGGATGATTCGCCACTGTGATTGGCCATTGTGGCGGGCGCCGCCGATAGATTGGCTTTATCCGCCAGAAGCCGGGCAAGATGCCCGAGGTTTTGTCCTCGCATCAGTTCCAATGTGGAAATCCTGACCCCTAAAGCTTGATTGATTTCAGCTTGCAGTTCGGCAGCCATCAGAGAATCGATTCCCATTTGGGAAAGCGATGCTTGGGTATTAATTTTGTTGCGCGGCAAACGCAGTGTTTTTGCGACCAGCTCGCTCAATAAGTCCTCCAGCCTGATTTGCTGCTCTTCCGGCGATAACACACTCATTTCCATAGCCAGCGAAGTGACAGCTGCCGCATTTGCAACAACATTGGCAAGATGCCGGAAACGTAGTGATTGCCCGCCCGTTGGCTCAAACTCCTGCCAGCGCGGCCAGCTCACATCCATTAATCCGTACTGAGCGATTCTTTTGTCGTGCAGGAATTTCCAGCACTCCAGCGCTTGTTTGGCCGGGAGCGTATTCATTCCCATCAGCGCCAGATGTTTCTTCACTTCTGCGCTATCCACCGCCATGCCGGTATTGATCGCCCCCCAATTGATCGTCGTGGACGGCAATCCCAGGGCTTGCCGGTGCCAGGACAGCGCATCCAGGAAGGTATTCGCCGCCGCGTAATTGGCTTGGCGGCCATTACCGATCAGTGCGGACACCGATGAACACATGACAAAGAAATCCAGCGAATGATTTTGTGTCAATCGATGCAGATGCCACGCACTCACAGCCTTCGCCTGCATTACCGCAGCCATGCGTTGCGGGGTTAAATCCAAAATAGGCGCATCATCGAGCACTGCGGCGCCATGAAACACACCTTTCAGCGGCGGCATTGCTTCGTCAATTTGTGTCAAAAGACGCGACACTTGCTGAGCATCTGCAATATCAGCCGCGGCGGCCATCACATTCACCCCCTTAGCATGCAATTGTTTCATGGCCTTCTGCGCGGCTTCCCCGGCGGCACCGCGCCGGCCTACCAGGACCAAGTGTTTTGCACCTTGTTTAACCAGCCAATGCGCAACCTCCAATCCAAAGCCGCCGAAACCTCCGGTAATCAGATACGAAGCGGCAGGATCGACAAACTGCGGTTCTTTTTGGATCACTTGAACAGGGATCTTGGCGCGGTTTTCAAGCGACAGTACTCCCGCATGCATAGCATCGGCTGGAGAAGGAGAGCGGCAAGCTTCCAGTATTGCTTCTCCGGAAAATATGCGGACATCCGCTGCATCCATCGGATGCTTGCGGATATAGGATCCCAATTCGGTCAGGAGTTTGTTGAATAGGAGAGGCGCGGAGAATGCCAGCGCCAAGGCGCTGACATGCGCATTACTGCCGCATTGCATCGATTCCGCTGCTATTCCGGCAGTAGTATCCTGGGGTTGATCGGCAATAACCTCGTGCGCATTGGCTTGCTGCGCAATGTTTTTAAGCACGTTGTGGGCATTACTGCAGGAATGAATCCATGCCCTGACTGCAAAGATATCGAATGCGGTTGACAGTATTTCCGCCAGACCCGGCTCCCGGGCATCAAAAACCGCCACTTCGTTCTGAGCTTCCAAAGCATGCAAGCGCTTGTCGTCAACGCTGTATAACACGGGATTCGCTCCCAGCCAGAGTGCGATGCGATGGAAAAATAGAGCGCTATTTCCCAAATCCGCATCGATCAGAACAATCTCGCCCGGTTTAATACGAGCGACGTGACTGAGCGAGTAATATGCCGGGATCACCGCTGACATTAAATGAACGATGCCGGTTTTCGCGATGCCTGCCAATTTAGTCAGCGAGAAAACCTGATCTTTTTTCACGATACAATGCGACGCCGGCAAACCTTTGCAAACAGCCGCGACTTGCTCGCCAACACGCCACTCGGTTACCGCTTCGCCAACTTTCCGGATAATGCCGCTGGCAAAGTAACCCGACGATTTTTCATTCTGCGCGGATTGCCGATTCAATCCCGCCAGATTGATATGATCCAGTTCAATCTCGACTTCGCCGGCTTTTACTGCAATTGACCGGGTAGTTTCCGTAAAGGCCGGTTCGTTCGTCCAAGTTAGACGGAATGCTTCCACTTCGGATGCGGTGACTGTGGCCTGCTGAGACATTTCTTCCGGCGAAGAATCGGCTTCCCTATGCATCAAGCGATGGACATACCGCTCACGATCGCGGAACGCAACATCATCTTCATCGCTGTTTGTCAGCAACTCCAATCTGAGCTGATCGGCCTGATTAGCGCCACTGGATTCATCCAGATCAATCAATGAACAATGGAATCCGGGAAATTCATTCAGCGCAACCCTGGCAAATCCAACTACTGGTGACTGAGCCAGACGTTTGATTGCATCGGTGTCTTTGACCGCGTGTGCGCCCTGTGTCACAAAATACAGGCGCGGGTTATTTTGCTGAAACACTTCATTGAGTAACTGCATGATCTGCATGGCCACGCACGCTTGACCGATACCTGCCGGATCATTTGGCTCTGCGCCTGCCTGCAAACCCCATAAATAAGCAATGCCAATACAATCGTGTTGTTTCGCAATTTGCAGCACGGCTTTGGCACGCACTAACTGACTGGCATCCAGTGTTCGGATCGCGGCATTGTGTTGCTGATAAACATAACGCGTATCAACCGGAATAACACGATTTACATTATCGTTTTCCAGTGCATGGCAAAGTTGTCCGGAAATCTCATTGTCGTTGCTGAATACCAGCCATGTGCCTTTTCTCGGGGTATTGCTGAGATTCAGATTTTGCTGCTGCCAATCCCAGACGTAAGCCAAGCGACTAACCTGATCAACTTGTTTTTCTTGCTGCGAGGCCAGTGCGCGGCATTGCAATCCTTCTAATTGAACACAAAGCCGGCCTTGATCATCGTATAAACTCAAATTTCCTTCGATACCATCGGCGCTGAATTCGCTCAAACTGCCGTGGCACCACAATTGTTTGGTGACCGGCTGAAGAAATGTCAACTGCCTGATCGCAATCGGCATATAAAAATGATCATCGCCATCCATGCACGCGATCAATGACTGGAAGCACCCATCCAGAAGCGTGGGATGCAAGCGGTAAGCAGCAAAATCCCTTTCCAGATCCGGATGCAACTCAATTCGCGCCAGAACCTCAGCACTTTTACGCTGCAATTCCGTAATTGTCCGGAAGCAAGGGCCGTAATCCAGTCCACGCTGTTTCAAGCTGGCATACAGTTCGGGAATGCTCACTGGATCGTTACAACGAGCCGAGATTGCGGCAAGGCTTTCAGCTGGCGATGCTGCTGTTGGCGCATCCGCTAACTGACACAGGGAATGCAGCTGCCAGTCCAGATGATTTTTCTGCTCCCGGCTAAAAAAGGCATATTCTTTGGTATCCGGATCATAAGTCACATGCACCACCGGATCGGGATCTTGATCCGATCCCAGAAGCAACGCCTGGTGAAACTGCAAATTGGCTAATGTGCAGCTATTGTTCCCGAATAATTCCGCATACAGCGCCAAACCGGTTTCAACATACGCTGCACCAGGCATGACGACTAAGCCATCCACCTGGTGATCTTTAAGATAAGGCAGATATTGATGATTTAACTGATATTGCCAAGTTGGGCGGGGATCCGACAGGCGATGATCGAGCAACGGATGAGCAGGCAATCCCGTCCGGTCTGTCAAGGAATGTTCCTCTTCACGCCAATAAACCTCACGTTGCCACGGATAACTTGGAATCTTGACGTAATGTGAGTTTGCAGCGAAAAGCCGCGGCCAGTCGATTGCGCATCCGGCGGTATACAAACCGGCCAAAGCAAGCTGCACAGTCCGTCTTTCAGGTGTGCCGCGTTTCATGGATGCAAACGTGACCGGCGCGATATTTTGCGTACGGCAGCATTCTTTTATCGCCGTCGACAAAACCGGGTGGGGGCCTACTTCAAGAAATACGCGATAACCATCGCGCAATAAGCTTTCCAGTGCTTTGGCGAAATAAACCGGCTCACGAATATTATCGCACCAGTATTCCGCATCATAGGCAACCTCGTTAACGAGATCTCCCGTTACGGTCGAATACAATGTCAGCACAGGAAGCGCCGGTTTCAAATCAGCCAGTTTTTCCCGCACTTCGGGTTTTAAGTCCTCCATGTAATGACTGTGATACGGAACTTCTACTTGCAGGAAACGATTAAACTCTCCGATGGCCGTCAAGTATGTGGCAATCGCTTCCAGGCTTTCCGCGTCACCTGCCAGAGTCACTGTTGTCGGGCTATTGATCGCTGCTATCGAAACTTTGCCTTCGGTCAGTTTCAGCAAATCAACGCATTGTTCCGCCCCTAAGCCCACGGCAAGCATCTTGCCCAGTCCGGATGCCTTTTTCTGAATTTGGCTGCGATGGTAACTTACCTTGATCGCTTCTTCCAAAGTCAGCACACCGGCAACGTAGGCGGCGGTCACTTCGCCGACGCTGTGGCCGACAATGGCTGCCGGTTCAACACCCAGCGAGCGCCACAGCGCAACCAAGCCTGTTTGAATGACGAAATTTGAGGTTTGCGCGATCGTAGTATCGCTCATGCGGGACACCGGCTCATCGGCCAGCATCTCGTCAAGAATAGACCAACCGGCGATTTTCTTAAAAACCGCGTCGCATTGATCGGCTTCGTTACGGAATACAGGTTCTTGCTGATACAACTCCCTGCCCATCGCCCACCACTGCGGCCCCATGCCGGTGAATACAAAGACCGGCTGAGCTTGCTCTTTATTCTGCGCTTGACCGGATGCCAGCCATTCACCGTTGCCTTGCTCAATGAACCGTTCGATTTGCTCGCATAGTTCACGTTTGGAGCTTCCGGTAAAGGCAACGCGGAGAGGATGGTGACTACGGCGGCATGCCGCTGAATAGCACAGATCTTCGAGAGACTCCGCAGTATTTTCCGATAAGCGGTTAAACCAGGAACGCGCCAGACTCTTAAGCGCTTCTTCGCTTCGGGCCGATAGCGGTAAAACATACTGTTTGCCTTCAACACTTTTCGCTTTACGCTTACGAGTCAATTTCGGCGCATTCTCCAAAATGACGTGTGCATTCGTTCCACCGTAACCGAATGAATTAATGCAAGCCAAAACACGATCAACACCGGGAGCGAGTTTTTCCAGCTTCTCAGGTAATCGTAATCCAAGCGATTCAAACGGAATATCAGGATTCGGTGTTTCAAGATTCGCTTGCGGTGGAACAAGCCGGTGCGATACGCAGAGCGAAGCTTTAATCAGGCCCGCCACACCGGCAGCCGCTTCGGTATGGCCGATGTTTGCTTTTATCGAACCCACCAAACAACGTTCATCCGGTTTTCTATCCAAACCGATGACCGAACCCAGCGCTTTCGCTTCGAGCGGATCGCCTACCGGTGTGCCGGTTCCATGCGCTTCGATGTATTGAACTTGTTTGGGATCAAGATCATACCTGGTGCAAACATGACGAATCAGGGCCGCTTGTGATTCCGGATTGGGTACGGTAATTCCATTGGTATGGCCGTCCTGATTCACGCCGGTGCCGCGTATCACGGCATAAACATTGTCACCGTCGGCTATTGCAGCAGATAAGCGTTTCAGCACGACGACACCGGATCCCTCGCCTCGGCCATAGCCATCGGCACGCGCATCAAAGCTTTTACTGCGCCCGTCTTTAGCCAGGAATCCGCCTTTGCACATGGCCACCGGATATTCAGGGCGGGTCATGATGTTGACACCACCGGCCATAGCCAAATCGCACTCACCATTCCAAATCGCCTGGCAAGCCAGGTGCGCCGCAACCAGAGAAGATGAGCACGCCGTATCGACACTCATGCTCGGGCCGCGCAAGTCCAAGACATAAGAAATACGATTGGAGAGGATCGTCATGGTAGATCCGATTGCGGTATGCGCGCCAATTAAATCCCTGTTCCCGCTGCCCATCTGAGTCAATTGATGGTCCAGAGTAAATGCGCCGATGAATACACCGGTATTGCTGCCCGCCAAAGAATCCGGCGGTATGCCGGCGTCTTCCAGTGCTTCCCAGCTTGTCTCCAGCAGTAAGCGCTGCTGTGGATCCATGCATTCCGCTTCGCGTGGCGCAATGCCAAAAAACAGCGCATCGAATGCATCAACACGTTGTTGCAGGAAGCCGCCTTGCCGCACATAAATTTTTCCGGGTTTATTAGGTTCCGGATCGTAGAAGCGCTGCAAATTCCAACGCTCGGCCGGAATTTCGACAATGCCGTCCTTTTTGTTGACCAGTAACTCCCAGAAACTTTTTGTATCGCTTATTCCGCCAGGAAAACGGCAACCAATTCCGACCAATGCGATTGGCTCCATATCAGTCGATTTAGGTAAAGTGCGTTTCATCTGAATTCTCTCCTTTAAACGGGAATCGTCATGGGTAATAGAAATAAAAAAATCGCTCCTGTGGAATTGCGCCAGCACAAGAACTGTGTTGACGGAATGATAGTGACCGCGAGGAATTCAAGCTGTGAGAAAAATCACTGTGTGCTGATCTTTCTTAAGGAAGCGCTGATTAATTCAACGAACGAGATGAAGTGCGAGGCGCACGGAACGCAACAACCGGGACCTATCAATCTGATAGGCGAGGGAGTAAGTACCGCGCAACGAAGCAATTCACTCGTACAGTCAATTAATCAGCATTTCCTTAACTTAGAGTGATCATTTACAGTAAATATCATTGATTTATGAACGAATTACACGAGGAAGCGCAACTTCCGCAAATCCGTCAAAAAAGAGAGGTTGCGATACTATGTCTTGCTGCGGAGTAGTTACTGAGCGCTCAGGCTGCTATTTTCCAGCCGGAGTTTTCTTTGCAGATGGGGGGATTGAGTCATAAAAAAAGCACACCAGTAAACTGATGTGCTTTTCAAGTTACTACTTGATTACGGTTATTACAGCAGTGGAATTATCAGCAATGCCACAATGTTAATAATCTTAATCAATGGATTGATTGCAGGACCCGCGGTATCTTTGTAAGGATCGCCCACGGTATCGCCTGTCACGGATGCTTTATGCGCTTCGCTACCTTTGCCACCGAAATGACCATCTTCGATATATTTCTTAGCGTTATCCCAAGCACCGCCGCCGGTGGTCATGGAAATGGCCACGAACAAGCCGGTTACGATGGAACCCATCAATACACCACCCAGTGCTTGCGGTCCGAGAATCACACCGACTAACAGCGGAATCAGTACCGGTAACAGCGAAGGAATCATCATTTCCTTGATCGCGGCTTTGGTCAGCATATCCACTGCACGAGAGTAATCCGGTTTAGCGGTACCTTCCATGATGCCGGGGATTTCCTTGAACTGACGGCGCACTTCAATCACTACCGATCCGGCAGCACGTCCGACAGCTTCCATCGACATCGCACCGAATAAGTAAGGAATCATACCGCCGATAAACAGACCAATAATCACCATGTGATTGGATAAGTCGAAGGTGATCGCGTGCCCGGCATGCTCCAGCGCATGCGTATAATCGGCAAACAATACCAACGCAGCCAAACCCGCTGAACCGATCGCATAACCTTTGGTCACTGCTTTGGTCGTGTTACCAACTGCGTCCAATGGATCGGTAATGGCACGGACTGAATCCGGCATTTCCGACATTTCCGCAATACCACCCGCGTTATCAGTGATCGGGCCGTATGCATCCAGTGCAACAATGATACCGGTCATCGATAACATCGAGGTTGCAGCGATCGCGATACCGTATAAGCCCGCCAGTGCATAAGCCAGCAGAATACTGATACATACAGCAAGAACCGGTGCTGCGGTTGCGCGCATTGAAACACCCAAACCGGCAATGATGTTGGTTGCATGGCCCGTCGTTGATGCTTCGGCAACATGTTGAACCGGCTGAAAATCGGTCGATGTGTAGTATTCGGTGATGACAACCATCAGTCCCGTCAATACCAATCCGATCGCTGCCGCCAGGAATACTCGCATCACCAGCATGCCACCGGATATTTCCGTACCGTCGACATCAAGCGTCATACCGCTCATGAACCAAACGGTAACAGGAAGATAAGCAAATAAAGCGATACCGCCAGCAACCGCCAATCCGCGGTAAAGCGCATTCATAATCTTACCGCCTTCACGCATCTTGACGTAGTAACAACCGATAATCGATGCAACGATAGAAACCGCGCCCAGCATCAGCGGATAAATTACCGCATCGAGCGCATTGGCTGTAAACAGCAGCGCGCCCAGTATCATTGTAGCGATGATCGTAACGGCATAGGTTTCGAACAGATCGGCAGCCATCCCGGCACAATCGCCTACGTTGTCGCCCACATTGTCGGCAATAACGGCTGGATTGCGAGGATCATCTTCCGGAATACCGGCTTCGACTTTACCCACCAGATCGGCGCCAACGTCCGCGCCTTTGGTGAAAATACCGCCACCCAAACGTGCAAAAATAGAAATCAGTGATCCGCCGAATGCAAAACCGACCAATGGTTTGATGACATCGCTGACGGCTTGATCGGGATTAGCGCCGTTAAACAACATCGCGCAGTATCCGGCCACACCCAGCAAGCCTAGACCAACAACCAGCATTCCAGTCACCGCACCGCCGCGGAAAGCAATCGCCAGCGCTTCGTTCAATCCAACGCTTGCAGCCTGAGCAGTACGGACATTCGACTGAACCGATACTGTCATTCCCAGGAAGCCCGCAGCACCCGAGAGAATAGCGCCTAAAGCGAAACCTATCGCCGTATCCCAACCTAACGCTATCCAAAGCGCAAAAAACAAAACTGCACCCACCATACCGATCGTCATATATTGACGCTTCAGATATGCAGAAGCACCTTCCTGAATCGCTTTGGCAATTTCCTGCATCCGCTGGTTGCCTGTAGATTGATCAAAAATACCCTTAATCCATATACCACTGAATATCAGGGCTACAATCGCACTAAAAATTGCGATAACGAAACCACTAGCCATAGAGAACTCCAATTAAAGTCAGACCATAAAAATTGCATGCGAAATTCTGATCTAATTAATCCCGCACTCTTAACCACTTGTCTTGAATAAAAAATCAGGACGTATTTTATCTGTTCTTACTACTTGAATGCATCAAATTTTTTTGAATATACGATTACTTAACAACCAAATCAGCGGTGTATGACTTCATTACAACACTGACCGGATTGCTTGATACCCTAACATTATAATTTGAATTCACCCAATTTCTTAGCAACCGCAACATTCTTCAGCCGCACATAATCCGGCAGACCATTTTTGTACGGCGGATAATCTTCCCCTTCGATCAACGGCGCCAAATATTCACGGCAGGCCGGGCTGATGCCGAAACCATCTGCACTGATAAAATCAGCCGGCATCATTTTTTCAACGTTGGCCACGCTGGAAAGCTGTGCCATGCCGACCGACCACTTATACGGTGAACTGGATTCACGGACAATCGTCGGCATTACCGAATTATGTCCCGCCAGTGCATATTCCACGGCGGCTTTACCCATTGCATAGGCTTGCTCAACGTCAGTTTTGGAAGCGACGTGACGCGCTGCGCGCTGCAGATAATCGGCAACACCCCAATGGTATTTCAGGCCCAAACCGTCTTTGATGATATTTGCCACTACCGGAGCAACACCACCCAGTTGCGCATGACCAAACGCATCGCGCAGTCCCTGATCGGACAGGAAATTGCCGTCACTACCCTTGACACCTTCCGACACCACGACCGAACAGTAGCCATATTCCTTAACGTACCGGTCCACCTTGGCAAGAAATTTTTCTTTATCGAAAGTAACTTCCGGAAACAGAATGACGATTGGAATCTCGCAATCCGGGCTTGAAGCCAAGCCGCCAGCTGCTGCAATCCAACCTGCATGACGTCCCATGACTTCCAGCACAAAAACTTTGGTGGAAGTCTTGGCCATGCTGGCTACGTCAAAGCTGGCCTCACGGGTGGATACCGCAATATATTTAGCCACCGAACCAAAACCCGGGCAACAGTCCGTGATCGGCAGATCATTATCAACGGTTTTAGGCACATGGATCGCCTGAATCGGATAACCCAGCGTGCCGGATAACTGTGAAACTTTAAGGCAGGTATCGGCAGAATCGCCACCGCCGTTGTAAAAAAAGTAGCCGATATTATGCGCCTTAAAAACCTCGATCAAGCGCTCATATTCGCGGCGGTTTTGTTCCAGACTCTTTAATTTATAGCGGCAGGAACCAAAAGCACCCGACGGGGTGTAGCGCAGTGCAGCAATCGCCGCTGCCGAATCGGCATTGGTGTCAATCAAATCCTCGGTCAGCGCACCGATAATTCCATTGCGGCCTGCATACACATTGCCGATTTTATCGGTATGCTGCCGCGCCGTTTCCAAAACACCCGCGGCGGAAGCGTTAATGACTGCGGTAACGCCACCGGATTGGGCATAAAATGCATTTTTAATTGCCATATTTTTCTCCTGATTAATCAAATCGTAAGCAAGCTATTTTCATTCTACTGAATCTGTACGCACAAAAACTCAGGCGCGGCTTGCCGCATCCCGAGTCTTGAATTCATTCCGTGAATCAAAAAAGAGGCTGGCTAAAACTTATTTCAATGCTGCGAAAATCAGATCACGTATCTCTTCAACCGTGCCTATGCCAGCTACTTTGATATAGCGCGGCGCATCTTTCCCGCCATGCGCCGACCATTTTGAATAGTACTCAACCAATGGCTCAGTTTGCTCATGATAGACCTGCAAACGTTTCCGGACAGTTTCTTCCTTATCGTCATCGCGTTGTATCAACGGCTCACCCGTCACATCATCCTGATCATGCGTTTTGGGTGGATTGAAATCCACATGATAAGTCCGCCCGGATGCGGGATGCACTCTGCGGCCGGACATACGCTTAACAATCTCCGCATCGTCAACATCAATTTCAACGACGAAATCAATGGGCACACCGGCTGCTTTCATGGCGTCGGCTTGCGGAATCGTACGTGGAAAACCGTCAAACAGGAAACCGCTTGAACAGTCGGGTTGTGTAATACGTTCCTTGACCAGATTGATGATAATGTCGTCCGAGACCAATCCGCCGGCATCCATTATTTTTTTTGCCATGACGCCCAATTCTGTTCCTGCTTTCACAGCGCTACGCAACATATCGCCGGTAGAAATTTGCGGAACACCGAAATGTTCCTTAATATAATTGGCCTGAGTACCTTTTCCGGCACCAGGACCGCCTAATAAAATGACTCGGATAGCTATTCTCCCTCTGTTACCAATTAAAATTTACTGAAAGCGGTGACGTATTTATGTCTGCCACTTCAACGACATTATGCAATTATATCGCAGGCAAGCCGGATACTCGAGTTTTTTACTATGCTAATTTTTGATCAAGCCAAACAACTTCATCACAAGTTACGTCGGTGCAATACAGGTTATGCGATAATTTGATTGTCTTTTAACAGGAAAAATCATGGATGAAAACAGAAGTAAAGCGCTTGACGCCGCGCTAGCCCAGATCGAAAAACAATTTGGCAAAGGTTCCATCATGCGGCTGGGCGCCAACGATGTCGCCTATGACATACAAGTTGTTTCTACCGGCTCGTTAGGGCTCGATATCGCACTGGGTGTCGGCGGATTGCCGCGCGGACGGATCATCGAGATTTACGGACCTGAATCATCCGGCAAAACGACGCTGACACTGCAAGTGATCGCGGAAATGCAAAAATTGGGCGGAACCGCCGCTTTTATCGATGCGGAACATGCGCTCGATCCGCAATATGCGCAAAAAATCGGCGTCAACGTCAAGGAACTGCTGATATCGCAACCGGATAACGGCGAACAAGCGCTGGAAATCGCCGATATGCTGGTGCGCTCCGGCTCCGTCGACATCATCGTGGTGGATTCCGTCGCCGCGCTGACACCGCGTGCTGAAATTGAAGGCGATATGGGCGATCCGCAAATGGGGTTGCAAGCCCGGCTGATGTCGCAAGCATTGCGCAAACTGACTGCGAACATCAAGCGCAGCAACACCATGGTCATCTTCATCAATCAGATCCGCATGAAAATCGGCGTCATGTTCGGCAACCCGGAAACGACGACCGGCGGTAATGCGCTGAAATTCTATGCTTCCGTGCGCCTCGATATCCGCCGCACCGGTTCGATCAAGAAAGGCGAGGAAACCATCGGTAATGAAACCCGTGTAAAAGTCGTCAAAAATAAGATAGCGCCGCCGTTCAAACAAGCGGACTTCGATATTCTCTACGGCGAAGGCATTTCGCGCGAAAGCGAAATCATCGAACTGGGTGTATTGCATAAGCTGATCGACAAATCCGGCGCCTGGTATGCCTATCAGGGCGAGAAAATCGGTCAAGGCAAAGACAATGTGCGCGATTACCTGAAAGAACACAAAGAGATGGCGCAGGAAATCGAACAAAAAATCAGAGCCATCGTCGGTGTTCCGGATCATACAAAACCGATCAAGGAAAGCGCTGGTAAAGAAAAAGCCGAGAAAGAAAAATAACCGGCATGAATACGCGCTCCCCCATCGAAATACGCGCACTGCGTTATCTGGCGCAGCGCGAATATTCACGCCGGGAATTGGCGCAGAAACTTTCCGCACTGAGTGATTCCGGTGCAACGGAAAAGCTGGCGGAAGTATTGGATAAACTGGAACAGCAGGGTTTTCTTTCCGAGCGGCGCATGGTCGAGCAAGTCGCACGCACCCGCCGTTCCCGCTTCGGCAGCCAGCGCATCGTCCATGAACTGAAAACCAAGGGAATCGATGGTCATCTGATTGACGGTATCCTGCCGGCGCTCAAGGAAACCGAGCTGGAAGCGGCGTTGACCATCTGGCGGAAGAAATACGATCACCCGCCCGAAACGCGGGAAGAGCGGGGCAAACAAATACGATTTATGATGAATAGAGGTTTTTCCATGGAAACAATACAGCAAGTCCTATCGCAAGCTGACGAGGAAAGCATATGAAGAAATGGCTTCTGCCCATGATGTCACTGCTGGCAATCCTGACCACCAGCTATCCAGCGCGCGCCGATGAGATCACACCGATCCATGAAATCAATACGGCGCCGGTCAATTTTGACGGCAAGGAAGTCAAATTAAAAGGCATCCCGAAAAACCCCACACGTTTGCCGCTGGTCAACCTGAAATCGTATGTGCTGGAAGATAGCAGCGGCGAAATTACGGTTCTGACCGAACTCGATCTTCCCAAAATGAACGAAGAAATCACCATCCGGGCTAAAGTTAAAAGTCTGGCCATCGTCAAAGGCGATGCGCTGGGTTTAACAGTGACTGAACTAGAACGATACGAGCAGCAACAAAAAATATGAAAAGCAGCGAAATACGACAAAAATTTCTCGAATTCTTTGAATCGCATGGCCATACCATCGTAGCTTCCAGTCCGCTGGTGCCAGGCAATGACCCAACGTTATTGTTCACCAACGCGGGCATGGTGCAATTTAAGGATGTGTTCCTCGGTCAGGATAAGCGTCCTTACGTTCGCGCCGTCAGTTCGCAACGCTGTGTACGCGCGGGCGGCAAGCACAATGACCTGGAGAATGTCGGTTACACCGCACGGCATCATACCTTCTTTGAAATGCTCGGCAACTTCAGCTTCGGCGATTATTTCAAGCGCAACGCCATTTTGTTTGCCTGGGATTTTCTGACCGGCACGCTCAATATCCCGCGCGAGAAATTATGGGTGACGGTTTACGCGGAAGACGACGAAGCCGCCGATATCTGGCTCAATGAAGTCGGTGTCGAGCCATCCCGCGTGGTGCGGATTTCCACCATGGATAATTTCTGGCAAATGGGCGATACCGGACCTTGCGGCCCTTGTTCGGAAATATTCTACGACCACGGCCCGGATGTTGCAGGCGGGCCGCCCGGCTCCGCCGATGCCGACGGCGATCGCTACATCGAGATCTGGAATCTGGTATTCATGCAA
>CP091134.1:290654-294725 GCA_021582535.1 Nitrosomonas sp.
ATGTCGGATTTGAGCTATCAGGCAAGTAAAGCCCGGCCACATCATACCCAGCATGAACAACCGAGTGCGCCCCAGAAACCGCTCTGTTCGCCGGGTGCTACCGCATTCTGGTAAGCCTGCCCATGCGCATGGCCATGCACAAGACAGCTCGTGCCGCAGCCGCAAGCGGTTTGAGCGAGTGTGTGCAGTGATGCCGCTGTGCTTGCTGCCGGTTTGAAATAGCCGCCAAAGTGATTTACCGGCGACCAATCCGGCATGGCCGGCGGCAAAGGCGGGGAAAGCGCGCTAAATTCGCCGTCGCCGTAGACGATGCGTCCGCCGACGACAGTCAGCACCGACACAAGATGGCGGATTTCGTTTTCCGGAATCTTGAAGTAATCCGCGGATAATACCGCCAGGTCGGCATACTGTCCGGGTTTGATCCGGCCTTTGACATCTTCTTCATTCGAGAACCAGGTATTTGCATGCGTGTACAGGCGCAATGCGGTCTCACGATCGACGAGATTGGCCGCCGGATACAGCGGGAGATTTCCCAAGGTCTTGCCGGTAACCAGCCAATACAGTGCATTCCAAGGGTCATAGCTGGCTACGCGGGTGGCGTCGGTGCCTGCGCCCACGTTTACTCCCAGTTCCAGCATCCGTTTATAAGGCGGCGTGCGTTCCACCGCTTTACGGCCGTAGCGTTGCACAAAATATTCACCCTGATAAGCCATGCGATGCTGAATGGCAATGCCGCCACCCAGTTTGGCAATACGTTCGAGATTGGCATCGGTCACGGTTTCAGCATGATCGAAAAACCAGTGGATGCCGTCAAAGGGAATATCCCGATTCACTTTTTCGAATACATCCAGCGCACGCGAGATGGTCTCATTGTAGGTGGCGTGCAATCGGAATGGCCAACGGTTACTGGCGAGGATACGCACCACCGCTTCCAGGTCATTTTCCATGTGCGCGACCAGATCCGGGCGAGGCATGCGAAAATCCTCGAAATCCGCTGCGGAAAAGACCAGCATTTCGCCTGCGCCGTTATGGCGGTAATAGCCATCGCCATCACCCGGTTTCAGCATTTTGGTCCATTTGGAAAAGTCCGCAATTTCTTCTCTGGGATTCTGGGTAAACAAGTTATACGCGATCCGTACAGTCAGCTCGTCCGCTTTATGCAGGTCTTCGATAATTTTGTAGTCATCGGGATAATTCTGATAGCCGCCGCCGGCATCGATCACGCTGGTGATTCCCAGGCGGTTCATTTCCCGCATGAAATGGCGTGTCGAATTGATCTGATAGTCATACGGCAATTTCGGGCCTCGGGCGAGCGCGGAATACAGAATCAACGCATTCGGTTCCGCCAGCAGCAGGCCGGTGGGTTCGCCGTGGCTGTCCTTGGCAATCAGGCCGCCTGGCGGATTGGGTGTGTCGCGATCATAACCGCAGGCGCGCAGTGCGGCGCGGTTCAGCAGGGCGCGGTCGTACAGATGCAAAATGAAAACCGGTGTATCCGGTGCCACGGCGTTGATTTCATCCAATGTCGGCAAACGTTTCTCGGCAAACTGCATTTCAGTGAACCCGCCGACCACGCGCACCCACTGCGGTGCCGGTGTGCGCGCTACTTGCTCTTTTAGGCGGCGCATGGCATCGGCCAGCGAAGGCATGCCGTCCCACCGCAATTCCAGGTTGTAATTGAGTCCGCCGCGGATGAGGTGCAGATGGGAGTCGATCAAGCCGGGAATGACACGGCGGCGGTTAAGATCGATCACCTGCGTATGGTCATCGGCAAGGCGCATCACCTCATTGTCGTTTCCCACTGCAATAAAACGGCCTTCCGCAATGGCAACGGCCGTGGCTTGCGGATGCTGGCGGTCGAGCGTGATGAATTGGCCGTTGCGCAGTATCAATTGGGCTTTGGGGTTCTGCATTGATGTTTCTCCGGAAGTTTCAGCAAGCACGCCGGTTTTCGAAAGCAATAAAGACGCTCCGGCTGCTTGCAGAATACGGCGGCGGCGTTGGTTTACCGCGCTGTCACCCATGTTTCATCGCCTTTAAAAGTTGACCGCTTATTTCTTGGTAATGGCGAAGTAGCTCGTCATCAGGTTGCGGTAGTTAGGCAGATAGCTGGAAAATAAAGCGCCCAAGCCTTCGATATCATTGCGCCAGTCGCGGTGCAATTCGCAAGCCACGCCAAACCAGCTCATCAATTGCACTCCGGCATTTTGCATGCGTGCCCAGGCAGCATCGCGGGTTACCTCATTAAAAGTGCCGGAGGCATCGGTGACTACAAATACTTCATAGCCTTCCTCGATCGCGGATAACGCTGGAAAAGCGACACAAACTTCGGTCACCACACCGGCGATGATGAGTTGCTTGCGGCCGGTTTTTTTGATCGCATTGACAAAATCTTCGTTATCCCAGGCATTGATATTGCCGGGGCGAGCGATATACGGCGCAGTAGGGTGCATCTCCTTGATTTCCGGAACCAGCGGCCCATTGGGTCCTTCTTCAAAGCTGGTGGTCAGGATGGTGGGCAACTTGAAATACTTGCCGCAGGCGGTGATGGCCAACACACTATTCTTGAATTCATTCGGTGAAAAATCCTGCACCAGCGAAATCAGTCCTGCCTGATGATCCACCAATAGCAAAACAGCATCATCTTTAGAAAGTCGGTTGTATTTGAAAGCCTTGTTCATTGTAATGCTCCTTTCATGGGTTGTTGTTATGCATTTTTATTCAATACAGCGCATAGAATCGGTCACTGATGATTTTGCCGTCTTTCCAGTGTTGTACCGCCACTTGATCAAACTTTTTGTGGCCCAAGTCTTTATGTTTGTATTCATAATGCCACTCGGTCATCGTGACGTTTTCTCCTACGGCGGTCGATACAATCTCCGATTTGAGCCATGCTTCAACGCCTTCGAATAATTCGGATTCCCGCGCTTTGGCTTGTTGCAATCCTTTCGCCACCACATCGTTTTTTTCGATCACGACGCAATCGGGATGGTAATACTTGTCCATCGATTCCAGAATTTCGCCGTTGATGATCATCTGATTCAGATCGTTGAGTTTTTCTTCTAAAGTCATTTTGATTCCTAATTCTTTGCTTTCTGTACAGCCTGGGCTTTGTCATAACTCTCGATCAACAGCCGGTAATGCGGCATCGGATAATCGGCGTAAAGATCGGCAAAATCCAGCGCTTCCGGCCGGTTCCAGGTTTTCTGCAACTCTGAAATAACTGCGACGGTGTCGATCGGGATGACTCCTGCTTGCACAATACGGGCAACGGTTAAGTCGGTAGCCATTTTGCTCCAGTTACCCGAGGCATCCACAACGGCATACACTTTATAACCGGCGGTCACTGCGCTGATAGATGGAAAAGCCATGCACACGCTGGTCAGCGTACCGGCAAGGATCAGTGTTTTGCGGCCGGTGGCTTCGACCGCCTTAACGAAATCAGCGCTATCCCAGACATTGATTTCGCCACGACGACCTACGTATTGTGCGTGCGGAGCGGCTTGATGGATTTCCGGAATCAGCGGACCGTTCGGGCCATCCGGAACGGAAGCCGACGTAATCACTGGCATCTTGAGCAATGTGGCGACTTTGGCAAGCGCGATGGCATTGTGCGGCGCAATTCCGGTACCGGCAGGTCCTTGACCAATTGAAACAAGCCGCTCTGGTGGTCGATCAGCAGCATCAACGTGTCGTCGGGATTGATATGACTCATAGTACTCTCCTGTGGATAAATCAAATAAAAAGGTTGCCGCTTGTCAGCGAGACTGGTTGGTTAGAATCAATTTATGCCGTATGTGCTCGGGATATTTTTCCCATCTTGCCGCTCTGGTAGTCTATCTTGGCTTGGCGGATTTCCTCGGCAGTATTCATCACAAACGGGCCGCTGCCTGCGATGGGTTCGTCGATCGGTTCACCGCTCAATAACAGCGCGATGGTTTCGGGGTCGCTGCTGATGCGGATATGATCGCCGGTTCGGTCAAACAGACCGACTTCCGCTGTATTGATAGTTTCAGAATTATTGACACGCATCGATCCCTTCAGCACTGCCAGCAAGGTGTTGTAACCATC
>CP091134.1:294825-296159 GCA_021582535.1 Nitrosomonas sp.
AACAATTTTGGGCAAGTCGTCGGGGTGTCTTCGACGGCGGGTAATGCCGCGTATCACGCTTTCATCACCGGTCCGAACGGCGTCGGAATGACCGACTTGGGTACTTTGAGCGGAGATTATAGCGCGGCCTATAGTATCAACGATTCAGGGCAAGTAACGGGAATTTCTTCCATTTCGGATGTTTCCGTTCAGCATGCCTTTATAACGGGTGCAAACGGCGCTGGAATGACCGACTTAACTACCCTTAACGGAGGAACAGATGGTATTAGTATGGGGCGAGCGATTAATAATTCAGGACAGGTCGTTGGATTCTCCGGGTTTTATGATGACTTTATTGGTTATCAGTCTGTTCGAGCATTTATTACCGATGCAGGAGGCGCAAATATCTCCAGTCTAGGTATGTCAATTCACAACCGTGCGGATGCTATCAATGATATCGGGCAAGTCGTGGGAGGAATCAACAGTTATTGTGACAATTGCATTCACAGCGCTTTTCTCTATAGCGAAGGTACAATAACCGATCTTTCATTGCTTGCGCCGGTCGTTGAAGCTGGATGGAGTGAGCTTTCGGCTGTCGGCATCAACAATCGCGGACAGATCATCGGTTGGGGGCATTTGGAAGGCGCTCCCGGCGGCGGCTCGCGTGCATTCTTGCTTTCTCCCATCGTTGCAGTGCCAGAACCCGCAACTTACGCCATGCTGTTAACAGGATTGGGATTACTAGGTTTCGTGCTGCGCCGCAGGCAACAAACCATTTGACCGGTTGGTATTTACCGGTGCGCTTTGACGGCTGAATGGTTAAAGCAATCAGGGGGAGTTGAGCGCGATAGACAGGGAAGAACTCTCTATCGTGTTCACTTTGCTGTAGATTTATCACGGTCATGAGAGGGTAAGATGCTGAAAAATGATTTTAGTGCGCTTACCCTTCCAGTTAAATGTGTAAGTCAGCAGATCGCCGGAAAATACTGTTTACCGCAAAGCCTTGCGGATTGTTTCCGCTAATTCCTCTGCGACAAATTTAGCGATATACGCATCAGCGCCGACCGATTTGACGTGTTTTTCATTGGTTTCGCCCGTTAATGAAGAATGAATCACGACCGGGATTGATTTGAATCGTTGATCGCTCTTGATATTGCGGGTCAGTGTAAAGCCATCCATTTCCGGCATTTCCAGATCGGTCAGGACCATAGCGACTTTGTCCTGAATCGTCTTACCTTCGGTTGCGGCAGCCTCCGACATGGCTTGAATGCGATTCCAGGCTTCCAATCCGGTTTTGGTCATGACATAAGGAATATTGAGCGCTTTGAGTTCATTCTCAACCATACTGCGCGCCA
>CP091134.1:296259-301063 GCA_021582535.1 Nitrosomonas sp.
ATCGGCGTCGCCGAGCACGATAAACGGATCCGACCCGCCCAGCTCGAGCACGCATTTTTTCAGGTACTGACCGGCGATCGCCGCAACCCGGCGCCCGGCGGCGCTGCTGCCCGTCAGTGTCACGGCGGCGATGCGCGGATCAGCAATCACCGTCTCCGCCTGCGCGGCGCTGATCATCAACGTGCGGAAAGTGTTGGCAGGAAATCCGGCTTGCCGGAATGCGTCTTCCAGCGCCAGCGCACAACGCGGCACATTGGATGCGTGCTTCAACACCACCGCGTTACCCGCCATCAGCGCCGGTGCTGCGGCGCGGATCAATTGCCAGAACGGAAAATTCCATGGCATGATGCACAGCACGACACCGAGCGGCTGATACACCACCACGCTGCGGCTGGCATCCGAAGCAATCGTTTCGTCGCGCAAATACGCTTGCGCATGATCCGCGTAATGCTCGCAGCCGAGCGCGCATTTCTCCACTTCCGCTTTAGCTTCGCGCAGCAGCTTTCCCATTTCCTCGGTGATCAGATAGGCGTACTCTTCGCTGCGCTGGCGAAATACTTGCGCGAGGTTGCGCATGAAACCGGCGCGTTGTTCAAAACTGAGCGCCGCCCAACCGGCTTGTGCGGATTCCACCTGCTGCAGCGCCGTATCGATTTCACCGGCTTGCCAGGTTGGGAAAGTTTGCAGCATTTGGCCCGTGGCCGGATTGATCGATAGCATCGGCATAGAAAACCCCTCATTAACAATTGACGGCCGCGGCGCTCCGCCGCGTTTCTACCGGCCTTATGCCGATACAAATCAGCCAGCGCAACGCGGGCTGGTCATTCAAGCATGCCGCGGAAGGACTGTCAAACCCGCCCCACCCAAGCGGAATGCAGTGCATCCAAGCGCCTACAGAAATTTCAGGTGCCACCTTCACTTAGGGAAACTCTGATTAATCGACTATACGAGCGAATCACTTCGGTGCGCGGTACTCGCTCCCTCGTCTATCTTGTTGATAGGTCTCGGTTGCTGTGTTCCGTGCGCTTCGTGCTTCATCTCGTCCGCCGAATTAATCAGCGTTTCCTTAGAATCCGGATACTGCAAGCCCGTTTCTCGCTACAATGGCAAAATCTTGAACACAATAATGCCACCCGGCACTATCTTTCTTATTCTACCGCGATGAAAAATTATTTCTCTCCGCTGCATTTATTATTTTTCATTTCTCTGCTGGTCGTCATGATGATGCTGTTCCAAGCGGAGTTGCTGTCATTTGCGTTTGCGAAGCTGGGCTTGCCGCCGGAAATGGGATTGACGGTGCTATCTCTCTCTTTGCTCGGCAGCGTCGTCAATTTGCCGGTGGCGCGGATCAGAAGCGATATACCGGTACAGGAATTCACCCCGCCTGCTTACTGGGGATTGCTCAGGATGCCGGCGCAGCCGTTTCATAATGAAACGCAAATTTTAATCAATCTCGGCGGCTGCCTGATACCGGCAGCACTGTCGCTCTATTTGTTTTCCCATAGCGCGTTGGGTTTGCTTCCTACACTGCTGGGAATCGCCATCATCAGCGCGATCAGCTACTATTTCAGCCGCCCGATTCAGGGACTCGGCATCGGCATGCCGGTATTGATCGCACCCATCAGCGCGGCGCTGGTCGGGCTGATCATTAGCCCGGAACAAAGCGCGCCGCTGGCGTATATCAGCGGTACTCTGGGGGTATTGATCGGCGCCGATCTGCTGCACATGAAAGACATTTCCCGGCTCGGCACACCGTACGCCTCGATCGGCGGCGCGGGCACATTCGACGGCATCTTCATTACCGGGATCGTCGCAGCATTACTCGCTTAACTGTTGGTTTGTAAGCCATTATGTGCTGTTTATACCGGTTTGGCAGTAATCCGGCTATACTCGCAGGCATGATGAATCGCTCCAATCCATTAGCGCACGAGCACCTGCTGCACCGGCTGCACGCAATCCAGCAGCAATTCCGGCATATTCCGCCGCACGCGATGCAACAAGCTGCGAGTGAATTCAATATACCGCTCAGCCAAGTGGCTGCAGTGGTTGCGTTTTATTCGTTCTTCTCCACGCAACCGCGCGGCCGTTTTGATATTTTGTTCAGCAATTGCACCAGCTGCGGCTATCTGTCCGGCGAGCAGGATCTGCTGCGTATGCTGTGCCAGCGGTTGCAAGTCACGCCGGGTAAGACGCGAGCGGACGGATTGGTCAGTATCGGCGAAACCTCGTGCATCGGTATGTGCGATCAGGGTGCGTCACTGCTGGTCAATGGCGTGCCGGTCACCGGACTGAATGCGGATAAAATCGCGCAAATGGTACAGCTCGTGACAGATGGAACTCCTATTCAGCAATGGCCTGCCGCATGGTTTGAAACATCCGATACCGTGCACCGCCGCGATTTGCTGCTGACCAACCGGCTCACATCCGGCAGCGCATTGCGGAAAGCATTGCTGCAAGGCTCGGATCAGACATTAACCGTCATTCAGCAATCCGGCTTGCGCGGCCGCGGCGGCGCAGGGTTCGATACCGGCAAGAAGTGGCAATTCTGCCGCGCAGCGCCAGGCAGTGCGCGCTATGTCGTCTGCAACGCCGACGAGGGCGAGCCCGGCACATTCAAGGATCGTCTGCTGTTGCGCGAATACGCCGGCACCTTGTTCGAAGGCATGGCGCTGTGCGCGTTTGTCATCGGTGCGGAGAAGGGTTTTGTCTATCTGCGCGGGGAATACCGCTATCTGTTACCGCACCTGCAAATCCGATTGGATCAACACCGCGAGCAGGGATTGCTGGGCAAGCATATTCTCGGACAAGCGGATTTTGATTTCGACATCGATATTGTCGTTGGTGCCGGTGCGTATATTTGCGGCGAGGAATCGGCGCTGATCGAATCGCTCGAAGGCAAGCCTGGCATTCCGCGCATCCGTCCGCCGTTTCCCGTCACGCATGGTTATCTAGGACAACCCACCGTAGTCAATAACGTCGAAACGTTCATCGCCGCCGCACACATCACCGTGCACGGCAGCGCTTGGTTCAAAGCCGCAGGCTCGTCAACATCAGCGGGCAGCAAAATTCTCAGCGTCAGCGGCGATTGCGGAAAACCCGGTATTTACGAATACCCGTTTGGTGTGACGATCCGGCAAGTGCTGGATGATTGCGGTGCCACGGATGTGCAAGCGGTGCAAATCGGCGGCCCCGCCGGAACATTGCTCAGCCCGGCGGAATTCGGGCGCGTCATTGCTTTCGACGATACCGCCACCGGCGGATCGTTGCTGGTATTCGGGCAGCAACGCGATTTACTCGCAATCCACCGCAATTTCGCGCATTTCTTCGCGCACGAAAGCTGCGGTTTCTGCACCCCGTGCCGCGTTGGCACGCAATTGTTGAAAAACACGCTGAACAACATCACCGATGGCCGCGGCACAGCAACCGACATCGGCGAATTGCAGCAGCTCGGCCGCATCGTGCAACACCAATCGCATTGCGGCCTGGGGCACACGGCGGCCAACCATGTGCTGGACGGTCTGCAGAAATTTCCACACACCTTCTCCCGGCGCTTGCAGCCGCAATTCACCGCCCGCTTCGATCTCGATCAAGCACTGGCCAGCGCGCGGCAAGTTACGCATCGCGACGATGCCGCCGCCCATCTGGATAATGAATGATGACCACCGGCGCTGACACGATCCGCATCGACGGCGAGGAAATTCCGTTCACGCCGGGCCAAACCATCATGGATGCAGCCTTGGCGGCCGGCATTTACATCCCGCATCTGTGCCACTACCCCGGCCTGCCGCCGAGCGGCAATTGCCGCCTGTGCGTGGTGGAAGCCGGCAACCGCAGCGTCGCCGCGTGTATCACGGCGGCTGCAGCGGGGCAGGAAATCCGCAATGACACGCCGGCATTGAACGCAGCGCGCACAGCGATCACGCAAATGCTGTTCGTCGAAGGCAACCACATCTGTCCGTCGTGCGAGAAAACCGGCAACTGCAAATTGCAAGCGATGGCGTATCACCTTGGCATGCTCGACGATCATTTTGCGCAGTTTTACCCGCACCGCGAACTCGATGCCTCGCACCCCGGCATTCTGCTCGACCGCAGCCGCTGCATCCTGTGCGATTTGTGCGTGCGCGCCAGCCGCGATATCGACAAAAAAAATGTCTTCGCCATCGCCGGGCGCGGCACGGATGCGCATCTGGTCGTCAATACGCCGAGCGGCAAGCTCGCTGACAGCACGCTGGCAGTCACCGATCTGGCGGCAACCATTTGCCCGGTCGGCGCGATTCTGATCAAGGAAAAAGGCTTTGAGGTACCGATCGGGCAGCGCATTTACGACCGGCAAACCATCCGCGAAACCGGTTTGCAGGAGCATGTCGAACGGAAAAATGGCGATTGAGTGCGTATCCAAGCCACTGATAACAACTCTCTAGGGAAATGCTGATTAATTGACTGTACGAGCGAATCGATTCGTTGCGCGGTACTCACCTCGCCTATCTTGTTGATAGGTCTCGGTCACTGCGTTCCGTGCGCCTATCGCTTCATCTCGTTCGCCGAATTAATCAGCGCTTCCCTAACAGGCACGATGGCATAATCTCGCCAATCTACTAAACTTCAATAATTCTTGAGATCTCCTAAAAGGATAAATGAATGAAAGACGAAACGATCGCTATCCACGCCGGTTATCACACCGACCCCACCACCAAATCGGTTGCGGTTCCTATTTACCAGACCGTCGCCTACGAATTCGACAATGCCCAGCATGGCGCGGATTTGTTCAATCTCGCCGTGCCGGGCAACATTTATACACGCATCA
>CP091134.1:301163-317973 GCA_021582535.1 Nitrosomonas sp.
TTCGCCCTCGTCTTCTTCCTCGTCTTCGTCTTCTCCACTACCGCCTTCATCTTCTTCCTTCACTAATACCATCTTGCCCGCCGCTAAGCTCGCATTCAAGTCGGTCTTCGCTACTTCTTCATGCACCAGATTCTGATGGCAGTCTATACAGGTCGCACCTTCCGTCTTCAACTTCTTGTGCGCTTCCTGAGCGTCCGCTCCCGGTGGATTCGGGTTCTTATGGCAGTCACGGCACGTGATGCTGTCCCATTTCTTCAGGTTCATCCGCGCATCGTGCGCCATGATCAACCGGCGTTCATTAAACTTCTCCAGCGTCGAGTAGTCGTTCACCAGTTCTAGGTACAGTTCTCTCGCGCCATCCACCGCATGGGTATACACCGCTAAATGAAAGTTCTTGAATCCTTGCGGAATGTGACAGTCCTTGCAGCCAGGATTTACACCCAACGCGCCATAGTGCGTCGATTGCTTCAGTTCCGTTTGCGTATAGGTCATCGAGTGGCAGCTGGTGCAGAATTCTTCGGTCGATAGCGCCGCTTCCCCGCCAAATACGACCGCTACCAGTACTATGCCCAGCAAGCCGCCTGTCAGCAGCGTGCCTATCGCTCCTTTTTGTATGCCTGTCATTACTCTTTTCCTTTATCTTTTTTGTCCCCTGTCTTTTCCTTGGCGCTGGCTTGGAATTCGTCATGGTACTTGAATTTCGGTTCGCCTGCGAAGGTGCCGTCCAGTTTGTAATGTTCGTGCATCGCTTTGACGTCTTTGACCATCTTGTCAAAATTAAAGGTGTATTTGGGGTCTACTGTCGGGGTGAATGGGGTGTATGGGGCTTTCGCGCCTTTCCACGGTGAGCCTTCGTAGTTCAGGTGGCATGCTGCGCAGGCTTCTTCAAATTGGAAGTCTTGCCCTTTGTCGGCTACCACTTTGCGTTGTGTGGTGGTGCCTTTGCTTTCAAATGCTTGGCCTGCTTTGCGGTGGTCGCCGCGGTAGTTCTTGCCTGGTCCGTGGCACGATTCGCAGCCGACTGCCGCTAGTGGTTTCTTCGCTGTTTCTATGGTGTAGCCGCCTTTTTTGCCAAATCCGTCTACGTGACAGCCTACGCAGTCTTTGTCTTGGGTGTAGTCTTTTTCAGGGTCCAGTTTGGCTTTTACTTTGGCTTCTTTGCGCGCGCCCGGTTTTAGCGATTCCATCGCTTTGGCGTGCGCGGTGTCTTTCCAGGATTTGGCTTGCGATTTGTGGCAGGAGCTGCATTTCGCGCGTCCTTCAAAGGTGTCCGCTATCGCTGTGCCTGAAAAAAATGCAGCCGTCGCCAGAACAGCCAGTATATAGGTTATCGGGTGTTTCATCCTTCTCCTCCTTTATGCTTTTTTTAATTCAAGTTTTTGATGGCTTCGTATTGTACGCTATCGCCGCATTGTGTAAATGGCTATTTCGCTCGCGTTTCCGCCTACGGTAGTTTGTAGACCCAGTAGCCGCCTTGTTGATAGATCAGTTGCGCTACGTCCAGTTCCGTCGGGGCTTTCTTGTCGACAAACGGTAGCATTCTGGCCAGCAGGGTTTGGCTGCTCTTTTCGTCGCTCAAAAAGAATACTCTGATTTCTTCGTCCGCAACCGATTGCAGGGTGTAGGTGTCAAAGTCGTTTTCCTTCAGTTGCACTTTCATTTGGTTGATCATGCCGTGCATGTTGCCGGTCATCGGGAAGTTTTGAAAGGCTACGCCGATTCTGTCGGGGTACATGAGTCCTGCTTTGTACAGGTCGGTGACGTGGACGATGAGGTAGGTTTCCCGGTCTGAGCCTACCAGTGCCCGCAGTTGTTTGACGCCTTCTTCCGCAGGGGCGGTCAGGGCTTCGCTGAAACGTTTGAATTGTTCGCGTTCTTTTTGACTGGCTTTGCTTCCCCAGAATTGGTTTTCATACGCTTGGATGGCTTCGCTTTGTTCCAGCCAGGGGACCGGTATCATCAGCGGTTCGTTCAGGTGGCTGGTGAAGAGTGTGTCGTGTCCGGTGAGTAGTTTGATTTGCCGCGAGGTGTCCCACCATGAGAGTATCAGGGCGTCTTTCGGGGCGTGCTTGACTATCGCCGCTGCCAGGGTGCTGAGTTCCGAGGGTTTACGGTCAAAGTTGTAGAGTATTTCGTTGGTGCTGTTCTTCCAGTAAATCAGTACCGGTGCTTCATCTTTTTGTCTTGCGACGATGAATTCGGCGATGGGTTTGGCTACGCCGTCCGCTTGTACTTTGTATTGGCTGAGCTTTAGTTCCGGCCAGCCCGATAGGTCCATTTTGCTGAACTTTTGGCTGTCGCCTTCGGTAACCAGTTGATATTGATAGGGGGCGGGTACCGGTTTGAACCATAAATACGCAAACCAGCCCAATAAAAGCAAACCTCCCGTCACTAGGATGATCCCCAATGACGGGAGTAGCTTGTCTGACGATCGCACTGCCTTGGCAGTGCGATCTTCTGCGTTAGCGTTTATCAAGCTTCGCTTTGTTTACGTTTGCGCCAGCCTGCCAGTGCCAGTGTTCCGGCTAGCAGCATGCCACCGCCTAAACCGCCCAGCGAGATTTTCTCTGCTGTGCCGTCCAAGTCGAGTAGGCTGGTTTTCTTGGTTTCAAGATTTTTAACACGTTCTTGCAGTGCAACCATTTCACGGATGCGGGTGTTTTCGTCTTGAATTTCCACATAGGCGCGGTTGATCGGGCCCCAGCCTTCGGTGTAGGTCCAGCCGCCCGGGTTAACGTGCGCCAGGCCTACGTGCATCTTGGCCAGGTCGTTTTCATGCATTTCCAGCACTTTCAGTTCGATCGCCGCAGGGCTGTTGCCTTTCGACCAGAACAGTTGGGCAAAGTAGGCGTAGCCTTCTTTTTCCGGTGCCGGTGGTGCAGGACGGTTGGTTTTTTGTCCGGTCAGCAGGCCTTCTTTGTACAGTTGGTGTACGATGGCATTGGCTTCTTGGTATTTAGCCAGTCCTTCCAGCGTGCCTTTGTCCATCAGGTCGAGGTAGGAGCGGGCAAAACGTTCCGAGTGGCATTGGGTACAAGTGACTACCCATGAGTCCAGCCGTTTTTCCGACCATTCGCTTTTGATGTTTTCTGCAATTCCAGGAACAAACGGGTAGTTCGCCCAGCGGATTTTTCTGACCATGTTGTGGCTGTATTCGCCTTCATATTCCATGTGGCAGCCGGCGCAGGTCGGCGCGCTTTGTCCACCTACTGCATAGGCGTCTTTCAGCGGTGCTTCCCAGTTCCATTGGTTGCCCAGCATGCCGACAATCTTGCCGTGTTTGGACATGGAGTACGCTTCCCAGTTGTTGTGGTCTACGCCGCTGTGACAGGTTGCGCAGGCTTCCGGTCTGCGGGATTCCGCTGCTGAGAATTCGTGACGGGTGTGGCATGAGTCACATTTGTTTTGGTTGGTGTGGCACATCGAGCAGCCTTCGGCTACTTCGCGTTGCGGCATCGCCGCCCATACGGTGGTTTCCACGTTGGCTTTGTAGTCCAGTGCGTGCGATGGGCGTCCGTCCGGCCACTGGTCGTGCGGCCAGATCATCGTGTCGCGTTCCGATTCGCGTTCCGCAAATTCTTGCAGGTGACAGGTGCCGCATACGTCCGCTGTCGGCATTCTGATGTCTTTGGTGTGGTCCGCTTTCTTCTTCGCGCCAATGTCTACGTGACAGTCGATACAGCCAACTTCTTTCAGGTTTTCACCTTCAGCCAGTCTGCCCATCGAGCGCAGGTTCTTTTCAATGTCTTCCAGTTTGGCTTTCTTGTAAAAAGTAGGCTCCCCAGGTTTCAGGTTGCGTACTTTGTCCAGGTTCGCATGGCTGCTTCTCTTCCATGCTTGTACCCATACCGGTGATTCGTCGGTATGGCATTCCACGCATTCTTTGCGGCTGGCTACTTCTTTGTTCGTGGTCGGTGATTTGTAAAATGTCGCCGGATCCAGATATATTCCATACGGTATCGGTTCCCAGTATTGCGCCAGTGTGCCCCGTCCCGCTCCTTGCGCAGGATCCTTGTAGCGCTTCACTAACGCTTCGTGCAGTTCCTTCGGCGTTACTTTTGCTCGATCCAGTTTCAGTGCTTCATATAGTTCGTTCGGAACGCTCGGTATGTCCGCTTGGGCCGCTCCTATCAGCAACCCCCCTAACATTACCGCTACTATCCTCGGCCATAGCTTGCCTTTCATCTCTCTCTCCTTTGGTTTTCCATAAGTTTCTTCCTTGCCTCTTCTTTACTTTGCTCTTCTTCTTGTTCTACAGCCCTTTGAATACTTCTCACATCCCCAGTATCCAGAGCTTTACATCCTTATCCCCTTCACTTCCCTCTGCCCATCCAATCCTCTACCAACAGGCAGATACCCTCCCCTAGACTACTTAGTCACCTCAACACTGTCAAGGGGATAGATAACGGATTATTAAATTTCTATTTTCTAAACCGTGCTATCGATTGAAATGCTTGATTCCAAACCTAACTCGGATATTCTTCCTTGATTCTTGCGTTTGCTGTGGAAAGACAGTCCCGTCCCTGCTGGAACTAATCTTCCTACGATCACGTTTTCCTTCAGACCACGTAGATCATCTTTTTTGCCCATGATGGCAGCTTCGGTCAACACGCGCGTTGTTTCTTGGAAAGATGCTGCTGAAATGAATGAGTCGGTAGACAAAGATGCTTTTGTAATACCAAGCAACTGGAATTCATATGTGGCAGGCATTTTTTTCTCAGCAATCAGCCGCTCGTTCTCGATCAGCAGATCGGCACGTTCGACTTGCTCACCGGGTATAAATGTGGAATCACCGGCATTTGTAATTTGCACTCGTCTTAACATTTGACGCACAATAACTTCAATATGCTTGTCATTTATCCTAACGCCTTGCAACCGGTATACGTCCTGAACTTCATCGGTAATATAACGTGCTAGTGCTTCAACACCTTGTAAACGTAATATGTCACGAGGATCAGCCGGACCGTCAACGATAATTTCACCTTTGTTAACAACCTGCCCGTCATGCGCCATGACATGCTTATCTTTTGGAATTAGATATTCATGAACGGTGCCTTCCAGATCGGTAATGACAAGCCGCTGTTTACCTTTGGTATCCTTCCCGAACGACACGATGCCTGTTACCTCAGCTAACATGCCGGCATCTTTTGGTGATCGTGCTTCAAACAGCTCAGCCACACGCGGCAAACCACCGGTAATATCGCGCGTTTTCGATGTTTCCTGGGGAATTCTTGCCAGTACTTCGCCCACACTTACCTGCTGCCCGTCACGTACGGTAATGATACAACCGATCTGAAAGGTAATGCTCACAGACTGATTGCTGCCAACCATCTTGATTTCATTACCATCATCATCCAGGAATTTAACCAGAGGACGCAATCCTTTTGATTGCGAGACGCCACGGCGTTTCGGATCAATGACCACCAATGTCGACAATCCGGTCACTTCATCAATCTGTTTGGCAACCGTTACACCCTCTTCGACATTCTCAAACCGTACTTTACCGGTGTATTCCGTGATAATCGGCCGTGTATGCGGATCCCATGTGGTCAATATTTGACCGGCTTTTACCGCTTCACCATTCCGTACCATCAATGTCGCACCATACGATGCTTTGTGTCTTTCACGCTCGCGGCCATTTTCATCTTGAATGATGATTTCACCACTGCGCGAGATGGCGATTAATTCATTTTGCGCATTCGTTACGTACCGCATCGTAGAAGAGTAATGCACTACACCGCTTGATTTACTCTCAACCTGACTGACAACGGCTGTTCTGGACGCTGCACCGCCGATATGGAATGTGCGCATTGTCAATTGCGTGCCTGGTTCGCCAATCGATTGCGCGGCGATAACACCCACGGCTTCGCCCACGTTGACCGGCGTGCCACGCCCCAGATCCCGGCCATAACATTTCGCGCATAATCCGTAGCGAGTTTCACAAGTCAATGGTGTGCGTACTTTAACTTCATCAATACCCAAGGATTCGATCAAATCAACAGCGTCTTCATCCAATAATGCACCCGAGGCAAACACGACTTCCTGATTCTCGGGATTAACTAAATCATTTGCTACAACTCTGCCCAGAATCCGCTCGCGGAGCGCTTCAATAATTTCGCCGCCTTCCACCAGCGCCTTCATCACCACACCGTTACCGGTACCGCAATCCTCTTCTGTAACTACAAGATCTTGCGTCACATCAACCAGACGCCGTGTCAAATAACCCGAGTTTGCAGTTTTTAACGCGGTATCCGCTAGACCTTTACGAGCGCCATGGGTTGAAATGAAGTACTGCAATACGTTCAGTCCTTCACGGAAATTGGCGGTAATCGGGGTTTCAATGATCGATCCATCCGGTTTCGCCATCAGTCCGCGCATACCCGAGAGCTGACGTATTTGTGCGGCCGAACCACGCGCGCCGGAATCCGCCATCATATAGATCGAGTTGAACGATTCTTGCACCAATGGCTTACCATCTTCACTCAATTTATCTTTACCTGTAGCGGGATCTTGCACGGCTTCCACGCCGAGTTGATTCATCATCGCCTTGGCGACCTGATCACCCGCACGCCCCCAGATATCGACTACTTTGTTATAGCGTTCACCTTGCGTCACCAGGCCTGAAGTATATTGACCTTCAATCTCTTTCACTTCTTTTTCCGCTGCAGCAATAATATCGCCCTTCTGCGTCGGTATCAGCATATCATCCGCGCAAATTGATATCCCCGCGCGTGTCGCATATGTGAAGCCCGAATACATCAGCTTATCTGCAAAGATAACCGTCTCACGTAATCCGCAACGCCTAAAACTGGCATTGATAAGCTTCGAGATTTCTTTCTTTTTGAGTGTTTTGTTCAGTAGTGAAAAAGGTAAGCCCGGAGGGAAAATCTCAAATAATAAGGTTCTTCCCACAGTTGTCTCATAACGAGTGATCTTTTCACAACGCTCGCCATCGGCGTTTGTCTCATACTCTTTGATTCGCACTGTAATCTTGGCATTCAACTCGACATTGCGGGTTTCATAAGCGCGCGAAACCTCACCCACATTCTGAAACAACATGCCTTCGCCCCGTGCTCCAACCTTTTCCCGCGTTGTATAGTAAAGTCCGAGCACGATGTCTTGCGACGGTACGATAATCGGTTCGCCATTGGCAGGCGACAATACATTATTGGTTGACATCATCAAAGTACGGCATTCCATTTGCGCTTCTAACGAAAGCGGCACATGGACAGCCATTTGGTCACCGTCAAAGTCAGCGTTAAAAGCTGCGCATACCAGCGGATGCAATTGAATTGCCTTGCCTTCAACCAGTACCGGTTCAAATGCCTGAATACCCAAACGATGCAGCGTTGGCGCCCGGTTCAGCATGACCGGGTGCTCGCGGATGACATCTTCCAATATATCCCAGACTACCGGGCTTTCATTTTCAACCTCACGCTTGGCAGCTTTTATAGTGCTTGCAATCCCCATTATTTCCAGTTTATTGAAAATAAATGGTTTAAACAGCTCGAGTGCCATCTTCTTCGGCAGTCCGCATTGATGCAGCTTAAGCTGGGGTCCGACCACAATCACTGAACGTCCGGAATAATCCACACGTTTGCCCAGCAAGTTCTGACGGAAGCGCCCGCCTTTACCCTTGATCATATCGGCCAAAGATTTAAGCGCGCGTTTATTCGCACCCGTCATCGCTTTACCGCGGCGGCCATTATCCAATAACGAGTCAACCGCTTCTTGCAGCATCCGTTTTTCATTACGAACGATAATCTCCGGTGCTTTCAGTTCCAGCAAGCGCTTCAAGCGGTTATTACGGTTGATGACGCGCCGGTACAGATCATTCAAGTCAGAGGTTGCAAAACGCCCGCCATCCAACGGTACCAATGGACGCAGATCCGGCGGCAATACCGGCAGCACCGTCAATATCATCCACTGCGGTTTAATTCCGGATTTGTTGAATGCTTCGAGCAGTTTGAGGCGCTTAGAGATTTTCTTGATTTTTGTCTCGGAACCCGTGCTTTCCATCTCGCGCCGCAGGATTTCAATCTCTGCGGTGATATCCAGATTACTCAATAAATCACGAATGCCTTCCGCGCCCATGCTGGCACTGAAATCATCGCCATACTCTTCCGTTTTGATTAAATAATCATCTTCCGTCAACAGCTGGCAGCGCGTTAATGGCGTCATCCCGGGATCGGTAACCACGTAAGCTTCAAAATAAAGCACCCGCTCAATATCGCGTAAGGTCATGTCCAATACCATGCCGAGACGAGACGGTAGCGATTTGAGAAACCAGATATGCGAAACCGGGGAAGCAAGTTCGATATGCCCCATCCGCTCGCGACGTACCTTGGATAAAGTGACTTCAACACCGCACTTTTCACAAATAACACCACGATGCTTCAGACGTTTGTACTTTCCGCACAAGCACTCATAATCCTTCACTGGACCAAAAATTTTTGCGCAGAACAAACCGTCTCTTTCCGGTTTGAAAGTACGGTAATTAATTGTTTCCGGTTTTTTTACTTCACCATACGACCATGAGCGTATTTTCTCGGGAGATGCAAGGCCAATTTTGATGGCATCGAACTCTTCTTTATGAGTAACTTGTTTAAATAAATCTAGCAGTGCTTTCATTTGTCACTCCTGTCAATCAGGGGGCAATAAAAATTGTATAAATCTAAAGTATGAATGGCAGAATAGAATCGCGTTCGATCATTCAAGGTTCTGAAAAATCAATACTGTTCTAAATCGATATCCATTCCCAATGAACGTATTTCTTTTACCAGCACATTAAATGATTCCGGCATGCCGGCATCAATCTTATGATCACCCTTCACAATACTTTCATATACTTTAGTACGCCCAGTCACGTCATCGGATTTCACAGTCAGCATTTCCTGTAAGGTATATGCTGCGCCATATGCTTCCAGCGCCCAAACCTCCATCTCACCAAAGCGTTGTCCGCCAAATTGCGCTTTACCGCCCAATGGTTGCTGTGTCACCAAACTATAAGGACCGGTTGAACGTGCATGCATCTTATCATCCACCAAGTGGTGCAGTTTCAGAACATGCATATAGCCAACCGTGACCGGCCGGTCGAAAGCTTCTCCCGTCCGCCCATCGTATAAAGTGATCTGACCTGATTGTGGCAAGCCTGCGAGTTCCAGCATATCTTTAATTTCATGCTCGGTTGCCCCGTCAAATACAGGCGTTGCAAACGGAACTCCTTCAGTCAAATTCTCGGCTAACGATAAGATTTCACTATCCGATAACGAAGCGATATCTTCTTTTTTACCGCTTCCGTTATAAATCTTATTCAGGAATTCCCTGATCTCACTCACATTCTGTTGCGCTTTCAGCATCTCGTCGATTTTTCTGCCCAGCCCTTTTGCTGCCCAGCCCAAATGGACTTCAAGAATCTGCCCCACGTTCATCCGGGAAGGCACGCCCAGCGGATTCAATACGACATCGACTGGCGTTCCATCCGCCATATAAGGCATATCTTCCAACGGTACGATTTTCGAGATCACACCCTTGTTACCATGCCGTCCCGCCATTTTATCGCCTGGCTGCAATCGCCGTTTAACCGCGATATAAATCTTGACCATTTTTTGCACACCGGGCGCTAATTCATCTCCCTGCGTGAGTTTTTTCTTTTTCTCATCGAACGCTGCATCGAATGCTTTGCGCTTTTGCGCCATACTTTCGCGCACCTGCTCCAGCTGTATGCTCGCATCTTCATCAGCCAGACGGATATCAAACCAATAATGCGGATCAAAGCTATGCAAATATTCAGCCGTAATCTCTTTACCTTTGGCCAGCTTTTGAGGACCGCCAGTTGCGATCTTACCAATCAGCAAGCGTTCAATACGTTGAAATGCATCTTCTTCCACGATACGCAACTGATCGGCCAGATCCTTCTTATAACGATCAAGCTCATCATCGATAATTTTTTGCGCACGTTTGTCACGTTCGATTCCTTCGCGCGTAAACACTTGCACGTCGATGACGGTTCCGGATATGCCCGACGGTACTCGCAACGAAGTATCTTTTACATCCGATGCTTTTTCGCCGAAAATTGCGCGCAATAATTTTTCTTCCGGTGTCAGCTGTGTTTCACCTTTAGGCGTAACTTTCCCAACCAATACGTCACCGGCTTCTACTTCCGCGCCGATATAAACAATACCCGATTCATCAAGGCGCCCCAGTTGATGTTCCGATAAATTGGGAATATCAGCCGTTATCTCTTCCGTACCCAGCTTAGTGTCCCGGCTGACTACAGAAAGCTCTTCAATGTGTATCGAGGTAAAGCGATCTTCCGCAACGATCCGTTCGGATATCAGAATAGAATCTTCAAAGTTATAGCCATTCCATGGCATAAATGCCACCAGCATATTTTGCCCAAGCGCGAGTTCCCCCATATCGGTGGAAGCGCCGTCGGCGATCACGTCGTCTTTACTGATATTGTCTCCGACTTTAACCAGAGGCCTCTGATTGATATTGGTGTTTTGGTTTGAACGGGTATATTTGATCAGATTATAAATATCCACACCCACTTCGCCCATGCGCGTTTCTGCGTCATGCACCCGCACAACAATCCGGCTGGCATCGACATAATCTACAATACCGCCACGCTTGGCTCGCACCGTGGTTCCTGAATGCACAGCCACGACACGTTCAATACCTGTACCGACAAATGGTTTTTCAGCACGTAAGCATGGAACGGCTTGACGTTGCATGTTAGATCCCATCAGCGCACGGTTCGCGTCATCATGCTCTAAAAATGGTATGAGCGAAGCAGCCACGGAGACAATTTGCGCCGGCGCCACGTCCACGTATTCAATCCGATCCGGTGACGATAATGCAAACTCGTTTTTGTGGCGACAGGAAACGATGTCGCTAATCAGCTGATGATTTTCATCAAGCTCAGCATTCGCTTGGGCAATCATATAGTTGCCTTCTTCAATCGCGGACAGATAATCTATCTCTTCCGTCACCCGGCAATCTTTCACCTTGCTATATGGCGTTTCGATAAAACCATACTCATTGGTGCGCGCATACAGTGCCAGCGAATTGATCAGACCGATATTCGGTCCTTCCGGTGTTTCAATCGGGCATACCCGACCATAATGCGTCGGATGCACGTCACGCACTTCAAAACCCGCTCTTTCCCGCGTTAATCCACCCGGCCCCAAAGCTGAGATACGACGTTTATGAGTAATTTCAGACAGCGGATTGGTTTGATCCATAAACTGTGATAATTGGCTGGAACCAAAGAACTCACGGGCCGCCGCTGAAACAGGTTTCGCATTAATCAAATCGTGCGGCATCAGGTTCTCTGATTCTGCCTGACTCAAACGCTCTTTCACCGCACGTTCAACACGCACCAGTCCTGACCGGAATTGATTTTCCGCCAGTTCACCGACCGCACGTACACGGCGATTACCAAGATGATCGATATCGTCGATCTCACCACGGCCATTACGCAGTTCAACCAGGATTTTAATAACCGCGATAATATCTTCATTCGATAGCGTCTGAGCACCCGTCAATTCGGTTCTGCCCACTCTGCGATTAAATTTCATTCGACCGACAACGGACAAATCATAGCGTTCGGGCGAATAGAATAAACCGGCGAACAATGCCTTGACAGCTTCCTCGGTCGGTGGCTCACCGGGACGCATCATGCGGTAGATCGCAACCTGCGCATTCATTTCATCGGTCGTTTCATCGATCTTCAGCGTTTGTGAGATATAAGCGCCATAGTTAAGATCGTTTACATACAGTGTATGAATTTTTTTGATGTTGGCTTTACGAATTTTAGCCAGTGTATCTTCGGTAATTTCGTCGTTGGCAAGCGCGACAACTTCACCTGTTTCCTTATCAACAATATTCTGCGCCAGTATGCGTCCCAGTAAGAAATCTTCCGGCACGTCCAATTGATCGATTTTGGCTTCCTGCATTTCGCGTATGTGTTTAGCGGTAATGCGCTTATCCTTTTGAACAATGACTTTTTTGCCTTTAGCCGTAATATCAAAACTCGCTACCTCGCCACGCAAGCGCTCCGGCACAAGTTCAAACTGAATACCTTTGTCTGAGAAATGAAAACAATCAAAAATGAAAAACTCTTGCAGTATCTGTTCGGAAGTGCAACCGATTGCCTTTAACAGAGCTGTCACCGGCATTTTGCGGCGGCGATCAATCCTGAAAAACAAACAATCTTTAGGATCAAATTCAAAATCCAGCCACGATCCTCGGTAAGGAATAATCCGTGCAGAAAATAATAATTTCCCTGAAGAATGGGTTTTACCGCGATCATGCTCAAAAAACACGCCAGGTGAGCGATGCAGTTGTGACACAATCACCCGCTCAGTGCCATTGATGACAAAAGAGCCCGTATCGGTCATCAGGGGTATTTCACCCATATAAACTTCTTGTTCCTTCACCTCCTTGACAGTCGGTTTGGATATTTCCTTATCCATGATCGTCAGTCTTACTCTGGCACGTAATGGCGATGCATAGGTTAGTCCGCGTTGCTGACACTCCTTGACATCGAATACCGGTGCTCCGAGTTCATAGCTGATAAAATCAAGACGCGCATTTTTAGTATGACTCTCGATTGGGAATATTGAATTAAAAGCAGCTTGTAATCCCTGGTTTTGGCGCTTATTAGGTGCGACATTTTCCTGTAAGAAAGCTGCGTATGATTCGAGCTGAGTAGCAAGAAGAAACGGTATAGGCAATACGCTCGCACGTTTGGCAAAACTCTTGCGGATACGTTTTTTCTCTGTGAACGAATAGCTCATGAATTTTCTCCGAGAGAAGAAGACAGAGGATTGAAGGATTGAGGCCAGATAACTATCAATTGTTCAAATGCCCAAAATGACACATCAAATGGTCAAAATATCAAAGGCTGGAGGCTGCAATAGCCTACCAGCCTGAAAAATTTATAATTTTTATTACTTAATTTCGCAAGTAGCGCCAGCTTCTACCAGTTGTTTCTGGATTGCAGCAGCATCTTCTTTGGATACACCTTCTTTAACTGGTTTCGGTGCACCATCAACCAAGTCTTTTGCTTCTTTCAAACCGAGTCCGGTTACTGCTCTTACCACTTTGATCACATTTACTTTGCTTTCGCCAGCAGATGAGAGAATAACGGTAAACTCAGTCTGCTCTGCAGCAGCAGGAGCAGCGCCACCGCCACCCGGTGCGGCAACAGCAACAGCAGCTGTTGCAACTGCAGATACACCGAATTTGTCTTCCATCTCTTTGATCAATTGCGATAATTCGAGTACGGTCATGCTCGCAATCGCTTCTAATATCTCATCTTTAGTTACAGCCATTATTTTCTCCTGGTTATTTTCTGTTTATGTATATTAAGGAAGCTTGAAGAACGCTATTTGCTATCTCGTACCATGGCTAAACCACGTACAAAACGGGCAGGTACTTCATTCAATGTTTGTACAAACTTGGCAATAGGTGCCTGCATTGTTCCCAGCAATCTTGCCAGCAATTCATCACGGCTTGGCAACACTGCGAGTGCAGTAATCTCATCGCGCGATATCACTTGTTCACCGATCGCACCAACTTTGATTACGAATTTTTCATTGTCTCTAGAAAACTCATGCAGCACTTTTGCAGCTGCTACCGGATCGGTACTGATGCCATAGGCAAGCGGACCCACCATATGCTTGGCTAACCCTGCATAAGGCGTATCTGCAACAGCACGCCGAACCAATGAATTTTTTATGACATGAAAATAAACTCCTGACTCGCGAGTTTTCGCTCTTAGTTGCGTCATTTGACCAACTTCCATCCCTCGATACTCTGCAATAATAATCGCTTGAGCGTTAGCTACTTGTGCGCTCACTTCGGCTACTATTGCTTTTTTCTCATCAAGATTAAGACTCAAGGTTCACTCTCCATCAGTTAAAAATAGCATTCGATGCATGAATAAATTTCCATCCTCGAACACTACACACTGGTGACCTTAAACCAGGAAAAACAAAACTCCTGTCTGGGTTCACCATCTACGCTGGGTCTCAAGATATCGCAGAAAAAAACTAAAAATTCCAATAATTTTTCTTCTGCATAGTTGAGTGTTTAAGTGTCATCCAGTTAAATCCGGAAAGCCTTTCATTCACTTTCAGCACACCCCAACGGTCTTTGATAATCCTCAAATACAAATTGTATTCGATGGCCCAAAGTTCTTTTATTACGTTATGCTTGTTTGATCTACCCGTATACCAATGCCCATGGTACTCGAAACGGATACTTTCCTCAGATAAATGCCTTTTGACGAAGCCGGTTTGGATTTATTCAGTGCTTCAATCAATGCCTTCAAATTTTGTTTTAATGCATCCACACCAAACGACGCACGGCCAATTGTGCAATGTATGATGCCGGTTTTATCCGCTCTAAATTGTACTTGCCCAGCTTTCGCATTCTTAACGGCACCGGCGATATCCGCAGTTACGGTACCTACCTTTGGATTTGGCATCAAACTACGCGGCCCCAGAATTTGACCTAATTGACCAACGACCCGCATTGCATCAGGACTTGCGATAGCAACATCAAAGTTGATATTCCCCGCTTTAATATCAGCAGCCAAGTCATCAAAACCAACAATATCCGCGCCCGCTTCTTGTGCTTCTTTTGCTTTATCACCTTGCGCAAACACGGCAACCCGAACTGTTTTTCCAGTACCCGCAGGTAATACTACCGAGCCACGCACAGCTTGATCGGATTTCTTCGCATCAATACCCAAATTCACTGCAATATCAATAGACTCATCAAACTTTGCTGTTGCAGCTTCTTTAACAAGCCCCAATGCCTCGTCAATTTGATACGTCTTGTTTCGATCCACTTTACCTGCAATCGCTTTGTAGCGCTTCGATGTACGTGCCATGTTATATACCCTCCACTTCTATGCCCATACTTCTTGCACTTCCAGCAATCGTACGTACAGCAGCATCCAAATCTGCCGCTGTCAAATCCGGCATCTTTGTTTTGGCAATCTCTTCGGCTTGACTACGGCTTAATTTCCCTACTTTGTCTAAATGCGGTCTAGGGCTTCCTTTTCCAACACCTGCAGCCTTTTTAATTAAGACCGATGCGGGTGTCGTTTTCATTACGAACGTAAAACTTTTATCAGCATACGCAGTAATGATTACGGGCACGGGCAAACCCGGCTCCAATTTCTGGGTAGCCGCGTTAAACGCCTTACAGAACTCCATAATATTTAACTGCCGTTGACCTAGCGCCGGACCAATAGGCGGGCTTGGATTAGCTTTTCCGGCAGGAACCTGCAACTTAATATAGCCAATAATCTTCTTTGCCACTACATCCTCCTGATAGGTACAATCGAACGACTACGCGCTCTCCCCGATGATAAACAATAAAAAAACAGCTAAAAAACTTTAATTCAATTTACTTTCAATTCTGAAAATACAATATCTATCCTATTAGGATTTCTCTACTTGATTGAAATCCAACTCAACCGGTGTTGGGCGTCCGAATATGGAAACCGAGACTCTGAGTTTGCTTTTGTCGTAGTTAACATCTTCCACGTTGCCATGAAAATCTGTAAACGGCCCTTCCTTAACGCGAACTGCTTCACCAATTTCAAATAGAATTTTTGGTTTCGGTTTCTCAACACCCTCTTGAATTTGATGGAGTATATTATCGACTTCCTTCTGACTTATCGGCGTAGGCTTCATAGCGGAACCGCCGACAAAGCCTGTCACTTTCTCGGTATTCTTGACCAAATGCCATGAATCATCAGACATCTCCATTTCTACGAGTACATAACCCGGAAAAAATTTACGTTCACTGATATTTTTTTGGCCGCTTTTCATTTCTATCACCTCTTCAACCGGTACTAGAATTTGACCAAATTTATCTTGCATGCCAGCTCGCTCAATGCGATCCTTTAATGCACGCTGTACACTTTTCTCATAACCTGAATAAGCGTGAACCACATACCATTTCATACCCATTCTTTCCTCTGAGAGACGTGATCAAGCATCCGGATTCATCATAACTTTTACAAGTGACATCAACCCAGCATCAATCAACCATAAAAACAGTGCCATGGCAATGACAAAAGCAAACACTACGCCCGATGTTTGTAGTGTTTCTTTGCGGCTAGGCCAAACTACTTTCTTCGCTTCTTCAGAAGACTCTCTGCAAAACACATAAAATTCCTGACCTTGGGTTGTAAATCTTGCGGTGACTGCAGCCAGCAAAAATCCTGCCAGAATAGACAATATGCGCACAACCATGGCGCTCTCATTTAAATAAATGAAACCCGCTACACCAGCAACAATAAATACAAATACAAGCCCAAGCTTCAATTTATTCACGACTATTGAATCCTTTTTATTCCTTGTGATTGTGAAAAAACATTTGATTGCACCATAAAGCCGAATTAGCTCATTTTATTGCCACAATCAAAACCGCTATCCACTAATTAACACTAAGGTTCACTTAATTATTACCAAAGCATGTCCAGTTATATGGCAGGCCAGGAGGGCATCGAACCCCCAACCTTCGGTTTTGGAGACCGACGCTCTGCCAATTGAGCTACTGGCCTTTTAACTGAAATGTATCTGAAGCTAAAACCACAAAAAAACAATTACTATCCTGTTTTTTATTATAACAACAAACTTACTCAATAATTTTTGCGACGACGCCGGCACCAACCGTACGTCCGCCTTCCCGTATCGCAAATCGCAATCCGTCTTCCATCGCAATCGGTGCTATCAGATTTACCGTCACCGATACGTTATCCCCAGGCATCACCATTTCCGTG
>CP091134.1:318073-319226 GCA_021582535.1 Nitrosomonas sp.
ATCGGCGCGCTGGGCGCGGCGGAAAATATGCTGCGCATGGGATTGGGTAATCTGTTTGCGGTGGCGGAAGACTATCCCGAGTTGAAAGCCAGCGAGAAATTCCGCCACTTGCAGGCGCGCATCAGCGGATTGGAAAACAGCATTGCCGACCGCCGCGAGTATTACAACGAAGCGGTCAAAATCAACAATGTGCGCATCGAGCAGTTCCCCGATGTCATCATCGCCAATTGGTTTAAATTCAAATCGCGTGATCTGCTGGAATTCAGCGATGCCGATAAGCAGGATGTCAATATCGGTAAGCTGTTTGGTTGACGTGGAGGGCGCATGAATCAAATACTGGCCGAGATCCCGCCGCAGGATTATCCCTATGTGCTGGGTGCGGTGATCGTTGCGGCGTTGACCGGTTTCTATTTTTTTATGCATAACTGGAAACGGCTGCGCATCATTGAGGACACGCCGACTGCTAAATTACGTTCGGCGCATCAGGGCTATGTTGAGCTGGAAGGAAAGGGGCAATTCATCGATGATCGGCCGATTTACGCGCCGTTATCCAACCACCCGTGTCTTTGGTACCGCAGTGAAATTGCCCAGCAGGAAACATTTACCGAAAGAGGCCGCACGCAAACACGCTGGAATGTGGTGTACACCAACATCAGCGATCATCGCTTCAGGCTCACCGACGGTGTCAGCAGTTGTTATGTCGATCCGGAGCAGGCGGAAATCAACGGCATCGAGAAACTGGTGTGGTACGGCAATAGCGAATGGCCAACCCGGACACAAATACTGGAAAGCCAATCGATCGTTCATGCCATGACCAACAACTACCGTTACAGCGAGTGGTTGATACTGCCCGGCCAGCCGCTGTACATATTGGGACAATTCAGCACCTGGTCTGCGACAGCACAAAAATCCATGCGGGATGTGATGATCAATGTGATCAACGATTGGAAAAAGGATCAAGCCGCGTTGCGGGACCGGTTCGACAGCAACAAGGACGGCAACATCGATCAGCAGGAATGGGAAGTGGCGCGATCCGAAGCGCGCGCCGCAGCGCAGCAGATTCATGATGAATTGGCGCTGGAGCCGGATACCAGCATCATGGCGAGACCAAACAATTCGTCCCGGCCTTTTATTATCTCGATGTATCCGCAAG
>CP091134.1:319326-326212 GCA_021582535.1 Nitrosomonas sp.
GAACAGCAAAGTACCCGGTTTCACTGGATTCTCATGCGATACGCCAGAAAATAAAGCGCCCGAACCGGCAAAAGCGATCCATCACCGCTGTAGTATTTTCAGGACGGATGCTCTGTTTGATCTAGGAATCCATGATGTCTGACGAACCAACACCTGTCATGGTGATGAAGTAAGGATCCGTTGTGGTGAATTGCAAAGCGGTCGCAGCATGGATGTCCTCGTAAGGATTACCGGCGCTGTCGGTAATGACCCCATTTGCAATCTCGATGTGATACGGAGTATGCGGTAGCAAATTTTCTACCGGGCCGATGATCATATTGTCGTACTCATGGAATATCACTTGATTGGTATCATGAATATCGATGATGCGGGTGTCCGTGTCACTGCTGATCGTAATCTTGCCGTCACTTGCCATGAAATTGGTGCCACTCAATGCGGGATTGGATGCGAGTTCGTGTTGGGAATCAAATCGGCTGCCGGGTTGATAATCACGTAATTACCGGTCAATTTACTGCTGCTTAAAGTAATACTTCGTTTCTAAAGCTCAGTTCGATACTGTCATCGGCCTTTAGCGCCGGTGCATGTTTCGGATCGCTGTACGTTACGGATTTTTTTGCTGGGATTGGCGGCATCGGTTGTCCTTTTGGCAAGAGAAGGTTGAACTGTGTCTTCGGCATAAGTGATGGCGCATGACCTGTCATCAACGCCGGTGATTATCGCGGAACACCAGTCCGGACAAGTTGGCGATTAACCGTAGAAAATACTGGGTTTTTGGAAGAAGCTGTTTGGATGTGCGAATGGTTAATTCAAATAGATTCGACAGCAATCCAGTGTGGATGAGGCCAAGCGGATTGAACTAATCAGCCATCAGCCGGTGTACGCCAGTCCGGTTTGCGCGAGTCCTGTCAGATGAATATTTTCCGCATTGATACCGGTGTCCGCAGCCAGTACGGCGAGTGCGCCGGTTGATATTACGCCCGTGTCGAGCATGTTGACGTAAGGGGATTTTTCGCTGAGCGTGGGTGCGGAGCCGAACAGGTTTTGCCACAGCAACGTGACGATGTCGTCGTGACTGGTGAGTTTGGTTGCATCGATAGCGAAAGCGGCCAGCTGTTCGTAACTCAATCCTTCGTCGGCTTTGGTCAGGCCGATACCGGCGTAATCCTGATTGGCGACGGTGGCAGCGCCAAATACCGCGCCGAGCAGCTTGGCGACTTCACCGGCGTGGCCGTCCAGATCGAGCGCTACATGCGCATCGGTAAATTTCACCCGTTCGATGTTTGTCAACGTATCCTGATTCCCGGGATTGGCGTTGTCGGTGAGAGTGTAGCTGCCGGAAGTCTTGTTGAGCGTAAATTGACTGCGCGCTGAACCGGCTTGCACCGTATCGATTCCGGCGCCGCCATCCAAGCTGTTGCGGCTGCCGTTGCCGATCAGGATATCGTTCCCTTGTCCGGCGATGGCGTTTTCAATCGTGACGTTGTTGGCAATCCAGACATTCGGAACCGGCTGACCGACATTGACACCGTTGAGTTGAACGTACACTGGCTGGCCAATGAACGATCCATCGCCGGGATTCAAATCGATCACACTGGAAATCGCACCTTCGTAGTGAATGGTATCGGAAGCGCCGCCCGCATCCCAAAGGGTCTCGTGATAAGTATTGGCATCGTTGTAGGTGTAGGTGTCGTCGCCGGCATGGTAACGGGTGTTGGCGCCGTACAAATATTGTATCGCCGCGATATCGAACACCATCGGCGTGGTGGGATGAAAGGAAAATTCGTTACCTTCCACACCTTGCAGATCCGCGTAGGTATAACTCATGATGGTGTGGATGACGCTGTCCTGGTTTTTTGGCAGTACCGGTTTGGAAGGATCGTCAGGGTCAGCGAAAGGATGCGTGAGACCCAAAGCGTGGCCAAGCTCATGTAAAACAGTTTCATAGGAAATATTGCCAGGATTCCAATCCTGAAAATTGAGCAGGCCATTGCTATTCATCCAGATATCACCCGCATAGGGGCCCGTGCCGGGCAGATAGGCCCAAGCCAGGGTCAACTCATCGGGATCCGGGGTATAAGCGGCGCGGATGTCGCCTACCTCACTGGGAGTCTCCACAACGGGTACAAAGTTTATATTGGCAACATTCGCCCATTGTTGCAGCGCTTGCACAAAAGCTGCCTGATCCGCCGTGGTTAACGTTGTGAAGTCGCTTCTCCACGGCTCACCATCACCGAACCGGGAACCGTATCCGCTCGGCAGAGAAGACCAATACAGTGAATTGTTACTGGCGGGGAAGCTGTATGTAATGGTCGAACTCAACCAGCGTGTGCCGCCCGCCAGCGAATCAATCGAATTGTTATGGGTAAGCTTGGTATTCGTGATGTTACTTGAGAAAAAGGGCGACGGCATAATGAGTCCTTGGTAACCGGTAAATTGAGGAATCGGCCTTAGTGGTGGTTGCTAATCTAAATTGTTGTTGCCCGTCTGTCTATCTTTACTGATACTTCACAATTTTTTTAGTCAATTTCACAAAAAATTAATATATTTAGGAATAATATGTTCCGGAAAATGACAGGGTCAATTGGATAATGTGGATTGAGTAGTTGATATTTTAGTTAGGAAAAAAATTCTTGCACAGTTTTTGGTTTTATTTTTCATATATATAGGACTGAATGATGACCGTAACTAAGAGCACAGTATCGCTGTTTGTTTTCTTTTTGCTATTTTTCCTTTTGAGTTCCAGCGCCAATGCGCTTCCCAGTTTCGCGCGGCAGACCGGTTTTGCGTGCAGCGCTTGCCACGTGCAATCATTCGGTCCCAACCTGACTTCCGTCGGCAGGAATTTCAAGCTCAACGGTTATACGCAAACTGATGGTAAAAATAACAATATCATCCCGCTCAGCGGCATGATCCGCGGTTCCTATACACATACGCAAGAAGCCCAAGCCGGTGGCGCTGCGCCGCGTTTCAGCAAGAATGATAATGGCACGATTGATGAAGCGGCCATTTTCCTGGCAGGTCGGCTGACATCCAAGGTCGGCGCGTTTATCGAAGGAACTTACGATGGTGTGGAGAACATCGGCGTGCTGGATAACACCGATATCCGCTTCGCCGATCACACCGATGTTGCCGGTCAGAAAGTGGTGTTCGGTTTGACGGCCAATAACAACCCGACCGTTACCGATCTGTGGAATACCACGCCGACCTGGGGATTTCCGTGGAGTTCATCGCCATTGGCGCCGACGCAATCCGCCGCCAATCTGATTGAGTCGCTCGGATCGCAGGTGATCGGCGCGACGGCGTATATGATGCTGAACGATATGCTGTACGTCGAAGCGGGCGGTTATACCAGCTTGCCGAAAAATGCCCAGAAAGGAATCAGCGTATTCGATGCGGAACAGGCCAGACTCAACGGCGGCGCACCTTATTGGCGGATTGCGCTGCAAAAGGACTGGAACGGTCATTACGGCGCGGTGGGCGCTTACGGGCTGCACGGTGATGTGAACCCGCAACGCATCACGGGCGCGGGCACCGACCGCTACGATGACTTCGGCTTTGATCTGACGTATCAGTATCTCGCCAACCCCGTGCACATTTATGAATTCACCGCGACCTATCTGCGCGAAAACCGCAACATGAACGCCAGCAGCGCGCTGGGATTCGCGGATAAACTCAAAAGCAATCTCGACACTGTGCGGATAAGAACCGGATATACGTTCCAGCAAACGTACGGCTTGAATCTGTTTTACAACCAAACCACGGGAACGGCCGACACGGTCATCTACAGTTTCGGCGATCCCATCAGTGGCAGCCGCACGGGTAATCCGCTGAGCCAAGCTTTTATCGCCGAAATCAGCTATACCCCGTTCGGTAAAACGAATACTTCGGTGATGAGCACGTTCGTCAATCTGCGCTTAGCAGCGCAATACGTCCACAATTTCAAGTTTAACGGCAGCGTGCACAATTATGACGGTTTAGGCCGCAATGCGGTGAACAACGACGCGTTCTATTTGAATGGCTGGCTGGCTTTCTAAAGTTGAGCTCTGATCGATCGGCAAGAAACCCGCTTCTGCGGGTTTCTTTTCTTGTGGAGTTCTTAAATCGTACGGTGTTGAGGATACAGTAGAAACGCGCGATTCGATTTATTCGGCATGCTCTTCATGATGTTCAACGGAGAACCGGTAGCCGGTGCCGCGCACGGTTTGCACCAGATTTTCTTTTCCCACGGCCTCCAGAATCTTGCGCAATCTGCGGATATGCACATCGACGGTGCGATCCTCGATGAACACATGATCGCCCCAGACACGGTCGAGCAGTTGCGCGCGCGTGTGCACGCGTTCCTTGTACGCCATCAGGAAATGCAGCAAACGGAATTCGGTCGGGCCGAGCGCAATCTCCATCGGTTTTGACGACTCATCACCGGCCTGCACATGCACCCGATGTGTCGACGGATCCAACTTCAACCCGCCGGACTCGATAATATCGTCGGACATCTCAGGCAAACGGCGGCGCAGCACGGCTTTGATGCGGGCGAGTAATTCCCGCGGTGAGAAGGGTTTGGTGACGTAATCATCCGCACCGGCTTCCAGTCCGGCAATTTTGTCGCTTTCCTGCACGCGCGCGGTGAGCATGATGATCGGAATTGCTTTGGTGCGTTCTTCCCGTCTTAATTTACGCGCAAATTCTACTCCGCTCATATCCGGCAGCATCCAGTCGAGCAAAATCAGATCCGGCAGAACGTTATTGACCATTTTTCTGGCTTGCTCGGCATCATCCGCGCACAAAACGATATGCCCCGCTTTCTTGAGATTCAGCGCGATCAGCTCCTGGATTGCATGTTCGTCCTCGACAACGAGTATGGTGACAGCCATCAACCACTCCATTACAGTTAAAAGTACTGCAATCATATAAAGAATGCGTTACATATTTATGACAATACGGTGAAGGTAATATTAATTAGTGTCTGGTTAACCCGCTGCGTGACCATTAGGTTCATTGTGCAATGCCCGGATGCTCGCCTATCTTTTGATGAAGATGCTGATAAAATAGGACCTTATTATGTTGCAACGATAAAAGCAGTCGGCGTAGAGATATCGAAAGCGCCAAGAAATACTGGAAAATAATGGCTGATAAACATATTTATAAAACATTGGATGAAAGCGAAGAAACCTACTACCGCAGTCATCCGGATGAGATTGACGAATATCTCGCCACGGCCTTCGAGGAATACGCGAAGGATGGATGCACTGCCGCTTTGCTCGCTCAATTACGCATGATCGCCCGTGTCAAAGGTGTTTTATATTAGATCGGGAAATGACAATCCTAAATTTGAAAGTATTTATGTAATTATGTATGCGATGGGGTGTGGGTATGAAAGCGGAAAGGCTAGAATTCAAGAACAAGGTGTATTGTCGCCGACAGTTTTGTTCTTGACTTTAGTTCCGATTTTCAGCGGGACACATAAAGGAAAACTAATCATGCATTTGTTGTTAATGGAAGCTCTCCAAAATGCGCGGCTCTTACATAGCTGTTATTTCACCAAGATGAACCCCAACTCTGTGCTAAAGCGGGACTTTGCAAAAGCGTGTAGTCACTTTAGATATCAGATACCATGCGTACGATAACCCTGCCAAGTCGTCTTACGCCTGCGACACTTATCCCTTTTTCTATAGAATTTAATTGCATTCCAGAGTCACCAGAGAATTGTTTGGATTTTAGAAATCTAGGGCATGTTGAACCATTTGGTATGTTATTTCTTTCAGCGTTAATTAGACAATTTGCAAGAAAAGGAAGGGAAAATTTTGGTAGGGATTTTAAGCTGCTAGCAAAGAATTTTTCTGATAACGAATACGCTTCATGGATGGGATTTTTCAAGAGCTTTGGTCTTAATCATGGCAACGAGCCCGGGCAGGCGCCTGGAAGTGGAACATATATCCCATTAACACGACTTGTTGTCAGTAGAATTAGAACAGAGGCAAGGGAGGAGTATGTTCACCACGGTGAAATAATCGAGAAAGAATCAGAAAGAATTTCGGGTGTCCTGACGCGGTATAGCAATTGTCAAGTTGCCGAAACTCTAACTTATGCAATCAGAGAAATATTTAGAAATGTTGTTGAACATGGAAATGCCAGTCACATATGGTATGCAGCTCAATATTGGCCAACTAAGCACAGAGTTGAAATAGCAATTCTTGATGAAGGCATTGGGTTATTTCAATCGTTAAAGAAAAATCCGCGACTAAACATTCATGACAACAAGCAGGCGACATTCATGGCACTCCAACCTGGTATATCGGGCGTACCCAAGGAAAAGAGAAAAAGAAGCGACGGGGATTGGGTTAATTCTGGGTATGGCCTGTATATGACAAGCTCCCTGAGTCAAATTGGCGGCAGTTTTTATATATGCAGTGGCGATACCGCAATAGAACTGGTTAGTGATGAATCGAGTTTCATTGATTGCAGATATGACGGTGTCGCAATCAGAATGGTATTGGATACCGGTCGAATTAGAGCACTTAGCGAAGTATTGGATGAGTTACGCAAAAAAGGTGAAGGCATTGCTGCTAGATTAGGTAATTTAGACACAGAACTTACTGCTTCAAAGATGTCACGGATGTTAATCAAAAACATCTAACAAGTGCTTAGAGAAGGTCATCCAGAAGCTAGCTGTTAGCACGCTAGGGTGAGTTAATAAACTTACCTTTTTAGAGGCACCTCCGAGTTAGCATAATGCTGATTGGATGCCATCTCCTTTCGCTGATGAGTTTAATCGAATTCCGTTTCAATCAATCACATTCGGTGAAAACCGGATCGATACAATCCGTAGCAAAATCAGCATAGTAATGACGGCGATGTGCAGGCCGACTTCGACGAAGGTATATTCCTT
>CP091134.1:326312-327778 GCA_021582535.1 Nitrosomonas sp.
TGAATCGGAGGTGCCATGAGTCAGGGTATTGGAGTGGTGGGGCTGTATGTTCGCGATCAGGACGAAGCCATTGAGTTTTATGTCGGTAAGCTGGGGTTTCGTGTTCATACCGATGCTCGCAACGGCGATCATCGCTGGTTGACGGTGCAGCACCCGGGGCAACCGTCTTTTCAACTGGGTCTATTTGCACCGCAGGCACCTTTGTTGGATGCCGCAACGGTGCAGACGATGCGTGAGCTGGTTGCAAAAGGTGCGATGCCACCGTTGGTGCTAATCGTTGATGACTGCCGTGCGGCTTACGATCGCATGATGACGCTTGGCGTTGAATTCACGCAGGAACCGATTGCGCGATATGGTGCGGTCGATGCAAGTTTCCGTGATCCTTCCGGCAATGGCTGGAAAATGATTCAGGCGCGTTGAATCTACGTATATCTTGATTCTGTTGGCTGCACATACATTAAATCCCGACCGGTTTCGGGCCAAACTAAAAGAGGAGAGCACCAATGAAAGTCAGTCTTTGGATTCGTCAATTCCACCGCTGGGTTTCGATTGCGTTTATGTTAGCCGTTATCGCCAATTTTGTTGCGATGTCACAAGGCAACGGCCAGCCACCGGCATGGATCACCTATTCGCCGTTGCTACCCTTAGCGTTGTTGTTTTTCACAGGCGCGTATATGTTTGTGTTGCCGTATTTGAATCGTGCGCGTGGTACCGAAAAAATTAACGCTTGAACCGGGTTCAATCTTTCACATACCGTTTGGGAGAACATTATGAAGAAAGCCGAAACAGCAGCGACTCAGTCGGCATCCGCCTTAATCGATGAAAAAATCGCGACATTTGCCGATTGGCGCGGTAATACCTTGAGTCGCATGCGCAAACTGATTCTCGCTGCCGATCCAGATGTCATCGAAGAGTGGAAATGGTCTGGCCCTGTGTGGTCAAACAACGGTATTATTTGCACCGGCGAAACGTACAAAGCTGCGGTGAAACTGACGTTCGCCAAGGGCGCATCGGTAAACGATCCTTCCAAGTTATTCAACTCAAGCCTCGAAGGCAATGTCCGACGTGCGCTTGATATTCACGAAGGTGAAGAGGTAGATGCCGATGCTTTTAAGTCATTGGTGCGTGCAGCGATTGCAGTGAATAAGTCATCGGCTAAAGCAACGCCAAAGAAAGTGAAATCTGAAGCATGATGAGAACAAAGCGCAAGGCGCGATGCGCTTTGCGCGTTCAAAAATTGCGCTGAAGAAGCGATGGCTCGTGAAGCACCTTCAACAGAAGTGAAACTGCTTACATATAAAGCTCATTGTGAGATTTAATCGATGAAGTTGCGCCTGTACAGTGTTCTTTTAACGAATTAAATTAGCTTATCATCTAAGCTAATCTACTACAGCCCCAAAAAGTTTCCAGAAAACTCGGGGTGATTCACATCGCATTCCCACGACTACTTAGGAGAAAGTAATGCT
>CP091134.1:327878-333627 GCA_021582535.1 Nitrosomonas sp.
GCGCTTCAATTCCTGCACATGCATCAGGCGGTTTTCAAAAATGGTTTCGGTAATGATGGCAGTACCGTCAGCAATGCAATTCAGCGACATGAATTGCGCTTGCATATCGGTCGGGAAAGCCGGGTAGGGGGCGGTACGCACATTCACAGACTTGGGTTTCGTATGCATTTTAAGATTGATCCAGTTTCCGCTGGAATCAATCCGCGCGCCGGCTTCGGTTAATTTATCCAGAACCGCGTCAAGAAGATGCGCATCGGTATTTTTCAAGTATATTTCACCGCCGGTGGCGGTAGCCGCGACCAGAAAAGTACCCGTTTCAATACGATCCGGCATGACCGTGTGCTCCGCGCCATGCAGCGACGGTACGCCTTCAATCGTGATGATGTCGGTGCCTGCACCTTGAATTTTTGCCCCCATTGCTTTCAGGCAGTTGGCGAGATCGATAATTTCCGGTTCTCGCGCGGCATTTTCAAGAATCGTCGTTCCTTCGGCGAGAGTTGCCGCCATCATCAGATTCTCGGTGCCGGTGACCGTCACGATATCGAAAACGATACGCGCGCCGTGCAGTTTTTTCGCTACCGCATGAATGTAGCCATGCCGGATATGAATTTCCGCGCCCATTGCCTGCAAGCCTTTGATATGCAGATCGACCGGGCGCAAACCGATGGCGCAGCCGCCGGGCAGTGAAATCTCCGCTTCCCCGGCGCGCGCGAGCAAAGGACCAAGCACCAGAATGGCGGCGCGCATGGTTTTGACCATTTCATACGGTGCGATCAGCTGAGACAGCGTGGCAGCCGATAGCACGACTTCGTTATGGCCATGCATGGAAATGTCCGCGCCCATTTGTCTGAGCAGTGACAGCATGGTGGTGATGTCATGCAATGCCGGAACATTATTGATTTTAAGCGATTCTCCGGTGAGCAACGCGGCGCACAACAGCGGAAGCGCGGCGTTTTTTGCGCCCGAAATGGAAATTTCGCCGTGCAGCGGCACGCCCCCCTGGATAATCAGTTTTTGCATAGCATGAAAAATTCAAATGAAGTTTCGATTAAAATTCCGGCCTGGTTGAAATGTGCCCGAGTTCACTGCATCATACCGTAATAGTGCGGTTAAGATTATGTGCGGGCGCCAACTATAACAAAAAATACCGAATCAATTTCAACAGGAGAAAAAATGACAAAGCAAATCATCCATACCGCCGATGCGCCACAAGCAATTGGCACTTATTCGCAAGCCGTGCGGGTGCGGGGAGGAGGATATACCATCTATCTGTCGGGGCAGATCGGATTGAATCCGGTCAGTATGCAAATGGCGGACGGGATCGAAGCGCAAATTCAGCAGGTATTTTCCAACCTGAAAGCAGTGGCGGCAGCCAGTGGCGGCGGATTGAACGATATTGTGAAGCTCAACATATTTCTCACCGATCTGGGCAATTTCGCGCTGGTCAATGAAATCATGTCCAGTCATTTTTCCCAACCCTATCCGGCGCGTGCCGCCGTCGGTGTTAAAGCGTTGCCGCGCGATGCGCTGGTGGAGATGGATGCAGTCATGGTATTGCAAAGCTGATCAGTCACTCAGTGACTGCCAGCACGCAGGTGCAGGAGAAATTATCCCGTTTGGGTATCGCTACCGAACTGGATTTGATTTTGCACCTGCCGATCCGTTACGAAGATGAAACACATCTGTTTCCCATCGCTGATGCGCCGCCAGGACAAACGGTACAAGTTGAAGGCGTTATAATTCACACTGAAGTGGTTTTTCGTCCCAGACGGCAATTGGTTTGCCAGATCGAAGACAACAGCGGTATTTTAGTGATGCGTTTTCTGAATTTCTATGGCAGTCAAATCAAAACGTATGCGGTGGGAAAGCGTGTGCGGTTATTGGGCGAGATCCGCAGCGGTTTTTTCGGCGCCGAAATGGTGCACCCCAAATGCCGCATCGTTCGCGCCGGAGAATCTCTGGCGGATACAATGACACCGGTTTATCCCACGACAGCGGGTTTGACGCAAACAATTCTCGGCAAATTGATCGCACAGGCTTTGCGGAATGCACAGCACATACTGACCGAAACCATTCCTGACGACATTATCCGGAAATACCGGCTGGCGGGTCTTCGGGATAGCGTGATGTGCCTACATAATCCGCCGCCCGATGTAGCGCTGGAAGCGTTGCAAACACGCACGCATCCGGCATGGCGGCGGGTCAAATTCGACGAATTGCTGGCGCAGCAATTATCGATGCGCTTGCACTACCGGCAACGGCGCAGCCGTTCCGCACCGGTGCTGACGCAAAAAAACACACTGAAACAGCAATTTCTCGCGCAACTGAATTTTGCGCTGACAACCGCGCAAATCAGGGTTTGCACAGAAATCAGCCGTGATTTAGCGTCTGCTTATCCGATGCAGCGCTTGCTGCAAGGCGATGTCGGCAGCGGCAAAACGATCGTGGCCGCACTGGCTGCGTTACAGGCGATTGAAAACGGCTATCAGGCGGCCATCATGGCGCCGACCGAAATTCTTGCCGAGCAGCATTTTCAGAAACTGGCAAGCTGGTTTGAACCGTTGGGAATCAAAGTGGCTTGGTTGTCCGGCAGCCAGAAGAAGAAGCAAAAGCAAGCCGTGCTCGATGACATCGCATCCGGCGCCGCGCACTTGGCTGCCGGTACGCACGCGCTATTTCAGGAGCAAGTAGTCTTTCATCAATTGGGACTGGCGATTATTGATGAACAACACCGTTTCGGCGTGCAGCAACGCTTGGCGCTGCGCATGAAAGGCACGCAATCCGATCAAGTGCCGCATCAGTTGATGATGAGCGCGACACCGATTCCACGCACATTGTCGATGAGTTATTTCGCCGATTTGGACGTGTCGATCATCGACGAATTGCCGCCGGGCCGCTCGCCGGTTATGACCAAATTGATCGCCGGTAATCGCCGTGACGAGGTGATTGCGCGCATACGCCATGCCTGCGAACAAGGCAAGCAAGTCTATTGGGTTTGCCCGTTGATCGAGGAATCCGAAACGTTGCAACTGCAAACCGCGCTGGAAACATTTGAAAATTTGCACACGGTATTTCCGGATTTAACGGTGGGTTTGGTGCATGGACGCTTGCCTGCGCAGGAAAAAGCCGCTGTGATGGTCGCGTTCAAGCAAGGAGAAATTCAATTGCTGGTTGCGACGACCGTCATCGAAGTCGGCGTGGATGTGCCGAATGCATCGCTAATGGTGATTGAAAATGCCGAGCGTATGGGCTTGTCGCAATTGCATCAATTGCGCGGCCGTGTCGGACGCGGATCGGAAGCCAGCATTTGTATTCTGATGTTTCAACAACCCCTGTCCGAGATCGCCCGCAAGCGGCTCAGAATTATTTTTGAACATACGGATGGTTTTGAAATCGCCCGCCAGGATTTAAACTTGCGCGGCCCTGGCGAATTCCTGGGGGCGCGGCAGAGCGGCGTGCCGATGCTGCGTTTTGCCGATCTGGAGCAAGATGGAGAACTCATCACGGCCGCGCAAGCCGCCGCGGAAGAAATGCTCAACCGCTATCCGGAGCTGGTGCAGCGGCATATCGAGCGGTGGCTGGGGGATAAAACCGAATATTTACGGGTATGAATACATATGGATTGCCGGCAGCGATACGCTGCCATCGTCAATCGGTTAAGATGAAATGAATAAATCGAATCAAACAATAAGGGATCATTACTGTCATGATTGTTAAGGATAAAGTTTCATGGACGCGACTGCTGTTTCATTTCAGAGGCAGTAGTTTTATGGTGACGTGGCCGCGTATCCTCATGGTGACTATCTCCGCGATGATCGTGACCTATGTTGAACTGTACTACAACATTCAAGCGTACACGCTCACGACGACGCCATTCTTGCTGATCGGTGTTGCGCTGGGTATTTTCCTGGGTTTCCGTAACAGCGCCTCGTACGATAAATTCTGGGAAGGGCGCAAGCTCTGGGGGGCGCTGGTCAATACGTCGCGCAATCTGGCGCGCCAAACCTGTTTTCTGATCCAATCTTCACAAGATAGTGAGGCCGTACGGCAGTTTCGCGAAATGTCTGTCAAACGCATGATTGCGTATGCGCATGCGCTGCGCTGTCACTTGCGCAAGGAAGATTCCGCCGAGGAAATCAAAAAATTTCTAGCACCGGAGGATCTGGCTCAGGTGCTCCAATCGACACATCGCCCGCTGGCCATTTTGCAGCAACTGGGCCGTGATCTTGCAATTGCGCGCGAACGGCAGTGGTTAAGTGAATTCAACCATCCGGCGATGGATGCGCAAATCAGCGAACTTACCCATATTCTCGGCGGCTGCGAACGTATCAGAAATACCCCGCTACCGTTCAGTTATTCCGTATTGATCCATCGTATCGTCGCGTCCTATTGCTTTTTCCTGCCGTTTGGATTGGTTGAAACCACCAGTGTACTGACGCCGATCGTTGTGCTGCTGATTTCATATGCATTTTTTGAACTGGATGCCATCGGCGATGAAATTGAGGATCCTTTCGGTTTGCAACCGAATGATCTGCCGCTGACTGCAATTTCACGCAATATCGAAATTAACTTGCTGGAACTGATCGACGCCCCCGGCCGGCCGGCGCCTCTCAGTCCTGTGGATGATATTTTGATGTGATGACACAAACGAACAATTCCGTTTTCCTCATTGCGATTATCCCCGTTTTGCAATTCCCTCTCTGAGACTGATGTATAATGCCGCTCAACAATTCTCAGTATGGCTTTGCCAGATCTAAGGTTAAGAATTTCTAGCATGCAACATTCTCATTTTGTAGCTTTGCCGCAATGAACAAAGCGCATCCGCTGGCATGGCATTCCGCACTGACTTCTGTTTCATACCATCAACGTCACTGGTTACAGGATCGCGGCTCATTGACGCGTCGCATTCAGGATCGCTGCGGACAATTTCGCGTACAACGCGTATTTCAGTCGTTCAGCAGGATTTATGGGGATGAATCGGATGTGATGGGGTTGCGCGCCAGTGAATTGGCCATGGTGCGGGAAGTTTATTTATACTGCGGGAATACGCCGGTGGTATTCGCGCATTCAGTAGTGGCGCATAAAAATCTGCGCGGTGCATGGCGGGGTTTGAGCGGATTGGGCAATAAATCGCTGGGAACGGTTTTGTTTACCAATCCCAGAATCAAGCGCACGCCGCTGGAATTTAAAAAAGTCAGCCGTGGCCATTTTCTTTATGATCGTGCATGCGCGCGTTTGCCGGAAAAACCGGCCAATCTGTGGGCGCGGCGCTCGTTGTTTACGCTGCACGGGCAATCGATTTTAGTAACCGAAGTTTTTTTACCCGCTATCTTGAATTTACCGCGATGAATTTGGCAGATCGAATTAAAACCTATGCGCAATTGATGCGGCTCGATAAACCGATCGGTATTTTGCTGTTGCTGTGGCCCATGCTGTGGGGGCTGTGGTTTGCAGCACAAGGCTTTCCCGATGGATTCATCTTGGTCATTTTTGTGCTGGGCACGGTGTTGATGCGCTCGGCGGGTTGTGTCATCAACGATTTCGCCGACCGCAAGATCGATCCGCATGTCGAGCGCACCAAGAACCGCCCGATGGCGGCCGGCCGGGTGAGCTCCAAAGAAGCGCTGCTGCTGGCGGCGGGATTGAGTATCTGCGCATTTCTGCTGATTCTGCCCTTGAATCAACTGACCATCCTGCTTTCGGTACCGGCGCTGTTTCTGGCTGCAAGCTATCCGTTCACCAAGCGTTT
>CP091134.1:333727-343241 GCA_021582535.1 Nitrosomonas sp.
CGTTGATTGGCAAATTCACATTTATGGCGGCACCATGCACGCCTTCACTAACCCGAAAGCCAATAATCACAGCTTTGGCACGGTGTACAAGGAAGTGGCGGCGAATAGAGCGTACCGGTCGGTTGCGGATTTTTTGGGTGAGGTCTTGGTATAGATAATTTTTTCTTGGTTTATTGATACTATTGGTATTAATTGTGGGAAAAAATCTCGTCTACTAGATAAATATATAGCAGATAATTCTTTATGATAAAAGCGATAGGATTTAGCAAAGGTGCGATTCTGAATCGACAATTTAATAAACGGTAACAGAGTGATTACTGAAAATATGAATCCAAATAATGAAGAAATCGAAGGTCTCGGTAAAGATGAAGATGCGTCTTTAGGTGATTACCCAATCGACACACTACTGATTCGAAATGAGCCACGAACAGTCCATGAAGTATTGCGCCGAATTAAATCGGGGGGCTATGTTATGAGTCCAGACTTTCAACGTGATTTTATTTGGTCGGATGATAAACAAAGTAAGCTGATTGAATCTGTGTTGATGAGGATACCACTACCCGTATTCTATTTAGGCGAGGACGATCAAGGTAGAATGATTGTCGTAGATGGCTTGCAAAGGCTTTCAACCTTTGATCGTTTTGTCAATAACAAACTTCGATTAAAGCTTCCCCAGCAGACTGAATTAGATAATAAGCTCTTTAGACATCTTTCGCCTAAGCTTCAAAATCGAGTCGAAGATTGTAATTTAATTCTTTACATTATTGATGCTAAGGTGCCAGATCGAGCAAGGTTAGATATCTTTGAGCGGGTAAATAGTGGAGTGCCATTGACCAGACAACAAATGCGTAACTGTTTGTATGATGGAAAAGCCACTAGATTTCTGAAAGAAGAGGCCGCAACAGAGCTTTTCAAAAAGGCAACAGGAAACAGTCTTTCAGCCAAAACTATGCGCGATAGAGAATTTGTCAATCGTTTTTGTGCGTTTCGAATATTGCCACTTAATACGTATAAAGATGATATGGACGAGTGGCTTGCAATGGCATTAAAAGAAATGAATAAATTTGATGAAGCATCGTTATTAAAGCTCTCCAGTGAATTTCGAAATTCTCTACAAAATAATTTCATGCTTTTTAATGAACATGCTTTCCGCAAGCATATCCCCGGACAAGCTAAACGGGGAATCCTAAATGCTTCTCTTTGGGATGTTATGATCACAGGACTAGCTCAATATTCCAATGATCAAGTAAAGCGATATGCACATGATCTTAAATCCTATTTTTATATTTTACTTGAAGATGATGCTTTTGTTTCCTCCATTACTTATGGCCCAAACAGCACTAGTAATGTGAAGATTCGTTTTGAAACAACTCAAATAATGTTTAAGGAGGTGTTTGGTGCTAACGCGTCTTGATCTTCGTTACTTCAAATGTTTTGAGTTACTTCGATTACCTCTCGGACATCTCACACTTTTATCTGGGGCTAACGCATCAGGTAAATCATCTGTTTTACAAGCTTTGGTCTTACTTCATCAGACTATGCGAGAGCACGAGTGGTCTGCACGATTGATGTTAAACGGGGAAGCTATCAAATTAGGCACGGTGTCAGATGTGGTTGATAAAGTTCATGGCAGAAAAGGTCTTAGTATCGGTGTAATAGATCATAATAAAACGTATTCGTGGAGTTTTAGTGGAGAGCGATCTGAACTATCTATGGCGGTTGATTATGTAATGGTAGATCAGGATCGCATTGATCAACCAGAACGTTTACGTCACTTGCTTTTGCCTGAACTCATTACACCATTAGCTAATCGTCTAAAAAACCTTACCTACATAACTGCCGAGCGCATCGGTCCGCGTGAAGTTTATGCGCTTGAAGATCGTCAAATTGCTTCTGTTGTTGGACCCGCAGGTGAACATGCAGTGAGTGTGCTGCATTGGGGGCGAGACGAACCCGCTTTGGATGGATTGGTTATTCAAGATGTGATAAATAAACGCTTGCATCAAGTCGAAGCGCGTATGCGAATGTTTTTTCCAGGATGCGGGTTAGAAGTGCAACAGGTTCCGAGAGTGAATGCTGTCACACTAGGATTACGTACTTCCGATGCGACAGATTTTCATCGCCCAATTCACGTAGGCTTTGGCCTAACGCAAGTTTTACCTATTGTGATCGCCGCGCTCTCTGCTACTGAAGAGGACATCCTGTTGATTGAAAATCCAGAAGTGCATCTGCATCCTGCTGGGCAGGTATTTATGGGACAATTTTTAGCAGAAATTGCTAGTGTTGGGATACAAGTTATCGTAGAAACGCATAGTGATCATGTGCTTAATGGTATTCGTCGATTCGTTAAATCGGGTCAGATTCAGCCAGAACAGGTCGCACTGCATTTTTTTAGATCAAGTTCTTCTATTGATATAGCTCAGGTAGTTAGTCCACAAATAGATGCAAGAGGGAATATTAATTCATGGCCAGATGGATTCTTTGATCAGTTTGATAAAGACATGAATTACTTTGCTGGATGGGAATAATGGAAGTTCTGTTAAATGATTTGTCTCTTCATGGGCAATTTGCAAGCATCCACGATTTTCAAGATGCAATTCGTTCTATTATGTGCATACGAAAAAAGATGCGGCAATATGGGCGTGAGTTGTATTGTCATCGAAATGTAGTATTGGCTAAGGTTACTTACGAAATGACAATGCAGCAGGCTGTCAAGTATTTTGACCAAAATGAGCGCAGAGCAATAATGGGATGGCTAACACAACACGGGCCATTTTGGGAGGATAGTCGCAGTCATGGGCCAGATGATTATTTCGAATTCCAAAAGCAGATAGTGACCGATACGGCTTTAGGAGAAGCTGCGTATCATTGTTTTAGTGGAAGCGAATATCAATTAATTAGCTTAGCAACTTCAGATTGGCTGTTTACGCCGATTCGTGTTGTTTGGTACCGCGATGACCAGAAAACAGATATCGATGTTTTTAATCATTGGAAAACCAATACACTTGAAACTGCTCTACAGGTATCTTCGCCATTAATACAATCTTGGGAACAACTGGCATCAACTATGCGAGGTCGCTGTACCAACTTAACTTTTGCTTCCAATAGTTTTGAACCATTGCGCGGGCATCCCTTTGTTAGTAGTGCAGCTCAGCGCGTTGTTGAACTTTTGCAAATTTTGGATAAATTGAAAAGTTGTTTTGATGCTCAAGGACAAAGGACGGCTGAAGGGCATGAGATTTATCAGAATCATTTTACAGGTGACAAGGCTTGGTTTACTGACTCCTCAGATAGTGAAAAAACTGAATTTAAAGCAGGGCTTACTTTCAATCACCCTGAGAATGAAAGTGAAACCTTATTCTGTACTTGGCATGGAAAAATAAAAACTCCTCAGTTCCGTATTCATTTTTCTTTTCCTATAAGTGGAAATGAACCTTTGTATGTAGTTTACGTCGGCCCGAAACTTACTAAACGATAATCGTTATTCTCTACAACCGCTCCAGCAAAACCTGCCTGATTTCCCCATCACTCAACACAATCGGATTAGTTTTCATACTGCTGCCACGGCAGTTGGCGATGACTTTGTCGAATCCGGTTTCTTGCAGGCCGTAACGCGACAAGCGCGGCAGGGCGAGTTCGTCGGTCCATTGTGCCAGCAGACCGGTTAGGGCATTGAAAGCTGTTTCCGGATCGATGAAGCGTTTTTCACAGAGAATCTCGGCAACGTGTAAATATTTCGCCAGTGCTGGGTTGTTCGGTTCCCGCGTTAACATGCTGTGAATATTGACCCGGGTAGCGGCAGCGACCAGGGTGCCGCACACCACGCCGTGCGGGATCGGGTAGAAAGCGCCGAGCGGGGAGGCCAGGCCGTGCACCGAACCCAAACCCACTTGCGCCAGTGTGATGCCGGAGAGCAGAGCGGCATACGCCATTTTTTCGCGATGGCGCGTAAGGTCGCCGTGTTGGCGGAACAGCGGAATAAGCGCGTCGCGCGCGGCGTGCAGGCCGCTGATGGCCAGCGCGTCGGTGAAGGCGTTGGCTTTGATCGAAACATACGATTCCAGCAGTTGCGTCAACGCGTCCATGCCGTTGGCTGCGATCACGTTGGGCGGGCAACTGGCCAGTAAGTCAGGGTCGACGATGGCGTATTCGGCGACTAGTTTTTCGTGGCGGAAGGATTTTTTGAAACCGTTTTCGCCTTGTACACTGAGCACGGCATTTTTGGTCGCTTCGCTGCCGGTACCGGCAGTGGTGGGCACGGCGATGAACGGAATGGCGGGGCCTTGGTAGGGTAATTCCGGACCGACGCCTTCCAGGTAATCCATCACCGAGCGTTGCACTGGCAATAGTCCGGCTACGGCTTTGGCGGCATCCAACGCGCTGCCCCCGCCGATGCCGACCACGGCAGCAAAACGATCATTGGCGTAAGTTTTGACGAGATCATCGATCAAAGCGGGGGAAGGTTCTTCCGCTACCGTGCAGTGCTGCCAGCTGATTGCGCGTTGCGCAAGCTGATCGATCAAATAGGGCCAATGCGGGGTATCGGTAAAGGAGCGCGCGCCGGTAACCAGCAAGATGCGTGCGCCATAGCCCGCGATAATGTCCGGCAGTTTCTTCAAGACGCCTGCGCCGAATTCGATGCGCGGCAATCGGGCGATGGAAAATGGTGTCATTGGCCGCTCACGATCGGATACAAACCGTCATAAACGATGCCCTTGCGCGGTTCGGCCATCCAATCCGCGACGGTATCGCGCCACGCCAGATAATGCGCGGTTTCTTTATGCGCAGCCGCGTCCCGCTGGGTTTTATAAGCTTCGTAAAATACGAATTTTGCCGGATCGCCGGCGGATTGTAGAATGTCAAAGCGCACGTTGCCCGGTTCGAGAATGGAGTTTTCGTGGTTTAACCGGCAAGCCGTCTTGAACGCGTCGATTTTTTCCGGTTTGACTGAAACATAGACGATGGTGACATACATGATCCGAGTCCTCAGTGTTGGATGGGTTGTGTATCAATAGCTCGATCATTGATCGAGGCATAAGACGGCGGGTATTTTACTACCAAAGAAAGCGCTGAAAAACTACTACGCTCAGCCATGCTGTGTTGAAATCAGGCTCAAAATGCTCATTTATCACTCGTAAACTGCGCTTTTTCGCCTGATTTCGCCTTGCCTGGCCATCGCTCGCTACCTTTTTCAGAGCTTCCCAAACTCGATGGTTGCCGCACCCGATCAAGGCATGGGAACAGCGCTTAAGCGATTCAGGGTTGGCTTGATTGGCCGTCGCGGGCGCGCGCTTCGATGCGTTCGATGTGAATCAGCGGAACGAACAGCCAGATGGCGGCGGTCGTGCATGTCGAGATGGTTACCAGCCAGGTGTATGCGAACGATCCCTCGCCGAGCGAAGTGTACAACTGCGCTCCGATGTTCTGCGAAGCCAGGGTGCCAAAATTGAAAATCGACATGAGCAATGCGAAGAAAGTCGCTTCCGCCCGTTTCGGGCAGGCCCGGGCGGCAAGATCCAGGAACGCCAGAGTGGTGATCATGTTGGTGACACCCCAGATCATGTGAATGAACAACGCGGACCTTTCTCCGCGATAAGCCAAGTACGCCAGCAAGGTGATTACCGACAGGCCGATCGCGATGTTGATCATGCGCCGCAGCGGCATCGTGCGCGACAATGAGGCGTAGATCATCGCGCCGATGATGCTGAAGGTGGAATCGATGGAGCTCAGAATGCCGATGTATTGCTGGCTGAAGCCCAGCGTATCGGTTTTGTAGTAGAAAAACGCCGGACCGAATGACGGGCTGAAATTAAAGAGAAAAATGAAGGCCGCGACCAGCCATATCGAGCGTTCGCCAAATCCTTCGCGCAGCGCATTCCAGGTTTCCTGGAACGCTTCGGGCCCTGAATGCACGTACTTTTTCTCGCGCACGAAGAAGATCGCCATCAGCAGTACAGTAAACGGAAATATCGCTGAGACGGCAAAAGCCGTATGCAGGTCGCGGTGTTCGGCAAAATACCCGCCAAGCAAACCGACAAAGATCGAGGCCGTGGTGATCGCGATCCATTGCACCGACTGGAAAGCGCCGGTCAGTCCGTGCAATTTGCCGTTTTCCACCATCAACGCATCGCTGAGCACATCGTTATACGCCAGACCGAATCCCATAATCGTATAGAGGATGGCGAGTTCCCAATAACTATATTGCGTGGTCAATGCAGCCACCAGACCTGCTCCGCACGCCAGCGATGAAGTCAGCAGCATATAACTCTTGCGCCGTTGACCGAACAGCGGCAGGAAGTCCGAGATCAACCCGTACAGCGGCTTGATGAACCAGGGAATCGATGCCAGCAAAAAAAACGCAGCTACATCGTCGGCTTCAAGGCCTTGATCCTTGAAGGTGATCGAGATGGTTTGATCGGTCAATGCCGACATGCCTTGCGCGAAGTAAATGATGGCGAACAGAGTGGCAAAACGCTTCGCCTCGGTGGTCTTGAACAGAAGCAGGTATTTTGTCCAGACATTCATGTTCGCTGAGTTCGGTTTTTATCGTATTGGAATGAAAGGGTTAACGATTTTTCAGCTAGCTGTAAAAAAAGTGGAAAAATACACCAAGGATGATTTGCCGGGTATTATAGCTTGGCTGTTCCGCTCTCCAGCTGAAATTTAGCAGATAAAGACCGGTTAATCTTGAATGGCAAGATGGTATTCTTGATTGATATCATTGTTGAAACATTCAACACGCAAAAAAATGACAACCTATCCGCTTCTATTGAAACAGCTTTGGCATACACCGCTGGCGAACGCGCCCGGACAGGAAATCGTTTATCGCGATCAGTTGCGTTTGACTTACCAGCAAGTGTACGCACGCATCAACCAGCTCGCGGCGGCGCTGGCAGCCGATGGCTTCGAGCGAGGCGATGTCATCGCTGTCATGGATCACGATAGCCACCGCTATCTGGAATGCTATTTCGCCATCCCGATGTACGGTGCGACCTTGATGACGGTGAATACCAAGCTGACGCCGGCGCAGATTGCGTACACCGTCAATCATTCAGGCGCTACGCTGCTAGTGCTGCACGCCGATTTCATCCCGGTGATTGAAGCCATACGCGCGGAATTATCCGGCATACGCAAGATTGTCGTCATCGCCGATGGCGCAGCGCTGCCGCACACGGCGGTGCAGTTTGACGATGAATATGAATCCTGGTTAGCGGATAAAACGGACGCTTTTGATTTTGCCGATTTCGATGAAAATACCCGGGCGACGGTTTTCTATACCACCGGGACGACCGGCGCGCCCAAAGGCGTTTATTACTCGCACCGGCAATTGGTGTTGCACACGCTCGCTGCCGGGATGGCGCTGGCGGCACCGGCAGCGCATCAGCGCTTGCATGCCGAGGATGTGTATATGCCGTTGACGCCGATGTTTCATGTGCATGCCTGGGGCATGCCGTATATTGCCACGCTGCTCGGCGTAAAGCAGGTTTATCCCGGACGTTACGCCCCCGATCTGTTGTTGAAATTGATTCGCGAAGAGAAAGTGACTTGTTCGCATTGCGTGCCGACTTTATTAAAAATGATACTCACAGCGGCGCAAGCATCCGCCACCGATCTGCGCGGCTGGAAAGTGGTGATCGGCGGATCGGCGTTGCCGCACGCGCTGGCCCGGCAAGCGCTGGCGCTGGGGGTCGATTGTTTTGCCGGTTACGGTTTATCGGAAACGGCGCCCATATTGACGCTGGCGCAGTTGACCGGCAACCGCCTGCAAGCTTCCGCGCCGGATGATGCGCTGGCTGCGCTATGTTCCGCCGGGCGTGCGATACCGCTGGTAGAACTGCGCATCGTTGATGCAGCGATGCGGCCGCAACCGCATGACGGACACAGCAGCGGTGAAGTCGTGGCGCGCGCGCCTTGGCTGACGCAAGGTTATCTCGCTAACCCGGAAGCCAGCGCAACGCTGTGGCAGGGTGGTTATTTGCATACTCAGGATATCGGCGTGATCGATCCGGATGGCTATTTGCACATTACCGATCGTTTAAAAGATATCATCAAAGTCGCCGGTGAATGGGTGTCGTCACTGGAGGTCGAGAATGCCTTATCGCGGGTGGCCGGTGTCAAAGAGGTGGCCGTCATCGGTGTGCCGGATAAACGCTGGGGAGAGCGTCCGCTGGCATTGCTGGTGGTGGATCAATCGATTTTCAATGAACCGGCCGCGCATGAGCAAATGCGGCTATCCATCGAGCGTGGATTGATTTCAAAGCATGCCTTGCTGACGAAATTCAAGCAAGTCGATACCATCGCCAAAACCAGTGTGGGTAAAATCGATAAAAAAGCTTTGCGGGCTGAGCACGTGGGTGTTGATTGAATAGTGTCGAGGCGGCGAGGCGGGTATGAAGTGAACTGAGCCCGGAAACGGCAGCGCTGATTTTGCTTTATTATCTTCCACGCCGATTGAATTCTGCGCTTAGGTATCAGTCTAAAAAGCATTTTGCAGCATAACTCGTTAGTGGAGCTTCTATGCGAACTGTTAAACCGATGTATCTGATCATTGCACTCATAGCAATTCTGGCAAGCAATTCCGTTTGGGCACGAGGCGGCGGGCATGGCGGTGGTCATGGCGGCGGGCATGGTCATAGTCACTTAAGTATCGGACTGGGCTATTACGGCCCCGGGTTTTATGGCGGCTACGGTTACGGCGGATATGGTTTTGGCGGTTACGGCTTTGGTTATCCGTATTACTACCCGCCGATGTACACGTATCCGCAAACGGTGATTGTGCCCACAACACCGCCGGTTTATATCCAGCAGCAACAGGCTCAGCCAGCGCAGCCGCAAACGCAAACCAATTATTGGTACTATTGCCAAGAGGCCGATGGTTACTATCCTTATGTCAAAACTTGCCCGGGTGGCTGGATGCAGGTAGCGCCGCAACCGCCTGAACAATAACGCGGGGAACTCAACCATGTTCACATCCAAAAGATTATCCGTTTTATTGATGACCGGCATGCTGACCGCCTGCGCCAATATGCCGACAGGCCCGAGTGTATTGACGTTACCCGGCACCGGCAAAAGCTTTGATCAGTTCCGGGCCGATGACTATGAGTGCAGAGCCTACGCGTACCAGCAAATCGGCGGCACCACGCCGCAGCAATCGGCTCGTTCCAGCGGTGTGGAAAGCGCGGCGATTGGCACCGGACTCGGTGCTGCTGCGGGGGCTGCTTTAGGCGGCGGACAGGGTGCTGCGATTGGAGCGGGTACTGGGCTTTTGCTCGGTAGCGCAGCCGGGGCAGGCACTGCTTCATCTTCCTGGTATGTCAACCAGGACCGCTATGACATCAGCTACATCCAATGCATGTATGCAAAAGGACATCGCGTTCCTGTATCGGGAAATATCACTAACGATCAACCGGTGAATACCGGTAGCGGCCCCGGAATTGCAACACCACCGGCAAATTTCACGCCGCCCCCGCCCCCGCCGGGCCAGGCGGCCCGGGGGCCGCTCGACGTGCTGGTG
>CP091134.1:343341-356394 GCA_021582535.1 Nitrosomonas sp.
ACCGTCTCCTGCATGCGCAGTTGCACGTGCGCGCGATTGTCCATGGATTTCAGCAGGTCGCGAATCTGTCCTTCCATCGACAAGTCGACGCGCGTGCGCAATAACGCCGATGCGCGTCCCAAGCGGGTCGACAGCGTTTCCAGCTTGGTATGCACCAGCTCGCACGTCCCCATCGCCGACGACAACCGCTGGATCATGAATTCCTGCAACATCTGCAACCCCTCGATACGCTCCTCGCGCAATTCGGTGATGCGTAACTTGACGATATCGTAATAGGCTCGGGAAGCATTGAAACGGTGGCTGGTGAGCGCGGACAAACGCTCGGTTTCCGCCGCCAGTTGGGTCAATTCGTTGAGCAAACTCTGCTCATCCTCGATGCAGGTCAATCCGGCGCTGTTTGCGGTCAATTCGGCCAAACGCTGATCGGCGCGCGCCAGCTGTGGAATAATCTTGCGCGTGATCGGCAGGGGCAGCATCGCCAGCATGCGATACGTCTCGATTTCCAGTAGACGCTGCACCAGCCGCCCGACCTGGCGGCTGCGTAAATTGTCGTCGTGAATCAGAATACGGCCGAAATTGTCCGCATGAATCTGATTATCGCTCCATACACTGGCCGCACCACCCGCCACTTTGGAGCCGATCACCGTGCCGGAAGCAAATAGCGTCACCAGCTCATGCAAACTGCGTTTGGGACGCGAGCGGTCTTCCAGCGCGATATGCGTCGCCACCAGCAATTCGCCCGGCAAACGCGCCAGCCAATCCTGCGGCACATACGCAATCGGAGGATGCTCGAAAGGCGTGTCAAACGGCTTGGCGCGATATATCGTGTACGTCGAATATTCGGTATGCCGTTCCCAGCGCAGGCGAAACTCGCCGCAATCCGCGCTGAAATCATTTTCGTGCGCATTCGGCGGCGTAATGCCATAGCGTGTGCATAACTCACCCACCAATTGACGCTCCTGATCGACCCGGTCGCGCTCCGACAACAAAACCAAATGCGAAAGCTCAAACGGCGGCGCCAGCAACTCATACGCCACCGCATTCAATTCGGCATGCAAATCCTGCCGCTCCGGATATTCCGGAATCGCCAGCAATTCTTCTCCGGCAAGCGCGCCTGGTTCAGTGGCAACGGATGACAACGAGGCAGGGGAATCCATAACTATAGCCCGACTAAATATAACGAGTCTGTAGCATACCGAATTTTCATGCCCCGCAGATGAATCTTTTGTGGAATGATCGCAGAGGAAAGTGTTAAGCAGCAGAAACCGGACTGCACACGATAAAAAAAGATCAACGTTCAAGGAACGTTGATCGACTAACATTCAGGAAGATACTACGCTGCGAGTCTAGCACGGCAATTGTGAAGGTTTTGTGAGAACAAAAATGACGATGGCTGGATCAGTCGCTCGTGATTCCGTGTAAAAATCCTGCGGTATAGTAGAATTCCGCAAGCTCATTCACCGGAGACAACATGCCATCCACCGCACCTTCAATCCTTGACCGCTATCCGGACAAAGTCACTCAGGACAATAAAACTATTGATGCGCGCGGCGTAATGCAGGTAAACCGGATAATTGAACTATCACTGGATGATATTCTCGTTTATCTGTAAATCCTGGAGCCAATCTCAATGATAAATAAGTTAAAAAATTGATTGTATGGAAATAATATGAGCGACGATTTTCCGGAAGAATTTACCAAGTTGTATCGGTATGTTAAACCATTTGATCGTCGTATCAACAAACTGCGGCATATGACACTTTTTCACCGTCCACTTCTGAGTGTTGCAAGTTTTGTGTTGATTTTTGTGCTGCTCATACCTGTCACTACGATCGTGATCTTTCTTGTCAATCGCACTCACACGCAGTATGTTTTCCTCACAGGACCTGCAGGAAGTACTACGGCTTATATCGCACCTCGAATCCGATCGATTCTCAACACGCCAGAACCTATCGAGCAATTGCTTCATCTCAATATCGTTCCGGACTTTACGCTGCGGCCATCTTGCGGCGGTCTTGATACCAATGCGCAGATCAATGCCGGTGTAGCTCATCTCGGCTTCGCCGAAGATGGATTTTCCGGGAATTCAGCTGCTTCCATACTGTGTTCATCGACTGCGCAACATATATCAGCAAAGATCAAGGATGTTGGAGCCGGTACCAAAATGCGTGTATTGATGAGCTTGTACAAGTCTCCACTCCATGTGGTCGCACGCTCAAAACTGGGACTCAGCGATCTGCAACAGATACCGCCCGGCACAAAAATCTACCTTGGCGGAGATGGCAGCTCGACCCATTTCGTGGGTCAACTGGTCGTGGAACATTTCGGTCTGAATGTTGATCGCGAAGGCCATACGTTGGATTTCGAGCAAGCCGCACAAGCACTCATCAATGGGGAATTCGATGTCGCTTTATTTCTGACGGGACTCCATACCGAAGTCCTAAAATCCCTTTTGCAGCAGAACAGTGAATTCCAGTTATTACCGATCGCGAAAACCGAGAGCTTAAAGACGCTCTTCCCATATCTTGAATCTTTGGCCATTCCGCCCGCAATATATCCGAATGTTCAGAATGAAATTCAAACCATTGGCACCCATACCGTGCTGGTGGCATCCACTGCGCTGGGAGAATCCGAGGCTTACGAAATAACCAAGAAAATTACCGAACACATCCAGGATCTCCTCTGGGATGTACCGCTCAATCTAGCGCGTGTCATCGATAACGACCCCTCGAAAGATTTGTTTTATCCCATTCACGATGGCGCCCGTCGCTTCTTTTCCCATAATCCGCCATTTTTTCTGGATATGGCCATACTGACAGGGATTGGTGCTTATTTCTCGGTCATTTATGCTGCTTACGCCATGTTGATCGAGTTCTTCCGGAATTACCGTGTACAGCGGTTTCTGACAACCATCGATCTGATTCAGGGGCGCGTACAAATTGTCGGAGATTCATCGAATTCGACGCTGCTCAGCGCCCATCTTCAGAAGATTCGCCGTATTGCACTGCGGCTCATGCGCCGCAGAAAGATCACGTATGAGGAATTCAGTTACATAGAGGATTACATAAAGGCATATAAGCTCTAAATTGCAGATTAATTCTGAATGAAATTGAAATAACCTCAATCCAAGATTCCAAACCACCAGTCTTAACCTTTCCGCGATCAGTACAATTTTTACGGCGATCTGTGTATCATAAGCCCGAATTGAACGGTCTTTGATGCATTCCGATTGTTATAACCGATAAACCAGATCAATAAGGAAAAACGATGGGCGCTATTTTCTTTTATATTTTTATCTACTTCATTGGATACTACGCTTCCAATGTTCTGAACATGCTGACGGTTCGACCGCTGGTCACCAATCGCTATATGGCGGCATTGGTGCCGGTTTACGGCTTTGCGCTCGGGCATGCCTACATGGTCGTCACCAAACCGCTGCCGGCAGGAGCGGATATCTCGATAGAATATGCGCTGCTGGTATTCATCACGCTGCCGGTTGTGGTGGTAACCATGGGCGCGGCTTATTTCATGTGGAACAGTAAGGGTAAGGAAGAACACGCTGACGAACAATCCGCCGCCCATAACCAGGAATCTGCGGAAGCTGTTGCCGCCGGGACCGCAGGCGATAGCGGCGAACCAAGAGCGGAAAACCCGGCCGATGCTGCCGGATCATCCGAAACATCATCCGCGTCAGACAGCCCTAAAAACAAAGACAGCAAGGACACCTAAAAACATTCGCGCAGCGCATTGTTGTTACGTATGCCATTAAAAAACCCTCATGCCTGCAATTCCGGCATGAGGGTTTTTTAATGCGGCCGGTTTACCGGACTATCCGGCAAAGTGTTTTATGATTCTCTGTCGACGACCACATGTTCCTTCTGCGCGCTGAGTGTGCCTTGTTCGATGATCGCCAGCGTTAAGCGCGAAATCGCGACACGTTTACCGGTGGATTCTTCGATAATATCCGTCTGCCAGACTTGGGTGCGGCGGCCGGTGTGCAGCGGTGTGCAAATGCCGATGACATGGCCTTTGGTGACAGCGCGGATGTGATTGATATTCAACTCCAGGCCGACCGCACGGTATTTTTCCGGGTCGATGGTCATCCAGCCGGACACGCTGCCAAGCGTTTCCGACAGCACGCAACTGGCGCCGCCATGCAGGATGCCGAACGGTTGCGTGGTGCGTTTATCGACCGGCATGCGCCCTTTCAGGAAATCCGGCCCAAGCTCGGTGAATTGAATGCCGATATGCTCCCCCATATTGGCGTTGCGCAATCCTTCCAGATACTCGACCGTGTAATCTTTAAACCAAATTGCACTCATGAAACGTTTCCTTTGTATTGTTTGGCAAAACCCGGATTATAGTGCAATGATGGCGGCTGGCGCACTTTTACAGCGCACAGCCAGGTTTGAACCGGTTTTTCTGGTGCTCGCGGTGTTTTATGATCTTTTCACCAGCGCTTTTATCAAATAGTCCCGCAGCATGACGAGTGAAGAAAATTCCCGCGGCTTGATCACCCTGGTTTGGCCTTCTTTCCAGTCCGCGTAGATCAGACCGATCTTACTGTTATTGGAGATCAGCGGCAGCAAAATGAATGCGCAGGCATCCGGCAATGCTTTCCGGTACCAAGCGGGTATCGTGGTTTCTCTGCTTAGCGCCACATCTTGAATGAACACGTCGGCTTTCTGCGCCAGCGATAAATGAAACACATCCGCGGCATAGTTCTTGGAGAAGAAAAGATCCGCCATCGTTTCCGGCTTCAGATTGCCAAAATACAAACTCGCTTTGAACTGATCGGCATCGCGAAAGAACACGACCACCCGGTTAAACCGCATGCTGTCATGGATTGTTTCCAAAGCGATGTTGAGCGCACTCTTAAAATCCATTCCCCGGGCCAGTGCAGTGCTCAACTCGAGTAAGCCAGCCGCGACTCGTTTGCGCGATCTGTCACATTCTCTATTCCTTTGTTCCAGTTCCGGATGAGCGAGCAATTGGCTCGTTTTATTTTGGATCGGCTCAATCGACCCCCAGATTACTTCGCTTGGCAGCAGCAACGATCCGCTGTAGCGCGCAATGAAATTTTTCAGATTCTGGGTACTGATATTGTTTACCAATAATGCAGCCATTCTTCCTGAAAAATTGGCCATGGTTTTCAACCAGCCAACAGAACCCAGCTCAGGATTCATATTGGCCGTGAGGCCGGTAACACTGCCGGAAATTTTCTCCGGCAATTGCCAATCCTTGGCAATATTGTGCGAAATTTCATCAATGGTCATGCCGAAAACTTTCAATGCAGCGTCATTTTCACGTGCTTCATCGCCACCCGCAATCTGCTGAATCCTCGCCCATTCATCGGGAAAGTAAAAAACCAGAACCAGCCGTCCGAGATGGTGCAATTGCGTGCAGACAATGGCCTCCTCTCCATTTGCAACATACGATTGGGCCACGATATTACGCGCAATATCACTCGCCAAAACTGCTTTTTCCAGCTCACCCCTTATCGTTCCCGGTTCTGATTTCGCTGCAGAGGGTGCATCGATGGTTCGTATATTGAGCGCAATGTTGGCGATCGTGTCCAGGCCCAACACCACTACGGCATGGGAAACGGTGGTCACTTCGTTGTCCGCCTTGGAGTACAACCCCGAATTGGCGAGCTTGATGATTTTCTGGGTTAAGGTGAAATCGCTTAAGATGGCATTGGCAATGCCTGCAATGTTTCTTCCCTCATCCTGTATTAATTGCCTGATGTTTTGAATTGATTTGGATAACGCCGGAAAATCGCCCTTCTCATTGATTCTTCTTTCCAGTTGTGCAAAAAAATCAGTCTGATTGTGTTCAAGTGCGGAGGTTACTGTTGCCATACTTTTTATAAAGCTCTTAAAATATTCAAATTCTTCCGGTTTATCAAAGCAGTATTTTTGCAATTATTTCCCGGCACAACCCTTGCAATCCTGGGTATTGAGTCATTCGCACGGTACTTTCATGCCCAAAATACTGGCAGCCTGTGTGTATTACATTAATTTCAATGTATTGTTAACGAAAAATAAATGCGCTGAGAAATGAGTCATTTTCTTTTAATCAAAGCTTTCATCAAGTCATCCCTAAGCACACCCATTGATGTAAGCTCGCTGGGTTCGATTTGATTGACTGCTCCCGTGCACCAGTCGGCGTAGATCAAACCGATAGCTTTGCCATTGAAAACCAGCGGCAGCAGAATAAAGGCATCGACATCCGGCAAAGTTTCCTTTAACCATGCCGGTATACTCGAAGAAGACCGGGTTGAAGCAACATCCTGGATAAATACATCCGCTTTATTGACGAGCGACAAATGAAACACATCGGCTGTATAGGCTTCGGGAAAAATCAATCCGGACAACACTTCCGGTACGCCACTGCCAAACCCGACTTTGGCCTTAAACATGCCGGCATCGCGAAAGAAAGTAATCACGCGATTAAAGCCCATGCTGGCGTACAACGATTCAAGCATCATGCTCAACGCGGCATTGAAGTCTATGCCCTGCGCCAGCGCCATCCTGAGTTCACGAACACTGATCGCCAGACGTTCACGCGAGTCATAAGGCTTGCCAATGGATTTTCCGTTTTCCGGATTGCCAGGAAATTCAGCAGCCGTCTGCTGTGCCAAATTAACCGATTCAGCGAGATCTTCGGCGGAAATCAGTAATGATTCGCTGTAGCGTGACACATACTGTTTTAAATCTTCCTCGTTGCACTGCTGCGCTAACAGCAATGCAACGCCACTGGCGAAATTAGCCATCACCTTCAGCCAATCGGACGAACCCGGTATGCTAATTTCCGTGAAGGTTGCCGAGCTGATCATGCAATGGGATATTTTCTTGGGCAAATGCCAGTTCCTGGCAATTTCTTGGGACAGCTCATCCATCGAAACACCGATGACTCGTAACGCCGCATCGTTTTCACTGATCGCACCGCTTTGCGCAATTTTCTGAATTTTCAGCCATTCCTCAGGAAAATAAAATATCAGCATCAGACGGCCCAGATGATGCAGCAATGCGCACACGACGGCTTCTTCACCGTTGACCATATTTAATTTTGTCACCACGTTGCGGACGATATTTCCGGCCAATATCGCTTTCGCCAGTTCCCTGCACGCTTCGTCCGATGCCGGCGCGGAAGCGGAAAGCGTATCGATGAAGCGGATACTGAGGGTAATATGCGCTATGGTATCAATGCCAAGCACGACAGCGGCTTGGGTGATAGTGGTAATTTCCCCGCCCATTCCGGAATACATGGCGGAGTTGGCCAAACGGATCACTTTCTGAGTCAAAGTGAAATCATTCAAAATCACACGGGCAATATCAGCGATATTTTTATTTTGATCGTGCATCAACTCATCCAGATGCTGCACGGATTTTGCAAAGGCGGGAAAATCGCCTTTCTCGCTCATGCGTTTTGTCAGCAAAGCAAGGAATTGATCTTTCCTGCACTCAAGCTGTGGCGCAGTTACCGTCATGCCATGTATTTCTCTTTAAACGCTTCCGAGTGCACCGGCCTGCCGGTCAAATAGCCTTGTACCAGGTTGCATCCTTCCTGCCTCAAGAAGCCCAATTGCGCATCATTTTCCACACCCTCGGCGACGACCAGCAGATTTAACCCTTCCGCCAGACTCAGAATGGTGCCCACAATCGCCATATCTTCGGCGCTGTTCACCACGTCATCCACAAAAGACTTATCAATCTTCAGCACGGACAGCGGAAATCTTTTCAAATAGGCCAGCGAAGAATAACCGGTACCAAAATCATCAATCGCGATTTTTACTCCCGCCACATGCAGTTGCGTCAGAACCGCCCCGGAACGCTGCGGATTCTCCATTAACACGCCTTCGGTGATTTCCAGCATGAGGTTTCCCGGCAATAGCCCGGACTCATTCAACGCCTTATGGATCATATCGAGAAAATCCTCTTGCACAAATTGGCGCGGGGATACATTCACGGAGATATAAAAATCCTTAAGACCGGCTTCCTGCCATTGTTTTGCTTGATAGCACGCACTGCGCAAGGCCCATGCACCGAGAATTTTTATCAAACCGCTATTTTCCGCCAGTGGAATAAACTTCATCGGCGAAACAAAGCCGCGGCTTGGATTCTGCCATCGCATCAACGCCTCCGCGCCCTTCAACTGGCCGGTTTGCGTGCAAAAGATTGGTTGATAGTGCAGCATGAACTCACCGTTTTCGATCCCTTCGTACATCGCCGATTCAAGCGACAGATCGCTTCTTTCGGTATCGTCAACCTGATCGCTATAAATCTTCCAATAATTCTTACCTTGCGCTTTCGCCCTGTACATTGCCATCTCGGCATTCCGGTACAAAAGCGGAGCGTTTTCGCCATGTTCCGGATACATCGAAACACCCAGACTGGCACTGATATGCAGGGTATGTTCGCCAATACGGAAAGGCCGCTGCATGGCGGCTAAAATCTTCCTGGCGATCAATTCGATATTTTCCCGCCCCGCACTCAGCATGATCAGGGAAAATTCATCATCACTGACGCGCGCCACCGTATCGCTGCGCCGCACGCAATTTTGCAGCCGCTCCGCCACAACCTTGATCAGCTCGTCACCGATACCGTGTCCCAGCAAGTCGTTAATTTTTCTATAGCCATCCAAACTCAACACAATCAACGACAAAACATGCTTTTCCCGCTGCGCCGTTTGAATGTTCATGGCAATACGATCGTCGAGCAAGACTTTGCCCGGCAATCCGGTCAAGGCATCGTGCGTGGAGAGGTAAACCAAACGGCTTTCGTTATCCTTCCAGTGCGTGGCATCAAACGCAGCGATAAGATATTTATCTTCCGGCAACACATGCATGTAGCAATCAACCCACACCGGCAGCACCCGCTGCCGCAGAAGCCGGCAGATGAAAGTTTGTTTCTCACCGCTCTGCTTCGCTTTTTCCCGTGCTTCAGCAAACAGTGCCATATCTTCAGGTTGAATGAATAATTCAATCGGTTCTTGCAATAACTCTGCCGGTAATTGCAAAAATGCCTGCGAAGCTTTGGATGCTTGCTCAATGACACCGCGCGCATTTATGCACACCGCAAAGTCACTGATACAGGAAAGCAAATCGAAAGAGGCATGCGGATTCACTATAAAACAACCTCCAAATGGCGATAATCTGATTTATTTAGTACGGAAACTATACTGTGCAATCATTCATCAATTGCTGACTGTTACAAAACGCATGCGTATCCTCACGTTTTCAGGAAACAACCGAAATACCCATGCAGTGAACTGATTGTTACGGCTTACTAATGGCTTACTTGAGGTTTCGCAGGAATGCGCAGGGGTCAATCGAGAAAAGAATGCATCGTGGAATAAGCAGTAGCGATTTGCTTTGAGGAAAAACAGCGAGGATTACGCTGTTCCGGTTATCCCGGACTGAGAAAAAACCACAACCTGCGCTGGCATAGCGATCCAAGTGAACCGCTGCCGTTCCTTACGCAGGTTTTTACGAAAATCGATCTACGGCATAAGCGATGATAAGCCGCTTGCTGTTATCACCGGAATTAAAGCGCTTCAAACACACCGGCCGCACCCATGCCGCTGCCAATGCACATGGTCACCATGCCGTATTTCAGTTGATGACGGCGCAATCCATGCAACAAAGTCGCCACCCGGATGGAACCGGTTGCCCCCAGCGGATGACCCAACGCAATCGCGCCGCCGAGCGGATTCACCTTGCTGCGATCCAATCCCAGATCGCGGATCACGGCCAGACTCTGCGCCGCGAAGGCTTCGTTCAATTCGATCCAATCCAGATCGTCCTGCTTGATGCCGGTTTGCTTGAGCACTTTGGGAATCGCCTGAATCGGCCCGACACCCATGATCTCCGGCGGTACACCGGCAACCGAAAAACCGATAAAGCGGCCGAGCGGCGGCAGATTAAAACGTTTCAATGCGGCTTCGCTCATCAGCACCACGGCACCCGCACCGTCCGACATCTGCGAACTGTTGCCGGCGGTTACCGATCCTTTGGCGGCAAATACCGGCCTCAATTTCGCCAGTGCATCCGCATTGGTGTCGGCGCGCGGCCCTTCGTCGGTATCCTTGACGGCTATTTCTTCATGCACCGTATGCGTGATCAAATCCGGCCGTTTCTCGTCGACCGTATAGGGCGCAATCTCATCTCTGAACTCACCTGAAGCGATTGCCTTTATCGCCCGCTGATGGCTGGTCAAAGCGAATTCATCCTGATCCTCACGCGAGACCTTCCATTGATCCGCTACTTTTTCGGCCGTCATGCCCATGCCGTAAGCGATCGCGACATTTTCCTCATGCTGGAACATCACCGGATTCATCGCGACTTTATTACCCATCATCGGTACCATGCTCATGCTCTCGGTACCGCCGGCGATCATCACATCGGCTTCGCCGAGGCGGATGCGATCCGCCGCCAGCGCAACCGATTGCAAGCCGGATGCGCAAAAACGATTCACCGTCATCCCGGCCACACTGTTTGGCAAACCGGCCAGCAGCAGCGCCACGCGCGCCACATTGATGCCCTGTTCCGCTTCCGGCATGGCACAGCCGACGATGACATCGTCGATAGCAGCCGGGTCCAAGCCTTCGCATTGTTTCATCACGGCATGCAGCACATGCACCAGCATGTCGTCAGGGCGCACATTCTTGAACATGCCGCGCGGCGCTTTACCGACCGGTGTACGTGCAGCGGCGACAATATAGGCTTCTTGCGTTTGCTTGGTCATAGGATTCTCCGTGAATCGTGAAATCAGTTTCTCAGCGGTTTGCCGGTTTTCAACGTATATTCAATGCGCGCCTGGGTTTTTTCCGTTGCCAGCAATTCCATGAAGGCGGCGCGTTCCAGCTCCAGGAACCAATCTTCGTCGACCAGGCTGCCCGGTGTCAGATCGCCGCCGCACATGACATGCGCCACTTTATTCGCGATCAAATTGTCGTGCTCGGAAATGAAACCGCCTGCGCGCATGTTCACCAGTTGACTTTGAATCGTTGCAATGCCGGTATTACCTGCCACCGGAATTTCCCGGGCTCGCAATGGCGGACGGTAACCGGTTTCGGCCAGCGCCAGCGCTTGCGCCTTAGCCACATGCAACAATTCAAAACGATGCATCACCACGGTATCGGCGCGGCGCAGATACCCCAGTTCTTTCGCTTGCTCGGCGCTCTTGGCCAGCTCCGCCATCGCCACGGTCTGAAAATAATATTTCAATTGCGGAAAAGGATCGCCATCCTTGGCGTTTTGCGCAGCCCGCATGGCAAATTCCTTACACCCGCCACCCGCCGGCAACAAGCCGACCCCGGTTTCCACCAAGCCGATATAGCTCTCCAGCGTCGTCACCGCATGGTCGCAGTGCATGACAAACTCGCATCCGCCACCCAACGCCAGACCATCCACAGCGGCAACGGTCGGAATCATCGAATAACGCAGCATTTGCGAGGTTTGTTGAAACTGCTTGATCATGCCTTCCACTTCGGCCAGTTTCTTGGCCATCAGCACATCTGCCAGATCCAGCTCACGCGCTACTTGCAGCACGGTCGCCTGGGTCGATTTACGTAATTTCTTCAGGAAGGACTGAAATGCGGTCGGCGGCTTCGGTGGCGCAGGCGGTTCTGCGGGCGCATTGCTTTGTTGCACATCCGCTTTGGGTTTTTCAGTGGCTTTCTGCAGATTGGCACCGGCGGAAAACGGCGGTTCGGTTTGCCAGATCACCAAGGCACGCCAGTTTTGCTCTGCTTCTTTGATCGCCTGTTGCACCCCTTCCAGCACATCGATGCCGATCGTATGCATTTTGCTCTTGAAACTGAGAATGGCGATTTTGTCGCCGGTATGCCATAGCCTCACTGCGTCCGTTTCAAAGATGGTTGCTCCGTACATGGCCAATTCGCCGATCAAACGGTCAGGAAAAAGCTGGCGCTGATACACCGGCAATGTTGAGCGCACCTGCGGCTTTCCGGAAGCCGGTGCAAACGAGCCTTGCGCGGAATGTACGCCTTGTGATTCACTTTCGGCGATTGTCGTGACCCATTGCGGCAGCGGTGCCAGGCTCATGCTTTTACCTGCGGCGATGTCTTCCTGAATCCAGCCGGCGATCTGTTTCCATCCGGCGGCTTGCCAAATTTCAAACGGCCCTTGATTCCAGCCGAACCCCCAACGCACCGCCAGATCGAGGTCGCGCGCATTATCGGCGATGGCTTCTAATTGCACGGCACAATAATGGAACAGATCGCGGAAGATCGCCCACAAAAACTGCGCTTGCGGTTCATGACTATTGCGCAGCGCGGCAAACTTCTCGGCCGGGCTGCTGTATTTCAGCAAGCGTTTCAAATCTTCATCGACTTCCGCACCCGATAGCCGGTACGCGTTTGTTGCCCGATCCAGCACATGGATTTCATTTTTGATTTTCTGATACACGCCGCGTTTGACTTTTTCCCCCAGCGCACCGGCTTCGACCAAGCCTTGCAGCCAATCCGGCACAGCGAAATGCGCATGCCACGGATCGTCCGGCAGCGTATCGCGCATGGTATTGATGACATGCGCCAGCGTGTCGAGTCCGACAACATCGGCGGTGCGGAACGTAGCGCTCTTGGGGCGCCCGATCAGCGCACCGGTCAGCGCGTCGACCAGATCGAAACCGAAATTAAACGCCCGGCCATGATGCATCGTCGCCAGCAGCGAAAACACGCCGATGCGGTTGGCGATGAAATTCGGCGTATCCTTGGCGCGGATCACACCCTTGCCCAGATTCGTGACGAGAAATTCTTCCAGGTGATCGAGCATGATCGCGTCGCTGACCCGGCAAGGAATCAATTCGACCAAGTGCATATAGCGCGGCGGATTGAAGAAATGGATGCCGCAAAAACGGTACCGCAGTTCTTCCGGAAATGCTTCGGCCAATTGATTGATCGATAACCCGGACGTGTTGCTGGCGAAAATCGTATGTTCGCCCAGATAAGGCGCCACTTTGACGTACAGATCGCGCTTCCAGTCCATACGCTCGGCAATCGCTTCGATCACCAGATCGCAATCTTTCA
>CP091134.1:356494-373228 GCA_021582535.1 Nitrosomonas sp.
TTGCAACCATTGAAGAGGCGCAGATTACCGCTACACAATGGTTATGGATTTACAATAATGAACGTCCGAGTATGGCACTTGGAGGTATAACGCCAGCAATGAAGCTGGCAGAAGCTTTTAAATTAAAACTCTCTACTGCATGCTCCTGCTAAAAATGGGGGGATTACCCTGTCTACTTGACGGGGGAGCTTACGAGTGGGAATGATTTTATGTCTCGCACTGCTCCGCAATGATTTGTAAAAACGGCCACGGAACCCGCTTAAATGCGGGTTTTTTGTTATTTCTGCCTGGCAATACCGTGTAACAAAAAGCAACGCCAAGACAGAGCAGAGTAGAGAGGCCGTCCGATTCTGAATTGCATTCAAACCTAACAGCGCCTTGCGATGTGGTATAAAATCAAGCCGGGAAGCTGCTTATTTCCATACGGTGGCTTTGTGATCTAATAATTAGAAGGAACCAACATGTCTCGACCACTTTCTATGCTTATTGTTGTTGCTGCAATGCTGCAATGCTGCAAGGTTGTGTTACCTCCAAAGAGGTATTTCTGGCCGATGGTACCAAAGGGTATAACATCAACTGTGGCGGTTCCGGAATGAACTATAGCAACTGTCTTGAGAAAGCGGGCGAGGTCTGTGGCACGCGCGGGTATCACTTATTGAATCAGCAAGGTGAAGTTGTTCCTTTCTCTCAAGCAATCCGCGAACTGGGTGCAAACGCACAATCATCATCGGTTGGATATTCGATAACTTCCGGCGCGACAGTCACGCGCAATCTATTTATCAAATGCAAATAAATGGGGGTAACTTATGAAAGTCGAGGTAACGGTTGAGCTCGAGATAAGTCTGCATAAAACCAGTATTGCAGACATCAAGAAATTACTGGAAGAAATGATGGACCCAAAAAAATTTGACGCCTTGGAAGCGATCAGAATAAAAGATGTGAAAATAGGCGGATAGATTTTTTTAGTCTTGATCGATTGAGATGGATTTTGCTGCTCATTTGCCCGGTCTGTGTTTTTTCTTTTTCCTTGCTATCCTGGATGACCGCGCCGGTAATTGCCATCCAAGGATCCCATGAGTTGCTCGGTAAGATTCTACCAGCACAGTTCGCCATGGCAAAATGCCTTTAACCTCAACTTTTGATTGGATCAAAAAACGAGGAAGCTGCAAACAGTTCAGAACTTCCGGACAGTTAAGTAAAGTTAAATTTCTCTTAATACTATGCGGTGCGCTATGATAACCGGCAATCATAGTATTTAATGCTCAATTTACAATAGGATGGGAATGAAACGGGAATTCAAGAAGCCGGTTAGCTGGCTTGGAGGTAGGGATCTTCTGACCAGTCTCAAAAGCATTATTTCCTCTACAGTGAATGGTGAAAAGCAAGACTCCAGAGACTGGATGTTTGCTGAGACCATTCCAATAAAGCGCTGCGCTGGCAATGAACAAGAACCATACTGGTTTGATTACATTGCGGACACTGGTGACGGCATGAGCGCGGTCTATAACGTCGCGTATTTGTGCATGAGTGATCTCTGGCTTAAAAGTGAAGTACCGGGTAAAGATCAAATCTCGTTATCCTCAGCTGAAGGCTACGATTTTCAATTACCGCGTGGCGAGTTTTTATTCGTCGGCGGCGATACGGCTTACCATGTGGCAGATGTGGCTTCGCTTAAAGAGCGGCTCCAGACGCCATTTAATTGGGCGTATATGGACATCTGTGCCGCTACAGGGAAAAAGGTTGAGCAACGTCCGATTTTTGGTATACCGGGCAATCATGATTATTACGATGCATTGGATGGTTTTAACCGGCAGTTCTGTGAACCGATCAGCAAAAATCTTCAGGCACATGTGCGCGAGCAAGAAGATCTGCAAGATCCTCAGCTGGGTCTGTACGGATTCACGCGAATGCAAAAAAGCAGTTATGTCGCACTGGAATTGCCTTTTGAGTGGAAATTATGGGGATTTGATGCGCAGAATGGCAAAATGGATAAGCGGCAGCAAGCTTTTTTTGTGTCCACCTTTTGCAAAGATCGGGTAACCAGCGGCGAATTATTTGATGAACAAAAGCAAGCGGATGTGCAAAAAGCTTTGCAAGCTGCAATACCCGCTAAATTAATTGTTGCAACACCCGAACCCAGCACCGTCTTTGGAAAGCGCGCCGCCGAAGATGCACCGATAACGAAATCGTTTGAGCATTTGGGACTGGAGCCCGGTTTTTTGCGCGACGGCAAACTGAGCAGTAACAAATGCCGCTTGGATATTTCCGGAGATACGCATCATTACGAGCGTTACTGGGGTGACAAAAATGAGAACGGCGAATCCGGCAATTATGCTTCCGTGGTCGCTGGCGGCGGTGGCGCTTTTTTACATCCGAGCCATACCGATGTTGGAGAAATAAAAAAACAACGGGTTTATCCGGAGGAGTCGGATTCTCATCGTGAAGCCACGCAACGGATTCTTAATCCATGGAATATTTTTGTTGGGGGTTATGTTTGGTTAGTGGGTGCCATCGTGGCTTTAGTGACTTATTTTGCAATGACTATTCCGCAAAGCACTTCGTCCCTGTTCAGGTATTTCTTGGAGAATTTACCTGTACTCGATGCAGATCAGTATTTTCTGGAACGTATCCAGCAAGCGCTTTTTACTGCTGATACACATCGCTATTTCGAATTATCGTATGGGTTCGATTTGGTTTACATCTTTCTATTGATTGTTTTCTTGTTTGCATGGAAGAGGATAAGCGTACCGGAGTTATCAAAAGTCAAATACAGTGACTCGCAGGGTGAATGGGAACGGTTCCGTGCGGCATTCCTCGTGCCCGTTTCTTTATGGATAATTCCGTTATTATTTCTGGTGCTTTGGCCTAGAGAATCATCTCCCGCTTCTTTCCAAGCTTCATGGTTGATCGGTTTGTTTGTATTTGCAGCGCTGCTGATATTTGATCTGAGCCGTAGCTACAGCGATGTTTTATCGGACCGGTCCAAAATCCGGCATCAAACCTCGGGGGATTCCTTGCCATTATGGGTATTGAATGTGCTGGGGATTGTTTGTATCGCGTTTGGTTTTTTGCATTACGGTGTTTACAAGGCCTCCGTGATGAGTTTTGATTTACTGGCGATCATTCTTTGGACGCTGGTGATACTGGGTTTAACTTTCTTTTTCCCGATTCTTGATACCGACAAGCTTGGCATCGCCAAAGCCAACAAAAGCAAGTTTTTTGCGATAGGTTTCTGGCATGCGCTATTGCAAATTTCGATACCGGTTTGTTTGGCGCTGTATGCCAGTTTGACTGAGTGGTTAGTAATTTGCACGGTGACAATCGCGATTACGGTGGCTGCCGGTTTCTTGTTTACTAATGTGCACTTAATCAAAAATTTTTCACCGGAGATTCAGGAAAAAATCGGTAATGGCATGTTGATGGCATGGGTTGTCATCGGAATAGCCGTGTTTTTTGCGGCGACGCGAGGTGAGCCTATTCCTGTTGATGGCTGGCGCTTGATTATTGCTTTGCTATCGGGCGGGATTTTCAGCTGTATTTGGCTAGGCTGGTATTTCGCGGTATCGCTGGCGTTTAATTGCCATAATGGCGAGGCTGGAGGAGGGGCGAGGTCTGAACGCTATCGTCACATCATTCGCTTTAAGTTGACTGAGCATACGTTGACCGGTTATGTCATCGGTATTGATGCCCCAACGACAGACCTCAAAACACAAGCACCTAAATTCCGTTTGGTGGATGTCTTTACCTTGCAGGCAAAAAACAAATAGGTTATACGCGCCAGCGGTAATGCAGCAGGGCAATGTCATTGTCCTGCGATTGTTACGGTACGGACGCTTAATGCATATTGGATTATGATGTTTTCAATGCTTCATTGAAAGCCGAAAATCTTTAAGAACGTGATTAGAATCAGCACTACCGTCAAAATAAAAACGACCCGCGACATCAATTGGTAGATGGCTCTTCTAATGACTATTTCTTGGTGGTATTGGGCATCGATTTCGTGCATTTCATTTCTGAGTTTCCGGAACGGCGGTCCCATGATATCGAGACAGCGCAGAAGCACCATAGCCACTACGGCGTAAGTAACCATTTCAACTTTCAGTAAATAAGCCAGAATACTGCCGCTTTCCTTCGGGCCGATCAACGTGAACAGCATGCCGATGACAACCGCCAGCATGACGGAAACATGTGTCAGCAGTGCGGAGCTTTTGGTGTCGATAATGACCATATCGTGAAGGATATGGTTGATATGATTGATGTCTTTTCTCGCATCAGCAAACTTTCTTTCATCTTCCTCATTTAAAGACAAAAGCGTTTTAAAAACTTTGTCTACCAGATCGTACATCATCGGACTACCTCCGTTTTTATCGTGTCATGTACTATATGTCATTTGACGATCTAAAAATAGAGCTGGCTTTAATGATTAACAGTCTGAATATATTATTTATTCTACTATGCCGGCTGATTGTTTAGGCCATCAGTTCTCTTAATACATAAGGCAAAATGCCGCCATGCCGGTAATAGTCGACTTCAATGGCGGTATCGATGCGGCACAGCAATGGCACCGATTGACTGCTGCCGTCTTTTCTCCGGATGTTCAACGTGACATCTTGTTGCGGCTGAATGTTGTCCAGTCCAAGGATATCGAATTGCTCGTCACCTTTGATGCCATACGTATCGGCATTGTCATTGTTTTTGAATTGCAGTGGCAAAACGCCCATGCCGATCAGATTGCTGCGATGGATGCGCTCGAAACTGGTAGCGATCACTGCTTTAACACCCAACAACTGCGTACCCTTGGCGGCCCAGTCGCGGCTTGAGCCGGTACCGTATTCCTTACCGCCGAAAACAACGGTGGGAATATTCCGGGATTGATATTTCATCGCGGCATCGTAAATGCTCATTTGTTCCGGCGCAGCGTCTGCGGTGCCCTGAAAGAGCGTAATGCCGCCTTCGCTGCCGGGAATCATCAGGTTTTTGATGCGGACATTGGCAAAGGTGCCGCGCATCATCACTTCATGGTGGCCGCGGCGGGCGCCATAGCTATTAAAATCGGCTTTGCCGACATGATGACCAAGCAGGTAACGTCCTGCAGGCGAAGTGTCCTTGATCGATCCTGCCGGGCTGATGTGATCCGTCGTCACGGAATCGCCAAATACCCCCAGCGCGTAGGCATTCTTAATATCACCCGTGCCATTGGATATTGCAGGTTGCAGCGAGAAATTCTGAAAGAAGGGCGGTTCGGCGATATAAGTCGACTCCGGCCAATTGTAGGTTTGTCCGGTAACGGAAGTAACGCTATTCCACAACGCATGATCTTTGGTGAGATTGCCATAGAGTTTCCGGAAGGTATCCGCGTTGGTGGCGTATTTCAGTAATGCATGAATTTCCGCGCTGCTAGGCCAGATATCTTTTAGCCACACCGGTTGATTGTTTTTGCCGATGCCCAACGGTTCAGCGGTGAGGTCTTTCAGGACTGTACCGGCGATTGCGTAAGCCACAACCAATGGCGGCGATGCCAGAAAATTAGCGCGAATGTTTGAATGGATGCGCGCTTCAAAGTTGCGGTTACCGGATAATACCGCAGCGCAGACCAGATCATTCTTGACGATGGCTTCTTCGATCGGTTCGGCCAATGGTCCCGCGTTGCCGATGCACGTGGTGCAGCCGTAACCGACCAGATTGAAGCCCAATTGTTCAAGATAAGGCGACAGTCCGGTGATGTTTAAATAATCGGTGACTACGCGCGAGCCGGGCGCCAGCGATGTTTTGATGTGATGCTTGACCGACAATCCTTTCTCGACTGCCTTTTTGGCCAGCAAGCCTGCAGCCAGCAGTACGCTCGGATTGGATGTGTTGGTACAGGATGTGATGGCGGCAATCAACACATCGCCATGGCCCAGATCAACGCTTGAGCCATTCAATTCGACATGGCATAAGTCGGCTGCATTGGGCGCCGGGCGGTTACTGGTCATTTCGGTAACGTTGCGGGAAACCATCCGCCGTTCAGCGGATGCAGCGCTTTGCGGCACCGGTGTGTTGCCAGCGCCGGGTGTCGACAATCGGCTTTCATCGACATTGCCGGAGTCGATATGTGTGCATACTTCGGGATCCTGGCTATGGGCATTACGCACTGCGTAACGCTGATTGATATCGTCGTTTTGTTTGCCGTAACCGCTTTCTTTGACGGGTTTGTTAAAGAGTTCGGTAAAGCGGGATTTAATGGCTGCGAGCTCAATCCGATCCTGAGGGCGTTTGGGACCTGCCAGTGCGGGCGATACCGAACTCAAGTCGAGCGTCAGCTCGCTGGTGTAGTCGATGTCGCCTTTTCTGGGGATGCCATACATCTGCTGTGCCTGGAAATAAGCCTGAAATGCGGCGATTTCTTCCTGACTGCGTCCGGTGCCTTTGAAATAGTCGATGGTGGTGTCGTCGACCGGAAAGAATCCCATGGTTGCGCCGTATTCCGGCGCCATATTGGCGATCGTGGCGCGGTCGGGCAGTGTCAACGAAGCGGTTCCTTCACCGAAGAACTCGACGAATTTACCGACGACATTGGCTTTGCGCAGCATTTCCGTGATCGTTAGTACCAGATCGGTAGCGGTAACACCTTCGCGCAACTGGCCGGTTAAATTAACGCCCACCACATCCGGTGTCAGGAAGTAAACCGGTTGACCCAGCATACCGGCTTCCGCTTCGATACCACCGACACCCCAGCCGACGACGCCGATGCTGTTGATCATGGTGGTGTGCGAGTCGGTACCGACCAGCGTGTCGGGAAAAATGAGTCCGTCTTTTTTGTGTACACCGCGCGCGAGATATTCGAGATTGACCTGATGCACAATGCCGATTCCGGGAGGAATGACCTTGAATGTGTCAAACGCCTGCATGCCCCACTTGATGAACTGGTAACGTTCGTTATTGCGGAAAAATTCTATTTCCATATTGCGATCGATCGCGTCTTTCGTGCCGTAATGATCGACCTGAATCGAGTGATCGACGACCAGATCGACAGGAACCAAAGGTTCGATCAGTTTTGGGTTTTTTCCCAGCTTTACTGCTGTGCTGCGCATGGCAGCGAGATCGACCAACAGCGGCACGCCGGTAAAGTCTTGCAGCACAATACGGGAAACGACAAACGGTATTTCATCCACTCTGGCAGCCTCGGGTTTCCAGTTGGCTAGTTGCCGGATATGCGCTTCCGTGATCTTTTTATTGTCATAATTCCGCAACACCGATTCCAATACGATACGGATCGATACCGGCAACCGGGAAATTTTTCCAATGCCACTTTTCTCCAGCGCCGGTAGTGAATAGTATTTCGCAGTGTTTCCGGGGACTATGGATAGCTCATGCAGGCTGTTGAATAAATTATGGCTCATCGGTATGGTTCCTAAGAATAATGCGAGGCAGCGGGTAAATAAAGCGTTCTGCCGCTAATATATATTTTTGGACAAACAAAGTCACGCTTCGAATTGCGCGCATGAATGGCAGTAAAGAGGCTGAACAGGGGATATGGATATGATCAGAGATGGGGTGGCTGATGGGACTCGAACCCACGACAACCGGAATCACAATCCGGGACTCTACCAACTGAGCTACAGCCACCATATGAAGAAAAGTGATACGGTCTTGCACACAAAAACCGAGTTGAACAATTCAGTCCATCCATGAGGAAGATATAATATTTGTGGCGTGCCCGACAGGAATCGAACCTGTAACCCCCAGCTTAGAAGGCTGGTGCTCTATCCGATTGAGCTACGGGCACTAAATCGGGCTGCTCTAAATATTAGGGCTGAAATTGGTCGGGGTGGAGAGATTTGAACTCCCGACATCCTGGTCCCAAACCAGGCGCGCTACCAGGCTACGCTACACCCCGGAAAAGGCGCTACTATACCTTCTTAGCTGTGAAACGTCAATTTCTTCGTGCTTCAAGTTGAGAATTTTGCTGATTTTGTTCAGACACGATTAAAAACCAGAAATGTTTACATTTTGCAGGTGTAATGTCACAAATTGAATTTATATTGATGTGCTATTGTAGAATTCAATTGATGACAAACATCAACTATGGATAAATAACTTGTTATCGAACATGTTTTCTGATAATACTATGCGATTTTTGTACGCTACCGGAATTAAGAGGAGCCTGAAAGATGCCAAAAGAGCTGCAAAGTAAACAAGTGACTCCCTATGAACCCAAAGCAGGTGAAGAATATATGGGGCCTGATCAGCTGACGCATTTTCGTAAGATACTGGAAGATATGAAAGTGGAGTTAGGCCAGGATATTGATCGCGCCGTTCATACCATGCAGGATGAAGCGACGGTTTTCGCCGACCCTAATGACCGCGCCAGCCAGGAATCTGATATGACGCTCGAATTACGTAACCGTGACCGGGAGCGCAAGCTGATCAAGAAGATTGACGAAATTATCGGCAAGATCGATTCCGGTGATTATGGTTATTGCGAAAGCTGCGGTGTGGAAATCGGATTAAAACGATTAGAGGCGCGGCCAACTGCGACACTCTGCATCGATTGCAAGACATTGGATGAAATGCGCGAGAGGCAAATAGCTAAATAGTTTTGAATGCAATGAGCTGAACGGGTTTGTAGCCGGTAAAAATGAAAAGCCCTGCTTCATAAGCAGGGCTTTTGTTTAAATTAACACGTAAGTCTGAGACGATTTAAGATGCTTCTGTAGTGGGATCTACATTGTCTTCATCAGCAGCTACCGCTTTCATGCTGAGGCGCAGTCTGCCCTTGTCGTCCGCTTCAAGCACCTTGACACGAACCTGCTGGCCCTCATTCAGGTGATCGGAAACGTTGTTGACGCGCTCATTGGCGATTTGCGAAATGTGCAACAAGCCGTCTTTTCCAGGAAGGACGCTGACGATAGCGCCAAAATCCAGTAATTTAAGGACTACGCCGTCATAAATTTTACCCACTTCGACTTCCGCGGTAATGTCTTCAATGCGTTTTTTGGCCAGCTCACCGCCTTCCGCATTAACACAAGCGATCGTGACTTGGCCGTCATCGGTGATATCGATGGTGGTGCCGGTTTCTTCCGTGAGCGTGCGTATCACAGCGCCGCCTTTACCGATAACATCGCGAATTTTTTCCGGATTGATTTTCAGTTTGATGATGCGCGGTGCGTGCACTGAAATATCTTCCCGGGTCGATGGCAGCGCTTGTTTCATGATTTGCAGGATATGCATCCGCCCTTCATGGGCTTGTATCAACGCCGCATGCATGATTTCTTTGGTGATACCTTGAATTTTGATATCCATTTGCAAGGCGGTAATGCCTTTCTCGGTACCTGCTACCTTGAAATCCATATCGCCGAGGTGATCTTCATCGCCAAGAATGTCCGTCAGTACAGCAAAACGGTTACCATCCTTAATCAAACCCATGGCGATACCCGCGACATGCGCTTTCAATGGAACACCTGCATCCATCAGTGCAAGGCAACCGCCACAGACCGACGCCATTGAACTGGAACCATTGGATTCGGTGATTTCGGATACCACACGGAGTGAATAACCGAATTCTTCAGGAGTCGGCAATACGGCGGCAAGAGCGCGTTTGGCAAGCCGTCCGTGGCCGATTTCACGGCGTTTTGGCGTGCCGACACGGCCGATTTCTCCGGTTGCATAGGGCGGCATGTTGTAATGCAACATGAACCGGTCGTTATAATCGCCTTGCAGCGAATCGATTTTTTGCTCATCGCGCGCGGTGCCTAAAGTTGCAACCGCCAGCGCCTGCGTTTCTCCGCGGGTAAATAGCGCTGAGCCATGTGTGCGCGGCAGCACACCGTTACGAATTGTAATAGGCCGGACAGTGCGCGTGCCGCGGCCATCGATCCGGGGTTCACCATCCAGGATCTGATTGCGCACAATTTTTGATTCCAGTGCAAAGAAGGCTTCCTTGAATGACTGAAGATCGGGACCACCCTCGGTATCAACACCGATTTCGGCGGAGATGCGTTGACTGATCACTTCAATCGCTTCGCTGCGTGCTTGTTTTTGTTTAATTTTGTACGCTTGCCGCAAATCAGCTTCCGCCAAGCCGTTAATCTTTTCTTCAAAAGTGACATCTTTTGCCGGTGGTGTCCAATCCCAAGCGGTAACACCCGCTTCATCGGCAAACTCGTTTATTGCATTGATAACGACCTGCATTTGCTCATGACCAAACGTCACGGCTCCTAGCATCACTTCTTCCGAGAGTTCCAGTGCATCCGATTCAACCATCAAAACAGCGTTTTGTGTGCCTGCAACAACCAGATTCAATTGCGTGTCTTTCAGTTCGGAAGTGGTTGGATTTAGAACGTATTCATTGTTGATATAACCGACCCGGGCCGCGCCAAGCGGGCCATCGAACGGAATGCCGGAAAGAATTAATGCAGCGGAGGTGCCAATAATCGAAGGTATATCCGGATCCACTTCATTGTCGGCCGACATTACCGTGGCTACTATTTGCACTTCGTTATAGAATCCTTCGGGGAAGAGCGGTCGAATAGGGCGGTCGATCAATCGGGAGGTTAATGTTTCCTTTTCTGATGGACGACCCTCTCGTTTAAAGAAACTGCCGGGTATTCTGCCTGCGGCGTAAGATCTTTCCTGATAATCCACTGTCAGTGGAAAGAAATCCTGTCCTGGTTTTATATTTTTTGCGCCAACTACGGTGACAAGTACTACTGTATCGTCCATTGTAACCATTACGGCGCCATGTGACTGTCTTGCTATTTCACCTGTTTCCAGTGTGAGTTGATGGCGTCCATAAGTGATACTCTTCTTAATAGGTTTCAATTAACAATCCTTTTTCCTATTTGATGAATCTTTCCGAATTTTGATTTGCCTGCAGACAAGAACATTGATTGCATGACAGAAAAATGGTCTGCTCGATTGGCGCCAGCCAAGCCTGAGAAGACCATTTATTTACGTAAACCAAGGCGTTCAATCAGCGTTTGGTAAGTATCAGCATTGCGGTTTTTTAGATAATCAAGCAGTTTGCGGCGGCGTCCAACCATGCGTAACAAACCGCGGCGGGAATGATGATCCTTGACATGTGTTTTGAAATGACCGATTAAGTCATTGATTCTGGTCGTTAAGAGTGCAATTTGGACTTCAGGAGAGCCAGTATCCCCTTCGGCTCTTTGATAGTCGCGCACCACCTGTGCTTTTTGGTCGATCGTGACTGACATAAAATTCTCCGGTTATTAAACTACCCTTGGGTATAAAGAGCCGGAATTTTACTCTTTAATATTGTTCTTGTCCAAACCAGAACAAGTGATGAAACTAAATCGAACCGGTAACGGAGACCTTAAAGCGCATTGCAGCTTAAAAGCTGAGTCATGGGGAGGTGTTATTCCGGGCAGACCGGAATGGACGCTGGTTGAAATTGGCGAAAGAAGAAACTGAATGATCTAGGGAGAACAAAAGAATTGATATTGTGAATTGGATTCTTGTATCAATTCTGTTTGTTATCTCTGGTGATTGATTAAGATCGTCTGTGCAGTACCGTGCCTATTTAGCAGTGCGATAAAACAATTTGACATTGTGAAATCTTAAACTTGCGAATTTCCGCCTTCATTTCCCGATGGATTTGTGAACTGATCGTTCAATGCTTGAATATAATCGTTGGCTTCGTTGATGATTTCATCAATAGTCTGTTCTGCAACATCATTCCAGCCAGCCGGTCCGCTGAGCAGCATTGGACGGTACGTGGCGGTACTCTTATTAAATGCCTGCACGTACTGTTTGTAGGCCTCATGATCATTGCCGATTTCATTCGCCAGATTTTTCAGTAGTTTATTGGCAACGGCGCGGCGGATGGAAAAATGGATAAAAATAATGCTGAATGCCAGAAACGCAGCGATGGCGATTGCCGTAGTATCCCCCTGCATGAGTTCTTCCGGGAATGTTTTGACAATGCCCCAGGATTCGTTCATCGTCAGGGCTATTCCTGCCAATACAACCAACGTGCCAAAAGCTAAGCCATCAAATAATATGACTTTGCTTTTCCATTTTTTTAACATGTCAGATAGTTTGTTAACAATCTGGTTTTTAATCCCTTTGGCTGTTTGTTCCAGTTTTCCGACAATGCGGTACGAACGTTCGACTTCGATCTGATGCATTCTTGCATTGATATCGGCCATGTCTTCTTCGCGTTTTTTCTCGAAACGTTCTTTGATGTGCGGGTTGGCGATCGGAACGGCAGCGGCGGGGTTATAGATGCGATAGAACCGTCCGGTGACTAAGCCTACCTCAGCGAGCGAGCGTTGCCAGGCCGAGACAACTTCTTCCGGATTGTCTTCCTGCGCGGTGACATCGATCTGATTGAGAATGTACAGGAATTTGTTTGCATCGGCGCGGTTAACGCTGGCCGATACCAAATAAGCCAATGTATCCTGCATGGCTTTCGGTTCAGGGTGGCGCGCGTCAAAAAATACCAGCACAAGATCGGATAAATTAATGATGTGCTGCGTTAAGCGCAATGTCGATGCACGCTGATTGTCGGCGTCAAAGCCGGGAGAATCGATCAGGATTTTTCCGCGTATATTTTCGGACGGGCAGGTTTTCAATTGCAAGTAAGCATCAATGCGTTCTTGCCCGGCTTCGGAAATCTCTTCAATGCTACGGCTGATTTGAAAGAACGGGAAACGCGGATCGGCATCGAGTGCGATGCCCGGCAGTGTCTTCGCTTCATTATGACGGCTGTAGCAAATGACCGTGAATTTGTCATCGACGGCCTGATTGCCGGTGCGCTGCAGCTTCATATCCAGATAGGAATTGATATAGGTCGATTTTCCGGCGGAAAAGGTGCCCAATACGGCGATCATAGGCCACCACGTTACACAAGTCGCATAGGATTCATCTTTGTTGAGTAGCCCCATGCTGTGGCCGACATAATCCATTTTTCTGAAGCTTTTTACGGCATTGGCCAGTGTCGGGTTATCCGGATGCTCATCGGCTAAGTGTTTTTGTAAACTCTTGAGATACTTATTAATTTGTGTTGAGCTATGTGACATAACGATCCCTTTTCATTCCTATGAGAGTGCACCCTGAATTGCGTGAAGGTGATTTTTTAGTTTAAAAATTCATTTTTCTGCATGAGATGGTGCTGTTTTCAGTCAGTTGCTCTGGTTTTTTGGAATGCGTGCCAGCCAGAATTTTTCTGCTGCAAATGAAAACAGATTTTACGGATAACGCATGTTCAATGCCAGTCGATCTATGTCAGAAATTGTTGCAGCGTGTCCGGCGATTCTACCAAGAACGCCGCAGGCATGCCAGTATATGATATTTCTAATATTTGCATCGGTTTCACGCAAAATAATATTATCATAGGCAGTTTTATGCACGGCCGGTTTTCGGTCGTTTGTGCCTCTTGATTGGAAGAAAATAAGGGAAGCGCTGATTAATTGACTGCACGAGTGAATTGCTTCGTTGCGCGGTACTCACTTCCTCGCCTATCCGATTGATAGGCCCCGGTTGTTGCGTTCCGTGCGCCTCGCACTTCATCTCGTTCGTTGAATTAATCAGCGCTTCCTAAGGTATAGATCGTACACACTTGGTGGGAGAGAATTTTAAAGCATGTCAACAGAAAGTAATCAGGAGCAACCTGCAGCACGTTCCGCTCATCTAGCGCGCTATATACTCATTGGCTTTCTTACCGTGGCGCCGCTGTGGGTGACGTGGCTGGTATTTGATTTTTTATTGAATTTATTGGCGCAGATCGGAGATCCTCTGCTAAAAGGAATGGCACGCGCTGTCCGGCCATTTTCCGATACCACCGCCAGCTGGTTGCTCGATTCTAATTTTCAGCATGCGGTGGCCGCCCTGCTCACGATTGTGAGTCTTTATGGCATCGGCCTGCTGGCATCTTTTGTGATTGGCAAGAAAGTCATCGGCATTTATGAAAATATTCTGGCAAGACTGCCTTTGGTGCAAACAATTTATGGCGCCACCAAACGTTTTTTGCACACGGTCAGTCAGCCGCCAGTAACCGGGCAGCGCGTTGTACTGATCAGTTTTCCGTCGTCAGAAATGAAAGCGGTCGGGTTTATCACGAAAGTCATGACGGATAAAAACAGCGGAAAAAAGCTTGCTGCGGTTTATGTGCCGACCGCACCCAATCCGACATCCGGTTATATCGAAATCCTGCCGATGGACGATGTCATTCTGACGGACTGGACGACCGAAGAAGCGATGACGTTTGTTGTAACGGGCGGCACTAATGCCCCTGAGAATTTGAATTTTTCTAACGATAAGCCGCAAGCACCGGTTGAGCAGAAACAATAACAACTGAATTACCATGATGCTCGATTATTGATCATCGCTTTTTAGTCCGGTAACGGATAGGGCAGCGGTTTAATTTTCAGCGTTGGCCCTTGCGGCGATTGCCAATGTATCTCGCCGGTGCCGACACTGCTTTGTTGAATGACGGCTAAAACATCAAAACCGCCTTGCGGTGACGGTGCCGCATTGACAATATTGCCGCTGGATTGATCTTCCATATCGCTGCTGTATAACGCATCACCCGCTTTAATTGTTTGTGTCGAGTCAATATGCGCTAAAAACATGCGCCGTTTGAGTTTTCCGAGGTATTGTGTGCGTGCCACGATTTCTTGCCCCGGATAGCAGCCTTTTTTGAAACTGACACCGCCAATCGCGTCCAAATTGACCATCTGTGGTAGAAACATTTCCTGGGTTTCAGGCAATATGACCGGAATTCCCGATTCGATATCTAACCAATTCCAGCAATCCGCGCCAACCGGTTTGACCTGTTGATCAAGATGCTGCCAGAGTATAGGCGCATTTTCAACCGGGGTGATCAATTCGATACGTTGCGGAGCAAGACAAAGGGCGCTCAGTGCACCATCTTGCGCGACTTGTAACGGATGATCACAATGGCATGCTAAACCGGTCACATCTTTAACCAACATGGCGGCATCCGGACCTGCGACACCGATTCGGATCAGGTCATTGCTGGCATCGGTCAACCGTACTTTGGCGCGCAGCACGTACATGGTTAACCGCTTTTGTATGGCAGCGGATAAACCGGCAGGCAATTGCATGAGAAGATCGTCCTGTTGTTGCCAGAGCAGGAAAGTGGCCAGAATCCGCCCTTTAGGGGTGCAATAGCTGCCATATTGCGCTTGTTTTGGATTGATTTCCCGGATATCGCAACTGAGCTGGTTTTGCAAAAAGGTTTTTGCGTCCTCGCCGGAAAAACGAATTAAGCTGTGATGGGATAGATCAGCCATGACGATGGTTGTTGGTGTCTCTTGAAGCTCGGTTGTGATATTGCCAAAATGTGCCACGCCATCATTTTCAATGGCGGCGTGATGCTCACGTAAAAAGGTTTGCCATGCTGAGTTCATACAAAAGCTGCGGATGAATAAACGGGCGATGATTATACGATACTCAATCCAGGTGAGCGCAAGCGTGTGCTGCGGGAGATTGCGCTTTGCACCGGGCGATTTTATTTTCTGCGGGTGTCAAGGCTGGAAAAGCGATTTTAAATATGCCTGATTTATTCATTCATTTTCAACCTTCCCATCGCCTTGTAACGATATTGAGTTTGGCGCACTTGATTACTGCCGGCTTTTTATGGCCGCTGGAATTACCTATGGAAGTAAAGACAGCCATAATTGTCTTGCTGATCATCAGTCTGTTTTATTATCTGCGTAAAGATGCATTGCTCAGTGCAAATAATGCGGTAATCGCATTGCAGTTGAAGGAGGATATGTGCTGTATTGTAACAACGCGATCCGGACAATTAATTGTTTGCCGCATATTGGGCAGCACTTTTGTCGCTCCCTATCTGACAGTGATGAATCTGCAACCGGACGGGAAATTTTTTATGCGCAGCGTCGTGATACTGCCTGATAGCATCAAAGAGGAGGAATTCAGGCGATTGCGGGTCTGGTTGCGGTGGAAATGGAAACAGGATCAAGAAACCGGTCAATAATCATGGCGGCCGGTTAGTGATAGCGAGTCAAGCTGCACTCAACGGGATGTGTGCATGGTGTTTGTTTTTGCTGGCAGTACACGCCTTGGTAAATGTAAGTATGCTGTTTGTATTGAAGTATTTTTGATATGAGCGGTAAAAACAATTTATATGCAATAGAATTTTTTCTGTTATTCTAATTATGCAAAGAGGGAATTCTTTGTTTGTAAACTAAAAATGGAGAAGATATGTTTAAAAAAACTGTTCATGCATTGGTATTGGTTATTGCGATGGTGTTTGCTACCAGCCAAGCTTTTGCCGCTTGTAGCCTGGATACCGAGAAAGACGGAAAAACAGCTTGTGGAGCAAACCAAGTGTGTTATCTGGTGGATGGAACCTGCATTGATAAGAAGAGCTTGCCAGCTGGCAAGTCCTGTAAAAAATCAGGTGTTTGCCAAAATTCTTGTGTGAAGGATGATGGTACAGAGACCAAAAGTGATGGTTCCGAAACAGGAAAATGCAGTTAGTCTTTTAAAATAGGGATTGCTCAGTTACTGACCTAAGCCGGTATAACCGGCTTAGGGGCTGAGAAGTAAGTCCATTTTTGTTGCTCTTAAGTTTCCCTTTGCAGTATCGTATCTTGCGCTACCGGTAAGGTATCCGGGTAATCCTTGCTATAGTGCAATCCCCGGCTTTCATGGCGCAGCATGGCGCATCGCACAATGAGATCGGCGCTATCGACGAGGTTGCGCAACTCTAACAAATCACTGGTAACACGGAAGTTTGTA
>CP091134.1:373328-399280 GCA_021582535.1 Nitrosomonas sp.
TTATTGATTGCGCACCCGGCAACCGACGCGAGCAAAATGATGAGGACAATGATTCTCCAGCTTTTCATCGGAACGTTCCTGCGACTTTATTGTTAATAGTGAGCGTCTGTTTTATATTGAGCGGTAGATAAGTGACGGCAATTGTACTGTCATTGATCGAATCGAGCCGGTATTTGTCATTAATTTTCCCACCGATTTTAGCAATGAAATTTTCTCCCGATTGTGAAAGAAAGACCCAAGTTTCATTGTCTGCGATCGCCTTACCAGCATATTTGAACTGTAGCGGCGGTGCCGTGGGTGCGGGAGGCGGCGCGGCTTTTTTTATTTGCTCAGCCAGCGCGGCTTGCTGCTCGAGGCTGACCGGCGGTTGTTTAGGCGCCCATGTCGTGGATACAAACAATTCTCCCGCCAGAGGATTGAATTTCCGCTGTCCAAGTTTACCGACATCCAAGAGCTCGGCGCTGCTTTCTTGATTTTTTACCCGATCTCTACCCGTGCTTGCTGGCTTTACCGGTTGCACGGTTTCTACGTTATCCGTCGATGTCTCTTCCTCTTCAACCAGTATCACAGCGATCAATGTGGCCAGCAATGCGCCGCCTAACATCAATTTCCGTTTTTTCTCAGCTTGATCCATTGCGCTTATTTGTTCAAGTAAAGGTTAATTTCAAGGCGGACTTCAAGCTTGTCGGATGTTATATTTTCCCGTTTAAGCGCAATCGCGGAAATAGCCATGGCAGGAACCTTGTCCAGCGCTTCCGCCATAAAAGCGCGAATTTGCGGATAGCGGCCTTTTACCGGCAATATCATCTCGTAACGCGCCAACCGCGCGTCGTTTTCGTTCATCAGACGATATTCGCTGCTGCTCAGATCAACGCCATGCTTTTTAGCCAATTGCACCAATTCACGGATCCAGAAAGGTGATGAGTCGATACGCGGAAAGAAATCATAAAATACTTGCAATGCCTGATCACCGCTCAATTTCTTGCCGCTTTCCATTTCTCCCGGCGACTGCTTCGCTAGCTCCTGCAATTGCAGCGTTTCAGCGCGTTCCTTCAGCTTTTGCAGATCGGAGTCTTGCGGCAAAACCGCCGAAAAGAAATAAATACCGGCAACAACGATCAGGCCCAGGCCGATTTTTCCAACCGTGCCGAGACGGCCTGCCTGCCAGCGCAGTTGCAGCATCAACCGGTCGAGTTGTGTCTGGATTGTTGCGGTCTTCAAGAAACTTGCATCCATGCAGCAGTCAGGAGAAAAATAATGGGGCGGTGCGGATTATCTTGTTTAACTTTGTAGTTTAACAAATGTACATTCTCAAAAACCAGCTCACGTTCAAGCGCTTCGACAAAATCGAGCAGTTCGGACATACTCTTCGCTTCACCGCTGAGACGCAATGTCCGGCTGGCTACATTCGGCTGCAAGGATAATAAGGCGATTTCTTCCGTTGCCGCATGTTCGATGGCATCGAATAAGGTTTCCCAAGGCAAATTGATCTGATCCAGTATTGCATTGGCTTGTGTGATTTCCTTGCGGATTTCCTGGCTGAATTCTTTTATCCGCGGTGTTGACCGTGTGCGCGGCACGGCTTTCTGCTGCTGTTGTTTCTCCAGCCGTTCGACCCGGTTCGTCCAGTGATTCACTTCTTCAGTCACCTGGCGGAATTGCAACAGCACACCGGCCAGCACGAGCAATCCGATCAGCAGGATGGAAAAATCTATATGCGGAACGAATTGGCCGCGATCCGGGAACTTGAGTCTTAAGCGTGGCATCGATTTACCCCGTCATCATCAAGCGGTCCGGATGGATAATGCGGCAATACCGGTATTTTCCCGACCGGCATCGGCACAATGCACCATCCGCACTGCTCCGGCAGCGTCAAATCCGCATGTTCCGGCGCAAACACATGAACCCGTTCAACCGCTTCCTTACTTCCGGTCAAGATGGCTTCCTGATCCAAAGCTGCAAGTAATTCAGCCGCGACATTGTGCAAAATGCGCTGATTGCGGATGCTGTGCCAGCTTCCGTTGATCAGCACAGCCAAGCAAATACGTCCGGCTTCAATGACCGCAAAATAGGTTTTATTGCCATCCAGCAGTTTTTGCCAGTGATCATAAACAGACGCAAAATAAGGCTCGATCTCTTTAAGTGTGCAACGGCACCGCGCCGCCATTTCTTCCAGCTGCACCATCAAATCGCGCGGAATCGCAGCACACACCGCACCGCTCAGCGGAGTCCATTCGCTCACACTCAGCGCCCACGAATTCACCCGTTCCGCATACACTTCACGCATGCGGAAAGCGGCATAAGAACTCACCTCTTCCGGCGTTGCGATTTCCGTTTGCGGCAACAGGGCGACGTACCGTACAAAATGATTCGACAGCGTAACGCTCAATTGCGCTCCAGCCGCATCCATCAAGTGTTTCTCCAACTGCTGCAAAGCGGTCTGCCAAACCGGCGCATCCTGCGCAGGCTCGCACCACACGGTAACCTTGGCTGCCTGCACCGGTTTGAAACCGCGCGTTGAACGCACCAGACCGATTCGTCCGGGCGCCAGGAAGACCTGTATTCGATCACGCCACAATGGTGACACGATTGGCCTCCTCCAAACTGGTTAATCCTTGCCTGACCATATCCAAAGCGGCCTCCCGCAGGAATCGGGTGCCATTGTTCCTGGCCGCTTCCTTGATGCGGCGTATCGGCTCCTGCGCCACAATCAGCTCACGAATCTCATCGTTCAGGATCAGAATCTCGGCAATCGCATTTCTTCCCCGGTAACCGCTGCCACGGCACTGACCGCAACCTCGTCCGCTGCGGAACTTGAATTGATCCGCTTCGTCGATGGGAATTCCGGATTCTTCAATCAGTTTATCATCCGGACGCTCGTCGACCGAGCAGTGCGGACATAGCAAACGCACCAGCCGTTGCGCGGCGATTCCGTTCAGCGCGGAGACAAAACTGTAGGGATCCACACCCATATGCGAAAACCGGCCGATGACATCAAATACGTTATTGGCGTGTACCGTGGTGAAAACCAAGTGACCGGTCAGCGCCGCCTGGATGGCGATCTGCGCCGTTTCCGAGTCGCGAATCTCACCCACCATGATTTTGTCCGGATCGTGCCGCAAAATTGAGCGCAAACCGCGCGCAAACGTCAGTCCTTTTTTCTCATTCACCGGGATTTGCAGCACACCCGGAAGCTGATACTCGATCGGATCTTCGATGGTAATAATTTTATCGCTGCCTTTATTCACTTCGGAAATCGCGGCGTAAAGCGATGTCGTCTTACCGCTTCCGGTCGGCCCGGTAACCAGCAGCATGCCATACGGTTCCGAACTCAGCCGGCGGATACTGGCAATCGCCGTCTGATTAAAACCCAATTGGTTTAACGTCAATCCTTCAATATGATCGGATAGCGCCTGCCGGTCGAGAATCCGCAAGACCGCATCCTCACCGAAAATGCTCGGCATGATGGAAACCCGGAAATCGATCTCCCGCCCCTGGATGGAAATTTTAAAACGGCCGTCCTGCGGCACGCGGCGCTCGGCAATATCCAGCTCGGACATCACTTTAATCCGGGAAATGACTTGCTCGGCCAAGTCCGCGCCTTGTATCACGCCGATCGAGCTCAGCACGCCATCGATGCGGTATTTTATCGACAGTGCGCCTGCCGTCATTTCCAGATGAATATCGCTGGCCTGCGATTTATGCGCGTCATACAAAGTGGAATGTACCAAGCGCACCACCTGGCTAGTACCTTCGTTGATGCTTTTTAACGATAAGTCCTCAATACCGCTTTGTATTTTATCCAGCTCTGTGGAAGGCAGCACTTGATCCATGGCGCGCATGGTTTTTTCCTGCTGGGCAAAAAAAGCGCTCAAATCAGCGGGATGCACCAAATACCACTCCGCAGCGACAGCAAAGCGTTCTTCCGCCCATGCCCGTAATTTTGTCGAGAAGGGATTACTGACTGCCAGCAGATAATCTTGTTCGCGGCGGAATAAAACACATTCATGCATCATGGCTTCGGCAAACGAGAGCACATCAAAAGCGGGACTGAGTGCGTGAATCGTTTTCATGTCCAATACCGGCATATGCAACAGCTGGCCGAGCTGCTGCACGAGTTCATCGGGCGTATAACCGCCTTTTTCTTCCAGAACCTGAATAACGGACACATTCTGCTCGAGCGCTTTTTGCTGCGCATCGGCCAGATGGTTGATTTCCATCGACGGTTTATTTACGGTTTGTACCTGCGCTTCGATCAATTGATACTTCCCGCCAATTCAAATATGGGCATATACATGAGAATAATAATCCCGCCAATCACAATGCCGATGACCGCCATCAGCAATGGCTCTATCAATTTGGTTGTCCATTCGACCCAACGCGCAATTTCCTCATCGTGAAAATTACCGATCCGTTCCATCATATCGCCCATTAAACCCGTTCTCTCGCCCACACGGAGCATACGATTGCCCACTGCTGTCGTCAGTCCTTCCAATTCCATCGCGCTGGAAATCGTTCTGCCTTCGCGGATATGTTTGGCCGCGGCTGCAACTTTGGGGCGGAAATGCGCTTGCAATAAACCGCTGACCATTTCCAGCGCTTGTGTGATCGGTATACCGCCGCGCAACAGCATACCCAACGTCTTGTAGAAACGCGCCAGCTGATACACGCGCATGCGCTCGCCAATGGCCGGAACGCGCCACAAGAACTGCATGACACTGGCGCGAAAGGTTGACCGGCTTACTGTGTAGCCTGCCGCAATCAGCAACGCCAGCGAAGCAATAGCCAATTCCCAGCCGCGTTCATGGACGAATTGACCCCATTTAATCAGTAATAACGAAAGCCAGGGTAAATCGCTGCCCATATCCTCATAAATAGCGCTGAATTTAGGCACCACAAAAACCATCAGAAAAATCGACACCAGAAAACCGATCACCAATAACAACACCGGATAAATCGATGCACCAACCAGTTTTTTGCGTACAAACTCCATCTGTGTCTGGTAGGTGATAAAACGGGTCAGTGCTTCCGCGAGGTCGCCGGTACGCTCACTGGCGCGAACCGTAGCGATATAGAGCGGCGGAAATGCTTGCGGAAATTCTTGCAGCGCTTGTGAGAATGTCACTCCTTCGTACAATCTGTTGAGGATATTCTGGATAATTTTGCGATTACCGCCGTCCTGTTCTTTTTCGAGCAACGTTTCGATGCTCTCGACCAGACTTAAACCGGCAATCTGCAACGACAGCAATTCCTGACTGAAGTGAACCAGCGGAAAATGGCTCTTCGCTTTCAGCGAGAATCCCGAGAAGCCGCGCCGTATGCTTAAAACCATGCCGCCTTGCTCGATTACCTGGCGGCGGGCTTCCTCCTCACTGTTCGCTTCCAGCTCAAGGTGCACGGTGCCTTGCCCGGACATGACGGCCTTCACTTCATAACGCATGCGCGCAATTTACCAGTTGGTAATATCAGCCGCCTCGCCCTCACCGCCAGGCTGTCCATCCTTGCCGTAAGAGAGCAAATCAAATTCGGAGCGTTCACCCGGATACTTATACACATACGGGCGGCCCCAAGGATCGGCTGGCGGCAACTTGGAAAGGTAAGGCCCTTGCCAGCGCGCCTCATTATTGGGGCGCGTAACCAGCGCGGTCAAGCCTTGTTCCGTGCCCGGATAGCTCCCCACATCCAAACGGTATTGATGCAACGCCTTTTCCAGCGCATCGATTTGCGCTTGCGCCATTTTTATTTCCGATTTGCCGACTTGCGAAAAGTACTTAGGCCCGACATAGGCAGCCAGCAAACCGATGATAACCATGACCACGAGTAATTCGAGCAGTGTGAAGCCGCGTACTGCTTTCGCCTTTTGTTGCCCAACCAATTGCACCATATTTGTCCTCTAACAAAAAAATACTGATCTCTAATGGATTAGCTTATGAATTCAGTTTCAAATCTTGTATGGTAAGTTGCCCGTATGACAGGGTCAAGACGGAATATCACACATATATTGCGGAATTCCCGCAATTCAGCCGCACTAGCGCCGGAGAATCGCCCACCACCGGCCGATATTGAGCAGCGCCATCAACGAAGCGGATACATAAGTCCATGCTGCGGCGCGCAAAATCCTGCGGGCATGCGGCTCGTCGCCTTGAATGAGATACTTGCCTTGTTCCAGCATCGGTAACGCCCGGGCGAAACTGGCATGCCATTCCATCGGCAGCGTCACCATATGCACGACAACTGCGCTCCCCAACGTTAACAAGCCGCCGGCGAGAAACAGAGCGCCTGCTGCCGGGGCACGCAACGCCACTGCGACAATCGGTGCGATCATCAAAATCACCGCGCCCAATTTTTCCGCCGGAGCGGCTATTTGCACCAGACGTGTCCGCCACTTTAGCGGCAAGTAGCCATCGCGATCCTGGATGGCGTGCCCGACTTCATGCGCCGCAACCGTAATCGCTGTCAGCGATTTGCCGTTAAATTTATCCTCGGTCAGGCGCACTGCTTTTGCGATCGGATCATAGTGATCGCCCTGTTCCGTCACTTCGACCTTTACCGTCTGCAAGTTGGCCCAATCGAGCAAAATGCGCGCCAGCTCGGCACCGGTGCCCGGATAACGATCTTCAGGATGACTGTATTTTGCCAGGGTATGCTTAACCCAGTAAGACGGGCCCACAATGAGCGCAGCGATAACGATGACAAGTATTAAATAAAGCATAGACTTGAGATATCAGCACGAATAATTGGTTCCACACAAGACTTACCCGCCATTTCACATACGCCCGGAAATATCTCTTGTTAATCAAGTATCAGGAGAATACTACTGAATTATACCGCTTGCTTCAAAGATAAACTCAGAAATAAAGTATCGCATTGAGTTGCTAAGACTACCGGCAAATCGATTATTTCGATTTGCCGATCAGAACAATCAAATCACGTCATTTATTTGATCAAGCGGATAAAGCTTATAACAAAACCTCCCTTATTCAGCGTCAATCAAAGGTTTGACGCCGGAACGAATGATCGACTCAGTCAATGTTGGAATACAAAGTTCAATAAACCGGTACGCATAGCTACGCAGATAATGATTACGCCGCACCGAAACAAAAGTGGTATTCATTTCAAACAGATATTCGCTTTCAAGCTTGACTAATGTTTCATCTCTTCTGGGAGAAAATGCTACAGAAGCAATAATGCCGATACCCAGCCCCAGTTTCACGTAAGTTTTAATCACGTCAGCATCCAGAGCGGACATGGCGATATCAGGTATCAATCCGGCCTTGGCAAATACCTGGTCGATGCGGGACCGCCCGGTCAAACCTTGGTGGTAAGTAATGATCGGAAACTCCGCAATGGCTTCCAGTGTAAGCGGCTGTAACGATTGCAAAGGGTGCCCCGCAGGAACAATGATGGCGTGCTGCCACGTATAGTAGGGGAAGGATACAAGATCAACAGCATTTTCCAATGCTTCCGTCGCAATACCGATATCGGCCTCGCCGTTGATCAGCATTGACAATATCTCTCCCGGCCTGGATTCATGAAGTATCAGCTGAACTTTGGGAAATATTTTCTTGAACTCCGTCACCACGGGTGGTAATGCATATTGCGCTTGCGTATGCGTAGTCGCGATAATTAATTGCCCTTGATCATAATTACTGAACTGCTCGGCCAGGCGCTTGATATTCCTGGTGTCGAATAAAATACGCTCGACAATTTTCACCAACTCCTTGCCGGGTTCTGTCAGGCCAATCAGCCGCTTACCTTTACGAATAAAGAGTTCAATATTCAATTCGTCTTCGAGATCCTTGATATGCTTGCTCACACCGGATTGTGATGTAAACAAAGCATTGGCTACCTCGGTCAGATTATAATTCTGCCGGACTGTTTCATTAATAATTCGAAGTTGTTGGAAATTCATTTCCTATCTCTCAGCTATTTAATCATCAACATACATGCGATTTCTGCGGTAAACGGTTTCGTGTATTCCGATCAATCATTTATCAAGTGATCGAACAAGCCGGAAAGCCGGGAGAAACGTGCCGTTTGCCGCTATCACAAAAACTGCCCGGGGGGATTGGTTCACTTCGATACCAAACGCTTACCACAGCTCAAAAGCGGAATAAGGCATTCTGCGGAGATACCGCCTGCTATGGCCATCGATGATTTATCCCGGGCATTGTACGACGCTATCCGGCCAGACAGAACACCGGATTCCGCAACCGCTTTTTTAAACCAAGTTATCACAGAATATCTTTACGCGATGGCATCGTATTTATTCTGACAAGAGCGCGAATACAAATACAAAAGCATGCTTCAGCACGCACTTGTTCATTTCTACACAACCAATGAGACTTATTCGGGTACGGCGGTCTTAAACCCATGGCAAGATTCATATCAACAGCAGGCGCCCGTGTTACCAGAACGCCTGCCGGGATAGCTTCAGAGGCAGCTGTATTACGGTGCGGGCGGTTCCACCAGTTGCAATGGCGCCGTGGAATTACCGAAACGTGTTCCATGGGCGCGGAATGCATCCAGCGTTGCATTACCGGTTTCCGGAAACTCGGCCGGATCAAGCACTGTGCCTGCTACGGTTGTAATCACCGCAGGGTCTTTCGCTTTATTGATGAATGCGTTAGCCAATGCAAGTTGGTCGCCGGTCACGCTTTTGCGTAAGTTGACCGAAGCCTGGAAGAAATAATCGTACTGGCCTGAAATCGCCTGTTGCTTGTCGAAAGCGGTACCGGCCGGATTTGTTGCTCTTGCACCGTTAATGGCCACGAATCGCCATTTGCTTGTCACGGACGGTGCGTTTTCCAGGCCTAGAATACCGATTCCATAAGCACCTTTGTTGAATACATTGTCAAGTGCGCCGGGTACGTTACCTGAACTGGGTTCGGTACGCACGGCATATGAGGCAAAATTAACGATATCGCCAATGCCGGCTTCGGCCCCTTGGTTTGCCGGAGAAATGGCGCCGCTAAACGCCGATCCACCCGGATTATTCAGGAAATACTGATTCGCTGCCGCCTTAGCGCCAGAACCGGCATTGCGGTCAATCAGTATGACCGGTTTATCCAGTGCTTCCAGACCCTGCACTTGAGTCCAATTCGTGATGGTACCCGAGAGGATACCGGCAATTTCGGCTTTACTCAGTCCATTATCCAGGCTGGCTGGACGGTGACCGGCCAGCGTTGCTGCCACAAGGGCGTCGGCGAGATTGTTGGTTGCGGCAATCCCGTTCACCACGTTATAAAGCGGTGTTTGAACCAATTGAGCTAATTGGCCAGCAGTAAGCGCGCTGGCGCCGGCTGGCAGATTCGAACCGGTAAAAATTGCCAGTTCCAGATTTGCCAAACCAACGGCCGGTCTTTGACCCGCTACGAAACTTGATAAATTGGTAATCTTGAAAGTTGGATTTGCGACGCCGGTAGACGTGATATTGTTTTGAATCTGATAGTAATTTGTCAGCGGTGGATTCGGTGTAACCAGCGGAGCAATCCCGTTAGCGAACACACCACCCAGGGAACGATAAGCAACGATCCAGTTTTGACCCGCCAGACTGCCTACCGATACGGTGCCGGCCACTGCGCGGAACGATCTGCCCTTGGCGGGAGGAGCGCCCGTATCATCAGTGATATATGACACCGAACCTGCGGTGAACAGCTTGGAGGCTATGGTTTCGAATACACCGTTTTGCTCCGCGCCACCGCCAACGTATAGAACGCGTGCAGGCGGTATTGCGTTGATTTCATCCACGCTGAGGGCATAAGCCTGACTGGATAACAGCATGCTGAGAGACGCGATAATATGTCCGAATTTCAGTTTCATTTTAATATTCCTTAAAAATGAGTTATGCACCGGGTGATTTTGCAGTTTTTCAGACAAAATCACCCTCACACCGGCATCGACAGATGCCGACTTCTTCAATAAAACGGAGTAATGTGCTGCGGAGAAACTAAGACACGATTCCTGCGCGGCGGCGGACTGTCACGCCCATCAAACCAAGGCCAACCAAGAGCATGGCCCAGGTATCCGCTTCCGGTACAGGAGAAATAGGTGAGACTGAGAGCAATCCATCGTTGGTCAGTGTTACGGTTCCCAGTAAATCCGTCGTTATTCTGGTAAGGCTGACTACTCCCCCGCTCGGTGATTTCGTTATGTTTGCTTCATAGAAATTGAGGGTTTCGCCCAGTGCTCCGGTGGTATCGAATTTCGCTTTACCACTCCAGTTACTGCCAATGGAAACTTCATACGACGCAAAATCGGTTGGGCCTTCTTTTAAATGCACCGTAGAGGGTTGCCCGCCAAAGCCGAAGACTGTTCCATCCCCGCCGTTGCTTGCATTAATGAACGAATTGTAATTGACATTCCATTGGTTCAACTGAGCATTGGTTGTGCCATTGCCGTTGGTGCCAATATCCAAACCGTTGGCTGCCGTGGTCAGAAAACTTCTGAGATCGCCATCGATAACACTGGTATCACCGGCAGTTACAGCCCATCTGATATCAGAAAAGTGCGCTGCGCCTACGCCAGTCAAAAAAGTATTCCAGTTGGAATCCAGCGCGAGATTAAAACTGAGAGGAGTAAACAATGGAATGGATGCAGAGTAGTCATCCCTGCGGCTGCCTGTATCCAGTGTAAAAGAATAACCGCTCACGGATTCATAGGCGCTGAACAACAATGAACTGCTTCCACCGGCACTTTGATCCCCATTAAAAGCCGCGAATGCAGGACCTGATACAGCCAGGGCTAAGACTGCCCCTAGATACTTAGTTTTACGATATCTCATTTAGACTCTCCTTGATTTCGATTAACAGAAAAAACCAGACTGCAGTGGCCCCCGGGATAGCTCATCAATGTGAACAAGATATTCGCATTAGAAAAATGAGTGGACTCCATCCCTGAACCCTTGCAGCTACCTCATACAGTTTCCTGTGCTTGCAGTGTAGTAACTATTAAAAGATTCCACAAAGAAGAAAAAATTGTTAAGTTATGAAGTTTATTCATATAAAAGATCTGCACGGCAAAAGCGGCGGCAAACGGGATGAAACGCGAGGCGCACGGAACTCAGCAGGCGGTATCCATTCAGCAATCCGCGCAGGTCATCAATGACGCAGGATGAAGCGTATCCGGTGACTGCATCACCCTACCTGCATAAAGCCGCTATAATCATGGAACACAAGCCCGGCGCGAGAGAAGATGATTAAAGATCAGACGGATACCGGTTTAAGTAATGCGGAAGCAACTCTTCTGTTAAAGCAGCACGGCGCAAACGAGATTAAACCCGTCAGGCAGCGCAACATCCTCGTGCAGTTTCTCGCCCATTTCTACAATCCGCTGGTATTGATACTGCTCGTCGCAGTGAGCATTTCAGCGTTGAACGGTGACGGAGTCAGCGCGCTCATTATTGGCGTCATCATCCTGATGAGCGTCACACTGGACTTCATTCAGGAGTACCGCGCCGGTCAGGCGGCGGCAAAGCTGGCGGCGCAAGTCGCGGTAACCGCCACGGTATTGCGGGACGGGAAATTATCCGAGGTTCCGGTTGCTCAGCTGGTGCCGGGCGATATCATTTCCTTGTCGGCGGGCGATCTGGTTCCGGCCGATGGTCAATTGCTCGACGCAAAAGATCTGTTTATCAATCAATCGCAACTCAGCGGTGAAGCCTATCCGGTTGAGAAACATGCCGATGCACCGCCCAGCGCCGATCCCTGGGACTTGGAAGCAAAAGCTGCGGTATTCATGGGCAGCACGGTGATCAGCGGCACGGCCCGGGCCAGAATCACCCGCACAGGACAATCGACAGCGTTGGGGCAGATCGCCGGCAGCCTCGAGAAGAAGCCGCCACCCACCTCATTCGAGCTCGGCATACGCCAGTTTGGCATGTTGATTATGCGTTTTACCTTCCTGCTGGTTCTGTTCACCTTGCTGGTCAATATTGTTTTGCATCGCCCTTTGCTCGAATCTTTCCTGTTTGCCGTGGCCTTGGCGGTGGGACTCACACCGGAATTATTGCCCATGGTGGTATCGGTCACGCTCACGCGCGGCGCATTGCGCATGGCCGCATTGAATGTGATCGTCAAGCGGCCATCGGCGATTCAGGATATGGGGGCGATGGACATTCTCTGCACCGATAAAACCGGCACGCTGACCGAAGCGAAAATCCATCTGAAACATCACGTCAACGCATTGGGTCAAGGCTCCCAGCGTGTACTGGAACTGGCCTATTTGAACAGTTATTTTGAAAGCGGACTGAAAAGCCCGCTCGACGACGCCATTTTGCTGCACCACGAAGTAGCGATTGCGGGCTGGAACAAAATTGACGAAGTACCGTTTGATTTCGAGCGCCGCCGCGTGTCGGTGCTGGTAGAGCGTGAAGAAACCCGGATACTGGCCGTCAAAGGCGCCCCTGAAGACATCCTGAGCCTTTGCACCCAATATGAGGATGAAACCGGCGCCATCGTTTCGCTGGATGAAACCGCACGGCAATCGATTACTCAACTGCTCGACCAATTCGGCAATGATGGTTTTCGCGTCTTGGCTATCGCTTGGCGCGAAGTCGCACCGGATCACCTCTATGCTGTCGTAACCGACGAAAGCGAACTGGTATTTGCCGGCCTTGCGGCTTTTCTCGATCCGCCCAAAATCAGCGCCGGACCGGTTTTGGCCGCACTGCAGGCGAGTGGCGTACAGGTCAAGATTTTAACCGGGGATAATGAACGGGTAACGCGCTACATTTGCAACCAGTTGAATCTGCCGGTTACCGGCGTGCTGACCGGCAATGAAATTGCCATCATGCAGGATGATGCGTTGCTCGCCCGCGTGGAAGAAGTCAATCTGTTTTGCCGTGTCAATCCGGCGCAAAAGAATCGCGTATTGCTGGCGCTCAAGGCGCGCAAGCATGTCGTCGGTTATCTGGGCGACGGCATCAACGACGCACCTTCACTACATACCGCCGACATCGGCATTTCGGTGGACGGCGCGGTCGATGTGGCCAAGCAGGCAGCGTCCATGATCATGCTGGAACACGATCTGAAAGTCTTGCATGCCGGTGTGATGGAAGGACGCCGCACCTTCGGCAATGTGATGAAATACATCATGATGGCGACCAGCTCGAATTTCGGCAACATGTTCAGCATGGCTGCATCGACGCTCTTCTTGCCGTTCCTGCCGCTGCTACCGCTGCAAATCCTGCTGAACAATTTACTGTACGATCTTTCCGAAATCACCTTGCCGATGGACAACGTCGATGAGGAAGATCTGGCGCAACCGAGTCAATGGGATATGAATTTTATCCGCAATTTCATGATGACCATCGGCCCGATCAGCTCAATATTCGATTTCGTTACGTTCTATCTGCTGATCGCGGTATTTGAGGCGGATGAAACCCTGTTCCGCACCGGCTGGTTTGTGGAATCGATTGCCACGCAAGTACTGGTCATTTTCATCATCCGGACCCGGCGCAACCCCTTGCACAGCCACCCCAACCGCTGGTTAACGGTCACTTCGCTCAGTATCGTCGCCATCGCCATGCTGCTCCCCATCAGCCCGATGGCGCATTATCTGGGCTTCACAGCGCTACCATTGATGTTCTTCGGACTGTTGGCTGTTTTGATCATCACTTATCTGCTGACAGTGGAGTACTGCAAACAATGGTTCTATAAACGTCTGAACAAATCCCGCAACAACCCGGCCGTCCCATAGGGTGGTCGATAGAACATCTGCATCCGTTGTCCGTTTTCTCTGAAGAGATGGTGATTCTTCATCGCCGCTAAAAAAGCACATTTTTTTAATTTCCATCGTGATAATCTCCACCTTATGCCACATCAAGCGATGTTTATAGCCCAATCCGCATTCACTGCCCATTCAATCGATTCTTTGCCTGTTCATGTTCAGTAACAATCAGCCGGTTTCCTATCGTCATTATATTTTTCAGCTGCTGACGCTCGCTGTTTTGTATTTTGTATTCGGCCATATCAGTTTTTTGATCTCTGTCTCGCATTTCATTGTCACACCGGTTTTCTTTGTCGCGGAAGGTATTGCACTGGCCGCCGCCATCTTGCTTGGGCGCAAGGTCTGGCCAGGCGTTTTCGCTGGGCAGCTGGCGCTTGCTTTAAGCAGCGGACTGGAGTTTCCACCCGCGCTGGCGATCTCCGCCATTAACAGCGTTGAAGCCGTAATTGCGGCGGCTTTATTCAGGCGCTGGAAACTGGATCCGACACTCACCGGAGTGTATGACCTCGGCCGGCTGGTCGCCATGATCTTTTTAGTGTTGCAACCGCTTAGCGCCACCTTCGGAACGGCGGCATTGTCACTCTTCAATGTCATCCAGGAGTCACAGAATTACTTCCAGGCATGGGCATATTGGTGGTTTGGCAACTGCTTGGGGCAATTGCTGGTAACGCCGTTCTTGCTGATTTTGTTTTCTCCGCGCGGCCGCAGCACCCGCATGTGGCAATCCATGCGCAATGCGATCGTGCCGATTATCCTCATGCTGCCCGCCACATGGCTGGTTTTCGGCAATTCCACGTTCAGCGGCATTTCCCTGGCATTGGTGATTTATGTTCCCTTGCTGTTATGGATTGCGATTAAGAGTGAATTAGCCGTCGTATCCCTGATATGCAGTGCAATCACGGTACTGGCGCTGTTTGAAACAGCGCGCAAATTCGGCCCTTTTGTCGTGAATGATTATCCGCAGATCTTCGACATGAATATCTTCATTTTGGGTATTTCGCTCACGGCGCAATTTGTCAGCGTGCTATTCGCCGAGCGTAACCAGGTGGAAGCGGAGTTGCGCAAAAGCGAAGCCAGGCTTTACGCAATTATCGAGAACTCCCCCATACCCAAGGCAATCAACGATGACCAGCAGAATATCACCTTCCTGAACAAAGCTTTTGTGCAGACATTTGGCTATACCTTGGACGATATTCCAACGTTAGCGGACTGGTGGCCCAAGGCCTATCCGGATCCAGTGTACCGCCAGCGGGTAGAAACCTCTTGGCGCGAGAATCTGGAAAAAGCAGTCCGGGGGAATACCCCTTTTGAACCCATCGATGTCATTATCCACTGCAAGGACGGCTCCCTGCGCAGTGTTATTACAACAGCCTCACCGCTTGAATCCGAAGATACGCTGGCCAAGAATCATTTGGTTACCTTAGTGGATATCACCTTACGCAAGAATCTTGAGAATCAGCTTATCAAAAGCCATAAATTTCTCGAGGATTTATCCAACAATATTCCCGGCTTTATTTACCAATTCCAGCTGTTTGCGGACGGACGGAATTGCGTACCGTATGCCAGCAAAGGAATAACCGGGATCCTCGGTGTATCGCCTGAAAGCATTACCACGGATGCATCGGCGATATTTTCCATCATCCATCCCGAGGACACCGAAACATTTTACCGGTCGATTCAGGAATCCGCCGCTACATTGACCGATTGGCATGCTGATTTCCGCGTCATGACCGCGCAAAACGAGATCCGGTGGATACACGCGCATTCCAACCCCGAGAAACAAGCTGACGGCAGTATTATCTGGAATGGCTACGCCAGCAATATCACCGAATTAAAAAATATATCGCTGAAATTTGAAGCCTTACTGGAACTCGCCAGCGATGGTGTTCACATTCTCGATGAAGACGGCAATATCGTGGAATTCAGCCATGCCTTCGCCAAGATGCTGGGCTACTCCAACGAAGAAACCGCCCGGCTCAATGTGATGGATTGGGATGCCATGATTCCCAAAGAAAATCTGATCGCCGCAGTCCGCGAGGTCTCGAAGACACCGCGCGTTTTTGAAACACTGCACCGGCGTAAAGACGGCACGATCATGAATGTCGAAATCAACGCCTGCAGACTGGAAGTCTCGGGAAAAATACTGATTTACGCCTCGTCACGCGACATTACCGGCCGCAAGCAACACGAAAAAGAACTGGAATATCAACGCCTGCGTTTATCCAATATCATTGAAGGCACGCACATCGGCACCTGGGAATGGAACGTGCAAACCGGGGAAGTCATTTTCAATCAGCGCTGGGCCGGAATGCTCGGTTATACCCTCGAGGAAATTGCCCCGACATCGATTGCAACCTGGCTGAAGTATGCGCACCCGGATGATCTGAAGCAATCCGAAGCGCTGCTGAAAGATCACTTCGCCGGAAAAATTCCTTTTTACGAATGCGAAGCCCGTATGCGTCACAAAGCGGGGCATTGGATTTGGGTGCTGGATCGCGGCAAAGTATCCAGCTGGACCGCCGATGGCAAACCGCTCATGATGTTCGGTACCCATCAGGACATCACCGAACGGAAAGAGCGCGAAACCATGCTGATCGAAGCGCGCCAGCAAGCGGAAGCCGCCAGTAACGCCAAAACCCGCTTCCTGGCGATGATGTCGCATGAAATCCGCACGCCGATGAACGCCGTGCTGGGTATGTCGTATTTATTAAGCAAAACCACCCTGGATGCGCGCCAAAGCGGGTATTTACGTAATATTGAAGGCTCCTCCAATATTTTATTGGGCGTTATCAATGACATTCTGGATTACTCCAAAATCGAAGCCAACAAAATTGAATTGGATCATATCGCTTTCGATCTGAACACAATTCTGGAAAACCTGTCCGCCATTGCCTCAATCGCCGCAAAAGACAAAACCATCGATGTGCTTTTTTATGTCGAACCCAACGTGCCCCGGCAATTCATCGGCGATCCGTTGAGGCTCAGCCAGATTTTCGTGAACCTGACCAACAATGCGATCAAGTTTACCGATCGCGGTGAAGTCATTATCCGCATCGCCATCGCTGCAGCTGACGATGCCGAAACCGCTACGTTGTTTTTTAGCATCACCGATAGCGGTATCGGCATGACGCCCGGGCAAATGGCGCATCTGTTCCAGGCGTTTACCCAAGCCGACTCATCCATTTCGCGCCGGTTCGGCGGCACCGGACTGGGTTTGTCGATTTCATACCGGCTGGCGCAGTTGATGGGAGGCAATATCGTGGTCGAAAGCGAACATGGCCAAGGCAGCCGGTTCCATTGCACAGTCCAGTTACACTACAAAAATCAGCATCGGGAGCCTTGGGTGACCATACCCGCTCACTTGCAATCACTCAAAGTCATGATCATTGACGACCATGCGGTTACGCGCGGTGTCATCGCGGAAATTGTTCAATCCATGGGGTGGAGCGCGGTTGCGGTGGATAACGGCACGGCATCGCTCAGAATGTTCGCCGATCCCAGTCAGGTGCCGTTTGATTTGCTGCTGTTGATGACACGCTTAACCGATACGAGTTATCGCGACACCATCCATGCGATAGAAGCCGCATTACCTGCTGCGCGCCGTCCCAAAATCATTTTAGTGAGCAACAATATCGATCCCGCATTCTCGAATCAGTTTGAGGCCAATAGCACCATCAACGTGCTGATCAAACCTTTCACGCCGCTGAATCTGCTGGATACCGTTACCGCATTGTTTAGCGAAACCGCACACCAGCAAGCGCACCGGCACGCCATTCCCGGCCGGCAGCAATTCAGCGGTGCGCATATCCTGGTTGTGGAGGACAATGAATTCAATCAACTGCTGATCACCGAATTGCTAACAAGCTGGGGTATCAAGGTGAGATTGGCGCAAAATGGCGTGGAATGCCTGGATTTACTGAAAACAGCCGGGTCTCCGTTCGATCTGATTTTCATGGACATCCAAATGCCGGAAATGGATGGATTGGAAGCAACCCGGTGTATCCGCCAGGAATTGCACCTGACCTCCATCCCGATTGTCGCTTTGACCGCCAATATCATGGAACACGATCAACAGGAGTTCCTGGCAACCGGCATGAACGCTTACCTGCCCAAACCTTTCGACCCGGATCAGCTCATTCAAGTTTTGGATCAGTTTTTACAACCCGGCGGGCAAAAAACGCAAACTTGATGGTAGCGTCCCTCAACTCTCATCCAGCAACGCTTCCACCAGTTTCGCTTCTATTTCCAGATACTGCGTATTGCTGTTCCGCGCAGCCGATGGTTCCTGCCAAGCCGGGTTTTGGCGTAATGCGCTGGTCAGTTTGGTCCAGTTTGCGGGCAATTTCTCGCTATCGGCTTTGTCCACATGCAACCTGTCCTGCGCGGCATGACCGCGATGCATCAGTTTTTTCAGCAAATGTTTCTGACGCAAATACAAAACTTGCAGCGTGGTTTCGTCGGCGCACTGCCATTGCGTGCCTTTGACCGTCGCTTTGATCTCGTCGCCATAGCGTTTGAAGGTCGACCAGCCAGCACCGGCGATCGCGCCTAACGCACTGGCCGCGCCCAGACTCATGCCGCCGACCATCAAATCAATTCCGGCACCGGCCGCGGCGCCTTTGGCCGCGGCGCTGCCGAGATCCAATCCGTATGCTTTGAGGATGCCGGGCGCAAAAATATCCAGCTGCCATTGCCCGTTACTGACCGGTATTTTTTGGATGGCAACGTCTTTTTCCGAAAAATTGAAAATGGCTAACAGATCGTGCAGGCAATGCTGCTCGGCTTTGCGGACAAAATCGTGCAGCCGGTCTTCAACCAGCGAATGCGCGATCAAGTTATTCTGCGCGGATTTACTTTCACGGTAGCAAGCGACCGTGACAATCAATCCGGCAATCCGCTTGGCGCCCGACAAACACAGCTGATTCCATAATTGAGCACGGTAATCGATCAGCTTCTGCAACCGGGCGTAGTGAGATTCCACCAAGGTCTGCATTTTCTGATACAAGCGCTTTTCCGCCTCAAACGTAAACGCCACGGTATCGAATTCCAGTGTGGCGTGCATGTGGAAAGCCGCCAGATGCTCGCGCCATTTCGCCAGCTCCCGGTCATGCCCGGCGATAAAGTTAAAGACCGGAATGATCGGTTTGCTGACCTGCGTCAGAATTTCCAATTCCAGCCGGTATTTTTCCAGGAAAGGCTCGCGCACATCGATGATGTAGAGCAGGATATCGCTGCGTAATACCTGGCGGATCACTTTCGCTTCCTGTTCCAGCGGGTCGTTGACTGTTACTTGCGCAATAAACTGCTCCAGAATCTGGGTAGGAGACAACAATTTCGCTTTGGCTTGCAGCTTCTTGATATGCGCGAACAAAGCCCGGGAATCCTCCAGACCGGGCGTGTCATACAATTTCAAAACCGCTTCATTGCCGGTGGATATCGTCGCTTGCTCGACATGCCGCGTGGTACCCGCGCCATCTTCGATGACGCCAAATTCAGTGCTGCGCAGCATGGTGCGGATCAGCGATGTCTTGCCAGTGTTGGTATGCCCGACGACGGTTATGTTCAGCAATGAATCCGCTGGCGGATGCTGTGGATTAGGGATGTTCATGATTTACCGGGTGATGACATGCTCTGCCGGAATGCCGCAAACTTCCGCCAGACGGAACCAGGCGAATTCGCGCGCGCTGGTCACCGGCGCCGATGGTTTGCTCAACAGGATCAGCCACGGCTTAGCGTTGCTGCCGCCGACCAGTTCCTTGATCAAGCGCTGCACGCCGCGATCGGGTAAACGGTGCGCCGCCACGCCCAGCAACAACGGACCGTTGAGGTTTTTTATCAATGTCATGGCCTCGTCATGCGACTCCTGATCGACGATATTCAGGCGGCAGGCAACGGATTCCGGCCAGTGCGTGGCATCGTCCAGCTCAATGCCGAAAGCTTGGGCATTGGCCGGAATGGCGACATTCTCCGGCGGACGGACAACTTCCGCAGGCTTCATACCGGCCTGCGGATCGGCATCGATGACTTGCGCTTTCACCTCGCGCGCCATCAGACGTTGACGTAATTCAATGTAATAGGGTAAGTACAGATCGAGCTTGAAGCGGCTTTCACTCCACTGCTGCATGAGCCAGGAAAACCCAAGCAGTAACAGACGGGGAAAAATACCGTACACCAGCAAGGCGCCAATCAGGAAAACCGCCCACGCGGTGCGCGTTTCCGCGTCTTGTTTGCCTGTCCCGATGCGGCTGGCAACCGTTTGCGGGTTATCCGGAATTTTCAATCCCATCGCCTCCAATGGCGTGCCAAGGATTTCCGTGAGTCTCGGCAACGTGCTATCCGGCAGCAATGTGGTGCCCCAGATGAAATTATATTGCCTGGCCAGCATGAGCAAGATCAGCAACACCAGACCGGCGGTTAAATAAGTCAGCCAGAATTGGTGCGTCAAAACACTGATACGCCATTTGCCCACCGTGCCGGTTAAACAGCTTTCCCACCACGCGTGCGATGCCAGCGATGCAACCGTCGGTTCTTTCTTGTGCCGGTAAGGCAACCAGCTGGCCAATTGCGCCACGATACCGCTGCTCAAGCTTTGCAAATTCAAGACAATGCCCGATAGCCACAATAATAGCGAAATCATGTTGAATCCGAGCAGCACCGCCAGCAACCAGTAAATATTCAGCGTGGAGGATTCGCTGACTGCCTGGCTGGCCGCCAGCCCACCCAGAACAACTGCGATTATCAGACAGATCCAACGCGCCCGGGTAAATTGCTTGCGCGGTTGCTGCAACGCATCTTCCAGCGCGTTATCGCGAATCAAATGTTTGGCGCGCTGCGCCAGGCGCTGAATAAATTCCGCATAGCTGAAGTCACCGGCCGCGGAGCCGGGCATATTTTTAATGCCCTCGTACGATAGCTCACCGGCTTTGGCGGACTCGATTTTGCGCAATTGTTCAATGCGCACCAAATCAGCGAAGGTATGTTTGTTTACAGACATGAAAGAGTCCATTCCGGCAGAATGTCCACTCGGATTTCACAATGGGCGGTAGCGTTATGTTTCACAAGTAACAAAAAAAGATTTATCCGGATTTTCAGCAGAAAATTTGCTGCAAAACAAGCTAAAATCCGTTATCAGATCGTTCAAAAATTATGCAGGGAAATTCCATGAAGCCGGTTGCAATATTCAGACATATACCCATCGAAGGGCCTGGCTATTTTGCCACATTTCTCGACAACAATCATATTCCGTGGCGTCTGATCAAAATCGACGCGGGGGAAAAACTACCGGCCAGCGTCGATGAGTTCAGCGGCTTGGTATTCATGGGCGGAACGATGAGTGTCAACGACGATTTGCCGTGGATCGAACAGGAATTGACATTAATCCGCCAGGCGGTTGCTCAAGACGTTCCGGTGCTGGGCCACTGCCTGGGTGGTCAGCTCATGGCCAAAGCCTTGGATGGCGTGGTCAGCGCCAATCCGGTCAAGGAAATGGGCTGGGGCGAAGTCACTGTGCCGGATAACCCGGTGGCGCATGAGTGGTTCGGCGATATGACCGGCTTTAATTCATTCCACTGGCACGGCGAAGCATTCAGCATCCCGCAAGGCGCCACCTGCATTCTGTCCAGCCCGTACTGCGAAAATCAGGCGTTTGCACTGGGCATGCACCTCGGCATGCAATGCCACGTCGAAATGACCGAACGCTTGGTCATCGACTGGTGCAGTGTCGGTGCGGAAGAACTCGCCAGCCTCAACGAACCGTCGGTGCAATCGCTGGAAGAAATCGAGAAAAATTTACCGGAACGTGTCGCGGCGTTAAATGTAGTAGCTGAGCGGCTGTACCGGAAATGGATTGTGCATTTGAAGTGACAATCCGATGACCCCGATCAGTCCAGCATATGTTCACCCAGCAGCAACTTCAAAAACTTCTCGCGCGTCACACTGGATGAATCGCGGTAAAGCTTGTATTTCGCATGCTGATCCGGTTGCTCGGGGTTGATTTCGATGCCCCAGAGCGGCGCGGTCGTTGTGGGCAAATTGGAATAGCGCACATCGACCAGCACGTTCGGTTGTTCCGGGCGGATGGCGAGGAATCCGGCGGAGAAATGGCTGAAGCGCGCGATATCCTGAGCCAGCACTGATGAAACCGGCAGATCGCTCAAATCGCGTTCCAGCACAAACTTCTCAATCGATTCTCCCGGATAGATGCGCGGTTCGGAAAACAAACCGGCGCGGATGGCATTCACATAGAATTTGCCTTCAAATTCGTAAATAGAGCGCCATAGCACCAGATTAGCGAGTGTCGGTTTGACCAGCAGTTGTTCCGCGCGATGCCCTCTTTCCGCAATCAATGTTTCCGCGATGGTTTCAGCGCGGTGCAATTGCATCCAACCGAACGACAAATAGATCGCCGCAAGCAGCAATCCGATACGCGCTGCGGTATGATTGTATTTCCTGAAAGCGATCACTCCGGCGACCAGCAAGATCAACGTGAAAGCCGGATCCAGCACCGAAATGATATTCAACGCCACACGCGCATCGCTGACCGGCCAGAGCAGATTGGTGCCATAGCTGGTAAACGCATCCAGCACGCCACTCAAGCAATAACCGAGAAAGGTAAACAGGTACAGCCGCGCAAAAGTCAGGCGTTTGCGTAAAAACGGCCAGAGCAGCAGTGCGACAATCAAAGCGCCGAGCGGCACAAAAAACAGCGAGTGCGTGAAATGCCGGTGAAACTCGATATTCAACAACGGATCGTTCTCCGATTGAATCAGAATATCGACATCCGCCGCAATACCGGCAACAAAGCCTATACCGGTTGCAATGCGTGCTTCCTGTTGTTTCGCGCCCGACTGCGCCATCGTGGCGCCGAGGAGTCCTTGGGTCAATAAATCCATAGTGTCGTAACGATAGTAAATAAAAAATCCCTGCTGCAGAAGATACGTAGTATAAAAGAGGCGCGTGATTCTTTACGATTTTTCGCGCAAACACAGTGAAACATAAAATCCTGCAAGGCTGCGCAGTTGTGATATCTTGTCACAGAGTTGAAACGAAGCTAATCAGACCCGTATTAATCGAATTAAAAGTCAATTCAATGCTTGTGACCCTATGCAATTGATACCATGGGAAAACTCTTAAAGACCGGATTCCTGATCCTGATCAGCCTCGCCGTTTTTGCCGGGGCAGGTCTTTATGTTTTCCGCAATCCGTTACTGGAAACCTTGATCGGCCAGCAATTGAACAAGCAGGGTTTACCGCTGCAATCGATTGCAGATTTGGATCTCTCATTCAATACTTTCCGTTTGAACGGTTTGTCGGCAGGTAAAAATAAAGAGTTGCGCTTGGATAACATGCTCGTGGCGTGGAATGTGCCGGATCTGCTTGCCGGTAAGCCAATTTCAGTTGAGATCAGCGGTTTGCACGTGGCATTCGACCTGAACGCGGCACACCCGCCGTTGAGTTCCACTACCCCCATGACTGCCGCACCTGAAAAAAGTATCAGCCTTCCCTGGTTGCCAAACTTCTCACTCAAGGACTCTGCAATCCATCTGCGTTCAACAGCAGGCGATGCGGCCATCGCGCTATCCGGCGGCATTGCGCAAAACCAGCCGGATGCACAGACGATACGCATGAGTGTAATCGTTTCCGGTTCGCTGGCACAAAGCCAAAGCTTACTGACGGCAACGCTGGATAGAAAAGGAAATATACAAGGGAAATTTGCGGTCTCTGAAGGTATGCTGGAACTGCCCGAAGCGAGTATCTCCAGTTTTTCGGGTGAAGCGGCATTTTCGTTCGCCGCATTGCAGTTACAACATATCCAAACCGAGTTCGCATTATCCGGCATCAAACTGCCGGGAAAAACAATCGTAAAACCCGTGTCCGATTCCGCTGATAAAAATCCGCTAGCGCCAGTTCCAGGGAATACAGCCATCGACCGAATCACTCTGAAAGGCGATATCCGCGCGTCAGCACAATCATTGACAGGATCACTGGATCTTGAAGCCGGTGGCGGTCAATATGCTGCTGAGCCGCTCAAGGTTCAGCAGTTCTCTGTTTCTCTGCCCGTGCGAATCACTTCCAACCGGGATAATTGGCAAATTGCATTGCGCAATCCGGGGCAGATCACTTTTGGCAAGATCGACTCCGGCACGCCTGTGCATTTGCTGAATGCACTCCAGGTTTCAATCCTGCAAGCCAATCTGGAATTGGCAAAAAACTCTCAGGGCTGGGCACTCGCACACGATATCGCGGTAATTCCCGGTAACCTGAACGTGCGTATCGATCGTGCGGAATCTTCCGCTATTGAGGCGCAGATTCATCCCGGAAAAATAACCTTGACCGGAAAACTCGGTACCGGTACCGATTACCAAGGACGATTTACCATCAACGATGCGGGTTTCACATTGCCGCAATCCGATCTGCAATTGAAGGATTTTTCCGCCGCCGTGCATTGGAATGATGCCGAGATGGGCACTGCCGCGGATTTTGCCATCGCCCGGCTGCAACATCTGGCGTCCGAACCGCTATTTGCTGCGCTGTCTATCACGGGCAGCATCCGCAATGAAGCGGCTGCCGGAGAACCGGCCGTGTATGCGCTGAACATCGCGGGCGGTGTGCCGGAATTGCGTTATTTAAAAATCAGCGGCCGTCATGCGCCTGCGAGTGGCGATGGCATGCTACAGGCGGATATCATTCCCGTCAGTTTCTCACCGGAGGGTTTGCAGCCCGGCGTGCTCTCCCCCGCTCTTGCGCAACTTGAGGATGTCAGCGGACATCTCGACGCCAATGTTCAATTCAAATGGTCCAAGGAAGGCGTGAAGAACAGCCAGGCTGCATTTGAATTACGCAACTTATCGTTTGCCCGTGAAAATACAAAACTCAGCGATCTGAATATCGATCTTAACTTGGTGGATTTATTATCGCCCCGTACCCCGCCGCACCAGACAATCACCATTCGACGCATTGACGCCGGTGTTCCGCTGGAAAATCTGCTGGTCTCCTATCATATCGAAGGCGCCAGCCCGCCCCGCATCGCCATCGAACAGGCGCATTTCTCCGTGCTGGAGGGTACAATTGCCGTGGCGCCTACCGTGATCGATCCAGCCGCAGCACGTTCCGACACTTTGATCCGCATCAGCAACATCGACCTGGAAACCCTCTTTAATGTCATTAAGGTTGACGGATTAACCGGAAGCGGACATTTGGACGGTCAAATTCCGCTGACGTTGGCAGAAAATCAAGTGACCATCACCAACGGTCACCTTGCAGCGCAAGCTCCGGGGATTCTACGTTTCAAATCGGAAAAAGCCTCAAAACTGATGGCTTCCGCCGGTAAGGAAATGAATTTACTACTGCAAGCGGCGCAGGATTTTCACTACACTGAACTGTCCCTGGATCTCGACAAATCGGTTACGCACGATCTGGTAGCCAAAATGTCGTTGTTGGGAAATAATCCCAAGGTAAAAGACGGGCAGGCATTCCGTTTGAATATCAAGCTCGAAACGGATATCGATAAAATTCTGCAAACGATTAATCAGGGCTACAACTTATCGCATGAAATTCTGCGCGGTTCATTAAGGTTCCATTAAGTCCGCCCGCGTTAAATTGAAACCATGGAACACAGTATGCTAATTACCGGATTCCCAGTCAGAATGGAACGCGGGAATCCATCAGAAAAGGAGTGCAATCATGCGCAAAATTGACCGAAAAACCAACGCGACATTAATTAAAGTCATCCTGATTCTATACGGTCTGGTGATCACGGCATGCGCGCCGACCGTTAAAGTGGAGCCACCGCAAGAACCGATCACAATTAATCTCAATATCAAGCTGGATGCCGACATCCGGGTAAAACTTGAAGAACAAGCCAAAAAAGATATCGCGGCCAATCCTGGCATCTTCTGATATCAACGAGACGAGGAGAACACTATGCAGCGTACTGCAAACATGACAGTTAAAAAACCTTTCGCAAAAATCGGCCAAGCTATGCTGCTGGCATTCATGCTCAACGCGATACCCGCCTGGGCCGATTCCATCGAAAATCTGCGCGCATCGGGTGCAGTCGGCGAAAGTTACGATGGCTATGTCGTCGCACGCGAACCCAGCGCCCGCGGAGAAGCGGATGAGATTAATGCAAAACGCCGGTCGATTTACCAGGAAAAAGCCACCGCCCAGGGAATCGATATCGAACAAGTCGGTAAAGTTTATGCTGAAGAAATCATCCGCAAAGT
>CP091134.1:399380-403549 GCA_021582535.1 Nitrosomonas sp.
AGCTGCAATGCGTCGTGGAACAATTTCCAATGGCTGGTTAGAAAGTCTGGTTTGAATTCAAACTTTTCATCCTTACCATCGGTAACTTTGATCGTGCCCAGTGCCTTGTGTTTCCACGAGCCGGGGCCTTTTGCGATATACGTGAGATTAACCGGCGGAAAATTGAAATAACCGGTTGCGATACGTTCCAGCCAGGCTGTATGCCGGGCGTTTTCCTCATCGTGCTTGATATTGCGGAACAACGCCTCGATTCTGGCTTTATCCGTCGCCTGCAACCCGGGAACATCGGCATTGGCGTCGCCAAGGCGGAAACGCTGCATGGCGGTAAACATTCTCTCCGCGGCTTGTAAAAAAATCGCCGCATTGTCCCGGATGATCCGGTTCTTTTTGCTATCTTTGTAGCTCCACTTTAAATAGGGGCGATCCGGATAGGAAAGCGCGGCGCCGTGACCGAGCGGCAAAGTATCGCCCACCAGCTTACTGGCGACATCATCAAACGCGTCGCCAAAGAAATCTTTCAGCCGGGATGCCAGGTAATTACCGGGATTGTCTTCATCGTTCAGCTTACTGATATCGTTATTTTTGTGATTCACTCCGGCGAAGCCCTGATGCGACCACGTATCGGCATAGACATGCAGGGTAATGCCGAGCCGCTGCAAAGCGTGCGGACTGTTTTTGCTATTGATGCACGCGGCCACCATTTCCCTGGCGATAGGACTATCCGATTTGCAAACGATTTTATCCATGAATGGATCCTGCGGATTCTCCCCGGCATTCGCTTCATTATTGCCCGGCAGAAAATGAAACGGCAGCCACGCCTGGTGGTTGGCCAATTCATCAAAATTCTTGTAATCCAACGTCTTATGCGCCGAACTGATATGTTCATACATGGAGCCATCGGTGAAGTGAATCACACCGGTATTGGTCGCGTCGTCAACGTACTGCGAAGCATAGGCAATGATATCCGCTGCGGGGTGATCAAAACCGGCCAAGCGTGCCAAGACATAAGTTGTTGCGTGATGAAAGTCTTTTTGCATGATCTCCCTCTCATTCGATTGGATTAACTGGATTTTGTGAAGTAGCCGATGCAGGCTTTTTGCTCGGCCGGTGTCATGAAGCCCTTATGCTCGTAACGAACCGGCAGACCCAATTTCTTCAGCTTATCGCTCCACAACGGGTTGTAGGGCATCAAAGCGCACGACTTGACACCTTGCTGGTCAAGAAACGCGGCGATGGCCCGGAGATTGTCTTCGGTCGCCGTTATTCCCGGAATCAGCGGAATTCTTGGAATCACGGGTATCCGCGCATCCTTGAGCAGGCGGGAAAAATTATCCAGCATGCGCTTGCTCGAATGTCCGCAATATTGCTGGCTGGCGGCTTCATCCATCAGCTTGATATCGTAATAGATCAAATCCAGCCACGGCAGCATTTCTTTTTTGAAACGCCGGTAATCGAAAAACCCGCTGGTTTCCAGCGCCGTGTGGATGCCTTCGCGCTTCAAAGCCTGCAACAGTTGACTGGCGAAGCCCATTTGTAGCGTCGCTTCACCGCCCGAGAGCGTGACACCGCCGCCACTCGAGGTAAAAATCGGCTTGTCCTGCAACAGGCGGTACATCAATTCATCCACCGTATACCACGTGCCAATATGTGTACCATGAATATCGGTTTCGGGTTTGACCGCCCTGCCTTCCGGATTCTGGCACCAAACGCAGGACAGCGGGCAGCCCTTCAGAAAAACCGTGGTGCGGATGCCGGGACCGTCTTCGCTGCAATCGCGTTTGATGTCGAAAACCAGCCCCTTTTCGCCGTTCATAAAATATCCTTCATGGCCACCTGCACGTTCATGCCAATCGCACCGAACTTGAACATATGCCCGAAATTGCCGGTAATCTGCACCAGATTTTCAATCAGTAATTGCGCCACATCGACATTCGGGCGCTCAGCCAATCCCAGGATCGCCCGGGTATCCTTAAAGCGGATCACTAAATCAACTTCGTTCGGATCACGCTCGATCCGCTCCGCTTCCATTTCGCTGAGCGCTTCGGTTGTAACGATCGCCGCCGGGTTCAGTTGCCTGCCGAATGGCGTGTCGATAAAAAGTGCTCCCGGATCGGGGCAGAATTTGACCAGTACATTCATGTCATCGTGCGGTTTCCGCGTGCGGATCAGGATCTTGCCCTGATAGTAGCGGATACCGCCCGCAACATTGGGATCTTTGATGACGAAATTGTTTTCAAAAAAATGCTGCGCTTTTTGCGCCCTGGATTCGCTTAAACCCGGGTTGATCAAGAAACCAAAACCGAGCTTGATCATGACGGCCATGCCCGCAGCCAGCATCGTGCCTTCCATGCGATTCAACAGTCCGCTCAGCGCGTCGTCCGCTTCGCCCAGCTGGATGCCGGATTTCAGAATATAGTGAATACCGTCGGGTAACGCGGGAATAGTGGCGTGCATCGTTATGCTCCTATGGTTTCATGCTGTTCGACACCGCTTTTCATATCGAAATTGGCGCGATCGATGATTTCCTGCCGCATCAACGGACTCAAGGTGACATAGTAAGCGGAGTAACCGGCCACCCGTATCATCAAATCTTTGTATGGCGCCAGCGCTTTTTGCTCGGCTTCGCCGGCATCGGACCGGCTTGCCGCCGTTGCGGCGGCGTTTGCTGCAATGAAATCCTCGATCGATGTTACGCACAGTTGCACCAGCACGCCGTTCTGATCCATGAACGTTTTCATATGCGCGGCAAAAAGCTCGGTGTCTTCGTTGAAATACGCTTTACCGTGCGGTGTCAGGCTGAGATTGTAGGTATAACCGTTTTGAACCGTATCCGGGTCGACACTGGCGACCGACAGCATATGATCGAGCAGCATGACCGCATCACCATTGGCTTTGACGATACCGGGACACGGCGTGATGCCGCTGGCAAACGATGCGCCATTGACGCGGCCATTCGGCGTGGCGCGGCTCAGCATGCCAAACCCGGCATGATTGGTCATGCTCCAGTAACCCGTCAGATAGCGCCCGCCACGGTGCGTGCGGTACTTGAAAAATACCTCCTGGATCATTTTGGTCAGCATGCGCGTGTATTTCACCGCCAGCACATTGTCATAAACGCCGCCGGGCGTTTGATCGACACCGGCGCCATATTTCGGCGCTAAGCGGATCAGGCGCATACACTCCTGCAAGCGCTGCGGTGTGATCGCCGCCGGATGCGTACCTGAACCGCCCGCCAATTGCCGGATCCGATCCAGCCAGTTTTTGACAAAATTGTGCGCTTCCGCCGCATTACCGGCCGATGGGCTACGGCCGAAATTGGTATCCAACAGCGCGATCAATTCCTGCGCCGAGATTTTGCCGCCGAACACCAGTGCGTCGATGACACAGAACGAGTCAATGACATCGGCCAATCCGATAATAGCCACCCCGGAAGAATTATATTTGGCGCCGCCAGAGGACACATCGCGAAATTTGGCGCCGCTTTCTCCCGGTTTGTTCGTGGGCCCGTCGAATAATCCCGATAGCAGCGGCGATGGCCGGACTTTTTCCAGCGTACGCCCGAGGTAATTGTTGAATTGCACGCAATGCCGGGCCATTTCGTCGAGCTGAAAGCGGAAGCTGTCGACGAAATCCTGCATCGATTGCATCGCCGTCAATGGCGGAGAGGTATAGTCCGGTTTGCCGCAAAACAAATTGGGATCATTCTTGCCAATGCCATCGCTGCGATGCTTGCCGCCGAACATCGCCAGCTCCAGCACCGCCGGCAGCACCAGCAAGGTGGAACCCGTGTGACCGTAATGTTTATGGTCGGCATTCTGTTCGATGCAACCGATCGACGCGTAATCGTGCGCATCCGCCAGCGCTTCGTCCGCCGTCACATGATCGTGCTTGGCGTAATAATTCGCCATGCTGCGGATCACCGGCGTATCGCCGTGCAGCGCGGGCGTCGCACGGGTAACCAGATTCACCTGGCAAATGCGTTTCAGATAGGGGGAAATCTCATCCGCCGCCAAAGCACTTCCGTCCGGCGCGCGATGATGAACATCCTTATGATAGCGCGCATGCACATTCGGATCGCGGATGGACAGCATTTCGGTCGCTTTCAGGATGATGTAGGTCATGTCGTTGACCGCATCGACCGTCTGGCCATTTTCCCAGCGCGTACCGCC
>CP091134.1:403649-421540 GCA_021582535.1 Nitrosomonas sp.
AAGCGCAGTTTACAAGATGTAAATGAGCATTTTGAGTCTGATTTCAACACAGCATGATCGAGCGCAGTAGTTTTTCAGAGCTTCCTTTGAATATGCCGACATTCAAGTTGAACCACATGCAATCTTGGCCAAAAATATCAGTCCGTATTTGGTAGATGCTCCGGATGCAGTATTAGAAAACCGCACCGGCCCAATTTGCGCTATTCCCAAAATGATCAATGACAGCAAGCGATGCTGAAAAGCAACGACTACTCGAAACCGAGCCTCAAACCCAAAAGTTCATTCGTCCATTCCTAGGCGCTGATGAGTTTATCAACAAAATTCCGCGCTGGTGCTTATGGTTGATCGGTGTTTCGCCCAGTGAATTACACACTATGCCGCATGTGATGCAGCGTGTCGAAGCTATCAAAACGATGCACTCTGCCAGAAGTGACATCACTATTCGGTCGGTATCGTCTACAACAACTTCCCGTGGCCGGAACCCACCAACGCACAATGCAAAGCCATCGAATCCACCGCGCAGGCCGTGCTCGATGCCCGCGCATTGTTCCCTGACGCCACACTCGCCGACTTGTACGATCCATTGAGTATGTCGCCGGAGCTGGTACGCGCGCATCAGCGGCTTGATCGCACCGTCGATGCCGCGTACGGCAAAGAATCGTTCGCCTCGGAAGCGGAACGCGTGGTGTTTTTGTTCGAGCGCTATCAAGCGATCACCAACCGGTCAAAAAATCCGCAAAGCGGCAGCCGGGGTAAAACGGGCCGGATTATTTAGCGATGGTGATGCTCGGCACGCCGACGCGCGGGATGTCGGTGACGGTCATTTGGAACAGCAGGAATAATAATTGGAACGCGTCGCGGTTCCAACGCGCCAGCGGCCCTGTGGTTTTAACCGCATAAAACCGGCCATTCCAGCGGATCGAGAAATCGGCGTCTGGCGGTGGCGTATCGGCCACGACAAATTCCATGGTCAGATCGGGATTTTCATTGTTGAGAATCGACGGTGTTCTGGGATCTTTCTCGACGTGATAGCCGAGTTCATCACCGAGCGCTTTGCCGAGAAAACCGAGTATCGAATGAAAGCTTCTGAGGCGGAACACGCCGCTCATCGGCCATTCTCCGGCGTAATGCCCGGCGCGGATATCGAATGCGATGTCGCTGCTATTGCCGTCCCCCACTTGCTGGCGCAAGGTTTCGCGTTCTTCGTCGGATAAGATATTAGGGTCGTAGTTGGTAATCAGAATCGGCCCGGCGATGTGTTTGCGCAGCGTATAGGTATTGTCTTTCGGATTGTAGTGGACGATAAATTCCTTTTGCAGCGCCTGAAAACCATCCGCCGTGATGGCGCTGGCCGGGATATTCCAGGTGTTGATCAGCGCCAGAGGTTCGGCGTACAGCTGGTTGTGATCCTGAATCGACGATAAATGCAGCACCACGCGGCGGAACATCTCATAACCGGCTTCATCCGCCGGGCTATTGCGATACACACCATTATGCTGCTCCATACCCAGCAGGCGCACTTCCTGCGCCATCATGCGCAGCAGCAGGTCGACATCGAAGCGCTGGCGCAGCAGCAGCGTCAGCTTGTTTTGCGGAAACGGCGTCAGCAGCCGCTTGGTGAATTCTTCCCCCTCGATCGGCACGATGCTGATGGTCGGGCTTTCCGACACACTGCCGCCGAAGACCGGCGATATCACCGCACCGGCCAGACCGCCCGGCGATGGCGTGGCGCCGGCATTGGCCTGAAAATTGAAAGTTGCGGCGATGTTGGAAACACCGGTGAAATGAATCGGCTGGCGGTGATGCGCGCGCACGATATTGATCAGCAACTGTTGTGAGACCGCATCGGTGACCGCTTCATCGTACGCCAGCACGGCGCGGTTCAGCGCCATCGGCGACAGGCACCCCGCGAGAGTAATCAGGATAAACAAGCACAGCAATAATCGCGGCAAACGGTTTTGCTGAGCTGGATGCGCGTTTTTATAGTCCACCAATCATCTCACTATTCTAAAACAGGCCTTTTCGATACAACGCGCACAGATCCATCGTCAGCGCGACACTACAGTGAATCATAACACCTAGCCAGATACTTTTGCTCTTTAAGCTCAGGAATCCTAAAACGACGCCCGCGATGATCGCCGCAATCGTTTCCGGCATCGGTTTGCCGAAATGGATCATGCAATACGGAATCACCATGACGAAAATAGCGTAAAAACCGAAACGCTGTTTGGTGCCGTGCAGAATAAAGCCGCGGAAGAAGAATTCCAGTGCGAGAAATTGCAGGAAATACACGATTTCCCATAGGAAGAAATTGGGAAACAGGCTTTCATGTTTGGCTACCGTATAAAACGGATAACGCGCAAGAAAGCTCTCGCTCCCGGAAAAATAAAACACCAGCGGCACCATGACCGCCAGCATGCCGAGATACAGCGGATAGCCTTTACCGGCGTTCTTCAACTGCAATCCGTAATCCGTCAGGTTTTCCTTGAATACCAACAGAATAATGCACGCCGGAAAAACGAAGTAAAAGAAAATAACTACCGACGCCCAGTAAATCAACTGGTGCAATTGTGCGTTGGCATGCTGCTGCAGCAGATTATCCGCTGCTTGCGCCAAGCCGGTCAGATTCAAATCCCGCAGAATGCCGATCAGATAGTACGCATCGCCCAGATAACGCGTGCAAGTGAGGGAGAAAGCGACGATCAGGCATACCAGCACCACCTTCACATCGAGCCGACTGATGTTTTCCTGCAATGACCGTAACGAACTTGCTTCCGACTTCAGAAATACAAAAGAAAAAATTTTTTTATTGATCATCTTTAATCTATAAACCAAGCAGACCAACCAGAAACACTGTTAAAAGCGTTCCCTGGCTTAGTTTCCCAATAAAACCGGCTAGTAATATTCCGGCCTGGCGAGGCTTTCAAAACACGTGTATTGGCCCAGGAAAGCCAAATCGACTTTGCCGATCGGGCCGTTACGCTGTTTGCCGATGATGATCTCGGCGATGCCTTTGTCGGGTGAATCGGGGTTATACACTTCGTCGCGGTAAATGAACAAAATCACGTCGGCGTCTTGCTCGATTGCGCCGGATTCGCGCAAATCCGACATCACCGGGCGTTTGTTGGGGCGTTGCTCCAAACTGCGGTTCAGCTGCGATAACGCGATCACCGGCACTTTCAGTTCCTTCGCCAGCCCCTTCAATGCACGCGATATTTCGGAAATTTCCGTGGCGCGGTTTTCCCCTTGACCGGTGGACGACATCAGTTGCAAATAATCGACCACGATCAAACCCAGCTCGCCGTACTGGCGGTACAGCCTTCTGGCACGCGCTCTGAGTTCCAAGGCATTCAGCGCGGCGGTTTCGTCGATGAAAATCGGCGCTTCGTTGAGTTTTCCCAAGGCGTGCGTGAGTTTGGGCCAATCTTCGTCATCCAGCCGGCCGGTGCGCACTTTGTGCTGGTCGAGTTTGCCGACCGATCCCAGCATCCGCATGGCCAGCTGCGCACCGCCCATTTCCATACTGAATACCGCGACCGGCTTGTTTAATTCCAGCGCGACATACTCGGCAATGTTCAGGGAAAACGCGGTTTTTCCCATCGAAGGACGGCCCGCGACGATGATCAGATCGCCCGGCTGAAATCCGGAAGTCTTTTGATCGAGATCGTGAAAACCGGATGCGATGCCGGTGACATTGCTGGGATTATCCTGGCTGTAGAGCAGCTCGATTCTTTCCACCACCTGTTTCAGCAGCGGCTGGATGTCGATGAATCCCTCCTTGCCGCGCGCGCCTTCTTCGGCGATTTCAAACACCTTGGCTTCCGCTTCGTCGAGCAAGTCCGCCGCGGAACGTCCCGCCGGGTTGTACGCGGAATCGGTGATCTGCACCCCGACTTGCGCCAGGTAGCGCATGATGGAACGTTCCCGGACGATTTCGGCGTAGCGCTTGATATTCGCCGCCGACGGAGTGTTTTGCACGATGGTGCCGATGTACGCCAGACCGCCGACGGTTTGCAGCTCCGCCGATGTCTCCAGGGATTCCGCCACGGTAATGACATCCGCCGGTTTGTTATGCTCGATCAGCTTACAAATGTGGTGATAGATCAGGCGGTGATCGTGGCGGTAAAAATCGCTGTCGGTGATGATGTCGGCGACTTTCTCCCAGGCGTTATTGTCCAGCATGAGTCCGCCCAGTACCGACTGCTCGCTTTCTATCGAATGCGGCGGTGTTTTATAGAGATCGAGAAACTGCTCTTGATGAAGACTGACCGGTGATTGTGCCATAGGATCCGGAAACACCATTGAAGGAGTATCGATTTTATCACTTGCTGACCGGCAAATGAAAAAGGACTATCGAAATAGTCCTTTTAAAAACGTAACCACCTGAAAACAGGCTATTACATCGCTGCTTCACCCAATACCGATACGGTGATATTGGCGGTCACATCGCTGTTCAGCGCAATGGTCAGCGGATAATCGCCCACCTGTTTCAATTGCCCATGCGGCATGCGGATCATCGCACGTTCCACGGTAAAACCAAGTGCAGCAAGTGCTTCGGCGATATTGGCATTGGTTACCGAGCCGAACAATTTTCCATCGCTGCCGGCTTTCTGCGTGATTTGCACCAGCAATCCTTCGAGTTTCACAGCAACCGCTTGCGCTGCCGCCAGAACGGCCGCTTGTTTTTTCTCCAGTTCCGCACGTTTCGATTGGAATTCCGCAATGGCCTGTTCGGTTGCACGTCTTGCCTTGCCTTGCGGAATCAGATAATTCCGTGCAAAACCGCTTTTGACGTTCACAACATCACCCAATTGCCCTAAATTCGTAATTTTTTCCATCAAAATAATTTGCATCGTAATTACTCCTTAGTGACGATCGGTGTAAGGCAATAATGCCAGAAAACGCGCATGCTCGATGGCGGTGCTCAGCTGACGCTGGTAGAAGGAAGTCGTGCCGGTAATACGCGCCGGGATGATCTTGCCATTTTCACTGATAAAATCCTTCAGGATTTCAATGTCTTTATAGTCCACATGCTTGATGCCTTCCGCGGTGAAACGGCAAAACTTTTTGCGTTTAAATAACGGGCGGTTGGCTTTCTTTTCTCTTTCTTTATCTTTGCTGTCTTTGCGTCTGCTGGTAAAACGTGTCATGTTAATTCCTGTTATCTGATTAAATAAGTTCGATATGTTCCGCGTGCAATACCAATTGCTGGCTCATGTGACTCTTTCTGTTGAGAAATCCGCTCAGTTTGACCATGCTGTCAAGCTTAAACCCGGCGATCGTCAGAGCTAATTGGCCCAATGCAACAGCCAGAATATCCAATATTATTTGCCGAACTACACCAGCTTCCTTTTGCTTCGACACATGATTGATCGTAAATTCAATCACGGCCACACCAGCCGGTGTGTAGCGTAAAACGCCCAGTTTGACAATTTTTCCACAAATAATGGTGCGATTACATTCCAATTGCAATGTGTTTACGCAGGGGTACTGGATTCATCCGGCACGTCATCGGTTTCCAGTTCGTCAGCCACTGCTTCGGCAGTACTCAAACCTGCGGCGCGCGATCTTTCCTCTTGACGCATCATCGCCGATGGTTCCGTGATAGGGCCGTCAACCTTGATGGTTAAATGCCGCAGCACGGCGTCGCTGAATTTGAATGCATGATCCAAGTCATCCAGCGCTTCTTGATTGCATTCGATATTCATCAGCACATAGTGCGCTTTGTGAACTTTTTGAATCAGATAGGCAAGCTGACGGCGTCCCCAATCTTCCACGCGATGAACCTTGCCATCTTTTGCGGTTACAATGCCGCGGTAGCGTTCGATCATTGCAGGCACTTGTTCACTTTGATCAGGATGAACAATAAAAACGATTTCGTAATGTCGCATAATTTCCTTTTGGGTAAAGCCTCCCACGACTTTCATGTGGTGAGACAAGGTTGAAAAGCCGGTAATTTTACTGAATTATTAAGGCAATATCAATTACTGTTCAAATAATTGCGATTCTGTTATTCGCCTCACGGCTGAACTGGTAAAATTCACGTGCTGCGCGCAGGAATTCATCCTTTGCTATAATCTCTTCCGTCACAATTAAACGATAGCAAGTACAAACAAAGAGTTAAAACCGATGCTGCTGATGATAGACAACTACGATTCCTTTACCTATAACTTGGTGCAGTATTTCTCCGAACTGGGTGAAAAGGTTGCGGTATACCGGAACGACGAGATCACGCTGGACAAAATCGCACAACTGAACCCCGAGCGGATCGTCATTTCTCCCGGGCCGTGCACGCCCAATGAAGCGGGGGTATCGCTGGCGGTAATCAATCAGTTCAGTCAAGACATTCCGGTATTGGGCGTCTGTCTGGGACATCAAAGCATCGGGCAGGCGTTTGGCGGACGGGTGGTTCATGCCAAGCAACTGATGCATGGCAAAACATCGCCGATTTTCCATCACGACACCGGTGTTTTCCGCGGCTTACCCAATCCATTTACCGCCACCCGTTATCATTCCCTGGTGGTTGAACGCGCAACACTGCCGGATTGCCTTGAAATAACGGCTTGGACCGAGGACGGCGAAATCATGGGAATCCGTCACAAAACACTCGCCATCGAGGGCATTCAATTCCATCCCGAATCCATCTTGAGCGAGCATGGGCACCAGATGCTCGAGAACTTTCTCCACCGGCAATAAGCCCGCTCGACCAAAGGTGATTGAATGACACCACAAGAAGCACTCCAGCGCATAACTGCGCATCAGGAAATAATGCACGACGATATGGTTTCCTTGATGCGCCGGATCATGCAAGGAGACATCCCGCCTGTTCTTATTGCCGCGATCATCACCGGTCTGCGGGTAAAAAAAGAAACGGTCGGGGAAATCACCGCAGCAGCGCAAGTCATGCGTGAATTTGCCAGCAAAGTCGCCGTTGCCGATCACACGCATTTGGTGGACACCTGCGGCACGGGTGGAGATTCCTTGCACACATTCAACATATCCACGGCATCGGCCTTTGTCGCCGCAGCGGCAGGCGCGCGTGTCGCCAAACATGGCGGCCGGTCGGTTTCGAGCAAATCAGGCAGCGCGGATGTATTGGAAGCGCTCGGTGTCAATCTCAACCAAACACCGCAACAGGTGGCGCACAGCGTCAGTGAAACCGGTGTCGGTTTCATGTTTGCGCCCAACTATCATGCAGCGATGAAACATGCCGCTCCGATCCGGCGTGAACTCGGTATCAAAACATTATTCAACATCCTCGGCCCGCTCACCAATCCCGCCAGCGCCAAAAGACAAGTTCTGGGCGTGTTCAATGCGGATCTGGTCAGAACCTTGGCGCTTGTGCTGCAACGGCTGGGCAGCGAACACGTGCTGATCGTGCATGGTAGCGACGGATTGGATGAAATCACCATCACGGGTGAAACAAGCGTCGGTGAGTTGAAGCATGGTCAAGTGACGGTTTATACCGTCAGACCGGAAGATTTCAATTTAAAAACGTCAGCGATCGAAGCAATCCAGGTTATCGATAGCGCCGATGCCAAAACAATGTTGCTTTCGGTATTGGAAAATACCGCCGGCCCGGCGCGCGATATCGTGCTGATGAATGCCGGCGCGGCGATATATGCTGCCGGTGTGGCAGACACGCTCGAACAGGGAATCAAAGCCGCGCTGCGCGCCATCGAAAGCGGCGCTGCGTTAAAGAAACTTCATGACCTGGTGGAATTCACCCGCAGAAATTCTGTATAAGATCACAATGTCCGACATTCTAAAAAAAATCCTTACCATCAAAAAACAAGAGATCAGCGCTGCCAAGGCATTGAAACCTTATGCGATATTGAACCAGGAAGCCCAATCCGCAGCGCCACCGCGCGATTTTCTGGCCGCGATTACGAGCAAAATTGAAGCGGGGCAACCGGCTGTCATTGCCGAAATCAAACAAGCCAGTCCCAGCAAGGGAGTATTGCGTGGCCGCTCTACCGATAAAAATACGCCGTCGTTTGAGTTCATTCCGGCGGAAATAGCGCAAACGTACGCGCAACATGGTGCAGCGTGTCTATCGGTATTGACGGATCGACAATTTTTTATGGGAAACCCCGACTACTTACAAGCCGCGCGCGCCGCATGTTCGCTGCCGGTTTTGCGTAAGGATTTTATCCTAGATGAATACCAGATCGCCGAAGCACGTGCTATGGGTGCCGATTGTATTTTATTGATCGTGAGTGCTTTCATCATGGAGTCCGGCGCCGGATCCAGCGATGCTGCCGATAATCCTCTGCAACAAATGGCTGCACTCGAGAAATTGTCCCATTCACTGGGCATGGCGGTCTTGGTCGAAGTTCACGATGCGGCTGAACTGCAGCTGGCGTTGCAGCTGACCACTCCGCTCATCGGCATCAACAACCGCAATCTGCGGACTTTTGAAACTTCCCTCGATACAACGCTGGGGTTACTTGACCAAATCCCGTTCGGGCGGATTGTGATTACCGAAAGCGGCATCCATACGCCAGCAGACGTTGCACGCATGCGATCGCACCACGTCAACGCCTTCCTCGTCGGTGAAGCTTTCATGCGCGCTGAAGATCCCGGCATTGAATTAGCACGATTATTTTTCTAATCCCGGTTGTCGCTGCCAGCACACTGGTGTCACAGGAGGCTCGCTGCTCCAATCGGCATTGAGAAAGGATAGTGCATTGTTTCCTCAAGATTTATCCACAGGTGTCGTAGAAAATTCCCGATGTATCACATTCAGGAGTTCAAAATGCTACAACAACATCAAAGAAAATTATCGGACTGGGTTAATTTTCTTACAACAGCTGAAATTCCTGTTCTCAAACAGACTGCACGCAATCTCGCCATTCTCCAGCAGGACGAGCAACATCTCAACGCACGCAGTTTCGCTCATGTCGTAAAAAACGACCCGCTGATGACCGTGAAGCTGTTGCGTCATATGCAGCAGCATAAGCACCGGACTCAAGAACATGATGTGATGGAAGTCGAGCAGATCATTTTGATGCTCGGCCTGGAAGCGACGCTGAACAAGATACCCGCCAAGCCCCTGGTCGAAGACATCTTGGGGCGCAACAATATGAATGCGCTGGTCTATTTACTAAAAACCACCCACCGCGCAAAGATTGCTTCTACCTACGCCTTTGACTGGGCGGTCCGTCTGCACGATTTACATTTTGCGGAAATCCGTCTGGCTGCATTACTGCACGATATCGCCGAAATGCTCATGTGGTGCTTTTCCCCTGCGGAAATGCTAAAAATAAAACAGTTACAAAAACAAAACAAAGCACTCCGCAGCACCGCCGCACAAGAAAAAGTGCTCGGCTTTTCTTTGTACCAACTCCAGCTGGAACTCGCGATTAAATGGAAATTACCAGAATTATTAGTCACCCTTATGGACGACAATAATTCAAGCTTACAAAGAGTGCGTAATGTAGTCTTGGCAGTAAATTTAGCCCGGCATTCCGCCAATGGATGGGATGATGCCGCATTACCGGACGACTATGAAGACATTGCGAAACTTCTGCATCTGCAAGCGAGCGACATCATGACCATCGTAGGCGTCAGTAAACACGCCGAAGATGCGGGCAATCTCGCATGAACTCATTTTAAATAGGGAAATTGAATTGGGCCGGCACCAAGAATCGAACCCGGGACCTTCTGCACAATCCATGCTCAAAGATACTGAAAATATCCTTTTATCTCCGGCATCATCAGAACGCTCGGTATCGGAAAAACGGCTTTCTATCGCCATTTTCCGCCTGACAAAATTGAACAGCTCAGACCCACAATAATGAAAATCATATGTCGCGTTATGTACCTTTATGGGATTTAACCCAATTTTGAGTAGGAATTTTCAATAGAGTATTAAATAACTTGGATCAAGTAATACCTGCTTACTTGATCCAAGTTATATTGCCCTTCTTATTTTTTAGATCCGTCTCGGTTTACTTTCTATTGTGTTGTTAAGATATGTTCAATTTCAGTCATCTCAGGTATGGAAAAACAGATCGTATTAGGTAAACCTAGGTCACCAACAGTAGCGACCTGTGGATTACCAATTTCCCAAATTAAACGGAATCGCCCGCTGCTCATCATTTCATCAAAAATTTCTTGTGAAGTATTTCCCCCGGGACATTCACTATCACATGGACTGATATCACCTTTTGGTAGTGGCACGGAACTCACACCATATCCGACCCATAATTCGCCATCACCCACGAATGCACTGGCATCAATTGGATAATTGGAAACAAATGTATGCATGATCGGCTGGAGTTGCCCTGTGGGTAAGCTCGCATATTCCCGAGGGATGAATGGACTGGGCGAATCGGAATCGCCACGTTTTACCCAGTTTGCTCCATCAAATAACCATAGTTCATCTGGCTGACTCTTGAGTCGAAACCCAACATATACAAGCCCTCCTTTGAAATGGTCTTCCTTGGAGACAATCAGGTAATGATCCAGCATAATATTGCTGAATTTGTTGGGCTCTGCCCGCAAAGATGTTTGCGGGAAACACATCTTTCCAGGTTCTGAGAACTTGGTGTTAAATTCATAATCTGCCTGAGCCAGTGGTGTACCCAGCAGAAAGACGCATGATACTGCCAATTTTTTAAAGTATGACATTTTATCTCCTCAGTCATGGCTTAGTTGCAATTCTACGGTATCAATATCTAAGGAAGCGCTGATTAATTAACTGCACGAGTGAATTGCTTCGTTGCGCGGTACTCACTCCCTCGCCTATCAGATTGATATGTCTCGGTTGTTGTGTTCCGTACGCCTCGCACTTCATCTCGTTCGTTGAATTAATCAGCGCTTCCCTAAGATAACCTCACCCGGCAAATCATGCCCGGCTGTAATAACAGTAGTTTCCATTTCTGTCGCCGCGAGACAAATTGTCAGTAAATTATCTGGCAATCCTGAAGCAGGAGTCGAGCCGGTAATGTCCCATATTTTATTGAACCGATTATTGCTTATCATATCGGCGTATGATTTTTCCCAGGTTTCACCGGCTGGTTTTAGGCCATAACCAACCCATACTTCACCATCTCCAACGTATGCGCTAACGTCAACAGGTTCATTAGAAAGTGTAATGGGCATGACAGGCTGGAGCGTACCATCCCCATTTGGCAGAATGACAGGATAATTTTTGGGTGTTGTATTAGCCGTGTCGGCTGCATTCAACCATGAGATACCGTCAGTCAGCCATATCACATCAGGCTGACTCTTACGCCGGAAACCCACAAAAATATCTCCATTTTTGAAATGATCCTGCTCATTGATGATGACATTATGATCGAGAATAACTTTATCGAATTTGCCTAACTCACTTCTGACCGATGTCTGTGGAAAGCAATATTGCGCAGGCGCAGAGAATTTAACGGTATCTGCTTGGGAAGACATTCCACTTAGCAATAAAGCGCTTGCAAGCAAGAACTTGTGTAGCATGAATTTCATCATATTACTCCGAAAATTTTTAAAAACCCCTCAGGTGGAACTGGAACTATATCGCGCCGCTAGCGATAGATAGAGAGATCGATGCAAGGATAGGAAACAATAAGAAAAGGCTTGAGACTAAACACTTAATACATTGATAATGTACATACTCTTGTAAAAAAGAATCACCGGCCTGCAATTTTGAAAAAATTCAACTTATATCCAATCCGTCTTCAAAATTACATGGCAAACTATTTATATCACAATAATCTCTAGCGTAGATAAACGCACCATTGTCAACTTGACCAGAATTCAAATAAAGCAAGCTGTTTCTGTATCTGAAGATTTCGCTTTATAACACCTCATCATTAATGATACTACTGTCTTTTAGAATGATCTGGATAGTAGCTTCGTTTCTCTTATTCCTCCATCTATCGCTTCTTGACTCGTGAGTTAATAGTTTAACTTGTCCTGACAAAGCATCCGGATTCCCCAAGCTACAACACTATGCGGCAATTTGTCGCATTCTCATTATCAGTTTTTTCAATGACAATTATTGCCTTGTTCATATATTCAAACGAAACATTCTTGTTTTTACTTACACGTTCTTATCTTGAATATACCCGCCAGCACTCATTTTAGAACCGCCGTTATTGATGTGCTTTACCGGGAGCACCACGGCTGGTTATATGCATGGATCAAGAAAAAGATATCTTGCCCGCATAATGCGGCCGATCTTTCGCATGATACTTTCATTCGGCTGTTATCGTTACCGGAAGTGCCCAGCTTGCGGGAACCGCGCGCTTATCTGTTAGTAACCGCTAACCGGTTGATGATCAATTTGAATCGCAGACATAAAGTCGAGGAGGAAACCCTCCATAGCATGTTTTCGCTGATTTCTGATCAATCTTGCCAGGATGTAGCTCATGTTTCTGCAATCCGGCAATTATTGGAACGCACGTTACTGATGCTGATTGAAGAGCTTGATGAACGGTCACGGCAAGCCTTTCTGATGGCGCGTGTTGATGGCATGACTTATGCCGAAATCGCTGAAGCAATGAATGTATCCGAAAGCCGGGTCAAGCAATATCTGGTTAAGGCTCTGGCTTACTGTCATCAGCGCTTGTACCAAATTAAGGCCGAAATACATGCCTGAGACAACTGATCCGGATATCTCTTCACTGAGCGAGCAGGCTGCCCAATGGGCGATTTGCTTGTCTGAGAATCAGATAAGTAATGAACAACGCGCTAATTTTGAAGCATGGTTAGCACAAGATCCGCGCCATCGGATAGCCTTTGAACAGGTTGATCATCTCTGGCACAGCGTTACTCCCCGGAAGCAGCGCTCTTATACCGGAATCAAGACACTTCTCAGTATTGCGTTACTGTTAGGCGGGTTATATGGATTACCTCTTGCCGAATGGCTAGCCGATGAAAGCACCGGTGTTGGTGAAGTTCGCCGCATCACTTTAGCGGATGGCAGCCGGATCACGCTCGATAGCGATAGTGCGGCGGATATTGTTTTCGATATGCGGCAACGCCGCATTATTCTGCAGCGAGGCCGCTTGCTAGCCGAGGTAGCGCCGGATTCATTGCATACGCCACGGCCTTTCATTGTTGAAAATCGAGATGGAACGGCAAAAGCACTGGGTACCCGCTACATCGTTGAACAAACCGGGCATGACAGTATCGTTAATGTCATTGAATCCGAGGTTGCCGTCGCCAACCACACTCGTCCCGATCAGACAGTGACCTTGCAGTCCGGCCAAAGCTTACGCTTCGATAAGCAGAATCTTCGTCAGCCGGAAACAATGTCTCCTTTTGCCGCAAGCTGGATTGAAGCACGCCTGGTTTATCAGGATGCGCCATTGACTCAGGTCATCGCCGATCTGGCGCGCTACCGCAAAGGCTTCATGAGAATTAACGAAGCAGCCGGGCAACTTCGTTTCACGGGAGTTTTACCGGCTGACGATCCGGAAGCAGCGCTGAGTATCCTCGAGAATGCATTACCCATCCAAACAAAACGACATAGTAAGTGGTTTATCCGGATAGATCTCCAGACATAAACTGCACAATGACTCGTAACTTCAGCTTACATCATTGGGGAAGCGCTGATTAATTCAACGAAGCAATTCACTCGTGCAGTCAATTAATCAGCGCTTCCTTAGCACTGCACCCGTATAACTGCAATCCCTCCCTCCACATCCATTTCGCCGGCACCATCGGCGCAATGGATGTTTTTTTCCCGGTCACCATTCATCAACAATTTTTTAAAAAAATTGCCATTTTGGCTACCCGATTTTTCTTCTCGTGTGTCATGGATAGTAGCAAACGTATTTTTACCCCATGACAGGATTTTCATGACAACTCACAATAAAACCATTTCGGGCCATCGACTCGTTCGCATCGTTTTTATCTCGATCTTGAGCTTCAGCCAATCAATCACTCTTCATGCCGAACCGGCGCAACAACCGGCAGAGATCAGTATCCCCGCGCAGCCCTTGGGCGAGGCAATTACGCAACTCGCTTTGCAGGCAGGCGTATGGATCGGCGTAGACGCCAACCTGGTCGCCGGTAAGCAGGCTCCTGCAATCCAAGGGCGCTATACACCCGATCAGGCCATTATGCAGCTTCTCGCCGGGAGCGGACTGGTTGCGCTCGAAAACTCGCCGGGCCGATTTACCGTGGAAGCAGCCGCCAAGGCTCCGCACGCGGACAGTGACAAAAAAACGGTGACGCTGCCGGAAATCAAGGTAAGCAGCGCGGTCAATCCGAATTCCCCGTATAACACCAGCTATACCCGCACTGTGGCTACTGCAGCCACGAAGACCAATGCGCCGATCATGCAAACCCCCGTATCGATTCAAGTCGTTCCCCGGGCAGTACTGGATGATCAGAAATCCGTCACCATCAAAGATGCGCTGGAAAATATCAGTAGTGTACGTCCCAGTACGAGTCTGACCGGCACTGCCCCCAGTTTCATCATCCGTGGTTTTTCCAATGGCAGTAGAATCTATCGTAATGGCTTGGGATTGATTGGCGGATTTGCTGGAAGTGATATCCCAACCGACACGGCTCATCTGGAAAGCATCGAGGTACTCAAAGGACCGGCTTCCGTTCTCTATGGCCGCATCGAGCCGGGCGGTCTGATCAATATCACTACCAAGCCGGCGCTAAGCAAGCCTTTTTATGCACTGGAACAACAATTTGGTTCCTATGATCATTTCCGCACGCTGTGGGATGCGGGCGGCCCGGTGAACGAAGATAAATCCCTGCTCTTTCGTTTTACAGGTGGCTATCAAAACAGCAATTCATTCCGTGATTTTGTATTTCACGACAGAATGATCTTCAACCCCACCCTGACGTGGAAAGCATCGGATTCAACGACATTCAGCATCAATGTAGAGGGGCTGAATCAAGACTATAGAGCCGATTTTGGCATCCCCGTGATCGGCAACCGGCCAGCCCCCATTCCCATCAGCCGTTCTCTTGATGACCCCAATACCCCGTCATCCCATTACCGGCATGTATTACTGAATACTGACCTCACGCATCGCCTTAACGAATCCTGGAGTTTGCGTAACCGGTTTCTCGCCTATTGGGGGGATAGCAATTCCACATTCGTCAATCCGGCTGATGCCTTTGGCAATGCGCTGCGACCGGACAACCGCACGCTCGATCGCAACATCTTTTCCCAGAATGCGGATACGCAAGGTTACACCACCAATCTTGATTTGATTGGAAAACTGGATATCAAGCAGACCCAGCATCAGATATTGGTAGGTTTCGACTATACCCTGGGGCAGAGTAAATACGGCACCCGAGGCGACTATATCAATCCAAACCCGGCATTGGCGATCGATATTTTCAATCCCTATCCGAGCTATGGAATACCTCGATCGTTATTTAACGATACATTGGCGACATCGGCGCTCACACCACCCGATTATTCCTTTGCACAGACGGAATGGTGGGGCGTTTACTTTCAGGATCACATCACTTTGTGGAACCGGTTGCATATACTCGGGGGAGGCCGCTACGACTGGGCGCAAAATGGCCGGGGCCGAGGAGATTCTTTTGGCGCAGCCGAAAATGCCTTGAATCCCACCATCCGCAAGGATGATCGTTTCAGTCCGCGTGTCGGAGTGCTGTATCAAGCCTGGGATTGGCTGAGTATCTATGGCAATTGGACTAACTCACTGGGCACTAATAATGGTTTATCGGCAGCCGGTCAGGCACAGCCCCCTCAAACCGCAGAACAATATGAAGCTGGACTTAAGACTTCCTGGCTCAACGGAATGTTAACCAGCACACTGTCTTTTTATCACATCACCAAACAAAATGTCTTGACACCGGATTTATCAACTTCCGATCCTTTTGACAGCATAGCGATTGGTGAAGCACGCAGCCGTGGCGTCGAATTGGATGTGATCGGTAAACTGACAGAACATTTGAACGTGATCGCCAATTATGCTTGGACCGACACACGAGTAAGCAAGGATAACTCCGGACTTCAAGGCAACCGTTTCAGTAATGTCCCGCAGCATTCAGGCAGCCTGTGGTTCAAATATGACCTGAAGCAATTCGCTCCTCTCAATGGATTAAGTGTTGGCTTCGGAGCCTATCTCGTAGACAAGCGAAAAGGTGATGCTGAGAACACCTTCGTGTTACCCGGCTACGTCAGACTGGATACTTTTGCGAGTTATTTCTGGAAAATCCGATCCTCACGCTTGATTGCACAGTTGAATGTAAGAAATCTGCTCGATGAACGCTACTATGAATCGACAGACCCCTTCAGTAATGTTGCGCCGCGACTCGGCGTATATCCAGGAGCACCGTTGACTTTTTTAGGATCTCTGCGTCTTGAATACTGATCAATCTGACTACAGGAATGTCGAGTGCATCCTGATCACTTTTCTTTGCCGGCATGAGTGATATGCAATTTTTCAAGTCAATGATGTCCGGTTTGAGCGCATTCAAACGTCATAGTCTTTATAACCATCTATTCTTAATGCAGGAGAAATCATGACGCGTCACTTTTGGGTTCTGCTCCACCGCTGGGCAGGACTGATCATGGCCGCTTTTCTGATCATCGTGGCAGTGACCGGCAGTTTGCTGGCGTTCTATCCCGAGCTGGAACGGCTGATCAATCCGCAGTTATATCCCAGGCAAACACTGGGGAATCGGCTGGATCCTGCCACGCTTGCCGAACTGGCAACTCAGCGTATATCCACCGGTCAGGTAAATGCGGTGCTGCTGGAAGCCAATCAGGAAGCTACCGTGGTGATCATGAATCCCCGTCCGGATCATAACGGTCAACCGGGCAAACTGGATTTCGATCAGATGATCGTTGATCCCTATACCGGCGAAGAACTGGGACGCCGTCAGTTTGGCGCAATTTCGGAAGGCATGATCAACCTCATGCCATTTATCTATCTACTGCATTACAACCTGGCACTGGGAAAATTTGGCATGTGGCTGCTGGGTATTTGCGCGCTGATCTGGACCCTCGATTGTTTCGTCGGATTTTATCTGACCCTGCCGTCACGCCGCAAAAAACGAACCTCTGTTACTCCCTCAGAATCCGATGCCAAAACCTGGTGGCAGCGCTGGCAGCCGGCCTGGAAAATCCGCTGGCAAGCCAGCAGTTATAAGCTCAATTTCGACCTGCACCGTGCCAGCGGTTTGTGGCTGTGGGTGATCCTGTTCATTTTTGCCTGGTCGAGCGTCTACATGAATCTATGGGACACGGTCTACACTTGGACGACGCGCGCTGTGCTCGATTACAAAGCGCCGTGGACGGAATTGCCCAAGTTGAATACACCGTTGCAGGCGCCAAAACTGGGTTGGCGGCAAGCGCAGATCATCGGCGAACAGTTGATGGAGGAGCAAGCCAAAGCACACGATTTCACCGTTCAACAGGTCGTCGGATTGCGGCTGGATCGCGACCGCGGCGTTTACAACTATATGGTGCGCAGTTCGCGCGATATTCAGGACAGGCGTGGCGGAACCAAGGTTTTGTTTGACGCGGATACCGGTGAATTCAAGCTGCTCATGCTGCCGAGCGGCCAATACAGCGGCAATACCGTGACCAGTTGGCTCTATGCCTTGCACATGGCCAATATCTTCGGCCTGCCGTACCGCATTTTCGTATGCGCACTCGGTCTGATCATCGCCATGCTCTCAGTCACCGGCATCATCATCTGGATGAAAAAACGCCGCGCACGCGCCAGTTTGCTTTCAACATAATTCCATTTCATCAGGCGCTCCCATGACTGCACATCTCAACCCTGCCGCGTTGCCGGCAGACCCCGCGAACATCAAGCGGCCCTTTTTTCACAGCCAATGGAATGCTATTACGCAGCGGCACCGTTCAACCGTACCGGTGACTTCCTTGCTCAGCCTGCTGTTTGTGCTCGCGGCACATGCCACCGTGCTGTATGGCA
>CP091134.1:421640-447119 GCA_021582535.1 Nitrosomonas sp.
ACCAATAAGTCGATATCGGCCTGGAGCAATTGATCAATCGCGTTCTTGAAAGTGATCGCATCATTGGCTTCGCATACCAGCATGCCGGGTATGCCGTCCAACGCTTGCCGGATCGCCGGTTTGCGTTTGCGTACCTGACCGCCCATGGGATTGAGCAAACAACCGGTTTTGGCTGTTCCGCTTTTCAAACGGTCAATCCGCGCTTGTAACGTCATCAAGTATTGTCATGCAATGTGGTGCTTACGAAAGCGGAAGCGGTTTTCTAAGATCGATCGGGGCGCGGGTGAAAATTTTCACCGCCCATTGTTCGCGATCGCGCGCCGGATCGATATCCTGCAGCCAGGATCGCAACGATCCTTCCTTCTGCTTGGTTTTCCAGCCATCGGCCAAGCGCCAGAGCAGAATTCCCGTTGAGATCACGTGCCACAGCACCACTAACAGCAGCCCGGTATCCGGGTGGCCATTGAGCCATCCGCACGTGAGTAACAGTAAATTCGGATTACGCCGGGCCGTGATCAGGCGGTTGAAAGAATCCATTTTGCGCCAGATGAACATATCGAAGTGCGCCAGCCAGTACTGGAATGCGCCTTCGCACAAACGCCCGCCGATATACCCCAGGAACATCAAGAACATCAGGACGCTCAACCCGGTCAGCGGCGTTGCCGTGCCTTCCAGACCCAGCCCCCAAGCCAGATACCACAGCGGCGGGTGGATGATATCCAAGCCGTGATCCATGACATCGCCGAAGCGGCTGGACGTGACCGTGACGCGCGCCAGTTTTCCGTCCACCGTGTCGAGAAAGGTCATGAACCAGCCCATCAATAATCCGATACCGAAAAATCCACCCCAGAACGCAAGCCCCGCCAGCACGGCGAACACGACGCTGAGATAGGTGACGTGATTGGGCTGCCAGCCTTGGCGCACGCAATAATGCGTGACCCAGAATGCCGGAACCGGCCAGACCCATTTGGTGACCAGATCGGTGACGCCTTTGTATGATCCGGAAAACAGTTCTTGCTCCAGTAGCGGGCGGTTGGCTGCGCTGACCGGTAAAATGTACGGCGGATCTTTCTTTTTCAGATTCTGCTGGTAATCGATTTGCAGATCCTTTAATCCAACGCGCGGGATCGTCAGCAGCGCGAATTTATAGTTCTGATCCTGGTTGTTATTGAGATTGCGCAACAGTTGCGGGGCGTAATTGCCGTCGCTGCGGATCGCTGCGGGGCAGCCTTCGTCGCTATACAAGGCGATTTTCTTGTCCATGCCGAGCAATGCGTTGAGCACCCGGGCATCGAATAGAAAATTGGAGTTCAGGAATAGGGTGGTAGCGGTAACGGGGATTTTTTCAACGTCATCGGCCAGTATGATGTCCTTATGCGTTTGCAGCATGCGCCGCAAGCGCTCGCGTCCGGTCAATCCCCAGATGGTTATTTCATTTTCACCGAAAAAATAGATATAAGTTGCAGTCGACATGTGTGATGGAGAATTAGGATTATTCAAGTGCAACACGTTACGCCAAGCTATGCGATTTTAGATGTTTTGCGGTAACAATGACAGCAGTTAATACACGGCGGCTAAGAAGTCCGGCGTAACCAGAGAGCGGCCAGGGTGATCAGCGTCAATCCCGGCGCTAATGCGACCAGCGCGGGGTTTAAGCGCAGGATCAGGCCGGCGTTGGCAATAATTTGATCGAGCAAGTAAACCGCGAGGCCGATCAACGCGGCGAGAATGAGCTTATTGCTCAGTCCGGAACGGATCGACCCGAATACCAGCGGAACCGATAGTAACAGCATGGCGACCGTCATTATCGCGCCGCCCGCTTTGCGCCACAGCGCCAGGGCGTAGGAATCGGCTTCCTGGCCGGTGCTGCGCAGAAATTCCACATGCCGTACCAATTCCAGCGGCGACAAGCTCTCCGGCGGCTTGGTCAGGGTTGCAATATCTTCCGGATTGACGAAGGAAGGCCAGCGGATCGAACTGGCATGATTCACCGAGATCCGGCCGTCGTCGTGGAATGTTCTGACCACTACATTGCTGAGTTCCCAGACTTGGTCTTCCACAATATCGGCATATTCAGCAACGGTATGCGTGAGCAGGAGGTCTTCCGCGCTCAGATGCAGGATCTCGATATCCGCCGCGCGCTTGTTATGCACGATCATGCCGATGCGCAGAATGTTATGCTCGTTGCGCGTCCAGATTCCCAGGTTCTTGCCTAATTCCACGCTTTGCTCCAGCGCGATGGCGCGATTGGTGATGGCTTTTTGTTGCAGTTGCGGCGCGACAAATTGTTCCAGGATGGCGACAATCAACAGTAGCGCAATACCAACGCTCAACGGCGCGAAGCTGATATGCAACGGGGAAATGCCGGCGATCCGCATGGCGATCAATTCCGAATTTACCGCCAGTTTTCCCAGCGCAATCACCGTGCCGAGCGATGCGATAAAAGGTGCGATTTGAATAAACCGGCGCGGTAATATCATGGCGGTGTAGAGGAACGCGTCTTTGGCGCGGTAAGTACCTCTACCCACGTCATCCAGCTGATCCAATAAGTCAAAGAAACTGAATAATGGCAGCAGGACGGCGGTGGACATCACGAAGCCGATCAGAACCTGGTAGGCAATGTAGCGATAAATGATCATTGGGTGCGTGCGAAGAGCCGTTTTTTATTTGATAACAATGCGTACATGCCGAGTCCTGTCAGCATCAGCAGATCCAGCCACCAGACGCCCGGTATGCTGCCGACCACACTTTGTTCAACCCAGGTTCTGGCCAATCCGCTCAGATTGTAATAAGCGGCGAAAACCAGGGCGGCGGCGATGTAGGTTCGCTCGGTTTTATCCTGGCGCGGCGAGATACGGATGAATGTCACCGCGATCAAAGCCATCAGAATCGCCGAGAGCGGGCGGGAAAGGCGCCATTGCAGTTCCGCGATGTCACGCGGCTGATCCGATTCCCATAAGGTGCGGGTGGCGGCTGCCTTGCGCCGGTAATTCAGCACATAGTCGTTGTCGATGAAATAAGTCATCTTCTCGAACTGTATGACATCGTCGATGCTGGCTGCTTTACTCAACTCGTACACCACGCCGTCGGACAACAGAATATGCGGTCTTTCTTCCTTGGTCGCCGGCTGAATCTGACGGGCCTGTTTGGCAATGACAATTTCGCTGCCTTCTTTTTTCTTGATGTAGTGAAAAATATTCTGCATTTCCTTGTCGGCGTCGTTTTTGCTGCGCACATACACAACCCGGCCGGTTTTTTCACTGCCATAGAAACGCCCGGCCTGGAAACGATTGGTGTTGAGTTCCGCTTCCGCCTGCGCATCGAGCATATAGCTCTCGGCGTAGGCCCATGGGCGCACATACGATGACAGCATGCCGCTGATGAGGCCAACCGGTATCGCTACCGTCAATACCGTAAGCACAATGCGTGTGCCGCTGACCCCCATGGTGCGGATGATGTTGAGTTCCTGATCTTTGCTGAGCCTGCCGAGACCGATGATGACCGAAATATAGAGTGCAATGGGGATTAATACTTCCAGTGCGATCAGCGTTTTTAAGAACACCAGTTTGAGCAGCGCGGATACGCCCAAGGTTTCCGTTACGGCGCCTGCTAACAGCCGGGCGCTGATGAAACTGGCGAACAGGCCGACCAAAATGAGGATGACTACCGTGAAAGGCAGTGATATTTCGCGCGCGATATACCGTTCAATTAATTTCATACATCGGTTTGATCAGTGATTGACTGACAATAAGGCGAATATCATCGGGAATGCTGGTGAAGATTGCTCAAGATCGATCGGTGCTGCCTTCGGAACCGGTTTCCCGGCTGAGGATCGCTTCCGCCAGCATTAAATCTGCAACTTTGTCGACATCGATACCGGCGCGGGGGTCGTCCAGCATGACCAGCTGGATGTTGACTCCGGATTTTTCCGATACGGCGGCTAAAGCCCGTTGCGATGTGAGCAGTCCAAATACATACAACACTACCGCTTTGAATCCCAACACCTGTCCGATCAACCGCCACGGACGTTTGCGCAAATCTTCGGCTTGCTGCCAGAACCCGACCAGTGCGCGTCCTTGCGGGTTGAATGCATACAGATTGCAACCGCGGAATCCGCCGTCACGCAAACGGATAATGGTGCGCTTGCAACCGGGAAATGCGCTGGCGATGGCCTGCCCGCTGACAGCGCCTACCGCGGCATCACACTGCAGGGTCAGGGTATTCTGTAAAAAGCTGCGCACGATGCCGGGTGTGAGTAAGGCATGATCGGCCGTGGTCAATAATACCGGTGTATCGCGCGGTATGTGGCTGAGGCCGCGATCAGCGCTGCGGCTTGGGGAATCCAGATTCGGCAGCCAGATGACTTGTCCGGAAGCGATACGCTGCTTTAATTCCGGGCAGCGATCGTGCAGCGATTCGGGAGGCCCGCACAGGATCACGGTGGAGATCAGATCGCAAGCCTTTAATGTATCCAAAACGCGAATAATCATCGGCACGCCGCCCACCGGCGCGAAAGCCTTGCAGGCCGCGCCGGTATGCTGCGTGATGGGATCCTTGCTGGTGCGGTCGGCAGCTAAAACCACCGCGGCGAATTGCTGCACTGCCGGACGGGGTTCAGTACTCATAGTGTTTTTCCATAAATGCGGTAGCGTTTGTATTGTGCGCTGCCAATGCTGTCGAGGATGCCGCGCATCGCCATGTTATCTTCCAGTATCCAGGACATTTCCACTTCCTTGATGCCGCGCTTCATACCTGCTTGACGGGGCGCATCGATGACCAGGCAAGCCAGCGCCAAACCGATCGGTGAATGGTGATATTTTTTTCGCACTCCCATCAGCGGAATGCGCCCGGTGTGGATTTCGTGGTTGCGGACTTTATTGATTAATTTCAGCCAGCCGAACGGAAACAGATTGCCGTTGAGTTCGATCAACACTTCGTTGAGATTGGGCAGCCCGACCATGAATGCCGCCGGTTCGCCGTTGACCTCGGCGATTTGGATATAGTCGTCCGGCAATAACAGCCGCAAGCTGCTGCCCAGTTCGGCGAATTCTTCCTGTGTAAACGGGATAAAACCCCAGTTTTCCGACCAGGCATCGTTAAAGATATCGCGCAGCGTTTCCATTTCCTGATCGAATCGATCGCGTTGCAATGTGCGCAATTTGATTTGCGGCGAGAACCGGTTAATCACGGTTTGCATGACGCGCGGTATTTCAAAATCGACTTTGACCTTGTAAGCCAATAAATCCTTCTGCGGAAGATATCCTTGTGCTTCGAGTAAACGGCTGTACCAGGGCGGCGAATGCGGCATCATGACTACCGGCGGGGTATCGAATCCTTCGACCAGAATGCCGCATTCCTGGTTGATCGACAGGTTAAACGGGCCGCTGATCCGGCGGATTTCCCGTGCAGCGAGCCAGGCTTCCGCGTGCAGCAGCAGCGCAGCGAATACTTCCGCATCGTCGATACATTCCAGCAGGCCGAAGTGTCCACTGTCTGCGCCATAACGTTCCTGATGCAACGAATCGATTTGCGCGCTGATGCGTCCCACCGGCTGGCCGTTTTGAAATGCGACCCAGGCTTGCCATGCGCCATGCTTGAAATAGGGATTGAAGCGGGAAAAATGGAAGCGCCGTTCCAAACGCAGCGGCGGCACCCACATCGGATCGTTCGCATAAACATGCCACGGCACTTCGATAAACTTACCCATATCACGGTAAGACATGACCGGGCGCACCGTTACCCTGGGATTGACCGGCTTATCGTGTGGAGTCATGGCAGGTGAACGATGTCGTTTTAATGATAGTGCCGTGAAAAAGAATTATAAATTCATGCTGATTTGCTGTTCTGACCGGCGGCGCCGGGAATTCCTACTTTTCAGTATGCTTCAGTAAATTTGCTATCAATTGATGAAAAACGGCTTTGGGATCGGGTTCGCTGCTGGCGGATTGACCGGCAGTGCTCTGCTCCGCTGCGGCAATTTTTTCATCGGTGATCGTGCGGCAAAAGTCGCGGAAGTTATTCCAATCGGTGTTGTATTTGAGTAAATGATCCTGCCGGATGAAAACACGCAATACTTCAAAATTTTGATACATCTCCGGCAAGCGGGATGTCAGGTAATGGTTGATGTTGGGTGGCCAGCGTTTATGCTGCGGATACATATCGGCCAATTCAATTTCGATGGTATAGCGGAAATTTTCGATGGCCATAGCGCGGCGCTTGCGGTTAACGATATCCACCATGATGGCTACTACCCCGAGTAAACCAAATAAGACAAAGGGCCATAGCGGCACGGTTTCAAAATATGAGGCGATTTGATCAAGGCTTTCGTTCACGATATTCTCAATTAATGTGCGTTAGAAAAAATAGAATAGGTTCTTATACTGCGAACCGCTACCAAGAATATTGCTGAAATAAGCGGGTGTGGCGATCAAAATAGGCAAGCAGTCATTTTTATTTCATCACATATGCTTACCGGTTTCGATGATGCCATTCAAGGCCCGTATCTTGCCATAGTAATATGCATGGATCAATATGATTGCCGTGCGCGACTGAGATCGGAAACAAATCATCGGGAAACCGCGATCAATTTTCCTGAAATAATTGCAATCACAGATAACCGGTGATCTGAGCGGCTTCTTGAGTGCCTGTTCCCGGCTTCAAGAAGGTAGGATGAGCATCATTTCTAAATTTGAATTGACCTGATACTGCTAATTGCGTTATTTTTGTCTGTTTTTTTGTAATAGAACCACTTATTATTCTTCATATGAGTTTCTTGCTGGCTTGAACGTCTTATGACCAAATCATCTAAACAGGCTGCGCCATCGCAACCGGAGAGCTTTGAAGCGGCGTCGGCTGAATTGGAGAAAATCGTGACGGCCATGGAAGCGGGGCAAATGTCATTGGAAGCTTCTCTGGCAGCCTATCAGCGGGGAGCGGAGTTGTTGCAATATTGTCAAGATAAACTGCAAGGCGCGCAACAGCAGGTGCGCGTGCTGGAAGCCGGTATGTTAAAAAATTTCACTAGATCCGATAGCGATGAGCGTTGATTTTCAGAGTTGGGCAAGCGGTTGTCAGGCACGGATTGAAACGTTTCTGGATGCGAGATTGCCCGCGAGCGATTGTGTTCCGGTGCGATTGCATAAAGCCATGCGTTATTCCGTGCTGGGTGGCGGAAAACGAGTCCGTCCGCTATTGTCATTTGCGGCGGGTGAACTCGCGGCAGCGGATGTGGAGCGCGTGACGGTTGCGGCAGCAGCGGTGGAATTGGTCCATGCCTATTCGTTGGTGCATGACGACTTGCCGTGTATGGACGACGATGTGTTGCGGCGCGGTAAACCGACCTGTCATATTGAATTTGACGAAGCGACCGCATTGTTGACGGGCGATAGCTTGCAAACGCTGGCTTTTGAGCTGCTGGCGGAAAAACGTTTGGCGGATACACCGGAAGCGCAACTGGAAATGATTGCGCAATTGGCGCTGGCTTCGGGTTCGCGCGGCATGGCGGGTGGGCAGGCGTTTGATCTGGATAGCGTCGGCAAAATGTTAAGCCTGCCGGAGCTGGAATTCATGCATATCCATAAAACCGGCGCGCTGATTCGCGCCGCGGTGATGCTGGGGGCGCGTTGCAGCAGCCGTTTGGGTGATGAACAACTCAGCAAGCTGGATCATTTTGCCAAGTGTGTCGGTCTGGCGTTTCAGGTGGTGGACGACTTGCTGGATGCCGAAGCGACGACCGCTACGTTGGGCAAAACCGCCGGTAAGGACGCGGAAAACAATAAACCGACCTATGTCAGCATTCTGGGTATCAGTCAGGCGCGTGAGCTGGCGGAAAAATTGCAGCACGACGCGGATCAAGCGCTGGACGGTTTTGGTGAAGCCGCGGCAAGATTGCGTCAGGTAACCGATTTTATAATTAAACGTAAATTCTAAGTTTTTCTTCTTTCTTTTTTATTTTCAGGTCTTGAATGTATCCACTGTTAGATACCATTAACTCGCCATCCCAGTTACGTGAACTGGAGCAGAAGAAATTGCCGCAATTTGCCAAGGAACTCCGCGACTTTCTTGTCGAATCGGTAGCAAAAACCGGCGGGCATTTGTCCTCCAATCTGGGTACGGTCGAATTAACCGTTGCGTTGCACTACGTCTTTAATACGCCGCACGACCAGCTGGTTTGGGATGTGGGGCATCAGACTTACGCGCACAAGATTCTGACGGGACGGCGCGATGGCATGAGCAAGCTGCGCATGCACGGCGGGATTGCCGGGTTTCCGCGCCGTGACGAGAGTGAATTCGATGCCTTCGGTACCGCGCATTCCAGCACTTCGATCAGCGCGGCGCTGGGCATGGCGGTTGCGGCGCGTTTGAATCATACCGGCCGGCGCGCGATCGCCATCATCGGTGATGGCGCCATGAGCGCCGGGATGGCATTCGAAGCATTGAACAATGCCGGTGTGATGGACGCGAATTTGCTGGTTATCCTGAATGACAACGATATGTCGATATCGCGGCCGGTCGGCGCGTTGAACAATTATCTGGCCAAGCTGATGTCCGGACGTTTCTACGCCACGGCGCGGCGCGCCGGCGAGAAAGTATTGGGGGTGGTGCCGCCGGTGCTGGAGCTGGCTAAACGCGCCGAAGAGCATGTCAAAGGCATGGTGACACCGGGTACTTTATTCGAGGAATTCGGATTTAATTACATCGGCCCGATCGACGGTCACGATCTGGATGTCTTGATTACCACGCTGAACAACATCAAACAGCTGGACGGTCCGCAATTTCTGCATGTGGTGACCCGTAAGGGCGCCGGTTACAAAGTAGCCGAAGAAGATCCGATTCTGTACCACGGTGTTGGAAAATTCGATCCGAAAAAAGGTATTGTCGCCAAATCCAATGGAAAACCGGCCTATACGCGAATATTCGGTGATTGGCTGTGCGATATGGCGGCGCAGGATTCCCGCTTGATCGGCGTTACCCCGGCGATGCGTGAAGGCTCCGGATTGGTGCGTTTTTCGCAGGAATATCCCGAACGTTATTTTGATGTCGGTATCGCCGAGCAACACGCCGTCACCTTCGCCGCGGGCGCGGCGTGCGACGGCTTGAAGCCGGTGGTGGCGATTTACTCGACTTTTTTGCAGCGTGCTTACGATCAGTTGATTCACGATGTCGCCATCCAGAATCTGCCGGTGGTGTTTGCCATTGACCGGGCCGGTCTGGTGGGCGCGGACGGGCCGACGCATGCGGGTAGTTTTGATTTATCGTATCTGCGTTGTATTCCGAATATGACCGTCATGGCGCCGGCGGATGAAAATGAATGCCGGCAGATGTTGTATACTGCTTTTAAACTGGATACGCCGTCGGCGGTGCGTTATCCGCGGGGAACCGGGCCGGGTGTGAAGGTTCAAAAGGACATGCAGGCGTTGCCCATAGGCCGGGGTGAAATCCGCCGCCAGGGGGAGAAGGTTGCGCTGCTGGCGTTTGGCAGCATGCTGACGCCGTGTCTGAATGCAGCGGAAGAATTGAATGCGACGGTCGTCAATATGCGTTTTATCAAGCCCTTGGATGATGATTTGGTGGCGTCTTTGGCAGCCGGTCACGATGTGCTGGTGACTGTGGAAGAAAATACGGTTTTGGGCGGCGCTGGAAGCGCTGTAACAGAGTCGCTCAACAGTCAGCGGATCAATGTCAAAGTACTGCAACTGGGTTTGCCGGATGTTTTTATCGACCAGGGCGATCATGCGCAAATGCTGGCGGATTGCGGGTTGGATAAGGACGGTATTATTAAATCAGTGCGAGCAATTTTGCCTGCGTAACGTTTCTGCAATCGGTCCATCACATTGATTCGATGTTGCCAGGAATGAATTCCTCATCGCACAGGAGAGAGACATGAATAAACAGATAGATTTGCCGATTGCCGATGTACAAAGTTCGCCCGATACCCGGCGCATTGCGATCGACCGGGTAGGAATTAAAGCCATACGTCATCCCGTGGTTGTGGCGGATAAGAGCGATGGGGTGCAACATACCATCGCGGTATTTAACATGTACGTGAATTTGCCGCACAACTTCAAAGGTACGCACATGTCCCGCTTTGTCGAGATTCTCAACAGTCATGAACGGGAAATTTCCGTTGAATCGTTCCAGATCATTTTGCGGGAAATGATTCAGAAGCTGGAAACGGATTCCGGTCATATCGAAATGACCTTTCCCTATTTCATCAATAAATCCGCTCCGGTTTCCCAGGTCAAAAGTTTGCTGGACTACGAAGTGACCTTTATCGGTGAAATTAAAGATGGTGAGTACCTGTTCACCATGAAAGTCATCATTCCGGTCACCAGCCTTTGCCCGTGCTCCAAGAAAATATCTGATTACGGCGCGCATAACCAGCGCTCGCACGTGACGATTTCCGTACGCACCAACAGTTTTGTGTGGATCGAGGATGTTATCCGGATTGCTGAGACGAATGCGTCGTGCGAGCTTTATGGCTTGCTGAAACGGCCGGACGAAAAATACGTGACCGAAAAAGCCTATGACAATCCCAAATTTGTCGAAGACATCGTCAGGGATATCGCCGAAGTGTTGAACCGCGATGAGCGAATCGATGCCTATGTGGTTGAGTCGGAGAATTTTGAATCGATTCATAATCATTCCGCGTATGCGCTGATTAAAAATGATAAAACCCGGTCTTTGGGGATAGCGCTGGAATAAACCGCCGCTTTGAAGCTTTTTTGCGGTTGCACAGTATAAGAATGTACTTGTAATGAATCGGAAGCGCCGCAATTGCCGGTGATTTCAGTAGTGTAAGCATTGCGTTTGACCGGTCAAGGAGGTTTTATGCCACACACGACTACCCAGGAACGCGCCGCGGGTGCCATTATGGGTGCTTTTATCGGCGATGCTTTGGGGCTTGGCCCTCATTGGTATTACAATCTCGCCGAACTGCGGCGTGATTACGGGGAATGGATTACCGCCTATACCGATCCCAAGCCGGGGCGCTACCATAGCGGATGCAAGGCCGGCCAGCTCTCCCAATCAGGCATCATCCTTACGCACATGTTGCGTTCCCTCGTTGAAAACGGCCGATACGACGAAGCCGATTTTTGCCGCAGAATGGACGAAGAACTGTTTCCATTTCTCGATGGCACGCCGATGGCCGGGCCGGGCGGTTATACCAGTCAATCGATTCGTCATGCCTGGCGCTGCCGGGTGGAGCAGCAGTTGCCTTGGGGAAAAACGGGCGGGCATGCGGATACCACCGAAGCGATCGAGCGCACGCTGGCGCTCGCTGTCCGCTATGCTTTCCAGCCTGCCGAGCTGGCCGCCACAGTTGCAAGCAATACTCACCTCACCCAGATCGACGATACGGTAATTTCCATGACGGTGGCCTATGCGGCCGTGCTGAGCATGCTGACGCAAGGACATGCTTTCGATACGGCGTTGTCGGGAAAATTGATGCAACTGGTGAAAACCGGGAAACTACCCTTTCATGCCGTAACCTTCACCGATTTGCAACCGCCGCGCCCGGGCGATCCCGATCCGCCCCGCGCCGGACGATTTGCCTCACCGGATGCCTTGCTGACACCGTCTTATATGGCCCAAGCGGCAGTGGATGAGGATATCCGCATCGAACCGGCGTGGAAAGTGTCGATCGTCTATGGCATGCCGTGCGCCATTTATCATCAACTGCCCGCGGTGTATTATCTTGCCGCTCGTTTCGGGGATGATTTTGAGTCCGCTGTGCTGCATGCGGTCAATGGCGGAGGCCAGAATCAAGCGCGTGCGATTCTCACCGGTGCGCTGGCCGGTGCTCAGGTGGGACTGGCTGGCATCCCTCAGCGCTTTCTCGACGGACTGGAAGATTCAGAATCGCTGATGAATCTTGCGAAAAGCCTCGCTGCGCAGACAGATAGCGCAATAACCGGAAATTAGGGTTTCCGTCCGGTTACGATACTGTAATAACCCGAAGCTTTATGGATCTGGATATCCTCAAAGCCGATTTCCTTCAGCATGGTTGAGAGTTCCAAACCGGAGTACTGCTTTCCTTCCGTCCAGCCCATCATCATCATGCCGAAGGCAGCCGGTGCGAACGGGCCTGTTTTATCGTCGTTACACAGCATTTCATGAATCACGATACGCCCGCCGGATTCCAAGTACCTGAAACTTTTTGCGGTCAGAAAATGGCATTTCTCCGGTGGCCAGTCATGATACATGTTGGAAAAGAAATGCAGATCCGCCGACGGCCAATGATCGTTCCAGATGTTAGCGCCACAGGTTTTAATGCGCTCTTGCAGACGATATTCAACAATGTAGCCTTCGGCCACTTCGCATACCTGCGGAAAATCCAGAACAATCGCTTGCAGATCAGGCAATCGCAAGACCGCGCCGATCGAATGCGCGCCGGAGCTGCCGCCAATGTCCAGCATCACCCGGTGCCGGGAGAAATCCACAACCCCCGGCCAAACCAGCGCGGAAGCCATGCTCATGCTGTGCATGCCGCTGGTAAAGCGATGCAGCAATTCGAGCTGTTCTTCGTGCGATTGATAAATATCGCCGCCGCCGTATATCTGCGGCGAATCCGTCAGAATGGATTTTTCCAGGCTGGTGAACGAGCATACTTGATAATTATCGATCATCAGATCCCAGAGAAAACCGAAGTAATTGGGACTTTTCTGCAATAAATATTCTGCCGCCACCGCAGTGAGAGCATAACGTTCGCTGCTACAGCGATAAGCGAGGTATGAAGAGGATTTGTGTTACCAAACAAGGAGTGTACATCGTCAAAGCACATGGACTAATGGTCGCGTAGATTCAGAAATGCTTGAGTTCATCAGGTCTGAGCTTATTGATAAGTTATCGTATTATTTGGTGTCGCGTTGCTAATGTTCGAAGCTTAATTTTTTCTCGCTCTTCCAGAATGGATTGACACCGGCCATAAAAGACATCAGTTAGTGTTAAATTATTGAGTGACTCATGATAGCGCTTATGGTTGTTGTAGTAATCGAGAAACTGTCGAATACGGCTCTCAGTGTACCGGGAAAGTAATAGTTTTCAGCAGGATCTGGTTTTTCAGTGAACGATGCCACCTCCATTTTACCTTGAGTCCGCGGATGCTAGGGGTTATCACGTGTGTGACTCATATAAGCAACTATAAATATAAAAAGTAATTATTATATTTATCCCGCAATAACCAAAGGGTTGACAATATGCAGCATAAGAAGAGAATTCGAAAGTATGAGTAAAAATAATTGTGTGTCAGTTTTATAAAATAATCCTAATTACCGCTTTCCAAAGCACAGGAGTAATCATGAAAAAATTTTTTATCTTGTTACTACTTCTTTTAATCACAAACAATGCCTATGCTTTATCTATTATTTATGACGGCTTTGAATGTGCGGATGAAGGAGCGATCTCTGCTGTACCAGCACAAAGCAAATTTACAATTGATGAGGATTTGGGAAATGGCAATTACAAATTACTATTGGAAGATGCATATTTAGTCTTCAATGATAAAATCTGCCTAGAATTGATAAGTAATATTACAAAGGATCCAATAGATTTAAAATTGCATGGCCTTTCACCGATAAAAGCTTCTGCCTATTTCAATGGCAATGCCCTAGTAATCACATACGGACTTACAGCGCAGAATAGTGACATAGTGCGTGGTAATCCGATTTTACTTACGGATAATGCATTTCCAAGTACTTATACATTGACTTTTGATTACTTACCCTCAAGGCAAGCATTCAAACTTAAAAGTGTTACAAGACTCAATACTTTATTTACTGCAGTGACTAGTGGAGAAAGTGATCATTCGCAATCTTTCTCGAGTTTTAAAGTAGAACCTATAATTCCACTAGAGGAAATCGAATTCTTACTTAAAGAATAAGTAAAGGGGTTGTAGTAAATCAGGTTAAATTTGAGTCCAATTATTCAAAATTTTTAACTGTTATTTAGGTGCTACATAATTGAATCTGAATTCACATTTTTTTCAGAAGCAATGGAAATGATTCTTTAGGAATGCCGCTGTATTTTCTTAAGACGCGCGTAGCCTGATTCCAGCAGTTTTCAATTCCATTGATGTGATTCTTGCCTTGAGCGAATAGTGTGGAATGATCGATTCGTTCATGGTAAAAATGATTTACGTCAAGTGCATTGTAGTTGCAATAACAGCCTGTATAAACTACGTTGTCAGGTGTCTTTTTCTAGTAATGAGCATCATCAGTATTTCTGTCTTGATATCTCCAACATTTCCAATACAAAATATTTGGATTAGCCTATACCGATCGGATAGATTACAACGTCTGCCGCTGGGTGAAGTCTTTCAAGCGGAATCCCAGCAGCCAGAGTGCTGCAAAATAGCTGCTTGCACCCGCCGCAACCACCCAGCTTAACCGCCCGGCGCGTGTCAGTGTCGAGTCGGTCAGCCACGAGGCATCGCTTCCTGCCGCAAACCATAACACAACGCCCATTGCCGCCAATGCCAGCAATATTTTCACACAGAAGATGAGCCAGCCGGGTTGTGGTTGGAAGATTTCCTGCTTGCGCAGTTGGTAAAACAATAATCCGGCGTTGAGGCATGCGCCCAAGCCGATGGCCAGCGCCAGTCCGGCATGCTGGAGTGTACCGATGAAGGCGAGGTTCATCAGTTGCGTTGCAGTTAACGTGATGATGGCGATTTTTACCGGTGTTTTGATGTTCTGGCGTGCATAGAATGCCGGTGCGAGCACTTTCACCAGGATGATGCCGAGCAAGCCGATGCTGTAGGCGACCAGAGCTTCGCGCGTCATCCAGACATCGTGATCGGTGAATGCGCCATGATGAAAGAGCGTGGTGATCAAGGGGGTAGCCAGCAATGCAAACGCAAGCGCTGCCGGTAAGGTCAGCAAAATGGTCATGCGTAATCCCCAATCCAGCAGGCGGGAATATTCTTCGCGGCTGTTGCTGGTGTAATGCCGCGCCAGCGATGGCAGCAGAATGGTGCCGAGCGCGACGCCCAGCAGGCCTGCGGGAAATTCCATGAGACGGTCGGCATAATAAAGCCACGATACGCTGCCGGTCACCAGCAATGAAGCAAAAATGGTGTTGATCAGCAGGCTGATCTGACTCACCGATACACCGAAAATAGCGGGCCCCATCAATTTGAGCACGCGCCAGGCGCCGGTGTCCGGATTTTTAAAACGGATCCGTGGCATCAATTTGAGCCGTAAGAGGAAAGGGATCTGGAAAGCCAGTTGCAAAATGCCGCCGGTAAAAACCGCCCAAGCCAGCGCCAGAATAGGCGGATCAATCAAAGGGGTGAGCCAGAGCGCGCAAGCAATAAAGGACAGATTCAATAATGCGGGGGTCAGCGCGGGAATGTTAAATTTCCCGAATGTATTGAGTATGCTTCCCGCCAAAGCGACCAGCGCAATAAATAATATGTAGGGAAATGTGATTTGCAGCAGCGTCACGGTCAAATTGAATTTGTTCTGATCGGCGGAGAATCCCGGTGCGCTGACGTAGATAATCAGCGGCGCAGCGATAATACCGATAACAGTGACCACGAACAGCGAGATGGTCAGGATCATCGTGATGTGATCGATGAAGTCGCGCGTTTCTTCAGCTGTGCGATTGTTTTTGTATTCGGCGAGAATCGGAACGAATGCTTGCGAAAAGGCCCCCTCTCCGAATATCCGCCGCAACAGATTCGGAATGCGGAATGCGACAAAGAAAGCATCCGTTTCCATGCCTGCGCCAAAAATCCGCGCGATGATGATATCGCGCACAAAACCGAGAATACGCGAGATGAACGTCATGCTGCTGACCGCAGCGAGTGCTTTAAGAAGATTCAATGGTTTGCGATGTTTGGACTATCAAGGCGGCGGCGAGAAACCGGGCAAACCGGATTTTTCAATCCAGTCTGCCCGGTTGGAAAATTCAGGCAATCGTTCTGCCGGCGGTTTAGAAAAGACAGCTTACTTTTTTGATCAAGCCTTCTTCTTCCCAATTCCATTGCAGGCAATACTCCACTCCCCGTTCCGGGTTTCTGATATCCGCTTCAATGGTTTGCCCGGTGATCACAGGCGGTAGCAGCGCTTCTTCTTTGCCGTCATGGATGCAGAAAAAACGGGCGGTCGAAATGGCGCGTCCTGCGGGTAATTCAACGATCAGGCGTAATCGCTGCGTGTCATCGTCGACGACATGGGAGAGTATGCCTTCGTTCTGCGTGAAAGCGCCTTCGCATTGATACGTCAGGGTTAAATCGGAACCGTTGATGACTTTCAACTCCGGCGGGAATTTCATGCAGACTTCGTAGCTGTCGTTTTCTTTGCGTAGTTCGGCTGGATCGGTGTTATTGATGCGGAAATTGCTGATGCTGCCGATCGAACGGATATTTTTAAACCAGTATTCCGAATTACCGGCATGACAGGCGGTGGTCATTTGTGTTTGCGTCAAGGTCGCTTTTTTCCCGCAGGTATCGTGCACTGTCAGTATTTTTCTTAAATCCGCGATGGAAAATGCGTGTTTGTTGTGTCTGATTTGTTCGAAAATCAGTAGTGCGGCGCTGATGGTGAATATCAGTCCATGCACGATGAAATTTGTCAGCAGTGCAACCAATACACCAAAGACAAAGATTGCGGCATTGATGTAAAAAACAAGCTGGTTGGGTTTGTCAAACATTCGGAGCTCCTTCCTTAGTTAACTGGCATATTTTTATAATATTTTTTGAAGCGCTGAGTTTATCAGAGAGGCGCAGGCAACAAAAGTAAGATAGGTCAGATTGATGCTGGCAGCGTGAGATGGGATGTACTGGTTTATATGCCGCGCCGGTATCAGCGGCTAGTGTTGTTATATACGGCGAGCGCCGGTCAGGTCGAGCGTACAGAAACGGGCGACTTCGCGCCGGTTTGGCGTTATCATTGGCGTTTGCAGTTACGATCAATTTTTATGGAGAAAATAATCAATGTCGAAAAAATCAATGAAGCCCGTTTCACTGGCAATAGGCACTGCATTAGTCACCAGCCTGGTTGCTGGCAATCTGCCGGCTGACACCGTTGCCAATCCATTTGCGATGAATGAATTATCCGGCGGCTACATGCAACTGGCCGATGCCAGCGGCGCGAATAAACCGGCGCAAGACGGCGGCAAGGAAACCAAGCAAAATATGGAAGGCAAGTGTGGCGAAGGCAAGTGTGGCGCTAAAAAAGAAATGAAACAAAACATGGAAGGTAAATGCGGTGGTAAGAAAGCCGAGCAAGAGGGTAAATGCGGTGAAGGTAAATGCGGTTCTAAGAAGTAATCCGCGTAACCCATGAGCAGCCAGCATTATCCTGTTCATGGCGCCGGTTTGGGTCTGCGGCGCGCGATGCTCAGTTCGCTGGCGGATCAAACCGCCCAGCCGGCCGATTTCTGGGAAGTGGCTCCGGAAAATTGGATCAATGTCGGCGGGCGTTACGGCAAGACGTTTCGCGAGCTGACCGAAAAATTTCCGTTTATTTGTCATGGATTATCGCTTTCAATCGGCGGGCCGGCGCCGTTGGACGAGGCCTTTCTGCAGCGGCTGAAGCGTTTTCTGCGTGAATACCGCATCCGCTATTACAGTGAGCATCTGAGTTATTGCAGTGACGACGGACATTTATACGATCTGCTGCCGGTTCCGTTTACCGAAGAAGCCGTACGCTATGTGACGGATCGTATCCAGCGGGTGCAGGATATTCTGGAACAACGTATCGCCATCGAGAACGTTTCGTACTATGCCGCGCCGGGAAAAGCAATGGAAGAGATTGATTTTCTCACCGCGGTATTGCAGGAAGCGGATTGCGATTTGCTGCTGGACGTGAATAATATTTATGTCAACAGCGTCAATCATCGCTACGATGCCGAAATATTTCTGCAACAACTGCCCGCGGCGCGTATTCGTTATATTCACGTTGCCGGACACTACCGGGAAGCCGAGGATCTGATCGTGGATACGCATGGCGCGGATGTGATCGATCCGGTCTGGCAATTACTCGATAAAACGTATCAGCATTTTGGCGTTATTCCGACCTTGCTGGAGCGCGATTTCAATCTTCCGCCGCTAGCGGATCTGCTGCAAGAAGTGGCGGTCATTCGCGCGCTGCAATCCAAATGGCAGGATCAAACCGGTGAGCACATACAACACGGCTGATCGTCCCGGTTTTGTGCGGCAACAATATGCTTTTGCGGCGCATATCCGCGATCCGGAGAGGAATCCTTGCCCGGAGGGGATCGAAGACCGGCGTATGAAAATCTACCGCGAATTGTTTTATAACAACGTGGAGGGTTTTATCGCCAACACGTTTCCGGTATTGCGCCGGATATTGCCGGATGACCGCTGGCACGCCATGATCCGCGACTATTTCGCCCGTCACCTATCGCATACGCCGCTATTTCCGGAAATGCCGCGCGAGTTTTTGCAGTATCTGGAGCATGAACGCGAACCGCAACCGGATGATCCGCCTTTTATGCTGGAGCTGGCGCATTATGAGTGGGTTGAATTAGCGCTTTCGTTGCTGGATGAAAAAATTGGTGCAACGAAAATCGATGCGCACGGCGACCTGCTCGACGGCATTCCGGTGATTTCGCCGCTAGCCTGGACATTGCGCTACCGCTTTCCCGTGCACAAAATCGGTCCGGCTTTTCAACCCGAGGAAGCCGATGGCAAGCCAACCCATTTGATTGTTTATCGCGACACTGAGTTTGACGTGCGCTTTATCGAGATCAATCCGGTCACTGCGCGGCTGCTGCAATTGCTTTCCGGCGATGATCCTGTGCCGGGACGGATAGCACTGCAACAAGTTGCCGCAGAGCTGAATCATCCTCAACCTGACGCCGTGATTCAGGGAGGCATCGAAATATTGCAAAACTTAAGAAAATGCCATGTGATTCTAGGAACCTATCCCTAACTTGCTGATTGCGCTTCAACACTACAGGTTTAAAGTGATTTGCCGTTAGATTCCCCATTGATAATGAATCGAAAGCGCATGCTATGCGGGGAATCACATGGTAGGGATATCGAATAAGAAGCAGACGAATACAGCCAACATTCCGGTTGTATTCAATATGGCGAACTTTCTGGTTTCTTCCGTGCACGACATGAAAAACTCAGTCAGCATGCTCATTTGCGGTCTGGATAAGGTGCTGACATCGGTTGAAGCGGCCGAACTTTCCACGCATGCCGAACTGGTGCAAATGAATCATGAAGCGAAACGCATCAATAACCGCCTGATTCAATTGCTGACACTCTATAAGCTGGGTCAGAAAATATATCCTTTTGATCCGCAATCCGTTTGCCTGGATGATTTTTTGCGTACGACCGTTGCGCAATATGCGCAGTTGCTCAAATTTCGCCAGATCCGCCTGGAAGTCCGGGTAGATCCCGGACTGTACTGGTATTTTGATGAAGATCTCATCAGCGGTGTCATCGGTAATGCTCTAAATAATGCCATGCGCCATACGCATGATCATATCCTGATCAGCGCCGAAGAGCATGAGGGTGGATTAGTGCTGCGTATTGAAGATGATGGTGATGGCTATCCGCTTGAGTTATTGGAAGGAAACGGTAATGTCATGCAGAGCGTCGATTTTCATGGCGGCAGCACAGGCCTGGGGCTTTATTTTTCCGCCATGGTGGCACAAATGCATCGCAATCAAGGCGCTCAGGGCGATCTTCGCTTGGAAAACGGCGGCTCACTGCAAGGCGCCTGTTTCGTACTACATCTGCCGTAACAGTCATTCATTCTAATTTTTGAATCATGCATATTAATCCGCTAGACATCTCAACACCCGCCACTGAGTTAAATTTCTCAGGGAAAAATGTATTGATCGTTGATGATTACATGGAAATGCGCAGTATTTTGCGCGATATGCTCAGTAGTTGCGGCGCTGAAATCAAGAAGATACATATGGCTACCAATGGCAATGAAGCGATCGCCTGGTTGAAAAAAGTGCCATTTGACATTGTGCTCTGCGATCTTATTCTGGGTTCCGGAAAGAATGGCCAACAAGTGCTTGAAGAAGCAAAATATCAATCGCTTGTCGGACCTTCTTGTCTTTGGCTCATGATCACTGCGGAAAAAACCATGGAAGCGGTTACCGGGACTGCGGAGTATCAGCCGGATGCTTATTTGTTGAAACCGGTCACGGAGGCGAGCTTGCGTTCACGGTTAGCGAAAATTTGGACAAAAAAAGAAGCGTTTGCGGAAATATACAAGGCCATGAAACAGCAAGATTATTCTAAAGCCATGGATTTGTGCGATCAGCGCTTAGCTTCGGATAAGGCGCATGCGGCTGACTTGCTTCGCACCAAGTGTGATTTGTTGCTGGTTAGCGGTGAGTATGACCGCGCCAAACAAGTGCTGGAAGATATTCTGGCTGTACGCGATCTTCCCTGGGCCAAAGCGGCGTTGGCCAAGATATTGCTGAAGAAAAATGATTTGGATGCGGCCAAGCATTTGCTGGAAGAAACCACGGAAGCGAATCCGGCTTATCTTGAGGCGCAAGATCTGCTGGCGCATACGTTGCAAGTAATGGGTGATCTGGAAGAAGCCGGGAATGTTCTTGAACGTACAGTGAAGCTATCGCCGAATTCTGTTACACGGCAGAAAAACCTCGGTCAGGTTGCGATGAAACTCGGTAAGCTGGAAGATGCCGAGCGCGCATTCCGCAAGAGTGTGTCACTCGGGGAGAATTCCGTGTTGCGCACAGCGGATGCCTATCTGGGTCTTGCCAAGGCATGCAGTGCCAATAAAAACGCCGAACAAGCATTGAAAGCGCTGGGGCAGCTCAATAAGAATTTTGCGGCAGACGAGGTGCGCACGAAAGCATTGGCGGTTGAAGGGCTGATTCATCATCAAAGTGGAAATACCGAAAAGGCAAAACAAATCGCCGAGGAGCTGGGTCAATCGATCAGCAATGACAGCATACATCCGGATTCTGACGGAGCTTTGGAAATTGCCCGTTTGCTCTTGACGGCCGGCGATAAAGAGAAAGCCATTCAGTTACTGCAAAGTGAAATCAAGAACAATCCTGAAAGCGCTACTTTATTGCGCGATGTGGCAGAAATATTTGACCAAGCCGGCATGGGCGAAGAAGGCAGCCGGCTGATTGAAACTTCACGCCAAGAAGCCATGCTGATTATGAATCGTGGGGTATTGCTGATCAGTAAAGGGCAGTATGAAGAAGCTGTCAGTGCGATGCGCGATGCCTATAGCGCGATGCCCGCAAACATACGTGTGCTACTCAATCTGGCGTATGTGATCATTACCTATATGCAAAAAAAAGGCCCGGCCCCGGAGCTGATTGAAGAAGCACGCCATAGTCTCCAAGCGGCCAATGAATTGTCGCCTGGAGAACCTCGTTTTGTTCGTTTGTCAGCGGCACTCAACGAACTCACAACTGTGAGATGATTCGCGCGGATAATTTTGCGCCAGTTTTAATCCGCACCTGCTATTGAATCTTCACGAAACTACCGCTTTGTTTCATCCAGACTTCTCCTGTAAACGCGTCGCTGATGGTAGCGGCGTCGGTAGTAAAGCAGTCACTGACAGTTTGGCTGGTGTAGGTTCCTTTTGTGTAATATTTCACTGGCGGAGAAACTACGATTCCTGTGATCGGCAGACCCGCCAGGGTTTCGCTGATGGGCGCTGTAATATCGAGACACAGATCGGAGTTCACAACCAGATTGGCAGTAGCGGCCGGTGCATTCATCGTGCAGTGTTTAACATTGGCCGCGGCATCTACAATGGCTTGAAACGGATTGGGTAATCCCGGAATGCTGGTAGACAAACCTTCGATGCTGGATGTGGTTACGGTATTGCTCCCGAGCAAGGAAATGCCGCTCGCTGTTGTTTGCTGAGGTACTTGGCAGAGATTGGTTTTAGAGATGTCCGGGGCGGTGACGCATTGACCGTTGGTTGTCACGGTGACGACATTGCCGCTTTGGCTGTACGATACGCCGGAAAGCGCATCAGTCGTATCACAACCCGCGATGCCGCCGTTACCGCCGGAGCTGTCGATCTGGGTGATCAGGTTAGCGAGTGTATCGATCACTGCCGGAGTGTTTCCCCAAGGTCCGCCAAGCACATAAACAGCATTGTCACTTTTATTGACACCGGCATAAACGCCAGTCTCCGGATAATAGCGGAATAGCCAGGGTTCGATATTTTGTGTGGCTTGAGGGCTGGGGAAGAATTGCGGGAAGGTCTTTTCAGCCCAATTGAGCAATTTTTCCGTATCGCTGGATAGGGTGGCGAAAGCAAGCTGGATGTGAGCGGTCAGAATAAATGTGCAAGCCGATAGAATGAGCCGTTTCATAGTTTAAATCTCCGGTTAATTGGATGGTATGGATAAGTATCCGGGTGATGGACTTTCTTCTTGATCATCAATGGAAAGGGTAAGAAATATTGTACATTTCAAGTATTCGATCTAAAGGAGGATTTGACCGGGAAAAAGCGAACATTTCTGAGCATTGCAAGTAAGATGGCGCTTACTGATGCACTTTGATGGCCAGCTGAAGCGGTTTTGAGCTGATATCCAGTCCCGATAGGCGGACAATTCCTAAATTAATCTCGAATATGATTTTTTCATTGACCAGATTCATATTGATGATGGCACCCATTTGAAATGGCGTTCGAATGATCCGTCAGTGTCAGTATCGGTTTGCCGGATAAACCGTGCAAAATGCCGGCGAGATTGTCGCTGATGGATCTGGAAAAGAAAATAGCCTGGCACTGTTTCAATTGTTCGGAATCGTTGCTGTGCAGAACCCTGATCGGACGTGTGCCGACCGATTTATTTTGCAGCTTGTCGATTTCCTGGCCGAAATGATCCTCGCCGTACTAGCAGAGATTGATGGCTTGCTCGCTGCGGTCAGGCCACTGTGTAAATGCCAGGAAGTTATAGATAAAAACGGTTAACTTGATATTCCAACACCGGTTGTGCCACAGCGGTACGCTGTGGCATGAGTACACCATAACCCAGAAGAAATGCCAGCAACAAGCGCGCGATGTTCCGCAGCAGCTTGTGACCGGATAGCTTGGTGATCAATGGCAGCAGTTTAGAAACGGACCTGAATGCCGCCATAGACGCCGCGCGAAATCACGGCTGGAATTGAAGGAATGAAATCGGATACCAATTCCTGATGGTTCGGACTGAACAGATTTTGCCCTACGACATACAACTCGATGTTTTTGGCCGGTCTATACGATACTTTGGCATCTGTGGTGACATAACCGGGAAGATTGTAGTAGGCAATGTTACTGACGTAGCGTAACCAGAGATTGACATCCAATTTGTCCGATAAGTCGTAGTTGGAGCGCAGTGAAATCTGGTGCTGCGGCGTTACTTTGTCCGCGCCGCTCACACTGGGATCGAAATTCTTCGTCAAGGAATTGGACGAAATCCGCATATCGATAAAACTGTAGTTACCTTGCAAACGCCATTTCTGAGTAGGCTTCCAGTCACCAGACAATTCGAAGCCGTAGGTTAGTGCCGCTGCGCTATTATTGGTCAGCACCGAGGCAATGATTTGCCGCGGTAATCCGGTACTGACCGAGAATCCGCCCAGGCTGAAGTCTCTCAATTCGCTGTAGTCATTCACAAAACCGGCAATATCAACGGATGCTTGCGGCGAGAAGCGGTGCCGGTAACCCAGTTCGTAAGCCAGCAGCTTTTCCGATTGGAATGTATGGGAGCCGTGAAATGCGGCCTTGAGCGGAAATAGTGACGACAGCAATCCGGGAACATTGCTAAATTGTAAGAAGTCGAGTGCGGCGTCATTTTCTGCTCGCGAGGGGGTCCGGACTGCCCGGGAAACAGATAGCCAGAGCGTGTTTTCTGCGTTTGGCGTCCACGCTAGGCGGGCGCTTGGTTGAATTTCCAGGCCGGTGAAATCGTTATGATCGATCCGCGTTCCTAAATTGAAATACAAGCGATTGGGGATGAGTGTCATATCATCGCGTATAAATCCGCTGTAAACGTGGTTTGTGCGAACTTCCGGTGTGAGCGAGACGAAACTATTATTAAAGAATTTGCTGTTATACAACCGGTAGTTACCGCCCCAAGTGATATCATGCCAATCCCGCACTGAAAAGCGATGTTGCGCATCGACATCGAAGCTTTCCGTGTCAAAACTGACAATAGGCGACATTTGATAGCGCACGCGATCGTAGTAGGTTTGAAACATGATCGACGATTGCTCGGATAGCGTGCGATCCCAGCGAAAGCGGATATTCCCGCCCTCATTCTGCCCTCGGGCATTGTTTGCAAGGGATGGTAAGTTAATGGCGGATTTATCATAAGTATCGCCAATGGCATTAGCGAAGATATCGCCCTGCAGCGTGAATCGATCGTTGCCGCGGTGATGATCGATACGGAATCCGCCTCTGGCGGAATGCCATTGATCATCATTGCTGGCACCCGACAGTGTGTTGGTATGGTTCCGGGTGAAGCCTTTGGCGTACACTCTGAAAGGTGTGTCTTCATTGAGCTTGCTGCCGTAGCGCGCACCCACGAAGCCTCGCTCGAAGCTGCCGCCGCCTGCCGTTAGCAACGTCCCTTGGGTATCCGCCGCTTTTTTGGTGATGATATTGATCACGCCATTGACGGCATTGATCCCCCATACCGTAGCAGCGGGACCGCGGATTACTTCAATCCGCTCAATATCCTCCATTAAAGTGTCCTGCTGTTCCCACATTGTGCCCGAGAATATGGGATTGTAAACACTGCGCCCATCGATCAACACTTGCAGCTTGTTGGCGAAGCGGCCGGTAAAACCGCGGATACTGACAGCCCATTTGTCCGTGCCGAGGCGATCCACTTGCACGCCGGGCGCCATTCTCAATGCATCCGGTATATTGGTGGCACCGGAGCGGCGTATATCATCCTGCGTAATCACGAATACCGCCGATGCGACCTCGCTTAATTTCTGCGGACGCCGCGATACGGTGGTGACTTTGATATCCATCAACTCTTCCAGACTCAGCCCAAGGAGTTGATTGTCGGCAGCGTTATTTTGCGCTGCAGCCATGTGGGTTAAATCAGCCAGTATGGCGATTGCCAGGAACTTCACTGCAAGAGTTCTTAATTCAATCAGCTTAATAAATCGTATTCTGAAGAATAATTGAGCGAAATATTCGGAAATCTTCATTTGTCTCATGTATCACTAACGATATCAAAGGTGCGAAGGCGGTGACTGATTACAACTAGGGACAGCGTGAATTGGCCGAATCGATAAAGTTGTTGCCACATTTCTTTTATTGCGCAGCTGCCGAGTGAGGCTGGATTTTTTAATGGCGTCATAGGCTGATTAACTCAAGGTATACGTTATTTTGGTCATGATAAATTGTGGTTGGTAATTTCAACATTATGATTTAAAGTGTTTTATCCTTTATTAACAATTTCCTGCTGTTTCATCGGAATCAGTGAAACGGTTTTTGGAGAACTTCTTTATTGATGAACTTTGGTTGCCAGTTGCAGTAACTT
>CP091134.1:447219-455867 GCA_021582535.1 Nitrosomonas sp.
ACCAGCCCGCTGACATCGTGGCCGCGCCCGGCGAGCCAGACAAACAGCAAATTGGTGGCGGCGGATAATACGGCACCGAGAAATAGCGTGCGCATGACGCCAATTTTTGCCGTCAGCACGCCGCCAACCGCGGCTCCGGCGATTGTCATGATCACGCCATACACTTTGGAGATCGTGGCGACTTCGTCCTTGCTGTAGCCCATGTCGACGTAAAACGGATTGCTCATGACGCCCATGACGACATCGGAAATGCGGTAGATCGCGATCAATCCCAGGATCAGTAACGCCTGCCGTCCATGCCGCACGATAAAATCGCGGAATGGCGCGATCAACGCACCGTACAGCCACACCAGCAGGTTGCCGACACGTTCAGGCAACTGCCACTTTGCAATGGCGTGCCGCGCGATTTTTTCATTGTCGGAAATCAACCGGCTGTACGGCACATCCGGTTCGCGGATGATCAGTGTCGTAATCATCCCGACCGCCATGCTGACCGCCATGACCAGATAAGCGAAGCGCCACGGCGCGTGGTCGTAAGTATCCGCCGTTGTGTCAATCGCGGCGGCGATCCACAGCACACCGGCGGAAGCCAGAATCATCGCGATACGGTAGCCTGCTTGATAAGTCGCTGCCATCGCGCCTTGTAATTCCACCGCGACCGCTTCGATACGGTAGGCATCCAACGCGATGTCCTGAGTCGCCGAAGCAAACGCCACCGCAAGCGCGAAGAAAACCAAATGCGTCAGATTGGCGGCCGGGTCGGTCACGGCCATGCCCATCAGCGCGCAAGTAATGATGATTTGCGACAGCAACAGCCACGCACGGCGGCGGCCCAGCCAGTGGGTCAACAGCGGCAGCGGCATGCGGTCGACCAGCGGCGACCACAGCCATTTGAAACTGTATGCCAGCCCGATCCAGCTCAAATAGCCGATGGTGGCGCGGTCGATTCCCGCTTCGCGCAGCCAGAACGACAACGTGCCCATGATCAGCAGCAGCGGCAGCCCGGCGGAAAAACCCAGCGACAGCATGCCGAGCACGCGCGGGTGCGTGTAAACCCGCAGCGCCTGCAACCAGCCGGATGGTGCTTGAGCGGTCATAACAAGTGGCCGTAATCGACGATCAGCGGCGCATGATCGGAGAAGCGCTCGTCTTTGAAAATTGAAGTGCTGCGGGCTGTTTGCGCGATGGCGGGGGTGGCGATCTGATAATCGATGCGCCACCCGACGTTTTTGGCCCAAGCCTGCCCGCGATTCGACCACCAAGTGTACTGATCGGATTCGGTATTCAAACGGCGGAATACATCGACAAAACCGATCTCATCGAACACATTGGTCAGCCAGGCCCGTTCTTCCGGCAGGAATCCGGAGTTTTTCTGATTCGAGCGCCAATTCTTCAAATCGATTTCCTTGTGCGCGATATTCCAATCGCCGCATAAAATCAACTCGCGCCCGCTGGCCATCAGGTTTTGCAATACCGGATAAAATTGCTCCATGAAGTAGAATTTTGCCGCTTGCCGGTGCTCGCCGCTGGAGCCGGACGGCAGATAAAGCGACACGATGCTCAGATTGCCGAAATCCGCTTGCAGATAGCGCCCTTCAACATCGATATCGGCAACGCCAACGCCTTCGATGATGCGATCCGGTTTTTTGCGCGTATAAATGCCCACCCCGCTATAACCTTTCTGCTCGGCACAATGAAAATAACCGTGATAATCGTCCGGTGCTTGCATCTCGGCGGAGAGATCGGGCAACTGTGCTTTCAATTCCTGCACGCACACCACATCCGCCGTTTGTTGGGCCAGCCAGGGGAAAAAGCCTTTTTTCGCCGCCGCGCGGATGCCATTGAGGTTAAGCGTTATAATTTGCATCTTTTTTTATTTCGGGATGATTAAGTGTATGTCCGATTTCCGGCAAGCCTTCATTCAATTCGCCATCGAGCGCAACGTGCTGTGTTTTGGCGAATTTAAAACCAAAGCGGGGCGCATGTCACCGTATTTTTTTAACGCAGGACTCTTCAATGATGGCGATGCCTTACGCAAACTCGGGCAATTTTACGCCAAAGCGATCGTCGATGCCGAGCTTCCGTTCGATACCCTGTTCGGTCCCGCTTATAAAGGTATCCCGTTGGTCAGCGCCATCGCTATCGCGCTGGCTGAAATGGGCAAGAACTATCCATTCTGTTTCAACCGGAAGGAAGCCAAGGATCACGGCGAGGGCGGTGTGCTGGTCGGTGCGCCGATGCAAGGCCGCGTGCTGATCGTCGACGATGTCATTTCCGCCGGTACCTCGGTGCGCGAATCGGTCGAATTGATTAAAACTGCGAGTGCGGTACCTGGCGGTGTCGTGATCGCGCTCGATCGCATGGAGCGCGGTACCGGTGAGCTTTCTGCGGTGCAGGAAGTGCAGCAAATGCACGGTCTTACAGTCACACCGATCATTGATCTGGATGATCTGGTCGCTTATTTGCACCATCACCCGGAACTGGCGCAGCACTTGCAGGCGGTGCAGCGCTACCGGGATCGGTATGGTGCGAATTATTAACTTGGTTCTCCGGCACCAAGTTTGACCCCGCATCGCGCTTTCACTACATTTAGTCTCGCAACGCAATGTTTATGACGGCCTTGTCGGACTCAATTACATTTTTCCATCCACTGGCGGTCGTAACCGCTATTTCATCGGCGATTTCTACATCAACCCAGTACCGGAACCCGGCGCATGGGCCATGTTGCTCGCCGGTTTGACCTTGCTGGGACTCCGTGTGGCCAGAACCCGCGGATAGGTTTTCATTTTTGAATCGAGTGGAGTCAATGGCTGTTATGGCGGGACAGGGTTCCACTCGTAAAGTAAAACCTTACAGGATTTCATTCCTCATAACAGCCGTTTTTATATCAGGATTGTGTTGAGTTTAAGCGTTGCAGGCAGTGCAGTAGTCAGGGTAAGTTATTGATGAAACAGAAAGCATCGATTTAAGCGATTTCAAATTTTATTGGCTGCAAGTCATCGGTATTGATTGTCTGGCGCGCTTTCCACAAATCATAATGATTTTGCAGCAACAACCAGCTTTCAGGTGATCTGCCCAACACCTTGGAAAGCCGGATCGCCATTTCCGGTGAAATATCGGAAACACCATTGATTAACCGGTTAAAAGTGCTTACAGCCACACCCAAACGCTTGGCTATTTGATTAGCGGAAATATCGCCGAACGGATCGATATACGTTCTTTTAATCAATTCGCCGGGGTGCGGCGGGTTAAATTGCTGAATTGTCATTAGTGATAATCCTCGTAATTCACCACATAAGCATCGCCATCCTCGAAGCGGAAAACGATGTGCCAGTTTTTGTTCACATCAATGGCCCAATGGCCTTCCAGTTCGCCTTTCAGTTGATGAAGCCGGTAACCGGGGATATTCATATCGTCGATAGTCACAGCCGCATGCAGAAACGCCAATCGATCACGGATTTTTTCAGCATGTGCGATTTGAATACCTGCCATGCTACCGGTGGTAAAGAATTTTTCCAGTCCTTTATGCTTGAAACTTTTGATCATATTGGGTATGCACATTATAAGATAATTCCTTGTTCCGCAATATGGAATGTAACTTGGCAGTCATTGATTCAAGGCTGGCGGCTAGGAATATCCAAGATAGTCACCAGAAGTAGATTTGGCAGCAGCGGAGAAACTGATCGATACTTGCGGCTATCATCGTCGTAATGAAATTGGTTGATGCTAAGCAAGCTTTGCTCGGTTGATTTTTTATGAGAGTATCTGCTCATTTACACCGCAAAAGTAATCAAGGAGTCTGAGCATGTTGAAACAGGTTTGTATTTATGTCTCCATCGTATTCTTGTCCAGTTGTGCCACGCAGCAAAGTAATGTTCAACATGACCCCACTACCTCCTACAACCGCGCAGTCGATGACGCCGCAGTTGCAGAGCAGACCGAGATCTACGACCGGTTATTTGCCATCAATTCAGCGAATCAAGCGTTGCAGTGGAAAGACGGCAAAGTGCTGGTGGTGAGCTGGAAGAGCAAATCCTCCTATGAATCGAACTATAAGAACCAGACGCATACTGCGCCGCAGGAGAAGTATGTGACTTGGGTGACGGCGGCGCCGCAGTTGCAAGCGTTTTGCCGGGATTTCGTCAACAATAATCCGCATGGGGATCTCAATCAGCGGTTGAAACAATATTTGGGGCTCAATCCGGACTGGCATTACGAAGTGTTTATCGAGCTGTGGGTCGATCCGGCGGATGTGTTCCGGCCTTGTGCCGATCCGGAGATTGACGATGCCGGTTGTCAGCTCAAATTTGCCGGAGACAAAGTTCCAACAGTGAAGAATATCGCCGACTATCCGGCTTTCTACAAGAATCTCTATTTCAATGATTTCCGCTACCGTCCCGGCGTGCCGTGGACGGGTTTGGGATACACCTATGATTGGGGTAATCCGGCAAGCCGTGTCGGCGCGAGTGAGTATATTCTCAGCCCGGATTCACCGTATCAAATCGAGCGGGTCGTGGAGACGGCCGACTATTGCCGCTAATAAATCGCCTAAACATAATGATAACGGTATCAAGAATTATTATCGTTTTTAATCAACAATTTGTTGTTGTTTTTGTATGCTGTGACTCGTATAATGCCGGGTGTTTGCAAAATGCTTCACGGCTCTTGTCGCTTAAAAATCTGTCAAGAGCTGCCTGTCACCCAATAGATTAGAGGAGCACGATCATGAAAGGCAATCCCAAAATTATCGATTTACTGAACAAGCTGCTGGCCGAAGAACTGACGGCCATGGATCAATATTTCGCCCACTCGCGCATGTATGAAGATTGGGGATTCAACAAGCTGTATGAACGAATCGATCACGAAATGAACGATGAGAAACAGCATGCGGATTATTTGATCAAACGGATTCTGTTGCTCGAAGGCGTGCCGGTGATCGGCAACCGCAGCCCATTGCGGATTGGCCGGGACGTGCCGGAGATGCTGCAAAACGACCTGACGCTGGAACGCTCGGTGATCACCGCGTTACGCGATGCCGTCGCTCTATGCGAACAGGAACGGGATTATCAAACGCGGGAAATTCTCGAAGGTATGCTGGCCGAAACCGAAGAAGATCATGCGCATTGGCTGGAGCAGCAATTGGGACTGATCAACAGAGTAGGACTACAGAATTATTTGCAATCGCAGATGTGATTGCGGATGTATCGCTCATGACGTAAAGAAGAACAATCTGCGTCATGAGCGATGACTTTGAGCCGGTCTCGCACTCACGAAATCATAATCGGCCAGGATTCGCCCGGCAACCTGAGGAAGCGCTGATTCATTAACTGCACGAGTGAATTGCTTCGTTGCGCGGTACTCACTCCCTCGTTTATCCGATTGATAGGTCCCGGTTGTTGCGTTCCGTGCGCCTCGCACTTCATCCCGTTCCTTGAATTAATCAGCGCTGCCCTGAGCAATAAATCCCGATCAACCGGCTGGCCGGTTGTTACAAAGAATACCCTCTGAAACTTGTCATTGTTTGCGGAATCAGAAAAACGCATTCCGTGCTACGATTCCACATATAATCACAACGTTAGTACAGCTTAATCCGCCATCGGCCGCATCAATCCTCTTCATATAGCCAATTTTACTTGCATGCTGGATCAGACCCGAACATCACCTGGAATGTCTTTGCAGATCATACGGCACAATGCTTATGCAGCTGCCGGTTATGCCCTGTTAGGCTTCCTGGGGTTGTTGCTGGCGATTCCGCCGGGTTATGCGAGTCCGGTGTTTCCTGCCGCCGGTTTGGCGCTGGCGCTGACGTTGGTGTCGGGTTATCGCGTATTACCGGGGATCTGGATCGGTTCGATGGGGCTCAATATCTGGGTTGCATGGAATCACAACAATCTCACGCAGGATAGCGTCCTGATTGCCGCGTTTTTAGGCGTGGGTGCGATGCTGCAAGCCGCCATTGGGGCTTGGCTTGTGCGCCGGTGTATCAAAGACCGCTGGCAAATTTTGATGCGGGAACAAGAGATCTTCGCTTTTTTTCTGCTGGGCGGCCCGTTGTCTTGCGTGATTTCGGTCAGTATCGCGCATCTGACGCTGTTTTTTTTCGGCGCTATCCAAGCGGACGATATCACGTGGTCGTGGTGGAACTGGTGGGCCGGCGATACCTTCGGCGTGCTCGTTTTCGCACCGCTGTTGCTGGCTTTCTTTGGCGAGCAATCCTGCTGGAAAACGCGCAAGACCGTCATTGCCCCCATTATGTTGATTCTGGTGGTGTTGATCGTGACCGGATTCGTTAACACATCGAAACTCGAAAACAGGCAACAGCACGCCGAAATTCAAAGTGCCGGGCAAAACATCGCATTCCTGTTACAGGAGCGTTTCAACGCTTACAACGAGACGCTATCGGCATTGCGGCGTTTGGCCGAGCTGAATCCGGCCATGAGCTACCAGCAATTCGATTACTTTACGCAAGAAATATTGCAGGAATCTCATGGTATTGCAGGATTAAGCTACAATTATTTTGTGCGTGACCGGGACCGGCCGCTGTTCGAGCAAACCCAATCCGGAAATATTCCCGGGGAACCGTTCCGCATAACCGAATTGGATTCGCAGGGCGAGTTAACTGTTGCCAGCAAGCGTCCGGAGTATATCGTCGTGACCTATATCACGCCGCTTGAAAACAACCGGAAAGCAGTCGGATACGATATTTATTCCAATACCATCCGGGCGGAAGCCATTGACCGAGCCCGGTATTCCGGCCGGCCGGCGGCCACTGGCATGATCAATCTGGTGCAGGATCAGCACAATAAAGCGGGCATACTGGTACTGCATCCGGCTTACCGCCAGAATTTTGATCAGAACGGCCCGGAGCATTCCGCGGAATTCATCGGTTTTGTGGTGGGGGCATTGAAAATTCCCGATATGGTCAGATCCGCTACCGGCAGCATCGCAACGCCCGGTATTGTTTTTCAATTGCGGGATTCCGCCGGGCAACCCGGCAGCCAATTGTTGTTCAGTTCAGCGCCGGGGACTGCAACAGATCCCCATCTCGATTGGCGGACAACGCTGATGATGGCCGATCGCAGCTGGGAATTGGTCATTTTCCCGGATGCGAAATGGTTGAGCGCGCACCGGCCATGGCAGGCCTGGGCGCTGTGCTTCGCCGGGTTACTCGTGGCCAGCATGCTGCAAATGCTGATGTTAGTCACCACGGGCCGGACCCTGCTGATTCAGGAAACCGTCGATGAGCAGACGGCGCAATTGCGCGCGAACAGCGAAGCACTCCGGCAAGCCATGGTTGCGGCGGAATCGGCGAATTTAGCCAAGAGCCAGTTTCTGGCCACCATGTCGCATGAAATCCGCACGCCGCTGAATGGCATTCTGGGCATGGCCTACCTGCTGCAAATGCCGGACATCAAAGATAACGAGCGAGCGGATTATGCCCGGGTGATCATCACTTCCGGCAACAACTTGCTGGTTATACTCAACGATATCCTTGATTTGTCGAAAATTGAGGCCGGACAGATCAAATTGGAAAGTCATGTTTTTGATCCCGGGCAACTGCTGCTGGAAACGGCGGCGCTATTTGCCGAGAGCGCCAATATGAAAGGGCTGGCGCTCGATGTGTCATGGCACGGAGAGCCGCACATGCGGTACTGCTCGGACTCGTTCAGGATAAGTCAGATGCTGGCCAATCTGGTCAACAATGCCATCAAGTTTACGCCGCAAGGTTTCGTGCGTATCGAAGCGCGCGAACTCACAAATGCATCCGCGGAAACCTTGCTGGAGTTTACGGTAACCGATAGCGGCATTGGCATTCCCGCGGACAAGCACGATAAATTGTTTAAACCGTTTTCCCAGGTGGATGGCTCGACCACCCGTCAATACGGCGGCACAGGCCTGGGTTTGTCCATCGTGCACCACTTGGCCAAATTGCTGGGAGGCAGTGTTGGCGTCGAAAGCCAGGAAGGCAAAGGCACGAAAATATGGTTCCTGGTCCGCGCCAATCCGGCCAGCGGCGGCGATGCAGGCAATCCTGCCGCAAGCGAAACCCACATTACCGGTGCAGTACCGGTAAGAACGGCTTCGCCACAAGCCGGGGTGATTTTGGTGGCTGAGGATAATGCGATCAGCCGTACGGTCATCGTCGCGTTATTGGAGAAACAAGGATTCCGCTGCGAAGTGGTTGAGAATGGCCGGGAAGCGGTGAATGCGGTGATGCAGGGAATGCAACCGGCGCTGGTGCTGATGGATTGCGAAATGCCGGTGATGAATGGGTATCAGGCGGCGGAGAAAATCCGGCAATGGGAACGGGAAACCGGAACAGCGCATCTGCCTATCGTTGCCTTGACTGCGAATGCCTTCGAGGATAACCGTCAACGCTGCTTTGCCGCAGGTATGGATGATTTCCTTGCCAAACCCGTCAACATGAATCTATTGGTGGTGACGCTTAACAAATGGGTCAATCAGCCCGTCGCTACCAGCCGCTAGAAAAAATCATTCAACCCGTTACCAGTAGCGGAAATTGCCGGTATCCAAGTGAACAAAGTTGGAAGAAGGATAATAACCGACGCCACCGGCTTGCAGCGACATGGCTGCCGCGCGGATATCGGAAAGTTTACGGCCCGGCAGGCGGATGTCGATGGCTTTGC
>CP091134.1:455967-456991 GCA_021582535.1 Nitrosomonas sp.
GATTTGTCCGTCGCGCCGCCAGCGTGCCAGGTCACCGGTACGATACAACCGCTCGCCGTGCTGACCGAACGGATCGGCGACAAAGCGCTCGGCGGTCAGACCGGGACGGTTCAGATAACCGCGCGCCAATCCGATCCCGCCCAGATACAACTCTCCGGCAACACCGGATGGCACCGGATTGAGGTCGCTGTCCAGTATGTAAGTTTGCGTGGAACTGATCGGTTGACCGATCGGAATATTGCTCGACGATTCCGGGCGGCAAGCCCAGTGCGTCACATCGATCGCCGCTTCTGTCGGTCCGTAAAGATTGTGCAGCTTAACCGCCGGCAGCCGGTCGAACACCGCCTGCTGCATCTCCGGTTGCAGCGCTTCGCCGCTGCAAATGATGCATTTAAGATGGGTACAGGTTGCGGCTTGGGCATCAGCCATGAAAGCACGCAGCATCGACGGCACAAAATGCAGCAGCGTCACATTGTGCTGCCGGATCAGTCCGATCAACCGCCCGGCATCCCGGTGATCGCCCGGATTGGCAATGACCAATCGCGCACCGTACATCAGCGGCCAGAAAAATTCCCACACCGACACATCGAAACTGAACGGCGTTTTTTGCAAAACCGCATCACCGGAATCGATCGGAAAAGCTTCCTGCATCCACATCAGGCGATTATGCAACGCACCGTGTCGATTCATCGCGCCCTTTGGTTTACCGGTGGAACCGGAGGTATAGATGATATAAGCCAGGTGTTCGGGGTGCAGCGTCACATCCGGGTTTTCATCCGGTTGATCGGTGACGGTTGCAGTATCCAATTCCAGCACCGGGCAGTGCTCCGGACAGGGTATCCTTGCCCTGGCATGACTCTGTGTCAGCAGCAGTTCGATGGCACTGTCGGCAATCATGTGCTGCAACCGCTCCGGCGGATAATCCGGATCCAGCGGCACATAGGCGCCGCCTGCCTTCAATACCGCCAGCAGCGCCACCACCATGTCGATCGAGCGTTCCAGCGCAATGCCGACCCGGCTTTCC
>CP091134.1:457091-459285 GCA_021582535.1 Nitrosomonas sp.
CACACACTACCTGGTCTGGCGGAAGACGCCCATTTGACTCCGCCCACACTGATCATCGTCGGCGAAGTCGTCAAACTGCATGAGAATCTGGCTTGGTTTGAACCGGTTCTGGATGCAGAAAATGCGCCAGCGAACATCCTGGCATTGGATCCGGAAACCAAGCAGCCGCTCGAATAACAACCGCTTGGCGCACCACCGCTTTATCCCGGCCCGGCAAACCGCAGCGATAAATCGATCGCTTGGATATTCTTGGTCAGACTGCCGATCGATATCCGGTCAACGCCCGTTTCCGCCACCCGGCGTACATTATCCAGCGTGATGTTGCCGGAGGCTTCCAGTATTACCGGTTCACCTGTTTGCCCGCGGGTCAGCGCCACGGCATCCGCCAGCTGATCCAGCGCAAAATTATCCAGCAACACCATGCGTGCACCGGCTGCCAACGCTTCTTGCAATTCCTGCAACGATTCCACTTCAATCTGGACAAAAACACCTGGTGGCGCAATTTCCATCGCTTTCTTCAAAGCCGGTTGGATGCCACCCGCCGCGATGATGTGATTTTCCTTGATCAGAATCCCGTCGTACAAGCCAATGCGATGATTCACCCCGCCGCCGCACGTGACTGCGTATTTCTGCGCCAGACGCAAACCCGGCAGCGTTTTGCGCGTATCGACGATAACCGTACGAGTACCGGCAATGGCATCGGCAAACCGCCGGGTTTGTGTCGCCACAGCGGATAGGAGCTGCAGAAAATTCAACGCAGAACGCTCGGCAGTCAACATCGTGCGGGCATTGCCTTGAATGCGGCAAAGTTCCTGTCCGGCCTGCACCGCATCGCCATCCTTGGCAAACCACTCGATCACGGTTGCCGGATTCAGCAACCGGAAACACGCGTCAAACCACTGCGTTCCGCACAACACGGCGTTTTCCCGGCTAATCACAGTGGCAGCTAACGCGGTTTCCTCCGGAATCAATGCAGCCGTCAAATCGCCGCTGCCGGTATCTTCTTGCAGCGCACGTTGCACGTTGGCGTGAATTTCATCGTGTAGATCTTTCAATTCTTTTTTACCCTTATTTCAGCGGAGAGTGCATTATAGGGTACCAGACTGGCATCGCCGTATTTCCGGCGGTTTTCCATACTATCCGCACAGTTCACTTACACTCATCGAACAGATAGTATATAGGTTGCCCAGCATAACCAGGAGATTGTATGTCCAGCGCGATTGATCTGATCATTTATAGCATTGCCACAATGCTGGGTGTTGTTACCGTCGGCATGATCGCCGTTTGGTTCATCCAGGATGTAACGCAGAAAAAGCACTCGATCCTGCGCAATTATCCGGTCATCGGCCGCTTGCGTTATTTTTTCGAAATTCAGGGCAAATACTTCCGGCAATATTTCTTCGCCAACGATCGCGACGAGATGCCGTTCAATCGGGCCACGCGCGGCTGGATTTACAAGAATTCCAAAAATAAAGGCAGCGTGGTCGGCTTCGGTTCGACCAATGATTTACGCCAGCCGGGTTCGATCATTTTTGTCAACGCCGCTTTCCCGATTCAGGAAGAAGATCAGATGCCCACGCCGTCGCTGCATATCGGCGAGGGTTACTGCGAACAACCGTTCGAGGCGAAATCGATCATCAATATCAGCGGCATGAGTTATGGCGCCATTTCCAAGCCTGCGGTACGCGCGTTATCGCTCGGCGCCGCGCAGGCCGGTTGCTGGTTGAATACCGGTGAAGGCGGTTTGGCGCCGTATCACCTGGAAGGCGGCTGCGATGTCATCATGCAAATCGGTACCGCGAAATACGGCATCCGCGACGAGCACGGCAATTTTTCGCCACAGCGCGCGAAAGAATTGAGCAAAGTGGTCAAGGCCTTTGAAATCAAATTGTCACAAGGCGCAAAGCCCGGCAAAGGCGGATTGCTGCCGGCCGGTAAAGTGCATAGTGAGATCGCCGCGATCCGCGGCATTCCGGTCAATCAGGATTCGATCAGCCCGAACCGCCACAAGGACATCAACAACATCGACGAACTGCTCGATAAAATCCATTACATCCGTGAACTGACCGGGCGCCCGGTCGGCATCAAAACGGCGATTGGCGGCTGGAATTTCATTAATGAACTGTGCGACAGCATCAACCGCCGCGGACTCGACTATGCGCCGGATTTTCTGACCATCGACGGTGGCGAAGGC
>CP091134.1:459385-461319 GCA_021582535.1 Nitrosomonas sp.
CGGTTCATCCCCACGGGTGTGGGGAACACACTTCTTCCATCTCGCTGAAATTTCAGCGATAAATGGGTGGATCAAATTTTACCAAATTTTTAAGGAGCGTCTTCCCTTTTTTCGGGTAAAAACGAAACCAGTTTGGTGCCATCAAGCTCAGTTGGTATTCTGCGGTTAACACCTAATGTCACAAAATCAAAACCTGCTTCATTATTGGTACGCCATGCCATTACGGCATTACCGTCTTCAAGCCCTTGCTCAACTTGATCCCAGATGTAATCGCGCACTTTGGCTGAATAATTTCCGACATAAACGCCTGCGCGAATTTCCAGCAACCAGATCGCCAGCCGCCCGCGCAACCGGGGCGGAGCGTTTTCAAGCACGATGACCAGCATCGCCCAAGTTCTCTGGATTTGGTATCGCAGGTTGCACTGCGTCAGCCGGAGCGGCCGGAGGTGGAATCTCTCCCGCGGACAACATCTCTTCAATACCCGGTATGATTCTTTCAAGTAATTTGCTTTCGCGGAACACATCCCGGCATGCAAGCCTCACTTGCTGTTCCGGATTGCCGGGATGTTTTGCGGCAATTTTGAATGCCAGCGGAACAACCGTCTCAAACTTATAAATATCCGCCACATCGTATACAAAGGACAGCGGTTTGCCGGTATGAATAAAACCAACCGCCGGCGCATAACCGGCAGCCAGCACGGCCGCTTCGGTAACACCATAAAGACAAGCGGTTGCAGCACTTAAACACCGATTAGGCATATCACCCTTATCCCAATCTTCGGTATCGTAATTGCGTGCTTTCCATTCCACGCCATACTTTTTCGCGATCAGCTTATATGTTTCACGCACTCTTGCGCCTTCAATGCCGCGTAACTGCTCAACACTACGGCGTGCGGGCGGCTCCTCGCCAAAGCGCATGGCGTACATTTTGCGTACCACTTTCAGGCGTAATGTTTCGTCCAATGCCAATTTGGCTTGATATAACAAGCGATCGGCACGCGCTCCACCTGGCTGACCGGAAGAATAAAGCCGCACACCGGCTTCGCCGATCCATACCAGTAGTGTACCCACGCGGGCGGCCAGCGCGGCAGCCGCGTGTGAAACCCGTGTACCCGGCTCCAGCATCAAGCAAGCAACACCGCCAATTGGCACATGCGTGCGCACGCCGGTTTTGTCGACCACGACAAATGCGCCGTCCAGGACATCCAAATGACCTTTTTCGATAAAGAGAATCGACAAACGTTCTTTCATGGCAATAGGTTTAAGCGGCGGTAACATCAGTCATCGGGCAATAGTAAGTTCTGAAATGGGTGGTGATTCTTCCAGCGATAGGCTTCAAAGTCACGCGTGTCGGTGGAAAGGATACGTCCATGTCCTAGCGCTTCAGCCAGAACCACCAGCGAAGCATCGGCCAAATCCATTGGCAGGTTTGCATATTTCTGCATCAACTCGATCATGCGCAAAAGCTGTTCTGGATTAAGCTCATAACCGAAAAACAAGCCCTCATAATAAGAAGCCAGAAACTCACATACTTGCCGTAAACCCAACCGGCTTTGCAATAAATAACTTGTTTCAGAAATGACGGGCCATGTTGAAATCAATCTGCCATCCACATTCTTCAGTGCAGCAACTGCCTGTGCATGAAAACGATCATCTTGATTAATCAGTGCGTACCAAAATCCGGTATCAGCGATGATTAAATTTTTCATCTATGTATTCAGCAATATAACGCTTATAATTTACCGAGCCATCTTCCGGTCCATGACCAATTCCCGCCAATTTAGCCAGCAGCTCTCTGTTTTTTTCCTTTGCACTTAATTCCGCTTTTTCATACATCAAGTCAATGGCTTGTTTAATGACATCTGTGGTATTAAGCTGTGTTCTCTGCTGAATGACTTTGATTTTTTGTTCATAACTGTCATCAATCCGTACCG
>CP091134.1:461419-491020 GCA_021582535.1 Nitrosomonas sp.
GATCGATCATGTGGGCGATGCAACGGCGCAAGCCGAATGCGAAACTGCCTTACATACCCGCTATCCGGACTGCATCGTGATGAGCGCGCGCAGACCCGGTGATGTCGCGAAACTGCGCCTGAAAATCCTTGAATTCTTCCAGCAGAATCTGGTTGAAGCCGAGCTTTTCCTGCCTTGGTCGGCGCAGCAGCTGCGCGGCGCGATCTACACGAATTGCCAGGTGCTGGCGGAGCACTCGGATAATGAAGGCACTTTTTTCCGGGTTCGCAGCGAATCCGCCACCATCGAGAATCTGCGCGAGCAATTTAGCCGCGCATCATGAGTTCAGCGTCTTGTGCAGTCCCGTAACAGGAAAGTCACGGATTTTTCTTGTCCGGTCGAGCACAGCTTATTCGCTCAACTCGCTCTCGCGTGCAATGCGCGCGAGATCGAGCAAATTATTGGCGCCGGTCTTTTGCATGATCTTGGATTTGTGGATTTCTACCGTGCGATAGCTGATGCCCAGATAAGAGCCGATTTCCTTGTTGGAGTGTCCTTGCACCGCGAGCAGCATGACTTCCCGCTCACGCCGGGTGAGCTTGGTCAGGCATGAGGTTATTTCCCGGTTTTGCGTGGCGTCACTCAATCGTTTTTTGGCTTCGGTAAACGCAGCGCGCACGCAAATCAAGAGTTTCTCCCGGATCACCGGTTTGGTCAGGAAATCGATCGCACCGCCTTTGATCGCTCTGACACTCATGGGAATGTCGCCATGCCCGGTAAGAAAAATCACCGGCAGCAAAATCTTACGCCAAGCGAGTTCCTCCTGGAGCTGCAAACCGTCCATTCCGGGCATTTTCACGTCAATGATGACGCAGCCGAAAAAATTCGGCTGGTAAGCGTTCAGAAAGGTTTTTGCATTCTCGAAGGACTGCACGCGCATGCCGGCCTGTTCGATCATCAACGTAAGGGAATCGCGCACGGCTGCATCGTCGTCTACGATAAAAACGGTGGGTTCCTGCATGATCACGGTCCAAAGGGTAGAGTGAAATGGAATTTTGCGCCTGTTTTTGCATCGGAATCAAGCCAGAGTTGACCGCCGTTGTCTTCGATCAACGCACGGCTGATCGAAAGTCCCATGCCGATGCCGGATGGTCTGGTGGTAAAAAAAGGTTCAAATATGCGCTTCGCTACCACTGGATCAAGTCCCGGACCGTTATCCTGCACGATCACAACCGCTACATCCTTATCATTGACAGTCTGCATCGTGGTGGTGATCGTCAGGACCGGGAAATCGATGTTGCGCATCGCTTCGATCGCATTTCTGAAGAGATTGACCAGAACTTTCTGTATCTGCGTGCGATTACACTGGACAACCGGGAGATTCTGCTGCAAATGCAGTATCGGGTGAAATCTTCCGTAGCCGTCATTGTATACAATGCTCAGCGCGCCATGGATGACATCGGTCAGATTCGACCGTTCGGTCACCAATTCGCCTTTCTGCAGAAAAGCCAGCAGTTCGTGCAAACTGCGTCCGGCCCGCTGGGCTTGCTCCACGCAACCTTCCAACGCGCGCTTTAAATTGTCCGCGCTGAAACTGCCGTTGTGCAGCGCGTGCAGCACTACCTCGCTGTAGGCGGAGATTGCCGCCAGCGGTTGATTGAGTTCATGCGCGATTGCGGAAGCCGTGCGCGCCGCCACTTGCTGCTTGAGAATATTTTCGGTTTCATTGCGGTGCACTTGCAGTTTTTTCTCGATGTTTTTCTGTTCTGTGACGTCGCGTGTAACGCCTATCAGGCGGTGCGGATATCCGTCTTCAAAATATACCCGGCCCCTGGCGGATATCCAGCGTTCAACGCCGTTAATGGGGTTGATAATGCGGTATTGCGCTTTGAATTCGCCATTGCTGTTGGGATCCATCGCTTTATCGATAGCCACCTGCCGCGCCTCACGATCTTCCGGATGTATTGCGGCGACGAATTCTTCATAACTGACGGTTTTCTCGGAATGCTTGCCCCAAAGCTTGCGCATTTGCCGGTCCCAATAAATGATATTGCGCTTGAAGTCGTAGTCAAAAATACCCAAACCGGCTGCTTGCTTGGCCAGACGCAGACGTTCCTCGCTGGAGCGCAGCGCTTCTTCGGTATCGAGACGCCGGTTAGCGATCGTGAATAGGATGAGGATGAAAAGTTGCTGTCCGGTTTTGATGGGACTGAGACTGATATCCAGCAATATCTCTTTGCCATCGCGGTTTAATGCGATCAACTCATTGCCGACGCTCATGGAGCGCTTTACCGGCCGGTTCAGGAACAGCCGCTGATAGTAGCGGTACTGTTTGCGGTAGCGGGGGGCAATCAGCATCTCGATGGCCAGTCCTTTCATCTCATCCGCGCTGTAGCCCAGCAGTTGCTGTGCTGTCGAATTGGCCAGGACGATATGTCCCGTGTTTTCAGTCAACAGCATCGCATCCGCCGCTGCATCGAACACTGTCCGGAAACTCAAGCTTTTCACTGCGCTATTCACATTATTTTCCTACCGTTGAATTCGGGTGCGTACCGCGCTAAAGCTTACGATAAAAACCCATAACTTTCTATCAATTTATTGATACGTAAGGGATTGCCCTTACGTGTCAGCACGAATATTGCCCTTAGTTTTTCTCTTGTAGGATTTACCGGGTAGGGAATATGACGCGAGTTTGCCCACCATTTCATTCTGTTTGCATCACTTAGGTTTGTTGGTGGGCTATTTTTCAATCGTGCGGATTATTGGAGGCATTGACCGCATCCGGCAGCGTGTTGTTTTCACTACGTGATATTAAACCTTTTAACTGTTTGGAGAAACGAAATGATTAGAAAAATAATAGCTTACAGACTTGTTCTGGCTACGCTATCCCTATTGCCGGGCGGAATATTCGCTGCCGGGCAAGTGCTGGCGGGCTGTAAAGAGAGTCCGGTCAAAGCTAACACAAGTCCCGATACGATACTCCCGGATGTAACACGTAGAGTCTCCCTCGTTTAATAACTATTCGTATAAGAGGAGTGTAACCATGTCTCTGTCCAGTCTTCTCGTACCGGCGATACTTTTTTTCGCGCTCGGTATGTTTGCTTGCCTCATCAAATCGGATCTGAAATTTCCGCCCGATATGCACAAGATGATCGTTATTTATTTGCTGATCGGTATCGGACTTCATGGCGGCAAGGCGCTTGCCGGATCTGATATGGGATCGGCGATTCCCGCCGTATGGGCGGCACTTGCGTTTGGCTGCGGACTGCCTATCGTGGCCTATATTATTTTGCGGGCGCTGGGAAAAATCGATCCGCTCAATGCCGCAGCCATTTCCGCGCACTATGGTTCGGTGAGCGCAGGAACCTATATGACGGCAGTTGCGTTTCTGGGGGGCATCGGCGTGACGTATGAAGCCTATCCCGTGATCATGCTGGCGATCATGGAGTCGCCTGCTATCATGATTGGTTTGGTGCTGGCCGGTTATTCCCGGAAAATTTTGGGCGGAGCCACCAAAGCCGACAAAGGAATGTATAAGCATCTGATCATCGAAGCCTTTACCAACGGTAGTATTCTGCTGCTGTTCGGTTCGATGGCGATCGGCTGGGTGGTTTCCGATCCAAGCTACAAGAAAATTGAACCGTTTTTTGAACTCATCTTCATGGGTGCGCTGTGTATATTCCTGTGCGATATGGGCATGGAAGCCGGAAAACGGTTATCGGAATTTAAAACCGTCGGTGTTTTCCTGGTGGCTTTTGGCATTGCTATGCCTTTAATCGGCGCGGTATGCGGACTGTTCGTCGGTCACTTCCTCCTGGGATATTCAATCGGTGGTATTACGCTGGTAACCGTACTCGCAGCCAGTTGTTCCTATATCGCGGTGCCCCCGGCAATGCGGCTTGCGATTCCGGAGGCGAATCCATCGTTTTATCTGACGCTGTCGCTCGGGGTGACTTTCCCATTCAACGTGGTGGTCGGTATTCCTATGTACTATGCGGCTGCCCAGTACTTGCACGAGACTTATTATCCGTGGTGATCGGCATTTCCGTCGCTGGCTTGGTTACGCATGATTGAAAGCATATTGGGTATGGGGCAGCGATGCGATGAAGAATCGCTGCCTGCCACGACACGGAATGTTTCAATCAAAAAAGTACCGGCTGCAAGGGATGTGTCAATGATTGAAATGACTCAGGATAGCCACGGGAACTGATCCGGAATGTGTATCCTGAGTACGACATAAACAATTTTGGGAGAGAAATGATGGTGTTAAGACCAGATATTTTAGTGACTATGAAGCGCATCGAGATCGTCATTGACGAAAAGTCGCTGGATGAAATGCTGCAGCTGCTTCGGGATGCCGATGTGCGTGGCTACACAGTCATCAAAAGAGCAGGGGGGCTGGGTTCGACCGGTGAGCGCAACCCGGATGATTATGTGCTGGAAGAACACAATGCGGTGATGGTTCTCGCTTGTGAAGAAAGCCAGGCAGAAAAGGTCATCATGACGCTGCAACCGAAACTAAAGGACTTCGGCGGCATGTGTCTGATTTCCGATTGCCAATGGGTGATAGGACCGGCCGTTTCATTTTAACCGGATCACTATTGCCTCCCGGGCGGTTAGCCCTTGCGTATCAAACCGAATCCCGGCTGATCACAGCCGGGATTATTCATTTCTACCTACCCCAGGAATTTTTAAAAACTGCGCAATCGAGTGCGCAGGTGCAGCGCCGATCGGCTGCTGCATCCGGCCGAATGACGGCTTTCAAACCAACTTGCGCCGGATGTTGATCTTCGTTCCATCGCTATCACGACGGAATATCCAACCCTATGGCGTATAAGGGTTTACGCTTAGGTGTTCGCACGGATTTTTCAACCTGTTGTTCCCACGTAGTATTCAAAACAGCTGAATAGATTGAATCGCCGTTTTACTTGAGAAAACTACTAAAGGAGATATAAAAACATGGCTTGGAAAAATGTTCTCGTTACGTGTTGGACGGTTTTTTTCATTATTGGGTGTTTTTTATGGAGTCCGCACTTATTTGCGGCGGAAGTGGAGAAAACAGAGGAGGACAAAGACAAAGCGAAAAAACCATCCGTTGTCGTTCAAAACAAAACCGTGCCGGCCAATGGAAAAAATGGCGCGCCTTTCAGTGCATTGGAACAACCGGGGCATACGCGCTTTGACTTCGATAATCTGACCAGATTAATGGAAGACCACAAAACGCCGCTTGCTGCAATGGCACCGGATTGGCTTAACGTGGCGATCGAACATCGCACCCGCTACGATGTCTACGATCACGGTTTTACCAAAGCGATTCCGGGATTCAACGATCAGGTTACACAACGTACCCGGTTCCTGTTTGAGGTCAAGAATATCATCGATCCGTTGAAGTTCACCCTCGAACTGACCGATATCCGCGCCCCTTTGGCTAATTTCGGGCAAGATCATAACCCGAATATGGCCGATCATTTTGACTTTACCCAACTGCATCTCGGTCTGCACGACAAAAACTTTCTCGGTACAGGTTATGCGGCGAAATTCGAGGTCGGCCGTTTCATGATGGACTTGGGTGAAGCCCGTCTGGTAGGGGGACACCGTTGGGGTACCTTATCACCCGCGTTTGACGGTTTGCATTTCATGATGGGCAACACGGATCAGAAATGGAGTCTGCGCGTATTTGGCGCCCGGCCGGTGCAGCGTGATCCGACATCATTGAACTGGAATACCCCCGAAACTTACTTTTCCGGCGCTTACGTTACCAATCGCGATCTGCGCTGGGCTAACTTCGATGGTTATTTCTTACAGTTGAACGAAAGTGATAATCTCAGACAGCGCAACTTATCGACCACCGGCTTCAGGCTGTTCGCCAAACCTGCGAAAGGCAGCATGGACTATGAAATCGAATCCATGTACCAGTTCGGCGATACCCGCAATAAGAGCGTGTTCGCCCATCGCCATCATGGCGAGGTCGGGTATAGTTTCAATACGCCGATGCCGTTGCGGGCCCTTTATTTATTCGACTTCGCGTCGGGAGACCGCGATCCGGACAAGAACTTTGATATTTTGTACGCAAAACGCCGGGTCGAGTATGGTCCGACCGGTATGTTCGGGCCGTTTTTCCCGTCCAATCTGATGTCGCCTGTCGGTTTCCGCGCCACGCTCGTTCCCACACCTACTGTCCGTTTGATGATGTCGCATCGCGCATACTGGCTGGCGGATAAACGCGGCGCGTTTGTCGGCAGCGGTCTGCAAGATGCGACCGGCGGGGCCGGCGGCTTTCTCGGTCATATGCTCGATGTCAGCTTAGGCTGGGATCCGCAGTGGAGTTACATGAAACGAATGAGCTTTGACTTTGGTTATAGCCATTTATTCAAGGGCGATTACTTCGATAAGGTGCCGTTCAGCCCGGGCATGAAGGACACCAATTACGGTTACACCATGGTGACCTTCAAGTTTTAACGTTGCTTTACGCAGTTATTCTGTTTTTGCATAACCCGGTTCCGGATGAGGCGAAATAACGCAGATGTTTTGTTATCACAATGAAGAAGATAAACGGTATGATCTAAACAGGAAGGGTGGTGAAGCGGTATGTCAGCGATCACCTGGTATTAGATTCTTACAGGTCTCTGAAACGAATGGATTACAAAATTTTACTGACGGTTTTCGCCACGGTGTTTATCGCGGAACTGGGTGACAAAACGCAATTGGCCACGATGTTATTTGCCGCCGACAAGGAAGTCAGCAAGCTGACGGTATTTGCCGGCGCATCGCTGGCGCTCATTGCGACCTCGGCGCTCGGTGTGCTGGCGGGCAGCGTGATTTCCGGTTACATCAGCGAAAAACATTTGCACTATATCGCAGGGGTTGGGTTTATCCTGATCGGTGCGTGGACGCTGATCAAAGCGTAAGCGGGATGGTCATTCCTGGCATTCCTGCTCTTGCAAGCTCGCTGCAAGCATCGTGAGTATTATTTGCTTTTCTTTAAACGCAAAGTCACGCACAGACCGCCGCTTGAGTTGTTCTCGATCGATAATTCTCCGCCGTATACCTGCATGATATCGCGCACAATCGCCAAGCCGATGCCATGCCCGGGGGTGGATTGGTCGGCGCGTACGCCGCGTTCCAGGATTCTGGCAATTTCATGCGGCTGGATGCCGGGGCCGTCGTCCTTGACTTGGATCACCACCTGATTTTCCTGATAATGCGCCGTTAAATGAATACTGCTGCGGCACCATTTAAAGGCATTGTCGACCAGATTGCCGAGCAACTCCATCAAATCGCCCTCATCAATGCGCAGGCCGATGCTGTCATCGATCGCGACGGTTATGGCAGGCTGCTTGTTGCGGTAGGCCTTAGTGACGGTGTTAACGATCCGGTCCGCCATCGGACGTAGCAGAATCAATCCCATGCCCGGCGAGCTGCCGGCGGTTGCGGCGCGGCGCAGCTGGTATTGGATCGTGTTGTCCATGCGGTCGATTTGTTCCTGAATCGTTTTGCGCCGGATGGTTTCGTTGTCTTCACTATGAATGGCACCCTGTAGTACGGCGAGCGGTGTCTTGAGGCTGTGCGCCAGGTCGGCGAGGCCGTTGCGGTAGCGTTTTTGCTGTTTGTGTTCATGCGCGATCAGAGAATTGATGCTGTCGGTCAGCAACTGGAGTTCGCTGGGGTAAACGCCTTTCAACCTTTCCTGCTGGCCGGATTCGATTGCGGCAAGCTCCACGGATACCTTGCGCAACGGCAGCAAGCCCCAGCGCAATACCAGCATTTGCGTGGCTAGCAGCAAAATGGCCATGGCGCCGAGCCAACCCCACAGATCTTCGCGGTAACGGTCAATCTGCGCTTCAAACAACACGGTATCGGTGATGACATTGAAAGTCAGCGGATGATCGCCGGACGGTGTCTCCCAAGCTACGCCATAGCGGTAGATAAAATGCGGCTCGCCGTTAATCATGATTTGCTCGAATTCTTTTTTGCCTTTTTCCAGCAAGGTAATGACCGGAATAGGTTTGTTCAGTGATGATGTGGAACGCCAGGCGATGGTGTTGGTCGGACCGATGATGAAGGCATAAGTATCCGAGTTGACGTGACCGAGTTCGGCATCGAGCAAGTTGGTCGGCACATCCAGCTCGCCGGAATCTTCCACTTCGGCGTCACCCATCAGCATCAGCACTTTCGCAAACAGCCGGTCTTTGACGCCTACGCGGGCACTGTCATAAAAAGCGCGGTCCAGCGTCCAGGCGATGCCGACGATAAAAATCAATAACACCAGCGTCGCGCTGAATAGAATGCGCCGGTTGAGCGACATCATGACGATTTATTGCACTCCAGCGTGAAGCGATAGCCACGCCCGCGCATGGTTTCAATCGGATTCAGCGTGCCGCCCGGATCGAGTTTGCGGCGCAGTCTGCCGACCATCACTTCGAGCACGTTGCTGTCGCGGTCTTCGTCGTGCGGGTAGAGATAATCAGCCAAGGTATGCTTGGATAGCACTTCGCCGTGATGACGCACCAATTCTTCCAGCAAGCGGTATTCAAACGAAGTCAGTTCGATGCTCTCTCCGTTGACGGTAACGGATTGGGCCGTGACATCGAGCGTGATCGGGCCGCATTTCAGGAGGGTTTGCGGTATGCCGGTGGAGCGGCGCAACAGCGCTTTGACCCGGGCTTGCAGCTCTTCCATCTGGAATGGCTTGGTCAGGTAATCGTCCGCCCCCATTTCCAGCCCTTGCACTTTGTCCTGCCAGCTGCTGCGTGCTGTTAGAATCAGAATCGGCAGCAGGCTGCCGCGTTCGCGCAATGCTTTGATAATTTCCAGACCGGACTTGCCGGGCAGGCCGATGTCGATGATGGCGGCATCCAATGGGTATTCGGTGGCGAGAAACAACCCTTCATCGCCGTTGCCGCAGGTGTCGACCATATAGCCGGCGGCTTCCAGTTGCTGGCGGATCTGATTTTGTAAGCGGAATTCGTCTTCAATGACCAGGATGCGCATTCAGGTCTCCTGCCGTACAAAATGACAAAAATAAAATACGTTTGACAGAATCATGAGATTGAATTGGAATGTTAATGGGTGGATACCACAGTGCCATCCAGTGCATTGATCAGAACCGTGTGAACCGTGCCTTTCTCGCTGAGTATTTTGATGCGGTAGATATGATCGGTTTGATTGATCGCCAGCACGCGGCCTTTGAAATGCTGCTGGGCGATTGCGATCGCTTTCTGCTCTGAGATGCCGGTGGCTGGATCGCTGTGCGCGGGGTGTTCAGCGGCCGCGCTATGTTTACCGGCTGTCGCGGGTGTGAATGCGCTGATCGTTATCAGCGCAATGATTGAAATTTTCCACCATCTATTCATAAGCAACCATCCCATACGTTGGAGGTAGAAATCAGGCTGGCAACAGATACGGTATTTTCATGCCTGTTACCCGTCCAACGCGCGTCAGAAGCGTATCATAAAATCCATGTTTCCGGTGCCGATGCCCATCATCATTTGCGGAGGGACAACGTATACCGGCGCTGGGTAGTAGTTATAGTTGTATTGTGCTGGCGGATAATATCCGCGCGGTTGGCTATAACCATAATTATATCCGCCGCCGATGAAATGCTGATGCCGGTGGTGTCCGTGGTCATGGTGATGATGGTGGTGGCGATGATGACCTCTGCCCGCTTGCGCCAGCGATGGGGCAGCCAAAGTGACAACTAAACATACGGCAAGCATGAGACTGGATAATTTTATTTTTCTGGCTTCCATTTTTTTCTCCTTTCAGTTGTTCGATTCAGGTGTTCCTGATGGTGCCAATCTACGCCGGTTTATCTGAACAAAAACTGAATGGAGAAAGTAGCGAATTGAGTGATGCCTGGTTTACTCGGTAACGCTCGTGAGTAGAATGTTAGAATATTGTCCGCCGCCTTTTTTCATAACTTTCCTAAAACGGTAAGATGAAATCCAACGAAAATAAAATTTGGTCCTTATTGCCCGCAAACGGCCGGTAAGCTGACGTTTTATAGGCATCAACCCGGTCGTAACGGATATTTGAGCGGATATTTAATTTCTTGATGAAATCCCATTGAGTTTTGAATGTTCTGGCGATTTTCCAGTTGAAACCGGCAGTGAAGTTATAGTAATCAGCTGGTGTAATCGTTACGCTGTTGACGTTGCCGGCATAGCTGACGGGTACGCCGTTGACGTTGTTGGTGGCGGATGCAATCCGGAACGGCGAGGGATTCCGGAAACCATCCTGGTCACGGAACCATTCTCCGCGCACGCCGATGGCCAGATTATCGGTGAGGTCGTGATATACATGCACAATTGCGCTGAACCATTCGGCGTCTTTGACAACGTTGGTGTATTTGAGATTATTCAGCAAAACACCGCCGGCATGACCATAAACATGGTGCAGAGCTATCTGAGTCCGCGGTGTGATCTTGTGCCGCAATACGACATTATAAAACCCCCAGATTTCGCTGCTTTGTTCTGAAGTTTTACCATAAGTGCCGGAAAGATGGAACGAAGTCGCTTTGTCGTCGCTGGTCCAAGTGAAACCGGTAATGCCGTTCCAGTTTCTTAGCTGCTTATCCCAGCCTGCGTCCCAGCCGCCATTGGCGCTGCCGGTAAGCGGACCACCCAGAATCAGCCAATTGGAATTGATTTGGTAATTGAAGAGTATGCCGGTGTGAGTGAATGGTTCACCGATATTCAAAGTATACGCACGTGTGTAAAAGAAATTATCGGGTGCTGGAACAGTTTCAAAGCCGGTTGGTGTATAAAAATGGCCGAGCTTGATGTTGAGGCCGTTGCCGATCGGCATATAAGTTTCCAAGAATGCTTGCGGCAAGGCAATACCGTATGTGCGCGTGGAAGCGCAGCATAAATTAAGATCCCAGTTGCTTCTTTTTAAAGGGGCGCCGGTATTGACATCGAAGGCCGGTACACCAAAGGCCTGAGTAAAAATGGCATCGGTGCCGAACATGAAATCAAAGCGCCCGCCGAAATCCCATTGCTTGCCTGCCGATACCACGGGGCGGCGCATGAACAGGTTCAATTGGTTTAGTTGAAAGTGGTTGGCTTGGTCGGCAAAAATGACCGGGCCGTTATAACCGCCTGATTGACTGGGATTGAATGTGGCGCCGCCATGAATCCAGCCGCCAAATTCCAATTTTTTATAGGTTAGAAATTTTCTTAGCTCATTGGCGTAGAGATTTTCAGTATCGATGAAAAAAGCGGAAAAATAACAAATAATGGTCAACAATAACCATTTTGAATATATCGAATGGCCTTGCATTGGGAAGAAAGAATGTATGTATGTTTAAAAATGATTTAACCGATGACCCGTGATTCCGGAATTGATGGGAGGCGAACTTTCTGACACGATGCTTCCGTTGCTGCTCAGCATGGCAAGATTGCAGGTACCCCAATTCAATAGGGCGCTCATTATAGCCATAAAGCCCGCATCGATAAATCAGGAATCGGCATATTAAGCGGTGTCATCCGGTTGTATCGATCACTCGCGGTATGTTGTGCCTTCATACTAAAGAAAGCGCAGCCAGCTTTGCGGATGCCGCCATTTCAAGTTGCGGTAGGCGCGGCAGATGGGATACAGAATAATCAGCACCAGCAATGTGATTCCGTAGGTTTGTTCCAGGCTGCCGCGTTCAAACAGGGGTTTCAGTGCCGTCAGCACGGCGAAGTGGGCGAGGTAGAAGAATAGGGCGGTTTGCCCGAAAACTAAGACAGGGCCGTTGGGGTGGATGGTTTTTTTCCATGATTCCAAGCGCATCAGCAACGACAGCAAGATCGCCATCAGACCCAGTTCTAGCAGTGTGTATGCCAGACTGGGCGGATATTTGCTGACGTGCAGCCAGTGCACCAAGGTGTTGCCTTCCAGATGCATGAATAGATTGCCGTAGCCGTCCAGACCGCGGATCACCACGAACAGCGTCAACGCAAACCAGCCGCAGGTCATCAGCAGGCGTTCCGGTTTCCATGCAGCGGATTGCTGGGCAATAAGCCGCTCGCCGAATACCCAGCCGAGCATCATGAGGCCAAGCCACGGCAGTGCGGGGTATAACACCGAATACTGTTCGCCGAACACCGGGGCAAAGGTGATGGCGAGCCAGAAAGGAGTCTCGCCACCCGGCTGCCACCATGCCATGAGCAGTAATTCACCCCCGGCGATGATCAGAATCGCCAGCCAGAAAACTGTGCCAGCGCCGAGGCGTTGCAGGTGCGCCAACAGCATCATGCTGATGCCGATGGCGTACAGCACTTGCAGCACCGGTTTGCCGCCGATGAATGAGAACAGCGCGATGTCGAGTAACGCGATGAAAGCGCCGCGTAGCAGCAGTTCGCGGTCAATCGCGGCAGTGCTCATGCCTTGTTGCTGCCGCTGGAAATTGCTGATGGCGATCGAGGTGCCGGCGAGAAAAATGAACGTGGGCGCGCAGATATGCGTGATCCAGCGGGTGAAAAACTGATCGGCGGCGAACTGAGCGCCCGGTTCGTAGAGCAAAACCGAATCGGCGAAAATGCGCTGGCTGTTGAAAAACCACGAGGCATGATCGAGCGCCATCAAAATCATGACGATGCCGCGCAGCCAGTCGATGGCGGCGATGCGTTGCGCGTTTTTATCGAATGGCATGATTGCGGGGAAATAATTACAACAGAACCAGATTGTTCCTGTGAATCAGTTCCGGTTCGTCGACGTAGCCCAGGATCGCTTCGATTTCGCTGCTGGGCTGTTTGAGGATTTTTTGCGTTTCCACAGCGCTGTAGTTGATCAACCCGCGTGCGATTTCGCGCCCGTCGGAGTCGAGACAGGAAACGGTTTCGCCGCGTTCAAACTCGCCGTTGACAGCGATCACGCCGATCGGCAGCAAGCTTTTGCCATCGTCCGTCAAGGCTTTGACCGCGCCCGGATCGAGCGTGACGTAGCCGCGTACTTGCAAATAATCGGCCAGCCATTGCTTGCGCGCTGCCAAAACCGGCAACTTGGCCAGGAAACGGGTGCCGATGGCTTCATCCTGGCTTAGGCGCACCAGCACATTGTCCTCATGTCCGGAAGCGACGATCGTGTCCGCACCGCTGCGTGCCGCGCGTTTGGCGGCAATCACTTTGGTTTGCATGCCGCCGCGGCTGATGGCGCTGCCGACACCGCCGGCCATTTTTTCCAGCGCCGGGTCGCCGGCGTGAACTTCGGGTAACAATTTCGCGTCCGCATTCTTGCGCGGATCGCTGGTATACAAACCGGCTTGATCGGTCAGAATCACCAGCGCATCGGCTTCCACCAGATTGGTGACCAGTGCCGCGAGCGTATCGTTGTCGCCAAAGCGGATTTCATCGGTGGCGACGGTATCGTTTTCGTTGATGATGGGAATGACGTTGAATTTCAGCAAAGCCGTCAGCGTGGAACGGGCGTTCAGATAACGCTTGCGGTTGGATAGATCTTCGTGGGTCAGCAGCACTTGCGCGGTTTGCAGGCCGTATTGCGAAAAGCTCGAAGCATAGGCTTGCGCCAGTCCCATCTGACCGACGGCGGCGGCTGCCTGCAATTCGTACAGCGCGGTAGGGCGGCTTTCCCAATTGAGACGCTGCATGCCTTCGGCAATCGCGCCGGAAGAAACCAGGATAATGTCCTTGCCCATTTGCTTGAGCGTGGCGATTTGTGCCGCCCAGCCGGCCAGTGCGGCGTGGTCGAGCCCTTTGCCTTGATTGGTGACCAGGCTGCTGCCTACTTTGATGATGATACGGCGTGCTTGCTTTAGCATGGATTCGCCAGTTCGTTTTCCGGAATCGGATTTTCAGGTTGCGGCGGCAGATGCTGCTCCAGATATTCCATGATGGTGTACGTCAGGAGTTGGCAGCCTTCGCCCGTCAATGCCGAAATGATAAAGTATTTGTCTTGCCATCCCAGTTTTTCCGCAAATTGACGGCAAATCTCGTCGCGTTCGCCTTCTGGCATCATGTCGGTTTTGTTCATCACCAGCCAGCGCGGTTTTTGATACAGCGCTTCGTCGTATTTCTTCAATTCTTCAGCCAGTGCTTGGGCTTCATGCACGAGATCGGTATCTTCGTTCGGCGGCATCATGTCGACCACATGCAACAGCAGCCGGGTGCGTGTCAAATGTTTCAGGAAGCGGTGCCCCAGTCCCACGCCTTCGGCTGCGCCTTCGATCAGCCCGGGAATATCGGCCATGACGAAACTGCGGTTCTGGTCGACGCGCACCATACCGAGGTTCGGTTGCAAGGTGGTGAACGGATAGTCGGCCACTTTCGGGCGTGCGGCGGATACCGCGCGGATGAGCGTGGATTTTCCGGCATTCGGCATGCCGAGCAAGCCAACGTCGGCGAGCACCTTCAGTTCCAGTTTCAACTCGAGTTCCTGGCCGGGCTCACCGAAGGTGAATTGCCGTGGCGCGCGATTGGTGCTGGATTTGAAGTGCAGGTTGCCGATACCGCCGTTGCCGCCTTTGGCTAGAAGAATTTTTTGCTGGTCATGCACCAGATCGGCGACGACTTCACCGGTATTGATATCCTTAATCAGCGTGCCAACCGGCATGCGCAGGATGATATCTTCGGCGCTTTTTCCATAGCGATCCGAGCCTTGGCCGTTCTGGCCGTTTCTGGCGCGATGGATGCGGGCGAAGCGGTAATCGATCAAGGTGTTGATATTGCGGTCGGCTACAGCGAATACGCTGCCGCCCCGGCCGCCATCGCCGCCATCGGGCCCGCCCTTGGGGACATATTTCTCGCGCCGGAAGCTGGCGACGCCATCACCGCCTTTGCCCGCCAATACCTGGATAACCGCTTCGTCGATAAACTTCATAAGTAACTGGTTAATAATTCCTTGCTGTTTTTACGGCATCTTGCAAACAAAAAAGCCCCATCGTTTGCGACAGGGCTTTTTAAGTAAATCAGGTGTATTTGTTTTTTATGCAGGTATTACGCTTGCTACTTTGCGTCGTAATGCACCCTTGATACTGAAATTCACTGTTCCCGTCACTTTGGCAAATAAAGTATGATCTTTGCCGATGCCGACATTCTCTCCCGGGTGAACCTGCGTGCCGCGTTGTCTGATGATAATCGATCCGGCTGAGATCAATTCACCGCCATAGCGTTTAACACCAAGCCGTTTTGAATGTGAATCGCGTCCGTTTCTGGAACTTCCGCCCGCTTTCTTATGTGCCATTGATTGCTCCTTAAGCCTTAAGCTGAAATACCGGTGATTTGTATTTCAGTATAATTCTGCCGGTGACCTTGATGCTTTTGGTAGTGTTTGCGACGGCGCATCTTGAAGATGCGAATTTTGTCGTGACGGCCTTGACCAAGAACCGTCGCACTGACTTTGGCGCCACTGACGAGCGGTGTGCCCACGGATACTTTGTCACCATCAGCCACCATCAATACCTGATCGATAACGAGCTCACTGCCGTTTTCGGCTTGCAGTTGCTCCACCTTCAGTTTCTCACCCACTTGAATTCGATACTGTTTACCGCCGGTTTTTATGACCGCATACATATTTAACTCCATGCTTCCCTTTTACAGAACCGCGAATTATACATAAATAGCCTTTGATTGTGGTGGAAAATTTCATGCAATTTATCATTATGCTTGACACTTGGGTATCGTCATTCCTAACATAGCGTTTTCTACAAGGTATTATTGTGTCAATCGAAAATATTAGAAGCTTCATCGCGCAAGATATGAACATCGTTGACGATGTGATCCGCGCAAAATTGCATTCTCATGTCCTTCTGATTCGCCAGGTTAGTGAATATATAATTAATAGCGGAGGTAAGCGGCTACGCCCTGCATTGGTGATTTTATCGGCAGGCGCGTTTGGGTATAAAGGTCAATTTCATTACAACCTCGCAGCGGTTGTCGAATTCATCCATACCGCGACTCTGTTGCACGATGATGTAGTCGATGAGTCGGAACTACGGCGCAATAGAGAAACCGCCAATGCATTGTTTGGTAATGCCGCCAGTGTTCTGGTAGGGGATTTTCTTTATTCCAGGGCATTCCAGATGATGGTGGAAGTCGACAACATGCGTGTGATGCAAGTGTTAGCTGATGCGACCAATACGATTGCCGAAGGAGAAGTCCTGCAGCTGCTCAATTGCCGCGATCCGCAAGTGACGGAAGAAAACTATCTGCAAGTGATTCGTTATAAAACCGCCAAGTTATTTGAAGCGGCAAGCCGGTTAGGCGCGATTCTCGGCGGTGCCACGCCGGAAGAAGAAAATGCTATGGCGATTTACGGTATGCATTTGGGCACGGCATTTCAACTTATTGACGACATGCTCGACTATACCGGCAATAATCAAGATATCGGAAAGAATCTGGGGGACGATCTGGCCGAAGGAAAACCGACGTTGCCTCTTATTTATGCCATGCGTGTGGGTACCCCGGAACAAGCTGGAATTATCCGCAGGGCGATTGAAAATGGCGGTGAAGAGGGTTTCCAGCCGGTCCTGGATGTGATCCAAAAAACCGCAGCGCTGGATTATGCGCGGCAATGCGCCGAGGCTGAAATTGTAACCGCAACGGCTGCGATAGCTTCCTTGCCGGATTCGGAAAACAAAAAATGTCTTATGCAGTTGGCCGATTTCGCAATTACACGCAATCATTAAGGAAGCGCTGATCAATTCAACGAACGCGATGAAGTGCGCGGCGCACGGAACGCAACAACCGGGACCTATCAATCTGATAGGCGAGGCAGTGAGTACCGCGCAACGAAGTGATTCACTGGTGCAGTCAATTAATCAGCGCTTCCTTAAGAAACAATGGGAAATTGTTGTGTTGATTAACCTGTGACCACCGATTGGATCCTGAAGGAAGTGTTTTTTCTCTTCTATCGATCAGGGTTGCTTCAAATACGGCACTTGCAACGCAACACTTCTCTGTGTTTCCACTCCTGAGTTTTATCCGCTTTTCCATCAAAATTATTTTGATCTGATCAAATTATTATTTTATATTTCATATTCCATTGATAGGGAATAAAACCCCGGTTAATCGATCATTTGCCACGGCAAAAAATTGTTATGCTGATCCGGCTATGGCAATTAAATCCGGACTGGCATGTCATTGATACGCAGCAATGCGGATGCAATACACTAAATAAATCAGATTGATGCCATACAGGAAGTATCAGAAATCAATATGGGTAAATTAATTTTTTACGTACTGATCGCACTGCTGATTTATTGGATAATCAAAAGCCGCCGGCCCAAGCAGGAAGAACATGAAGTTTCATCGGAATCCGTTGAGGATATGGTGAATTGCGCGCAATGCGGTGTCTATCTGCCGAAAAGTGAAGCTATCCATAGCCATACTAAATATTTTTGTAGTCACGAGCATTGTAACTTGTATATAAAATCTTCAACTTGAGCGGATTTTTGTGTTAACTTCACTATACCCATCACCCCATAAACATTCATTATTCTGGCCGCTTGAAGCAGGCGCAACGGCGGCCGATTATACCGATCAATACTGGCGTTCTCTCTATTATTTCAATTGCTTCCGCTTCGTGATCGGCAGTGGTCTATTGATCGTCTCATGGCAATCCGGATTCGCTAATCTCGGTTCCTATCACTATCAGCTGTTTTTATATGCAGGCGTTGGCCATGTGCTTTTCAGCGGCTTGTTCATGCTGCTGATCAGGCTGCATTTTCCTGGTTTTGACCGGCAACTGGCGATCCAGGTCATCAGCGATATCGTGTTTTTCTCACTGATGCTTTATGCCAGTGGCGGTTTACATAGCGGTTTGGGTGTTTTATTACTGGTATCGCTGGCTGGAGCCGGTCTTATCAGCCGCGGGCGCTTGGTGTTGTTTTTTGCTTCTGTTGCGACAATCAGTCTGCTGCTGCAGGAAACGTATTCGTTATGGACAGTTAATCATTACTCTGCGCAATATTCGCAGGCCGGCTTATTGAGTATGGCGTATTTTGCCGTTGCCTGGCTGGCGCACCGGCTGGCCAAATATACTTTGGCCAGTGAGCAGCTGGCCAAGGAGCGCGGCATCGATCTGGCAAATATGGCGCAAGTCAATCAATTGGTCATTCAAGACTTGCAGGAAGGCGTATTGGTTGTCGATAAATATGGTTATATCCGGCAGCGCAATGCTTATGCGGAACGGTTGTTTGATTTGAATCCATCTGCGGGTAAAGCGGAACTGCTCAAATTATCCGACTGTATGCCCGAATTGACCGGCCGGCTTACCAGCTGGCAGGGTGACAGCAGTATCAGTTTCGACTTGCTGCGCCTGGCTCATAGTAACGCCCTGGTGCGGACACGTTTTCTGCCGATACAAGCGGATTCCCGCAACGGTGTTGTCATTTTCCTCGAGGATATGGGGCGCATACAGGCGCAGTTACAGCAATTAAAACTTGCCGCCTTAGGGCGTTTGACGGCTAACATCGCGCATGAAATCCGTAATCCGCTATCCGCTATCAATCACGCGGCTGAACTGTTGGAAGAAGAGCAGCTTGAAAGCAATACGGATCCCCGCCTTGTGCGCATCATTTGTGATAATACCCGGCGTTTAAACAAGATCGTCCAGGATGTGTTGCAGTTAAACCGGCGTCATATTGCAAAGCCTGATTTGATTGATTTGCATGAGTTTGTGCGAAAATTTCTTGAGGAATTCTGTCATGCGGAAAGAATGGACGCGAATGTGTTCGTGTTGAGAGATTCCAACCATCACTGGATAAATTTTGATCGCGATCATTTGCATCAGGTACTCTGGAATTTATGCCGCAATGCATGGAGACACTGCTGCAAACAGGCGGATAGTGTTCGCATCGAGTTATCGGTAGCGGCCAATGAAAACAATGTCTGCCTGGATATCGTGGACGATGGCCCGGGTGTCGATCCGCAGCAAGTGAAACAGATTTTTGAGCCGTTTTTTACCACGGCTGCCGGGGGTACCGGCTTGGGTTTGTACATCGCACGCGAATTGTGTGAAACCAATCAAGCTTCACTGGATTACATTGAGGGTTCCAGCGGCGGGCATTTCCGTATTATTTGCCAAAGTAATCAATCATGTCTGTAGATAGCGAACGATCCGCCAATTCCCACAGAAAAATGGTTTCTCCGCATATTCTGATTGTGGATGACGAGCCCGATATTATCGAGTTGCTTGAATTAACGCTGGCTCGCATGGGAATGGATGTTTCCAGCGCGCAGTGTGTTCGTGACGCCAAGCAGTTGCTGCAATCCCGGCAGTTTCAGCTATGTCTGACCGATATGCGTTTGCCGGATGGAGAGGGATTGGAGCTGGTTAAATATATTGCACAGCATTGCACGGATTTGCCGGTCGCCGTGATCACTGCGCACGGCACCACGGAAAATGCCGTAGCTGCGCTTAAAGCCGGCGCCTTTGATTATTTGCCCAAACCGGTTTCGTTAAAACAATTGCGCGATCTGGTCAAATCGGCTTTGAGCCTGCCGCCGATGCAGTCTGAATCGGCAGTGCAAGTCAGTCAGCGTGTGTTATTAGGCGAATCCCCGCCGATGCTTCAGCTGCGTGCAACGATTGATAAACTTTCCCGTAGTCAGGCTGCGGTTTATATCAGCGGTGAGTCCGGTAGCGGCAAGGAACTTGCGGCCAGAATGATTCATGAGAGGAGCGCGCGTCACACACAGCCTTTTGTCGCCGTCAATTGCGGTGCGATTCCGGAGAATTTGATGGAAAGCGAGTTTTTCGGGTATAAGAAGGGCGCCTTTACCGGCGCGGAAAAAGATCATGACGGTTTTTTTCTGACAGCGAATGGCGGTACTTTGTTTTTGGATGAAGTCGCCGATTTGCCATTGACCATGCAGGTCAAACTGCTCAGGGTGATTCAGGAAAAGCAAGTCAGGAGAATCGGTGAGACACAAGAGAAAAGTGTCGATGTACGCATCATTAGCGCCACCCACAAAAAACTCAACCTGTGCGTCGAGACCGGGCAGTTCCGTCAGGATTTGTACTACCGGCTGAATGTGATTGAATTGAATATGCCGGCGCTGCGCGAAATGCGCGAAGATATTCCGCTGATCGCGGAAGCCGTGCTGGCCAAGCTATGCCGGGAAGCGGGACGGTCCGCTTGTGATTTGAAGAAAGACGCGCTGGCCTTGCTCAAGAGCTACGATTATCCGGGGAATGTGCGCGAGCTGGAAAATATACTGGAGCGTACACTCGCACTGTGCTCTGACACAGAGATTGGAAAAGAAGACTTGCAGTTACCGCATAAAGCAAAAGAAGTTCCGCAAATTGCCATGATCAAGCTTCCAGCCGATGTGGAGCAGAATCTGCCGTTGCAGGATTTTCTCGATAGACTGGAGAGAGATTCCATCGTCAAGGCATTGAATGAAAACCGCTACAACCGCACTAAAGCGGCCAAGATTCTGGGGATTACGGTTCGCTCGCTGCGCTATCGGATGGAACGGTTAGGGTTAAATGAAAGAGCGTAGCGGATTAAATCACCCATCAAGTCTTTTTCTCAATCCAGGAAACGCAATTATTGCGCCGCTGCCGCTTAATTGGCACTGTAAGAGATTATGTATCAGTAGTTTGGGATTCTATTGATTGGACCAGTGTTTGAGTATTCTGTCCTTATCAAAGTACAAGTAAGTTCCCGTTCCAATACCAATGAAATCGGATCCGACAATGATGGAATCCGCTCCGGGAATATGGTATTCCCAGGTATCTCCGCTTGAGCTTTTGCGGGTTCTGTAACACCACTTGCAAGGGGATCCCCAGGAAGCGATGACTTGCTCCTGTGTCATGCCTGCAGCAAGCTCTTTAAGATCGATCGCTCTGCGAATCTCTTCCGGCAGATTGCTGTCGGCTAATACTTCCTGCCGGATGCGATTATCTCTTACCGCACTACATCCACTCAGCAGTAGGATTGTTGCTATCACTATAATAGCGAGTCTTTTATTCATAAAGAAAATCATCCATAGGTGATCAAGTGCCGGATTGGCAATTTTAGGTCTCATACTGAAACATGGAGCGGTTTTTTATTATATGACGACTAATGTCGAAGCCTTTTTAAATTGCATAATTAACAGTATGATAGTTTAAAAATTTCAAAGGAATATTTTTAATGATGCACATAATATCCAGACTTACCTTGCTTGTTGCTTTATCATTTCTTTTTTCGTTTCAAGCGCATGCGCGTGAAGCAATAACTGCTGATGTTTATTTTAACAGGGCCGGCACGAAGATTCTAAGCGGCGTTGCCAATATAGCTACCGGGTGGATGGAGTTGCCGAAAAATATCTCTTTATGGAACCAAAGAGATCAAAATGCATTGATTGGTATTACTGAAGGGTTGCTATGGGGTGTTTTTCATACGGTTGGCCGTACGGGCAACGGTGCATTGGATCTTGTGACTTTCTGGCTGCCCACTTATCCGATTCCGGATCCGCTGTATGTCTGGGATGATTTCTCGAAAGAATCGGAATATTACGGTGGGCGAATGGGCCGGTGATTTTTAGCTAAGGAAACGCTGATTAAGCGAGAAGCTTGTGTCTTGCACATGTAAAGCCAACTCTCCATTAATTGGGAGATGCGAGCTGCCTAATCCAAAAGCATCCCATGAAACGGTTTCGCCAGTTTTAAGCTTATCGCTTCCACGGCCAAAATCATATCTGAAATCAAAGCTACCACCGGGGCCGCCGCCGGGTACGACTGTTACAGAGCTGGGCGTTAAACCATTTACTGCCATTGCGACAACAAACGCACCAGCCCAAAAATCAATACTCATTAAATGAGTGTAAGTACGATAGTGTTTTTTGGACTTGTGATTCCCCGTGGTCTTGCCACGGGGTTGTTTATTAGAGCACAACCAGAAGCGGTGAGTTTGCTATAGGTGTTGAGCATAAATGCCCGCACCAGCTTTCACAGTACTTGTAAAACAAAAAAGCACTTAGATATATATCTTAAGTGCTTGATTTGTTTGGTTGCGGGGGCAGGATTTGAACCTACGACCTTCGGGTTATGAGCCCGACGAGCTGCCAGACTGCTCCACCCCGCGTCAGGAGCGGGATTATAGCACAAGCAAACACGGGCAGGTCAATGAACATTGTTTATAGTCTTTTTAATTAGGTGAGTTTAATTCAACATTGTGGCAAATGATTGTTCCATCGGGTTTGCTTGTGCCGCTGCCAGGCAATTTCTTTTTTGATGGCGGTATCAATAATCTGCAGGACATTACCAATGTTAACAGGTTTGTCTAGTTGCTTAACGGTTCCGGTTAAGCGTGCCTGAGGTAGCTTTCCGCGTTGATAGTAAGACCATATTTCCGCCGCATAGTCGGATTGTGCTAATTCCGGCGTAAAGCGGCTTAAAAATGTCGTCAGGTTATCGATGTCGCGTTTGATCATGTGGCGTGCTTGGAAATTACTGGCTGCGTTAACGGCCTGGGGCAGATCAATAATTACCGGGCCTTGGCTATCGACCAGCACGTTGTAAGGCGACAGGTCGCCGTGCACGATCCCGGCGCACAGCATGGTGACAATTTGCTCGATTAATATTTTGTGATAAGTGCGCGCTTGTTTCGGCGTCAGTATCAGATCGTTCAATCGCGGCGCTACATTTCCTCCCGCATCAGTAACCAGTTCCATCAGGAGTACGCCGGAAAAAAAGTTATAGAATTTCGGCACGCGAATACCCGCCATTCCCAAACGGCATAGCATGTCGACTTCGGTGCTTTGCCAGGATTCTTCACGCGCATTGCGGCCATAATGGCTGCCATTCTCTATCGCACGGGCGCGGCGGCTGTTTTTAGTCTTGCGTCCTTCGGTGTAGCAGACGCGTTGATGGAAATTGCATTTGTTGCTTTCTTTATATACTTTGGCGCAGCGGATTTGCTCGCCACTGCGCACCATATAAATCATCGCTTCTTTACCGCTCATGAGCTGGCAAATCACGCTGTCAATCAAACCTTCTTCAATCAATGGTTCTAGTCGTTTGGGTGTTTTCATAGGGCTTATGTCGGCGCACGTTGTACCGGTGCGCTTGTCATCCTCCTGCGGATAATGTAAATAATGAGCTATTCTCGCCGCGGCTATCGATACTCACCTGATTCGGAATAACCACGTTAAGCAAATTGTAGGAAGAATGATTTCTTTTTGGAATGTGGCATATTGTCGCGCGGCAAATTGCCACATAACAATCGCAAAAATGGGATACGGAAAAATTTCTTCCAATTCCATCAATTCAATGAAAAAACCAGCGCTACGAGTTCGCGCTAAATCGTTTAAAATAGCGTTGGAATATACAATTCGGCCGCCATATCGCGAAAATTCCGGGCGGTAGCGTCATGGTTATTGCCTTCACCATTCTCTGGGAGAAGTTTATGCAATCCGAACAAGATTTATTTATCCACCAGGATACGCTGGCGAATTTGCATGAAAATTTCCCGTTAACCGAGAAATTGCGTTTTTTGCATCAAATCATCCGCCAGGATTTTCCCTTTGTCGATCGTTTGGCTATTGCGTTGTTCGACGAAAAAACGGAAACGCTCAAAACCTATACGCACAGTACCGAAGGCAACGATAGTCCGGTGACCACCTACGAAGCGCCGCTGAGCGCCGCACCATCGTTATTGGCCATTATTGAGCACCGCCGTCCGCGCTTGGTGCAGGACCTGACTATTTTTGCCAAAGGCACGCACGAACACACCAAACGGGTAGCCGCCACAGGTTATAAATCCAGCTACACCATGCCGCTGTATCAAAGCGGTGTTTTTATCGGTTTTTTGTTCTTTAATTCGCTGCAAGAACATCCCTTTGAACCGAAAGCGCTGCGCCAGATCGATATTTACGGTCACTTGATTGCGCTGGTGGTGATCAATGAGCTTTCCGCCATACGCACCTTGCTTGCCGCCGTGCGCGCAGCGCGCAGCATGACGCATTACCGCGATCTTGAGACCGGTTCGCACATCGACCGGACCGCGCACTATGCGCGCCTGATCGCGCGTGAACTGGCGCCGGATTATGGCATCTCGGATGAACAGATCGAGCATATTTTTTTGTTTTCACCGATGCACGATGTCGGCAAAATCGGCATTCCGGACAATATCCTGCGCAAACCCAGCAGGTTGAACGAAGCGGAATTCGATATCATGAAAACGCATCCGGCCAAGGGCCGCGAGATCATCGATTCCGTGCTGGAAGATTTTGGTTTGGGTGCGTTTGGTCACACCAATATATTGCGCAATATTGCCGAGTTTCATCATGAAGCGGTCGACGGCAGCGGCTACCCGAATGGTTTGAAAGGCGAGGAGATTCCGATCGAAGCGCGTATCAGCGCGGTAGCCGACGTTTTCGATGCGCTGACATCACGGCGCTCGTACAAAGCGCCGTGGAGTAATGAAAAAGCATTCGGCATGCTGCGGCAAATGTCCAACTCCAAGCTGGATCAGGATTGCGTCGAAGCATTGATCAATAATGCCGCGAAAGTGCTGGAAATACAGCAGCGCTTCCGCGATATCGATTTGATGTAGAGATAAAAACCGGAAAAATTTATGTGTTGGAACCGCCGCGTTTGATCCAGTGCTGTACCACCAGACTTCCCATCAGATCGCCCTCCACATTCACCATGGTGCGGAAAGTATCGAGTATCCGGTCAATCGGCAGCAATATGGCGATGGCTTCGGCCGGTAAGCCAACCGATTGCAGTACCATCACCATCGTCACCATACCGGCGCTGGGTATGCCCGGCGCGCCCATCGCCGCCAGCATCGCAGTGACGAATACGATCATCTGTTGCATCACACTGAGTTCAACGCCCACCAGATTGGCGATGAACAAAGCGGCAATCGCTTCGTAGAGCGCCGTGCCATCCATATTGATGGTGGCCCCCAACGGGATGACAAAACCGGCGACATCGCGCTTGACATGCAAGTGCTGCTCGGCGCAGCGCAGCGTAACGGGTAATGTTGCTGCACTTGAGCTGGTGGCAAAAGCGGTGATCAACGCTTCACGCCCGCCCAGCCAGAATTTATACGGTGTGACACCGGTGATCAGATACAAAATCAAAGGCAACACCACCACACCGTGCAACAGCGTAGTGCCTAATACGACCGCCACAAACTTGAGCATCACCATAATCAGACTGGTATCCTGCGTAGCCACCAGCTGCAACACCAAGGCCATGATACCGAATGGCGCCAGGCGCATGATCCAGCCCACCAGCATCATGATCAATTCCAGGAATTCCTGCATCAAGGTCAGGATATTGCGGTAGCGTTCGCCACCGATGACCAGCGCGATACCGAGCAGCAACGCGAATATCACCACCGCCAGCACATTACCTTGCGCCAGCGCGGCGACCGGGTTCTGGAACAGCGAATGGAGGAAATGCGCAAAGAAATCCGGCAGCGACATCTGGGTGGCCTGAAAATTTTGCATCGCATCCTGAAACATCGCGATCTGCAATTCACTGCCAGGCCGGAAAATATTGGCGGCGGCCAATCCGAGCACGACCGCGAACGCCATGGTCGACATAAAGAAAATCAGCGTGACTTGCCAGACGCGATTCATTTGCTGGTGCGAGCGCAGATTGGCGACACCGACCACAATCGACGTGAAAACCAGCGGGATCAGAACCATGCGCAATAAATCGGTAAACAAGGTGCCGGTCAGTTTTGCGGCATACAGCCCGCCTTGGCTGATCTCGGATTCCTGTCCGAGCATTGCGAACCATAATCCGAGCAGAATGCCCGATAATGCGCCGAGCAAAATCTGATTATTGAGCGATAACTTGTTCACGGACGGTTTACACCCAGTCCTTGCCGATCAGAAAGTCTGTGTACAATTTGTTTTCCGGAGTGTCCGCTGCCGGTTTCCAGTCGTAGCGCCATTTCACGATCGGCGGCAATGACATCAAAATCGATTCGGTGCGCCCACCCGTTTGCAACCCGAACAACGTGCCGCGATCCCACACCAGATTAAATTCCACATAACGGCCGCGCCGGTATGCCTGGAAATCGCGTTCGCGTTCGCCGTACGGTGTGTCCTTGCGGCGTTCCAGAATAGGGCGGTACGCGTTGAGGAAGTTCTCGCCGACGTTGCGGGTGAGTCTGAAACAGGTGTCGAAATCGGGCTGGTTCAAATCGTCAAAGAAAACGCCGCCGATGCCGCGCGGTTCTTTGCGGTGTTTCAAAAAGAAGTAGTCGTCGCACCATTTCTTCAGGCGCGGATAAGTATCGCCGCCAAACGGTTGCAGTGCATCCTTGCACGTTTGATGAAAATGGATCGCATCTTCCGCATAGCCGTAATAAGGTGTCAGATCCATACCGCCGCCAAACCACCACACCGGTTCCGCGCCTTCCTTGCGCGCCTCAAAAAACCGCACGTTCATATGCACCGTCGGCGCATACGGATTACGCGGATGCAGCACCAGCGAGACGCCCATCGCTTCAAACGAACGCCCGGCCAGTTCCGGCCGCGCCGCGGTAGCCGATGCGGGCAATCCTGCGCCGTACACATGGGAAAAATTAACGCCGCCGCGTTCCAGGATATTGCCTTCTTCGATCACGCTGCTCATGCCGCCGCCGCCTTCCGGACGATCCCATTGATCGCGCTTGAATGACTTGCCATCGACCTGCTCTATCCCTTTGACGATGCTGTCCTGCAAACTGATAAGAAATGCTTTCACTTGAGGTGTGTTCATGCAGACTCCTGGTTCTAATGTTATGAAAATGGCTCAAAATTCGCCTGTGCCGGACAATAGCCACATTTTAACGCAGGTATAGCATGAGGATGGCATTTCATTGTTGACGCGCCTCAAGTTTGCGCCTGATTGTTATCCTCGGCGGGTGGTCAGCAAATTGCCAAAAAGCAGGGGTACGTATGATAGACTCGCACAATCTTTTTTTTGATACCCAAATAGCATCGTATGTCTGGCAATACACTTGGCACGCTTTTTACCGTCACTTCGTTTGGCGAATCGCACGGTCCCGCAATCGGTTGCATTGTCGACGGCTGCCCGCCGGGCTTGGCCATCAGCACCGAAGAGATTCAGCTTGAACTGGACCGGCGCAAACCCGGCACGTCGCGGCATGTCACGCAGCGGCGCGAATCCGATACCGTTGAGATTCTATCCGGCGTATTCGAAGGACAAACCACCGGCACGCCGATCGCTTTGCTGATCCGCAATGAAGATCAGCGCAGCAAGGATTACAGCAAAATCATGGATACCTTCCGTCCCGGTCATGCGGATTACACTTACTGGCAAAAATATGGCATCCGCGATTACCGCGGCGGCGGACGCGCATCGGCGCGGGAAACGGCTGTCCGGGTCGCAGCAGGAGCGATTGCGAAGAAATGGCTGCATGAAAAATATGATATTGTCATTCGCGGCTACATGGCGCAACTGGGTCCTATTCAGATTCCTTTCAAACAATGGGACGATATCCAGCAAAACCCGTTTTTCGTCGCGGACAGCAGCTATGTCGATCAACTGGAAACATTCATGGATCAATTGCGCAAATCCGGCGATTCGGTCGGCGCAAAAATCAGCGCGGTGGCGCAGGGCGTGCCGGTCGGCTGGGGTGAACCGGTTTATGACCGGCTCGATGCCGAAATTGCTTATGCGATGATGAACATCAACGCGGTAAAGGGCGTGGAAATCGGCGCCGGGTTTGCCAGCGTGACGCAGAGAGGCACGCAACATTCCGATGAAATGTCGCCGGATGGTTTCTTGAGCAACAACGCGGGCGGCATTTTAGGTGGCATATCGACCGGGCAGGATATCGTCGTCCATGTCGCCATCAAACCGACGTCCAGCATCCGCCTCGGGCGGCGCTCGATTGACAAGAATGGCACCTCGGTTATCGTCGAAACGCATGGCCGGCACGATCCCTGTGTCGGCATCCGCGCCACGCCGATTGTCGAAGCCATGCTCGCTTTGGTATTGATGGATCACGCTTTGCGGCATCGTGCGCAAAATGCCGATGTGAATTGTAAAACACCGAAAATTCCCGGCAGCGTGAATGGCGCAGCAAGTGCTGCACCGGCAGTGCAAGCACCATGCAAAGAAGACCCGGAACCGGAAGAAGATATGTAGCGGAAATCGCGCCCAGATGCAGTTTAATCTTGACAAGACCGGCCAAATACACGATCATCGCCCCCGCAAAAAGTAATTGTGATGATTGATAGAAAAATCGGCCTGGCCGATTACAGTTTGAAGGCATCGAATACAGCAGCAAAAACATAAGTTCGAATCCCGTGATTGCTTCAATCTGATATAATCTCCCGGTTGCTTAAACAAGCTGGAAGTAATTAGATTGCACAAAGCGCCCGTAGCTCAGTTGGATAGAGTACTTGGCTACGAACCAAGGGGTCGTGGGTTCGAATCCTGCCGGGCGCGCCATTCATTTCATCGAATATCTATTACAACTGCCAGTAAATGGTTTTGTCCATTTATTGCCGTTTTCCAAATGGCCAAGTAGCTCAGTCGGTAGAGCAGAGGACTGAAAATCCTTGTGTCGGTGGTTCGATTCCGCCCTTGGCCACCAATAAAAACAAGCACTTAGAGAATAAAACCCTAAGTGCTTTTTTATTTATGGCTTCCGTGTAAGGCTGGTGTAAGGAAATCCGGCAAACGTCAATCATGAAAATAGAACTTGCCGTGAATGGTACGTTAATGAGAGGTTTGGAGTTAAACCACAATCTGCTTGAGTTAGGCGGGATCTCCGTCCGTCTAAAATCCTACAGGACAAAATCAGTACACAGAAAGGGCGATCGTCTTATATTAAAAAAGTCTATCAACAATCATAATAAAACAACGAGAAGTACTTAAGAACATTTTATGTTGGATCAGTCAAATTAATTAAACTGGAGATTTTGTCATGAAGATTAAATTAACAATAATGGCGGCCTCGTTACTGAGTATCGTTGCAGCACCTTCGTTTGCGAGTGTCGGCGACACCGCAACTTATAAATTCGATTTGCCTGCGACATCTTCTTTTAGTTCAGGTTACCCTATTGTTGCTGAACTTAAAATTACAGAAACGGCGAGTGGTGTTGTTACCTTTGAATTAACGCCGAATTGGGCGTCCCCAGGTTTTTCCCATAATGATTCTACAGTGAACAGACTCGATTTTGTTTATCAAGGCCCGGCGCTCACCGCTGCCAATTTTTCACAACCTGCTGTACATGGTGCCGATATTGACAAATTTTCATATAAAACTAATCCGAACATGGATAGTAGCTACAAATCGGATGATCAGCACATCGTGATCGACTGGTTTGCCCATAATAAGTCCAACCGATTTGATGATACTCCCTATACAAACTCTATTTGGACGATATCAGGTACAGGCGTCGACATTACAGACTTTACAGGAACTCGAGCTACTACTACGTCAGGTAAACCAGATCCGATTTTCGGCATTATTTCGGTAGATCCCTATTCGTTAAAAGATCTTCATCCAACACCATCGAACTGGGTTTCAGCTGTTCCAGAACCAGAAACCTATGCCATGTTACTAGCAGGTTTAGGCTTACTAGGTTTCATGGCGCGTCGCAGAAAAGAATCAGCAGTGTAATTAGACTTGGATTAATCTAGATGGGGGCTTAGGCTCCCATTTTTGTTTCCGGTATAAAAACTGCCAATAAAAAAGCCTAGGAGTTA
>CP091134.1:491120-492604 GCA_021582535.1 Nitrosomonas sp.
ATCGCATCCCATTTAATCAGCGCATCTTCCGGATAAGTAAAACTCACTCTCGGCATAAAATCGCGCCGGTGAGATCGAAGGCGCATATGATAGGTACGCCGGTTAGTCGTCACTACCAGGGATGTCTCCAGGCCCACATCCAATGGTTTTACAATCAAATGTTGCACCTCAGAAGGTCCTTGACCGGTCACTGCCGGTTCTATTAACCAGCGCGCCTGATCACCCAGGTGGATGGAATTGACCTGCTCACCCGGCTGCAATTCAATATCGCAGACCTGCAATACTGCACAGACGATGCTGGGTTGCTGTGAACCAAACAAAAAACGAATGGAGCCATCCGGCCCTGCAACCGGCTTTGTGCCGGTGGGATTGACTGCCTGCCATTTCTTGGCCAGATCAATGGCTGCGCGTTCCTGTGGGGTTAGTTGCGGGTTCTTATCGTTGAAATACGCTTCTGACAATCCATTGGCATGAATCGGAGCAATCAGACCCATTGCCATAATTAATGTGATTAAAGAGAGTAACGGTTTCATGACGAGTGACCACTTTATGTTTGTTTCGACCAGGAGAAATCCTGGATATAAATACCCAGCGGGTTATTTCGGATCTGTTCTTCCGTGGTGCTTTGTGTGGTCGGCTTGTTATAGATCCTGAGCAAAGCGCGCATCTTGAAAGGCGGTTCGGTTAAGTGCCCCTGCCGGTCATAGACTTTTTCCAGCCAATCGACCTGCCAGGTCTCCGGTGATTGGGGAATCACCGATATGATTTCAACATTGACGGTTTGTGTTTCAGCGCGTTTGAAAGGACTGCTGGATTCACTACTATTGAACCATTCATTGGCTTTTGTCGTGGCAGGGTCGTTATTGGACAGCATGGCATACGCACGAAAGATAGCGCGACGTTGCAAGGCAATATCCGGTGTTACCATGCGCAAATCATTAATAAACGCTGCCACGGACGCGTGCACTACACGCTGATCGGCCACCGCAGCGATATCCGCACGGGAAACCGCGATAGCTTCACCCAATTTATTGACCTGCACGACATAGGGAATGAATTTGGACTGGCTGCCGATGACAATCACACCACCCACTCCTGCCAACGCAATCAACAAACAAAGAAGGGCCAGTATTTGCCACATAGTGCGCGAAGCAATTACTTCCCGCATGTGATCATTCCAGGTACGCCTTGCTGACAGATAAGGATTTTCATTTTCACCCGAGCGGCGACCGCCTTCCATCACACCGTCATTGGCACGCATAGTTTCATCCGCGCCCGGCTTTAACTTGAATAGTTCGTTGATCATATTCATGCGGCCACTCCATAGTCAGACAACGTTAATCCCTTGATCGCCAGCCATTCGTGAACCCAGCGTTCACCATACTTGTCACACAGGTTTTTAATCGTAGCGATTGATTCCTTATCCGTAGATCCCACAAAAGCTAACGCCAATGGCCCAAGTGCCAAGTCGTAGAGCCGCCTGC
>CP091134.1:492704-545071 GCA_021582535.1 Nitrosomonas sp.
TACCTATCCTACTGACAGCAAATTAGCGATCAAAATCATTAATCGCCTGAACAAGATTGGTAAAATCCATCGTATCTGCCAGCGGCGTACATTCGTGAAAGAAGTGAAATCATTGTGCTTGGCTATCCGACATTTTCGCCATGTTACCAAAAGATCGAGGGCAAAACGGGCACTCAAAAGATTGAGAACGATTGCCGGTATTTTGATACGGGAATTACGCAGAGAGTTGCCGCAACACTGTTTGTTTGAGCGCTACCAAAAGGATTACTGTATGAGCGGGTTTTAGCGCAGCAACCGAAGGATACACACAAGATCTACTCGCTGCATGAACCGCAAGTGTACTGTGTGGCCAAGGGAAAAGACCACAAGCAATACGAGTATGGCAGCAAGGCATCGATCGCCAGCACCGCACAAGGTAATTTAATCGTTGGCGTGATCAGTCACGAACAAAACCAATATGACAGTCATACGCTAACCGAAATACTGCGTAATGTTGAAGCATCGCGCGGCAAAGCCGTCAAGCAAGCGGTGTGTGATCGTGGTTACCGTGGCCAACGTGAAGTCAATGGCAGCAGAATCATTCTACCGGGGAAAGCGCTCAAACGAGATACGCGTTACCAGAAAGACAAAAAGCGCAAACAATGCAGAAGACGTGCAGCGATCGAACCGGTTATCGGTCATTTGAAATCAGATTACAGATTGGCGGGAAACTTCTTAAAAGGAGTTATTGGCGATCGTATCAATTTATTGATGGCCGCTTGCGCTTGGAATCTGAAACTATGGCTGCTGGCCATTTTTTGGTTGTTTTTCCCGTGGAGAAAACCACAAAATTTCCCAATCTTTCGATGAAAATCCAACCAATGAAAGTTATTTCCCTCAATGAAAGAAAATATCAGATTCAATTACTCAATAACAATTGTTGGGTACCTTTTTCAGGGACGACTACGTAGTGTTCTCAGGGCAATACCATTTTATAAGCATGGGAATATTGCTATAAAAATCATGATTTTTCCTTGTTTGGGCAGCGGTGGCGTGCTAGAATTTCCATTCGATTAATTAGCATGTAGAGATATCTATAACTAAGAAAATCTAAGTTGCGGATAATTAGGAAATTCGACCAAGAAAATGTAATTAGCGTCAATCATGGTGTGGTTTTAACAAAGTAAGATTCTGGCGTATGACTTCCGTTAGCTGGCTGAACAAAAAAAAGCGTACAGGTAGGTAGCGTTCTTAGTTGTACCTGAATCTGTAAAATTAGTAATCATGTGGGGGGGAAATATGAGAAGTAAATCAGTAGTAACGCTGTCGGGGATATCCGCTCTTGCTTTGTATTCAAGCATGGCGGTGGGATCTAAATATAATTTTCCAGAACCGCAGAGTGTCATAGCAAGAGATATCTACGATCAGCACATTTTACTTATGTGGATCTGTCTGGCTATATTTGTAGGTGTGTTTGGAGTTATGTTCTATTCGATACTCAAACATAGAAAATCGCTGGGTTATAAAGCAGCGAATTTTCATCACAGTACTGCTGTTGAGTTTATTTGGACCATCATACCTTGTATCATTTTGATTGTGATGGCTTATCCTGCAACAAAAACAGTAATTGCAATGAAAGATACATCAAGTCCTGATATGACCATTAAAGCAACTGGCTATCAATGGATGTGGGGTTATGATTATCTCCAAGGTGAGGGTGAGGGTATTAGTTTCTATAGCAAGCTTTCGACACCGCGCGCTCAAGTTGAGAATAAAGCACCCAAAGGCGAGAACTATCTGCTGGAAGTGGATAATCGTGTAGTTGTGCCAGTTGGAAAAAAAGTGCGCGTTATACTGACAGCAAACGATGTGATTCATGCGTGGTGGGTACCGGCATTGGGTAGTAAGCAAGATGCTGTGCCAGGTTTTATTCGTGACACATGGTTCACGGCGGATAAACCAGGGGTTTATCGTGGTCAGTGTGCCGAATTGTGTGGTAAAGATCATGGATTTATGCCGATTGTGGTAGAAGTCATGGAGGCAGGTGAGTATTCAAAATGGGTGGCCGCTCAGTTGAATGCATCTGCAGTTAAAACATCAATGCATGTAGAAAATAAGTAAAAGGAGATAACTATGGCAGCAGTACATGGTGACGCACACGGTCACGGACATGATGATCATCATCCCAGTGGGATAATGCGCTGGGTTAGAACGACCAATCATAAAGATATTGGTACGATGTACCTATGGTTCAGTTTTACCATGTTTCTTGTGGGTGGTTTTTTGGCTATGGGTATTAGAGCAGAGCTATACCAACCAGGGATTCAAATTTTAGAGCCTGAATTATTTAATCAATTTACAACCCTGCATGGCTTGATTATGGTGTTTGGCGCCATCATGCCGGCTTTCGTGGGTTTTGCGAACTGGCAAGTGCCACTGATGATCGGCGCGCCAGATATGGCATTTGCTCGCATGAATAACTGGAGTTTTTGGTTATTACCAGTAGCGGGAACTTTGCTTGTTAGCTCGTTCTTTGTACCAGGTGGCGCCGCAGCGGGTGGCTGGACTTTTTATCCGCCACTATCAACACAAGGTGGCTTGGGTGTTGATCTGATGATTTTCTCAGTACATATCTTGGGTGCATCCTCAATCATGGGTTCGATCAATATCATAACGACCATTTTGAATATGCGCGCGCCTGGTATGACGCTGATGAAGATGCCGATGTTTGTGTGGACATGGTTGATTACCGCTTATTTGCTGGTATTAGTAATGCCGGTATTAGCAGGTGTAGTAACCATGTTATTGACCGATCGTCATTTCGGTACAAGCTTCTTCAATGCAGCTGGCGGTGGCGACCCAGTAATGTTCCAGCATATTTTTTGGTTCTTTGGTCATCCAGAAGTTTATATTATGATTTTACCAGCGTTCGGAATTGTTTCTGAAATTATTCCAACGTTCTCACGTAAGCCGTTATTTGGTTATTCATCAATGGTTTATGCTACTGCATCAATTGCTATTTTGTCGTGTGTAGTTTGGGCGCATCATATGTTCACAGCCGGTATGCCAACCGTTGGTCAGTTGTTCTTTATGTATGCAACGATGTTGATTGCAGTACCGACAGGAGTGAAAGTATTTAACTGGACAGCAACAATGTGGCGCGGATCAATGTCGTTTGAGACGCCAATGTTATTTGCAATAGGTTTTATTTTCTTGTTTGTGATCGGTGGATTTAGTGGCGTTATCTGCGCAATCGTACCGATTGATATTCAAGTGCAAGATACCTACTATGTAATCGCGCATTTCCATTATGTGTTGGTTTCAGGCGCATTATTCTCATTGTTTGCAGGTGTATACTACTGGTTGCCAAAATGGACCGGTCATATGTATAGCGAAACATTGGGTAAATGCCATTTTTGGTTGTCGATGTTCTTCTTCAATCTAACATTTTTTGTTCAGCATTTCTTAGGTTTGGCCGGAATGCCGCGCAGAATCCCGGATTACAATATCCAATTTGCCGATTTTAATATGATTTCAAGTATCGGTGCGTTTGGATTTGGATTGACACAATTGCTTTTCTTGTACATTGTGATTGATTGCATTCGTGGTGGTGAAAAAGCGCCACAAATGCCGTGGGATGGTGCAACGACTTTGGAATGGACGCATTTGCCTTCGCCGGCTCCATATCATAGTTTTGAAACACCACCTATTGTTAAGTAAAAGAGCAATTAGGAAATCGTATGTCACAAGAAACGGATTTGAAGCGCAAAAAAATTAGAACAGCAATGTTTCTATTAATGACAGTATTAGCGCTTTATTTAACGGTAATCATAAAACAATGGGATTGATGAATAGCAATTCTAGAGCGAACATGATGATGTTCAAGAAGCTAATGGTTTTCTCATTAGTGATGTTCGTATTCGGTTATGCATTAGTCCCATTTTATGAGAAGTTTTGTGAAGTAACTGGAATTAATAATCTGTTACAGCCAGATGTTCTAACTAAGGATAACTGGGTGGATGAAACGCGTTGGGTCACAATTGAGTTTGATGCCAATACAAGAGGATTACCTTGGCAATTCAAACCTCTTCAGTCTAGCGCTCGCATTCATCCAGGAGAACCGATTACTGTGATGTACGAAATTACAAACAGCTCAAATCGTGAGATAGCAGGACAAGCAATACCTAGTTATAGTCCACGGTTTTTGGAAAAGCATTTGAAGAAATTTGAGTGTTTTTGCTTTACAAAACAAGTGCTAAAAGCAAATGAGATAAGGCAAATGCCGGTTCAGTTTGTAATTGAACCGGGATTGCCGGCCGATGTGGATACTGTGACGATTTCATACACTTTTTTTGAATTACCAGATGGCGGAAGTACGGCCAAAAAATAGGGGATAGAGAAGTTGAGCAATGTTACTGATAAACAAACCAGCGGAACAATTTGGCAGGTTGCAAAAGCAGTAATGTTCGCCTTTATGGGAATACGCAAAAAAAGTGATCTTGAAAAAGATGCAGCGACGTTGAAGCCGGTTCAATTAATCATCGGCGGAATTATAGGCGGTGCACTTTTTGTAATAGGCGTGATGCTTTTAGTCAGATTAGTTGTTAGTTAGAATTTGAGAAAAACATAAAAGTAGGAGGAGAGAAGAATGAGTCAAGAATCAGGACATTATTACGTCCCAGCTCCATCGTCATATCCAATCATTGGATCAACGGCGATTCTGTTCATGGGATCAGGCGCAGCCCTGACCATGAATAAAATGGAGTTAGGTTACGGTTTGTTAGCGATAGGTTTTGCAATTTTAATTTATATGTTGTTCGGTTGGTTCGGAACAGTAGCCAGAGAAAGTGAAAGTGGTAAATATGGAGAGCAAGTGGATCGCTCTTTTCGTTGGGGGATGAGCTGGTTCATTTTCACTGAAGTTATGTTTTTCTGTGCATTCTTTGGTGCGTTGTGGTACATGCGCAATCTTTCGATACCATGGTTACAAGAAGAAAGTACGGTGTTAGGAAATACTTTCTGGTCAGCTTATGACGGTACATGGCCGACAGCAGGCCCAGGTGTGCATGAGAAATTCACATCGATGGGTGCATGGGGATTACCAGCATTTAATACTCTGTTGCTCTTAACATCAGGCGTTACAGTGACATTTGCGCACTGGAGACTGAAAGAAAACAGACGTGACGGACTGAAATTATGGTTGTTGGCGACCATATTCTTAGGTGCATTATTTATTGGATGTCAAGCATACGAATATATCCATGCATATAATGATCTGAATCTGAAATTAACGACAGGCGCATACGGTTCTACATTTTTCATGTTGACCGGATTCCATGGTTTCCATGTGACAATCGGTACGATTATGCTGATTGTGATTTATTTCCGCAGCGTAGCTGGTCACTTTACGCCAGAACATCATTTTGGCTTTGAAGGTGTGGCATGGTACTGGCACTTTGTTGACGTGGTATGGCTTGGATTGTTTGTGTTTGTATATCTGATGTAAGTTATTCAGTCATAGCAAGTTAAGATTCCAGCCTTTGCACCGGAAAGTTGTGAATTTCAAGTTTAAGTGAAAGCACAACAATAAAGTGTGTAAATGGCTGGAATCTTTGTTTAAATGATTAATAACTAATTTGGATTGCATTCTCAATAAAAAATCCCGGATTCCGGTAGTTCACTCAGAAGCAATTCACAATTCTTATAGCAATATTCAAATAAAATGAATCTATTGGGGTATCGCTTTGAGCCAAGACTGTGGGCAATTGCAATCACCGTTGTTTCGGTAATAATTTTTATTGAGTTGGGTAAATGGCAATTATCGCGTGCGGATGAAAAAAGTGCGCAATTTGAGCAGCTGGAACAATACGCAAAACAGCCCGCTGTTTTATTGCCAGGTACCTTGGTAAAGTTTAAAGATTTTCAATATCGTGATGTAGAGGTAAGTGGAGAATACTTACCGGAGCATACAATTTATCTGGATAACAAAACGTACCATGGTCGAGCAGGCTATCACGTTATCACGCCGCTTAAAATTTTGAACAGTGCGCTTCATGTGGTAGTAAATAGAGGTTGGGTTGCCACAGGATCGGATCGGTCAGTATTACCAGCCGTCGCGGAAGTAAGTGGTGAAGTAAAAATTACAGGAATTGCAGCTTCGCCTGAAATCAGAACACTCGAGCTTTCGGGTAGAGCGATTGAAGGACAAGTTTGGGATAATTTCGACTTACAGCGCTATCAAGAAGTCACTGGCTTAACATTGCAGCCGCTGATGCTGCTACAAAAAAGTGAAGAAAAAGACGGATTGATACGGGATTGGAGTAAGCCTGATTCCGGTGCTTCTAAAAATATTGGTTATGCGATTCAATGGTTTTCATTAGCTGCGACAGCAGTAATTATTTTCATAGTGTTGAATGTCAAACGAAAAAATTCAAAAAACGAACAGACGTAAGTTTTTACTATTGCTGGCACTGATGTGCTCTCCGGTAATAATTTCGTACGCGCTTTATTTCTTCGAATATAAACCTAAAAGTACACATTACGGTGATCTGTTACCGATTGTGAAGGTTGCGGGAAAAGGCACTAATCTGACGGATAATACAATTCTGCGCATGAAGGATCTGCATGGTAAATGGGTATTGGTGACGGTAGATTCAGGTCATTGCGATGAAGTATGCAAGGAAAAATTATATTTCATGCGCCAAGTAAGGCTTGTGCAGGGAAAAGAAAAGCATCGGATTGAACGGTTATGGCTCATTAATGACGATCATGCACCTGATGCTGAACTCATTAAAGAATATGAAGGCATGTTTTTTGTGAATGCGAAAGATAGTGAGATTCTAAGTTTTATAGAAAATGCTGAAACACAGACAAAACATATTTATCTTATCGATCCGATAGGTAACTTAATGATGCGCTTTCCAGAAAAAGTTAATGGAACAAAAATGGGACAGGATCTAAAAAGACTGCTACACGTATCACAAATAGAACATTAAAAATGGCAGTTTTCTCCTCGTGGAAAACTATGTATTAATAAATAAAAATATTCGACTTGCAAGGAGGTTAATAAGATGGCTATCAGTATGGCATTGCATGAGACAGCATCACGAATCAACCAGTTTTACCGGTTGACCAAACCGCGTGTTGTATCTCTCATCGTATTTACCGCAGTTATAGGAATGTTTATGGCTGTTCCTGGTGTCGTGCCTTTAGATATTCTGCTATTGGGCACTATCGGTATTGCGTTGGTTGCGGGGGCTGCAGCCGCATTGAATTGTTTGGTTGAACAAAAAATGGATGCTGTCATGGCCCGGACAAAAGGCCGTCCGTTACCGCAAGGTAAAGTAAGCGTGCCTGAGACACTGTTCTTCTTGATGGTCGTTGGCGGGACAGGGCTCTTCATATTATATGAGTGGGTCAATGAATTGACCATGTGGCTGACATTAGGCACTTTTGTAGGCTATGCCATCATTTATACCGTCATTCTAAAACCATTGACGCCGCAAAATATCGTAATTGGCGGCGCATCCGGCGCTATGCCTCCGGTGCTTGGATGGACAGCGGTGACTGGAGAGATCGCGAGTGACGCATTATTACTTTTTCTGATTATTTTTGCATGGACTCCACCCCATTTTTGGGCGCTTGCGTTATATAGAAAGAATGAATATGCTTCAATCGGCATGCCGATGTTGCCAGTGACACACGGTGATCAATTCACAAAATTGCAGGTATTGTTGTATACCGTCATTCTGTGTGTAGTCACTTTCCTGCCTTATGTGACCCAAATGAGCGGGATGATCTATCTGGTGAGTTCAACGATATTAAATGGCATTTTTATGTACTATGCCATAGAGATTTATCGTAATTACAGCGATCAATTGGCTCGGGAAGCATTCCGCTACTCGATACTTTATTTAGCACTGTTGTTTGTAGCATTGCTTGTAGATCACTATTTCTTTTTTTAGATGCGCAACTAAGCTGTGCTTGTGATATTTGATAAGCTGCTGGTAATGATCAAATATCACAAGCACAGTTTTGCGGTTGAAACTCTAAGCTTGTTCGATTGCGGGAAATAATTTTCCCGGATTAAGAATGTTGTTGGGATCAAACAGTTGTTTGATGTTACGCATTAAATCCAAAGTCACACCATCAATTTCTTTGCTCACAAAAGCTCTTTTCTCGCTGCCTACGCCATGTTCTCCTGAAAGTGTACCGCGAAGCTTGATCACTAAATCGAATATTTCATCCAAGCAGCGCTCCGCTCGTGCCACTTCATCGGCATCATCAGGATTAATCAGCAGGTTAACATGGATGTTGCCGTTACCGGCATGGCCAAAATTCACATTCTGTAGATGATAGTGCGTGCTTAACTGCGTCAATCCATGCAGAAATTGCGGCAACGTATTAACGGGCACGACAACATCTTCATTGATTTTTTTCGGTGCAATTTCACGCAGCAGGGGTGAAAGTGCCTTGCGCGCTTGCCATAATGCGGCTGTGTTTTCAACCTGACTTGCATGAATTAAGCCGTCTGATTGGCATGCTGATAGAATGGCAGCTATCGCATCGGCGATATCGTTGTGAAAACCATCAACCTCAATCATCAACATGGCATTTGTATCCATCGGCAGCATGTCGGGGTAGCGTCCTCGTATCAGATTCAGCGAGCCGGAATCCAAGAATTCAAGTGCACTAGGCAATTGCGGCTGCGCCATAATCTTAACGATGGCAGCCGTGCAGCTCGTTAAATCACGAAAATGCGCCGTGATACCGGCAACGGCGCCAGGTAATGCGGTTAGTTTAAGCGTCGCTTCCGTAATCACAGCCAGCGTGCCTTCCGAACCAATCAGCAGCCGCGTGAGATCATAGCCGACAACACCTTTGGTGGTATAGCAACCGGTGGTAATAAAATCGCCTGCAGCAGTGACGGCTTTCAAACCTAAAACATGTTCCCGGGTTGTGCCGTATTTGACAGCGTGCGGCCCGCCCGCACCGGTTGCGATATTTCCGCCGACAGTCGAAAACATCGCACTGGAAGGATCCGGCGGCCAGAAAAAACCATACGGCTTCGCTGCATCTTGCACGGCTTGATTCAATACGCCGGGTTCTACAACAATTACCCGATTAGCGGGATCAACCGAAATAATATTCAACATGCGTTCCATCGATAACGCTATACCGCCTAGTTCCGGTAAACTGCCGCCCGCCGTTCCGGTACCGCGTCCACGTGGAATGAGCGACACTCGGTAGCGATTGCAGAGGGTTACGATGTGCTTTACTTCTGCGGTGGTGAGCGGAAACAGCACGGCATCGGGAGGAAAAATCTTGCGGCTGTTGTCATACGCATATGCGTAACAGTCCACTGGATCGGTATAAAAACGATCCGGCGGGAATGCGGCATGTAACTCGACAAGCAGATTTTCCGGCAGCATGTTTACTAAAGACCTGATTAACTAATTCAAATATTCAAATACTTTTACGACCTTCTTAACGCCTGAAGTTGAACTGGCAATTTGCGCAGCATTATCCGCTTCCTGCCGTGTCACTACGCCGAGCAAATAAACGACTTCGTTTTCAGTCACAATCTTGACGTGATTGATTTGAAATTTCCGTTCCGCTAGAAAGCGTGCTTTCACTTTGGAGGTCAGCAGCGTGTCATTGCTGCGGGAGGCTAATGAAGTGTGTCCGGCAACCGCGATTTCGTTGAAAATCCTGCGTACGTTATCAACGCCCATCACAAGCTTTCCGATATCCGTCTTAATGTCCTCTGAGGGAGCTTCACCGGTTAAGAGAACCATGCGGTTATAGCTGGTGATATTGATGTGCACTTTATCGCCAAATTGCTGGTGAATGCGCCGTGAACTCTTGAGTTCAATACCTTCATCCTCGATGAACATACCACTGGTTCTGCGATCTTCAGAGATATACGCTCCTGTACCTGCTGCGGTGCCGATGGCAAACATGGGGACACACCCCGTCAAGAAGGGCAGGAATATCAAAAAAGACAACCAGCAGCGATCGTAATATTTCATTTTTCGACTCCGTAGAATTCAAATTTTAATGACCGATAATACAGTAAAATAACCGGACAACGAACAATCAATTACCTCATGAAGAAGCTACAAAAGTTGTGATTTTACGCAGATGATGGGCACAAAAGAATTTCTACAGTCACTGACTGCACAAATGCCAGGCATAGATAACAGTGAAATCTCATCAGCAGTGCTGGGTGTTGCGGTGGGTGAGGATCGCTATCTGATACCGATGGCGGAAGTCAGTGAAGTGATAGCGATACCCAAGTTAGCGCATGTCCCATTGACGCAACCGTGGTTTCTTGGGTTAGCCAATGTGCGCGGAAATCTTTACGGTATTACGGATCTTGGCGTTTATCTGGGCGGTGATCCGGTGCCGTTCAATTTAAAGTCACGCATTCTGCTGGTCACGCCGGGAAATAAGCTGTATGGCGGTTTCATTGTCAACAGCATGTTGGGGATCAGGGATTTGTCCGAATTCACACCGGCAAAACTAGCAAAGAAAAAGTTACCCAACTGCATTACTGCGCAATATAAGGATGTGGAGGGGCGGCAATGGCGGGAATTGAGTTTGTTCAAATTAATCGGTGATGAAAAATTTTTGCAAGTTGCACGCGAATGAAAAATTTTTGTGCCACTCGTGGTCGATTTTTGGATTTGTTTGAAAAGAGATTGAGAAAAATATGCTGACTTCCCCTATCGTTGCAAAAGATAAGGCCAAGATTCTGGCTGAAGCGCTACCGTACATTCAACGTTTTCATGGTAAGACCATCGTCATTAAATATGGCGGTAATGCCATGGTTGAAGAAAATCTGAAACATGGTTTTGCGCGCGATGTTGTGCTGCTGAAACTGGTCGGTATGAATCCCGTGGTTGTGCATGGCGGCGGTCCGCAGATCGACGAAATGCTTAAGCGTGTCGGCAAACAAGGTGAATTCATTCAAGGCATGCGCGTAACCGACGCCGAGACCATGAATGTGGTTGAAATGGTATTGGGTGGGTCGGTGAATAAAGATATCGTGAATCTGATCAATCGTCATGGCGGTAAAGCGGTCGGTCTGACAGGTAAGGACGGTGCTTTTATTCGCGCCAAGAAAATGCTCATGGCGGACCGGGAAACCACCGGAAAATGGATTAATATCGGCCAAGTCGGTGAGATCGAATCGATTGATCCCGCACTGATCGCGCTGCTCGATACTCAGGATTTTATTCCGGTTATCGCGCCAATCGGTGTGGGTGCTGATGGCGAATCCTACAATATCAATGCGGATCTGGTGGCTGGTAAACTGGCCGAAATCCTCAAGGCGGAAAAACTGATTCTGTTATCTAACATTCCGGGTGTTTTGGATAAAAACGGTAACTTGCTCACTGGTTTGACCGCGCAAAGAGTGGATGAGTTATTTGCCGATGGCACCATTTCCGGCGGTATGCTGCCCAAAATCGGTTCGGCACTCGATGCTGTCAAGCAAGGGGTTAAATCCTGTCACATCATTGATGGGCGCGTAGAGCACGCATTGCTACTGGAGATTTTAACCGATCAAGGGATCGGTACGCTGATCAAGGAAAATTAGCGGATAATCAGACTACGCAGCGTTACCAACGCTTGCCCAGAGCTGTCAAAATACCGCGTAGAATCTGCACTTCTTCTTTTTCCAAACGCGCGCGGGCAAACAAGCGGCGAATGCGCTGCATCAGCAGCTTGGGTTTTTGCGGATCGAGAAAACCGCTGGCGATCATCAGCTGTTCAAGGTGCGTATACAATAATTCCAGTTCATTGAAGTTTGCTGGCGCTCCACTTGCGGCCGGACGTGTTGGATTCTCGGTGAGTGCCATGCGCAATTCATAAGCCATCACTTGCACGGCACTCGCCAGATTGAGCGACGGATATTGCGGATTTGCAGGGATATGAATAATGATCTGGCATTTGTTCACTTCCGCAGTGGTCAGACCGGAATTCTCCCGGCCAAATAGCAGCGCCACCGGTTGCTGTCGTGCTTGCTGCACCAATTCCATTGCACCCTGCCGCGCATCGAAAATGGTGTGCGATAGCTCGCGTGGCCGCGCGGTAACTGCGGCGGTTAGAGCGGTATTATCCAGTGTCTCGTCAAGTTCAGCGCAAACCTTAGCTTGTTGCAGTATATCGATGGCATTGGCCGCCCGAGCGTCAGCTTCCTCATCGGGAAAGCATTTCGGGTTGATCAGATATAATGATTGCAGCCCCATTGTTTTCATGGCGCGTGCAACTGCGCCGATATTGCCGGGGTGGCTCGTATGGCTTAGCACGATACGGATGTTATCAAGCGGATCAGGTGTATTCATGTGAGTGAGTTGATCTCAAGCAGCGTGCGCGGTTTATGATTCAGTCAATGGGCATCAATCCGATTTTAGCAAAACAAAACAATCGGTAAAGCGCACCTGAAGGTGTGCCAGGATTTATTTGGGGGAGCGCAGATTAATTCAACGAAGCAACTCACTCGTACAGTCAATTAATCAGCGCTTCCTTAGAGAACGGTGCTATTCCAAAAGCATAAACTATGACACAACATCGCTGCCGTGGTTTGTATAATTCTGATTACGGAAGGGTTGCTGTGGGGGGATTAAGGTCTTTATTTGCAAATGAATTTAGAAAAATATTGACATAAAACCCCATAACAAGTTCTAATACGCGGTTCTATTGACTAAATAACTTAGAGAGAAAAATGAAACGTACTTATCAACCTTCAGTGACAAGAAGAAAACGTACACATGGATTTCTAGTGCGCATGAGAACGCGCGGTGGTGCGGCTGTGATTCGTGCTCGCCGTGCAAAAGGCCGTGCTCGATTAAGCGTTTAAATCTGATCGGATAATTTTTATTTTTAGATTTGTTGAAACCTATTCTTTGCCGAAAAGTTACAAGTTACATAAGGCAAAGGAATTCGCTGCAGTAATCAATTTAAAATGTCAGATCAACGGTGATTTAATTCAAATTTATATGAAGCCGAATGAGTTTGAATATGCACGGTTGGGTCTAATTGTTTCCAAGAGAATTGAACGATCCGCAGTGAAGCGCAACAGGATTAAGCGCATTTTGCGGGAGACATTTCGCAAGAACCGGTTTTACGATCAAACAATAAAAATGGATTGGGTTATGCGGTTGCGACGGCCTGTTCCGAGGAATGAACTGAAAAAACTGGCGACTGAAACACAATTACTCATGCTTCAACTACAGCAATGTCACGGTTAATTATTGCTTTAATAAAATTCTACCAATATTGTATCAGTCCCCTGTTTGCGCCATCGTGCCGTTTTAGCCCGACTTGCTCACAATATGCTCTTGAAGCATATGAAAAATATGGCTTATTCCATGGAACGCGGTTGAGTGCTTGGCGCATCCTGCGATGCAATCCTTGGAGTAAAGGTGGGTATGAGCCTGTTCCTTGATGCCAAGTCAACTCAGTTGTAGCTAAGCATATAATTTATTGCTGTATACGTACAAAATTTTCGACAGAATAGCGCTGCTATAAATGAAAAAAACAATAACTGAACGGTTTTGTCGAAAAATTAACTTGATTAGATAAATAATGGAAACAAAAAAACTCGTACTTATCATCATTTTCTCCACGTCACTATTATTTTTGTGGGATGCGTGGCAAAAAGAATTATATCCGCCCGCTTCACAAGTCATGTCTGGAGCGGTTTCGGGTTCCGCGAATCAGCGTCATGACCCATCATTGCCGGTGCCCGGCGACGAATTGACCGCTTCCGCAGCCGGAGGATCCGGGGCCATTCCGGAAATTGATGGTGTTAATTCATCCGTGACACCGAATCTATTTACGATCGGTGAGAAAATCCATGTCAGAACAGATCTGGTTGTTGCGGAAATCGATACCGCAGGCGGTGATATCCGGCAACTGGGTTTGATTGCGCATCCATCCAGAGAGGATGTGAACAAACCCTACGAGTTGTTACTGGATAAAGCCGCGCGGTTTCAAGTTGCTCAATCCGGATTAATTGGCGATGGATTACCCAATCACAAAACAAGATATACTGTAGATTCAAATAATTATGAACTTGAATCCGGACAAAATAAAATTGTAGTGCGTCTTCTCGCACCGGAAGTCGATGGTATACAGGTTGCCAAGATTTATACTTTCCATCGCGGCAGTTATGTCATCGATGTTGAATTTGAGATCGTAAATCATAGCGACGCTACGGTCATGCCGTTCTCGTACTTTCAAATGCTGCGGGATGGGAACGATCCTTCCGGTGCCAGCACCATGGTACATTCGTATACTGGCGCTGCAATGTATACGGACGCAGAAAAATTCCTGAAAATAAAATTCTCCGATCTCGATAAAAATAAAGCGGAATATCCAACCAACGCGGATAATGGCTGGATCGCCATGCTTGAACATTACTTCCTGACGGCTTGGTTGCCTCCGCAAAACACCCCGCGTGAATATTTTGCCAAGCGTTTGGCGCCCAATCAATATACTGCGGGCGTTATTGCACCGGTTGGCGCTGTTGAGCCGGGGCAAGTGAAAAATATTACGATGCCGCTCTATGCGGGCCCGCAGGAGCAGAATAAGCTTGCCGAGCTGGCGCCCGGCCTCGAATTGACAGTGGATTATGGCTGGTTAACAGTTTTGGCTGTACCGCTTTTCTGGTTGCTTTCCTTTTATCATTCATGGACCGATAACTGGGGCGCGGCGATCATTTTGCTGACTTTGACAGTCAAGCTGCTGTTTTTTCCATTGTCGGCTGCGGGCTACCGGTCTATGGCCAAAATGCGGCTGGTGACGCCGAAATTGCAGCGGATACGTGAGCAATATGCCAGTGACCGTCAGCGTATGCACCAAGCGATGATGGAATTCTACAAGGAAGAAAAGATCAACCCGATGGGGGGATGCTTGCCGATTCTGGTGCAAATCCCGGTATTTATTGCACTGTTCTGGACGTTGCTGGCTGCCGTTGAGCTCCGTTATGCGCCGCTGGCGCTATGGATAACAGATATGTCGGTACCCGATCCTTATTATGTATTGCCATTGATTATGGGTGTGTCGATGTGGGTTCAATCGAAACTCAGCCCGACACCCACTGATCCAATTCAGGCAAAAGTCATGCAGATCATGCCGGTTGCTTTCAGCGTGTTCTTTTTCTTCTTCCCGGCGGGGCTTGTACTGTACTCACTCTGTAATAATATTCTTTCCATTGCGCAACAATGGCAAATAACGCGTATGTTTGAGAATAAAGCGGAAGAGGAAGCCAACAAAGATAAAAACAGGAAGAAAGGCAAGAACAAACCTGAGCCGGCTAAGGAGAATTCTCAACCAGCCGCGCTGACTGACGAAGGAGAAGAAGCAGCTGAAACAGAAACTGTTGCCGCTTCCAGCAGTCAAGAAAATGAAAAACAACAGCAACAACCAAGCCAAGCGGCTGCTTCCGCTAAAGGTAAAGCGCCGGTAAAAGCGAAGAGTGTTCCTGCTGGCAAGAAAGCGAAGAGAAAATGAAAAATCATGACGGGTTATTGTTCATTATCAATAACCCGCCATGATCAGTCACAGTAAAGCAGTCATGGAGATGATCTATAGCAGGCTCTGATATCATTGCAGCAATTGCAACCCCGCCCGGCCGGGGCGGAATTGGAGTCATTCGAATTTCCGGCAAGCATCTGACAGAACTGGCGGAAGCGATCCTTGGCAGACTCCCGAAACCGCGTTATGCCTGTCTCAGCCAATTTCTGGATGCCGATGGACAAGTCATTGACCAAGGTATCGCGCTTTACTTTCCCGCCCCCCATTCCTACACGGGCGAGGATGTCCTGGAGTTACAAGGGCATGGCGGCCCAGCTGTCATGGATTTGTTGCTTGATCGCTGTATTGCGGCCGGCGCTCGTTTGGCGCAACCCGGTGAATTTACGTTACGCGCTTTTCTCAATAATAAGATTGATTTGATTCAAGCGGAAAGCGTCGCTGCGATTATCGAAGCCAGCACCCATGAAGCCGCGCGCTGCGCAATCAACTCATTGCAAGGCCATTTCTCATCGCGGATTGAAGAACTCGTAAGTTTATTGATCAATCTGCGCATGCTCATAGAAGCTACACTGGATTTTCCCGAAGAAGAAATCGATAATCTGCAAACATTGCACATCGACGAAAAATTAGCGCAAATCTATGCGCTGCTTGAACAGATATTTCTGGCCGCAAGGCAAGGTAATTTGTTGCAGGAAGGGATTCGCATCGTTCTGACGGGAGCACCCAATGTCGGTAAATCCAGCTTACTGAATCAATTGGTGCAAGAAGAGGCCGCTATCGTCACAGAAATCCCCGGAACCACGCGTGATACGATTCAACGCACCATTTCCCTTGCCGGTATGCCGATTCATATCATCGATACTGCCGGACTGAGAGAAACTCAGGATGTGGTCGAACAAAAAGGCATTGAACGTACTTACGCCGCGATCAGGGATGCCAACATGGTGCTCCGGCTCATTGACAGTGGTCAACAACCCCAGTCTGCTGCCGAGAACAATCCGGCACAACATGCTATTCCGGCCGGTAAAGCGCAAATCACCGTATTCAACAAAATCGATTTAGTCGGCGAGAATCCAAGAACCGAAGATCAGGAAGGACACAGTGCCATTTATCTTTCGGCCAAAACCGGTGCGGGCATTGAACTACTGCGCAGCAAAATATTGCAGATCGCGGGCTGGCAATTCAATCAGGCCGGAGAGGGTGTGTTTATGGCCAGACAGCGTCACCTGGAAGCACTGAGCCAAACCAAGAAGCATCTGGAAAATGCGCAGAGATTCACTGAAGGTGCATATCAATTGGAGCTGCTGGCGGAAGAGTTGAGATTGGCGCAAAATGTTTTGTCGTCGATTACAGGGCAATTTACCGCCGATGATTTACTCGGGGAGATTTTTTCGCATTTCTGCATTGGCAAGTAATATCGCCAGCGGCTATTAATTTGCTCGGGTCATTGAGGCTCAGGACTACAGAAAATGGTCCAGCAATTTACGGCTATGACGATCCAGTGCCGTGCGGTCACGAAGCAGAAAATGAATGCCATGGTTATCCGTGATCATTAACGACGATGCGGTTAAGCGGCGGATATCCTCTTCCCCCTTCAAAATAAGCACTGCTGTGCCACGATCCGTTTCGACATGCCAGGTGCTTGGCGTGATAAAACCGGAGACTTTCGTGATGCGTTTTATCTCCGGCATAAATTCACGGCTTGCCAGTTCTGACTCAATCAATACTCGATAGGCTTCCGGTAAATCATCGAAGCGTTCTATCCATGCCAATTCATGGCCATGCGAATCGATCAGCGCGATACCTTGTCCCGGATCGGTAATCGGAAATGACCGTACAGGAATCACACCTTCGTGCGTGACACCGGATTGATCGATCAAAACCAAACGGCCGTACGAATTCCGGGTTAATTGATAAGTAACGGCGGCGCTCATTTGTGTTCTCCCGCAATGCTGTGTTCGGTAGCAGAGATCAGTGCCCGTTCTTCTTCATCGACATTGCGTGCTTGCGCCAAATACAATCGATGATAGTAACCCTCGCGCGCCATTAATTCAGCGTGATTGCCGATTTCCACAATTCTGCCGCGATCCAGCACAATCAACCGGTTGGCCTCCCGTAAAGTCGATAACCGATGCGCAATTGCGATCGTGGTACGGCCGCGTACCAGATTGTCCAGCGCTTTCTGAATATCCTTTTCCGTGGTGGTATCGACTGAAGAAGTGGCTTCGTCCAGAATCAGGATGCGTGGATTAATCAATAGCGCGCGTGCGATCGAAATGCGCTGACGCTCGCCGCCCGATAACGCTTGCCCGCGCTCGCCAACCAGCGAATCATAACCGTGCGGCAGGCGCAGAATGAACTCATGCGCATGTGCCGCCCGTGCCGCCGCTACAATTTCTGCCCGGGTCGCATCCGGTTTGCCGTAGGCGATATTCTCAGCGATAGTACCAAAGAACAAAAAGGGTTCTTGCAGCACCAGGCCAATATGTTTGCGATACTCAGCAAGCGGTAAGGTACGGATGTCATGCCCGTCGACCAGAATGGCGCCTTCGGTGATATCGTAAAAACGGCAGATCAAGTTGACCAGCGTGCTTTTTCCCGAACCGCTGTGTCCGACCAGGCCAATCATTTCACCGGGTTGAATGACCAGATTGATGCCGTGCGTGATACTGCGTGTTCCATAACGGAAGCCGACGTGGCGCAACTCTATTTGCCCTTGAATCGGTGGCAAATGTACCGGATTGGTGGATTCCGGAACGCTGGACACATGATCCAGAATATCAAAAATGCGTTTGGTGCCAGCCGCAGCTTTCTGGGTGATCGATACAATCCGGCTCATCGAGTCGAGCCGGATGTAGAAACGGCCAATATAGGCAAGAAATGCCGTCAGCACCCCGACGGTAATTTCATCCTGCGATATCTGCCATATGCCGAATACCCATACGACCAGTAACCCGACTTCGGTCAGCAGAGTGACCGTCGGTGTGAACAGTGACCAGATTCTGTTGACGCGGTCATTGATTTGCAGATTGCGCTGGTTTGCCGCGTGAAAACGCGCCGCTTCCCTTTTCTCTTGTGCGAAGGCTTTAACGACCCGGATACCTGGGATAGTATCCGCCAGCACATTGTTCACCTCGGCCCAGATCCGGTCCACCTTCTCAAAACCAATCCGCAAGCGGTCGCGAACCAGATGAATCAGCCATGCGATAATCGGCAGCGGTACCAGCGTTACCAAGGCCAACCAAGGATTGATCGACACTAAAATGATGGCCGTCATGCAGATCATGATGACATCCGTGGCGAAGTCGAGTAAATGCAATGAAATAAAAAGATTAATCCGGTCGGTTTCAGCACCGATACGCGCCATCAAGTCACCGGTACGCTTACCGCCGAAATATTCCTGCGAAAGATTCAGCAGATGCTCATAAGTGGTGGTGCGCAAATCAGCGCCAATGCGCTCTGAAACCAGCGCCAGCATGTAGGTTCGCGCCCAGCCCAGCATCCAGGCAAGAATCGCCGCTCCCAGTAAACCGGAGAGATAGAGCTGTACTAAATCAGTATCGATCGGCTGACCATTCTGATATGGAATCAATACATTATCCATGAGTGGCATGGTTAAATAGGGCGGCACCAGTGTTGCCGCCGTGCTGCACAAGGTCAGCAGAAAACCGACGAGTAGCCGTCCCTTGTAGGGCTTTGCGAAGCGCCACAAGCGCAGTAAGACCCAGGTGGAAGGCGGTATATGATTTTGCTTTTCACAAACCGGGCATTCATCCTGTTCAGCGGATAGAAAAGCGCCGCAATGGGGACATTGAGCCGATGTTTGCGAGGATTCGGGCAGCTTGCCGCTGACATGATAGTCCAGTTGCTGCGAAAAGCATTCAATCAGCCGGTTCGCCGCCATGACATTGCTCAAGCGATAGCGCCAGAAGGCAAGCCGTGCATGCGGATCGAATAATTCCAAACAGCCAACACCGGCATGATCTCGTTGTGTGAGCTGCAATCCTTGCTGATAAGCCCACGTTTGCCAAGTTCCATCGTCAGCCATTTTGGCCAGCACGCGCTTATCGGTTGCGATGACGATGCCCGTGGCAAAATGCAGCTGATGATCGAGATCGATTTCAAGCCAAGCGAGAATACTTTCGTCTTCGCTTAATTGCGCAGAAAGTTCATCTGTCCATATCGCGGGTAAGTTATTCAGTGAGAAGCGAGGGGTTTTCTGCATGCATTGACTGCCAGTGGAGACTAAAAGGGTTTTGTATCGGGAATAAGCGTAAGAAAGCAAACTGTTCAACCGGCAATGCAACTAACCGTAGTGATTACTTTCAGGCACAGCTTCACGGAAAGCATGGCCTGATGGTCTCTTCGCTTATCAAACGGAATAAGACGATATCAAACAGAATCTTGTAACGCAGAACGGTTTGGGAATGTTCGCTTATCAAGTTTTGCCGGGTAGTTGTTCATACTCATACCACCGCTGCTTGATTTCTTGACGCTTCCGGGCTGGCAGTTGTTCCATTTTTTTATATCTTTCGCGCGCTTGTTTTCGCTGTTCCGAAGTCAGTGAATTCCAGCTTTGCATTTGCGATTGGATACGCTGCTGCTCTTGCGCTGTCATTTTAGGATAACGTTTTGCGACACCTAGCCATTTTTTCTTTCTGGTAGAGTCCATACTATCCCACGTGCCGGCTAACGGCTCCAGAATTCTTTGCTGCTGCGGTTTTAATTCATTCCATCGAGGCTTGCTGGATTCAGATTCACATAAAGCATCAACGGAGAGCAGTAACAATAATCCGAATATGATTAATCGATATCCAACCATTCATCAAACTCATTAGCAATATAAGCATCTATCGGCAAATCATCAGCTAATATCATGGTATCAATAGCTGCATATTTATCATTGTCCCAGAATTGGTAATAGACAATATTCATCAAAATAAATAATACTGTCATTAACAACAGCACTTTCATAGCGTACATGTGTCCGCTATGTCTACCATACACAGAAGTGCCATTGCCTGACTGAATAATATTCATCGTGGGTTGGCAATTTTCCAAAGCTGCCCGACGAGCGACCTGCAACCGGTACAACGTGCTTTGTTTGATCGTCTGATCAGCACCTTGATCCAGCAGCCTAGAAATTTCTTTTCCAAACTCTTGCTCGTTCATAGTTTCACTCCTTTTTCTTTGAGTATTGTAGCTAATGTATGGACTGCCCGTGAACAATGTGTTTTTACACTGCCTTCCGAACATTTCATAATTATGGCCGTTTCCGCCAAACTCATTTCTTCCCAGTAACGCAGTATGAAGGCTTCGCGTTGACGTGGCGGGAGAACTTTTATTGCTTCTTCTATTAAATTAATGAGTTGCGATCTCTCAAGCTGTGCATCCGGATCATTCGATTCCTGCTTGATCTGTAAAGTTTCCAGAATATCGAAGTCTTCTTGGTTTTTATCTTGATCGCTAGGTATAAACGCTGAAAACAGCGTGGTCCATAACGAACGGATCTTCTGCCGCCGGTAATAATCGCGAATGGTATTTTGCAGGATGCGCTGGAATAATAACGGTAGCTCTTCGGCCGGGTTTGAAGCATATTTCGCCGTCAGCTTCATCATGGAATCCTGAACAATATCCAACGCCATATGCTCGTCATGAACCGCGAACAGGGCTTGTTTATAGGCGCGCTTCTCGGTTTCAATCAGAAAATCTGAAAGTTCTTGTCGAGTGGCCAGGATTTGTAACCTTAAAGTAAGTGATTAAAAATAATTTAGAAAGTTAAAACTAACAGATACGAAATTTTTGTAGAATACTAAAATCTCGCGGGCTGCCGGAATAGTGTTAAATTTCATCAGAGATAAGGAAAAAGGATTTTATTTTTTTGTGATCAGTTTAAAACTAAAACGAATAATTCTCTATCAGATTCATGTGTAATGATTTTATTCCTATTCTACTTATTTTTCGCTAATACAAGACTCTTATCTTAAAACAATCTAACAATGATCTGCTTTTATGCAACAGCGCACAGTCAATTGCCCGCAATGCGGTAAAGAAGTAATCTGGGAACCGGCCAGCCGTTTTCGTCCGTTTTGTTCCGAGCGGTGTAAAACGAACGATCTGTCGCAATGGGCTCAGGAATCTTATCGTATCTCTGAAGCTGAAAAAGATCCGGAGAATACTATAACCACTGAGCCGATATAATGGATGAATCGATCTACGAGAAAAACCGCGAGTTACAGCGTAAGCTCGATCATCTGCTCAAGCAAGCCAGAGCCAATGAGAAAAAGCAGGAGCTCTATGAAACTTTCGGCTTTGAAATTATTGGCGCCAGCACACCCAAACAGCTGCGGGATTTGCTGTTGTCACAAACCATTGAGCGTTTTCAGTTGCTCGATGTTGTTTTATGTCTGATCGACTACCATAAAGACACCGAGCGTCTGTTTTTTGAACGCGATGAAGAAGCGCAGCTGAACTACGAGAACAAGCTCTTGATTCTCGATACCTTAAAAGATGCGGAAATCATCTATTCACTGGCCGGTCATCCGGTGCTGGGCGTGGAGGCATTGAAGAATTACCGCTGGATGATCGCCAATCTGAAAAATCGCAATCAGGTCAAAAGCGCTGCATTTCTGCCGCTGCTGCGCGGCGAGCAGACAATCGGCGCGCTATTGTTGCTCAGCCACGATCCGCATCGCTATCAAGCCGGTATCGGGACGCTTTTTCTGCAAAAAATATCCGCGATGGCCGCCGTGGCGATCGAAAACTGCCTTAATCAGCAACGGCTCAAGGAAATCAGCTACCAGGATGTGCTGACGCAAGCGTATAACCGCCGTTATTTCGACCTGCGTTTCAAAGATGAGATTGCCCGTTGCATGCGCTGGGATGACGACTTGATCTGCATGTTTCTCGATGTGGATCATTTCAAGAAAATTAATGACACTTACGGCCATCAAACCGGTGATCTGGTGCTCCGGTACATGGTCGGTTTAATCAAGGAGCAAGTCCGGTCGTGCGACATTGTGGCGCGTTACGGCGGGGAAGAGTTCGTTGTCGCCCTGCCGTCGACAACGCTGCAAGCAGCGCATGAAATTGCCGAGCGGCTGCGTCAGGCGATTTGTTCCACTGCGCTGAATTTTCATGACAAACAATTCACCGTATCGATTTCGATCGGTATCGCCAGCCTGCGAAGTTTGTTGACCGCGCAGCAACACGACGCGGATTTCATCTGCAATACCTTGCTCGATCGAGCTGACCAAGCGTTATACGCCGCTAAATCAGGCGGCCGCAATCAAGTTGCGGTATACGCCGGCGCCGATCTGGTTACGCACTGAAAACGGGGCGGTGCTTTCCATCTGCGTCGTTCATTCGATTCCACGCAGCATCGCAATGCCATGTGCGCCCATTTCCTGGGCGATGGGCAAATCTTCCCGGTGTAATCCGCCCAGCGCATAAACCGGTAACGAATAACCGCGAATCAGTGTCGCAAACCTTCTCCAGCCCAATGGTGATAATCCCGGATGGCTCAGTGTCGGCTGCACCGGCCCCAGCACGGCAAAATCAAGCTCCAGCTGTTCCGCCGCAAACAGTTCTTCGGCGTTGTGGCAGGATGCGGCGCATAATCCATAACCCGGATCGGGACGGGATGACATGGCCATCAGCTGCGGCGATGTGAAGTGCACGCCATCGGCGCCAAGTTCTTGTGCCAGTGCCGCGTTGCCATTGATCAGCACTCTTGCTTGATGGGGCCGGGCAAGTTCCAGAACTTTCCCGGCAAAGTCACGCAGTGCATCCGGTGCCATTTGTTTTTCGCGGATTTGTAGCAAGCGCAAGCCGTTTTGCAATGCGCGCTCGATGTGCTGTAATGCCGCTTCGATGCCGGTTTCAGCCGCGCGAGTGATGGCATAAACCGGCGGCAGCGACAACGCCTGCAAAATCGGACCGTTGGCAGGCAAAATTGGGGATACGTCAACCTGATGCGGCGATTGCCAGAATAATTCCTGTTCTTCCCGGGATGAAGGCTGGCCTTCCCATTCCACCACACGGAAGAAATGCAGCCGCACGGTGGCGTGCGAATAGCTGAAAACGCGTGTGATCCAGGGGTGGGCCTGGCGCACGTGAATGCCGAGTTCTTCCCATAATTCGCGTTCCAGCGCGTGCAATAGCGATTCGTTGGGTTCCACTTTTCCACCGGGAAATTCCCAGTAACCGGAATACACTTTCCCACCGGGCCTGCGCGTCAGTAAGAACCGGCCATCCGGCTGCAGAATTACCGCTGCGACGACTTCAACGATAGGTGCCGATTCGGCAATCGGCGTGGCTGAGTGATTCATTGATTACGAGCGATTGCCAGCCGATTGCTGCCGGCCCGCCAGATCGCGCGCGAACTGCCAAGCCACCCGGCCGCTGCGCGAGCCGCGTTCGATAGCCCATTGCAGTGCTTCGGTGCGCGTCAGCGCGGTCATCTCATGAATACCGAAATAAGCCAACCAATAGTGCACAATGTCCAGATACTGATCCTGATCGAACGGATAAAACGACACCCACAAACCGAACCGCTCCGACAGCGAAATTTTTTCCTCGATGGCTTCACTGGGATGCACTTCGTCGCCGATATGCTTGGTGTCGAGATTGTCGCGCATGAATTCCGGCACCATGTGGCGGCGGTTCGATGTCGCGTAAATCAGCATGTTGTCGGAAACCGTGGCGATCGAGCCGTCCAGCACCACCTTGAGCGCTTTGTAACCCGCTTCGTCGGTTTCAAACGACAGATCGTCGCAAAACAGAATGAAGCGTTCCGGGCGCTGATAAATCTTTTCCACGATGTCGTGCAGATCGACCAAATGATGCTTCTCCACTTCAATCAGGCGCAAACCGTCGTGCGCATACTTGTTCAGCAGCGCTTTGATCAGCGACGATTTGCCGGTGCCGCGCGCGCCGGTCAGCAGCACGTTATTCGCGGAAAATCCCTGCACGAACTGCTGCGTGTTCTGGTCGATGCGCCGTTTCTGCTCGTCGATGCCGCACAACGTGTCGAGCGTGATGCGGTGCGGTTGCGTCACCGGTTGAATGAATCCGCTGTTTCCCTGTCTGCGCCAGCGGAAAGCGATTGCTGCTCGCCAATCCGGTTCCGGTTGCACGGACGGCAGCACTTTTTCCACGTGATCGAGCAACCGGTCCAGGCGCGCGCAGAGCTTATCTAAGTCATTCATCGGGTTGATTTACCCGGCTATCAGCTGCGGTAGCTGGCATTAATCTTCACGTAATCGTAAGAGAAATCGCAGGTCCACACGGTAGTCGATGCGGTACCGCGATTGAGCACGACACGGATGGCGATTTCGGATTGATTCATCACGCGTTGTCCATCCGCTTCTTGATAATGGGCGGCCCGCCCGCCCTTCTCCGCCACCAGCACGTCGTCGAGATGAAGCTGAATGGTATCCACATTCAAATCATTGACCCCGGCATAACCGATGGCCGCGAGAATCCTGCCCAGATTCGGGTCGGAGGCGAAAAACGCGGTTTTGACCAATGGCGAATGCGCAATCGCATACGCCACTTTGGCGCATTCCTCCGCATCCCGGCCTGCTTCGATTTGCACGGTAATGAATTTGGTTGCGCCTTCGCCGTCGCGCACGATCATTTTCGCCAGATCGGCGGCAACGGCGGTCACGGCTTGCTGCAATTGCGCGAATTCGCTGCTGTCTTGCCGGGTGATTTCCGTATGCCCGGCTTTTCCCGTCGCCAGCACGGTGAACGCGTCGTTGGTCGAGGTATCGCCGTCTACCGTGATGCGGTTGAACGAATGATCCGCCGCGTAACGGACCAGCTCCTGCAACAAAGCCTGACCGATGACCGCATCGGTGGCGACATAACCCAGCATCGTCGCCATGTTCGGACGGATCATGCCGGAACCCTTGGCGATGCCGGTTACCGTGACCGTTTTGCCGCCGATCTGAACCTGCCGCGAAGCCGCTTTCGGCACGATGTCCGTGGTCATGATCGCGTGCGCGGCGTTGAACCAGTTATCCGCCTTGCAATTCGCCACCGCAGCGGGCAATCCTTGAACAATCTTATCGACCGGCAGCGGTTCCATGATCACGCCGGTCGAAAACGGCAATACCTGCTGTGTGGTGCAGCCCAATAACCGGCCTGCTTCGGCGCAAGTTGCCAGGGCATGCTGTATGCCCGCCTCACCGGTTCCGGCGTTAGCGTTGCCGGTATTCACCACCAATGCGCGAATGGTCGCATTCGCCAAATGCTGCTTCGCCACGGTCACCGGCGCGGCGCAAAAGCGGTTCTGCGTAAACACCCCGGCTGCTTGTGTGCCTTCGTCCAGCACCATCACCAGCAAATCCTTGCGATTGGCTTTTTTGATCCCGGCCTCGGCGATGCCGAGCGTGACACCCGCAACGGGCAGCAATTGTTCAGGGGTTAACGGAGGAATGTTGACGGGCATAGTAAATAATCAGCTAGATTGAAAGCCGCTATGCTACCGCATCTGTTGTGATGTTTGTCACAAATTGCGCCATCATTTTCTCCGCACTGCGCTCAATTTTCGCTATGATTGACTCAGATATTTAACCCTAACAACTTCATACGGATAAAGATTTCTCGGGTAGGATCGGTCGAATGTTGTCGAGCTTGGTAAGCAATACGGTAAGTTGCTGCTGGAGGCGATGACCTGGTTTTAAGTTGATGCTTGAAGCGTAACGAAGTAGAAATAACGATTTGCGATTCTGTTCACAAACGAGGAGGGAAACATGAACTTAACCATCAGCTACAAAAAACGCCGCAAATATAAATACACGCTGTTTTCCGATTACCAGCACTGTACGACTATTTACCCGTCTTACCCCATTGTGACCCGGTTTATTGATCTGGATATGAGCGGTGTGCTGACGATCAAGAGGAATTACGCTTGGGATGGCGCCAGCGGGCCGGTTTTCGATACCCGGAGAATCATGCGCGGTTCGCTGGTGCATGATGCTTTGTATCAGTTGATGCGCGAGGAACACTTGCCGCAAAAAGCGCGTGAGAATGCGGATTGGTTGCTGCGAGAAATTTGCATTGAGGATGGTATGCCCAAGTTCAATGCGGATTTGGTTTATCTGGCGGTGGGTTTGTTTGGCAGAAATTTTACCAAACCGGATTTGCTGCACGCGCCGTAATGATCTGACGGAAAGAAACAGAAACGATGTCGGGTTTTATCCACAAAAAACCCCGGATTACCGGGGTTTTTTTATTTAAGCTTTACGCTCGGTTTACTGCGGCACAATGTTCGATGCTTGCTTGCCTTTAGGGCCTGTCGTTACATCGAAGGTAACGCGTTGTGCTTCACGCAGTGATTTGAAACCGTTGCTGTTGATTGCAGAGAAGTGTGCAAATAAATCTTCTCCACCGTTATCTGGGGTAATAAAGCCAAAACCTTTAGCGTCATTGAACCATTTAACTACACCTGTTGCCATGTTTATTTCCTTAATAATTAATGAATTTACTTCTTCTACAGTGATCCGTAGTGGCCATCGAATATCAAGGAAAAAGCTCAACTATAAGCATCACATTTCACAACTTGAATCCAAAAGACTCTCCTAAGATACACGTTTCCTGAAAAAGTTCAAGCATTTATTGATAATGCTAGGGTTATAACTCAAGAATTAAAATTAACCGCGGCTGTAGCGGATTGATTCGATAGTTTAAAAGGAAGCGGTGACTCAGATTGAAAATATTCCGGTTGATATGCTGTGGATTGCAATCATTTCGTTTTTTGCTCGTGAACATGCAACCGGGAAAATGTTTACCGTACGCATCACCACCTGTCTATCCATGATGGGAAGGAGGATGTCATGACTGACGAAAGGAATTGCTACTATCCGTGGCGTAAGCAGATAGCTTGATAACTTTTGCAATTGGATGCATTTTGCCGTTCATACTCGATTCAAGAAATACCCTGAATACCCGATTACTAATCCAGCCGGCTGCTGCGCATGGAAGGGTGTGCGGTGCCGGGCTGAAAAAACGGATATCCACTTAAATCAATCTTGTATGAACTCATCTGTCTATGCGTTTAGGAATACTTGAAGACGAACCCACTCAGGTAGCCATTTATGAGCTACTGCTTTCGCCAGATCGCTACGAATGTGAATTTTTTGGAACCATTGCGTCCTTTCTCGATGCACTCCGGGATAAAAGATTTGACCTGCTCGTGATCGATTGGATATTGCCGGACGGTACTGCCGGGGAAGCGCTTAAATGGATCCGGGGAAATATGGACTGGCATATTCCGATCATTTGTGTGACTTCGCGTAACAGTGAATCGGATGTCGTTAATGTTTTACATATGGGCGCGGATGATTATTTCGTGAAATCTTCCCGGCATTTTGAGTTACTTGCCAGAATTGAGACGCTGGCGCGCCGCAGTCGCGAGAAGCCGCCCGTAATGCTGCAATTCGGTCCTTATAAAATTGATTCGGAAAATCAGGCAATTTGTGTCGACGGCAAAAATGCCGGACTTACGCAGAAAGAATTCGTGCTGGCCTGCTATCTGTTTCAGAATATGAATAAACTGCTGTCGAGAATTCATTTGCTGGAAAAAATATGGGGACTGTCGGCAGAAATCGATACCCGTACCGTGGACACTCACATCAGCCGAATCCGGAATAAGCTCAATCTCGCTACGCGAAGTGAATGGGATATTCTCACAATCTACGGCTATGGTTATCGTTTGCAGCATGCCAAGACTGTTGAACCGGTTAGGTAGCCGGCTTTATGACGCTGATTTATCCATACCCAATAAAAACGGGAGCTTCGGCTCCCGTTTTTAATCCGGAATAAAGCGGGATTAAACAGCCGCTGCTTTTCTACGACGGACGGCAAAACCAATCAAGCCTAAACCGGCCAGTAACATCGCATAAGTTTCGGGTTCCGGGACCGGTGTAACGTTAAACTCGACTTCGCTCAGGAAAACCCATGCATTACTTCTATGGATTGTCACAGACAAATCGTTACCTGTGAACGATAAGCCATTCGCTACAAAAGCGAATGGCGCAGAACCGGCAGGATCGGAAATGGGGAAATTGATCCCGTTCACATCCACGCTTGCTGGTGCGCTGACGCCACCGGAGCCATTTGAGTCATCAAAATGAAAAGTGACGGAACTGACATTGACAGGCGCATTCCAGTGAAAGGTAATGGTCGGATCCAGAGTCCAGCCGACATAGGGGCCATTGCCGGCAGGTGCTTCAGTGACAAACCAGTTGTCGGCCGCAATGATTCCATCAGTCAGATCGCCACGGCCGCCGGACAGTACGGCGTTATCACATGTCACACAACCGGCTCCGCTGTAGGTTTCATCCCAGTAGTTATAACTGCCGGTGTTGCCGTTCAGCATGTTATAGCTGTCCGGAGTGAGAGCGGCATATGCGCTGCCTGCCGCACCCAGAATCACCAGTGCGGTGATATTGGCCAATATTTTCTTGTTCATTTCACAATCTCCATCGTATGTAAAAAATTGTATTGTTTTATTTTATTGATTCGTTCGGTTTTTACTTCTGCAATTTAAAACAGCACGTTCTCTGAGTATATAGGTGCCGCCTCCTCTTTTTCTGGTACATGTGTACTAGAAATAAAGAGATGCTACGCTGATATTCTTATCCGCTGTTTTTGCTATCATGCGAGAGAGCACAGTATCCGTGGGAGCTTTTTTATGATTGATGCAATTGCGGTTTCAAATAATAGAAAACAGGATCGCCGTCAGGATATGCCGTTTTTCTGCGCTTACCATGCGGGAATCAAAATGGGCAGGCGGATCGGAGAACGCAGAGCGCCGGAGAAAGGGAAACCGGTGTACGTTGATCGTTACACGGGAAATGTGCTGTTCTGTGTCATTGCCATTTTATTGCTGAGCGCGCTGGATGCCTACCTGACACTTAACATTCTTAACGAGGGGGGGGAAGAGATCAACTGGTTCATGGCGGTGCTGATCGAGGAAAGTACAGAAAAGTTTGTTGCTGTAAAACTGGCGCTTACCGCGATGGCGCTCATTTTACTGGTTATTCATCATAACGTCCGGTTGATTGAGTTCCTGCGTGTCAGGCATCTCAAGTATGCAATCCTCGCTGGGTACAGCACATTGATCGGATACGAATTCTATCTGCTGGAATTAGCGGCTGCGTTTTGAGTCGGAAATTGTGCAAGTGGAAAAGAATGCGGCGATCTCATTGCAAAGCACGATCACAGAGAAAAAACCCACTCAACGCAAGCCGGCAGCTTTGAAATAGCTGGCTATATTTCTTAAATCATCCAGTACCAGCGTGCCTGCTGCTAATTGCAAGCGCAGATAAGCCAGCAGATAATCAAACCGCGCCTGTGAAAGATCGCGTTGTGCGGTATACAGTTGTTGTTGCGCATCCAAAAGATTTAAATTGATACGGATACCGCCACGGATGCTTTTTTCTGTCGCGTCGACGAGCAGTTCAGCCGACTTGACGGCCAGTTCCAACGATTCAATTTTTTTGACACCGCTTTTTAACAGATTGTATTGTTTTTTCAATTCGACCAGTACTTTGTCGGTTACCGCGTCGAGATCCGCTTCCGCGCGTGCGTGATTCGCTTTAGCCTGAGCCGTGAGAGCATTCACTCGGCCGCCGGCGTACAGAGGAAAATTAACTTCAACTCCGATGGTGGCAAGTTCGGCATCCTGACTCCGTGTGATAAATGATCCTCTATTATTTTTCGATAGACTGGCGACTAAATCGACGCGCGGTGTATGTCCGGCAAAACTTTTTCTGATTTCTTCCTTACCGGATGTTACCGCATGGCGTTGTGTTACCAGCTCGGCATTGCGTTCCAGCGCCAAGGCATACCAACTGTCATAATCTTGCAACTGAATGGCGCGCGTATTGAACGCATCGGACAATCGATCCAACTGGTTTATTTTTTGCCCGATGATGGCTTCCAGTTTAAGCCGGGCTCCTTCCAGCTCATCATTGGCCTCGATGACACGTGCTTGTGCAATGGCGTGCTTCGATTGTGTTTCCAAAACGTCGGTCGTTGTTCCTTCGCCTTTGATTAACATACGCTCATTGACACGCTTCAGTTCATCAAGGGAAGTCAGTTGCGCTTCGGAGAGTTTGACGTGATCCTGTGCCAGTAAGGTCTCCACGTAAGCCTCTACCAGCCTTACAACCAGCTGCTGGCTGCGGCCGGTGAATTTTGCCCGGCTGGAATCCGCTTGCGCTTTTCCGATGCGATAACTGGCTACCGCTTCCAGATTGATCAATGGCTGCCGCAAAGTCAACGCGCTGATCTGACTATCAAAATGCGTGTTGTCTGAAACTTCGATAACCCTTCCTGGCGCGACTTGTTGCGGTGCTGTGATGGTTCCCGCGCTTCTGCTCTGATTATGAGTGAGCGACAAATTGGGTAGTAAGCTAGCCAGACCGATGGCTTCTGCTTGTTGCCCGGCTTCATTTTCATGATAAGCGGAGCGATAAGTCGGGTCATGCAGCAATGCAGCTTCATAAGCTTCTAAGAGGCTCATTGCATGACCATGGCTGATCGGGCTCAAGAAAAACCCGGTTAACACTAAAATTTTACGGATATCTATCATTACCGTTATTCTTCACTCAAAGCCGAATGAACGCGATCCAGGATCGGTTTGAATAGATAGCTCAGCAACGAGCGTTCACCGGTTTTAATGAATATTTCCACCGGCATGCCGGCGCGTATTTGTTGATCGGTCAGTTTTTTCATGCCTTCCGGTGTAACCTTGGCCTTGATATTATAAAACGGAAGCCCGCTGCGTTCATCCATAAGACGATCCGCCGATACCTGGGTGACGATGCCCGGTATGTTAGGGGTTTTCTTTTGATTGAGCGCGGAAAAAATAAGATCGACAGGAAGATCCACGTGCACCCGGTCAATCAGATGAACCGGCACTTGCCCGGTAATGATCAGCATATCATCGCTCGGAACGATATCCATGAGCTTAAATCCCGGGCTAATCACTCCGCCTTCGGTAAATACGTTCATACCCACCACAAAACCGTCAACCGGTGCTTTAACTTCCACATTGGCCAGTTCAAAATCCTGTCCGTTCAGGCGGCTGCTTAATGAATCAATTTCCCGTTTGATATCGGATAGCTGTTGCCGCACTTCTTTCTGGTATTCCTGCTGGCGGTGAATGCGCCGTTGTTCCAGTTCGGCTATTTGGCGCTGGATGCGGCCGATATTGCCGGTTTCCGCAGAAATCTCCCCGGTCAATTGGGTATACGTGCGTTCGAGTTCCAACACGCGATTGCGCGGGACGAAACCATCCTGTGCCAAGTCGCGCAGATTGACAAGCTGTTCTTCCAGGAACTTCAACTGCGCATTCTTACTGGCTCTGGATGCTTCCAGCCCGCGCAATTGCATTCTTGAGCCTGCAATATTTTCTTCCAGTGCCGCGATTTCATGATGCAAGGCTAACTGGCGCGATGTGAATAATTGGTTCTGAGTGATGATGTTATTGGCGATGCGTGGATCATGCTGGGATGTGAGCAAGTCTTGCGGAAAAGTGATTTCCTTGCTGCCATCGCGTTCCGCCAATAGACGCGCTTCCATTGCGCGCGCGGTATATAGTTGACTGCGGGTGATTTCAGCTTGCGCTTTGAGCTGAACATCATTCATCCGGACTAAAACTTGACCAACCGCGACATGCTCTCCTTCCTTCACCAGAATGCTGTCGATAATGCCGCCGATTTGATGCTGAACCGCTTGCAGATGACTGGCGACCGTGACCGTGCCGGGAACCGGCACGCCTTTATCCAACGGTGCGAAAGATGCCCATAGAATAAATCCGCCAAAGCCTGCCAGAACGATCCACCAGCCCAGTTTGGTATGGAGCGTCTCATCGGTGTCAACCTGATGGGATAAATCGGCGGGAACATTTTTAATGACGGTCTTTTTCTCTTCAGCTGCAAGCTTCATTATTCTTCCTGTCCGGTAATCTGTATGTGCTCAAGGTAAGGTTGCAAGGCGCGGTAAAATTAGCCGGTTTGAGAGTCGGCTGTAGGAGTGGTTGAAGGTGCTGGGGGCACTGGGTTTTGCGCAGCTTGCTGCTCGGCTTTCTTTTGCGCCAGCTGCGCCTGATGCGCTTGTTGTTGCTTTGCGAGCGCCTCCACCACTTGATTGGTCGGCCCGAATATTTTTGCTGCGCCGTCCTGCAATAGCAGCAATTTAGTGGTTACACTGAGAATACTGGTGCGGTGTGTGATCAACACAATGGTTTTGCCGCGTATGCGCAAATCGGTGATGGCCGCCAGAAGCGCCTGTTCTCCGACATCGTCCAAGTTTGAATTGGGTTCATCGAGAACAATCAGGGATGGGTCATCATACATGGCGCGCGCCAAGCCGATGCGTTGTTTTTGTCCGCCGGAAAGACCGGCGCCGCCGTCACCCAGATGGGTGTCGTAACCTTCCGGCATATTCAGGATCATGTCATGAACCCCGGCGCGTCTGGCTGCCAGAATAACTTTTTCCGCATTGATTTCGCCAAAACGGGCGATATTTTCCGAAACCGTGCCAGCGAAGAGTTCGATATCTTGCGGCAGATAACCGATATGCGGGCCCAATTCGTCCTTGTTCCACAGATAAACATCGGCGCCATCCAAGCGGACTTTCCCCGCCGCTGCCGGCCACACGCCGACCAATAAGCGCGCCAGAGTTGATTTCCCCGATCCGCTCGGGCCGATAATGCCGAGCACTTCACCGGCAGCGAGGGAAAAATTCAATGCCTTGATGACGGGAATTTTACTGCCGGGCGGGGCTGCGGTGACATTTTCCACCGCAATCACGCCGAGCGGTTTAGGCAGCGCCATGCCAGCCGTCCGTTCCGGATTCTGCTCGAGCAATTGCGTCAGACGCTCATAAGCGCTGCGGGTGCCGCCAATCTGCTTCCACACACTGATGAGTAACTGCACCGGCGCGATGGCTCTGCCCAACAGAATTGAACCGGCGATCATCATGCCCGGCGTGATGCTGTTATCCAGCACCAATAAAGCGCCTAATCCCAGCATCAGCGACTGTAATGCAACGGTACAGGATTTCGACAACGCGGTGACGATACCGGATTTTTCACTGGCTTCGGCTTGCAGATTGAGAAAACGGCGATGCAGCTTATACCAGCGCGCTTGGAGATTGGGCAGCATGCCCATCGCTTCGATGACTTCGGCATTGCGTAAATTGTTGGAGGCGATATTGCTGGACGCAATCGACATCGAATTGGCTTCGGCTAGCGGTTTATGCGAGATTTTCTCATTGATGTACGCTAATGCAATCAATATGACTGTACCGCATAAAGCGAAAACTCCCAGAATGGGATGAAACATGAATATCACGAACAAATAAATCGGAAACCATGGTGCGTCAAAGAAAGCGAACAAAGCATTGCCGGTCAGGAATTGCCGTAAATTGGTCAGATCTTTTAAAGCTTGCCCGGCATTGCTATCGCCTTTTTTGAGGCTTTCCTCAAAGGCGGCGGTGTAAACGCGCTTGTTCAACTTCATGTCGAGTTGCGCGCCGACACGAATCAATACAAAGCTGCGGACGAATTCCAGCGCGCCCATAAAAATGTAGGCGCCTAACATGATCAATGTCAGCATCAATAAAGTCATTTCATTGCGGCTGGTTAATACGCTGTCATACAGTTGCAGCATGTAGATGGCCGGCATGAGCATCAACATGTTGATGACCGCACTAAAAACACCAATGTTTCTAAAGGTCTTCTTAAAGCTGGTCAGTACCTGCGCAATTTCATTCTGAGGCGCTTTAAATTTAAACTTCATTGGGATATAAACGCCATGGTGTTGAATAATTCATCAGTGAATACGCGATCCATTGAATTGATTATAGTTGTCGATTGTTAGTGTCGATCGGGTAAATCTTGTGTCGTCAGTTTGAATGATCGAGGGGAAAAGTGTAAGTCCCGTTTGGCTTCGGAACAGTCAAATTTCAAATCCTGATTCATTCTTTCCGCCATTGCCGTGGTCCAATTGCGATACTTCGGCAGCCATCGCAGTCCCCATGTTGCGATCCGAAAAAGCCATCGCGGCACTGTCAATATGCGTGGAGTACGGTGCATCGCCGCGAATACGCGTTCAACCATTGCGCGATAGGTCAAGGTTTCCTCGCCGCTGAGGTTGTAAGTCCGGCTGCTTAAATTTTCCCTGCTCAGCGCGGCATAACATGCAGCGGCCACATCTTCCACGTGGATAGGCTGCCGCAAACCGCTCGCTCGTCCCAGCAAGGGAAAGAATCCAAACCGGCGGACAAATTGTACAATTTCAGTAATGTTTTTGTCACGTCCGTATCCGTAAATCAGTGTCGGGCGCAAAATGACGCATTCTACCTCATGTGCGGCAGCCCATGTTTGCAGTAACTCTTCGCTTTTAATCAATTGTTGTGCAATTTTCCTTTCGCCGGGATCGGATGAAGTATTTTTGGTGAAACGGCTGGTGGAGGATAATACGATGATCCGTCGAGCGCCATAAGCCGATAACAGATCGAAATGCTCGGATAACACCCAAATGGGCGCCACACATAACCAAGCGCGGATTTTATCGCCTTCATTGCAAACCTTTGCGCTATCCATTGTAGCAAATTGCTGCCACGTGATTTGCGGGTGGTTTGCTGCGGTTGTGATGCGCTGACGGGAAAATGCGCTGATATGCCAGTGATTCTCGATCAGCTTCCTGATCAAACATTCCCCCGCCAGGCTCGTTGCACCCAGCAATCCGGCGCGTTGCTCATTCATGTCTGAATTTCAACGTCCGGTAACAATTTTGTGCCGCATAGACTAGCACTGTGGCGCTGAAGCGCAGCCATACACCTAATGTAATCAATCCCATTAATATGCCGGGATAGCGCTGGCGGAAGAATTTCCGGTAGAAACGCAGCATGCCCTTATGTTTATGCCAGGAGACGAAGTACGGCCGGGCGCGGCTGCAGGTTCCCTGGAAATGAACAACCGGCGCATCCGGCACAAAAACAATTTTCCAATTCTTTTGTTTGAACCGCATGCACCAATCCAAGTCCTCGCAATGCAGGAAATAGTGCTCGTCCCAAGGGCCGACATCGTCGATGGCTTGACGCCTTACCAGCATCAATGCGCCGGATATCGCTTCGACTTCGATTGGAGTTTGAGGTAAAGGCTGTTTATCCAGATGAAAATCAAAAAACAACCGCGGCCAGTATTTCTCCAGACGATGCAAACCGAAGGCGCGCACGAAAGCACGCCATGGCGTAGGTATGGCGCGCCGCCCGCCGCCTTGTTCGGAGCCATCCGGGTTAACGAGATAGCCGCCAATCATACCGATCCGAGGATCCGATTCCAGTACGTGCAGCATACGCTGCAGTGAATTTTCCTGCAGGAGACAATCCGGATTCAAAAAAAGCATATAGGGCTGCGTGGCTGCGCCAAGGCCAGTGTTGCAACCGGCGGCAAAACCGGCATTACTATTTAGACGGACTATCTGGAGGTGACTATCTGCGGAAAAACTGGATTCAAGTTCTGACAGACTGGAATCAGATGAAGCGTTGTCAATGACTAAGACTTGCTGAGCTTGTTGCAAAACTGCCTGAACACACTGGGTTAATATTCGACCGGCGTTATAGTTGACGATTATTACCGATATGGGTGCCTTGCATCGTTCTTTTATGTCGTGGCAGATTTGTTGAGAGAGGGGCATTGTTTACCTTCAAATAAGGCCACTGTAAAGTGAAATAACTACTGATTAGTATTATCGGTGATTATCTCGAAGTGTCAATGGGTTGTATTTTCTAGTTTAGCCGGTGCTTTAATAAGAGCCCTGCGTGGCAGCCAAGCCATTAATTGCAGTAAGCTTAAGCAAGAACAGACCCGCTGGTTCTGAATTTTTTTTCTTTGCTTCAATAATGATCCGATATGCCTAAAGGCATCGATTTTAGCTTGCACATAAAGCCTAAGGCGGCCGGAAGCAGCATAAAAAAATCCCACGTAAAGAATCATGGCTAGATGGACCGGCAAGAGGATAAAAATTAGCGGACTGGGCATATTCTTGATGAATGTCCAGGTTAAATTACGATGCCCATGATAAACAGAGAAGTCGCTCGAGCTTCCTGTGATACCTGAACCGACGTGATGAACTTTAGCATCGGGTAGTAACAGGCTTTTACCACCAATAAGCCGCAGACGAAAACCAAGATCGACATCTTCAGAGTAAGCAAAATAAGTTTCATCGAAGCCGCCTAACAGGCGATATGTTTCGGTGCGGTATATTGCTGCGGCTGCACATGCTGAAAAAATCTCTACCGGCTGTTTGGGAGTGATATCGCAAGGGTATCCATGGCCGTTGCGCCAATGTAATCCGGATATGTGGTAAGCATCGCCCAGCCCATCCAAGTGTGATGGTTTATTTGCGTCAATCAATGCGCAGGCAAAGCAATCGACGTCCGGAATCCGATTAATATTTTTTACAATTGCTTCCAGGCATTCCGGCTCAGGATAAGCATCGGGATTCAGAAAAAAAATCCAATCACTTTGAATATAATCCGCTACAGCGAGGTTATTTGCAGCGGCGAAACCGGTATTTTCGTTGAGGCGGACAAGGCGGCATGGCAAGTTTGTTTTCTCGGCCGCCTGCCAGGAATTATCCACGCTGTGATTATCGATTACGACGACTTCAAAATTTGCGTAAGTTTGCTCCGCCAATGCGGACAAAGCTTTGGACAGCATCTCTCCGGAATTGTAGTTGACGACGATGACAGAAATAAAAGGGTTCTGCGCGCGAGTCATTCGTTTTGCAGCGCACGATCAGGTTGCATGATTAAGTATGATTTACTCACGCATTGATTGCTTGATCGGCTGTATTTTTGGAATTCCGGCCATCTTGCAGAATATTGCGCAATTGGCGTTCGGCAACAGCAAATGAGAAATGCTCCTCGATATTAACTTTTCCGGAATTGGACAAACTTATCCATAATTGTTCATCATCGTAAGCGCGGACAATTTGCCTGGCGAAGTCTTCCGGAGTGTCTGCAATCAGGATGTCTTTGCCGTGCGTGAGATTCATTCCTTCGGCTGCCACTGTGGTTGCGACTACCGGCACGCCATAAGTCATACTGGTGTTGATTTTGCCTTTAACGCCAGCACCATAACGAATGGGGGCGATAGATAGTCTGATACGATCAAAAATTGGTTTTATGTCTGATACAAAGCCTTTAATAATGATATGCGAGGACGCATAAGCGGCAATTTTGGGGGGAATATTGGAGCCGATAATCAAAAGTTTTAAATCCGTTTTTAATGAATGGAGTATCGGGAAAATTTCATTAATAAAAAATTCCATGGCATCGGCATTAGGCCGGTGCTCGAAGCCGCCGATAAACAGAATATCTTTTCTTTCTTGATATCCGTAAACAGTTTCCTGGTTTTGATGAATATTCGATAACAGCGCTACCGGAACATCGGGAGCCTCTTGTTTAAACAATTCAATTTCTGCCGGGCTGACCAATAATGTTTTATCCGCTTTGCGCGCAGTGCTCAATTCCTGCAGTTTTAGCCTTTCGGCTGCAGCCAATTGCTGTTTGTCCTGATTGATCAAAGCTTGCCGCTGTTCACGCAAAAAATGCAGGTCCACGGTATCGAACAGTATCATCGCATTCGTGCAGTATTTTTTTGCGGTGTCCATGAATTGTTCAGCAACATTTACCCGGCTGAGTAATACAACATCATATAGATGCCCATGTGCCATCAAATGCGAATGAATCGATTCCAGATAAGGCAAATAAAAGCATTCGATACCGATAGATTGCATTTTTCGCGTATAAACCGGATGGTATGCAAGAGTTTTTGCGATAAAACTGACTTTGTATCCTAATTTTTTGAAGATATGCAATAAATTAAACATGCGTAATGAGCCGGAATCATTATCGGGCATTAGAACCAGATCATCCAGGACCAGCACACGCTTGCTGACGTCACGTTCTTTCTCAAGATGGGGCATATCTCCGTTGGTCCGGTGAGATTGCAGTGTTTCGCGCCAGCGGCGATAGAACTTTTCATGATTAACCGTCTGATAACGTTTGGTGCCTTGTGTAACATCTGTTCCGGAAGACACGCCTTCAAAATGAATGACCGTGACGGCGGGCTGATAGTACACTTTCTTGCCAATCTTCCTGACCCGGAAAGCGAGATCGGTGTCTTCATAATAGGCCGGGGTATAGTAATCATCCAATAGTCCGAGATCGAGAAGATCTTGCCGTTTAATCATTAAGCAAGCGCCCGAACAATAATCAACCGTCCTGCAATAGGAATATTCCGGTTTTTCCGGATCATCGCTGCGCCCATAATTCCAGGCTGAAGCATCCTGCCACACGATACCTCCGGCTTCTTGCAGCTTGCCATCAGGATAAACCAGTTTGACTCCCACCAAGCCGGCATCCGGAAAGTCTGAGAATGTGTTTGTTAACGCATTCAACCAGCCGCGAGTGACAATAGTATCGTTGTTTAACAGTACGATAAAACGCCCTTGTGCGGCGTTAGCCCCGGCATTGCAAGAATAGATGAACCCCTTGTTCTCCATATTATGGATGACTGTAATTCCTTTGATATTATTGAGCATCTTGGAAGTTTCATCGGTTGATGCGTCATCCACGACAATCACTTCATAGGTACTTTCTGTACTGTTTTCATGAATCGATTTAAGGCAGGTGAAAGTGTACAAATGTTTGTTGTGAACCGGGATGATAATAGAAATATCGGGATGGGCGGTCTCTGGAAAACTAAGCGGGTGATAGCGGGTTGCAATTGCATAATCATTTTTCTGTGGATGGGCTATCTGAGGGGTGGAAAAGCACTTTTTGTAGATCCGTGTGAGTAACGCGCGTAATCCTTCTGTTCTTAGAATGTTTATTGCGGCTGGAATGTATTTAAATAGTCTGGTCATTTGTAGGCTTGCTTCTGTCGGTTTTGATGTATTTCAGAAACCAATTGAAATACAACGGTTTCTTATTGATATTTTGTGGAACAGCAATTGGACGGCATTTTATAGCATGCGTTGATCGTTTGTTAAGGAAGTGCTGATTAATTCAACGAACGAGATGAAGTGCGAGGCGCACGGAACGCAACAACCGGGACCTATCAATCTGATAGGCAAGGGAGTGAGTACCGCGCAACGAAGCAATTCACTCGTGCAGTAATTAATCAGCGCTTCCTTAACGTACCAGACCGTGGCCATAATAATAATCATCCAATACTAATGTGCGCAGCAAATCAGTTTCGGATCCGGAAGGGTTTTTAATAAACTGCAAGAAAAGATCCTCCGCAATTTCTCCGGGTACTTCAAAATCGGTTAATAAGTTATCTCTCAGATTGATTGATTGGTTAACAAAATCCAGAATGCCGCGCCGGATTTCCGCGCGCGCCGCCGCAGTTTGACGCTCTTCATCCGATTGCTCGCGGAATTCGGGTGTTATATCGGTTGAATTGGTTTTTCTGTAACACACTACTTGCGCGTCATCGGCGCTTAGAAATTTTTCAATTGTAAAACTTTTTCTATAGATGATTGGTTCGGTAGCAGTCGGTTTAGCATAATGACAATAGTAACCCTGTGCAATTACCTGATATTGCAAAGCAACCTGCTCTGCGGAATCCAGTGTCATTAAATAATAGCCATGTATTTTTTGTCCCAGAAGTTGATTGAGGCGTTTTTGTGTTGTCGCCGCATAACCAATATCGACAATGGCGGCAGCCGAGTCTTGGTGTAATCCAAGATGGTGCAAATAGGCCATTAATCCGGGGTGTTCCTGTTCAGCCTGATTCAGGATTCGCGCTTCCAGTGTTTGCAAAAGCGGTTTCAGATGATCGATATTTTCTTCTTCAACCGCGACCATTTTTTTCATTGGCCATATTTTGCGGTGCGCCAATGTTTCACACTCTTCGTCTGATAGTCTTAATCCGTACCGTTCAAAAATAAAATCCGGCATTGGGTTGGGCGCATAGTGAGTACATGCGATTTTGAAAATATCAGCCAGATTCGAAATCATCGGTACCGTGATTGCGCGGCGTGAGAGCACCAGATATTCAGATGCAACAGCATCTGTCTTACCGGATACCCACAAATCGTAAACCATTTTGAGTATTTGACCTTCACGTGCGAGGAAATATAACCGTTTCATGCCATCGGCCGCCGCTTTTTTAACTAACCATTGCACGAAAGAGAGTATCAGGGGTCCCGCGATGGTGAATCCAATCGCCCAAGGTGAAGCGGGAACAAAGTCGGCCGGATCGAAGCGGGGATAGAACACGGGGTGGAAGTTGCCTTGTGTGATGATTCCGAGTGTAAGCTGCTTATTCAAGTCATTCCGGGCGTCCCGGTAGAGCGTCCGTTCGATAACCGGTTCAAAACGCGGAGTTGCCCGTGCAAGTTCGACAGGGCGCATAATATGCATGGTTCTAAATCCCATATCGACTGGTATTTGCACGTCAGAATGTTCGTTATCACCGATGATCAGGATTTCATGGGGCGATACATTTTCATCGGCCAGGAGTTGACGGTAAAAATGACCGGTATCTTTTCTCAATCGATTGTCGGAAGATAAGTGAAACTTATGCCATCCATCGATTCCACAACGTGTCAGCATGGTTTCAATGACGGGCCTGGGTAGATACATGTCGCTGGCAAGAACGACGCGTTTATCGAGATTGATGGCGAGTCTAAATAAGGCGATTGTTTCCGGGCGGGGTGACACGATTGCCAGTTCGATGGCTTTTTCAAGTTCGCAGATTTGTTCGGCGGCATCTGCTGAAAGGCCGGACAAGGCCGCGAATTGTTTGAAAATGGCATCCAAACCAACATCGTATCCCGCGATCCGGCGTGCCTCGTTTTCTGCCGCAGCGCGGAATTCAAGATAAAGCTGACCTGCTTGGCTACCGGTACGCCGGGCGACGATTCGCTTGATACTTTCAGGATCCAGCAGCGGGCGCGTGATCAATGTGTCGAATATATCGAAGACTACCAGGCGTATGGCGGGGTTTCTGAGTTGAGTATGAATATCTTCCGGTTTGTGCGACAGGTACTGGTCAATGCGCCAACGAGACCAGTGATGGGATGGCTTATCCCAGAGAATGACCGCATTATGGCCGGATTTCCGGGTAACCAGGACGAATAAGCGTTCAATGCAATGTGCCAGTGTTGCATCGGTTTGTCCGGCTTCTTCGGGAAAATCTTCGATTCTAAGATGAGCGTTGAATAACGGTTGTAATGCTTTGGATTGCGCCCAGAACATCGATCCGGCCGGGAAGTCAAAATAGCCGATTGGAAAATCGGCGATGCCCAGTTTTTTACACAGAATATATCCGTTGGTTTTATTGGAGAGCCAAGTATTGGCCCAATAAGGCAGAACGGTTGAATTATGCGGATAAATAAAGCCGGTATTTTTGTCACCGGTTAACAATGAAAAAATTTTCTGGATTTGTAACGGACTGCCCAATAAATGGGTCAGCAAATATTCGCGCCAGCCATCGGCCGCGCCATTGGTATATAACGATTTCTTGCTATGAATATGCGCTATATAATCATATTCTTGCAGTGCTGTGCCAAAAGTGCAAAATATGGGTGCAATATCGCGTCCGCGGTTAGGCACGATAGTGACGGTTAATTGCCCCAGATGCGGTAAACGGGAAAAAGCATGCTGGCATATTTGGTTTGCTGCCTCATTGGGCGTTGAAACAAACAAGTCATATGGGAAAGGCATGTTACCCAGATAGCTTGCAAACTCTGCTGCCAGATCCGCGTAGAAAATATGCGCGTGGATCGCAATGCGTCCGGCTGGTGGTGTTGCTAGCGGGGCAATCGTGGAAAGATCCACCATGCCTGCCGGAGAGCCATAGGAATCTACAGTCCCTGGAGTCGAATGAACGGCTTTGCTTGCACGCCAAGTCTCATAGTGCCCCATCCCGGAGAACAGTGGGCCGGCGATGCGGTAAGCGATATGCAATGCGTGTTTACGCCATCGCGCCGGAAATTGCCAGTAGATGGCTTTGAGTAACGGGAAAATTCTGCGGCGCACCCCATCCCAGGCGGCGTGATGCTGTCCACGGATTATTCGAACAAGAAACCGAAAAGGAGCCGTGATTTTCCATGAGGTTGAGTGAAATATGTCATGAATTGTTTTTTGTAGATCACTGATTATTGCTTGCAGGGATTGCTCACGCTGAGTACCGGCAATTGTGTTTTGTGTCAGTTGATGGTGTAGTGAAGCAAGCAAGTGTTCACTACTAGCTAATTGGTTGCGAAGACCGGATATCAAGTGTTCACTTTCCGTTAACTGATTGCGAAGACCGGATATCAAATGTTCATTATCCGCTAGCTGACTGCGAAGATTGAATCCCAAATGTTCACTATGCGCTAATTGGCTGCGAAAGCCGGATATCAAATCTTCACGGTATTCAATTAAATCCTCTAATTGTTTACCGGTCAGCAGCATTTTCCATTTATCGTAAACTTTACTTCTCGATTCCTTTAGAAAAGTTTCATTTTGCCGGAGTCCTAAGCCGGAGTGCCCATAATTGCGGTAAATGGCGGTAATGTTGTCGATATGCAATATTTCGCTGTGTTGTGCGACTTGAATCCAGAAATCCCAATCTTCAAATACCTGCAGGTTTTCATCAAAACCGCAATGATCTTGAGTGACTAAAGACTGTTCAAACAACATGGCATGAATCGGGATAAAGTTTCTGCCCCAAAGCCGGCGCTGATCGTAAGGTTCATTAAATGCAGTGACTTCCTGAAGTTGACGATCCACGTAGTGCTCAACGCGCACGCCGGAGTATACGCATCGAACGCCGGGATGATTTTGTAGCGCTGTAACTAGATTGGCGATGTGTTCCGGATAAAATAAATCATCGTCATCCAGGAAAATCAGATAGTTTCCTTGCGCCGAATGCAGCCCAATGTTGGCTGCCCGGCTGCGATCTAACGGCGCGCCATTTTCAATGGTTCTGAGTGGAAAGCGTCCGCACCATTCGTCCAGTTTCCGGTGACCTTCCCCTTTTGCGTCTACCACTACCACTTCGATATGCTGATAAGTCTGTAAAGCGACGGAATCCAATGCGTCGGATAACGTGGGCCGATCCATGCTGCGGATAATGACGCTGACCAGTGGCAGATCGCTGCTATCCAGCGGAAGTCCCAGTAATTTTTGGCGGGTATGCTCGGATTGATAGAGTTTGAGCGGGTCGTTCGCTAACTCTTGCGCGGAAAGGAGAATGTAGGCTTCTGCCGCAGTGACATCGGCCGGCAGCGTATAGGTGCGGTAGTGATTCAGTGATGCAATATGCTGATCGTAACGCTGCTTTGTATTCTGTGAAATAAAACAGGCCATCGCGGCGGCCTTACGTGCAACCAAATCGCTGATATCGAGTAATTGATTGGGGGGCAATGGAATGCCGACTTCGTACAACGCAATGTTGACCGTATCGCCAATGCGTCTGACAGCTTCAATGGCTGCCATACTCAACGCGCGATGATCCGGGTGCATTTCAAAAACCGATGGGACATAAACCAGATCGGCGCCGGTTTCACGGATGGCGGTTAGAATTTCCTGAATCAGTTTCTCACCATAGCAGACTTGCCGATCCTGGTGTTGCCAGAAAACCGGTGCGCCATAGCCAAGTATCCTAGCTGCGGCCACGCTCTCCTGTTGACGCTGCAGAATGTATTCAGCTTTTGTTTCTTCGCTTGCGCCATAAGCGCCATCGGATACTACGATAACGTGAACAGGAATGCCTTGTTCAACGTGGCGCATAATGGCTCCGCCACAACCGAATACTTCATCGTCGGGGTGAGGAGCAAATACGAGTGCGCAATTACCAGGGATTGTTCTGACAGCTTGGTAGGGAATGAGTGTGTTTTCCAATGTTTCTCGCTAAAAATTCTTACTATAGATTATCGATCCGGCTCTCAAGTGGTGCGGATATTCATGTCTTGAAAGTCTGCGGTGGCAATGTTCGCATTTATTGTTTTAACTTGCAATTCTCCATGGCGGACGTGCGGATTGCGCTTTGATATCGATAAAACGCGCCATTTCCGGTCTTCTGTTTCTATTCTCGCAATGCAATCTGATAGACGAGGGAGTGAGTACCGCGCAACGAAGCAATTCACTTGTGCAGTCAATTAATCAGCGCTTCCTTAGAGGTAACTTCTTGCGTTTAATTTTGGTGAGAAAGCCTTTCTTATATTCTAAAAGAATATAAGAATATATTTATATATTATTTCTCTTATATAAGAACTCAATCTTATAATGCGCGCAAGTGATCGGATCGGATTGGTCACGAGAGTCAAGTATCACTATGAATATGGTATTTGCAATGCACCATTAATGCTCTGCGGGGCTGGTTGTATCGCCACTGAGCATCAAGCCCTTATTCTCCTCTTATTGTTACAGTAAGGATTACACCATGAAAATAAACAAACTAAAAAGTCTTGCGGCAGCACTGTCTCTGCTAGCTGGCTCGAATATGGCGCATGCGTTGACGCCATGGAATGATGGTCCGCCTGATATCGTAATTTACACATCCGGTGGCGCTGCACAGGACAGAGCGATCGATTTGGCGGTTGTAAGTTCCCTGGTTGAACCGGGAACCGATGACTGGTTTAGTGATAAAACATCAACCGGTTCTATCGGTGGCCGTTGGCGCGCTTATTACTTTATTGGCAAATCAACGCTAGGTGAAGGTCTGGCAGGACGGAAAATTCTGTTTGAGAAACGGTCTTACGGAGCTGCCGGTTACGGGGTTATCCCTCTGTTGGCCAATGATGGCCGGGGTATTCCTCTTGAACACTTGAATATCCAAGGCTTGCCGCAAACCGCCTGGACATCGGACGGAGCCAAACGTTGGGTTGCAACTATCACCGGCGCCAATGCCAGCACCTACCTAGCCAAGGTACCTTCAGATGCTGGTTTTCTTGGCGTCGATCCCGACATTCTGCTGAAACCGGGCACCGAGAACTATCCCGAACAAGTTAAAGAGCTGATTTCCGGTCAGTTTGAAGCCGATTGGCCGACCAATATCGATCGTTTCCCGGATACCTTTGCAGCGCTATCAACCGGCGGTCTGGTGTACGGCATCAGTGTCACCGAAGATCTGTACCGTGTGTTACAGGCTGCGCAAATCCGATCCGGAGAATTGCCGAGCGACACAGTCATCGGCCGTTATGACGATAAAAGCTTGCCATCGTTGAACCGTACTTTCCTGGCCTCGTTATTTGCGGGAAAAATATCGGTGTGGGATCAAGTGAAGATTGTTGATAAGCTCCACGGCAATCAAGTCAGAAGCTTGACCGATTCAGAGATTCTTTCCGATGCGGGTGTCGACGCACCGGCCAAAGAGTCGGTAACGGGCGGTCAATTAACGCCGGTCGCCATCAGCCGCCGTAACAGAGGTGCGGCAATCGGGGCCGTGGGTCATGCCAAGTTGCTCAATTATCCGTTTGCCAAGGGATCAAATCCACCCGCAACGGTCACCCCCGATGGGGAATTTGAAGAAGAATCGACTTTACCTATTGTCAAGGCTCCGGGTGGTGCGAAGCCAACCGATGATTTGCTGAAGGATTGGCAAAATGGCACAAACAGCACCGGATGGAATAATGTATCGGATGGCGCCGGTTTTGCCAAACGTTGGGGAATAGCATTCCAGACGGGTGACCGCAACGCGGGAGCAACGGTTGAAGGTACTGGCGGTCAAGGCTGGCGTTATATCAAAATCGATGGTTATGCACCGACCATTGCTAACGTAGCTGCCGGCACCTATCCCTACTGGGCGGAAGGCGTGGTCCTGGGGAAAATCGAGAAACCATGGGATCCTGATTGGGCAATTAAAGCGCGTGCACTGATCGCTTTCGCGCAAGACTTGGGTAGCCCGACCGTGGCTGCTGCTGCAAATGCCAACTCCAATCTGACCTTCGGCCGTTCCGGAATTTTTGCTACCACAAAAGATCCTCGCGGTTTCAGAGGAGCGGTTCCTTTCAACGAAAATAATCCTGTCGTTCCTTATACACATTTGAGTGTGGGTGGTGCACCTAAAGCTTTCCCATATCCAAGTCTGGAGGTTGCACCGGTTGCGGATTCCAGTGTGACGGAATTCGAGTTGAAATAAATTCCAGGACATTTGATCAGTTGACTCGCTATGCCTCTTTTGGGGCATAGCGGGCGCTTTTGAAGAATCCGGTCATTTTCTTTTACTAATCAATCTATAAAGAAAGATAAACGAGGGTTGTGCATTGAGCACATGCACTTTCTTTGTCTAAATAATGCTTAGTTATTTTGTTTGCGTTGTTTCATTACTTTTAGTTAATTGCTGATTACATGCTCCAGATGATACTGCCTCTATTAATTTCACTGCTTGCATTATGTCTGTCCATGCCTGCGTGGGGAGATCAAAAATCATCGGAACAGGTGTATGCCGGGCAAACACAGCCGAAATTCGATTTGCTGGTGCTGCAAGTGGATGGAAACACCATCCTGGAACAACAATTGATCGAGAAAACGGTATATCCATTTCTGGGTTACGACAAATCCATCGACGATGTTGAAAGTGCCCGTCAAGCGCTGGAAACGGTTTATAAAGAGCAAGGCTATCCTACCGTGCTGGTGGAAATTCCTGAGCAGGATGTGGTGGAAGGCCAAGTTCGGCTGCAAGTCATGGAAGGTACCATCGAACGTCTGAAGATTACCGGGTCGCGCTATTTTTCTTTGGGAAAAATCCGTGAACAAGTGCCCGCACTGGCTGCGGGACAAGTGCCGCATATGCCGGATGTTCAAGAACAAGTGGCCGCGTTGGGCAAGCAATCGGGCGATCGTCAAGTCACACCGATATTCCGGGCCGGTTCCACACCCGGTAAAACCGAAGTTGAATTGCGGGTTGCCGACACGTTTCCATTGCACGGCGGCTTGGAAATTCACGGTAATAATCCGGAAGGAACAACACGTCCGCGTCTGGTTGGCACATTACGCTACGACAATTTATGGCAACGTTTCCACAGCGCGTCTTTTCAATATCAAGTAACACCGGAAAATCCCAGCGAGATTCAGGTGTGGTCGGGTACTTATGTCATGCCGACCGGTTTTTCCGATACCCGCCTGGCGGTGTATGGTATCGGCATTGACTCGAATACCAAATTGGGAACACCCATCGGCGGATTGACTGTCGTCGGCGCCGGTACGATCTATGGCGCGCGTTTGACCAAGCCTTTGGCTACCCGGGAAACATATAACCATAATCTGGTTCTCGGTTTTGACTACAAAAATTTTGACCAAGCCATTACCGTTCAGGGGCAGGACGAGAATTCCACTCCCATTTCGTACACGGCATTTCAGCTGGGCTACGATGGAAATTGGCGTTACAACAAAGCAGTGACATCTTTTAATGCCGCCGCCAACTTTGCGGTACGCGGCTTGGGAAATGAAACGCAGGAATTTGAAGACCGGCGCTTCAAGGCGCAAGCCAATTATGCTTATCTGACTTTAGGAGTCAGGCATTTGCAAGAGCTGCCCGGCGACTTCAGAGTGGCCGTGCGGACAAGAGGCCAAGTCACGAATACACCGCTCATCAGTAATGAGCAATTTTCTGTCGGCGGTCATCAGAGCGTGCGTGGCTACCACATGACGCAGCAATTGGGCGATCACGGCGTTAATTTTTCGGTTGAGTTGCAGAGCCCGATGCTTCAACCGACCAACTGGGAAATCATCCGCAGTTTCCGTCCACACATATTTTTCGATTATGCGGCTTTATGGATTAAAGAGCCGCTCCCCCGTAATCCTGATTTCTACAAACTGGCAGGTGCTGGTGCAGGCTTCAGAATGCAATTGCACAAATTCTTAAGCGGTGAGTTTGATTGGGCCTACCCGCTGTACCGGCAAGGAAAAGTTGATGTGGGCGATCATCGCTTTGATTTCCGCCTGAATTACGAATTTTAGATTTTTCTTAGCGCCTATCAAATAGAGGTTTTGGTATGAACAAGAACAAACAATCGATGCATACGGATCATCGTTTCCAGCTAAAACCATTGTTTATGGCGATACGCACACTCCTGGCCGGTAGCATCACCCTGATGAGCAACAGTTACGATGTCCGCGCCGAATTGCCGGTGCCGGTTGATCCTGCCGCGCTCGCATCGCATGGGCAAGCTGCCGCCAGTATTTCCGGTGACAGCATGATTATTAAACAGATTTCGGACCGGGCGACGCTGGAGTGGCAGAGTTTCAATATCGGTGAACATAATAGTGTCAAATTTGATCAACCTTCCGCAACGGCCATTTCATTAAACAATATTCACCAGGCTGATCCCAGCCGTATTCTCGGCTCCTTGACGGCCAATGGCCAAGTCTATCTGGTCAATCAAAACGGCTTTCTTTTCGGTAAGGACTCGCAAGTCAATGTAAATGCTTTGGTAGCCACTACCCTGGGTATCAGCGAAGAAACATTCCAGCGCGGTATCACCAAGGTTTTCGATATCAATAATGCCGCAGCCTTGCAAGGCAATAATGAAATTTATCTGAAAAACGAGCAGGGTCAGTTCGTCCTGGATCCGAACGGTGACAAAATAAAGATTCAGATTTTTGTCGAATCCGGCGCGCAGATTAAAACCAGCGGCGACAGCGGCCGTGTGATACTGGCTGCGCCTGTGGTCACCAATGCCGGCACTATTCAAACACCGGGCGGCCAGACCATACTCGCCGGGGCGCAAGATAAAGTGTATTTGCAGGAGGCCGGTACCCAATCCGATATTCGCGGGCTTTTGGTCGAAGTCGGAACCGGCGGTGAAGTCAACAATATCGGTAAGATTCTGGCGGAGCGCGGCAATGCCAGTCTGATCGGCTTTGCCGTGAATCAGGAAGGCATTGCGTCGGCGACTACGTCGGTGCAATTGGACGGATCAGTCCGGCTGCTGGCGCGTGAAGGCATTCAGGATCCGAGCGGCACGGGCGGTAAATTAACGGGCAGCGTCACAACACGCAGAACTGAAAAGGATGACGGTTTAGGCAAAAGCGCGACCGTGACGCTGGCCGCAGGCAGCCGCACCAGCGTTGATCTGGATGCTGACAAAACCGCAACGGCCATCGATGCGCAGCCGCAGGAATCCTCCAAGATTGAAATCAGCGCACATGAAGTTCATTTGAAAGAACGCTCCGTGCTCGAAGCAAAATCCGGGATTATCGATGTCAAGGCATTGGATAATCTGGCCGATGCATCCATTAAAGGAAGCGCCCGCATCTATCTTGAAACCGGCAGCACAATCGATGCATCCGGAGTCAAGAACGTCGTGTTACCGATGGAACGTAATGTTGTGGAAGTCGAGTTGCGCAAGAACGAATTGCGCGATGCGCCCTTGCAGCGTGACGGTGTTTTATTGGGTGAGAAAGTGTCGGTCGATTTGCGCGATGCGACGCTGGTCTATGACCCGAATACCGGCGTACTGACCAGCGCCACCATTCCGATCGCCGATATCAAGGGCGCGGTTGATCGCATTGCGCGCAATATTGATGAGCGCAGCACAGCGGGTGGTTCCATCAATTTGACTTCCAGCGGCGATGTCATCACGCAAGCGGGCAGCAAGATAGACTTCTCCGGTGGTACGGTTGCCTATCGCGATGGCTATATCGAAACCACTAAAGTGGTTTCCGGCGGCTTTGTTTCCGATATTGCGCACGCCGATCCCAACCGCCCTTATGACGCCATACTGAATCAATTCACTAAATTTCATCCGAAATGGGGCATTACCGAAAGCTGGACGATTTCCGGCATGGCCCTAAAACACTTTGAACGCGGCTATATCGAAGGTAAAGCGGGCGGTAATCTGACCATTAATACCTACGAAGCGATGCTGAATGGTGTTCTGGATGGCACGACTGTTGATGGTTCCTTGCAGAGACAACAAGCCCAACGCGCCGATGGCAGCAATTTGTCGATCGATTTAAGCCAGAACAACCTGTTCGGTAAACAAAACGTCGTGTTCAGCCAGAACATGGATCCGCCGGTACCGGCACTGAAACCGGATGCGCCGATACCGCGAGAGGCGAATAAAAAAGAACCCATCGCACTGAATATCGATGCGGAAAATCTGAAAAAATCCGGAGTGCGGAACGTCAGTGTCACGACCAACGGTTCGGTTACCATCGGCCCGGATGTGCAACTTGAGTTGCCGATAGGCGGCAAGTTGACGGTAGCGGCGAGCGGCAGCGAAATTCAAGGATCGCTGACAGCGCCGTCCGGAGAAATCACTTTCAAACCGGTGGTCGTCAATAGCGATCAGTTGCTGCCGAACCCGGTAACCTTGGGTGCGCATTCACAAATCGATGTCAGCGGGCGCTGGGTGAATGATCAGCAAAACATCCGTTCGGGCCTGCCATTGGCTGCGGTATCGGTTGACGGCGGCTCGGTCACGCTGATCAGCGAACAGGGGGATTTGCGGTTAAACGATGGCAGCCTGATCAACGCCAATGGCGGCGCTTGGTTGCAAATCATTGACGGCACCCGGGCGGGACGTGGCGGATCGATTCATCTTGAAGCGGCTACTGTCGAGCCTGGCGGTAAATCATCCAGCTTGATACTCGATGGCGAGTTATCGGCTTTCGCGCTTAATCAAGGCGGTAAATTGCATCTGGCTTCCAATGAAGTGGTGATTGGCAGCGCCGCGGATGTGCCCGCGCGTTCCGCTTCGACTGTCCAGCCTTTGGTGCTGGCGCCGGAGTTTTTCCAGCAAGGCGGTTTCTCCGATTTTAGTTTGAGCGCGAATCTCTACGGACTGAAAGTAGCCGATAATGTCAGCGTCCGTCCCGTTCAGCAGAATTTTTATTTGTCGACCAATGCCGCCACCCAGCCCACCGGTGCTGATTTGTCGGCATTCAGTTCGATCGTGACATTACCGGAAGCTATCCGCCAGCCCACCGATCTGCATCTTTCAGTCGCACCGTCGATCGCGCAGAATCGCCAGGAACAATTGAAAATTGGCGCAGGCGCATCGATTAAAACCGATATTGGCGGCCGGGTTGAGATGAATTCGGCAACTGCTATCCTGATCGAAGGCAGCATCGATGCACCCGCCGGGACGATCAGCGCAACCATCGATCCGCCAGCGCGTGGCGACACCGGTTTTTATAACGCGCAAGGCATCTGGCTGGGTGCAAACAGCAGTCTGAATGCACGGGGTGTTTTCAAAGAACAGTTGAATCCTTATGGTTTGCACATGGGCGATGTTTTGCCGGGCGGGCATATCGATCTCATCGCCAATAGAGGCTACATCGTCAGCTATGCCGGTTCTTTAATCGATGTGAGCGGTACGCATGAACGCGTTGATTTTCGTGAACCGGATCAAGGCGGCAATGCATTTGTGCCGGTCTCGCGCGATATTCCTTCGTTTGGCGGTCAAGTCACATTGAAAGCGGGCGAGGGGATGTTAATCGACGGTACCTTCAAAGCGGATGGCGGCACGGCTTCCGGGGGCGGCACACTGTCCGCCGAAATCAACAGAGGGTTGCGCGATAAACCCGAATTTCCCGTGGGCGGCGGCTTTTTCCCGGACGACGTGGCCGCGCTTACCAATAGACCGCGCAGCATTGTTATTTCAGCCGCATCAGACGCTGTGATACCGGGCGATTTATTGCTGGGCGGTAATATCAATACGGAACGCTACAATGGCCTGGCTTTTTTCAACAATGATCAATTAAGCCATTCCGGATTCGACGCATTACAGCTTAAAACCGATGTGCTTGGCGGTGATGGCCAATATCGCGGAAGCATTCGTTTCAATGGCGATATGCAGCTGGCA
>CP091134.1:545171-548108 GCA_021582535.1 Nitrosomonas sp.
CCTGCTCCACCACTGCGGAAGAAACGCATCAACCGAAACGCATGGTGCCCCGCGCCATTTTCATGTCGCTACTCGTCGTCGGCACAGTCGTCTTGTTCAATTCAGCCGCGCTGATTCTGGCCTTTGAGCATGACACCTTGAGAAATTCCAGCCATACCGCCGATCCGGTCACTCCTTTAATTGCCAGCAGCATCGGCGATTGGTTCGAGAAACCGTTTCTGGCCATCGTGATGACGGCTTTCCTGGCTTGCGGCGCATCGATGGTCAAATACACCTCGCGCATTGTTTTTTCCATGGCGCGCGAAGGCAATATGCCCGCGGTATTGAGTCAAGTCACGGCGAGCAAAACGCCGCGTAACGCGGTTCTCTTTACCGTTCTGCTGGCGGGTTGCGGGTTGATCTTTGGACTCAATGACGACGCTGTGGCCACCATCATCGCGTTCGGCACCGGCGGTTTATACGCCATGTTCACGTTCACCACCGGCTTTGCCTTGTTTGCACGACTCACAGGACGGTGGAATCCCGCGCTGGGCGAATTAAAGCTGGGCGCATGGGGATTGATCATCAATGGCCTGGCGTTTATCTGGTCATTGTTTGAGCTCATCAACATTGCCTGGCCGCGCCCTTATGCCATTTCCGCGAATGCGCCGTGGTGGCAGTTATGGGCGACGCCGCTGGTGCTGGGATGTATTTTAACCTGCACCACACTGTACATCCTGTGCAAAAAATGGATGCCCAGCAAGTCAACCCATTTTTAATGAGGAATTCATCATGAATCAACACAATAAACCCATCTGGCAACAACTCATTCCGGGCGGATGCCACTGGTCCGGGGTGCTACGGCGCGGCACCACGCTACGTCTGACCGATGTCAGCGGTGGCGCGAATGCTGCTGTGCTATTCTTCAATCAGGAAGAAAAGCTGGAGCGCTATAACATGGCGGACACCCTGAAATCGCAGCATACTTTCCGCCTCACCAAAGGCCATGCGTGCCATTCCGATATGGGACGGATATTTTGTTGCATCACAGCCGATACCGCCGGTTGGAACGACACCGTATGCGGCCTGAGCGACGCCAATCTGATCCAGCAAAAATATGGCACTGCGCGTTATCAGGAGCACCGCAATCAAATGTTCCGCAGCGGCCTGGACGGCATGCTGATCGAACTGGGGAAATGGGGGCTGGGCGTGCGCGATGTGGTCGCCAACATCAATTTTTTCAGCAAAGTGACCGCCGATCACTTGGGGGAACTGCAATATCAAGTCAATCACAGCAAAGCGGGCGATTATGTCGACCTCAGTTTTGTCATGAATACCTTGATGATATTGTCCGCCGCACCGCATCCGTTGGATCCGGGGAAACCGTATCAGCCCGGCGCGGTCAATCTGGAACTATTCGATACGCCAGCGGATGCAGCCAGCGAATGCCTGCATATCGCCGAAAATATCCGCGCGCTGCAGAACGCGCAACACTTTTATTGCGAGGGTAAACAATGAATACCTCTACTCAATTTGCCAGTCCACTCGACCCCAGCCAAGCGCTGATCAATGAAATTTGCCCGGCCGGTGAGCCGTGGGTCAAAGCAATCAAACGCGGACAAACCTTCCGTATTGTCGATCTGGAAGGCAATCAAGCGGTCGATACGCTGTTTTACAATGCGCACGACGCGCAAGAGCGCTACAGCGCGACCGATACCATCAACCGGCAGAATAAACTGTACCTAACCACCGGCAGCAAGCTGTATTCCAATTCCGGCAACGTCATGCTCACGATCATTGCCGATACCTGTGGGCGGCACGACACACTGGGTGGCGCTTGTGCGGCGGAAAGTAATACCGTGCGCTATGCCCTGGAGAAATTTCCGATGCACAGCTGCCGCGACAATTTTCTGCATGCCTTGGCGCACGATCCGCTGTGCCAGCAATTGGGCATGAGCAAGCGCGACCTGCCCAGCAACATCAATTTCTTCATGAACGTGCCGGTCACGGAATCGGGCGGACTGGAGTTTGCCGATGGTGTTTCGGCACCCGGCAAGTATGTCGAAATGCGCGCGGAAATGGATGTCGTGGTATTGATCTCGAATTGTCCGCAGCTGAACAATCCGTGCAATGCCTATAATCCGACACCGATACGTTTACTGATTTGGAATTAACGCCAGTTTCAGATTCCGGAGGATCGTATGTTCAATAAAGTGCTCATCGCCAACCGCGGCGCCATTGCCTGCCGCATCATACGCACGCTGCGCCGCATGAACGTCACCAGCGTCGCGGTATACACCGAAGCCGATGCATTATCGCGGCATGTCAATGAGGCCGATGAAGCTTATTGCATCGGTGAAGGTGTCGCGGCCGACAGTTACCTGCGCACCGATAAGATCCTGGCCATCGCGCAACAATCCGGCGCGCAGGCGATTCATCCCGGTTACGGGTTTCTCAGCGAAAACGCGGATTTTGCCGGGCAGTGCGCGGCGCACGGCGTTTGTTTCATCGGCCCGACGCCGCAGCAGATGCGCGCGTTCGGCCTGAAACACACAGCCCGGGCGCTGGCGCTGGAAAATCAGGTGCCGCTGCTGCCCGGTACCGGTTTGCTGGCGAATCTCGACGATGCTTGCCATCAAGCCAAGCACATCGGCTATCCGGTGATGCTGAAAAGCACCGCCGGTGGCGGCGGCATCGGCATGCGCTTGTGCTGGAACCAGGATGAGCTGAGCGGCGCTTATGAGTCGGTCAAAAATCTCGCGCAAAATAATTTCAAGGATGCCGGTTTGTTTCTGGAAAAATTTGTCGACCAGGCACGCCATATCGAAGTACAAATCTTCGGCGACGGTAACGGCCTAGTCGTCGCTTTGGGCGAACGCGATTGCTCCATGCAACGGCGCAACCAGATAGTCATCGAGGAAACTCCGGCGCCCCATCTCGCCCCGCCACTGCGCCAAG
>CP091134.1:548208-552719 GCA_021582535.1 Nitrosomonas sp.
GCTTATCCGGATACCCGGTTCGATTCGAGTTATTTGCCGATCGGTTCGCCGGTGGGCGATCGTACCGCCTATATCGTCGATGCCGAGATGAATCCGGTTCCGGCCGGTGTGCCGGGCGAATTGTATCTGGGCGGAACCGGATTGGCGCGCGGTTACCTGAACCGCCCCGGTCTGACCGCCGAGCGCTTTGTCGCCGATCCGTTCGGTCAGCACGGCGAGCGGTTGAATCGCACCGGCGATCTGGCGCGCTGGCGGCGCGACGGACAAATCGAATACCTCGGGCGCCTGGATCATCAAATCAAGATTCGCGGTTATCGCATCGAACTCGGCGAGATTGAAGCGCAATTGTTGCGGCAACCGGCCGTGCGGGAAGCTGTTGCGGCAATCAAGGAGGGTCCGCATGGCGCCAGGCTGGTCGCCTACGCTGTGCTGCAAGAAGACCGGACAGAAGACAGCGGAGCATTGCGCGACGCATTGGCGCGCGTATTACCGGATTATATGCTGCCGTCCGCGATCATGATTCTGCAAAGCTTGCCGCTGAATGCTAACGGCAAGGTCGATCGCGATCGCCTGCCGCAACCGGAATTTGCGCACGACAAGGAATACGCGGCGCCGCAAGCCGGAATTGAAACCATTTTGGCCGATATCTGGGCGCAGGTACTGGATCTTCCCCGTGTCGGCCGTCATGACAATTTTTTTGAAATAGGCGGAGACTCGATCCTGAGCTTGCAGATTGTCACCAAAACCCGCCGTGCCGGGTGGAAAATCACGCCGCGGCAACTGTTCGAATGTCAGACCGTGTCAGCCCTGGCACAGAAAGCCGCGCCATTGGAGACAAGTGATCCGGGCGCTTTGCAATTCAACCGGATCGATGATTTGACGCCGGTTCCGCTGTTGCCGGTGCAACAGGATTTTTTCGCACAATCGATACCGGTGCGCGCTCACTGGAATCAGGCGGTGCTGCTGAAATGCCGGGAAAGATTGCAAGCCGATCGGTTACGGCAGGCCATAGCCGCCTTGGTGCGGCAGCATCGTGCGTTGCGCTTCCGTTTCGACGAGGATGCCCACGGCTTGTGGCAGCAGACGGCCAGCACTGCACCTCAACAGGATTACCTGTGGGTCCGGCAAGCGGCGGATGAAGCACAATTTCTGGCCATCTGCAACGCCGCCCAGCGCAGCCTGAATTTGCAGCAAGGATTGCTGCTGCGCGCGGTACTGATCGATTGGATCGATGATACGCAGCGGTTGTTGCTGGTGATTCACCATACCGTGATCGACGGTGTGTCCTGGCGTATCGTGGTGGAAGATCTCGAAACCGCCTACCGTCAGGCTGTACAACAGCAAGATATCGATCTGCACGGAGTGACCACCGATTATGCCGTCTGGTCGCGGCGCTTGATGCAATATCCGCTGCAACATGGCAGCGAGTTTGATTATTGGCAAAGCCTGAAAGGCATGCCGGTTGCACCGCCGTGTGATTTTCCGCAGGGCGCCAACGATGCTGTGAATCGTACCAAAATCACGGTAACGCTGGATCAACAGCAAACCCGCGCATTACTGAAGGATGCGCCGTCCGCTTACCGCACCCAGGTAAACGATTTGCTGCTGACCGCGTTGGCTGGGGCGTTACGCGATGAGTGCGGACAGCAGGACATGGTCATTGACCTGGAAGGCCACGGACGTGAAGATCTTTTTCCGGACATCGATTTGTCGCGCTCGGTTGGCTGGCATACGACGGTATTTCCGGTGGTGCTGGATGCTGGCGGTGATTTGCCGCAGCGCATCAGGCAAATCAAGGAACAGCTGCGGCACATACCGAATAAAGGGATGGGATACGGTCTGTTCAAGCATCATGGCTCGGTGCAGCAACGGCAGGTCATCGCTGCGCTGCCGCAAGCGCAGGTGGTATTCAATTATCTCGGACAACTGGATGCCAGTTTCACGGCGGATTCACTGTGGCTGCTCGCCGATGAACCGGTCGGGGATCTGATCGATCCGGACATGCCGCAGACCCATGAATTGGCCATCAACTGTCATGTTTCCCGAGGCGGGCTGTGCATCGATATCAACTTCAGTTCGGCGCGCTATACGCATGCCACCATGACCGCATTGGGTCAGCGTCTGCTGACGGAACTCGGCGCGATCATCGCGCATTGCACCAGTGGAGTCAGTGCCGTCACACCTTCCGATTTTCCGCTGACGCGCATTTCCCAGGACGAACTGGATGGCTTGCCGGTTGCAGCCGGGCGGATTGAGGATTTGTATCCGCTGTCGCCGATGCAAACCGGTATTTTGTTTCACAGCGTTTTTCAAACCGATAGCCGTGCCTATGTGAATCAGTTGCGCGCGGATATCGCGCAGCTCTCTGTCGCGCGATTCAGAATTGCCTGGCAAACCGTGATAGACCGGCATTCGATTTTGCGCACCGGTTTTCTGCCGGAAGGGCGAGTACCGCTGCAGTGGGTAGCAAAGACTGCGACCTTGCCGTTTGCCGAATACGACTGGCGCCGCAAGAGTTTTACCTCGCAGCATGATAGGGAACAGGCGCTGGATGCGCTGGCGCAATCGGAGCATGCCGAAGGTTTCGATTTGTCGCAACCGCCGCTGATCCGGATTGCGGTAGTGCGCATCGACGAGCATCGTTACCATGTGATCATCACATTACACCACCTGATATTGGACGGCTGGAGCACTTCGCAGCTATTGAGCGAAGTGCTGCGCCAGTATGGCGGCGAGCGTTCTACAACGCCGCAGGTGCGCTACCGTGACTTCATCGCCTGGCTGCAGCGGCGCGATGCCGCAATGTCGCAAAGCTACTGGCAGCAATGGCTGCAGACCGTGGACGATCCGGTCCGATTGGCCGAGTCGGTCGCGGCACCGGCATCCGGTGACGGTTACCGGACTGCGATACGCGCGCTCGAGCCGGCGGTTTTTGACGCTTGCAAGCGCTTCTGCAAACAGCAGCGCGTTACCGTCAGCACCCTGGTTCAGGCGGCGTGGGCACTGCTGCTCGGTCATTATACCGGGCAGCGGAGCGTGATTTTCGGCGTCACCGTCGCGGGGCGTCCGGCGGATTTGCCGGGTGCGGATCAAATACTCGGATTGTTCATCAATACGTTGCCGGTACGCATTGCGCTTAAACCGGAAGTTGCCGTCGGTGCTTGGTTGCGGGAGATTCAGACGCAAAACCTGGCGACGCGCGAGCACGAACAAACGCCGCTGTATGATATTCAACGCTGGGCGGGGCAAACCCGGCAAGGACTGTTCGATAGCATTCTGGTATTCGAAAATTATCCGGTTGATGCGGCGCTCAAGCAGCATGCACCTGGCGGACTTGCTTTTTCGAATGTCGCAAGCCACGAAACCACCAACTATCCGTTGACGATTTCGGTGGTTGAACAGGACGGGTTGAGCCTGCATTACGGCTATCAGGGCGAGTCATTTGCGGCTGAAACCATTGCCGCCATCGCAGCGCAAGTTGAACGGCTGCTGGAGGAAATAAGCCGTTCCGGGACAAGCTGTCTGGGCGATATCCCGATCGTGGATGCAGCCGCACGGAAGCAACTGTTCGATTGGGGAATCAATCCGCAGCGCTACCGGCAAAATGAGCCGGTGCACTGCTTGATCGAGCGGCGTGCTGCGGAACAGCCGGACGCTGTGGCGCTGATTTGCGGCGATACGGTGCTCGGTTACACCGAGCTGAACCGGCGTGCGAACCGGCTGGCGCACCGTTTGATCGCGCTCGGCGTGCAAGCGGAAAGCCGGGTGGGAATCGCGCTGGAGCGTTCCATCGATATGGTGATCGGCGTGCTGGCAACGTTGAAGGCCGGCGGCGCTTACGTGCCGCTGGATCCGGATTATCCGCGCGACCGCCTGCAGCACATGGTGACCGACAGCGCGATCGAGTTGCTGTTGACACATCAGCCATTGCGCGAGCGGATTCCTTGTCCGGCATCCGGTAATGTGCTGGAATTGGATGCGCTGGATTCAACCGGCTGGCCGGATCACAATCCGTCAGTCCGGCTGCACGGCGGGCACCTTGCTTATATCATCTATACCTCCGGATCCACCGGAAAACCTAAAGGCGTCGCTATCGCCCATGATGCGCTGGCCGAGCATGCTTACGTTTCGATCGATTTCTTCGGTTTGCGCAGCACAGACCGGATGCTGCAATTTTCCACCATCAATTTTGACGGTTTTATCGAGCAGTTTTTTCCACCGCTGTGCGCGGGCGCAGCAATGGTATTGCGCGGAACCGCCTTGTGGGATAGCGAAACATTCTATCGCGAGTTGATCGCCCAGCGGATTACCGTCGCCGACCTGACCACCGCTTATTGGTTTTTGCTGGTGCAGGATTTCGCCAAGGCATGCCGGTGCGATTACGGCGTGTTGCGGCAAGTGCATGCCGGCGGCGAAGCGATGCCGCCGGAAGGACTGAAAGCCTGGCGCGCGGCAGGCATGCAAGGCATTAAACTGCTCAATACCTATGGCCCGACGGAAGCCGTGGTAAC
>CP091134.1:552819-573300 GCA_021582535.1 Nitrosomonas sp.
CACGGAAATGGTGATGCCTGGGGATAACGTATCGGTGACGGTAAATCTGATAGCACCGATTGCGATGGAAGACGGATTGCGATTTGCGATACGGGAAGGCGGACGTACGGTTGGTGCCGGCGTCGTCGCAAAAATTATTGAATGATATTTTATAAGGCGAAATAGAGTTAGAGTCAATCCCAGTCTGAAATTGAATCTATAAACTCGAGATTAAAATATATATGCAGAACCAAAAAATTAGAATTCGTCTTAAGGCATTCGATTATCGGTTGATAGATAAATCGGCACTTGAAATTGTAGAAACAGCAAAAAGAACAGGGGCCGTTGTTAAAGGACCTGTTCCATTGCCGACTAGAATCGAACGTTTTGATGTGTTGAGATCGCCTCATGTGAATAAAACATCTCGTGATCAATTTGAGATTAGAACACATTTAAGATTAATGGATATCATTGATCCAACAGACAAAACAGTCGATGCTTTGATGAAGTTGGATTTGCCCGCTGGCGTGGATGTGGAAATCAAGTTATAAGTATTTTTAAATAGTAGAGTATTTAGTTATTCTTAATAAAAGCATGTGCTCTTTGATAGAGGCGGAAAATGGCAATAGGGTTGATTGGTCGTAAAGTTGGAATGACTCGCATTTTTACTGAGAATGGTGATAGTTTGCCAGTAACAGTCATAGATGTTTCCAATAATCGCATAACTCAGTTAAAAAAATCTGACACGAATGGTTATTCTGCAGTGCAATTAACATTTGGAAAGAAAAGAGCGAATAGAGTCAATAAATCAATTGCAGGACACTTCTCAAAAGCAGGTGTAGAAGCAGGAAGCATTGTAAAAGAGTTTAGAGTAACTGCGGATGAAGATATTAATCAACTGCAAAATGGCGCAGCAGTGACGTGTGGAATATTTAAAGTCGGCCAGAAAGTGGATGTGTCTGGAACAACCATCGGTAAAGGATATGCAGGAACAATAAAGTTGCATAACTTTTCCTCAAATCGGGCTAGTCACGGTAATTCAAAAGCGCATAATAAACCAGGTTCAATTGGAATGGCGCAAGATCCCGGTCGAGTTTTTCCCGGGAAAAGAATGTCAGGTCACATGGGTAATGTAAGTAGAACTGTTCAAAATATAGAAATATTAAAAATTGATGAAGTAAGGAATCTATTGCTTTTGAAAGGTGCCATACCAGGATCTAAAGGTGGTAACGTTATAGTGCGTTCGAGCATTAAAGTAAAAAAATAGATTGATTAATAAAACGAAACAACAATAGGATGAACAAGTAATGGAGCTGAAGCTTATCGGTGAAAAGAATCGGATAGCAGAGAATATCACTGTTTCTGATGAACTTTTTAATAGAGATTACAATGAGGCGCTTGTTCATCAAGTTATCACTTCTTATCTGTCAAATGCACGAGGAGCAACACGAGCTCAGAAAGGACGTTCAGAAGTCGCCAAGTCAACTCGAAAACCATGGCGGCAAAAAGGAACAGGACGAGCTCGTGCCGGTATGGCATCAAGTCCAATATGGCGAGGGGGCGGGAAAATTTTTCCAAATACTCCAGATGAGAATTTTAGAAAAAAACTCAATAAAAAAATGTATCGTACCGGTATCAGTATCATTTTTTCGCAATTATTGCGTGATGATCGTTTAATGATCATTGATAGTTTTAATGTCGATACACATAAAACTAAAGCTTTCAGAGAAAAATTAGTTGCGCTAGGGCTTAATGAAGTAATGTTAATTACAAATAATATAGATGAAAATTTATATTTATCATCACGCAATATGCCACATGTTTCTGTAGTAGAGGTGAAAAATGTAGATCCAGTAAGTCTTTTAAAGTTTGAAAAGATCTTACTGACAGCAGAAGGATTGAAGAAACTTGAGGAACTTCTGTCATGAAAAATTTAAATATGAATCAAGAGCGTTTATTAAAAGTTATATTAGCGCCGCACATCTCAGAGAAAGCTACGTTTATTGGAGAGAAAAACAATCAAACGATATTTTGTGTGGCGACAGATGCAACTAAAAAAGAAATAAAAGATGCCATAGAATTATTATGGAAAGAACAAAAGATAGAAGTGAAAAATGTTCAAACGATAAATGTTAAAGGAAAAAGCAAAAGATTTGGACGTTTTATGGGACGTAGAAGTGATTGGAAAAAAGCCATAGTAAGTATTAAGGAAGGGCAGGAATTGAGTTTTGCAAATTTTTCAAATGCAGAGGTTAAATAATGACCCTTGTTAAATTAAAACCGACTTCACCTGGAAGAAGATCAGTAGTTAAATTGATCAATAAGGACCTGTATAAAGGTGAACCTTATAAAAATCTATTAGAAAAACAAACTAAAACTGCAGGGCGCAATCATTATGGTCGTATCACTACCAGACATCGCGGTGGTGGTCATAAACATCATTATAGATTGATAGATTTTAAACGTGATAAAGATGATATTACCGGTATAGTCGAACGTATTGAGTATGATCCTAATAGAACAGCTAATATCGCCTTAATTTGTTATCAAGATGGGGAAAGAAGGTACATTATTGCTCCAAAGGGATTAACGATAGGCACAAAAATTTCTAGTGGTAAAAATGCTCAGATAAAACCGGGAGATGCACTGCCTTTACGCAATATACCGATGGGGACGATAATTCATTGTGTTGAATTATTACCAGGAAAAGGTGCCCAATTAGCGCGATCAGCAGGTGCTTCAATACAATTACAAGCACGAGAAGGAAATTATGCGCAACTGAAGCTTCGCTCCGGAGAAATGCGGAAAGTGCATATTGATTGTCGTGCTACAATCGGCGAAGTAGGTAATGCTGAACACAATTTAAGATCTATTGGTAAAGCAGGCGCTGTCCGGTGGCGTGGAATTAGACCAACTGTGCGTGGTGTGGCAATGAATCCTATAGATCACCCACACGGTGGCGGAGAAGGAAGGACATCAGCAGGAAGACATCCAGTCAGTCCATGGGGAACACCGGCTAAGGGCTATAGAACTCGAAAAAATAAAAGAACAGAAGTGATGATAGTTCGTCATCGTTATTCGAAAAAAGGATAATAGATTAAATGGCACGATCAGTTAAAAAAGGACCATTTGTAGATACGCATTTAATGGAAAAAATATTGAAAGCGCGGGAAACAAATGATAAAAGACCTGTTAAGACATGGTCAAGGCGATCCACAATATTGCCAGATTTTATAGGGATGACGGTGGCTGTGCACAATGGTAAGCAGCATATTCCTGTTTTTGTGACAGAAAATATGGTAGGTCATAAATTTGGTGAATTTTCACTTACACGTACTTTTAAAGGCCATGCTGGCGATAAAAAAGCAGTTACTAAGCGATAGGGATAAATATGGAAACTACTGCTAAATTACGCGGAGTAAGGTTATCAGCACAAAAGGGACGTCTTGTAGCAGATCAAATTAGAGGTCTGTCAGTTGACAAGGCGCTGAATATTTTGACTTTCAGTCCTAAAAAAGGTGCAGAAATAATTCGCAAGATCTTGGAGTCTGCCATTGCAAATGCAGAACATAATGATGGCGCTGATATTGATGAATTGAAAGTTTCATCTATATATATTGATAGGGGGGTACTGATGAAACGAACAAGTGCGCGTGCTAAAGGTCGTGGCAACAGAATTGTGAAACCTACATGTCATATCTCGTTAACAGTAAGCGATAATGGTAGTTAAATTAAATAAAATCAAAGGCACTAATTGATATGGGTCAAAAAATACATCCAATCGGGTTTCGTCTTTCAGTTCAAAGAAATTGGTTATCAAAGTGGTACGCAAATAGCAATAACTTTGCAACTATGCTGAATGAGGATATAAAAGTACGGACTTTTCTTAGCGAAAAGCTTAAAAATGCTTCGGTTGGTAGAGTTTTAATAGAAAGACCATCAAAAAATGCAAGAATTACTATTTATAGCTCGCGCCCAGGTGTAGTTATTGGGAAAAAGGGTGAAGATATAGAAGTATTACGTACGGAGCTCCAAAAAAGAATGGGAGTTCCTGTTCATGTTAATATTGAGGAAATAAGAAAGCCCGAACTGGATGCACAATTAATTGCTGATAATATTGCTCAGCAATTAGAAAAAAGAATTATGTTTCGTAGAGCAATGAAGCGTGCAATGCAAAATGCTATGAGGCTGGGAGCCCAAGGTATAAAAATAATGAGTTCGGGTAGGTTGAATGGGATTGAAATTGCCCGTACAGAATGGTATCGAGAAGGTCGCGTTCCTCTTCATACGTTAAGAGCAGACCTTGACTATGCAACATCAGAAGCTGAAACAACCTACGGCATTATTGGAATTAAAGTGTGGGTTTTTAAAGGCGAGATACTTGGGAAAAGTGACACAAATAGCCCAAATGTCTCAGGTAATGCTTCTGATCATGAAAAAAAGAAAATTAATAAGAAATCCTCTTCATCATTTATTAAAGAATCCGATTCCAAAATAGATAAAAGCATTTAATTAGAGTTACTAGATTCTTTAATATTTGATAAAAATAAATTCTGGGGAAAGAAATGCTTCAACCAGCGCGAACTAAATATAGAAAGCAACAAAAAGGAAGAAATACTGGTATCGCAACACGCGGCTCAAAAGTCAGTTTTGGTGAATTTGGCCTAAAAGCAGTTGATAGAGGTCGATTAACAGCCCGCCAAATAGAAGCTGCACGAAGAGCAATGACAAGGCATATCAAAAGAGGTGGTCGTATCTGGATACGGATTTTTCCCGATAAGCCAATTTCACATAAACCCGCCGAGGTTAGGATGGGGAATGGTAAAGGAAGTCCAGAGTATTATGTTGCTGAAATACAGCCGGGGAAAATGCTGTATGAAATGGATGGGGTTAGTGAAGAATTAGCGAAAGAAGCGTTTAGACTAGCTGCAGCAAAATTACCAATTAAAACAGTATTTACTATCAGGCAACTTGGCGGATGACAATGAAAGTTAGTGAATTGAAAGAAAAATCATTATCTGAACTTAATAAGGAACTTATTTCCTTATTAAAAGTACAATTTAGCTTAAGAATGCAATTAGCTACACAGCAACTTTCAGATACTAGTCGAATGAAAGTGATTAGAAAAGATATCGCAAGAGTTAAAACAATTATGACTCAGAAAGCAAGTTAATTATGAATAGTGAAAAATTAAAACGTACACTAACTGGACGTGTCACAAGTAATAAAATGGATAAAACAGTTACAGTCTTAGTTGAGCGCCGGATAAAACATCCTCTTTATGGAAAATTTTTAATTAGGTCAAAAAAATATCATGCACATGTTGTGGATGAACAATTTTCTATAGGTGACATTGTTTTAATTGAAGAATGTCGCCCATTATCGAAAACCAAAAATTGGAAAGTAGTGAAACACGTAAATAGTATCTCCGAGAGATAAATAGTTTTTATTGCTATACTCCAAGCGTAATCTACTATAAATCGTATTAGGCATGTGTATTTTATTGTATAATGCCGCCTCTTTGATACTTCGTGATACTTATTAAAAATAATATTTATTTAATCAATAGCAAAAAAATTAAATAAATATTCTATATGAGTTTTTAAAAGAGAATATTAAATGATACAGATGCAATCAATATTGCGAGTTGCTGATAATACAGGTGCTAGATCATTAATGTGTATCAAGGTACTTGGAGGATCAAAGAGAAAATATGCAGGAATTGGCGATATAATAAAAGTAAGCATTAAGGACGCAGCGCCTAGGGGGCGTGTAAAAAAAGGTGAGGTTTATAATGCTATTGTGGTACGAACGGCAAAAGGTGTAAGACGTATAGATGGTTCATTGTTAAAATTTGATGATAATGCTGCTGTGCTTTTAAATAATAAGCTTGAACCGATTGGAACTCGTATATTTGGTCCCGTTACACGTGAATTGCGTAATGCACGTTTCATGAAAATTGTGTCGCTTGCTCCAGAAGTTCTGTAATAGCGAGAAGAGAATAGATATGAGAAAAATTAAAAAAGGCGATGATGTAATTGTAATTACCGGAAAAGATAAAGGAAAAAAAGGTACGGTACTTCGCACAATAGGCACTGAGCGATTACTAGTACAAGGAATAAATTCGGTAAGAAAGCATCAAAAACCTAATCCTTCAACTGGAGTTACTGGAGGAATAATAAGTAAAGAGATGTCAATTCATATTTCAAATGTTGCAATTTATAATTTTACGCTAAAGAAAGCAGATAGAGTTGGATTTAGATTAGATTCTAATGATAAAAAGGTACGTTTTTTTAAAGCTACTGATGAATTGATTGAAGTATAAAAGGAATTGTAATTATATGGCGCGCTTACAGGACTATTACCGTAATACAATAGCAGAAGAATTAAAAAATCAATTCGGATACAAATCTGTAATGGAAGTACCGAGTATAACAAAGATAACACTTAACATTGGATTGGGCGAAGCGACTATTGATAAGAAAGTGATAGAGAATGCAGTTTCCGATATAAAAAAAATTTGTGGTCAGCAACCGGTCGTAACAAGAGCCAAAAAATCAATTGCAACTTTTAAAGTCAGAAAAGATTATCCAATAGGATGCATGGTAACTCTTAGAAAAGTTAGAATGTATGAATTTCTCGATAGATTAATTACTGTCGCAATACCGAGAATACGGGATTTCAGAGGAATATCAGGAAAGTCCTTTGATGGAAGAGGAAATTATAATATGGGTATAAAAGAACAAATTATATTTCCTGAAATTGATTACGATAAAATTGATGCTTTACGAGGCATGAATATTTCAATTACAACAACTGCAAAAAGTGATATTGAAGCGAAAGCTTTATTGACAGCATTTAGTTTTCCCTTCAAGAATTGAGGAAGTTATGGCTAAGTTATCAACAGTGAATAGAAATAATAAAAGACAAAAATTAGTAGCTAAATATTTTGAAAAAAGAAAAAATTTATACAAAATAATTTCAAATTATTCACTGGACGAAGATGATAGAGCAAAAGCACGACAACAATTGCAGAAACTTCCTAGAGACTCTAGTGCTGTAAGATTAAGAAATAGATGCGAGTTAACAGGAAGACCTCGTGGGGTTTATTCCAAATTTGGACTTGGAAGAAATAAATTAAGAGATATGGCAATGAATGGAAAGATACCAGGAATCATAAAAGCTAGCTGGTAAAGATTTTTTAATAAATTAATCATATTATAAATAATTATTATAGAGTGTAATCGATATGAGTATGAGCGATCCAATTGCAGATATGCTAACAAGAATTAGAAATGCTCAAATGGCAAGAAAGCATTTTGCTAAAATGGAAAGCTCTCGCTTAAAAATAGCAATTGCTAATGTACTGAAGAATGAAGGATATATAGATTCGTATAGTGTCATTAATGAAAATAGCAAAAGCACGTTAGAGATTATTCTAAAATATTATGCAGGTGAGCCTGTAATAGAAAATATTAAACGTATCAGCAAACCTGGTTTAAGAATTTACAAATCCAGTAAAAATTTGCCAAATGTGATGAATGGCTTAGGTACAGCTATAGTATCAACATCAAAAGGCGTTATGACTCAAAACAAAGCGCGCGAATTGGGTATCGGTGGCGAACTCTTGTGCATTCTAGTTTAAAGGATTTATCTAATGTCTCGTGTAAGTAATAACCCAATACCTGTTCCTGAAAATGTTGAAATATTTTTGACTGAACATGATATTAAGATAAGAGGACCACTTGGGGTTTTGGAGTACCCTCTAGCATGTGAAATTATTGTGGATGAGCTAGATGGTTTTTTGAAAATTAAAACAAACTCTGATTCTCAACATGCAAATGCTTTATCTGGAACATTCAGAGCATTAATTGCAAACATGATTCATGGCGTTTCAAAAGGCTTTGAAAAAAAATTGCAACTTGTTGGAGTTGGCTACAGAGCACAAGCGACAGCTAATAGATTGAATCTCACACTCGGATTTTCACATCCGATTGATTTTGAAATTCCAGATGGAATTAAAATTGAAACTCCTACCCAAACTGAAATAATAATTAAAGGTATTGACAAACAAAAAGTCGGGCAAGTTTCGGCAAATATTAGAGCGTATAGAAAACCAGAACCTTATAAAGGAAAGGGTGTTCGATATTCAGATGAAGTCATTATTCTTAAAGAAACTAAGAAAAAATAAGTGAAATTAACATGTCGAATTTAAAAGATAAGCGTATTAGAAGATCAAAGAAAACGCGTGCGACCATAGCTGAATTGGGTGTCATTAGATTATCTATTCATAGAAGTAATTCGCATATATATGCACAATTGATTGATGATAAGAATAATAAAACTATAGCTAGCGCATCTACCTTAGAGCCTGATGTAAGAAAAGAAATTAAGGCAGGTGGAAATATCGATGCAGCAATAATAATTGGAAAAAGAATTGCAGAGAAAGGAATAAAGTTTGGTATATCAAATATTGCATTTGACAGATCTGGGTATAAATATCATGGTCGAGTTAAAGCTTTAGCTGATGCGGCTCGTGAAGAAGGGTTAAAATTTTAACAAAATATAATGATATCCAAGGTCGAGAATATGAATACTAAGACGATAGGAACAGAAGAAAGTGGCGACGATTTACGTGAAAAAATGGTTGCTATTAACAGAGTTACAAAAGTTGTTAAGGGCGGCCGTATCTTAGGATTTGCGGCTTTAACCGTTGTCGGAGACGGTGATGGCGGCGTTGGTATGGGTAAAGGTAAGTCACGAGAAGTACCAGTTGCTGTGCAGAAGGCTATGGATGAAGCTCGGCGAAAAATGATAAAAATTAAATTGAAAAACGGATCCATTTATCACCCCATAACTGCATCACATGGGGCTGCAAAGGTATATATGCAACCTGCTCCCGAAGGAACAGGCATTATAGCTGGTGGACCCATGAGAGCTATATTCGAAGTAATGGGAATGACCAATATTTTGGCTAAGTGTATTGGTTCTACGAACCCATATAATGTAGTAAGAGCAACACTAAAAGGCTTAAATCAAATGAACACTCCTGCAACGATTGCCGCTAAACGCAATAAAACAATAAAAGAAATAATAGGTTGAAATTATGGTTAATTCTCAAAAAGAAAAAACTATCAAAATAACACTTATTAAAAGCTTGATAGGAACAAAGGAGTCTCATAAAGCAACAGCTCGAGGTTTAGGGTTGAGAAAGCTAAATAGTTCATCAATACTTAAAGATACACCTGAAGTACGTGGAATGATTGACAAGATTAACTATTTAGTTAAATGTGATTAAATTATGTATTTAAATTCAATTAAACCTTCTGAAGGCTCAAAAAAATTTAAAGTCCGAGTGGGACGTGGTATGGGCTCAGGCATGGGGAAAACCTGTGGAAGAGGTCATAAAGGCCAAAAATCAAGATCTGGAGGATTTCATAAGATAGGATTTGAAGGTGGTCAAATGCCAATTCAAAGACGCTTACCTAAAAGGGGGTTTGTGATTTTAAGAAAACGAGAATATCCTAATATACGTTTAAATGATTTAAATTCACTTTCCGAAACACAAATTACTATTGAAACTCTGATTGCTACTAATATAGTTCCCAAAAAAACGAATAAGGTTAAAATCTTTAAATCTGGAAATTGCACTAAGACTTTCAATTTTAAGAATATTGCAATCAGTAAAGGAGCAAAAGATATACTGCTAGCTTCTGGAAGTACAATTTCATAAAGATTTTTAGATCTAAATAATATGTCAAATTCTCCTGTAGATAAATTTGCTGATCTTAAGAAACGCTTATGGTTTTTGCTGTTAGCGTTAATTGTCTATAGAATTGGTGCTCATGTTCCTGTTCCTGGAATAGATCCTATTGTACTGAAAGATCTATTTGAATCACAAGAAAGCGGTGTTTTGGGCATGTTTAATATGTTCTCAGGAGGAGCTCTCTCTAGGTTCTCGATTTTTGCGCTAGGAATTATGCCGTATATATCGGCATCCATTATCATGCAATTAGGAACGGTTGCAATTCCTTTTTTAGAGTCTTTGAAAAAAGAAGGAGAAAATGGTAGAAGAAAAATTACGCAATATACAAGATATGGTACTGTCGCTTTAGCATTAGTTCAAAGTTACGGAATTTCTATTGCGCTACAATCGCAAACTGGTTTAGTAATAAATCCAGGTGGAATGTTCACGATCACTACTGTTATTACATTGGTAACTGGCACAATTTTTTTAATGTGGCTAGGCGAGCAGATTACCGAGCGTGGCATTGGTAATGGGATATCATTAATAATTTTTGCGGGGATAGCTGCTGGTTTGCCGAGCGCTATTGGTGGTACCTTAGATTTGGTTAGCACAGGTTCGATGCATTTTTTAGTAGCACTAGGTATATTTATTGCCGCTGCTTGTGTAACAGGAATTGTTGTTTTTGTTGAAAAAGGGCAAAGACGAATTTTAGTTAACTATGCCAAACGCCAAATTGGACAAAAAGTATATGGCGGTCAAAGTTCTCATTTACCTTTAAAACTAAACATGGCTGGTGTAATTCCACCAATTTTTGCTTCAAGCATAATTTTATTTCCGGCGACATTAGCTGGATGGTTCGCCAATAATGAATCTTTAACATGGTTAAAAGACATTAGCTCAGCATTATCACCAGGGCAACCGATATATGTGATCTTATATGCAATGATGATCATTTTTTTCTGCTTTTTTTATACAGCTCTTGTTTTTAATCCCAAAGAAACTGCTGATAATCTAAAGAAAAGTGGAGCTTTTGTACCTGGTATTAGACCAGGAGAACAGACTACGCGCTATATTGAAAAGATTATGTTACGTCTGACATTATCGGGTTCAATTTACGTCACGCTAGTATGCTTATTACCTGAATTTTTAATTCTAAAATGGAATGTTCCTTTTTATTTTGGAGGCACTTCTCTTTTAATTATTGTAATTGTAACGATGGATTTTATGTCACAAGTTCAATCGCATGTGATGTCATCGCAATACGATAGCTTACTTAAAAAAACCAATTTCAAAAGCAATCAAGCGAAGTTACCTACAAGATAAATATTTGGCGTTTTTTAATGGCAAAAGAAGATACAATACAGATGCAAGGTGAAATTCTCGAAACGCTTCCAAATGCAACATTTCGAGTAAAGCTAGAAAATGGGCACATAGTGTTAGGGCATATTTCAGGAAAAATGCGTATGCACTATATAAGAATTTTGCCAGGTGACAAAGTGACAGTTGATTTGACACCTTATGATTTATCGAGAGCTCGAATCACTTTCCGAGCTAAATAAAGAATAAAAATCTACATATTATTATTACTAATTACAATTTTAAATCTAATCTTATGAAAGTAAATGCTTCAGTTAAAAAATATTGCAGAAATTGCAAAATAATTAGACGTAATAGAGTTGTGCGAGTCATTTGCATAGATCCAAGACACAAACAACGACAAGGTTAAACGTTAAAAGTGAAAGCAAGATTATATAGGAAAATATAAATGGCACGTATTGCTGGCGTAAACATACCTAATCATCAACATGTTGGTATTGCTCTCACTGCAATTTATGGTATTGGTAGATCTAGTTCTAAGAATATCTGTCATGCTGTTGGCATAGATACCGATAAAAAATTGAAAGATCTCACTGAAGAGCAAATTGAGCAATTGCGCGAATATATAACTCGAATGACAATTGAAGGGGACCTTCGTCGTGAAATTTCGATGAATATTAAAAGATTAATGGATCTTGGGTGTTATAGAGGCCTGCGACATCGTCGAGGCCTACCTGTTCGCGGACAACGTACTAGGACAAACGCAAGAACTAGAAAAGGCCCTCGCAAAGCAATACGTGCTCGTTAACTTTATTAAATAAATAGTTGCAATTTCGGGTGTTATAATGAATAAAACAAACTCACGTGTTAAGAAAAAGATTAAGAAAAATGTTTCTGAGGGCATTGCACATATACATGCCTCTTTTAATAATACAATAGTTACAATAACTGATAGACAAGGAAATGCTCTTTCATGGGCAACTTCAGGTGGGGCTGGATTTAAAGGATCGAGAAAAAGTACACCATTTGCCGCACAAGTTGCTGCTGAAACAGCGAGTAAAATAGCAATCGATTGTGGCGTCAAAAATCTTGAGGTTAAGGTAAAAGGCCCAGGTCCTGGTCGTGACTCTGCAGTGAGAGCTCTGAATGCGGCTGGTTTTAAAATTACTAGTATTTCAGATGTGACACCCGTACCCCATAATGGCTGTCGACCACCTAAAAAACGCCGTATTTAAGGAGATATCTTGGCTAGAAATCTTGCACCAAAATGTAAACAATGCCGAAGAGAAGGCGAAAAGTTATTCTTGAAAGGTGAAAAATGTTTTACTGACAAATGCGCTATAGAGCGTAGAAATTATCCGCCCGGACAGCATGGTCAAAAAAAGGGACGATTATCTGACTATGGTGGTCAGTTGCGTGAAAAGCAGAAAGTAAAAAAAATCTATGGTATTCTAGAAAAACAATTTCGAAATATTTATAAGGCTGCTGATAAGACGCGAGGGATAACCGGCGATAACTTATTACAATTACTTGAAAGTCGCCTTGATAATGTCGTTTATCATATGGGATTTGGATCATCAAGATCAGAAGCCCGTCAAATTGTTAGACATAACTGTATTTTGGTAAACGGACATAGAGTTAATATACCGGCTTATTTAGTTAATGTTGGAGACACAATCGAAATTGATAAAAATTCGAAAAATCAATTACGTATTAAATCTTCTATTGAGACAGCCAGCAATCGAAACTTTCCTTCCTGGATAGATGTAAATGTTAGCGAAATGAAAGGTATCTACAAAACGAAACCTGAGCGTTCAGATTTACCTTCTTCTATTAATGAATCATTGATAATTGAATTATATTCAAAATAATCAATATAGATTTTTAAACAAAAGGATTTTTTATGCTCGGTACGGAGCTGCTTACACCACGAATTATTGATGTTCAGAACATATCTCCTTTGCACGCTAAGGTGGTTATGGAACCTTTTGAAAGAGGTTATGGCCATACATTAGGTAATGCACTTCGAAGAATCCTCTTATCTTCAATGTCTGGTTTTGCTCCCACGGAAGTTAAAATCGCAGGAATTGTTCATGAATATTCTGCTCTAGATGGAGTCCAAGAAGATATCGTTGATATCTTATTAAATATTAAAGGAATAGTCCTTAAGCTTCATAATAATGATGAGGCTACTTTATACTTGAGGAAAAACGGAAAAGGTGTCGTTACTGCTGGCGATATTGAAACTGGACACGATGTCGAAATAATTAACCCAGAACATATTATTGCTCATTTAACTTCAGATAGTAAAATTAATATTGAATTGAGAGTTGAGAAAGGGAGAGGATTTGTTCCGGCAACGATTAGAAAAAATAAAAATGTTGACAAAGATATTGGAACAATTTTTCTGGATGCCTCTTTTAGTCCAGTTAGACGTGTTAGTTATACTGTAGAAAGTGCTCGAGTAGAGCAACGTACCGATTTGGATAAATTAATTATTGATTTGGAAACGAATGGAGTTGTTGAACCAGAAGAAGCGATACGATATGCAGCGCGTGTTTTAGTACAGCAGTTATCAGTTTTTGCAGATTTGGAAAGTACTCCTATTCCAAAAGAAAAACCACAGATGCCTCAGATTGATCCTATTTTACTTCGACCTGTTGATGATTTAGAGTTGACTGTCAGATCCGCTAATTGTTTAAAAGTAGAAAATATTTATTACATTGGTGATTTGATTCAACGGACAGAAGCTGAGTTACTGAGAACACCAAATTTAGGAAGAAAATCTCTCAATGAAATAAAAGAAGTGCTGGCATCGAGAGAACTCACTTTAGGCATGAAATTAGATAATTGGCCACCTGCTAATTTAGAAAATATATCGAAGGATCAGAATCATGCGTCATAATAATGCATTTAGAAAATTAAATAGAACTAGCAGCCACAGGCTGGCCATGTTTCGTAACATGAGTAATTCACTATTACGTCATGAAGTGATTACTACAACACTTCCAAAAGCAAAAGAACTCAGAAGTTATGTTGAACCTGTTATTACATTAGGTAAAAAACCATCTTTGTCTAATCGTAGAGCAGCTTTTAATAAGTTACGCGATCGCCAAATCGTAACAAAATTATTTGATGAACTTGGTCCACGATATATTACGCGACCAGGTGGTTATGTCAGGATTCTTAAATTCGGGTATAGAAAAGGCGACAACGCGCCAATGGCGCTAGTAGAACTGCTGGATCGCCCAATTGAAGAAGCATCTGATAAGAATGAAATCAGTGAAGAATAAAATAGTTACTGTTTCATAATTTTATTTATCAATATTTCAGCACAAGATTACTAATAAAAAAAGTTTTTATATATCTCATTCTTGGAAAAATTTAAGAATTTTAATGTAGATAAAGTTAATTTATTAAATAAAAATAAGATTCTTGAGCTTATACCTAGTTACTCAAATAAATTTGATATAAAAATATTCAATATAATTGATTCTACGAATAGTTATTTATTGAATAAATTTGATAAATCCGAATACGATAATACATCGATAGCTGTTGTATCTGCCGAGATCCAACTTAAAGGCCGTGGTCGTGAGAATCGTAAATGGTATGGAGGTACACTAGGTAATACACTTACCCTTTCACTTTTGTGGCGCTTTGAAGGTGGTGTTTCAATTTTATCTGGCTTGAGTTTAGTTATTGGTGTTGTTCTCGTGCGCGTTTTAAGATCTTTTTCAAACTGCAATATTTATCTTAAATGGCCTAATGATATTCTGCACGATAGTAATAAATTGGCAGGCATATTAGTAGAGCTTCGTGGAAAACTGGATGGCCCTGCATTTGCTGTAATTGGTATCGGTATAAATTTTCAACTTCCGCTTTCTATAAAATCACACATCCAACAAAAAGTTACTGATTTATTACAATGCACTGGCAACGTGTATGACCGTAATGAAATATTTGGTGCACTTCTTGTTCAGTTATACACAGTTTTGTCTGACTTTGAGAAATATGGTTTCTCATATTTCAAAGATGAATGGATGAGCTATCATGCATATCAAGGAAAAAATGTGACACTGCTTTTTCCAGATAGACAATCAGTTGATGGAATTGTTGATGATGTGAATGATGATGGTTCTATTTGCTTAATTACACCTGATGGTAGACAGTCTTATAATACCGGTAACATTTCTATGCGCTTAAAAGATAATTAAGCGACAGATGAACTTCACTTTCTTAGTCATTGATTCTGGCAATTCTTTCGTTAAATGGGGATTGTTCAATAATGATCATTGGTTAACTCAAAATAGTATATCTTATGATGATGTTTCTGATTTAGAAATAGAATTCAGTGTCTTCTCAGAACCGTATTTAATTATAATTTCTCACGTAGCACGAGATGAAACAAAAAACGAAATTTGCAAGTTCATTTCGCGCTGGCCTACACAACCCATATGGCATCATTCTCAATCCTATCAATGTGGTGTTTCCAATGGTTATTCAAATCCAAATCAGTTGGGTAGTGATCGTTGGGCGGCCTTGATTGCTGCATGGAACATAGAACATAAAGCTTGTTTGGTTATTAATGCAGGTACTGCGGTAACTATCGATACGTTATCAGACAGTGGAAAATTTTTGGGTGGCATCATTTTGCCAGGCGTTCATTTAATGCTTAATAGTCTTTATTCCGGAACTCAGTTGGAACGCAATAAATCGGGTGTTTACAAAAATTTTCCCGTTAACACACAAAATGCGATTCTTAGTGGCATAATACAAAGCTTGGTAGGTGCAATTGATCGCATGCATGATATTTTATCCGCGCAACTCAAACATTCATCTATAAACTGCATCATCAGTGGCGGGAACGCATCTTTGCTAAGCCCTTTCATAAGGTATCCGACTAAGATAATTGACAATTTAGTTTTGGAAGGATTGGTAGTGATCGCTAAAGATGAATTGAAAAGACGTGAGTTGACGAGTTCATAAAATACCATGCATTTATTCCAGAAAGCGACTTTTTATACCTCCATCAATGATTTACATGCATTACCGCAACATATAGGGGTTGAAATAGCCTTTGCGGGGAGATCTAATGCCGGTAAGTCCAGTGTAATAAATACGTTGGCCAACAAAAACCGGTTGGCTTTTGTGAGTAAAACACCTGGCCGCACTCAACATATTAATTTTTTTCAATTGAATGAAAATCAATTTCTCGTTGATTTACCGGGGTATGGTTATGCGAAAGTTCCGGATAACATCCGCCAGCATTGGGAAAGGTTATTAAGTCAATATTTACAAACGAGAGAATCGCTTAAAGGCTTAGTGTTGATCATGGATATCCGGCATCCGTTCAAAGCGCTGGATATTCAGATGCTGGATTGGTTTATACCGACAGGAAAGACAGTCCATATCTTATTGACGAAAGCTGACAAATTGAGCAAACAACAAGCAAATATGACGTTACAGCATGCAACGAAGTATTTGAATGAATCATATCCTGGCTGTAGCGTGCAGTTGTTTTCTAGTTTGGCTCGTAGTGGCATTGAAGATGCTACTTCCGTTATTAATTCTTGGCTAAGTGCTGATTAAATTTCGGGCTGACGATTTAAATTGTAAAAAAAGCCCCCGGCTAAAGGGGAGTAAAACCGGGGGGAATCGCCTTAATATCACTTAAGGCCCTGTCTCAGGGAGGAAAGACAGGGGGACGATCAAGATGTCCTTTGCTAAGAGGTCTTATCGACTAGATTAGTTCCTCAAATAAATAGAATTATTTTTTATCATATTATTTTCCCTAATCTTTATTTATGTCTTTGTATAGCCAATTTCCGCAAAAAAGAATGCGACGCATGCGTCGTGACGAGTTTTCCCGCCGTCTCATGCAAGAATCTCATCTTCGTGCAGATGATTTGATTTACCCGGTATTTGTTTTGGACGGAAAGAATCGCAGCGAAAATGTGAAATCAATGCCTGGGATTGTCAGGCAAAGTTTGGATCTGTTAATGACACAAGCGGAAAATTGTTTGCGGCTTGGTATTCCTGCACTGGCTATTTTTCCGGTTATTGACACTGAATTTAAGAATCTGACTGCGAGTGAAGCCTACAATCCCGATGGATTGGTACCTAGAGTAGTCCAGCAATTGAAACAGAATTTTCCCGAGCTGGGGGTCATTACGGATATTGCGCTTGACCCATATACCAGCCATGGTCAGGATGGTCTTATCGATCAGCACGGTTACGTCATGAACGATGAAACCGTCAATGTGCTGCGCCAGCAAGCGCTGGTGCATGCACAAGCCGGCGCCGATGTTGTCGCGCCTTCCGACATGATGGATGGGCGCATAGCAGCGATCCGCAATAGTTTGGACAGTCAACAGTTTATTCATACCCGTATATTGGCATATTCCGCGAAGTATGCTTCAAGTTTTTATGGACCGTTTCGTGATGCGGTTGGGTCAGCAGCGAATCTCGGCGCGGGGAATAAATACACCTATCAGATGGATCCGGCAAACTCCGATGAAGCCTTATGGGAAGTGGGGTTGGATTTGAATGAGGGAGCGGATATGGTGATGATTAAACCTGGCATGCCTTATCTTGATATCGTGCGTCGTGTGAAAGATCAATTCGGTGCGCCTACTTTTGTATATCAAGTGAGCGGCGAATATGCCATGCTTAAAGCTGCCGCGATTAACGGATGGCTAGATGAAGAAGCGTGCGTGCTGGAATCGCTGCTTTCATTCAAACGTGCCGGTGCAGACGGAATATTGACGTATTACGCGATCGAAGCCGCAAATTGGCTTAAGAAGAGACAATAAGCCATAAAATAGCAGGTAGGATTTAGAATAGTTGATCTTGTAAATCCCGGGTAACCTTCGGTGTATGTTCAACCGGATTTTCATTCAGCGGTGGAAGCTGCTCACTAAGGAAATACTCGGTCATATCTCCGCCGGATTCCCTGAATCCGGTGGCTGAGTTAATCCGCGCGGCAACGACGCCATTGGGCGGTTTGTATTCTGCCATAGCGACGCCTTTCAACACAGGACCCATATAATCCATCCAAATCGGTAACGCGACGCGCCCGCCGGTTTCATTGTTTCCCAGCGATTTAGGCTCGTCATATCCGGTCCAGGCAATGGTTACCAAGTCTTTTTGGAAGCCGCAAAACCAAGCATCGATAAAATTGCTGGTCGTACCGGTTTTTCCCGCGAGATCGGTGCGTCCCAGTTGTTTGGCTTTGACAGCCGTACCTTGATTCACAACATCCTGCATCATGCTGGTCATGATAAAAGCATTGCGCGGATCAATCACACGTTTTGCCCCATTGGTAACGGAGACGGGTTGGAATTGTTCGATGACGTTGCCTTTTTCATCTTCAATTTTCTTGATGAAATAAGGTGCGATGCGGAAACCGCCATTGGCGAAAACCGCGTATCCGGCGGCCATTTGCATCGGTGTGACGGAACCCGAACCGAGCGCCATGGGTAAGTAGGGCGGATGCCGGCTGGCATCGAAACCGAATCGCGTAATGTAATCTTGCGCATACTGTATGCCGATCGCCTGCAAGATCCGGATCGACACAAGATTTTTTGATTTGGTTAATGCCGTGCGCATGCGCATCGGCCCTTCAAATTTTCCATCGAAATTTTTCGGTTCCCATAACTGACTGCCGGTCTGGGTTGCGCTGAACGAGAGCGGGGCATCGTTGATGATAGTGGCTGGGGTGAAGCCTTTTTCCAATGCAGCCGAATAAATGAAAGGTTTGAAACTGGAACCCGGCTGCCGCCATGCCTGTGTGACATGATTGAATTGATTTTTGTAGAAATCAAATCCGCCGATCAATGCACGGATAGCGCCATCGTTGGGGTCGATGGAAACAAGCGCCGCCTCTATTTCCGGCAATTGAACGATATGCCAGACATGCTTCTGATTTTTTTGCACACGGATTAATGCACCGGGGGTTATGTATTTTTTGCCGGGATCTTTTTTCTCCGCCAAAAATTTCTGTGCGAATTTTAGTCCATCGCCGGTGATTTCAATGACCTCTCCACCCTTTTTATAAGCTTGGACGGAATTGGGTTTAGCCGTTATTACAACGGCAGCATAAATATCATCGCTATCGTTGATTTCGTCCAGTGCATCGTCCAGTGTTTTTTCTTGATTTCCACCATACTTCATCAGATCGATATAAGCCTCGGGACCGCGATATCCGCGGCGTCTGTCGTACTCGATCACATTTTTACGGAGCGCCTGATAAGCGGCTTCCTGATCCAGCTGCCGCAGCGTGGTATAGACCTTGATCCCTTTATCGTAGGTTTCTTCCTGATATCGATCATAGATGACCTGGCGGACCATTTCTGCCACATACTCGGCACGCATGGCGAAGGCAGATGATTGCTTCTTCACGGGAACAGGTTGTTTTTCCAGGTCACTCAATTCCTCATTGGAAATATAATTGAGTTTATGGAGCCGGCCCAATACGTACAATTGTCGGCTTTTGGCCCGCTTGGGATTGCTGATCGGGTTATAACTTGAAGGCGCCTTGGGCAATCCGGCCAGCATGGCGGCTTCTACCATATTGATTTCTTGTAATGACTTGCCGAAGTAGGTGTGCGCCGCCGCTGCGAAACCATAACTGCGGTGCCCGAGGTAAATTTGATTCACGTACAATTCTAGGATCTTGTCTTTGCTGAGGCTGTGTTCAATCTTAAATGCCAGTAGCGCTTCGCTGAGTTTCCGGGTCAGTGTTTTTTCCCTGGTCAGAAAAAAATTCCGGGCGACTTGCATGGTGATTGTACTAGCGCCTTGACGGACACTGCCCGCGGAGAAATTGGAATAAGCCGCGCGCAACACACCCAAATAATCGACACCGCCATGTTCATAAAAGCGATCATCCTCCGCTGCAAGAATGGCTTGTTTCAGATGCTCCGGCACTTCGGAGATACTGACGACATTTCTCCGTTCCGCGCCAAACTCACCGATCATCTGACCTTCTTCGCTGTATATGCGTAAAGGTATTTTCGGGCGATAGTCCGTCAGTGTGTCCAGCGACGGCAGATTGGAGTATATGACCAGTCCGGCAAAGCCTGCCAACAGCACGCCGATCAAACCTAATGCGGATAATGTGACAAAAGAATAGTACAACCAGCGAGCAAACATGAATAATTAAATGATGAAACGGTTAAAATACAAAATTATAGGGGGTATATCTACTGCTTTTCTTTGAATAGGATTTTCCGAATTCTGTCAGAATCAACATCAGCTTTTTAATCTGCTGAATAAACTTGGATTTATCTTGATAATGGGTAGTAGTTTACCTATATTCGGTTTTAACAGGGTAATTTATAATGCGCGAGTATCGCTTCTAACAGGCCAATGTTCAAGGGAAATTTTGATATCAATTTAGACTTCTTAAAGCTGAAGTCGCCGCCATTGATCGG
>CP091134.1:573400-600580 GCA_021582535.1 Nitrosomonas sp.
TGAATATCGGCAATGAAATAAAGACGGGGCAGTGGCAAGGAAACTATGGAAACGGCGATTTCCGCATAGCACTCCAAGTGATACGGTTTTCGAGTGGCGTTCTGGATTGGCATTTCTACGCGGACAATAACGCAAATAACGGTAACGATTCAACTATTCCTGGCTATAACGGTGGAGTTGTTGTGCCCTTCTGGGGCAATTACACGACGTTCGCGCCTGGCGTTGATGTCAAAGCGACAAACTACCCTGTAGTCGTCAACAAATGGCTGAAGATCGAGCAGTACGTCAAATTGGCATCGTCATACGGCGCAACCGATGGACGTGCATGGGTTGCGATTACTAATATGGAAACGATGGTGCGTACGCTGGTTTTTGATCATGTGGGCGGCGGTATGCGCGGTGCTGCGAATCTACCGATCACTAGAATACTTCCAACAAACGCATACACCGGCGGATATGACACCGGAAACCTATGCTCGGTTAAGAGCGCTGGTATCCGTATCTTTGATGATTGCCTTTATGTGCAATAGAGCAGGGAATTAGGGCAGGTAATTGTGCGCTACGAAGATTTTAATTTGGCGGAGTTGCACCGAATTAGACTGCGAAAAAGTTATTTTGCGGAACAGATTAGTATTTTTAGTTACGAGTGAATTATCGTAACCTGCTGTTTATTGGTGCCCGGAGCCGGAATCGAACCGGCACGGGCGTTTTAGGCCCGAGGGATTTTAAGTCCCTTGTGTCTACCAATTTCACCACCCGGGCGATGGAAATATCAGATCGGTGGAGGCGGGGGTCGGAATCGAACCGGCGTAGACGGCTTTGCAGGCCGCTGCATGACCACTCTGCCACCCCGCCATTATTGCATAACTTCTAAATGTCTTGCTAATCCTACGGAAAAAAGCCGGTAAGGAGTAGTTATTCGATTCCCAGCAAGTAAAATTTCAAAGAGCCATTCCATAGAAAGAATGGAGCGGGAAACGAGGCTCGAACTCGCGACCCCAACCTTGGCAAGGTTGTGCTCTACCACTGAGCTATTCCCGCAATAAGAAGTTGCTGTGTGACCGGAATCACTTCAGAAACGAAGGGTGGATTATAGAGATGCTGTACGTTTTGGTCAAGAAAATGCAGACCGAGAATGAATAAAACATTTTTACTTAATCGTGATGAAGATTCCGAGTGATGAACAGTGGTATCGTATACGTATACGCTATTGACCGTTTGAGACCGACAACAATGCAACCAACTGTGATTATCAATCAACATCGACATACTGCAATCATTGCGGGGGCGAGTGGAAAGAAGCTGCTTGTGATCAAGCTGGGAAAAGGAAAGCTGACAGTGACAACGGTGTCGTTGCAAGAAATCAACGCGCAGGGATATGCGGTCAGTGATTATTCACCCGCGCTGGCGGCGCAATCTTATTTGCAACATGGGGCTGGGGTCAGTGAGAAAGCGAGGCAATTGCTGGAAAAAATAGCCGCAGGTGAATTCTCTGATCAGTTAATGTTTACATCCCATTGAGCACATTGAAAAATCATGCGTTTCGCCTGCGGCGGGATTCAAATACAAAAATACTAGATTCCGGTGCCCGCGGCGATTACATCCGTGCGAATTTGCGCTTGTGAGACGTGGCTTCCCGGCGGGATGCTGTGCGTCAGCCAGACATTGCCTCCGACCGTTGAACCGTGGCCGATGGTGATACGCCCGAGAATCGTGGCGCCGGCATAGATCACCACATCATCTTCAACGATCGGATGACGCAGATTGCCTTTTACCAGAATGCCGTGCTCATCGACGGGAAAGCGCTTGGCGCCGAGGGTGACAGCCTGATACAACCGCACATTGCGGCCAATGACCGTAGTCTCGCCGATCACGACGCCGGTTCCATGATCAATAAAGAAACTATCGCCGATCTGTGCGCCCGGATGGATTTCGATGCCGGTGAGCGAATGAGCGATTTCCGACATCATACGCGCGATCAGCGGCACGCCCGACTGGTTCAACTCATGCGCGATGCGGTGGTGAATAATCGCGGTAATCCCCGGATAGCATACCAATACATCGTCAATGCTGCGCGCTGCCGGATCGCCTTCATAGGCGGCACGGATGTCGTTTTCCAGTAAGCTGCGGATTTTGGGTAACTGTTTGGCAAATGTATTGGCAATGCTTGCGGCATGTTCACGAATCGACGGACCGGCAATTTCCTGCCCCGAGACAAAAAACAATTCGTGGTGAATCTGATCGATCAGGTCGCGTAATGTAACATCCAGGGTATGTCCTACGTAATAATCGATTCCTTCATCGGAAACGCTGGGCGTGCCCAGACGATTCGGAAACAACGCCGCGCTTAACCGTTCAATGATGGACGCCAGGGCTTTCCGTGAAGGTAGCTTGGGTGGCTTGTTAAGCCGTTGCCGGTGCTCCAGGGAGGCCACGCGTAATGCGCGTAATTGGGAAACAATATGATCGATTTCCAGGCGATTGACTTCTGATTCAGCTGTGTCCTGTGTTTTGAGTTCGGTGGTCATGTCTTCAATCCATTTCGTACAATCTGCTTTTCAATGCCATGCCTTAATGTTCCATGCCTTAATGTTTCAGCTGGCTCTGCGGATAGTGGGGGAACAAATCAAGCCGTTTGGGTTTGATAAAGACTTTCTCTCCCTTGGTGAGCTGCAATTCGCGAAACCGCTCCTTACTGATTTCAGCGTGCACCGGGTGTCTTTCTTTGTCGTTTTCACGTACCAGCTCCAGCCTGACAATCGGGCCTACCGATAGAATATGGACAATCTGCGCCGCCAGCGCCGCTTCACCGTTTTGGGTACGTTCCACTTCGATTTCATGCGGGCGGACATAAGCAATGGCAACCAATTCTTCCGCTTCCGCGTGTTCCGGCACATCGACTTCCAGATCGCCGATCCAGGCACGGCCGCGATGCAAGCGGCTATGGAATAAATTCACATTGCCGAGGAATTCGTACACGAACGGATTGGCCGGTTGATCGTATACTTCATCCGGTGTGCCGATTTGTTCGATCCGGCCTTCGTTCATGACGACGACCCGGTCGGCGACTTCCAGTGCCTCTTCCTGATCATGCGTGACAAATACGCTGGTAATGTGCATGTCATCGTGCAACCTGCGGAGCCAGGAGCGCAACTCCTTGCGCACCTTGGCATCCAATGCGCCGAAAGGCTCATCGAGCAATAACACTTTCGGTTCCACCGCCAGTGCCCGCGCCAAGGCAATACGCTGGCGCTGGCCGCCGGAAAGCTGGTGCGGATAGCGGTCCGCCAGCCAATCCAGCTGCACCAGATGCAATAATTTCATCACGCGGTCATGGATTTCCTCTTTGGAAGGGCGGAATTTCTTCGGGCGTACATTCAAACCGAAAGCGACATTCTGGAAAATCGTCATGTTGCGAAACAAGGCGTAATGCTGAAAAACAAACCCGACTTGACGGTCGCGCACATGCTGGTCGGTTGCATCTTCACCATGAAATAACACTTGGCCGCTATCGGCGGTTTCCAATCCGGCGATCACGCGCAGCAGAGTGGTTTTACCGGAACCCGAAGGCCCCAGTAATGCCAGTAATTCACCGGAGTGCACTTGTAAACTGACATCATGCAGTGCGGTAAACGTGCCGAATTGTTTGGAGAGACTGATTACTTCAATGCTCATTCGAGACCTCGTTGTTTTTGATGTTGTTTGTTCCGGAATTCGATCAGTGTTTTCAACGCCAGTGTCACCAATGCCAGCAAGGCCAGCAGCGAAGCCACGGCAAACGCGGCGGCGAAGTTGTATTCGTTGTAGAGAATTTCGACATGCAAAGGCATGGTATTGGTGCTGCCGCGGATATGGCCGGATACCACCGATACCGCGCCGAATTCACCCATCGCCCGGGCGTTACACAAAATAGCGCCATACAGCAAACCCCATTTGATGTTCGGCAGCGTGACATGATAAAAAGTCTGCCAGCCGCTTGCGCCCAGCACCACAGCCGCTTCCTCCTCCTCGGTGCCCTGTGCTTGCATCAGTGGAATCAATTCGCGTGCGATGAACGGTACCGTTACAAACACGGTGGCTAACACGATACCGGGAACGGCGAAGATTATTTTGAGATCGTGCTCCGCCAGCCATGGCCCCAGCCATCCTTGCAAGCCAAACACGAGCACGTAAATCAACCCGGAAACTACCGGCGAGACTGAAAAAGGCAGGTCGATCAACGTGATCAGCAGATTCTTGCCGCGAAATTCAAATTTGGCGATGGCCCAGGCCGCCGCGATACCGAATATCAGATTCAAAGGCACTGCAATGGCTGCTACCAGCAGCGTCAGTTTGATGGCGGAAACCGCATCGGGATCGGTGATTGCCGCGACGTAAACTTCCATGCCTTTTTTCAAAGCTTCGTAGAAGACCGAAATCAGCGGCACAAACAGAAAGAGTGTTAAAAATACCAGCGCCAAGCCGATCAAGGACCGGCGTACCCAGGCAGGTTCCTGTGTGGCGCGCTGCCGGAAGGTTTTACCGGCTAAGGGGAATGTAATCGTTGTAGTCATTATGGTTCTCAAGCTCGCATGCTGCGGCGCCGGCTCCACCATTGCAACAAATTAATAATCAATAACAGCGTGAAAGAAATCACCAGCATCACGACCGACAACGCTGTAGCCCCGGCATAGTCATACTGTTCCAGCTTGGTGATAATCAGCAGCGGTGTGATTTCGGAGATCATCGGCATATTCCCGGCGATAAAAATTACCGAGCCGTATTCGCCGATTGCGCGTGCGAAGGCCAGCGCAAAACCGGTCATCAAGGCGGGATAGAGCGCCGGGAAAATCACGCGTGTGAAGGTTTGCCAGCGGTTGGCGCCGAGTGTTGCAGCCGCTTCCTCCAGCTCGGTTTCGATATCTTCGAGCACCGGTTGCACGGTGCGCACCACAAATGGCAGACCGATAAAAGTCAGCGCCACAAAAATTCCCAGCGGCGTGAAAGCCACTTTGATGCCGAGCGGCTCAAGAAACTGACCGATCCAGCCATTGCCGGCATACAGCGCTGTCAGTGCGATGCCCGCCACTGCGGTCGGCAGGGCGAAAGGGAGATCCACCAAAGCATCGACTATTTTCTTGCCGGGAAAATGATAGCGCACCAGCACCCACGCGACCAACAAACCGAAAAAGGCATTGACCGTGGCGGCCGCGAACGACGCGCCGAATGTCAGCCGGTAAGAAGCCAGCACGCGCGGGGTGGTGACAATCGACCAGAATTCCGGCCACGTCAATTCGGCGGTACGAATGAACGCGGCCGACAACGGAATCAAAACGATCAGACTGAGATACAACAGTGTGAATCCCAATGCCAGATTGAACCCTGGCAAAATACTGTATTGCTTGAAACTGCTCAATTAAGAATTCCTCGTGTTGATTTGGATTCACCCATCATCAAAAGCTCGTACGCCCGCTTTGGATACGGCGCAGTGCGGCGATCAGAAAATCGACATCCGCACAGGTATTGTACAGCGCCAATGAGGGACGAACCGTGGTTTCCAGACCAAAGCAGCGCAAAATCGGCTGTGCGCAGTGATGGCCGGAACGTACGGCGATACCTTCACGGTTCAACGCTGCGCCGACTTCTTCGGAGCTGAATCCCTTCAGCACAAAAGACAGCACACCGGCTTTTTCCGCGGCCGTGCCGATCAGGCGCAAACCCGGAATCGTGCTGAGGCCGCGTGTCGCATAAACCAGCAGCTGATGTTCATAGCGGCTGATGTTTTCAAGACCGATGCGTTGAACGTAATCAATCGCAGCGCCCAATCCGACGGCATCGGCGATATTGCCGGTACCGGCTTCAAAACGGGCGGGTGCCGCATGATAAATGGTTTTTGCAAAGGTGACATCCTGGATCATATTACCGCCACCCTGCCAAGGCGGCATGGAATTGAGCAATTCTAATTTGCCGAACAGTGCGCCGATCCCGGTTGGAGCGAATACTTTATGACCGGAAAAAACGAACCAATCGCAATCGAGTTGCTGCACATCGACGCGCATGTGCGAAACCGATTGCGCGCCATCCAACAGCACGCGTGCGCCAACCCGGTGTGCCATCGCGATCATTTGCTGCGCCGGTGTGATCGTGCCCAGCGCATTCGAGACTTGCGAAAATGCCACCAGCTTGGTGCGTGAGTTCAGCAGCTTTTGATATTCATCCAGCAATATCTGGCCGTGATCGTCCACGGGCGCAACGCGCAACTTGGCGCCTTTCTCGGTGCACAGCTGCTGCCACGGCACGATATTGGCATGATGTTCCAGCCAGGAGATGACGATTTCGTCGCCTTCATTGATATGTTGGCGTCCCCAGCTTTGCGCGACGAGATTGATTCCCTCGGTGGTGCCGCGGACAAAGACGATTTCATCGACGGATGGCGCGTTCAGGAAATGACGGACTTTCTTGCGCGCATCTTCGTAAGCATCGGTCGCGCGCGCCGCCAACTCATGCGCGGCCCGATGGATGTTGGAGTTCTCGTGTTGATAGAAGTAGCTGAGGCGGTCGATGACTGATTGCGGTTTCTGTGTCGTCGCGGCATTGTCCAGCCAAATCAGCGGACGGCCGTGCACCAGTTCTTTCAATACCGGGAAATCCCGCCGGATGGCATTAACGTCGAACGGCGGATGCGCAGCCGCATAGGCCGGTAGCGGTGTGCCCGCCGCTGGCGATGCGATGCTGTCGAGAAAATAGAATGACGATGCCTGGCCTGGATCAGCTGGGATGGCGGCATGTGTGAGCGTAGCTTTTTGCGCCGGTGTGAAGAGTGCGCGCAATTCTTCCTCAAACGGTAGCGGGATAACCGATGGAATAGGGGAAGTGGCCGGATTGAAATGATCCGCGCTCAATGCGGAAATCTCCGGTGCCGGCAGCGGCGTAGCCGCTAGCGCTCCCGCAGAGGGAGCGCCAGCCGTTTGCGCTATGTCGGACACAGCGGAATAACTCTCTTTTGCCGATGAAAACAAGGTGTTGAGTTCATCCCCGAATGGTAATGGAATGGCTGAAGCGTACACAGAACTTCCCGCACGCGGATGATCCGCAGGGAATGACGGAACTTCCAGCGCAGGCGCCGATGTGGCCGTGGATGCCGCTGCCGCTGCCGCGGAGGACGATACGCCTGCGGCAGGCGTTGCATTGGGCAAAGCGGAAAACATTTCGTTAGCCATGCGTGTCAGTAACTCGACATCCGGCAGATAGCCGGATGCCGCGTCCAAGCTTTCGCCTGAGGGATGATCAAGATTACTTGTACTCATGATATTTACCCACTTCGACATTTTCGAGCACGCCGAGCGCATCCTCGGTCAATACCGCCAGCGAGCAATAGAGGGAAACCAGATAAGAGGCAATCGCTTTGTGATTGATACCCATGAAACGCACCGATAATCCCATGCCTTGCTGGCCCGGTAAATCCGGTTGATAGAGTCCGACCACACCTTGGCGGCTTTCGCCGGTGCGCAGCAGAATGATGCTGGTTTTTCCGCCGGTGATATTGATCTTGTTGCTCGGAATCAATGGAATGCCGCGCCAAGTCAGGAATTGTGAGCCAAACAATGAAACAGTCGGAGGTGGAACGCCACGGCGGGTACATTCACGGCCAAACGCTGCAATCGCTTGCGGGTGCGCGAGGAAGAAGCCGGGTTCTTTCCAGACACGTGCAATCAGCTCATCCAAATCATCGGGGGTGGGCGCGCCTGTGCGTGTTTTCACCCGCATCGATTTGGCGGCGTTATTGAGCAAGCCGTATTCCTTGTTATTGATCAGCTCGCTTTCCTGGCGTTCTTTCGCCGTTTCGATCGTAAGGCGCAACTGTTCGCGGATTTGATTGTGCGGGCTGCTATACAGATCGGAAACACGGGTATGCACGTCCAGCACGGTATTGACCGCACTCAGAACATATTCCCGTCCCCATTCTTCATAATCCACGAATGTCGCGGGTAATTCACGTTCGTCCTTGGCGGAGCAATCGACTTCCACCTGATCGGGATCCTTTACTTTATTCACGCGATAAATACCCGCTTCGACCGGCACCCATTGCAGCAAGTGGGTGAGCCAGCGTGGCGTGATGGTTCCCATCATCGGGACAGTTTTCGTAGCATTGGCAAGCGTGCGAGCGGCTACATCACCTAATGCGGTATGGCCTTGATGAATATCGGTCATTGTAATTCTCCTTGGATTAAGTCAATAAAGTTGCAACGTGTAACGTGTACTGCTTCAGGCTTGTGAAACGAGTTGAAAAGATGGCGTATGGATGTTCTCCTTTTGTTTTAATTAACCGGTCTTGAAGCGGGTGTCAGCTCGGTTGTTTTGATCACGGATACCGGTTTGCCGAGCAGATTGCCTTGCAGATAATCGACTGCGGTGCGTTTGGCGACCGCTAACTGTTCCGCTGTTTCGATGTCCCGCACCAGCAAGCTCGCGCCGAAGCTATGGACGGTATCCGCCAATTCGGCAATGGTTTCATGGCGCATCAGATCGCTGGCCGCGATTCGCACCACATCCGGATACAAACTGCCCAGTTCCGCCATCCAATCGCTGCTGGTGCCGGAGTAGTTGGCGGCGATCCGGTAGCCGCGTGAACGGTAATTGCCGATGACATGCTGCAGCAATTTCCAGTTGCGGTTGACGATAGCCGGGATTTCGATGACGACGCGCGAGGTTTTTATACCGATCAGGTCGAGAAAATTCTCAAATGCGCGGCCGTGATCGTCTTTGACGCTCTCCAGCAAACGCGGATGAACTTCGACAAACAAATTGTCCGACCGGGAGGTGTGATTGAAATAATAATTCAACGAATGAATCGCCCGGCACAAGCGATCCAATTCGATTAATTGATCGTCTTTGGACGCCATGGCGAACACTTGCCATGGCCAGAGTGCAATTTCTTCGTTGGATTTGGAGCGGACATACGCGGCATGTGCGATGGTTTTGCCCAGATCGATGCTGAAAATGGGTTGAAAAGCGCTGGTTAATTCGCATTGATAAAAATATCCGCTGATCCAGCCGTTGTCAGCGCGTTTTAAGGCGTAGTCGGTGGCGGAATTGATAAGCTCAAATTCCTCGAGAGCGGTGAATGTTTTTTGTGCTGATGTATTCATGGAATTATCTCCATAGAAATGAATGCTGCTATGGAAGCGCTGATTAATTAACTGCACGAGTGAATTGCTTCGTTGCGCGGTACTCACTTCCTCGTCTATCCGATTGATAGGTCCCGGTTGTTGCGTTCCGTGCGCCTCGTACTTCATCTCGTTCGTTGAATTAATCCGCGCTTCTCTATGCATAGACAGAAAAAACGATGGTTCTGTTGCAGGCTTGATATTTCTATGGGCTGCAATTGAACTTGTCAGTGATATCTACGTGTTTGATTGCTTTTTTCACTAAAACCTTTACAACAACTACTGTCCTTACCAGCTGGGTAGATATCCTTTAATTTGCGTTTCAGCTCATTTACCGAACGATGGCAATAAACGAGCGGAATACCATTACGATTCGCTTGCTCTTTGATCGAGTTGGCAAAGTTGTGATTAATGAAGTCGCAAATAACGACGATCAATTGTGTCTCATGTGGAAGCTGCCGCTTATTAAAGCCTTTTGCGCGGCCGCTCCAATGTTCGATGCGTGCATTGTGTTGCGTGGCAATAAGATGCTTGAACGACGCCACGTAATCTCCACCAACAATAAGAACAGTCATGTTGAATCCTCTTTGTTTGTTAGCGCGCTGTAGTGTGCTGTAGCGCGCTATGTTGTCATTACTTCAGATAAATCTGATCGAACGTGCCGCCATCGGCGAAGTGAGTTTTGTGTGCATTCTTCCACCCGCCGAAAGCCTCGTCGATTTTGAATAATTCAATCTTGGGGAATTTGGCGGCATACTTCTCAGCTACTCCAGCGTGTGTGGGACGGTAAAAATGCTTGGCGGCAATTTCCTGGCCCGCTTCGGAATAGAGGTACTCCAGGTACGCTTCCGCAACTTGGCGTGTGCCGCGTTTGTCGACCACTTTATCGACTACCGCGACCGGGGGCTCCGCCAGAATACTCAGCGATGGAATGACAATTTCTAATTTTTCCGCGCCGTATTCCTTCAGCGCCAGAAAAGCTTCGTTTTCCCAGGAAATGAATACATCCCCGACACCGCGTTCGACAAATGTGGTGGTCGATCCACGCGCGCCGGAATCCAGTACCGGTACATTTTTATAGATGTTGCTGACGAATTCCTTGACTTTGCTTTCATCGTCGAACTTGCGCTTGCCGTATTGCCATGCCGCCAGATAATTCCATTGCGCGCCGCCGGATGTTTTCGGGTTCGGCGTAATCACCGCTACGCCAGGGCGGGCCAGATCATCCCAATCCTTGATGCCTTTGGGATTTCCTTTGCGCACCAGAAAGATGATGGTCGAGGTGTACGGCGTGCTGTTCAATGCCAGCCGTGATTGCCAATTTTCCGGCAGCAATTTGGCTTTCTCGGCGATGGCGTTGATATCGTTGGCCAATGCCAGTGTCACTACATCGGCTTCGAGGCCGTCGATGACGGAACGCGCCTGCTTGCCGGAGCCGCCATGCGATTGCCGGATCGTGACTTTTTCGTTGTTTTTTGCTTGCCAGTATTTGGCAAAGGCCGTGTTAAATTCTTGATAAAGCTCGCGGGTTGGATCGTAGGATACATTGAGCAAGGTTTTTTCCGCCAATGCGTTACTGCCGGCAATCAAACCGGCTGTCAATAAGCTTGCTGCTAGGCATGTTTTGATGTTCATGAGGTTTTCTCCACGAGAGATTGAAAAGGTTTTATAAAAGACTGATAAGCACTTCAAAGTATAAGAAATCCGTATCTCCCGAACGCTGGTCGGTGCAAGGTTCTTTATGCAGCACAGCGCAAGAGGTTGCTGCGATACGGTTTCTGACGAATTCGCCGGCGGTGAAGTGGGTGTAACCGAGAATGGTGTTAATGCGCGGTGTCGGTTGATAACGGATGCGTCCTTCAAACGAATGGCCGGCAAAGTCACCGCTTTTGCCGGTGCGGTCGCGATTGAATCCGGGATCCTTGACGGTATTGCTGATGTTGCCGTCGAGAAAATCGAACATGCGATCGGTGTTGCTGGCCAGCCAATATCCGCCGTAACCCAGCTCAAATCCCAGTTTCTGCGTCGGGCTGAATTCAAAGCGGATTTTCGGTGCTTTCAAGTTCTCGTAGATGACATAGTGATCCGCCGACCAAGGCCGCGCAAATCCGAAGAAACGGTCGAAACGGTTGTCGACATTGTCGTTGGGATTCTTGTCGCCGCTGGCATAGCCGTAAAACAGGCCAATCCGTGGTTTCCAGGCATACTCGAAGGTTTTTCCAACTTCGACAGTGTAGCCCTGCGCTTCGATGCGGTTGGGTCCGGTATAGCCAAGCTGACGGTTATAGCTGACATCGAAATCGAACAAGTTGCTGACCTTGCCGTAAGCGCGGAATCCCGGCATATGGATTTCGCGGTCCAGCCGGTTGGTAGCGGTAAAGCCATTGGGGTCGGCGGTTTGTTTCTGGCCCATGTAATACGGTTGTATGGTGATGATGTCGGACCATTTGCGCCAAGTGCCGATGGCGCCGAAAGTCCATAAATGATCGTTGGCTTCGTCGAATTTGGTTTGCAAACGGCGGACCGGTTGCATACCGAATAAGTCCAGTTCCCAGTCGTTGGCTTCGCGGCCAAAATTCAGACGGAAGCCTTCAAATGTATTGGTGGTGTTGCGCCATTCGTTACGTGCGATAAAACGCCGGTCGGTTGTTTCATACGCGAACCTGCCCACCCGGAAACGGATCGGGCGGTCATTGCCGCGGTCATCGGCGCCGAGCGCTTTTTTGAAATACAGCTCGCCGTATGCGTTGAGCAAGTCGTACTCGTTTCTTTCCTGGTCGGTCGACACAAACCGGTTGTTATAAACCCGCGAGTCCTGAAATTCGACCGCAAAGCGGAATGGATCGAGAATTTCTTTGATCCCTATCCATGCGCGTTGCCGCAAGAAAAAAGGATCGTCGTTGCCGCCTTCGATACGGCGGATATCGTTATGCCGGTGCTCGTAGCGCATGCGCGATTCCAGACCGATTTCCAGCCAGGTGATGTCTTTGAATGCCTCGACACCGATATCGCTCAGGCGGCGCACATAGCGCGGCGGATCGGAATCCGGATTGGTGGCGTAGCTGTTGGAGCGCTGATGATAGCTGGCGGGTTTTTTTACCTCGGCAGTTTTTGTCTCCGGCACAATGGCGGGCAAGCCTTTTCCGGCTTCGGACGGTTTGCCTTGTGCCGGTGCATTACCGGCTGATGGCCTAGCCGTTTCATCAGACATTTGCTGCACAACCTGCAGGATTTTTTGTTGCGTTGCTTGAAAATCAAGCGTTGTTTTTTGATCGGAAGATGCTTGAGTAGCACTGATAGTCAGTGCGCTCAATGTCATAATTCTCGATAAGTACCAAAGAAATTTCACTATATTCTCCTGAGTAAGCTTTCCGGAAATTCCGTCGAGCTGCTCAATTCGTTTTATGCCGCCAGTACTTCCGGCTGACGTCGTTAAGGGATGGATCGGTTTTACTGCATTGCTTGAACTTGCAACTTAAACCGTTTAAGTGGTTACGATTTTAGCGTTTTCCGGTTTGGCCCGCTCTGGTTGACGCGAATTTTTTCCCGGCACTCAATTTGAACTACTCTGCTGCCGTGGATGGTGATTTCAATCGAACCGTATTCGATGTTTGCAACCGCGCGCAAAATTTCCTGCGCGACCTCCGTAGGAATCTTCTTGACTGGATCATTGTTTGCAACAATTTTGTGTTCCAAACTGGAATCGGTGGTCATTGATATTGCTCAGCACAGTAGTAAAAATTGATGGAAGCGAAAGATAGCAATTTTTTTATATAAATAGAAATAATATTTTCTAATTTCTATATAATTAAAAATCATTATGATGTGCTATGGTAAGACAGCACACTGCGGCTAACCGGCTGATGGTCAAAGCAATTGTGATAAAAAGTGATTCCCGGAGTATCGGATTGCTGAACAGATGCACACTGGATCAACCGGATTAACAACGGAATGAGCGATTCATCGTTGTAGCGTTACACCGATGAAACGATTGCAGTAAAATGCAGCACTAAAAAGAGGAAAATCCAGATCAGCAATGGCCGGTATTTTTCTCATTTGTGCCCGGAGTGATTGGGTTATTGTGAATTAAATTGGTTAGATATGAATAATTTAAGAAGGCTTAGGTTTTTTACGGCGCTGTTGATATTGCTATTGTCCATTTCCGGCTGCTCTGTTTTTATGGCGGCCAAACAGCCCGAGAAAAAGGATGTCAGTTTATTGAAAGAAGGGACATCCAGAGCCATGCTGATATCCGAGTTTGGCGCTCCGTTGATCAGCGAATACCGGGATGGCAAACGGTTTGAAATCTTTAAGTTTACCCAGGGCTATAGCACAGGCGCGAAGGCGGGCAGGGCATTTCTGCATGGCGCGGCGAATGTCGTTACACTGGGATTGTGGGAGCTGGTCGGCACGCCCACGGAAATCACCTTCAGTGGCGATGACATGGCATTTCAAGTGCGTTATGACGAAAATGACATGGTGGATGAAATCGCGCTGATTAAAAAGGAATAGCTTACCGCTAGGAAGCGCTGATTAATTCGACGAACGAGATGAAGTGCGAGGCGCACGGAACGCAACAACCGGGACCTATCAATCTGATAGGCGAGGAAGTGAGTACCGCGCAACGAAGCAATTCATTCGTGCAGTTAATTAATCAGCGTTTCCCTAAGCTAACGATGGGTTTAGAAGCGTGCTTATGAATTACTGGAGAATGCGGATGAAAAGCTTGCCGGTCTTTTTCATGAATTGTTTTCTTGCTTGCTTTTTGGCTTGGGCGAGCATTCCGTACGCGCTGGCTGAGGATGCCGCCTGTGAACAAACCGGCGCGGTGCATATTTGGATTGCACCGCTGAATCCCAGAACCGGCGAGCCGGTCAAGATCATGACCGTTTCGACGGATGGGCCGGTTACGGCATTGACGCTGGTCGATAACCAAGGCCGGCGCACTTTGCTGCAATCGCATCGCCGTGGCGGACCGCCCTGGAGTCTCCTGAGTGAGCTGGAGGAAGCCGGTGAAGGGCAATACCGTATCGAGGCCAGCCGCGATGGTAAGCTTTCCGCGTGTCATCAGTTTACTGCGGGCGAATCAAATCCGCAGGGACGGGCCAAAGAATGGAATCTTGCCACCGAAGCTTTCTATTCCGCCTGGATTGAAGCATTGTTTGGCGCACCGCCCGAAGAAAATCTCAGCTTCACATCGCTGGAACCGGTGTTACGCAACGCCGGGCGCAACTTCTTGCACAACTATCTTGGTTTGAGCGAAGACAATAAATTGCCGCTGACACCCGATTGCGCTGACTTACCGTACACATTGCGCGCATATTTCGCCTGGAAGGTTGGTCTGCCGGTCGCTTTCCGTGCCTGCGGACGTGGCTCGGCCAAGACGCCGCCGCGTTGCGGTGTACCCACCATCATGGCGGAATTTACCCGTGGCATCAGCTCGCAGAGCAGTTTTACGAAATTCAGCAGGCAGCTGGTGAATGCCGTCCACTCCGGTTCGGCACGCACCGGGCTCGAAGACGAATCGACCGATCTGTATCCGATTCCGATGAACCGGGAAACGCTGTGGCCGGGTACCGTGTATGCCGATCCGTACGGCCATATACTGGTGCTGGCCGAATGGGTGCCGCAAACCGCGGACCAGCCCGGCATGCTGCTGGCGGTCGATGCGCAGCCGGACAATTCGGTCACGCGTAAGCGCGTGTGGGAAGGTACCCTGCTGTTTGCCAATACCGCCAACGCCGGGCCGGGTTTCAAGGCATTCCGTCCGTTGATTCAAACAGCTGCGGGCAAATGGCGGGTGCTGGCCAATGACGAATTGATCGATCATCCCGGATTCACGGCTTTCTCATTGGAACAAGATCAACTCACCCCGGATGATTTCTACGCCAAACTGGCCAAACTGATCAATCCGGCAGGTTTCGATCCCATACAAGCTTACGAAGCCACGTTGGCCGCGCTGGTGGAACAAATCGAAACGCGCGTCACGTCGGTCACCAATGGCGAAGCGTATTCCCGCAAGAATCCGCGCAGCGTCATTCCGATGCCCAGCGGTGCGGCGATTTTTCAGACCATCGGTCCATGGGAGGATTATTCCACGCCTTCACGCGATATGCGCCTGATCATCGCGATCAATGTGTTAACCGGCTTACCGGAAAAAATCCTGCATCATCCGGAATTGTTTATCCTTGGCAACCAAAGTCCCGCGCAAGCCAAGGCTCAGATCGAACAGCATCACGCGCAGCGCATCCTGGAAAACAGTATCCGCTACACGCGTAGCGACGGCAGCCCGTGGGAGCTATCGTTAGCGGATGTGCTGGCGCGCAAAGCGGCTTTTGAAATGGCCTACAATCCCAACGACTGCGCCGAAATCCGCTGGGGCGCCCAACCGGATACGGAAGAATATGTTACCTGCCGCCGCCATGCATCGGCGGAACAACGGGCGAAAATGACGCAATACCGGGCCTGGTTCAGGGAAACGCGCAGACCGGTGCAGTGAGAAAACATTCTGCCCTAGCAGCAAACTGACGAACGCCGGGATGCCCGGGGTGGCTCAGTGCGATAACCCGCTTAATGTTGCTTCTGGTAGCACTCGATATCATGCCGTTGTGAGCAAAGGGTTTTGAGGCAATCGTCAGATTTGTCACATCATATTTTATGCCGCTTTCTAAGCTCGTTAAGCAGTTAAATTATTGCATAATTAAATACAGTTAGATGTCCATGGAATTGAAAATGCAATCGATAACGTACGATGCTAAATCTAGGTTGATTAATGAATTTTTTGAATGTGATACGAATCAATTACAGAAGGATTACCCCTCCATTCTGGAAATTAATGTTCCGAAGAAAACTTTTCTTTATCGTCAAGGTGATCGTTGTTCCAATTTATTCTGGATAAAAAGCGGTATTGTTAAACTCTCTCATTTAACCGAGCAGGGTGGGGAAATTACTATTGATCTGGTTAAAAGAGGGGATGTCATTGGTTGTTTTCAAAATAATTTTGCCGGTCAGAAAATGGAGGAGACTGCGCAAGCATTGAGCGAAGTTAATTACTATCGAATAGCCTATAGCGATTTTAAAGTGATGATGTCTCATCAAACAGAGTTGGCTTGGTATGTCATTGAAGAAATGTATGGCCGGAAGCAGAGGGTAGAACGCAAGTTAAGAACTATTTTGACTCAACCCGTTGAAATACGCGTTATAACGACATTATTGGAATTGGCTGAGATGTTTGGAATAAGATGTACTCATGGGTATACCTTGGAAATCCATTTGACCCAGCAGGAAGTAGCGGATTTGGTGGGGGCAAACCGCTCAGTTGTGAGCACGATTTTGAATGATTTCAGGAATCGCGGAATGCTTGATTATACGCGCGATCAAATTTGTATTAATGATGCTGCTCTTGTCGATTGTTACAGATTCCAGCAGCCCTGACAGCCTAGAATTTAGTGAGGAATTTGTGGGTTTGTTGTTTAGATAACAGACATCAATGACTGCCCTGTATTAATTTATTAATGATGGTGACTATTGGAGTGACCAAGAATTAATAGAGGAGCATTCACATGAAAGTAATCTCGCCGCGGATACACGGTTATTTTGATTTTTTGACAGTCTTTATTTTTTTACTGGCTCCTACACTTTTAGGATTAGGCCAGCTATCAGCAATGCTTGCCTATGCCCTTGCTGCAGTACATTTGATTGTTACCCTGGCTTCCGATTTTCCTTTTGGGGTAGTAAAGCTGATTCCATTTACCGTGCATGGCTGGATTGAGCGTATGGTTGGCCCCTTGTTGATAACCACACCCTTTATCCTTAATTTTTCAACTGAAGAAGCAGCAAGGAATTTTTATATTGCGATGGGTATTATTATCATCGTAATTGGTATGCTTACTGATTATCAAGCTGAAGTAAGAGACGAGAAAATCAAATAAAGATGCGACAGTAACACCATTATTGTTGATTCAACGGAGTCATCAAATCAATCCGGAATAAATTTCAACACATTACCGTTGATGCAGTAACGCTTATAGCTCGGCGGCGGGCCGTCGTTGAAGACGTGGCCGAGGTGGATGCCGGAGCTGGCGCTGCGGACTTCGATGCGGTGCATACCGTGCGAATGGTCGTCGTGCAGCGTCACAGACCCTTCGACAGGATCGAAAAAGCTGGGCCAGCCGGTGCCGCTGTTGAATTTTGTCTGGCTGAGAAAAAGCGTGGCGCCGCTGATCGGGTCGACGAATTTGCCGGGGCGTTTTTCGTCCAGGTTAGTGGCGGTGAACGGCGGTTCGGTGCCTTGCTCAAACGCAACCTTCTGTTGCTCCGGTGACAACAGCTGAAATCCCAGCCATTTCCAGAAATTGGCTTGCTCCCCGTTATACCCAGTGTACCGCGTGACTTCCTTGCCGTTCCGGAACAGCACGATGGTGGGGGCGGCGAACAGCGGTTTTTCCAGCACCCAGCCGACGGGTGGATTGGCGTTCATGGTCGCGACGACCGGCACTTCCGATTGCCAGCGGCTGAGAATATCCCGGTCAAATTGTTTGCAGAACTCGCAATGTTCGGCCTCAAAGATAACCAACTGTTGCGCAAAGTTTAAATCCTTGCCGTCCAAAGGTTTCATGCGATCGGTAGCCGCTGCGTCGTTTTGCGCATTTTTCTGACTCGTTAGCGGGTACTTTACCCCTGTGCCGCCGAGACCGCAGTAACCGTCGGGATTCTTCTGCAAATAGTTCTGATGATATTCCTCGGCGGTGATGTAATTTTTCAAGGGCAGGATTTCAGTGGTGATTTTTCCGTATCCGGCGGTGTTCAGCGCTTGCTGGTAAGTTTTCTGGGTATTCAGCGCCAGGTCTTTCTGGGTTTCGTCGTGATAATAAATGGCGCTGCGGTAATTGCTGCCGATGTCGTTGCCTTGGCGGTCGCCCTGCGTTGGATTATGGTTTTCCCAGAATTTTGCCAGCACGGTTTCCAGCGTGACTTTCTCCGGATCGAAAGTGACCTTGATGACTTCCGCATGGTTGCGCGCCGTTACCCGGCCTGAGCGTAACATCCGCTCGTGATCCAGGATCTGCTGATAACCAACGCCGGGAAGATCGCCGCCCGCGTAACCGCTTTCCACATCAAGCACGCCCGGAATCTCTCCCATGCGCTTTTCGGCGCCCCAAAAGCAGCCCATGCCCAAAACAATGTAGTCTGTATTTGAATTGATTTTCCGGTTTGATTCTGTGGGACGGGACATCATGGTTTTCTCCATCGCAAATGCTGTCATTACAATAATTAAACTGATGGTTGCCGCAATAATCGCTTTCATAATCTATCTCTAATGCAAAATGAATGAATTTTCGACATTCCGGGATAGCTTCGGTTCGCGCTGCGGTGGCTCATGCTGCAACTCTCGCATATTGTTGCCATCCCCGGCAATTGCTATCGGCTTTCATGGTACTGAACGGGCGGGTAACGGCAATCTATGGTTTCCAGTGTTTCTTGAAAGCGTCCCGGATATGCCGCACGGCGGCATCGTAGCGCAACCGGTACTGTTCGGCATAGATTTTGTTGCCGGCATATAAAATATGCGCCTTGCCGCGTGTGTCTTCATCCATGGCAATTTCATTATGATGCGGCAGTAATCCCCGGCCGGGAAAGTCTTTCTTTTTCAAAAGATCGGGCGGAATGAACGTAATCGATTCGGCGGCGCCGTGAGAATCGCCTTTTTGCGCATAGCGGCCGGAAATGATTTTTCCTTGCCAATACTGAGCGGCATCGGCAGCTGTGCCTTTATTCAGAAGAGCGTTCCGGGAAAATTTCTCAAAATTGAAGGATGTTCCTGAACCATACTCCGGTTTTTGCGGCAGGCCGGCATCCGGTTGATCGGGATCGAATAATTGCAAATCCCCATTACTCACCAATCCGAAATGGCCATAACTGGTATGCGCGTAAAAATCGGCGATCGCATGCGCGGCGAGATGAAATGCGTTAAGGTTTTTCAAACTTGCTTGCTCGAACTGTGCCAGCCGGTCTTTGACTAAATCCCAGCCATCCGCTATGTAACCGTTATCGAAGTGATCTCTTGGATCATAGGATCCGGGCAAATCAACATCATCAATGGTCAGATTTTTCTGCCATAAAACACTGGTGAAATGCCGGTTGAGCGAATTTAAAACCCAAGGCGGGCAAATGTCGGCTGAGAGCGCTTTATTCAGTGCGCTTTTATGAACCCATCCGGCGAATTCCGGATGCAGACTGGACCAATCCCGTTTCAAATCTTCCGGGATTTTCTTTTTATAGACGGATGGGTGCTGTGTTTGCCATAGATGCACATCATTGAATAGATAATAAGGCACATACTCGGCTTTGTCCGGCAGATCTTTTTTGACTTCGATCCGTTTTTGTATTTTTTTCGCGTGAGCGGGTTCGATGACTTGCCACTGACCGGCTTCATCCTTGTACATGACCCAGACATGATCGAAGTCCTGTTGTTTTCCTTGAGTCCATGTTCTGAATTTCCCCAGCGCGACCCTGACATTGAATGAACTGATGCCGCTCGCCAGCAATAACGATGCGATCAGGAGTGCGCGGTCCTCGCAATCGCCCGATTTAAGTGCAAGCGTTTCCTCCGGAAATTGCCATGGATCGAGACCGTTGGTGGGCAGGTATTCGATTTCCTTGGCCACAAACTCGGCAATGATATTTGCGCGGAAATCGAACGACCCCGGGTTTCTGGAATGGAAAAATTCCCAGCTGGCATGCGGTAGTTCGGCGATAAATTTTCTAATCTCATTTTCCAAGGTGTGGCGCATCACCACATTGCGCTCGCTTACCAGGAATTCCCGTACATCGATATCGTAATTGCCTTTGCTGTGCCCTACCGGGGGACGCGATGAAGGAACGATGGAGTCATGAACGATCTGCTCTCCGTCCCAATTCCAGTTGTGTGACCGTGAGATCTTTGAAAATGAGAAACACATGTTTTATTCTCCTTCACGCGTAGGTGGTCAGAACGGATACCTAACTTGGCACTCTTATTATTTTCAGCATGACAGATCTGTCGCATTCATACAATCGTGGATTCGGAAATTCACCGGTAACAGGCTCATTTTAATGGCCCTCGCTATTCCGGAACATATTGAAAGCGGTGTTTATTCCGGTGAAAAACGTATTTAACCGGCAAGAAGTGGTAATGTATGTTTTACCTTGATCAACAATCCGTGAGGTATTTATATCATGAAGAATATTTTATCGATCTTAGTACTGGCTATCGGGGTACTTTTATTCAGTAATGGAATCAATGCATCAGGCTATGCAAACAAAACGGAATCCGGAGGGGAAGGGGTTGATTCTATGATCCAGGCCATCAAGCATGCGGAAAAGGCGAGAACGCATAAAGCGCATGCCGAACATATTCTTGAACACGCCGAGAAGAGCCTGGAGTATGCCAGGAAAGCTGAGGCGGAAGCGATAGCAGGCGGAAACGACAAGGGAAGGAGACCCATCACCGAATCCATCCGGCATTTGGTCGAAGCGATCAACCACGCCAAACAGGGGCATACCGATATCGCCGGGGAGCACATTACCGATGCGCTGGAACAGATGCATCAATTTGCCACGCAATGAGTATATTTGATTGATCACGCTATCCTGATAACACATCAAACTGACTTGGTTGGAATAAATTCGATGTTGTTCAACCAGAGTAGCGTGAAGGTGACCAGCAAATCAGGGCTGTTTTACTTTACGCAGGTAGGGTTTCAGTGTTTTCCAGCCTTGGGGATAAATCTTTTGCGCTTCTTCGTTACTGACCGAAGGTACGATGATCACATCCTCGCCTTGCTGCCAGTTCACCGGTGTCGCCACCTTATGTTTCGCGGTCAATTGCATGGAATCGAGCACTCGCAGAATCTCATTGAAGTTACGACCGGTCGTCATGGGGTAAGTCATCATCAGTTTGATGTTTTTATCGGGACCGATGATGAATATTGAGCGCACAGTCGCATTCGTCAACGCGGTCCGCCCTTCCGCCGAACCGGTTTCATCCGCGGGAAACATATTGTACAGTTTGGCGACGTGCAGGTTGGTATCCGCGATCACGGGATAGCGAATCGGCGATCCGCCGACCTCTTCAACGTCTTTCAGCCATTTCTCATGATCAGTAAGCGGATCGATGCTCAGTCCGATGATTTTGGTATTCCGTTTATCAAACTCGGATTGGATGCTGGCCATATAGCCTAATTCCGTTGTGCACACAGGGGTGAAATCCTTAGGGTGCGAGAAGAGTACCGCCCATTTGTCTCCAATCCATTCGTGGAAATCGATTTTTCCGTGCGTGGTTTCTACCTGAAAATTGGGTGCTTGATCATTAATGCGCAATGACATGGATAACTCCTTGGTTTTAAGTTGATTAAACGTATGGATCGATGATAGTTCAATACTTAACAGGTTGCGTGGGCTGATCGGGGAGGTGTGTAAAAAAGTATCCCGGATCGCTCTCGTCATGAAGCTGAATCACAGTATATTTGAAATTGTTTGGAATGGATCATAATTTATCGATGCAGTTACCGCCAATGCACGGCTAACAATCGTTATCAGCGCATTACAAAAAATGCAGAATACCGATCAGCGATGTACCGCCAACCGCATAGATGAGCGGGCTATCCCAGGTATGCGGAGAAAAAGCCTCAGCCAGGGTAATTAAAACCGGCACCGTAAGCACAGCGGCGATGCATTGGATTGTGCTGAAATAGGAGTGAAAGGCTAAAATGGCGATAAAAGTTGTGATCAATACGCATGCGCTACCGGCATAACTACGAACGTATTTTTCCTGAGTAAACAGCGCATAAGTCGTATATTTTCTTTTTCCGAATTTTATCCCCACCGGTTCGGCAAGACCGTCGCCGACGCCATTGGCAATAATGATGATCATGATGACCGGCAACAGTGCATGACTCTCAAAGTAGGCCAGCAAGGGAATCAGTACCAAATAGCTGGCGATAAATTGAGTATAAAGCCAAGTCAGCGTCAATGGCCTGTCTTCCGGCCGGTCAAATGAGCAGAACATCACGGACAACACCTTGATCCGATTACGCACGGGCGCTATAAAAAATGTCAGAAAAATAATTGCACAGACTAAATCGATGAAAAATGTCGCTGCGCTATAGGGGTATTCGATCACTAACGACAGCAGAGTCGGCAGGAAGAAAAAAGCGAAATGATTGATTTTTCTTGTGTAATTGACTTTAAAATTTCGATGAATAACGAGTAATCCACACACATAATGGATTAAAAACAGCATTGCATAGAAGATGGCGTGGTGCAGCCAATATTCGGCTGGGATATTCATTTTTCGGTTACAAATCCGGAGATACTTGGCTTGACAATATTCTAAGCGAGATTTGGTGCACCGAATCGGGTAACTGGTTGAGCTAGCTTCCCAAAAGGTAGAAGCCGCAGAACCCGGCACTCACCACGAACGTAATCGATGGATTATCGTTCGTCTGAAGCCGGTGAGCTTGCCGGGCGGGCGATGAATTGGTTCAGTGCAATCCTTTAGTTCACTTTTTCAAAACTGCCGTCTTTTTTGATCCATACTTCATTGGTGAAAGCGTTGTAGATTGTTTCCGCATCGGTCGTGAAACAGTCGGCGACGGTTTGACTTGTGACGGTATCTTTAAGCGCGAAGGTTACCGGCGGGGTGATGGTTAATATGCCCGGTATGCTGTCCGGTATGCTGCCCAGCGCGGTGGTGATGTCGAAGCAAATATCGGAGTTAACAATCAGGTTGGCCGATTCGGCAGGTGCGTTGACGGTACAATGCTTGCCGCTGGCAAAATTATTGACCAGTGATTCAAAGGGATTGGGAATTCCGGGAATCGTAATCGTGATGCCGTTAATCGCGGAAGAAGTGATATTCGACGTCGTCAGAATGGAAATGCCTGAAGCGGAAGATTGTTGTGGTATTTGGCAAAAGCCATTGCTGGTTGGCAGCGGAATACAGCTACCGTTGGTGGTCACGTTGACGACATTGCCGCTTTGGGTATAGGTCAAGCCGGCTGGCGCGCTGGCGGTATTGCACGCCGGGATGCCGCCGTTGCCGCCGGAATTATTGATCTGGGCGATTAAATCCGTTAATGGCGAAATGACTGCCGGATTGTCGCCCCACGGTCCGCCCATGACATACACATTACCGTCGTTTTTGTTGACCCCGGCATAAATCCCGGTATCCGGATAATGCCGGAATATCCAGGGATCGATATTCTGCGTGACTTGATGAGTTGGAAAATACGAAGGGTAGGTATTTTCAGCCCAATTCAGCAGTATCTCGGTATCGCTGCCCATATCGGCTGACGCCAGGTGGAAGTTGCCGGACAGAAGGATTGCACAGGTGCCCATGGCAAAATTTTTCAAGGTGTTTCTCATTGCATGATCTCCAGTTTTATTAAAAAATGACCCGGAAGAATATCATACTGTGAATGCAAACTGTGTCAGCGGGCATGCTGGTGGCGCAAGATATGGGATTCCCGTTTGCTGTACGTTGTGACCAAAGAAACGAAAAACACGTGTGCGCAGAATGCTCTGATTTGTATTGATTGGCTTCCCGGAAAGGAAAAGTTATTCTATTTAAAGCCGTCGCGCCAGTTTCAGACCCGCCAGACTGAACAACCCTGCAATGGTCAAGTAAAGACCGACGAGTGACGTGCCGCCAAAGTCACTGAGCGCCTGAGCGGCGATTGGAGCGACTGCCCCGCCCAGAATGCCGCCTGCGTTGAAAGCCAATGAAGCGCCCGTATAACGCACCCGTGGCGGAAACAATGATGGCAGCCAGGCGCCGAGCGGACCGTAGACAAGGCCCATGACGAATAGCGCGAGCGATAGCGCTATCCATACCAGCCATAGCGACCCGGAACCCAGTAACGGGCCGAATAGTAATCCCATGCCGATGGTGGCTGCGCATCCCCATGTCAATACCCGCGCCGCGCTGGTTGCATCGGCCCAAATACCCGAGACGATGATGCCGAGCGCAAGGAACAGAATGGCAGAAAGCTGGGTAGTCAGGAAAACTTCACGGCTGTATCCCAAGGCAACCGTTCCGTGCGCGAGCGCAAAAGCGGTCGAAAGGTAAAAAATTGCAAAACAAGCGACCACCGCGAAAGTCCCGGCGAAGGTGACCAGCGCATGATTGCGGATCAGTTCACCGATGGGCACCGGAACTGGTGGATCCTTTGCCAGCGCTTGCGCGAATTCGGGTGTTTCGTTGATCTTTAATCGCACCCACAGACCGAGACCGACCAGAATTGCACTGGCCAGAAATGGTATACGCCATCCCCATTCGGCAAATTCCGTTTCGCTCAACGCCATGCCGATCAACAGGAACAGCCCATTGGCGGCAATGAATCCGATCGGCGCGCCCAGTTGCGGAATCATGCCGAACCGCGCCCGCCACCCCTCGGGAGCATTTTCAACCGCCAGCAGCGCCGCGCCGCCCCATTCTCCGCCAAGACCAAGCCCTTGCCCGAAGCGCAGAATACACAACAACAGAGGCGCCACCCATCCAACCATCGCATAGGTAGGCAGGAACGCAATCAGCAAGGTCGAAACTCCCATCAGCATCAATGATGCAACCAATGTGGATTTCCGCCCGACCCGGTCACCGAAATGGCCGAATACAATCGCCCCGAAAGGGCGCGCGATGAACGCGAGACCAAAACTTAGAAATGACAGCATCAACTGCGCGGATGCAGAACTGGCTGGAAAAAATAATGGCCCGAACACCAATGCCGCCGCTGTCGCGTAAATGTAGAAATCGTAAAACTCCACCGCCGTTCCCACCAGGCTTGCGACTAGTATTCGGCGATGCTGGCGATAGGGGCTGGTCATTATCGGCTTCCTTAGAATTTTCCAGGTTATCACGCCACAGCGTGACTCCCTCTTTTTTACCGAGGGGGACGATAATGAAGAACTGACCGTTTGTCAAACCAATGACTATACGATCAAGAGTTTATGAAATCACACGGAATTTGAAGTAATGGTGTTGATCGTGGATGTTTTCTCTTCGGAACCGGAATGTCGGCAGAATGAAGCTTCGTAATGATGGAGCAATGCAAAGATCTTGGAATCAGGTCAAAGGTGAATTGAAAAAACTAAAAGCTTGAGCGGGTGACTTCTGTGTATTAAACAGAACAATATGAAATTGGTAAATACAAGTAACGACTTGAAAGTACTACCCAAGCGAATCTGCTCGAATACTATGTAATTCGGGATCGCGCATATTTTTAGTGCACCTTATGTGCAGTTACGCGGATTGGATACTTTTCAAGTATCTATTGAGAATTAATGATTTTTTTGGCTCCCCGACCAGGGCTCGAACCTGGGACCTGCGGATTAACAGTTCTATAATATTCACTTTTTGTAACAATTTTACCTTACTTTAATAAGCATTAAATTGTTTTAATATAACTGTAATATAATGTTTATTATAAATATATATAAGTGATTCTTGTTTGAATTTCCCATTTCAGTTTTGACGCCGTTTTAATTTTATGGTCTACTATAGGTCTACTAATTTGAATAATAGACTCTGAAAGTGGAATTAGTAGACTGGAGATCAAGATGTCGCAGAAGCTTACAAAAACATTTATCGATTCGATTCCTTTTCCAGAAAATGGACAAGCTTTTTACCGCGACAGCGAAATAAAAGGTTTTGGTGTGCGTGTTGGCGCTACTAGTAAGGTTTATATTGCTGAAAGCAAGGTTAACGGTAAAACCGTGCGGGTGAGTATCGGAAAACATGGGATTTATACAGCCGAGCAAGCGCGTAATCAAGCAAAGGAATTGCTGCTTCTGATGTCAAAAGGCATCAATCCCAATGACCAAGCCCGAGAACAGAAAACCCGAAGCATGACTTTGCAGCATGTATTCCAAGATTTTCTGGTCGCCCGGAAAGCACTTAAACCGCGCACTATTTACGATTACAAGCGCATCATGGGTACCTATCTGGCGGATTGGAACAATAAAACGATTGCTGACATCACCAAAGACATGATTGCTAAACGGCATTCCGATCTTGGACAAAACAGCCAAGCGCAAGCCAATCTGACTATGCGTTTTTTGCGTGCGCTCTTTAACTTTGCCGCCGGACAATATGAAGATAGCAAAGGACAAGCATTGATTGCGGATAATCCAGTCAAGCGCTTATCGCAAACCCGCGCCTGGTATCGGGTCGAGCGCCGTCAAACGGTGATTAAACCGCATGAACTCAAACCCTGGTTTCAAGCTGTCATGAATTTGAAGAACGACATCAAAAGCCAGAACCGGGAAACCATCCGTGATTATTTGCTGCTGGTGCTTTTTACCGGATTGAGACGAGAAGAAGCTGCCAGCATGATCTGGGACAATGTCGACTTACAAGCTAAAACCTTGAAAGTGACCGATACCAAAAATCACTTGGATCATACGCTGCCATTATCGGACTTTCTCCACAATTTATTGCAGCAAAGAAAAGCTAATACATTGAATGACTATGTTTTTCAGCGATCAGACGGACAAGGACATATTACCGAGCAGCGCAAACAAATGGCCAAGGTTATCAAGGAATCTGGCATAACCTTCACGATTCACGATTTGCGCCGTACCTTTATGACGATTGCCGAAAGCCTGGATATCTCCGCTTATGCCGTCAAGCGGTTAGCCAATCACAAAATGAACAATGACATCACAGCCGGTTACATTATTGCCGATGTGGAGCGATTGCGAGACCCGATGCAGAAAATTACTGACTATATCCTCAAGTGCGCTGGTTATAAGCCGACAGCAACGGTAAGCGATTTGCCAAGAATGAAATCGCGCAACAATGTATAATACGGCATTGACGGATAATTAAATTGTGTTTACCATTGTTGAAACTGAAATCTTTGAACGCTTGTGGCCTTCGTATTGGACAGATCAAGCGTATGATGAATTTATAACATTCATCACCGAAAACCCCGAGGTCGGCGATATTGTCAAAGGCTCCGGCGGTATGCGCAAAGTACGCTGGAGCCGCTCAGGC
>CP091134.1:600680-602404 GCA_021582535.1 Nitrosomonas sp.
AGTCCGTGGATCAGGATTTGTCTTGCTCTATTTTGTATATGCATGTTGGATCTTCCAATACAATCAATTTACCTGTGGCCGAATTCGTCACCTTGCTTGTCGGATGGGCAGAGAGTAAATGTCGTTGCGCTATTCCGGCGAAACTGGTGCTGTTTTCGATTTCGGTTTTCTAACTCCACATCGTTTTCCGGTTCTGATCAAGAGATGGCGTACGCTGGTTCATACCATGAATGCTTTTACTGTTTTCCCATTAATCTCTTATCCAGTGTCAGCAATTCAAGCTGATGGTGCTGAGCCGTTGCAGAGATGATTGAATCGGGTAATTTCATTTGTTGATTGCGCCTGATTTCGATCGCTCTGTTTTCAATGTCAATAATGATGGACAAGTGCGCCATTCGAGCCAGTAAAGATTCGATGGTTTTAATATCCGCAGGCGTTATCGCGGGATAGCTCAGTAACTCCATGCGGGTTATCGAGCTATAAGCACACTCGCCGATTTTAACTTGCTTGGACTTTAATAAATCCAGAGCCATCGGATTGCGTTGATACAGTCCGATAATAATATTGGTGTCAAGCAGATACTTAATGCCACTCATCGCGCAATCGCATTTGCATATCCAGCGGATTTTGATATTTGAAGCATGCTATTTCAGGCAGATCGTCAATGATATCAATCAATAATCCAGCTGCCTGTTTCCGTTGGATATACTCATCGACCAGCCGGGTAATAATTTCATTCGGCGAACTATGCTCCTGTTTAGCCAGTGTTTTTAATTTTTCTTCCAATTGTGGGTCTATCGTCAGCATAAAATACCTTTCACTTAAAGAAACGCTGATTAATTGACTATACGAGCGAATCACTTCGTTGCGCGGTACTCGCTCCCTCGTCTATCTTGTTGATATGTCTCGGTTGCTGTGTTCCGCGCGCCTCGTGCTTCATCTCGTTCGCCGAATTAATCAGCGTTTCCTTAATTTTTATCACCATCTGTCAATGTTTACGCAAGCCTATGCTCAAGCAAAATGCGGAATCATAGGCCAGCGGTGAATATGGCAATAATAATATGGCATTTACGGCACATTCCGATTCCAACTCGTTGGTATTTTCAATCGCTGCGTTTCGTCACTTCCACCAAATGATAGCCAAACTGTGTTTTAACCGGGCCTTGCACTTCGCCGACCGGTGCGCTGAACACGACGGTATCGAATTCTTGCACCATTTGTCCGCGGCCAAATTCTCCTAAGTCGCCGCCTTGCTTACCGGAAGGACAGAGCGAATGCTGCTGCGCTATTTCGCTGAAACTAGCGCCGTTTTCGATTTCGGCTTTCAAGTTGTTACATTGCTCTTCGGTTTTTACCAGAATATGACGTGCGCTGGCTCTTGCCATGAGATTCTCCTGTATTTATCAAAAATAATTTGTCGTACATGGTACATTTAAGCACAGATTGGCGTGCTGATTGAAGCATTGTGCCATTTTTACGCGAAGAGGGTTAGATGAAAATTTTCTGTGGTGGCGGTGCAAGTGCTTGAGTTAATGAATGTCAATAAGGGCTACGCCGAGGGGCGGAAAGTGCTGACCGGTTTAAGTTATACGCTGAAGGCAGGCGAGTACGTCGCGATCATGGGCGAGTCGGGCGTGGGTAAGTCAACGCTGCTGAACTTGATTGCCGGGTTGGATACGCCGGACTCGGGCGAGATCCGTATTAACGGCGTGGCGATCTCATCG
>CP091134.1:602504-604055 GCA_021582535.1 Nitrosomonas sp.
CGCAGTTACGCGCGCCCGCCTTGCGTAATCCTTGCACGATGTTGCCCGGCATCGCGCCGACGTAGGTGCGGCGGTGGCCGCGCATTTCGGCTTCGTCATGCACGCCGCCCAATGAGACGCGCACAAACGAGCGCTGCAATGCGCGTGCGATGCTTTGGCCTAACGACGTTTTGCCGACACCGGGCGGTCCGACAAAACACAGAATCGGTGCACGGCCGTGCGGTTTCAGTTTCTGCACTGCGAGGAATTCGATGATGCGCTGTTTGATACGCTCCAGCCCGAAATGATCCGCTTCCAGAATCTGCCGCGCGCTATTCAGGTCGATCGGCGCCTCCTCGGGCAGCCGCCACGGCAATTCGGTCATCCATTCCAGGTAAGTATGCAGCATCGAGAATTCACTCGACGCGCCCGGCATGCGCTGCAAGCGGTGCAATTCCTTGCGCGTTTGCGTTTCGATATCGCCCGGCATGCCGGCTTTGGTGATGGCTTCGTCCAGTTGCGTGATTTCTTGATCATTGCCGCCGTCTTCGCCGAGCTCTTTCTGAATCGCCTTCAACTGTTCGCGCAGCAGGTATTTGCGCTCGCGATCTTCCATTTGCTCTTTGGTACGTTCACCGATTTCCTGCGACAAGCGCAAAACTTCGATGCGGCGCGACAGAATGTGCAGCACTTTTTGCAGCCGCTCCTCGGTGTCGATGGTTTCGAGCAGCATTTGTTTTTCGCTCACTTCGGCATCGAGCAGACTTGCGGTAATGTCGGCCAGATCGGAAGGCGCGCGCGTGGCTTGCAAAGCGTGCGCAAGCTCCGCCGGTACGCCGGGCAATAGCGATAAAATTTCAATGGCGCGTTCGCGCAATTGCAGCGCCAGCGCTTCGGTTTGTGTGGAGATGGGCGCCGATTCTTCAATGCGTTTTATGCGCGCGGCGATGAATGGGTATCCTTCGACCAGTGCTTCGATCTGGAATCGCTCCACACCCTGGCATACGACGTGATGTGTTTTGTCGTCGGATGTCATATGCCGCACGATATTGGCGATTGTGCCGGTGCCGCACAGCGCTTCCAATCCCGGGTTGTCGACCGCGGCATCTTTTTGCAGCACGATGCCGATCGGTGCTTTGGATTGCAGCGCGTGCTCAATGGTGGCGATGGATCGCACCCGGCCGACTGTGATGGGCATCAGCACATGCGGAAATAACACCACGTTGCGCATCGGCACCAATGCAATGACATCGGCAGGCAACTCGAATGGGTTTGTGACGGGTTGTTCCATAGCGGCTCATCCTTCAGAATGTAAGGCGGTTTTAATATTCTTTTGGAATATTTGAGCGCTTAACCAGGAATTCAAGTGAGATCCGCTGGCCTTGTTTAAGGTAACCGGCTTTGTTGTGCCGGTTACCGGTAAAACTAGAACATCACGGGCGATGCCGCGTTTCTTTCTTTTGCTCGTAGCGCACCAGTTTGGCGAGATCGAGCAACTCTTCCGATAATAATTGCAGCGTATCGTCCAGCGTCAGGATGCCGGTCAATTCCCCCGTTTCATCCACGACCGGC
>CP091134.1:604155-625424 GCA_021582535.1 Nitrosomonas sp.
TGTCAAAGCATCACCCCGGTTTGACGCGCTATCTGGTGGATCGGCTGTTCCGGTGTCTCCGGATCGACAATGATGACATCGATTTTCTGATCACCGAGCTGCATTTGCAATTGACTCGTCAACCGGCATGCGATTGAAACGCGATCGGCCAATTTCTGTTCCGTTTCGATCAGCAAATCGATATCTCCACCCCTCTCGTCTAACAGCGCTCTGGAACCGAAGATGCGAATCCGTACATTATCACCCAGCAAGCGATGCACCGTCGCGCGGATGATCCCGATTTCCCTGGCCGATAATCTGACCTTAGGAATGGTATTACAGCGATGAGAATCGTCAGGATCGAGTTGCATCATTCATCAAAAACTATGAGCTTGATAGTTAATTTAATTCGTTAAATAAAAAAACCGCCGAAAGCAAGCGGAGAATATAACCCGAAGCGATTGAGCCTGCCGGTGGTTATTTTTTAACCCGGCGCTTTCAATTGCATTTCATCAGTGTTTTTTGATTTGTTACATAGCGGATAATGTGAGCAGTGACACCCAAAGGCGCCGCACATGACGCGCTTAGGGAAGCGCTGATTAATTAACTGCACGAGTGGATTGCTTCGTTGCGCGGTACTCGCTCCCTCGCCTATCCGATTGATAGGTCTCGGTTGTTGCGTTCCGTGCGCCTCGCACTTCATCTCGTTCGTTGAATTAATCAGCGCTTCCTTAAGTTTCCCTTTGCAGTATCGTATCTTGCGCTACCGGTAAGGTATCCGGGTAATCCTTGCTATAGTGCAATCCCCGGCTTTCATGGCGCAGCATGGCGCATCGCACAATGAGATCGGCGCTATCAACGAGGTTGCGCAACTCTAACAAATCACTGGTAACACGGAAGTTTGTATAGTATTCATTGATTTCTTCGCGTAATAACGCAATGCGATGCTGCGCGCGTTGCAATCGTTTGGTTGTGCGCACAATGCCGACATAGTTCCACATAAAGCGGCGCAGTTCATCCCAGTTGTGTGCGATGACAATTTCTTCATCTGCATCCGTAACCCGGCTTTCATCCCAGTCAGGCAGTTTGGGGAGTCCATTCATCGGCTGATTGGCGATATCGATTCCCGCAGCTTGCGCCAATACCAGACACTCCAGCAAAGAGTTGCTGGCTAGACGATTGGCGCCGTGCAATCCGGTATGCGCTGTCTCTCCGATGGCGTATAGGTTGTCCAGATCGGTTTTGCCATGCTTGTCAGTCACCACGCCGCCGCAAGTGTAGTGCGCTGCTGGAACGACCGGAATCGGTTCCCGGGTAATGTCGATTCCCAATTCCAGGCAGCGGGCGTAAATGGTCGGGAAATGTTCTTTCAGAAAATCAGCGGGTTTATGGGATATATCCAGATAGACACAATCCAGTCCTCTTTTTTTCATTTCAAAGTCAATAGCGCGGGCCACGATATCGCGCGGCGCGAGTTCGGCGCGTTCATCATGCCGTGGCATGAAACGATCGCCGTTCGGCAATTTTAATAAACCGCCTTCACCGCGCACGGCTTCACTGATCAGGAATGATTTTGCATGTGGATGATAGAGGCAAGTCGGGTGAAACTGAATGAATTCCATATTGGCAATCTGGCAACCCGCCCGCCAGCCCATTGCAATCCCGTCACCCGTAGCGGTGTCCGGATTGGTCGTATAAAGATAAACTTTGCTGGCTCCGCCTGTGGCTAATACGGTGTTTTGCGCTGTAAAAGTGAGCACCTTATCCTGTTTTTTGTCCAGGACATAAGCGCCAAAACATCGTTTATGCTGCGTGTGAGGATAGTCGGATAATTTGTCGCTGGTGATCAGATCGATGGCGATATGATGCTCCAGTACTAAAATGTTCGGATGTGTCTGTATTTTCTGGATTAAGGCTTGTTGTACAGCCTTCCCTGTCGCATCGCCGCTATGAATAATGCGCCGTATGCTATGACCGCCTTCTTTCGTCAGGTGATATCCGGTTTCACTGGTTTTGTCGCTGGTGAAAATAACACCTTGATCTATCAGCCAATGAATTGCATCTGCTGCATTTTCGGTGATGTATTGGGTGATTTCCTTATCACATAAACCGGCTCCGGCAATCAATGTGTCTTGTACATGTTGTGATGGAGAATCGTTATCGGATAATGCCGCCGCAATTCCACCTTGTGCCCATGAGCTGGCGCCCGAATCAGCACTTTGTTTAGTTACGATGCAAACTTTTTTATGTTGCGCCAAATGCAATGCCAGCGTAAACCCAGCTAATCCACTGCCGATGATCAGCGTATCGAAATTGTTGTTAGGCATCAAACTTGGCCATCTATTTTTGTAATTGATGGGCTGAATGATAACAGACTCGGAGTGCTTCAATCTGTATACATGGATTTACTTTTGGTGATACCAAAAAACTGAATTGTGAACTAATCGATAGGATTAATTGTCTCTGAAACAATGATGATGCAATTACGTAGTTCCCGAGATTCATTTGGATATGTATACTTGTTCTGTTGTGTCATTATGCTACATTTAATGGAACAAGAATAAACTATAAATTCATTCAAAATGCTCAGGGATCAGGTTGTATGGGTGATCGGGAAATCGATCAACAGTTAGTAGAACGAGTTCAAGGCGGAGATAAGCATGCATTTGATCTACTAGTCATTAAATATCAACGTAAGCTGGCTCGTTTACTGTCACAGTTTATTCGTGACTCAGCTGAGGTTGAGGATGTTACGCAAGAAGCTTTTATCAAAGCGTACAGAGCATTACCTTCATTTCGTGGAGATAGTGCTTTTTATACGTGGCTGTACCGGATTGGTATCAATACAGCAAAGAATTTTCTGGTATCTCAAGGGCGTAAGCTGCCGACATTGCAAGGATTTGACAATGAAGATGCTGAAGATTTCGAAGATAGCGGTTTGTTGAAGGAAATGAATACGCCTGAAAGTGAACTGATGAGTCAAGAAATTGCTCAAACGGTTAATCAAACGCTGGATTCGTTACCTGAAGAGTTGCGTACAGCGATTGTTTTAAGAGAAATTGATGGATTAAGTTATGAAGAAATTGCCAATATTATGAGTTGTCCCATTGGGACTGTACGTTCGCGCATATTTCGCGCACGTGAAGCGATATCTGAACAGTTGCGTCCTTTGCTAGGGACAAGTAAAGACAAGAGGTGGTAATGTGAAAAGTAAAGTATCTGCATTGATGGATGGTGAGCTTGATCAGCAAGATGTTTCAAATATTATTGAGGCGATAAAAAAAGATGATGATCTGCGGGATGAATGGAAGGCGTATCACGTGATTGGTGATGCGCTGCGGCAATCATCCCGATTATCGATGAATATATCTGCCAGTGTCAGCCAGAAGTTAAAAGCCGAACCAACCATACTCTCTCCCAATAATAGTTCTCGTAACATTGAAAAGAAACAAACACATAAAGTCCTGGCCTTTTCAATGGCCGCCTCGGTGATAGCGATGGTTTCGGGGTGGGTTATAATGAATAATCTCTATAAGCCGCAACAAGTTATGGTGGCTGAGCAATCAAAACGCGACAATAACTTAACTGCCACACCCGTCACAGTTTCTTCTCCTCCCTTAATTCATAATTACTCGCATCCCCCGGTTGAAATGAATGATTATCTCTTCGTGCACCGGGAATTCTCTCCAGGTATCACGATGAATGGGCAAGTTACCAATGTCAATAACGTGACTGAATACCACGAAAGATATGGTAGATGATTAGTCGCAGAATATTTGCGCTGTTTTCGCTATTTTTACTGTTAGTAGTAAGCCTTCAAACAGCGGTTGCACAAGAATTATCTCGTTCAACGCAGAGTGCGCTAAGTTGGTTAAAAAAAATGGCCGACGCGCCGCGTCGCCATAATTATTCCGGAACGTTCGTTTATTATGCCGATGGTCATATAGAAACCTCTCGTATTGTGCATAAAGCTGGTCCAACCGGTGAACATGAAAAAATTGAAGTACTAGACGGATTGCCGCGCATTGTTTTTCGTAATAACGATGAGATGCAGTGTTATCTTCCTGAAAGTAAGAAAATATACACTGAGAAACGTTGGTTCCGTAAGTTCTTTCCTGACATTCTTCCCCTGCCACTAGATAATGTTGACGAGAATTACTCCGTCAAGGAAATCGGCCGCGAACGGATTGCGGATCATGAGTGCCAGATCTTGTCTCTGATTCCGAGAGATACATTACGATATGGGCATAAATTTTGGATTGACACTGCAACCGGAGTGCCGGTAAAAGTGGCTGTGATCAATGGCAATCAAATCATTGAGCAATTTGCTTTTGCACAACTGGAAATCGATGGAGATATTCCTCCCAGCCAATTGAAACCGAATCAATCTCTGATTTCGGGCGAATGGGAAACAACAAAATTACTGACTTCAATTTTAGGTGAAGGTGAATTACCGTGGCAGGTCAAGACTCTTCCCGCGGGCTTTAGGAAGCTGGTTGAAATGAAACGCAATTTAACCGAAAAGCTTGCGCTGGTCGATCACATTGCCGTATCTGACGGACTTGCGACAGTTTCGGTGTTTATCGAACCGATTGGTAAGGATGCGCCATCACCGGTTCCCGGTTTTTTTACCAGCCGTGGTGCGATAAATATCTATGTCCGCACACTCAATGATAATAAAATAACGACAGTCGGTGAAGTTCCATTGGAAACCATTAAACTAATAGGCGATTCTGTTGTTAAAAAAGATTAATTTCCGCAAGTTAAAGCATACTGAACCTGCAAAATTCTTCCGCTTCCCATCGATATCCACAAGAAAAAATTGAACATATTTCCCGGTTCGACGGTTAAAAAAGTGATGTACACCCACGTTGATTGCTTGCCAAACGTAAAGTAAGGATAAAAATCATGCTTCGATTGATAGTAATGTTATTGTTTTTGTATACCTCAGCAGCATTCGCACAAACCAGTCAATTACCCGACTTTACCGGGCTGGTTGAGAAACATGGCGCCGCGGTAGTCAATATCAGCGCGGTGCAGAACGCAAGTGCGGTGAACAATCAGGTTTTTCCTGAAATACAGGGTCTTCCGGAAAATTCGCCGTTTTACGATTTCTTCAAGCGGCATATGCAACCTTTTCCCGCACCGAGAAAATCAGAACCCAAGTCTTTGGGCTCCGGTTTTATCATCAGTGCGGATGGTTATATTCTGACGAATGCACACGTTGTTGAAACAGCTGATGAAATTACGGTAAAGCTGAATGACAAACGGGAATTTGCCGCGGAGATCATCGGCACTGACCGGAAAACCGATATTGCTCTAATTAAAATCAGTGCCACGGATTTACCCAAAGTGACGCAAGGGAATCCGGAAAATCTGAAAGTAGGGGAATGGGTGGTTGCAATCGGCTCGCCGTTCGGTTTTGAACACAGTGTGACGGCCGGTATCGTAAGCGCTAAAGGACGTTCCCTGGCGCAGGAAAATTATGTTCCGTTCATACAAACCGATGTGGCGATCAATCCGGGAAATTCCGGCGGCCCGTTGTTCAATATGCGCGGTGAAGTGGTTGGGATCAACTCGCAAATATACAGCCGGACCGGTGGATTCATGGGATTGTCATTTGCCATACCGATTAACGTTGCGACCGAGATTGCGGATCAATTAAAGGCTAATGGTAAAGTGAGCCGGGGAAGAATCGGTGTGATGATTCAGGAAGTGACTAAAGAGCTCGCGGAGTCTTTCGGCTTATCCGACAGTAACGGCGCGCTGGTCGTATCAGTGGAAAAAGGCGGGCCTGCCGATCAAGCGGGGATCAAGGCGCGCGATATTATTCTGAAGTTCGATGAAAAAGAAGTGGGAACTTCCGCAGATTTGCCGCGCATAGTTGGCAATACCAAACCTAAATCCAAAGTATCGATAGAAGTTTGGCGAGAAGGTGCTTTGAAAACAATCAAAGTCGAGGTCGGAGAAACACCTTCCGATGATGCGGCGGAAAATCGCAAGCAGAAACAAGGTAAAAAAACGCATACGTCGAATCGCCTGGGATTGGCATTGAGCGAGATTAACGACGAACAAAAGAAACAGCTGGAGATTACCAATGGGTTGCTGGTTGAAGATATGCAACCCGGCATTGCCAGTCGCTCGGGAATCCGCATTGGCGATATCATTCTGGGTTTAAACAGTAAGGATGTGAAAACTGTTGAGCAATTCAATGAGCTGTTGAATCAAGTCAAAAGCGGAAAGAATATTGCATTGCTTGTTAAGCGAAGCGATATCACCACTTTTATCACGATGAAGCTGACCGACGATGACAAAAAAGACTGAGTCCGGCCCGGCGGCTATGGATCAAGTGCCCGAATTGATCGTTTATGGCCGTGAAGAATGTCATCTGTGCCAGGATATGATACTTGCGCTGCGCAACTTGCAAGCGCAAGTATCGTTCGCTTTTCAGGTGATTGATATTGATTCCGATCCTGAGCTGGTTGCCCGCTACGGGGAGAAAATTCCCGTGCTGATGTCCTCGCATAACGGTCAGGAAATCTGTCACTATTTTCTGGATTTAACAGCTTTAGATGATTATCTTGCTGAATTTCGTTAGAATGCTGCCTCTTTTAACTGCCAATACAATATTTTAATTTCCAGTCCAGCGGCGTTAATCTTATAGTACTGGAAATATTTTTATATCTCATATCCTGATGCAGCATATTCGTAATTTCTCCATCATTGCCCATATTGATCACGGCAAATCGACACTGGCGGACCGTATTATTCATTTGTGCGGCGGCTTGTCTGATCGTGAAATGGAAGAGCAAGTCCTGGATTCCATGGATTTGGAACGCGAAAGAGGCATTACCATCAAGGCCCAGACGGCGGCATTGCGCTATAAGGCCAGAAATGGTGAAACTTACTTACTGAATTTGATCGATACACCCGGGCACGTGGATTTTTCCTACGAAGTTTCGCGTTCGTTAGCGGCCTGCGAAGGTGCGTTGCTGGTGGTTGATGCCTCGCAGGGTGTTGAAGCGCAAACGGTTGCCAATTGCTATACCGCAATTGAACAGGGAGTCGAAGTCATTCCGGTGCTCAACAAAATTGATTTGCCGGCTGCGGACCCGGAACGGGTTATCGATAATATCGAAGAGGTTATCGGAATCGATGCGCACGATGCCGTCAGAATCAGCGCGAAAACCGGTCAAGGTGTCGCGGATGTTTTAGAAGCATTGATTGCAAAAATTCCCGCACCGAAAGGTGACCCCAAAGCACCGCTGAAAGCATTGATTATCGATTCCTGGTTCGATAATTATGTCGGTGTCGTGATATTGGTCAGAGTCATGGACGGCACGTTAAAACCCGGCGATAAAATTTTGTTGATGGCGAGCAAAGCGGTTCAGTTATGCGAGCAAGTCGGGGTGTTCGTGCCTAAATCCTTAAATCGCGATTCGCTTAGCGCCGGAGAAGTGGGTTTTATCATTTCCGGCATTAAGGAGCTGGATACGGCCAAAGTGGGCGATACGGTAACATCGGCCACGAATCCGGCGGAAAAACCGCTGCAAGGCTTTAAAGAAATAAAACCGCAGGTATTCGCCGGATTATATCCGGTGGAATCCAATCAGTACGATGCCTTGCGCTCGGCGCTGGAAAAGTTGAAGCTGAACGACTCGTCGTTGCACTTTGAACCGGAAGTATCGCAAGCATTGGGTTTTGGTTTCCGTTGCGGTTTCCTGGGACTGCTGCATATGGACATTGTGCAGGAGCGGCTGGAGAGAGAATACGACATGGACCTGATTACGACTGCACCGACAGTGGTATATCAAGTGCTGATGCGCGATGGCACCATGATCGAAATTGAGAACCCGTCCAAAATTCCCGATCTTTCTAAAATCGAAGAGATACGCGAGCCGATTATCACATCCACCATCATCGTGCCGGAAGAATACGTGGGCGCGGTGATTACTTTGTGCGTCAGCAAACGCGGCAACCAGACGAATATGCAGTATATGGGTAAGCAAGTAATGCTGACCTATGAGATGCCATTGAATGAAGTCGTGATGGATTTTTTTGACCGGTTGAAATCGACCAGCCGCGGCTATGCTTCATTGGACTATGAATTCAAGGAATTCCGCGCTTCCGATTTGGTGAAACTGGATGTGTTGATTAATGGCGATAAAGTCGATGCGTTGTCGTTGATCATCCACCGCAGCAACAGTCAGTACCGTGGACGTGAATTGGTGCAAAAAATGCGTGAATTGATTCCGCGCCAGATGTTCGATATTGCGGTGCAAGCGGCTATCGGTGCGCATATCATCTCGCGCGAGACAGTCAAAGCGTTACGCAAGAATGTGTTGGCAAAATGTTACGGTGGTGATATATCCCGTAAACGAAAGTTGCTGGAGAAGCAAAAAGCAGGTAAAAAGAGAATGAAACGGGTGGGTAATGTGGAAATTCCGCAAGAAGCATTTCTGGCAATTTTGCAGGTTGATAATAAATAATGAAGCGTAAAAATACAGTTCTGTTGTCCGGTTTTGAATTAAAGCCGGATTGCTTTAATGCGATATTTCATGTGTCATCGAAGGAATCACAATGAATTTTCCTTTGATTTTGTTCGTACTGCTGGTGATTACCGGTTGTATATATTTGCTGGATTTTCTGTTTTGGAAAAATAAACGCGCCGAAGGAGAGAGCGAGCCTTGGTGGATCGAATATCCGAAGAGTTTTTTTCCGATCATTCTGATCGTTTTCAGCCTCCGCTCCTTTGTGATCGAACCGTTCAAAATTCCTTCCGGGTCGATGATACCGACGCTGCTGGTCGGTGATTTCATTTTGGTCAACAAATATACCTATGGAATCCGGCTGCCGGTTATCAACAAAAAAGTTATCGATATGAATGAACCGAGGCGTGGCGATGTGCTGGTATTCCGCTATCCCGAGGACCCTTCGATTGACTATATCAAACGCGTGGTCGGCCTGCCAGGCGATGTGATCACTTATCATAATAAGCAGCTGATTATTAATGGAGAAGTGATCAAAATGGACTATGACGGCGATTACAAATATGTCGAGTCCGGCCACGGCTATATTTATTCCGATCGTTATTCGGAATACCTCAACAAGGAAGAAAGTCATTCGATTCTGATTAATCAGGATGTTAAAGGACTGCAATACTCGAATGTCAGGGACTTTCCGTTTCGCGATAACTGCAAGTACCACCGCACGGGATTTACCTGTGAAGTGCCGCCGGGAAATTATTTCGCCCTCGGGGATAATCGCGACAGTAGTAGCGATAGCCGTTACTGGGGGTTTGTTCCGGAAGGAAATATTGTCGGCAAAGCCTTCATGATTTGGTGGAACTTTGGAAGCTTTGATCGTATCGGCCTATCCATTAAATAATCGATAAGCTTTTCTAAATGCGGAAGAAAGTATGAGATATCACACGCTGCGGCAAAAACAAAGGGGTATTAGCTTATCCGGTTTGCTCGTCTGGGCTGTGATTTTAATTCTGGTTTCAATTTCCGGTTTGAAAGTTGCACCTGCTTATATCGAATTCTCATCGATCAAAAGAAATCTGGCCGCCATTGTGAAAGACATCGATACGCAGACCACAAGCCCGAGTCAAATAAAAATACTGTTTGATAAGCGCGCCCAAATCGATAATATTAAATCTATCAATGGGCAAGATATTAAAATCAATAAGGAAAATGGCCGCATTGTTCTCAGTGCGAACTACGTAGTCCAAATACCCCTGGTTTCCAATATTTCCCTGCAAATTGACTTTCAAGCATCCAGCGAGTGATAGCGGAAATATCGTGTCCAATGTCGCTACCAAGTAATAATCCATTGCTGTTCGATCAGTTTTGTAAACGTCTGGGGTATACATTTACACAGCCTCAGTTGTTACAGGAAGCATTGACGCATCGAAGCCATAGCGCATCGCATAATGAACGGCTTGAGTTTCTTGGCGATGCGGTACTGAATTGCGCGATCGCCGGATTGATTTATACACACTTCCCGGATCTTCCCGAAGGCCATTTATCGCGCTTGCGCGCCAATTTCGTCAATCAGAAGGCGCTGTCCGGCATGGCGCTGAGCTTGCAGATCGATCAATTGATACGATTGGGCGAAGGTGAGCTCAGGAGTGGCGGCTGCCATCGTCCATCGATTCTGGCTGATGCCCTGGAAGCCGTATTGGGTGCCATCTATGTGGACAGTAATTACGCACAGGCGGAAGCTGTCATTAAATCACTCTATTTGCCCTTGATGCAGGATATTGATTTTAAAACGCAAGGCAAGGATCCGAAAACTCTATTGCAGGAATTTTTACAAAGCCGGAGACTGGCGCTGCCCGAGTATGCGGTGGTGACCACCAGCGGTAAAGCGCATAAACAGAAATTTCAAGTGGAATGCGTGATACCGGCGTTTGATATCCGCACTTCGGGCGAAGGCACCAGCCGGCGTGGCGCGGAACAGGCCGCAGCGAAGCTGGCTTACGACGAAATTTGCTTGCATCACGCGTATCCTTAATGTGACAGCTACTCCGGATAACACGATATGACAACCCAAGATTTTTCAGCATGACTGTTGCAACCCCTTTCCGTACCGGCTACATCGCCATTATCGGCCGTCCCAATGTGGGTAAATCAACATTACTCAATAAGCTGTTGCAACAAAAAATCAGCATTACCTCCCGCAAAGCCCAAACGACTCGTTTTCGCATTAACGGTATTTTGACGGACCAGCAAACACAGTATGTTTTCGTCGATACACCCGGTTTTCAGACGCAATTTGTCAACCGCTTAAACACGGCCATGAACCGGGTGGTTACGCAAAGCGTGCAGGATGTCGACGTTATTTTGTTTGTCATCGAAGCGCTACGGTTTGATCAACGCGATCTTGCGGCGCTTAAAATTCTGCCCGAGAAAGTTCCGGTTATTTTGGTGATCAATAAAATCGATAAGCTGGTTGATAAGAACCGGCTGCTTCCGTTCTTAAAGGAAGTGGGTAATACTTTCAAATTCGCCGACGTGATACCGGTCAGCGCCATGCATAAAGTCCAATTGCCGGAGCTCCTCGCCACTATCCGTCAGTATTTACCCGAGAATCCGCCTTTGTACGGTGAAGATGAAGTGACGGATCGCAGTGAGCGTTTCATTGCGGGAGAATTTATCCGGGAGAAACTATTCCGTTTGGTCGGTGACGAAATCCCTTATTCGACCAGCGTCGTGGTCGATCAATTCAAGCAGGAAGATGGGGTGCAAAAGATTTACGCCACCATTCTGGTTGAGAAACCCAATCAGAAAGCGATTATCATTGGCAAGAAAGGTGAAAAGCTGAAGCAAATAGCGACTCAGGCGCGTAAAGACATGGAATTGCTGCTGGGTGAAAAAGTTTATTTGGAAGTATGGGTGAAAGTGAAAAGCGGATGGGCTGATAACGAAAGTGTGTTAAGAAATCTTGGCTACGAATAATGTATTAGAAGTTTCTTTTAACGGGCTTTTCTTGGGAAATTGCAATGATGATTGAACTAGGCGTCAATATTGATCATGTGGCGACATTACGGCAGGCGCGCGGCACAAATTATCCGGATCCGATCGAAGCGGCGCTGATCGCGGAATCCGCCGGAGCGGATGCGATCACGCTGCATTTACGCGAAGATCGCCGTCACATACAGGATCGCGATGTTGAAATCCTGCGTGACCGGCTGACAACCCGGATGAATCTGGAAAGCGCGGTGACCGATGAAATGATCGGTATCGCATTGCGCATTAAGCCGCACGACATTTGCCTGGTGCCGGAACGGCGCGAGGAGTTGACGACCGAAGGCGGACTCGATGTGGTCAAGCATTTTGAGCAAGTCCAGCGTGTGTGCCGGCAATTGGCGGAAGCGGGGATACGCGTTTCGTTGTTCATCAATGCCGATCCGTTGCAAATCGATGCAGCCGCGCGTGCGGGCGCACCGGTAATCGAAATTCATACCGGCAGTTTTGCCGATGCGCATACGCCGCAAGCCCAAGCGGAACAATTTGCCGCCATCCAAAAAGCGGTTGCACTGGGTATCGATCTGGGTCTGAAAGTCAATGCTGGCCACGGTTTGCATTATGGCAATGTGCAAACCATAGCGGCTATCCCTGACATTTCCGAATTGAATATCGGTCACGCGATTGTCGCGCGGGCGATTTTTACCGGTTTTAAGCAGGCCGTGCAGGAAATGAAACAATTGATGCTTGAGGCGCGTGGATGATCTACGGTATTGGCACCGATATTGTCGAATCGGCGCGCATCGCGCAATCGCTGGATCGTCATGGCGAGCGCTTTGCGCGGCGCATCCTGACCGACAGCGAATGGCAGGAATATCATTCGAGCAGCAAGCCGGTTTTGTATCTGGCCGGCCGTTTCGCCGCCAAGGAAGCATTGTCTAAAGCGATGGGCACGGGATTGCGCCATCCGGTGAATTTCACCTATATCACGATTACCCATGACGATCTGGGTAAGCCTTTTTTTCAGTTTCATCCCGAACTTGATCAGTTCATCAACGCTAAAGGCATTACCCAGCACCATCTTTCCATCAGCGATGAGATCAATATGGTGTGCGCCTTTGTCGTGCTGGAAAGATAATCGTGCCGCTGGGTCCCGTAATGCTCGATATCGCCGGTACGCAGCTGACCGAGGACGATAAGCGCAGGCTGTTGCACCCGCTCACCGGCGGTGTGATTCTTTTTACCCGCAATTATGACAACCACCGTCAATTAACTGAATTGACGCAACAAATTCATGCGTTGCGCAGCCCGCACTTGTTGATTGCGGTCGATCATGAAGGCGGCCGGGTGCAACGTTTCCGGGAAGATTTTACGCGCATACCCGCGATGCGAGAGCTGGGGAAAATCTGGGATAAGCAGCCGGCGCGCGCGCGTCATCTCTCTAAACAGACCGGCTATGTGCTGGCGGCGGAGTTAAATGCCTGCGATGTCGATTTCAGCTTTACGCCGGTGTTGGATATCGATCACGGACAAAGCGGTGTGATCGGTGATCGCGCTTTTCATCAGGATCCGCATGCCGTTTCCGATCTGGCGCAGCAATTGATGCTTGGTCTGAAAAAAGGCGGCATGCTGGCGGTAGGCAAGCATTTCCCGGGTCATGGTTATATCAAGGCCGATTCGCATGTGCAAAAATCCATCGATCAGCGCCGCTTCGTCGATATCGAAATGAACGATCTGATTCCTTTCCGGCAGATGATTGATTTTGGATTGGCCGGGATAATGCCGGCGCACGTGATTTACCCGGCCGTGGATGCGAGACCGGCCGGTTTTTCCACGATTTGGTTGCAGAAAATTTTGCGCGAACAACTGCAATTTGAAGGTTGTATTTTCAGTGACGACTTGACGATGCGCGGCGCCGGAGAATTTCTCGAATCGATGCTGTCACGCGCGCAGGCGGCACTGGCCGCAGGTTGCGACATGATACTGGTTTGCAATAATTCCGCCGGTGCGGATGAAATTTTAAATGGTTTGCAGTGGGAGATGACAGCCACCAGTCTCTCCCGCTTGGCACGTATGCACGCCAGAAATCATTCCGGCTCACTGACGAAACTGCGCGAAAACGGCGAATATGTGCAGGCCGTGCGTGAAATCAGCGGCATTGGCTGCGAAAGCGAAGAGCTGCCGCTGCAGTGAACTCGCCTGCCAGTCAAAACAAATCATCAACAGCCATTTTGTTTTACTTTAAAATTACTCCCTCATTACGATCTTCCCATAAGGTTTAATCATGTCAGAAACATTTGATGTAGCAGTAATCGGTGCGGGTCCCGGCGGCTATGTGGCGGCAATCCGCTGTGCGCAACTGGGTTTGAATACCGTGTGTATCGACGAATGGAAAAATCCCAAAGGCAAAGCCAGTCTTGGCGGTACCTGTTTAAACGTCGGTTGTATTCCATCCAAGGCGTTATTGGAATCCTCGGAAAATTATTTCCAGATTCAACACAAGGTGTCCGCGCACGGTATCACGGCGGAGAATGTATCCGTCGATGTTCCGGTCATGATTGCGCGCAAGGACAAGATTGTGACGATGTTTACCACCGGTATTGCTTCGTTGTTCAAGAAGAACAAGGTGAAATCGATGCATGGCCGGGGAACCCTGCTGAAACGGGAAGGATCAGCCAATACCTGGCAGATCAAAGTGGACGATAACGGTACTGCCGAGACCATTCAGGCCAAGCATGTCATCGTCGCAACCGGCTCGGTTCCGCGTCCGTTGCCTTTTGCCGGCGTGGATAATGTCATGATTCTGGATAATGCCGGCGCCTTGGCGCTGACGGAAGTGCCCAAGCGCTTGGGTGTCATCGGTGCGGGGGTGATCGGCCTTGAAATGGGCAGCGTGTGGCGCAGACTGGGCGCGGAGGTCACGATACTCGAAGCCATGCCGGGTTTCCTGATGGCAGCGGATGAGCAAATCGCCAAGGAAGCTAAAAGTATTTTTGCCAAAGAAACGGGGTTGCAAATCAATACCGGCGTCAATATCAAATCGGTCAAAGTAACCGGAGATACGGTTACGGTCGGTTATAGCGATTCAAATAATCAGGAGCAGGTTTTGGAAGCCGACAAGTTGATCGTGGCCATCGGCCGTATTCCGAACACTGCGGGATTGGGTGTTCAGGAAAACGGTTTACAGGTGGATGAGCGCGGATTTGTTGTGGTCGATCAATACTGCCGTACCAATCTGGCTAATGTGTATGCCGTGGGTGACGTAGTGCGCGGGCCGATGCTGGCGCATAAAGCTTCGGAAGAAGGGGTGGCGGTTGCCGAAATGATTCAGCATGTGGAAAAAGGACAAACCGACGAGCTTGAGACAGTGGATTTCAATACGGTGCCATGGGTCATTTATACAGCACCGGAAATTGCCTGGGTAGGGAAAAACGAACAGGAATTGAGAGCGGCCGGTATCGCTTATAAAGCAGGCCAGTTTCCCTTTATTGCCAACGGACGCGCTAGAGCCATGGGTGAAACCAGCGGTTTTATCAAAGTGTTAGCGGACGAGAAAACCGATCGTGTATTGGGTGTTCACATGATCGGCCCGCATGTGTCGGAGCTCATTTCGGAAGCGGTAATGGCGATGAAATTTTCCGCCAGCAGTGAGGATATCGCCTGTATAGTGCATGCGCATCCGTCGTTATCGGAAGTATTCCATGAGGCTGCACTTGGCGTGGATAAGCGTGCGTTGCATATTTAGAATTACGGCTTGTAATTCTCGTATTACGGCACTCTTATCCAGGATTGTTGCGATATCGGTAGCGGAATCAAATATTAGAAGCAGTGGGTCTTGTCCGGGTCAACCGTGCAAGACCAGCGTAAATGATGCATTCCGGCTGTTTTATTCACCAGGTAGTCGGCGCGGAGTTGTTTATTTTGTTCCACAGATAACGCAGCGGTTTCGGGCACAAAGCGCTCTTCACTCCAGAATCTGATTCTACAGAATTGATCGGAAGGGCTGCAAAGCCGATTGATGACCGCGCTGTAGATGGTCTTGTCGGTGTAGACCGCGTGATCGATGAGTACCAGATTAACGAATTTTCCTGAAGTCCCCATTTCTACTTTACGAACAAGGCGCCATCCGTTGCCACCTTCAGATTCCGCTGCGGATTCGTCGTGGCTGTGGTCTTCGCCCTCATGAGCGAAAACGCTGAAAGGTAAAGCAAGTATCAAAAACAAAAAAACGCTTGGTAACAGTTTATGCATAAATTTCTCCTTGGCGAATGCCAGTCCATTATTTATTAATAAAATCTTAATCTCGTTTTAACGCATTGCTTCCAGATCAATTTTTCTCCCCTGGAGCGTTCTTGCAGCGGGGCAGTATACTTGAAAATCAGGTTTTGAACATTATTGATGTTTGGTTTTACAGATAAACAAGCCACGTGATTAAACCAAGGGTGGAATGCACGGGAATGTTGCTTGCAATAATGCGGGCGTGGCGTGCGGTGCCGGTTTGTTTAACTAACAACCCAAATGCCGGTTGCGAATTGTTTTTAAAAGCAAAAAAGAACTCACATCGTAGACGGGGTATCATCCGGATGCCGGAAGAGTTGAACTGATCGTTTGGATCTTTTGTACGGCGAGCCGCTTACGCTTCGAGTGCAGCAGATCGTATTCTCAGGGATGGCTGGAACAATTACATTTGTGGCGTTTAACGGTTTCAGTTAAAATCCGCTTTTCCCAGGCGCGTAGCTCAGCTGGTTAGAGCACCACCTTGACATGGTGGGGGTCGTTGGTTCGAGTCCAATCGCGCCTACCAGAAAAAATCTGGTAATTTCCTTCTACTATCTCTTCATTTGTGTCTGGACATGAACTGCCAACTTAACCAGCACATAAGCACCTCGCAAAACCGGGTTCTATCCGGCGTAGTATGAGCTCTCACAAGTTGATCGCATGAAATCGAACGCAGGAATGAAACTAACTTGTAACCTGAGACTCAATGGCATAATAATTAATGCTTGCTGACTGCAGAGGCGGATTTTATGGAATGTGTATAAGAGTGCAGTTTATAAACTAAAAACAGGTAATACCAAGGTTGCAGGGAGAAGATAATGCGGTTTCAGAGCAATAGTAAAAAAAGAATTGCGGTACATTTTATCGGGATGCTGAGCTTGTTGTCATTTGCCGCCGGTGTCGCTGTGGCGGAACAAATCGGCAGTGTTTCAACCAAGTTCAAATTATTGGGCGCGAATGACAAAATCGTCATTGAAGCATTTGACGATCCCGAAATTCCCGGCGCAACCTGTTATTTAAGCCGGGCAAAAACCGGTGGAGTCGGTGGTGCGGTCGGTATTGCCGAGGATACTTCCGATGCTTCGATCGCGTGCCGCCAGATCGGGCCGATTACGTTGCCGGAAAAAATAAAGAACGGACATGAAGATGGCAAAGAAGTTTTCAAAAAAAACACATCGCTGTTGTTCAAAACGTTACAGGTGGTGCGGTTCTACGATGCAAAGCGGAATGTGCTGGTTTACTTGACTTACAGCGATAGAATTATTGAAGGATCGCCTAAAAACAGCATTTCGATTATTCCTATTACACCGTGGCATTAGTGGGAAGCGTGTGCGTTAACACGGAATTGTAAAATTAATTATTCTGATCGATGGTATTTAAGAATGCCTAATATTATAATTGCGGGCTATTTCTTACCCATTGCTTTTATTGGCTAACACTATTTCTCATGCAGTTATTCGCCTTCGGTATTAATCACAATACTGCGCCGTTAGATGTGCGTGAGCAGGTCACTTTTCCTGAAAATACGATGGAACTGGCGCTGAGAGATCTGGTCGGGCGCAACCCGATTAAAGAAGCCGCTATTGTGTCCACTTGTAATCGCACGGAAGTCTATTGCTGCACCGATAAACCGGAAGATGCCATGGCGTGGCTGGCGGATTTTCATCATCTACCGACGCGTGAACTGGATCCCTATTTATACAAATTTCCTCGCGAACACGCCGTAAAACACGCCTTCCGTGTTGCCAGCGGCTTGGATTCGATGGTATTGGGCGAACCGCAAATACTCGGACAACTGAAAAGCGCGGTGAAATCGGCGGAACATGCCGGAACACTGGGTTTAATGCTGCATAAACTGTTTCAACGCACCTTCTATGTCGCCAAGGAAGTGCGCACCTCGACTGAAATCGGCACCAGCTCGGTATCGATGGCTGCCGCCGCGGCGCGTCTGGCGGAACGGATTTTTGGCGATATTGGCGAGCAGCGTGTGCTGTTTATCGGTGCCGGTGAAATGATCGAGCTGTGCGCCAATCACTTCGCCGCGCGCAATCCCAAAAAAATTACCGTAGCGAACCGTACCACCGAGCGCGCCGAAGCGCTGGCGGACCGTTTCAGTGCGCAAGCGATTACGCTCAGCGAATTACCGGAACAATTGGCGTTGCACGACATTGTCGTGACATGTACCGCAAGCCCGTTGCCGATACTGGGTAAAGGCATGGTCGAACGTGCCATCAAAATCCGCAAGCATCGCCCTATATTCATCGTCGATCTGGCTGTGCCGCGCGATGTGGAATCGGAAGTGGCGGAGTTGGACGATGTATTTCTCTACTATGTCGACGACTTAGCGGAGATTGTCAAGGAAGGATTGGATTCGCGCCAGAATGCCGTGGCACAGGCCGAAACGATCATTGATTCCAACGTGGTTGATTTCATGCGCTGGCTGGCGACACGGGAAATGGTGCCGACCATTCGCGCCTTACGTGACCAAGGTGAACGTTACCGCCGCCATGAACTGGCCCGGGCACAAAAACTGCTGGAAAAAGGCGAAGATCCGAAAAAAGTCATCGAAGCGCTCAGTAATAGCCTAACCAATAAATTTCTGCATGTGCCGTCCAGCGCTTTGAATCAGGCAGCCGCGGATGAACGCGAGGAATTAGTCGAACTGATCAACCGGTTATACCAGCTGCATCGTCCGCAATGAACAAAAACATCACGGACAGGCTCACTCGTCTGAGTGTGCGGTTGGAAGAATTAAATCATTTGCTCAGCAGCGAATCCGCCACCGCCGACCTGGACAGTTACCGCAAGCTTACGCGTGAGCATTCGGACATCGTCCCCATCGTAGAACTCTACCGCGCTTACCAGCAAAGCGAGCGTGACATCCAAACCGCGCGGGAAATGCATGCCGATCTCGACATGCGCGCTTTTGCCGAAGCCGAGATACAGACCGGCAAAGAGCAGCTGGTGAAATTGGAATCGGAAATACAAAAACAGCTGCTGCCGAAAGATCCCAACGATGAACGCAATATTTTCCTGGAAATTCGCGCGGGAACCGGCGGTGACGAATCCGCTTTGTTTGCCGGAAACTTGTTCCGGATGTATTCGCGTTATGCGGAAAGACGCGGCTGGCAAGTTGAGATTATTTCGCAAAGCCTGTCGGATATCGGTGGTTATAAGGAAATCATCGCCAAAATCATCGGTCATGGCGCGTATTCCCGTCTTAAATTCGAATCCGGCGGGCATCGCGTGCAACGGGTCCCCGTGACGGAAACGCAAGGGCGCGTGCATACTTCGACCTGTACCGTGGCGGTTATGCCCGAAGCGGATGAAGTCAGCGAAGTGGTGTTGAATCCCGCTGAGTTGCGCATCGATACATTCCGCGCTTCCGGTGCTGGCGGCCAGCATATCAATAAAACCGACTCGGCCGTGCGCGTGACGCACTTGCCGACCGGCATTGTGGTGGAATGCCAGGATGGACGCTCGCAACACAAAAACAAGGCGCAAGCGCTGAGCGTATTGGCGGCGCGTATCCATGCCAAACAGATGCGTGAACAGCATGCGGAACAAGCCGCCACACGGAAATCGCTGGTAGGCAGCGGCGAGCGCTCGGAACGGATCCGCACGTACAATTTTCCCCAAGGACGCATAACCGACCATCGCATCAATCTGACGCTCTATAAAATGGATCAGATCATGGATGGCGATATCGATGAACTGTGTTCGGCGTTAATGGCCGAGCATCAGGCAGAACTCTTAGCCGCTTCCGTGCAAGAATAATCAGCCGTACGGTTGATTTTCCTGATTGCATCACTATGCAACCCATCACCATTTCCAAAGCATTAGCAACAGCTTGCCGTGATATCGACCGGATCGATGCGCGTTTGTTGTTGCAGCATGTGCTCGATGCCGATCATGCGTTCTTGCTGACTCACTCGGATCGAATACTGACTGCGCAGCAATGGGATGAATTCTCGCATTTGATTCAGCGGCGGATGGAAGGTGTGCCGGTCGCGTATTTGACCGGGGAACGGGATTTTTACGATTTGACACTCAAAGTCAACGCAGCGGTTCTGATTCCGCGCCCGGAGACGGAATTGCTGGTAGAACTGGCGTTGCAGTTGATCCCGCCCGGTCAACCCTGGCGGATTCTCGATTTGGGTACGGGCAGCGGTGCAATCGCACTGACCATCGCCAAACACCGTCCGCACACTCAAGTCACCGCGGTTGATTTGTCGCCTGCTGCGATTGCCGTTTGCCAATCGAACGCGCAGAATCTGCACATTCAAAATCTGCAATTCGTCACCGGCAGCTGGTTTGATGAACTTTCCGGGGAAAGATTTGATCTCATCGTATCCAATCCGCCTTATGTGGCGGACAACGATCCGCATCTGCAACAAGGTGATCTGCGTTTTGAACCGGCAATGGCGCTATCCGCCGGTGACCATGGGTTGTCGTGTATTAGCCATATCATCGATAAAGCACCGGATCACCTTGTTAACAGCGGATGGTTGCTGCTGGAACATGGCTACGATCAAGTGTCCGCGTGCCGGCAATTGTTGCAGGAGAAGGATTTTAGTAATATTTGTTCCCACCCGGATTTGGCTGGCATAATGCGCGTGAGCGGCGGTCAATTGAATTTTTTGATGTAAGCTATAAGCAGGGCGCTAGTGTAGTAATTTAGAATGCGGTTCTTTGTTTCTGTATAAAACTTTTGGAATGATTTTTTGGAGAGATTGACACTATGAATGTTGAAGATTTAATTGAACAACAAGTGACCACACACCCGGTCGTACTCTATATGAAAGGCACCCCGGACCAGCCGCAATGTGGTTTCTCAGCGAATGCTGTGAATATTCTGAAGGCTTGTGGTGTTGATAATATTTACGCTGTCGATGTACTGGCGGATCCGGAAATCAGGCAAGGTATCAAGGATTATTCAAGCTGGCCTACCATCCCACAGTTGTACGTGAACGGCGAGTTTATCGGCGGCTCGGATATTGTCACCGAAATGTACCAAAGCGGTGAACTACAGAAGCTGTTTGAAAATTGATAGCGGTTTAATCGATTCATTACGATTCAGTTTATTCGCATCGATGAATAAACTGAATCGTAATCGCAAATCCACTCAATTCACCGCAGCCGCAATCACCCAATAGCGGGCAAATTTCCCCGCCGCAATAAATAGCAAAGCCCACAACCAATTTGCGCGCAACCATCCGGCCGCAACGCATAAAAGATCGCCGATCAGCGGCGCCCACGATAGCAGCAAAATAGGCGTGCCATGCCGCCGCACCCATTCCAACCCGCGAGCATTTCCCCCAGCTTTCTTCAGCACAGTCTTCTCATCCGGCAACAACCGCCCGATCAAATACGAGCTCATCCCGCCCAACGTGTTACCGACAGTCGCCAAAATCAGCGCTTGCCAGTGCAAATCCGGATATGCCAGCAACACCCCCACGAGCACAGCCTCCGATCCACCGGGAAGCAGGGTGGCAGCGAGGAAACTGCTGGTGAATAACGCCAAAAGGCTTGATTGTTCGT
>CP091134.1:625524-627664 GCA_021582535.1 Nitrosomonas sp.
CCCACAGTTCTTCAGCTTTGGGAAATGCCAATCCCAGTGCATCGGCTTTAATATCGATAAAAGGCAGGGGCTTGCCGGAAATATTCCCGCCATCGGCAAATTCCGCCTCGGTCAATACGATCAGCGTAACCCACGGCCGTAATCGTGCTCCCGCCGGTGCAGCGGGGGTGTAACGCCAGGGAAAATCTTCGTCGTAAAACTCGATGTGGCAGAGATAATTGGGTTCGAAGTTGGTGATCCAGTTGAGCGGTTCGGTTTTGATCACCGCACGCGATTCAATGCCGATGATATCGCCGGGGCCGTAGAGGGCGACGTTCTTGCTGACCGGCGCGGCCACATCGCCGCTTTCGCCGCCACTGCCTTTGATATTCAGATTGACGGCGACGCTGGCGCGCGTTTTGACCGAAGCATCCAGATCCGCGGATTGGATATTATTGGCGACGCCTTGCCGTAACCACGGTAGAAAAGTGTACGTGCCGATCGCCATTATGCCGCCTCCTGCAGTGGCGCGGCTTCCGCGCTGGGGATCACGTGCAGACTGTCTTGCAGCCCGGGCGATTGGCTCACTTGCGCGCGCAGGAAATCCTGCGCTTGCGCATGTGATGCAAAATAAGCCTCTTGGCTGTGCGGACTGTTGTTCATGGTCGAAGCGACGACGTAACCGGTTTCTTTCACGATGACTTTCTGCTCGACCGGTGCTTTCTGCGCTTTGTAACTGGCCGAGAGTGCCGATTTCGATGCGGCGTTGCGGCCTAAAAAGTGATTGAAGAATTCGGCGCCGATGGCGACAAAGCGGATCAGTAGCGAAACAAAATTGTTGTCGATGATATTTTGCTCGTAGCGCACCACGCGCTTAACCGCTGCGGACGATTTCAGTTGCTGATTGCTGACCGACAGTTCGATTCCGGCATTTTGTTTTTCGTAGGAGGGCGCACTTAGTTTGTTGGCGTCGCTCAAGTTTTTATATTGCGCCGTGGCGAAGGATTCTTTGGTATCCGCAACCTTGGCCAAGCCGGTATCAATGACTTCGACGGTCAGGCGTTTGGCATCTTTCGGTTTTTGATTGCCGATTTTGTCGAGGTCCAGATCGAGCGGAATGGCGCGCTGGTTGACGCGCAATACGCCGACCGGGTGCAGAATCAAATCGCTGCTGCTTTCAATGGCGCGCAGTGATACCAGCAATTGATTGGAGGTCGGTAGTTCGGCTGTCCAATTATCCAGCTTCTCGAATTCCGCCGTGATCAGCGGCATGATGTCGATGGACGGCAAGGTGGTGTTTTCATCTTCGCCCCAGGTATGGCTGAAGGGTACGTCGATATCCCAGAATAGCAGCGAGATGGAGCCTTCACCCTCGATGTGCCACGGCGATGTGCCTTCGAGCTCGCCGCGCATATGCACACCGAACAAGCCGACACCGAACACTTTGACATCGAACGACGCGGAGATGGTGATGATGAAATAAAATGGCGAGAACTGGAATAGCGCATCAAAGCCGACATGGCCGGAAATATTGAAAGCGCTGAGACCGAAATAAACTTCCGCTTTGGCGCCGAACTGCACGGTGTTGGAAGTGACGGCGAAATAGCCTTCCACGCGGATTCGCGCGAATGAGGTATTCAGGATATTGATCGCAATCCGGTTGGGACTGGGAAAAGGCAGTGGAGGCGGTTTAAAGGAGGGATGAAAACCGCCTACACTGATGACAAAATTGGCATCGTTACCCCAAGCGATCAGCAGGCCCATATCGCCGTCGATGGTGAGGAAGATTACACGGGAATCGTACAAACTGGCATAAAACCACAGCCGCTGTTTATCCACTTCCAGCGCGCCGATGAAACTGACCTGAATGATGATCAACGCCGCGTCTTCATCGGGCAATGCAACTTTCAGCACACCCAGAATGGCGATATTGCCCGGCGGTATTTCGACGATGATGCCCAATGAGGCGCTGACCAACGTCGGTGTTCCCCAGCCCAGTTTGGCCATCGGGCCGATCAGAAACACATCCTGCGCGGGCGGGAAGAATTGGCGCAAATCGCTGATGATGCGCGGCGCATTCTCGATGATATTATCCGGGAACATGATGCTGTTGATCGATCCGGTGCGCACACCGGCGGCGATCACTTCCAGTTCCATGGTA
>CP091134.1:627764-637994 GCA_021582535.1 Nitrosomonas sp.
TATCGTGCCGATTGAACTTTCACAGGAAACACACGCGCATTCCGCCGTTCCCCATACGCACAGCAGCCCCTTGACTTGACCGTCCGCGGCGGTTCCCGGCAAAAAGCCCCGCCGTCAAGACAGGGCTTTTATTATGTCGAACCGGATGATCTCAATTGGTCTCATCTTGCCAAATCACCGCTCGTTCTCTTTGCCGGTGTTTCCTTAAGAAGCATTTCCCCAGTATTTGGATTTTCCGGCAGCGAACAGAAACATCCACATGACCAGAACAAATGGGAATGTCAGCGTCGGCAAACCGATCGGCGCCAGAAAATTCGCCAAACCCGCCTGGCAAATAATGGTCAAAATTCCCGCAAGCAAGGCCAGCAATGCGCTGCCCGTGGTCGGCTTGAGAAACACCCATCCGACCGCCATCATCGTCAGCACCGGATTGAACGCATACAACCCCATCTCGATAAGCGTCTTATCCGCGCCGAGCAGTACCGGCACGACAACGCCGACGATCGCGCCCGATAACGCCATGAATGCGCCACGCAAGGAAGTGATCGCAATACCGGTCAGAAATAAAGCACCGACAATGACGCTATCGGCGAACATGACTTCGCCGATACCTTTGCTGATCGCCGTGCACCAGGCTATGGCTGCATCCTGCGTAAAGGCATTGAACCATGCATCTGTAGATGCGGCGGTAGTTTCTGCAATGGTTGAGGGTATGCCCGGCGGCGGTAAAACGGGGCCGCGGGCAAATCCATCGAAAGCATACACCGCCACCATGAACATCCAGCATGTCAGCACAAATGGTGAGGTGGAGGCCGGGATGTTATAAGGTTGTAGAATTCGCATCAAAGCAGCCAGCACCACGGTCGACAATACCGACGCGAGCACCACATAAAGCCAGAGTTGCGGAGTATGCTCCAGGAACAGAAACAGGCAGGGACCGACCAGGGTGCCATTGAAACCGTACAGTCCGGCATCGATATCATCCTCCGGGAATCCCAGCAAATAAGCCGCAACTGTACTGCTCACAACGCCCACAGTCGCGGCAAATCCGGCGGTAATCCCGCCAACGTACAACGCGATTAAAAAAATAAGACCGGTAACCGCGTTGCAACAGAAAAACACTTGCCCGGCACCCCTGAAAATAACACGCAACGGTCTGGGTATCGCTTTGTCGATTGAGAGTGACCAATCCATGATGATGAACTCCTAAGTTTTATGGAAAAAAACAGCCGCGGCAAAATTCACCGGCTTGCCTGTTGCTTGACTTCTTCCAGCAATCCTTGTTTCACAATGAAATCGACGATCTGATCCACGCCCTCGCCCGTATGCAGATTGGTGAAAACAAACGGCCGGTCGCCGCGCATTTTCTTGGCGTCACGCGCCATGATTTCCAAATTTGCTCCAACGTACGGCGCCAGATCCGTTTTGTTGATCACGAGAAGCGCCGAGCGCGTGATACCGGGGCCGCCCTTACGGGGTATTTTTTCACCGGCGGCGACATCGATCACGTAGATCGTCAGATCGGAGAGCTCGGGGCTGAAGGTCGAGGCAAGATTGTCACCGCCGGATTCAACCAGGATCAGATCAAGATTGGGGAAATCAGCCGTCATGCGGGCAATCGCTTCGAGATTGATGGAAGCATCTTCGCGGATGGCCGTATGCGGACACCCGCCGGTTTCCACACCCATCAAACGCTCCGGAGGCAGCGCATTGGCGCGCAACAAAATCTCCATATCCTCCTTGGTGTAAATATCGTTGGTGATGACCGCCATTTCATAGCGATCGCGCATTCTCTTGCTCAAAGCTTCGCACAACGCTGTTTTTCCTGATCCAACCGGACCACCGATGCCGACTCGCAGGGGATTTGATGGTTTATTCATGTCGTTCTATCCAAAAAATTATGATCGGTAAATTCTGCTGTATTGCGTTTCATGCTGCATGGACAACAGCGACAATCCCGGCGCCCAATTGGATAATTCATCGTCATCGAGCTGCTGCGCCCGCAACGCCGTTTTTTCAATCGCATCGTGCAAGGAAAGCAACAAGCTTTGCCCCGCAACCTGACCGAGCGGAACCGATTTAACGCAAACCAGCACTTGATTCTCAACCATCGAGAACAGCATGCCGAGCAGCGCCGCCTGATGCGGCACCGCAAGCGCTTCCGCCGCGCAGGCAAACGCCGTGGGTAGCGGAATTTCCGGTTGATTGGCCAGGATCGCGCGCAGCGAATCATCCGCAAGATTCAGATCGATGACAAGCTTTGCCAAGGAATAGCCCATTTGAATGGTTTCTGCGCGGAATTCAGCGGTATCGCGCGCGGCTATGAAGCACTCGGTCCAATGATTGACGCTCGCTGCATCGCGCTGGGAAAAAGCTTGCAGCAAGCGCCATGCAATGGGCGCTTCAAAGTCCGCGGCAATAGTTAAATATTCCGTGATCCAGGCGCGCGCCGAGCTGTCGTTATGGACGATACCCTTCTCTATTGCCGATTCCAAACCTTGCGAATAGGTATACGCGCCAACCGGCAGCGACGGACTCGCTAACTGCAGCAAACGAAGCAATAAGGCGGATTGCAAAGTCATTCCTGGGAGTGCGTATCGGATGGCCGGTGAATCTTCTGCCGGGCCGGGATTGGTGCTAACGGACCGTGCGCATGATAGTGGCCGTCGCCATGATGATGGTGTCCGCCACCACCGTAAGCACCCGATTCCGGTTCAAATTGCGCATTCTCCTCGGTAACCGTAGCGCCCAAGCCTTCCAGCATTTGTTTCAAGACGCTATCGGTATGGATACGCAGAAATCCTTCGCCGACTTGCGTTTGCGTATGCCGGTTGCCCAAATGAAAAGCACAGCGCAACAAATCGTACGGCGTGCGGCAGGTAATCCGGTACGTGGGCTCATGAGCTGCGATGATTTGCACTACCCGTCCATCGGCGCTTTTGAGCAAATCGTTATTGCGCAGCACGGTGCCGCGCTCGGTAAAAATAGCGACTTCCTCGCCGGATTCGAGTGCTGTTCTGAGCCGGCTGTTCTCGCGCATTTCATAAGGCAAAACCAGTTGCGCAAAAACCGATTCGGCCCGATCTATTTTAGTATTCAGCGTAATCATCTGTTGTCATCGTCAGTTAGGGACCAGGGATATCGCCGCCATTGCCGTCAACGCAGCGACGGCGACCCGCGGGCGGAGCAGTTTCCAGATCGGGAATCGTGTTGCAGGAATTCCTCGCGTGGACAATCCGCTCCGCCACCGGTATTCCTAAAATAGAAAGTACCGCTGCGCCATCGGCAATACATCCTCCGGACCGCATGTCAGCAACTGGCCGTCCGCGCGCACTTCGTACGTTTCCGGATCGACTTCCATTTTCGGTGTCGCGCTGTTGTGAATCATGTCTTTCTTGCGCAGATTCCGGGTATTTTTGACCGGAATGATGTTTTTATCCAGCCGCAACTGATCGATCAATCCCTCTTCAAGAGCGGCTTGCGAAGCGAATGTATAGCACGAGGTTTTGATGCCGCCGCCGTATCCGCCGAACATGTAGCGGTAATGCACGGGTTGCGGCGTTGGAATCGATGCATTCGGATCACCCATGAGCGACGCGGCGATCATGCCGCCTTTCAGGATCATCGAGGGTTTAACGCCGAAGAATGCCGGTCTCCAAAGTACAAGATCGGCATATTTACCAACTTCAACCGAACCGATGGCGTGCGCAATACCGTGGGTAATCGCCGGATTGATCGTGTATTTGGCAACGTAGCGCTTAACCCGGAAATTGTCGCTTCTTGAGTTGTCTTCCTGCAATGTGCCGCGCTGTATTTTCATTTTATGCGCGGTCTGCCAGGTGCGTAGCACCACTTCACCGATCCGGCCCATCGCTTGCGAATCCGAGGACATCATCGAAATTGCCCCCATATCGTGCAGAATATCCTCGGCGGCAATCGTTTCCTTACGGATGCGCGATTCGGCAAAAGCCAGATCTTCCGCGATATTGGCGTGCAAGTGATGGCACACCATCAGCATATCCAAATGCTCATCGAGCGTGTTGACGGTATACGGGCGGGTTGGATTGGTCGATGACGGCAGCACATTGTCGAGCCCCACGACGGCAATGATGTCGGGCGCATGACCACCGCCGGCACCTTCGGTATGGAAGGTATGTATCGTGCGGTCTTTCATCGCCGCAATGGTATTTTCCAGATAACCGCCTTCGTTGATCGTATCGGTATGAATGGCGACCTGCACATCATATTTATCCGCGATAGCCAAGCAGTTATCGATGGCTGCAAAAGTGGTTCCCCAATCCTCGTGCAATTTCAGTCCGCACGCCCCGGCCAACACCTGTTCCGCAAGCGGCATCGGCAAGCTGGCGTTGCCTTTGCCGAAGAATCCGGTATTCATGACCAATCCGTCGGAGGCTCTGAGCATCGAATGGATGTGCCAAGGACCGGGCGTACAGGTGGTGGCGGCGGTGCCAACCGCGGGTCCGGTGCCGCCGCCCAGCATGGTGGTAATGCCGTTCATCATCGCGTCTTCGGCTTGCTGCGGTGAAATGAAGTGGATGTGCGTATCCACGCCTCCTGCGGTGACTATCAGATTCTCCCCTGCAATGATTTCGGTCGCCGCACCGATGGCCATCGTGACATTGGGTTGGATATCGGGATTCCCGGCTTTGCCGATATTGGCGATTTTGCCGTTCTTGATGCCGATATCCGCTTTGACGATTCCCCAATGATCGATAATGATCGCGTTGGTGATCACGGTATCCATGACGTCCGCATGACCGAGCTGCGATTGCCCCATGCCGTCGCGTATCACTTTTCCGCCGCCAAATTTTACTTCCTCGCCATAGGTGGTGAAGTCTCTTTCAATCTCGATGAAAAGTTCGGTATCGGCCAGACGGACACGGTCGCCGGTTGTCGGCCCCATCATTTCCGCATAGGTCTTGCGGGAAATTTTTACACTCATTTTTTTACTCCTGTAAAGTCGTTGCGAACCAAACTATTTCAGTTTGCCCATCACTTTCTGATTGAATCCATATACGATCCGGTCCCCCGCGAGCTCGACGAGCTCCACGGTTCTCTCTTGTCCGGGCTCGAAACGGATGGCCGTACCCGCCATAATATTCAGGCGCATGCCATACGCCGCATCGCGGTCAAATTTCATGGCGGAGTTGACTTCGTAAAAATGAAAGTGGGAACCTATCTGGATCGGACGATCTCCGCCATTGGAAACAGTCAGGGTTTTGGTTTTTCTGCCGACATTCAGCTCGATTTCACCCGGTTCGGTAAACACTTCGCCTGGAATCATGGGTACTCTCATGGCATTCTCCTATTGCTTATTCGTTAAATAATCGGGTTGTGAACGGTGACCAGTTTGGTTCCGTCGGGAAATGTCGCTTCCACCTGAATATCCGGAATCATCTCGGGAACGCCTTCCATGACATCCGTGCGCGTCAATACTCTTTGCCCCGCTGCCATCAGCTCCGCCACCGTACGGCCATCCCGGGCGCCTTCCAATACGGCGCAGGTAATCAGCGCAACCGCTTCCGGGTAATTGAGCCTTAAGCCACGGGCTTTGCGCCGCTCAGCCAGCAACCCGGCGGTGAAAATTTGCAGTTTGTCTTTCTCTCTCGGTGTTAAGTCCATCGCTTTTCTCCTGGGTAAAGTTACATTTACAACTTAGTCGTTGCCATCCAAAGTCTTAACCGGCGGTGCAAACGCCCATCATGTATTCCACATCCTGGGAACAATCGCAGGACGTCCGAGAATTTCCGGACGGAACAATCCCCATGCGCACAGCATGATGTGCCGCGCCGCCTCGCTCGAATTGCCCAGATAGCGAACCACGGTAAGCGTTTTAAGCTGCGAAACACCAATTTGACCGGAACCGCCGGCGATGCCCGCGGATTCTTCGCGTACCAAATCGATCAATGCCTGCGGCATTGGTTTTCCAGTCAGCAGAAGCGTGGCGCACACCGGTTTGCCCGACAGGGCGAGCGGACCGTGCATGGCGGTGCTCTCACCGTGCAGCCGTATCTGCTCCAGCCAAATCATTGTGCCGTTACGCCGAATACTGGTGCGCTGCTTGATCCGGCCGCTATTGAATGTCTCTCCCGATGCCGTGCGTCCGAAGCACAATATTTCGCACCCCACGTAAGCGGCATCATTTTCCAGTATCACTTGGTGATCGATGTCGACATTGGCGTTGTTGAAAAAAATAGTTTCTTGCGGCGCCCATTCGAGAGCGGCGCCTTTATTGACGCTGAGCGTGATTTTCTGGTGCGAGGTATGGCCGTTGGCTTTGTACCACTTCGCCGCGCCCGGCGTCGTGATCTGCACCTTTGCAGCCGCACCGACATGCGCCGAGATTTCCAATTGATCGCCGCCGACCACGCCCCCGGGCGGATGAATGATGACGGCATGACAAACTTCCCGCCCTTCCGGATAGAGCGGTTTTTGCACCAGCAGCGGACCGAAATGATCCCGCGCCACCAGGCGGGAAGCACCGTCAATATTCGCAAATTCCAATGCTAATTTTGCTTGCAGCGGCTTATCGCAGCTAATCGCGGGCTGCGGCAAAGCCTCGCGCTGTGACTCGCGATCACTCACAACAGTCAAATTCTGCTGCTGAGTGGATAATTCTTCTGAAGGTGTAGATAACAGCATGCGCATGACAATTTACCGAACGTATTCTTCCGGAATCTAAATCTGCAATTGGAAAGAAATTTTAAAAACGTCAAGCGCCTGGCCCGTTACACCCGGCGCATAATTCAACCCCTTCATGAGCAGGTCGCCATGCTGATAGTACGCTGAGATGCGCGCATTGAAACCGTCGATAATATAATTCAAACCGGCTTCGATTTCTTCCCGGTTGCTGCTGCGATTCGGTTGAATGCTGGTAAACCGGCCGTAGGGCTGAAAATGCCCGATGCCGACTTTGGTTGGAAACATATAAAGACCCGTGACGGTCCACGATTTGCCGTCAAACATACAGAAACAATCCTTATCGCTAAACGCAGCGGTCGAGTAATTGGCATAGAACTGCTTGTATTCGGCGTTGGTGGTAAAAACACCCAGGTTTCTTGGCAGCACTTTTTCAAACAGCAAATCCCCGGTAAAACCGAGAAAATCGCTGCGATGCGCGAGCGATCCGGCACCGTTTTTCTGGTACGACATACCGAACGCCAGCGCCAAAATGTCTCCCGCTTTACCGTAATACGTGCTGGAGGTGTAATAACCCGGATTCTTCTCCGGATTCAGGAAATTATAAGTGACACGCGCAGCTGTCAGCACTGAGCCGCCTTGATTGGGACCCGCGGTATGCGTCGATTCCAATCCGCGGTAAACCCCCATGGCGTAACCCAGCGTTCCCGGTACGATCTTCGGCTCCGCATTGCCCCAGAAAGTCACGCCATCGTCACGGCCATAACGTCCGGCGCCGCCATCGCCGAATTTGGTGCTGAAATCCTGCGAAAAGAACGGCGTTTTGAAAGCATCGTGGGTCGCCTGAAAAAAGGGACCGCTTAATTCCCCCCGTTCGGTCGGCACCAGCATACGGCCACCCCAGATATTGAAATAACGGTTGAACTCGAATTTTGCGATGGCATCGAGAACGTTATAGGACATTCTGGGGTTATCCCCCGCGCTGGTATTGTTACAGAAGAAACAATCGGTATTGACTTCGAACTTCAAATGCTCGCTGAACTGGCCGTTCAAATAAATACGCGCATTATCGTTGCTGTAGTTGCCGCCGTTCAAATTGCCGTTAAGATTTTCCGTCCACAATCCGGAACCGCGATAGCCCGCACCCAGACTGATCCATCGCGTTTCGCTGGACTTTACTTTGAGTTTGTCGGAGATGGGCTTCAGCGACACATCCATTGCACAGGTTTGAAATGCCACGAAGAGAAAAATACCGGACAATAGGGAAAGCAGAAAAAATTTCGTTCTTTGGATTTTTGTCTGCAAATTGTCAGTATCTGTCTTCATACCGCCACCTTCCTATCATCGTTTATCAAAACGGCCGGCTGATTAATAATCAAGGCACACAAAACTTACACAGCCGCGTATTTTAGATCAGTTTTTTTAGCCGGATAAATTTGTAATATTTTTCCCTGTTTTGTGTGAATCAAGGAGATAGGATGTTTGATATGATGCTCACCGTGCCGTGAAGAAAATCACACTGCGCTGCAAATAGCGTGGAATTCCCGATAATCATCAGAATCCGTTCAATCTTCTTACAAAATGCAAAAATCATTAAACTTCAGCGTCGCCTTTTTTGTGCTTATCTTCGTCCTCTGTATCAGCCCGTTTGCGATGGCAACTACCGGAACCTTCCATCACCACATGGAAATTCAGTTGTCGCCAAACACTTCTGAAATTCGCGTCAAAGATCAAATCCGGATTCCGGATTGGGCGCGGGATACAAAAGAACCCGTGCAACTCGAATTCTTTTTGCATGCCGGTTTAGCGGTCACGGATGTTCAAGGCGCTGCAATTCAGGCGGATGAAAACGAGGTTACGCTGAAATCCCGGCCGATTTCGATCAGGCATTACACGGTAGCGGTGCCACCCGGACGAGATATATTCACGCTGCACTATAGCGGTCAAATCCATCACGCGGTGCAAGGGCCGGGGCAGGAATATGCGCGCAGTTTCGGTTCGACACCGGGGGTGATTTCACCGGAAGGCGTGTTCTTGGCCAATGCCAGTGCCTGGTATCCGCAATTCGGCGATGCGCTGGTGTCGTTTCAGCTTGACATTCAGGTTCCATCCGGTTGGGATGTGGTAAGCCAGGGGGCGTTATTGCGTGAGAATGGCGCCAGTGAAACCCGGCACATCGTTTGGGAGGAAAAGCAACCACAAGACGACATTTATCTGGTGGCCGGGCGTTATCAACGCTACACGCAATCCGCCGGAGCGGTCAATGCACTGGTATATTTGCGCAATGCCGATCAGCCGCTAGCACAAAAATATCTGGACGCGACGGCGCAATACATCGCCCTATACAACAAATTGATTGGCCCCTACCCTTACACGAAATTCGCGTTGGTCGAGAATTTCTGGGAAAGCGGTTACGGCATGCCCTCCTTCACGCTACTCGGCTCGAAAGTGATCCGTCTGCCGTTCATTTTGCATTCGTCGTATCCGCATGAAATTTTGCACAACTACTGGGGCAACGGCGTGTTTGTCGATTACGCCAAAGGCAACTGGGCGGAAGGATTGACCGCGTATCTGGCGGATCACCTGATCAACGAGCAGCGCGGCAAAGGCGAGGAATACCGCCGCGATGTGCTGCAAAAGTATGCGGATTTCGTCAACAAGGAAAAAGATTTCCCGATTATTCGCTTCGTCTCGCGCCATAGCGCCAGTTCGGAAGCGGTCGGCTACGGCAAAACCATGATGTTCTTCCACATGCTGCGGCTGGAACTGGGCGATAACGAGTTCACTAAAGTGTTGCGGCGGTTCTACCAGCAATTCAAATTCCAGCAAGCAACGTTTACCGATTTGCTCACCACGTTCAATACCGTCACCGGCAAGGATCTGACGCAACAATTCGAGCAATGGGTGCAACGCACCGGCGCGCCGGATCTGGTGCTGCGCAGCGCGGAAACTGAGCGCACCGCACAAGGATTCAAACTGACGCTAACAGTCGAACAGACTCAGCCGGATGAACCGTATCGCTTGCAAGTGCCACTGGCGGTGACGCTAGAGGGCGAAGATATGGCAATCGAATCGCAAATTATCGTCGAGCAGCGGCAGCAAACGATCGAGCTGGAATTCGCCAACCGCCCGGTACGCATCGACCTCGATCCGCGTTTCGATGTGTTCCGCCGCTTGGATAGCCGCGAGATCCCCTCGGCATTGTCGCAAGGCTTCGGCGCGGAAAAACCGCTGCTGATCCTGCCGGCGCGGGAATCCCAAGCCGTACTGGAAGCATACCGCGCACTGGCGGCGAACTGGCAAAAAACCCAGGCCAGCCCGCTGGAAATCGTCACCGACGAGCAATTGAAAACGTTACCGGAGAATCGCACCGTCTGGATTCTGGGCTGGCAAAACCGGTTTGCCGACGTACTGCCGAAAGCTTTGGCGGATCGCGGCGTCGCTGTTCAGCGCCAGCAACTGCAACTGGAGCGTAAACGCTATCCGCAAGCCGGTCACGCCGTGGTGCTGACTGCGCGGCAACCTGCCGATCCCGGCAAAACCCTGTTGTGGGCCGCCGCCGATAGTCCC
>CP091134.1:638094-652228 GCA_021582535.1 Nitrosomonas sp.
CGCGCGATGATGAACATCCTTATGATAGCGCGCATGCACATTCGGATCGCGGATGGACAGCATTTCGGTCGCTTTCAGGATGATGTAGGTCATGTCGTTGACCGCATCGACCGTCTGGCCATTTTCCCAGCGCGTACCGCCCACGGTTAATGCCTGATTCGAGCCGCTGCCGGCAAACAGCACTTCCGCGCTTTCCGGGGACAGCGGCACATGATCCGAGCAACGCAGAAAGAAGTGGCACATCAATTCAACCGCCCGCCGCGTATACGCTGTTTTCGCCGCGTCATCCGGCTGCGACTGCCAGTCGCGCAAATAGAATTCGTTCAGTGTCTGATCCAACCGGCCCAGTGAGAGGCCGAAATTGGTATTTTCCTGCAACAGCAAATGGTAGCAAATCCAAACCACGGTAATCGCTTCCGCCAAGGTGCTGGCGGGTTGCGCCGGAACCTTGCGGCAAATAGCGGCAAGCTCGTTATTTCCGGCCTTCTCGGCGGCATCGGCCAAATGTCCGGCATAGATCTTGGCGCCTTCGTACACTGCGATAACGCTGTGCGCAAACTCCGTTTTTTCCGGCGTATCCGCAACACCGCTCGCGATATCTTGCTGCAACTGCGCAATCAGTCCATCAAAACCGAATTTAAGCACCCGGCTGAAATCCGGCGCGGTATGCGATACAGCCGTAGCCTTATCGGACAGATAAAACGCCACCCGCTCAAACAACTCCTGACATTTGGGCGTTTCACCGGCGCTTTTTTTCAGCGGCGGATCGATCGAAGGTTTGCCCTGGTACAATCCACCATCGACCTCATCGCGCCGATCGTCGGCATAATCCGCGGTATCGTAGCCGCTATAACGCGCCGCTTCTTGCACCGTGCGCCGCTCCAGCCAGAAGGGAAAGATTTCCTCGTTCAGCCGTTTGGCTACTTCCGGTTTGATCTTGAACGGATTTTGCGGCCGCTTCGCCAGCGTTTCCAGTTCGGGCCAGATGCAATAGCCGCTCATATCCATATACACAACCGGCCCGACAAAGCTGGTGGTGGTTTGCCCCGGCAGCAGATCGGTGCTGCGCACCAGCGGTGTTTTGTGGCTGAACACATGCTTCAATGCCTGCGCGCGGCGCGTCACCGGCGGCAGCGCCGCATGATCGGGCTGGCGCAGAAATTCGGTCAACAAACGCGGCAGTTCATCGCAAACCTCCGCTATCCATTCCGGATCGAACAACTGATTGCGCCACGCCTGTACCACCGGAAAATCGTTCAGCTTGATGTCGCTCAGTGCCAGATCGCGCAAGGTTTTTATCTTATCCGTCGTGGTATTGGGAATCGGAAAAACGGCGACGTTATCGCTGAATGCGGCAGTATCTGCGGTACCGTGTTCCAGGTCGATGCGGATACCACCTCGATTATGTCTGTCATTACTCATGATTTCATCCTCCGCGCTGATTAACTCAAGGTATCCAATCCGATCGCCAGCCGGTGATACTGCCATGCATCGTCGAGCAGCAAAAAATAGCCAAACAGCTGATAGCGGTATTCCGCCGGATCGACCGATGAATGAAAAGGTTTATCCAATGCCGTGGCATAAATCAATTGCCCCAGATAAAGGCCGTCGGCGATCTCGACGATTTCATCGAGACAAAAACCGATCGGAACCGGCCCGCCGATCATTGGAAAGCGGTAGTGAAACTGAAATACCTTTTTCTTTTTTCCGTCGCCATTGTTCATCGGCAAGATGGATTCCCGGTCGTCCACACCGAGAAAAATGTAGCCTTGCCGCGCAAACGGCGACGGCCCGCTTTCCGACACCGCTTGCAGTGAAGCATCCGGCACACGGTAATTCATATCGATAATCCGCATCAACGGATCCGCCGCAATGACACGCTTGTCCTGAATATTGTGGCCATCCACCCAGTGCGCAGCCGCTTCGTTTTCCCAGAATGCCTTGTCTTCATCGGACATACCGCGATCCCAGGCGCCGCTTTTCAAATGCCGGGCATACACACCTTCCGTATCCCAATAGTGCGCTTTGTTTTTTTCCACCAGCGCGTAATGCGGGGCGCTGGCGATATGCGTTTTCAATGCATGCACACGTTCGGGATAGCGCTCGGCCAGATCGTCGCTTTCGTCGAGCAGCATGCTTAGTTTCCGTCCGGAAATTTTTTCATACGATTTGCCCGCCCACGGAAAAATATACTTGCCGATGCTGTGCCAAATCAGGTTGAGCACATTGGGTGTACTGTGTCCCAGCGCCAGATCGCTTGCAAGCCGGCCGGGGAAGAGATATTCATCGTCCGGTTTGGCGTTGGGATCGGGACAGAAGGTTTCAGCAAAACCGCAATGCAGGTTGAGCGTGGCGCCGTGGTAGTAATCGAAACCAGCCGTGCGTGTTGTTTCACCGTACCAATCCGCCGTTTCATCGCTGTCGATGCGGATGTTAAAGCCGCGCGCGCCGTGCCCCTGAAATAAGCCATTTTCCACCGTTGGCGCAACGCCGCGGCGGAACAGGCGATTGAGTTTCTCGAAATGTTTCAGGTTGTCTTGCGGATTGCTCTGCGCGGAAATTTCCACGCTGATGCGTTGCAACATCTGCAAAATCGACTCGCCTTCGTGCAACAGTTGCTTCACATCGCCATCCGCAGCGCCTTTCGGCGATTCTTCCAGGAGGAAAGTGGTGAATTTGCGATGGAGCGCTTCGTCTTTTTTCCAGCCTTCGACCCAATCGGTGATTTCCGGCCAGTGCTGTACTCCAGCTGTTGCGGCTTTCTCGCTCTCAGACATGCTCACAGTGGATGCCGTTTGCGCATATCCCAATTCGTTGAAGCCGACTTCACCCGGGCGCGGACGCAATTGCGGAAATGCATCGTCCGCATAAAATGCCTTGGCATAAGCCGGATCGACCATCAGGAAAAATCCGTTGTTCTGATAGCCGTACGGATCCTTTTCATCCACCCAGCCCATGGGAAAAATTCGTTTGATATTGTCGATCATCGAGCAGTACGGGTAGTTATCGCCGATCGATACGGCGTGGCCATCCGGCAAAACCAAGGCTCCCAAGCTGTAATGCTGTGTGGCGAACACCAATTGCCCCAGATAAATACCGTCGTCGATGCGAACGATTTCATCGATCAAACGCGTCATGGGATACACCGGACCGAGGTCAGGCCAGCGGTAATTCAGTTGGTACACGGCTTTGCCATGCATTTCCGGAACCACGGAAGTGCCCATGTTGCAAAGAAAATAACCGCCGGTTTTACTGTATGGAATGGCTTTCTCTTTCGCCAGATTTTCCGCCAGCAGCTGGCAGTCAAATCCGCGCGCATCGGGACGCATCGGCCGGTCTTTCAGCTTCCATAATTGCGTCAGCGCGGGCAATCCAATCGCTTGCAGCGCATTGGGATCGGGCGGTTCACGGAAAAAATTGCGTCCGGCACGCACAGTGGCCGGATCATAACCGCTCATTGTTTTCGCATCGCTGCGGGTTTTTGCCGCCACCGTTTCGCGCGATACCGGCTCAAAGGTTTTTCCCATCCACAAACCGGTGTCGGCATACGTTGCATTCCAGGCGGTCGCCATCCATTCGATGGTGGCCATCAGGGATCGATCCTTGCCGGTCAACTGGGCCGCTTCCTTGAAATAATCGCTGTCGCGAATGGAAACGGGGATACCGATCATCGGTCCGCTGATCACTTCCGCGCTGCCGCATTTGAATAAAGTGTCGAGCTTGTTATGGATTTCCGGCCAGCGACGGCGCTGATGGTTATCCGCCAGGATGCGCTGGTACTCAGCCAGCAGCACGAAGAAACTGCCGTGATATTCGTTTTTCAGAATATCGCTTAATGCCTGAGCCAGTGATTGCTGTTCATCACTGGCGCTTGCTGTGAAATTGCTGCTGCTCAGAAAAGCTGTCATGGATCTTCCCCTTACCATTTCCTAGTGAAGTGAGATTGAACAACATGAATTTAGCCTATCACGCTATTTGCATCTTTATCTTATCAATCTTTTCAGCAACTGTTGCTCCTATGTCAAAGAACATTGATCATTATCAACAGATCCTAAGTGTTTTATCGACGCGATGATCTTTTTCATTGCTTTCCAAGGTTTTTCTGTTTTCCCGGTTCAAACAAGAAGTCTTTTTACCTTATTCCATTTTGATATATCATTACCCCTGTCAGGGGATAGCAAAGTTGTTTAAAATCTGAAAATGGACAAACACTTTTTAGAAAACCGGGAAAGAATGAACATGCGGAATATACCGTCTGACCGTGCCACGGCGATGTTGTCTGCCATTAGGGAGTTTCAACATCTGCCGCCCAAGGACATTGAAACGATCGCCGCCGCTTGCCAATGGCACCGCTATGACGCGGGGAATGAAATCGTGCGCTATCACGATCACACCAATAGCGCGTTTTTCATAGTCCAGGGTGAAATCCGCGTGATGTATCACAGCCTGTCCGGACAGGAAGTGATCCTGTGCGATTTACCCACCGGCGAAATGTTTGGCGAGCTGACGGCAATCGACGGCCACCCCCGCTCCGCCACCGCCATCGCCAGAACCAGCACGTTGCTGGCATCGATGCCGGCGCTGGATTTCAAGAATCTGGTGTATTCCAACCGGCTGATCGCCGAAACCATATTGAAGCGTTTGACCGGACAAGTCCGCCGTCTGACCGAACGTGTTTACGATTACAGCACATTGGCGGTGCGTAACCGGATTCAATCGGAATTGCTGCGTCTGGCAAGAAATCACATGACTTCGACGAATGCCGCGATCATTTCTCCATCCCCCACCCAAACCGAAATCGCCAATTTGGTCAGCACCCACCGTGAAGCGGTCTCGCGTGAACTGAATAATCTCGTCAGAAGCAACCTCATCATGCGCCAAGGGCATGATTTGCATGTGCTCGATATCGCCAAGCTGACTCAAATGGTCAATGAAGCCCGCGGCAGTTTCTAACTGCATCCACTGTTGTAACATTCCCGTCGTACGATGCCCGATTATCTGTTAAGCCTTGCTTAAATGTGGCAAACTTCGCAATTGAACTTATTACGGGTAATTTAATTCGTGTCTCCCTACGAACTTTTCATCGGCTTGCGTTATACGCGCGCCAAGAAACGCAATCACTTCATCTCGTTTATTTCACTGATTTCCCTGATGGGCATTACATTGGGGATGACGGCGCTGATTACCGTCATGTCGGTCATGAACGGTTTTCAAAAAGAAGTGCGCACCCGCATTTTGGGTGTGGCATCGCATGTGCAGATCGCCAGCCCTTATGGCAACCTGAGCCACTGGCAGCAAATTGCCGATGAAGCCAGCAAACATCCGGCCGTCGAAGCCGCCGCCCCGTATGTCAACGCGCAAGGCATGCTGTCGCATAACCAAGTGGTGCAGGGCGTTATCGTGCGCGGCATTTTGCCGGCGATGGAAGATAAAGTCGCCAATTTCTCCCATTCGATGATCAGCGGCAAGCTGGACAACCTGGCGCCGGGAGAATTCGGCATCGTGATCGGCATGGAGCTGGCGCGCATGATGGGGACTTTCGTCGGTGACAAAATTGTTTTGATTTCACCGCAAGGCCAAGTCACGCCCGCGGGCATTTTGCCAAGACTGAAACAATTCACCGTCGTCGGTATCTTCGATGTGGGGCATTTTGAATACGACTCCGGGTTGGTTCTGATTCACATGTTCGACGCGCAAAAATTGTATCGCATGGAAAACGACGATGTGTCCGGCGTGCGCCTCAAACTGACCGATTTGTTTCAAGCGCCCAAAGTAGTGCAAGAATTACCCGCGATGCTGACCATCGATAGTCATATCAGCGATTGGACCAAACAACACGCCAATTACTTCCGCGCCATCCAGATCGAGAAACGCATGTTGTCGCTGATTCTGGCATTGATCATTGCAGTGGCGGCGTTCAATATCGTTTCGACCTTGGTGATGGCGGTCACCGATAAGGAATCGGACATCGCGATTCTGCGTACGCTCGGCGCCAGTCCGCGCAGCATCATGAAGATTTTCATCGTGCAGGGAACGTTTATCGGTGTTTTCGGCACGGTACTCGGTGTGGCCGGCGGCATGCTGCTGGCCTACAACGTCGGCGAAGTGGTGGCGTTTATCGAAAGCTTGTTCAACGTGCAATTCCTGTCACGCGAAATTTATTACATCAGTAAAATCCCGACCGATCCACAGATGGCGGACATCACCACCGTCGCTGCAACGTCGTTTGTTTTGAGTCTGCTGGCCACGATTTACCCCAGCTACCGGGCATCCAAAGTAAACCCGGCGGAGGCGTTGCGTTATGAATGATGTGGTTATTTCCTGCCGCAACCTGGTCAAGCAATTTTCGCAAGGCGATCTGGCCGTTCCGGTATTAAAGGGCGTCAATCTGGATTTGATCAAAGGCGAGATGCTCGCCATCGTGGGCGCGTCCGGTTCGGGCAAAAGCACGCTGCTGCATGTGCTGGGCGGGCTGGATGCGCCGAGCAGCGGAGACATCCGCATTCTCGGGCAGAATATCGCGCAGATCAGCGAAGAACAGCGTTGCCGCTTGCGCAACGGTTCGCTCGGCTTCATTTATCAGTTCCATCATTTGCTGCCGGAATTCAGCGCGCTGGAAAATGTGGCCATGCCGCTGCTGATCCGCCGCCTGCCCAATAAAGAAGCGTACGAGCGCGCCGCCGATATGCTCAAGCTGGTCGGTTTGAGCCACCGCCTCACGCATACCCCCGGCGAACTCTCCGGCGGGGAACGCCAGCGCGCCGCCGTGGCGCGCGCGTTGGTCACGCAACCGGCCTGCATTCTGGCGGACGAACCGACCGGCAATCTGGACCGGCAAACGGCCGAGCATGTCTTCGACTTGATGCTGGAGTTAAATCATAAAATCAACGCCAGCCTGATCGTTGTCACGCACGATACGCGTCTGGCCAACCGCGCCCAGCGCATCCAGCAATTGATCGACGGCGTTTTATGCGACGTATCCGATGCACCATGATCCTGTAAACAATCCAATGATTTCTGATTTATTTTTGTAACCGGCTTATGCGGACTTTATATACGTACATTATGGTCTTCCCCCGGCGCAGCGCCTTTGTGCTCGTTGCACTGCTGATCGCCGGTATTGCTGAGGGGTTGAGTCTGACCGCTTTACTGCCTTTGATATCGATCGCGGTCGGCGAATCCGGCGGATCCGGCGATTCCAGCATCGGCAAATTCATGGAGCAAGCGCTGCAAGACATCGGCATCGATCCCACGCTGGATACCATCCTGATCATCATCGTCGGCGGCATGTTTTTTAAAGGATTGGTATTGCTGCTGGCCAACCGCCAGGTAGGTTATACCGTTGCGCATGTGGCCACCGCATTGCGTCTGGATCTGATCGAAGCCTTGCTGGCCAGCCGCTGGCAGTATTATCTGCGCCAGCCAGTCGGATCGCTTGCCAATTCCATCGCCTCGGAAGCTTACCGCGCCGCCAACGGTTTCGAGCATAGTGTCAATGTGCTGTCACTCATGGTGCAAGTGCTGGTATACGCCATCGTCGCGTTATTCATTTCATGGGAAGCGACGCTCGCCTCGTTGATTATCGGTTCCTTCCTGTTGTTTGTGCTCAACAGTCTGGTCAGCGCCACCCGCCGCGCGGGCACGAAGCAGACGCATTTATTGCGCGATCTGCTCGCCTACCTGTCGGACGTGTTGAGTTCGGTGAAATCACTCAAGGCGATGGCGCGCGACAACGTGGCCGATGCCATTTTGCGCGAGCAAACGCAGCAACTGGAAAAAGCCACGCGCCGCGAAGTGATGAACCGGGAAGCGTTGAACGCGCTGCAAGAGCCTATTCTCGCCGCCCTGACCGCCAGCGGTTTGTACCTCGCCCTGGTGGTATGGGAGTTGTCGCTGCCGGAAGTCATGCTGATGGTATTTTTGCTGACGCGTATCCTGGGTTTGTTAAATAAGACACAACGCCGGCACCAGCAACTGGCCGCGCAAGAAAGCGCCTACTGGGCATTGCGCAAAGCCGCCGAAGGCGCGCGCGCAGCCGCCGAGAGAGCAACCGGAACACTGCAACCGACGCTGCAAAAAGGTGTAACGCTGCACCACGTGCGCTTCAACTATGACCGCAAAGTCATATTCCGGGATTTGAACATCGAAATACCGGTCAATACGTTTACCGCCGTGATGGGGCCGTCCGGCACCGGCAAAAGCACCCTGCTGGACTTGTTGTGCGGCTTGACCGAACCGCAATCCGGCGAAGTGCGGATCGACGAGGTCCCGCTGCATGACATCAACCTGCGCCAATGGCGCCACATGATCGGTTACGTCTCGCAAGACACCATTTTGTTGCACGACACCATACTGAATAACATTCTGGTCGGCGAACCCACGCTCACCGCCGACGATGCCGAACGCGCACTGCGCCAGGCCGGCGCCTGGGATTTTGTCAGCGCGCTGCCGGATGGCATGCTGACCATAGTGGGCGAGCGCGGCGGATTGCTGTCCGGCGGACAGCGCCAGCGGATTGCAATCGCCCGGGCGCTGGCGCATAGCCCGTCGTTCCTGATTCTGGATGAACCCACCAGCGCGCTGGACCCGGAAAGCGAACGCACCATCTGCGAAACACTGCAAAGTTTAGCCAAGGACTTGACGATCATCGCAGTCTCGCACCAACCGGCGGTCATCAACGCCGCCGACCGCGTGTTCATGCTCTCCAACGGCGAAGCGGAAGCGTTGTCGCAGGAAGTGCAGGTGTAATCGGATTCCGCGGTCTTCACGCAATAAGTTAGCTAATGTCAGAAGTAGTAAAAGGATCTGTACTTGCACTTCAATAATCCGCGAACAATAACAAAAACGGCGAACGAAGCACGTGCTTCCAATTCGCCGTTCGCTGGAAGTGACATCAACTTCCAGTTGTTTCCAAAGCGCTAGAAACCATCCCCGGAGCCGGGTTTGAATTTCCAGCCGTATGCTTATTTTGCTTTTTTCAGTTCATCGCATTTAGCGATAAAGGCTTCGCGTGCAGCTTCGTCGTTCTTGAATGCTGTCAGCGATGATTCCATTCCTCTTCCTGAACAATTTTCCGAACTTGCTTCGGGAACTCCGCCGCAACCGATCAGTGCGATACTAAGGCCGATAATACAAACGATGCTAAATTTAAAATTCATTTACAATCTTCCTCTAAAAATCTAAAAATACACTATGGCTGATGGTTATATCCGATTTCTCAATCGTTTGGCGTTGGCCCTGCCACACGAACCTAACAGTGCAATTCTACCTGAATTCTCATGGTCTTAGTATTTCTCCGTGTCCATTTCAGGCAAAACGGAACAAAAGAAGGTATTATTTTCATCCTCGCTAGACCGCCTTTACATAACCCGTCCGAAGGCATAAACACAAGATCAGGGCAGTTTCCCGGAGATTATTCGCATGGCATGGAGCTTAACGAATTGGCACCGTAACCGGATCCTTCAGCACGAAGGCATTGCCGGTGCCGTCTGGCAAAAACTGATCCATCTGCGCTGTTTGAGAGGACTTAACCCTGAGGAACTGCTGCGCTTGCGCGAGTGCGCCACGTTATTTCTGCACGACAAGAAATTTTACGGCGCGCACGAATTGGAAATCACCGAGGAAATGCGTGCCACGATTGCGTTGCAAGCGTGCATCCTGATTCTCAATCTGGACCTGGATTATTACCGCAACTGGAGCCAGATTATCGTGTATCCCGGCGAATTCATGCTGGATTACGATTACGAGGATGAGCTCGGCATTGTGCACCATGTGCATCATCCAGCTTCGGGTGAGGCTTGGTCTGCCGGGCCGGTGATTCTTTCCTGGCAAGATGCGGCAGAACCGGCTTCGCACCTAGGGGAAAACGTGGTGATCCATGAATTCGCGCACAAGATCGATATGCTGTACGAAGGTGCCAACGGCTGCCCGGAATTGCACGCCAACATGAGCGCGTACACCTGGCATGAGGTATTCAGCACCGCCTACAAGAAATTCTGCCGCCAGGTCGACCGGCAGCAGGAAACCGTCATTGATCCGTATGCGGCGGAAAGTCCGGCGGAGTTTTTCGCGGTGCTGAGCGAAGTGTTTTTTGAACTGCCGCTCGTGACACAGGAACATTTCCCTTCCGTTTACGAGCAGCTCGCGCTGTTTTACCGTCAAGACCCGGCAAAACGCTGGCGGTGATACAGCGTGTTTATTTCATCGGTATCGATGCGTATCGATCCACGGCGGCAAGGTCAATGTCCGCGTAGGCATGGACGACAACATCGGCTTTTTGCAATTTTTCCGGATCGTAGGTGGTGGTGATCGCGATGCAGCACATCCCGGCCCTTTTTGCCGCATCAATCCCATGCGGCGCATCTTCGATCACGACGCAGTTTTCCGGCGCCGAGCCAAGCTGTTGCGCGGCGTACAAAAAAATATCCGGATTCGGTTTGGAGCGGTAGCCGACTTTATCGAGCGTGTAGATTCTGTTTTCAAACAACGCCGAAAGATGGAGGTGCCGATCGACGAGTTGCAGCAAATCCTGATCCATCGCCGTTGCGACGCAGGTTTTGTAGCGGCTGCGCACGGATTCGTAGAACGGCAGAAAGCCTTCGATAAAAGCCGTTTCATGAATAAAAAGTTCACGCACGATATCCGCGCGCTCGCGCGCCAAAGCTTCGGTATCACCGTCGAAGCGGTACGCTTGCTTCATGACTTCCACGCCTTCGGCCAGCGTACGCCCGGTGAGCAAAGGTTTGATCCGTTCCCGGTCATAGACAAGGCCCCGGCGTTGCAGAAAAATCGCCTGCCCCTTGTCCCAGATCGTTTCAGTATCAATGACGATGCCTTCCGCATCGAAAATGATGGTATCAATCATGGCACGCTCTCACATTACAATCATTCATGCTGCGCAGCTCATCGTTTGTTTTCTATTTACCCTTTTTCAATAAACCGCCGACGCTGCCGAATAGCTCGCTGAAGGTTTTCTCGCCGATGGCGCCGTATGCCAGCAGCGCCGCCAGCATCATCACGACAAAGAAACTGAATTCGAGCATGCCGAATTTATCGTTGAGCATCAGATAAAAACCCAGTCCCGACAGCAAAGTCACGAAACCGATAATGACAGGGCCGGTTTTCCAGCCGCCGGATTCGGTACGGGATTCGGGCGTCCGCGCGGGGAGATCGGGATATTCAGCACCGGCGTGTTTCTGCATCACCGCCAAAGCCGACAATGCTTTTGCCGTGGCCCAGGAAAATAACCGCGGCCCGTAAAAAGCGCCGGTGCTTTCATCGATCTTGTCTTTGAGGCTATGCATGGCCTCGTGCGCCAATGCGCTCTTTTTGTCGTCGATGCTTTCCGATCCCAGCAACAGCTTCATCAATAAGGTATCGGCCATCACCATGAACCCATAACCGCCGGTTTGGCCATCCGTAACCTGGGTTTGGTCAATCTCCACCCATTCTTCGCGCAGCCGGATGGCTTTATCGGGGTTGCGCAGCAGCCATTCGATCGCTTGTTTCTCCTGCTCCGGATACCGGCTCAAGTTATTGGCACGGGCAATTTGCAATACCAGCGCGGCATGAATGGTATGAATGCCTTGCAACGGCCCCGGCGCGCCGAAGGAGCCGCGCACTTCATTCCCGCCATCGTGGTAGTAAGCCTCCACCAGATATTGCAGGCTCTCCTGAATCTGCGTCTGATAAGCGCCGGGGTAGGCATCGTAAGCATCGAGCAAGGCGGTCAGCGCAAAACACGTGGGCATCAGCGCATCGAATTTACCCCGGGCATAACTCCAGCCTTTGGTGCTTTCATTTCTGCGGCCCAGCAGCCAAACCAATGCCAAGCGCACCGGGTGCTCGTCGATTCCCTTGCCCGCTTTGATCAGCGCCTGAATCGCATAGGCCGTGCGCACCAAATCCGGAATATCGATGGTTTTACCGTCATCCGTGGTTAATTCCCGTGGCCATGAACCGGCATCCGGACCATCCATGATCTGATGCTTCAGCAAAAAACCGGCCGCGCCGCGGATCGAGCCGGTACCGGCATGACAAACGCCGCTGTCGATCAGCGCGATCATCGCCTCGGCGGTATTCAGCACATTGACATGACCGCCGCGCCGTTCGCCCCATCCTCTGGATTCTTTATCCTGTTGCTGCTCCAGCCAATGGCCCGCATGATTGATAATTTCAGTAATCCGAGTCATGGAATTCCCCTTTCAATTTCCTAACCCCCGGTATGTCCGGGCGCACGCATGAAGTTATTGCCGGAATGATGCCAATCCATCAATTTGCAGTATGGCAGGATGTGCGGATGCTGGGAAGTAGATCACGCGAGCGATAATTTTTACAGAAATTGGTATGAAATGACAAAATAGCGGTTTGTGCAGGCTCACCGAACCTTCTGAACTAACGGCGGAATATGAAAAAAACCGGTTGGACACTCATCATCACCGTGCTAGCGCTGGCTGCGTACCTCAGCTTATGGCCGGTGCCGGTAGAGCCGGTGAACTGGCAAGCGCCTGCTGCGCCGGGGTATACCGGCCCGCATGCTACGAACAACCATCTTGCCGGTATCCAGTTGATCGATCTGGGCGATGAAACCGGGCCGGAGCATGTCGCGCTGTCGCGTGACGGCAAGCTCTACGCCGCCATGGCCAGCGGTAACATTCTGCGTATGAATCCTGATGGCACGGCGCAAGCGGTGTTCGTCAACACCGGCGGACGCGTGCTCGGCTTCGATTTCGATGCCGCCGGTAATCTGATCGCAGCCGATGCGATCAAAGGCTTGCTGTCCATCGGGCCGGATCGCGCCGTCACGGTTCTGGCCGATCGAGTCAATGATGATCCGATCCGCTATGCCAATGCCGTGGCGGTCGCGGCCGGCGGCAAAATCTACTTCAGCGATGCCTCAACACGCTTTGCGCCCAAAGACTGGGGCGATACCTTCGCGGCCAGCATCCTCGACATCATGGAGCAATCGTCCACCGGACGCGTTCTGGAATACGATCCCGCCAGCAAAAAAGCGCGCATCGTCGCAACAGGGTTCAGTTTTGCCAACGGCATCGCGCTGTCCGGGGACGAAGGCTCGTTATTCGTCTGCGAGACCGGCAAGTTCCGGGTGTGGAAAATCGATGTATCCGCCAATGATCTCGATGTCACGCAAAATTCGCCGCTGGCCAGCGTATTACTCGACAATCTGCCCGGCTACCCCGACAACCTGATGCGCGGCCTTGACGGCAAGCTCTGGCTCGGCTTCGCCAAGCCGCGCAATCCGGCAATCGACGCCATGAGTGATAAACCATTGCTGCGCAAAATCACGCTGCGCCTGCCGCGTGCGCTATGGCCGGTACCCAAGGCTTATGGTCATGTGATCGCATTTACCGAAGATGGAAAAGTGGCCGCCGATCTGCAAGACCCGGCGGGCGCTTATCCCGAAACCACCGCAGTCACCGAAACGCGCGACCGGTTGTACATCCAAAGCCTGCATGCTAAAGGGCTGGGCTGGCTAGCGCAATGAATAGCGGAATGCTGAAATCAGCGCTGTAAAACATAACGCCGGCATTCGCAGTTACCGATATGGATATCGCGCAACTGCGTATCCGCAATGCCACCCTCGAAGTAGGCGACAAACACCCGGATCGTTTCTTCGTGCGCAACGATCAGCAATGTCTCATCCTGCTGCACTTTTAACCAATCGATAAAACGCAGCACACGTTGCTTGTGATCCAGCAACGACTCGCCGCCATTCACGCGTGCGCCGAGCGGATCATAACGAATCGCTGCAAAATAGTCCGCGACCGGCTTGCCCTCGAACCCCGAACGGATATCGGCAAGATCGGCGTGCACCTCGATTGGCGCGGCATGGTAGCGATTGACGATTTCCGCCGTCTGGCGCGTGCGTGGCAACGGCGAAACGATGATGCGGTCGAATGCCGCAGCGCGCAGCTCATGTGCCGCCGATTGCGCTTGTGCGCTACCCGTTTCGGTTAAATGCACGCCTTGACTAGGATCGTCGTTACACAAACCCAGATCGTTGTAATTTGTGCGCCCATGGCGCATGCAATAAATATTCATGTTTTATGTTCAGCAAAATTTAAGTCGTTCAATGGTAATTCGTTATGCTCATCGCGTACCTTCCAATTGACAA
>CP091134.1:652328-657364 GCA_021582535.1 Nitrosomonas sp.
GCGTCACAACTGCGCCGCGCAATCGCCTGCGCCGGTTTCAGCACGCACGGATGCTCGATCGCGCTGAGGAACAGATTGCCCGGCTTCAGACTATCCACCGCGCCGCGAATAAACAAATTATTCGCTTCCGAACCGCCGCTGGTAAAAACCACCTGCACCGGCTGCACCCCGACCGCCTCCGCCACCTGCTTGCGTGCTTTATCGATCGCCCGCCGCGCATTGATCCCATAACTGTGACGGCTCGACGCATTGCCGAATTCCTGCTGGAAATACGGCAGCATGGCTTCCAGCACGGCGTCGTCGAGGCGGGTGGTGGCGTTGTGGTCGAAGTAGATTGGTTCCATGGATCTCGCGGGCGGTTAATTGGTAAAAACCGAATGATAAACCTTAACAGGCTTGAAAAATTATCTGCGTGGCCGCTGCGGTGTTAAAAACAGGCTCAAAATGCTCATTTATTACGCATAAACTGCGCTTTTTCGCCTATTTTTGCTTTGCATCGGCTGCCTCGAAAACATTTTTCAAAAGCCTGTAAAGTATGTGTTACGACGAACGCGCATTGACCAGAATCACATGCGCTCGCTGAATATTATCGCGAAACTGCACCGGAATTTCATTCCAGACGAATAGATTGAGACCCGGAACGGCAGCTGACTTTCTTCCAATGCTTCTTTCAAAGCGGCAACAGCCCGTTTTTGCTTTGCAGATGCAAAAACCGCCAAATCCAAATTCCGCAACCACTTCCTGCATCAACTCAGGGTACATAACACCAGCTAGGCGGTAATGACACGCTGAACCAGCGGCCGCAAAGCGGGCAATAATTCAGATTCGAACCAGGGGTTGCGCTTGAGCCATAGGTTGTTGCGCGGGCTGGGATGGGGCAATGTCACTGTATGAGGCCACATCGTTTGCCAGTTCTTAACTGCTTCCGTCAGCGGTGATTTGCCTGATTTGGGTACATGATACGCCTGAGCATATTGGCCTATGACCAGGGTGAGACGGACTCCCTTTAAATGAGCCAGCAGCCTTGAACGCCACAGCGACGCACATTCCGGCCGAGGCGGCAGGTCACCGGAGCGTCCGGTACCAGGGAAGCAAAATGCCATTGGCAAGATGGCAACCAGCATTGGATTGTAGAAAACCTCGCGAGGCAGCCCAAGCCAGGAACGCAATCTGTCACCGCTGGCATCATTAAAAGGGATGCCTGTCTCATGAACTTTCCTGCCCGGCGCTTGTGCGGCGATGAGAATACGGGCCGATGAATGAATTTGAAGAACAGGGCGCGGGCCAAGAGGTAAATGTGCAGCGCATGCTGTGCACGATTGAATCTCGGCAAGCAACGGTGTAATCGATGTCATGTATTTTTTGCCTGACGTAAAGCTAAAGGGCGTGTAGTGCCCCTTTGAGCGGTTTGTTAACTATCGTGGAACTAAACACTTAGGCAATTGACAGCATATCGCTATCGCCGGTTCTTTCAATACGCCACCGGCAGCGGATCCAAGCTGCGCCATAAGTACCAGGTTGCGACCGAGCGCCACGGCTGCCATGGTTTAGCGGTTTCGATCAGGGTGTTTTTATCGACGGCTTGTTTATCGAAGTAATGCAGGCTCACTGCGCGTTGCAGGCCGATGTCGTCGAGCGGCAGCACATCCGGGCGGTGCAGGTGGAAAATCAGGAACATTTCCGCCGTCCAGCGGCCGATGCCTTTGACCTGAATCAGTTGTTTGATGATGCTTTCATCGTCCAGATCCTCCCACGCCGTTTCATTCAAATCCCCTTCGCGGAAGTGCCGCGATAAATCGTGCAGGTAGATGACCTTTCTTGCGGACAATCCGCACGATCTCAGTAATTCCTGCTCGGCCGCGGCGATGGTGTGCGGCGTAATGTCAGGGATGGTAGCAATGACCCGTTGCCAGACGCTTTCGGCGGCTTTGACGGAGATTTGCTGCCCGACGATGGAGCGCGCCAGCGTGGTGAATGCGCAGCCGCGCGAGACCAGCGTGGCATCGGGAAACTGCCCGATCAATTGTTGCATGACGAGATCGCATGCCGCCAATTCTTGTGTGGCTTGTGTCCAGTATTGGGGTGTCATTGCACTGTCAAAGTGGGAAATTAAAGCCGTGCAGTGTGCAGTTTTTTACCGGCGTAAACAAGCCTGCCAGCAGTCATTTCTTCAGCAAAATTGACAGTTCACATTTCATTTTTCTTCTATCTATCTTATTTATTTGAACATTTTGCTGCCTATTCGATGGTAATCCGCATCACGTTTAAGTCTTTGTCGTATAACTATAAAAACCCAATTACTCGCTTGACTAACAGGGATTTTTTGATTAAAGTGGGAAGTGGTGGGAAAATGTGGGAAAATTTGGTGAGCCTCGATGGATTTTCCCTTAATTTGAGGAGACAGCATGTTTCGTGGCGTCACGCAACTTAGTCTTGATGCAAAAGGTAGGCTTGCGATACCCGCAAGATACCGTAGCGAACTGATGTCTACCTGCTCAGGGCATTTGATCGTCACTGTCGATCCTTCAAAGTGTTTATTGATTTATCCTCAGCCAGCCTGGGAACCGATAGAACAAAAACTCAATAATCTTTCTAGTTTTGATTCGAAGACCCGCAATTTGCAGCGGCTGCTGGTGGGTAATGCCAGTGATGTCGAGATGGATGCTGCTGGCCGCATTCTGCTGCCGCCGCCGCTGCGCCTTTTTGCCGGTTTATCCAAGGATGTGGTTTTGGTTGGCCAGGGGGCTAAGTTTGAATTGTGGGATGAAGTGCAATGGAATTTACAAATTGAAGATGCGCTGGCTTTCAAGGATGGCGATATGCCGCCTGAGCTGGATGGCTTTTCGCTGTAATTGAAACGGTAACAGCGATTCATGCACATTTCGGTGTTGTTGCACGAAGCGGTCGATGCATTGGCGATCAAACCGGAAGGTGTGTATGTAGACGCAACGTTTGGACGCGGTGGCCATAGCCGTTTGATTTTGTCGCGATTGGGTGAGCATGGCCGGTTAATCGCCTTGGATAGAGATCCGGTTGCGGTGATGTCGGGCGAGGCCATTGAGGATAAACGGTTTTGTATCCGGTACGGCAGTTTCTCGCAATTGCGGCAGATTGTGCAAGCGTTGGGAATCGCCAAAATAGACGGGGTTCTGCTCGATTTGGGCGTGTCGTCGCCGCAGTTGGAAGAAATTTCACGCGGTTTCAGCTTCCGCGCCGATGGGCCGCTCGATATGCGCATGGATACAACGAAGGGCCAAACGGCGGCGGAGTGGCTGGCGACAGCCGCGGAAGATCAACTGGGATGGGTGATCAAGGAGTATGGCGAAGAACGGTTTGCTCGGCAGATTGCAAGAGCGATTATTGTGGCAAGAGCGCGGCAGCCTATTGTTACCACATCACAACTTGCCGAGATTGTCGCAACGGTTTTGCGTTCGCGGCAGCGCCAGCGGGAAATTGTGCGGCATCCGGCGACGCGCACTTTTCAGGCGATACGGATCTATCTCAACCAGGAGCTTGAGGAATTGTCGCTCGTTTTGCCGCAATGTGTGGCGTTGCTGAATCCGGGCGGAAGGTTGGTGGTGATCAGTTTTCACTCTTTGGAGGATCGCATGGTCAAACTATTTATGCGCAAGGCTGCCAGCATGGACGAACTGCCGCGCGGCGTGCCGCTGCAAGAAAAGGATTTGCTACGGTTCAGCAATCAAACGCTGCGCGTGATCGGCCGGGCAGTGCGCCCGGGAGAGCAGGAAGTGGCGGACAATGTGCGCGCCAGGAGTGCGGTGATGCGTGTGGCTGAAAGAGTAACCATAAACGGGTAACAGAATGTTCAAACTGAACATTCTTCTGGTTTTTATATTGATCGCGAGCGCGCTGGGCGTGGTGACCTCGCAGCACATGGTGCGCAAACTGTTTATGGCGCTGGAAAATGAAAAAGGAATCGAGCGCAAGCTGGATGTGGAATGGGGAAGATTGCAACTGGAACAAAGCACATTAATCATGCACGGGCGGATCGAGCAGATTGCGAAAGAGCGGTTGAGTATGACCGTGCCCGCCGCTTCCAGCATACAAATTGTATCCATTAACGATGCAGAAAACCGCTTGAACACGGAAGGGTTAAAACCATGATTAAACCCGAAGTACGGCAAATCAAATTACCGGCGTGGCGCTCACGGCTGCTGTTCGGTTTGCTGGCGCTCGGTTTGATCGGTTTGGCGGCGCGCGCGGCTTACTTGCAGGGAATGAATCATGATTTTCTCCAGGAAAAAGGGGAATCGCGCTATAGCCGCATAGTGGAAATGAACGCCGACCGCGGCATGATTACCGACCGCAATGGCCATATTCTGGCGATCAGTTCGCCGGTGGCCTCTGTTTACGCCGATCCGAAAGTGATCGATATTAAGCCGGAGCAATTGAAGCAATTAACCGGTTTGCTCGAGATGGACAGCGCCGAGATCGATGCCCGCATCAAACGGGAAAACAGCCGGTTTGTTTATTTGAAACGGCAAGTAGTGCCGGATATCGCCGAAAAGATCATGAAGTTGAAGATCAAAGGCATCTATTTCGCCAGCGAATCCAAACGCTACTATCCCGAAAGTGAATTTGCCGCGCATGTGCTCGGTTTTACCGATATCAACGATGAAGGCCAGGAAGGCGTGGAGCGCGGCTGGCAAGATACGCTCGCGGGCGAACTGGGACGGCGCCGTGTGCTTAAGGATAACAAGGGACAGATCATCGAGGATGTGGAAAACATCCGTCCGCCCAAGCCGGGCGAGGATTTGGTGTTATCCATCGATAGAAGAATTCAGTACCGCGCCCACGCGGAATTAAAAGAAGCGGTGCTTGCCAATAACGCCAAAGCGGGCAGCATCGTTGTGCTGGATGCGCAAACCGGTGAGATTCTGGCCTTGACCAACTTACCGGCGTACAACCCGAACAGACGATCATCGATTACCAATGGACGGCTGCGTAACCGCGCGCTGATCGATACGTTCGAGCCGGGTTCGACGTTAAAGCCGTTTACCGTGGCGATTGCGATG
>CP091134.1:657464-665522 GCA_021582535.1 Nitrosomonas sp.
GACCGACTTGAATGCGAGCTTAGCGGCGGGCAAGATGGTATTAGTGAAGGAAGAAGATGAAGGCGGTAGTGGAGAAGACGAAGACGAGGAAGAAGACGAGGGCGAAGGATCGGCTGGCGGTTCAGCTGGCAGCACGGAAGCCCAGAGTGATGATGAAAATGAAGATGAGGATGAAGAGTAATTTAACTTTTTACGCTCAGTTTTTACTTGCTTTTCAGAGTATTCTAAAATTCTGAATAAGGTTAATGATGTAACTAGAAAAGAACCCGCACAAATTATTTTTGTGCGGGTTCTTTTATTTGTTGAAATCGTATAACTATCATTAAAATAATGAATCTTTTTTCTCGAAAACTTCAATGATGAATTATGAATATAGTAAATAAATCAGGAAATTTTCAGGAGCAGTAAATATGTCATTCGAGCAACTCGGTTTATCTGCCGAATTATTGCGCGCTATCTCTGATCAGGGATATATCAATCCGACACCGATTCAAGAACAAGCAATACCAGTCATTTTAGAAAAAAAAGATGTGATGGGAGGAGCCCAAACGGGTACCGGCAAAACGGCGAGTTTTACTCTTCCCATGTTGCAGAGGCTGGAAATTCATGCGAACACCAGCATGTCACCCGCCAAGCACCCCATTCGTGCATTAATTTTAGTCCCGACACGAGAACTTGCTGTGCAAGTGCATGACAGTGTCAAAACATACGGAAAGCACTTAGCACTCAGATCGACGGTTATTTATGGCGGGGTAAATATCGATTCTCAGATCGATATTGTTCGTTCCGGCATAGAGATTTTAGTCGCAACACCAGGACGATTGCTGGACCATATCCAACAAAAAACTTTGACGCTGACAAAAGTTGAAATATTGGTTTTGGATGAGGCCGATCGAATGCTGGATATGGGATTCATGCCCGATATCAAACAAATTATTCAGTTACTTCCTGAACAACGTCAAAATTTGATGTTTTCAGCGACTTTCTCGGAAGATATCAAGAAACTTGCAGGCAAGATATTAAAAAACCCGGTACTGATCGAAGTGGCCAAACAAAATTCAGTGAGTGAATTAATAACCCACGTCGTTTATCCGGTTGACGCCACTCGAAAGCAAGAATTACTGATTCAGTTGATCAAACAAAAAGATTTGCAACAAGTGTTGGTGTTTACGCGCACCAAACAAGGCGCGGATCGTTTAGCGCAGCGGCTCAACAAGCATGATATTTCAAGCGAAGCGATACATGGCGATCGAAATCAGCTGCAGCGTACCAAAGCATTGGATAATTTTAAACAAGGCCTGATTCGTGTCCTGGTTGCCACGGACGTTGCGGCACGAGGTCTTGATATCGACGAATTGTCTCATGTGATTAATTTTGAATTACCCAATAATCCCGAAGATTACGTGCATCGCATCGGTAGAACGGGGCGTGCCGGAACAAAAGGATTCGCCATTTCGTTAACCAGCAAGGAAGAGAATAATGCATTGGCTGATATCGAGAAGTTATTGGGCATCAAAATTAAAACAGAACAAATCGAAGGGTTTGAATCAAAAGAACCGCAGATTCGCGATACCAATAAAAAATCAATAACCGGTGAGCAAAGATCCAAGCATGGCGGATCATTCAAGCAAAATAAAAAACCCAATTCATGGGTGAAAAGCGATGAGAAAGTTGTTCACTTTGGCAGAGAAATAACCCCCCATGTCAGACGTGCGAAGAAGACTGAGGATCCGCTATTTACGCAGCCTTACGTTTCTAAATATTCCGATGTGAATGCCTTGGCGGCAGATTCCAATGGGCCACATAAGAAAACAATGCGCCGGCATCATGCCAATAAACCAATTCCAGCTTTGTTTATCACGCCCGCGGCCAATAAAGAAAAATAGTACAGCTTCCGGGAATTTATGCGCTGTTTCTTCTGGGTGATAAATGTCAGAAAGCTACATTCGCATGAGAAGCGTAGCGTATTTCCAGTGCGGAAGTGTGGGGATAACATATATAATGCTGAGATCCATTTGATCTGAAAATTACAGTATTGCAAGGTTTGGGAGTTGGTTTTTTATTCCGTCTCAACAGATTCCGTTGCTTATCATGCGTCCAATTTTAAAATCCAGTAAATTAACCAATGTCTGTTATGACATTCGCGGCCCCGTGCTTGAGCGGGCGCGGCAAATGGAAGAAGAAGGACATCATATTATCAAGCTGAATATTGGCAATCCTGCTACGTTCGGTTTCGATGTACCGGAAGAAATTCTGCAAGATGTCATCCGGAATTTGTCCGATGCATCCGGCTATTGCGATTCCAAAGGATTGTTTGCCGCGCGCAAAGCAATCATGCATTACACCCAGGAAAAGCAAATTCCCAATGTGCAATTGGACGACATCTTTATCGGCAACGGTGTATCCGAGCTGGTTGTGTTGACGATGCAGGCATTGCTGGATAATGGCGATGAAGTGCTGATCCCGATGCCGGATTATCCATTATGGACCGCCGCGGTAGTTCTGTCGGGCGGTATCGCCAAACATTATCTGTGTGACGAAGCATCGGGCTGGTTGCCCGATCTGGACGATATCCGCGCAAAAATCAGCTCCAGGACGCGCGCCATTGTCATCATCAATCCGAACAATCCAACCGGTGCGCTATATCCCAAGGAACTGTTGCTGGAGATCATTGAAATTGCCCGGCAGCATCAATTAATCATTTATGCCGATGAGATTTACGACAAGATCTTGTACGAGCATGCCGAGCATACGTCGATTGCCTCATTGGCCGACGATGTTTTGTTTGTGACGTTCAATGGCCTGTCAAAAAATTACCGTGCCGCCGGATTTCGTTCCGGCTGGGCGGTGGTTTCGGGTGAGAAGAGTCATGCGCGCGATTATATCGCCGGCCTCAATATGCTGGCCTCGATGCGGTTATGCGCCAATGTGCCGTCGCAATTCGGCATTCAGACCGCGTTGGGCGGTTATCAAAGTATTTATGACCTGACGTTACCGACCGGCCGGTTGATGCGGCAGCGCGATGTTGCTTGGAATTTGCTGACGGAAATCCCCGGCGTGAGCTGCTTTAAACCGCAAGCCGCGCTGTATTTGTTTCCGCGTCTGGATCCGGAGATTTATCCGATCGAGGATGATCAGAAATTTGCGCTGGATCTGTTATTGGAAGAGAAAGTTTTATTGGTTCAAGGCACCGGTTTTAACTGGAAGCGTCCGGATCATTTTCGCGTGGTATTTCTGCCCAATGTCGACGATTTGACCGAGGCCATGGGACGCATTGCCCATTTCCTGCAGCGCTACCGTAAACGGTATGGAACATAATCAAGAAGCTTTCAACTCGTTTTTTCCCGCTTTCCGGTTCCTGTCATCCGGTAAGTAATACAATCACACACTGTTTTTTATATTGATAAATATTATGAAACCCATCCATATTGGTTTATTAGGAATTGGCACTGTCGGTGGCGGCACCTACACTGTTCTGAAACGTAACCGCGAAGAAATCGCCCGCCGCGCAGGCCGGGAAATCATCGTCACAATGATCGCTGATAAGGATCTGGAAAAAGCGCGCGCACTGGCGGATAGCAATGTGATTGTCACCAGCGATGCGCATCAGATCACAACCAACCCCGACATCGATATTGTCGTCGAGCTGATCGGCGGACAAACCATCGCCAAGGATCTGATCCTGGAAGCGCTGGCGCACGGCAAGCATGTCGTGACAGCCAATAAAGCGCTGCTGGCGAATCACGGCACGGAAATATTCGCAGCCGCGCGCGCCAAGGGCGTGATTATCGCGTTTGAAGCCGCGGTAGCTGGCGGTATCCCGATCATTAAAGCGTTGCGCGAAGGCCTGACAGCCAACCGCATTACCTGGATTGCCGGGATCATCAACGGCACTTCGAATTTTATTTTGTCGGAAATGCGTGAGAAAGGATTGCCCTTCGAGCAAGTATTAGCGGAAGCGCAAAAGCTGGGGTATGCCGAAGCCGATCCAACCTACGATATCGAAGGCATTGATGCCGCGCATAAAATCACTCTGATGTCGGCGATTGCATTCGGTATTCCGGTGCAATTCAGCAAAGTGTATACCGAAGGCATTACCAAGTTGACCGGCGAAGATATCCGTTATGCCGAACAACTCGGCTACCGCATCAAATTGCTCGGGATAACCAAACGGGTGGAGAAGGGCATCGAGCTGCGCGTGCATCCGACATTGATTCCGGTGCGGCGCTTGATCGCCAATGTCGAAGGTGTGATGAACGCCATCGTGGTCAAGGGTGATGCCGTGGGGGCTACGCTTTACTATGGCGCCGGTGCCGGTGCGGAACCAACCGCCAGTTCGGTGATCGCCGATCTGGTCGATGTGACGCGTCTGTATACCGCCGATCCGATGCATCGCGTGCCGCCGTTGTCATTCCAGCCGGACTTGCTGTCCGATACGCCGGTGATCCCGATGGAAGACGTGGAAACCTCGTATTACTTGCGCATACAAGTCATCGATAAACCCGGCGTGATGGCGGAAATCACCCGCATTGTCGCGGATAATCATATTTCCATCAGCGCCTTGCTGCAGAAGGAAGCCAGCGACGAGTCGGATCAAGTCAGTGTGATCATGCTGACGCATCTGACGGTGGAGAAAAACATCAACGCGGCGATTGCCCGCATTGAAGCACTGCCGGTGGTCAGCGGCAAAGTATTCCGTCTGCGTATTGAAGAACTGAACAACTAAAGCGATGGCCGGGTCCGGAGAAGGCGGACTGCTTTGTGGGCGTCTGCCGTGCCTCCGGTCTCTCGCTGTTGCATAACCTGAAGAAACCAGCCATGCGTTATATTTCTACCCGCGGCGGCATGCCGCCCAAAACTTTTTCTGAAATCCTGTTGAGCGGCCTGTCGCCGGACGGCGGACTGGCCATTCCGGAAACCTACCCCAAAATCACGGCAGTGGAACTGGCGGCTTGGCGCAATTTAAGTTATCCGGCGTTGGCGTTCGAAATCCTGTCGCGCTTCGTCGACGATATTCCACCGGACGATTTGCGCAGTATCATCCATCAAACCTATACCGCCGAAGTATTCGGCACGCCGGACATCACGCCGCTGAAGACGCTGGAACCGGGTCTGCATATTTTGGGGTTGTCCAACGGGCCGACGCTGGCGTTCAAAGACATCGCGATGCAGCTGCTCGGCAATCTCTTCCAATACCAGCTCGCCAAAACCGGCGACGAATTGAACATCCTCGGCGCGACTTCCGGTGACACCGGTTCCAGCGCGGAATACGCGATGCGCGGCAAGCGCGGTATCCGTGTGTTTATGCTGTCGCCGCTCGGCAAAATGAGCCGCTTTCAGACTGCGCAAATGTTCTCGCTGCAAGACAAAAATATTTTCAACATCGCTATCCGCGGCGTGTTCGACGATTGCCAGGACATCGTCAAAGCGGTCAGCAACGATCATGCTTACAAAGAAGCGCACCGCATCGGCACGGTCAATTCGATCAACTGGGCGCGCATCGTCGCGCAAGTGGTGTATTACTTCAAAGGCTATTTCGCCGCGACCAAAAGCAATGACGAGCAAGTATCGTTCGCCGTGCCGTCCGGCAATTTCGGCAACATCTGCGCCGGGCATGTCGCCCGGATGATGGGATTGCCGATCAAGCATCTGATTCTGGCGACCAACGAAAACGACGTGCTCGACGAATTTTTCCGCACCGGCGTGTACCGCCCGCGTGCCACCACCGAAACCCAGCACACCAGCAGTCCGTCGATGGATATTTCCAAAGCATCCAACTTCGAGCGCTTCATCTTCGACCTGACCGGACGCAACGCGCAACAAGTCAAGGAACTCTGGTCGGCGGTGAACAAAGGCAATGCCTTCGATTTATCGCAAACCCCGCTATTTGCAAAAATCCAGGATTACGGCTTCGCCTCCGGTAGCAGCAACCACGCTGCGCGCATTGCCACGATCCGCGACATCTACCAACGCTACCACGTGCTGGTCGACACCCACACCGCCGACGGCCTGAAAGTCGGTCAAGCACACCGCGAAACCGGCGTGCCGCTGATTTGCCTGGAAACCGCGTTACCCGCCAAATTCGCCGAAAGTATCCAGGAAGCCATCGGATGCGAACCGGAACGCCCGGCGGGGTTTGAGAATCTGGAGAGTTTGCCGCAGCGGTTTGTGGTTAAGGATGCGGATGTGCGGGCGGTGAAGAATTATATTGATGAGCAGGGTGGAATAGCATCGTAAGTTCAATTGACTTGGTTCAGCGCCTTTTCAATTAAAAGCGCAAAAGCATAATGTTTGTAGAATCACTAAAAAACTGGCTCAAATCATTTTTCTCCGGCAGCGCTGAAACTGTGGTGCCAATCGAAGCCTCTTTTTCTCCGCTTGTTTATCGACTGGAATCTCCAAAATATCAATTATTTGATTTGCACGGTGAAAACTGGGTAAGTGGCTGGGTATTTTATTGGGGAGACAAAGTAGTCTCAGAGTTGGCCGTAACGGCTGATAAGACTTTTGTGGGCAATTTTTCCGTCAATTTGCCGCGCCCGGATGTAGGTGCGTATGTTCCTTTTGTTCCAGCAGCGAAGACCTGCGGTTTTAACTTCAAGTTACCTGCCCCATCATCAACGCTCAAAAAAATTCAAATCGATGTTGTTTTCAGCGATCAAACGCGTACGGATTTTCTGATCTATGATGTCGATGAAGTGCGGTTGCAAGCAGCCAAATTCGCTGAGTATCAAAAGAAATTGCAACAAATTCCGGTACCGGATGGCGCGCTGGTTTTTTTGACGCAGGGGCATTCTCAAACGGAGGAATATCAAAACGGCATTATTCCTGCCGTGCTGACGATGCAATCGTATTTGCAAAAATCCGGCGTAGATATAGAGCAGATAAAGACGTTGCTTGATTTTGGCTGCGGTTCGGGGCGTTTGCTGGTTGGCTGGCATATGATCACGCCGCTGATCCGGCTTTATGGCTGTGACTTGAATCCGCAGTTGATACAGTGGGCGCAACAGCATTTGCCTCAACCCATTGATTGCCAGTTAAGCCATCTGAATCCTCCTCTGCCATATCAAGATCATCAATTTGATTTTATCTATTTGATTTCTGTTTTTACGCATTTGTCACTGGAGACGCAAAAGCAATGGATCCAGGAGTTTAAACGTATTCTGCGTAAGGGTGGATACCTGATGGTGACTCTGCATGGAGAGCTTTATGTAAGAAATTCTTTCGATCAACAGCACGTGCATTTTCTGGCATTTGATAGGACCGGTTATGCTGAAGAAGGACAGGCATCGGTCGAAGGGGAAAATTTCTACAGGGCTTTTCATCGCTTCGATTTCGTTACGGAATTGTTTGCAGGTTTTGCAATAAAGGGATACTTTCCAAACGGTAACGATAAACACCGCAATACGCTATTCCAAGTTGCGCAATCGCAAGATGTTTATGTCATGCAATATTTAGGGGAATAAAGACCAATGGCGCAACGGATTGTTAAGATTACAGTCCGTTGATGTTACAGGTTATTCATGATGTTAAACGATTTACTCAAGTAGTGCGTTCATGATTGTCTACCACTTTATTTCTTCAGAATTTGCCCTTAGAGCCTTGCGCGACCGCCGTTTGAAAATTGCGCGCATCAATGAACTGAACGATCCTCTTCAATTGTGTGCTGCCGGTTTTTCCGATGGCGATACCCGAACCAAACTGGAAACATTCAGAAATCAAGCGAACGGGCGCTATGGTGTGATTTGTTTTTCTAAAAGCTATCAGGATTCCGTGCTGTGGAGTCACTATGCCGATGGTCATCGCGGTGTTGCCTTGGTGTTTGAAATTCCTGATGATCATGCGATTGCCATCAATTATCAGCCTGAACGTTTCAGGTTGGATGTCGATGCCGCCATGCAGCGCGGCGGTTTTATCGAACCCGATGTAACCCAATTAATCTCGACCAAATTTTCAAGCTGGCAGTATGAAAACGAGGTACGAATGACATGTCACCTGAGCGATCATTTCTGTCAGATCGATGCCAAAGGAAAAAAAGTCTATTTTGAATCGTTGAGC
>CP091134.1:665622-697396 GCA_021582535.1 Nitrosomonas sp.
GACCGACTTGAATGCGAGCTTAGCGGCGGGCAAGATGGTATTAGTGAAGGAAGAAGATGAAGGCGGTAGTGGAGAAGACGAAGACGAGGAAGAAGACGAGGGCGAAGGATCGGCTGGCGGTTCAGCTGGCAGCACGGAAGCTCAGAGTGATGATGAAGATGAGGATGAAGAGTAATTTTCTGTGAATTTCGTATCTTCAAGGTAGTGTAAATAAAATTCTGGAGATAGAAACCATCTCCAGAATTTTTTTGTGTCAACAGAAGAAATAAAAAAAGAAAAGCATAGCGAGAAGAAAAATTTATTGATGGTTGTTTTTTTGAAAGCACACGAGATAAAAAATTACTTTCAGTAATAAAATATCTATACATTAATAAATCAATCAGCGCTAATCCAGATCATTCCGCCAAAGTGAAATTGGTTTTATACAGATTAGCGTTTCTTTTACGATAATGCTTCAACATATGAAGGGTTTGCATTTTGGCAGAAGAGTCACGTACTAAAATAACTCACGCTGGCAAACTAGGATATAGCTTTCGTCGTCATATGCACGAAAGATTTATAGAGACTTTCTTATTCTTGTCGGCGCTACTTTCGATAGCGATCATGCTCGCAATCATAGTGATGCTGGTAAAAGAATCACTGGTTTTTTTTCAACATGTATCGATCTGGCAATTTGTAACCGATACACAATGGACACCGTTATTCGATGATGCTCACTATGGAATAATGCCACTGGTTTCCGGCACCATAGTCAGCTCATTAATTGCTTTGCTGGTTGCGCTTCCACTCGGAACAATTATCGCCATTTATCTTTCTGAATTTGCGCCATTTACAGTGCGTGAAATGGCGAAACCCTTCCTTGAATTACTGGGTGGTGTGCCGACAGTGGTGTATGGTTATTTTGCGTTATTATTTGTTACGCCATTGTTGCAAATTATTTTTCCTGAATTGCCTGGCTTTAATTTGCTGTCTGCCGGATTGGTAATGGGAATAATGATTATCCCTTATGTGAGTTCAATGACTGAGGATGCCATGCGCGCGGTTCCGATGAATCTCCGAGAAGGCTCTTACGCGATGGGGGCTACGCGCTTTCAAACGGCTATCCGTGTCGTGATGCCGGCCGCTTTTTCTGGGATAGCTGCTGCATATATTTTAGGCATATCACGTGCGGTAGGAGAAACAATGGTGGTTGCAATTGCAGCCGGGATGCAGCCAAATTTAACCTGGAATCCCATGGAACCAGCCGCAACCATTACAGCATATATAGTCCAGGTCAGCTTGGGTGATTTGCCTCACGGCAGTATTGGCTATCAAACTATTTTTGCAGCTGGTTTAACTCTATTGCTGATAACGCTGCTGTTTAATATTATCGGTCATGTATTGCGTAAACGATACAGAGAGATTTACTAACGATTAACACGGTCAAAAAGTGAAAATATTTTGGGTGGTTTTTTGTAATGAAGAGTGTGAATAATCTAGAAGAAATCAGAAAAATTATTGGATTGCATAAGAAATGGGATCTGATTTTTATGATTACCGGAATTATTGCGCTCATGATTGCGGTATTAACCTTTATGGCCTTGTTTGCCCATATGTTGATAGATGGGATGCCACGGTTGTCGTGGGAGTTCTTTACATCTTTTCCTTCACGCCGGCCCGAGTCAGCAGGAATTTTATCGGCTTGGGTTGGAACAACCCTAGTGATGCTTGTAACCGCATTTGCCGCGGTACCATTAGGAATCGGATCCGGTGTGTATTTGGAAGAATATGCGCCGAAGAATTTATTAACTGAAATCATTGAGATCAATGTAACTAACTTGGCGGGTGTTCCCTCTATCATCTATGGTTTGCTCGCGTTAGGATTGTTTGTTTATCAATTGGGTTTCGGGCAAAGCATTCTAGCTGCGGGACTTGCTTTAGCGTTACTGATTTTGCCGGTTGTAATTGTCGCAACTCGCGAGGCTATACGATCAATTCCAGTATCAATAAGGGAAGGAGCATACGCACTTGGTGCGACTAAGTGGCAAACCGTTTCCGATCATTTGTTACCATATTCGTCTGCGGGAATTCTGACAGGCATTATTATCGGCTTAGCCCGAGCAATTGGTGAAACTGCGCCGATTATCACGATCGGTGCGTTAACATTTATTGCTTTTTTGCCGCCTTCACCGGTGAAAAGTGAATTTCCCTATGTATCCTTTGAATGGTTGACAGCACCTTTTACAGTGATGCCGATACAGATGTTTAATTGGGTGTCACGGCCGGAAGAAGCATTCCAGTTAAATGCGGCTGCTGCTGGACTGGTATTGGTGGTTATGACGCTGGCAATGAATGGCCTGGCGATTTATTTGCGTTATCGTATGCGAAAAAATATTAAGTGGTAAGAGCAAATGCAAATCAATTCTGAAAAACCAATAGAAACGATTCAATATAAATCAGAAGTTAAAAACCTCAGTTTTTACTATGGTGGATTTAATGCGCTGAAGAATATCGATATGGTCTTGCACGATAAGAGGATCACCGCCTTAATAGGACCCTCCGGATGCGGTAAATCGACATTTCTGCGCTGTTTTAATCGTATGCATGATCTATATCCCGGTAATCGCTATGAAGGCGAAATTATTCTTCACCCGGATGATGTCAATATTTTGGCTTCAAATGTAGATCCAATTGAAGTGCGGATGAGAATAAGCATGGTTTTTCAGAAACCGAATCCTTTTCCCAAATCTATTTATGAAAACGTTGCATATGGGCTTCGTGTGCGCGGGATAAAGCAGCGTGCTGTTTTAGATGAAAAAGTCGAAGCGGCATTACGCAATTCCGCGCTATGGGATGAAGTAAAAGATCGATTACACCACTTGGCCTTCAATCTTTCCGGAGGGCAACAGCAAAGGCTTTGTATCGCCAGGGCTTTGGCAACGGATCCGGAAATATTGCTGTTTGATGAACCGACTTCCGCGCTTGATCCCATTGCAACAGCCAGTATCGAAGAATTAATAACTGATTTAAAAAATAAGGTAACGATTCTGATCGTTACGCATAATATGCAACAAGCTGCGAGAGTTTCCGATTACACCGCCTATATGTACTTGGGGGAATTAATCGAATTTAATGTGACAGATACCATTTTTATCAAACCGAAGAATAAACAGACTGAAGATTATATTACCGGACGGTTCGGTTAAATATTGTCGATAAGTTTGAAAATCGATATACATCAAGAAAGTGTGCGTATGTAAGAAGCTGATGTAATCTCGGTTAGATAGATGGTATCTGAAGTAAATAATAAGGATCTGAAAGCAATTCTTTACCGTCTGTATCAGCGGACGACGATTATGGAATCATAATTGACTTAGTAAAGAATCAAATGTAGGATTCCCCCCTTTTAGGAAGCAGAGGTAAGTGGTAAAAATGCGCGAAAAGATGGTTGCGGGTAACTGGAAAATGCACGGCAGCTTAGTTGATAACAAGCAGCTGCTAGATGAGGTTGTAGCTGGAGTGAATGGATTAAAAGAAGCTCATCTGGCGGTTTGTGTTCCTTATCCCTATCTTTCATCAGTACAAGATGCATTGCGGAGTACCAATATAGCTTGGGGTGCTCAGAATGTAAGCCAGTACGAAAAGGGTGCGTATACCGGAGAGATTTCAACATCAATGCTAAAGGATTTTGGATGCCGGTATGTCATAGTCGGACACTCGGAAAGAAGAACATTATTTGGCGAAAATAACACTATTGTTGCAGAAAAGTATTTAGCGGCACAACGTGCAGGCATAACACCAATTTTATGTGTGGGTGAAACACTAGAACAGCGCGAAGCTGGAACTACTGAGCAAGTAATTGAAGATCAGCTCACGGCAGTTATCCGATTGGCTGGCATAGAATCACTAGGTCAGGCGATCGTTGCATATGAGCCGGTATGGGCTATAGGCACAGGTAAGACAGCATCTCCTCAACAAGCGCAAGATGTTCATTCGTTTATTAGAACCGGTATTGCCAAAGAAAATGCGAGTATTGCACGGAAATTAGCCATTCTTTATGGCGGTAGCGTGAAAGCTAATAATGCACCAGAATTATTCGCGATGCCGGATATCGACGGTGGTTTGATAGGTGGAGCATCACTTATTGCAAGTGAATTTATAGCGATCTGCCGCGCTTTGCATCACTAATTTTAGGGAGTAGTACACATTGGAAATTATAGTTTGGGCAGCGCATGTTTTGCTGGCGATTGTATTAGTGGTTTTGGTATTATTACAACATGGCAAAGGTGCAGATATGGGTGCGGCATTCGGTAGCGGCTCCGCGGGCAGTTTGTTTGGTGCAAGCGGGTCTGCTTCATTTCTGAGTCGCGCTACTGGTTTTGTCGCAGCAATGTTTTTTGCTACGAGTATGAGTTTAACCTATCTATCAGTAAATCAAACTGAGAGCTCGACAAGTGTGATGAGTTTAATGGATCAGGCCGAAGAGTCCGAAAATGCATCTGAGGTAGGAGCAGAGAAAAAATCAATTCCAGATCGCGATCAAAATGCACCCGAAGTAGAGAGTGGCTCAAAAGTAAATCAGATACCAGAATAGTTTCTACGGAATTCTTGTAAGGCAGCCTGTTTGATCATAATATGAAAATTGCTTTGCTGCCGACGTGGTGGAATTGGTAGACACGCCGTCTTGAGGGGGCGGTGGCGTAAGCTGTGCGAGTTCGAGTCTCGCCGTCGGCACCACACGAAGATGATATTCTTAAGAACTTTATTCTTATTCATGATTTAAATTCTATTAATTGGAATGATTGAATTATTTTAAAATGCTTGAAAATTATTTCCCGATCTTACTGTTTTTAATTGTTGGATTCCTGGTTGGTGTCGTTCCGATGTTATGCGGATGGTTACTGGCGCCAAATCGCCCGGATAGCGAGAAACTTTCTCCCTATGAGTGCGGATTTGAAGCTTTTGAAGATGCACGGATGAGATTTGACGTACGCTACTACTTGGTCGCAATTTTATTCATTTTATTTGATCTGGAAATTGCTTTCTTGTTTCCTTGGGCGATTGTGCTTGACGAAATTGGTTTATTTGGATTTATTGCAATGATGACATTCCTGGGTATCCTGGTCGTGGGTTTCATCTACGAATGGATGAAGGGTGCATTAGAGTGGGATTGATGTTATGAGTATTGAAGGAACACTTGAAAAAGGATTTGTCACAGCCAGTTTGGATTCAATCATAAATTGGGGCCGGACAGGTTCGATGTGGCCAATGACATTTGGCTTGGCTTGTTGTGCGGTTGAGATGATGGAGACCGGTGCGTCACGCTACGATCTTGATCGTTTTGGTATTGTATTTAGACCAAGCCCTCGTCAATCGGATGTGATGATTGTTGCCGGTACGCTCTGCAACAAGATGGCACCAGCCTTGCGCAAGGTTTACGATCAAATGGCAGAGCCGCGTTGGGTGATATCCATGGGGTCCTGTGCAAACGGAGGCGGATATTATCATTATTCATATTCGGTAGTTCGTGGATGTGATCGTATCGTGCCTGTTGATATTTATGTGCCTGGTTGCCCGCCGACAGCTGAAGCTCTGCTGTATGGCATTATTCAGCTACAAAATAAAATAAACCGTACCAATACTATTGCGCGCTAACGCTATGTCTACTACTCAATTGGAGAATCTTGCGGCAGCATTGAAGGATGTGCTGGGCGATAAGCTGGTCGGTTTGCAAACACATTTCGGTGAGATAACCATCATAGTACGTGCGGAAGATATCATCACTGCGTGTACAAATTTACGAGACAATTCTCAGTTAAGATTTGATACGTTGATTGATCTGTGTGGCATTGATTACTCAACTTATGGTGATGAGTTGTCTGCAAAGCATGGCCTACGTAATAAGCGATTTGCTGTGATCTATCATCTACTCTCGGTAGAAAAGAACTATCGATTACGTGTTCGGGTACTAGCGGAGAATAATGAATTCCCGGTTGTGGATTCAGTAACTGAAATTTGGCCGACAGCTAATTGGTTTGAACGTGAAGCATTTGATCTCTATGGAATAGTTTTTACCGGTCATCCGGACTTGCGTCGCATATTGACCGACTATGGTTTTATAGGCAATCCGTTCCGCAAAGATTTTCCGATCACTGGTCATGTTGAAATGCGCTATGATGCAGAGCAGAAGCGTGTCATTTACCAACCTGTTACTATCGAACCGCGAGAGATCACACCGCTTGTAATTCGTGAAGAACACTATGGCGACTGTGAACTGTAACGATTATTGAGTTTCTTGCATTGTATTTTATAAGAATTTTATGAAGTAGCTTATGGCTGAAATACGTAATTACACCATGAATTTTGGACCGCAACACCCGGCAGCTCACGGCGTGTTGAGGCTGGTATTGGAATTGGATGGAGAAGTTGTAAAGCGTGCTGATCCGCATATTGGATTATTGCATCGTGCTACTGAAAAATTAGCGGAAAATAAAACATATCTTCAATCCGTACCGTATATGGATCGGTTGGATTATGTTTCAATGATGGTCAATGAACATGCCTATGTCATGGCGATCGAAAAGCTGCTGCAAATTGAAGTGCCCATCAGGGCGCAGTATATCCGGGTTATGTTCGATGAAATCACCCGTATACTAAATCACCTGTTATGGATCGGCGCACATGCATTGGATGTGGGTGCGATGACCATGTTTTTGTATGCATTCCGTGAGAGAGAAGATCTGATGGATTGTTACGAAGCAGTATCGGGTGCCAGACTGCATGCTGCCTATTACCGGCCCGGTGGTGTCTATCGTGACTTGCCGGATACTATGCCGAAGTATCAATCCTCTAAAATTCATAGTGAAAAAGAAACACGCATACGAAATGCGAATAGAGAAGGCACGCTGTTAGATTTTATCGAAGATTTTACCAATCGTTTTCCAACGTATGTCGATGAATACGAAACATTGTTGACAGATAATAGAATCTGGAAGCAACGTTTGGTTGATATCGGTGTTGTTTCTCCAGAGCGCGCCAAAGCATTGGGTTTTACCGGCCCTATGTTGCGCGGCTCAGGGGTCGAATGGGATCTAAGAAAGAAACAACCTTATGAGGTTTACGACCACCTAGATTTCGATATACCTGTTGGGGTTAATGGTGATTGTTATGATCGCTACTTGGTACGCATGGAAGAGTTCCGTCAATCCAATCGCATTATTAAACAATGCGTCGATTGGTTGCGTAAAAATCCGGGGCCGGTGATCACTGATAATCATAAAGTTGCGCCACCTTCGCGTGTCGATATGAAACAAAATATGGAAGAAATGATTCATCATTTCAAATTATTCACGGAAGGATTTCATGTCCCTCCGGGTGAGGCCTACGTAGCGGTTGAACACCCTAAAGGTGAATTTGGTATTTATTTAGTATCGAATGGTGCAAATAAACCCTACCGTTTGAAAATACGTGCACCTGGATTTGCGCATCTGGCTGCTTTGGATGAGATGTCGAGAGGTCATATGATTTCTGACGTGGTCGCTATCATTGGTACGCAAGACATAGTATTTGGTGAGATAGATAGATAACGATGTTAAGCACTGAATCCCTTAAAAGAATTGATCGAGAAATCGCGAAATATCCGCTTGATCAAAAACAATCTGCCGTCATGTCAGCACTTGCCATTGCACAAGAAGAAAAGGGCTGGCTTGCAAACGAAACCATGAATTTCGTCGCTGAATATTTAGGTATGCCGCCCATTGCAGTTTATGAAGTAGCCACGTTTTACAATATGTATAACTTGGAGCCCGTTGGTGAATATAAAATTACGGTGTGTACCAATTTGCCTTGTGCATTGTCAGGTAGTAATGATACGGCAGCATATTTGAAGCAGAAATTAGGTATTGGTTTTAATCAAACAACACCGGATGGGAAATTCACCCTTAAAGAAGGCGAGTGCTTTGGCGCCTGTGGTGATGCGCCAGTATTACTGGTTAATAACAAACGTATGTGCAGCTTTATGTCCAATGAAATGATCGATAAATTGCTGAAGGAACTGAGCAAATGAATCAGTTTCCGCAAACATTGATGAATGGAGTGAATCCTTCCGATCCTGAAAATTGGCGGCTTAAGAGCTATGAAAAGCGCGAAGGTTATGCAGCACTCAGAAAAATACTGGCGAAAAAAATTTCTCCTGAAGAAGTGATTGAAGAAGTTAAGAAATCCGCACTTCGTGGACGAGGTGGGGCTGGTTTCCCAACCGGGCTAAAGTGGAGTTTCATGCCGAAAGGGTATGAAGGCGATAAATATATCGTATGTAATTCGGATGAAGGAGAACCGGGTACCTTTAAAGATCGCGATATAATGCGATTTAATCCCCATTTGCTGATTGAAGGAATGATAATAGCGGCGTACGCGATGGGTGTAAAAGCAGGGTATAACTATATTCATGGCGAGATATGGGAAACCTATGAACGTATGGAAGAAGCTGTTGAAGAAGCGCGAGCAGCAGGCTATCTGGGAAATAACATATTAGGTTCTTCGTTCAGTTTTCAATTGCATAATCATCACGGTTACGGTGCTTATATTTGTGGTGAAGAAACCGCACTGCTGGAATCCATAGAAGGTAAGAAAGGCCAGCCGCGTTTTAAACCGCCGTTCCCAGCGAATTTTGGTCTGTATGGCAAGCCGACTACGATTAATAATACCGAAACTTTTTCTTCAGTTCCTTGGATTATCCGTAATGGCGGAGAAAAATATCTTCAGCTTGGAAAACCCAATAACGGCGGGACAAAAATTTTTTCAGTATCGGGGCATGTGAATAGACCCGGTAATTATGAGATACCGCTCGGAACTCCATTTACAGATTTACTGGAATTAGCTGGCGGGATGCGCGGTGGGCGGAAGTTAAAAGCTTGTATTCCAGGCGGATCATCCATGCCGGTATTGCCTGGCGACATCATGATGCAGACGGATATGGATTACGATTCAATTGCCAAAGCCGGTTCTATGTTAGGCTCGGGTGCTGTCATCATTATGGATGATACGACATGCATGGTCAGAGCACTGGAACGGTTGTCTTATTTTTATTTTGAAGAATCCTGCGGGCAATGCACGCCATGTCGTGAAGGAACAGGATGGCTTTATCGTATTGTCAATCGTATTGAACATGGTAAAGGCCGATTGGAAGATTTGGAATTGCTGGATAACATCGCAGACAATATACAGGGGCGGACGATTTGCGCTCTAGGCGATGCGGCTGCAATGCCTGTTCGTGCGATGATTCAACATTTTCGAAGCGAGTTTGTTTACCATATAGAACATAAGAAATGTATGGTCTGATTTTAGCTGTTAAATAATCAGAGCATATCAACTTTATAATTCGTGATTAACCCAAGAATTTTAGCCGATGGTCAATATAGAAATCGACGGTAAGCAAGTATCTGTCCCTAAAGGAAGTACCATCATGGATGGTGCGAAACAGATTGGCGTGTATATTCCGCATTTTTGCTACCATAAAAAATTATCCATAGCAGCCAACTGCCGTATGTGCCTGGTTCAAGTGGAGAAAGCGCCTAAACCGCTACCTGCGTGTGCAACACCCGTTATGGATGGCATGAAGGTATATACGCATTCTCAACAAGCAGTTACTGCGCAAAAAGGCGTGATGGAATTTCTGCTGATCAATCATCCGCTCGACTGTCCGATTTGCGATCAAGGCGGAGAGTGTCAGCTGCAAGATCTTGCTGTAGGGTACGGTGCAAGCGGTTCGCGATATACCGAAGCAAAGCGAGTCGTTGTTAACAAGAATCTAGGTCCACTGATTTCAACCGATATGACGCGCTGTATTCATTGCACGCGTTGTGTGCGTTTTGGTCAGGAAATTGCCGGCATTATGGAACTTGGAATGGTCGGGCGTGGAGAGCATTCTGAAATTCTAGCCTTTGTTGGCAAGACGGTTGACTCCGAGTTGTCGGGTAATGTGATTGATCTCTGTCCAGTAGGTGCTTTGGTCAGTAAGCCGTTTCGATATTCGGCACGAACCTGGGAATTATCACGTAGAAAATCAATTAGTCCGCATTGCGGCTTAGGTTCGAATCTCGTTGTGCAAGTCAAACAAAACCGCGTCATGCGGGTGCTTCCTCGGGATAATGAAGCGATTAACGAGTGTTGGTTATCCGATAAAGATAGGTTCTCCTATGAAGGTTTAAATTCGGAAGACAGATTGACGCGCCCCATGATCAAGCGCGAGGGTCAATGGTTTGAATGTGACTGGCAAGAAGCTTTGGAATTTACCGTACATTCATTGCAAGCAGTCAAACAAAGACACGGTGCAAAAAGTTTAGCAGCACTTGGTTCCGCACACAGCACATCGGAAGAATTGTATTTGTTGCAGAAGCTGATGCGCGCTATGGGCAGTGGCAATATTGATCACCGCTTACGGCAGTCTGATTTTCGTGCGGATAAAAATATGCTGGGTATTCCGTGGTTGGGTACCAGCATTGCGGATATCTCACAATTGAAATCAGCGTTAATTATCGGTAGTACGCTACGCAAAGATCATCCACTTATTGCGCAACGATTGCGTCAAGCTGTTAAAAATGGCATGAAGCTGAATATTGTGAATCCGATGGATGATGACCTGTTGGTCAAGGTTGCGCATAAAGCAATAGTTTCTCCGGCTTCAATAACCAGGGTTTTAGCGGAAATACTAAAAGCTGCTGCTGAGATTAAAGGAACCGAACTAACTGATGAATTAAAGCAATTTGCCAATTCAATCAACATTCCAAGTACTGCCAATGCTTTCGCAATTGCTTCCAGCTTGATAGAAAATGCTCCGGCAGCGATTTATTTGGGAAATATTTCGCAACACCATCCTGATTATTCAATAATTGGTCTGCTTGCAGATTCAGTTGCCCGAATAACCGGCGCGAGTTATGGCGTATTGGGTGAGTCTGCAAATAGTGTCGGTGCTTATTTGGCTGGCGCCATTCCGGAAATCGGCACTATATCGATCGCTGCAAAACTAAATCACACTGAATCAGGATTAACCGCAGCGCAAATGTTGGGATCCGATGATGATCCGGCGAAAGAAAAATGTAAGGCGTTCATATTAATGAATGTAGAGCCGGAGTTTGATACCTACAATTCTCATCAAGCCCTTAAAACCATCAAATCAAGTGAGTTTGTAGTATCGCTTACTACGTATCAAGGTAACGGTAAAGATTATGCGGATGTATTGCTGCCGATAACCCCATTTACCGAAACTTCTGGTACTTATGTCAACACTGAAGGTAAAGTGCAAAGCTTTAACGGTGTTGTTTCTCCACAAGGAGAGGCGCGTCCGGCTTGGAAAGTTTTGCGCGTATTGGCGAATTTGCTGGGGTTGGAAAAATTTGATTATGAAACGGCGGAACAGGTTCGTGAAGAAATTTTCCCCGCTGGTGTAGAAATCAATCAGTATCTGAATAATAAACCCAAGCGTTACGATACTGCGATTGCGATAAATGAAAGCCATCACATACAGCGTATTGGCGAAGTCCCAATTTATCAAGCTGACCCGATTGTTCGCCGGGCTGAGTCCTTGCAGGCTACGCATGATGCGGCTCCGCCAAAAGCGTGGATGCCAACAGCATTGCTGGAAAAATTGGGTATTGCTGCGGGTGACCAGGTAAGAATTAAACAGGGAGAGGGATTTGTGCAGCTTGAAGCCGCTCAAGATGAGAAATTGCCGGTGAATTGTGTACGCATAGCAGGTGCCCATCCTAAGACGGTTGCATTGGGTGCTTTGTTTGGTGAAATTGTGCTGGAAAAACTGTGATGGCGATGGTTGGAGTTTATTAATGGAGAACATTCAACAACAGTTTGTGGAAATATTCGGAACGGAATGGGGATCCATGCTGTTTTCGTTAGCGACAAACATGACATTTATTTTTGCCATTGTGGTGCCCTTGTTATTGGGCGTAGCCTATTTGACATTTGCTGAACGTAAGATCATCGCTTATATGCAAATTCGCGTTGGTCCAAATAGAGTGACTTTTTTTGGCATACCCTGGTTGCGTGGATGGGGTCAGCCGATTGCTGACGCTGTAAAAGCAATCATGAAGGAAATAGTCATTCCAACGGGCGCAAACAAGTTCCTCTTTATTTTAGCTCCGGTGCTAACGATTATGCCGGCGTTGGCGGCTTGGGCGGTAATTCCTTTTTCTCCTGAATTGATCCTGGCTGATATTAATGCAGGGTTGCTTTATATTCTTGCAATGACATCAATGGGCATTTACGGCATTATCATTGCTGGCTGGGCATCGAACTCTAAGTATGCTTTTTTAGGTGCCATGCGCTCGGCGGCCCAAGTGGTTTCATATGAACTGGCGATGGGCTTTGCCTTGGTGTGTGTTTTGATGATGTCACAAAGTTTGAATCTGGGCGATATCGTGAATGGGCAACAGGGTGATAGTTTTTTGAACTGGTATTTGATTCCGCTATTCCCGATGTTTCTGGTTTATTTAATTTCAGGCGTGGCTGAAACCAACAGGGCTCCTTTTGATGTGGCGGAAGGAGAGTCAGAAATTGTGGCGGGATTTCATGTTGATTACTCAGGCATGGCCTTTACGGTATTTTTTCTGGCAGAATATTCCAACATGATATTGGTGGCCACATTGACATCCATCATGTTTCTAGGTGGATGGTTACCTCCTGTCGATGTAGCACCGTTTACACTAATACCGGGCATTATTTGGTTATTATTAAAAATTGCATTTATTCTTTTCTTTTTTCTATGGTTTCGTGCAACTTTCCCGCGCTATCGATATGATCAAATTATGCGATTGGGTTGGAAGATATTTATTCCGATTACGCTTGTATGGATTGTTTTATTGGGCTCGATCATGCAATTACCAGAATCGATACGGAATACATTTCCGTTGAATATTTGGTTTTAAAATAGAGAAAAATACAATGAATCGTATCAAAAAGTTTTTTAGTACCTTTTTATTGTTTGAGTTGTTAAAAGGTATGGCGGTTACAGGCCGGTATTTATTCAAACCAAAGATAACTGTACATTTTCCCGAGGAAAAAACACCGCAATCACCACGATTTCGTGGTCTGCATGCCCTGCGCCGCTATCCAAATGGGGAAGAGCGTTGTATTGCTTGCAAATTGTGCGAGGCTGTATGTCCAGCGATGGCAATTACCATTGACTCAGAGCAACGTGCAGACGGTACGAGACGGACTACGCGTTACGATATTGATTTAAGCAAATGTATTTTTTGTGGTTTCTGTGAAGAATCCTGTCCGGTAGATTCAATCGTTGAAACACGCATATTGGAATATCACGGCGAAAAAAGAGGTGATCTGATCTATACCAAGGAAATGCTGTTAGCTATTGGAGATCGTTACGAAGAGCAGATTGCCAAAGACCGAGAAGCTGATGCACGTTATCGCTGAATCTTGCTGGTAGATAAAAATGAATTTTCAAGATATTTTATTTTATATTTTTTCAGCCATTTTGATTGCGTCAGCACTGGGTGTTATTACGGTGCGGAACCCAGTTAATTCGGCGTTATTGTTGGTGCTGGCTTTTGTCACTTGCGCAGGCTTGTGGTTGTTGCTGGAAGCAGAGTTTTTAGCAATTGCCTTGGTGCTGGTATATGTCGGTGCAGTCATGGTATTGTTTTTATTCGTAGTGATGATGCTCGATATCAATCTGGATCGGCTGCGGGAAGGATTTTGGAAGTGGTTTCCGTTTGGTGCGACGATTGCATTAATAATAGTTGCTGAAATATCGATGGTGTTGATGGGGAAATATTTTGGGCTCGAAGAAATGCCGATTCCCAGGCCGCACGATGCTGATTATAGTAACACCAGAGAACTGGGGCGCTTGATTTATACGGAATATGTTTATGCTTTTGAATTAGCGGCAGTGCTGTTATTGGTTGCGATGGTTGCAGCTATTGCATTGACATTACGGCATCGCGAAGATAAGAGATCACCGAATCCATCCAAACAAGTCAAAGTCAGAAAAGAAGATCGGTTACGTATAGTGACAATGCCAGCTGAAAAAAAGGAATGACGGAATCATTCCAAAGAATCTGTGACGATTTATAAAATATAAAAAAGAGGTTGTTAGTTTGATATCGTTATCTCATTATTTAGTCCTCGGAGCAATTTTGTTTGCCATTGGCTTAGTTGGCATTTTTCTCAACAGAAAGAATGTCATTATTTTACTGATGTCGATTGAATTGATGCTACTGGCTGTCAATATGAATTTTGTTGCATTTTCGCACTACCTGCAGGATATATCGGGGCAAATCTTTGTGTTCTTCATTCTGACCGTTGCAGCAGCAGAATCAGCAATTGGATTGGCGATTCTTGTGGTGTTGTTTCGTAATATGCGGACGATTAATGTGGATGACCTGGATAAGCTTAAAGGTTAAACAGGCTGCACAGAACAATTGAAGTACCTATCATTAATAGAAAATAATTGATCGAGATGCAAAAACTTTATTTACTGGTGCCGCTAGCCCCGTTGATCGGTGCAATTATAGCTGGATTATTCGGACGTTTTATAGGACCGACATGGAGTCATCGCGCAACTATCGGATTGGTTTTTGTTTCCTTAGTCGCATCGATCATTATTTTCTTGGATGTCCTGGAAGGTAACGGTTATAACGGTAGTGTCTATACTTGGTTAATTTCAGGTGAAACGCGATTTGAAGTAGGTTTTTTAATCGACCAATTAACCGCAACCATGATGGTTGTTGTCAGTCTGGTTTCTCTTATGGTGCATATTTATACCATTGGGTATATGCATGACGATCCAGGTTATCAACGTTTCTTCAGTTATATCTCATTGTTTACCTTTTCAATGATGATGCTGGTGATGTCGAATAATTTCTTACAGTTGTTTTTCGGTTGGGAAGCGGTTGGCTTAGTTTCTTATTTATTAATTGGCTTTTGGTATACTCGCCCGACTGCAATTTACGCCAATTTAAAGGCTTTTTTAGTTAACCGCGTTGGTGATTTTGGTTTTCTTCTAGGGATTGCATTGGTGTTAATGCATTTTGGCACTTTGGATTATGCATCGGTTTTTGCACAAGCACCGGGAATAGTGGACGAGAAGGTTGAATTAATTCCTGGTATGCCATGGCTGGTGATAACGCTAATCTGTATTCTGCTGTTTGTTGGCGCAATGGGTAAATCCGCGCAATTTCCATTGCATGTGTGGTTACCCGATTCCATGGAAGGCCCCACCCCGATTTCAGCATTGATCCATGCGGCGACCATGGTGACAGCAGGCATTTTCATGGTGGCACGCATGTCTCCTCTATTCGAATTGTCGGATACGGCATTAACAACAATTTTGATTATTGGCGGTATTACCACCTTATTTATGGCACTGATTGCGGTGGTTCAAAACGATATCAAACGGGTTGTCGCGTATTCGACATTATCCCAATTAGGTTATATGACGGTTGCATTAGGCGCCTCCGCTTATTCTGCTGCGATTTTCCACTTGATGACTCATGCATTCTTTAAAGCTGTTTTATTCCTAGGTGCGGGCTCCGTCATCATAGCCATGCATCATGAGCAAAATATGCAGAAAATGGGCGGACTCAAAAGTTATATGCCTATCACTTATTTGACGATGTTTATCGCCGCATTAGCGAGTGCCGGTGTGCCTGGTTTCTCCGGCTTCTTCTCTAAGGATGCAATCATTGAGGCTGTCCATTTTGCCAATATTCCAGGTGCCGGTTTCGCGTATTTCTGTGTATTGGCAACGGTTTTTGTCACCGCATTGTATACATTCCGTTTGATATTCATGACGTTTCATGGCAAACCTCGAATGGATAAGCATACTAAAGAACATCTGCATGAATCACCCTGGGTGGTAACTTTACCGCTGATAGTCCTTGCTGTACCGACAATTGCGGCGGGATGGTTTATCGGTCCGATTGTTTTCGGTGATTATTTTAATAATGTAATCCATGTTTTGCCGCAGCATGATGCGATCGTGAAACTGGGTGCCGAATTTACCGGAATCGGCGGCATGATGATGCACGCTTTATCGACGATACCTTTCTGGTTGTCAGTTGCGGGTATATTCACCGCTTGGTTTTTATATAACGTAAGAACTGATATTCCTGCAAAAATTAAAGCCCGCTGCGGTTTCTTGTATAACTTGCTGGATCGTAAATACTACATTGATGAATTGTATTCATGGCTATTTGCAGGTGGCTCACGCGCTTTGGGTACAGCTCTATGGAAGTATGGCGACATTAAAGTGATTGATGGTTTTTTTGTGAACGGCGCAGCTCGAGTAGTAGCACTGTCAGCAGCTGTGGTGCGGCAGTATCAGACCGGTTATATCTATCATTATGCGTTCACTATGATTGTCGGTATATTTGTTATCTTGACGCTATGGCTTTACTAACTTTCAAAATAGTAGTGAATCCTAGATAGCAATGATTCGAATACGTAAATAAGTACTAACAAATAAAACGGAATAAGCATGTCGTTTGAATTCCCACTATTGAGCTTAATTATTTGGCTGCCTATTGTTTTTGGCATTGCCGTATTTACAACTGGAAATGATAGTAACGCACAACTAGCACGCTGGTTAGCGCTGGCGGGATCGATACTTGGTTTTCTGATTGCAATCCCGCTGTATAGCAATTTTGATGTCACCACGGGTGTAATGCAGTTTGTGGAAAATCATGTTTGGTTTGAACGCTTCAATGTGAATTATCACCTGGGAGTGGATGGCATATCGATGCCACTAATTTTGTTGAACTGTTTCATCACGCCACTGGTTGTTGTGGCCGGCTGGGAAGTGATTAAAGAACGCGTATCTCAATATATGGGCGCGTTTCTCGTCATGTCCGGTATTGTGAATGGTGTATTCGCTTCGCTGGATGCCATTCTGTTTTATGTATTTTGGGAAGCCTCCTTGATTCCTATGTTTCTGATCATTGGTATCTGGGGTGGTCCTAACCGGGTTTATGCTGCGATCAAGTTTTTCCTGTATACATTGCTTGGTTCGCTGCTCATGCTGATCGCGCTCATCTATTTGTATCAAGCATCGGACGGCAGCTTCTCGATCGAGGATTATCACAAACTGGCTATTCCACTGACACCGCAAATTTTTATATTTATTGCATTCTTGTTGGCCTTTGCAGTTAAGGTACCGATGTGGCCGGTGCATACCTGGTTGCCGGATGCGCACGTGGAAGCGCCAACCGGAGGATCTGTAGTTTTGGCGGCAATTCTGTTGAAGCTGGGCGGATATGGATTTCTACGTTTCTCGTTACCGATTGCGCCCGATGCCAGTCTTTATCTGGCCGATATGATGATAGCGCTGTCTTTAATTGCCGTTGTGTATATCGGTTTGATCGCACTGATGCAAGCCGACATGAAAAAACTGATTGCTTATTCATCAGTGGCGCATATGGGGTTTGTGACTTTGGGTTTCTTTTTATTGAATACCTATGGAATAGAAGGCGCCATGGTGCAAATGATTTCGCATGGATTTATTTCCGGTGCGATGTTCCTTTGTGTCGGTGTGTTGTACGACCGGTTGCATTCTCGTCAAATTGCTGATTATGGTGGGGTAGTGAATAAAATGCCCGCATTTGCAGCGTTTTTTATGTTATTTGCAATGGCAAATGCCGGATTACCTGGAACGAGCGGCTTTGTGGGAGAATTCATGGTCATTATGAGTGCCGTCAAAGTTAATTTTTGGTATGCATTCCTGGCTGCAACGACGCTGATATTTGGTGCGGCTTACACATTGTGGATGTATAAACGGGTAATATTCGGTGCCGTTGCAAGTCCTGCAGTCGAAGGTTTGCAGGACATCTCCAAACGTGAATTTACATTATTGGCTATTTTGGCTATCACCGTATTATGGTTTGGTGTGTATCCTTACCCGTTAACTGAAATCATGCATATAACAGTTGATCAATTGTTGGCACATGTTAACAACAGCAAATTGTAAATTAAACAATCCGAGACAATAATAATTCCTGATATAAGTATTTCCTCATATAAGGATTAAGAATTAATGAATTTTATACCGCCTGATTTTGCACCAGCTTCTTCTGAGATATTTATGCTCATCATGGTGTGTGTCGTTATGCTGGCTGATCTTACTGCGGGTGACAATAGACGCTATGTCGCTTATCTGTTGACGCAGGTAACGCTATTAGGTTGTGCAATACTGACCTTTGTATCATTTTCGACAGAAATTAAACACACTTTCTACGGAATGTATGTTGACGATACGATGGCCGATATCTTGAAACTGATGGTGTATGGTACCGTGTCGGCGGTACTCGTTTATTCCCATGCGTATATCAGTGATCGCGGCATGCTGCGGGGTGAATTTTTCAGTTTGATCCTGTTTGCAACCTTAGGAATGATGGTGATGATTTCCGCCAGTCATTTTCTAACGTTATATATCGGCCTAGAGTTGCTTTCGTTATCGCTTTACGCATTGGTGGCATTAAGACGTGATTCTATCGTAGCCACGGAAGCTGCCATGAAGTTTTTTGTGCTGGGCGCTTTAGCATCCGGGTTTTTGCTGTACGGTATGTCAATGGTTTACGGAGCGACCGGAACCTTGCATGTTTCTCAACTTGCCCAAATTATTCAAAGTGAAGCGAGCAGCAAGGAAGTACTGGTTGTTGGCTTGGTATTCATTGTAGCCGGGATCAGTTTCAAGCTTAGCGCTGCACCTTTTCACATGTGGGCTCCCGATGTCTACCAGGGTTCTCCTACGGCAGTGACGTTATTTATAGGCTCCGCACCTAAGTTTGCGGCATTTGGTTTTGTAATGCGTCTACTGGTTGAAGGTATGGGGGAAATGGTTTCGGATTGGCAAGGTATGTTGGTGATTCTGGCTGTTCTGTCGATGGCTGTGGGTAATATTGCGGCAATCGCTCAAACTAATATCAAACGTATGCTTGCGTACTCAACCATTTCTCATATGGGTTTCTTATTACTTGGATTTATCAGTGCAGATTCAAACGGGTATAGCTCGGCGTTATTCTATGTCATTGCTTATGTATTGATGACATTAGGCACTTTCGCCATGATCATGCTGCTATGCCGGAGCGGATTTGAGGCTGAAAATATTGATGATTTTAAAGGACTCAGTAGAAGAAATCCTTGGTATGCTTTCATTACGTTACTGCTGATGCTTTCGCTGGCAGGCATACCGCCAATGATCGGATTTTATGCGAAATTTGCTGTGTTGCAAGCAGTTGTCAATGCGGGATATGTTTGGTTGGCAGTTGCAGCGGTATTGTTCTCACTGATTGGCGCATTTTACTATCTGCGCATAATCAAACTGATGTATTTTGATGAACCTGAAACAACAGAGCCGCTTGTACCTAACAGTGATGTGAAGATTCTGCTGAGCGCCAATGGTTTTGCTGTGTTAGCACTGGGTATATTTCCTCAATCCTTGATGGGATTGAGTCTTTACGCAATCCAGAACTCCATGTAACAATCGAGTCGATAAGGGGGTATGCAGGTAGGCGCCCTTGTGATGATTGCACGATGACTACTCATAGTAACGATCATGGTTAATTGAGTAGTCATTTCTCTTTATATTCCATTCCAGCTTCTCTCAGGATTCACTGCTTTCCAAAAAATATTTTTTGGAAAGCTTATCAGATTAATGAAAATATTAATTTGTTATCAAGTCATCTTGAATTTCTCGATGTAATCCCCATAACCATGCAAAATATTTGAGGAGACAAACGTGCAAGCTGAAACAACCAAAGAACAATTAAGCTTCCAAACGGAAGCGAAGCAATTGTTGAAACTCATGATTCATTCCTTATACAGCAATAAGGAAATTTTCTTGCGTGAATTGATTTCAAACGCTTCCGATGCGGCTGATAAATTGCGTTTCGAGGGACTTACGGATGCAGCCCTGTATGAAGCGGATTCCGGTCTTAAAATCCGTGTGATTTATGATGCCGGTGAGCGAACAATCACCATTTCCGATAACGGGATTGGCATGTCACGGCAAGAAGTGATTGATCATATTGGAACCATCGCGAAATCGGGTACTCGCGAATTCTTTAATTCTTTAACCGGTGATCAAGCCAAAGACGCGCATTTAATCGGTCAATTCGGTGTCGGTTTTTATTCCGCATTTATTATTGCCGATAAAGTAACTCTGATTACCCGGCGCGCAGGATTGACTGCAGAACACGGTGTGCGCTGGGAATCCAGCGGTGAGGGTGATTACACACTGGAAACCATTGCAAAGCCTGGACGAGGTACCGACGTCATCTTGCATCTGCGCAAGGACGAAGATGAGTTTCTCAATGGCATGCGCATTCGCAATATCATTCGCAAATATTCCGATCACATCACACTGCCGATCGTGATGAAAAAGGAAGAATGGTCGCAAGAAGAGAAGAAAAATATAATTACCGATGAAGACGAAACGATTAACCAGGCCAATGCGCTGTGGGCACGTTCCAAGAATGATATTACCGTTGAGCAGTACAATGAATTTTATAAACACGTGGCGCATGATTTTGAGCCGCCGCTTGCGTATTTGCATGCGCGCGTAGAAGGTAAACAAGAGTACACACAGCTACTGTATATTCCTGCGCGTGCGCCTTTCGACTTATTCGACCGCGAACGGCGGCACGGTATCAAATTATATGTGCAGCGAGTATTTATTATGGATGACGCAGAAAAATTGCTGCCGAATTACCTGCGTTTTGTTCGTGGTGTGATCGATTCTAATAATTTACCACTGAATGTGTCTCGTGAAATCTTGCAGGAATCCAAAGACATCGACTTGATCCGGGCTGGCGTGGTTAAAAAAGTATTGGGTTTGATTGAGGATTTATCCAGAAACGAGGATGAAGAAGGAAAAGAAAAATACAAAACATTCTACCGGGAATTTGGCCAAGTTCTAAAAGAAGGTGTCGGCGAAGACTTCACTAACCGTGAGCGCATCGCGAAATTGTTACGTTTTATCACTACGCAAAGCGATGCTGATGAGCCAGCGGTTTCGCTGGATGCTTATGTGCAGCGCATGAAAGAAGGCCAGGAAAAGATTTATTACGTAACGGCAGATAGCCTGAAGGCTGCCAAAAACAGCCCTCACTTGGAGGTGTTCCGTAAGAAAGGTATTGAAGTGTTATTACTATCGGATCGGGTAGATGAATGGTTGGTCAGCAATCTAACCGAATTTGAAGGTAAACCGTTGCAGTCAGTCGCCAAAGGTGGCTTGGATCTGGGAAATCTGGAAGACGAAACCGAAAAAGAAGAGCGTGAGAAAGAAACCAGCGCCTTCCAGGAATTGACAGAAAAAATGAAACAAACACTCAGTGAGCAAGTAAAAGATGTGCGCGTTACTTTCCGCTTGACTGAATCGCCTGCCTGCCTCGTTGCAGATACCTATGATATGAGCGGTAATTTGGAAAGATTGCTGAAATCGGCAGGGCAAAATGTGCCCCATGCTAAACCGATCCTGGAAATCAATCCGCATCATCCGATAGTGCAACGATTGAAAAACGAGGTAGAAAACTTCGAGGATTGGGGTCATTTATTATTTGATCAGGCTTTGCTGGCGGAAGGCGGTCAGCTTGAAGATCCAGCCGCTTTTGTGAAAAGGCTTAACGAATTGTTGCTGCTGAAATCTTAAGTTTAATTCTACTTCTATACTCTCGATAATCTTCCGGCATCATCGAGTTGATGCCGGAAGATTCAATTTTCTTCTGAAACTTCTATGCATTCCAACTGTCCATTCTTCGGACACAATAAATAGTATTCAACAATTTTTCAGTTAATAGCCGGACACACAGTGGGTAGATCAACAAGAAATCAGGTCGTCGACGATTCGATCAAGTCATATCAGGCTAAACTACTCGCGCCATTTGCTGTTCTCGGTATCCGAACAGAAGAAGACTGGCTCACGGCCATCGATTATTTGCCCGTTGATACGCCACTGTTAGCACCGCAGACTTTGTTAGCAAAAGAAGTATGCCGGCAACTGCAAGCTTATCTCACCGAGCCGGATTTTATCTTTGATTTAAGTTTGCATATCAGCGGTACAACCCATCAACAGCGTGTCTGGCAAGCGATTCAGGCAATTCCGAGTGGAGCAACCAGCAGTTATGCGGATATTGCAACGCAACTCCATTCCGCACCCAGAGCGGTAGGCCGGGCATGTGGCGCTAACCGGATTCCGATTGTAATACCCTGCCATCGGGTTATTGCCAAAAATGGCGGATTAGGAGGCTTTATGAATGCGAGCGAGGGCAATCCTTTAGAAATCAAGCGTTGGTTGTTGCGCCATGAGAGCACCTGAACTGAACGCCGGTCTGCTCGACGAATTTTCCGATGCCTTATGGCTGGAAGATGGTTTGTCGCGAAACACACTGGACAGCTATCGCAATGATTTACAATTGTTTGGCGAGTGGCTCAGAAAACGCAATCAAGATAACAGTGTGCTAACCGACGCGACGCACTCCGATTTGCTGGAGTTCTTGGCATCCAGAGTGTCCGCCAAGATCAAGGCCAGCACAACCAGCCGCGAATTATCCAGCCTGAAGCGCTTCTATCGTTTTTTATTGCGTCAGGGAAAAATAACTACGGATCCCAGTCTCAATATCGAAACACCTAAATTGCAGCGCAGTTTGCCGGAAAGTCTGACAGAAAAAGAAGTGGATCTGCTATTGAGCGCTCCCGACTTGCAGCACCCGTTAGGCTTGCGTGATCGTGCCATGCTGGAAGTGTTATATGCCAGCGGATTGCGCGTATCTGAGCTGATCAATTTAAGGTACTCGCAAGTGAGCATGGATATGGGGGTTTTGCGGGTCATGGGTAAAGGCAGAAAGGAGCGTCTTGCACCGCTGGGTGAAGAGTCCCTCGAATGGTTAAGCCGCTATACCAAAGAAGCCAGACCTGCGCTATTAAATGGCATTGTCACAGACACCATATTTGTCACAGCGCGCGGCGCAGCCATGACGCGCCAAGCGTTCTGGTACCTCATCAAACGCTATGCGCTGATTATCGGGATTGATAAACAGCTATCTCCGCATACTTTGCGTCATGCCTTTGCCACACACCTGTTGAATCATGGCGCCGATTTGCGTGTTGTACAGCTATTGTTGGGTCATGCCGATATTTCCACTACGCAAATTTACACGCATATTGCACGTGAGCGCCTGAAGCAGTTGCATGCCAAGCACCATCCACGGGGATAGTTTCCGGTTGTAATGCGCAGTTATTTCTTGGCCAATAGTGCATAAAGCGCCAGAGTTCCAAGTCCTGCGAAAGCGACTAACGACCAATCCGGGATTGTCAGCGTTAAAAATTCCCAATCGATATTGGCGCAATCACCATTGGCCTCAAACATTCCCGGCCACCAAGCGGCAATCGGTAAGGAATTTAGAAAGGCCTCTTCCGGACTGATACCGCATTCGAATGCTTCCGGAAATCGTATTAACCACGCATGTCGTGCGGCAATGACTGCACCCGTCAGCGCGAATGCGCTCAACAAAAAACCATAAATACGCCGTCCGATCACTCCGGGCTTATGCAGAAACGCCATTAGCGCAATCAATCCTAGTATCCAGTAAGCAACGCGTTGTGCCACGCATAATGGACAAGGCAGCAATCCTTCCACATGTTGCAAGTACTGCGCATAGCCTAAAAGACCGGTACAGCAAAGCAGAATAAATAAGAATAGTGGTCTCATTTTGTTTCTTCCCTCAATCCAATTGGTTGCTCAGTTTGTCCACAAGGTATTTGTGGATTTCAGATAGTTTGCTATGATGAACATATTCAGTTTATAGAATATTTAGAGTAGCACTGGAATTTACTTTTCATTTATTCAAACGAGGAAATTTGCCATGCGAACAAAGATATTGATCATCACGTTGATTGCCTCTACTGTATTTTTCTCCAATATATCGATTGCAGAATTAGGAAAAATGGATAAAGCTGAAGCCCAAGCTACGACTAAATTCGATCATATCGGATTAGCTGAGATGTATGAAAAAGAAGCTAACGAAATGACTGCAAAAGCCAAGGTACAGAAAGAGTTACTGGAGGAATATCAGCGTCATAGCGAATATTACGGCCGGGATGGTCAAGATTTCCAGTCGCACCATGAAGCTTTATTGCGGGAATATACAAAAGCAGCGGAGCGTAATACGGAAATGGCAGCTTCACACCGGAAAATGGCCGAGTAAACAAAAATATGCGCAGACGGTTATTTCATTTTTCTTTCCAGATCGCATAAGCCAGCAATATCCAGGCGGTGAGGAATGAAACACCGCCGAACGGTGTAATCATGCCAAGTGCTCTTGTTCCGGTTACGCTCAGTGCGTAAAGGCTGAAACTGAACAGCACAATGCCCGTCATCATCAACCAGCCTGACACCGGCATTAACCGCGATTTCGGGAAATGCAGCAGGAGCAAGCCGATGACAATAATGCCGAAGGCGTGATAAAAATGATATTGCACGCCGGTATGATAAACCGACAGCATATCGGCTGATAAAATCTGCTTTAAGCCATGTGCGCCGAAAGCGCCCAATGCGATGCATAAAACCGTATTCAGTGTACCCAGGATCAGAAAAGTTTTTGGCATCGATTGTTTCGTCCTTATTGTTCTTGTTAAGTAAGAGAAGTGAGAATTAAACGCGTGCGTTATGTCAGAAATCACCGGTTTTTGTGATATCCGCCTCGCACGTTCCGTGCGCAAATTTTACCTGAATTCGATCGCCGTAATGAACTTGTTTGCTGTCACGAACGATGCTGTTGTTTGCGGTATACGTGATGCTGTACCCGCGTTCCAAAACCGATTGCGGATTCAAATGACATAATTGCGCGTGTATATGATGCAGTTTGATCACCAAGGTTTCAAGATAGCGGGTATAGGCAGTACGAAAACGTGCAATCAATTCTTTTTGCCGCCTTTCCATGTCATTAATATTAGGGCTTGCTGCCAGCAAGCGCTGATTGAATTCGAGTAATTTCCATTGCTTTTTTTCCACCTGATGCGCCCAAGTCGTGCTGAAGCGGTCTTGCAGATGCTGCAAATGAATGGATTGCTGTTTGATACGATCGCCCGGATGAATTAAGCGATGCGACAGCATATCGGCACGCTGCATCGCATTTTCTATGCGATGCAGCGTAATGCGGTACATGCGCTGGTGCAATGCATTCAAGCGCTGGCTTAATTCCTTATGATCCCGGCTGGCCAGTTCAGCAGCTGCCGTTGGCGTCGGTGCGCGAATGTCGGCAACAAAATCCGCGATGGTAAAATCAGTTTCATGACCAACGCCGCTGATAACCGGAATGTTACTGGCGGCAATGGCGAGCGCAACGGTTTCTTCGTTGAATGCCCACAAATCCTCAATACTGCCACCGCCGCGGCACAGTATCAGCACATCACATTCCGCGCGCCGGTTTGCAATCGCGATAGCGTCTGCGATGGTGTTGGCGGCGGTTTTACCTTGTACCGGCACTGGGTAGATGATCACCGGCAAGAATGGCATGCGGCGCCGCAATGTCGTCAGCACGTCGCGCAGTGCAGCCGTATCCGGGGAGGTGACGATACCGATGTGCTTTGGGAATGCGGGTAACGGTTTTTTCTTGACCGGATCGAACAGCCCGGCTTTCTCCAGCCTGGCTTTTAGCTGCTCGAATGCCTCAAATAATTCTCCCAGTCCGGCGCGCCGCATCGTTTCAACATTAAGCTGAAAATCGCCGCGTGGTTCATAGAGAGTGACAAGGCCAAGCACTTCAACTTGCATGCCGTCTTTCGGTTGCCAATCGATATACTGATTTCTATGACTGAACAGCACACAACGGATTTGCGCGCTGCTGTCCTTGAGGGAAAAATACCAGTGGCCGGATTGATAGCACTTCAGATTCGAGATCTCACCCCTGATCCACAGCAGCGGAATATTCTGCTCCAGGAATAGCTTGGTGCTGCTGTTCAGCTCGCTGACTGTCAGCACTTTATGCGTAAGATTGGATATTGGAAATAGATTTATCATAGGGATTGGCAATCTTCATCTGCTGATCGAAACCGAGTCAGTGTAGCGTTTAAGTCCTGGAGAATGTTATACTTTTAAAGTAAATTATTGTTTATTAATCAGTATCATTCGCGATTAAAAAATAATCAAACTAGAAAAAATGTTTGAATTGGGCAACTTAATTCTCGTATTGGTTACATACTCACAAACTTATCCACAGAAATTGTGGATAGAAAACCGGTACTTTTTGCAGCAAAGCGGCGATCACGATACATTGCATGCCGAATCGAGCATCGTTATAAAATCAATTAATCGGGTAATATAGTAAGCCACAGAATAATACCCGGATCTATATAGAGAGTGAGGAGATTATCACGTGTTATCGTTAATTCAAGCGGCCGGATGGCCGATCTGGCCAATCATCATTGCCTCTGTCGTGGCTTTGGCCATCATCGGGGAACGTATGTGGACATTGCGGTTACGTATTGTTTCACCGAAAGAATTGCTGCCCAGGGTGTTGAACGAATATAAACGCAATGGCGTGAATGCAGAGATGCTGGCGCGTTTACAGCAGCACTCGCCGCTGGGGCAAATTCTTGCCGCCGGGCTTAGAAATGTTAAAAGCACTCGTGAGGTGATGAAAGAATCCATTGAAGAATCGGGCCGGGTGATCGCGCACGATTTGAATCGCTATTTGACGACTTTGGGAACGATCGCCGCATTGAGTCCTTTGATGGGTTTGTTTGGAACATTGGTGGGCATGATCGAGATTTTCGGTTCGAATTCTCCAACGGGCAGCAATCCGGCGCAACTCGCGTACGGAATTTCAGTTGCTTTGTATAACGCGGCTTTCGGGATACTGGTGGCGATTCCCAGCATGATTTTCTACCGTCATTTCCGTGCCAAAGTCGACGACATTGTCATAGAAATGGAATTGCAGGCCTTGAAGCTGGTCGAAATGGTTCATGGGGAACGAGAGAGCTGAGTAGTTCGCTCCCATGAACGTAAGTGCGCATCTTCTAACAAGATTAATCCACAGTTATACAGCCGTTATCCGCTCATAAACCGGAATGGCTGAGGTAGCAAAACATGTTGGCAAAGTAGTAGTGTATACTTCGGCTGGATTAATTTTTGACTGGAAAAATGACATCGGAACAGGCGGGTAGCGATAGTAACGGGAACCCGCCGTTATCGGTTGATTCAGAAGCCAGAAGTGCATTTGCTCAAACTACCCGCAGGGCTGATCAATAGTTTTCTGATATGAAATGCATGATTGTTTTACACGTAAATGAATGAGAATATCCGCATCTTGAGAAATACAAATTCGATAATTAATCATAGCTACCTGATGGTTATCTTATTGTTTACCGGTATTATTGTGTTGCAAGGTTGCGCATCAGCTCCAAAGAATAGCAATCAGGACTTGGATCCGGCCGATCCGCACGAAAAAATTAATCGTGCTTCGTATGATATTACCGACAAAGTGGACCGGACCGTGTTTGTGCCGATTGTGAATGCCTACATTGACTATATTCCCAATGCTGCGCAGCGGTCGATCGGAAATTTCTACGATAATTTGTCTTATCCTAACGTTGCGCTGAATTCTTTTCTACAAGGAAAAGTGACGCAGGGCGCCTCGGATACTTTGCGTTTTTTTGTGAATTCAACGGTCGGTATGTTCGGGCTTTTTGATATGGCGACGCATATGGGGCTACAAAAACATGATGAGGATTTCGGTCAAACGCTGGGTGTCTGGGGAGTACATCCTGGATCTTATCTGTTTATCCCGCTCCTGGGACCCAGCAGTGAGCGTGATGTCACGAATATTCCCGTCGGTATTTTCACCAATGTGCTTTTTTATGCCGGTCTTGTGGTGGGCTCCTACTTCGCGGCTCCTTTGACCATTCTGGGTGCGATCGATAAGCGCGCGCGTTTGATTGGCCCTATGCGGATTCGCGATGAGGCTGCAATCGACCCCTATTTGTTTGTGCGGGAAGCTTCGTTGCAACAACGGGAGTTTCTCGTGCATGATGGCAAACTGCCATTAGATCTTTATGACTATGAGCATTTTCAGGATAATCCTTTTGATAAAGACGGAAAAAAGCAAAAGTAATGAACCGGTATCATCATCGTTGCATGGCTTTTGCAGCGAGGCGTCAGCAGGAAGCCGCTCTTATTTGGAAATAAAATCAGTTTGGATCGCAGCAAGTGTTTTATCCATTGGGGAATTTGTAACGCACAGTGTTAGGAATATATGGACGGATTTCAAAGAGTAGCGAATCTATCGCAGCAACAAAGTGATTTTACGGTTAACGGTGAAACCCCTGAGTCGGACACGGCGACAATGCTGAATCAGGATGGCATCAACACCGCCGAGCTGGAAACGAAATTTAACCAGGCTCGCACAGCCATGCTGGCGTTACAAAATCCTGACGGACACTGGTGTTTTCCGCTGGAAGCGGACTGCACGATCCCGGCCGAGTATATTTTAATGATGCACTTCATGGATGAGATCGACGTGATTCTGGAAAACAAGATCGCTCGTTTTATCCGTGACAAGCAGGATATGACGCACGGCGGCTGGCCGCTCTATTATGGCGGCGCGTTTGATATCAGCTGCACGATCAAGTCGTATTATGCGTTGAAGCTGGTGGGGGATTCGACCGATGCACCGCACATGGTGCGTGCACGGGAAGCTATTCTGGAACGTGGCGGGGCGGCCAAAGCCAATGTGTTCACGCGCCTGTTGCTGGCCATGTACGATCAGATCCCGTGGCGTGGCGTGCCGGTGGTGCCGTCGGAATTGGTGCTGCTGCCCAGCTGGTTTCCTTTTCATATCAGCAAAGTTTCGTACTGGTCACGCACCGTGATGATACCGCTGTCCATTCTGTGCACTATGAAAGCGCGTGCGATCAATCCGCGTAAAGTGAATATTCGCGAATTGTTTATCGTACCGCCGGAAGAGGAAAAAAATTATTTTCCCAGAGCGGATACCGTGCTGAAGCGCGCGTTTATGCTGGTTGAACGTATCCTGTCGCGGGTGGAGCCCAGCCTGCCGCAATCGGTCCGGCAATATTCGATTCGTAAAGCGGAACGCTGGACGCTTGAGCGTCTGAATGGCGAATGCGGTATCGGCGCGATTTTCCCGGCCATGGTCAACGCGCATGAAGCATTGACGCTGCTGGGTTATGCCTATGACCATCCCAATCGTGTGCAATGCCGTAACGCGCTGCGCGGGTTGCTGGTCGACGAAGGCGAACGCATTTGGTGTCAGCCCTGTACATCGCCGGTCTGGGATACGGTATTGACCAGCTTGGCATTGCAGGAAGATCCAACCACCGGTCAGGAGCCGGTATTGAAAGCATTGGATTGGCTGGTTGAGCAGCAGGTTTTGGACGAGCCGGGTGATTGGCGCGACAAGCGCCCCGATTTATTGGGCGGCGGCTGGGCCTTTCAGTACGCCAATCCGCATTATCCCGATCTGGACGATACCGCCGCAGTGGCATGGGCGTTGGATCAAGGCGGCGCGGAGCGGCATCATAAATCGCTGGAGCGTGCGGCCAATTGGCTGGCGGGTATGCAATCGCGCAACGGCGGCTTTGCCGCTTTCGATATCGATAATACCCATCATTATTTGAATGAAATTCCTTTCGCCGATCATGGCGCTCTGATCGATCCGCCAACTAGCGACGTGACGGCGCGTTGCGTCGGTTTGCTGGGAAAATACGGCAGACATCAGCTGGAAGTGTGGCGTGGCATCAGCTTTTTGTTGCGCGAACAGGAGAAAGACGGTTCCTGGTTCGGGCGCTGGGGCACCAATTATATTTATGGCACATGGTCAGTGCTGGAAGCTTTCCAACTGGCCAAGTTCGATATGCAACACCATTCGGTGCGCCGCGCCGTGAAATGGCTGGAATCGGTGCAAAGAGCCGATGGCGGCTGGGGTGAAACCAACGATTCTTATTTGGATACGAAGCTGGCGGGCCGGTTTCCCGGAACCAGCACGGCATTCCAAACCGCTTGGGCTGTGTTGGGGCTAATGGCGGCGGGTGAAGTCAACAGCGAACCGGTGCGCAGAGGAATCAATTATCTGTTGCGCAATCAATCCAGCGATCACTTGTGGGAAGAACCCTGGTTCACTGCGCCTGGTTTCCCGCGCGTGTTTTATTTGCGCTATCACGGTTATTCAAAATTCTTCCCGATATGGGCGCTGGCGCGTTACCGTGCGCTGACCAGAACAGTCGCCGCGTGCGTGTAACCGGATTGGTGACAGCCCTACGGGCTGAAGCCAGTTGCATAGTACCGGTGCGGATGCCATTCAACCAAATGGTGCAGCTGAATGACCATACGCGCTTGTGGTTAAGCGGCATGGGCGCGCAGGCTGCGGGTGCGGCAGCCGAGGGATTGCATCAACAAGGTGTGACGGCGCTGGTGAGTTTTGGTGTTGCCGGTGCGCTGGATTCCACGCTGAAACCGGGCGATCTGGTTTTGCCGGATGTCATACATGCAGGTAAGCGGTTGCCGGTTGATCTGGCATGGCGTGACCGGTTGCAAAGTTTACTGCCTGTGGATATTACCGTCGTCAACGGCGGCTTGGCGGACAGTGCCGTGCCGTTGACGGATGAAAAAGCCAAGCGTAATCTGGCGCAAACTACCGGTGCCTGTGCGGTGGATATGGAAAGCGCCGCCGTAGCGCAAGTGGCGGCAGCAGCAGGCATTCCGTTCATCGCCGTGCGCGCCATTATCGACCCGCTTCATTTCTCGCCACCGGAAGCATTGCTCAGCGCCGTGTATCCCGATGGCGGCGTGAATCCGCTGCGCCTTACGGCATTGCTACTGAAACGCGCGGTACGCATCGGCACGTTGCTGAAAATGGGCGCCGGTATGCGTGCGGCGCGCAAAACCTTATCGAAGGTTATTCAATCCGCCGGGACAGAGTTGACCTGAATTTCAGTCAGTGCAAATGAGCTGATCTGATCGTTTTTGCACCGGTATCGGTCATTGTCATCTGCCGTTGTCAACCCAGATCATATCTGAACGATATATTAAGCGTTTCCCTACTTAAGTAACCAATTGGGTTGAAATTCTGATGGTTACATAATTCTCAACTGCTTGGGAAAGCTCCGGCAGCTGGTGTTCTTCCTTATTCATACCGGTATTTCGATCCAGTCCTAGGTTGAGTGTGACAAATTGCCGCTGTGGCAATTTGTCACTTTCGTACCTTCTTACGTTAAGAAGATAATGGCAATTATCTTTAGCTCAAGCCTCAAGCAGATGCCGCAAGTTACTCAAAAATATGAGAAACGATCGATCATGATCCTCGCACTCGGATCACTCATGTTGTTATCTTTTTTTCTGCCGCAAAACCCGGCCATGATGTTTGTCATTGACAGTGATTGGCACGAGGGTTTTCATCATCCGTTGGAAGGCTGGGATCATATTCTGACCATGATTGCGGCGGGAACATGGGCCGCGCAATCGCGCGGGCAAGCTGTCTGGGTGTTACCGCTGGTGTTTGCCAGTGTCATGAGTCTTGGCGGACTTATCGGTGCAGTGAATATCGCGCTACCCTATACGGAAAACATCATTCTGCTGTCCGTTCTGTTACTCAACGTATTCGTGATCCGGAAAATTCAATTTAACGCGCCGCTTAATATTCTGATCATCGCGCTCTTCGCTTTTTTTCATGGCTATGCTCATGGCCAGGAAATATCCGCTTCCGCCAGTCTGATTTCCTATACCGCCGGATTTGTATGGGCCACCTTGCTACTGCAC
>CP091134.1:697496-700264 GCA_021582535.1 Nitrosomonas sp.
GAGAGCGCATTGGTGCTGGCGGCTACTGAAGGTGTGGTGCTCAAAATGGCCGATCGCATTGAAACCGGACTGCCGGGCCGTATCACCTTTGAGAATGTGCCCGGCAACCTGCGTGATCGCCCTACGCTGGTGATTGAAGGAACGCATCATGGTCACGCAGCGCAAGCATTGGAGTTGAGCTATTTGACCGGCGGCCTGGCTTGGAAAGCGGACTATGTTGCTGAACTGAACGATACGGATGATGAGCTGGATTTGTCCGGCTGGGTAACGTTGACGAATACCAGTGGCACCCGCTATGTCAATGCGAAGCTGCAATTGGTGGCTGGCGATATCAACCGGGTGCAGCAAGAATTCGCCGCGCCGGTAGCGATGAGAGCCAAAATGGCGGCGGATAGCGCTGCCGAGCCGATGCGCCAGGAATCGCTCATGGAATATCATCTCTATAACCTGGATCGGTTAACGACGATTGCCGAGAATCAAACCAAGCAAGTCGCACTACTGAATGCCTCCGGCGTGCCGGCCCGTAAAGAGCTGGTGCTGGCGGGGAGCGATTATTATTATGCTTCCGGTTATGGTGATCTGGGACAGAAACTGAAAGTGAGCGTATTCATGCAGTTTGATAATAAAGAATCGGCCCGGTTAGGCATACCGCTACCCAAAGGTATTTTACGCGCCTACAAACGCGATAAAGCCGGAAATGCCCAGTTCGTCGGTGAAGATCGCATAGATCACACACCAAAAAACGAGATCGTGCGGGTAAAGCTGGGGCAGTCGTTTGATGTCACGGCGGATAAAAAACAAACCGATTTCAAGCAATTGAGTACCGGGAACAATGGCATTAACCGTTTTGAAAGCGCTTACGAAATCACGCTCAAAAATGCCAAAAAGGAAATGGCTACGGTCACGGTGCAAGAACCCATACCGGGTGACTGGAAAATAATCGAAGAAAGCCATCTGCACCATAAACCAGCCGGTAACACAGCCGTATGGCAAGTGGCCGTTCCCGCGGAAAGCGCGGTTACGCTGAAGTATCGCGTCCAAGTCAGATTCTGATCACGGACTTATAGCGGCTAAATTTTCCAGCGGTCAAGAATCATGTTGAGGCGGCTTTGTTTTCCTGTTGATTTGAAATAAAAGCCCTGATCAAAATCATACCGGTCACTCCCCCCGCCGTATCAATAAAAAAATCACTCAGGAGCGCAGTTCGCCCTTCAATATACAGTTGCACGAATTCTGTGCCGCCAGCCAGCAGAAGAATAATCGTAACCGTTTGCAGGATGGGTGCTGTTTTCATCATCACGCTGAGGATCAACCCGAACAGGAAAAAGAAGCCGAGATGCCAGACCTTGGATAAATCCCAAGGAATGATCGTTTTAAAAGATTCGCTTTCGGCGTCGATTTGAGTTTTGACTTCGCTGGAGACCAGGTTTTTCATGTCGCCCGGCAGGGTTGTTCCGGCAATGATGGCGATAAAGGCGGAAACCAGCAGGAAGCGGACGAGGATATTTTTCTTGTCGATGAACAGAAATGAGCCGGTAAACAGCAGGAAATATGCGCCCCAAGCCAACAGAATGATATCGCGAACCCATTTATAATCCGGATTTTCGTAAACCGGATAAACATGGATATTCTTAATCTGCAGCGACCCGGTGGATTGGCTCAATTGTGCGACTAGCCCGATGTTTTGGATTCCGGGTGCGATGGTGAAAGCCTTGCGGTAATTTTTCCAGTCATGGGTTCCTGTCAGGGCAACCGCCGCGTGGGGCAGATCCCAACGGTCTTTTTTGCCATCATTTTGCGCCAATAGAAGCCGGGCGGAGTTCCAGGGTTTTATGCCTGTCATTACATTGGCGCAGCGCATATCAGCGGATACTAATAACACAGTGCCGGGTTTTACCATTGGAAGATGCTGGAGCGCGCTGGCGCCGGTTTTGGCATCGCTGGAAAAAAGGTTTAAGCCATTTTCCGTGACCTCAACCCGGCTGCTTTCCGTGGTCCGGAACTTCCAACCGGCGGTCAGAAGCTCGGGACCGGTTTGCACATACTGTTCAAATCTGGCGTGGGATATCAGGGTGGCAATGGCCAGCAGTATGAATAAAAAGCAATTTGTTTTGAACAAAGGCATACGTCAGCCCGCTGTGCGCAGCCGGATAGAGAGATCCAGTCCGCTTCCGTATTCAGGAAAAGAGATCAACCGCTTTTTCCTTCGTATCGCGGATCATTCCGTGCGGGCTTTGTTTTGCATCGCATGCCTTAAGATAAGGTGGTTTTCGCCATCAACCGTTATTGATTTCTAAAAATACTGAACCATCAAGGTAACGTATCCAACGGCAAAAATAATGAAGACAATGATAATGAGTTTTTGCATCGCGTGAATTCCTTTCAGTCGAATATTGATTAATCATTTTTGTTCCGTGCTGCCAGCGCATAAGTAAAACGCATCCCGGGCTTCGCCGTCAAGCATCTGCTTTATTTTTGGCATGGGATGGCAGGAACGCAATGCTGAGCTGATCGTTTCGCGCCAGATTTCGCATTTGTCGTCAAATGATAAACGGGCATTGGCCGGGCTGGTGGAAGGCAGCCGTGAGAGTTGGAGCAATCCCAGGTTTTGTGCGGGTACTACATACCGTTTAAAACAAGCTTCCGCTGTTCCGCCGTTAAAAAATATATGTGTGATGGCGCGGTGTGCGGAAAAAAAGGATTGGAAGTCGTTGCTGATTTGCGTGCCGGTTTCAATCATCGAATCCAGGCTGCCCGTCCGCTTGCAC
>CP091134.1:700364-701867 GCA_021582535.1 Nitrosomonas sp.
TGTGTATTCCATTGATAGATATACTCAGGTCCCTACGTATCTTCGATTTTTTTTGTAGGCTCGTAAAAATTGATCCTTCCACTTTTATCAAACTTATCCGCCGGCAATACCACCGTCTCATAAACCTTAATCCCGCCGTCTATAGCGCACAGGCGATCCACTTCCCGGTCTAGCCGAGCCTTTTCTGTAAAAAACGTGGCATAAACGATTGCTGCAGCGATCAATAACAAAACAATCTTTTTCATACAATCAATTCCTCGTTTGGTGTCAGCGGGTAAGTGTCATTAAGCGCAGCACAATATATACTGGCTTTGTCATTTCACTCAGCTTTGGAAAGCTAGCGGTATTGGGAGCATTAAAGTTGATGTGTTTAATCTCTTCGGGTTTAATTCCTCGCTCCTTGGGGCGTAAGCTGGTTGAAAACCAGCAGCCTGAAGAGCGCATTTAAATACCTCGCCGCTTGCGGCAGGGTGCTTTATTTAAAATAGTATTGTTAAATCGTTATCTCGTGACTGCCGCACATCGCTGGCGCCATGTCTTCCTACAGCGATCAGCGTGTCGAATTTGGCAATGTCGGCACCACTCTCAAGAGAGTCATTGATATTTTGATAGCTATGATTGCTTGAGCTGAACGTAACCGATGAATCCAGAGGATTCTTGTCCTCGATATTGAACCAATTCTTACGGATCAACATCGTCATGCGGTCGACCAGATAAGATGACGTCAGCGTGCCCGTGCCACTATCCGGACTGAAGAGATCCAGTTCGCCGTTGGTATTGAAAGCACCGTAATCAATTTTTTCTCCTTCCAGAACAAAAGGATTCAGCGCAAGCAATGCAAAGCGGGTTGCCAGGCCGCCCTGATCGTTGCTTTCGATCTTGCTGATGATCGCGCCGGGGGACAAATCGGATAACAACGTCAACTGAACTTTGTCCGCTGAATCCTTGAATTGATCACTATTTTGCAATCCATAAAGATTCTCATAAAATTTGTCGCGATTGCCCGTTTCAGTCTTCTGATTTTCACTCAGCGCTATCTTGCCATTCTCCGGATCCAGCAAAATGACACGCAACGCATCGAGGGCGGATTCCAGCGTTTTGCCGTTCGATCCGCCAATATCCTTGGTCGAACCGAATGCATCAATCAACTTGCTGAGCTGTTCTTGATTCAGATTGGGCGCCAACTGGGAATAAGCGGAATAGACGGCTAAAGCATCGGTTAACAAACTGATGCTATGATTATTGCCGGATGCTTCGGTTTGAATACTGATAGATGTGCCAAGCTGAAAACCCAACCCCGAAATAAGTGGAAAACCTTCCGAACCTCGTAAATTCCAGATACTATCGGGCGCAACATTATTCAGACCGAGCGCGCTGCTCACCGCATCTGCCAGATTACCGAGCAAACCACCCACACCCGGTGCGTTGTACAAATAGGCTTCCGTTGCTTGTGCATAACTTTGCTTAACGGCCGCAGCCAAATAACCACCCAGACTATGCCCG
>CP091134.1:701967-712070 GCA_021582535.1 Nitrosomonas sp.
TCGATCAAATGCCGGAATTCATCGCCGAAGCCCGCAAGCGCTACGAAGGCATCGAACGGACCACTTTTTATCAAACGGACTTCAGTACCGCAGAATTACCGCAGGTCGATTACGTCATCGCCAGCGGCGTATTGGGTTACCGCTGTAAAGATGACGGTTTTTATACCGCGATGATCGGTAAACTGTATAACAGCGCCCGGATCGCACTGGCTTTTAATATGCTGGATAAAAGCCGTTTCCCGCAGCACGATTTACTGATCGGGCACGACCGAGAAGAAATTCTGACATTTTGCCAAGTGCTGTCGCCGCGGGTGGAGTGTTTCGATGGTTATTTGGAAGATGATTTTACGGTGTTGATGTTTCGAAAGGAGTGTGAATAAGCCTTAGTTGATCAGTAACACTGGTATTCCAAGTTCGCTATTTGGTACAACAACATTTGAGGATAATGCTTTTGTGATACAGAGGAATTTGGCTGTTTATGGTGAAGAAAACCGAAATTAAATGGTTAAGCGAACCGGAAACGCATAATTATCCGGCGGCTTTATCATACTTATGTTTGATTTACGATGAGCAAACGGCTGCTCGTTATGTGGACAATTTGAAGCAAGCAGTGATGTCGCAATTTAAAGCCAAGGATATTTTTAGAGCATCTGGCTTATCGTTGCTTGGGATCAGTAATACTCATGTTCAGAAGAGTCAGGAAAAAATACAAGCAGGGATTCCATTGTCGCCTATTTTACTGGTAAGAGATCCGGCGAACGGCAAAGTAATTGTTGCGGATGGCTATCATAGGCTATGCGCGATATACAGTTACGACGAGGATGTTGATATTCCATGCAGAATTGTATAACCATCATGAGGTATGTAGTTTGATTGAGGATATAGACAAAGCAAGCTCGACAGAAGTTATGGACGAGATCCGGCTTATTTTAGCCGAAAAACAAACTTGGCTTTCCATGATGAGAACCGGCATAGCCATATTGGCGCTTCCCTTATCCGTTATGAGTGTGCTGGTTGCCACGTCAAAATTCTATGACGTGCTCGGTGTTTTACATTTTCTGATTCCGCTGGCCATACTCAATCTTGCGTTAGTGGTTTTAAGCGTTTATTTAATTATTCGTTCGATTATTCGAATTCGTTTTTACGATAAATTACTTTATAAAATAAAGCTAAAGAAAAGTGTTCTCGCCGATCTGATTGAGTAGATAAATCCATACGGCAATTTGCGTGTACACGCCTGGTTATTTTGACCGGATGGATAACGCTGGGCACGGAATTCAGGTGCTTTGCAGTGAGTCCTCACTACGAGTAGAATGCCTTCACATTATCCGGAGGATCAGGTGCTTAACCCCGGCGTAAAACGGTAAGCAGCGTCAAATAAACGGAGGGTAGTATGAAACGATCACTCTCACTTGAATCAGAATCACAACAAACTCGACACTCTGCAGTATTGGCAGACAGCGTGTACGGCATCCAGGCTTTTGCCGATAATCGTAAATCGGCAACGGCACAACGGCAATTAATGATTGCCATGACAAGTTCTCCGCAAGCTATAGCTCAACGGAAAGTCAGTCAACTGATGAATAACAGTCCGCGATTGCTGGCGCAACGCAAGTTGTTATTCGGTGAATCCGTGCAGCGCATTGAGGAAGACGAATCGCTGCAAAAGAAATCCGAACCGATCCAACGGATCGAAGAGGAAGAGTTACAGAAAAAAGCGGCTACGGATGTTCCTGCGCAATTGAAAGAGCAATCTTCCGCTAAGCCTAATAACACCGGCCTGCCGGACAATCTTAAATCCGGCATAGAGAACCTATCCGGACTGTCGATGGATTCCGTCCGGGTGCATTACAACTCCTCCCAGCCTGCACAGCTGAATGCTTTGGCTTATGCACAAGGCACCGATATCCATGTCGCGCCGGGGCAGGAGCAACATTTGCCGCATGAGGCCTGGCATGTGGTGCAACAAGCGCAAGGCCGGGTGCAGCCGACGATGCAGATGAAGGATGGAGTGCCAATTAATGACGATAAAGGATTGGAACATGAAGCGGATGTGATGGGGGCGAAGGCGAGTAGAATGCCGCTTACTGTTTCGCAGACTGCCAGGATTGATTCGACAAAGAACTCTATACCCTTGCTCCAGTTAAAACCAAATGATATTGACGCAACATATCCGATAAATATTGGTCTTGATGGAAAATCAACAAATCCTAAAGGAACAAGAAAAAATACAAGCCATGCTTCGGCGATCAATAAATTAGTCGAAAAATCTACTGTCTCCCCCGCTGTAGAATTAATTGGGGGACATTTGCATAAACGAGAGTATGGGGGCGAAGATAACGATCAAAATGTTGTGCCTTGGAGTGCAGCTTGTGAAAGTTCTTATTCGACTGATTTTGAGCAAAAGTATGAGGCTAAATTTGATGCACACAAGGGTTCCGCTCTGACTTTTATCGCTAAAGCTAAATTTGCCAATAAAGATTTGGGGCTTACTGGATCAGCAGAGTGGGAGAATGAACAAGACAAAGAGATTCCTTCTCGGAAAAAGATTCTGTTAGAAAAAAAACTTGATCCGATCAGGGAAGTATTAGAAAGAATTCCGACTGAAGTAGAGACTAGTTGTGCAGATGTCGATTTCAAGAAGAGCGGAACGGATATTGCGCCAGTGTACGCACTTCCTAAAGAGGCAAAGGATGTTTTGCTTGAGACTGTTGATAAGTCCTATGGATTTGTGCATAGAGACAAAGCTGATACGCACAAGCACAAACGATAAAAATTAAATTGTGCAGTGTTCATTTTGTGGCCGGGGCAAGAACTATATCAGCCACATGAAATTGATGTGATTGATACTAAAATATAGTGGAGAGGAGAGGTAATATGAAACGATCATTCCCGGTTGAATCAGAGCGGCAACAAACGCGTAATCCTGCTGCCGTGGCAGCTACTTCAGCAGTTCATCAAGCTTTTCTGGATAATCGCGAATCAACATCTGCCCAACGGCAAATGCTTACCGCTATGGCCAATTCCCCGCAAGCCATAGCCCAGCGGAAAGTCAGTCAACTGATGAATAATAGTCCGCAACTGCTGGCGCAGCGCAAATTGTTATCCGGTGAATCCGTGCAGCGCATTGAGGAAGACGAATCGCTGCAAAAGAAATCCGAGCCGATCCAACGAGTCGAGGAAGAAGAATTGCAGAAAAAAGCGGCTACGGATGTTCCCGCGCAATTGAAAGAGCAATCCTCCGCAAAACCAAACAACACCGGCCTGCCGGACAATCTTAAATCCGGCATAGAGAATCTATCCGGTCTGTCGATGGATTCCGTCCGGGTTCATTACAATTCATCGCAACCGGCGCAACTCAATGCGCTTGCCTATGCGCAAGGAACCGATATCCACGTGGCGCCAGGGCAGGAGCAACATTTGCCGCATGAGGCCTGGCATGTGGTGCAGCAGGCGCAAGGCCGGGTGCAGCCGACGATGCAGATGAAAGATGGCGTGCCTGTAAATGATGACAGGGGGCTGGAACATGAAGCGGACGTGATGGGGGCGAAAGCATTGGGAAATGCTGTGTAGCTTTAAGGAAGCGCTGATTAATGACTGTACGAGTGAATCACTTCGTTGCGCGGTACTCACTCCCTCGCCTATCAGATCAGCGTTTCCTTAAGTGTCAATTTTGTGCATAAATGAAGCATTTCAAACATTACAATCAAGAACGATTGAAGTTCTCAGGCCATTTTCTGGATGTATGCATGACAGCCAATATGCGAATATCTTTGTTGGTTATTTGATAGGCAATAATGTATGGAAGATCACTCATTACGATCTCACGCGTACCAAATACGCGGCCTGGGCGACCAATTTCGGGATGATGCGATAGATTATCAGCAGTAGCTTTTATTTTGATTAAAATGTTATAAGCGGCATGAGCATTCTCTTTCGCTATATAATTACCCAGTGATTTTAAATCTTCAAGTGCTTCATCGAGCCATACAACAGCGCTCATGCTTTGAATTTATCTATCACGGCATCGACAGCATCGCTCGAGTGAAATTTTGCATTTTTTCCTGAAGCAATATCCAGATGTTCTTGAATTTTTTTTGTTTGCCAATCGTAAATTTCCAGATAGTGATCTATCGCCTGATTGATTAACCAGTTTCTGGAACGATCCAGACTATGCGCAATAGCATCCAGTTTCTCTTGTTTTTCCGGTGTCACCGATACACTCATGCGTCCTGTTTCGCTAGCCATTTCTTATCCATTAATCAGAAGTAATTCTATTTGATCTTGACATAGATAAATACGATTTACAAATTGAAACATCAAACAGATGTTGAAAGTGTGATGGAGACAATTTCTTTAGAGTCTTAAATAATTTGATCAAATTCATTAACTACTCCAACGCCGTCTGCAAGCGGTTATCCATCATCAGTGCACGAAAATCGGTCTCCCAGCCTTTGAGCTTGTCGTGCGCATGCCGGCGTTGCGCTGGCGTGGTGCTGTTGTGCATGCGTGCGATAAAGCCGCAGGTGTGTTCGGCCAATTTCAATTGGTAAGCCCGGTAGTCCGGGTCGTCGGAACGGTGCGTGTGCTCGATCAGTTGTCGTAACGAAGCCGTGGCCAGTTCAGGCGTGGCGGATTCGGCGGCGAGCTGGCGCAGGGTTCGCAGGGTTTCCTGTTGCCGCCGCTGGCGTTCGGTCAGCCATGCCTCCGGATTGAAAGGGGAAGCTTCAAGGCTGGCGATGATGAAGCGCCGCTGGGCTTTATCAATATCGCCGTAAAGATTTTCGATGCGTTTGACCGTCCGCTTAATGGATGCGCGCAGCCGATCCTCGGGGTCGGGTTGCAGAAAATCCTCGCGCAGCTCTTCGTTACTCTTGGCGTAGCGTTTTTCGAGATGACGCCATTGCGTTTCATTCAAGCGCAAGGCCACCGGTGTGCCGAGGTGCACGGCGTGGTCGAAAGCGGGCGCGATGATATTTTGCAGTTCGTCAGACCAATTACAGACTTGCGCGGGTGTCAACTCGCCGTCGATCCGGCTGCGTATCGCGGCTAGCCAATCCGCGTATTCCGGCAATTGGGTGGCACGGTGCCAGCCAAACCATTGGTGAATGGCATGTTTGGCGTGCGGCGCTTGTTCCCGGCTGAAATCGACATGCCCGTCGAGCCACCACCAAACCAGTTGCGGCCCGTTATCATAGCTCAGACGCAGCATGCTGCAACCGCTGAATAGCAATAGCGCAGCGATCAGCGCGATTCTTGTGAGTGGTTTTCGTAGGGTGTGCGGCATACTGATCGGTCTCAATTCAGATATGAACGAAAGGGAATTTTACAGCAATCGCGGATGTTTTTTCTTAAGTGACGATTGCTAGGATTTCCGTGCTTTTGACGATAACATGGCAGAACTTTCTTCTTTAAACGCTTGCAATGAGTGCTCCGCAAATTTTTTACATTCATGACCCCATGTGCAGCTGGTGTTACGCCTTCAGCCAAAGCTGGGCTGCATTGCAGCGGGATCTGCCGCATGGCATAGACATTATTTACCTCGTCGGCGGCCTAGCGCCGGATACCACCGAGCCGATGCCGCCCGCGACGCAGAAAATGGTGCAACAGGCCTGGCAACGCATTGAGCAAACGGTTCCCGGGGTTCACTTCAACTGGGATTTCTGGTCACGCAATACGCCGATCCGCTCAACGTATCCGGCTTGCCGGGCCGTTCTGGCAGCTAAAAAGCAACGCGCCGAGGCTGAACCGGAAATGATACGTGCCATTCAGACCGCGTATTATCAACAAGCGAAGAATCCATCGCTGCCGGAAACCTTGCAAGCATGCGCCCGTGAGATTGGTCTGGATGTGGAGACCTTTAGCGAAGACCTGAAAAGCCCGGTGATAGAAAGTGAACTACAGCAGCAAATTCAACAGGCAAGGAGTATGGATGTCTACTCCTATCCGTCTTTGCGGCTGGTGCATAACGATACCGTGTTTCCGATTGCAATCGATTATTCAGATCATCGCACCATGCTGGATGAGATAAGAACGGTCGAATCCGGTAGCGGCTCGTATTAATCGTCATTTAATCTGATATCGATTGGCTGAGTTCGATCTTGGGTGGTCTTGAGCTGCAATATTTTTTCAAATGAATCTCGAATCACTTATACTATCTATTCATTAATGTATTCACATATTAATTCAAATGTATGTCGCCATACGCTGAGACTATTCGGATGCGGCTATTGGGTGAGCCGCTATCTGCTCGCCAACTGTCTGAAATTATTGGTGTCAGTCAACCAACGATCTCTCGTGCGCTGACTGAACTTGACGCTGAAATCGTTCGGATTGGAGCCGCGCGATCTATTCAATACATGCTGCGCGATGCCATGCGCGGATTGGAAGATTTCTCGGTATATCGAGTCGATGCAGAAGGCCGGATACGGCGGTTGGGCGTGCTAATTCCAGTGCATCCGGAAGGGTTCGTTATGCGCCAAGAAGACGGAGTCACTCTCCATAGCGACGGCTTGCCATGGTGGTTGTTTGACATGCGCCCTCAAGGGTATCTCGGCCGGGCGTATGCTGCTTGCCACGGTGCTGAATTGGGGCTTCCGGAGCGGCTCAAAGACTGGACCGACACGCACGCTTTGCGGGCGCTGCTCGTGCATGGACATGATGTGGTAGGAAATCTGCTGCTGGGCGATATTGCGCGGGATCGTTTTCTTAACGCGCCTGTTTCTGATCCAATCGAAGAGAACCAAAAGGCCGAAGAATATATCCGGTTGGCGAAAGAAGCCGCGCGTGGCGAGAAACCTGGATCATCGGCTGGCGGCGAGCAACCAAAGTTTACCGCTTTTGCCATAACATCGAATGGACCTCGGCATGTCATCGTAAAGTTCAGCGAGATGGAGGAAAGTCCCGTGAGTGAACGCTGGCGCGATCTTTTGTTGGCCGAGCATCTCGCGCTGGATACGCTACGCGAGGCCGGTATCCCCGCCGCCAAGACACGGATAGTGGACATCGGCAGCCAGCGTTTCCTTGAGGCGGAGCGTTTTGATCGTATCGGCGACTTGGGCCGGCGTGCATTATTCTCCCTGGAAGCACTGGATGCCGAATTCGTCGGAGCAGGAACAGGCGGTTGGCCCATCATCGCCCGCCGCCTGGCGGCTGACGGTCAGGTTCGCCAGGAAGCGGCGGAGTGCGTGGACCTCCTGTGGGCTTTTGGCACCCTGATCGGTAATACCGACATGCACAGCGGCAATCTGTCATTCGTCTCCGAACAGGGTCGTCCCCCTTATGATATCGCTCCGGCTTACGACATGACGCCGATGACCTTTGCACCCCGCAGTGGTGGCGGACTACCGAGTACCATATCCGAGGCAAGCATTTGCGCTGGTGTGGCCAACGAAACCTGGCGACACGCTGAACAACTAGCTCGTGCGTTCCTTGCTCAGATGAAGGCGAGCACAGGATTCAGCCACCGGTTTGGATCGTGCATCGCTGCACTTGATAGCCACATCAAGATAGCTAGCGCCAAGATCGAACGGTTGGGATGAATCTACGGCAGAGAACTACATCATGACGATGTAACAGAGAATTGATTTTTTAAGCCGATGAATCACGTTAAATGAACTTACCTCATCCAAAAGAAAAAAACTTCTTCAATTTATCCCAAAAACCATCGGTATCTGAATCGGTTTCCGCAATTTTATCAACCAACAAATTCTCCATGATTAACTGGTAAATTCTCGATAGTTTCTCGAGATCGTCTACTGCTACGTGTTCATTCAGTTTGTGGATGGTGGCATTGCGCGGGCCGAATTCGATGACTTGCGTACAAATGTCGGCGATGAACCGGCCATCTGACGTGCCGCCGGAAGTGGAGAGTTGCGCTTCGATACCAGTGACTTCAACAATGGCGGCGTGCATGGCGTCGGCCAGTTCCGCCTTGGGTGTGAGAAACGGTTTGCCCGACAGCTCCCATTGCAAGTCATAGTCCAATCCATGTTTATCAAGAATTTCATGCACGCGGCTTTGCAGCGATTCGATCGTGCTGGCGGTGGAGAAACGGAAGTTGAACAATAAGTTCAGCGTGCCGGGGATGACGTTGGTGGCACCGGTGCCGCCATGAATGTTGGAAATATGCCAAGTGGTCGGCGGGAAATATTCGTTGCCTTGATCCCATCCGGTTTGCGCCAGTTCCGCAATCGCGGGTGCGGCGAGATGAATCGGATTTTTCGCCAGATGCGGGTAAGCGATGTGGCCTTGGATGCCCTTGATCGTCAGATTACCGGATAAGGAGCCGCGCCGGCCGTTTTTGATGGTGTCGCCCAGTGTGTCGGTACAGGTCGGTTCGCCGACGATGCAATAATCCAGCAATTCGCCACGCGCTTTGAGCGCTTCGACCACTTTGACCGTGCCGTCGACGGCGATGCCTTCCTCGTCGGAGGTGATCAGCAGCGCGATCGATCCTTGATGATTGGCATGCTGTGCGACAAAAGCTTCGATGGCGGTGATAAAAGCGGCTAGCGACGATTTCATGTCAGCAGCGCCGCGGCCGTACAATTTGCCATCCCGGATCGTGGGTACAAATGGATCGCTATCCCACTGCTCCAGCGGGCCGGTGGGCACGACGTCGGTATGTCCGGCGAAACACAACACCGGCGCCGTATCGCCGCGCCGTGCCCAGAGATTGTCGACTTCGCCGAAGCGCATTCTTTCGATACGGAAACCGAGTTTTTCCAGCCGTTCGATCAGGATTTCCTGGCAGCCGTCGTCGGCAGGGGTGAGTGAGCGGCGGGCGATCAGTGTTTGCGCAAGCGACAGTGTGTCATTGGACATGATTTTTTCCTGAATTTAACAAGTTAAAGATTGGTGGCGGCGCGGGTGTATGAAAACCACAGCAAACGCGGCATAATACTTCGGCGTTACAGTAGGGATTTGAGCGATTTTCATGTAAATTTGCGACTGTAGCGCTTTGAGAAGATTGCCGGATTCTACACGCCTGATTGAAGTCTTGTACAACACCGTGTCATCATGCACCGAGGTTGACCGGGTTTAACTCACTACGAGGAAGATTGCCATGCTCCTGTTTCTCTTCTATGTCGTCCTGTTTGTCATTGCCGTTGCCAGCCTGATTCTGGCGGTTCCTTTTCTGCGCCGCCATCTGGTCAGCAATCCGGTCCTGAAGATTTTCCGCAAAATGCTGCCGCCAATCTCGCAAACCGAGCAGGAAGCGCTGGATGCCGGTACGGTCTGGTGGGAAGGTGAATTATTCAGCGGCAAGCCGGATTGGAAAAAGCTGCTGGCTTATCCCAAGCCGCAATTGAGCGCGGAGGAACAGGCATTTCTCGATGGTCCGGTGGAGCAATTGTGCGCCATGCTCGACGAATGGCAGATCACGCATGAATTGAAGGATTTGCCGCCGGAAGTGTGGCAATTCATCAAGGACAACGGTTTCTTCGGCCTGATCATTCCCAAGCAATACGGTGGTTACGGTTTCTCGGCGCTGGCGCATTCCGAAGTGGTGATGAAAATCGGTTCTCGTAGCGGTACGGGAGCGGTCACGGTGATGGTGCCGAATTCCTTGGGACCGGCTGAGCTGCTGCTGCATTACGGTACCGAGAAACAGAAAGAATATTACTTGCCGCGCCTGGCCAAGGGCCTGGAAGTGCCTTGCTTTGCACTGACGTCGCCGGAAGCAGGATCGGATGCCGGTGCGATGCCGGATTTTGGCATTGTCTGCCGTGGCGAATACGACGGTCAAAGCGATGTGCTGGGGATGAAGATAACCTGGGAGAAACGCTATATCACGTTGGGACCGGTTGCGACTATTCTCGGTCTGGCGTTCAAATTGTACGATCCGGACCGGCTGCTGGGCAAAGGCGAAGACCTGGGCATTACGCTGGCACTGATTCCCACCCATACGCCGGGTGTCAACATCGGGCGGCGCCATTATCCGCTCAATGGTGCATTCCAGAACGGCCCGAACTGGGGCAAGGAAGTATTCATCCCAATGGACTGGATTATCGGCGGACAAGAAGGTGTCGGGCAAGGCTGGCGCATGCTGATGAATTGCCTGTCGGTCGGACGCGCCATTTCATTGCCGGCTACCAGCG
>CP091134.1:712170-725069 GCA_021582535.1 Nitrosomonas sp.
CAGTATCGAACGATTCCATGCCAAAACGCGCGATGCCCGTGGCAGAAAAGACGGGACACGAGCAAGTCGCCACAAGAATCAGGCTGAGGATATGAGTAGGTAGTTTATGTGTCATAGCGGTGAGAATTGCTGTTTGTCAGGCCATTGAGAACTATCTGCGGTTGCCTCAAAAGTTTCCCAACGGCCTGTTAAGAAATTCTTACATACTAAGCTATCACTAATCCTAAGAAGGGGCTGTCATCAAGAATACCTATCACTTGAGAATCAGAACTCCAATAATCTTCGATCAAAGTAACCGCATCTTTAACAACATTCTCTTGTAGAAAACTATCGGGATATGGTGTTGCAGGCATATCGCTCAAGGAATCAGACACAAGTGCGATAAAATCATTCAAGTTATCCTTGGTAATTGACGGAAAGCTTGCAATCTGTTTAAGCTCATCAATATCTAGTGAATTGATGATATTGATCAGGGTTCCAAAAAAAATCGATTCTAAGCTTTCAGGAACAGCTTTTATATTACCCAGGTGTGAGATGCCGGTTTCATCGGGTGTATATAAACCATCAGCTTCTTCATAGCCAAATATAGATTCAAAAAGAGCATCAAATTGAGTTGGATCATCTAAAGATGCTGTGACTTGTTCGCTCAAGCTAGCAGTTGATAATGATCCTGTATGATTGTTGAAATTTACCAAATAATCCAAATGACCAAGACTGGAATTAAACAACAATTTCACTTCATCAAGTACTGTAGTGCTCAATCTGGAAGATTCAAAATAATTTTTGATGATATCTGTCGAATAGCCAGTGATATCGCTGAGGTGTTGCGTTGTTATGCCATAAGTTGAAGCGACGTCATAAATAACCTCAGGATGATTAACATTGGCCATAATAAAATCCATTGCTCGCTCTCTTGATATTCCATAATATTCTATAACTTCTAGTCCCGTTGCCATAAAATTCCCCTGTAAAGTAAAGAATAAATATTAAAATTAATATGTTGCTGCAATTGAATACTTTTGAATTAAAACTTTCCACGCCGATGTTTACAGTGCGATTTATTGCTATTGAACTTTAATCATTTTATCACGAAAATACAAAGGAACATCCTGAATTAGAACAATATTTGCTTTTTCAGATCCAATTATTGCTCCTTGTTTCAATGCGCTAAAAGTCACATTGACTTCATTTGTATCCAGCGTCCACATTGCCCCAGTAGCTGGATCGACTATCAGCAGGCCAATGAGACCGCCAAACAGAATATTTCCAATATACCAGCCACCGACTTTGGTATCGACGGTGACAATTTGCTCGTTATATCCTTCTTTCAAGATTCTGACATCATATTTTTTGCCACTAAAATAGCCTTTCTTTTTCTCTAAGGGTAACGATGTCGGCGTTTTTCCCTCAAAAATTATAGCACCGGATTCATCGGTGATGATGACTCTCGCTTGATCGGGAGTGCTGCGGACATTCAGGGTTTCAGGGGCACTGTTCCCCATTATCGTTGCACAACTTGCTAGTGCGGTTAAAGCGATTGAAGCTATCAATCCTTTGTATATTTTCGGATTCATTTTTAACTCCCTTTTTAGATGATAGAAAATTCATGGTAACAATACTAATAAGGCTAGGTCAGTACGTACATTTACGCATACTGAGAATTGAAAGCGCGGCGTGGATCTGATTTCATCGCTTTTTACGAGAGATGATTCAAGAAATAAAAATACCTCATCACGGTTGCAATGCTTGAGGATTTGTGAATGCAAATAACTTGGTTGAATGCGATTTCCCAAGGGCAGGCTGATGTCCGCAAATTGTAATTGCGTAATAATGCGTATATCCAAGCAGAAATCTAAGAAAGAAGTGTAAATTGAACCGAACACTTCATTAAGGAGAGGGAGATTATTATGGGATTAGGGAATAGAAATTTATTGCTGACTGGTCCGGCAGTTTTTGCTCTAACAGTATGTGCGATTGGTTGGGTGATTTACCAGCAAGCCAGCAAGCTGCCCCAGCAATTAAGAGCTGAAATCAGATCCGATTATCTTGAGAGTAAAAAGAATGATCTTAAAGGTTATATCAAGCTGGCAGAAAATGCCATTAAGCATTTGCGAGAACCTGATTTAGAGATTTCAAACGAAGATGCGATGAAAGAAGCTAAAAGAATTTTATCTAATTTGAGATACAACGAAGAAGATGGTTATTTCTTTGTGTATGACTTGTCAGGTAAAAATATCGTTCATCCAAGTAAAAAAGATTGGGTAAATCAGAATAAATGGGACTATAAAGACAGAGCAGGAAAGTATGTAATACGAGATTTGATAATGGCTGCCAGGAAAGCTGCTCGAGGAGAGGGAGACGGATTTGACGAATATATTTTCCATAAACCTTCTGTAACAGATGATATGGGTGGGAGATCAAAACTTGCTTTTGTAATTGAGTTAACTGATTGGAAATGGGTATTAGGAACAGGGATTTATCTTGAAGATGTTGATAATTTCTTGGATGGTACCGATACAGAAGTACTGAATTACATTCATATCTCGATGGTATGGATAGCTGGAATTGCATTTATTGGCATGATGGGGCTGAGCTTCTCGCAAATAAATATTGGCAAGACTTTGGAACGCTTGCGAATAGGCGCAGATTTACACGATCAAGTAAAACAAGATTTAGCTTATATTATTCGCGAGTTAAATAACCAGTTGCACCAACCCGGAGAAATAATACTTTCCAATTCTCGAGGATTTCTCGAAAAGATAAGGGATCCGGCGCAACATGCATTGGATTGGATTCGTATCATTATTGCTGGTAAAGATCCGAATAATCTCGCATTGATAGATGGCTTAAGCGAGATGAAGAGAAATTTTGAGATGAGGGAACAAGTTCAGGTTACTTTATCCGAAACACAGAAAGTCGCAGCTTATTCAAAAAATTTATCAAAAGAAAAAAGAGTCGCAATACTGAAAGTAGTCAATGAAGCCTTAAATAATATTAGGCATGCTGCTGCAACACGAGTGGATCTCCAACTGCAAACCGACGAATGCAATATTATCCTGACCATTCAGGATAATGGTGTTGGATTTGATGTAAATCATGTTAAATCCGTCAAAATGGGATTAGGTCTTGGCAGTATGGAGGCTCGTATTCAAAGAATCGGTGGAGAGTTGGCGATTGAATCATCCGACAGTGGCACAACTGTTAAAGCCACGGTACCGCAAAATCATAACTTATGGAGCTATGCGCTATGTCTATTGAAACATCGATAAACACCATCAATTTCTTGCTGGTTGAAGATGATTGGCGCTTGAGGGATAGCCTTCTTCATGGATTGGCTGGAAATCCGAAACTACGGTGCATTGCCACAGCAGATAGTGGGCAGCAAGCATTAGCACATTTGAGAACCCATAAGATTGATTTGGTTATTATGGACTATGCGTTGAATGATCATGGTTTTTGGGGAGTTGAGCTTACCAGGGATATTCATAAGCGGTTCCCGGAAACAAAAATATTGTTCTGGAGTGCACATATTAGAGAAGTCGATCTTGAGCAGGCAAAAGAAGCCGGTGCCAATGGTTATGTGTCAAAAGATAAGTCAGATCAGGATGTTATTGATGCGATTCATAAAATTATGCGTGGTGAACAGGTATGGGAAGCTGATGAGTTTAAGGTGACGGATGTTCATGTAATAAACAAAAGATTAACGCCTATGGAAGTCAAGATTATGGAGCTTTTAGCAGAAGGAAAACAAAATACTCAAATTGCTTATAATCTATTGGAAATAGAGTACCGAAAAATAACCGAGGATTTTGGCGGTGAGTATGTCAAAACACGCTACGGAGATTTGCAGGATTTCATCGACGAGGAAAAACTAAGATCTCGTACACGGACTGTGGAAAGACATTTCGATAATATCAGAGAAAAATTGAGTATCCGGAATCGGAGTGACTTATTCAGACTAGCACTTAATGAGTATGGCAAGCTGGAAATCAGACGAATGACTACGGAAATCGAAATAAAGGTATTAATGCTGGTACATGAGGAAAAAGAAGACGCAGAAATTGCTGAATTGTTGGGTATCAATATAAAAAATGTTCAGAGTATTAAAAACAAATTCCAGGCTGAAAAATGATATTCGTATTTTTACGCATTTTGGTGCGGGAAACTTTCCAGTATTCTTCTGATAGTAAAAATCTGAAACATAATGATACAAAAAAATGGGTAACCTGCGATCCGACGTAAAACCGTTAGTGTAAGGAGAAATGATCATGTCATCAGAGAATATTACTAAAATTCTGCTTGTCGAAGATTATTGGTTAATAAGAAAGAGTATTAAAAGTGGTTTAAATAAGTATGAGAGCCTGCGGTTTGTTGCAGAAGCTGAGAATAGTTATCAAGCACTCGAACGCCTGGAGTCAATGTCTATTGATCTGATCATTATGGATTATCAATTAACCGATGACAGTCTTTGGGGAGTCGAGTTAACAAAAGAAATTTTAAAGAAATATCCCAAAGTAAAGATTATTTTCTGGAGTATTCACACTCGAGAAGTCGATGTCATCAGTGCTATGAAAGTTGGAGCTCATGGTTATCTGTCTAAGCAAAGAACAGACGATGAAATAAAAGTGGCAATTGATAAAGTCATGCGAGGGGAAGTAGCATGGCCTGTTGACTTGGAGAGTAAGATTCAGAAAAGGAAGGGGCTGTCTCCCATGAAAATGAAGGTTATCGGGCTGCTATCGCAAGGTATGGGATACAAGCAAATCGCTTATGATCTTCTAATTGAAGAATATAATAAAAAGATCAGCAGATTCGGCGTTGATCGTGTGCTAGAAGAATTTGGTACATTTGATAAATACATCATGCAGAAATGTACTTTCTCAAAAATTGGTGGCGAGAAACTAGAGAAACGCAGTAAAACCCGCTTGGACTCGCGCAAACGTACTGTCGAAGGCTATGCCACTACAATAAAAAAGTGGTTTGGTGCTAAATCACTTTGTATGCTCGGCAAGAAAATTATCCAGGAAGGTCGGCTTGAATATCGACGCATTAGTTCGAATTGAACTAGCGAAGCTATTATAACTTCCAGATATTGGAGTGAAAGATTGTCATAGAAGAAGGCGAGATGACAACAGAATAGATGATTTGATCTAACAGGCACTTCGTCAATCGGGTGAATGTCAGATCAAATCTGAACTACTGCACATAATCAATCTAATCATTGGTAAATCACTATGACACAACAATCAAACCTCAACAATCCCCTGCAATTCCCGAAACAGCAATCGGAAACTCTTGGGTGGTTTTTCCGCTGCTTTTTCTTTCTGTGTATTGCGGATTAACAGTCTCAGGCGCTGCAAGTCGGCTTGCGGATATTTCTGTGCAAATTCGGTGAGCGCGTTGTCGTCGTTCAGCAGCCGTTCGCGCCAGCGTTCCAGCTGGTGTAGGCGGGCGGTTTGGTGCACCGATGTTTGGTGCCAGGAGTCGAGCTTTTGCTGGATCGGCAGCGCGTCGATGTCGCGCATCAAGCGCCCAATGTACTGCATCTGACGCCGTCGCGCGCCGTGTTTTTGCATGGGCCGGGCTTGGCTGATGGCGTCGATCAAAGTTTCCGGCAAATCAAATTCGGTCAGTTTTTTCGGATCCAGTTCCACCAGTTGCTCGCCGATTTCCTGCAAGGCGTGCATGTCTTTTTTGCGCTTTGTTTTACTCGGCGCGCTTTCTTCGTTGTCGTCGTATTCCGGTTCTTTTTGCACGGTAACCTGTGTAATGCGGTGTGAATAAGCTGTTATCATAGCTTCCTCGTTTGAAATCCGCTTATATTTTCATCTTTATTGTATGACATGAATAATTTACCCGTTTCCGATACCCGATTTTCATACCCCATCAGTACACTGCAACAAATCGCCCGCGATATTTTGCAACATGCGCAAAAAGGCGGCGCCAGCGCCTGCGAAACCAACGTTTCCGACGGTTTCGGTCAAACCGTGACGGTGCGCCAGGATGCTGTGGAAACAATTGAATACAATCGTGACAAAGGACTGTCCGTGACGGTGTATATCGGGCAGAAGCGCGGTCATGCCAGTACCTCGGATTTTTCCCCACAGGCGATCGGCGACACGGTTGCCGCTGCGCTATCGATCGCGCGTTACACCGCGGACGACGATTGCGCCGGATTGGCGGACGCGGAATTGCTGGCGAAAAACTACCCGGGTTTAAATTTATATTACCCGTGGCAAATCAGCGTTGAAGAAGCCATTGAGCTGGCGAGAAGCTGCGAACAAGCCGCATACACCGCGGACAAGCGCATTACCAATTCCGAAGGCGCGACCATTTCCGTCAGCGAATCGCAATTTATTTATGCCAATAGCCTGGGATTCATGGGCGGTTATCCGCTGTCGCGTCACAGTATCAGTTGCGCCATGATCGCCGAACAGGGCGACAGCAAACAGCGCGACTACTGGTACAGTGTGGCGCGTGACGCCGCCGATCTGGAAACGGTACAAAGCATCGGACAAAAAGCAGGCAAACGCGGCGCGGCGCGTTTAGGCGCGAGAAAAATCGATACTTGCGAAGTGCCGGTATTGTTTGAAGCGCCGATTGCATCCGGCTTGATCGGGCATTTCGCTTCGGCGGTGAGCGGCAGTAACCTGTACCGCAAATCTTCTTTTTTGCTGGACAGTATCGGTCAGCAGGTTTTCGCGCCGGATATCCAGATTCTGGAGCGCCCTCATCTGCACAAAGGGCTGGCGAGCGGTCCGTTCGACGACGATGGTGTCGCGACTGTCGATCGTAACATCGTGGAAAACGGTACTGTGCAGGGCTACTTCCTGGGCAGTTATTCCGCGCGCAAACTCGGTATGCGCACCACCGGAAACGCCGGTGGCACGCATAATCTGATCATGCAGAATGCCACACCGCTGTCTTTTGATGCGCTATTGAAAAAAATGGGTACCGGTTTGCTGGTTACGGAATTGCTCGGGCACGGCATCAATGCGGTTACCGGGGATTATTCGCGCGGCGCTTCCGGGTTCTGGGTCGAAAACGGTGCAATCAGTTATCCGGTCGAAGAAATCACCATCGCCGGTAACCTGAAAGATATGTTCCGGAATATCGTGGCCATCGGTAACGATGTCATAGTGCGCGGATCGAAACAGTCTGGTTCGGTATTGATCGATCGCATGACCATTGCCGGAGGCTGAAGACGCTGCATGGAAGGTATTGCGGCGTATTGAGCAAGCGATTGGTGATTGGTAAATTAACGGGTGCCGCCGGTTGACCGGAAGTTCAACCGGATCGGCCGGCTTATCGCTTTTTCAGCAAAAAAATAAACTCCTTTTCCACCTCAGATAACGATAACAATTCATTTCCGGTTTGTTCGGCAAAAACTTGGAAATCGATCACGGAACCCGGATCGGTCGCAATAATTCTCAATATTTGTCCGCTAATCATCCCGGCCAGCGATTGCTTGGTGCGTAGAATGGGCAGCGGGCAATTCAAGCCGCGTGCATCCAGCTCTTTATCTACTTTCTGCATTTCTCAGTCATGTTATTTGGGCGCATTACTATACTGCCTACGCGGGCGAATTCAAAGACTGGAGAAACAAAATTCAGGTAGCTTGCCGGGTGTTTTGTCTTAGCGCCCGGGGCTGCGATGACATGCCGTATGGTTGATTCAAAGTGTCCCTGGCTACAGTCAATTTAATTTTCACAACTAATTCTTTTAGAATAAATCGCTTGGTGTTATAATCCCGGCCTTTTGTTTTATCTTGTTATTCAATCAAAGTTATCGAGGATTTTGCCAATTTATGACGACAATTAAAGTTAAGGAAAACGAACCATTTGAAGTAGCTATGCGCCGTTTTAAGCGTTCAATCGAGAAAACAGGAATACTGACCGAATTGCGCGCTCGTGAGTTTTATGAAAAACCGACCGCGGAACGCAAACGCAAGCTAGCAGCAGCTGTGAAACGGAATTACAAGCGCTTGCGCAGCCAGTTGTTACCACCTAAGCTTTATTAAATCGTTATATCTTAATACCGGTTTCTCTTCCGGTAGCGTTTTTCCAGAATGATGAGTTGATAATCGATTAATTACGTCCATTTATCATGAGCTTAAAACAGAAAATCACGGAAGATATGAAAGCAGCGATGCGCACGGGTGACACCAAGCAGCGCGATACTATCCGTTTGCTGCAAGCTGCAATCAAACAACGTGAAGTGGATGAACGCATTGTGCTGGATGATGCGGCTGTCGTTGCGGTTATCGAAAAAATGCTCAAGCAGCGCAAGGATTCTATTGCTCAGTATGAAGCCGCGCAGAGATTGGATCTGGCTAATATTGAGAAAGAGGAAGCCGCTATTCTCAGTGCCTATATGCCGCAGGCATTAAGCGATTCCGAAATCGATGCGTTGATCACCGAAGCCATTTCAGAAACGAATGCGGCAGGCATGCAGGATATGGGTAAAGTTATGGCCATACTGAAACCGAAACTGGCCGGCCGTGCTGATATGGGTAAAGTGTCTGCACTCATTAAAGCCAAGATATCAGCTTGATATTGATCGGCTATTGCGGATTATTCTTAAAACAAACCACAACGATTGCAATTTATTTATACTTGAAGCTGATTGTTATTAACAGCTCCGGGTAGATGATTCCGCAATCTTTTATACATGATTTACTCAATCGCGTGGATATTGTCGATGCGATTGATCGTCATGTCCCGCTTAAGAAAGCGGGCGCTAATTTTGTTGCCTGTTGTCCGTTCCATAGCGAAAAGACCCCTTCATTCACGGTCAGTCAAACCAAACAGTTTTACCATTGCTTTGGTTGCGGCGCGCATGGCAATGCGATCAGCTTCTTGATTGAATATAGCGGCTTAAGCTTTATCGAGGCAGTACAAGATCTGGCGGCTTACGCTGGTATGCAATTGCCGGAGCAGCAAAGCAGTAATGTGTCTCATCATTCTGCTTCAGACGACTCACAACAGGATTTGGCAAGCGATTCTGACCATAACAACACTGAAATATCGCCGCAAGACCTGTTAAATGCACTACAAACCGCCACTCGCTATTATCGCGAGCAGCTTAAGGTTTCCGAAAAAGCCATCGCTTATCTTAAAAAGCGCGGCTTATCCGGTAAAACGGCAGCACGGTTTGCTATTGGCTATGCCCCTGCGGATTGGCAGAATCTTGCAGCGGTTTTTTCTGATTATAATTCTGATAAAACCCGCAAATTATTGACACAAGCCGGATTAGTCATTATCAGCGGTGAAACCAAACAATATGATCGGTTCAGGGACCGGATCATGTTTCCAATTCTTAATCAGAAAGGACAGATCATTGGCTTTGGCGGCCGCGTGCTTGCAAAAGAAGAGCCTAAGTATCTGAACTCCCCCGAAACGATTTTATTTGAAAAGGGACGGGAGCTGTATAACCTTTTCTCGGCGCGCCGTGCTATCCGTGAAGCGAATTGCGTCATTGTCGTCGAAGGATATATGGATGTCATCGCCCTCTCGCAGCACGGGATTGATTATGCTGTGGCTGCCTTGGGTACCGCGACTACGAGTTTTCATATACAAAAACTTTTGCGTCAGACAGATAACATTATTTTCTGCTTCGATGGTGACAAAGCAGGTAGAAAAGCAGCCTGGCGCGCACTTGAGAATAGCCTGGCGCTGCTATCCGACGGCAAATATCTGAGTTTTCTTTTTTTGCCCGAGGGAGCAGACCCGGATAGCTATATCAATCAATTTGGCAAAGAATCTTTTGAGCAGCAACTCAAGCAAACCCTGCCGTTATCGGAGTTTCTATTCAAAGAGTTATGCTCGGAAGTCAATCTTCAAACCGACGAAGGCCGCGCAAAATTGATCAGCGATGCAAAGCCGCTGCTGCAACAAGTTACGGCACCGGCTCTATCGCTGATACTGATCCGGCGCTTAGCGGAACTGAGCGAGATTGATCAAGGCGAATTGGATGAGTTGCTGCAAATCAAACGCGCAACAGCAGTTCATAAGACAGAAAAGAGAAATACAAAACAGATTGTTACGCTTTACCGCCGATTGATTCGGATCTTATTATACGACCCGAGTCATATCACTAAACTTGAGCGTGATTTGCTTGTCGAATGGAGCGAAAAAAATGAAGAAGTCACTGCGCTAAGAATTTTAGTTGATTTTTTCGATACACACCCTTACTTGATTGAAAGTAAATCAACATTCTCAGTAGCGGCGCATTTTCAGGATAAAGCATGCAAAACTCTTTTAGAGAATATTGAAAGTGAAACCTTGGAATGGAGTAACTCAGTAGATTTGGAAATCGAATTTCTGGATACATTAAAAAAACTGCAACAAATACAGCATAAAAAACGCATGGCTGAATTACATAACAAGCCTTTGAACATGTTAAGCGATGAAGAAAAGAGAGAACTTCAACGACTGGCAGTGCAATGAAATTGGTTATTAGGTGTCAGTAATATCGAATTTTGATATAATCCCGCACTTTCAGCTTTTAATTCATCCAAATTATTGGGAATCCAATATGCCAAAAACAAAAGCGGTCGAATCAAAAGATAAAGATAATAAAATTATTAAGAAATCAACAGCTCAGAAAATAAAAGATGCCGGCAATGAAATGGTAGAAAAAGAAGAGTCTAAGAAATTAACAGCTAAAACTGAAAAAAGTGTTAAGGCAACCGGCAAAAAAACAAATGAGAAAGCAACCAGCCTAGAGGCAACCGATCCTGCTGAAATAAAAGAAGCACCGGTTAAACCAGCACGCAGTGCGGCAGAATTCTCTCAAGCAATGCTTGGCAGTGATGATATTGAGTTCAATACAGGCAAGAAAGCCAGGGGCAGAACCCCCAAAAAGAATAAAGCGGCTGGAGGACTGGATTCTATTGATGATATAGACTCGGTTTCCGTTATTGAAAGTGGTAATCCGCAGCCGCAAGATATCGAAGCGCGGCGTATGCGCTTGAAAATGCTGATCGGATTAGGCAAAGAACGTGGCTATCTGACTTACGCCGAAATCAATGATCATTTGCCCGACGATATGCTGGATGCTGAGCAGATCGAAGGCATCATCAGTATGATCAACGATATGGGCATATCCGTGCATGACGAAGCACCGGATGCGGAAACATTGCTGATGTCCGATGCCGCAACCACCGTGGCTGATGAAGATGTCGCGGAAGAAGCGGAAGCAGCGCTCTCTACGGTAGATTCTGAGTTTGGGCGGACAACAGATCCCGTGCGGATGTATATGCGCGAAATGGGTTCGGTGGGTTTGCTGACGCGTGAAAGTGAGATTGAAATCGCAAAACGCATCGAAGGCGGTTTGCGTCATATGATTCAGGCGATTTCGGCTTGTCCTCCGATCATCGCGAAAATTGTCGATCTGGCTACGGAAGTTGAAAAAGACGTATTACGCATTGATGAAGTGGTTGATGGATTACTGGACGCCAATGCGCAAGAAATCACGAATGAAGAATTCTCAGAGGAATCTCTGGAGCAGGAGTTAGCTTCCAGCGATCTTGGCGATGACGACGAAGATGAAGATGGCGATGGTGCATCAATTGCTAGCGCTGATTTATTGAAACTCAAAGCGGATGCGCTGGAGCGTTTCGCGGTAATCCGTGAAATATACAACGAAATGCAAGCTCTGCTTGAGAAAGAAGGCCCTTATCATCAAGGTTATATCGAGTTTCAGGACAAAATCTCATCCGAACTGATGGGTATCCGTTTCTCGGCGAAAATGGTCGAGAAACTTTGTGATACGCAGCGCGAACTCGTTGGGGACGTACGCAACTATGAGCGCAAGATAATGGATTTATGCGTATCCAAAGCAAAAATGCCCAGGAATCACTTCATCAAAACATTTCCTGGAAATGAAACCGATCTTGATTGGGTAGCGCAAGAAATCGCCATTGGAAAGCCTTATAGCCAAGCGCTTGAACACTATAAACCTGCAATTCTGGAAGAGCAGCGGAATTTGCTGGAGCTCAAAAACAAGGTTGGCATTCCGATCAAAGACTTAAAAGAAATTAATCGCAAAATGTCAACAGGCGAGGCCAAAGCGCGTCGGGCCAAGCGCGAGATGACGGAAGCCAACTTACGATTGGTAATTTCTATTGCAAAGAAATATACCAACCGTGGATTACAATTTCTCGATCTGATTCAAGAAGGCAATATCGGCCTTATGAAAGCGGTGGACAAATTTGAGTACCGGCGCGGTTACAAATTTTCAACATATGCCACATGGTGGATACGCCAGGCAATCACCCGTTCCATTGCGGATCAGGCGAGAACCATCCGGATTCCAGTGCATATGATTGAAACGATTAATAAAATGAATCGTATTTCACGTCAGATTTTACAGGAAACCGGACAAGAGCCTGAACCGGCGGTATTGGCGCAGAAAATGGAGATGCCCGAAGAGAAAATTCGTAAAATTCTTAAGATTTCCAAGGAACCAATCTCCATGGAGACCCCGATTGGTGACGATGAAGATTCGCATTTAGGTGATTTTATCGAAGATGCAGCCACGATGGCGCCTGCAGATGCGGCGGTTTACGCTAGCTTGCGCGGTGTCACCAAGGACATTTTAGATTCTTTAACACCGCGCGAAGCCAAAGTGTTGCGTATGCGTTTCGGCATTGAAATGAATACCGACCACACCTTGGAAGAAGTCGGCAAACAATTTGATGTTACCCGTGAACGGATTCGTCAAATCGAAGCCAAAGCACTGCGCAAGTTGCGCCACCCTGCTCGTTCTGAACGTTTACGCAGCTTCTTGGATACCGGTAACAATTAAAATAAGAAATAAGGGTCTGTAGCTCAGTTGGTTAGAGCAGGGGACTCATAATCCCTTGGTCGTAGGTTCAAGTCCTACCAGACCCACCA
>CP091134.1:725169-736701 GCA_021582535.1 Nitrosomonas sp.
GCGAAACGCCATCAAGGGGAAATACTGCGGCAGTGCGCCGCATTGTTTGATGAAAATAGGCTGACTGTAAAAATTGCCCGCACTTTTGCACTGGCCGATGCCGCCGCAGCCCAGCAGTTTCTTGAACAAAATCATCCCGCAGGAAAGATTGCTTTGGCGCTGTGAACTTCGTTTAACCCGGAACCGCCAACAGAACCGGCGGTTTCGGGTTTTACTTAACCAACACACACTTGGAAAATGGATCGCGCCCAGAGCTACTGACGAGCAAGCGGAGAGATGTAATGCCACTTAAAACAACCCCATGTATAACCACCGATGACTGAAGTCATCATCGATTTTAATATCACCGGAGTAATCAAGCTGTATGTGCGGAAAATCGCTGAGCATAAGCGCGCGCATCATACTGTGCAGAATAAAACTATAGCTGTTTATTGAATCCTGACCATTATCATGCATGCACAATTGACTTGCATCCGTGCCATTCTTCAAACAGCTGATTGTTTCTTCGTTGACGAGAATATTATCGGAAACGGCAGTAATTCTAAGCGAGCTCAGAATACTTTCATCTCCGATATCAAAATATACCCCGTACAAATTTCCCATGGCGCTACCGACTTGTTTCACTTTGAACAATAGCGCGCCGCCTGCCACTTCTTCAACCGTTACCCATGCTCTAGCTTGATTGGCTGCGGTACCGTTAACCAGAAAAGATATTGTCGCCATGATTGCTCCTTGAATTAAATTTGTAATTACTGCCTTATCACGTGATCGTGTTTCGTGAACTCAGGCGTAACTATAAATCGAGGGAGCAATCCAATTGTGAAGCGAATGTAAACTCTTTGTTAAATGTGAGTCAAAATTGCTCAAGTTAATACCGGTTTCCTATTCGGAGAAGAATTCCCGCGCTTTATCCATCCACGACTTAGCACGCGGACTGTGGCGAGGACCGTCTTTCAAGCTGATCGCTTCCAATTCTTCCAATAGTTCTTTCTGGCGCGCCGTCAGTTTGACCGGCGTTTCCACCACAACATGGCAAAGCAAATCGCCTTTGTCGTGACTGCGCACACCTTTGATTCCCTTGCTGCGCAAGCGGAAAATCTTGCCGGTCTGCGTCTCGGCCGGTACTTTGATTTTGGCATGGCCTTCCAGTGTCGGCACTTCAATTTCTCCACCCAGCGCAGCGACGGTAAAACTGATCGGAATTTCACAGTGCAGATTATCGCCGTCGCGGCGGAAAACGGAATGCGCCGATAAATGAATCACCACATACAAATCGCCCGGCGGGCCGCCGTTTAAACCGGCCTCACCTTCACCGGAAATACGGATGCGGTCGCCATCGTCCACACCTTCCGGGATTTTTACGTTCAGTGTCTTTTGCTGTTTAATGCGTCCTACGCCATGACAGCTTGCACAGGGGTGCGTAATAATTTTACCGTTGCCTTGGCACTTGGGGCAGGTTTGCTGGATAGAGAAAAATCCTTGCTGCATTCTGACTTGCCCGTGGCCGTTACAAGTCGGGCAGGTTTTCGGCGAGCTACCCGGTTTGGAACCGCTGCCGTGGCAAGCATCGCACTCTTCCAAAGTGGGAATGCGGATTTTAGTTTCGGTCCCATGCGCCGCCTGCTCCAGGGAAATTTCCAGGTTGTAGCGTAAATCGGAGCCGCGATGCACATTGGAACGTCCGCCGCGTCCGCCGAAAATATCGCCGAAAATATCGCTAAACGCATCGCTGAAGCCCTGTGCGCCACCACCTCCGCCCGCGTTTGCATCAACGCCGGCATGTCCGAATTGATCGTACGCAGCCCGCTTATTTCCATCCGTCAATACTTCATAAGCTTCTTTGGCTTCTTTGAACATCTCCTCCGATTTCACATCGCCTGCGTTGCGATCGGGGTGATACTTCATCGCCAATTTACGATACGCTTTCTTGATTGTCGCTTCATCGGCATCGCGGCTGACACCGAGCACATGATAATAATCTCGCTTACTCATCTTGACTTCCTGCTCGCGTGATAAGGATATGTTGTTCTGATTGTTGGAATTTACACTTTATGCAAACACTAAAACGCAGAGCTCGCACAGGCATTTTCTGCGCTGCCGTGTGCGTCTCTGCGTTCGATTGTTTTAACAACAATTCAACAATTACTTTTTGTTTTTAACTTCCTCAAATTCTGCATCAACCACTTCACCTTCCACCGGCTTCTCGCCCCGGCCGGACGATGATGAAGCTCCGGCTTCAGGTTGCGCCTCTCCTTCGCCTTGCTGATCTTTTTGTTGATACATCTTTTCAGCCAGTTTATGCGCCGCCTCGGTTAATGCCTGTGTTTTGGCATCAATCTCGTCTTTATTGTCGGCTTTCAGCACATCTTCGGCGTCTTTCAATGCAGCTTCGATCTTGGCTTTTTCATCACCGCTCAATTGATCGCCATGCTCTTTCAGCGATTTCTTCACCGAATGAATCATCGCATCGCATTGATTACGGCTGGAAACCAGTTCCAGTGCTTTATGATCTTCCTCGGCGTGCGCTTCGGCGTCTTTGACCATGCGTTCAATTTCGTCATCCGACAACCCGGAGCTTGCCTGGATTTTGATTTTGTTTTCCTTGCCGGTCGCTTTGTCTTTCGCGGACACGTGCAAAATACCGTTGGCATCAATATCGAAAGTCACTTCAATTTGCGGCAGACCACGCGGCGCCGGCGGAATGTCGCTCAAGTTGAATTGTCCCAGGCTTTTGTTTCCTGATGCCATCTCACGCTCGCCTTGCAGCACATGGATCGTCACTGCGGTCTGGTTATCGTCCGCGGTGGAAAATACTTGCTGCGCCTTGGTCGGGATCGTAGTATTTTTCTGGATCAGTTTGGTCATTACACCGCCCAGCGTCTCGATGCCCAGTGACAATGGCGTCACATCCAGCAGCAGAACATCCTTCACGTCGCCTTTCAGCACGCCGCCTTGAATGGCTGCGCCGACCGCTACCGCTTCATCCGGATTAACGTCTTTGCGTGGTTCTTTACCGAAAATTTCCCTGACCTTATCTTGCACTTTCGGCATACGGGTTTGTCCACCGACCAGGATCACGTCGTCGATATCCGATGCGTTTAAACCGGCATCTTTGATCGCCGTGCGGCAAGGTCCGGCGGTACGCTCGATCAAGTCTTCCACCAAGCTTTCCAGTTTTGCGCGGGTTATTTTGACCGCCAGATGTTTTGGTCCGGAAGCATCCGCCGTGATATACGGCAAGTTCACTTCGGTCTGCTGGCTGGAAGATAACTCGATTTTGGTTTTTTCCGCCGCATCTTTCAGGCGTTGCAGCGCCAGCATGTCCTTTTTCAGATCGATACCGGTTTCTTTTTTGAACTCATCCACCAGATACTCGATCACGCGCGAGTCAAAATCCTCACCACCGAGGAACGTATCGCCGTTGGTCGCCAATACTTCAAATTGATGTTCTCCTTCAACTTCGGCAATCTCGATGATGGAAATATCGAATGTACCGCCGCCTAAGTCGTATACCGCGATTTTCCGGTCACCTTCTTTTTTGTCCAGGCCGAAAGCCAACGCCGCAGCGGTCGGTTCGTTGATAATCCGTTTTACTTCGAGACCGGCAATCCGTCCGGCGTCTTTGGTTGCCTGCCGTTGTGAGTCATTGAAGTACGCCGGTACCGTGATGACCGCTTCGGTTACGGTTTCACCCAAATAATCCTCGGCGGTTTTTTTCATTTTCATCAGCACTTGCGCGGAGACTTCCGGCGGTGCGATTTTCTTGCCGCGCACTTCCACCCAGGCATCATTGTTATCCGCTTTAACAATACTATACGGCACCATCTTGATGTCACGCTGCACCATATCTTCGTTAAAACGCCGTCCGATCAGCCGTTTGACTGCAAATAGCGTATTTTTAGGATTCGTGATCGCTTGGCGTTTGGCGGAAGCGCCCACCAAAACTTCATTATCTTCCGTATACGCCACGATGGAAGGCGTTGTCCGCGTACCTTCCGAGTTCTCAATGACTTTGGGTTTGCCGTTTTCCATGACGGCTACGCAAGAGTTCGTGGTACCCAGGTCGATACCGATGATTTTTGCCATGTTTAGATCCTTTTAAAGATTAATTCTGTCTGTCGATGGGTATAAAAATGGAGATACTTGTAAAAAATTCAAGAGTCTTTCGCTTTTGAAACGGATACAAGCGCCGGGCGGATAATGCGCTCGTGCAGCTTGTAACCTTTTTGCATGACTTGCACCACGGTATTTGGCGGTTGTTCGGAATCAATCATGCACATGGCCTGATGTTGATGCGGATCGAACTTTTCGCCTTTAGGATCAATCGCCTTGATGTTGAATTTATCGAAAACGCTGATGAGTTGTTTTTGTGTAAGCTCCATGCCGCTTTTGAAATTTTCAATCGTCGCGTTCTCGACCGCCAATGCGGCGTCCAAACTGTCCATCACTGTCAGCAATTGCGCCGAGAAGTTCTCAATCGCATATTTATGTGCATTGGCAACATCGGTTTGCGCGCGTTTGCGGATATTCTCCGTTTCCGCTTTGGCGCGGATCCAGGCATCGTGATGCTCGGCCGCTTTGATTTCCGCTTCTTTCAGTAAATGTTCCCAATCGGGTTGTGCGTTGGTGATTTCCCCGGTTTGAATGGTGGCATCGTTAGTCGCTCCGGGGATTTTGATTTCTTCCTGGGAATCAGCCATTTCTTTTGGACTCGCTTCTATAGTGTGTGAATTTTCTGGACTTTGCATCGTAGCTCCTCATAACTGTGAGGGCGATATTGGGATAGCACTGTCAAATTTCAAGCTGAAAGTGAAAATTTATCTGTGAATCTGTGGAGAAATGATAAATTGATGATACCAATCAGCATCTTATTCATCGAAATAATTTTAACTTTTGATTCTTCCGGCCAGATCGCGTGCTTTGCCAATATAGTTTCGCGGCGTCATCGCCAATAAACGATTTTTTTCCGTTTCCGGAATGCTTAAACCGGTGATGAATTGATGCAATGCTGCCTGGGTGATCCCACCTTTGCCGCGCGTCAGCGCTTTTAGCTGTTCGTAAGGATTGGCGGCGCCATAGCGCCGCATCACGGTTTGAATCGGTTCCGCCAGAATCTCCCAGGCATTATCCAGGTCGGCGGCCAGCTGCGCCGTATTGACATCCAGTTTGTTAAGTCCTTTGAGGCACGAGTCATACGCCAGCAACGTATGGCCTAACGCCACGCCCATATTGCGCAATACGGTGGAGTCGGTCAAATCGCGTTGCCAGCGGGATACGGGTAATTTCTCGCTCAAATGCCGCAACAAAGCATTGGCAATCCCCAAATTGCCTTCCGAGTTTTCAAAATCAATCGGATTGACTTTATGCGGCATCGTGGAAGAACCCACTTCATCCGCTTTGGTTTTTTGTTTGAAATAGCCGAGCGAAATATAACCCCAGATATCGCGATTCAAATCCAATAAAACGGTATTAATCCGGGCATAGGCATCGAACAATTCGGCCATGGTATCGTGCGGTTCAATCTGCGTCGTGTACGGATTGAATTCCAGTCCCAATTTCTCGACAAACGATTGCGCGAACTTTTCCCAATCCAGATCCGGGTACGCGGATAAATGCGCGTTGTAATTACCCACTGCACCGTTGATTTTGCCCAGTATGGCGACAGCCGCGAGTCTTTCCCTGCCGCGTTGCAAGCGGTACACGGTATTGGCGATTTCCTTACCTAAGGTGGTCGGTGTTGCCGGTTGCCCGTGCGTGCGCGCCAGCATCGCGACATCGGCCAATTGATGCGCCAATTCGATCAAACGCGCAATGATCCTGTCGAGCGCCGGTAACATGACTTTTTCCAGACTTGACTTCAGCATCAAGCCGTGCGACAGATTATTGATATCTTCCGAAGTGCAGGCGAAATGAATGAATTCGGCTACTTTGACCACTTCCGCATTACCGGTGAGCTTTTGCTTTAACCAATATTCCACCGCTTTGACATCATGATTGGTTGTCGCTTCGATGGCTTTAACCGCTGCCGCGTCTTCAACCGAGAAATTGGCTGTCAAATCGTTCAACTGCGCATGAGTTGGCGCGGAAAAAGCCGGCACTTCCGCAATCTCAGGGGCATCGCTCAATGCTGTAAGCCACGCAACCTCAACTTGCACACGGAAACGAATTAGCGCGAATTCACTGAAATAGAATCGTAATGGCTCAACTTTGCTGTGATAACGGCCATCCAGGGGAGATAAAGCGGTAATAACGGTGGAATTCATGATATTGGCAATTTTTCAGATGACCGGATTTTACCATGCTTGCACTGTGCTCAAAGCGGTTAATTTTTCCGGCAATTTCCCGGTAATTTTTAACGTAATGCCGCGCTGCTATTGAGGTGCGGCAATTTGCCGCAGCGACAATTTGTCGCATTGTTTTATCAGAATTTTCCCATAAACTATAAAAACGTAATCTATTGAGACAGATACCAGACAAAGCCACGCTTGCCGCAAGACAGGCACGGAAAGCCAGCGGATCTCATCAATATGAGATGGCCGGGTTGCCTCCCGTGAGTGTGGGGAGTAGCTGAAACAAATCGTGTGAAATTACCGCACAAGTTTCAGATCATCGCTCAAAAAGAAGCGCCGCACAGTTGTTGTTTCTTCTCAATTCTACAAACAACCGGCAGCGCCGCATAACCTTTTAAATAGTATCGTTTTGGAGAAATTAAATGCAATTAAAATCATATCATAAGAAAACAAGCACGCTGGCTTCAGCCGTTATTATTTCGCTGGCAGCATTGGCAAGCAGCAATGTCCACGCTGCCGATGCCGTATCTTTCAAACCCTGGGTCGGCAGTGATAACGTCGTGAGTCTGGGTGAAACGATCACGGCCAATGAAAATGGCTTGAAAAGCGCATACACAGGCAATCCGAATCTGAATTTCTCTGCTTGGGCGCATACCGGAGATTGGTTTATTTTTCAAAATACTAACTTAGCGGATGTTAGCGTAACCGTTTCCGGAGCTGCTGGATTTGCTCCCGGTCTGACCGTATGGGCAACCGGCGCTGCGAAATTTGACGGCGGCACCGAAGGTTTCGCCTCAGAAATCAGTGCCGCAGGATTCGGCACGCCGCACTCATTCAATGCTACCGGTGCAATTGGCGATACAGGCACGCTGTGGATGGCCAACGGTCAAGGCGGTAACGTCATCGAAACTCTTGGATATGCAGTCTCAGGTCCGGCAGCATTCACTGCAGCCGATACCGGTTGGGGCGAAACCGTTTTTACCGGCGCACATGATGTCAGCTTGACCAATACGTTTGAAAACGGCGTAACCGGTAGCACGAGTGCAAATTTGGCATCACTGACTTTCAACGACTTAGCACCAGGCTGGTATACCGTGTATGTCGGTGGAACGAATCACGCATCGGCAGGCGGTGCATTTGCATTGACGGTTAGCGCAGTGCCGGAAGCAGAAACCTGGGCGATGTTACTCGCAGGCCTGGGTTTGGTTGGCTGGCGTCTGAGAAGATCACCAACAGCATCATGCGAAGCTGCAGCTTAATCACCGCATGATGTAGCAGTTACGGAGGATTTTTTACAGAATCCTCCGGTTTAATCAAATGTCAATCAAGCCATAACTGAATTGCACGCAGCTTAACCACAGCTCGTAATAAACAAAATTGTGAGCGCCTCAAACATGTAAATCGTTCTGATGTTCCATAAGGAAGCGCTGATTAATTGACTGTACGAGTGAATTGCTTCGTTGCGCGGTACTCACTCCCTCGCCTATCAGATTGATAGGTCCCGGTTGTTGCGTTCCGTGCGCTTCGCACTTCATCCCGTTCGTTGAATTAATCAGCGCTTCCATAACACACGATAGCGCACATACTGAATTACAAGGCGCATGAGGAGTAATATCATGATAATCAATATAAAAAACACCATTATTACCTTAGTCCGGATAGCTTGCCTTACTATTTGTATTGCTTCAGTGGCGCGGGCCGACGGATTCGGACCTATTCCCATGTCCCTGAAAGGCGCACCGGTTCCCGAAGTACCCGGCTTACTGGACGGTCCTGATCCGATCATTATCAGCAAAAACAAAGCAATCGCATTGGGCAAGGCTTTATTTTGGGATGTTAATGTGGGAAGCGACGGCATCTCTTGTGCCACCTGTCATTATCACGCAGGCGCGGACCGCCGCACAAAAAATCAGATTGCACCGGCCGGCAGAAACAGCACACTACCCAAGGAATTCTCGCTGGCCAGCGACGGAACGCTTCGCGGACCGAATAGCAAACTGAAAAAGACCGATTTTCCTTTTTTCCAAACCAGCGATCCGATGAGTCCCACCGGTGAGCCTATTTACAGTAGTGATGATGTGGTATCGTCCTCAGGTACTTTCGGTGGCGATTATCGTGATGTCGAATGGTTTCAGGAAAAAAACGACGAATGCGAACGCAGCGCCGATCCCGTGTTCCATGTCGGCGCAAAAGGCACGCGTAAGGTTGAACCGCGCAATACGCCGACCGTCATCAATTCAGTTTTCAATTTTCGTAACTTCTGGGACGGCCGCGCCAATAATATTTTTAACGGCAGCAGTCCTTGGGGGGATCGCGATCCGGATGCCGGTGTCTGGGTGAAAAACAGCGACGGCACAGTCACCAAACAACGGTTAAGACTGATCAATTCCTCGCTTGCATCTCAAGCCGTCGCTCCTCCGCTGGATAACATTGAAATGGGTTGTCATGGCCGCACCTTCGCCGATCTGGGCCGTAAATTATTAAACCGTAAACCGCTGGAACATCAACGCGTTCACTGGAACGATAGCGTCCTCGGTCCATTGGCGTACAGTACCAATAATAACTTGCAGAAAGGTTTGAATACGCGTTATTACCGCTTGATCATGGATGCATTTAATTCCAAGTACTGGAAGCATAACGATACCGGTCTGTTTGGCGCTCCCTCGCCCGCCTCGGCAACGCACGATTTGCCTTACCGGCAGATAGAAGCCAATTTTGCCATGTTCTTTGCACTTGCTATTCAAATGTATGAATCGACACTAATCTCCGACGATTCACCTTTTGACCAAAGTGAGATTGACGAACATGGCATGCCGACTCAACTCAGCGAATCGGCAATGCGCGGACTGGATGTTTTCCGTGATTCGCATTGCGCACTCTGCCATATCGGTCCTAATTTCACCTCATCCGCTGTCGTGACCAATGGTATTTTGCAAAAAATCAATCCGCATGCTTTTGGCAACTCCTCTTTCCGCATCAGTACCACGAATGTGGTTACCTATTTATCGCTGACCGGCGGCATGATGTTTCAGGACACGGGCTTTTCCGGAACCGGTGTCACCCCCGTAGTAAACGATATCGGTCTGGGCGGCACTGATCCATTCGGAAATCCTTTATCGTTCGCCGATCAATATATGCAGCTTTTGGCGGGCAATAAAGCGGGGGTTATTGATCCTTATGTCGCCGATGTGCGGGCATGCGATTTTGATACCGCCATTGCACTGGATCGCGATAAGCCGCACCCGCTGCTATTTACCCGCGCGGACGGCATACAAAAGCAAACGCAGGATACCGCGGATTGTTTCAACCCGGCAGGCGCATTTATCCCGACAGTTGACGCAGCGGCTGCGGAATTGAAGAAAACCAATAGAAAACGTTTTTTAAGCGCTGCCACAGGCACATTTAAAATTCCGACACTCAGAAACATAGAGTTAACCGGACCTTACATGCATAACGGTGGTATGGCGACATTGGAAGAAGTGCTGGAATTTTATATCCGGGGCGGTAATTTTGAAGTACCGCCGAAAGAATTCGGCAAAATTTTCTCGCTGGTTGACTTGCAATTATCAGCGGAGAACCGGGAGGATTTGCTTAATTTTCTAAAAAGCCTGACGGATGATCGTGTACGCTACGAGAAGGCGCCCTTTGACCATCCGGAATTGATCGTACCACACGGCCATGCAGGAAATAATGTGCTGATCACGACAACTCATGCGTTGAGCGATAATCTCGCGGCGGATGAATATTTAACGGTACCTGCGGTAGGCGCCGAAGGACGGGGAATCAATCCGTTGCACGCATTCGAGCGTTATCTGCAATAACATTGGCAGTGTAGTCTGTTCGCAAAACAGGCTTGAGAATAACCCGCCGAGGTTTTTTCAAGCCTGTTTATTCATCTCAATGCAGCTTAAAAAACTTATCATGGATGCGCCGCGTAGCCCGCCACACCGCCCAGAGCACGACCGGAATCATTACGCCGGCAACCAGTTCAGGGTGAATCGGCAAACCTACCGCCTTACCAGCCTTAGCCATGTACAGCAATAAGCTGACGACATAATACGAAATCGCCGCAATCGACAAACCTTCCACCGTGCTTTGCAACCGCAGCTGGAGTTCCTGACCGCGCGTCAGTTTTTCCAGCAATTGCTGATTCTGTGTTTCAGTCAAAATATCGACGCGGGTGCGCAACAAAGCGCTGGCGCGTGAAACGCGCGCGGAAAGATAGCTCATGCGCTGCACGGTCGCTTCAACCGTTGCAATCGCCGGAGACAGCCGCCGTTGCATGAATTCGCCAATCGTCTGAGTGCCCGGTATCGCTTGCTCCCGGAGTTCGGCGATGCGTTGCGTGACCAGCTTGTTATATGCCTGTGTCGCGGCAAAACGATACGCATGTTCAACCGTCGCACGTTCAATCCGCGCGGCTAGCGCAATCAACGTATCGAGCAATTCCTGATCGGATGCCGCTTTATTTTCCAGCCGCGCCGTAATATCCGCCAGCTGCTGTTCCGCGCTGGCCAATTCCGGAAGCAGCCGTTTGGCAACCGGTAAACCGCGCAATGCCATCAGGCGGTAAGTTTCGATTTCGAGCAAACGCTGTGAAACCCGTCCGGCGCGAGTTTCGGAAGAATCCGCTGGCATAATCACTAGCATGCGTTCAAAGCCGCTATGCCGCAACATGAAATCGGTAACCGCCAGGGAATGCCGTTCTCTGCCGATCAGCGAAGCGACCACAGGATTTCCTCCCAGCCATTTGCGGGCCTGCAGCAGTAATTCTTCGGGCTGATTCAGATCGCCGCGGACCATCGCCAGCTTGATCGCGGCAAACGTGCGGCCGGGAATTTCAGCCAGCCAATCGCGAGGTAGCGTCACATAGGAAAGTAATTCCGGATCGGTCGCTCCCAATTGCGCAGTTTCGGGTAAATGCTGCACCACCGAGTAGCGCGTAAATTCGCTGTGACGCTCCCAGCGCACGGTATAGCCTTGTAAGCGCAGACGCAGAAAATTATTTTGCAATTGTTCGAGCATCAGCGTTTGCTGGCCGGGAAGACGGCGCAAATGCCCGCATTCTTGTTCGCGCGTGATACCTTCGTTAATAACCACCACATACACCACCAGTGCAGGCAAGCGGATGCGCTGGCTGGGCCGGGCGTGCACTTCGTTGTGCAACAAAATACGTTGCGGATCATTGCCGGGCAGCAAGTCGGTTAAACCGGAATCGATACTGGAGTACATGCAGGCAAAA
>CP091134.1:736801-737924 GCA_021582535.1 Nitrosomonas sp.
ATTTGTAAATAAGTTTTGTAATCAGAAGGTCCCGAGTTCGATTCTTGGTGTCGGCACCAAATAATTCAATGTGTTGTGCAGAAATATCAAAAACAATATTTGTTCTGAGTCACCAATAAGTCATCGCTATAAAATAAAATAGAAACAAATAGTAGTAAGGGTGATTTAGTTAAGATTTTTATCCTGTATTAGTACCTGTAATTTATTAAATTTCCGGTTATTCGAATAAGTTGTTTTGTCGTTAGTTAGTTATTAATAGATCCCAGTCTCCGACGAATTTGTAAAATACTTCCCACTTTATTATTTCCTGGTTGGTCTTGGTATAGCATTATATTCAAGCTTATGATGTAAGCATGGATGAGTAATTGAGTCATCAACAAAAATTCACAACCGGAAGCATGAATCATCAATCCCTTTCCGCCTTTATCTGGTCGGTCGCTGATCTTTTGCGTGGCGACTACAAACAATCCGAATACGGCAAGGTTATTCTGCCTTTTACTGTATTGCGCCGTCTGGATTGTGTACTGGAATCCACCAAAGATGCTGTGTTAGCCGAATACTCGAGTAAGCAAAGCGCTGGCGTGAATCCTGAACCTTTTCTGCTGCGCAAAGCAAATCAGAGGGGTAATCCCCCCATTTTTAGCAGGAGCATGCAGTAGAGAGTTTTAATTTAAAAGCTTCTGCCAACTTCATTGCTGGCGTTATACCTCCAAGTGCCATACTCGGACGTTCATTATTGTAAATCCATAACCACTGTGTCGCAGTAAGTTGCGCCTCTTCAATGGTTGCAAAGTCATTCATCTCAAGCCATTCATGCCGAACAGTTCTGTTATAACGTTCTACATAAGCATTCTGTTGTGGCTTTCCTGGCTGAATGTAATCAAGCTGTATTCCTCGAATTTCTGCCCAACAAAGGGTAGCACTGATATTTTCTGGCCCGTTATCACAACGAATCTTCCTTGGTTTGCCACGCCATTCAATAATCCGATCCAGAGCCCGTATAACGCGTTCTGATGGAAGCGATACATCCACTTCGATTCCCAATCCCTCACGGTTGAAGTCATCCAGCACATTAAAGGTTCGAAAAGACCTGCCATTGGTGAGTTGATCAGCCATGAAGTCC
>CP091134.1:738024-739139 GCA_021582535.1 Nitrosomonas sp.
CAGCAGAGCATCTAACTCGCTCGCCGCTTGGTGTGGTGAAACTAATCCACCACGTCTTACCACGTTTACAGAGTGACATAATTGTTTCTCCTCATGTCCCACTTGCAACGCTTGCCGAGTGCAAGCATATAACGAGCGAATATGATCAGCAAGATCATCTTCAATAAATGCCCACCGTTTACCTAATTTTGCACCCGGAATAATTCCTGCTTTAGCGCGACGACGCACTTCTTCAGGGTGCAACTTCAAGAATTGGGCAGCTTCACTTAAATTTAATGTTTTCATGTACTATCCAACTTATTTTTAGAAATCTTGCTATAACAAGATCAAAAAGATAGTTACAACCGAAGCCAAGAGTAGGGTTGATGCTAGTAAATTGATGATGGCCGCCTGTCTGGAAATTCTGGCTAGATCATAAGTTTCCTGATCCACTCCACTTTTTATCTTGTCATCGATCAGCTGAATACAGCTTTCCAGGAATTGGTCTCGTGTTAATTGCGCGTTACTCATGGATGCGCTGATAATGGCATTGGATTTTTTGGTAGAGTGCTCACACCATCGATTAAAGTTTTCTTCCAATATCGCCTGGTAATTGCTTAGCAGCTCAGCATGGGCTTCTTTATTTTGTTCCAGCAATACTTCGTTGAGCGTATGCATCATCAACACCGGATCATCCTGCGACAGTACAATGCCGTGTTCCGATGCTATTCTTTCAATTAATGCATCTAATTTGTCGCTACTCATGTTAAAACCGCAGCCACATTTTCAATGTTGGTGAAGAGCTGCCTGCGGATAATCGTTAACCTTTGGCGTACCATCACCGGCAAAGAGCTATTTTTAAGCGCTTCATCAAAGGTGAATTTCGATTGCAGAATCTCACTTAAATCTTTGCCAAAAGTCTCAGGCTTGTAGTGTGGAATTCGGATGATGGCGGATACTCGCGCTTTGTTATCCACATACGCTTTCATTTCCTCAAACTGCTTCCCATTCATGCTGATTTCTCCCCAATAGGGGTTTAACCAAACAACAAACAATGCTTCCTTAGGAAATTGTTTAATCAGATGTACAAAACCGTTCAATGTGTCCAACAAAGCCTGGCTGCCGGTGATGACAGT
>CP091134.1:739239-741427 GCA_021582535.1 Nitrosomonas sp.
AAGAACCGCGAATTGCTCGATGGGAACGATTTAGGACTGATCGCGGTGGGCTTTGTAGCGGCTTTTTTAAGCGCCTTAGTCGCTGTGCGCGGTTTGCTGCGTTTCGTCAGCAATCACGACTTCACCATTTTTGCCTGGTACCGGATTGTGTTTGGCATCGTGATTTTGGTCACCGCGTATACCGGAGCAATCGGCTGGTCGGAGATATAAGTAAAATTCATTCTTAAAATTAGCCGGTTAAATTCTTTTGTTTCCTCTTATCGAGCACCAGTCTGGCGATATTGAAATCACCGAACAATTCGTTTGACGGCCTATTTGACTTTCAGTACATTTGTCCATAGGAAAATATGTTTTTTCCTATAACTTGGAGGGACAAATCATGAAAATTAATGAATTACTCTTAGGCTTCCTTGTTTTTATCAGCGCAACGCTACCGGTTGCAGCGCACGAGGCGAAATATGCCGCACCTTTGCTCGGCAGTAGTGAAGTGCCCGCAAGTGGATCGCCTGCTACCGGTTCGGTGCTGGTTACGATCGATTTTGACTTGGTGACGATGCGCATTGAAGCCAATTTCAGCGGTCTGCTGGGAAATGTGACAGCGGCGCATATCCACTGCTGCACGGATCCGGGATCCAATGTTGGCGTTGCAACCCAGCTGCCATCCTTTACCGGTTTTCCTCTGGGCGTGACCGCAGGGACCTATGATCACACCTTCGATATGGCGATAGCTTCCAGCTACAACCCGGCTTTTATCACCAGCCACGGCGGCACGGTGAGTTCGGCTTTTAACGACTTAGTGTTCGGTCTAGATGCGGGCAAAGCTTACCTGAACATACACACGAATCTGTTCCCGGGAGGCGAGATACGCGGATTGTTGAGTCCGGTGCCGGAGCCGGAAAGTTATGCATTATTGCTCGCTGGTCTGGGAATTTTGACAATCTTTGCGCGCCGCGCCAAACGTGAAACCGTTTGAATGAACGCTGACAAGAGTCTCTCATCACGAGGCTCTTGTTTTTTTAACCCGTATTTAACTCTGTACCCATGGCAAACCGGCGGCTTTCCAGCCGGAGGCCTTACCGCGCTGGCCATTTTCATCCCGATCGCCTTCGAAGCCCTCAAGAATGTTGTAGCACTCGGCAAAATCCATGTCCGTTGCCATTGCCGCCGCCTGGTTTGAGCGCGCGCCGCTGCGGCAGATAAACAGTACGGGCAGTGTTTTATCGACCTGTTGTGCGAGCTGATCCAGGAAGTTTGGATTGGGTTGCATATTGGGATATGAGCGCAATTCGATTTCCGTCGCGCCGGGGATGCGGCCGACCCAATCCAGTTCGGCGCGCGAGCGCACATCGACCAATTGTGCTTGCGTATGTTCCTGTAACACACGGTAAGCTTCCATCGGAAGTAATGCGCCTTTGTAGGGAAGTCCCAATTCTTGCGCGCGTTGTTGCGCTTTTTCCAGTATTGCTGCGGTAGTTTCCATAAATGATCCTAGCGATGTTATTAAAAATGATCGATTGATTACCTTTATAATACTGGTAACGCCTACTTTCCATTCCTCGAATTTCCAATATTATAGCGCTTCATGGAAAAAATCCGCTTATCCAAACTGATGTCCGAGCAAGGACTTTGTTCGCGCCGTGAGGCGGACCGCTACATCGAGCTGGGTTGGGTATTTGTCGATGGCGTGCGGATTTCCGAGCTTGGCACGAAAATTTATCCGGCGCAGAAAATCACGTTGAACAAAGCCGCGCAAGTGCAGCAAACCGGTTTGGTCACGATCCTGCTGAACAAGCCGGTCGGTTATGTGTCGGGACAGCCGGAGCCGGGTTATCAGCCCGCTGTGGTGCTGATCAAACCGGAAAATCAGTTTATTCCCAAGCAACCGGCCAAGCGTTTTCAACCCGCGCATTTAAAAAACCTGGCGCCGGCCGGGCGGCTCGATATCGACTCGCAGGGTTTGCTGGTGCTGACACAGGATGGCCGTATCGCCAAACAGCTCATCGGCGAAAACTCGAGTATCGAAAAAGAATATCTGGTGCGGGTCGACGGCGGTTTGCCACCGGCCAAACTGGCATTGATGAATCATGGCTTGAGTCTGGACGGCCAGGCTTTAAAACCAGAGCAAGTGAGCTGGCAAAACCAGAATCAATTGCGTTTTATTCTGCACGAGGGCAAAAAACGCCAGATC
>CP091134.1:741527-757260 GCA_021582535.1 Nitrosomonas sp.
AAGCCCTCGCCGTCCGCAAGATCAAAGACAAACCGAAAGGCTCGATCCTTTGTCTGGTCGGCCCGCCCGGCGTCGGTAAAACCTCGCTTGGCCGTTCGATTGCCCGCGCGATCAACCGCAAATTCGTTCGCCTGAGCTTGGGTGGCGTTCACGACGAAGCCGAAATTCGCGGTCATCGCCGCACCTACGTCGGCGCGATGCCGGGCAACATCGTGCAAGGATTACGCAAGGCGGGCGCGCGTAACTGCGTCATGATGCTCGACGAGATCGACAAAATGTCCGCCAGCATGCAAGGCGACCCCTCCGCCGCCCTGCTGGAAATTCTCGATCCGGAGCAGAATTCGACGTTTCGCGATAATTATCTCGGTGTGCCGTTCGACTTAAGCCGGGTGATTTTCATCGCCACCGCGAATGTGATCGACAACGTGCCGCCACCGGTGCGCGATCGCATGGAAATCATCGATCTCCCCGGCTACACACAGGAGGAGAAACTGCAAATCGCCTTGCGGTATTTAGTGCAGCGTCAAAGTGAAGCGAACGGCCTGCGCGAGGACCAATGCGCACTGACGCCCGAGGCGCTGCAAAGCATTGTGGCCAACTACACCCGTGAAGCCGGTGTACGCCAGTTCGAGCGGGAAATCGGCCGGGTCATGCGGAACGTGGCCCTGCGGATTGCGGAAGGCAAACAACAGCAAGTGCAAATCGATGTAGGTGATTTGGATGCGATTCTGGGCGCGGAAAAATTTGAACACGAACTCGCGCTGCACACCGACTTACCCGGTGTCGCCACCGGCCTCGCCTGGACACCGGTGGGCGGCGATATTCTGTTCATCGAAGCTACACGTATCAATGGCAGCGGAAGATTGATTCTGACCGGGCAGCTTGGCGATGTCATGAAGGAAAGCGCGCAAGCCGCCCTCACGCTGGTCAAAGCGCGCGCCAGCGATCTCAACATTCCGTTAGCGCTGTTTGACGGCATCGATGTGCACATGCACGTTCCGGCGGGCGCGATTCCAAAGGATGGGCCGAGCGCGGGTGTGGCGATGTTCATCGCGCTCGCTTCGCTTTTCACCAACCGGCCGGTGCGCCACGATGTCGCCATGACCGGTGAAATCAGTTTGCGCGGCTTGGTACTGCCGGTCGGCGGCATCAAGGAAAAAATACTGGCGGCGCAGCGTGCCGGCATTCAAACCGTATTGTTGCCTGCACGTAACCAGAAAGATCTGCGGGATGTTCCGGAAGCAACGCGCAGGGCGATGCAGTTTATTTTACTGGAAACCGCGGATGACGCCATGCAAGCGGCATTGCATCAAACCGCCAATCCGATGCAAGCGTCCGGATTCAAACTTGTTTGAACAGGAATCAGACTACAGCGGTGGTAGTTAAATACAAAAAACAAGGCTGAATGAAGCGGCAATTTGCCGCATTGTAGTTTCCTTCCTGTCCAGTTACAGTGAATCACCCGAAGCCAGTTCAATGTGTTTGTTATATGGTTGTCACATTGTCTTGCTATCCTGGAAATATCGCCTAATGTGAGGAGTAAATTCAAATGATGCACGCTGAAACTCTCGATAACTTTAACGCCATTAGTCATCTTTACAAACAAAAAAACAATTGTTCCTTCTATGAATCGGGTCAATTGCGGCGCGCGAAGATGCATGCCGCGCAACTCATCGGTGCAATCGATACCCAGCAAATGCTGCCCCCGGTTCTGTATCAACTGCTCGAAGCCAGCCTTGTTCTGGAAACGACCGATTGCAAGCTGCTTGCTGCCCACCTGAAAAGAACGCCCGCCACCATCCGCAGCGAATTTAAAAGCATCTGCGAAATTCTTGGTTCGGCTGAAAACGCGCGGAATGACCGCGGTTTTAACAGCCGCAAAAATAAAAACGCTGTCAATATCTAAGCATTTACTTAGTTAAAAATAAGTATTTTCTGACTTATTTTTTTGCAAAGTTTCACTACGATAATTAATTGATAAAGATTTTTATCAATCTCATCTTTCAAGTACGAATAAATATCCTGCTCAAGGAGGATTATCAAATGCCAAGCAAAGTCAGCGAAGGAGAAACCAAGAAATCCGGAACGAGATTATCAAAAAGCGAGGAGCGGATACTCGCCGATCAAGTCTTAAATTCAGCAGAACCGGTTGACCGTCAGGAAATGATCGCCACCGCGGCTTATTTCCGGGCCGAAAAGCGCGGCTTCACGGGCAATGAGATAGATGCCCTGCGCGATTGGCTTGAAGCTGAAAGGGAAGTCGACAGTGAGCTGGACATGTTTGATAGCGGCAGCATAGATTTTCAATTTCTCACCAATAAAGAATAATCCTTACTGAGGGAGTAAAAATCATGTCCAGAATTGTCCGCCGTTCTCCACTGCCCGGCGATTTAGCGCGCTTCGATCCCTTCATGACCATGGACGATTGGCTCAAAGGATTTGGGTTACGTCCATTTCCCGGTGAACCGGAAACCGCGCCGCTGATCAGAATCGATGTCAAAGAAAACGATAAAACCTATACCGTCCGGGCCGAAATCCCCGGTGCCAATAAAGATGACATTAAGGTGCAAGTCGACGGCAACCGGGTTTCCATCAGCGCCGAAACAAAAAAAGAAAAAGAAGAAAAAGAAGGTGAACGGGTAATTTACCGCGAATGCTATCAAGGCTCCAGCTACCGGAGCTTTACTTTGCATAGTGCGGTTGATGAAGCAAAAACGGAAGCCAAGTATAAAGACGGCATACTCGAGTTGACACTGCCCAAGGTGAACGGATCGGGCGCCAGAAAAATAGCAATCAAGTAACCGCAATCGCTTGCAACAGCGGAGACTACTTCTTATCTCATTGAATTGCCGGTATCACAAAGCCCCGCAGCCGGTTGCAGCCGGCCGCGGGGCTTTTCTTCCGGCGATGTTCGCAACCGTCGCCAGAATGCCGCAGTTTTTGTCTTCTACGCAGCATTATATTGCCGCATAATACGCTGAACCCGAAGATTAACCGGATATGTACAGGGAAAATCCATGATTAAAGCATATGCAGCGTTTGAGCCTGGTGGAAAACTCCAGCCTTTTGAATACGATCCCGGCGCATTGGGCGATCACGATGTTGAAATCGCGGTCGAGCATTGCGGCATTTGCCATAGCGATTTAAGCATGCTGCACAATGACTGGGGAATCACGCAGTATCCCTTTGTGCCGGGGCATGAGATCATCGGTACCATCGCGGCCAAAGGCGCACATGTCAGCAATCTATCAGTCGGTCAGCGCGTCGGCCTGGGCTGGCATGCCGGTTATTGCATGACCTGCCACAGCTGCCTGTCCGGCGACCATAACCTCTGCGCACAGCCGGAATCCACCATCGTAGGCCACCACGGCGGTTTCGCCGAGAAAGTACGCGCCAAAGCAGCCAGTGTTGTCGCATTGCCCGACGGCCTCAACGCACAAAACGCCGGTCCGCTGTTCTGTGGCGGAATCACCGTTTTCAACCCGCTGCTGCAATACAACGTTTCCCCTACGGCTAAAGCCGCTGTCATCGGTATTGGCGGTCTAGGGCATATCGCACTGCAATTTCTGCGCGCATGGGGTTGCCGGGTAACCGCCTTCACCTCCAGCGAAGACAAAAAGAAGGAAGCGCTGGCGATGGGCGCACACGATGTGCTGGACACAAAAAAACCAAGCGAACTGGCTGCCGCAGCGGGCCGTTTTGATCTGATTCTGACCACCGTCAACGTCAAACTGGATTGGAATGCCTATATCGCCACTCTGCGCCCCAAGGGCCGTTTGCATTTTCTCGGCGTACCACTTGAACCGCTGGATATCAATGTATTCCCGCTGATCGCCAATCAATATTCGGTGTCGGGCTCCCCCGCCGGCAGCCCCGCCGCTATCGCGACCATGTTGCATTTTGCCGCGCAACACAAGATCGAACCGGTCATCGAAGTTTTCCGTTTTGATCAAATCAATGAAGCACTGGCCAGATTGGCGAGCGGTCAGGCGAAATACCGCATTGTATTAAGTCACCGGTAACGGGAGATTTTGCCTGGTTTTTGTCAGGCAGAATTTTCATGCTCCCCTCATTCCATCTTTGCCGGATCAATGGCAGAAAACTGATCGCAGAATAAGAACTTTAGGGAAACGCTGATTAATTCGGCGGACGAGATGAAGCACGAGACACACGGAACACAGCAACCAAGACCTATCCATAAGATAGGCGAGGGAGCGAGTACCACGCAACGAAGTGATTCGCTCGTATAGTCAATTAATCAGCGTTTCCTTAGCATTTTACCGGGAACTTTCCGGCGCCGATCCACTCCATCCAAATTGTTAATTTTTGCTTGCCAATTAATATTTAGCGGTGCGGTCGTTTGTCAATCATTTATAATAGCGCGTATTTTTCAATCCCGTATATCCCCGATTCGCCCGGTACGCATAAATCCAATACATCAAATCCTAACGCTTCAATTCAGCAGATTTGAAACCGCTCGCCGTTAAAAACGGCTGGTTTCATCAGTGGAAAGTCCAATTTATGATGCATATCTCACACAAAAAAGAAATCCGTTCGCATACTTCATTACGCGGTTGGGCAGCCATGATGGTTGTCTTCGTTCATTTTCGATACTATTTGCACTCATCGATAGATCCCGATGAAATCACCTTGTATTTTTACAAAGGCTACCTCTGGGTTGATTTCTTTTTCATTCTCAGTGGGTTCGTCATGGCCTATGTGTATGACATCGAACACCCCAGACGTTATAGCATGCAGGACACTCTGCATTATCTGATTGCCCGGATCGCCAGAATTTATCCCTTGCATTTCATTACATTGGTGGCAACGGTACTTTTCTTTACGCTGCTGGCGCTGATCAACTGGGGATTGGGAAAAGAAGCCTGCTGCTTGTTCGACGACTCCTTGCGCACGCCCGAATCACTGGCCGCCAACCTGTTTCTGATCCACTCGTGGGGTATGTTCGATTGGGTCACCTGGAATTTCCCTTCATGGTCGCTGAGCGCGGAATTTTTTTGCTATTTGCTCTTTGCCGCGCTTCTGACCATCAATGGCGATAACCGCAAGCTGGCTTTAGTGGTGTTGTCATGCATCGCAGTGCTTTTCTATTGCTTATGCATGGCGACGGATAGCGATGTCAATGACAACTTTCGTTTGTCCACCATCCGTGCCGCATCCGCTTTTACGATCGGCATGTTGCTGTTCTTAGCACGTAACGCGGTTTCCACTTTGCCGGACAAATATCTGACGAGTATTCAGATTGTTGCCTCTATCGCACTCTTCCTTTCGCTCCATTTTGGTGTAACCGATGTTCTGGTGATTGGCTTGATGGCCTTGATCGTATTGGTGACCTGGGAAGATCGCGGCTATTTATGCACCTGCCTCGACACGCGCGGCCTACACACGATTGGGGTATTGTCATTCTCTATTTATATGTGGCATTACCTGGTTCAATTTGTTGCAAAACAGGATTGGGAAAACATCACCGGGCTGCCCGTGGAAAGTAGCGTAACGGGATCCATCCTATTTGTAGCGGGCATGGTCGGCTCGGCTATCTCAATCGCAATCTGGAGCTACCGGCACCTGGAAATGCCCACGCGCAAATGGATTAACTTGCGCTTGAACGGCTTGCTGGAAGCCAAGTACGCCCCCAGCTGGCAATTGGCCTGGATACCGGGCGAAAGAAGAAGATAAAGAAGTGTTGTTGTGGTGGAAATGGGGTTGAAGGGCCGCATCGAATCATTGAGCGGCAACAACACGCGCATTGCGGTTCACATCCTGAATACGCGCGACAATTTGCCGGCTCAATGCAGCGCCAAAGAATTCAAGATACTGGCAGTAATCGAGAATGATCAATTCTTTCTTGTATCTATTGGGCGCACACAAAAGTGCATCTTATCGGTTGTACGCAGGTCTTCGGGACTCCTACCGCAGCTATCAATATCGAACTCAGTCTTAATTCGTTCGTAGGAATGGTTTGTTGCTCAGTGCAAACGAGACTTTGGGTTTTCCGTTCTCACCAGACTGCGATGTGACGGCTCGATTCATGACGGCGTGAAATGGACTGCCGTATTGCTATCTCCCACGCCGGAATCATGTCAGCGTAACGCCCGATATGTGCGAGATCAATAAACCACAACGCGATTCTGATCATTTTTCCCACCAATGAAGATCGAATCGTTGAATTCTGGGAGAAAGCTTTGACCACGTCGGCGGTTCCAACTGGCAAGAGCAAGTCAACACGAAACAAATCAATCAGCCGTTTGGCCTCATCTTCTTGATCCGCAATTAGGATCGGATTGAAGCGACCACCCCAAAGTGTATGTGAGAATCTACTGCTTGACGGAACGCACCAACATCACCTGATTGGATTACCCAACCGATGCGCAATGGGCGGTAACAAATATCAGCACGCAAAGTATCCACGGTCAATCCTGAGCAAAAAACAGATCGATGCAGTCAACCGTCAGTCGATACCCGCTGGTGACCAACTCATGATTTGAACACTTGTACTCTATCGCGGAAAACCGCAGCGTACAACAACCGGCACGGAAAATGAACGAAAATCTGCCGCCCGGCATTCAGTATTCCATCGGTTAACGCCAGGTATTCGCCCGGCGTAAAAAATATTACCGTTTAACCATCCTCTTCTGTCAACGAATAGTAATCTGCCTCGTTAATTGCTCTCGAATGACAGGCTCCCGGCTTGATGGGAGCGCCAGAATTGCAGCTTTACAAAAAATTTAACTAATAAAATATGCTCGCTCCGCGCTCGTTATGAGAAAACTGAATATTGCCTATACCTGTAACGTAAGAAAACCATGGATGGAAGACGAACGCTATGGTGAGTTTGAAGGTCCGGATACCATCAATGCGGTGACGGCCGCGTTGGAACGTATCGGCGCAAATGTCGAATTGATCGATGTCGGGCCGGATATTTACGCGCAGCTCGAGCAGCGCAAAGAACAAATCGATTTGGTCTTCAATAACACCGAAGGGCTGGATGAAAAGGAATTGCGCGAAGCCATCGTGCCGTTCTTTTGCGAACACCTGCATATTCCCTACACCGGCAGCAGCCCCAAGACCTTCATCAACAAAATGGATAAGGCGACGGCCAAGAAGATCGTTGCGTATGACGCTGTGCCGACCGCGCGCTTCCAGCTCATGATGCCGGGAGAACAACTCGGCGATTTGGCTTTCCCGTTGATGGTCAAGCCCTACAGCGAAGGTACCAGCATCGGCATCAGCCAAAAGAGCAAAGTACACACGATCACCGAGCTCAATGAAGCCGTGAGCGCCGTTTATGCGCAATTCAACCAGCCCGCGCTCGTTGAAGAATTCCTGCCCGGTAACGAATACACCATCGGCCTGATTGGCAATTATGTGCTGCCCATCCTCGAAATCGACTTCGCCAAGATTCCCGGACAACCGCATGTGCGCGATCCGCATGTAAAAGATATCGAAAACCCTTACATCTCGCATCTCGATTGGAACGAGAAAGCGAAAAGCTACGCGAAAATTGCCATCGAGGCGCACGAAGCGCTTGAGGTGCGCGACTATAACCGCATGGATTTCCGCGAACGCGACGGCCAGCTGTATTTCCTGGAAGCCAATGTGATTCCTGGTGTCCACCCAACCGAGGCGGATCTGACCAACATGTGCCGGCACGCAAACATCGCGCACAACGACATGATCGCTTTGATCGTTTACACCGCCGTGCAGCGGCTTTCGCTCAGATACCCGGAACGATTCGTAGGGAAAACCGGACTGCTCGCGGATCTGGCGCATCAGGCCATTGGCAAAGCAACTCACGCGGGCACGATCACCTATCGCGACCGGGTGTACACCCTTTTAGGAAAACCAGCGGCGGAGCACACAGCATGATTGTATCGATCTCCAAGGAACTACATCCCAACCTGATAAAAATTGCGCTGCAAGACATTGGTTCCATGTATGAAGCAGCCATTCGCGACGAACTGGAAGACATCGCGCGCGGTAAGAATTTTGGCGTTTGTGCCATGGATAACGGCGAACCGGTCGGTTATGCCATCGTCAGAAAGACGGTTGATACCTATCACCTGCTGACATTGGCGGTTAATAAGGCACATCGCAGCAAAGGATTCGGTTCTCTGATGCTGGATAGTATTTTCGCGGAGATCGAACGGCAAGGCGGAAAAATCCTCAATGTCGTAACCGACGCCGATGCCAATGAAAGTTTGCGGTTTTATCTGAAAAACGGCTTTGCCCTGACCGGCATTGTGCAGGATGAGTTTATCCCGGGCGTAGCCCAGGCGCATCTCACAAGACGGGCGGGCTACAGGCCCTTTAGCTAGGTAGGAAAGCAACATTTCTTGCCATTTCACAACGATGCATTCAAGAGACGGACTGGATCATGAGAATTAAAGCGACAAAAATGGATGGGTGTGGCAATTCTTTCCTCGTGGTGGACGAGATGAAAACGCCCTTGGCTGGATTTAACCGTTCGCTGATTTCCAGCGCGCTGGCCACGCAACACGAAACCGACGGCATTCTTTTCGTCGATGTGGATCCGCTGCAAGGCACACCGACGATGAAAATATTCGATCGCGACGGCACTGAGGAAACCATGTGCGGTAACGGTCTGCGCTGCGCCACGCGTTATTTGCACGATACCTACATCCGTAACGGCATTTTTTCAATTGTCACCGGCGACGGCAAAAAGGAAGTGCGTGTCATCGACGATTTGACCGAGGTCAATTTAGGCGAAGCGCGAGAATACCGGCAAATTAACGATCAACTGCATTACGTGTTCACCGGTGTTCCGCATGTAGTGGTAATCGGTTCGGAAATGAGCTTGGAAAATGCCAGAATCTTTGGCAAATCAATACGCGAAGAAAAATCGTTGTGTGAATTTGTCGGTCACCCGGAAGGCGTTAACGTTAATTTTATCTGGCGCGATGCGGATGGCATTTCCGTACGCACGTTTGAAGTCGGCGTGGAGGATGTCACATTGAGCTGCGGCACAGGCAGCGCGGCAAGCGCATATGTGGCGGCAAAAGTCTTCGGCACGCCGTTACCGATCATCACGAACTCGCTCGGCGGCAGTCTGAAAATCACGGACACTGACGGGCGCTTGTCAATTCGCGGACTGACGCGTTATCAAGGCAAAGTCATCGGATTTGTGAATAACATTCACCCCAAATCCACCGGTCCGATTGATTATCATCATCACCTCCAACAACAAAACTGGTGATTCACAACCCACGCGAGTGCTTACTTAAGGTTTCCCTTTATGGAATTTTCAATTGTCACGTTTTTATTAATCATGGCTGCAATGGCACTCGCTGATGTCTGCTGGACGCTATATTTCATCGATGTGGAAGAAAGAAGAGCACACCCCGCCGCATTCTGGTCTGCGATGATTATTCTGGTCACCGCGTTCACCGTCACCAATTATGTCGAAAACAAAATTTATATTGCAGCTGCTTTTCTGGGTGCATATTTTGGCACCTACGTAACAATCAAGTGGAAACTGAAAAAAGAAAATGAGATGAAGCAAAAATCGCTCGTCGAATAACCCCCATCCAACATTCAATTCCCTCTCTAGCCGATTCTCAACCGGCTAGATCGCAGAACTTAAAGCTACCGTTTTCTCCTTTACCGTTTCGTCCGCTTCGCACTCAAAGCAAAGCGGATACGCTTGCATATTAATGAATCAAATCATCAAAATAATATATATTTTGACAAACCACTCAATTTAATGTAAATGGGACTTGTGTCAATTCGAGGGAGAGTGTTTCTAATTTTTTTAAAACTATTTCATACCGGCCGTTGCACATTCCATTCAAGAAGTATTGTTGAATTCAATCTCTAGCACCGGCCCAAACAGACAGGAGCTTAATCATGTATAAAATTCGACTCCATCGCACGGCACTCGTTACCGGTTTATTTTTAATTTCTTTTGCACTGCCTTCTCACGCCGTTTTATTCAATATTAACAATCTGGTTACGGACGATCAAAGCGCCAATGCCGCGCAAATCACGGACGCTGGCCTGATTAACGCGTGGGGATTGTCTTACGCACCCACCGGCCCCTTTTGGATCTCCGCCAACGGTAGTGGAACATCGCCTCTATACAGCGTAAATCCAGTGGATCAAACAACCAGCAAGCTAGCCTTAACCGTCTCAATCCCGGGTGCCGGTAATGTCACCGGCCAGGTTTTCAACGGCACCAGCGCATTCAATGGCGATCGCTTTTTGTTCGTAAACGAAGATGGTACCGTTTCGGGCTGGCGCTCCGCTTTGGGTTCAACGGCCGAAACGCTCGCTACGGCATCCGCGTCTTCCCTCTATAAAGGCGCAGCACTCGGCACGATTGCCGGAGACAGCTATCTTTACGCCGCCAATTTCCATTCCGGCGCGATCGATGTGTTCCCAGGCTCCGCCGCATCCCCACCCCTTCCGGGTTCATTCACGGACCCTGCCCTTCCGGCTGGCTATGCGCCCTTTAATGTGCAAAACTTAGGCGGTACGCTGTATGTGACTTACGCCCAGCAAGACCCGCTATCGCCGGATGAAGTAGCAGGACCGGGATTCGGTCTGGTGGATACCTATGACTTGCAGGGAAACTTCTTGTCTCGGATCGCGACTGGCGGTACCTTAAATGCGCCTTGGGGATTGGCGATCGCTCCTTCATCTTTCGGATCGATGGCCGGGGCGCTGCTGGTAGGCAATTTTGGCGATGGTCATATCAGCGCCTTTGACCCTGCAACGCATGCATATCTGGGGCAAGTGCTTGGTTCGGATGGCAACCCTGTGGCAATCGACGGACTTTGGGCAATATCACCCGGTAATGATGGTTTGGCGGGAAGCAGCCATCTCTTGTATTTCACCGCCGGGCCTGACGATGAAAGTCACGGATTGTTCGGTGTTTTGACTCCTGTACCAGAGCCATCGGCTTATGTCATGTTGCTTATTGGCTTGGTCTTCCTCAGCGGCATGATTGCACATCATAATCGAAGCTAGCTGATTCGCCGGATAACAACTCCGCCATTGATTCTGCTGTAGGAAGTAAAACAGGCTTTGCCCTTTTCTCCCATTGGTGAAAGAATGCGCGGAGTTCCGGAAGAATCCGGCGTTGGCGTTTCCATCGCCTATACCCGCGAAAAGTCAGGCAGATGATTCTAACGGGCTTTGATTAATTACTAGAAAGGATATTTTGTTATGAAAAAAATTCTCATGATCGGCTCACTAGTATTTTCCTTGCTCCTCTACGGAAGCTTTATACTGACCGGCAATGGTGCTGTATTAGCTTTCGTATTATTGGGGCTCGTCATCTCTTTTACTTGCGCAATGCTGTTCTTATCGAATAAATAGATCGCGCGGAGGTATTTAAATTTTCCCTATTGGGCCATATTAATGCAATACACAGCATCACCAATGTGCTATAAGGTCGGGAATAACAGAAATTCACTGGAAATAATGTTCAAAAATCACTGAGCAATTTTTGCGGCATAATTTATGGTAAGACAGTTTGAATATAAGATATTTATTATATAGACAAACTGTTATCAGTACTGATGGTGCCAGAAGAGATCCACAAACGCACCCCGCGGCTGGCAATAAAAGCATGGCAATATTCCAATCAGATCATTCATCATGCGATTCAGGAAGGCTTGCGTGAAGATGGCCGTGAACTATCTCTGAAGGGTGCGCTACCAGACTGCAAGAAAGGACATTATGCCGCTGTCACAAAACCCGGCGATCTGCCCGCCTTGCTCAAAGCAATTGAAGGGATAAACTCAATTCATTCAAGGGTAGTCTTGCTATACAAGTCGTTACAAAATCTTGTAACTCGCATGATTGCTTGCTTTCCGTGTACCGACATAGTGCGCTTTCTGTAACGACAAACCCCATTTTGTACCGACAATTTGGGATAACTCGGTGATTTTATGTGCCGATTAGCACTCAACGTTGAGATATTCAGTAAGTTTAAATGCGAAAATGCAGCGCGGAATTTTCCTATTGCCGCCCCATTAAAGCGATAAAAAACTAAAGAGATTGCTTATTGTATTTTCAATTGGCACCTCCTATCATCACAGGATGTGATAAGTTCTTGAATCTCATTTCACTGTGGGAAATTGCAATAATTCGGAGCGATCTATCGAATTGTGATTTTTCACTCTCTAATGTTTCCGGGGGTCATCATGAATCATATGCCTGATAAAACAATGTTTCCCGATCCGAAGTATAAGGTCTATGTAAGCTACCATCACTGCATTGAAGATCAGGAATACCGGGATCATTTCGAAGAAATTCTCTTAGCCAATCAAGATATAGTTATCAAGAAATCAGTCCAAATTGAAAACATAGAACCTAATCTTGACGTGGAAACCATTCGAGAGAAATATCTAAAAGACTCGACGATCACAGTCGTTCTTATCGGTTTTGATACATGGCAACGAAAGCAGGTTGACTGGGAAATTGCGACGAGTATCGCAACAACAAAAAACTACCCAAAATCAGGATTGTTAGGGATAATCCTCCCCACATATCATAAAAATGAAACGTTCAAATACAATGAACACACCATTCCACCAAGGCTATATGACAATATTAAATGCGGCTTTGTCAGCATTCACAACTGGGATACCGATTCATTTATTATTCAGAGGTGGATTCACGATGCCTTCGAAAGAAGAACCCGATTTGATCCCGATAATTCGCGCCCAATTTTTGCAGACAATTTACTGGGGAGTGAGTGGCATTCATGAAATAGAATGTTCCAGAGCATGAAAAGGACGCGATGCATAAATTATCAGGCTACATCAAGTTAGCAGCGGATACTTATTTTGAGGAAACGGGAAGCAGTGAATTGAATGCTCACTGGATTGCTGAATTCTTTCAAGACTATGGCTTGCAAGATGCCTACCCATCACAAAGCCTGGTTAATTTTGCAAATTTGGTACAGAAAGAATTGACAAGAAACGAAGAACAAGCCGCCAAAAAGACACGCCTATGCTTGGATAAAATCATCGATTCGACAAAATGATTCATATCATCACTGGAAACCATTTATTTAATGACATTCTGTATTTTTTAACATTTATATTTACCCTCAAATCTACCCGTTTTTTGGTAGTGTCTCAGTTTGAATTTATAGTTTCTTTATGAAAAACTGCTTAGTAGTAAATATAAATCAATAAAGCGCTATCACGCATGGATCTAAATCTATTGGCGTAAACTCCCCCTGTAAGTAGACAAAGGTTAGTAGAATTTCAGGACCTCCAGATAACGGAGATTTCCATGAAGAGAAGTAGATTTACAGAAAGTCAGATCGTTGCAATACTGAAAGAAGGCGAGGCTGGTATGCCGGTGGCTGAGTTGTGTCGTAAGCACGGTGTTAGCAACGCGACGTACTACCAGTGGAAGAGCAAGTACTCAGGCGTACAATTTAGATGACAACCGAAGGATCCTTTACAATTTCTTGATGCACAAAACTACGCAAAGCCGAAACTTGCTCAGTGTTCAAATTGATAAACTCAACACCATGGCAAAATAGCAAATTCGATTTAACATTAGAAGACTTGATATTCATATTCAATAACATAGAAATATTCCGCTCCTCACATCGCAATTCAAACGACAACTCCAACTTTTCGTTAAGCTTTAATCCTAAATCGTCTTGCAAAGTAATTTGAGCGCCGCTGATACTCAGATTGGTAACTAAAATTTGAGCATCGGTTACATTGGCTCTTGCTTTAATCTCGGTTCTAATCCTTCTTGATTTCCGAATTATCTGACCATTGATGTGTTTAGGGAAAGATAAGCAAAGACATCTGAATGGGTGCTTGATTACATAGTCAACAAAAACTCTAAAGCTGAATGCATTTTGCCCATTAAATAAATTGGCCTGCATTTGATCGCCTTCTACAAATGCCCCTCCTGCCATTTGCTCGGCTGCCGGCAAAGAAACCATCAATGTTACTTGAGGAATATATCCAATTACGGTAACCATGCAAGTGCCATTCTTTGAAAAGCATAGGCTGCTTGCATTTGATTGCGGCTTTAACAGCAACTTGTCGCCGACTTTAAGCTGCATATCGTTAAAATCAAACAAAGCCGGATAATCGTTTGGCTTGTTATGATTTAATTGATTTTCCTTGCATTGAAAAAAAATCTTTTCAACGGGTAAATTTCTCAGCTCATCCGGCGTTTTAAAAATATGACCCTGCTCTCGTAGCACTGCATGATTTTGGTCTACTAAATTATGCGGCAATGGTTGACCAATTTTTAAATCAGATAACTGGATTTGCGTTAAATTCATCATTTTTGCAAGCTGATAGCTTCTTAAGCCATACATTCATGTATGTAATTGATCGGATATATTCGTTTCAATATCAAATTTATCTTATAAAATAATCGATAGTAATTACGTTCAACACATCGGCAACTTAAGTCGGAATAATCTGTTTTTATGTAAGACTGTTCCTTCTAATAATGAAATTAACCCGCTTCAGCGGGTTTAATTGTCAACTTAAAACAAAAACCCCGCAGAACGTAGAACGCTCCACAGGGCCGGGTACTATTGATCTAATCTTGGCTTATATGGCTCAGCCCAAAGCTCTGCGCGAAGAATACCTTTTATCTTTAAAAACGCTACTGATAGCAGCTATTGCAAGATAACCTGTAAAAAATAATGTTCCCGCGTTCACTCCTACAAATAAAACAAAACTAACTAAAGCCAAAAAACACATCAGAACCAAACCAAGGGCAGTTGTTGCGTTGTTACTAGCATAATTTGTATTCATTTTTAGCTCTCCTGGAAAAGTTTATCAATAAACCATCTGAACTAATTAGAGTTCAGACTTAACAAAAAGTTTACAATAAATTCACAAATAATTCACAAATAATTTGTGACGATTACCTCAGTCGCATGAAGCAACCACGAATTCTTTTTCACATCTAATCGTATATGTCATTCAAACACTCGCCCCGGCGGTTTTTTTATTGCCTCAGTTTGCTCATAGTTCATGGGCGGACTGGACAGGGAGCCGCAAGACTCGCCGGTGCTCCATCGGTACGCCAATCCGTTCGGTTCCGCCCACCCAGATTGGCGTTTAGGGGCGGTTCGTTTAACGAACTATGGAGCACACATCATGACATCAAGTCAAAATCTAAATTATTTTCCAAACTCTTGCATCATTTCTGCTGACGGCAAACCTGACCAGCATGGTTATGCTGTATTAGCTACCCCTCGCTCTAGAAGCGTACGAGCCCACCGAATAGCATACCGCTTATTTAAAGGAAAAATACCGGAAGAAACGGTAGTAATGCACACATACGATAACCCATTGTGCATTAACCCTAAGGAAACTCTGAAAAAGTGTGATATTTCTTAGATTTTTCAGATATTCTCATTATAAAAAAGGCCGAGATGCGCAGAGAACAATCAAACTCGCCGTAAATTTCATGTTTTTGTGACTGCAGAGCTCTTTCTGCAATCATTTTGTATGTTACGGGCGCAGCTCTGCTGTATTTGCCAGCAAAAACCTGCGTGCCATCCATAGATTGGAAAGAGCAAACAGCGTGATGAGCTGTGCCGTATTCTTGGCAATCCACGAAAGCGTACCTTGGTATATCCAAACTGACGCTTGATCACCCGGAAGGGGTGTTCAACCTTGGCGCGAATCCTGGCTTTGGCACGCTCAATCTGGCGTAGAGTTTGATACAAAAAGCTGTTTTCCCGATGCTT
>CP091134.1:757360-759843 GCA_021582535.1 Nitrosomonas sp.
GGAAATCTCGATCTTTCCCGGCTGTTTGAATCTTCCGGTTCTACCGGGTCTGCCGAGTCTTCCATAAGTGCGCCGGCAGAGCGGGTACTGATTCCGATCCCGGGCAGAAAACCCGCCCATCCTGCCCATGCCACCCAAACAGCCGGAAAAGAACCGCAGCAGCAGAAAGTCGCGCGCGTGGACGTGGATAGCGGCGGCAGAAAAAAATCCGCTGCCGGGAAGCCTTGGGTGCCGCACATCAAAAGCATTCAATTCAAATCGGCCAAGCTGCGCTATGAAGATCTGTCGCTGACTAAAGTCACCCCGATGGTGATCGATTCGCTCGATTTGGCGCTGGAAGACATCGATCTCGACGGCATAGAGCCGCTGCAACTGACGTTACAAGGACAAGTCAACCAGCACGGCAGCATCAAAGCCAGCGGTGCGTTGGCCTGGTCGCCGCTGTCAGCGGACTTGCTGCTGAACCTCAATGCGGTTGATCTGGTATCGCTGCAAGGCTGGCTGGGCGACAAGCTCACTGCGCTGCTCACCAGCGGCGATATTTCCTTCGCGGGAAATTTCAAAGCCAGCGGCGATCCGTTAAAAATTCACTTGAGCGGTGAAGGAAAACTGGGCAATTTCAATATCTTCGACAGCAAAAATGCCTATGATTTGCTGCGCTGGAAAAAACTGGAAATCGGCCACCTCAGCTTCACCAATGATCCGCTGCTGGTGGATATCAACACACTGTATTTGAGCGATTTCTTTGCACGCATGATCATCCAGCCGGATGGCACGCTCAATCTGAAACAAATCATTCAAACCGGAAAACCGTCGGAACCGGTCGCAGCGATTGCCGCAGCGGCATCCAAGGATCTTGGCGCAACCGGGCCAAAAAGCGAAACACCGGTGCATATCGGCAAGATTTACCTGCAACAAGGCAACATCAATTTCAACGACCGGTTTATTAAACCGAATTACCGCGCCAATCTGACCGCGCTTACCGGCCAGGTCGGCCCGCTGTATCCCGGCAAATCGGGAAAAGTCGATATCCGCGGCATGGTCAGCAAAACCGCGCCTTTGCATATCCAAGGAACCATCGACCCGTTCAGCGCGCAATTGCTGCTGGATATCGTTGCGCAGGTCAAAGGTATCGATCTGCCGCCATTCAGCCCTTATTCGGGAAAATATATCGGTTATGAAATTGAGAAGGGAAAACTGTCGGCCGATGTCAATTATCAGGTCGAGAATGGCGCATTGTCAGCGGATAACAAGATTTTTCTCGATCAATTCACCCTCGGTGAAAAAGTCGAGAGTGAAAATGCGGTATCGCTTCCGCTTGATCTTGCCATCTCGCTGCTTAAGAATCGCCGCGGTGAAATCAATCTTCATCTGCCGCTCAAGGGCTCCATCGACGACCCCGACTTCAATCTGGGCGACATTGTCTTTTCAGCGTTTATCAACATGATCTCCAAGGCGATTACCTCGCCTTTCGCATTGCTTGGCTCGGCATTTGAGGGTGGTGAAGAATTATCGGAGATTTCCTTTACCCCCGGTTTTGCCGATATCGGGACCGAATCCGCGCAGCGCCTGGAAACCTTGGCCGGGATTTTAAAAGACCGCTCATCGCTGCAACTGGAAATTTCCGGCCATATCGATCCGGAGACGGATCACGAAGGACTCAAGCTGGCCATGTTGCAAACCAAAGTCAAAGCGCAGAAATTAGCCGAAGACACCAAAAAAGGCATCGCCAGCGGCGCCATCACGAATATCCAATTGACTCCGCAGGAATACAACAAATATCTTGAAATTGCCTACAAAAAAGAATCTTTCGACAAGCCCAAGAACGCCATCGGATTGACCAAAAGCCTTCCCGGCGCTGAAATGGAACAACTCATTCTGGCCCATCTCACGGTTACCGATAGCGACTTGCAAGCGCTGGCGGAGAACCGCGCTACCGCTGCGCGCAACTGGCTGGTCGAGAATGGCGGGATTTCCAGCGAGCGTATTTTTGTCGTCGGTATCCACGAAGCCGGTGAGAGCGCTCAAAAGAAAGGCAGCAAAGCTGAGTTTTCATTGAAATAAGCGTTCGCGCAATGTGCATACTCAACCGCATCCGATTAACCCGCTTCGATAACCATCACTTATTCTGACGCAATGAAAAACCTGAACCTTCTATTTTCTGCAAAACTGGCTCGTCCGCTGCTCATCCTCGCGCTGGGCTTTCTGATCGCAACGCCATCCCAGTCTGCCGGAACACTCAATATCATTCCGCAAGATGCGCCCGACGCCTGCAATCCACGCACCGCGCAGGTCAGGGTGACGGTTAAAAATGTAACAGCCGGTGGTGCTTTAAACATTGAGTTGTACGACGATCCAGATCATTTTCTCTCCAAAAAAGGACGCAAACGCAAAGTGCGCATTCCGGCAGCCGCCGGACAGCAAACCGCTTGCATGAATCTTGAAAGGGCCGGTACTTATGCCGTGGCGGTTTATCAGGACTT
>CP091134.1:759943-762235 GCA_021582535.1 Nitrosomonas sp.
AAAAACATGGCGCAGTGTACCATTGCAATGCTCAGCGTTAAATTTCGCCGGTGATTTACGTTAATAGGGAAATCTGTAGCAATCTGCTACAATTTGTTTTTGAATTTTTTAATGGAATCTATCATGGCAAAAGCAGCTTCCCCAATTCGCCTGCAGGATGAATTAATGCAAGCCGCCGCATTGACCGCGGAGCGGTTTCACCGCAGCACGGCTGAGCAAATCGAGTATTGGGCGGAAATGGGGCGCAATGTCGATCACATGTTGAATCCGGACGATTTGCTGGCGATCTCGACGGGATTGGCGAAAATTACCGTCGAGCCGGTTAGCAGCGAGCCGGTCGATGCTGCCGGCATATTTCAGGCATTGGAAAACGACCGCGCCACAGGCGTTTTGCCGCAAACGGTGACCGGTAGCGTGATCCGGTACCAGGCATCAAGTGCATATCCCGGTTACTTGGAACAGATTCACCCGGATGGCCATAGTCAAACCGGGAAATTTCAGGATGGTGAGTTCATCGCGATCGATGCATCGCAGCTTTGAGCAAGAAAAAACAGCTTTGGTTGCTGGCCGGAGGCAATGGCGTGGGCAAAAGCACGTTTTACCGCACCCGGCTCGCACCCAGCGGCTTATCGTTTGTGAATGCGGATATCATCGCTAAACTGCTGTATCCGCAAGCACCCGAGGCGCACAGCTATCGCGCCGCCAAACTGGCGGAACATATGCGCCTGCAACTGTTGCGGCAGGGTCGCAGTTTTTGTTTTGAAACGGTATTCTCGCACCCGTCGAAAATCGACTTCGTTGCCCACGCCAAAACACTCGGTTATGAAATCGTTCTGGTATTCATTCACCTGTGCGATCCCGCGCTCAACCAGGCGCGTATCGCACAGCGCGTCAGCGAAGGCGGTCACCACGTTCCGGATGACAAAGTCATTAGCCGGATTCCCAGAACCCTCAAATTGATCAAAAAGACGCTACCGCTGTGTGATCGAGTGTATATCCTCGACAATTCTCGCGCGGATAATCCGTTTCAGCAATTGGCTGTGATTCGTAATGGCCGCGTTACTTTCCGGCATGATGTCATGCCGGATTGGTGCCAGGAAATGCTGGCGGATATGGCGGCGGGTGGGTAGTATGCCGGTATGGGTGCGAAGCAGTCTTGGCGTAAATAAGGTTAACAACCAATCATCGCATTGGCAAATAATTTCGGTTACTCCCGGAAGCAATTGAAAGATATCGAATCATTGATCGAGGTACATTACGATGAGCTTATTCGCGCATGGCAGCAACACTTCGGAGGTTGAAGTGACACACATTTCCAGTCATGGCATTTGGCTACTGGCACATGATAAAGAGCTATTCCTGCCCTACGACGAATTTCCATGGTTTAAGGATCAATCGGTAAAATCAATCATTCATGTCATCGAACAATCCCATGGACATTTCTACTGGCCGGATATTGATGTCGATTTAACCATCGAATCCATCGAGCACCCGGAAAGATTTCCCTTGAAATCGATAATCCTTAATAAAACCAATAGTGAAGAGAATGGATGACTTTCTCAGCCCAGCACCTTGCCTAGCAATCTTGAAACACCCAAAAACCGCCTCATCCTGCTCGGTGCCAGCAATCTGACGTTATCGCTGCGCTTGGTCATCGATCTGATGCAGCAGCGGATTGGCGCGCCGGGTGAGGTTTTGGCGGCAGTGGGGCATGGGCGGGCGTACGGTATTTTCAGTCAGGTGGTGTGGCGCGGGTTGCCGGGGATTGCGGATTGCGGGCTGTGGCGGCAGTTGAGCGCGATGGAATCACGTCCTGTCTATGCATTGTTGACCGATATCGGCAACGATATTGTGTATGAGTTGATGCCGGAGCAGGTTTTGCGTTCGGTGGAACGGTGTATTGAACAGTTGCAGCGGCAGTCTGCGCAGATTGTCGTGACCAATTTGCCGATGGCGTCGATTGAACGATTATCCAAGCGGCGTTACACCTTTTTCCGTAATCTGTTTTATCCATCCTGCCGGTTGCCCCGGAATGAAACACTCAGCCGTGCGCGGGCGGTGCATGCCGGGTTGGCGGATATGGCGGCGCGCCGGCAATTCATACTGGTTGAGCAAGAACCGCGCTGGTTTGGGCCGGACGGTATTCATGTCAATTACTGGCAGCGCGAAGCGTTTTACCGGGATATCGTGCGGCGGTTTGCGGATTCCGGCGCTAAACTGGAGCTTCCGGGGAGTAAACAAGCTTTTTCACTGTCCTGGCAGCGGCGTCCGGAATTTGCTTTTAAGACGGTG
>CP091134.1:762335-791772 GCA_021582535.1 Nitrosomonas sp.
AAGGTTTCTTCCACAAATACAGCGCCCAACTCCAGCAGATTGCGGTTTAACGCCAAACCTCTCATCAACGTACCGTTTACGGCAAGCTTGATTTGCATAATTATGTGATTATTAATAATTTATAGCGATGGATTTTGTTAACTTGTACTGCGCGGAATTTCTCATATTGTGCTTACAGGATACTCATAAAGTAAAAAAGCACTTAGGATTTTATTCCTAAGTGCTTGTTTCTGGTAGGTCGTGGCAGATTCGAACTGCCGACCAACGGATTAAAAGTCCGCTGCTCTACCGGCTGAGCTAACGACCCGAAGCGCGGCATTATACCTGAATCAATTGCCGATATGAATGCCTTTCTCAGATTGTGCGCTCATTTTTATAACAAGAAGTGAATATAATGTTTTGTTGACTGACAATATTGCGAGTATCGGATAAAATATTCACATAGGTTGAGGTTGGTAAAGTTAGGTAAAAAATTTACAGTAAATCGCATTAAAAACTCGACGTTGTAAATGATATTCCCTGAGCTATAAATCAAAATCCACATCCCATTTGGGATTTATTCTGTCTAAGATTAATGGACGTTTTTGGCGTACTAATCACCATTCTGCGGCGTAAATGACTACAGGAAAAAGTAGTCTTTCGTATTAAATGCATCCAAGGCAATTTAATATAACGCTATATCGGCTGTGTTTACCAATAAAGGAAACAATTAATAATGCTGACACATTTACAGCGCCTTGAAGCTGAGAGTATCCAGATCATGCGGGAGGTGGTTGCGGAATGCGAACACCCGGTGATGCTCTATTCCATTGGAAAGGATAGTGCAGTGATGCTGCATCTTGCGGTGAAAGCGTTTTATCCTTCAAAACCGCCGTTTCCGTTGCTGCATGTCGATACCACCTGGAAATTCAGGGAAATGATTGAATTTCGTGATGTCATGGCGAAAAAGCTTGGGCTCGAGTTGATCGTTCATATCAATCCGCAAGGTGTGGAAAAGAATATCAATCCATTTACGCACGGTTCGGCGATTCATACCGATATCTGGAAGACTGAAGGATTGAAGCAGGCGCTGGATAAATATGGTTTCGATGTGGCATTTGGCGGTGCGCGCCGCGATGAAGAAAAATCCCGTGCCAAGGAACGTATTTTTTCCATCCGCTCCGCGCAACACCGCTGGGATCCCAAACTGCAACGCCCCGAACTCTGGCGGCTTTACAATGCGCGCAAGCATAAAGGCGAAAGTATCCGGGTGTTTCCGCTTTCCAACTGGACTGAGCTCGATATCTGGCAGTATATCTATCTGAATAATATCCCTATCGTGCCATTATATTTTGCCAAGGAACGGCCTGTCGTCGAACGCGACGGTACCTTGATCATGGTGGATGACGAGCGTTTGCCGATGCGGGAAGGCGAGCAGCCGATGATGAAAAGCGTGCGATTCCGTACATTGGGTTGCTATCCGCTTACCGGTGCGATTGAAAGTGAAGCCAATACGTTGACGGCCATCATTCAGGAAATGCTGCTTACCAGGACATCCGAACGGCAGGGGCGGTTGATTGATCATGATTCCGCCGGGTCGATGGAGAAAAAAAAGCAGGAGGGCTATTTCTAATGGCGCACGTATCTGATTTGATAGCCGAGGACATCGAGCTGTATTTGAAAACGCATGAGAACAAAAGCTTGCTTCGCTTTATCACGTGCGGCAGCGTGGATGACGGAAAAAGCACTTTGATCGGGCGCTTGCTGTATGAATCCAAGATGTTGTTTGAGGATCAGCTGACGCAATTGGAGTTCGACTCAAAGAAGGTTGGCACACAAGCGGGGGATTTGGATTTCGCGCTTCTGGTGGATGGACTGACGGCTGAGCGTGAGCAGGGCATTACCATCGATGTCGCGTACCGTTTCTTTTCTACCGACAAGCGCAAGTTTATCGTAGCGGATACGCCCGGACACGAACAATATACCCGCAATATGATCACCGGCGCTTCGACTGCGGATGTGGCCATTATTCTGATCGATGCGCGCAAGGGCGTGCTGACGCAAACACGGCGGCATAGCTATTTGGTGTCATTGATCGGCATCCGTTATGTGGTGCTGGCAATCAACAAGCTCGATATGGTGGGATATTCCGAAGCGATTTATAACCAGATCGATCAGGATTACCGCACGTTTGCCAAAGAAGTGGGGTTGCAGAATATCGTGACGATTCCAATGTCCGCGTTGAAAGGCGATAACATCACGGAACTGAGCGTAAATACCCCGTGGTATCGTGGCGAAACGTTGATGGGTTATCTGGAAAACGTGCAAATAGAAGATACCGCTGAGAAATCCGGTGTTTTTCGTATGCCGGTGCAGTGGGTGAATCGCCCCAATCTGGATTTCCGCGGTTACTCCGGCCTGGTGGTGCGCGGCAGCGTCAAACCGGGCGATGCCATCTGCGTTCTGCCATCCGGAAGAGAAAGCCGTGTGGCGCGTATCGTCACACAAGAAGGCGATCTGGAAAAAGCTATTTCCGGCCAGTCCATTACATTGACGCTGACGGATGAGATCGATATCAGCCGGGGTGATGTTCTGGCGACCACCGATGCACCACCGGGAGTAGCCAATCAGTTTGAAGCCACGGTGGTTTGGATGACCGATGAGGCGATGCTGCCCGGCAGGCCCTACTTGATGAAAATTGGCACAAAAACAGTAACGGCCAATGTTTCAACGCTGAAACATAAAGTCAATGTCAATACGCTAGAGCATGTTGCCGCGGCGAAATTAGAGCTCAATGAAATCGGGGTTTGCAATCTGAGCACGGATCAGTTGATCGCATTCGATCCCTATAGCGAAGATCGCGATACCGGCGGTTTCATCCTGATTGACCGGCTAACCAATAACACCGTCGGTGCCGGTATGTTGCATTCGGCCTTGCGCCAGCCGCACGATAATAGCCAGTGGCAAGATTTCCATGTCAATAAGCAGGCGCATGCCGCGCTCAAAGGACAAAAGCCCTTTATTATCTGGTTTACCGGGTTGTCCGGCAGCGGCAAATCGACCATCGCTATGTTGCTCGAGAGAAAACTTTACTCGCTCGGCAAGCATACTTATTTGCTGGACGGAGATACTATTCGTCATGGCCTGAATAAAGATCTCGGTTTCACCGATACCGACCGGATTGAAAATGTCCGGCGTACTGCGGAAGTGGCCAAATTGCTGGTTGATGCCGGGCAAATCGTTCTGGTTTCACTGATTTCACCGTTTTCCGCCGAGCGCGAGATGGCGCGTGAATTGGTCGCACAGGGTGAATTCTTTGAAGTATTTGTCGATGCGCCGATCCGGGCGGCGGAAGAGCGGGATCCCAAAGGGTTGTATAAAAAAGCGCGCAGCGGCGAATTGAAAGATTTCACCGGACTCGATTCACCCTACGAAGCACCGGAAAACCCCGAAGTCCGCATTGATACGACGACTCAAACACCCGAGCAGGCGGTCGAGCATATTATCAATTACTTGCTGGGCATCGGTGCTCTCGGTTGATGCAACGATAGTCAACCGTATTGGCAAGAACCAGTGTGCGTGCCGGGATGGCCGGATTGGTGAGATTCCGGTCAATAGGCTGACAAATCAAAGCCAGGAAAGCTTGAACGCTGTTCGCTGCACAACAGCCGGAAAATAGCACCTTGTATTGACGCTTGCGATTCCTGGTGCATTTTTTAGCGCTGCATACCGGTTATTTATAGTCGAGGTCACATATCATGATTCTTGTTACGGGCGGTGCCGGATATATTGGTTCGCATACTTGCGTGGAATTGTTGAATGCAGGATTTGACATTACCGTTTTCGATAATTTTTGTAACAGCAATCCCGAAGCATTGGCCCGGGTGCAGAAAATTACCGGCAGAAAACCCGCATTAATCACCGGTGATTGCCGGGATCGCGCCGCTTTGGTCAGCGCCTTGCAGAAAAGCAAAGCCAAAGCAGTGATCCACTTCGCCGGACTCAAAGCCGTCGGGGAATCGGTGGAACAGCCGCTGTCCTATTACGATAATAACGTAGTCGGTACATTACGGTTATTGGAAGCGCTGCAGGAATGCGATGTCAAAACCTTGGTATTCAGTTCCTCCGCCACAGTCTATGGTGACCCGGTGCGATTACCGTTGACCGAGGATCACCCGCTGACCGCAACGAATCCCTACGGACGCAGTAAGTTGATGATCGAAGAAATTCTGCGCGATGTACAGCACAGTGACGCTTCATTCCGCATTGCTATTTTGCGTTATTTTAATCCGGTCGGTGCGCATGCGAGCGGGTTAATCGGCGAAGATCCGCAAGGAATTCCCAATAATCTGATGCCTTTCGTGGCGCAGGTTGCGATAGGGCGAAGGGAGGCCCTGAACGTATGGGGGGGCGACTATCCCACACCGGACGGTACCGGCGTGCGCGATTATATTCACGTGGTCGACTTGGCGCTGGGGCATCTGAAGGCGCTGGAAGCACTCGAAGCCGCAGGCTCCGCGCAAAGTGATCAATATTCCGGTTGTTTGACCGTAAATCTAGGCACCGGGCGAGGTTATAGCGTGCTGGATGTCGTGCGGGCCTACCAGCAGGCGAGCGGGCGGCCTATTCCTTACAAAATTGCTCCCCGGCGCTCCGGCGACATTGCTTCTTGTTATGCGGATCCAAAACGTGCGCTTGAGCTATTGGGCTGGCAAGCAAAGCTTGGATTGGAAGATATGTGCGTGAGCAGCTGGCACTGGCAAAGTATCAACCCCAAGGGCTATCAAAGCTGATTGGAATTTTTGTTTCGGTCTGCCGGAATCGCGTTAATGCGATAGTGACGACTTAATATTAAGGAGAACTATAAATGAAAGCGATCAGAAAAGCGGTTTTTCCCGTGGCCGGATTAGGCACGCGTTTTTTGCCGGCAACCAAGGCGAATCCCAAAGAAATGCTGCCCATCGTTGATAAGCCATTGATCCAATTCGCTGCTGAAGAAGCGGTTGCCGCGGGTATTGATGTTTTGATTTTTATTATCGGGCGGAATAAAAGCTCAATTCCCGATCACTTTGACAAAGCGTTTGAGTTGGAAGCAAAACTGGAAGCGGGGAGAAAGCAGGACATGCTGAGCATTGTCCGTGATATCCTGCCGCCGCATGTGGATTGCGTTTATATCCGTCAAGCCGAAGCGCTTGGACTGGGACATGCTGTTTTGTGCGCGCAATCGGTTGTCGGCGACGAACCTTTTGCGGTATTGTTGGCTGATGATTTAATTGATGGCGGTGACCGCAGTTGTCTCAGTCAGATGGTGGATATTTACGCCCAGCATCATTGCTCGATTCTGGGAATCGAACAAGTTCCGCCGAATACGGTTAACCGCTACGGCATCATCAGCAGTGCGCCGATTGCCAGTAACTTATCCAAGGTCAATGCCATTGTTGAGAAGCCGCCGATTGACAAGGCGCCGTCCAACCTCGCTGTGGTTGGCCGCTATATTCTGACGCCGCGCATTTTCAAATTGCTGGAAAAAACGGAGCGTGGAGCGGGTAACGAGATTCAGCTGACGGATGCCATCGCAAAACTGTTGCAAGATGAAACGGTGCTGGGATATGAATTTGACGGCAAGCGCTTTGATTGCGGCAGTAAATCCGGGTATCTACAGGCAACGGTGGAGCTCGCTTTACAGCACCCCGAGCTTAAACAGGAATTCGAAACCTACTTAAGCGATTTGGTTAAAAAATTTCCCCAAACGAATTAGTGCGCTGACCGCATCGCCGTGCGTTAAATTCAGCTTATTGCGGGCTGCGGAACTCAGCAGCGGTATTCACAAAAGAACCGGCCGGATAAACCCGCAAGTGGATGTATCCGGCCGGTTTTTCATTGCTGAACCGATCGATTGTTACTGAACTGAATCAGCTTTCTTGGTGCGAAACGGGATTTTCTTGAACAGTGGTATGCACAGTAGCCCGATAAGCGCGCCAATCAACATCATGCCATAGTTTTGGAAATTATTATTCGTGAACGCCGTGATTTGCCGCACCATTGCGCTTTGCTCGGCTTTATCCGAGACCTTGGGTAGACTTTCCGCTTCGTAAGTATCGTTGATGTTATAAGGCGTTACACCGGGAATACTCGGTATGTTCTCGGATCCTTTTCCAACCACCAGCTGCGCTTTCATGCCTTTTTCCATGTGATGGGAAATGTCGCAATGGACGAGAAAGGTATCGTCCGATCCCGGTACGATGATGGTGCCGGTGACCGTTTTGGGTCCGGTTACTTCCAGGTGGAACATGCCATATTTATACAGATATTTGGGCAATCCGTGCATCATGAATTGGTGCCGGATATTATCTTCGTTGACAAAGTGCCAAGTGACTTTGGAACAAGGCTTGACATGCCATTGCTGTTGATCGAATGCAAAAGCGGTACCGGGAAATTTGGCGGAATATTTTCTGCCGGCGCGCACGGTAATTTCCACTTCCTCGGAAATGCTTTTGCAGCTGCTGGGCAGTTTGTCGAGGTTTTGTCCCATGATCATGGTGCCTTCGTGATCCATAATATGATCATGATCCATATGATGATGGTGGTGTCCATCGCCGTGCTCCGCGGATTGCGTGCTGGTGTCATGGGCACTGTGATCAGCATGCTGATCCGCGCTAATGTCATGCGTATCGCTATGATCATGAGCGCTGTGATCATGCGCACCGTGGTCATGACCGCTATGATCCTCGCTTTGCTGCTTCTCGGCCGCTGCCGGAGCCTGACTCACGCCGTGACCGCTATGATCGTGGTGATCATGTTCATTGCCGTTTGTTTTTTGCTGAGCAATCGCGTTCGAGCTGACTGCGAGAATTCCGGCAAGTAAGAAAGTAATGGTTGTCGTCTTTATCATTTTTGGTTACTCCCTTTGACCCCTTTTAAGCGGGAAACTGCCGCAATAGCGCTTTGTTTGATTTGCTCCCGTTTGGCGAAAATCAGATAAATGACCAGTCCTATCAACAGACCGATCACACCGTTCAATAACGAGGTCTGCGCTTGTGCGCTGAGACCGGTTTGTTCGCCGGGTGAACCGAGGCTGGACCACTCATCCAGATCCTGCCATACCGGAATTCTTCTTTCGTAATATTCCTTGGTAAAGAATTTATTGAGATCAATGCCGAAGTGACTGACTTTCGGCAGGCCGCTGTCATTCAGGTAGGATTTGTAAACAATTGAACTCATGCTGCCGCCTTCGGCCATGCCGTTGGTGGTAATCCCTTTTTCCCGGTGATCGTGAATCAGCCAATCGCCTTCGCCGTAACTGTGTTTTCCATCGTTGACGGTCTCCAGTTTCAGATCGAGACGTTGTGCCGGCGCCATGTCGAATACGTCGCGCATGATCTGGGCGACCGGATTATGCTCCACGCCGTCGTAATGCGTGATCGTGGCATGATGACCGTGCGTATGGACGGCGATCAGTTCGCCGCCACTGTTGAGCAGACGCAATTTTATTTTTTGATCAGGTTCAACGATGATCAATGATTCTCTTAATGTGTAAGGAAACGACAAACCGTTCAGGGTGTAATAATCCTCGGTTGCATCGGTGATGTCATAGCGCTGATTCATGTCGCGCGCGATGAGCCGCGGATCGTTGTATTTCTGTGTGATTGCACTGAGTTCTTTATCCATCGCGTGATAGTGCAGATCGTATTCCTGATCGAAATTTTCACGCACGGCAACGGAAGAGTGGCGGACATGACCCGCGCCGATATTCAGCGTCTGCAACCAGTTATTCGGTCTGTTTTCTTCGACGACGATCATGCCGGCCAGTCCCATCGCCAAGTGGGTATGCGTTTGCACGTGGCAATGATAAAACATGGTGCCCGGCTGGCGCGCCTGAAATTCATAAATGCGCCGTTCGCCCGGCATCAATTCTTTCTCGCTGGTTTGCGGTACGCCGTCATTGCCGCCATGATCTTTATGTGAGAAGGGATGATCCACGCCGTGCAGATGGATACTGTGGGGAAAGTAGTGTGTGTTTTCCAGTACGATTTGAACGATATCACCCACTTCAACCCGAATCACCGGTGAGGGCAGGCGCAGCAGGGGGTTAGCACGGACACTTTCAAAATTCTCGGTCGACATGCCGCTGGTTTTCGGTGCAAATACCCAAGCCCCCGGTTGTACACCCGGAGCAATGTCGAACGTTGGCACCAAACCGGGAAAATCCGGGGATTTGCCATTCAACTCCATGATTTCCAGTTTGATGATAATCCGGTCGGGGTCTCCGTCGCCGTCCAGATCATCGGTTTTGATGATGGCATCCGGCGAAAGGCCGGTTTTCATCAAAGTATCCATGGAAATGTGATTGGTTCCTTTGACTGCCGCTGCGATCCAGGCGGGATTGTCCGGACTGCAACCGGGCGACGCTTCAATTTTTACGCCATCAATTTCCTGAGCTTCCCGCCATGCCGGTGAAATCTTAGGGTCGCACATGGGCTCAGCGGTTAACGCGGCCGGATCGACTTTCACTGTTTCCGGCAGTTTCAGCGATGCCTGGACCGCTGCTGACGACAGCAAAGAGAAAATCAATAGGGCAATAACAATACGAATAGGCATATTAACGCACCTTTAAAATTTATCGAGTATTAAAAATAAATATGGCTGATCAGATCAAGCAGTTTTAATACGACCGGTATCAGTTCAATAGCCAGATCTAACGGCTATGACAGAACTGTAGGCACAAACACTTAACTGTGTATTTGCTGGCAGGTAAAATTATGAGGAATATCTTATCTTCATATATGCAATACTTCTACATTATCCGTCAAGCTACCATGAGCGGCTATTATACAGAACCCAATTCTGCTTTTGTGGTTTTTCCATAGTGAATAGAATTTTGAATTTTTAATTTTTGAAGTAATGACTCGAGTGATAATCCCCGGTTTTTTAACTTTTTTCGACCACCGCTATCCACAATTTCCGCGAACAGCCGGAATCGGTAAGCAGGCATGCGTTAATTTCTGCTGTTACAGTTTAATGGCTTTGCTGCTGATGGCATGTAACGGTAACAAACCTGCGCAACCGGCGCCCGCTAAAGATCAAGCCATACCGGCCACGATTGTGGCCGTGCAGCCGGTGATAACGCCGGTCAGCTTGGAGACGATCGCGCAAACCGAAGGCGCCAAGGAAATTGAAATCCGTCCGCGCGTGGGCGGTATTTTACTCAAGCGCTTGTATACCGAAGGGATGGCTGTGGAAGCCGGACAGCCGTTATTTTTGATCGATCCGGAACCGTTTCAGAACGCTTTGGCGGAAGCCAAGGCGGCGTTGCAAGAACAGAATGTGCGGGTATTGCGCGCGAAAAGCGATGAAGACCGGCAACGGCAGTTGTTAGCGGAAAATTTTGTCAGTCAACGCGCTTATGACTTGGCTAAGGCCGATCTGGCGATTGCCGCAGCCGCTTTACAGGCAGCCAAAGTCCGTGTGCAGCAGGCGGAACTCAATCTTTCCTATACTACTGTCAGGGCGCCGGAAAAGGGCGTCACAGGCCGCTCGCAATTGTCCGAAGGCGCGCTGGTATCAGCCAATAGCAGCTTGCTGACGACTTTGACGCAATTATCGCCAATCTGGGTGAGATTCAGTTTCGCGGATAATGAAGTCGCTCGATTGGGCGGGCACTTAAGCGAAAAAAATGTGCATCGAGTGACAATGATTCTGCCGGATGGATCGGAATATCAACAGGAAGGAAAAATCAATTTTGCCGCGAGTAAAATCGATCCGCAGCTCGGTACCCAGCAATTGCGCGCAACCTTTGCCAATGAAGATCAACGCATATTTCCCGGGCAATTTGTCCGGATACGGGTCACCGCCGGGGAACCGAGGGCTGTTTTCATGGTGCCGCAGGTGGCCGTGCTGACTTCGGATACAGGGCGTTTTGTCTATGTGCTGAACGATAACAATGAAGCCACACAACGCCCCGTTATCGTCGATAACTGGATGGGAAAAGACTGGATTATTCTGGAAGGATTGCAAACCGGTGATCGCGTGGCGGTTGACAATCTCATCAAGCTGATGCCGGGCAAAAAGGTCGAGCCGCAACTGCAGGATCAGTCCCTTTCCTTGCAACCGGGCGCAGACTCTATCAATAACTAGCAACAGCATTCATGGCCCAATTTTTTATTACCCGACCGATTTTTGCATCGGTATTGTCGATCATTATCGTTTTAGCCGGATTGGCGGCGGCTACGCAATTACCGATTGAACAATATCCGAAAATCACGCCGCCGACGGTCATCGTAACCGCCACCTTTCCGGGCGCCAATGCCGATACGATGATCAAAACGGTGGCTGCGCCGATTGAAGAAAAACTCAGTGCCATTGAAGGTTTGCTGTATTTTAGCTCCAGCGCGGATTCCAGCGGGCGGCTGACCATCACCATTACATTTGAAATCGGCACTGACATAGACCGCGCCACGTTCAATGTGAGTAATGAAATCAACACGGCATTGGCGCGTTTGCCCGACGAGGTGAGGCGCTCGGGTATTACCGTGCAGAAGCGCTCGAACGATCTGCTGCTGGTTTTTGCCGTCACCTCAAAGGATCCCAAACATACCACGCTGTTTCTGAGCAACTTCATCACCAACAACATTCTCGATGATTTGCGGCGCGCAACCGGTGTCGGCGAAGCACGGATTTTCGGTGCGCAAGATTATTCCATGCGCATTTGGCTGCGGCCCGACCGGATGGCGCAGCTAGGCATCACCACCAGCGATATCGCGAATGCTGTCCGCACGCAGAATGCGCAGCAGGCCGTCGGCAAAATCGGCCAGGAGCCTGCGATTGCGGATCAGCAATTGGTCTATACCGTAACCGCAAAAGGCCGGTTATTGGAACCGGAGGAGTTTGAAAATATTATCTTGCGCTCGGACGGACCGCGCGGCGTGTTGTATCTCAAGGACGTGGCGCGCATTGAACTGGGCGCGCAGGATTATTCCGCGCAGACTTTACTGAATGGTGAACCGGGTTTGGGAATCGGCATTTTTCTGCGCACCGGCGCCAATGCGCTGGAAACCGCTGCGGCGGTGAAAACCCGCATGAACGAACTGAAGCATTATTTTCCCGAGGGTTTGGAATACTTTATTTCGTATGACACCAGTGTATTCGTGAAAGCATCTATCTGGGAAGTGGTGAAAACGCTGGGTGAGGCGATGCTGCTGGTGGTTCTGGTGGTGTATGTGTTTTTGCAGAGCTGGCGGGCGACGTTGATTCCGATTATTGCCATACCGATTTCCTTGATCGGTACTTTTGCCGGACTGTGGTTACTCGGGTACTCGATCAATACGCTGACGCTGTTTGCGATGGTGCTGTCGATCGGCATTGTGGTCGATGATGCGATTGTCGTGCTGGAAAATATCGAGCGCTTGATGTCGCAGGAAAATCTGTCACCGGTCGATGCCGCCATCAAGGCGATGCAGCAAGTATCGAGCGCAGTGGTAGCGATGACGATGGTTTTGGCGGCGGTTTTTATTCCGGTGGCTTTTCTGGGTGGTATTGCCGGTGAGTTATATCAGCAGTTTGCCGTGACGGTGGCGGTTGCCGCGATAATTTCCGGTATTGTGGCACTGACTCTGACACCGACACTGTGCGCGGTTTTATTGCGCTCCTCACATCGGCGCTCGGTTTTTTTTGATTGGTTTAATGATCATTTTGAGCGTGTGCGCCGGTTGTATGTCGATACGGTCGGTTTGAGCCTGCGCCATAGCGGCCGGAGCATATTGCTGTTTGTGGTGATGCTTGCCGGTCTGGCTTATCTGGTCAAAAACATTCCGGATAGTTTTGTGCCGCCGGAAGATCAAGGTTATGTCATCGCGGCGGTCATCCTGCCCGACGGTGCAACGCTGGCGCGGACAACCAAGACGGCCAATGCCATCAGTACCGAGATGGGCAAGGAACCCGCCGTGGCTTTTCAGTTTGCCGTGAACGGACTGGATTTCATTGGCGGCGGTAATAAAACCAATGTGTCGACCATGTTTGTGCGGTTGAAGGATTGGTCGGAACGCACGACGACGGCAGCCGATATTGTCGGTAAGCTTTTCCTGGTTGGCGCGCAGCAGCCGGATGGTCTGGCGATCGCGTTCAATCCGCCGGCGATACGCGGTCTGGGAAATACCGGCGGGTTTGAATTATATGTGCAAAGCCGCACCAATTCGGATACCGCGCAATTGACCGCTGTGGTGAACGAGTTGATGCAAGCGTTGAAGCAAGATCCCAAACTGACCAGCGTCAATACCTTTTTGCGCTCGACGGTGCCGCAATATTTTATCGAAGTCGATGAAGCCAAAGCGATCACGCAAGGCGTTCCCATTTCGGAAATCTATGCCACGTTGCAAAGCACCATGGGATCCTTCTACGTCAACGACTTTAACCGCTCCGGGCGGACCTATCGCGTGCAGTTGCAGGCGGAAGCGGCTTATCGCATGACAGCGGAAGATCTGGGAAAAGTGTACGTGCGCGCGCAATCCGGCGCGATGATTCCCCTGTCGGCGCTGAGCAAGGTGAAGCATATCGCCGGTGCGGAGCAATTGGAGCGGTTCAATGGATTGTTGTCGGCCAAAATAGTCGGCAGTGCGGCGCACGGCGTCAGTTCCGGCGAAGCGATTGCATTGGTTGAGCGTATTGCCGCCGAGACGCTGCCGGAAGGGTATCAAATTGCCTGGACCGGTACCGCATTCCAGGAAAAGAAAATGGGTTCGGCGGCGATTTTCGCTTTCAGTTTGGCGGTGGTGATGGTTTTTCTGATTCTTGCGGCGCAATTTGAAACCTGGGCCTTGCCGCTGGCGGTCATCATGGCGATTCCGTTTGCGATGGTCGGCGCGCTGGTGGCGATTTTGCTGCGCGATATGCCCAATGATATTTATTTCCAGATCGGTATGGTGACATTAATTGGATTGACTGCAAAGAACGCCATTCTTTTGGTTGAATTCGCCAGCCAGAAAATGAAAGAAGGGATGAGTATTCAAGCGGCGGCCATTCAATCGGCGCAATTGCGTTTCCGGCCGATTGTCATGACGTCGATGGCGTTCATACTGGGCGTGGTGCCTTTGGTGATCGCCACCGGCGCCGGTTCGGCGGCGCGCCAATCGATGGGAACCGGTGTTTTTGGCGGAATGATCATGGCCACTTGTGTGGCGACGATATTCGTACCGTTGTTTTTTTCCTGGTTTGTGCGCAACCAGAAAAACATGCCAGTTGAGACCCGGCGGAATGCGGCGCGGCAATCCGCAACTTTGTCATATAAACCCATCAAGAAACCCCGGGAGTAGCTTATTGGCAGCGCTGAAACCGTAGGTGTCCGTGCGAACGGAATGCGAATTCGGCTACAATCGCACCTATGAATTTAAGCAAAACAAAAATACTGCAACCCATTCAGAAAAAACTGGGGAACACCAATATCATTCTGGTCGGTATGATGGGGGCCGGAAAAACGACTATTGGCAAAGCCTTGGCGAGTTCACTGGATAAGGAGTTCGTCGATTCCGATCATGAGATTCAGGAACGCACCGGGGTAAAAATTCCGGTCATTTTTGAGATTGAAGGCGAAGCCGGTTTTCGCAAACGGGAATCGGAAGCGTTGCTTGAGTTAACCCGGAAACAGAACCTCATTTTGGCTACCGGCGGCGGCGCCATCCTGAATCCTGAAAATCGTCAATTGCTGAAGCGCAGCGGTATCGTGATCTATTTGCGCGCATCGGTTAACGATCTGTACCGGCGTACCCGTCACGATAAAAACCGGCCATTGCTGCAAACACAGAATCTGTACGCCCGATTGAATGAGCTTTATGTGCAACGCGATGCGCTGTACCGCGAAACCGCGCATGTCATTATCGACAGCGGAAAACAAGGCGTACGTTTTTTAGTGCAAAAACTGATTAACAAATTAATATCGATTGATTTCAACACTATCATGCAAGGTGATCAGAGCAATATTATGCAAACCATTACGGTTGATTTTACTCCGTCAGCGGAAAAGCGCAGTTATCCGATCCATATCGGACACGGTATTCTGCAGCACATTGATTTGATCGTGTCGTGCCTGCCGCAAAAGCGCGTTGCTATCGTCAGCAATTCCACTGTGGCGCCGCTCTATCTGGAAAAACTGCAAACGGCGCTGGAAAAGCAGGGAGTTCGCACGATGCCGATTATTCTGCCGGATGGTGAGGCCCATAAAAACTGGGAAACGCTCAATATCATCTTCGATGCGCTGTTAAAAAATCACTGCGAACGGAATACTACGATATTGGCGCTTGGCGGCGGTGTGGTCGGCGATCTGACCGGATTCGCGGCGGCCACTTATTTGCGCGGCGTGCCTTTTATTCAGATTCCGACAACACTGCTAGCGCAGGTGGATTCATCAGTGGGTGGTAAAACCGGCATCAATCATCCGCTAGGTAAAAATATGATCGGCGCTTTTTATCAGCCGCTGATGGTATTGGCGGATAGCGCAACGTTAAATACCTTGCCTGATCGAGAGCTTCGTGCCGGGCTGGCGGAAGTCATCAAGTACGGTTTGATCCGCGATCCGGCCTTTTTTAACTGGCTGGAGCAAAATATGCACCGCTTACTGGCGCGCGATCCGGTGACCTTGAACGAAGCGATTCAGCGCAGTTGCGAAAATAAAGCGGAAATTGTCGCTGCGGACGAAAAGGAAAAGGGCATCCGGGCTTTGCTGAATCTGGGACATACTTTCGGTCATGCGATTGAGAATGGCATGGGTTATGGCGTCTGGTTGCATGGCGAGGCCGTGGCGGCCGGAACGGTCATGGCGGCGGAATTATCCCGGCGCATGAAGCTGATCGGCGAAGCGGATGTTCAACGCATCCGCAAGATTTTTATCCAGGCCGGATTACCGGTTGTCGCGCCGAAAATGCCCGCGGAGAAATATTTGGAGCTGATGTTGCTGGATAAGAAAGTGGAATCCGGAAAAACACGCTTTATTGTGCTCAATCGCATCGGCGAAGCGGTGATGCGCGCGGATATCACAGCCGCCGTTCTGAATGAAACCATCCTGGCTTGCATGGCGGAATGAGTAATCGGGTTGCTTATGCCGTGTCTTCCGGTAATTCCCGCGGGCGGGCGATTCATGAAGAACTGGCGAGCGGGCGCAGTGAGTTTCAGCGCGACCGCGATCGCATCATACACTCCGCCGCTTTCCGCCGCTTGGAATATAAAACCCAGGTGTTCGTCAATCACGAAGGCGATCTGTTCCGCACGCGCTTGACGCATAGTTTGGAAGTGGCGCAGATTGGGCGCTCGATTGCAAGAAATTTGGGATTGAATGAGGATCTGGTCGAAGCCATCACGCTGGCGCATGATCTGGGGCATACGCCGTTTGGACATGCCGGTCAGGATGCGTTGAACGACTGCATGCGCGATTACGGCGGTTTTGAACATAATCTGCAATCCTTGCGCGTGGTTGACGTGCTGGAAGAGCGTTATGCGGCTTTTGACGGCCTGAATCTCTGCTATGAAACGCGCGAGGGAATAATTAAACATGTGGCGAGGAAAAATATTCCCAAGCTGGGTTTGCTAGGCGAACGTTTTTTGCAGCATAAAAGACCTTCGCTGGAAGCGCAACTGGCTAATTTCGCCGATGAAATCGCTTACAACAATCACGACATCGACGATGGGCTGCGCTCGGGTTTAATCACATTGGAACAGTTGCAAGAAGTGTCTATTTTTTCGCGCCATTTGCAACAGGTGCAAGATAAATACCCCGTGTTGCCGGAACGCAGAATGGTTTATGAAACAATCCGCAGCATGATCAATACACTGGTCACCGATCTGACCCGGCAAAGCACTTGTAATATCAAGGACGCCGGTATCGAGGGTCTGGCCGATGTGCACGCAGCGCCGCCACTGATCGGTTTTAGCCAGCAGATAAAACTGGAGCAGCAGGAGTTAAAAAAATTTTTGTTTGATAATTTGTACCGGCATTTTCGTGTCGTGCGCATGAGTAACAAAGCGCGCCACACGATTGAGCAGTTGTTCGCGGCATTCAGCACGGAAGTGCAATTGCTGCCGGTGAAGTATCAGAAAAAATTTGCACAGGAAGGACACCAGGCAATTGCGGACTATATTGCCGGGATGACAGACCGGTATGCGATTAAAGAATATCAGCGCTTATTTACCATCGCGGAAAGTTAATTTTTCAGCGTTTGTAAAGTGCCGGCTGCTGCATTTGCCGGATTAGCAATATACGTGATCGCTATTCGCTGGTAATATTGACGATTGAAAAAAGGCCTGATTCCGGATAGAAACAGCCTTTCAAAAGAAAGATAAAACATAGGCTTTTTAATGACAACACTGAAGAATGATACGTTACTACGCGCATTACTGAAACAACCCGTTGAATACACACCTGTCTGGCTGATGCGGCAAGCGGGCCGTTATCTGGCGGAATATAACGCTACCCGGGCACGCGCCGGAGATTTTTTATCCTTGTGCAAAAATCCTGGGTTTGCGACCGAAGTCACCCTGCAACCGCTGGCTCGTTTTCCGCTGGATGCCGCCATATTGTTTTCGGATATTTTGACTATACCTGATGCGATGGGGCTGGGATTATATTTTGCCCAGGGCGAGGGACCGATGTTTAAACATCCTCTGCGCGAGGAAAAAGAAATTCGCGCATTGAGAGTTCCCGATCCCAATACGGATTTACGCTATGTCATGGATGCGGTTTCGGAAATCCGTAAGGCATTGGATAATCGTGTGCCCTTGATCGGTTTTTCCGGCAGTCCTTTTACATTGGCGTGTTACATGGTGGAAGGGCGCGGCGGTACCGAATTCCGGGAAATTAAAACCATGCTGTATCAGCGCCCGGAATTGCTGCATCATATACTGGATGTGAATGCAAAAGCGGTGATCGCTTACCTTAACGCGCAAATTGAATCCGGTGCGCAGACGGTTATGATTTTTGACACGTGGGGCGGTGCGCTTTCACATTCAGCGTATAAGGAATTCTCGCTGCGGTATATCCAGCAAATTATTGCCGGATTGAAACGGGAACACGATGGCGTGCGTATTCCCAGCATTGTGTTTACCAAAGGTGGCGGGCTGTGGCTGGAAGCCATTGCGGACATCGGCTGCGATGCGGTCGGATTGGATTGGACAATCGATATTGGCGATGCGCGGCGGCGTGTGGGCAATAAGGTTGCTTTGCAGGGAAACCTGGATCCGTCGGTGCTTTTTGCATCTCCGGAGGTCATCACCGCAGAAGTAGCGAAGATATTGGCCAGTTATGGCAACGGCAGCGGTCATGTGTTTAATCTGGGCCATGGCATTTCTCAGTTTACGCCGCCGGAGAATGCCGCAGCCCTAGTGAGTGCTGTTCATACCTTAAGCCGTGAATTCCATGAGGCAAGAGGTTAACAAAAGTTAAATCATCACTGCAGGTGGCTGTATGCATATACTGATTATTGAAGACGATTTGGCGATTGCCGCCAATCTGTATGATTTTCTGGAATCCCGGGGGCATACGGCGGATGCGGCTGTCAATGGTGTAGCAGGACTTCATCTTGCCGTGACGCAGCGGTTTGATGCCATTTTGCTGGATCTCGGTTTGCCCGGCATGAACGGTATGACGTTGTGCCGGAAATTGCGCCAGGAATCGCAGATCGATACGCCGATTCTAATGCTCACTGCGCGTGATACGCTGGAAGACAAACTGGCGGGCTTCGAGCAGGGAGCGGATGATTACCTGATTAAGCCCTTTGCGTTAAAAGAAGTGGAAGCGCGCTTGCTGGCAATGCATAAACGCTATGTCGGTAAAGTGGCCAACCGCACATTGGAATTTGACAAACTTTCCTTTGATCCTAAAACGCTTTCCATTCGTTTTGAAAACAAGAACGTCAAACTTCCGCCCAAGTGCATTCGTTTATTGGCATTGATGATGAGCGAACCGGGTAAGGTATTCAGCCGGGAAGAGCTCGAATTGGAAGCGTGGGAGGATGTTCAGGAAACCAGCGATACCTTGCGCAGCCATATGCATATTTTACGGCGTGCGCTAACCAAGGCTGGTGGATACGATCCTATTGAAACGGTTCATGGACTCGGTTACTGCTTAACCTCTCGTGCACAGATTTCCGATAGAACGTAGCCTGCGCTACCGTGTCGCCGTGGCATTGGCGACGTTCAGTATTTTTACGGTGGGCACCTTGTGCATCATTCTTTATTTTGCTTCCGATAACATCGAGGAAGCGCATATTGAACAAGTGATTAAGATGGAAATGGATCATCTTGTTCATCGCTATCAGAAACACTCGGATTTTATTTCCCAAGTCGGTTCACATCTCAAGAGCTACGTCGTCCACAATATGGAGGAAGAGCTGCGGCTTCCCGCGTATTTGCGCGGACTCAACCCGGATTATCATAGAATCTATTACGGAATGGATGATTTTCATGTCTTGGTGCATGCCATTGGTGAAGTAAAATTTGTGGTGGCCTATCGCATTACGTTACATAAGCAACGGTTGCAGGAACTAAGGCTATTGATTGTATTGTCATGGCTTGTCGTGGTTGGAATCGCCTTTTTTGTCGGTTATTTACTCGCCAGAGTCCTGGTTCAGCAAGTGACGGACTTGGCGGAACGAGTCAATCGTTTAGCTCCGGGTGATGTTCAACATGGGCTTTTGGCCCAGCAGGATATGGACGAGGAAGTTGCACAGCTTGCGCGAGCACTGGATGATTACCAGAATCGGATTAAACGGATGCTGCAGCGTGAGCAGGAGTTTACGGCGAATATCAGTCATGAATTAAGAACCCCCATCACGACCATTCTGACCAGTTGTGAATTACTGATTGCTGGCGCCGATATTCCAATTAAAGCCTACCATCGCGTGAAGATGATCGAAGCTGCCGCCGCCCGTATGGGGGAGCAACTGCAAGCTTTGTTGTTTCTTGCGCGTGAACAGGCGTTGGGTGTCATAGAAACTGTGGCTGTGGCTGAATGTGTTTATGACGCCGCAGATCCATTGTGTGTCGAGATTGCCAGGAAGAATCTCACTTTTGAAGTGCTGATTGCTCCGAATGTCGTGCTGACGGTCAACCGTCAGGCATTACATACGACATTAATGAATTTGATCCGTAATGCTGTGCAATATACTCAAAAAGGTTATATCCGGATCGAATTTAATGATCGGCGGCTATCCGTTTCAGATTCCGGAATGGGAATAGAACCGGCCTATCTGCCGCTGCTCTACGAACGGTTCTTCCGCGGTTCGACGCAAGGAGAAGGACTGGGGATAGGGCTTGCAATTGTTAAGCGGATTTGCAATCACTACGGTTGGAATATCGAAGTCGATAGCACGCCAGGAAAAGGCACGACTTTTCATATCATTTTTCCTTAATTATTTAGTAAATAACATTTCTTTATCTTCACGATTTCTTCACATTTCCTATGTTAACGTTTCCGTGTGAAAGGCAATTCACTCACGGGTTTCCAGATCTAAGGCTTGTGCTTTTTGTGCCACAGATTTCCAAGATTTTTACTTTTTGTGAAATCTCGGTTTTAACGAAATGGATTTCCCCAAGAAACCTTACAGTTTCCTGGAATTTTTGTTGCGTTTTAATTTGCGGCGTCTTCTTAGATGCTGTTTGTTAAAGATTTTTATAAACTATATAACTAATAAATAGGGAGTGTTGAATGACTACTATACAACCGGTAGTTTTCTTTTTTGTTGCGGGGGTCTTGGCAGGTGTCATTAAATCTGACTTAAAAATCCCCGAAGCGCTGTACAAAAGTTTAAGTCTCTTTCTGTTGATCGCTATCGGCTTTAAAGGTGGTGTATCAATGGCTAAGTACGAGATCATGGAAGTATTGCCCATTGCTGTTTCTATGGTTGTTTTAGCAGCATTGATTCCATTAACTGCATATCCGATTTTAAGATTCATCGGTAAATTCACTCAGGCCGATGCAGGCGCTATCTCTGCTCACTATGGTTCGGTGAGTGCAGTGACTTTTGCGGTGGGTGTGGCTTTCCTGGCTGCGAAAGATGAACCTTCCGAAGGTTATATGGTTCTCATTATGGCGTTGATGGAAATTCCTGCACTGGTAACCGGTACAGTCTTGGCGCGCGCGGGTGCTGGTGGTGAAAAAACCCAGTGGGGCAAGTTGATGCATGAAATTTTGACTGGTACCAGTCTTTATCTTTTGATAGTAGGCGTGCTGATCGGTTACTACGCAGGTATCGTTAAACTGGTGTCACCGTTGGATAAAATGTTCATGGACTTATTTATGGGTGTTTTGGCGTTCTTCCTGCTTGAAATGGGTCTGCTCGCAGCAGCACGGCTGAAAGCGGTGATGGACAAAGGAATTTTTATTATCGCATTTGGTATTCTCTTTCCATTAACAGCTGGAATGTTTGGCGCCTATTTGGGTTGGATATTCGGTTTGTCAGAAGGTGGCACGATGTTGCTGGCCGTGTTGTATGCCAGTTGCTCTTATATCGCCGCTCCCGCAGCGATGCGCATTGCCGTACCGGATGCCGATCCTGCGCTGTCGATTGGTGCTTCTCTAGGTGTAACCTTCCCCTTTAACATCTTTATCGGTGTACCGATTTACTGGGAAATGTCGCATTGGTTTCATGGCATTGCGGTATAAAAACTATTGTTACCGTTTATTTAATAATTATCTGACTTTTCGGGAAAAAATATGAATAATTCAATCGCAATGAAACGATTCGAGATTGTCGTTGGTATTGAACAGCTTGAACAATTGACGGAATTGCTGGAAAGATGCTCAGTGCGTGGTTATACGGTTTTGAAGCAAGCAGGTGGGCTGGGATCACGCGGTGTGCGCGATCCGGGCGATGTTTTGATGGAACAGGAAAATGTTATGGTTGTTCTCGCCTGTAAAGACGAGCAAGCACAAAAGATCGTCAATGAACTGAGACCCGTACTGAAAGGCTTGGGTGGTATGTGTCTGATTTCGGATTGCCTCTGGCTTGAAGGACCGGCTATTTCTTATTAATTGATGTTTTTTGTATAGAGTCACTGTTTAGTTTCTGTAATACGCGCAAGAAAATTTCTTGTGCGTATTACAGCCCGCTTGGTTTTTTGCAAAATAATGGTATGGTTAGGTGCAGTAATCATTACCAACCCAGTTCATCTGCACAATTTTCTTCATGCAAAAAAATACACCGCTGCTATTGCGCATTATCCGCCTGACGCATTTACTGCTGCATGTTATCTCAGGCCTATTGCAATCGATTGTTTATCCCTATTTTCCTTTATCGATTCAGCGCACTATGATGCAACGCTGGGCGGCCGGTTTATTGTCCGTTCTTGCGATCCGGTTGCATTGCCACGGCAGATTACCTACGACGGATATGCCGCGGGTATTGCTTGCGGCTAATCACGTATCCTGGCTGGATGTTTGTGTTTTGATGGCGGCATGCCCGACTCGTTTTGTCGCCAAAGCCGAAATTAGCCGCTGGCCTGTTTTAGGCTTGCTCAGCCGGAATGCCGGTACCTTGTTTATCGAACGTGCAAAACGCAGCGATACGCTGCGCATCAATCAACAAATCAGTGATGTGCTGGATAAGGGAGAACGAGTAACGATATTTCCCGAAGGCACCACAACCGACGGCACGCAGATTAACCACTTTCATGCCTCATTGCTGCAGGCGGCTGTTACTGCCGATGCCATGCTGTATCCGGTTGCAATCGGCTATCGCGATAGCCTCGGCGGCCTTTGTAAGGAAGCTGCTTATATCGACCCCTCATTGATCTTGTCATTGCAAAAAATTCTGAGTCTTACCAGTATTGATGTAGAACTGACATTCGATTCGCCGATTGCCTGCGGCATGAAAAACCGGCGGGAGCTGGCGCGCTTGTCTGAGCAGGCGGTTGCGAATGCTTTAGCGCTGCCTATTGCGCACAAGGAACCTGAAAAACTTTCCGGTCTTCCAACCGGATAGCGGACAATTGACCTCCCCATACGCAACCGCTATCCAATGCGATTAAATGGTCCGTGATGTGCAATCCTAATCCGGACCAATGACCGCAAATGACCGTGGTGTCCTGACTGACCCGGTGCGGTAAGCTGAACCATGGCATATAACCTTCCGGAATGGATTGCAGATCGCCTTTAAAAGCGAAATTCATCCGCCCGTCCGGCGTGCATACCCGCATGCGTGTCATTGCGTTGATGACGACCCGAAGCCGGATATAGCCGGTCCAATCGTCTTGCCAATAATTGGGCTCGTTGCCGTACATGCGTGCGAATAACTCATGGTGATCGCCGTGACGTAACGCAGCTTCAACTTCCCGTGCAAGTTGTCCGGCTTGTGTAATAGACCACGATGGTAATAATCCGGCATGCACCATGGCGTGTTCATTCTCAAAATGAAACAATTTTTGCTGCCGGAGCCAATGCAACAGCTCATCACGGTCAGGTGCATCGAGAATCGGTTGAATTGTGTCGCTGGGGTGGTTTCTGGCCATTCCCGCCGCAACCATGAGCAAATGCAAATCATGATTGCCGAGAACCATGCGTATCGCATCGCCGGCCTGTTTGATATAGCGCAACAATGGCAGTGAATCGGGACCGCGGTTAACGATATCGCCTACCAGCCAAAGTCTATCCTGAACGGGATCAAAGCGAATAACTTCGAGCAGCCGTTGAAATTCGGTGAAGCAGCCTTGTAAATCACCGATCGCATACGTTGCCATGAAATTAGCGGTAAAGAATGTTAACGCAAACCCAGTACATCCTGCATATCGAACAAACCATTGGGCTTGTCGGCAAGAAAGCGCACGGCGCGCAATGCGCCCATGGCAAAAGTCATCCGGCTGCTGGCTTTATGAGAAATTTCCACGCGTTCACCGATACCGGCAAACATAGCGGTATGATCACCGACGATATCGCCGGCACGAATAGTCGCAAATCCGATGGTCTCCGGTTTTCTTTCGCCGGTTACGCCTTCACGGCCATACACTGCTACCTTACTTAAGTCTCTTTTCAGTGCGTCGGCGATGACTTCACCCATGCGCAAAGCGGTGCCGGAGGGAGCATCCACTTTATGGCGGTGATGCGCTTCGACGATTTCAATGTCGTAGCCTTCATTGAGAACCTTCGCGGCGATTTCCAGTAATTTGAAAGTAACGTTCACACCGACACTCATATTGGGCGCAAATACGATGGCGATATCTTGAGCGGCTTGTTGCAGCAAAGCTTTTTCTTCCGCTGAGAAACCAGTGGTGCCGATCACCATTTTTACACCCGCTTCCCGGCATACGGAGAGATGGGCAAGGGTGCCTTGAGGACGCGTGAAATCGATCAAGTGATGACAGCTTTTCAGGGCCTGCGCATAATTGCTGACAATGGGGACGCCGCAATGAGCGCCGATTAACTCGCCGGCATCCTTGTTCAAATAAGGACTGTCAATTCTTTCCAATGCGGCTGCAAGCTGCATATCGGGTGCTTGTGTCACGGCTTCCAGCAAGGTGCGGCCCATGCGGCCGGAGCTTCCGGCAATAGCGATTTTTTGCGTAATCATTTTCTGCAATAAATAGTGTGATAGTTAAGGTTTTATAGAGACTGTGTTGGGTACGTTACATAGATCGTCATCATCGTCGGTTACCATTTCTTTTGGCCCGGCTTTTTGCTCTGTTTTTGCTTGAACCGGTTTGGGTTTTATGGGGTCCGGAGAACTCGCTAAGTAATTTTCAATACTGGACAAGGCATCATCCGCAAAGAAAAGGGTTACCCGTTTTTGTTCAATGAGATCGCCGTGTTTACGAAAAAGATAGACATAATCCCAGCGATTGTCGCGGAAGGCGTCCATGATGAGCGGGGATCCTAAAACGAAAAGCACCTGGGATTTGGTCATGCCGGGTTTTAGTTTTTCCAGCATTTCTTCTGTTACAACATTACCTTGCTGCACATCGATTTTATAGAGAACATGAGGAAGCAATGAACATCCTGTCAGCAGCAGAAAAGCGATCAATACGGAAAATTTTGCAACCATTTTGTTGATATTATATGTTTCCAAAGTGAGCACAGCATATGATACAGTAAATAATTTTCTAGACAGAGATAACCATGGGTAACTTCGACGATCTGAAAAGTATTGATCTCAAAAATATTGGCCTTAAAACAACACTGCCCAGACTTAAAATATTAAATCTATTTGAGCAAAGCAGTGTGCGTCATCTGTCGGCGGAAGATGTTTATAAAGAGCTGATCAGCGAAGGCGAGGATATTGGTCTGGCTACTGTCTATCGTGTTTTGACACAATTTGAGCAAGCCGGATTATTGGAGCGGCATCACTTTGAAAGCGGCAAAGCTGTATTTGAGCTGAAGGGGGATGGCCATCATGATCATTTGGTATGCCTGCAATGTGGCCGCGTAGAAGAGTTCTACGATGCGGAAATCGAGAAACGGCAGATAGCCATTGCGAAGGAACGCGGTTTTACGCTGCAAGAACATTCGTTGTCACTTTACGCGGATTGTACGAAGCAAAACTGTCCGCACCGAAAATAATATGATGCCAGCGGCCATCCCTCATCACTGTAGTGATCTCTTTCGTTTCACGCACAAGCGCAGCTGGTGGAAAACAGGATGGGGCGCGGCATTCATGATTCTAACCTGCGCACAGCCGGTTTATGCCGATGACAGCGGTTTTGGCGAATGTATTGCCAGAATGAAATCGCAAGCGCGCCTGGAAGGTATTTCCGATAACACAGTCAATCAAGTGCTGAGTAAGGTCAAACGCCTGCCGCGCATTATTGAGCTGGATCGGCGCCAGCCCGAGTTCACGCAAACATTTGCAAATTATTTCACGACACGGATCAATGAAGAGCGCATACAACGCGGCCGGGAGCTGTATGCCAGACATCATGTTTTGCTGGATAAAATTCAACGGGAAAGCGGTATTCCGGCACAATTTCTGATTTCCTTCTGGGGGCTGGAGACCAGTTACGGCGGTCATTTTGGTGATTGGCCGGTGCTCGATTCACTGGCGACGCTGGCCTGCGACACGCGCCGGAGCACCTTTTTTACTCAAGAGCTGCTCAACGCCATGCGGATTGTCGATGCGGGCGATATCACTGCGGAACGCATGATCGGTTCCTGGGCAGGCGCCATGGGGCATATGCAATTCATGCCATCGACTTTTTTGCGCTATGCCAAGGATGTCGACGGGGACGGGCGGCGCGATCTATGGGGCAGTATTCCGGATGCGATGGGGTCTGCCGCCAATTTCTTGCAGCAATTGGGCTGGGTTCCCGGTCTAAATTGGGGGCAAGAAGTGCTTTTGCCGCGATCCTTTGATTATTCGCTCGCAGGGCGGGATCAAATGCTGAGTTTGGAAGAGTGGACAACCTTAGGGGTCACGACGACTTCGGGAGAACCATTGGCCCCGGCGGCACAAAAAGCAGCGTTAATCATTCCTTCGGGTTATCAGGGCCCAGCATTCTTGGTGACGAAGAATTTTTACATCATCATGCGTTGGAACCGTTCCGAGTTTTATGCCTTATCCGTTGGGCACTTAGCGGATCGCATCGCGGGTGCGGCCCCTTTATTCCGCGCGCCACCAGTAGATTCGGCAAAAATATCCCGGGAGCAAGTACGTCAGCTTCAAATGGATTTAACCACGCTGGGAATTGATGCCGGAGAAGCCGATGGCATCTTAGGTTCAGCCACCCGCAAGGCAATCAGTCTTTTTCAACAGAAAACACAGCGTATTGCGGATGGTCACTTGGATGCGGGAATATTGATTGCCGTTCGCGAAGCGGCTAGTATCGGGTCGCGCTAAAGCGCTTATCAAAGCGAATTGCGATTTGTTGGAAAGTAGTGCTGCGGTTTAAGCCAGTAAGTGCTTGATCGCTTCTTGCTCGGCAATGAGTTCCTGATAGCTTTTTTGCATTCTTTCCCGGTCCGATGGACTTATTTCCAGTCCTTCGACAATTTTATACTCACCGTTCTGACAGGTAACGGGAAAACTGTAGATGACGCCTCGTGGTATATCATAGCTGCCGTTGGAGGGCACGCCCATCGATACCCAGTCCCCTTCCCGAGTGCCAAAAATCCAATCCTGCATGTGATTGATAATGGCATTGGCCGCGCTGGCCGCGCTGGACTTGCCGCGGCGTGCTTCGATAATGGCTGTGCCACGTTTTTGCACGACCGGAATGAAATGATTTTCTATCCACGCAGGATCGGTAATTAACGAGGAAACACTGTTGTTTCCAACGGTGGCATGACTTAAATCAGGAAATTGCGTATTGGAATGATTTCCCCACACGATCATTCGTCTGATATCCGATACCGGTACGCGAAGCTTCAACGCAACTTGCGACAATGCACGGTTATGATCCAGTCTCAGCATCGCGGAGAAATTGCCGGGATCCAGGTCGGGAGCGTTTTTTATCGTGATGTAGGCATTGGTGTTGGCGGGATTGCCAACGACCAATACTTTGACATTACGTTTTGCAGCAGAATTAAGTGCTCTGCCATTCTGGATAAAAATGGGACTGTTGGCTGCCAGCAAATCCTTGCGTTCCATATTTTCGCCGCGCGGCCGGGCGCCTACGAGCAAAACGATATCCGCGTTATTGAATGCGACTTCCGGGTTATCCGTGGTGATAATTCCGCTCAGCAACGGAAAAGCACAGTCATATAATTCCATGACGATGCCATCAAACAATGGTTGTGCGTCGGTAATGTCGTGTAATTGCAGAATAACCGGCTGATCTTTGCCAAGCATCTCGCCTGCTGCAATGCGATATAACAGGTTATAACAAATCTGTCCGGTTGCGCCGGTAACAGCAATACGAATAGGCGGTTTCATTTTTTTCCAATCCTCGAAAAGCCACCAATAAGACTGGAAAATTGGCGGTATATGGGGAAAAGTGAACGGAATTATACTTGCAATCAGAGTCTCGCGGAAGAGCAAGTTTGTTTATCAAAATAAGATTGCGGTAGCATGTTGATTGCATGACAAAATAGCGGCCAGTAATCAACCAGACCAAAGTTGCGCCCTAGGATCCGGCGCACAGCTTATACGGAATGACCCATCAACATGCGAAGTTTATTCGCATCCGTGACTTGCATCACAGCAAGCATTGCGTATGATGCGAAAGTTCATAAATTTGTTAGGAGACGTCATGGCCGATACCAGCTTTCCTTCCGCGATAGCTACTCCCGCGGCTACAATCGATGAAGTGATCGTGCAGCTAACCGCCATCGTTGAGTGGTCGAAACAAAATAATTCCCGCATGGGCTACTTTGCCGCTTTATACCGTAAAGTCACGATTCAAGTGAAACAAGGTATTGCGGAAAACTACTTTGCCGATGGTCCGCGCATGGAACGTCTCGACGTTATTTTCGCTAACCGCTACATCCATGCGTGCTATCTATACCAGACCGGACAAACACCGACAAAATGCTGGGTGCGCGCATTCAGCGCAACGCAACATTGGTGGCCGATTGTATTGCAGCACTTGCTGCTCGGCATGAATGCGCATATCAATCTGGACCTGGGGATCGCTGCGGCGGAAACCGTACCGCCGGAAGAATTGCAAAACCTCAAGGGGGATTTTGAGAAAATCAATCAAGTATTGGCGGGCTTGGTTGGCGGCGTGCAAAGTGAGCTGGCGGACATATGGCCTATTTTGGGATTGCTCAATCGCTTTCTCGGCAGTGTCGAAACCGCCATCATCAACTTCAGCATGGATAAAGCGCGCGATGCCGCCTGGTCATTCGCGGAAAAATTATCGCCTTTGTCCGAAGTGCAGCGTAAACAGGCCATCGTTGAGAAAGATGACATGATGGCATTGTTCTCAAACGTGATTTCCCATCCGGGTTTTTACGGATCCCTGATTATCGGCATCATTCGCCTGGGAGAACGGGGAACAACGCGCCAGCGCATTGAAATTCTGGAATGATGTGCCGGTGTATGTTCAAGACTGTTTGCAGCTAATGAAGGATAATAATTCAAAGCGAAACAGCAGCCATCTGCTTAAATCTTATTGCCTCATATAGGAGCCATCCAATGAAAATAATCTTTGCCGCTATTGGTAGCGTTTTAATACTGTCTTCCTGCGCATGGGTGCAAGTCACACCGCAAGGCGAGGGCGTGCGTCTGGTGCAATCGGCTAAAGCGGTCGAGCCGTGCAAACGGCTGGGGAAAGTGAATGCAAAAGTCGTCAGCCGTGTCATATTCAGCCGTGATGCAGACAAGGTGGCCGAAGAATTGGCCGATCTTGCACGCAACGAAGCGGCATTGATGGGAGGCGATACGATCATTCCCATTTCGGAAATTGGCGATGGCAGACGCAGTTTTGCTGTTTACCAGTGCTTCCAACCCAAACGCACGGATATGAATTAACTTCCTGTTGTAACCGGCAGAACAGCTTGATCCCGGATACGTTGCATGATTGCGCGCTGATCCGGGCTCGTAAGAGGGTGATTTCCAAGAAAAAGGTCAAATGGATAATGAAATCCATCTGACCGGGAAATATCTTCAGCTTTATCGGTGATAAGTTGAAGCGCTGAACAGAAGAGGAAGGAGGGAGATTCGTTTCTGCGTTCCAGCTATTACAGTATCCAATCATTGCTCCCCGATGTATGTGATTTTTGCCACAGCGATGCGAAAGCATTCATCCGTAAGATGAACACCATAAAATATGGGACGGAACTGAAATTATATTTGCCGGCCGAGCCGCAACGGAAGTATGCATGTCGCGCGAAACCACAGCCACATTCTACGGAATGGGTCTCAGATCGGTTGTTGCGGAGATCGAAGTCATCGATCGATAACTCGATAGGTCAATGGAGTGGACTGCGGGTTTTTATGCGGCACAGTTGGTCATTCTCATGCGCCCGTTTTATAATCCGCACGTAACAACTAATCCAATCGATCGAGGCGAGCAGTGTGACAATTAATTGCTAAACACTGCATCCAAAGCGTATGAATCCAAATCTGAATCAACTGCAACCTTATCCGTTCCAGAAACTGCGGCAATTGTTTGACGGTGTGACACGTAATGCCACACTAAAACCCATCGAGCTGCAGATCGGTGAACCGAAACATGTAACGCCGGGGTTTATCCGCCAGGCACTGGCGGATAATCTGGATGGTTTGTCGACTTATCCGACGACATTGGGGATACCGGCGCTGCGCAATAGTATTGCGGCATGGGCCAAGCGGCGTTATAACCTCGTTGGAATCGACCCGGAAACTGAAGTCATTCCGGTCAATGGCAGCCGCGAGGCGCTGTTTTCCTTTGCGCAAACGGTGATCGATAGCAGCGCCACGCTACCGGCGGTGGTTTGCCCTAATCCGTTTTATCAGATTTATGAAGGCGCCGCATTTCTGGCGGGCGCTGAACCGCATTTTATTAACACCTTGCCGGAAAACCATTTCAAGCTGGATTATGGTCAATTACCGGACACGGTATGGTCGCGCGTACAGTT
>CP091134.1:791872-800996 GCA_021582535.1 Nitrosomonas sp.
ATTCGCTCGTTATATGCTTGCACTCGGCAAGCGTTGCAAGTGGGACATGAGGAGAAACAATTATGTCACTCTGTAAACGTGGTAAGACGTGGTGGATTAGTTTCACCACACCAAGCGGCGAGCGAGTTAGATGCTCTGCTGCAACTGAAGATAAAACCCAGGCGCAAGAATTCCACGATAAGCTGAAAGCGGAATCCTGGCGTGTTGCAAGACTGGGGGATAAGCCAAAGCGAACCTGGGATGAAGCGGCTTATAAATGGCTGATGGAGACACAACATAAGGCTTCACATAAGCAGGACATGAAGCAAGTTGCGTGGTTTCAACAGTTTTTTAGAGGCCAATTACTTTCTGAATTAACTCGGGAAGTGATTGCTGAAATAGGTGAAATAAAATGTAAAGAAACTTCACCTTCGACGGCTAATCGTTATTTGGCAACTATCAGGGCTATTCTACGAAGAGCGGCTTTAGATTGGGAATGGATTGAGAAAGCACCCTTTATCCGACTATATAAGGAACCCAAACGGCGGATTCGCTGGATCGCACCTGAGCAAGTACAAATATTACTAAATGAGTTACCCGAGCATTTGGTTGACTTGGTAAAGTTTTCACTTTCAACAGGATTGCGCAAACGCAATGTTACTGATTTGGAATGGTCTCAGGTTGATTTGCAGAGAAATGTTGCATGGATTCATGCAGATCAAGCCAAAGCTAGAAAAAGCATTCATATTTCACTGAATGCAACAGCTATGGAAGTTCTGAGAAAGCAGGTTGGCAAACATTCGTTAAGAGTGTTTACTTACCAAGGAAAACCAATTATTCAGGTCAATACCAGGGCATGGCGAAAAGCATTAAGAAGAGCAGGAATCGAAGACTTCCGTTGGCATGATTTGCGCCATACTTGGGCCAGCTGGTTAACTCAAAAAGGTGTGCCGTTAAATGTAATTCAAGAAATGGGAGCTTGGGAGTCCACTGAGATGGTGAAACGTTATGCTCATTTGGCGCCCGAACAATTCAGAAAACATGCAATGGTTGTAGATGAAATTCTGAATGACACAATTTTGACACAAGTAGAAAACTAGAAGGTCACAAAATCAATCTAACTCATTGATTTTGTGGTGCCGACACCAAGAATCGAACTCGGGACCTTCTGATTACAAATCAGCTGCTCTACCATCTGAGCTATGCCGGCAAATTGATAAGAACAAATTAAATTTAAAGAAACTTACTTGATAATGCGAAGTTTTGGTTTACCTGAAGTTTTGGGTTGAGCAGTCAGTGAATTTTGAACTGAATCACATGATTGTTCATCAGTGATTTCAATTTTAATCTCTTCGTCTTCCGGTGGAAATGCTATGCCTTGATTGACTTCCTTGGCGAAAATTCCTTTAACTGCATCAATTGGGATATCGAGCTTTCTTGATATTCCATTGAACCGGGCATCAAAACTAAGTGATTCATTATTTATGATCAGTCCATGAACTGCATTTGCACTGATGTTAAAAACTATTTCGCCATTCTTTATGTATTCCATAGGAACATCCAGCTCCGGATATGCCTTTACCGATACAAAAGGCGTAAAGCTGCTATCGATGCACCATTCGTATATGGAACGAATCAAATATGGTTTTGTTGAATTATTACTCATTTTCGCATTACTTTCTCTGAAGCCGATAATGCATCGATGAATAATGGACGACTGAACAATCTTTCCGAATATTTTAATAATGGCGCTGCTTGTTTAGGAAGACGAATTCCATAATGCTCCAGGCGCCAAAGCAATGGTGCAATGGCGACATCAAGCATTGAAAATTCATCTCCTAGCATGAATTTTTGCTTATCAAAAATTGGCGATATCATCGTAAGATTATCAGCAATAACTGCTCTTGCTTTGTCAATGACCTTCTGATCTGTGCCATCAAATGCATCGATATGACAGAATAATTCCTGCTCAAAACGAAATAGCAGCAACCGGGCTCGTGCGCGCATTACTGGATCTGCAGGCATTAGCTGCGGATGTGGAAAGCGATCGTCAATATATTCATTAATAATATTTGACTCATACAACACCAGATCGCGTTCCACAAGTACCGGAGCTTTGCCATAGGGACTCATCACCGCTATATCTTCTGATTTATTATTTGGATCAACGTCTATTACTTGGAAATCCATATCTTTCTCGTGCAATACAATCCTGCAGCGATGACTATACGGGCAAGTAATTGTTGAATATAGCGTCATCATAACTTCTAATCTTTGACTAAGTTACCTGTATATCCAGCAAATTTGAAATTAATGAATATCTTTCCAATATTCTTTTTTGAGTGCATACGATAAAACCAGCATGCCTAACAAAAAGATCATTACTTCAATCCCTAATTGTTTTCTTGCATTAGCATGTGGCTCACCCAGATAAACCAAATAGTTAACTAAATCACCAACAAATTTATCATATTCGGTTGCACTCAATTGCCCCGCTTTTTCGAGTGTCAGGCTTTTTTGCTCGCCTTTATCTGAGGTTTTAACTGCCAGTCTTTGCTCACCTTGCAACTGATACAAAACGTGTGGCATCGCAACACGATCAAAAACCAGATTGTTCCAGCCTGTATGAGTCGCATCATCACGATAGAACGCGCGCAGATATGTGTATAGCCAATCCGCGCCACGTGCACGAGCTATGACCGACAAATCCGGCGGCACTACACCAAACCACTCTTCACCTTCTTTCTTCCGCATAGCTGATTGCATCAGATCGCCAACTTTCTGACCCGTGAAAATCAGCTTATTAAGAATTTCTTCGTTTGTATAACCAATATCCCGATGACGGTTATAACGCATATAACTCGCGCCATGACAGGTCAGACAGTAGTTCACAAAGCTTTCCGCTCCACGTTTCAACGAAGCATTGTCAGTTGTATCAATCGGAGCTCTATCCAGTGGCATACCGGATTCACCAGCAAGAACGCCAAGTGGAGCCATGCATAAGATTAATAAAGCAATCGTTATTTTCTTCATTTTTCTACTCTTTTAGTCTTTTTGGTTCAGGCTTTGTTTTATCTATCTTGCTATACCATGGCATCAAAACAAAGAATGCAAAATAAATGACTGTAAAGATTTGTGCCAGCAGCGTGTATAAAGGTGTTGGAGATTTTGTTCCCAACCAGCCCAGTACAAAAAAGCTGATCACAAAAAGTGTCAGTGCTATTTTGAAATAAGGACCTTTATAACGTATCGATTTGACCGGACTTCTATCCAGCCATGGCAAGAAACAGAAAACCACTACAGAGCCTGCCATCAGAATAACTCCCCAAAGCTTAGCATCGACGCCCAGAAAGTTGACTGTTACAGCCCGTAACATCGAGTAATAAGGAGTAAAGTACCAGACCGGTGCAATATGATCCGGCGTTTGCAATGTATTTGCCGGGATAAAATTATTATATTCCAGGAAGTACCCGCCCATTTCCGGAGCGAAGAAAATGATTCCGCAGAATACAATCAGAAAAACTACGACACCAACGATATCCTTTACCGAATAATAAGGATGGAATGGAATGCCATCAACAGGAATACCGGTTTCAGGGTTTTTGTTTTCTTTAATCTCTATACCATCCGGGTTGTTAGATCCCGTTTCATGCAGCGCTAAGATATGCACAAAAACCAGCACCAGCAATACCAAGGGTAATGTCACAACATGATAGGCAAAGAAGCGGTTCAGGGCGGCATCGGAGAGTGTAAAATCTCCTAACAGCCATTGTTGCAATGTTTCCCCGATACTCGGAATTGCTCCAAACATACTGACAATTACTTGCGCTCCCCAATAAGACATTTGCCCCCATGGAAGAATATATCCGGTAAAGGCCAAGCTCATCAGCACAAAAAATATAACCATCCCGATCAACCAGAGCAGCTCTCTCGGTTTACGGTATGATCCATACATCATTCCACGGAACATATGAAGATAAACCACGACGAAAAACATCGATGCGCCCGTTGAGTGCATGTAACGGATTAACCATCCATAGTCCACATCACGCATGATATATTCAACCGATGCAAAAGCTTGACTGGCATCCGGTTTATAATTCATGGTAAGAAAAATCCCCGTCAGCAGCTGATTGACAAGAACCAATAAGGCTAATGAACCAAAGAAATACCAGAAATTAAAATTCTTCGGTGCATAATATTCGGACAAGTGTGCTTTCCAGTTTGACGACAACGGAAAACGTTTATCGACCCAGGCAAGCATTGAATTAAGTATATTACTCATTTACGCAGATCCCTCGCTTTCAGATCCAATCAAAAGCTGACTATCGCTCAAATATACATGCGGAGGCACAACCAGATTAGTTGGAGCCGGCACATGCTTATATACGCGTCCTGCCAAATCAAATTTTGAACCGTGACACGGACAAAAAAAGCCACCCAGCCAATCAGACCCAAGATCCGCAGGCGCAATGTCCTTCCTAAATACGGGCGAGCAACCTAAATGTGTACATACACCCTCGACAACTAGAAATTCCGGTTTTATTGAGCGAGTACGATTTTTCGCGTAATCGGGCTGCTGCTTCTTTTCTGAATTCGCATCAGCAAGTTGATCTTCCACTTTAGCCAAACTCTCCAACATTTCAGGCGTACGATTTAAAATCCACACCACTTTTCCGCGCCACTCAACCATCAGCAACATCCCAGGTTCAAGCTTGGATATATCAACTTCTACAGGGGCTCCAGCTGCTTTAGCCCGTTCGCTAGGCATCATGCTCAATAAAAAAGGCGTTGCAATCGCAGCGCCAGCAATTCCACCTGCTACTGAGGTTGCAGCCACGAGGAACTTTCTCCTGCCGCTCATCTCTTCATTAATGCTGAAACTATCCGCCATGTTCAATCATTCCATCAGTAATAATATTGTAAGTTATATACAACAAAGCAAAGGAAAAAACTTCTTCCAATCCCTATTAGATTTGTTTGTTAAATTACGTTACCCGAACTACAAAAGCGCGCAGTATACCACAATCATTTTAAGGATTATAGCAATCCTGGAAGTATTTCTATTTGCCATAAAGACACTTAGTTAAATTACAATAAGATATTGTTTATTATGATTTATTTTATTTTTCCATGGCATTGCTTATATTTCTTACCTGAACCGCAAGGGCAAGGTTGATTGCGGCCCACTTTCTCATTCTGACGCACAAAGGGTTGGGTTTTATCATCCTCAGTTTTTATATATCCACTCTCTTCCGCTGATGTTTCTTCATAAGCTTCATGATGAAGTTGTATATTTTCCGGTGACCGCAAAGTGTCTGTCACAGCTTCCACTTGCTGCTCATTCTTGATTTGTACCGTCAACAGTATTTTGGTAACTTCCCGCTTGACTTCTTCGAGCATAATCGTAAAAAGTTCAAACGCCTCGCGCTTATATTCCTGTTTGGGATTCTTTTGCGCATAGCCGCGCAGATGGATGCCTTGGCGCAAATGATCCAATCCCGCTAAATGCTCCCGCCAATGTGAATCGAGAATTTGCAACATCACCACGCGCTCGTAGTGATGCATAATATCCGCACCGACTTGCGCAACCTTAATCTGATAATGATCACTCGCAAGATCAATAATGCGTTGAAATAAATTCTCTTCATGCAGACCGGATTCTTCTTCAAGCCACTCGTGCACCGGGAAATGCAATTGATACTCCGCTGCCAGCGCTTTCTCCAGTCCCGCCACGTCCCACTGCTCTTCAACACTTTGCGGAGGAATATACAGATTGAACAAGTCTCCTAATACACTCTCACGTATCGCGGTTATCGTTTCCGAGATATCCTGTTCCGCTTCCAACAACTCATTGCGCTGCTGATAAATGACATGCCGCTGATCATTCGCGACATCGTCGTATTCCAGCAACTGCTTACGCATATCGAAGTTTCTCGCTTCCACCTTGCGCTGCGCGTTCTCAATGGCGCGGGTAACCCACGGATGCTCAATAGCTTCGCCTTCCGGCATCTTAAGGCGCGTCATGATACTGGCTACGCGATCCGAGGCAAAAATACGTAACAAAGGATCTTCAAGCGAAAGAAAAAAACGGCTGGAACCCGGATCTCCCTGCCTGCCCGAACGCCCGCGCAATTGATTATCCACCCGCCGGGATTCGTGCCGCTCCGTACCGATAATATGTAAACCGCCTTTCTTCAGCACTTCCTCATGCGTCAATTTCCATTTCTCTTGCACTTCTTGAATACGTTTTTCTTTCGCTTCGTCACTTAATTTTTCATCATGCCGTATCTGTTCTATCTCAGGTTCCGGGTTTCCGCCCAGCACAATGTCCGTTCCACGCCCCGCCATATTGGTCGCTATCGTAATCATTTTAGGCCGGCCTGCTTGTGCGACGATACTCGCTTCACTGGCATGCTGTTTAGCATTCAAAACTTGGTGCGGAAGTTTGTCGCGATCCAGCAACCTGGACAATAATTCGTTGTTTTCAATAGAAGTCGTACCAACCAATACCGGCTGGCCACTTTCATAACATTCTCTAATTTCACGCACAATCGCTTCATTTTTCTCTTTCATCGTACGGAATACCTGATCCATACGATCTTCCCGGATCATCGGTCTATGCGTTGGAATAATGACTGTCTCCAATCCATAGATCTGCTGAAATTCAGCCGCTTCCGTATCGGCAGTACCGGTCATGCCCGACAATTTTTGGTACATGCGGAAGTAATTTTGGAAGGTAATGGAAGCAAGCGTCTGATTTTCTTTCTGAATAGCAACACCTTCTTTCGCCTCCACCGCCTGATGCAAACCATCGGACCAGCGGCGGCCGGACATCAAACGCCCGGTAAACTCATCCACGATCACTACTTCATCGTTTTGCACGACATAGTGTTGATCCAGAAAATACAAATTATGAGCGCGCAGACCTGCAGTCAGGTGATGCACCAAATTGATATTGGCCGGATCATAAAGGCTCGATCCCGGTTTGAGCAATCCAGCCGCTTCCAGCAACTTTTCCGCATGCTCAAAACCGGCTTCGCTCAGCGTGACCTGATGAGACTTTTCATCCACACTATAGTCGCCTTGGCTTTCCTCCGTTTCCTGCCGGATAAGTTTTGGCACCAGTGCGTTAATGCGCACATAGATCTCAGTATCGCCTTCCGCCTGACCCGAAATGATGAGCGGCGTGCGCGCTTCATCAATTAAAATCGAATCCACCTCGTCCACGATTGCGAAATTAAGCACGCGTTGTGCACGCTCATTCGCATGCGCCACCATATTGTCGCGCAAATAATCAAAGCCATATTCGTTATTGGTGCCGTAAGTGATATCAGCCGCATAAGCAGCTTGCTTTTCGTCATGCGGCATCTGCGCATAAATAACACCGACGTTCATTCCAAGAAACCGGTAGATCTTACCCATCCACTCAGCATCGCGCTTTGCCAGGTAATCATTCACGGTGACAACGTGCACCCCCTTGCCTGACAATGCATTCAAGTAGGCCGGCAATGTTGCCATGAGCGTTTTTCCCTCACCGGTGCGCATCTCGGCAATTTTACCGCCGTGCAAAACCATGCCGCCAATAAGCTGCGCATCAAAATGACGCATCCCCAGCACCCGCTTGCCAGTCTCACGAACCACAGCAAATGCTTCGGGCAGCAATGCATCCAGTGTTTCGCCAGTTTGAATTCGTTGCTTGAATTCGTCTGTCTTGCCACGTAAGTCGGTATCCGGCAACCCTGCAATAGCCGATTCCAGTTCATTGATAGATCGCACAGTCTGGGTATACTGTTTGATCATCCGGTCATTGCGGCTGCCAAAAATTTTCTTAAGTAGATTGCCTAGCATAAGTCTCTAAATATTCCGTATAAACACATTGTTTAAAAAAACAAAGGGTGAGCATATTTCTCACCCTGCAAAAATCCTGAAGAAATCAGTGCTCCCATTTAACCCGGCTTTTTCAAAAATCTGGCTGGATTCTGCGGTTTGTCTTTATGCCGGATTTCAAAATGCAAATGCGGCCCGGTAGAACGGCCGGTATTGCCAACTTCGGCTATTTTTTGCCCCTGCAATACAACCTCTCCGAGATTCACCAGACGCTTCGATGCGTGCGCATACCGCGTAACCAAATCATCACCATGGTCAATTTCAACCATATTACCATACTCAGGATGCCGATCAGAATAGATCACCACACCGCCCGCAGCGGCTTTGATGGGTGCGCCCGCTTCCGCAGTAAAATCCACGCCTTCATGAAACGCTCGCTTTCCAGTAAACGGATCGATCCGGTATCCGTAACCGGAAGAAAACCAATCGGTCTCAACCGGCATCTCGGATGGCAACACAAACTTTGTGATCCGGTCATGCCGCAACAAGGAATCCAATGCGCCCAGCTTATCCGTTCTTTCATCCAGCATATTCGATAATTCCTGCAACTTGAGACTGAATTCAGAAAATGACAGCTCTTCAGCGGACAAATCATTCCGCGCACCGCCTTGTCCTGGCATTTGATTAAATGAGAAATCCCCCGATTTGATTCCTGAAGATTCCGCCAGACGCTCACCCAAAGCATCCAAGCGGAGTAATTGCGCCTGCATTTGGCCTAATTTACTCGCCATGATATTTAAGTTATCTTGCAGATGTGTTTGAATCTTCTGATGCCGCTCTTCTTGCGGATTGACCAATACGGCTCTCAGAAGAGGCGCGTCGATTCGATCGGCGTAGCGCAATGAAACAAAATTCAAACTCAGCGCCACCGTCACAATGACGAGTAATAAAGCGCTTATTAATAATACAATATGGATTTTTGTTAACGCCAGCTTACGCGCTCGTTCCGAATTATTTGCAATAAAAATAATATTCATACTTTGTTTTCATTGAATATCGATTAAATACCCATGGCCTCTCATAAAGTTAACGCTTACTTTAACCTGCTTGGCAAAACACCTGAATACGCGAGCCTGTTCACAGCGGCTCAAAAACTGCATGAAGATCAATCCACATTTTCCAAGCTGATTCCAGCCCAATTGGCGCAGCATTGTAACCTTGGCCGGATCACCGATGGCAGACTGACCATAGTGGCCGAGAATGGCGCAATCGCTGCAAAACTAAAGCAAATCTCTCCATCATTGTTGCTTAAGCT
>CP091134.1:801096-815659 GCA_021582535.1 Nitrosomonas sp.
CGTTTCAATCGCATGCCGGTTGACGAGTCAATTGCAAATGCAGCTCGGTGATCAGAAAATCGATGTCATCATTGTCGATCCGGAGACACCGGAACAGCCGATCCACCAGATAGCGCGTCAAACCGGGGTGATGCTTTGACATCGGATGCATTCAAAATCGAATCGATCCGATTGCTGGCGCTACTGAAAATTGTCCGGCGCGAGGGCGTGTTGCTACAGAAAACGGATGCGCGGCTTTTCAAGGCCGAGCTGGATGCTGCCTGGGTGGGCCGGTTGGAAAACGATGATGATCTGGCGGAACGTCTGGATGCCTTTGTGTCCCGGTTTGGGCGGATGCAGGATACCGTGGGAGACAAGCTGATACCGGCTTTACTCCGGTCGATGGCGGAAAAAACCGGCAGTGCCTTGGATAATCTGAACCGGGCTGAGAAACTCGGTTTGTTACCGTCGGTTGAGCAGTGGCTGGATGCGCGCAATTTGCGCAATAAGTTGGTTCACGAGTATATGTCCGATCCGGAAGAATTTGCCGCGGCGCTGAACAAAGCGCACTTGACGGTTTCATTGCTGGTTACCGCCTACAACAACATTAATCGTTATACCCGTTCACGCATCTCAACTGCGGAATGGCCGGAGTTACTACCCTAGGGAGAAGTAAAACGCATGAAAATCCACGAATACCAGGCCAAGGAAATTTTACGACAATACGGTGTGGCAACGCCGCAAGGCATCGCGTGTTTCAGCGTCGACGAAGCAGTGAATGCGGCGAAGCAATTGGGCGGCGATATCTGGGCGGTGAAGGCGCAGATTTATGCCGGCGGGCGCGGTAAGGGGGGCGGCGTGAAGGTGGCGCGGTCATTGGACGAAGTGCGGCAGCGCGCCGGGGAGATTCTGGGTATGAAACTGGTGACGCACCAGACCGGGCCGGAAGGGCAGGTGGTGCATCGTTTGTACATCGAACAGGGCGTGAAGATCGATAAGGAATATTATGTCGGCATGGTGGTCGACCGGCGTCAGCAGCGCGTGTGTTTGATGGGCAGTTCCGAAGGTGGTATGGAGATCGAAAAGGTCGCGGCGGAGACACCGGAGAAAATTCATAAAGTGTTTATCGATCCGGTGGCGGGATTGAGCCAGCAACAGGCGCAGGATATCGCGCAGAAAATCGGCATTCCGGTATCGTGCGTGCCGCAGGCGGTGAGTTTGCTGCAAGATTTGTACCGGGCATTCGACGACAGCGATGCGTCGCTGCTGGAAATCAACCCGCTCGGGCTGGTGAATGGCGATCAGGTGATGGCGCTCGATGCCAAAATGAATTTCGACGATAACGCATTATTCCGCCACGCCGACATCGTCGCGCTGCGCGATCTGGACGAGGAGGATCCGGTCGAGATCGAAGCGTCGAAACACGAGTTATCGTACATTCCGCTGGATGGCAATATCGGCTGCCTGGTGAACGGCGCGGGACTGGCGATGGCGACGATGGATATCATCAAATTATACGGCGGCAATCCGGCGAATTTTCTCGATGTCGGTGGCGGCGCGACGACGGAAAAAGTCACCGAAGCGTTCAAGCTGATGCTGCGCAACCCCAAACTGCAGGCAATTCTGGTCAATATTTTCGGCGGCATCATGAAATGTGACGTGATTGCCGAGGGCGTGGTCGCTGCGGCACGCGAAGTGCAACTGACCGTGCCGCTGGTGGTGCGGCTGGAAGGCACCAACGTCGATCTTGGCAAAAAAATTCTCGCCGATTCCGGTTTGCCGATCATCTCGGTAACGGATATGGCCGATGCCGCGCAGAAAGCGGTGAACGCGGCGCAGGCGAAACCGTCTTCGTGCGGTTGTCAGAGTTAATCATCTTAGGAGCACACTATGTCTATTCTGATCAATCGCAACAGCCGCGTCATCACCCAAGGCATAACCGGCAAGACGGGGCAATTTCATACCCGCATGTGCCGCGACTACGCCAATGGCAAGGAATGTTTCGTGGCCGGTGTCAATCCGCGCAAACCGGGCGAGGATTTCGAGGGCATTCCGGTGTTTGCCACTGTCAAGGAGGCGAAACAGCAAACCGGCGCGAATGTGTCGGTGATTTACGTGCCGCCACCGTTTGCTGCCGCGGCGATCGACGAAGCGGTCGAGGCCGAGCTGGATTTGGTAATTTGCATCACCGAAGGCATTCCGGTGCGCGACATGATCCGCACGCGTTACAACATGCAGGGCAAGAAAACCCGGCTGATCGGTCCGAACTGTCCGGGCATCATCACGCCGGACGAGCTCAAGATCGGCATCATGCCCGGTTACATCCATAAAAAAGGCCGCATCGGCGTGGTGTCGCGTTCCGGCACGTTGACCTACGAAGCGGTGGCGCAATTGATGGCGCTGGGTCTTGGGCAGTCGACGTGCATCGGTATCGGCGGCGATCCGGTCAACGGTTTGAAACACCTCGATGTGTTGCAGTTGTTCAACGACGACGACGAAACCGATGCGGTGCTGATGGTCGGGGAGATCGGCGGCAGCGACGAAGAGGATTGCGCACGCTGGGTCAAGGACCACATGCGCAAACCGGTGGTCGGCTTCATTGCCGGTGTCACCGCGCCGCCGGGCAAGCGCATGGGACACGCCGGTGCGATCATTTCCGGCGGCAAGGGCACGGCGCAGGAGAAACTCGACGTGATGGAATCGTGCGGCATCAAAGTCACGCGCAACCCGGCGGAAATGGGCAAGTTGTTGAAATCGGTTTTGTAGTTTATTGAGTAATGAGCAAAGGTACATTCATGCGTTATCGTTCATCGTTTTTTGTCATTCTTTTCGCCGTCATCGTCTCCGCGTGCAGCACAGTACCCGATAAGCAGCATCCGCTGTCCGATAAGCAACTTCCGCTGCCGGGTAAAAAACCGGAGCGGCCCGCAGGTCCGCTGCCGGAAAGCGCCAAACCGAAATACAACCTAACCGGTTATCCGGAAAATACGCAGCAAGGGTACATCGACGGTTGCGAGACCGCAAAAAGAACCAGCTGGGCTTTTAAAGACCTGAGTCGCTATGAAAAAGACGGACAATACCGGATGGGCTGGGATGACGGGTTTGCTTTGTGTAACGGAAAGAAATAATTTCGTACGATCATTCAGCCGGATGCCACGTTTTTATCTCTGCCTTAGCCTGCTGATCCTGCACAGTGCGTTGCCGGGCGTTGCTTTTTCGCAGGGATTGCCAGCGGCGGTGAAGCAAAAGTTGCAGCAACTGGCTATTCCGGAGACGGCAACCGGTGTATACGTTCAGGAAATCGGCAAAAATCAGCCGGTGGTGGCGGTCAATGCCGATGCGGCGATGAACCCGGCATCGGTGATGAAATTGCTGACGACATACGCCGGGCTGGAATTGCTGGGGCCGGCGTATACCTGGCCGACCATGCTGTACGCCAATGGCAAGATAGTTGACGGTGTGCTGCATGGCGATCTGATCATCAAAGGGTACGGCGATCCCAAGCTGGATCTGGAGAATTTCTGGTTGTTGATTCATCGCCTGCGGCAAACCGGGTTGCACGAGATCAAAGGCAATCTGATACTCGATCACTCGCATTACGACATTCCCGCCGACGATCCGGGCGAGTTCGACGGTCAGCCCTACCGCACCTATAACGTGTTGCCGGAAGCATTATTGATCAATTACCGCACATCAACCATCCACTTGTTCCCGGAGCCGGAAAAGAATGCCGTGCGCGTCGTGGTCGATCCCTTGCCGGAATCGTTGCGCGTGCAGAATAATTTGAAACTGACGCAAGGTAAATGCGGCGATTGGCAGAATTTGCTGACGATCGACGTGGTTGCGGACAAAGAGGACAAGAATAATTTTACCGTGGCTCTGAACGGCAGTTTTTCCCGGCAATGCGGTAAACAATCCTATATGCTGAGCCTGCAGGACAGCGCCGTGTATACCCGAGATTTGTTTAAGCGCCTATGGGGGCAGCAGGGCGGTGTGTTTCATGGCGATGTCATGTCCGGGCAGACGCCGCAGAGTTTATCGCCATTGAAGATTTATCAATCCCCGCCGCTGGCGGATATCATCCGCGGCATCAATAAATTCAGTAACAATATCGCCGCGCGCCAACTGTATTTAACGCTGGGGATCGGCGATGTGGTGATCAATAGTTCACCGGCGACGCTGGCCAAATCCGAGATGGCGATCCGGCAATGGCTGGCAAGCAAACAACTCAACTTTCCGGAATTGATCGTGGAGAATGGCTCCGGATTATCGCGCAAGGAACAGATCAGCGCGCGGCACATGGGACAATTGTTGCTGGCCGCGTTTAACAGTCCGGTGATGCCGGAGTTCATTTCTTCGTTACCGATTGCCGCCGTCGACGGCACGTTGAAAAACCGTTTCACCGATACGCCGGTGAAAGGGCTGGCGCATATGAAAACCGGCGCGCTCAACAATGTGCGTGCGTTGGCCGGTTACCTGCTGGATAAATCGGGACGGCGCGTCATCGTGGTCTTTTTTGTCAATCACGAACAAGCCGGACAGTCCCGTGCCGCCATGGATACGCTGGTGCAGTGGGTGTATAACCGGCAATAAGCTTTTTCCCTGCGGCAAATAGGCCTATTGCTTCAAATGTCTATTCGGCGTAGAGTTTCAACTCAAGGTAGATGATCTATTTTGTAATCAGGTGTTTCCCATCAACCCTCTAGGGAGTGCACAAAATGATGAATGAATATAAATCTCTTTCGGTACAGTACTTAACAGGCACTGTGCAGATTTCTAAGCCCGCAGCACCGAATCTTGTAGCGTTTGATTCCCCCGCACTCGAAGTCATGACCGATTTACGCCGGATACAAGCGGCCGTTATCGCGCCAAGTACTACGATGGAAGTGGCCAATACTTATATGATGCAGCGTGGAGTGCGGACGCTGTTAGTCATGAACGATGATAATTCGCTGGCTGGCATTATCACAGCCACCGACATCCTGAGTGAAAAACCGATGCGCTTTATTCAGGAAAGAGGCGTCAAACACAGCGAAATTCAGGTCATGGATATGATGACGCCGCTGCATAAGCTGGAAGCGATTCCGCTGGAAGAAGTGTCGCATGCCCGGGTTGGCAACATTGTCGCCAGTTTGCGCGAAAGCGGCCGGTTGCATGCCTTGGTGATCGACGAAAACACCATCGGATCGCCGAGGATTTGCGGTATTTTTTCCTGGACGCAAATCGAGAAGCAGCTCGGTACCGTCATTCCACCCAACAATGTCGCGAAGAGCTTTGCGGAAATTGAGTCGACGTTGATTGCCAGCTAGATCCGGAATTCATTCAAGCAAACGAAGAAGCAGTGCTGATTTGATTCCGTTTACGGCTACTGAAATGGAGCCATGAACGGAATCACCATTTTTCGTTCAGATCTTACTATCCAAACCATTCTCGGCAATTTCCGCCGCGCGCAGAATAGCCTTGGCTTTATTCTGCGTTTCAATCCATTCGTTTTGCGGCACCGAATCGGCAACGATGCCCGCGCCTGCCTGCACATGCAGTGTGCCGTCCTTGATGACGGCGGTGCGGATGGCGATGGCTAAGTCCATGTCGCCGTTGAAACCGAGATAACCGACCGCTCCGGCGTACACACCGCGTTTGGAGACTTCCAGTTCATCGATGATTTCCATCGCGCGTACTTTCGGCGCGCCGCTGACGGTACCGGCCGGGAAGGTCGCGCGCAGCACGTCGATGGCGCTGAGCTCCGGTTTTAATTTACCTTCCACGTTGGACACGATGTGCAACACGTGCGAATAGTTTTCGATTTGCATTTTTTCCGTCACTTTGACCGTTCCGGTTTGCGCGACGCGGCCAATGTCGTTGCGGCCTAAATCCATCAGCATGACGTGTTCGGCGATTTCTTTCGGGTCGGCCAGCAGATCGGCTGCCAATTCGGCATCTTGCTGCGGATTTTTGCCGCGCGGACGTGTGCCTGCAATCGGGCGGACAGTCACGTTACCGCTATCGAGGCGTACCAGAATCTCGGGTGAAGCGCCGACGACATGGAAATCGTCGAAGTGATAAAAGAACATGTACGGCGACGGATTAAGGCTGCGCAAAGCGCGGTACAGCGCCAGCGGCGATGCGCCAAAAGGCTTGCTGGTGCGCTGCGACAATACCACCTGCATGATGTCGCCGTCATAAATGTAGCGCTTGGCTCGTTCAACCGCGGCTTTGAAATCCGCTTCGGGAAATTCGGCAACCGCGGCAGCGGAAACAACCGCCTGTTCGGTCGGAATCGTGACCGGCTGGCGCAATTGCGTCAGCAACGTTTTTAAACGGTTTTGCCCGTCCGCATAAGCGTTTTTATTTTCCGGGTTCACATAAACGATCAGGTACAGCTTGCCGGAAAGGTTGTCTACCACCGCGAGTTCTTCCGATAGCAGCAACAGCATGTCCGGCGTATTCAGAACATCCGGTTTGGCGCGGCCCTGCAATTTGTGTTCGATGTAACGCACAGTATCGTACGAAAAGTAACCGGCCAGGCCGCCGCAAAAGCGCGATTTTCCGGCCGGGCAGGGTGCCGCGTTGAATTGCGCCAGGTAGGATTCGATAAAAACCAAGGGATTGCTGACCGTAACAGTTTCCGACGAATCCGGGTTGATCGTGGTGACCGAATTTTCACGCGCTTCGATACGCGTTGTGGCCGGTAAGCCGATAATGGAAAACCGGCCGAAACGCTCGCCGCCCTGCACCGATTCCAGCAAATAAGAATAAGGCCGGTTAGCCAGTTTCAGATAGATGGAAAGCGGGGTGTCGAGATCGGCGAAAGTTTCCAGCACAACCGGGATGCGGTTGTATCCTTGCTGCGCGAGCTGATCAAATTCGGCTTCGGTCATGTGCGCAGTCAGGGCAGTTTTGTAATTAATTTGGATGCATCCACCAGCGACTCGACGATGGCATCGCAATCCAATTCGTACACGTTACGCCCTTCGTTATAGCCGTAGGTTACACAGAATACGTGACAGCCCGCCGCGCGGGCGGCGATGGCATCATTGAGAGAATCGCCGATCAGCAGCGCTTCGTGCGGTTGCGCGTTGAAGTGCTTGCAGATATGGGTCAGCGGCAGCGGGTCCGGTTTTTTCTTCGGCAAGCTGTCGCCGGACAGAATGATTTCGAATTTGTCGAACAATCCGGTGGCGCGCAGCAGCGGGAGCGTGAAAGCTTCCGCTTTATTGGTGATGCAAGCCAGTCTGAAACCCGTTTGCTGTAACGCTTCAACACCTTCGACCACGCCGGGATAGGGGCGCGTGTTCCGGCTCAGATTGTTCGCGTAGTGCTTTTCATAAATCGGCAGCGCTTTGGCAAACAAGGCGGCATCCGGTTCGCCGTCGAGCTGGCCGGTCAAGGTGCGTTTGACCAGCTTTTGTATGCCTTTACCGATATACGAGCGGATCGTTGCCGTCGATTGCTCCGGCATATTCAGATCTTTCAACATCAGGTTCGCGGATAATGCAAGATCCTCGGCGGTGTCGAGCAGTGTGCCATCGAGATCGATCATGATGACTTTGACCGCTAACGGAAGCTCGATTTTCTTTGCCGGGGCGTTTGCGTTGCTAGAGAGACTTGGGTTCATTTGAATACAGGAAACAGCCGTTTCAGTGAGTTAAACTTTTGCCAATTCAGCGCGGAATGCAGCCACGATGGAATCGTAACGATGCGGATCGGCGTCCTTGCCAGCTTGATAAATAGCGGATCCGGCAACAAAAGTATCGGCGCCGGCGCGGGCGATTTCGGCAATGTTGTCGACTTTCACGCCACCGTCGATTTCCAGCAGGATGTCGCGGCCACTGGCGTCGATGCGTTTTCTAACGGCGCGCAGTTTGTTCAGCGCTTCGGGAATGAATTTCTGTCCGCCAAAACCGGGATTGACCGACATGATCAGAACCAAATCCAGTTTGTCGAGCACATGATCCAGATAATGCAGCGGTGTGGCCGGGTTAAATACCAACCCCGCTTTGCAGCCCTGTTCCTTGATCAAGCCGATGGTGCGATCGATATGGTTGGATGCTTCCGGGTGAAACGAAATGATGTTGGCGCCGGCTTTGGCGAAGTCGGGGATAATTCTATCCACGGGTTCGACCATCAAGTGCACATCGATAATGGCATCGGTGACCGGGCGAATGGCTTCGCAAACCAATGGACCGATGGTGAGATTCGGCACATAGTGGTTGTCCATCACGTCAAAATGAACGATATCCGCACCCGAATTAATCACATCGGTGATTTCTTGACCAAGTTTGGCAAAATTGGCGGAAAGGATACTGGGGGCAATGCGATACATGGAAAAAACCTCTCAATAAGCAAATTCGGTATTTTAACCGCAAATGACAAGCTGCGCGTAACAGAGTGAAAATTATTGCGTAAATTATTCCCATCGATACGTCGTAAACTTTTTCTTGGTAAACTACTGGCAAAAGCAAAAACAACCTGGACTGCAAGATGACCGAAGAAAAGAAGTACGAAATCGATGTTACTGTACGCACACTGTACCTGCCCGATCAATCGGATGAAGAAGCGGACAGGCATGTGTTCGCTTATACCATTACCATTGCCAATAACGGTACGGTGGCTTCCCAGCTGATCAGCCGGCATTGGATCATCAACAATGGCGACGGTACCACCCAAGAAGTGCGCGGACTCGGTGTCGTGGGCGAACAGCCCTTACTCAAGCCCGGTGATAGCTTTGAATACACCAGTGGAACAGTCATTTCGACTTCGGTCGGATCGATGAAAGGAAGCTACCAGATGGCGGCGGAAGACGGCTTTCACTTTGATGTTGCGATACCGGAATTCATTCTGAGCGCGCCGAGAATATTGCATTAGCGCGACCTGATTTTTCGTTCAATTCCATGCTTGATATTTTCACGCTACCGGTATTTCGATGACCGGAAGACTGTATTTAATCCCGACCCCGATCAGCCAGGAAAATAGGGCTTGGGCTTTGCCTGCGGCAGTGCAGCAATGTATCGAGGAATTATCCTATTTCATCGTCGAGCACCCGAAAACCGCGCGGCAATTTCTGAAACAATTGAACTGCAAATTGCCCTTGCAGGATTTGCATATGCAAACCTTGAACGAACATACCCTGGCAAAAGATGTGCGGGCATTGCTCGATCCATTGCTGGCCGGGCATGATGTCGGTTTGTTGTCGGAAGCGGGATGCCCGGCGGTGGCCGATCCGGGGGCTGAATTGGTCCGGCTGGCGCACAAAAACAATATTGTCGTGACGCCGCTGGTCGGCCCTTCGGCCATTTTATTGGCGCTGATGGCATCGGGTTTGGATGGGCAACGATTTGCCTTTCATGGCTATTTGCCGGTGGAAAGTGTTGCTCGGGCTAACCGGATTGTCGAACTGGAGAAATTATCGATCGGTTTGCAGCAGACGCAGATTTTTATCGAAGCGCCGTACCGCAACCAGAAGTTGCTGGAGCAACTGGTTAGCGTGTGCCGTGACAGCACGGATTTATGCGTGGCAAGTCATCTTACCTTTTCCAGCGAGATGATTATGACCAAACCGGTCAAGGAATGGCGGCGCTCGTTGCCGGATATCAACAAGATACCGGCCATTTTTTTATTGCATGGATAAAATTTGCTGACAGGGTATTGTTGAACCGCAGTTCGCGGGAGTTACTGACCGGGTTGTTTTTTCTGAATGAATTCGATTTTGTATCCGTCGGGATCTTCGATGAATGCGATGACCGTTGTGCCGTGCTTCATCGGACCCGCCTCGCGGGTTACTTTGCCGCCCATCTTCCTGGTGTTTTCGCAGGCTTGGTAAGCATCGTCCACTTCGACGGCAATGTGGCCGAAGCCATCACCAAGGCTGTACGACGGTGTATCCCAGTTGTGCGTCAGCTCCAGAACAGTGCCGCTGGCCTCGTCCTGATAACCGACGAAAGCAAGGGTGAATTTACCGTCGGGATAATCTTTGCGGCGCAGCAGCTTCATCCCCAGCACTTGCGTATAAAATGCCAGTGATTTGTCAAGATTGCCGACACGAAGCATGGTATGCAAAATGCGCATTTATATTTTCACCATCTCAAAATCTTCTTTACGCGCGCCGCATTCCGGGCAGGTCCAGTTGATCGGCACATCTTCCCAGCGTGTACCCGGTGCAATGCCTTCGTCCGGAGATCCCAAGGCCTCATCATAGATGTAGCCGCAAATTAAGCACATGTAACGATTGAATTCACGATTCTCTTCGGTAGGCATGATAGATAGCAGTTTCCTTTTAGGTTAAAATGATATTTTACGGTATTAATGCATGTTACAGCCACCCCCAATCGTACTTTCTTTTGCAGCCAATGACCCCACCGGCGGAGCAGGTCTGCAGGCTGATCTGCTCACCATAGCCAGTATGGGGTGCCATCCGTTATCGGTGATGACCGCTATTACGGTGCAAGATACAACCGGCGTGGATGATGTCATGGCGCTGGATTCCGAATGGATTGCCGATCAGGCACGGGCGGTATTGGAAGATATGCCGGTGCATGCATTTAAAATCGGTTTATTGGGCAGCGTCGAGATTATCGCTGCGATCGCCGAAGTGATTTCCGATTATCCGCATATTCCGCTGGTTATGGATCCGGTATTGACTTCCGGGCGCGGCGATGAGCTGGCGAACGATGAGATGATCGATGCGATGCGGGAATTATTACTGCCGCAAGTCACCATATTGACGCCAAATAGCCTGGAAGCCAGACATCTTGCGCAGCAGGACAATGACAGCAGCGAAAACAAACTGGATTTAAGTCTTTGCGCGCAGCGATTACTGCATATGGGATGCGAATATGTACTGATCACCGGCACGCACGAGAATACCGCCCAGGTGACGAATACGCTCTTCGCCGCGGACGGCATTGTGCGCGCGGATCAATGGGAAAGGCTGGAGCATACCTATCACGGTTCGGGTTGCACGCTGGCCTCGGCAATAGCCGCTTCACTGGCCAATGGATTATCCATCACCGAAAGTGTGCTGGAAGCGCAGGATTATACCTGGCACACACTGCAAGCGGGATTTCGTCCCGGCATGGGGCAATATATCCCCAACCGGCTGTTCTGGGCTAGAGATGCCGAAGACGACCACGATCATGATCACGAAGAAAAGAGCTAGTCGTTGAGAAACTCAAGGATTAGTGGGCTGTATGCGATAACGCCGGATTTGAGCAATACGGATGATCTGCTGAATAAAACGCAACAGGCGCTGGAAGGTGGCGCGCGGCTCGTGCAATATCGCAATAAATCAGCCGATAAGATGTTGCTGAAGGAACAAGCGGAATCATTGCTGCAACTGTGCAGGGCGTACGACATTCCTTTGATCATCAACGATCATATTGATTTGGTGGCGGCAATCGATGCGGATGGCGTGCACGTGGGACTGGGCGATATAACGGTTAGCGCTGCACGCGAACGGCTGGGGCAAGGAAAAATTGTCGGCGCATCGTGTTATAACAATCTGCACCTGGCGCTTCATGCGGAAGAATCGGGTTCGGATTATGTGGCTTTCGGCGCATTTTTTCCTTCGGCGACTAAAACGGATACAGTACCGGTTTCAACCAATCTGATTGATTATGCCAAACAGAAAGTAACGGTTCCCATTGTAGGGATCGGCGGTATCCGGTTGATCAATGCAGCGGCGGTTATCGAAAGCGGATGCGACGCGATAGCCGTTTGCAATGATTTGTTCAGTACGGAAAATATCACGGCAAAAGCGCTGCAATACACTCAGTTATTTGCAGAAAAATAAAAATATAATGTAATTTAAACAGCGGTATATCGATTAATTTTTTTAAGAGCGGCTAAATGACATCACGCAATCATCAATTATTTGAACAATCCCAGCACTATATTCCAGGCGGCGTTAATTCTCCGGTACGCGCTTTTAAATCGGTCGGCGGCGAGCCGGTCTTTTTTCAACGCGGCGAGGGTGCTTATTTTTGGGATGCGGATGGTAAACAATATATCGACTATGTCGGATCGTGGGGACCGCTGATTCTCGGTCATGCCCATCCGGATGTGGTCAAGACCGTTCAGGCAGCCGTGCAAAATGGTCTGACCTTCGGCGCGCCGACCGAAGCGGAACTGAACATCGCACAATTGATTTGCCAATTGCTGCCATCCATTGAACAAGTCCGGCTGGTCAGCTCCGGCACCGAGGCGGGTATGAGTGTCATCCGCTTGGCGCGTGGTTTTACCGGCAGAAGCAAGATCATTAAATTCGAGGGCTGTTATCACGGTCACGACGATTCCTTGCTGGTCAAAGCGGGCTCGGGTGCATTGACTTTCGGCAATCCGAGCTCAGCCGGCGTTCCGGCGGAAACGGCGGGACATACCATCGTGCTGGATTTCAACGATATCGCCGGGGTGGAAGAAGCCTTCAGCAAATGGGGTAAGGAAATTGCGGCGGTGATTGTGGAACCGGTGGCCGGCAATATGAATCTGATCGCTCCCAAAGCGGATTTTCTCGCCAAACTGCGGACATTGTGCACGCAAAACGGCAGTGTGCTGATATTCGATGAAGTGATGACGGGATTCCGTGTGGGCTTAGGCTGTGCGCAAGGCTTGTATCAAATTAAGCCCGATCTGACGGCTTTGGGCAAAGTCATCGGCGGTGGTATGCCGATGGCCGCATTTGGCGGACGCCGCGAAATTATGCAATGTCTTGCGCCGCTTGGTCCGGTTTATCAAGCAGGCACGCTGTCCGGTAATCCGGTTGCGGTTGCGGCTGGATTGGCTACGTTGAAACTGATTCAAGCCCCTGGTTTTTATGACCGGTTAGCAAATAGGACGCGGCAATTGGTCGATGGCCTAAGCGCCGCAGCAAAGAATCACGGTATCGATTTTTGCGCGCAATCGATTGGCGGCATGTTCGGACTGTATTTCAGTAAGGATATTCCCACCAGTTTCGCCGAAGTAATGCAATGCGACAAAGCGGCGTTTAACCGGTTCTTCCATGCCATGCTGGAAGAGGGGGTCTATTTTGCACCGTCAGCCTTTGAAGCGGGCTTTGTTTCTATCATGCACGGCGATGACGAGCTGAATAAAACACTGTCGGCAGCGGACAAGATCTTCAAGAACTGGTAGATTTTCTTGAGGAAGCAAGCAATAAAAAAGGCGGCATGGCCGCCTTTTTTATTTGTTCCGAACCGGATGCGATTAACGCATGGTGGAAATATAAGCCGACACGGCACGTTTTTCATTTGCGCTCATGCGGTGGACAACTTTTTGCATGACTTTATTATCGTTTGCGCGATCGCCGGTATTAAACTGATTTAACTGTGTCAGCGTGTATTCCGCATGTTGACCGGCAACACCAGGATAACGCGGCACAATACCGGATCCGGTCGGGCCGTGACAGCTTGCACAGGCAGGGATGCCGTTTTCGATGTTACCGCCGTGATACAGAATTTTTCCTGCTTGCAACAGGTTTTCGTCAGCGGCTACCTGGCTTGGCACCGTTTTTTGCTGCGCATAGTATTCTCCCAGTTTCTTCATGTCTTCCTGAGAGAGCGCGGCAACCATCGAAGACATCACCGGGCTATTCCGCTTAGACGGTTCGGTTGCATCGGCTTTAAAATCCATTAGTTGCTTGGTGATATACTCCGCTTGCTGTCCGGCCAGAATAGGATTCATCGGGATGACGCTGTTACCATCCGCATTGTGACAGCCGGCGCAAACACCGGAAGCGATTTCTTGCGCGCTGGCTGGAGCAGCAGGCGCGGCGCTGGGGTCAGCAGCTGTTTCTTCGGCTGCCAAAGGCGCAGCCATTGCAAGCGCTGCGAGCATTACCATATGTTTAATCATTTTCATATTTCGTGTTCCGTGTAAGAGCATTCAAAAGTTGGTAGGTGTGTTGAAAATTAACGGCGTATTTTAACAAGGCGTAAGAGCATTAACAACAAAATTCAAATGGTCTTCATTATTTAATATTTTATTTTTCAATGAAAATAATCTTTATGCTGTTATTGATTGCTAACATCGCCTATCTGGCGGGCACACAGCTTCATTTTGACAAACAAAAAGGGAGCGCGCCGGTCTCGGTCAATCCCGAAAAAATCGTGTTGGTTCCGGCACAGGAAAATTGTTTGCTGTGGGGTGATTTTTATGAAGAGCAGATCCGCTACGCGGAAACCGTGCTATCGGAATTATTTCCAGATCTGATTTACAACGAGGAAGAGTCCGGCCAGACCACGATGTATTGGCTGTATATTCCACGCTATCCGAATAAGGAAGCGGCCAATCGTGAGATTAACAAGTTAAGGAATCTGGGCATCGTCAGTTTCCGTGTCAAAGACGACAATCAATGGCAGAATGCGGTATCGCTCGGCATGTTTTACGACCAGCAGGATGCGCTCAAGCAGTTACGGGAGATCGAAAAAAAAGGTGTTACCAATGCTAAGATAGAAGAACGTAGCGTGATGCTGAAAAAAATTGTCATTCATAATCCGGCGCACATGGTGAAGGAGCAAATGCAAAAACTGGTCGAACAATTTGACGATACCCGTTTGGCTCAAGGCAAGTGTGAACGTTTATAATGGACAGC
>CP091134.1:815759-826132 GCA_021582535.1 Nitrosomonas sp.
AGCAGTTTTTCCAGCAAAGCCTGATCGAGTTGCTGAGAATTTTCCGTGTTCGCCGACGGGGAAAAATTCAGGCGGCATTCGACTTTACCGCGGCTGAGTTGTTTCGTCAGCAGTTCGCGCATGGCCGGTTCCAGCTTGCGAAAATCATCCGGCAGACGCAGCTGGATGTCGAGATAGCGGTTATTGACCGAGCGGATTTCCAGATTAAACGATCCGTACGGCATTTCCTGAGTGGCGGCGGCGAAGCCGGTCATGCTGACAATCATGATAAAAGTGTTTTTAAAGTTTGCAGGGGAATATACCGGGATAAGCTGAGCAAGTTGTCGTCACAGATCGCCGGAGCGGGTTTATGGTCCAGCAGACCGGTTACGGTAAAGGGTGTGTCTTTGTTTTCCGGATCGAATGCCACCAGACTCGCGTCGACGTATTTGTAATCGCCTGGCGCATTCAGGCGCCAAAGATTGGGAATGCCGGGGTAGGGCTGGTGCAGGCAATACGCTGCGGTGTCGCCGTGAATAATGAGAACCGGCTTCTTGAATTGTTCGGCTTTCTGTTTGATCAAATCGCGCAGCGAGCGGAAGCCATCGCAATCGGTGCGGTTGCTCGCAGTGCAGACCGGTTTTTCGTGATCGAAATCGAACATATCCGCCTGGAAAGCGATGACCACCGCTTGCGCGGATTCCGCCGTGGCGAAGCGTTGTTGCAGCCATTCGATATTGGCTTGATCGCGGCGATCGGCTTCGTTCAAAGCATCGTCGATGTTGCTGCGCAGGATTTCCCTGCGGCCATTATTGGTGCCGGGAATATGCAGCGTGGTGAAAGCGACCGGGCCGATGTTCCATTGCGCATTTTCGATGAAATCGCGTTGCCGGATAAGGCCCGGAATATCCTTGGTTAAGCGTTGCCGGTCCTGATGAAAAAAGAGCTGGCGCAAATAACTGAGACGCTCCAGTTCGTCATGCCGCATGCCGGTATTGAACCGGTCGCAATCGGTCCAGTCGTTGTCGCCGGGGGTGTATACCGTTTTGTGCGGATTCAGTTGCGCGATCTGGCGGTAATGGTCTTGAAACAAATCGTCGTTGCAGCTCAACCGGCTTCTTTTAAAATCACCCAGGTGGATCAGCACGGGCGGGTGCAATGCGCGAATGGCTTTGGCGATTGCGCCATTGGGCTGTTCCAGCAAGGCATATTCGGCATCGGTGTAGGGCATATCGCCCAGCACCACAAAGCGGGCAGTCTTCCCGGCAACAGGAGTTGCATCGTCCGCGCATGCTGCGGTTGTAAAGAGCGCCCATACCAGAAAAAGCCGCAGCCATGCCGTCATGTTTTTTATTATCCGTTCATGTGGTTCTGAAACACCAATCCGGCGTGCTCGCGCAGTTTATGAAAACGGATGGCGGGCCAGTTTTCTTCCGCCACACTCAGTTCCGCGCCGAATGAAGCCAGGAATGTCGGCGCGTCGACGGCGTCGTAAGCGATACGGTGCGAATTGGTTTCGATAAAGCGTTGCAATTCGCGCGGATCGTCGCTGGTAATCCAGCGCGCCAATTGATATTTTGCTGAAGCGATGCGTGCCGCGACACCGTATTCATGTTGCAGGCGGTGCGCGACCACTTCAAATTGCAGCGTGCCGACAGCGCCGAGCAGCAGCATATTGCCCAAATGCGGGCGGAATACCTGGATTGCGCCTTCTTCTCCCAGTTGCGCCAATCCCAGTTTCAGTTGTTTGCTGCGCAGCGGATCGGCGATTTCCACGGTGCGGAAGATTTCCGGCGCGAAAAAAGGCAGTCCGGTAAATTGCAGCACTTCGCCTTCGGTCAAGGTATCGCCCAGTTGCAGCGTGCCGTGATTCGGGATGCCGATGATGTCACCGGGATATGCTTCTTCCAGAATGTCGCGGCGCTGCGATAGAAAGGACACGACCGTGCTGGTGCGGATATCCTTGCCGTTGCGCGCGACTTTCAAGTTCATGCCGCGCTTGAAATGCCCGGAGCAAACGCGTACGAAGGCGATACGGTCGCGGTGCGCCAGATTCATGTTGGCCTGGATTTTAAACACCATGCCGGAGAATTTCTTTTCGTCCGGCTGCACTTCGCGCTGAATGGCGTTGCGCGATTCCGGCGGCGGCGCCAGATCGACCAGCGCATCGAGAATTTCGCGCACGCCGAAGTTGTTGATTGCCGAACCGAAGAAAACCGGAGTTTGTTTACCGGCGAGGAAGGCGGCATGGTCGAAAGGCGGGGACGCGCCTTTGATCAGATCGATTTCCTGCATCGCGGTGGCCAGTCCTGCGCCGAAGCGCTGCTGGATTTGCGGATCGTCAAAACTGGCGATTACTTCGTTTTCATTGTCGACGCGGTCCGATCCCGGCTGAAATACGCGCATGCCATTATTTTGCAAATCGCATACGCCGTGGAAATTTTTTCCCATGCCGACCGGCCAGGTGAATGGAATGGTGGTCATGCCGAGCGTGCGCTCGATTTCATCGAGCAGATCGAGCGGTTCGCGCACTTCACGGTCCATTTTATTGACGAAAGTGACGATCGGCGTGTTACGCGCGCGGCACACTTCCAGCAAACGCAGCGTTTGCGCTTCCACGCCGTTGGCGGCATCGATCACCATCAACGCCGCATCGACGGCGGTCAGCACGCGGTAGGTGTCTTCCGAGAAATCCTGGTGACCGGGGGTATCGAGCAGATTGATGACGCAATCGCGGTACTCCATTTGCATGACCGAGCTGGCCACCGAAATACCGCGCTGCTTCTCGATTTCCATCCAGTCCGAGGTGGCATGGCGGCTGGCTTTGCGCGCTTTGACGCTACCGGCGATATGAATCGCGCCGGCGTACATCAGTAATTTTTCCGTCAGCGTTGTTTTACCCGCATCCGGGTGGGAAATAATGGCGAACGTGCGGCGCCGCGATACTTCTTGATTAATGCTCATAATCGGTAGTTCTGTGTTCCTGTGAATAAAGATAACAATGCGCGCTATGCGTGGCGCTGAACGAGCTGGCTGGCGGGTAGGCTGCACGGCAAACCGGCATGGCATGCGCGCAGCGCGGATTAAAATGACAGCCCGCCGGTGGCGCCGCCGGTGATGGTAAATCTCCCGTAAGCGGAATGATGTGCCGCGCGGGATCCGCTTCGATGTGCGGAACCGACGACAATAACGCTTGCGTGTACGGATGCCTGGGGTTACTCATCACCTCGCCGATGCGCCCGTGTTCAACGATACGCCCCAGATACATCACCGCCACTTCATCGGCCAGATACTCGACAACCGCGATATTGTGGGTAATAAACAAAAATGCAAGTCCTAAGTTATTTTGCAGCGATTTGAGCAGATTCAGAATCTGCGCCTGAACCGAGACATCCAGGGCGCTGGTCGGTTCATCGCAAATCAGCAATTTGGGATTGACCGCCAAAGCACGGGCAATCGCGATGCGTTGCCGCTGTCCGCCGGAAAATTCATGCGGAAAGCGCCATTTTACCTCAGCAGGCAGGCCGACACGCTGCAATAATGCATCGATTTCATTTTCCCGGGACTGGGCGGATGCAGCCGTATCGTTGCCGGGGTAACCGGTTTGATAGGCTTTTAGAGCATTGATGCCTTCTTGCAGAATTTCAATGATGCGCATGCGCGGATTCAAGGAAGCATAAGGATCCTGAAAAATGATCTGCAGCTGCGAACGCACCGGCCGTAATTGACTGCGCCTCAATCCGTTCAATTCCTGTTCCTTGAAACGCACGCTGCCCGCCGTGGGTTGAATCAATTGCAGAATGCTTTTGCCGATCGTGGTCTTGCCGCAACCGGATTCGCCCACCAGCGCCAGCGTCTTGCCCGCGGCAATTTTCAACGATACACCATCGACCGCTTTGACATGACCCACGACACGTTTGAACAAGCCTTTGCGAATCGGGAAATGCACTTTCAGGTCAGTGACCTGCAACAGCACATCGTCTGTTGCCAGCGGAGTCGATGGCGTTACGTGCACGGTTTGCTGCGCTACTGTGTTAGCGCTGGCAGCGGCTTGAGCGGCGTTACCGCTGTATAAATGGCAACGGACCTGATGGTGACCGGAAATCGAGTGCCATTGCGGAACGGTATCGCGGCACTGTGGCAGTGCCTGATTGCAACGGTCTACAAACCGGCATCCGCTAAATTGTTGCGCCAGTGACGGCACGTTTCCTTGAATGACGGTTAACGCTTGATTGCGTTTCTGTTTTCCGGGCAATGCGGCGAACAATTGCTGCGAATAGGGGTGGCGCGGGTGATGAAAAAAATCGTGCCGGGTTGCCAGCTCGACAATTTCTCCCGCGTACATCACCGCGACGCGTTGCGCCATTTCAGCTACCACGCCCAGATCGTGCGTGATCAGTAAAATGGCCATGCCTTTCTGCTGCTGGATGTGCCGCATCAGATCGAGCACTTGCGCCTGTATCGTCACATCCAGCGCGGTGGTCGGCTCATCGGCGATGAGCAATTCCGGCTCACCGGCGAGCGCCATCGCGATCATCACGCGTTGTTTCATGCCGCCGGAAAACTGGAATGGGTATTCGTGCATGCGGCGCGGCGCATCGGGTATGCCGACTTGTTCCAGCAATTCCCGGATGCGTGCTTGCATGGCTTCGTGCGATAAATTCAAATGCTGCTGTAGCACTTCTGCGATTTGTTCGGCGATGGTCAGGACCGGATTGAGACTGAGCATCGGTTCCTGAAAAATCATGCTGATGCGCTTGCCGCGGATTTTACGCATGCCGGTTTCGGGCAATTGCAGCAAATCCGTGCCGCCGATGCTGATTTTGCCGGCAACGATTTCACCGGCATCCGGCAGCAAGCGCATGATCGACAGCGCCGTCATCGATTTGCCGCAACCGGATTCACCCAATAACGCAAATGTTTCCCCGGGTGAGATGGTCAGGGTCAAACCATCGACGGCGCGTACCGGTGACTCGCCGGTGTGCAGCACGGTTTCGAGATTTTCTATTTCCAGCAAGGTATTCATGGATGAGGAGAGGATTTTGCCGTTGCGGTTGCTTCGGGCGCGTTGTCTTTCACGTGCTTATCTTTTTTGCCAAAACGCGGAAGTACCGTGCGTTGCCGTAATGTCCGGATGCGCGGGTCCAATGCATTCTGTACCGCATCGGCAAACAAGTTGGCGCTCAGCACCAAGGTAAACATGAAACTGAACGCCGCCAGCAAGGCCCACCACACCATCGGCTCACGCGCCATTTCTAGCCGTGCCGCGTTGATCATGGTGCCGAAACTGATCATCGACGGATCGACACCGACACCGACATACGACAACACCGCTTCGGCCAGCACCAATCCGCTGAAATCCATTACCGTGGCGATTAACACGATGTGCATCACGTTCGGCAAAATGTGGCGGCTGATGACGCGCCAATGCGAAACGCCGAATGCATGAGCCGCCTGAATATATTCCAGCTCGCGCAGTTTCAGCGTTTCACCGCGTAACAACCGGCACAATCCGGTCCAGCTGGTAATGCCCAGGATCATGCAGAGAAACAGCAGCCGCAGATCGGCGCGCGATGCAATGGTGTCGAATAATTCCGGATGGGTTTCGATATACACCTGCATCATCAATACCGCCGCGGCGATCAGTAAAACACTGGGGATGGAATTCAGCGTCGTGTAAATATACTGAATGACGTCATCGACCCAGCCGCGGAAATAACCCGCCATAATGCCCAGCAATAATGCAAACGGCAGCATGATGAGCGTGGTTAGCGTGCCGATCACCAGCGCAACGCGTATGCTTTTCAGCGATTGATACAAAATATCCTGCCCGACCTTGTCGGTGCCCAGTACATGATAATGCCCGGCCAATGCAGTGATACAGCCGATGATGAGCAGCAGAATGAGCAGGGTGATCAAGATGGCGCGCCAGGGAATTTCGGTGTTGCGGCGCCAGATGACCATGAGGTATGGCGTAAAATTCTGCCGGCTGCGCCGGGACAGCCGGGCGATTAGGCCAACGCACAGTACGCTCCAGATCAGCAAACCGCAGGCCAAGCCTTTTAACGCAAGTTGCGTGATGTCGGCGCTGTGTTCCTTGTCAGGATCTTGCAAATGCGCGCCGCCAAACTGAAGCCGGGCAAAAGTCCGTACTTGTTTGCCATCCAGCTCGATGGTTTCTTTGGCGTACAAATGCGCTGCCAGCGGCGCGGAGTAGGTTTTCTCGACTTGCGTGCGTAACGGCGCCACCAGCACATCCAGCAAACTCAGCACTTCCACGCTATAAATCGTTTCGCCCTGGTTGTTCTTGTGATCCAACGCGGGACGGAAATGCACTGTGTCCAGCAAGCCAACCGCCAGGAAAAAGATCAGTATGGTGAGCGCGGACATGCCGCTGGCGCTATGTCCCACGCGTTTCCATTGCGCCAGCAGATGTTCATGGCGGCGGACATACCAGACGATGAAAAATACAATGGCGACAAACAAATAGATCAGCGCATCGGTCCACAAAATAATCGGGCTAAAAGACATGGTCAGGATGGATGGCTCTGCGGCGATGAGGCCGGTTTAATTACACATAATCATTCATATCATAAATGAATGCTGGGATTTTTTGAAAATTTATCAATACCGGTAAACCGATCAATGTATTAAGGCGGGATACAGTCTAACATTGATAACGGTTAAGGTCGCGTGATGATGGAAAATCCGCAGATGAAAAAGGAAGCAACAGTCCGGGAGAGTTTCACCGTAAGGTCTCTGCCCGGAACTGCTGTGTGAAGGCTGTATTTATTGCTGCGAACGATATTTTTTAGAAATTCTCATATTGCAGCCGGTCTTCACGCCTGATCAGCTCGTCAATCGTAAGACCGATTGCCGGTTTACCGCTAAATACCGAGCCCACCCGTTTATTGTTGAAGTGTTCCAGCATGGTGGCATAGGCTCTGGGCGGGAGAGGGAAGAACTTAACTCCTTTTACCGCGAGAAGCGCATTTTTCATATAAAACTCTACAAATGCCTTGACCTCGGGTTTTTCAGCCGCTTTGATATTGACGTAAATAAAAACCGGACGGGATAGCGGCTGATAATTGCCATTTTCCACGGTTTCGACAGAAGGAAGAATCGCGCCTTTGCCGCTGTCAATGGCAACGGCGGTTACTTTGTCCTGATTCTCGATGTAATAGGCGAAGCCAAAAAACGCTAAGCCGTTTTTGTTACCCGCCACATGATTCACCAGCACATTGTCATTATCGGATTCCGTGAAATCATGACGGCTGGATTTGGCTTTGCCGACAATGGCTTCGGTGAAGTAATCGTAAGTGCCGGAATTCTCATCAGCGCCGAATAGCTTCATGGCTTCATCCGGCCATGCCGGGTTGATTTGATTCCATTGGGTGATTTTACCTTGCGCCGCAGGTTCCCAGATTTTCTTCAACTGTGCGATGGTCATTGACGTGCTCCAGGAATTTTCCGGATTTATCGCCACCGTCAAGGCATCAAACGCCACGGGTATTTCGACATATTGCACGCGGGCGCTTTTGCAATCTTTCATTTCACTATTCAGAATCGGGCGGGAAGCATTCACGATGTCAATCTCGCCACGGCAAAATTTCTTGAAACCGCCGCCGCTGCCGGAAATCCCGACCGTAACGTTAATCGCGTTCTTTTTTGCGGTTTGGAAATTGTCCGCGACGGTTTTGGTGATCGGATAGACGGTGCTGGAGCCGTCTATTTTAATAACTGCTTGTGCACTGGCAACACTGGCGGAACCAATCAGTATTGCCAGTGAAATTGCTACGATGAGTTGCTTGAAGGTATAAGGTTGCGACATTTCATTCTCCTGTGTGAGATGATGCGGCGTAAATGACGGCATTCAAAATGCCGTGCACGAAAATGTTAACGCATGTTTTCCGGTGATGCCATGCGGGTAAAAACTTAAGCATTGACAGATTGCAGGTTTTTTAAACCGAACATTCAGGAAATCACACTGAACGCTCGATTTTTGCACGGCTTGTCAGTCGCGGTTTTTTAGAAATCAATCGTCCACTGCGTCAGGAATGCGCTCAGATCGCCATTATTCCAGCCATGCGTACGCGCTCCGGCACCGCCCGAGTAACCATTGGTATTCGTGGTTGGCGTTGCAGCCGTGTTGATATCCAGCATATGGATGACATTGGCCTGAAATTTAACATTGGAATGCGGGTACCAGTTTAAGCCGAATCTGACCATGTCGGCGCGGCCTCCTTTGATGACGCCGGAATTCATGTCAATGTAATCATAGCCGAATGCAACTTCCCATGCGCCCCAGCCGGTGCCGTTCCAATGGAAGGGCCGGTTGGGCTTGATGCGGTTTGCCGCGCCGTTTCTGACGTGATAGGCCTTCGACTCACCGGTCAGGAAGTAGCTGACAAAGCCATAATAACCGGTTAGGTGTTCGCTGTCATAACCGACGCCATTGATATTGGTGCGCAAATATTCGCCTTGCGCCGAGAATGGTCCGTAGACAAACCAGCTTTCCGCGCCATAGCGGTCATAGCTGGTGACTTGGCGGCGGTTCGGGTCGTTCAACGCACCGGTGCTCAGGTTACCGGTATTCAGGATATTGGTGCGATCCACGTTGGTTCCCGGAAAGGCAAAGAATGACATACCGCCGCCGCCACCGGTCTGACCTTCTCCGACCATGGTGCCATCGGCGCGATATTGTGTGTTGACATCGGTATGACCCGCAGAAACGCCGACATGGAAAAACTTGGTGTCATCAATCATCCAAGGTCTGCCGCTGATACGGCCAATGCCTTGCCAGCCGGTGTCGCCGGAGCCGTTGTTACGATTCTGGTTACCGTTGGCATTGACGGAAGTCGATGCGGAAGACCATCCGCCGATGGGTTCGGTTTGGAATGCAATACCGGTTTGAAATCTCTTAACCGCATAATTGACACCGATACCCGTTTTATAGGTATTGGGGTTATCGACGAACGAATTGACCGACATATGCCGCTCGATAAAAGTCAGATAGCGGTTACTGGCGGCTTCTTCCAAGCTGAACGGCTCCTTGAACGAACCCAGTTTGTAAGAGAGCGCGTCGGTATGGTTCAAGCGCACGAAGGCATCGGTAATTCCCGATCCGACGGTACCGTTGCCTCGGCTGAAGTCGTATTCAAACTTGTAATCCCAGATTTTGTAAAAAGTACCCTCGATACCCAAACGCGCACGGCGGATATTCATGCCGCTATTCAATTCGTTTGCGGTGCTCGCTCCGAAAGCGGGGTCAGGGTCATTGATAAAATTGTATTGCGAGGCTGGCTGAATCCGTCCATTCATCGATACCGAAAAATTGCCATCCTTGGTTGACCAATGTAAGCCGCGATCATCAAAATTCCCGTGTATTTTTTCAACTTCCTTGACACGCTCTTCGAGTACCGAAACCTGATTTTTGAGTTGCTCTTTCTCAGCCTTTTCCCGCAATCTGACCAAGCGGTCGCCCGCAGGTTTATTCTCCGTTTCCGCTGTCCGGTCCTCTTGGGCTGCAGTTTGTGCAGGCGCTGCTAAGACGCTTTTAGGAGTTTCTTTTTTGGCCGATGCTTTTTCTGATTTTTCATATGTGCCCATATGAACGCGGCCAGGACCGGGTTCCGCAAAAATTTGCTTGGTTTTTGTATCAACATATAAATCGAGTGCATGGGCGCTGGATAGAACACCTAAATTGATTAACGCTGCGGTTGCCAGGGTAAGTCTGAATAATTTCATCATCTGTCGTTGATCCAGGGTTGAAAAAGTGAGTCATCTAAGGTGGCAACCGTTATATAGAATCAATATTACAGTTTGATGACAGTTACATTTTTTTTACGCTTTTATGACACGGCTTGTTATCCGGAATCGCAGTGCCGGCAGGTTAACTACTTGAAATAGTATTTATTAATTCCTAAAATACCGGATGCATTCAACGCAAAAGTAACAATGGCGTTGCACAATGCATAATTTGACTTGCTTGGATTGACGGGAACTTTCATGACGAGAGCACCTGTCTAACCAGGTAGTTAACAGGGGAATATAATTTCTCATGTTAACCACCTAATTCTATTAACTGACTGATTGTTTAATAGGAGGAAAATAAAATGGCAACAACTTATGGCACGAGTAGTAGTGCATCAAGTGCTGACTATGATATGTCGCTGTGGTATGACTCAAAATACTACAAGTTGGGCATGTTGACGATGCTCTTGGTAGCGATATTCTGGATCTGGTACCAAAGGACGTTTGCATACTCACATGGCATGGATTCGATGGAACCGGAATTTGACAAGGTATGGATGGGACTGTGGCGTGTCCACATGACGCTGATGCCTTTGTTTGCGTTAGTAACCTGGGGCTGGATCCTGAAAACCCGTGACACC
>CP091134.1:826232-829740 GCA_021582535.1 Nitrosomonas sp.
CACATTGCTGTTCCTGCTGCATTTGACAGGATGCGCTGTTTTGGCGGTTGCCGATGCTGCCGTCACTGCTGCTGCGACGGCGGCCAAAGTCACTGTTAAAGCGGCTGGCGCGGTTGTCGACGCAGTTATTCCCGACAGCAAGGAAAAAAATACCGAACCGGATAAATAAGCAGCGCTTAACAGTATTCCTTCGCTGAATCGGCCGGAATAGTTGTGAAGGTTGCGCAAAAAAACCGGCGCGGATCGCCCATTAGCATCACGCATCAGCCGATACCAGCCGTTTGGCAGGAAACCAGATGGTGAACCGGCTGCCTTTGCCGACTTGACTGGTAATTTCGAGGCGTGCTTCGTGCCGGTTCAATACATGTTTGACAATCGCCAGTCCCAGTCCGGTGCCGCCGGTTTCCCGCGAACGGCTGCTATCGACGCGATAAAAGCGCTCCGTTAAACGGGGAATGTGTTCCGGTTCGATGCCGATGCCGCTGTCTTGCACCCAGAATACCCCCTGCCCGTTGCGTTTTTCCCAATTGATCGTAATCTCGCCCCGATCCGGGGTGTAGCGAATGGCATTGCTGATCAGGTTGCCAAATGCGCTGCGCAGTTCTTCCTCGCTGCCCAATACCTGATCTTGTGCGGCGACATTCAATTTGATTTGGTGGCGGCCCGCGCTGAGCGATTCCGCGTCCTGCAGAACAGTGTGCAGCAAAGTCACGACATTCACAGTCTTTTCGCTCACTTTGTTTTGTTCATTTTCCAGGCGCGACAAAATCAGCAAATCTTCAATCAGCCGTTGCATGCGGAATGTTTGTTCCGTCATTAACGCCAGGGCGCGCTTATTGAAACCGGTATTGACCTGCTCATCGGCTGATAAGGTTTCAAGAAATCCGCCGATGACGGTCAGCGGCGTGCGCAACTCATGAGAGACATTGGCAATAAAGTCGCGCCGCATCGTTTCTATTTTCTCAAAACGCGTGATATCGCGGCTGATCAGCAGTTTCTGGTTATAACCATACGGCACCAATTGCAGTGAAACGATAATCCCGTGCTGGCGCGTTTGTTTCAGAATCAGAGGATTGCTGAACTGGCCCGCGGCAAGATACGCCACAAACGGTATTTGCCTGACCAGATAGGTAATTTGCTGCCCTGCATCCAGTGACAGATTAATCCCCAAGTGCTGTTCGGCAACCGGATTACACCATTCAATCCGGTCATTTTGATCCAGAATCACAATGCCGTCAGGCATCGCGGACGTGACACTTTGCATGCGTTCCAACGCCAAACTGAGTAACTCCTGGCTTTGGCTATGCTGGCGCACATAACGCGCCAAGTGGGCGAAGACATCGTCCCAGGCGCCGGAACCCGGCGGAATACTGGCCGGCGTATGATCCGAGAGTTGCAGCCAGCGCTCCAGTGCAACGATATGACGGATATGATGAAACACCATCCATAACATGACCAAGCCGAAGAAAAACAAGGCCTTCGCGGCACCGAGAATCATCCAAAGTAACGCGGTAATAAAGATGACAAAAAGAATGTTAGAGGAACGCTGCCAGATATCGGACACTTAATAAATCCTGAGAAAAGTCATTAGGTGAAGAAAATTCCAGCTGAGATCGTTTCGAGAATTCGCTGTCGCATCGGGTAGACAATAATAACTTTGCATTTTTTTATTTAATCTATCGGCCTGGTATCCATGCGCGCACTACGCGCAGCGATCAAGGCTTAAATGTCAGAACCGGAATCTTTGACTGACTGCGCGGCTGTGGCGGAAAACCGGTAGCCCGCGCCACGGACAGTTTGTATCCATTCATCCTTACCCGCTAATTGTAGCGCTTTGCGCAACCGGCGGATATGCACGTCGACGGTGCGATCTTCGACAAACACATGATCGCCCCACACCCGGTCGAGCAATTGACTGCGTGAATAAACCCGTTCGGTGTGCGTCATCATAAAATGCAGCAATCGATATTCCGTCGGCCCCAATTCAATTTCCTGGTTCCCGGCCGTTACGCGGTGATTGACCGGTTCAAGCCGCAAACCATCGATTTCAACCGCTTCGTCGGCGGCTTCCGGAATCAGCCTGCGCAGCACGGCATTGATGCGCGCTACCAGTTCACGCGGCGAGAACGGCTTGGTGATGTAATCGTCCGCGCCCATTTCCAGCCCGGCGACTTTATCCGTTTCCTGCGTGCGCGCAGTAAGCATGATGATCGGAATCAAGCGTGTGCGTTCGTTACGCCGCAATATCCGGGCGAATTCAACGCCACTCATTCCAGGCAACATCCAATCCAGCAAAATCAAATCCGGTAAAGCCGCCGTGATCAGCGTCATGGCTTTCTCGGCATTATCCGCGCAAACTGTCTCGTAACCGGCTTGCTGCAGATTATAAGTGATCAACTCCTGTATCGCAGCTTCGTCTTCCACAATCAATATTGTTGCCGTCATATAAATTCCTGTATCGATCAATTTTTTCCGTACAGTTTGCTACAATGCACTCCATCAGCTTTTAATCCCAATGCAGTGAATACGACATGGCCGGTTTAACCAAAGACACTCCTTATCCGACTGAAATCAAGTTGCATCAGAAATCCAGAATTCTGGATATCGCTTTCTCCGATGGCAAAACTTTCCAATTTCCCTGTGAATTTTTGCGCGTTTATTCGCCTTCCGCCGAAGTCAGCGGACATGGCCCCGGCCAGGAAGTGCTGCAAACCGGCAAGAAAATGGTCAGTATCGTCAAAATCGAACCGGTTGGTCATTATGCCATACAGCTTAATTTTACTGACGGCCATAATACCGGGCTTTATTCATGGGACTTGCTCTATAACTTCGGTCTTAATCAGGATAAAATGTGACAACGGTATCTGCAACGCATGGACGAAGCGGGCGCCAGCCGGGAACCCGCAAGCCGGGCAAGTACCGCACCGCATTCCTGCAAGTAAATTTTTACCGGTCATCATTCAGCCATCACACTCTACAATTCAATTCCCGTCATGACAAAAACTACTCATTTTGGCTTTAATACTGTTGCAGAAGAAGAAAAAGCCGGCAAAGTCGCGGAAGTATTTCATTCCGTAGCGGAACGCTATAACCTGATGAACGATTTGATGTCGGTAGGTCTGCATCGTTTGTGGAAGCGCTTCACCATTGAAGTCAGCGGTGTTAAAAAAGGCGACAAGGTATTGGATATCGCGGGCGGCACCGGAGATTTGAGCGCGCTGTTTTTGCAAAAAGTCGGCAAGTCGGGTGAAGTTTGGTTGACCGACATCAACAACTCCATGCTATCCATCGGTCGCGATCGCATGATCGACGAGGGCACGCCCACTCCTGTGGCGCAATGCGATGCCGAGAAACTGCCCTTTCCCGGCAATTATTTTAACTGCGTGAGCGTCGCATTCGGTCTGAGAAATATGACGCACAAGGATGTCGCGCTCAAGGAAATGCTCCGCGTCATCAAACCGGGCGGAACGGTTATCGTGCTGGAATTTTCCAAAGTCTGGAAACCGCT
>CP091134.1:829840-831646 GCA_021582535.1 Nitrosomonas sp.
CGCCCGCTTCGTCCCAGGCGGTTTTCATCGACATCGAATCTTTCCCGACCGGGATGCTGATACCCAATTGCGGGCACAGTTCCATGCCGACGGTGTGCACCGCGTCGTACAATCCCGCATCCTCGCCCGGATGTCCGGCGGCCGCCATCCAGTTGGCCGACAATTTGATTTTTTCAATACCGTCGATCGCTGCGGCGGCGATGTTGGTAATTGCTTCACCGACCGCCATGCGCGCTGCCGCTTTGGGATCGATCAGCGCCAGCGGCGTGCGTTCGCCAATGGCAAACGCTTCACCCAGCACCGTTTGGTACCCCATGCTGGTCACCGCGACATCGGCGACCGGAATCTGCCACGGCCCGGCCATTTGATCGCGCGCCGACAAACCGCCGACACTGCGGTCGCCGATAGTAATCAGAAAACTCTTATCAGCGACTGCGGGCAAGCGCAAAACCCGGTACACGGCTTCGGTCAGCGTCACACCCGACCAATCGAGCGCTGGCAGGATTCGTTCTCCGTGCGCCACATCGCGCGTCATTTTCGGCGGCTTGCCAAGCAAAACCGGCAGCGGCATATCGACCGGCGGTGTAGGCGATTGCGCATCGGCAACCACCAGTTGTTCATCACCGGTCGCTTCACCCACCACAGCGAACGGACAGCGTTCGCGCTCGCAGATGCTCTCAAACAACGCCAGCGACTCCGGTTTGATCGCCAGCACATAGCGCTCCTGCGCTTCGTTGCTCCAGATCTGCATCGGCGACATGCTGGTTTCCTCGGACGGCACTGCACGCAAATTAAAACGCCCGCCGCGGCCGGAATCGTGCACCAATTCCGGAAAGGCATTGGACAAACCGCCCGCGCCGACATCATGAATGAACAAAATCGGATTGTCCCCGCCGCTGCGTTGCAACTGCCAGCAACGGTCGATCACTTCCTGCGCGCGCCGCTGCATTTCCGGATTGCCGCGCTGCACCGAATCGAAATCCAGCGCTTCGGTATTGGCGCCAGTATCCATGCTGGAGGCCGCGCCGCCACCCAGACCGATCAATAGGCCGGGGCCACCCAATTGAATCAGCAACGCGCCCGGCGGGAATTTCTCCTTGCGCACATGGTGGTCGGAAATCTGCCCGACACCGCCCGCCAGCATGACCGGCTTGTGATAGCCGCGCATTTCCCCGCCGGCACGCTCCTCAAAGGTACGGAAATAACCCGCCAGATTGGGGCGGCCGAATTCGTTATTGAACGCCGCGCCGCCGATCGGGCCTGCCAGCATGATTTGCAACGCCGACGCGATACGTCCGGGTTTGCCATAGGATTTATCGCCACTCCGGTCGATTTCCCACGGTTGCACAAAATCCGGAATGTTCAAATTGGATACCGAAAAACCGCATAACCCGGCTTTCGGTTTCGCGCCGCGCCCGGTCGCGCCTTCGTCGCGGATTTCCCCGCCGAGACCGGTCGCCGCGCCGGGAAACGGTGAAATCGCGGTCGGGTGATTGTGCGTTTCAACCTTCATCAACACATGTGTTTTTTCTTCGGCGTAACCATAAATCTGCCCGTCGCCCGGATAAAACCGCTGGATGGTTGCACCTTCGATCACGCTGGCATTATCGGCATACGCCACCAGCGTGCCTTGCGGGTGGGCTTGATGCGTGTTGCGAATCATCGCAAACAACGATTTATCCTGTGGTTTGCCGTCGATCACCCAATCGGCGTTGAATATTTTATGGCGGCAATGCTCGGAATTCGCCTGCGCGAACATCATCAGCTCGACATCGGTCGGATTGCGCTGCATCTGCTGGAAGTGAT
>CP091134.1:831746-833385 GCA_021582535.1 Nitrosomonas sp.
CTATTATGATTACATCAAAGTAGCTAAGCTTTGTGAGCAGATCGAACAGGAAAATGGTTTAACAAAAGTTAACCATGAAACCGTGAGCGATAAAGCTTCCAGAGTAGCGGAGGATATTGAAACCAGAACCGGTGTGGAGAGTTTGCTTGGCTGGATCAAGCGCGAGGCACTCACTGAAATCAAACACGCGGACAACTGGCAGGATTTGCATCAGGTTCTAGCTAGACATGGCCTTGAAATCAAGGAACGTAGCAACGGGTTTGTGTTGGTTGCCAACATTGGCGTGGCTGTTAAAGCAAGCTCTGTTGATCGCTCTTTATCCAAAGGGAATATAACTCAAAGACTGGGTGCATTTGTACCTAGTGATAATTCTGGACAATCGTCACAACAAAACGCCAAACAATATCAACCCAAACCACTGCAAAACCGGATTGATACTTCAAAGCTTTATGCGCGGTACCAACAAGAACAGAATGATTCTGCCAGACAGCGAACAAACCAATGGGTCATGCTGCGATACACAAGGGATCAACTCATTGAGCGCGCCAAACGGGAAGCGAAACTCAAGCGCAACATCATTAAAAGTATCAAAGCCGGGAGATTGGCAAAGAAAGTGCTGTATGCAACCGCACATCAGCAATTTAAAACAACGATCGAAGTCATTAGAAACGATTATCAGAAAGCCTATCAGCACTATAAAGCTAGTCATTCCAGAATGGGGTGGCTGGATTGGCTCACAAAAGAAGCAAAAAATGGTAATGCTGAAGCATTGGCTGTCTTGCGATCCAGAAGAGTGGGTCAATTTAAGGGTAACCAGGTCTCGGCCAAGCCAAGCAATGATAAACCTAATGGCTACTCCAGGGATGGTTTTATTAAAGACAGTTCTGTTGAATCGATCACCAAAATCGGCACTGTCACTTATAAAGCAGGATCAACCACCATTCGTGATGATGGTGAAAGGCTCATCGTCCTGCCGGATACAACACAAGATGCATTGGTGGATATTTTACAAGTGGCCATGAAGAAGTATGGCAGTCACCTGGCGATCAATGGAACTGCATCGTTTCGTCATGAGATCGCACAGGCTGCAGTGCAAAACCAAATGCGCGTGACTTTTGACGATAAGCCGCTTGAACAATACCGTCAGCAATTAATGAAACAGCATGCTTTAAGTAGAGCGCAATCGGCAGATCAAAAACGATCCACCACCTCCAACACCAGAAGGAGCCTCTGATGAATAACATCAATCTGAGTTCTAAAGACAGCAGAAATATCAAAAAAGACAAGATTATCGTTCGCTCTTTATCCATTGTCTGTCTTGTTGGCGGATTCCAAGTCGCCACCCAGTATTTTGCCCACCAATTCAACTATCAGCCGCAATTAGGCACTCACTTCTTTAACATCTATGGACCCTGGGCAATCCTGGTGTGGACAAATAAATGGTATGGCGAGTATTCGGGCATCTTCGATCTAGCGGCAGGTTTTGGTATTTTATTTTCCAGTATCGGTTTGATATTGGTGCTGGTCATTAAAATGGTGCTGGCCAATTCATCCCGGACCAATCAGGGATTGCATGGTTCAGCCAGATGGGCCGACAAAAAGGATATTGTAGCTGCAGGATTACTAGCAACAGGCAGGT
>CP091134.1:833485-850245 GCA_021582535.1 Nitrosomonas sp.
CGGCAATCTCAAGGATTTCCGTCTGCAAAAAAACGTGTTGCTGGTGCTGTTCGCCTGGCCGCAAGCCAAAGAGCGCTTTTTCCAGCTGGCAGCATCGTATGATCGGATTCGCGATCTCAACACCGAAATACTGGCAGTGCCGATTCATCCACTGACCGATGCGCAATTGCAGCAGATCACCGAAATCACGCCGTTCCCGATCGTCACCGAAGGCTGGCAGAAAATCAAGGACACCTACTGGTGGTACCGGCGTGTACGGGTCGTACCGGACTTATAGGGCAAAGGCATGTTCCCGCAGCACATGGAATTCGTCACCGATCGCTTCGGCTATCTGCGCGCGCGCTGGGTGGCGCAATTTGAAGGCTTTGGCTGGCAGAACGTCGGCGCCTTAACGCTGCAATTGACACAACTTAACCAGGAAGGCGAAATCATGCCGCCACCGGGGGAGCATGCGCATTGACGATTAACCGGAGATAAAGATGAACAATCCATGCGTGCAAAATTCAAGGTGTGCGGTTTGGAAAATACGCGCCGGAATCTGGAGTTTTTTGGCGATCTTTCTGATGACAATACAAGGCTTTGCAGCTGCCACAGGCTCGCAAAAACATCCGCTGACGGCGATTGAAATTGCCGGTGTTTCGCTCACCACCCCGGCGGATAAGATTGCGGGTATTTTACAGACGCAGGGATATACTCAGGTCAACTCGTCGCTATTCACCAAAAGCGAACCGGCACCCAGCGGTCGCAGCACTGTCTACCGTATCGAAATCGACGATACTGCAACTTCGCGCGAACTGGGTTATTTCCGAAGTCTGACTGGTGGCCGCAACAAAAGTCCTTCGACGCGCGACGCGGCGATTCCCGAAACTGAAATCGCCATGATACGGCAACTGTACAATGCCGTCTGCAATGTTCCGGAAGACTTGCAAACCGAACGCAAGTGCATGCCAGTGGAGCCCGCCAGTGTCGTGATCAACCACGGAATGATGCTGACCATCGATACGAATTATTCGGTGCTATTGAAGGCATCGGATTCAAGTACATCGCTGATGATTAAGGAGAGCGGGATGGAGCGGTAAAATTCATCTGCCAGCAAAGAAGATTTTCTTTGGAATTCTTTCGTGACCGAGCCGCATACGTGCTACTGGGCGATCCGGGATCGGGTAAAACTACATCCTTCAAGCAGGAAGCGGAAGAATCCGGTGGCAAGTATGTCAGTGCGCGCAACTTTGTCGCTTTAGAAGCTGGATTGGAAAACCAGGGCAAAACCCTGTTCATTGACGGATTGGACGAGATGCGTGCCGGGGGTGGCGATAGCAGAATGCTACTTGATGACATTCGTAAACATCTGGCAAGACTCGGCCGTCCTCGATTCCGTCTTTCATGCCGTGAAGCGGATATTGACTGCACGCTAGCCAATCTTCAACCTGCCAATGCTGCCGATCTGGCTGCTTTGACTTTTGATCATTTGCGCGATGTTGCACGAAAAATTCGTAATGGTAGTACCAACGATTACCGGCAATATTGGAGCTGCGACAAAAGTAATAAAAAACTGGAAAAATCCAAACCTGAAAACGATTGTCGTGATGCTTTGCTATCTGATTTACAGGAAAGCCTTAAAAGACTCGGTATTGTTGCGGAAAGAGAAGGTAGTTACGCGGACGACAAACGTGCTGACATCAAGGTTTCATATGGCGGCGCCAACGGACTCAACATTCCCGTCGAAATCAAGAAAGACAGTCATGATGATCTTTGGCATGCGATTCATAAGCAATTGATCGCCAAATATGTGCGCGATCCGGGTACGGATGGGTATGGTATTTATGTGGTTTTCTGGTTCGGTGGAAACGGGATGCCACCTTCACCCGATAGCGGTAAGAAATCCCATAGTGCTCAAGAGCTGGAAGACTGCTTGCGTCAAACGCTCTCACCGGAAGAAACACATCGCATTCAGGTTTGCGTGATTGACTGCGCACTTCCGCAGAAATAAGCAGAATCAAACTTCAATGCAATGAACATTCATTTTCTCCAATCAATCTTTGAGTAATCAAGCAAATGAAAGATCTCCGTTACTTTCAATTAGCTAGAAAATTTACCGCAATCGCTTGAATAAACCCTTGTTCGTCAGGTATAGTTCGCACTTTGCCAAATCAATCCAAGCAGAAGAGTGCGCTAGTCATTAGCGCCGCCGAAGGCGTAACCTCCCCGGAATCGCTCAGGCAGGGTCAATTCATTTGTTCCTTGAGAACCGCTTGCGACAGGCAATCTGGAGAGTGCCGGGAAATCTTTTCCGGCCACCGAAGGGGCACACGGATTCAATTCTGTCAATCTCTCAGGTAAAAAGGACAGAGGGGCACGAAGTCATTCGCATTTGAATGGCTCAATATTTTTGGGAGAAAACCGTGCTGAAAATGACACCCCTGAATCAAACCCATCGCGATATGAACGCCAAAATGGTGGATTTCGGCGGCTGGGATATGCCGCTGCATTACGGCTCGCAATTGGACGAACACCACAAAGTCCGCCAGGATGCTGGTATGTTCGATGTTTCTCATATGCTGCCGGTCGATATCAAAGGCGATAATGTGCGCGGCTTTCTGCGCCAGCTGGTCGCGAACAACGTCGATAAACTGACCGTTCCGGGCAAAGCGCTGTATTCCTGTATGCTGACTCCGCAGGCCGGCATTATCGACGATCTGATCATTTACTTTTTGTCCGAGACCTGGTTCCGTATCGTGGTCAACGCGGGCACGGCCGATAAGGATGTGGCCTGGATGCTCAAACAACGCGATGCGCTGGCGCCGCATTTGGAAATTACTCCGCGGCGCGATATGGCCATGGTGGCGGTTCAAGGCCCTAATGCCCGCGCCAAAGTCTGGCAAGTGATTCCCGGTTCGCAAGCAGTGACGGAAGAATTGAAACAGTTTCAATCCGCAGTCGTGGGGCAATATTTCATTGCCCGTACCGGTTATACCGGTGAAGACGGTTTTGAAATCATCCTGCCTGCCGCCGATGCGCCGGTATTCTGGAAAGCGTTGCATGCCGCCGGCGTTGCTCCGGCCGGATTGGGCGCGCGCGATACGTTGCGGCTTGAGGCCGGGATGAATTTATACGGTCAGGATATGGACGAAACCAAGCATCCGCTGGAATCCGGCTTGGCCTGGACGGTTGATCTGAAAAGCGAGCGCGATTTCATTGGCAAGCAAACATTGCTGGATACTACCGTGACGCACCAATTGGTTGGATTGGTATTGATCGATCGCGGCGTATTGCGCAGCCACCAAGAGGTTGTCGGGCAGAAAGACGGCGCCGAATACAAAGGCGAAATCACCAGCGGCGGTTTTTCACCCACGATGAATCAATCAATTGCCTTGGCGCGCGTACCGGTGCAAATAACCGTCGGCGACGAAGTTGACGTCATCGTGCGGGATAAGAAACTGCGTGCCAAGGTGGTAAAATACCCGTTCGTGCGTAACGGAAAAGTGCTGATTTAATAAAAACTGTAACAAAAATATTACTTTTATCTGGAGTGAAAAAATGAGTATTCCAACCAATTTGAAATATAGCAAATCCCATGAATGGGTGAGATCTGAAGCCGATGGCACGGTAACTGTTGGGATTACCCATCACGCGCAGGAATTGCTCGGCGATATGGTGTTTATCGAATTGCCGGATGTCGGACGCAAACTCAAACAAAAAGAAGAATGTGCCGTGGCGGAATCTGTCAAAGCGGCTGCCGATGTGTATTCACCGATTTCCGGTGAAGTGACCGAGGTGAATGCTCCGCTGGTCGATGAGCCGGGAAAAATCAATGAGGATGCGTTTTCTGCCTGGCTGTTTAAAATGAAGCCCAGCAATCCTGCCGAGATCGACGGGTTACTGGATGCAGCGGCTTACACCGAATTGGTAGAAAACGAAGATCACTAAAATTTGTTGCGTTCTTTGCTTTTTAATTTCTCATTACTTTAAGTTTTCAAGATAAATCATGCCGTTTATTCCACATACCGAAGAAGATATTGCCGAGATGCTTGCCAGCATAGGCGCGAAGTCAATTGAAGATCTGTTTGACGAAATTCCTGATGAACTCGTCAGCGGCGAGCTCACCGGTGTTCCGTCCGGGCTCAGCGAACTGGAAATCACGCGTCTGATGATGGAGCGCGCGAACCAGGACGGTTTCTACCAGAATTACATCGGCGCCGGTGCGTATGAACATCACATACCGGCTGCTGTATGGCAGATCACCACACGCGGCGAATTCTATTCTTCGTATACGCCGTATCAGGCGGAAGCCAGCCAAGGCACATTGCAGCTGTTGTACGAATATCAGTCGATGATGGCCTCACTGACCGGTATGGATGTCTCCAATGCCAGTATGTACGACGGCGCCACGGCGCTGGCGGAAGCGGCTTTGATGGCGGTGCGTTCGCATAAAACGTCGCGCCGTATCCTGATTCCTAAAACCGTGCATCCGGTTTACCGCCAAGTGGTGCGCGCGATTGTCAGCAATCAGAAAATCGAAGTGGTCGAATTGCCATTCAACACGCAAACCGGGCAATTGGATCCGGCATCGTTAGCGCAATTCGCCAACGATGAATTTGCCGCACTGGTTATTCCACAACCTAATTTCTTCGGTGTGCTGGAACAGGCCGATGCCTTGACCGATTGGGCGCATAGTAAAAATGCATTGGCCATCGGCGTCGTCAATCCGACCGCACTGGCATTATTGACGCCACCCGGCGAATGGGGCAGCAAAGGTGCCGACATTGCCGTGGGCGAAGGCCAGCCATTGGGTATTCCGCTCTCCAGCGGCGGCCCGTATTTCGGTTTCATGGCGTGCAAAAATGAATTGGTGCGTCAAATGCCTGGCCGTATCATTGGCCGCACCACCGATCTGGATGGTAAAGAAGGTTTTGTGCTGACTTTGCAAGCGCGCGAACAGCATATCCGCCGCTCCAAAGCGACTTCCAATATTTGTACCAACCAAGGTCTGATGGTGACCGCAGCCACGATTTACATGTCGCTCACCGGCCCTGAAGGATTGCGCCGCATTGCCGCGCAATCGCACGCCAATACACTGGACTTGGTCGAGCAATTGGAAAAAACCGGTGGTGTGAAAAGAACATTCAGCGGACCGACATTCCACGAAACCGCGTTGACTTTGCCTAAACCGGCTGCGGATGTGTTAGCCAAGCTGAAACAGAAAGGTATTCTGGGCGGATTTGATCTGCATGCGCATTATCCTGAATTAGGCAACGCTTTGCTGGTTTGCGCGACTGAAACGAAAACGGCGGCCGACTTACAAAATTATGCCAGCGCATTGAAACAGGCGCTTGGTTAAAACATTATTTAAATTCATCTGAGAGGAAAAAACTATGGTTACTTTAAAAGGAAAACCTATCAAAATCGAAGGCACTTTTCCCAAAGTTGGACAAAAAGCGCCTGCTTTCTCTTTAGTCAATCGCGATTTGCAAGATGTCACACTGGCCAATTATGCCGGTAAAAAGAAAGTACTGAACATCGTGCCCAGTTTGGATACGCCGGTGTGTGCGATTTCCACGCGTAAATTCAATCAGCAAGCCAGCAATATGGACAATACCGCGGTGTTGATCATTGCCGCCGATTTGCCTTTTGCGATGAGCCGCTTCTGCGATGCCGAAGGATTGGATAAGGTCATTACCTTGTCGACCATGCGCGGCGCGAATTTCATGAAAGATTACGGCGTTTTCATCGCCGACAGCGCATTTGGCGGCATTACCGCGCGCGCGGTGATCGTGCTGGATGAATCGGATACCATCATTCACGCCGAGCTGGTTCCGGAAATCGCCGATGAACCAAATTACGATGCAGCTCTGGCTGCTTTGAAGAAATAAACTGAGATTGATCTTACATTATGTTGATATTTGAACACTCACGCAAAGGACGGCGCAATTATACGCAGTCGCCGGCAACACCGGCTAGCAAATCCGCGATTCCGCAGAATTTGCTGCGTAAATCCAAAGTGCTTTTGCCGGAAGTTTCCGAGATGGATACGGTGCGTCATTACACCCGCCTATCACAAAAGAATTTCTCGATCGATACCGAGTTTTACCCGCTGGGCTCCTGCACGATGAAATACAATCCGCGTGCCTGTAACTCACTGGCGATGCTGCCGCAGTTCATATCCCGGCATCCGCTGGCGCCGGAAGATACCGGCCAGGGTTTTCTCGCGTGTATGTACGAATTGCAGGAGATTCTGAAATCGGTCACCGGGATGGCGGGTGTCAGCTTGACCCCGATGGCCGGCGCGCAGGGTGAATTGATCGGCGTGATGATGATCCGTGCGTATCACGAGGCTCGCGGCGATTTTGCCCGTACCGAAATTATCGTACCGGATGCGGCGCATGGCACCAATCCGGCAACTGCGGTGATGTGCGGTTTCAAAGTGGTGGAAATCGCTACCGACAAGGATGGCAACGTGGATCTGGATGCGCTGAAGGCAGCCGTTGGCCCGCAAACCGCGGGATTGATGCTGACCAACCCTTCCACACTGGGTGTGTTTGAGAAGAATGTCGCCGAAATGAGCCGCGTGGTTCATGCGGCTGGCGGGTTGTTGTATTACGACGGCGCCAACTTGAATGCGGTACTGGGCAAAGTGAAACCGGGCGATATGGGTTTCGACGTGATTCACATCAATCTGCACAAAACTTTCTCAACCCCGCATGGCGGCGGTGGACCGGGCTCTGCACCGGTCGGTGTGGCTGAACGGTTGCTGCCTTTCATGCCGATCCCGATCGTAGCCAAGGAAGGCGATACCTATCGCTGGGTTACCGAAAAAGATAAACCGCAATCCATTGGCCGTTTATCCGCCCACATGGGGAATGCCGGTGTGTTGCTGCGGGCTTATATTTATGTTCGCTTATTAGGCATGCAAGGTATGCATCGGATTTCCGAGTTTGCCACCTTAAATGCGAATTACTTGATGGCGGAATTGCGCAAAGCGGGTTTTGAAATTGCTTATCCGAACCGCCGTGCCAGTCACGAATTTATCGTTACGATGAAAGACATCAAGGATAAAACCGGCGTAACGGCGATGAATCTGGCCAAGCGCTTGCTCGATAAGGGCTATCATGCGCCGACAACGTATTTCCCGCTGCTGGTGCCTGAATGTTTGCTGATCGAACCGGCCGAGACGGAATCCAAGGAAACGCTGGATGCTTTCGTTGTTTCGATGAAAGAAATCCTGAGCGAAATAGAATCGCAGCCGGATATGGTCAAAGGTGCGCCGCATACCATGCCGGTGCGTAAGCTGGATGATGTCAAAGCCGCGCGTGAGCTGGATTTGGCATGGAAACCCAGTGCTTGAGAACGTTAAAAGTTGTTTTTTATCATTAAACATTGGTAGTTGAACTATGCGCACATTGATTTGTGGTTCTATCGCTTACGATAATATTATGGTCTTCCCGGATCATTTTAAGAATCACATCCTGCCGGAGAAAATTCACGTGTTGAATGTCGCATTTCTGGTTCCGGAAATGCGCCGTGAATTCGGCGGGTGCGCCGGTAATATTGCCTATAACCTCAAGATGCTGGGCGGTGAGCCTGTGATGATGGCTACGGTGGGTGATGACTATGCGCCTTATGCGGCCAGGTTCGAGCAATTGCGTCTCACCCAGGAGCATGTTAAGCAAGTCTCGGATACCTTTACGGCGCAAGCTTTCATCACGACCGATCTGGATGATAATCAGATCACTGCATTTCATCCGGGGGCGATGAATTTTTCCCACCTGAATTCCGTGAAAGAGTCGCGCGATGTCCGTCTGGGTATTATCGCGCCGGACGGACGCGACGGTATGCTGCAACACGCGCGTGAATTGCATGAAGCCGGTATTCCGTTCGTGTTCGATCCGGGGCAGGGGTTGCCGATGTATAACGGTGAGGAATTGCTCGATTTCATCAACAAGGCGGATTACATCGCGGTCAACGATTATGAAGGTGAAATGTTGCAAGACCGCACCGGGCATCGCTTGGAATCACTGGCGAACAATGCCAAAGCATTGATTATTACTTTGGGAGCGCAAGGCTCCATTATCTATGCTGATGGTGAGAAATTTGAAATTCCCTGTGTCAAACCGAAACAAATTGTCGATCCGACCGGTTGTGGTGACGCTTACCGCGCAGGTTTGCTATATGGCATCGTAAATAATTTCGATTGGCAAACAACCGGTCAGCTCGGCTCATTGATGGGTTCCTTGAAAATTGCTCAGCGCGGCGGACAGAATCATCAATTTTCCCGTGATGAAATTGGCCAGTATTATTTCGAGAGTTTTGGCACGCGCATTTTTTAAGGCGAGCACCTCAGTTTCTCATTTGAATTCAACCCATACCGGTTGATGATCCGAAGCTTCCGTCTCAGCATCAATGCCAATAGTGCTGAGACGGCTTACCAATCCGTCAGTGATAAAAACAAAATCAAAGCACTCCGGTTGATCGACAAAATCTACCGGATAGATCCCGACAGTCGGCGCATGCGGTGTATCAGGGTGCATTACTGACCAAGCATCGTGAAAATTCGGTGCGCCGTCATTGAAGGGCGCGAGAATGTGCGCACGTTCGGCTGCTGTAGCGGAAAAATTGAAATCGCCACACAATAATGCTTCCGCAGGTCTGGGAAAAACTTCAAACGTTCCCCCTCGTTCTTCAGTCAAGAATTTCCGTTGCGACAGGACGCATGCTTCCCGGTGCACATTCCGGATTGCGTCGATTTGAGCTTTACGTTGTCGTTGAGAATAGTATTCGAGGTGCGTGGTCATGATACGTAACGGTCCAATATCGGCTGTCACGACAGCTTCTACCAATACCCGCTGCATGCTGGGTGTCGTCAATTCCGCTGACCATGGCAGCAAATGCCGCCACACCTGACCGACCGGTAAACGGGAAAAAATGGCATTGCCAAATTGACTGCGCCCGCCTTGGCTGTGCGGTACGTCTGTTGCTATGCCATAGATGGCAGTGTAATTTGGAAGCAGTGCGGATAGTTCGGCAATCTGGTTTTCACTATGGCTACCCGGTAAACCGGGAAAATTGATCGCGACTTCCTGCAAGCAAATGACATCAAAATCACCCAATTGACTGATTGTGCGCATGATGCGCACAAGATCGACACAGCCATCCAGTCCTCGGCCCCACTGAATATTCCAGCTTAATAGTTTCATATCAATTGAAGATTTTGTAATGGACGAGCTGCAAAGTGTTCGTTTGTAAATAGTCGATCAGATATGTTTTTGTGTGCGTTTTCCCACATTCGCTTCAAGTGGTTTTTGTTATGATCGTAACTATTTTTGCAAATTAAATTAAGCAAAACAGTTGGTTCAAGTATAGCAACCTGTGAGTGTCGGATCGCTGAATTTGTCAATTTGCACGTGCAAAAAATGCCACAAAGAAAGCAACGTCATGATTGATTAATATTTTACGGTGATAGTTTTAGCAGTATGGATGTTTCACAAAATAACGCATCACAATTACTGCTACGTTCGTGAAACCTTCATTTGTCCGAATTAAATCTTTTAAAGTTTTTCAAATTAAGTCCGAAATAAAACTGGATTGATATTTAAGCAATAAAGAAATCAAACTACCGGCAAATAGTTAACAAAGTGGTAGATCTATTAAGAATGGTTTTTTAATGGGAATGTCTTTTAGTAACCTTTCTTCAGATACTCATATAGTGAATCAAAGAATGGCAAATTTGAGAATAAATTTAAAAGTAGTACTGTTTAAAGGTAGCGATAAATGACCAACAAAACAGAGCACATACTCGCAAGAATCTCGCACAGAAAAATTGATGACACTAGAGTGCTGATTGTTGTAGATAAATATATCTCTGGTAAGACATTGAAAAATATACTGAATGATTGGGAATATAATATCATTGGTGTTTGCACTTCAAGTCAAGAAGCTCTGGTCAGAGTTAAAAAAGACAAACCTGATTTGATTCTAACCGACATGGAATTGAATGATTGTGATGGTATCTACTTAGCGCAACAATTAAATTTACAAACGGATAGCACGAATCTTTGTATTTATTTCACAGCTTATGCGAGTGATTTGATTGTGCAACGCACTATGACGATCGCTACTGCCATGGGCTGCGATATCAATAAGAACAGTACAAACAGACATCACGCGGATTTTGAATCTTGTTTTTGTCAATACTATGGTATTGATAAATCAAATGATCATATCAAGCAGCTTTCGGTTCAGCCTATCCGGGTCTTATTAGTCGATGATCAACAAATTGTACTTTGGGGATTGGAAAAGCTAATTAATAGTGAAAAGCCCAGAATGGAAGTTGTGGGGACTGCAACGAATATTTCCGATGTTAAACGCCTTATCCTGGAGAAAAAACCGGATATTCTTATCCTAAACATTTACTTGGATGATATCGATTGCGTCAATTATATTCCTGAGTTTGCAAGTGATGGGAATACGCGAGTGGTAATTTTTACTGAAACACATGATAAAGAAGTCATTGACAGAGCGATACTCAGTGGCGCGCGTGGAGTAGTGCATAGAAAAGAATCGATGCAAACGGTACTTCGCGCGATTGAGAAGATTTATGATGGTGAATTATGGCTTGACCGCATAACTACCGGCCGTATTCTTCTCCAGAATTCACGCATACGTGGAAAAATCCCTGCTGATGCTGATTCAGACAAGATTACAATGCTGACTCGCAAGGAATGCATGATCCTCAAGGCATTCTCAGACGGAAGTGGCGGAGAACAGAATAAGCAGATAGCGGCAAAATTGTGCATGAGCGAGCACACGTTACGTAATCACCTGACTTCCATATTCAGTAAATTAGGTATTAAGAACCGATTCAGTTTATTTGCATATGCTAAACAGCATTTCCAACACGTGGAATCGTCCGCGAATGAATCTGCTCGAGGTTATTAACGCGAGAATGTGTTTTCTCGTTTCATCAAACTCACAAATCGCACTGGCAAGTCCAAAATTTGAATAGACTAGGAAACCCCACCATAGCAGTAGAGACTTAAGTCAGTGAATTTCCAAATTGTTTCAGACAGTTCCTCCATTTTCCTGGTTTATTCATTCTTCTTGATGTAGTTCAGCGCTTTACTCTTAAAGTTATAAGCGCAGGATCTAAAGGCAGGTTTTATCCTTCACGAGTCGCGTTTTGCCGCTCCAAATGTTCCTCCACATCCTTCTGACTGAACCCAATCGCACTGGCCACGCGATCGGCATGACTGACTTTTGATATACCCGCGATCAGGCGGTGCGTCGGGCCTTGTGGTATGAATTCGACTTGCAGATACCGGCCGATACCGTCTTTTTGCAGCAATTCACAGAGTTCGTGGTTATGCGTGACCAGCAAAGTGCTCGCGCCGAGTTTATGGAATCCTTTCAGAATATACTCCGAAATCGTCATTTTTTCTTCAAACGTGGTGCCTTCGGATAATTCATCCAGCACCACCAGGCTGCGCGGCGTGGCATTGAAAAATATTTCGCGCGTGCGCTGGAGTTCATGGCCGAAGCGTCCCATCGCGGCGCTGAGCTGGCCCGGATCGGGCACTTGATAATAAAGATGCTCCGCCGGAACCAGCTGCCCTTGCATGGCGGGAATGTAGCAACCGATTTGCCCGAGTAACTGGATTTGCACGATGGTTTTGCAATACGCTGTTTTGCCGCCGCTGTTCGGGCCGGTGATGATCAGTACTCGGCCTGCCAGATCGAGATGCACATCGTTTGGCACATAATCCGGTATTGCTTTGATCAGCAGCGGATTCCTGGCCTGGTTGACAGTCAAACGATGTTGTTTCTCATCGATAATTTCCGGCAAGATTTTGTCGCCGGCACAAGATTGTCCATAGCGGTAGAAAGACAGCAACTCATCGAGTAATCCCAATGCTTCGACCGCTTTGGCCAGATCCGGGCTCTCGCGGAATTGCTTGCGCAACGGGTAAATGATCGAATCGCGGTCGGAGATGCCCATGGCCAGCAGGATAATCGGCAACACCGGCGCGGTCAGTGCCAGAATGCCGTAACTGATATACGACGTGCCAAATTGCGGCATCAGGTTTTCAAAGAAGAATAAGATGCCATAACCGCCGGCGAGGAAAGTCAGCATCGGTATAATTTTAAACAGCGAAGGCTGAAAGCGCGAATACAGATCAAAGCCGGATTTCTCTTTTTTAGTTTTGAATTTTCCGCCCATGGAATAAACCGGGCCTTTCATCAGCGCGTAAGTTCTCGACTGGCCAAAATCATGGATGGCATCGAGCAGCGTGCGTAAATATGCCGACTGCGGGCGTGGTAATGCGGCGGCTTTCTCAACCAGATCCACCGCACATCGGGTACCGTCCTGGTACTGCCGGTAGCCGTAGCCGCCGAATTCCAGCTTGTCGCTGCGGCTGCTCGGCTCATCGGTTGCAAAACCGCCGGAAAACTCGCCGTACAGCAGATGTTTCAATGATCGCTCACCGGAAACGACTTTCCCGGTGAATGTGGCCAAAGCGCTATAAAGCTCCGGGTTCGTTTCAATTTCACGCAGCGCGATCTGTTTTTGCTGTATGACCTGCGCATCCTGATCCGGGCGGGCTAGCGACCGGTACAACGCCATGCGGCCGGTTTCGGTTTTCGTGCGGTCAATGGTATGAAACAGCGCTTCGGTTTCTATCGCGGCAAATGTTTTCGGATCAAGCGCTTCGTAATCCGCCTCGGTGGGGCGGATATCCTCCATGCTTCGGGGTTGATCGGAATCGGATAAGATGAATTTTTTGCGCCAGATATCAATCATACGAAAATGTCTATGCAAGGTTTTTGATGAATTGCCAGCCAACGGCTTTAAGCGTTAACGAACGTGTAAAATACGCATATTTGCAACGAAATACAACACACGATCACCGGATATCGCACCGACCTCATTCACCCAATCATGCCGCCGCTCAAGAAACCGTTCAAATTAATCAGCTTTGCCCTCATTGTTGGTGCAATCGCACTGGCCGGTTGGTATTACAGCCGTCCCAAACCGCTGGAAGTGGAATGGGCCACGATTGCACCCGGCAATGTCGAAGCCACTGTCGTCAACACGCGCGCAGGCACGGTCAAATCCTGTCAGCGTTCCGATCTGGCGCCGATTACCGGCGGGCAGATCGCCAAAATCTGGGTGAAGGAAGGCGATCATGTGCAAAAGGGGCAGGTGTTGCTCGAACTCTGGAGTCAGGATCTGCAAGCGCAACGCGAACTGGCGCAGCGGCAGCTGGTGATGGCGCAGGAACGGCGGCGCGAAACCTGCATCCTGGCGGAAAACGCCCGGCGCGAATCGATCCGCACGCAGCAATTGGTTGAGCAAGGTTTTGTCAGCTCGCAACGCGCTGACGATGCCAACGCCAATGCGCGTTCGCGCCAGGCCAGTTGCGAGGCGGCCAGCGCCGACATCAAACGGGCCGAAGCACAAATTAGCGTAGCGCAAGCCGGAATTGACCGCACCGTGATCATCGCGCCCTTCTCCGGGGTGATCGGCAAAATTTCCGGCGAACTGGGTGAGTTCACCACACCGTCGCCTCCGGGCATTCCCACTCCGCCGACCATCGATCTGATCGACGATAGCTGTCTGTACGTCACGGCGCCGATGGACGAAGTCGATGCGCCCAAAATCAAGATCGGACAAGAAGCGCGCATTACGCTGGACGCGATACCGGGTAAAATTTTTCCCGGAAAAATCCGGCGCATTGCGCCGTACGTGACCGAAATCGAGAAACAGGCGCGTACCGTCGATATCGAAGTGGATTTCTTGCAAATTCCGGCGGATACGCTGCTGGTGGGCTACAGCGCCGATGTGGAAGTTGTGCTGGAACGCAGGGATGGCGTGCTGCGTATTCCGACCCAAGCGATCCGGCAAAACAATAAAGTCTGGGTGGTGGACGGCAAGGATCGCCTGGCGGAACAGCTGCTGGAAACCGGTCTCAGCAACTGGAGTTTCACCGAAATCCGCACCGGCCTGAAAGCGGGCGACCGCGTGCTGATCTCGTTTGATCAAGACAAAATCAAGGCCGGTGTTGCGGTGCAACCGAAAAATCCATGATCCGTCTGAGTGCGATTACGCGCACATTTCACATGGGCGGCCAGGCGGTCTACGCATTGAATGGCATCAATCTGCACATTGCTTCCGGCGAATACGTGTCGATCATGGGGCCTTCCGGTTCGGGAAAATCGACGTTGCTGAATATCATCGGTTTGCTGGACCGGCCCGACAGCGGCCGCTATGAACTCGATGACCGGCTGATCACCGATTTGTCGGAAACGGAACAAGCGCAAATCCGCCGGGAAAAAATCGGCTTCGTGTTTCAGTCGTTCCATCTGATTCCGCGTCTGACGGCCGCGGAAAATATCGAACTGCCGCTCATCTTGAGCGGCATGCCGCAAGAGCAGCGGCAAATTCGTGTCGATGAGGCGTTGCAAGCCTTCGAGCTGAAGCAACGCGCCAGTCACCGTCCCGCCGAACTTTCCGGCGGGCAGCGCCAGCGCGTGGCGATTGCGCGCGCGACCATCATGCAACCCAGCGTCATTCTGGCGGACGAACCGACCGGCAATCTGGATCACCAGATCGGCGCCGAAGTGATGGCGCTGCTGGAAAATCTGCATCACGGCGGAACTACCTTGATTGTCGTGACGCATGACCGCGAGTTGGGTGCGCGTGCGCACCGCCAGATCGCGATGCGCGATGGCAAGATAATGACGGATCAAGCCGATGACGCTGGCTGATACCCTGCAAACATCGTTCAAAACGGTGTTGAGTTATCGCATCCGCTCTTTGCTGATCGTGCTGGCGATGGCATTGGGTGTGGCTGCGGTCGTGGTGTTGACGGCATTGGGTGACGGCGCGAGAAACTATGTCATCAATCAATTTTCGTCGATTGGTACCAATTTGCTGGTCGTACTACCGGGCCGTGCGGAAACGTCGGGTTCGTTTCTCGGCGCCGTGCTGGGCCAGACGCCGCGCGACTTGACGTTGAAAGACGCGCAACTGCTCGGCCGGTTGCCGCAAGTGCGGCGTTATGCGCCGCTCAATGTCGGCGCTGCGGAATTATCCGGCGCCAACCGTCTGCGCGAAGTCACGGTGCTGGGCAGTAATGCTGACTTGATACCGATCCGGCACATGAAACTGGCGCAGGGAGGGTTTCTGGCGCACGGCACCGAACGCAACGCGCAAATCGTGCTGGGCGCAAAAATCGCCGATGAATTCTTTCCCCGCAGCCAGGCTATCGGTCAGCGCGTGCGCTTGGGCGATAGCCGGTTCATGGTGTCCGGTGTACTGGCGGCGCAAGGCGAATCGATGGGGTTCAATACCGATGAAATCGTCATCATTCCGATCGATTATGCGCAAGCCATGTTCAATACCACATCGCTGTTCCGTATCCTGATCGAAGCGAAAAGTCACAATGACATTGAACCCGCCAAGCAGGCCATATTGGCAACCCTGAAGCAGAGTCACGATGGCGAGGAAGACATTACCGTCATTACGCAGGATGCCATTCTGGCGACCTTCGACCGGATACTGCACACGATGACGCTGGCCGTTGCCGGAATTGCCGCAATCAGCTTGATCGTGGCCGGTATCCTGGTGATGAACGTGATGCTGGTGGCGGTTAACCAGCGCACTGCGGAGATCGGCCTGTTGAAAGCCATCGGTGCTACATCCAGCGATATCCGCCGGTTATTTTTCGCCGAAGCGGTGTGGCTGTCGTTTGCCGGTGCTATTCTCGGATTTCTGCTGGGACAATTCGGCAGCCTGATGCTGCGCCTGGCTTATCCGCAGCTTCCGGCATGGGCGCCCGTCTGGGCGTCAATCGCGGGCATCGTGGTTGCACTGGTGACCGGTATCGCCGCCAGTCTTTGGCCTGCAAACCAAGCGGCGCGGCTCGATGCCGTCAAAGCACTGAGTAAACGATAGACAGTCTGGTAAATAAGCGATGAATGCCATTGACACTCTCCAATTTGCTTTCCGTTCGTTAACGGCGCATCGGTTGCGCACTGTTCTGTCGGCCTCCGGCATCGCCGTCGGTATCGCCGCTGTGGTGTTGCTGACCGCGATCGGCGACGGCGTACAGCGGTTCGTGCTGGCGGAATTCACGCAGTTCGGCACCAATATCGTCACGATCACGCCGGGAAAGATCAATACGCATGGCGGTTCGCTCGGTGCGATCGGCAGCGCGCGGCTGCTGACCATTGACGATGCCATCGCATTGAGACAAAGCCGCTACGCGCAATACACCAATGCCAGTGTGACCGGTAACGCGGAAATCCGCGCGCAAGGACGCAGCCGCCGCGTAACGGCGTACGGTCAGGGACCTGATTTTGCGCGGGCATTTAATATGCAAGTCGCTATCGGGCAATTTCTGCCGGACGACGATCCGCGTAATCCGCGCGCATATGCCGTACTCGGCGCCAAAGTGCGCAACGAATTGTTCGGCGATACCAATCCGCTCGGCGCATTGCTGCAAGTCGGTGCGACGCGTTTCCGCGTCATCGGTGTGATGGCATCGAAAGGTAATGTGCTCGGTTTCGATTTTGACGATACGGTTTTTGTGCCCACGGCCCGGGCTTTGGAAGTATTCAACCGGCAAGGCGTGATGGAAATCAATTTTTCCTATCATCCGGATGCACCGGTGCAAGCGGTGGTCGACGACATTAACCGCATTCTGGTTGCACGGCACGGGCGTGAGGATTTTACCGTCAAGCCGCAGCAGCAGATGCTCAGCACG
>CP091134.1:850345-852509 GCA_021582535.1 Nitrosomonas sp.
CGAGGGCCGCAACCTCGGGCGGCATATCAGGAGAAACGCTGTTTGGTAGAGCGTTAAAAGCTGCCTGTGCGTCCGGCGACGGTTTGCGGTCGAACCATCCTGACAGAAATTGTTTCGTTTTTTGTACGGCATTTGTCAAACTCTCGGCGGTCTCATCCGCAAGCCTTACCGTTCCACTTTTGATTTGTGCATAATTGTCATGGATTTTTTCCGTGAGATATCCCGTGCCGACTCCGCCGCCCAGTGCACCGATACCGGTACCGATGGCCGCCCCGGCGGCGGCTCCACCCAGAGAGCCGATATTGGATGCCGTTTCAATGATGGCCGATTTTTCAGCCGCCATTATATTGCCGTGCGCGAGGTCGATTTGCGTTTCGCCGTAAGGAACGGCAGCTTCATAAACCACTTGCGCGGCCTCGGCCTTCGATCTGCCTGCCGCCAGCGTGAACGCTCCCGAGAATGTGCCCAGTGTCACACCTGCGATAACGCCGCCGTTCTTGCCGAGTTTGCCGAAGGTTTCGGCCATAGCTTCCAGGCGAGTGTTTCTATGGCTCAGTAATGTAGCAGCGCCTTTCTCGTTCAGAAGCGTGTCCAGATTGCCTTTGTTGGATGCGCGGTCAAATTCCGCTCTCTGAGCATCCAGGATATTGTTGCGACGCTCAGTTTCATTGTCCGTTAAGGGTCTGTTTTCAAGCTTAGCCTGCCGCTCGATCTTTTGTTTTTCTTCATACAGATCATGTGTAACGTGACTGGCGATGGCCATATCGTGTTGGTCAATTCTAAATTCAGCGACATGTCCGCCTGGCAACCGAACCTGTGAGTTGAGGGTACGAAAATGCGTATCCAGTGGTTCTGCATAGAAATCCTTAAGCTTTTCTATGCCCATGCTTTGCCTGAAAGCGGTTATTTCATCGTGAATAATAGAAATTTGTCCAGGCGTTTCTACAAGCAGCCGTCCTCTTACAATATCGGCGATTTTAGTATGATCACCGGCGTAATCGGCTTCTACTTTATCTACAACACGATGGAATTCTTTTAACTGTGCCTGCTCAAAGTAGACACCGTCAAATTGACCGGGATATTTTTCTTGCAAGTAACGGAGGAAATTCTCGCCGTAGCTTTTCAACTCAGGCTGTGACTGAATTGCCTGGTCATACAACTGCTCCAGAGATAGATCAGGATTTTGCAATCCTTCTCCCATACTTCACACCCCCATAATCAGCCTTGAATTTTGTTTTGGCTCTAGACTAGCAGACACAATCTGTTAGTCTAGTAAGATGTTAAGAAACAGTAAATTAAGTGATTATTACATTAGAAAAATAATTCAATGCTTTTGCATTGATATACCTGCCAGCAAAACAGCTCTGCTGTTAGGTAAAAATCGTAACACGATTAATCGTTGGTATGGCATTTTCAGGCAAGTAATCTATAGCCATCAGACTGCTCTTAAAGACAAGCTGTTAGGCAAAGTGGAAGTTGATGAAAGCTATTTTGGTGCGAAACGGCATCGAGGTTATCATGGGAAACTCAAACGCGGTCGCGGAACATTAAAACAGCCTGTATTTGGTGTGTTTGAGCGAGATGGCAGGGTATACACTGAGATAGTACCGGACTGTAAGCGCTTGACTTTACAAGCGGTGATACTGGGTAAAGTGTCCATTGAGAGTGTCATCTATAGTGATGGCTGGCGTGGTTATAATGGTTTGGTAGATGTAGGATATTCCAAGCATTTTCGTGTATCCCATGGTGATAATGAATTTGCGCGGGATGGGCATTGCCATATTAACGGTATTGAATCGTTTTGGAGTTTTACCAAGCGGCGGCTGGCAAAGTTTAACGGTGTGTCGGTTAACTTTGAGCTGCATTTAAAAGAATCTGAATGGCGTTGGAAAAAACAACCTGATGCACTTGCTAACGAACTATGGCAAATCATCAGATATTATTAACTCTGCTAGTCTAGAGCCTTATGTATTATATCTGCCATGATTCATCAAAAACACCAAATGTAGTCTTGACGTAACCCCAAAGAAAGCGCTTAAGATTATGCTACACCAAGTGTCTGCTTTGCTGGCGTGTCGTGCAAGATTCAAGCGCCCGACCAACGAATTAAAAATCCAGAGATCAATACTCGTCGATCACCCTAGGTATACTTCATAAGTAGTTG
>CP091134.1:852609-860862 GCA_021582535.1 Nitrosomonas sp.
CAGCCTGCTGACCATCGCAGCATTGCATGCCTTGCTGATGACCGTGGTGGAGCGCCAATTGCATCATCCGGCTGCACGTTCGGTGCTGACGAATTTGCCGCCGCTGCTGGCGATGGAAAAATTGTTGTTTCACATTATCTGGGTTGGTTTTATTTTATTGACGCTGACGCTTCTAAGCGGTGTGATGTTTTCAAAAGAAGTGTTTGGCCAGCCTTTGACTTTTTCACATAAGACATTGTTCGGCTTTATTTCCTGGGGAGTGTTCGCCGCGTTGCTGGCCGGAAGGCAGTTTTACGGTTGGCGAGGGCGGATTGCGATTCGCTGGACGCTGGCGGGATTTATCACCTTATTGCTTGCCTATATTGGCAGCAAATTCGTGCTGGAGATTATCCTGAACCGTTATTAGCAGGATTCACGAACGCGGTGTGGATTCAAGCGGGTAGTTATTGCTACTGTGTAAACAAAGTATCAGCCTTTCGTGCGGCTGATTTTCGCAACTTCCCGCAGGTGTCTCAAACTGCGCATAACCCGGGCGAGGTGATGCCTGTTGTTGACTTGCAGAATGAAGCGCATGTGCATGAAGTCGTCTTCGCTTTCCATGGCGATATCGTCAATATTCGATTCGGCTTTGGCAATTTCAGCCGCAACCCGCGCCAGTACCCCTTGTTTATTCGCCGTTGTGACCTTGATGGCGGCCTCGAAGGTTCGGGTGATATCTTTACCCCAGGCGACATCCAAATAATTTTCCGGATTCTTCTGATTGCTCGTGACATTACCGCAATCATGCGTGTGGATGATCAAACCGGAATCCTTTTTGATTACACCGATAATCGCGTCTCCGGGAATAGGGCGGCAACATTTGGCGAACTGAACGGTAATTCCCTCGGTTCCCAATATCGTGATCGGGCCGGCTTTTTGCGCAGGTGAGATGGATTCCGCGGGAGAAGCCAGACGTTTCGCCACGACGGCCGGGAGTTGTTTGCCCAGCGCCATTTCGGCCAATAATTCCTCTTTGGATTTGACGCCACTGTCGCGTACTAATTTTTCCCACTGTGCTTCGGTGATCGTATCCGGATTCATGTTAAAGGATAGCAGCGCTTGGTTTAGCATGCGTTCGCCTAATTTGACCGACTCGTCGTATTGAATGGTTTTGAGGAAATGACGAATATGCGAACGCGCTCGGCCGGTTGCGACATAACTGAGCCAGGCGGGATTGGGCTTGGCGTATGGGGCGGTGACGATTTCAACCCGGTCGCCGCTTTTCAGTTTGGTGCGCAAAGGCGCATTTTCACTGTTAATTTTTACCGCAACACAGCAATTGCCGACATCGGAATGTACGGCATAAGCAAAATCGACCGCAGTTGAACCTCTTGGCAGGGAAAGAATTTTTCCTTGCGGCGTGAAAACGAAAACGTCGCCCGGGAATAGGTCAATTTTGAGATGTTCCAGGAATTCCATGGAATCTGTTGAATCACTGAGCGTTTCCAGCAGACTTTGCAGCCACTGGCTGGTTTTTAACCGCAGATCATTGAAATCGCCATCCGAGCTTTTATAGAGCCAATGCGAGGCGACGCCGTTTTCGGCAATCCGGTGCATACTGGCGGTGCGGATTTGTATTTCAATCGGTATGCCGAACGGGCCCAGTAATGTGCTGTGCAGCGATTGATAGCCATTGGCTTTGGGGATGGCAATATAGTCCTTGAACTTACCGGGGATGGGCTTGTATAAGCTGTGCAGCATCCCTAACGCCACGTAACAGGACGGGATATCCTTGACGATCACACGGAATCCGTAAATATCCAGCACTTCGGAAAATGATAGACGTTTTTCCACCATTTTCATGTAAATACTGTACAAATGCTTTTCCCGGCCGGTCACGTCCGCATCCAACCCTGCTTCTTTTAATTTCAGATTGATTGCATCGAGAATCTTACCCACGATTTCACGCCGGTTGCCGCGCGCCGCCTTGGTTGCTTTTAACAGCACCCGGTAGCGCAGCGGATAAGAATGGCGGAAACCCAGTTCTTGCAGTTCCTGATAAATATTATTCAGTCCCAGCCGATGCGCGATCGGAGCATAAATTTCCAGGGTTTCGCGGGCAATGCGGCGTTGTTTTGCCGGCAGCATGACATCGAGTGTTTGCATATTATGCAATCGATCCGCCAGTTTGATGAGTATGACCCGCACATCGCGCGCCATGGCCAGCAGCATCTTGCGGAAATTTTCGGCTTGCGCTTCTTCTTGCGTCTGGAATTCGATTTTGGTCAGTTTGGAAACACCGTCGACCAGTTCCGCTACGGGTTCGCCAAATCTTTCGCTGATTTCGGCTTTGGAGATATTGGTATCTTCGACCACATCGTGCAATAAAGCGGCTGTCAGCGTGGGCGCGTCAAGATGGAGCTTGCTTAGGATTCTCGCGACCGCGACCGGGTGGGAGATATAGGGCTCGCCGGATTTGCGGAATTGACCGGAATGCGCCCCTTGACCGAAAGAATAGGCGTTTCTAAGTTGAGTAATATCCTCCGGCTTGAGATATTGCGATGTTTCTGTGAATAGCAGTTCTGTTTCTGGCATAGAGTTTTATAAATCCCATAGATGCCAGCCAAATCATGTCAATGCATAGTTTGAGTTTTAACTTGGATTGGCAACCGGTTACAGGAGTATCCGCGATCGAGGCATTGGTTAGCATGCATCCCGCGGTAAAGAGATGGCAATTTAAGACAGTCTCAGTGCAAAGGCTGTATTACATGTTTCTGGGGTTCAGTATATCCAACCCTATTTTGCCTTGCGAGATTTCGCGCAATGCGATGACGGTCGCTTTATCGCGTCCCGGTTCCACCAATGGCGCGGATCCGATCGCCAGTTGTCTGGCGCGTGTCGTTGCAGCCAAAGTCATATCAAACCGGTTAGGTATTCTCTTTAAACAATCGTCAACGGTAATTCGTGCCATCGTATGTGTTCCTATTGTGAGTTATGGATGGATTTTACAATAAAAAGATAAAAAATGATGCCACTATTGGGCTGGAAATGAATTATGACAATCCGGTGATGAGCGCACGATGTTTTATTATTTGCCGTTCTTTTTTTAAGTGCTCCGCTTTAATAATACAGATCAGATCGTTCAGCGCTTCATCCAGCTGATTGTTGATAATAATATAATCGAATTCTGCAATATGACTGACTTCTTCCCGTGCCGCGGACAATCTCTTCCGGATAACCTCGGGATCATCCTGCGCACGTGTTTTTAAGCGCGCTGCCAGAGCATCAGCGGAAGGCGGGAGAATAAAAATGCTGATAGCTTGAGGGAAAATTTGCTGTATTTGTTTTGCGCCCTGACAGTCGATTTCTAACAGAATATCTTGTCCCGATGCGGTCGCCTGATTGATCCATTGCTGCGAGGTACCGTAAAGATTGCCATAAACTTCCGCGCTTTCGACAAATTCGCCATTCAACAGCATGTGCTGGAATGTTTCTTTAGCTACAAAATGGTAATCACAACCATCGACTTCTCCGGTGCGTGGCGGACGTGTCGTGTGCGAAATCGATAGACTGAGGTTTAAGTCCGAGCGCAGCAACGATTTGACCAAACTGGTTTTACCGGCTCCGGACGGTGCGCTGATGATAAACAAGTAACCTGTCAATTGCGTCATTTTTTGCCTGTCATGTATGCAGTCGTTATTTTATCTTGAATTAAAGGCTGTCAATGCTTGACCTTTTAATGTCTTGATCAGACGGATTTCGTCCGCGGTGATTCCCTCCGGAGCTTCCGCTTCACGGTTTGCATAGAGAATAAGCCGATGGGTTTATTGTTTGCGACCAGTGGAAGCACCATGAAGCTGCGCACATCGGGAAATAGATCTCTATGCCATGGCGGAATCAGTGTATGGATTTTGGCTATGCCGGTGTCTGAAATCAATAGATCGGCATTTCTTTTCAGCGCTAAATGAAACACATCGGGGGAGAATGTCATCGGAAAGCTAAAAGCTTTCTGGTAGTCGATGTTGTTTTCCCCGAGAGAACTCCGGGCGCGATATTGATTCATTTTAAGATCCCTAAGGCAGAGTGTGATGAAACGAAAGCCCAGGCTATTATAATAAGTTTCCAGAACCAGCATGATCAAACTGTCCAATTTATAATTGCCCGGCGCCATAATTTCACTGACATCCTGCACACCGGTCAATAATAATGCCGATGCATTATAGGGCTTGCCGCTGGGATAACGCTGGATAATTTGCGTATTTTCCGCTTCATCATGGCCGATGATCAATTCGCGCAATAAGTCTTCGTCGATAGGCATATTGAATTCGACACGCGCTATTTCTGTGCATACTGTTTTGCTTCGCTCCGCATCGAGCAGGTTTGCATTGATCAGCAAGGCGCGTGTTTCTATCTTCGCATCCAGTATCAGCTGATCCAATTTGGATTTATCCAGGTTAAGCGCTTTTCCGAAGCGTGTCAGCAGTTTGTTTCTCAGTTCCGGATCTTCAGGGTTGCCGGTTTCTACCACCAGTGGCGCGATCTTTTCACTAAATTCAGCAACTTGTTGCATCCATTCCTGTTTGCTTCGGGCAACACCGAGATTGCCGAACGGTCTGCTTCTTAGTCCTTGAATGATCGTGCTGGGAATGCACCATTTTTCCAGGATAGTTTCTGTCAGGGTATCAAGATTGAAACCCAAAACCTGCATGGATGCCTGTACCGGCGTGTGGGTGCCTTGCGCCATGAGCGCCATCATTTCTTGATACAAGTCATGATCATAAGCAGCAAGCAATAAACGGCCAAGGTTTTTGAACAAAGCGGTGATCGCTGTCTCTTCCGCATCGATAAAATGGCTGGCTTTGACGAGCTCGCGGCTGATCATGCTGGCTGCCAGCGCGTGTACCAATTCGGTGCGAACCAGCTCCGCACGTTTGCCCGACATGCCATCCACCAAAAGCATGGCCAGCGCGCATGTCTTGACTGAGTTAAAACCCAGCAGAAATATGGCCTTGGTGATATTGGTGTTGACTTTGTTGGATCCGGCTCTATAGGCAACGGAGTTGGACAAGCGCAGAATTTTTTGTGTTAATGAAACATCCGCTAACACAAAGTAGGCCAATTGCTGAATGGATTGATCGTCGGACGAGGATAACTGGATGATGCGTGCAATGGAGTTGCCCAGTGCTGGAAGATCGGGATCGTGAGTGGCTGCTTCGAGCAGGCGCCCTTTGATGGTTTTGGTGCGGGTATTTTTTTCTGTTGCAGCTTCCGGGAAGCCGGATGAATCTTCCGAAGTATAGGGTAATTGCATAAGTCCCATTTTAAATTTCTTTCAAGAAAAATTGCCATTGGACTGGCGTAAAAAGATTTTGCTATCGGTTTTAGATTTTTCCTGCTGAAAATCAAAGTCTAATACCAATATATATAATGTTTTTTTATTAGCGGCACAATTAAAGGTTAGTTGATAACAGGGTTAAAGAATGCCGTTTTTCTTGTAATAATTTCGCTGAGATTCTGCCGTGATATACAGCGAGTTTTCGGGTGATATGTATTATAATACAGTACCTTATTGGTATTTTTCGGATTGCAGCCGGTTTGGAGAGGTGAAAATAAAGCACCCCGCCGCAAGCGGCGAGGTATTGAGTGTGTTTTACAAGCTGCCGGTTAGGTTTCAGGAAACGAAGAATTAAAGTCGGAACCGTTATTTTTCCTTGCGTACTTTCTCAAGCAATGCTTCCAAGGTTTTGATGGTATCTTGCGGTGAACCGCCCATTCTTCCGCTGGTAAGATACTTGCCATTGATAATCAGTGTGGGAACGCCATTGAGCTGATACTGGCGTGACATTTGTGTCGATCTCGACACTTGATTCTGCACCGCAAAGGATTGGTAGGTATTTTCAAATTTCTTTCTGTCGATGCCTTGTTTTTCAATCCAATCGAACAAGACGGGTTCGTTATTCAAATCAATTTTGTCGCGATGGATGGCATCGTACACTTTATCGTGCAGCGTACCGGCTATTCCCATCGCCTCGATGGCATAAAATATTTTTGCAGCCGGGACCCAAGTGGGACGGAGAATTGCCGGCACATATTGAAAATTGACATCAGCGGGAATATTCGTGAGCCAGGTTTTGAGATGCGGGTGCAGGCTGTAACAGTGCGGGCAGCCATACCAGAAGAATTCCAGAACTTCGATCTTGCTGCTGTCTTCGGTCGGTTGCGGCTTTGCCAGAACGGTATAGTCCTTGCCTTCGACGATGTCGGCGTAAGCCGCAGGCAGATTGATTACACCAAAACTTAATACTAAGAAGAAAACTGCAACGGCTTGATATCGATTCATGCTATTACTCCTTAAATAAAGTATTTAACGGGGTGCGGCGGGTGATATAACCTGAGGAAAAGTGTAATAAAACGTGGCGGTACACTGTTATTGTAATTTGACAAACTGCGTTTCTATGCCATTTTCTCTGAGTGATGCGCTGGTTTGATCGCTATCCGTTTTGCTGCTGAACGGTCCGATCCGGACACGGTACCAAGTTCCTTTCTCCGCCAGATCGATCGGTTGCACCGATGCGAATACGCCGAGCATCGCGAGGCGCGCTTTCATATTTTCCGCTTCGTCATTTTTTCTGAATGATCCGGCCTGGAGGAAAATTTTCTCTTTCGCCGCTGCGGGTGCTTTGGTTTGAGGTGTTACCGGGGACTGTTGTTGCGGTTGCGGCGGTTGCTTCGGTTCCGCCGGGAGCGTGCGTGGCGGTACCGCAGCAATTTGTTGCGGAGGCGGAGGAGTGACCGGAATGGTAACCGATGGACGGGGCGGAACAGGCTGCGGCACGATTTCGGCCGGTTTATTGTTTTCCGGTGTTTTCGCGGCTACCGGCGGTGGTGTGGGTTGTCCGGCGGCACGCTTGAAATCCTGATCGATCTCCGGTTCTTCGATACCCGGCAGTATTTTGTAAAAATCAAAGCGGGGTTTTTCTTCCACTACGGCCAAAGGTTCCGGCGGCACCGGTTTTTCCTCGGCTTTTGGGGTTTCGGCAGCAGGTTGCGTTTGATTTTTTTCCGATGAGCCCGCTACTTTGTCAGCCGGTAAAAACGGGCTGGGCATATAGTTAAGATATAGCCATATGCCAATTGCGCTCGCAAGACCCAATGCGTAACCGACAAATCCGCCAAGAAACGCGGAACCGCCTTTCTCCGGCGTGGATTTTGTGGGTTTGCGGGTCTTATAATCTCGACTCATGGGTATCCTTGTACATTAATTCGGTTACATTTTATCAGGTGCGCTGACGCCGAGTAACATCATTCCATTCTTCAATACCTGGCGGATAGCTGCAATCAACGCCAGCCGGGCGTGTTGCAGGGCAATTTCAGGCACCAGAAAACGTGTTGAATTATAGTAACTATGAAATTCGCTGGCCAGTTCCTTGAGGTAAAACGCGATCAGATGGGGAGAGAATTCCTTCGCGGCCATTTCCACGGTGTCGGGAAAATCGATCAATTTTTGCAGCAGCGTCAGCTCGGCAGGGCCTGATAGCGCCGCCATATCGGCTTCAATCAGATCGGCGGCATCGCCATCCCATTGCGCCAGCACGCTGCACACGCGCGCATGGGCGTACTGTACGTAATAAACCGGATTTTCATTGCTCTGCGATTTGGCCAGATCTAAATCGAAATCCAAATGCTGGTCGCTTTTACGCATCACATAAAAGAACCGCGCGGCATCCTTGCCGACTTCCTCGCGCAATTCCCGCAGCGTGACAAACTCGCCGGAACGGGTGGACATGGGCGCTTTTTTGCCGTCGCGGTAAAGCACGGCAAACTGCACCAAGGCGATCTCCAGCTTGGCCGGATCCAATCCGAGCGCCTGCAATGCGCCTTTGACGCGAGGGATATAACCGTGATGATCCGCACCCCAGATGTTGATCACTTGTTCGTAACCGCGCTCGAATTTATTCAGGTGATAAGCGATGTCGGATGCGAAATAAGTAAATTGGCCGTTTTCCCGCTGCACCACCCGGTCTTTTTCATCGCCGAAGTCGGTGGAACGGAACCAGATCGCGCCATCCTGTGCGTATAAATATTTTTTTTCCTTGAGCAATTGGATGGTACGTGCGACCGAGCCATTATCGTATAACGATTGCTCGGAAAACCAGGTATCGAATTCAACCCCGAATTCCATCAGATCGTTGCGGCAATCGCCCAATTGTTCGGTGAGCACAAAATTATGAATATATGCATAATCCTGGCCGAGTACTTTTTTGGCGTTGGCAA
>CP091134.1:860962-863252 GCA_021582535.1 Nitrosomonas sp.
AAACAGATCTCCCGGGCAGCTACTGCCGCTACTCAGCCCTTCAAGCCGGGCAATCTCCAGGTTCCGGGTCAGATCATACGCATAACAGGTCTTATTGCCATTGAAATCGGCCCGGCTGGCGGCATTGCCGTTGGCGTCATAAGTAATCGCAGAAGATGCGGCACTACAACCCGAACCCGCCGGTTGCGATTGGCCGGTGCTCTTGGCCACACCCAGAATCGTTTGGAAATGGTGCGTGTATTGACTATTCAACGGATCGGTCACCATCGTGTTGCTGCCGTCCACGCTATAACCCAGCACATACCGCTCCACCCCGCCCGCATGCTCGGTCACAACCGCACGGCCTTGCTTATCGTAGGTATAAGTCGCAAAGCGAATACCGTTCTCGTCGGTGATGCCGGTCAGTGCATTCGGCAGATTCGCTCCGCTGGTATACGCCGGTTCGTTGTAGTGGTAGGTGCGAACCTTGCCGTCGGGGTAGGTCACTGACGTCAGATTGCCCGCAGCATCATAACTATATTGATAGACACCATTCGCCGGATCAGTCATTGTACTGATACGGCTGGAGCCATCGTAGGTAAAACTCAATGCGCGACCGGTATCGTCAGTGACAGTCGCTAAACGGCCATTGGTGTCATAGCTCAGCGTTTGCGTGCGGTCATTGCGGTCGGTGATCGAGAGTAATTTGCCGGATGTATCGTAGGTTTCGATCACATCATTAGATGTCGTCAGTTGCCAGCCGCTTTCACCAGCAATTTGAGCCAGCGCATCGCCACCGGCCTGCTGATTGACCCATGCTGAGTTTATCAATCGGAAATAGCCTAACTTACCATCAGGCCGCGTGGCAGTAATTGTTTCTGAATTTACAAACAGGTTGCGATTAAAAGTGTGGCTCCAGGCAGAGCCTATTTGTGAGCCGCCAGATAAACCCTTAGCGTTGTAGTATCGGGAAAAACTCAAACCTCCAGAAGATACAATGTCGACTTCTTCGGCGTATTTGTTGCCCGTGGCGGTATTCACGGGATTGCCGGTGCATGAGCCTGATTGCGGCTGACCTGCGTTGGCACCTTTATCTGGAATAGTATCAGGGATAGTGCAGATCGTTTCGCTGGTAATTACAGCCGATGGGAAATCCCCGATATTGCAGACAGGATAAACCGAAGTTACATTATTTACAGTACCTATAGCCCTAGGAGCGGAAGGTCCCATATATTGGGAAATCTTTGCAGAGCAAAAATAACTATAAACTGGGCCAGATGAAATTGGATAACCGTTCTGATCAGTAGGAGTAATCAGAATCTCTAGAATATCGGAAATTGCTGGACTAAGAAGAAAATTATAAGGGCTACTGATTAGTCCACTAGCTACCGCATGTACGGTGTATTCGCAAGCAGACTGTGAAGATGATTTGTAAAAATTAGGCGGGCCAATAGATATTACAATAGGCCCTCGCTCAAACCCATGCACAAGGGAATTCCCACATAAGAAAAAGAAAAATAGAGAATCGATTAGATATTTTTTCCAACTAACCCCTACTAATTTTCTTATCATTGGACTCCCCTCCCAACTGATGACAATGCAATATAACTGGCACAATGAGTCCATACCGATAACTACTGGTGCGCAAACTCATCTTGCCATTGATGAATCTTCGGAAAATACGAATTGCGAGGATTATTAACGCGATTTTTAATGGGATTATTTTTGCGATAGTACTGTGTTGTTCTGAGAACAAGGCAATGAATAGCGATCTTTTAACCAGCTATTTCTCAGTTCCATGTAGCAGAAAGAAGGCAACTATCGTTGTAAAGCTGGAAAACTGACGTATAGCTATTAAGAGTAACGACGCTGCGCGGCAAGCATTTTTAATTTCAGGATCGTACAAACTTATCCGGCTCACTCGCTACAGATAATTATTTCAATCTCATCATCAAACCCTAAAGCAACAGGCAGAAAAGGATCGTACGCCATTGACCGGGTAAGTTTCACCGGCAATGACTTGAAACGATAATGAATCCAACCGGGCATCCTGAACCGAAAGCGTATCGACCGCCAGCAATTCGCTTGCGATATCCGCGGGTTTCAAATCGCAACGGACGCCGCGAATCAATCCGACCAGCTTTAACGCATCTACACCAAAGGATTCCAAGCTCAACGATTCAAAATAGACTTTTTTTCCTTTGGCATCGATCTGACAGAAATGATCGCTCAGGTGACATGTCATTCGTACCTCGTTTTCATACTGCCAGCTTGAAAATTTGGTCGAGATTAATTGGGTTACATCGGGTTC
>CP091134.1:863352-864787 GCA_021582535.1 Nitrosomonas sp.
TGCCATCCATACTGATCTGAATGCCGTGGTTTTTCAGGATACAAATCCATGCTTCTGCGGTAAATTGAGCGCCTTGATCGGTGTTGAATATCTCCGGGCAACCGTAGTCCTGGATAGCAGCTTCCAGAGCTTGGATACAGATTTGGATTGTACGGCCTGCTTTTGCCGTTTCTTGCTTACGGCCAGACGAAAAGATTCGCCATTCATCTCCAAGATATGGACGTGGTGAGTTAAACGATCCAGTAACGCACCGGTTAATCGTTCTGATCCCAGAACACTTGTCCACTCATCAAATGGCAAATTCGATGTGACCAAGGTGGCGCCATGTTCATAGCGGCGGCTGAATACCTCGAATAGAAGCTCTGCCCCAACTGCTGTAAATGGCACATAGCCAAGTTCGTCGATGATCAGTAATTTGATGTTGGCCAAATGTTTTTGCAAGGAACGCAACCGCTTTTCATCGCGCGCCTCCATCAATTCATGCACTAGCGCCGAAGCTGTGGTAAATAAAACACTCAGGCCTTTTTGACAAGCAGCCAGCCCTAAAGCTAATGCGATATGAGTCTTACCAACACCTGATGGACCCAATGCAATAATGTTTTCGCGCTTGTCGATCCACTCACAGCGCATCAGCTCCAGTACCAGAGATTTATTCAGTCCAGGGATAGCAACAAAGTCGAATGTATCGAGGCTTTTAATTACTGGGAATTTGGCCTGTCGTATGCGTCGTTCGGTATTGCGTTGTTCACGATCGATGCATTCCAGTTCGCACAATCGTAATAAATAGCGTGCATAGTCAATGTCCTCACGTGCGCACTCGATACCTACTTTCTCATATTCACGTGCAAAGGTCGGTAACTTCAATGTCTTGAAGTGATTGATTAGCAAGACTTGCGGCGCAACCGTGGTAGGGATGGAGATATCAGTCATAATGCACCTTTGCAGTCTGCTGATTTGTTCTGACCAACAAGCTTAAGTAAGAGCTGGGTTCAGTGGATTTAACGCTGGCACGAGGCAAATAGGGATAGAGCGTCAAGTCGAGCTTGACAGGTCGTCGTTCAATTGCACAAAGGATCAAATGCTTGATGGCATCAAAACCAATTGTGCCTAACCCCATCGCTTGTTTGATTGCCTGCTCGACTTGTGCTTGGCTGAAATTCTCCAGCAACCGCAAGATCTGGATATATTCCTTGCGACCGCGGCGCTCCATGCGAACTTCCAACACGCGACGTAGCCGATCGAATACTTCAGGTAGCAGCCAATCTTGCAAAGGTGCCGCTTGCTCAAGCGCACGCGGCTTTTGCTCCAGCAATGCCAGGTAGTGCAAGGGGTTGTAAATGAATTCTTCCCGGCTGTAGCTGCGCACATGGCGTGCAATAATATCTGTGCCTAGGCAGATATCGACGCGATCCACATAACCCTTGACCAATACTTC
>CP091134.1:864887-873629 GCA_021582535.1 Nitrosomonas sp.
TCTTATCGTCTTCACTGAATTGGTTGACGTTACAAGCGATACCAAACCACCTGAAGTTTTTGCGTATGCATTCTCGTCCGATGGAAGCATGCTTACCTCTGCGCCAGTTAAAGATGGCGGCAAAGCGGCGTTGCGCATTCCTGTATCTGCCAGTAAAGAACGGTTGCGCATCCTGGTTGGTCCGGCATCCGAGGAGAAAGACGCCGGGTACGACGATCTGATACGCCGCGGCGCGCAGCAGCAGTTTTTGCTGGTCGATCTCAAGGATTCGGTCAAGGAATTGAGATTCCGCGTGTTCCCGGATATTTGGCGCTGCTGGCTTTTCCGTGCTTGTTTCGTACGCGGTAAGCTGATGAAACGGATTGCCGTCGGCGGTACGGTGGTCGAGTATCCGGTATGCAATGCGACGGTCGAAGTATTTGAAGTCGATCCGCTTCACATTCTTATTCCGAAGCTGCCGGACGCGGTTATCGACCGGTTGCGCGATGTGATCGTCCGGCCGCGCCCATGGCCGTTAGTTGTCGATCTCCCGCGAATTCCAGAACCGTTTCCCTGGCCAGGACCAGGCCCCGATCCGGCGCCATTTGAACGGCGCATGATGCTGGCGGCTTCCGGCGCCGCGCAGGAAACCGTTCAGACGGAAGACACCGCCGATGCGTTCGATCAAATCGCGAACGCGACGGAGTTGAAATACATCGCAAAAGCCGGTAGCCGGTTGCAATTCCAGCAAGCGTTGATCGATCATGCGTTCATTATCCGCCCCTTGCTTTGCCGTTTTTTTCCATTGCTGGTTACCAAGCAAAAAGTTGCTACCGCGACCACCGATACCTGCGGAAAATTTCAAACGATGTTTTTCCGAGGCTGCAACGATGCCGACATTCCCGATCTCTATTTCAAAGCACGCCAGCGCTTGTTCGGTTTCCTGGATGTGACGATTTACGAACCCAAACCGGTTTCGTGCCATACCCATTGGGATTACGTCTGCGGTACCGAAGTCACGTTGTATACCAAGCATCCACTGGCGCAAATTTGTTCGCCTTGCCCGCCGGTAATCGGCCCCGCCAACTGGGTAGCGTTTCTTGCCATTGGCGCGCATGCGCTAAGCCACATTTACGGAACCGCGCCGGCGCTGCACGGTAGCACCGACGACAGCAATCGCGGTTTGACCGATAGCGATGCGCCATGGGGCGGATTGCTGCGGCCACGCCTGGAGTTTTCCAATGCAGTGGAAACACTCGGCGTGAAGTATTACCGGATTTCCTGGCGCAAGGGCGACAGCGGTGATTTCGCGCCGTTGAGCAGCGCGGTTTATCATTATTACCGCCATGATGTGAATACGCCGACCGGACCGATGCCCGCATGGACGCCGTATTTACTGGGACCTAAGAGCGCTGACGACGGCACCGGCCACATGGTGCCCGATCTGTTTGAAATCCCCTACCCGTCGGTCGCACCCGAAGGCGTTTGGGATGCGCCGCCGCATATTAGCGAGATTGTCGAGCATTTCAGCAATGCGAAATTCCCAACGCAGGAATTGGCGGCGGGCATGACGTATGATGCCATCGGCAATACTGCCGGAACGGATAACAGCGGCAAATACCAGCTCAAGCTGGATTTGTTCAATGTCAACGGTCAGCCGGTCAACATCGCGGCATCAGGGATTCAATATGTAGTACCGGATGTGCCCGATCTTACCGGCACGATTTATACCACGGCTGCCGCGCCGCTCGGTTTGGTTGTTGGCAATAGCATGATTGTGACGCTGCACGTCGACAACAATCACTGCTTTGCCGCCATCGATGCGCCAACCATCGGGGCCTTGGCAGCCGATCCGTGCTGCGGCGTGTTGAATTACGCCGCCAAAGACTCGGTAACGATGACATGGCAAGCCAAGCATCCGCATGGATTCGCGCGCTATCACTTCGGTGTGGTTCGCGGGGCCAATAGCGTGCTGCAACTCCCTACTCCCGGCGGCTGGGACCCGGTCGGCAGCGGCTCGTTCTCAACCACCCGCGCGGTATCGAATCTGCTGAACGATAACCTGCCTCCGGGTTGCGCGATCGACGGCTGCCCGGTCGCTGGCTTCAGCGAGAATCTTTACGTGGATGCAATGGCAACCGACGGTTGGACCAGCGAACTCGGTTACGATGCCAGCGCGGTTCGCGCGTTTGTATTGTCGAGATCAGCGGTTTAAGAGGAATTGAAATGCTGGGGCTGTAGCAGACTTGCTTAGCTTGTTAGCAAATTTACTGCAGCTCCCCAATTTTTTAGGTTCCCGGAAGTGATTAGTCCCGGATTTTCAACCGGAATCGCGGCGCCCGTTTCTTCTCCGAAGACGACAACCGGTTGAGTCCCAGCACGGTGATGCGGTGCGCGCTGTTGAAGCTGGGTGCGCCGTCCTGGTCGCGCAGGATGGAGGATACTTTATATTCCAGGTGGCCTGCTCGCGGATCGAAGCGGATATCGTGAATCCAGATGCCTGCCCGCTGTACCCGTTGATGTTCGCATTCGTTGACAAGTTCCCAGCCGGTCAGCATCGGGATGGCATAGTCGTAAGGCAGCTCATTGATGCGAACCGTTTGGGTGCGCACCACGCCGTCGGCACTTTTGCGGCAGGTGTCCGCTTTTCCCTTGCGAGGATTCAGCGCCAGGAAATCCCCGTGCAGTTTGACACTGCGGCCGCGGATCTGGGCGGCGCGGGTTTTGATGCGGTGCGTGTGCGTGTTGTTATCCTTGAAAATGGTCTGCGTCACCCAGTGCGGAGTACCGCCGAGACTGGGTGCTGCACTGGCTTGCGATAAATTGTAAGCCACTTGCAACAGACGGTAATCCACGCGATCCCCCCATTGGCACGGCCAAAGGCGCCATTCGCATTCAAACGTATCGGTATATTGGAAATCAAATCCGCGCGGGATAATGGCAACCGCATCGTGTTTTCTTAACATGCCTTTGTGGCCGGTATTTTCCAATGTGGCCACCGCACCTTGGCTTTCAGTCTGCAATGCCGAAGATTCGATACCGTTATGATCTTCTTCTATCGTGGCATCAATTGCCGAGGAGTGGTAGCCGAATGCGGTATAAAACACGCAAAACTCAAAAGCATCCTTGCGGCTCTGATCTTCCAACTTGCCTTTCGCCTCGAATACCAGAACAGTGGAGCCGGTGTTCTTAACCAGCTTGCTGTGCGTGATATCGGCCCGCATCGAATTGACTTCGCGATCCTGGTTCAGATAGCGTAAATCCCAGCCATTTAACACCACCGTACCACTATCGACGTAATCCGGCATTTCAATCCATTGCAGCAGGGTTACCGGTTCCGCCCCGTTATCACGCTGCATGCATTTTTTCCCCTCCAGCAGAATGAATTTGCCCTGATCTTCAAATACCGTTTTTGCGTCGGATTTGAGCGACAGTTGCTCAAAGGGTGTGAGGATTTTTGTGCGGTCTTCCGCATCAGGCGTTTTCTTTTCCGTTTTTTTGGTTGCGCAAGCGGAAAGGGAAAGCAGCAGGCACGTTGCAAGCAATATCAATACAGCGCGGATCATGTTTACTCCCTTGAAATTGAGCTAGGGAAAGTCAGCGGTTATTTTTCTTGGCGCGTAATCTTCTCGCTTCTTTCGGATCGATGATCAAAGGCCGGTAAATTTCAATCCTGTCATGCGGCTCCAGCACGGCCTGCAGTTGGGTCAATTTACCGAAAATACCCAGTTTGTTTTTAGTCAGATCAATCTCCGGAAATTCATCCAGAACGCCGGAACACTGTATCGCGTGTTCAACCGTACACCCCGGAGATACATCGAGTTTTTTCAGAAACTGAACCTGCGGCAGCGCGTAGGCGATTTCAATTTGCATCGGCGCCGTCACCGCTTGCCGTAAATCACTTCCGCCCGTTCGATGAAATGTTCCACGAAACTGTTGGCAATCATGTGAAATACCGGCCCGACCAGTTTCTCGAGAATCTTGTGCGAGAAGGTGTAATGCAAACGGAATTTGATTTTGCAGGCACTATCCGATAGCGGAATGAATTGCCAGTAACCGTCCAAGTGCTCAAACGGACCATCGAGCAGACTCATCTCGATCAAATCCGGCGGAAAGCGTTTATTCTTGGTGGTAAAGCTATGCTGAATATGGTGATAGTCGATCTTGACGGTGGCATGTGTCGTCACTTCGTCTTGCGGATCGACGGAGGTACCACCGCACCACGGTAAAAACTCCGGATATTTCGCCACATCATCGACCAATGCAAACATTTGACTTGCCGAGTATTCAACCAAAACTGATTTTTCTATTTCTGCCATAAAAGTAAATCACCCCGCATCCATGAGGTAATACTGAAAAACTGATAAAATACACGAAATCCCGTAATTCCCACCGATTTCATGCCCCTATGAGTATAGTACAAAATAAAAAAGCCTTTCACGATTATTTTATCGAAGAAAAGTACGAAACGGGCATGGTGCTGGAGGGTTGGGAAGTCAAAGCCATCCGCGAGGGCCGGGTTCAGTTGAAAGAAGCTTATGTTATTATCCGCAATGGTGAATTGTACCTGATCGGCTGTCATATCAGCCCGCTCATGACAGCTTCAACGCACATCCATCCTGATCCGGTCAGAACCCGCAAACTATTGTTGCACGCGGAAGAGATCAAACGGCTCATCGGCAAAGTGGAGCGCGCCGGGTACACGCTGGTTCCCATCGATATGCATTACAAAGCGGGCAGGATTAAACTGGAAGTCGGCTTGGCTAAAGGTAAAAAGCAGCATGACAAGCGCGAATCCGAGAAACAGAAGGAATGGGAGCGTACCAAGCAACGCTTGATGCGCGCCAAATAAAGCAAGGGATATCGAGTTATCCATTCAATTTCAAAAATAATTTAAATTTTTACGATTATGCAGAAACCTATTGCGATCTGGTTATTCATCTGTTGTGCCCTGGTATTTGCCATGATAGTGGTCGGCGGCGTTACGCGCCTGACCGACTCGGGGCTTTCCATCGTCGAGTGGCAGCCGATCGTCGGCACCATGCCGCCGATCACGCAGCAAGACTGGGACGTGTTGCTGGAGAAATATCGTGCCACGCCGCAGTATCAGCAAGTCAATAAAGGCATGAGCGTCGATGAATTCAAAAGCATTTTCTGGTGGGAATACTTTCACCGCGTGCTAGGCCGGTTGATCGGTCTGGTATTTTTTGTGCCGTTCGTTTACTTTCTCGTGAAAAAGCAAATCGACCGGCCGCTGGGTATCAAACTGGCGGGGATATTCGTATTGGGCGGATTGCAGGGATTCATGGGTTGGTACATGGTCATGAGCGGGCTGGTCAACGATCCGCATGTCAGCCAGTACCGCCTGACCGCCCATCTGGGATTGGCTTTCGTCATTTTCGCCGCGATGTTCTGGGTCGCATTGGGATTGCTGTCGCCCAAGAGCGCACCTGCCAAACCGGACGAAAAATTGCAAAACCTGCGGCGGTTCTCTTTTAGTCTGTCTTCATTAATTTTCATCATGGTGTTATCCGGTGGTTTCGTGGCCGGCATTCGCGCGGGCTTGGCCTACAACACCTTCCCGCTGATGAACGGGCATATCATTCCACCCGATCTCTTTGTGCTCGAACCGTGGTATCGCAATTTCTTCGATAACATCACCTTGGTGCAATTCGATCACCGCTTGATTGCCTGGATTCTGGCTTTTTCCGTACCGTTTTTCTGGTTTAAATCGCGCCAAGTCCAGTTGCCGGGAACTACGCGTTTGGCTTGCAACGTTTTCCTGCTGATGCTCGGGGTACAAATCAGCTTAGGCATTGCAACGCTGCTCAATGCGGTGCCGATTTCATTAGGCGCATCGCATCAAGGCGGCGCGGTGCTGCTGTTTGCCGCATCCTTATGGGTGAGCCACCGGTTGCGTTAGTCATACGCGGAAAACCGCATCGCTCCGTTTTAATGACGGGGCGATGCCATCAGTAACCCTATTCATCCAGCCATTGCCCCTATGCGGCGCACCTTGTTCGGCCCCCATCTCAATGGATAAAACAACCCGTTCCGGCAACCCCGAGCCTGGTAACGTAAAACCTAAACCGAGACGCAGACGCACCGCAGTTGCACGCAACCGCAATGACCCTGGCAAACCGCCCAGGAAACACCCCAAAAGAAACCGGCCCGGCGGACTCCAACGGACATTATTACTGACCGGCATCGAAATGCTCGGCTTGAGCATCGCCGCAGTCTGCGCCATTATCCTGTTGCTCGGTTACTCCGCGGGCCGGTTCTCGGGTACCAGTTTTTTCGGCCATTTGCTGCCGTTCACCGCCGGTGTATTGGTACTGATAGTGGCCGTCAGCGTTTTTCTGCTCGGCTGGTGGAAGCTGCGGCAATGGCTGCGGCGCTATTCGGAATTTTTCACACCGGCCCTGTCTATTTCACTCGCCCTGCTGATTGCCTGGCTCGTCACGCACGACCAATTCATGCTGGCTTACGGCAATTTCCGCACCTTGGTCGGCGGCAAGGAAGAAGCCGGACGCGTGACAATCGCGCATCAGGTTTACGCAGCTTACCGCCGCCATGATTCGGCGCAATTGCAAAAAATGGTCAACCGCTCGCAGGAATACCGGCAAGCGATCGAAGACGCAGCCCGGTCTTTTGCCCTCGATGTTGATCTGCTGCACGGCATCGCCGCGACGGAATCGTCGTTCATCCCGCGCGATAGCCACGACGGCGGACGCGGCTTGTTTCAGATCACCCGCGTTCCGGAAACCGTCCTCGCGCAAGCGCGCAGGCGGCTCAACACGGAAAAAATTGTGCTGGATAATCCCCGCCACAACGCGTTTGTCGCCGCCGCCACCTTCAAGCATTATCTGGCGGAAATGAAAGACGATCTGTTCTTGGGATTGCTGGCTTACAACATCGGCCCGGCAAACGGCGGCTTACGCTTCATCATGCAGCAATACGGCGCCACCGATTTCACCACGATCCAACCGTATCTGCAAACGCTGCCGCGCGACTATCCGATCCGCGTGCTCGCCTACTCGCTGGCGTTCCGCCTGTGGCAACAGGAAGGCCGTCTGCTCGCGTACGAGGAAGGCAACAACGCCATCCGTATCCAGCGCATCGGCATACCGGGATTGCGCAGCGACTTGTGATCCTCCGGCACCACTCGCTATTTCTCGATAGCATCCGGAAAATTCTTGCCGGAAATAAAGAATAAAAATCAGATTGCCGCTAAATAAGCTCGGCTCCGTCATAGCTCCGTTTTGTGATTCTTAGCAGGCAACTATTTTGAAAACAAACTATATTCTGATTGATTACGAGAATGTTCAAGCGAAATCACTTACCTTACTAAAAAGTGAGCAATTTCAAGTACGAATCTTCTTAGGCCCTGGTAATACGAAGCTTCCGGTCGAACTTGTTCTGGCCATGCACGAGCTGGGAGCACGCGCGGATTACGTTATGCTTGAAACATCAGGAACTAATGCGCTGGATTTCCACATCGCTTACTACCTTGGCGTTTTAGCAGCAAACGACTCTACTGGTTGTTTTCACATTATTTCCAAAGATACCGGCTTCGATCCGCTGATCAAGCATATGCAGGCAAGAAAAATTTCTGTTACACGATCAATCTCTATAGAGCAGATTCCTTGTCTAACTCCATCGCCAATAAATGGCAAAAGTGCGAAGGGTAATGCGGCTGCAATCGATCAAAACAATTCATCGGCCAAAATATCCATTGATGAATCAATAAAAATTATCGTGGAAGATCTCATTAAACGAAAAACATCCAAGCCAGGCACACCAAAAACCTTAATGAGCACCATTCATGCAAAATGCGGCAAAGCTACTTTAGCTGCTGATATTGAGGCGGTATATAAAGGTTTAATGTCGCGTGGCTATATCAAAGTCAATGGCGCAAAAATAACCTATCATTTACCTGCCGTATAGGTCTGACAAAGCTACCCAATCCCCATTTCCCTCCAGCTATTTAATCCAAATCGTCTTGATATTCACGAATTCGCGGATGCCGTGGTACGACAACTCGCGGCCAAAACCGGATTCTTTCACACCACCGAACGGCAGGCGCGGATCGCTTTTGACGATGCCATTGACGAAGGTGCAACCGGCATGAATCCGCCGCGCCAATGCCTCGCCGCGCGCTGCATCGCGCGTCCACACGCTGCCGCCCAGACCGAAATGCGTCTGGTTGGCTAAGCGGATCGCTTCTTCGTCATTGTTTACCCGCACGATCGCCGCTACCGGCCCGAACAACTCCTCGTCGAACGCCGCCATACCCGGCCGCACATGATCCAAAATCGCCGGTGCGTAGTACGCGCCCTGCGTACCGATGAAAGCGCCGCCCGTAACCCGTTGCGCCCCCGCCGCCACGCTCCGCTCCACCTGCGCATGCAGATCGGCACGCAAATCCTCGCGCGCCATCGGTGCGATGCCGGTGGCTTCATCTTTCGGGTCGCCACTTTGTAACTGACCAAACAGCGCTTTCAATTGCGCGACAAAGGTATCGGCGATGGCATCGGCGAGAATGAAGCGCTTCGCGGCAATACAGCTTTGCCCCATATTTTGCAGCCGCGCCACCAGCGCTTGCCGGGCGGTCGCTTCGACATCGGCGTCGCCGAGCACGATAAACGGATCCGACCCGCCCAGCTCGAGCACGCATTTTTTCAGGTACTGACCGGCGATCGCCGCAACCCGGCGCCCGGCGGCGCTGCTGCCCGTCAGTGTCACGGCGGCGATGCGCGGATC
>CP091134.1:873729-879621 GCA_021582535.1 Nitrosomonas sp.
TGGATCGGACGCATGTTTGCCGGAGAAAAAATCAACTCCACCGAACAGCGCGCCGCGTTGCATATCGCGTTGCGCAGCGAGCAGCCGGTTCATGTGGATGGCATTGACGTATTGCCGGAAGTCAAACGCGTGCTGAAGCAAATGGAGCGTTTCACCATCGCAGTACACGGCGGCGCGCGTAAGGGTTATAGCGGTAAAATGTTCACCGACATCGTCAACATCGGCATCGGCGGTTCGGATCTCGGCCCGGTGATGGTGACCGAAGCGCTCAAACCTTACCAGCTCAGCAGCATCACACCGCATTTCATTTCCAATATCGACGGCGCGCAATTATCCGAAACGCTGCGCCATCTCGATCCGGCCACGACGCTATTCATCATCGCGTCGAAAACCTTCACCACGCAGGAAACGCTCACCAACGCGCATTCCGCGCGCCAATGGTTCCTGGCGCACGGCGGCAACGAAAAAGACATTGCGCAGCACTTTGTTGCGGTATCGACCAATCGCGCCGCCGTGGAAAAATTCGGTATCGACCCGGCCAATATGTTTGAATTCTGGGATTGGGTCGGCGGGCGTTATTCGTTGTGGTCGGCAATCGGCTTGCCGATTGCGCTCGCCGCCGGCATGGACAACTTTTATGCCCTGCTCGCCGGTGCGCGCGGCATGGACCGGCACTTCGCCACCGCGCCGCTGGAAAAAAATCTGCCGGTGATGCTCGGCTTGATCGGCATCTGGCAGATCAATTTTTTCGCCACATCGTCCCATGCTGTGCTGCCGTACGATCAATCGCTGCATCGCTTTCCGGCTTATTTGCAGCAACTGGAAATGGAAAGCAACGGCAAACGCATCACCCGTGACGGTGAGGCGATCGACTACGCCACCGGCGCAGTCGTGTGGGGCGAACCCGGAACCAACGGCCAACACGCGTTCTATCAATTATTGCATCAGGGCACGCAAACCGTTTCCGCCGATTTCCTGGCGCCTTGCCAGAGTCATTATCCGGCCGGCGATCACCATCGCATGCTGTTGGCGAATTTCTTCGCTCAGACGGAAGCATTGATGACCGGTAAGAACGCGCAGGAAGTCCGCGCTGAGCTCACCGCGCAGGGCATGAATGCGGACGCCGTGGAACAATTGCTGCCGCACAAAATTTTTCCCGGCAACCGTCCGACCACATCGATTCTGTTCAAAAAACTCGATCCGCAAACGCTCGGCGCGTTGATTGCCCTGTACGAACATAAAGTATTCGTGCAAAGCGTGATCTGGAATATCAACCCGTTCGACCAATGGGGTGTGGAGCTGGGCAAGCAACTGGCCGGAAAAATCCTGGCCGAATTGGAACACACGGGTAGCGTCACCTCGCATGACGCATCCACCAACGGCTTGATCGGTTACTTCAAGACCAACCAGTAGACAATCCTCATGCCGTCACCGCAACAACTGCGTGTTCTATTCATCACGCCGGAAGTTTTTCCACTGTGCAAAACCGGCGGCTTGGGCGATGTCAGCGCGGCATTGCCCGCCGCATTGCGTGCATTGCATACCGATGTGCGGCTGCTGCTGCCGGGCTATCCGCAAGTGCTGGCCGGGGTTAAATACAAATCCAAAGTGGCCGAGTTCACCGCGCTGCCGCAATTCCCGCCCGCCACCTTGCTGTCGGCACGGCTATCATTGAGCAAAACCGAGCATATCCCGGTTTTTGTCATCGACTGTCCGGGGTTGTACCGCCGCGATGGCGGGCCTTACATGGACGAATTCGGGCGCGACTGGCCGGACAATGCATTGCGTTTCGGTTTGCTGTCGAGAATCGGCGCTATTTTGGCCAGCGACGCCAGTCCGATCGCCTGGCGCCCGCACATTGCGCATTGCAACGACTGGCAAAGCGGTCTCACCCCCGCTTACCTGCATTTCCACCCCGGTAAAAAAGCCGCCACATTGATGACGATCCACAACCTCGCATTCCAGGGCGTTTTCCCGCCCGGCAGCGTAGTGCAACTGGGATTGCCACCGCACAGTTTCGCTATCAACGGCGTGGAATATTACGGCAATCTGTCGTTTCTCAAAGCGGGACTCTTTTATGCCAATCACATCACCACGGTCAGTCCCAACTACGCGGAAGAAATCCAAATGGAGCCGTTGGGATTCGGCTTGCAAGGATTACTGGCCGCGCGCCGCAGCCACTTGACCGGGATCGTCAACGGCATTGACGTCAACGAATGGGATCCCGCAGCCGACCGGCATCTGGTCAAAAACTACAGCAGCAAAAAACTCGCGGATAAAGCGCTCAACAAGAGCGCATTGCAGCAGCAGATGGAACTGACGGTAAACGCCGAGATCCCGCTATTTGGCGTGATCAGCCGCTTGAGCCACCAGAAAGGTATCGATGTGCTGATCCAGATAGCACCGCAACTGGTAAAAATCCCCGCACAACTGATCGTGCTCGGCAGCGACCAGGCGCAATTGGAACACCAGCTGTCGATGCTGGCGCAGGCCCATCCCGGTGCCATCGCGGTGCGCATTGGTTTCAACGAAGCGTTGTCGCATCTGATCGAAGCCGGCGCGGATTGCTTCCTGATGCCGTCACGCTTTGAGCCGTGCGGCCTGAATCAGATGTACAGCCAGCGCTACGGCACACCGCCCATCGTGCATGCAACCGGCGGCCTGCTCGACACCGTGGTCGACTGCACGCCGCAATCCTTGGCCAATGACAGCGCCAGCGGTTTTGTATTCGATACGATGAGCGCGGAGCATCTGCTCGCCGCGATCAAACGCGCAACAGCGGCTTATCACGACAAAAAAGTCTGGCAGCGCTTGCAGAAAAACGGCATGGCGAAGGATTTCAGCTGGCATGCCAGCGCAACGGCTTACCGGGAAATCTATTTGTCGTTGTTATCCTGATCCCGCATCCTGGCAACTCGTCATCGAGTCATCAACGCATGCAGGACAAGATAGTTATCAATCAAGCGCTTCCGTATTATAAGCGCCGCACATGGACAAATCGGATTCGTTAACGGACGGCAGTTGCACCGCCAGAGCACGCAGTGCCGTGCGCAAGCCTTCTTCCAAAACCGGATGGTAAAACGGCAGACGCAGCAGCTGCTGCACTGTGAGCGAGCGATCGATAGCCAGCGCCAGCAGATGCGCCATATGTTCGCCAGCAGGCGCGCACATTTCCGCACCCAGTAACCGGCCGCTGACCGCATCGGCATAAAGACGTTGGATACCCTTGTTGCGCTGACCGGCGCGCGCCCGTCCCTGGCGGTCAAAATGTACTTCTCCTACCACAATCTTTGCCGGATCGAGTGCCTCAAAGCGGCTGCCTACGACTGCGATGTCCGGGTCAGTGAAAACGATGGCCAGGGGTGTCCGGCGTGTAAAGCAGATCGGATGAGAGCGCATGGCATTAAGCCCGGCGATGTATCCTTCATCGGCCGCTTCATGCAGCAGCGGCGCTTGGTCATTCGCGTCACCCGCCATGAACACCGGCAGATCAGCCACTTGCATGGTACCTGGATTTACAGGCGGCATGCCGTGTTGATCAAGCGAGACGCCCAATGTCTCGAGACCCAGATTGTCGATATTCGGACGGCGTCCCAACGCCGCAAGCACACAATCGACCACCACCTCTATATTCCCGGCGCGTACCTGCACACCTTCGTCCACCAGGCTTAACTCGGCTTTCTCACCCAGATGCAGTGGAAATTCTTTCTTAAACAGATCTGCCGCTACCGCAATCACCTGTGGGTCTGTTAATCCGGCAATCGCTTTACCGCCAAATGCCACCACTTGAATACCAAGCCGAGAAAGCGCCTGCGCCATTTCGGCGCCGATAGGACCCATTCCTACGACTGCCATGCGTGCGGGCAACGTTTCCTGCTCAAACAAGGTATCCGTCGTGAGCAGCCGATGCCCCAATGCAGTCCAGGACGCAGGTACAACCGGACGCGATCCGGTTGCAATAATGATTTTGTGCGCCCGCAATTCCTCGCCATTGACCTCCAATCTATCCGGCGCAAGCAGGCGCACACGCCCGGAAATGGCGCGTTCGCCCAGTTCTTCCGTCGTTTTTACCGTGCTGGCAACAAAATCATCGCGCAACCGCCGCACACGCCGCAGCACCGCCGGAATATCCAGCGTGAGCCGATCCCCGCCGCGAATACCGAATTCCTCAAAGGTACCGCGCCGCTGAAAGGCATTGGCCGCTTCGATCAGAACCTTGGAGGGCATACAACCGACCCGCGCGCAGACAGTCCCCCAAGGCCCATCATTGATAATCACAAAGCGTTGCGTGTATTTTCTTACCTCCCGCAGCGCGGCCAGACCTGCGCTACCCGCTCCGACGATAATCACATCCAGTATTTCATTCATAGCAATTTCCTCCGGTGAGGGCGGCAATTCAGTATCGTGCTCGTTTGTAGTGCATGGCCCTGTGATGATCCGGACAACAGCGACTGCAAAGGCCAAAACGAACACGTGCAGGCAGCCGCAAACTCCGGGATGAAGGATTCATCAAAAAAGCAGATGCTTGACCGGAAGGATTCGCTGACTGTTACCTGTGCGTGTAACGAGATTGTAAGAATCAATACATTCGTAGTGACACTTTGCCAGCAAACCTTATCGGGATCTTAAATACTTCAGCATAGTATCAGCGCCTGAAATCTCAAAAGGATCGGTAGGGCAATTGTCTGCAAAACCTGGTTCCACGAATATCTTCTCGATCTGCTTATCCTGGACAACCATGGAGTACCGCCAGGAACGCATGCCAAATCCTAAGTTCGATTTGTCTACAAGCATTCCCATCTTGCGGGTAAACTCGGCATTACCATCGGGCAGCATAAATATTTTCTCGACTCCCAGATGTTTACGCCATTGAAACATAACAAATGCATCGTTCACCGACAAGCAAATCACCTCATCAATACCCAACGCTTTGAAATCACCATAGTGCTGCTCGTAACCGGGCAAATGCGCAGTAGTGCACGTCGGCGTGTATGCGCCGGGTAATGCGAATAATACGATCCGCTTATTCTTAAAAATGTCGTCCGTTGTAACATCCTGCCAGCGAAATGGATTATCTCCGCCTATCGATTCATCGCGCACGCGCGTTTTAAACGTTGCACTGGGAACTTGCCATTGCTCCTTCATGATTGCCTCCTGGAATTATTGTGCTATTTCTCAACTGTTACACCGGAAGAAAGATATCCGGGGATGCTATCCCGCTTATGCTAAGAAAAAAACCGGCTAAACCGCCTTAGTCTCTGAAAAAGTTTCCACAGCACCCGGCCGCCGCAACATTTTGTCCACATCACCTTGATGCATTTCTTCCGCAGCGATCATCCGGCGCGCATACTCTTCAAGCATCACGAACTTATCATCCACCAGGGACAATAATTCTTTGTACACCGCCAGCGCCGCACGCTCATGTTCCAGAGATTCACGCAGTATGTCGCCAATATCATGTTGATGAGTTTCCAGTAAAGGGCCGATGGCCAAGGACGGGTGCGCTCCCAGGTAAGTGATCATCTCACCGGCCGCTCGCGCATGAACCAGGGATTCATCGGCCTGTTCCTGTAACCAGGAGACAATTGGAATTCGATTGTAGCCGTAGATCATGAAAGCATAGTGGGTATAACGCACCACACCCGCCAACTCAAGTTCGAGAATCTTGCTGAGGCAATTCAGTACGGCTTGTTTATCAAATTTCTCGTTCATTAGACTTCTCCTTTACTTAATACGTTAGTTCAATAGTTTGTGGATAATCTGACTACTCCGTAAATCGATGGAAGCTCGCGTAATTGATGCCAATTGGTTAGTTCCCGGGCTATTTAGATTTGGCACCCCCCAAGCATGGTGGCGAATCGTGGCGTATCCCACTCTTTTCAAACCATTCCT
>CP091134.1:879721-903192 GCA_021582535.1 Nitrosomonas sp.
GCGAATTCCTTGCGTCTGCCCGCTGTAACAGCCTGAGCGAGTTCACCGGTGAAACCGCAAAAGAAGGGAAACGGCTCTTGCGCGGCCCATTCTTCTCCCATGAACAATAATGGTACTGCAGGCGACAGCAGCAACAGAACCACGGCGGCGCGCAATGCTTCGGGTGAAGCCAATACCGTAAGGCGCTCACCGCACGCGCGATTACCGGTTTGATCGTGGTTCTGCAAGAACCAGACAAAAGCCGAAGCCGGTAAATGCGCACTCGGTTCTCCGCGTGGCATGGCATGGCGGTAAACCGAGATTTCACCTTGATACGCAAAACCTTCGGTCAAGCAGCGTCCCAAATGCGCGATGGGATTACCGGCATAATCCGCATAATAGCCGTCACGCTCACCGGTCAGCAGCACATGGCAGGCGTGATGCGCATCGTCGTTCCATTGCGCGGTAAATCCGATACTTTTACCTTGCCGGTCGCGCTGTAAGTAGTGCGCCAAGTTGCGGTCGTTTTCCAGAATGAGATGAATGTGGCGGTCTGCACCGAATGCTGAGCGGACTTGCTGCGCCAGCTCTGCGAGGAAATCCGGCTGACTGCCATCCATGATGGCATGCACGGCGTCCAGCCGCAATCCGTCGAAATGGTATTCTTCCAGCCAGAAAAGCGCGTTGTGAATAAAGAAATCGCGCACGATGCGGGAGCATGCGCCGTCGAAATTAATCGCTTGGCCCCAAGGCGTATGATAGCGGCCGGTAAAGAACTGCGGCGCGTAGCGATGCAGGTAATTGCCTTCCGGCCCGAAATGGTTGTACACGACATCAAGCAGCATCATCAATCCATGGCGGTGAGCGCTTTGAACCAGCCGTTTTAAATCATCCGGGGTGCCGTAAGTGCTGTCCGGAGCAAATATTAAAGCACCGTCATACCCCCAATTGCAGCGCCCCGGAAAATCAGCGACCGGCATCAGTTCAATCGCGGTGACGCCAAGATTCGCCAGATATTCGAGTTTTTCTTCGATGGCGGAGAACGTGCCCTGCGGCGTGAAAGCGCCGGTATGGATCTCGTAAATGACAGCTTCTTCCCAAGGTCGGCCACACCATTCGTCATCGCACCAATTAAATGCTGCGGGATTGATTAGCTGGCTGGCACCGTGAACATCATCGGGATTGTAACGTGACGCCGGATCGGGAACCCGGATGTCATCGTCGATCTGAAAGGAATACCGATTGCCTGTCAGAACCGGCTGGCAAATCCTTTGGTACCAACCATCACCGCTTGCTTGCATCGGGAGCGGCGCGCCGTTATCGATCAGCACTTGAACGTTCCGGGCGGCCGGCGCCCATAACTGAAAACGCACGGTATCCCCGCTGATGAATTCAGCGCCAAATGGCATGCAATGTTGTCTTTTCATAGGCATGCGGTTCAGACTTATCCATCACCTATAGAGAACAGTGCGGTTCGCTCGAGCAAATCAAGCAAAATCAGCACCGGAGACTCCACCAATGCCGCTTGCTCATTGTTCATATCATTGGATCTCAATAATAATTTTTCCAGCAAGAAGAGTTGCAGCAGGTGCCCGGTTAATTCCGGATCGCCGGGATGGGTGCAGCACCCGGCAATTGTGCTGCAATATCCACCCAAAAAAGCTTCGGCGGAAACCGTCAGCCACAACTGCGCGCTGGCTGCAAACAAGTCACGCTGCCCGGTGTATTCGGTTAAATGCCGCTGCTGCGCCTGCATTGCGGCCAAGCAAAGCGAAAAACATAGGTTTGCGATATCGTCCAAAGGCAGCTTCTTGGCTCGCCGTGCTTCCAGAGGCAGGGCGGGGTCACCTTCGAAATCGGTGATGATGAAATCGCTGTGCACCATCAATATTTGGTCGAGATGAAAATCTCCGTGAATGCGGCTAACAGTCAATTGGCGGGAACAGGATTGGGATGTCGCGAGGTACCCGGATATTCTTTGCAATACGGCATTCAAGCGTTGAACAGTGTCAGGTGAATATTGGTTAGTGTCAGCTGCAAGAATTACCTGACATTGCTGCGCTAGTGCCGAGAATCCGTTGATCGGCACGGTTTCGGGATCGAAGGCGGAATCCCCGGTCGTTTTGGCAAGCGCGAAATGTAAACCGGCCGTGCACTTGCCCAGCGCGGTCATCTGCGACTGATAACTGGCGTGTGTTGACGCTTCGGATGTCTGCTCCGGTTCATTGATGCAGGACTTAAGACAGCGATCCAGATATTCCTGAGTGTAATTCCATACCGTGCCCTGGTTGGGGATATAGCGATGCAGTACCGCAATCGCGGCTGTACCGTTCCCGGTTTGATATTCCAGGCTGCCGGCGAACGGCGCAATACTTTTGCACGATGATACTTCGGTCAGGAATCGCCCGATTTCCATTTCCGGATTGATACCTTCCTGTATCCGGCGATAAATTTTCAAAATGAAGCTTTCGCCATAAACGATGGAAGTATTGCTTTGCTTCACAGCCGGGCGGTTTACCGCGAGCGCTTCCGGCCATTCCGTAGATGCAGCGGTACTGGAACAAACCATCTCGCCGGAAGCGAAAGGAAGACGCATTTTTGTCTGAATCGCATTGAGTAAAAACTGGCAAAACGCATCTTCTCCGATGGCATCGTAGAGTATACCTTCGTGCGCGCGCTGCCGGATTCTGGCTAACATCCAAGGTGACAAGGTATGATAGTACTGCTCGGCGGCTTCACCCAGCAGCAACCCGAGCGGCAGGAAATAAGTTTGTGAAACATCGTTATCAAACTGAATTCTAATCAATAAGGGCAACCAGCTTCTGCCGTCGGTTGTTTTCCAGGAATGATTCAGATCGAGATTCAATTGCGCTATCCGCAATCCTGCGCCGGTGTACCAGCGTTGTGATGCAAGAAAATGAGGCAATATTTCCGTCTCCAGCCGCTGCCGCGTTTTACTCGCAAGCACGCTGCTGACTTCGCCTGCAGGTTTGGTCATTAGTGCGGCTAATAAGCTTTCCGGCAACACCAACACTGGCATCTCCTCACGCGGCAGTTTATCGATATGCCAGATAGGCGCTTCAACATCGGTTGTCAGCCGGAACCAGTAAAAGCCATAACCCGGCAAACTCAGTAAATACGGTAGTTCGCCAATCGCCGGGAATGCAGTGCGTCCGAGCAACTCCACCGGCACACGGCCTTTATAGGCAGCAAGATCCAATTCCACCGGTTGCGCAGTGTTTGCCAGATTGGCGATGCAAAAAATGCATTCGTCCTGGTATGCCCGCAAATAAGCGAGTATTTTGCGGTTTCCGGGATGCAGAAATTGTATCGATCCGCTCCCGAAAGCTTTGTGGCTTTTACGTGTGACGATGAGCCGCCGCATCCAATTGAGCAGTGAATTGTCGCTACGGCTTTGCGCTTCGACGTTGACCGCCTCATACCCATAGAGCGGATCCATAATGGGCGGAAGATACAACCGTTGCGGATCGGCCCGGGAAAACCCCGCATTCCTGTCGGGACTCCATTGCATCGGCGTGCGTACACCGTTGCGGTCGCCGAGATAAATGTTATCTCCCATGCCGATTTCGTCACCATAATAGATAATGGGTGAACCCGGCATGGAAAGCAGTAAGCTGCACATTAGTTCGACTTTGCTGCGGCTGCCATCCATCAAAGGCGCTAACCGCCGCCGGATGCCCAAGTTAATGCGCGCGCGCGGATCGGTTGCGTAAGTATCATACATATAGTCGCGTTCACGGTCGGTGACCATTTCTAAAGTCAATTCATCGTGATTACGCAAAAATACCGCCCATTGGCAATTTCCCGGTATCTCGGGGGTTTGGTCCAAAATTTCAATAATCGGATGGCGGTCTTCCTGAGCTACCGCCATGAAAATTCGCGGCATTAGAGGAAAATGAAAAGCCATATGGCATTCATCACCGTCACCGAAATACTCACGTACATCTTCCGGCCACTGGTTGGCTTCCGCGAGGAAAATACGATCTTTATAGCGGCTATCCAAGTCGGCGCGTAACTGTTTGATGACGGCATGGGTTTCCGGGAGATTCTCATTATTGGTCCCTTCGCGCTCGCATAAGTAGGGAATGGCGTCGAGACGCACGCCGTCGACCCCCAAGTCAAACCAGAATCGCATAGCATGCGTTATCGCATTGATGACATGCGCGTTAGCAAAATTCAGATCCGGCTGATGTGAAAAGAAGCGGTGCCAATAGTAGGCTTTTGCTTCTTCATCCCAAGCCCAGTTGGATTTTTCGGAGTCGGTGAAAATGATGCGGGTATTTTCATAGCGTTTGACCGTATCGCTCCACACATAGAATTCCCGTGCAACCGATCCCGGCAGCGCTGTGCGCGCCGCTTGGAACCATGGATGCTGATTCGAAGTATGATTAATCACCAGTTCGGTGATGACCCTGAGATGACGTTTATGCGCTTCTTCCAGAAAAAATTTAAAATCGCTCAGAGTGCCATAGTCAGGATGAATGTCGTGATAGTTGGAAATGTCATAGCCATCGTCGCGCAAAGGCGAAGGATAAAATGGCAATAACCAGAGCGTATCGATGCCGAGATCTTTCAGGTAATCCAATTTGCCAGTCAGACCGGGAAAATCGCCGATGCCATCGCCGTTGCTATCGCAATAGGCACGCACATGTAATTGATAAATAATGGCGTCTTTGTACCAAAGCGGGTCTGCTGTACTATCCATTTTTACTCCGCTATTTATAACCGGTTAATCTCGTAACAATCTGCGTCACGGCTTTACCCTTTAGTAATACTGAAATTAAAACGGTCTTCGCCCTTGGATAATGCGAATGACGATAGCCACGAGTGCAATGACCAGCAGGATGTGAATAAATCCACCAAGCGTATAGGCAGAAACAAAACCGAGTATCCAGAGGATAATTAGAACGACCGCGATAGTCTCAAGCATTTGTTTCTCCTTATAATAATTACCGGCATTTCGCTAGAAACCCAGCTACTGGAGCAGCTATTTAACAGCAGACTTACCGCGATAAGCGCAACACCGCTTAATTCACCTTTCCTTAGAAATGATAGTGAGCCCCTACACCGATATATTCCACATTGTTCCTAAAAAACTGCCCGCTGGAAGAATTCCCATTGAAGTATTCGATAAGTAACTGGAGCTTCCGGCCTAGTGCTTGCAAATTTCCAAATTCAACACCGGCTCTGGCCGACACGTCGGTATGCCAGTTGTTTTCTTGATAATTCTTGAAATCCGCCGCAGCGATGGGCCGCATTGACCAGAAATCCATGCGCCACGGACTGCGAAACTCAACGCCATATTGCGTCATCCATACTTTGAGCGATGATGGTTCTTTATGAATCAAGCCGCCGCCACCGCCGTACAGGCGCACACCGTAAGGAAATTCATACGATAACCTTAAGTCCATTCCCTCATAACTGAGATTGATACGGTTAAATGCGGAATCCGCTTTGCGCAGCAGAAATTCATCGCCAAGATGTGAGCTTTGATGGTAAACACGACCAAACGCTGAAAATTGCTTTGCTCGCATGCTGGCATAAATCGATCCGATGAAATCCGAATTAACCAGATCCGATGATGGCGCATTCAGATTGAAGTCGCTAAAAACAGCGCCTTGCAGTCCTACTTCCCATTGCGCGGCTAACCGTCCGAAATTGCCGCGGTAAACCGGTATCGTTTCACCGAAGCTCACTGAAGCGACGCTTCTTCCATCAAAATTATCATTCATGAAATGACGGTAAGCAGCCGAGAAATGCGCCCAGCGCGGATCCGCCAATAATGGGCTGAATAAATGCCCGCTGGGTAAAAGACCTGCCGGTAGTAACGTTGAACGCGCATCGACTGCCGCTACCGGCTGCTCTGCAGGTTGTGCGGGAACGGCCGCTACAGGCGCCTGAGGGATTGGTCCGGCAGCGGTTTCCGCTATCTTGACAGCGCTCACCCCGGGAATTTCCGCCAGCATTTGCATGACATTGGATCGATCAGGAATATCCAGGCCGCCCTCCGGCAAAATAATAACGCCATTCTGTACGGTGAGCGATGGAATATCCAGCATCAATTTATGCTTTAACATGCCGGTTGCGTAGCCGGCAATGTAATCATCGTTCGGAGGTGCGGCATGGACCGCAAGCGCATTAAGCAGTACGGCCCCGAATGCAGTGACAAATCGCAAGAAATCATTATTCTTCACTGGGTGTGGATGCACTGAGAATCAGGTCATTCTGTACTGATTTCACATTCTTTTGATTCTTGGCGACCTCTGCTGCTTTATCGATACTTTCCTGGGAATCAAGCGCGCCGCTCAGTTGCACGACACCATTAACTGTTGTGACTTTAATCTGAGATACTTTCAGCACAGGGTCATTTAAAATTGCCGCCTTCACACTCGCAGTAATCACTGAATCGTCAATGTATTGCCCGCCTGCTTCAGTTGTTTCACTGATTGATTTTCCTGCTTCCTTCTTTGCATCGCTAATTTCTTTGCCTGCTTGTTCTGTCATCTGTTCAATCTTTTTTCCGGTGCTTTCAATTGAACGATCCAGCTTTTTCCCTGCTTTTTCCGCTTCCCCTTCTTGCTGGCAGCCGGTCAAACCAAGAACAATGAATAAACCGGTAATTGCCAGGATTTTTTCTGTTGAGACATTTTTCTCATGTTTGTTTGTCGTTTTCATAAGTTCTCCTTGCGTTGTTATAGGAATCAATAACGGTGAATTTCATTGATGAATGTGTCAGAAATTCGAGGGGAATAAGAATCCAGATCGAGTGCAACACACTCATTGCCAACCTCGGCACATTCAGATTCTAGCGGGTGGATAGGGGATGGTCTGTGCGATATCGTACATAAGCCGTTGCATTTCTACACAGCAGGCTTTTTCACTCCGATGCTGAGGCGATTATTGGGTTGCCTCGGCATCGATGATTCTGCCTCTATGTATGCTACCGAACAGATTGCGATTAAATTTGCAGCTAAAGTGTTTCAAGTTGAAACGAGAGCGGCTTTAGTTTTTAAAAGCGGAACGGTACTCATCAATCGAATCGTCCTAGCAGGCAATGATTAAGTAGCCGTGCAAGATTTTTAACCTATCCCGACTGATCGTTTGTGCGCAAGAATCCGTGATTTTCCGCATCTGCGCATCAGTACTGAGGGAGACAATTGACAGGAGACTAAACCATGAAGCATTTTGTTAGATTATTCTCTGTATCTTTCTTGATCTTGGTACTGCTGACTGCTATGGGGTGCGGGTCAACTCAGAAGCAGGAAGGAACAGGAGAGTATTTGGATGATACTGTCATTACCACGAAAGTAAAAGCGGCCATACTGAATGAACCAACGCTGAAGTCTGCTGAAATCAATGTTGAAACTTTCAAAGGTGTAGTTCAATTAAGTGGATTCGTCAGTTCCTCTACCAGCATCAACAAAGCGATCGAAGTCACCAAAGGTGTCGCTGGAGTCAAGTCGGTGAAAAATAGCATGCAACTCAAATAGCATGGAAAACTACAACGAGATAGCCATTTTTATGCGGATATTGCGTAAAAATGGCTTTTCTAATTTACCGGGGGACCATCAAATGTTGAACAGAAAACTTCTTTTGGGGCTGGTTTTGATGATTTTCTTCCCGCACCCTGTCTCCGGTAAAGAGGAAATACCTGCGACCGAGGCTGAAGCGATCCAACGCATCGCGCGGATTGTTGAGGAAAATATCCGGACCAAGGCCAAAAATGGTTCTGCGCACAGAGATGCCCATTTCAAAGCGCATGGTTGTGTAAAGGCGCAATTTAGTGTTCTGCAATTACCGGATAACATGAGCGTCGGAATTTTTGCGGAGGCGCGTGAATATCCCGCTTGGATCCGTTACTCCAATGGTTCCGGGAAAGTACAAGATGACTCGGCCGGCGATGGCCGTGGCATGTCCATCAAACTCATGGGCGTTGAACGTAGTCAGTCCGGCACGCAGGATTTTGTGATGGTCAATCATCCGGTATTTTTCGTCAAAAATGCGGCAGACTATGTCGAGTTTCAGCAAGCGCTAGCGCAGGATAGCCCCGCCAAGTTCTTTTTCCCCGGCCCCAATCCGCTGAATTTCCGTCTGCACGAGCTAGCGACTGTCGTTGCCATTCGTAACAAGAAGGTTGTCAATCCATTGGAGACACAATATTGGAGCGCGACACCCTATCACTTCGGCGATACCGCCATGAAATTCACCGCCCGTCCTTGCGAGAAATCCATGCATGCAACGTTTACTAACACCACATCGCCTAACTTCCTGCGCGAAAATATGCAAAAACATCTCGACGGTAGCGCCGCGTGCTTTGATTTCATGGTGCAACTGCGCACAAATGCTGTAGAAATGCCCATCGAAGACCCTACCGTCGACTGGAATGAAAAAGACTCGCCGTTTATTACGGTAGCGAAAATTACCATTCCCTCACAACAATTCAATACCCCTGAGCAACGAAAGTTTTGCGAGGATCTGACTTTTACGCCCTGGCATGCGATGTCCGAGCATCAGCCATTGGGAGGAATCAACCGCGTACGCCGGGTAGTTTACGAAACATCTTCCCGTGTCCGTCATGAGCTAAACGGTATCGAACAGCATGAGCCATCGGGCTTCTGATCACCATTGATATGTACAAACCGGGATTACATTTCACTTTTGTTATTTGCAAAACAGAGTTTTTCCCGGCTTAAGTTGGCTACCGTACAGATCTATCCTGTTTTTGCTTATATTCTTACTAACAAGTGATGAGACATATTCATGTCCGATCATCACTTTCAATCAACAATAGGAGACTATTATGAATAAAGATCAAATAGAAGGCCGTTTGGAAGAAACCAAAGGTAAAGTCAAGGAAGTCGCCGGTAAGATACTGGACGATAAGGAAATGGAAATAAAAGGAAGCATTGAAAAAAACTTAGGCAAAGCGCAGGCTGGTTTGGGTGATGCTAAGGAAGATATTAAAAACTCAATTCGATAAACAGCAGCATATTACGTACTTTTCAATAATTTTTACTGGAGTTAAAAAATGCACATAAAAACGATCACTTTATATACAAGTTTCTTAATTATATTTTTCTTTTCGCTTAGCGCATTCGCCGCAGGCAATCATTTAAACGAAGCCATTCAGCATGCTGAGGTTGCAGCTAAGGCAACAGAGGGAAAAACTATTTCCCAGCATGCGGAAGAATCTAAAACCCACGCGAATGCCGCAAAAGCTGAGAAAAACCAGGCAACAACCACTAATCCACATCTTGATGCCGGTATTAGAAGCTTGGATGAAGCGATTAAGGAAGGTAATCTCGGGGCCGCTGATTCAGCGAGAAAAGCCGCAGAGCAGGCTGTCGCTCATCTGAAGCAGGCTGCATGATAAGTGAACACTCTTAATAGGAAAAAACGGCGGATAAATAAACCGCCGTTTTTTTTCGGCAATCGCTTAGGGTCTGTTGATATTTTGAGATAAGTGTTTCATAGAAAGAAGCAAACTCGTAATATTGAGGTTTCTATGTCACCAATAAAACGAGTTTGCGATGCCCCGCTTGATGCTCAGTGATGAGTTCTGGTCGAAGCTGAAGAAGATTCTGCTTCAAGAAGCGATTTATAACAAGCGCAATCTGCGCATGACAATAGAAGGAATGCAGTATCGAATGCGGGTTGGCTGCCCGTGGCGAGACTTGCCTGAGGTATTTGGAAGCTGGAATTCCATCTACAAAAGATTTAATGCATGGTCGTTAAGCAGCAAATGGTTAAGGGTTTTCAAGGCGTTGGTTATTGATCCGGATTGTGAATGGGAATTTATTGATGGCAGCTATGTTAAAGCGCACCAGCATAGTGCAGGCGCAGCGGGCGATGAACCTCAGGCGATCGGGAAAAGCCGTGCAGGCGATACCACAAAGATTCACCTGGTAGCTGATAGTTGTGGCTTGCCAGTTGAGTTTGAAATCACCGGTGGAGAGGTCAATGATTGCTCTGCAGCACCTGAATTGATTGCCAGACTACCTGACGCGAAAGCGATTGTTGCGGACAAGGGCTATGACAGCGAATGTATACGAGAGCAGATAACGAAGAAAGGGGCTCGAGTTGTAATCCCGAGAAAGCGCAGTTCGTTGAAGGGTAACGCAGATATGGATTGGGGTTTATATAGATACCGGCATTTGGTGGAAAATGCTTTTGCAAGGCTAAAGCAGTATCGGGCAGTAGCGACACGATACGACAAGCTGAAGAGAAATTACGAAAGCATGGTAGCCATGGCATGTGCGTATCTATGGCTACCCTTGTGAAATGTCTACAGACTCTAGTTTGAAAATAAAAAACCCGCTCGTGGCGGGTTTGGTTGATTGAGGTTTCAGGCTGGCAGTTACTCAACACAGTCTACTGTGGAACATTTTCATCGAAATTGCCCTTATTTTCCTCAGTTCTTCCTCTTGGATCAGCATCTTTTTTTAGTTGTTGATAACGGCCTTCATCTTTCTCCAATTTCTCCACTTTTTGCTTTCCATAAGCTTCAGATTGAGATTCTTTTCCGCCATTCTTATTGGCGGGATTACTTTGTGCAGGTTTTGATGAATCTTTTTTGCCGTCTACATTATTCTGTGTTTGAGAATAACCCGAAGCAAATGCAGGCACGCTAATAAATAAAAATCCGCTGATAATCATTGTGAATAATATTTTCATCATGGTAGTTCTCCTGTTGATTAACTTGGAATAGTCATAGTCCTCGTAATCTTAATTCCGGTCTGTTCGGTACCGCTCATTAATTAATGCGCAACAAAAAACCGCCTTGCGGGCGGTTTTCTGATATTTCAATTGTTCGTAAACCACCATATTCCTAAGGCAATAAATGAAAAAGCCAGCAATACAGCTGCTATCATTGTCATAAGAATATACCTTTTGCTGGGCTGTGAATTCTCAGCATTGCCACTCTCAGTATTACTATTTTCATTAATCATGAAAAAACTCCAATCTGTTGAAAGAAATTCATTGTGTGGTAGCTAGAGAATTTCTTCTGTGCGGTGGCCAACACAACAAAAAAGACCCGCTCGAGGCGGGTTAAAGAAATACAATGAAGCCTAACGATAATGCAGAAATTTACGTATTGTATGTTTACTATCTATTAGTCTTACGGATATCTATGTTTACTATTTGGTCCTATGGAATTGTCTGGATTTTCTATAATGGGTTTCGTTGAATAGGGCGGAGTTACAGAAGTATCTTGGTGCTTTTCATCGCTATCAGGGGAATCCGCTTTTTCACGCCGTCTATCGCTTTCTTCTTGAATGCGTCCAGACTCCGACATATCAACCGGTTTTTCGATCGGCGAATCTAATGGCGGGGTTGATTGAGCAAAAGCCGATGAACCCGACATATAAATTGACCCCAAAATTAAAGCTGCGAGGAAGGCGATAATAGGTGGTATATACATATGAATACTCTCCTGATGAAGTAGTGCTCACAATTCCATTTTTTTAACCTAAAGTCTGTTCGGATGACCACATTTAAAACAATAAAAAACCCGCCGAGACGGATTGGGGTTATGTTGTGTTTTTTATCAAGTAAAACTGAATAAATAATGTAACAATGAAGCCGTCTCTACAAGCATCCCAGTCAATCCAACGCTCCCATATTAAACTCACCGCATGCGGCCAGGTCGTATTCATTACCCGCAGGCAGCTGTGCCGCCAATGTCCGCAACGCTGTGCGTAATCCCTCCTCCAGAACCGGATGATAAAAAGGCATACGCAATAAATCTTGCACGGTAAGTGAACGATCGATCGCCAATGCAAGTAAATGCGCCATGTGTTCCCCGGCTGGCACGCACATTTCCGCGCCCAGCAGCCGTCCATTGTCCATTGCAGCATAGATACGCAGAATACCCTTGTTGCATTGACCGGTGCGTGCACGCCCCTGGCGGTCAAAACGCGCTTCGCCAATTAATGTTTTCGTCTGATCAAGGTCTTGATACCGGTTACCCGCGGCTGCAATGTTCGGACCGGAGAAGACAATCACCAGCGGTGTACGGCGTTTAAAGCAAATCGGCACGGAACGTGTGGCATTAAATCCGGCGATATGGCCGTCATCTGCGGCTTCATGCAATAGTGGCACTTGATCATTGGCATCGCCCGCCATGAATATACGCAGACCGGCGATTTGCAGGGTATGTCGCAGATCAGAGCGTCAGCGCCCTGAATGCCAAATTCCGCAAAAGTATTGCGGCGATAAAAAGCATTCGCCGCTTCAACCAGTGTTTTGGACGGCATGCAACCTACCCGGGCGCAAACAGCGCCCCACACGGTCCGTCGTTGATGATCACAAAGCGCTGTGTGTGTTTTCTGACTTCACGCGGTGCGGCAAGCCCGGCGCTTCCCGCTCCGATAATTGCAACATCCAGTATTTCATCGATGACATTTTCTCTATAACAAGCAGATCAATTCGATTCAGATGCTGCGGCGCTTTTTATGCTTTGATTGGTGTGCTGCGAACTTTGATTGAAGAAGCGCTGTCAGCGCGGAGTAACGACACCGCCTTCATCGGATAAGATAATTTCCACACGCCGGTTTAACTGGCGATGCTCAGCAGTATCATTGCTGGCTACCGGAAAAGATTCACCATACCCTCGCGCTGCGATACGATCACTACCGATTCCGCTGTCCAGCAAAGCCATCCGCACCGCATGGGCACGACGCTCGGAGAGCGCTTGATTATAGCTATCGCTGCCAGTGCTATCGGTATGTCCTTCGATCAATACGTTGCGTTCAGGATACTGTTTGAGAAAATCAGCCAACTTGTGCACGGTGCGTAATCCATTGAGTTCGAGCTGCGCCATGTTGGTGCGGAATAATACATCCTGCAGTGTAATCACCAAGCCACGATCCGTTTTCTTGGCTTTTAATTCTTCTAGCTGCCGTTGGGCTTCTTCGGCTTGTCTTCTCGCTTCTTCAGCTTGTCTTTTCGCCTCTTCGGCTTCGGCCGTTCTGGCATCGAGAAGAATCCGGTTACGCGCTGTACTGGCATTTTTTACCGCTGCTTCAGCCGTTTTCGCTTTGGCGGTTTCCTGCGCAATTGCAACTTGCTGGCTGGCCATATAAGCCAAGTGATTCACTGTGCCATCACTTTCTCTTTTATTCAGGGCGGTATCTGCTTTATCCAGAAATTTGCTCGCTTCATTTAATTCCAGCGCAGCCATGCCGGTGACCTGTGGATTTGTCAGTGCTTTGTTATAATCGCTATGGGCCTCAGTAAGCGATTGATTTTGCGGCATTGAGCTACAGCCGGAAATAATTGCAAAAACAACCAGAATCATAGAAAAACACCAATTATTTTGCATGATAGGCTCCATTAAGGATTATTGGATTTGGCGATCAATCTCTTGGCGTAACACGCGGCTGGATTCTTGCAACGCTTCCGCCGCTTTTTGTGCTTTATTGCTCCGGGCCATTGCTTCCGCTAATTTGGCATCAATTTGCGCTTCTTCGGCAAATTGCCGGGCCAGGACATAATTTTTATCGCCCATGGCACGCTCGGCAGCTTCCATCTTATCGATTGCAGACTTGAGCTGTAGTGGAGCAAGTTCATTGCCGCCAGCGCTGAGTGCGTTATCGACTGCGGCTTTGGAAGTCGCTAACTGCTCAGTGGGCGCCGGAATGCTTTCACAACCTGCTAGAAAAATCGCAGAACTTACCAGTACACCCGCCATGCGTGTCATTGGATACAATGTCATGTAATTAAAAGTCTTCAGTGTTTTCTTATCCATCGGATTAAACCTCCATATCATTGCTGAATGAGTATTCAGTACTTTTGAATTCAAACAGCGATTGAGTTAACTAGGCGGCAAGCAAGCGCTCAAATTCTGTCTTAACGACTTGGTAACATTCGCAAGAACGAGCTTCCAGTCCTTCTCGATCCAGTACGGCAATGTGGCCTCGCCTGCAATGGATCAATCCTTCCTGCTGCAATTTTCCGGCAGCTTCTGTAATACCTTCGCGCCGCACACCTAGCATGTTAGAGATCAATTCCTGAGTGATTGCCAATTCATTGGTCGGCAGCCAATCGAAGCTTAACAGCAGAAAGCGGCAGAGCTGTTGGTCGACCTTGTGGAAGCGATTGCAAACCGCCATTTGCGCTGTTTGCGTAATGAGAACCTGCGTATAACTCAGCAGCTTATGATAGAGCGGACCTTGGCGGCTAAACTCTTCCATGAACAAATTTTGTGACATCCGGTAGGCATAGCCGGCACTTTGCACCATTGCCCGGTAGGGCATCGCTGCGCCAGTCATGAAAATACCGACACCGACGACACCATCATTGCCGATGGATGCGATTTCCGTGGTTGCTCCAGCTTCTGTGTCATAGAGTAGCGACATGAAGCAATCCGCTGGAAAATAAACATACTGTAGCTTCTCTCCTGAATGGAACAGAACTTCACCGGGAGACATTTCGGTGAGTTCCAGGTGCATAAGGATACGCTCGTAGTCTGCTGCGGGTAATGCTTTGAGCAGTTTGTTCTGTTGTGGGTTGTGTATATCAATCATAATTAATACCTCCTATCTGTAAGAACTAAACGGTATGACCGCAATAGTCATGGCGTTTTTAAGAAACAGTATTCCGGTTAAATTAATTCGGTGATATGAAACAATTCAGAGGAAAAGAGAAAGCTAAACTTTTCTCTTCACTCGTAAAGAATTTCACCAAAGATCATCTGCATTAATGCTAGGCGGACAACATCGTAGATGTAGCTAATTTTTCGGATGCGACTTCGTTTTGATATGCATCAATACCTCCATCTGTAACAGCCGCAGTCGTATATTTACACCCGCTACACTATTTTATGAACAGCATTTATGATTAAAGTTTAATTTTATTATAGTGTTTTTTCTAGAAAACTATGTGCGGTAGCGAACATAGCTTTTTAGTGCCGGAGGTTAAGAGAAGCCATACTCAAGGGAGATTTGAACCATTTTTGCAGCCCTAGCCAGTGCTAACGGCAAGCCAAATAGCAGGTACGGCAGCACTTAGTCCGGCGGCATCATTCGTTATTTGCCCTGACACACTCACTCCTATGCCTGACCAGGCCAGGTTGTATTGTCTCAACGTAAAATAACGTGAAAAACTCACTTGGCTGAATAAAAACTAGCCCGGTGAGTTAGAATCCCAGTTCTAATCAACCGGGGGAGAAAACATGAAATTACGCTACTTTTTTATGATTGCGATAGTGCTATCCACTCTATCCGCCTGCGGACAAAAACCAACGGAAACCACGGAAAAGGTAGTGGACAAAGTCAACGACGCGCTAGACCGGCGCCCTGACGAAAAAGCGCGCGATGCAATCGAAGATATCACCAGTGCGGTGAAGGACGCCTCTGAAGAAGCTCAGGGAAAAATGGAAGAAATCGCTGAAGAGATCAAGAATCAAACCGGAGATGCTGCGAAATAATTCAGTTTGAGTTCCGCTCGTTTCTTTATTTTTCCATCTGCATACTAAAATTGACCCGGGACCGGAGAATCCGCCACTACTGACGAAAATCCGCCAACGCATTGAGTAAGTAATCCAAATCTTTCTCAGTATGTTCAGCGGAAACCTGCAAGCGGATTTCCTGGTCGCCTTGCGGCACGACCGGATAATTCAAACCGGTGGCGAGAATGCCGTGATCGAACAAATGCGCTACCAATGCGGCGGTTTTGGCGGTATCGCGGACAAATACCGGCACGATCGGGTGCTCTCCAGATAAGGTTTCAAAGCCCAGTTGTTGTAATCCGGATCTGAGTTTAGCGCTGAAGCTACGCAATCGATCCAGCAGGCGCAAGCCTTCCGCACTTTCCAGAACATTCAGCGCCGCCAGTGCAGCAGCCGCTTCGGCGGGCGTGATCGGATTGGAATAGATATACAACGGCGCAGTTTCCCGTAAGTAAGCAATGGCCGTGGCGCTGGCGGCAACATAACCGCCGTTGACGCCGAATGCCTTGCCGAGCGTGGCGATTAATACATCCGCCCGCCCTCCCGTAATCTCTTCAGTACCGCGCCCGGTGCTGCCGAAAGCACCGATGCCGTGCGAGTCATCCAGCACGGTAATAATTCCTTCAGCATAATCGCCCTGGTGCTTGTCGCAGCACACCGCAAGTTCGGCCAGCGGCGCATGATCGCCGCGCATGCTGAAAACACCGTCAGTGACCACACAAACCCGTTGATAGCGGTCACGGTTGGTGCTCAGGACTTTTTCCAGATCCTGCATATCAGCGTGCGCATAAATCGCTTTTCCGGCGGGATGCGCGAGACGGATCGCGTTGATGATGCAATTGTGGTTCAGTGCATCGCTGACCACCAGCGTCTGTCCGGAAATCAAGTTCGGCAGCACGCCAACCATCGTCGCATAGGCCGCGCTGAACAACAGCACCGCTTCACGGCCATGAAGCGCCGCCAACCGCCGCTCCAGCTCGACATGCGGCGCGTACGTGCCGCTGATAAAACGCACCGCGCCGGGACCGGCGCCATACTGTTCCACCGCCAGCGCTTCCGCTTCGATCACGGCGGGATGCCGCGCCAATCCCAAATAGGAATTCGAGTTCATGCGCAAAAATGCGCGTTCGCCATAACCGTGCAGCTGATAGCGCGCCCCCAATCCGCCTTCCGGCGCGAGAATGCCGGTAATGATCTTCTCATCACCCTTGCGGACGCCCTGCTGTTGCAATTGGTTTAACTTGGCCAGGAATAGCGGCTCCACTTTCGATAGCGACATAGAGATCTCCAATTAACCGTTACGTAATTTGGCACTGATGTGCGTCAGCATATCGGCCACCATGCCGGGCAAATCGAAACCCGGCTGCCAGCCCCACTCGGCGCGCGCGGCACTGTCATCCATATGCCGCGGCCAGGAATCGGCAATCGCTTGCCGCAGCGGATCGATCGTATAGCCGATGGTAAAACCGGGCAGATGCCTTTGTATTTCCGCCGCCAATTGCGCCGGGGTAAAACTCATTGCGGTAACGTTAAAACCGCTGCGATGCGTCAATTTGCCGGGATCGGTTTGCATCAGTTGCAGTGCGGCTGCAATGGCATCGGGCATGTACATCATATCCAGTTGCGTACCGGCGCGCAGAAAGCAGTCGTAATGCCGCTGCTTGACTGCGGCATAAAAAATATCCACAGCATAATCGGTCGTGCCGCCGCCGGGCAGCACTTGATTGGAAATCAGTCCGGGATAGCGCACACCGCGCGCGTCGACGCCGTAGCGGCGATGGTAGTAATCGCACAGCAATTCGCCCGTCACTTTGGTAATGCCATAGATCGTCGAAGGATGCTGCACGGTATCCTGCGGCGTATTGTACGGCGGTGTGCCGGGACCGAATGCGGCAATGGAACTGGGGAAAAACACCCGGCAACCGTGCTGGCGCGCGCTTTCCAGCACATTGAGCAGGCCGTTCATATTGATATCCCAGGCTTGCAGCGGTTGTTCTTCGGCCACTACGGAAAGCAGTGCAGCGAGATGATAAATTACCGTGATACCCTGCCCGGCGATCACCGCATCCAGTGCGGCCGCATCGCGCACATCGAGACTGCAATACGGTCCGGCTTGCGCCAAACCGCCGGAGGGTTCGCGGCGGTGTCCGGCGGCAACCACACTTTCCACACCGTAACGCTCACGCAAAGCCAGCGTCAATTCCGCGCCGATTTGACCGGTCGCGCCGGTTACCAGAATTTTAGGCATTCCCACCTCCACGCTTCGGTATTCTGCCGGTTTGCTGCTTTACAGCTCCTGGCAGAGGGAAATCAGAAAGCTGCGCTATTTCTTCCTGCGCTTTTCCACCGCGCTTGCCAGCTGTTGCAGCACGTGCTCGGTCGCTTCAAAACTGATGCAACCGTCCGTAATGCTCTGCCCGTAAACCAGCTCTTCACGCTTCTTGCCGTCGGCTTTCTGGTTACCTTCCACCAGATGGCTTTCGATCATCACGCCGCAAATGGCGCCGTTACCGCCCGCAATTTGTTCCGCCACATCCGCTGCCACCTCGGTTTGGCGGCGGTAATCCTTGTGGCTATTGGCGTGGCTGAAATCGATCATCAAATGCGGCGGCAGCTTGGCTTTTTTCAATTCTTCCACCGCCGGAGCGACACTCGCCGCATCGTAATTCGGTTTACGCCCGCCGCGCAGGATGATGTGACAATCTTCATTACCCTTGGTGGCAAAAATGGCGGTATGCCCTTCCTTGGTGACGGACAGGAAGTGATGCGGGCGTGAAGCGGCCGCAATGGCGTCAATCGCAATATTCAAATTGCCATAGGTGCCATTTTTGAAACCGATCGGGCAAGAAACGCCGGACGCCAATTCGCGATGCCCCTGGCTTTCGGTCGTGCGTGCCCCGATGGCCGCCCAGCTGATCAGATCCGACAAATATTGCGGACTCACCAGATCCAGGTACTCGGTGGCCGCAGGCATGCCGATGGTATTCAAATCCAGCAACAACCGGCGCGCCATGCGCAACCCTTTGTTGATATGGAAGCTGTTATCCAGATCGGGATCGTTGATCAGCCCTTTCCAGCCGATCGTCGTACGCGGCTTTTCAAAATACACCCGCATCACAATATGCAATTGCGGCTTGAGTTTTTCGCGCAGATGCTTCAACCGCGCCGCATACTCCAATGCCGCATCGACATCATGGATGGAACAAGGACCGACCACAACCAGCAAACGGTCGTCCTCACCGTGCAAAATGCGATGAGCCGCTTGCCGCGCGCTATAAACGGTTTCTGTCGCGCTTTCCGTCACCGGATATTCGCGATGCAGTTCAACCGGCGGAGTCAGTTCATGCACGCCGACAATACGTAAATCATCGGTCTGGTATTTCATAACAATTCCTTATTGATAGACTTCCAGGTCTAAGAGCAAAGATTCGCCTTGTAATAAACAACGCGGATCGGAAAAAACCGTATTTTAACCTAAGCGGGGAATTTCATCAGAACGGACTTCAGGAAAATCGCTCGCGCAGCCAAACCTCCAGTCTGCGCGTGGCGATCACGTCGTCCCGGTTATAACCCAGTATTGCGGCTTGCAGTTTTTGTTTTTCCGTTAAGCTTGTTTCCGCGCGGAAACGGTTGAATTGCACCACCGACCATTGCGAACCGGATTCCTCATTTTCCCATTGGAAATTCACCAGCCCCGGATGCTTGCAGATATCTTTCAGACCGTAACCTTGCAGCGGCAGAACCAAGCAATCCAGCACCGGATTCTGCATATCGAACAGCGGGCTGTCCGCACCCAACAGCCATTCCACCGTGGCATGATTTCTCATACCATAACGCTCGGCGTATTTGCCGATCGTCGCTCTTTCGTGGTTGGAATAATGCGCCAGTACCAAGGCCGGATACTGTGACCGATACGCATCCATTTTCTGCAAGAAACCCAGCCAGCCCGCATAATCACTGGCTTCGTCATCGGTCCAGACGTATTCAAAGCTTTTCCGGTCATACGGCGGCGCCAAAAATCCCCACAAATAAACATGACGCTCACGATCCGGGGTCAGTGGATTGTCTTCGATATCGAAATGAACCCAGGTCCCTTGCGGCAAAACGGCTTTATTCAGTTGAAATACTTCGCCGTTCAACATCGAGCGGGCCTGCAAAATGGCGCGGTGCTTACGTTTATCGCCCTTGAGATGCGGCACATCCGGCAGGGATTCGGCCGACTCCCCGGCAAGCTGCGAGATCGTTGCAATTCCGGCTTGCGCCAGATGATCCGCAGCTTTTCCGTGCACACCGTACAACAGCGAAATATCCTCTTTGGCTTCAAATTCCGGGCGGCAAGCCGCTTGGTGCGGACAAATACGGCATTTGCTATGGCTATAGCGGACTTCCGGCGGTTGCGGCAAATCCAGCAAGGTTCGCATGCTGATGATAAATTCATCGACCAATGGTTCGACTTCATCGCCCAATTGCGCAACACGGCCATCGCCCAGAAAAACCATCGCCGGTAAATTGTTGGCGAGTAAACGGCGATAGATCCCCAATTGAATCTGAATCGATTTTTTATTTTCACTCAAGGAAAGCTTCGCGTCCGCAGGCTGATATTGCCCGCTTTCATGCCGGATCAGAAAATCGGGATAACCCACCAGCCCCTGCTGTTCATCCCGCAAGCGGCCTTGATAAATCACCGGCGTTCCTTGTTGCATCAAGGCTTGCGTATGTTCAAAGGAAACCGCTGTGCTGACGGCATATTGATCTCCCAGCTTGGCCAGCATGGCCGCTTCATGTTCCAAGCCAAGATCGCTGAGCAGCTGATTAAATCCATCGGGCTCCGTTGCAACGGGTTGATGTTTATCCAGCCAGACACGCCGGATACACGTCATCCATGCGCTGGCGTCACTGGGTTTGATCAGAGTTGGGGAAAAATTACCGGCAGTCATCGCTCTACGGGTAAGCTTGTAATGAAACTGCTGATTTTAACGGATTTAAACGATACGTACCGGTGCGATTTTGCGGGAAAAATCGGTTGATTGGGGTGCTGCGATCGAACACTGCTAGCCGTAGACATCTTCCTTAAACTGTTGTTGAATCGATTCCACTTTCTGCCGGTTTTCAATCAGCGCATTCACGCAATCGATATCCAGTTTCTCACCGGCCAGCTGCTGCAACATGGCGAATGCTTTTTCGTTGCTCCAGGCTTCCTTATACGGACGCTGTGAAGTCAATGCGTCAAAGACATCCGCGACTGCGACGATGCGCGCTTCCAGCGGAATCTCATCGTTGCGTTTACCGGCAGGATAACCGCTGCCGTTCACCGCTTCATGGTGAAATTCAGCGATATTGCGCAGCACATCGATATGGTTGATATTGCCGAAGCCAAAATTCATCACAATATCGTCGATCATTTCCCTGCCTTTTCGCGCGTGCGTATTCATGATCGCCCGTTCTTCCTTGTTCAGCGGCCCGGGTTTCAGCAAGATACTGTCAGGTATGGCGATCTTGCCGATATCGTGCAGCGGTGAAAACATGAAAACTTGCTCGATATATGCATCGTCCAGATCGTATCGATCAGCGAGCGCTTCGGCGATGATGCGGCTGTAGCGCGACATGCGATCCAGATGGCTGCCCGTTTCGGGATCGCGCAAATGGGTGATGCCGCTTGTCGTTTTCAGCGCGGCGTTCATGACTTTCAACGTGGCCAGCTCATTGACGATCATCAGCGCGATCAGGTGTCCGTAAATATCGAGAATGCTCAATACATTCTCGGTGAATACCTCGGTTTCATGCGAATTAAAAAACAAAAAACCGACAAACTCGCCGCCATGAAAAATCGGCATGGTATAGCTCGCGGCATAGCCGGAGCGGCCGATACGCTGGGTATGCTCGTGTATGCCATGCTCAAAAGTCACCAGGTTATTGACCACCCGCGGCAGACCCTGGGCGAGGATTTCCTTGAGCGACGGCGCGTTATCCAATGGCGTTTGATAGTGCAGCAAGGGATTTTCTCCCTCGCTGCTGTTCAGATACGTTTTCAGCACTCGCGTATCGGGATCGTACAGCGCGATTGCAATCCGTGAAATAAACGGAAATTTGTTCTGAACAGAACGATGCGCGCTGATCATTTTGTCCTTCAGCGGTAATGGTTTATTCAAGTCGTCGAGCAGATCGCGATGATGGAACATTTTGCAATTCCCGGGGAAAAATAACATAACGGCCGGATCAAATTTGAGTTTGAATTTATTTCCTTTTGCCGGTAAATGTGCACTGCTGCTGTGATTGAAATTGGAGTAATCCATCATCAACTGGTATACTTGCGCCACATTGAGTTTTATGGCGGGCCTCCCCGCATTGCAAGGTAGTCAATCTGGTCAGGTCCGGAAGGAAGCAGCCACAGCTATTTATTGCGAGTGCCGGGGGTCGGGCTCGCCACCCAACACGAACTGGGATCTGCCTTTCCGGATTTTTACTGGTTTAACAGGATCTAATTCGCTTTTCCAATCAAAAACGTGCCCCAAACACAAGTCCTTGCGCGTAAGTGGCGCCCGAGAAATTTTTCCGAATTGACTGGACAGGAGCATGTGGTCAGAGCATTGACCAATGCGCTTGAGCAAAACCGTTTACACCATGCGTATTTACTGACCGGCACGCGCGGTGTCGGCAAAACCACCATCGCCCGCATCCTGGCCAAATCGCTCAATTGTGAAACCGGTGTGACCGCGACACCTTGCGGCGCCTGCCCGGCCTGTCTGCAAATCGACGCGGGAAGTTTTATCGATCTGATCGAATTGGACGCGGCGTCCAACACGCAAGTCGATAACATGCGCGAACTGCTGGAAAATGCGTTGTATGCGCCCACCGGCGCGCGTTATAAGATTTACATCATCGACGAAGTGCATATGCTGTCCAAATCGGCGTTCAATGCCATGTTAAAAACATTGGAAGAGCCTCCGGCGCATGTCAAATTCGTGCTGGCGACCACCGATCCGCAGAAAATCCCGATTACCGTGCTATCCCGTTGTTTGCAATTCAACCTGAAACAAATTCCGCAAACACAGATTGCCGGGCACCTCAAAAATATCTTGGCGCAGGAAAACATTCCCTGCGACACCCCTTCGTTGCAGCTGGTCGCGCGCGCCGCGCAAGGCAGCATGCGCGATGCGCTCAGTCTGCTGGATCAAGCCATCGCCTTCGGTGAAGGCAAAATCGAGGAAGCCGGTGTGCGGGATATGCTCGGCATCATCGATCAAGGCTATTTGTTCGATCTGCTCGAAGCGCTGGTGCAGCGGGATGGCGCAAAATTATTGTCGCTGGCCGATGAAATGGAAGCGCAATGCCTCTCCTTCGATTCCGCGTTACAGGATCTGGCCGCGTTATTGCATCGTATTGCGCTAGCGCAAACCGTGCCGCAGGCGATCAGCGAGGACACGCCGGAATACGCGCGTATCGTTGCATTGGCAAAATCGTTAGCACCCGATGATGTGCAACTGTTTTATCAGATTGCGTTGCACGGGCGCGGCGATCTGAGTCTGGCGCCCGATGAGTATGCCGGTTTCACCATGACGCTATTACGCATGCTGACGTTCATGCCGGATGATTTGACGGCGAATCGCCAGACCGCCCAAGCCGCACCGGTGAGCATCAAACCATCCGTAACAGTGGAGAAAAAACCGCAAGCGGCGCCTGAACAAACCATCCCGCAAAAAAACACCGCCGTACCCCTGCTGGATTGGCCGCAACTGAGCCAGCAATTGAAGCTGACCGGCATGGCAAAAATGCTGGCGCATCACAGCGAAGCCAAAACCATCACCGGGGAGAAAATAGAATTATGCGTGCCGGATGTGCATAAGCACCTGCTGGAAAAAAAATATCAGGATAAAATCCAAGCCGCGCTGAATCGCTATTTTGGCAAGCCCGTTAGTTTGAATTTTTCCGCCGGCAGCATCACCGGCTTAACGCCGGTCGCACTGCAACAACGCGAAGAAGAAGAAAAACAGGCCAATGCCATTGCAGCCATTGAAAAGGA
>CP091134.1:903292-905014 GCA_021582535.1 Nitrosomonas sp.
CGGCGTTCATCGCTCTGAAGCCTGATATTGAGCAGGCACTCAAGGATGGCTGGACGATTCGCCAGATCTGGAACATTTTGCACCAGGAAGAAAAAATCAAATGTTCTTATCAATGGTTCAGGACTTTGGTCAATCGACATATTGGTGAAGACAGAAAGCAGCATCCGCGCATTGATCAAGGAAAGTCAGCTGGGAATGGTCATGAAGGATTTCGTTTTAATTCTGCAACTGAAAAAGAGGAGTTGGTTTGATGGCTAAAATACATATGATTCTGCAAGGGAAGGGCGGAGTGGGGAAGTCGTTCATATCATCCACGCTAGCACAACATAAGTTTGCCAAAGGCGGCAATCCATTATGCATTGATACAGATCCGGTTAATGCTACTTTTTATGGATTTAAAAAACTCAATGTTAAGCAGATTAATGTGATGAACAATGATGAGATTGATCCGAGAAAGTTTGATGATCTGATTGAACTCATCGCCAAAGCAGACAATGACGTCATTATTGATAATGGTGCCAGCACCTTTGTACCGATGTCACATTATCTCATCAGCAACCAGATACCCGCCTTGCTCTTGGATATGGGGCATGAATTGGTTGTGCATACTGTCATCACCGGCAGTCAGGCTTTGTTGGACACATTGAATGGTTTTGTACATCTGATTAAACAATTTCCGAAAGAAGCACTGTTTGTTGTCTGGTTGAATCCTTACTGGGGAGAAATCAGCATGAATGGCAAGCAGTTTGAGGAAATGAAAGCTTATGTGGATAACAAAGCGCGAGTATCCGCCATCATCCGAATTCCGCACTACAAGCCTGAGACTTTTGGCAAAGATTTAAGTGAGATTCTGCAATCGAAATTTACCTTTGATGAAGCGCTGAAGAATAATTCTTTGCCGGTGATGGTACGCCAAAGGTTAACGATTATCCGCAGGCAACTCTTCACCAACATTGAAAATGTGGCTGCGGTTTTAACATGAGTAATGACAAATTAGATGCACTCATTGAAAGAGTAGCATCGGAACATGACATCGTTCTGTCGCAGGATGATCCCGTATTGATGATGCATACGCTCAACGAAGTATTGCTGGAACAGAATAAAAAAGCCCATGCTGAGCTGCTAAGCAATTACCAGGCGATATTGGAAGAGAACTTTAATCGGTGGTGTGAGTACTCTACCAAAAAATCCAATGCTATTATCAGCGCATCCATGAGTAACGCGCAATTAACACGAAACCAATTCCTGGAAAGCTGTATTCAGCTGATCGATGAAAAGATAAAAAGTAGAGAGGGTCAGGAGATTTATGAACTAACCAGAATTTCTAGGCAAGCGGCCATTATTAATTTACTGGCATCAACCTTATTCTTGGTTTCAGTTGTAATCATATTTTTGATTTTGTTATAGCAAGATTTCTAAAAATAAGTTGGATAGTACATGAAAACATTAAATTTAAGTGAAGCTGCCCAATTCTTGAAGTTGCACCCTGAAGAAGTGCGTCGCCGCGCTAAAGCAGGAATTATTCCGGGTGCAAAATTAGGTAAACGGTGGGCATTTATTGAAGATGATCTTGCTGACCACATTCGCTCGTTATATGCTTGCACTCGGCAAGCGTTGCAAGTGGGACATGAGGAGAAACAATTATGTCACTCTGTAAACGTGGTAAGACGTGGTGGATTAGTTTCACCACACCAAGCGGCGAGCGAGTTAGATGCTCTGCTG
>CP091134.1:905114-914187 GCA_021582535.1 Nitrosomonas sp.
CAAAGGTGCGAAGGCGGTGACTGATTACAACTAGGGACAGCATGAATTGGCCGAATCGATAAAGTTGTTGCCACATTCCTTTTATTGCGCAGCTGTCGAGTGAGGCTGGATTTTTTAATGGCGTCATAGGCTGATTAACTCAAGGTACACGTTATTTCTGGTCATGATAAACTGTGGTTGGTAATTCCAAAATTAGGATTTAAAGTGTTTTTCTCTTTTATTAACAATTCCATCGGAAGCGATCCAGGCGGAATCCTGCCGTTTCACCGGAATTGGTGAAACGGTATTTGGAGAACTTCTTTATTGATGAACTTTGATTGCCAGTTGCAGTAACTTGGAACTGATGTCCAAACCATTCTTGCGGGCAATTCCCAAATTAATCTCGAACACGATTTTATCGTTGACCAGGTTCATATTGATCGCGATGCCTTGTGATATGACATTGGGATTGTCTGCCAGTGTCAGAACCGGTGCCGAGGCTAACCCGCTCAGAATACCGGTCAGGTTATCGTCGGCCGATCTGGAGAAAAAAATCACCTGACATTGCTTGAGCTGACCGGCATTCTGCATGCGTAAGACTTTGATTGAGCGCGCGCCGACCGATTTTTCTTGCAGCTTGTCGATTTCCTTTCCGAAAGGATCCTCGCCGTAAATGCAGAGATTGATCGTGTGATCCGCAACGCCATCAGGCCATTGCGTGAAAGCGATGAAGTTATAGATGAAAGCAGCTTTGACTTTATATTCCAGCGGATTGTTTGCCTGCGCCGGTGTATGCACAATGGGTAAACCATAGCCTAACGCCAAGGCCAGCAACCAGGTGCAAACGCTCCGGGTTATCAAGGTAGCCGGTAATCGGATCAGTCGATGAAGTGTACGCAAGTGCATGTTTTCACCAAAAACGCCATTGCGCCCCTGCATAAACTCCACGTGGGATAGTCACGGGAACAATGGGGATGAACTCGGATACGAATTCTCGATGATGCTGACTGAATAAATTTTGACCGACGACGAACAGTTCGGTATTTTTTGTCGGTCTGTAGACCAGCTTGGCATCCATCGTGACGTAGCCCGGGATATGATAAAACCCGATGTTACTGGTATAGCGCAGCCAAAGATTGAGTTGCAGCCGTTCAGACAAGTCGTGGTTGGAACGGACCGACAATTGATGTTGCGGTGATGCTTTCTCTGCACCGCCACCGGAAGGATCGGATTTCGTCAGGAGATTTCTCGAGGAGAAGTCGATATGGAGAAAACTATAGCTGCTTTGCAGGCGCCAATTATCTTTGGGTTTCCAATCGAGCGATGTCTCAAAACCATAGGTGAGCGCGGATCCTTGATTGCTGATCGTGAAAGGCAGAATAAGCTGTCTCGGAGATCCGGTGCTCAGCGCTAAAGCGCCTAAGACTGAATCCCGCATTTGACTGTAGTCGTTGATAAAACCTGTCATGTCGATGGAAGCCTGGGGTGAGAATTGATGGCGGTATCCCAGTTCGTATGCGATCAGTTTCTCGGAATTGAAGCCACTGCTGCCGTTCAATAGTGCGGTGATAGGAAGCGGCAAAAGAGGCGATCCGATAGCACTCTGTAATTGCGGCGTGATATTGATGATGGCGTCATTTTCAGCGCGGGAAGGCGTCCTGACCGCACGGGATACCGCCAGCCAGATTGAATTTTCCGTATTGGGCGTCCACATCAGGCGCGCATTGGGTTGTATCTCCATGCCGGTAAAATCGTTATGCTCAAACCGGCTGCCTACGGTAAACAACAAACGATTCGGTATCAGCGTGATGTCATCGCGGATAAACGTGCCGATCAAATGATTCGTTTGTTCGCGTGGAGAAAGCGCGAGTAAATTGGTATCGGGAACTTTGTTGTGATACAGCCGGTAATTGGCGCCCCATGTCAGATTATGCCGCTCGAACAAAGGAAAGCGGTATTGCATATCCACGTCGAAACTTTCGGCATCGAATTTCCCGATCGGCAATAATTGCGACCGGGTACGGTCGTAGTAGGCTTGCAACATAAAAGCGGATTGCTCGGAGAACGTCCGGTCCCAGCGGAAGCGGATATTGCCGCCTTCATTATGTCCGCGCATTTCACCGGAGCGGTTGGTTGATAGATTGGAAGCGCTTTTGTCCAGTGTGCCGCCATCAAAATTGGAAAAGAAATCGCTTTGCAAAGTAAATTGGTCAATGCCACGGTTATGGTCGAAGCGGAATCCACCCCGAGCCGAATGCCATTGATCGCTGGCGTTTTCCCCGGATAGCGATTGGGTCTGGCCGCGGGTGAATCCTTTGGCGTAGACACGGAAAGGCGTGTCTTCATTGATCATGCCGCCATAGCGGGCGCCTGCAAAACCGTTCTCGAAACTTCCTCCGCCGGCGGTGACGAGAGCGCCCTGGGTATCGGCGGCTTTTTTGGTGATAATATTGATGACGCCGTTGACTGCATTGGATCCCCACGATGTGGCGGCAGGGCCGCGGATCACTTCGATGCGTTCGATATCTTCCATCAACGTATCTTGCTGTTCCCATAATACGCCGGAGAAAATCGGTGAATAGACACTGCGGCCGTCCATCAGCACTTGCAGCTTGTTGGCATAAAGACCGTTAAAACCGCGCACGCTGATGGCCCATTTGTCGGTGCTGACGCGCTCGACTTGCACACCGGGAGCCATGCGTAGCGCATCCGGAATACTGGTGGCGCCGGAGCGGCGGATGTCGTCCTGGGTAATGACAAAAACTGCGGATGCCACTTGGGTAAGCCGTTGCGGATTTCTCGAGACCGTGGTTACCTTGACGTTCATCAATTCTTCAATGCTCAGGTTCAGAAACTGATTATTGATCGATCGGTACTCTGCCATCGCCGGATTCGCAAGGTATCCCAGCAGAAACAAGCTTACAAGCCGCAGCGTCAGGGTTTTTTCATGCTGCTTTTGGGGTTGCCGGTGAATGGAATGCAATTGAGTAAATGGACGAAATATCTTCATAGGCATGCTTTCATTTACAACGGTCTCTTTGTGCTGATGTGGATATTACAAACCGGTTTTCTCAGGGGTGAACTGAACAAGTTTCAACACGCTCTCGAGCGGTGCTGGTTAGATCGAATGTGGCAACCGCAATCGCTTGAAATGACTACAATGGCTTCGCAATTCGATCAATATTCGGATGAGATTTTCGCATTTTATGGGTCAGCGCTATGGCAGGAATTGGCTGATAAAAAAGGACTATTTCTTACAAAAAGCAGGGGCTTTCATGAAGGGGTAATCACCGCAGCCGTTTGGGAAAGGCTCCGGCAATCGAGTGGCGGGGGTTATTGATACACTTTGACAGCAAGTTGCAGTAATTTTGAACTGATGTCCAATCCGGACTTGCGGGCAATTTCCAGATTAATTTCAAATACAATTTTTTCATTGACCAGATTCATGTTGATGACCACCCCTTGCGCTATGGCATTGGGGCTATCGGCCAAGGTCAGGATAGGCTGTGCCGGTAAGCTGCTCAATAAGCTTGATAGCGAACTGCCGGCCGATTTGGAGAAAAATACCACTTGGCAATCCGCCAATTTTTCCGGATTGTTGATGCGCATGATCTTGATATTGCGCTTGTCCACGGGTTTGCTCTGTAGTTTATCGATTTCACTGCCAAAATAGTCTTCGCCGTAGACACAAAGATGAATGGTTGGTCCGGTAGTGTCCGGCCATTGCGTGAACGCGACAAAGTTATAGATAAAAGCCGCTTTGACTTGATATTCAGCGATACCGCCCGCTTGGACGATTGAGTGCGTGACCGGCAGACCATAACCTAACCCTAGGACCAGAATGAAGCCGTAGACACATCGTTTCACGATGGTGCCTGAGCGTCTGATGAGCTGGTTAAGTGTCGGCATATTCATTATTCCGCTTAAAAGCGCCACTGCGCTCCTGCATAAATCCCTCGTGGAATGACGGCTAGTGATGAGGGCAGGAAATCGGCCACGAACTCGCGATGATTCTGACTGAACAGGTTCTGCCCGACAACGAACAGCTCGAGGTTTTTTGCCGGTTTATACGTCATTCTGGCGTCCATCGTGACATAGCCGGGGATGTTGTAGTACGAGATATCGCTGATGTAGCGCAACCAGAGATTGGCTTCCAATGTATCCGATAAATCGTGGTTGGAGCGGAGTGACAATTGATGTTGCGGATTTACTTTATCAGCGCCGCTGGTAATGGGGTCAAACCTTTTTGTCAGTGGATTCGCGGAGATGTCCATGTGCAGAAAACTGTAATTGCCTTGCAAGCGCCATTTGTCCGTCGGCTTCCAATCAGCGGAAATCTCAAATCCGTAAGTTAATGCGGATGCTTTATTATTGTCCATGACCGGCAATAACAGTTGAATGGGCATCCCGGTGCTCAGCGACAATGCGCCAAAACTGGCATCGCGCAGCTGGCTGTAATCGTTAACAAATCCGGCAATATCGACGGATGCGCGCGGAGAGAATTGATGACGATAGCCTAATTCGTAAGCGATGAGCTTTTCGGAATTAAAGCTGTGCGAGCCCTGGATTACCGCCAATAGCGGGAAAGGTAATATCGACAATCCCGGAAAATCACGTATTTGCGCTGCATTGATGCGGATGTCGTTTTCAGCGCGCGAAGGGGTGCGAACTGCGCGTGAAACGGCCATCCAGACCGAATTCTCGGCATTGGGCGTCCACATCAGGCGTGCATTGGGCTGTACTTCCAGCCCGCTGAAATCATTGTGATCCAAACGAGTGCCGATTGAGAACCGCAAGTAATCGGGTATTAGCGCGATTTCGTCGCGGATAAAACCGCTGAAGAGCTGATTGGTCCGGGTGCGGGGATGGAAAGTAATGACGTCAGTATCGAAGAACGTATTATGGTAAAGCCGGTAGTTAGCACCCCAGGTTAAGTCATGCCGGTCGAGCAAGTAAAAACGATGCTGGAAATCAACGTCAAAGCTTTCAGCGTCATAATCAACAACCGGTAATATTTTTTGGCGGGTACGGTCATAGTACGTTTGAAACATGATGGAAGAACGATCGGAGATTGTCCGGTCCCAACGGAAACGGATATTTCCTCCTTCCTCATAGCCACGGTAACCGTTAACCGGGATTGTTGGCAAATCGAGTACCGCTCGATTGACCCTATCGCCATTGGAATTGAAAAAAACATCGCCTTGCAAAGTGAACTGATCGATTCCGCGGCTATGGTCTACCCGGAATCCTCCCCTGGACGAATGCCATTGGTCGCGATTATTTTCTCCGGACAACGATGCCGTGTTGTCCCGGGTGAAGCCTTTGGCGTAGACGCGAAAAGGCGTGTCTTCGTTAATTTTCCCGCCATAACGCGCACCGGCGAAGGCGTGTTCAAAACTTCCACCGCCTGCGCTGAGCAGTGTTCCCTGGGTATCGGCGGCTTTCTTGGTGATGATGTTAATGACACCATTCACCGCATTCGCTCCCCATACCGCAGCGGCGGGTCCACGGATCACTTCGATACGTTCGATATCTTCCATCAACGTATCCTGATGTTCCCACAATGTGCCTGAGAATAAGGGTGAATAAACGCTGCGCCCATCCATCAGGACTTGCAATTTATTGGCAAAGCGGCCGTTAAAACCGCGCACACTGACCGCCCATTTATTGGTATCAATACGTTCTACTTGCACGCCGGGTGCCATGCGCAGGGCATCCGGAATACTCGTCGCACCGGAGCGGCGGATGTCATCCTGGGTGATCACAAACACAGCCGATGCGACTTCAGTCAGTTTCTGCGGGCGCCGGGATACCGTGGTCACTTTGACGTTCATCAATTCTTCGATGCTTAAATTCAGAAACTGATCTTCGGCAAGCTTACCGTTTGCCGGTGCGAGTGTTATAAAACACCCCAGGAAGCAGAAAATGGTCAGCTGCAACAGCCGTTTACGCGTTGGAGCCTGCCGTTGGGCAGCAGGCTCGGTTTGTATTCGGATGAGCTGATGAATGATTTGCCCGGTGTTCATTGCTAAAAGCGCCATTCCACTCCGGCATAAACGCCGCGCGGTATGGTTGTCGGTAATGACGGGAGGAAGTCAGCGACAAATTCCCTATGATTTTGACTCAACAGGTTTTGGCCGACCACGAACAATTCGACATTTTTGAGAGGTCTATGCACCAGCTTGGCATCCATGGTGACGTAGCCGGGAATCCGGTAGAAGTCCACGGCGCTGACATAGCGTAACCAAAGATTGAATTGCGATTTTTCCGATAGATCGTAATTTGAGCGGACGGATACCTGATGTTGCGGACTGACTTTGTCGGCACTGCCGGTGGTGGGATCGATTTGTTTCAGCACCGAATCGGAGTGAATATGCATATTCAGGTAGCTGTAGTTGCCTTGCAGCCGCCATTTTTCATTCGGTTTCCATTCAATGGACGTTTCCACGCCATGCGTTTGTCCAGAAGCATTGTTGGTCAGTCCGACCGGTAGTATCAGATGGGGCGGGAAACTTGCATGAAACAATGGCAATCCGACGGAGAGATCGCGTAACTGACTATAATCGTTATAGAAAGCGGAAATATCGATAGAAGCCTGGGGTGAAAATTGATGCCGGTAACCCATTTCGTAGGCGATTAATTTCTCCGCTTTGAAGTTTGAATTGCCATTTAATTGTGCTAGAACCGGAAACGGGAGTAACGCTGATAAACCGGGAATTGCATCGAGTGTCCGGGTGTTGAGCCGGATATCATTTTCCGCCCGGGAAGGTATCCGTACTGCGCGGGAAACGGCCATCCAGATCGAATTCTGTGTGTCCGGTGTCCACATTAAACGGGCATTGGGCTGGATTTCCATGCCGGTAAAATCATTGTGATCGAAGCGCGATCCCAGATTGAGCCGTAAACGGTCGGGCAACAGTGTGATTTCATCGCGAATGTAAGCGCTGGCCATGTGATTGGTTTGCGCGCGCGGGCTGAATGTGACTAGCTCCGTGTCGAATTCCTTATTGTGGTAGAGGCGGTAATTCGTTCCCCATGTGAGGTCATGTTTTTCAAACAAAGGAAAACGATGCTGGAAATCAATGTCAAAGCTTTCGGCACGGTATACCGAACCGGTTAATGCCCGGTAATCGACACGATCGTAATAAGTTTGCAGCATGATGGCCGATTTCTCGGAATAGGTCCGATCCCATCGCAGGCGTATATTTCCGCCCGTATCATGTGCTCTGGCAGCTTCGATTTGAATGATAGGCGCGCTGAGTGCGGATTTATCGAGCCGGTCGCCGTACGAATTGTAAAAAATATCGCCCTGCACGGTAAACTGATCAATGCCGCGGTGATGATCCAAGCGGAATCCGCCGCGGGCGGAATGCCACTGATCGTTAATATTCTCTCCCGTTAAGGATTTAGTATGACTACGGGTAAATCCTTTGGCATAAATGCGGAAAGGGGTTTCTTCGTTGATTTTCGAGCCATAACGCGCACCGGTAAAGCCATGCTCAAAACTGCCGCCACCGCCTGAGAATAATGCACCCTGCGTATCCGCTGCTTTCTTGGTGATGATATTGATCACCCCGTTGACTGCATTGGCGCCCCACACGGCTGCATTGGGGCCGCGTATGACTTCGATGCGCTCGATATCTTCCATCAACGTATCTTGCTGTTCCCACTGCACGCCTGCGAATAGCGGGTTGTAGACACTGCGGCCATCCATCATGACTTGCAGCTTATCGGCGAAGCGGCCGTTGAAGCCGCGTATGCTGACGGCCCATTTGTCCGTGCCGATGCGGGCAACCTCGACTCCGGGGGCCATGCGCAAGGCTTCCGGGATACTGGTTGCGCCCGAACGGCGGATGTCGTCCTGAGTGATGACGAAAATGGCGGAAGGGACTTCGGATAGTTTTTGCGAATGCCGCGATGCAGAGGTCACTTCGATTTTCATCAATTCTTCGATGCTCAGATCGAGGAAAGAATTGCTCACCGGTTGTTTCCCGGTGATCGATTTGTTTTCCGCCGCCGCGGTATTTGCCAGACAGCAGAGGGCAATGACGATCAATAGCTTCGGATGGAATGGTTTTGCCGGATTAAGCATCGAAACCAAAAATCATCAATTTCCGGCGGGTGCGATCGTACGGCATTTGTTTTTGTTAAAAACGATATTTGTAAGAAGTTGCCATGATACTGCGCCAGAGAATTCTTCAGAATCTTAATTACAGCAAATTCAGGCTTGTTTTTCAAAAAAGAAGAATTTTCCGGACTAAGTTTTGATTGGTGGTTTTGCGATAACGGATGGTGCTGCCAGGAGTCTGTTCTTAAATGTCAGAAAAACCCGGTTTCTCCCTGCGTTTTTGGCGGCATAGAGCGCTTTATCGGCTGCGTTGACCAAATGGTCTTCGCTTTTCATGCCGGATTCTTTTAACGCAACACCGATACTGATCGTGATTTGGATATGAATTTCACCGATGTTGATTTGTTGCTGGCTGATTTGCTGGCGCAGTCTTTCGGCGAACTGAATGACCGACTTGGCATCGGAATTTCCAAGCTGGCATACGACCAAAAACTCTTCACCGCCCATGCGGCAAAAGGTATCGCCTTTACGGGCGGTCTTGCGGATGATCGTGGAAATCTCTTTCAATACTTTATCGCCCACCGCATGGCCGTAATTGTCGTTGATCGCTTTGAAATGATCTATGTCCAGGAGCATCACGGCCATCAACTGCCCGGACCGGTTGGCGACACTCCAGGTTTCCGCCAGCGCTTCCATGCCGGAGCGCCGGTTCGGTAATTCCGTAAGCATGTCGGTTAAGGCGAAGTACTCCAGTTTACGGTTGGTAACCGCCAATTCAGCGGCAAAACGCTTGAGTTGTTCGCGGTCGCGCTCCCAGGATTCCTGTAGTTGCCGGTAGTGCCAGGCTGCCCGCAATCGGGCCCGGAAAGCACGGATGTTGATCGGCTTGGTGATGTAGTCATCCACACCGGCGTCGAATGCCTTAATGACTTCTTCCTCGTCTTCGATGCTGGTCAGCATGATGACGTATAAATTTTGTCCCCAATCGGTCGCGCGCAGGGACCGGGTCAATTCAAGCCCGTTCAT
>CP091134.1:914287-916334 GCA_021582535.1 Nitrosomonas sp.
ATCCCATTATATCCTGATGCTACGGACAAAAAATTTGGATTCCAGGATGATTGAATTCAGGAGCTGTGGCGCTCAGTCAAATCCCACGCGGCGTTATTTTCCCTGTAATCAATAAAAAAGCCGGAATCAGCAGCGCGTCAATTCCGGCTTTTTGGGGTAGCGATAATCTACTTACTTTCGATTTTGAACTGATTTGCCAGAACGGCAAGCATTTTGACTTTCTGCGACATGGCGCTAGTAGACGATGTCAATTTCTCTACCAGCTGCCCGTTCTGCTGGGTTACTTGATCAATTTGCATGATCGCCTGATTAACTTGTTCTATTCCGTTCGATTGTTCTTCCGATGACTGAGAAATTTCACCGACGATATCGGAAATCTTTCTGACACTCTCGGTGATCATTTTTAACGAATCAGCCGATTGATTGACCAGCTGAGTGCCATTTTCCACTTTGGCAACGCTATCGTTAATAAGCTCTTTGATTTGCTTTGCTGATTCCGCACTGCGGCCGGCCAGACTACGCACTTCGTTAGCTACTACCGCAAAACCCCGCCCTTGTTCCCCGGCACGGGCAGCTTCCACTGCCGCATTCAGCGCCAGCAAATTGGTCTGGAATGCAATTTCGTCAATAACATTGGTAATGTCGGCAATTTTCTTGCTGCTTTCGTTAATTTGCGACATCGCTTGCATCGTGCTTGAAACCACCGAGCCGCTTTTCTCAGCTTGTTTGCGCGCTTCCTGAACCAGAATATTGGCTTGTTTAGCATTGCCTGCATTTTGCTGCACGGTAGAAGTGATTTCTTCCATGCTGGATGCCGTTTCTTCAAGACTGGATGCTTGGTTTTCGGTGCGACTTGATAAATCGACGCTACTGCTGGTTAATTCATCTGCAACTTCTTCCAGAACGGTAGTAGATTCCTTAACCCGGCCAATCGCGGTACGAAGTTTTGCATTCAGAAATATCTGCACATATTCAAGCTGACCGAATTCGTCACTTCTTCCGGTATACACATAGCGTGCCAGTGGATCATTCGCAACTTTCTCGGATTTTTCCGCCAGGCTGCGCAATACACTTAACATTTGATAGATAACCGCCGTGCTCACCATGCTACCGGCAAGAAAACCGGACAAAGCGGAAAGCAATGAAATTTGTTCCGCCACGGCCAGACCACTAAAAACAAACGCAAAAATGCTCGATACGATCAGCGCCATTTTTGCGGTGAAGCTGATAGGAAATCGTGTAAGTTTTACTTTGTCGAGTTTGGAGCGCCGTTTATCATCGGGTGATTTTTTTGCCATGATACTTGCGTATAAAGCTTCCGCGCGATCAACCCAAGCTTTCTCAGGCTTTACCCTGACTGACTGATAACCGACAATATTGCCTTCTTCATAGAGCGGGCTGGCAAAGGCGTCCACCCAATAGTGATCGCCGTTTTTGTTACGGTTTTTAACCATGCCCATCCAGGGATTACCCGCTTTCAGCGACTCCCATAGCATGGCATATGCTTCCGGCGGCACGTCGGGATGGCGGATGATATTATGATTCTTATTTTCGAGTTCTTCCCACGTGTAACCGCTCATTCGGATAAAGTCTTCATTAGCCGACGTAAGCGCTCCCTTTAAGTTAGTCGTAGAAATTATTTCACAATCATTATTCATTCCCATATCACGTTGGGTAACGGGTTCATTAATTCTCATAGCATGGCTCATTGAAAGAAGTAAGTTTTTTCTTACGGAAATAATTGATATAACTTTAGCTCGATTTGTTATATCAATTAAAGTCTGAAAAATCCATATTCAATAAAGAATTACAGAAACCATAGTCCTTCCATTGAGATTTATTGATAACACAAAGAATGTCGCTACATTTATTTTAGAAATCTTAATCGCGAATAATGATTAAGCAATGTAGGAAAGTTTACTCATGAAAAATTGATGGTGAGCATTTAATGCTTGAACTGACAGCTTAAATTCAGACTTTTCGAACCGGAATCCGCCAAATATAAAAGGCCAATATGCTGCCGATAACAACCAGCATCATTTTCTGC
>CP091134.1:916434-922673 GCA_021582535.1 Nitrosomonas sp.
CGGGCCGCAGGGTGCGCTTGGCCAGCGGTTTGATATTTTCAACCAGACGGTCGCCCGCGTCGATGTCGACACCGGCATCCCGATAGGATAATGGCGTTGTGTTCGGATGATCAGATTTGGATGAAGTCAAGTTGGATTCCCATGCGGTTAAGATGAATGCTGCCGGCAAAATGGGATTTTACCGCAAATGAGCGTGCGCATCGTGCGTGCAGATAAAAATCTCCGTCCGGCGGTGGTGGCGCATATTTGCGTGATACCATGAAAGCGCTGGCGCTGTTCGGTGTTCCGCCGGAGAAATACTGGCCTTACGACGTCGCCAAGTTCAACGATGATCCTTCCTATTTCTGCTTTTCGTCCGCGCAGAATTATCAGGCAATCAATTATTACCGGATCGATCCACCCAATACACCTGCAGTCACCGTGCTGAAAAACGTAAAAATCAGTCTCGCCGACGACTTCCGGTCGCTGGTCAAAGTGGAATTTGTCGATAGCGATTTGTTTAAATAATTGTTTTAAGAATATCAAGGTGAGAGACTTGTAATCAATGATTTATTCTCTATTCCAAGGAATATAAAGTAAGTGGTTTCAGCATCTAAAATTGGTTTCGTGAACTTTTTGTAATTTTTTTGTGAATATTTTGTGAACTTTTGTGATTCCTGATTGCCTCATTATCTGTTTTTAACTGACTATCAATGAGGAGAGAATCTTGGAAAGATTAGGAAACGCTTATTTTGCAATCATATTTATTCTGCTTATGCTGATTACTTTGGAATCGTTCTCGTAAGCAGTAATCGTTGATTTGAAATAGAGCATTTGCATCAAGAAATGCTCTATTTTTTATGTTTCCCCGCGTAGCTGCGGCAAAGTTCAAATCCGGTATGAAATCGTACCTGTCCTCAATGTAAAAAATCCACGGATATGCCGTCCAATCTCGTTAAATTGGAGGCGCTTGGCTTAAAAAGCTATCCATCAGCACTTTGCGTGGGATACTGGAATATCCTTGTTATTTGGGCCTATTGCGGCTTTCCGGAAGAATGAAATTTCCTTCGGGAAGGTTGTTTCCCGAACGATTACATCATTGGCATCCAAATCCGTCGGCTGTGTGTCTTGGGATTTTTCCCTCATTCAAATCCCCTCATGTTTTTAACAGCAAAAGTATGTGCAAGAATGGTATGATCTGCGCTAATTTTTGTTGTCGTAATACGGTTTTGCAGTAGTTTTTCTGGGTGGAGTCAATTAATCATTTTTCCAGCGTTGCCGGCTGGTTTTCCAACACCGGGGTAGTTCATGTCTTTCAGTATCGCTCATTTGTTATCGCAACATCGCACCGACAAATTTGATTTGCACGATAGTTACCTGAATGCGCAAATGGTCAGGGTGCTGAAGACAATCGGCTACGACCGCAATTATGAGCGCGCGATCGGGCAGTATTTGTACGACGAGCAAGGGAACGAATATCTCGATTTGCTGAGCGGTTTCGGGGTGTACGCGTTCGGCCGCAACCATCCGGTGATCGTCAATGCGCTAAAAGAAGTGTTGTCGCTTGAAATGCCCGATTTGGTGCAAATGGACGTGTCGATTCTGAGCGGCCTGCTGGCCAAGGAGATTTTGACCACGACGCCGGATAATCTGGAACGGGCGTTCTTTTGCAATTCCGGCACCGAGGCCGTTGAAGCGGCAATCAAGTTCGCGCGTTACTTTACCAAGCGCAACCGCATTATTTGCTGCGATCATGCGTATCATGGCTTGACGATGGGCGCGTTGTCGCTGAACGGCGAGCAGATTTTCAAGGATGGTTTCGGGCCGTTGCTGCAAGATTGCGGCTCGGTGCCGTTCAACGATCTGGCTGCCTTGGAGCAAGCGCTCAGCAGTCGTAATGTCGCGGCATTCGTGGTCGAGCCGATTCAGGGCAAGGGGGTGAATATCCCGGACGATAACTACCTGCCCGAAGTCGAACGCATGTGCAAAAAATACGGCACGATGTTTGTCGCCGATGAAATCCAAACCGGCCTGGGACGTACCGGCAAATTCTGGGCGGTTGAGCATTGGGGCGTGAAGCCTGACATGATTTGCATGGCTAAAGCGCTATCCGGCGGGTTTGTGCCGGTCGGCGCGGTGGCGATGACGCAGCCGATTATGGATAGCGTGTTTAATCGCATGGATCGCGCGGTGGTGCATGGCTCGACATTCTCCAAGAACAATATGGCGATGGCGGCGGGGCTCGCTAGCCTGGAAGTAATCAAAAGCGAGAAACTGGTGGAGAACAGCGCAAAGGTCGGCGCGGATGTGATCGCACGATTGAATGCCTTAACCGCTCAGTTTGAATTCCTGAAAGAAGCGCGCGGCAAAGGATCGATGATCGCGGTTGAATTCAAATCGCCCGACAGTTTCTCGCTAAAAGCCGCCTGGATGATGCTGGAAGCGGCCAACAAAGGGTTGTTCTGCCAGATGATCACGATCCCGTTGTTCAAAGAACACAGAATTCTGACGCAGGTGGCGGGGCATGGCATGAATGTGGTTAAACTGTTACCGCCGCTGATCCTGACACAAAAAGATTGCGACCGCATTATCAGCGCGTTTACCAAGACGATCGCCGACACCCATCAAATACCGGGTTCCATTTGGGAGCTTGGCAAGAATCTGGCTAGCCATGCGTTAAAAGCGAAGGCCGGTCAAAGCTAGAATCCGCATGAATACCGGACATTCCGACGAATTACATTATTTCTGGTGGCTGGCGCTGGCTTGCGTGTCGGGCGGGGTGCTTTACCTGCTGAGTCCGATTCTGACGCCTTTCTTGCTGGCCGCGGTCATTGCTTATATCTGTAATCCGATGGTGACGCGCATGGCGGGTAGAAATATCTCGCGTACCGCAGGCACGATTCTGGTGATGTTCTTATTGCTCGGCATGTTCGCGGCGCTGATTTTGATCATGGTGCCGCTGTTTGAGGAAGAAGCCAGGCGGATGCTGGACAAAATGCCGGTTTATCTCGAAGTGCTGCGGACCAACGTGATTCCGTGGCTGGAAGCCCGGTTTAATATCAGCCTGCAACCGGACGTGAATGTGCTGAAACAGGCAATATCGGAACACTGGCAAAGCGCCGGCGGGGTGGCGGCGAAAGTGCTGCCTTCGTTGACCAGCGGCGGCATGGCGATCGTGGAATTTCTGGTCAATATGCTGCTGGTGCCGGTGGTGTTGTTTTATTTGCTGCGCGATTGGGACATGTTGATCAAGCTGATCGATGAAATGATCCCGCGCTACTGGCACAAGCAGATTTCCCTATTGGCCCGGGAAACCGACCAGATTCTCGCGGAATTCCTGCGCGGGCAATTGTCCGTCATCGTACTGATGAGCATTTGTTACATTACCGGCCTCTGGCTGGCGGGATTGGAGTTTGCGTTGCCGATCGGCCTGGTTGCGGGCATTCTGGTTTTCGTGCCGTATCTCGGCATGATTGTCGGCCTGACGCTCGCGACACTGGCCGCTGTGATGCAGTTTCAAGATTGGAGCGGACTGATACCGGTGTGGATCGTGTTTGGTATTGGCCAATTGCTGGAAGGCATGTTGTTTACGCCTTGGCTGGTGGGTGACCGCATTGGCCTGCATCCGGTCATGGTGATTTTCGCGTTGATGGCGTTCGGTCAATTATTCGGTTTCTTCGGCATCCTGCTGGCGCTGCCGGTGAGCGCCGTACTGCTGGTATGGCTGCGGCACCTGCATCAGCATTATCTGGTCAGCAATTTCTACAATTCATAGCCCTGCCGGTTCAGAATCTGGCGGCATCCCTGAGTCATGATGATGCAACAATTGCTGCTCGACATTTTGCCGCCGCCGTCCCCCGCGCTGGAAAATTTTCAACCGGGAAAAAATGCCGAATTGTTGCATATGCTGACCGGTATTCTGTCCGGACGGGAACAGGAACGTTTTGTTTATTTGTGGGGTAAACCGGGGTGCGGTAAAAGCCATGTGCTGCAAGCGGTTGTTGCTGCGTATACACAAAGAAACCTGAAAGCGGTATATTGCAGCGCCAAAAAGCAGTGTGAATTTCCGGTTGAGAATGACATGGATTGCATCGCGATCGACGATATCGATGATCTGAATGCCGCGGCCCAGATCGGATTGTTCAATCTGTATAATCAATTGCGCGACGAAGGCCATGCCTTGTTGCTGCTGAGCGGCACAGTTGCGCCGATGTATCTGAATTTGCGCCAGGATCTGGTGACGCGCTTGGGTTGGGGATTGGTATTTCAGGTGCATGAACTGACCGAAGAGGAGAAAATCCAGGCCATGAAAACCCATGCCGCGGATCGCGGCTTTGAGATATCGCAGGAAATTTGTCTTTATTTGTTGCGGCACGGGCGGCGCGATTTACCGTCGCTGATGATGACGCTGGATGCTTTGGACCGCTATTCACTGGTGCATCAGCGTCCCATTACCATTCCTTTGTTACGAGAATTATTACAGGTGGCTTCATGAATTTAGCATTATTTGATTTGGATAACACGCTGATTGCAGGTGATAGCGATTTTCAGTGGGCGCAGTTTTTGATTGAAAAGAAGGCATTGGATCGCGAGTTGCACGAAGCGAAAAATATCGAGTTTTACGAGCAATACAAAGCCGGAACGCTGGATATTCACGAATTTCTCGACTTTCAGCTTAAACCATTGGCGCGCCATCCGCGCACGCAACTGGAAGCCTGGCGTAAGGAATTCATGACCCAAAGGATTGCTCCGATAATCGCCCCCGGCACCCGGCAACTGATCGAACGGCACATGCTGGATAACGATTTGTGCATCATCATTACCGCCACCAACAGTTTCGTTACCGCGCCGATCGCGCAAGCGCTCGGCATTGAGCACTTGATCGCAACCGAACCGGAAGAAAAGAACGGCGAATTTACCGGCCGGGTGTTTGGCACACCGTCATTTCGCGAAGGAAAAGTCGAACGGCTGGAGAAATGGCTGGATGCGCACAATTTAACCTGGCTGTCGTTCCTGCGCAGCTGGTTTTACAGCGACTCGCTCAACGATCTGCCGCTGCTGAGCAAAGTGACGCACCCGGTCGCGGTCGATCCCGATCCGACGCTGAAAAGCCACGCCGAGAGAAACAACTGGCCGATTATCAGCTTGCGTTAGGGAAACGCTGATTAATTCGGCGGACGAGATGAAGCACGAGACGCACGAACACAGCAGACATATCAATAAGATAGGCGAGGGAGCGAGTGCCGCGCAACGAAGTAACTCGCTCGTATAGTCAATTAATCAGCGTTTCCTTAGTATTCATCCGTGTCAATCGCTCATTGTTCTGCTGAGCTTTCATTACGATTCAATCAAATTGCACGGAATAAAACAAATCGACCGCACTATCCTCACCGGCTTGCGTGACGATGGTAATTCCCGGTGTCAGACTGTAATTCAGCTTAGCGATACCGATCGTGGTTGCCGTCAAGCCGCGCTCGTAAGTCAAGTAAGCGCGCGATGAAATGCGTTTGCCGATTACGCCGATCTGTCCGCTCAAAGAGCTGCCGGTACCGGCTTGCTTGAACGTGATCTCGTCGACACCGAGCGCTTGGGTAATCCGGTCGGTGAGGCCGCCGCCGGATTGGCCGCCGAGTATCGAGCCGGCGGCTGATAATAATACCGAAGTATCGATTCCGCTGGCGTCGGGTTTTCTGCCCAGCACGATCCAGGACAGTTTTTCGACCTCGGGTACCTCCGGTGTCGATACCAATCTTACCCGCGGGTGGCGTACCGATCCGTCGATTTCAACACCGGCCTCGACCGCCAGCCCCTCCCGCACGGCCAGTACACTCAGATTGGGATCATCGAGCGGCCCCTGGAAACTGACGATGCCGCGTTTGACCGTCAAATTCTGCCCGTATGCCTTGAATGCAGTATCCTGCGCAGCGATCACACCGGTGAGCTTGAGTTGCTGATTGTTGTCGTTGCGGATTTGCAATTGACCCGCCAGGCGGCCTTCCAGACCGGCGGCGCGGATATGGAATTTCTCTCCCAGATTAAAGTTCATCGCAAGATCCAGTGCCAGTTTCTGCGGACGTTGCGGTGCTGAGGTATTGACCAGAACGACATCGTCCGGCAACGCCGGGTGACCTTCCGGCGGCTGCATGATCAAACCGGCGTCGGCCCGTAAATCGCCGGCAATGCTGAGGCGGTTTTGCTGCAAACGGGCGGTGCCGCTGCCGGAAGAGACGATCCAGTAATCAGTTTTATGCGCCAGCGGC
>CP091134.1:922773-926611 GCA_021582535.1 Nitrosomonas sp.
TCCAATCAATGATTTTTAAGGTGCAAACCAAGGAGCTATCTTGAATAACTTAATTAAAAACATGGCCATTTGGCTGGTAATTGCACTTGTGTTGATGACCGTATTTAACCAATTCAGCGTACGTCAACCGACGCAAGTACCGATGGAATATTCTCAATTCATTTCTGAATTGAATCAAGGCAGAATTGCCAAAGTTGTCATTGAAGGCCGTACCCTGAAAGGTACGAAATCCGATGGCAGACGCTTTACCACCTATGCACCGTCCGATCCATGGATGGTCAGTGATTTACTCAAAGCCGGCGTGATTGTTGAAGCTAAGCCGGAAGAAGAACCATCCATGCTGATGAGTATTTTCATCTCATGGTTCCCAATGCTATTACTGATTGCGGTATGGATTTTCTTCATGCGGCAAATGCAGGGTGGCGGACGCAACGGCGGCGCCTTCTCGTTCGGTAAAAGCAAAGCGCGCATGCTGGATAAATCAGCCAACACGGTGACTTTCAACGACGTTGCAGGCTGTGAGGAAGCCAAGGAAGAAGTAGCGGAGCTGGTTGAATTCCTGCGCGACCCGTCCAAATTCCAGAAACTGGGCGGACGAATCCCTCGCGGTGTTCTGATGGTCGGCAGCCCGGGTACCGGTAAAACATTGCTGGCGCGGGCAATCGCAGGAGAAGCGGGAGTACCTTTCTTCAGCATTTCCGGTTCGGATTTCGTTGAAATGTTTGTCGGTGTAGGCGCGTCCCGTGTGCGTGACATGTTCGAGCAAGCTAAAAAACATGCGCCCTGCATTATCTTTATTGACGAGATTGATGCGGTGGGCCGTCAACGCGGTGCCGGACTGGGTGGCGGGAACGACGAACGCGAGCAAACGCTCAACCAATTGCTGGTGGAAATGGACGGTTTTGAAGGCGCCATGGGTGTAATCGTCATCGCAGCAACGAACCGTCCGGATGTATTGGACCCTGCATTGTTACGCCCCGGCCGTTTTGACCGTCAAGTCACTGTGCCTCTGCCGGACATTCGTGGACGGGAACAGATTCTGCATGTGCATATGCGCAAAGTACCGCTTTCACCCGATGTCAAAGCGGACATTCTGGCGCGTGGCACGCCTGGTATGTCGGGCGCCGATCTGGCCAATCTGGTCAATGAAGCAGCGTTGTTTGCCGCACGTAGCAACAAGCGTCTGGTCGACATGGAAGATTTTGAACGCGCCAAAGATAAAATTTTCATGGGTGCGGAACGCCGTTCAGTAGTCATGCCGGAACACGAACGCCGCAATACCGCTTACCACGAATCAGGTCATGCGGTAGTAGCTCAATTACTGCCGAAAACCGATCCCGTGCACAAAGTGACGATTATTCCGCGCGGCCGCGCATTGGGTGTCACGATGCAATTGCCGACGGAAGACCGCTTCAGTATGGAACGTGAAGAAATTCTGCAAAGAATTTCCGTGATGTTTGGCGGCCGTATTGCTGAGGAAGTTTTCATGCATCAAATGACCACAGGCGCATCCAATGATTTTGAGCGCGCTACCGAACTGGCACGGCAAATGGTCACCCAGTGGGGGATGTCTGACAAACTTGGGCCGATGGTTTATGGTGAGAATGAAGGCGAGGTTTTTCTCGGCCGTTCAGTAACCACGCATAAAAATATGAGTGAAAAAACGATGCAAACCGTCGATGCAGAAGTTCGCCGTATTGTGGATGAACAATATGCAATTGCTCGTAAACTCATTGAAGAAAATAAAGACAAGATTGAAGCCATGACACAGGCGTTGCTGGAATGGGAAACGATTGATAGCGATCAAATCAACGATATCATGGATGGCCGCCCACCGCGCCCACCCAAACCGCCTCAATCCATGTCTTCTACGGTGTCAAGCGAAGGGCCATCTGCTGCAGTAAAAACGGATGAACCGAAAGAACCCGCTGCACCGCAAGAGATTGCAAAAGAAGCTGATTAATCATCAGTAATCGGGATGAACGGGATACGATCATAAAATCGTATCCCGTTTTCACTTCTACAACGCCTTTTATCCCATAGTGTCTTCATTCGCGCAAAACCCGATCCTGTCAAGCAATCGCCCGTTGATCATGGGCATCATTAACGTAACACCCGATTCTTTCTCGGATGGCGGGCTGTACTTATCGGCACAGCAAGCAATTGCCCACGCCAAGCATTTGATCGACGAAGGCGCCGATATCCTCGATATCGGTGGAGAATCAACCCGTCCGGGGAGTCAGCAAGTCAGCATCGACGAAGAGTTAAATCGTGTTATCCCGGTACTGGAAGCGCTTGCCGACAGTCAAATTCCCCTGTCGGTTGATACCTCCAAGCCCGAAGTGATGAAACACGCCATTGCAGCAGGCGCTTTTATGATTAATGATGTCAATGCGCTGCGTAACCCTGGAGCCCTGGAAGCGGTGGCTCCGCATGAGCAGGTGCAAATTTGTTTAATGCATATGCAAGGCACACCGCAGACTATGCAAGCAAATCCGCAGTACTACGATATCGTCCAAGAAGTGAAAGATTTCCTGCAGCAACGCATCCAAGCCGCGAAATCGGCAGGCATAGCGGAAGAACGGTTGGTGATCGATCCGGGTTTTGGTTTTGGCAAAACGCTGCAACATAATTTCACCCTGTTAAACCAGCTGGATCAGTTGACCTCACTTGGTGTTCCTCTGTTAGCAGGCTTATCGCGCAAATCCATGCTCGGCGCCATCACGGGAAACAGCGCAAATTACCGTATTCATGAAAGTATCGCGGCAGCCTTGCTAGCAGTAGTCAAAGGTGCCAAAATTGTACGTGTGCACGATGTTAAGGCAACCAAGGAAGCACTCGCTATCCACAATGCAATGAGAAATTGTGCCGCACAAGAAATCAACGTATCTACTTCTAATCGCAATTAAACACCACTCAAATTGACTAAAAAATATTTTGGAACAGATGGCATTCGCGGGCGTGTCGGTAAAGAACCCATTACGCCGGATTTCATTCTGCATTTAGGTTATTCCGCCGGCAAAGTGCTTGCTGCTGCCGATTGGCACCTGATGCAAGGCAAACGCCCGACCGTTCTGATCGGTAAGGATACCCGGGTATCGGGTTATATGCTGGAGTCCGCTTTGGAAGCAGGATTATGCGCCGCCGGGGTGGATGTCATCCTATCCGGACCGATGCCGACTCCGGCCATCGCTTATCTAATCCGCGCCTTACGGTTACAGGCCGGCATTGTGATTTCGGCTTCGCATAATCTATTCGAAGATAACGGTGTCAAATTCTTTTCTGCCGAGGGTAGAAAATTACCGGATGAAATAGAACATAAGATCGAAAGCGGCATCCATACGCCGATCGAAACCAAACCTTCCGCGCAATTGGGGAAAGTACAACGGATTGACGATGCCGCCGGGCGCTATATCGAATTTTGCAAAAGCACCTTCCCCTATCACCTGGATCTGCGCGGACTGCGCATCGTCGTCGATTGCGCGCATGGCGCCGCTTATCATATCGCCGGTCACGTCATGCACGAATTGGGCGCGGATGTCATACCCATAGGCGTGCAGCCGAATGGGCTCAATATCAATCTTGAATGTGGCGCTACGCATTGCGCCACATTGCAAAAAGCAGTCAAACAGCATCACGCCGACCTAGGTATTGCGTTGGATGGCGACGGCGACCGGCTCATGATGGTCGACAAAAAAGGCCAGATTTATGACGGCGATCAACTGATTTATATCATCGCCAAGCACCGCCTGCAGAAAAAAACGCTGACCGGTGGTGTTGTCGGTACTTTGATGACCAATCTGGCGATCGAAGCGCAATTCAAAAAAATGAATATTCC
>CP091134.1:926711-937317 GCA_021582535.1 Nitrosomonas sp.
GGATCGTCGTTACACAAACCCAGATCGTTGTAATTTGTGCGCCCATGGCGCATGCAATAAATATTCATGTTTTATGTTCAGCAAAATTTAAGTCGTTCAATGGTAATTCGTTATGCTCATCGCGTACCTTCCAATTGACAAGCTACATTCTTAATCGTACATTCAATAATACGATTAAACAGGTGATTAAAATGATTACAGCCAACGATCTAAAAACCAAGGGGATTGCCTGTCTGGAAGAAAGTCTGGCGGACAAAACGGAAGACATTATCACGGTGCGCGGAAAAGAATGTTTTGTGGTGATGAAAATAGAGCAATACCATTATCTGCGCGAAATGGAATTGGAAGCCGCACTGTACGAAGCAAGGCAAGACATCGCATCCGGTCAGTTCAGCAAAGACAATATCGATCAGCACGTCGATGACATTTTTGCCAAATGAGCTACACGCTCATTTTTACCGGCAGCTATATAAAACGTGCCAGGCGCTTCGCGCAAAAACACCCGGAATTAAAGGAGCAGTACCGCAAAACTTTAGAACTGCTGGCATACAACCCTTACCATCCTTCCCTGAGAATTCATCCACTCCAGGGCAAATTATCGGCGCTGCATTCGATATCGATCAACCTCAGTTACCGCATTACGCTGGAAATCATGATCAACGAGAAGGAAATTATTCTGGTAAATGTGGGCAGTCATGAAGAGGTGTATCGGGCAGAATAGCCGGACTTCTTTGCAGCAATCCAGAATTGCATCGCTAACAATTCTGGAATGATGAATTGGGTGTCATTTGCGATGAGCCTGACTTATCCACTCAGAAAGCCACTCTGCAAGATCAGTCGGTACAAAGTACTTCATCGCCCCCATGTCCCAGCGCCCGATTCCTTCGTCGTGCAAAAGACCCTTAGCGGTAAGCTCAGCGCACGCCATCCGTAGCGCTGCTCCCCCGTAGCGCGGAAACGAAGTAAAGAGGGAGACCGGCGCATTCTGCATTCCGCTGTCGATAGGTTCAGTGTTCAGCGAAATGACACGCAAATTTGAAAAGGCGCCCTCTGCCGTCGGAGCGTGAAGTGCAGCTTCTATGATTTCAATGTGAATGTCTTCAAGATCGGAAAGTAAGCGTACCGCGTTTTCTGGCTCTTCCCATGGCATCGGCTTTGCGATTTGATTGGTAATTATTTCGGCGAACCGAGACCGTTTTTGATCTGAACGTGTGCGCGCTACCTCTTCAAACGTGCTAAGCATTAGATCCGCAAACGCTTCATCATTCAAGTTAGCAGCAGCGCTTTCTACGGCTGCCAATCGATGAGCGAGATCGCTTGCGAACTTCTCCACCTGCTCAAGGTGAATTTGCGCGGCGCGACCAGCAAGCAGCGTATCTAGCGAGCCCCCGATGTACGGTATGGCTTGCACAGAAGCACGAAGGATAACAATATCCGCATACCGTTGCCGTAGTTTCGATATTTCAGAAGCTGGTTTTGCGTTAGTTTGATCATCCATCACTCGCCACCTCATGACACCCAATTAGAATTAATTCCACAGATTAAGTACCTACCGCTAATTACCCCGCCTTCCCATCCACTCTTGCACGCCAGTAAATCGGCGCAAACTTAACTGCCCACAACCCGAAACACGTCAACCATACTAGCGCCGCCAGCACATAGAACATCGGTGCGATGGCCGGGATGATATCGGCCAGAATTCGGATCACGGCGGTTGCTTGGAAGCCCAAAAACAGTAGCCAAGTGAAGCGGTCGAGCTCCAGTGGTCGGCCGGAGTGGCCGAGGGTGACGCGCGAGGCCATGGCGAGGATCATGCCGGAGAAGAAGCCGATGCCGATAGCGTGCAGCGGCGCGAGACCGAACAACAGGCTGCCGGAAGCGAAATACACCAGGCTTTGCGCGGCGTACAGCAGCATCGCCACGCCAAACCAGGCAAACGAGACATGCAGCACGGCCAGCAGGCTCGCTTGGAAGCTGCGCATAAATCCCCAGCGGTACGATAAATACAGCGCGCAACCTGCCAGCGGGAAATCAACAATCCACAGGTAGGCGGTGAATTCCAGCCATTGCAGGCAGCCGTGCGCGGCAACGCAGGCGAGCATCAGCCACAGCATCCAGAACGGCCGCACCATTTCGTAATTGTCGAGCACGCGGCTGGAGAAAAACGGGATCATGCGGTGCGATACCGTCAGCACGATCGGCAGCAGGAAAAACCAGATGCCGGCATGGCGGGCAAAATTCAGCACTACCGCACTATCAGTTACCAGCCAGACCAAATACGCCGCCACACCCAGCCAGCCCATCAGCAGCGCGACGCTGGTGACTCGGGCATGGCGCTTGTCTTGCGCCGGTGTCGTCAGCAGGATGCGGAACAGCACATAAACAGCGACGCTCCATCCGGCCAGCATCAGCTCCACACCGGTAATGCTGATGACTTTGTGCGTCAGCAAGCCGGCATAAAACAGCACCACGCCCGCTGCCATCAATGCGCAGGTGGCGACATATTCTTGCGGTTTTACCTTTTCGCCGTTCATCCAGTTGGGATACGTGGTAAACAGGAAACCGAAAATAAAAAACGGGAAAAAGCCATAGATCATCAGGAATGCGTGCGCCCAGGTCGGGGCGATGCTCCAAACCGTCATCGATCCGGCGATGCCGTAACGCCCGGTCAGGTCGAACACCCACCATAATACCGTCAGCACGCCTTGCAACGCGCCTGCCAGAAAGAAGCTGCGGTGCGGCGCAGCGGCAAGATGATCGCGAACAGTTTGCAGCATAGTCATTGGGAGTCCTCGCAAAATGGTTTTTCTATCATGGATCTAACTATCTCTTTCATTATCCAATACAATTATTTCTCTTCAATCGGGTTATTTGCTATCATGCGTGTCCCGCATTGCGCAACGAATTTACATGCTCAATATTGATCTGCATTGTCACTCCACCATTTCCGATGGTGTGTTATCACCCGCCCAACTGGTTGAGCGCGCCGCCTTGCGTGGCGTCGAAACGCTGGCGTTGACCGATCACGACGATATCGCCGGACTCGCGGAAGCGCGGCAAGCCGCCGAAACGAAAAGTATCACATTTATAAACGGCGTGGAAATATCCGTCAGCTGGCGCGGCCGCACGTTGCATATCGTCGGACTGGATATTGATCCGGGCTATGCGCCGCTGGTTAAAGGTTTGACCGCCGTTCGCGCCGGACGCACCCAACGTGCCGAAAACATTGCCGCGGAGCTGGCAAAAACCGGCATCCACGGCAGCCTGGAAGGCGCTTATGCCTATGTCGGCGTGCGCCGTTTGATCGGACGCACGCACTTTGCGCGTTTTCTGGTTGAACAAGGGTATGCCAAGGATGTTAAGTCGGTATTCAAAAAATATCTGGTCAAAGGCAAACCCGGGTATGCGCCGCACGAATGGGCCACACTCAGCGATGCGGTCGGCTGGATTTCCGGCAGCGGCGGCCACGCCGTGATTGCGCATCCGGGCCGCTACGATCTGGGCAAAAATGTGCTCAGCGATTTGCTCGACGAATTTTGCGCACTCGGCGGATCAGGCATCGAAGTCATTACATCCAGTCACACCTTGGAGCAAGCGCAGCGGTTTGCCCAGCATGCCAAAGACAGAAATCTGCTCGCTTCGTGCGGTTCGGATTTTCACGGACCGGGGGAAAGCCATTTCGATCTGGGGCAGTTGCCTGAATTCCCGCCCGGTTGCACCCCGGTCTGGCGGCATTGGAAAAATACCATTACGGCCGAGCTTGCATATTGATGGTTTGATGTGAAATTCAAATAATCCCGATACCGTTTCACAGTGGCCCAATTTTTCTCCATTCACACCGACACGCCGCATTTACGCTTGATCAAGCAAGCCGTCGCCATCGTGCGCAACGGCGGCATCATTGTGTATCCGACCGATTCGTGCTACGCCTTGGGCTGCCATCTCGGCGATAAAGACGCGATGACGCGCATCCGCGCTATCCGGGAAGTGGATGAACGGCATCATTTCACCTTGGTATGCCGCAATCTGGCGGAAATTTCCACCTACGCCAAGGTCGACAACAGCCAATATCGCTTGCTCAAAGCCACGACACCGGGCAGCTACACCTTCATTTTACAGGCGACGCGGGAAGTGCCGCGCCGCATGCAACATCCGAAACGCAACACCATCGGCCTGCGCATTCCCGATCATCCGGTGGTGCTGGCGCTGCTGGAAGAACTCGGCGAGCCTTTGCTCAGCTCCACCTTGATTTTGCCCGGAGACGAGCTGCCGCTGAACGATGCGGAAGAAATCCGCGAACGCCTGGAACATCAGGTTGAACTGGTGATGGACGCCGGATCCTGCGGCATCGACATGACCACGGTGATCGATCTGACGACCGCGGTGCCGGAACTGATCCGGCCCGGTAAAGGCAACCTCGAGCCGTTTGGAATCGAGCATGGATGAGATTATTCAAGGCATTGCCATTTATGCCTTGCCGGTCATTCTGGCCATCACCATGCATGAAGCGGCACACGGCTATATCGCCAAAAAATTCGGCGATCTCACGGCTTTTAACGCCGGCCGCATCAGCCTTAACCCGGCGCGGCACATCGATCCTGTCGGCACGATCGTGGTACCGCTGTCGTTATTTGTTCTCAGTAAACTGACCGTCGGCGCGGGATTTTTATTTGGCTGGGCCAAACCGGTACCGGTTAATTTCGCCAATTTGCGCCACCCGAAGCGCGACATGCTGTGGGTCGCTGCTGCCGGCCCCGGCGCCAATCTACTGATGGCGTTTTTCTGGGCATTGATGATCAAACTGGCACTTACCATGCCCGAGAGCAGTTTCGCCAAACCGTTGGCGCTGATGGGAATCGCGGGGATCGAAATCAACGTCGTCCTGATGGTGCTTAATCTACTGCCGTTGCCGCCCTTAGATGGCGGCCGCATGGCCATGAGTCTGCTGCCATACCGCTTGGCTTACCAATTTTCCCGGATTGAACCTTACGGCTTTATGATTTTGCTGGTATTGTTATTCAGCGGTATTTTGAGTACCGTGATCGGACCGGTGATTCTCTGGGCTAAAATCATTATCGTATCCATTTTTGGGTTATATATCTAACAACGTTTTACATTTAGGATTTCAACATGTTTGCTGATCGCGTTTTATCAGGCATGCGCCCCACCGGCAGCCTGCATTTAGGGCATTATCACGGCGTATTAAAAAATTGGGTGAAGTTGCAGCAGCAATACGAATGCCTGTTTTTTGTCGCCGATTGGCATGCCTTGACAACGCATTACGACACGCCGGAAATCATCGAGCAGAATGTCTGGGACATGGTAATCGACTGGCTGGCTGCGGGCGTTGATCCGTCGCAGGCGATTTTATTCATCCAATCCAAAGTCCCGGCGCACGCCGAGCTGTATTTGCTGCTGTCGATGATGACGCCGCTCGGCTGGCTGGAACGCGTGCCGACTTATAAAGACCAGCAGGAAAAACTATCGGAGAAGGATCTCAGTACCTATGGCTTTCTCGGTTATCCGCTGCTGCAAAGCGCGGATATTCTGATTTACCGCGCCAACCGGGTTCCGGTCGGTGAAGACCAGGCACCGCATCTGGAATTTACACGCGAAATCTCCCGCCGCTTCAACCATATTTATGGCAAGGAACCGGGATTTGAAGAAAAAGCGGAAGCGGCGATCAAGAAACTGGGCTCCAAAAAATCCAAACTGTATACCGAGCTGCGCAATTTGTATCAAGAACAGGGCGACGAGCACGCACTGGAAGAGGCTAGATCGCTACTGAACGAACAGCAGAATTTGAGCCTGGGTGACCGGGAACGTTTATTCGGTTACCTGGAGGGCGGCGGCAAAATGATTTTGACCGAGCCGGAAACATTGCTGACTGAAGCGTCCAGAATGCCGGGGTTGGATGGGCAAAAAATGTCCAAGTCGTATAACAACACCATCAGTCTGCGCGAAGACCCGGAAAGCATCCGCAAGAAAGTCCGTACCATGCCGACCGATCCGGCGCGCGTGCGGCGCAGCGATCCGGGCGATCCCGCCAAATGCCCGGTATGGCAATTCCATCTGGTGTATTCCGATGACAAAACCCGCGAATGGGTGCAATGGGGTTGCAAGAATGCGGAAATCGGCTGCCTGGATTGCAAAACACCGGTGATTGACAAAATTCTCGCGGAACAAGCTCCGATGTATGAGCGCATCAAAAAATACGAAGAAGATCCGACACTGGTGCGTAACATCATCGCGGACGGCTGCGAAAAAGCCAACAAGCTGGCGGAAGAGACCATGCGCGACATCCGCGAAGCGATGGGGCTCAGTTATTCCTGATGTGTTTTCACGCTGCCTGAAACAGTGAATCTGGTTATTGAAGCTGCCGAACCTCAGCCGGTCGCCAAAATCTGCGGCGAACCGTTGCTGGAAATCCCGCAGGATTTATATATTCCGCCGGATGCGCTGGAAATTTTTCTGGATACCTTCCAAGGCCCGCTGGATTTGCTGTTGTATCTGATCCGCAAGCACAATCTGAATATTCTCGATATTCCGATGGCCGAGCTCACGCAGCAATACATGACTTACGTCGAAATGATGCGCGTGGATCAACTGGAATTGGCGGCCGAATATCTGCTGATGACCGCGCTGCTGATCGAAATCAAATCGCGCATGCTGTTGCCCAATCTCAAGACGGCTGTGGAGGAAGAACATGATCCGCGCGCCGAGCTGGTGCGGCGTTTGCTGGAGTACGAGCAAATGAAAACAGCCGCGCTGCGCTTGAATCAATTACCGCAAGCCGAGCGCGATTTCAGCATCATTCAAGTGTGGATAGAACAAAAACGGACCGAGCAATTACCCGATATCAATAGGGACGATTTGCGTAACGCCTGGGCGGCTATTCTGACGCGCGCAAAAGTCAACCGCCACCATCACATCAAACGCGAAACCTTATCCGTGCGTGCTTATATGAGCCAAGTGCTGCGCGATCTGCGCGGACTTGAGCAGGTTGAATTTTACGATTTGTTCAGCCCCCTGGCCACCGTCGCCGAAGTCGTCGTCACTTTCCTGGCTATTTTGGAATTGGCCAAGGAGTTGCTGCTGGAAATCTCTCAATCTCCCGATAGCGGAATGATTTATGTCCGTTCGATCAATGCCACCTGAGTATAGCCAGCCTGAAGTACAGGATCCGCTCAGCCCTGCCAAAACCAGGCAAATTCTGGAGGCTGCTTTGCTTACAGCGCAAGAACCTTTACCAGTCAGCGAATTACGGAAATTATTCAATAACGAGTTAAGTGCTGCGGTCTTGGCGAATTTATTGGAGGAAGTTCGCGAACAATGGCGCGATAGCGGCATAGAACTGGTCACTGTCGCCAGCGGCTGGCGCTTTCAGACCAAAGCGGAGATGCAACCGTATTTGGAACGCTTGACGCCGCAAAAAGCACCGCGTTATTCGCGTGCGATTCTGGAAACGCTCGCGATCATCGCTTACCGCCAGCCGGTAACTCGTGGCGATATCGAAGAAATACGCGGTGTCGGTGTTTCCAGCACCATACTCAAAACACTCATGGCACGCGGCTGGATTGAAGCAGTCGGACACCGCAATGTGCCGGGAAAACCGGAATTATTTGCCACTACAACGCATTTTCTCGACGACTTGAATCTGCGCTCGATCGAAGAACTGCCGCCGCTGGAAGAAATGAAATCCTTGCTTGAATCCGGCGGCGAAAATGCGCATCTGCCGTTGGAACAACCGGAGGAATCCGGTCATTGAGATTTTGCCGCGCGCTGCACTTCGATGAGCGCCGGTGTGAGATGCGGCGCGATCACTTGCAGTAAGTGCCCGAATATCTTGGGATTCCCGGCAATTATCTGGCCGCTTTCCAATTGTGTTTCATTGCCTTCCAGATCACCGACCAGCCCGCCGGCTTCGGTAATCAGCAAACATCCGGCCGCCATGTCCCACGGCGCTAAACCGATTTCCCAGAAACCATCGTAACGGCCGCACGCGACATACGCCAGATCCAATGCGGCAGAGCCCGGACGGCGGATTCCCGCAATGCGCGGCACGAGGTCTTTCAACATGGCAAAATATGCATCGATGTGCGTCAAATCACGAAACGGCAAGCCCGTGCCGATCAGGCAATCGTCCAGCTTGGTGCGTTTAGCGACGCGAATGCGGCGATCGTTCAGAAAGGCGCCGCTACCGCGGCTGGCAGTAAATAATTCATTATTCGTCGGATCGTAAACCACGGCATGACTCAAGGCACCTTTATGCTTGAGTGCGATGGAAACCGAGTACTTCGGAAAACCGTGCAAGAAATTGGTCGTGCCATCCAGAGGATCGATAATCCACTGATATTCTGAATTCTTCTGATCGCCCCGGTGCCCGCTCTCTTCCGCCAGAATCGCATGATCGGGATAAGCGGTTTGCAGCACCTTGATAATAGCTTCCTCAGCCGCGCCATCGACCTCGCTGACATAATCGCTGTGCGATTTTTTCGATACATTGAGTAGATCCAGATTTTGCGATGCCTGATTGATAATACTACCGGCACGGCGCGCGGCCTTCACCGCGATGGTCAGCATGGGATGCATAGTGTTGATTCAGAAATTACAGGAAGCGGGATTTTATTATGAATCGAACTTACTTGCTTGATTTTATAGTGCTGCGGATTGCCTAATAAAATGAATTGAATTTATTTCAGAATGAAAAGTGGATATAAAAAACCCGCACTTCAATGCGAAGTGCGGGCTTCTTTAGAACTAAAGCTTTATGGCTTCTTAAGCACCGATACGGCGGCGTGCTGAGAAACCAATCAAACCCAAACCAGCCAGCAACATTGCATAGGTTTCTGGTTCTGGAACAGCCAGGATGTACTCATAGCCGATAGTAACGGAATGACCTGCAGCAATAGTGCCAATATCAAAACCCAAATTGATTGAATTATCAGCAAAGCCATAGCTACCAGCAGTTTGTCCCGAAGCTAGGATAGTAGCAGGATCAACCGGGCTGCAGCAGGTAGATAGATCGATATAGGGAGCTACCGAAAATGCCCCAGCACTGGTAGTGTTATGCAGCGTTATACTCCATCCATCCAAGCTTGTTGCTCTTACTGCGGCGTCACCACCCAATGATAGAATCTCATTCGTTGTACCAAATCCGAGACCTGCTGGGACACCTTGATCCGGGTCAATGCCAACGCCCCATTGTACGCCTGTAGCATCAACTTTGGTATTATTGGTTAATTGCACGGTAACGGCAACATGACCATCTGACGGAATGCTCACAGTTTCAACAAGCCCCCATGCTCCGCTGCCTAAGTTGGTGGTAATTGCTACACTACCAGCTATAGGCCCAAAAGCAACGGTTGCTAATGGATTGCTGCCTGTTACTTCGTCGGCAATAGCAACAGCACCGCCATTGGCATTAAGCCACCAATTGGATGAAGGCGTGCCAAGATTGATAAATTCCCTTCCCAGATAACTCAAGCCGAGAACAGTTGAAGAAGAAAAATAACCTGCATCATCAATCGAGGCAGAAGTAGGGCCTGGACCAGAAATTGTTACGGCTGCTTGTGTTGCTGTAGCAAATGTACCGCATAGAGCAAGCGCCACGACAGTTGCAATGTGGCTTTTTTTCATTTCGAATTTCATAATTATTACTCCTTATTTTAAATTCTAAGACCACTAAATTTAATTAATTTTTCATATATATACATATACCCCCTTTTTTAGGGGTATACATATTTTGTCGATAAAATGTCCTTATTGCAATAAGGATTTTGCTTATATTTCAAATTTTTTTTATTATCAAATAATCTGACATCCAGAATAATATAAAAATTTATATTATTCATTATTTTAGAAAAAATTTGAAAAAGATATCGCAAATAAAAGTATTTCAAAATATCTGACAAAAATTCTAATTTGAATTTTTTATTTTCGCTGTTCTAAAGCCCCCTTTTTAAATTCATCCGGCAATCTTTTTTGGCCATAACCGCAAATAACACAAGCTATCCGTTTCTTTTTACCGCTTGGGACACCGTCACTCGTTCATAGAATAACAATCATCAATCTAAGCCTTAACCGGCAACGGGCTCAGACCAGTCGCAAAATCTTCTTAATCCCGCCCAACGCTTATCACAAAATAGTATAAGAATCAGTATGGCGGATAGATTGCATCATAAAGTTCGTGTGCTTGTTGCAGAAAATTTTGATCTTATTCACATTGGCTTACGCGCCTTATTCAAGAATCACATTGCCGTGGATCTGGTCGCCGAGACCGGCGATATCGCGAATCTTTTTCCGCTGCTAACGGAGCATCGTTCCGATGTGGCGCTCATTGATTGACAGTTAAATGAATGTGTCGATGCCGAGCACATTTGCAAATTAACGCGCATGCATCCCCAAATCAAGGTACTGGCATTCTCCGATTGCATCAGCGATGCTGATCAATTTACTCGCATTCCATTCCGGCACATCGGGCATCATCAGCAAACACCACTCCTCTCAAGCGCCCTTGAATGCCATCAATGCAATTCATACGGGAGGAACCTGGTTTAACCGCGACGCCACGGAGTTGGAGCAACAGCAGCACGGTACCGATCCA
>CP091134.1:937417-943763 GCA_021582535.1 Nitrosomonas sp.
CCAAGTGATCATTCGTGACACCAGCTTCACCCCAAGTCACGTGGTGGTGTTCTATGGTTCATTCCCGATGTACATCGTGTGTGGCGTAGCGTCATACCTGTACGCGATGACCCGTCTGCCACTGTACAGCCGCGGCACATCGTTCCCATTGGTCATGGCGATTGCCGGTCCGCTGATGATTCTGCCGAACGTAGGGTTGAACGAATGGGGCCACGCATTCTGGTTCATGGAAGAACTGTTCAGCGCGCCACTGCACTGGGGCTTTGTGATTCTGGGCTGGGCAGGTTTATTCTCGGGTGGTATTGCAGCACAAATCATCACCCGTTACTCCAACCTGACCGATGTGATCTGGAATGGTCAAAGCAAAGAAATTCTGAACAACCGGATCATTCCTTGATCTAACTCGAGTACTAGGTAGTTAGTGCAACCTCTCCCGCGGCTCTGCTTAGAGTAGACTGCGGGAGTAAAAAACAAGCTGTAGTTCACCGGTGTGGGTCAAAAAGTAGAGGAGGTTTATATGATCAAACAAGTTATAAAAATATGGGCTTCAGCAGCGCTACTATCGGTAGCGTTTTATTCCGGCTTAGCGGCTGCGCATGGAAAAGTAAATTTGGAAGCCGATATTTGTATGCGCAATGTGTCCGGCAGTATGGTGCATCTGAGCACTTATCAGCCGCAATACGATCCGGAAGCTGAGTACTGCACCGAGATTCCCAAAGAAGGTGAAACGTTGTGGGTTCTTGATCTGGTCGATCAAGCGCTGCGCGACATGCCGATTGTCGTTAAAATCGTCAGAGGCACCGGGCAAGCTTTAAGCGATACCGTAACAACCCTGTATTCCACCAATCATTCCAATGGCACCATTAAAGGGGAATTCAATTTGGATCCAGGGCAATATACGCTATTCGTGACAGGTGAGGGGGTGCCGCCGTTGCATTATGAATATCCCTTACGGATACAGGTAACCAATTATCAGGATCTGTTCTTGAAATTCGTACCTTATATCATCACGTTTTTGTTGATTGCATTTTTTACCGACAGATTGTTGAAACGGCGTCAACTGGAGAGTCGATAGCAGCCTTCGATATTATTCCGTTCGATAGAGAGCTTTACAGCCATAGATGCACCGGTTTTGTACTGAACCGGGGAGTTCGCCTTAGCAGCAATCACAGCACCATAAGGGAGAAAAAAATCAGTGGCTTGTCAGGAGGTCGATGACAAGCCACTGATGTATAAGCGGTAGAACTAACGAGGCGGCGGTGGCGGCGGGTTGCCTGCCGGAGGTGGAGGCGGAATGAACTGATCGGATCGTGTAACCGGTTTCCTGTTCATAGTATTGCCGCCCGATGGGTTAGCCGTGATTCTGCCGTCGACGGGAACACGATGACCCATGGCGTACATGCACTGAACATAACTGTTGTCATAGCGCTGTTGGCTGGAATAGCCCGAAGCTGCCGCTGTATTTGATCCCAATAAACTGCCGAATAACAAACCGATCCCGGCGCCGACCGCTGCGCCGTGACCGCCTCCCAATGCCGCACCCGCAGCGGCACCCAGCCCGGCGCCCAAAGTTGCACTCTGCATGCCACTCATCCGCGATGCTTGCCGGGGTGTGTTGCCATCGGCCTGTTCGTACGCATACTGCTTGCATGCCAATTCATCCGAACGAAATTGATCGAAGTTTTTTCCGGAACCCGGTAACGCCATCACGCTGGGGCCGGTTGGCAGATGGACGCAAGCAGTCAGCCAGACGGCCAGCGTGACGATCATTAAATTTCTCAGAATTAACATGTTGTGCCTCTTTACGTTAGGGTGCCGCTGATTGCGGGGCAACTGGTATCCAGCCTGCCGGGCAATTTTTAACAGCCGGGTAATAGCCTGCAGGACTCCGGCAGTAGTGCCAATAACCTGCTTGCGGTTGAACTGCGCTGGATTGTTCGCGCTGAATATAGACAGGCGGCGTTACCGAAACTACCGGGCTGGGTGAGTACCGGTAACGAGGCTGGACGAAGTAGGGTCCAGGGAAGGCATAAGAACCGTAGGGATAGAAGCCGGGGCCGTAGAAGCCGGAATTGAATCCGCCGATATTGATGCCGAAATTAAAATGACCATGTCTGTGGCCGTGACCATGATGACCGTGATGTCCATGACCATGCCCATGACCATGACCTCCGCGCGCCAAAACGGCATCGTGCGCCGTCAATGCCAGCAAACCGATTATCCAATATGTCCAGCTGAGATTTTTCATATCCATATTTCGCAGGTGTTTTGGGGGAATAATATGGATTGCGAGCTGAATGAATCCTGAATACCCGATATTCTCACTGCTGTGAGGAAGTCCGGAAAAATCGCACAGCTTATTTTCTCAAGTTGAAGTACCCGCATCCGTAGAAATATCAGTTTTGATGGACAGATATTTCTCTTGAACAGGCCGGATACGTCCGATTTCTTCCGCTGATCACAAAAGTACGGGTACGGTTAAACGAAAAATTAAATGAGCATCCAGGATCGGGATAATTTTCCCCGGAAACGTGACAAAGAAAAGGCACGGCCTACGGAACAAAAATCCGCTGCAAGCCATGCTGCGCAATGGCCGTGGAAAGCCGTGATCAGGGATATTTTTTGCTGGACTGTTTTGGCGTTGACCTTGCTCATCGTCTTTCAGTATTTCCAGTCCTTTCAGTCCTCCAATCAGCCTCATGTGCAGCCTGCGGGCAATTCCCTTGTGACGATGACCGGATCCACCGGCTGTGGCGTATTGCCGCAACACGGTTCGGCGTATTTGATCGACCCGTCGGTCATGAAACGCACCGATGTGCTGTATGCCGGATTGGAAATCCATAACGACCACGATCACCCGATGGTGGCGGTACTATCGGATCCCGCAGGCGTTCAGCAACTGCTCGCGCTATCGATTCATGCAAGCAATGCCCTTCAGCTGAGCGTGCCGGTTGGCAAATACGCAATGCAAGTTCTGGTCGGATCGGATTGGTGTAATTTGAAAAATGGATTCACCGACGGTGCCATCGTTTCCGTCGCTGGCGGAATCTCAGTCGACGCGGGTTCCACGACATCACTGCAATTCAGCGGCTCCGGTTTGCGGCCGGTGCAACTGGCACTTGCTTATAGTCAATCGCAACCGGCCAGTGTGCAGGAGGTTCAACAACCCGCTGCGGTCATCGGTTCCGGAAAAATGGAACTGAAGCAGACACGGGATGGCCATTATTTCAGTTCGGGAACCGTCAACGGTGCTCCTGTGGTGTTTATGGTCGACACGGGCGCAACCGTCGTGTCAATTTCTGCCGAGATTGCGGCCCGGGCCGGTATCCGGGAATGCGCTCCACGCCAGGTGCTGACTGCGAACGGTCAAGTCAACGCATGTGTCGCAACCGTGCCGGAAGTCACATTCGGATCGTTCCGGCTCACGCAAGTCGACGTGATGGTGATGCCCAATATGCCCGGAGATGCGTTGCTGGGCATGAATGTATTGCGGAATTTCCGTATCGAGCAAGCCGGTAAAGTCATGCGAATCTCCACGCCATAGATTCGGATATTACCTGACCGGCCTTACAGCGCGCTGTAACATAGCCGCTGCCAAGTAATTTCTATCCAGCCGACCGGTTGGGATACTGGAACAGCGTGTTAAGCTAGGCTGCAACATTTTTGTACAGTAAAATACGCTGCAAAATATACCTGAGTCAGGAAATTTCAGAATCATCCGCCAAACTGGATGTCAGACTGAAACCCGCGGCACCGGCGTTGTCAAAGTAACCATAACCATCCTATCGTGAAACCATGATTGAAATCATTGCTGCATTTGCCCGGTGGTCGCAACTGACCGCCAACTTGATCCTGTTTGGAAGCTGTGTTTTTCTCGCCATCATCTGGCAGCGCAAAGACATTCTTGAAACACCCTGGATAACGCGGCTGGAGAAGATATTTCCCTGGTTGGCGGGTGTGATCGTCGCCGGGCTCATCGGTATTTTGGCAACCACCACCAGCGATGCTACCGGCGATGTTGCCAATGCATGGAATCCCGCTGTCTGGCTGGAAGTCGTGCAACAGACGCAGATCGGTCATGTCTGGGCGGCGCGTGCGCTGCTGGCCATGCTGTTATTGGGGGCGGTACTAAGAATTCAACCGGTTGACCGGGTGCGCGGACACTATGCCGTATGGGCCTTTCTGGCAGCGTTGCCGATCATTGCCGGTACTTTGATGAGTCATTCGAGCGCCGATGAAATGTCATTCACAGCCATCGCGCCGTATGCCATTCATATTTTACTGGCGGGCATTTGGTTTGGCGCGCTGCCGGCATTCTTGCTCATTCTGTTTAATTTGCGCACGGATCTGGGCAGAACGTCGCTGTTGACAGCCATCGATTACCTGAAGAAATTCTCCGCGATTGCATTGCCGGTGATTATTTTATTGATGCTGACGGGGGTGATGGTGACGGATCGCCTGGTGGATGAGAAATACCACACCTTGGTCGCAAGCCCTTACGGCTGGCTGTTGAATATCAAACTCGCCATTCTGGCGGTCATACTGGTGATCGCCTATCAAGCGCGCTATCAATGGCTTCCCATGCTGTCCCGGGAAGAAAACAAAGCGCGTATCAGCAGCGCCGCGCATTTAACGCAATGGGTGCGCATCGAATTCATTCTGGCGCTGTTTTTGGTGCTGTTTGCCACCATTTTGGCCAATACCCTGCCCGCCAAGCATGCCATGATCGAGAACTGGCCGTATCCGTTCCGTTTCTCCATCAACGCGACCTGGGAAGATCCGGATGTGCCGGAAAAGGTATGGTCCGGTCTGGCGTTGTTTGGCGTGGCGCTCGGTACGGTCTGGTTGGGCGCCAGATTGCATTGGAGCGGGGTAGTGAAGATTCTGGTGCCGGGCGTGCTCGGGATCAGTTCGATGGCGCTGGCGCTGCCGCCGCTGGCCGTGGAAGCATTCCCGGAAACCTATAAAAAACCGGCAGTGCCGATCGATGCGATTTCCATCGTCGCCGGCTCGCATTTGTACGCCGAACATTGCGTGAGTTGTCATGGTCCGCAAGGCAAAGGCACCAAACCGGTCGCCGATCCCGATTTGCGCGATCCGACCGACTTACTGACCCAGCAACATACCGCGAAATACACCGTCGGCACTGTGTTTCATCAGTTATCGCAAGGTATCCCGGGAACCGGAATGCCGGGGTACGCGGATAAGCTGTCGGAAGAAGACCGCTGGGATTTGATCAATTTCCTGCACGCCATGTCGCGCGGTTTCGATGCCCGCTTACTCGGCAGCATGATCGTTCCGGAAACGCCTTCGATCGCATCGCCGGTGTTCAATTATTCCGCCAGCGATGGCTCCAGCGGCAATCTCAAGGATTTCCGTCTGCAAAAAAACGTGTTGCTGGTGCTGTTCGCCTGGCCGCAAGCCAAAGAGCGCTTTTTCCAGCTGGCGGCGTCGTATGACCGCATCCGCGATCTCAACACCGAAATACTGGCGGTGCCGATTCATCAGCTGACCGATGCGCAATTGCAGCAGATCACCGAAATCACGCCGTTCCCGATCGTCACCGAAGGCTGGCAGAAAATCAAGGACACCTACTGGTGGTACCGGCGTGTCCGGGTCGTACCGGACTTATCGGGCAAAGGCATGTTCCCGCAGCACATGGAATTCGTCACCGATCGCTTCGGCTACCTGCGCGCGCGCTGGGTGGCGCAATTTGAAGGCTTTGGCTGGCAGAACGTCGGCGCCTTAACGCTGCAATTGACACAACTTAACCAGGAAGGCGAAATCATGCCGCCGCCGGGGGAACATGCGCATTGACGATTAACCGGAGATAAAGATGAACAATCCATGCGTGCAAAATTCAAGGTGTACATGTTGGAGAGCATGCGCCGGAATCTGGAGTTTTGGGGCGATTTTCCTGATAGCAATACAAGGCTTTGCAGCTGCCACAGGCTCGCAAAAACATCCGCTGATGGCGATTGAAATTGCCGGTGTTTCGCTTACCACCCCAACGGATAAGATTGTGGGTATTTTGCAAACGCAAGGATATACTCAGGTCAACTCGTCGCTATTCACCAAAAGCGAGCCGGCACCCAACGGTCGTAGCACTGTCTACCGTATTGAAATCGACGATACCGCAACTTCGCGCGAACTGGGTTATTTCCGAAGTCTGACTGGCCGTCGCAACAAAAGTCCTTCGACGCGCGACGCGGCGATTCCCGAAACTGAAATCGCCATGGTACGGCAACTGTACGATGCCGTCTGCAACGTTCCGGAAGACTTGCAAACCGAACGCAAGTGCATGCCAGTGGAGCCCGCCAGTGTCGTGATCAACCACGGAATGATG
>CP091134.1:943863-947398 GCA_021582535.1 Nitrosomonas sp.
CCCGTAACGGGCGCCAGCAAGCAAGTGAGCGTGCATGTTCATGGCGTGCATTACAAAATCCTGAGCGATGGCACACTCAGAGTCATCAATAGAAAACTGGACGAGGGCGCCGGGGAAGGCCCTGAAGATACCTTCGCATCGTATGAATACGAATGGGATGTTGCGCCCGGAACCGCCGGAACATGGCCATACCACGATCACAATTACGAAAACCATAACGGATCGGAACACAAAGGCTTGTTTGGCGCAATCATTGTCAATCCGGCACCAAATCCCAAACCCCACAATGCTTATAAGTTCTCAAAAGAATATGTTCTCTATCTCGGGGACGATGCTTTCTGGGGTGTCGAAATCGATAGTGCAACCAAAAAGCAAACCAAGCATGGCGTCAATCCAACGCTCAACGCACCTAAAAACACCGATGTCAGGTTTCATCTCATTGCTTTAGGCACGGATCTCCACAATTTCAGCCTGAATAGCTACAGATGGTTTGATCCGGGTACATTTAATCTTATCAATCAAGTTGCGATCGGTCCCCTGGAAAAACATGTATTCGTTATCCGATCTAAAAACAGCACGCAATACGTGGATAACAACTTTTCAAACAAATTGCTGGGTATGAAAGGCAACTTTACTGTTGATTAATAAGCAATTGTATCTCCATATTAAGGATCACATCATGAAAGAACAGGTTATAAGATTCAATAAACGTATTGCGACAATGGCAGTTATTATGCTGCTTGCCGTCGCATTTTTGTCATCATCGATGGCAATGGCCGCAGTTCATAGTTTTAATTTCACAGCTAAAACTTTGCCGAACGGTCAATTAGGCTATGCCACGGGCGGCGCCGATGCGGAAGCCGTCATTCCCGGCCCGGCCTTGTTTGTCAAACAAGGCGATACCATTCAAATCACGCTGACCAATAACACCGCGGTCGATGTCGGTTTCAATGTTCCAGGCTTGGTGAATAGCAATAGCGCAAAGGCCACGCCGGGTCAAACACAAAACTACACATTGCACGCCAATAAAACCGGCACTTATGTTTATCACGGCGATAACAATGGTAAAGAGTTGCTGGGGCTTTTCGGCGCCATCATCATCGACAAGAAGAACGGCCCGATCGATAGTTTCATCAACGGCGATGGCAACATCGTTCCGGTCACACAGGCCGATCTCGACAAACAATTTGTGTTGTTCATGGTCGGCTCGACGTTCTGGGGCACCGAAATATCCGCGGATGGCGTGCAAAAACCGCTTTGGGCGGCACCTAATTTAGGCGCGGTTGAAAACGATCTGGTACGTTTCCATGTACTGGCGATAGGACCTGGCCACACGTTCCACTTACATGCGCACCGCTGGCTCAAGACCGATACCGCAACGGTCATCGACACCAAACTGCTGAACGACGGTACCGATACCCACAGCTTCACCATTAAAGCCGGTAGCGGCGTAGGCCCGGGCGATTGGCAATTCCATTGCCACTTGATCGCGCATATGGAAGCCGGCATGCATGGCAGCTTCAGAGTCGATGCGGTTGGTAGCGGGGATGGCGCCAGTGTTGTCGGTGCATCGCCGTACGGACGAATTCTACTTGGTCCTAAAGACGAACCCGGCGTGGTTACATTTGAAGTCAGCGACGAACCAGCCAGCTGGTTCAGAAGCGCTCGGGGCGATGCTATCGTTGGATTGCCTTACGATATTAAAACCAAGTCCCTGGAAGTTATTTCTCCGGGCAGCAGCGTCAACTTTGTGATGTCAGACACCAATGGCGTGCACACCATTAGTTCTCTGCTTTGGCCTACGGGCGCGGCTCATATGCCTTTCAATCAAACCAACGCTTACCGCGGCGGCGGGATTGTCAAACTGGATACGCCGGGACTTTATGTATTTACCTGTAAAGTACATCCATTTATGTTTGCTGCGGTCATTGTCGACGACCCCAATACAGTGGGCCTTGATTTAGGTAATCCGGCCGCTGACTATAAAATCGATCTGGTCACAGGTATCACCGGGCTGCCTACCAGCAGCGATCTCGCAGTTCGTTTGCTGAGAACATTTTTTATCACCACAGCGCCGGACAATTGGCAAGATTACTCAACCGGTCATTGGAGCGTGAAGTTTCCAACACTGCCGGTCAGAATCTCCGGCGCGCCTTTCGGTAATGTCGCCAGTGGCGGACTTGCAGCACCATTATCCGCGGTTCTGAATATCGACGAGCCGCTTTCTGTGGGTTCCACCCCAACAATATCAGGCGTTGGAGAAGTGTGGGTTGACACGCAATTTGAAAAAACTACAGGAAAATACAAACCAGGTACTATTTCGGTCGTCGATGCCGGCAACTGGACTGTCAAACGCAAGATCTCATTACCCGAGATCAACATGAATAATCCACATAATATGTGGACTACCAGAGATCAATCCATTGTTTATGCGACACAATGGTTTGATAACAAACTAACGTTGATTAACCGCGAGAATGGTACATTTATCAAAAACGTGCAAGTCGGTTATTCACCTTCTCATGTGATGACGTTACCCGCCACGGATGATGTTACTATCGCAATCAACGGTGAAGATAGCATCGCCTTGATGCCAGTGGGAACCAGTCATATCTTAAAAGCCCTGCCAACGCAGGCTTCCGGACATACTGCCGCTCATCCGCATGGACATTGGGTTAGTGCGGATGGCAGCAAAATCGTAACACCGAATATCAATACTGGCGATGTCGGCGTGTATGGCAGCAGCGGCGGCATTGAAGCCAGGACTCCCACAGGAAACAATGTACCTGGTGCGCACCCGGTTGCAATCGGTATGATGCCGGATTCCAGTAAAATTTATGCAACCAACCTATTGCACCATACCTTGAGCATACTGGATGGAAACACCGGTTCTCTGCTGAAAACCATCAATCTCATTGCCGACTATAATCCCATAAACGGCACTTTCGCCGACAATGACGGCAACGAAGAGATTGCGGTTGGTGTGCTTCCCATTCAGGTTCCTGTTTCTCCGGATGGTAAATCCGTTGTAATCGCTGCAATGGGTGGACAAATCGTGATCGTCGACACAGCAACCGACACTATTGTCAAAATGCTGCCTTGCGACCCAGGTTGTCATGGTGCAAACTTCGGTGCCAAACAAGGCGGTGGTTACTACGCTTATGTCACCAGCAAGTTCTCCAATCGACTCGCTGTTGTTGATCCGGACCCTAATGGCGATGGCAACTTGAGCGATGCGAGAATCGCTGGTTATGTTCCCCTCGTAAGCAGCGAAAATACGGCTACTGATGATACCGTAAATCGCTTGCCTGGATTCGGAGGTCAAGGTGTATTGGCTATTCCTAATGTCTATAATGGCTGGGTGCAAAACCTGCCGGATGTATGGAAAAGCGGTTTAACAGCTGCACAACGCAATCCTGTAGGGCATTAATCTAATCGTAACCATAAAACGCAACTGCCAGCTTAAGCTGGCAGTTGCGTTTTATGGTTACGATTAGATTAATGCCCTACAGGATTGCGTTGTGCAGCTGTTAAA
>CP091134.1:947498-948992 GCA_021582535.1 Nitrosomonas sp.
GCATCATAACCCGCGCAAGCGTTTTGGCCAGAATTTCCTGGTCGATCAGCATATCATTGCGCAAATCGTCGCTGAAATTTATCCGCAAAAAAGCGACCGGATTATTGAAATCGGTCCGGGATTGGGCGCACTGACGCGCCCTTTGTTGCAAGTTCTGAATCATTTGCACGTGATCGAAATTGACCGGGATATTGTGAGCAAACTGAATCAAGCGTTTGCTCAGGAAGAATTGACCATCCATTCCGCCGATGCGCTGAAATTTGATTTCTCCGCATTGGGCAGCAAACTACGCATTGTCGGTAATCTGCCTTATAACATTTCAACACCGTTACTATTTCATCTGAGCCAATTCTCGGAGCATATCCTGGATATGCATTTCATGTTGCAGAAGGAAGTCGTCGATCGCATGGTCGGTTCGCCCGCCACAGCCGATTACGGGCGGCTCTCCGTCATGTTGCAATACCGTTTCGATATGGAATATGTTTTCAGTGTCCCGGCGGAATCATTCCGTCCCACACCAAGAGTTGAATCGGCCATTGTTCGCATGATTCCGCGCGATTCGTCCGCGCACATCGTTAAGGACGAAGCATTATTTTCACAAATTGTCACCGCGGCATTTTCACAACGCCGCAAAACGCTTCGCAACACACTGCAGCAACATTTGACGGCCAGTGATTTCAGCGCTTTGGGAATCGATCCGGGGTTGCGCGCCGAGAACTTGTCGGTGGAGGAGTTTGCCGCGATCGCGAATTTCTTATCCTGACGATTGGCATTGCATTCTTGTTGATTCGACGGCAGGCACTCTCTGCTGCACGCCCATTAGAACACTGCGGGTTTATTGGGCAGTTCATTGGTATCTTTTTCCGGATCAAATGGAAAATATTTCTGCAACTGCATACCGACGGCATGAATACCCGCGATGACGCCAGCCTCGAATTGCCGTTGCCGGAATGCCGATTCCATCGTCCGGCAAATATCCTGCCATTCCTGCTCCGGGACTTTGGCATGAATACCGCGGTCGGCGATGATTTCCACCGTGCGATCGGCCAATAGCAAGTAAATCAGCACACCGTTATTGTGTTCGGTATCCCAGACCCGCATGTGTGAAAACACTTCAATCGCGCGTTCCCGCGCGGTCTGGTCTTTGAGTAACGGCAGTGTATTCAGCGCCGCTTCCACGGCAAAACAAATTTCACCGCCCTGTGTCATTTCCGATTGCATAATCGCCTGTTCGATCGCTGCCAGCGATGCGGGTGGGAATATGCGGCGTTGGGTCAATTGTCCGGTTAATAAATGGCGCAAAATACGGGCAAAATTCATCTACCACCTCCCTGATGCGCCACCGCCGCCAAAACCGCCGCCCCCGCCACCAAAGCCACCATCGCCGAAACCGCCACGATCAAAGCCATCGTGCCGGTAACTGCGATCTGACCACCCGCCGCGCCCGGTTCGATAAATTCCTCCGCCGCTATTCAAAAAGAGATTGACGAAAAA
>CP091134.1:949092-956586 GCA_021582535.1 Nitrosomonas sp.
GTTGTTGCCATGTTTCTACCTCCTAACTGTTAATCAAAACTACTTCTCGTTCTTTTACTCTTCTACTTCTAATACTAATTAATTAGTACTGCTTTTATCTCGGCAGTTAAATTAACCTATTTCTACCCTTAATTTAACCACACCTCTCAGGCTAGTCGACCTTACCCCTCAAAGTCAAGTCATTTGTCATAAAATCTCCTACCCTACCTCAGGGATTTAATCTCCCACCCTTCTCTTTTCCCCTTTATCTACAAGGATTAATTATCAATACCCCTTTGCCCGAAAAATTTAGAAAAATTAATTATCGATTGTAGAGTTTGACCTTCCGTTTGTCACAAAAACCATCCCTTAATGTATTAATTGCAGTCTCAAAAAGATATAGATATCAAAAATTCTCTTATTTTACTTTTTCATTTCATAGTACTTACAAATGAAATATTAATTATGAACATTAAAATTCCAAGTATTAACCAATTTCTTCCGGCTTTCTTCGCAGCAGGATTGTCCTTCCGATAAAAGGTATAGCCCATGGCGATCCCAATGACAGGAAAAAGTATAGTACCGATAATTATCGCTATATTTTGCCCGCCTGAGACGACCGGCTTTTCATTGTCCGAAGCATTTTCGTTTTTTTCATCGATGATTGTTTTCATATTTTCAAGTAATAAAAGCTATGTTATAAATCTAATCTATTGTAAAAAATAGATTTACTGTCCGAATGAAATTGATTTGTTGATATTATCTCAACTGCGAAACTTACTCTATACATATCCCAACCGGTAAGTGGTACACAAACAAACCAGAAAAGATATTTGCAATTATCAATCAAACCGCCTGACCTGCTGCATACCCTGATGACCAAGCCCATTGAAAATTATATCCACCCAGTTGACCGGTGACATCAACCACCTCTCCGATGAAATATAATCCCGGGATATGTCTGGATTCCATTGTTTTAGAAGATAATTCATGCGTATCAATACCACCCAATGTTACTTCCGCTTTCTTATAACCGGTTGTTCCACTAGGCACAACTTGCCAGTCATGAATTTTATCCGCCACTTGACGTAATTCATTGTCACGAAATTGATTCATTGGTCTTGTCATGACCGACAGCCCGGAAAAGTTCGCCGCATACCAGATCTGCACAAACCGTTTGGGCAAATAGCGTGCCAACAAATTTGATAGCATCAATCCACTTTGCCTATATTCCAAGAAAATCTGCTGTGCTTTCTGCTGAGGCAATAAATCGATATGCAGCGGTTTACCCGGTTGCCAATAGGAAGAAATTTGCAGGATAGCCGGACCGCTTAAGCCCCGGTGAGTAAATAAAACATTCTCACGAAACGAAACGCCAGCGCAACTGACCGCGGCATCGACTGATATCCCTGAAATATCTTTAAAGCCTGCAAAATCTCCGGCGCTAAAAGTCAAACCCACTAAGCCAGGGCGTAACGATGTCACACGAATGCCAAATTGTTCGGCTATTTGATAACCCAATGCACTGGCGCCAATCTGCGGAATGGATAAACCACCCGTAGCAATGACCAGTGAATCCACAGCAATGGTATTACGTTCGGTTGTGATCAGGAATTTTTTCTTGGCGTTTTGTTCGCCGTTATGGACGGAAGTGTATTCGACCTTCTGTACCTGGGAAGGCATTTGCCAATCCACACCCGCCTTCGCGCATTCATGCTGCAACATATCAATGATCTGCTGCGAACTGTCATCGCAAAACAATTGCCCTAATTTTTTTTCATGATAGCGAATACCATGTTTCTCAATCAGTGTAATAAAATCTTGCGGTGTAAAACGCGCTAATGCGGAACGGCAAAAATGCGGATTAGCGGAAAGATAGTTTTCCGCAATGGCATGCCGGTTAGTGAAGTTGCACCGGCCACCGCCGGAAATACGGATTTTTTCAGCCAGCTTTCGCGCATGATCGAGCAGTATGACACTGCGGCCTCGTTTACCGGCTTCAACCGCGCACATCATGCCGGCCGCACCTGCACCGATGATGGCGGCATCTTTGGAAACTTTTCTCAAGGCCACTGATACAACAAGCGCATCAATATTCCTTGAATACTGCAATCATTCTAATCGGTGACCATATCCAGGCAATCAGCTGCCATATCCAAACAATCAGTATCCATATTCAAACGATACGATATCATCATGACAATAAATAAAAAAAGCGACAAACCAATACGGATGCTCAAGGATTTGACCATGCGCGTGGAGTTACCTTTATCGTTATACATATAATACAGTGCAGATCCTAGACTATATAATATGAGGAGGAATAATACGGCAGCGAAGATTTTCAATGGTCTGTTCCTAAAAAGTTAAATTTGCCAGAGTTTAGCCCAGTTTCACTGATTGTCCAATGGCTATTTAACGATAAAACCGTAATAATCCATGGCATCCCCAAAGCCACTATTTGTTTAAGGAAGCGCTGATTAATTCAACGAACGAGATGAAGTGCGAGCCGCACGGAACGCAACAACCGAGACCTATCAATCGGATAGGCGAGGCAGTGAGTACCGCGCAACGAAACAATTCACACGTGCAGTCAATTAATCAGTGCATCCCTAGATTCTATTTTCCTAAATTAATGATAGTATCGCGTATTATTCAATCAGCATCAGCAGTGAAATGATAAGTATCGTGCGGTCACAACTCCCCTTCTACCTGCATTCCTTACGTAATAATCCAATATGTCAATAACCTATACTATCATTTCGTTCATACTGGCCCTGGGTATATTGATTACATTTCATGAGTTTGGCCATTATTTGGTGGCGCGCTGGAATGGTGTGAAAGTGCTGCGGTTTTGCATTGGATTCGGTCAGCCCATTTTCCGCAAGCGCTGGGGAAAAGACCGGACAGAATGGGTCATTGCCGCTATTCCACTGGGCGGTTATGTCAAGATGCTGGATGAAAATGAAGGCCACGTTGCAGCGGAGGATTTGCCGCGCGCATTCAACCGCCAGCCGGTCGCCCGCCGTTTCGCTATCGTAGCTGCCGGACCTATAGCCAATTTTTTGTTGGCGATTGTTTTATATTGGCTGCTTTTCATTCTCGGTGTTAACGGCATGAAGCCCGTGGTCGGTCCGGTCGAGCCTGCTACGGCTGCCGCTCATGCACAATTCGTAGAAAGCGAGACTATTGTCAGCATCGAAAACGAGCCGGTTGCCAGCTGGCAGGATGCGCGTTGGGCTTTATTACGCTATGCCATCGATCAGTCCGCGAACGTAACGATACAAACCGTTAATAAAAATGGCGAGATCAATTTGCGCAAACTGGATCTCAGCCGTGTCGATCCGGACAAGCTCAATGAAAATTTTCCAGGCATTATTGGACTCACCAGTTATCAACCCACCATCAAGCCTGTCATTGGACAAGTCATAGCCGGTGGTGTTGGCGACAAAGCCGGGCTGCAAACAGGCGATGAAATCATCGCTGTCTATGATACGGAAATCCATACTTGGATGGATTTTGTCAAAGAAATCCGCTCAAGCCCCGGACGGACACTGGAACTGGAAATTTTGCGCAACGGCGAAATGATTGCGCTGACCGTTACGCCGGAAACAACGGATGAAAATGGCAAGCAAATCGGCAAAATCGGTGTGGCACCGGCTATCAATCAGGCTGAGTTTGACGAATTGCTCGTCACCGTCAGTTATTCTCCCGGCAAAGCATTCCAAAAAGCCATCGAGAAGACTTGGGAAACGACCATACTGACATTGCAAATGCTATCCAAAATGATCACCGGTGATGTTTCTCTGAAAAATGTCAGCGGACCGATCTCAATCGCCGATTATGCCGGTCAGTCCGCGCAGATGGGGCTGGTATCTTATCTGGCTTTTCTGGCATTGATCAGCGTCAGTATCGGTGTTTTAAACTTATTGCCGATCCCGATTCTGGATGGCGGGCACCTCATGTATTATTTGATTGAGATCATCAGAGGCAATCCGCTTCCTGACAAAGCCATCATCATCGGGCAGAAGATTGGCATGGCCATGTTGTTTACCCTGATGACATTTGCCATCTATAACGATATTAACCGGCTCATCACTGGCTAGATAATGAAATTCCAGCATTTTGCCGTTGCGCTTGTCAGTTTCTTTTATGCGTTCTCCTGTTGGGCCAGCGGTTCTTTCATCGTCAAAGATATCCGTGTTGAAGGCATACAACGTACCGAAGCCGGTACGGTATTCAGCTATCTGCCGATCAAAGTCGGCGATGCCATGAATGAAGACAAAGCCACCGAGGCGATCAAGGCGCTTTATGCCACCGGTTTTTTCAAAGATGTAAAATTAAAATCCGAAAACAACATCTTGATCGTGGAAGTTGTAGAGCGACCGGCGATTGCGCAAATCGCTATCAATGGCGCGAAGGAATTCGAGAAAGACAAACTGCTTGAGGGATTAAAGCAGGCGGGCATATCGGAATCGCGGATTTTCAGCCGCTCGTTGCTGGAAAGAGCGGAGCTGGAATTGAAGCGTCAGTACATCAGCCGCGGCAAATACGCCGTCAAAATTACCACAACCACAACCCCTCTTGAACGTAACCGTGTGGCGATTAATTTTGATATCAAGGAAGGCCGCACGGCCAGAATTAAAAAAATAAGCTTTGTCGGCAATGAAAAATTTCCCGATAAAGAGTTGCGTGGCATTCTGGTTCTCAGAAAACCTGATTTACTGAGCTGGTTCACCAAAAATGACCAATATTCAAAGCAGAAGTTAGCTGCCGACCTGGAAACCCTGCGCTCTTATTATTTGGATCGCGGCTATCTTGAATTCAATATTGAATCTACGCAAGTATCGATTACGCCGGACTTACGCGACATCTATATCACCATCAACGTGACCGAAGGTGCACAATACACCGTCTCCGATATCAAAGTGGCTGGCGATACCATCGTGCCGGAAGAAGAATTGCGCAAACTGATTTTACTCAAAAGCGGCGCGGTATTCGCCCGGCAAAAGCTGACCGAGTCGATCAAATCCATGACCGACCGCTTGGGGGACGATGGTTATGCCTTTGCCAATATCAATGCATCGCCGGAAATCGATCATGAAAAACGGCAAGCTGGATTTACATTCTTTGTTGACCCGGGCCGCCGGGTTTATATCCGGAAAATCAACATCACAGGTAACGACCGCACACGCGACGAAGTGATCCGGCGCGAGTTCCGGCAAATGGAAGGTGCTTGGTATTCGACGAAAAATATCAATCTTTCCAAAGTGCGCGTGGACCGCTTATTTTTCTTCAATAGCGTCAATGTCGAAACGCCCGCCGTACCCAACAAAACAGACCAGGTGGACATCAATGTCAGGGTGGAAGAAAGACCGACCGGGTCCATCATGTTCGGTGCAGGTTATTCGCAACAACAGGGTATTATTCTGAATGGCTCGGTTTCTCAGAACAATATTTTTGGTACCGGTAATTTTTTCAGTCTGGATGTTAATACCGGCCTTATCAATAAAACCTATGCCGCTTCATTCACCAATCCCTATTTTACCGTGGACGGAGTCAGTCTCGGCTTCGATGTTTACAAGCGGGATTTGAATACCCGCCCTTTAACGCAGGTGGGCGCATTTAAAACGGAAACTGTCGGGGCCGGCGTCCGGTTGGGTATACCGATTGCCGAAGGTGACATCGTTTCTTTCGGATTGGCTGCGGAAAATACGCATATCGGTACTTTTGACGATAGTCCAAGGCGTTATCTGGACTTTGTCAAGGAATTCGGCACATCGACCAATAATTTCCCATTGACCATCAGCTGGGCTCGAGACCGCCGTGACAGTGCCATCTGGCCCACTTCCGGCACGACGCATCGATTGTTCGGTGAAGTCAGTGTGCCGGGTGGAGATTTGAATTACTATAAAGTCAGTTACAATCAAAAATGGTATTTTCCCATTACCGATTTCTTCACTTTGATGCTGAATGGCGAAGCCGGTTATGGTGATGGATATACCGGACATACATTGCCGTTCTTCAAAAACTTTTTTGCCGGCGGTAATAATTCCGTCAGGGGATATAATTTGAACTCTTTGGGTCCTCGCGATCAGTTTACAAATACTTCAAACAGCAATTCGATCTTGTTCGCCGTTGGCGCCAGCAAGCGCGTTGTAGGTAATATCGAACTGATGTTTCCGGTTCCCTTTATGAAAGACGATCGATCGTTGCGCCTGAGCACATTCCTGGACGGCGGTACCACATTCAATAAATTCGGCGATCTGAATAATTTTATGCGGTACTCGGCCGGACTGGCGCTTACCTGGGTTTCACCGATGGGGCCATTGAAGGTTAGTATTGCACAACCATTAAATGATCAACCCGGCGATAATTTGCAAAGATTCCAGTTCATGTTCGGGCAACAATTCTGATTTAGTTGAGACTCACGGTAGTGTATATGCTGAAACAACAAATCAACCAACAGCGGCGCAATCTGTTTATGGTGATAACTGCCGCTGCCATTGCCTGCGGATTCACGGTTGCGGTTGCCGGCGATATCAAAATCGGTGTAGTGAATACCGAAAAGATTCTGCGCGAATCGCAACCGGCGCTCCTGGCGCAGAAAAAAATCGAACAGGAATTCGTGCCGCGTGACCAAGAAATCAAGAAAATGGCCTTAGAAGCCAAAAACCTGCAAGATAAGCTGGAAAAAAACAGCATCAAGATGGAAGAAACCGAGCGGCGCAATCTGGAAAGAAACCTTGCCAATCTGAGCCGGGAATATCAACGTGCGCAACGCCAAATGCGCGAAGATCTGAGCGTGCGCCAGAACGAAGAATACAGCGTCATTCTGGAGCGCACCAATCGTGCGATCAGCAAAATCGCCGAAGCGGAACACTATGATCTGATATTACAATTGCAAGACTCAGTGTATAGAAGCCAGCGTATCGATATCACGGATAAAGTGATTAAAACGCTCGACAAAGAATAACAAGTCACAATCCGGTCAATGCTGATCGTGCCCTTAGGGTCAGAAAGGAAAATAAAATGAGCACCATGAATATTCACGAAATCTTAAAATACTTACCGCACCGCTACCCGATCTTACTGGTAGACCGGGTCATTTCATATGAAGCGGGCAAGGATATCGTCGCATTGAAAAATGTTTCCATTAATGAACCGTTTTTTTCCGGACATTTTCCGCATCATCCCGTCATGCCGGGTGTTTTGATTGTCGAAGCACTAGCGCAAGCTGCCGCGATTCTGACTCTGAGAACTGAAGATACGGTTAACAAAGAAGACACGGTTTACTATTTTGTCGGTATCGACGGCGTCCGTTTCAAGAAGCCGGTCATCGCCGGTGATCAGTTAATCCTCAAAGTGGCCATCGAACGGCAAATCAAAGGACTGTGGAAGTATTCGGCGCGCGCCGAAGTTGATGGACAGCTCGTGACGGAAGCTCAACTGATGTGTACCTCCAGAAGTGTCTAGGATCCAATCCTATCGATTGAAATAGTGACTGGCAGCGGG
>CP091134.1:956686-961685 GCA_021582535.1 Nitrosomonas sp.
CATCACGGGCGATGCCGCGTTTCTTTCTTTTGCTCGTAGCGCACCAGTTTGGCGAGATCGAGCAACTCTTCCGATAATAATTGCAGCGTATCGTCCAGCGTCAGGATGCCGGTCAATTCCCCCGTTTCATCCACGACCGGCAAACGCCGGATGGTTTTGCGGCGCATGTATTCGATGGCTTCATGCGATGCGGTATTTTCTTTGATGGTAAATACTTCCGCCGCCATGATATCGCCAACGGTGATGACGGCTGCGTCCAATTCCGTTGCCACAACTTCCACCACCAGATCGCGATCCGTGACAACGCCGACCGGAATCTGGCGGCCGTCACGCTTCTCGACCACGATGACCGCGCCGACATGAAACTGGCGCATCAGTTTGGCTGCTTCCACAATGGTTGCATCCCGTTGGATAACAATGACTTCACGATTGCAAATTTCACCGACAAACATTTGATTTCTCCTTTCTGGTTGTTATGGAAAGACGGATAAATTCACGGTTCAACGTGACCAATGCACGCGCAACAGGTTTTCCGCCGGATTGTAGTGATATTCCAGATCACCTTGATACGCCGCGTGGATGGCTTCACCGATACCGCGCGCGAGATGAATGTCGGTGGTGGTGATCAGCACTTCGTGATCTTTTATCTCCATGACCATGATCCGCTGTAGCGGGTGTCCGGTTTTTTCCTGTTTCTCAACGTGCTGTATCAGATGCATGATTTCATCCCGGTGCGTGTGGAAGAATTCACCGTGCAAGGTCAGGAATCCAGCCGGGTATTGATCCTGAATGCGTTGACAGGCCGGACAGTTGTGCTGATGCGCATTGGCCGGAGCGCTCAGCCACTGCCACCGGCCTTTGTGAAATACCGCGCTGCAAAGCGGACAAACGGTGGGTTCGGGGAGCTTGCTTTTGATTTGATAAGCGTCGTGAATCTGTTCCTGGAAAACACCGTCATGCCGCGTAATTTGATGAAAACCAGGATGCGGGTTTTTTGTGCCCATGATAAATCCCTCCTTCTATTGCAACTGTTTCAGTTTGAATGAGAAGTCATTTTTTTATCCTTTTACGGTCAGCCATTCGTCCGTGAAAGATTGAACATCTGTTCCATCTTGCGCGCTCTGGTAATTTTGTCAAGCGTTTCCGTCTGTGATCCGCTGGCGTTATTTCGCAGCGTATACGCACAATCCCATGCAGCGGCCAAAGGCTGTTTTGCGGCTGAGTAGCGCCGTGATCCGGCGCATGCAGCTGGGTATCGCCGCGTCATTTGCGGGCGTGGTCTTCCAGTTGACGCTTGGCGGCATCGAAGGCATCGCGCACGGCGACGTAGACATCTTCATTGGCCACACGATTGACCACGATTTCACTGCCTGGTACGGTCATGTCGATGTGCACGTCAAACATCCGGCCCTGATGATGGTGTTTGTGCGGAAGCTCGACGACGATCCGGCAGCTCGTGATGTGCGGATAAAACTTCTCCAATTTCTCCGCTTTCTCGCGAATATGACTTTCGAGCGCTTCGGAATGGGGGATATCGCGCGTGGTGATCTGTAGTGTGATTTCCATGAAATTTTCCTCCTGTTGAATTGAGTTAAACGTTTCAGGTAACAACTACCCTTTGATGCATACTTTGGCGCGCAGAAACTCGATTTTGCGTGCCAATCCCGCTTGTTCCGTGACCTCGGCCACCTGGTCGACATCCTTATAAGCGCCCGGCGCTTCTTCCGCCGCGCCGCGCATCGAGCGGGTGCGGATCAGGATGCCTTGCGCTCGAGATCATCGATCAAAGCCCGGCCGTTCCATTGTTTTAACGCTTGGTTGCGGCTCATGGCGCGGCCCGCGCCGTGGCTGCATGAGGCAAACGCTTGGTTATGGCTGCTGCCGGCTAGAATATAAGAACCCGTGCCCATACTGCCGCCGATGATGACGGGTTGCCCTATGTCGCGGTAGCGCGCCGGCAGCCTGGGATGTCCGGGTGCGAAAGCGCGCGTGGCGCCTCTTTGCGGTGCACGTACAGCCAGCGGGTTTTGCCGTCCACTTCGTGCTGTTCTTCCTTGCAGGTGTTGTGCGAGATGTCGAACAGTGTTTCCAATGATGCTTGGGGGTAGATTCCGGCAAATGTTGCGAGTGTCAAATGCGTCAGGATTTGCCGGTTGGTTAGAGCGCAATTGACTTCGACGTCGCGTTCCAAACCGTCGCGCCATTTTTCCCCGGTGGCTTTGGCGTGCCAATGATCATTCTGGCGCTGGAGATAAAAATGACTGAATACCATGCTGAACTCTCGTGCCTTTGCCAAAATGAGATTGAGCCAAACCACCAGTGCCAATTCAAGATCGGATTCTTCGAATTCGAGCGCCACCACTGTCCGGGGGTGCACCGCTTCAATGTTGGTGATAATCGCGAAAACCGCATGCGCCGCCGCTTCAAACGATTGTTCGATGATCAGGCCGTAACCGATGATTCCAATGTCGGCATCGTGTTCGAAATACGATGAGCTCATTTTTTAATCACTTTATAAAAATGTAGTTTTATTGTAGTATTTTTGCCGGAAGAAAGGTATCAATCTGAACGATCGTTGCGATTGATCAAATAGCTTAAGCCGTGTGAACGAAGCGCAAGCGGGCGTTTGCATGCCGGAACACAATGCCGATAAGGAGCGCAGTATGATTTTCGCCGACCGCATGGCAGCAGCCGATAAATTGGCGCATGCATTGTCCGGATATCGCGATAAAAATCCGCTGATACTCGCTATCCCGCGTGGTGCGGTGCCGATGGCCAAGGCGATTGCGCAGCGGTTGAACGGCGAGCTGGATGTGGTGCTGGTGCGTAAGCTCCGTGCTCCCGGTAATCTGGAGTATGCCATCGGTTCCGTCGACGAAAGCGGCTGGGTGTATGTGACGGAATATGCCGCGCGGGCCGGTGCGGATCAGGCGTATATCGACCAGGAAGTATCGGCGCAACTGGAAACCATCCGGCAGCGGCGTGCGCGCTATACGCCCGGGCGCGCACCGATTGATCCCGCAGGGCGTATCGTGATTGTCGTTGATGACGGACTGGCTACCGGTTCGACCATGATTGCCGCACTGCATGCCTTGCGCAATCAGAAAACGGCGGAACTAATCTGTGCCGTACCGGTGGCGCCGCCGGAGACACTGAAGAAATTACAGGGAAAAGCGGATCGCATCGTCTGTTTGTCAGCACCCGATGAGTTTTATGCCGTCGGGCAGTTTTATACGGATTTTCCGCAAGTGAGCGATGACGAAGTGATTGTATGTCTTGCCGCTGCGCCACCGCGGGCGGTGGATTAATCGTGAATGCTGCCGGCAGGAATACACTCACCAGTACTTGAAATTGTATGAACCGCCATTACTTCCGATTGACAGGCGGAATGGCGGAAACATTCATGCGGTGCGGATTGAAAGCTTTGCTGCCTGAGAATTGACATAAGAGTGAACCTTAATCCCGATTCTTAATCGAATGGTTCATTGGTTACGGCTTCCTACTTTATTTGATGACCTATGTACCTCGATAAAATTTACGTATTACAAACGGGTGTAAGTCTTAAAGTTTCTACCATGGCGTTGCAGGAATTGATTGCTAAAGCCATCAACACAAGAAAATTTCCCGAACTTCAGAGCATTCGCAGCACGACGGATTTATACGCTTATCTGTCGGTCGTTGTTTGCGCTGGCGCGGAAGATTTGATCAAAAGGCGGCAGCGTTGGATTAATCATAAAACCAAAGCGGATTTGATCGCCGGTCAGCCGGTTCCATTCAATACCTTCTGCAATCTCTTCTGGCGTAATCTCGACGAGGATGATCCGGATGGTGATGAATGGCAACAATTGATTGCCAGCGACGAGTTTTATTCGCAACTGACCATGCTGCTGCATAAACTGCGGATTGCCGAACGTAACTTGCAGCAATCTAGCGGTAGTGCCATTCTTGATTTTAATCTCGGCTCGGCTTGAGTAAGTAGTATGACAGGAAACAGTTAAAGACCACGCTGTTTTAATGTCATGAAAAACAATCCCGCTACCTGAGCGGGATTGTTTTAAGCGCTGTCAGATTCGATACCGGTTTTACTTTTTGCTGCGGATGGTTACACCGAGTAATCCCAATCCGATCAGCAACATCACATAGGTTTCAGGTTCCGGAACCGGTGAAACGTACCATGCGGAATCCGGTGAAAATTTTGTTGCTTGAACATGCAGCGCTAACTGGCCATCAACCGGTAAAGAATCCGATCCCAAACCACTCACGTGCCAGGTTACTGATTCATTGGCTGTCAGTCTGTCCGATGATCCGCCACTACCGAAATCGTAACGGAAATCAAAACTTCCACCCGGGCTGCCACCATTTTTGGGATCGACAACAGTCACGCCTCCACCCAAATCGGTTGAGCTGGGTTTTGTGCCATCTACTGCCATTGAGCCTATGAATGAACCGGTGCCGAAGATTGCATTTAAATCTAAGTGGTCAGTGTAAATGTCCAGTTTCCTCCGCTATCATCGGGAGCACTTAGATCGGCAAAGTGAACATTCGTCCTGAATTCAGAATTCGCATCATGAAAGCATGAGTCATTCCGAACTTAGGCGCTTTTGATTATGTGCCTTGAAAGATCTTATCGATATAAAGGATATGCTTATTTTTAGCTGAAATTAATGAGTTGTATTTATAGGATAATTGGAATTCTGCCGCCGCTATGGCGTTTGGAAGCATGCTTCAGGCTGATTGCGTGGTGTTTTGCAAGGTTGAAGGAGCGCGCTCAAGAAGTCTGCGCATGAATGCGCTGTGAAGCGATGCAGCGATGCGGTAATTGCCGGGAAATGTGCTTCGATCGTAAATTTATAGAGCCATTTCAGACCAATAACTATTCGACAATAAACGCTTGGCCATTATTTCCTGGTTAGCGGTGATTTCGCCGAGTCCCATGAAGTGCTGGCGGTTATATAAGCGTATTACTTCCCCGGCCGGCATAGCGTTGCTATCCGGTTGA
>CP091134.1:961785-964064 GCA_021582535.1 Nitrosomonas sp.
GTTCCGTAAAACTCGCCGGACTGAGTTGTGAAAAAGCTTCAGCGGGTTCATGCGCCGCTAAAACCAGCGCGCCGAGCGTCGCCTGGGCCGGGCGCAGCATGACCGACCAGTATTGAAACGGCCGGATAATCGTTTGCGGCGCGCCAAACTTGCGCATGGTGGCATTCAGCCCGGGCCCGGTGGTGTTTATCATGATGCGCTCTCGTCAAAGATAATGCCGGCTTTGGCCAAGTCCTCGATAAAATCGATCTCACACCAGCGGAATCCGTTGATCGAACAGGAATTCACTAAATGTGCTTTGGCCAGGCGATCGATAATCGACAAATACCACGATTTCAATTCCGCCGGATGCCGCAACGCTTCTTCCACGGCTTGCCGGAATAGTGACACACCGTTGCCGCGAAAATAAATCAATCCGATGGATTCCGCGTTGACCTGATGCGGCGGCACGATTTTGCTGACTTGCTGCACCCAGCCATCGGCGTTCAGTTGCACTTTCATATCGTCGGCATCGTAGCTATCCTTAAAATCCACGCTCAGTGTAATGGGCGCGGATTCCGAATTCAAGACTTTATCCAGCAATGCGGCTTCGATCACGGTATCGCCGTTCAGTATCAAAAAATCGCTGTCCATTTCGGTACGCGCAATCCAGCAGCTTGCCAGATTATCCGCCACTTCGTAAAAGGGATTGAACAGGATTTTAATCTTGGGATGATGGGCGTACCGTTGTTGCAGCAGCTCCTCGATCAGCGCCACCTGAAAGCCGGTAATAATGGTGATCTCTTCGACACCGGCCGCGAGCAAGGCGTCGATTTGCCAAGCCAGCACGGGTTTACCGGCAACCGGTAACAGGCATTTCGGGGTGTTCTCGGTCAGCGGCAGTAAGCGCCGCCCCTGCCCTGCGCTCAGGATGATGGCTTTGACCGGCGGTGTGGTTTGATTCGTCATAAATGAATGGATTTTGAGCTGCTTTGCATACAAAGCAATAATAGCGACGTTGCATTGTAACCAAGTTTGGATTTAGCGAGGTGTTTTTAGAACGCGAGACTGTTGATCTGGCGCAATTCTGCAACAATGCGTTGCGTTGCGCGCAAAAAATCGTCCACGTGCTGCAGGGTGTTGTCACGGCCCAGACTGACGCGCACCGCGCAACGCGCGAGCATCGGATCAATTTGCATCGCCGCCAGCACATGGCTTTGCCCCGGATTCACGCTGGAACACGCCGCACCGGCGGCGACGGCAAAACCGGCTTTGTCCAGTTTGACCACCAGCGTATCGCCCTCGATATCCGGCAAGGCAAAATAACAGGTATTCGGAATGCGCGCCGCCCGGTTGCCGAAAATCGTCGCGCCCATGCCAAGCAACCCGGCTTCCAGCTGCTCGCGCAGCCGGGCAGTATGCTGCGCGGTTTCCGTCAAGCGAGCAACCGCCAATTCGCACGCCACACCGAATCCCACAATCGCAGGCACGTTCTCGGTGCCGGAACGCAGGCCATTCTCGTGTCCGCCGCCGTAAATCAACGGTTTCAACAGCAAGCGCTTGTCGACGATCAACGCCGCTGCGCCTTTCGGGCCGTAAATCTTGTGCGCCGACAATGTCATCGCATGCACGTTGAGCGCTGAAAAATCCACCGGGATTTTGCCCAATCCCTGAATCGCGTCAGTGTGTACGTACGCGCCGTGTGAACGCGCCAGCCCGGCAATCGCGGCGACATCCTGAATCACGCCGGTTTCGTTATTCGCCAGCATGACCGACACCACGCCCGGTTTATTCGCCTGCATTGCGGCTTCGGCGGCGGCCACATCGGCTTGTCCGTCCGGATTGACCGTTAGTTGATGCACTGTCCACGCGTCACAACTGCGCCGCGCAATCGCCTGCGCCGGTTTCAGCACGCATGGATGCTCGATCGCGCTGATGAACAGATTTCCCGGCTTCAAACTATCCACCGCGCCGCGGACAAACAAATTATTCGCCTCCGAACCGCCGCTGGTAAAAATCACCTGCACCGGCTGCACCCCGACCGCCTCCGCCACCTGCTTGCGCGCCTTATCGATCACCCGCCGAGCATTGATCCCATAGCTATGGCGGCTCGATGCGTTGCCAAATTCCTGCTGGAAATACGGCAGCATGGCTTCTAAAACGGCATCGTCGAGGCGGGTGGTGGCGTTGTGGTCGAAGTAGATTGGTTCCATCGATCTCGTGGACAGTTAATTGGTAAAAACCGAATGATAAACCTTAACAGGCCATTGAAAAATTATCTGCGTGGCCGCTGCAGTGTT
>CP091134.1:964164-966038 GCA_021582535.1 Nitrosomonas sp.
GAAGTCGAGCGCGCCAAACCGTTGTTTGGTCGATTGCTTCAAGTCTTTCATCAAGCTTTGATAGCCGGGGTTGTACGAAATCACGATCTGAAAATCCTCGTGCGCTTGAATCAACTCGCCTTTTTTCTCCAGCGGCAATACACGGCGGTTGTCGGTTAGCGGGTGAATAACCACGGTGGTGTCCTGGCGCGCCTCAACAACTTCATCTAAATAGCAGATCGCGCCATAACGTGCGGCGACCGCCAGCGGACCGTCTTGCCAGCGCGTGCCGTTGGCATCCAACAGAAAACGGCCGACCAGGTCGGACGCGGTCATGTCTTCGTTACAAGCAACGGTGATCAGTGGTTTTTTCAGTTTCCACGCCATGTACTCGACGAAGCGCGTTTTACCGCAGCCGGTCGGGCCTTTCAGCATCATCGGCATGCGTACCGAATAGGCGGCTTCATAGAGTTTTACTTCATCTGCAACGGAATGGTAATAAGGTTCTTTTTTGATGCGATATTGATCAATGATAGTGCTCATGACAAACTCCTGTAGAAACAGTCTTTATCGAGTAATTGCAATCCAAATTCCGGTGAAAAAAAACCCCCTGCCCTAATAAGGGGGAAGGGGGTCTTGCGGGTTCGAACCCCGTTGTTACTTAAACAGTCTTGCCGCGGTATATCACCATGGCTGTGCCTTGGGATTGGTTAAAGTTGTTGTAACCAATCAAACGGACGTGATTGTTCGGATTCGCTTTATGACAAGCGGCGGCTTCTGCCAGCACGCGTTCTACATCCGTTTCACCAAACATAGGCAGTTTCCACATATACCAGTAGGAATCCATAACATACTCAGGTTCGGTATGTTCGATTGCCGGGTTCCAGCCTTTGCTGATTAAATATTGCACTTGTTTCTTGATATCCTTGTCGGCCATTGCAGGCAGATAGGAAAATGTTTCGAATTTACGGCTTGCTGGATCACTGACACGTGATTTGTAATCAATTACTTCGCTCATTATTTTTCCTTAACTTTAGTCAGATGAAGGAGAAAAGCAGCATTTAATCATCAGCCTTTCTCCTTGGCTATAGAGTGCTTACTTGTGGGCTATGTCCAGTTTATCAACGGTATCAAACTCGAACTTGATCTCTTTCCATGTTTCCATGGCGATTTTCAGTTCCGGACTGCTTTTCGCTGCCTTGGTCAAGATCGCTTTGCCTTCTTTCTCGATTTCAATGCCTTGGTTACGCGCTTCAACGCAAGCTTCCAATGCCACACGGTTAGCAGCGGCACCGGCAGCGTTACCCCATGGATGGCCTAAGGTACCACCACCGAATTGCAAGCACGCATCGTCACCGAAGATTGCGACCAGTGCTGGCATATGCCAAACGTGAATACCACCGGAAGCTACTGGGAATACGCCTGGCATGGAGCCCCAATCTTGATCGAAGAACAGGCCGCGGCTGCGGTCTTCTTTGATGAATTTGTCGCGCATGGTATCGATCCAGCCCAGTGTTGCTGCACGATCGCCTTCCAGTTTACCGACCACGGTACCGGAGTGCAGGTGATCACCACCTGACAAACGCAGCACTTTGGTTAAAACGCGGAAATGAATACCGTGGTGCGGGTTACGGTCGAGCACAGCGTGCATTGCACGATGGATGTGCAACAGCATTCCGTTGTTGCGGCACCAGTTGGCCAGTCCCGTATTAGCTGTCAAGCCACCGGTCAAGTAGTCATGCATAATGATCGGCGCGCCCAATTCTTTAGCGAACTCTGCACGTTTGTACATTTCTTCCGGGGTTGGTGCTGTCACGTTCAGATAGTGACCTTTACGTTCTCCGGTTTCACGTTCGGCTTTTTGGCAAGCTTCCACTACGAATTGGAAACGATCG
>CP091134.1:966138-967801 GCA_021582535.1 Nitrosomonas sp.
CGCGTAATAAATCAAGGCCGTCACGCTTTACATGACTACTGGAAGCTTTATCCGTAAAAATGCAGCCTGAACTAACACCTGCTTCCTTATTTGAATATCGAGGGATTGTTGGCTCGTGGAAACACGTGATTTATTCTGATAAAGAGCCAATTCGAATTTGAAAGCAAGACACGGAGTGTTCGAAAGCGGCGATTTGTGTAAATTTGTGGCGTGAATCAACGAAAACAGGAATCAACATGCCGAACCCGACTAAAACTGACGTTTTGTCCACAGAGAACGATCCTCGATGGCAAGCCGTGCTGGCTCGCGAGCCAGCTGCCGATGGCCGCTTTTTCTATGCGGTTAAAACCACCGGCATCTACTGCCGGCCGTCTTGTCCGGCGCGTACCGCCAAACCGGAAAATGTGCAGTTCCATCTTACCCGGGAAGAGGCGGAATCTGCCGGATTCCGCCCCTGCCTGCGCTGTAAACCGGATCAGCTATCCTTGCATAAACAACACGCCGATAAAGTCACCAAAATCTGCCGTTTGCTGGAAACGGCGGAAACCGAGCCCAGTCTTGCCGAGTTGGCGGCTATTGCCGGACTCAGTTCTTTTCATTTCCACCGGATTTTTAAAGCAATTACCGGTTTGACACCGAAAGCCTATGCGGCGGCGCAGCGCAATAATCGCATTAGAAAGCAGCTCACGAAAAGCCAGTCGGTCACTGCCGCCATCTACGATGCCGGTTACAACGCCAACAGCCGTTTCTATGAGCAATCGCCACAACTGTTAGGTATGACGCCATCCGACTATCGTACCGGCGGCGCCAATAGCCGGATTCGTTTTGCATTGGGCGAATGCTCACTCGGTTCTATCCTGGTGGCAGCCAGTGAAATCGGGATTTGTTCTATTGCCTTGGGCGATGACCCGGAATACTTAATTCGGGAGTTACAAGACCGCTTTCCCAAGACCGAACTGATTGGTGGCGATAGCGAGTTCGAACAGTGGGTTGCCAAAGTGGTTGGCTTTGTCGAAGCACCGGCCATCGGCCTGGATTTGCCATTAGATATGCGCGGCACCACCTTTCAACAGCGAGTTTGGCAAGCTTTGCGGCAAATCCCGGTTGGCGAAAAAGTGAGCTACACGGAGATTGCACAACGTATCGGCGCACCCAAAGCGGTACGGGCAGTCGCCGGTGCCTGTGCGGCCAATACTTTGGCGGTGGCGATTCCTTGTCATCGGGTCGTCCGTTCGGACGGCAGTTTATCCGGTTATCGTTGGGGAGTTGAGTGCAAAGCCGAGCTGCTGCGGCGGGAGAATCAAACATGAGTACCGGTAATCTCTCATGCATACTGCCGTTGCCTACGAATTACCGGCCGCGAGACATTTTATCTTTTCATGTTCGCGATACCTTAGTCATTTCAGAATCAGTAGCGGCCAATCAGTTGCGTAAAGGCATCGTGTGGCACGGCGCACCGGCCTGTTTGACAATCCGTTCTTACCCTTGGCCGCCGAAGTAGAACTGAGCATCGACCATTCACTAGGTGTTTAGTCCCACGGTATGGTGGAATGGGTTGACATTAAATTGTTGTGGCTCTTTTGTCCCTATTTTGCAAATGTATTCATAAGGGGTGAGACCCTTAAGGGTTTTCAGTCGCCTGGCGAAGTTATATGCCATCACA
>CP091134.1:967901-971618 GCA_021582535.1 Nitrosomonas sp.
AATACACCGACAGAAACCTGTTTTATTTCATCGCCATTTGATGTTGAACTTTCTCCGGTAGCCCAACCTTGCATTTCATCTTGCTGGACGAATAGACGCTTAACGCGATAAAAAGGTAATCTTCTTGATAAACGCTTCGGCGCCGCCTTGGGTATTGTTGGTATTGGCCTGGAAAGCAATTCCTATAATCGGCGGTGTTTTATCGTGATTGAAAGTGGTGCGGAATTTTTCATCGACTTCAAAATCGGTGGTAATCACTGTGCCCGGCTGATTGCCGGAAGCCACGCAAAAATATCGCCCGCCCTTTTTCCATAGTTTGCCCACATACATGCGATCGACTTCTTCGGCCTTGCCAATAAAGGGACTCAAAAAATAGGGCGCGGCATAGATACCGAAAGGCAAGCCGCTTGAAAGCTTTTCGGTTCCAAATGACAACATCACGGCAATGGGCACACTGTTAATTCCCGCATTCCAATTAGCGCCCTGGGGATACTTGTTCACGCCCCAGACGATTTCCACCCGCTTCACATTGTGAATAAAGTTCTGTTGCTTCAGCTGCAAACCAAACAATCCGGCCATTTCGCCATCCGCGCTGATCACCAGGGCATCATTCTCAAATCTGGAGTTCAGTTTTTTTGCATCCAGCTGCAGCTCGAATCCGCGTTCCTCCAGCCAGGAAACGGCGCTGCCATTCAAATTGCCGGAAAAATCGATGACATGAACAATTTTTTCATTCGCTGCGGCAAACGGCGTCCAACACCACAACAATAGAACACCAATTAAGAAATGCCGATTAGGGAAGCGTTGATTCATTGGTCGAACAAAAAGATAAATACACGCCAAGCCTTACAGTTTACAAGAATTAACAGCAGCAGTTCTACCCGCAAAGCATTATCAATTACACAATCTCATCCAACCGGCCTTGAGCAAGAATCGCTTTGTGCGTCTGACTGTTCAGAAATTCTGAAATGCTAGTGGCAGCGGCCGGTTTACTGAACAGATAGCCCTGCACCATTTCACAATCAAGGTTCTTGAGAATATCCAGTTGTTCTGACGTTTCCACCCCTTCGGCAATGATGCCGTAGCCGAGTTTCTGCCCCATTTCTATCATGGAGCTGACCAGAGTGAGTGTTTTCTTGTCGGTCAGCATGTCGTCAACAAAATATTTGTCGATTTTCAGGTAATCCGCTTTCAGGTGCTTAAGCGATGCGAAAGAGGAATAACCGGTGCCGAAATCGTCGATCGACAGTAACACGCCCAGATCTTTCAAGTCCTGGAAAACGGCGAGATTGCGTGGATCGGTTTGCACGATGCCTTCCGTGACTTCAAGCTCCAATTCGGCTGGTGCAATGCCGACTTCATCAATGATGCGCTTAACCAGCAGCACAAATCCTTTATCCAGAAAAAGACTGGGGGAAATATTGACGGCCATGCGAAGCGTGCGGAAACCTTCTTGCTTCCAGGCTACCAGTTGGCCGCAAGCGGTGCGCAGCACCCATTCGGTGAGCGGTTTGATCATGCCGATTCTTTCGGCGGTGGCGATAAAATCGTTGGGCAGGACTTGTCCCAGTTGCGGGTGAAACCAGCGCGAAAGCGCTTCGACACCAAAGATTTCCCCGTTCTTGATATTAATTTGCGGTTGATACACCAGGGATAACTGCTGTTTTTCGATGGCTTCCCGCAGATTTTGCTCGATTTGAAAACGATACTCCGCCTTGTGAGTCAGCTCGGCTTTATAAAACGCATACTGATTTTTTCCATTTTCCTTGGCGGTATACAGCGAGATATCGCCCGCCTTGAGTAAAGCGGAAAGATTTTCCCCGTCATCGGGGTAATAAGCGATGCCGATACTGCAAGCCGGGGCGATTTTTCTGGAATAAATCCCGATCGGTTGAGATATGGCCTCAAGACAACGTTTCGCGACATTGGCGGCGAAATCCGCTTCGACTTCTTCAATGAGGATGCAGAACTCATCGCCGCCCAGCCGGGCAATGAAGTCTATGTCGCGGCAGGTATGGATCAATCGCGCTGCAATGGTTTTGAGCAACAAGTCACCGGCGTCATGTCCCAGGCTATCGTTAATGTATTTGAAGTTGTCCAGATCAAGGTACAGCAACCCGAAGCGGCGGCCATGCCGGGAAGATGATCTGGTGATTTCTTCCATGTGCTGCATGAACGAAGCGCGGCTAGCCAGTCCGGTCAGCTCGTCGGTATACGCCAGCTTACGGATGCGTTTTTGCGCTTGATCCCGTTCCATGACGATCCCCGTCAGCCGGGCAGCGGATATCAGATCTTTTGATTCCTTCTCGTCCGGCAGTGCGGGGTGATTGTAGTACATGCCGAATGCACCCAAAACTTTTCCGCTGGAGCTTTTGATCGGCTCCGACCAGCAACACCGCATGCCGTGCGGTAGCGCAAAATGCTTGATTTCGGCCCACTTCGGATCGGTGTCGATATTTTCCACCAGCACCCGCTGCCCGGTAAATGTGGATGTCCCGCAGGAGCCGACACTGGGTCCGTTCTCCAGGCCGTGCACGGCTTCGCAATATTCCTGCGGCAAACTGGGCGCGCCGCCGTGCAGCAATTTATTACCGCTCAATTCGAGCATCGAGCAGCGCATGCCGGGATGGCGGGCTTCGTACATCAGCGCAATCGCATCGTAAATATCCGGCGCGGGACGCCCGATCGCGATCATCTCCAGTATTTCGGCGTATTGATTGTCAAAGGTTTCGGCTTTTTTGCGTTCGGTGATATCGACATGGGTGCCAATGAGACGTAACGGCTTACTGTCCGACGCGCGCGTGACCAGAAATGCGCGCGATAGCACAAAAACTTCGTGACCATCCTTATGGCGCATGCGCATTTCAACTTCAAACGAATCTTTGCGGCCATCGAAGTAATCCTGCACTTTTTCCAGCACGACGATTTTATCATCGGGATGAACCAGGTTTTCCCAGGTGCTTAAGTGACCCGCCAGTTCGTTTTCGGCATAACCCAGCATGCTTTTCCAGCGCGGCGAGTAATACACTTCATCCGTTTCCAGATTCCAGTCCCAAAGCCCGTCGTTGGCACCGCGCATCGCCAGCGAAAACCGTTCCTCACTGACATAAAGCTCATGGGTACGTTTCTCGGTCATCAACTCGACAGCAGCCAATTCGGAACGCAACTGCTGCAGTTCTTTCAATAGCTGAGACTTGGTTTGCTCGGTATTACCCATGGCTACCTCAACGATAAATCAATGTACGAAGATAACCATCTAAATTAGGATTTTGCAAGTGATGATGGATAGGCGTGATGCCGGAAAGCATCGCATTGCGGCACTCGGTTGCTAAGGAAACGCTGATTAATTCGGCAGACGAGATGAAGCACGAGGCGCACGGAACACAGCAACCGAGACCTATCAACAAGATAGGCGAGGAAGCGAGTACCGCGCACCGAAGTGATTCGCTCGTATAGTCAATTAATCAGCGTTCCCCAAGTCTTTTCCGCATGCAATCGAGCCTACGTATTGTTCCGGTTCGTTTTGTTTTTCTTAGCTTTGTTACGGAAATCCTTAGCTACAGCTTTTGACCGGGTATTTTTGCGGTTAAAAATGAATTTCTCCTTACCCAGTTTCTGTATGAATTTTTCTTTATCGACCGGCGAGACGATAATGACTTTATCTTCTTCGTAGGTGATTTGCAGGCGATCGAACGACAAAGCCGGGCTTGTCGCCGC
>CP091134.1:971718-982487 GCA_021582535.1 Nitrosomonas sp.
TCTTTTTTTAAGGCTTCATCCGCAGGCCCATCGCTACCGGATGCTGTATCAGCGCTGTTATCCGGCGTATTTTCCGGAGTGAAATCATTCGGCCGGCTCGCTGCGTCGGTTTGCTCTAAATCATTTCCCTGGAACGCATCATCGGCTGCCCCAAAATCTTCCGGTTGGTTGAATTCATCGCTCTGATCGAAAGCATCGCTTTGGTCAAAACCGCCCTGATCGGAGTAATCCGAATATCCACCCGAATCGAAATCACCGCCATAATCACCACCAAAGTCACTGCCAAAATCACCACCGAAATCGCCACCATAGTCGCCGCCGAAATCACCGCCATCGAATCCGCCATCAAAGCCACCGCCATCTCCCTCAGCGCTTGCAGGATTCACTGAAAATATTCCGCAGAGGACGATAGCCAAGCACGCTAATTTATATTTTTTCATATCAACCTCAATCAGAATTCACTACAACTTTCATCCGTCAATCAAATCTCTAACCATCACCGCCGGCTTCCTCGGTCATCAACCGGCTTCGCCTGTTATTTGACACCATCATAACGAGGTAAATCTGAATGCATACTGAATAAAAATCCAAGCAGAATGTGATTCAAACGGCGGAAAATATCAGCCTCGATTTAAGGTGCCGATTGCGATTTTTCGTCAACGAATTCGTCAAGAAGCTGTTTGATGCGCATACTGTGACTCCCTTGCCAGTAAATCCGGCCGCATTCCGGACAAATCAGAAATTTATCGTAATATCGCCTTGTCAACGGCTCCAGGCGATGTTCGATAGATTTCTTGCCGGTTTCTGTCAATATCCCATTGCACTGGGTACAACGCGTTAACGGTCTGATCAGGGAATATAACGCAAATCTTTGCAGAACTTCCCGGGTTTGCATTTTCGGTCCATCCGCGCGCACAAAATACCCGTGCGTAATGATCCTGCGTTTCAATAACGAACGATCCCTGGTAAGCACGGCGCGTCGCTGCTCACTGGCTATTTTTGCCACCGCGCCATCGTCGTAATCATTGCGATAGAGGCAGTCGAATCCAAGCAACCTCAGATAGCGCGCCAATCTTCCAAGATTGCTATCGACCACGAACAGCGGTGGCTGCGATAACTCCGCCCGCAGTTGCAGTGCCGGTATACCGTTGCAACTCTCACCCGGCGGAAAAACTTCGATATGATCGCCATCCCGCACAGTATAGTTAAAATCTACCGCGATACCATTCACCGCAATTCGTTCAACTTCCGGGTGCGGCACATTGAACGATTCGATCATGTCCTTAATCGAAGCTTTCCGCTCAAAGTGGTGAATAATCTCTGTACCGCCCAGCCCTGGCGCAAGAAAATCATTCAATGATTGATAAAAACGTATTCCGATCTGCGCCACAGATTACATTTCCAGCATGAGTTACAAGTTGATTCGGATTGCCTGCAGGTGTTTGATGTCAAGGTGAATTTAATTTGATCAAGATCAATGTTTCGCGTAACTGTAAACGGTATTCTGCGAATCGTCGTCATACAAAATTAATTAACAACTACCATTCAGAAGGTTCTATATGAGAATTACACAATTTTTAGCAGTATCGGCAGTTTTAGTTCTAGTTGCCTGCGGTGGAAAACCAACAGCGCCGGAATCGCCTGATCCGGATGCTTACGGTAAAACCATTCAGCCTTTCCATCAAATACCATCGGGCGATCAGGAAGGTGGCGGAAAAGCCAGATCGACTGAAGAAAAATCGAATTACTAAAGTTTACTAGAGGGTGGACAGTGCTCTATGGTTGGAAATCACAAGCAACTGAGGCTGTAGAGCACTGTCTTTTTATCACGCGAGAAGAAATTACTTACACACATTACAACAGAGAAAGCACTAATCCGGGCACCTTGCCCAAGCTGCCCGCCTGCTCCGCACACTTAACGGTCACCACAAAACCAGCAACCTACCTTGTGCTACGCTGTTGCCCAGGAAAGATCGTATGCTTCCGGGAACGGTCCTGATTTGTAGTCTATATCGCCTTTCGGTTCCACATCTTTCTTCAGCAATACTTGCCGGACCATTTCAGGAATCATCACCATACCCACGTAACGACCCAGGCACTCATGGTTACCGAATCCGAAGTGAAAATAGTTATACCAATTGCGCTGCGGAATGAATTCATCCGGTGACTCAAATGCCCGCTCATCGAATGTCGCGGATAACGTCACCGGCAAAACATAAGTACCGGCACGCAAAACCGTTTCGTGGTCTGTTCCTTTCGCCGCCGTATAATCACTGACTGTAGTGCGGAACAAATACGATGTGATCGGAGCAAAACGTAATGCCTCCCATACAATACCGTCGAACTCTGCCGTGTCTTCCTTCTGTGCAGCCGCTTTTGCCGCCGCCAGCCATTGCGAATGCTGAAACAAATATTGCAGCACTTGCGCTACGGCTTGCGCAGTGGTCTCGATCGCACCGATCAACAAGCCGCCGGCATTCACACCCAGCCGTTTGATATCAAAATCCAGTTCTTTCGCAAAACTGGTACGCAGCATCCGGGTGACGATATCATCATCCAATCTGACAATGGTTGAAAACGTCAATTTCTCGAGTTTCACTGCCAGTAACCGTTTCGCAATCAGCATCGTGATGTAGTCTCCCAGTTTTTTGGAAGTTTCACTATGCCGGTCGATAATGCGTTGTGACAGTTCCGGAGGCAGCAAATCGAATGGCTGATTGTGGAACGTATCGTATTGATTCCAGTAAGACCACTCAATCAGGTCTTCCCTGTTCGCTCCCGTCAGCCCGAAATACTTCTGCACCAATGTCGCCGGAACCATGCGGCAAAATTTATTCACCACTTCGATCTGACCATTGGCGTTACCGAGAATGCCACTGGCAATATCCGCCACCAGATTGCGCACTCTGGGCAAATCGTCACGATTCAGCATAAATTGCATCAGCGATTTCTCACGGGTATGCAGTGCATCGTCATCGTGCGCCATGAGGTAATTATCCATTTTAGGAACGTACGGCTTGACGGTGAATACCTTGTACATCAGCAGTATTTCCCTGACATCGTCAAACCGGGTCACCAAGGTACAATCCGGCGTCACCAGGATCGGACGATTAGCGCGCAGTTCCTTAAAAAAAGGTAAAGGTTCCGTGTCCATCCAGCGGCGCACCAATGGAAATTTTTCCGCATCGGGAGTCGCATCATACCGTTCAAGATAGTTTGTACTCATTTCAATACTCCTTGTTCAATAAACATCCCCGTGACACAACCACGGGGAAGCGCAAGTTAAGAATGATTACTAAAGAGTTCCCAGATTACAGAGTTTTAAGATATTCCAGCAAGTCGAGTTTTTCTTCCTTATTCAACGGTTTCAAAGTTATTCCATTCGGTTGCGCTGTTTTGCCGGATGCATATTCGTGCCCGGCGTTGCTATTGGCAGGAAAACTGGTATCAAAAGTAAAGCTTTTATATCCGCTACTTTTCAATCCCACTTTGACCGGATCAAATTCGCGCGAACCAACCTCGAATTGATCAGGACGGTATTCCCCATCATCCGGATCACCTTCACGCTTTTTGGGTAATAACAAGTCATACAATGATGGAACAGAACCATTGTGCAAATACGGCGCGGTTGCCCAGATTCCATTCAAAGGCCGTCCCTTGTAGGCATTGAGTGAGGCCAATGGATTGACTGTAGTATCCGGATCATAGTTACCATTTTTGATTGAGGATTTAATCTCATTTTCCACATAGGCTGTCACGAGATTAGCGGCCCAATCCGTCCAGCGCTGGAAAAACCATTTATCGGGATCAGGTGTAGCCACTACATTTTTTGTAGCCTGAGTCAGCAAGGCCGCAACGGGCGCTTCTTTATCCAGCAAAATATTACCGACTTCAAGTCCTACATACTGGTTGCGCAAGATGCCGGAATATCCCTGATATTTGAAGCTATTCTCCGCCATCGTGGGGTCCGTTCCTATCGCGCTGACTTTCGTCATATGAGCGACGACGCGCCGGTCCGGATCGGCACGATCAATTCTGGCATGGCAAGCCGCACAATATTCGTCAAATAATAGTTTGCCTTTTGCTGCTTGCTCATCATTGATCTCTCCTAAAATTTTTCTCGGCCATTCCGGAGAATTCAATTTCTTCAGGTGCGATTCAATTCTGTGCAAGTTTTGCACATCCACGGAAGAATCAAAGCTGACACGCGTGTTGCCAGAGCCTTGGAAGAGAATCGATGTCAATGACGCCCCTTTTTCTTCCTTCCAGTCAAGCGTGCCAAATACGCCAATCACTTCACCGGTATTCCGGCCAATAGGCCCCAGCCCGGCATTGTCAGCGATTCCATTCCATTGCACATAATCGTGTTGTGCAATATCCCATAAGAAAGGATAGCTCACGGGTGCATTCGGTCTATTGAAAATCTCATTATTCACCAGTGCTATTTGTTCAAATGTCAGATACTTACTCAGACGCTCCATCAAATGATCGCGTTGCTCTCCCGTTATGACATTATCAATTTTTGCCAGGATTTCATCGATCTGTTCCTTCGTCATCACTTTGTCATCCATTATCTTCCGGTCGCTCAGTATCTCTCTCAGCTCTCTTCCGTTGATGGTATGTTCAAGCACACGGTTGTAAATGCGGCCGAAGGCATCCAGCCGGGCATAGCCATAAGAAGTCTGACTTGCATTGATATAGGTGTAGCTGTAAATGCGCTGTTCATACTTGCTTAAATCAGCAAGCACGTCAGCTTCCGACTTGTAATTCCCCTTGGCCAATACATTTTTGACAAACCGCTGTTTGGCTTCCGCATCTTCGCGCGTATGTTTCAAGGCTTTTGCCAGATCGATCATGATGTTTTCCATATCCGCGCTGGCCGGACCACCATCGATGCGGATACCTACACCGTTATAGTTGATCTGCCCGGTGTGGCAAGCCGCGCAAGTCAAACCGACATATTCCTTGCCTTTGTATTTATCTTTAACCCAACCGACCGGCAGTGCATCCGGATTTATCGATGAAGCCTTCTGAGGTAAGTAGCGGTAAAAATTCATATTCTCATCGGAACGGAAAAGCTGGGTCTGTCCCGGCTTTTCCAGCGCCAGAAAGAAATCATAAGGCATCAAGTTTGATCCCTGTGTGGTGTAGTAAAACCACAGACTCTCAGCAGAATTCCAACCCTGATCAAGGTATTGAATCTTTGTATAGCTATCGCCAAGATGATCTTTCTCAACAGTAGATGCGTGGCGATCCTCAGGTTCGTTTCCCGGGATAAGGGTGCAGGCGGATAGCATGCTGATGGTAAGTATCAAAGCGACATAAGAAAATAAAGATCGTTTTTCTGACGAAATGAAATATTGTTTCACGATAAATCCCCTTTCATTTGAATTTGTTTAATCAGCATGTTAAGGACAATGTGCATTACTAATACCCGTAAACTCCTGCTCCTTACATTACCTGACTGTGGATTATTTCTTCTTGAGGCCCGTGCTTGACGCTTACGCTCAATCTTGGCGGATTGTATTGTTATTATGTGCAGTTTCCGATTATATTCACAATCTGTTGCTGATCATAGCAATACTCGCACATCTCAGAAACATATTTGATACAACCAGCAACTTTACGGTATAACCTTAAGGAATCGCATTAGCTCTTTCGCTGCACCGGCCTGAAACCGCTCGTCACTCACCAAAAATCCCGGCCGGTAAATTGAGCAATACTATAAATACGACAATCATCAAAATACAGGGCGTTATCATGAAAAAACCATTCGCCGTTTTACTCTCGATCATTTTTGTTTTTGCACTGACTGCCTGCGCCACAGCACCCACTGCGCCAGCAGGCGATGACAGGATACACGTGACGATTCTCCACTTTAACGATATTTACGAAATCACCCCGGTCAGCGGCGGCAAGGAAGGCGGGATCGCACGGGTCGCCACCTTGCGTAAGCAATTGCTGGCGCGCAACCCCAATACCATCACCACCTTGGGCGGCGATCTGTTCAGTCCATCCGCAATCGGCACCGCCCAGTTTGAAGGCGACCGGTTGGCCGGGCGGCAAATGGTCGACGTGCTGAATCACTTTGCACTCGACTACGCCACGTTCGGCAACCACGAATTCGATGTCAAAGAAAATCAATTCAATCAGCGCATGAAAGAAGCGAAATTCACTTGGGTATCGAGCAATGTCTTTGCCGACGACGGTGAGCCTTATACCGGCGTCAAACAAAATCTGGTGATTCCCATCACGGATAAAAAAAGTGGAAAAACCTTCAGAATCGGCATGTTCGGATTGACGCTGGCGGCCAATAATCCGGGCTACGTGCGTTATTCCGATCCCATCGCAGCCACCGCTGAGCAAATCAGGCAACTCAACGGCCAAGCCGATTTTATGATCGCCCTGACGCATCAAGCCATCGACGACGATATCGAACTGCTGCAGAAATTTCCGCAAATCGGCTTGCTGCTCGGCGGCCATGAACATGTCAATTATCAGAACTGGCGCGGCAATTTCACCCCGTTGCTGAAAGGCGATGCCAATGTGCGTTCGGTGTACGTGGTCGACCTCTATTTCGATCCGCAAACCGGCAAAACCCAGGTCAAACCGGAATTTGTCCCGATCAACGATAGCCTTCCGGAAGATCCCGCCGTCAAAACCGTGGTCGACAAATGGATGAACATCGCCTTCGACGCCTTCCGGCAGCAAGGATTTGAACCCGAAACCGTAGTCACGACCACCACCGAAGCGCTGGATGGACTCGAATCCAATGTGCGCACGCGCAAAACCAATCTCACTGAACTGATCGCCCAAAGCCTGCTGCGTCCTTACTCCGAAGCCGAACTCTCGCTCTACAACAGCGGTTCGATCCGCATCGACGATGTGCTGCCAGCAGGTCAAATCACCGTTTACGACGTCATCCGGGTACTGCCGTTCGGCGGCAAAGTCCAACTGGCGGCAATAAAAGGCAGTTTGCTGTTAAAAGCGCTGAATCAAGGGATAGCGAACACCGGTGCGGGCGGCTTTCTGCAATCCGCCAACACGCAACAGGTCAACGGCGCCTGGCAAATCAATGGTGCTCCAATCGATCCGAAAAAAACCTACCAACTGGCAATTAACGATTTTCTCGCTTCCGGCAAGGAACATGGCCTGGATTACCTGAAACCCGGCAATCCGGATTTCGTCATCATCAATCCGGGTGAAAACACCGACATCCGCCAAACGGTCATCGATCAGTTGAAGAATAATTGAAAAGTTTGAGAATATCGGCAATTGAAATATTTCTCATGGCGGATTGTGTACTCTAAATTCAAACACAACAGCGGCTTCCTAAATGACCCTGATTGAAAACATTGCATAAACTTACCCGGATTGATCGGATAATCGATTCCTGCAGTCACGGTTTTTTCGGAAGTGGATTGTTTCGCGCCACATATCAACTTTGAGTTATTTTGACTAAACATCAGGAACAACAATATGAATTACCCCATTAAAACGATCAGTGCAGCACTTGGAATGATTTCATCGGCACTCATCACGGTTGACCCGGCTTTCGCCAACAGCTTACCGGAACTCTATAAACGCAGCGGCCTGGAAATCGGCGGCTGGATCAACGGCGGGGCAACCTACAATGCCAATAATCCGTCGGATGGTTTCAACGGTGCGGTTACTTTCGCTGATCGCGCCAACCGGTTTCAGTTAAACCAGCTAAACCTCTTTATCGAACGCAGCGTCGAAACGGATGCCTCGAATTGGAACCTTGGCGGGCGCTTCGATTTCCTATTCGGAACCGATGCCATTTACACTCAGGCTTTCGGTATTTCCGCGTTCGACGAAAATACCGGTGAACCGTCGGAGCGCGGCAACTGGGATCTGAATCTCTGCTGCAAATCGACACGCACCTATGGCATCGCGCTGCCGCAAGCTTATCTGGAAGCGCACGTACCGGTCGGCAACGGCCTGAACATCAAGGCGGGGCATTTTTATACGCCGCTGGGTTATGAAAGCGTTCCCGCGCCTGACAATTTTTTTTACACCCGCGCTTATATCCTGAACAGCGGCGAACCGTTCACCCATACCGGTTTTCTAGGCACTTACAATATCGATAAAAACTGGACCATCCAGGGCGCGGCGACTACCGGCAGCGCCACCGGCGGATGGGACGGCGGCTTTGACAAACAGCTCGACAACTGGGGCGGACTGGCCAATCTATCATGGAACAGCGACGATAAAAGAACCAGCATGGCATTGGGCGGCACCTACGGACAAACGGCGGTGAATCAACCTTGGATGATGTACAGCGTGGTACTGCAACATTGGCTCACGCCGAAGATGCACACCGTATTGCAGCATACGCACGGTTGGGCGGCCGATATCAACCTGCCCGAAGGAATCCGCAACGCCGCCTGGTATAGCATCAATACCCACCTGACTTACGATCTGCTGAAAAACCTGTCGATCGGCATTCGCGCCGAACGGTTTCACGACCGCAATGGCTGGCGGGTGTTTTCCCCTTACCGTATTCTGTCGGCAACGAATAATAAGGGCGTCAGTTATGCCGGCACCATTCCTTTCGTCAGCGCACCGGCGGATTATTACGCCGTTACCCTGGGTATGAACTGGAAACCGGCAATGCATTGGAAAAAAGGCTGGAAGCCGGTGCGCAATCTCAATATCCGCAAGAATATCCGCTACGACCGGGCAGATGGCATCAACACAGCTTTCCACCCATTCGACGGCAAAAAGGATCAGTTTTTATTCTCGCTGGATGCAATGATTCCTTTTTAAAAATAGACGCCAATCCAAGGGCAGCGCTGATTAATTCAACGAACGGTTGCCAGAAGACGATCATCGGGTTTAAAAGTACAATCGCTTCGCAAATTTCCTTTCGACCGCCCTAACCGGAATTGATCGGGTAAAATACCGGCATTACGTTTTCAAAACAGGTCAAAAATGTTACGTAAAATCTTCATCGCCAATCGCGGCGAGATTGCGGTGCGCATCATTCGCGCGTGTGCCGAAATGGGCATCCGGTCGGTGGCGGTTTATTCGGAAGCGGATCGTTTCGCGTTGCACGTCAAAAAGGCCGATGAATCGTATTGCATCGGCAGCGAGCCGATGGCGTGTTATCTGAATATTCATGCGCTGGTCGATCTGGCATTGGCGACCGGTTGCGATGCGATACATCCCGGTTATGGATTTTTGTCCGAAAACGCGCAATTCGCGCGCGCCTGCAAGGAGCGCGGACTAATTTTCATCGGCCCGGAACCGAACGTGATCCATCGCATGGGCGACAAAACCGAGGCGCGCAATGCGATGATCGCCGCAGGGATTCCGGTGACACCGGGATCGGACGGTAATCTGCATTCGGTCGAAGAAGCACTGAAGGTCGCCGAAAATATCGGTTACCCGGTGATGTTGAAAGCGACTTCCGGCGGTGGCGGGCGCGGTATCCGGCGTTGCGACAATGCCGAGGAATTAAAACGCAATTACGTGCGGGTGATTTCCGAAGCGACCAAAGCGTTCGGCAGCGCCGACGTGTTTCTGGAAAAATGCATCGTCAATCCGAAGCATATCGAAGTGCAGGTGCTGGCTGATCATCACGGCAATGTCATTCATCTGTACGAGCGCGATTGTTCGATTCAGCGCCGTAATCAAAAACTGATCGAAATTGCGCCGTCACCGCAGCTCGACGAAGCGCAGCGCCAGTACATCGGCGGCCTGGCAGTCATCGCCGCCAAATCGGTCGGCTACACCAATGCCGGAACGGTGGAGTTTCTGCTCGACGACAGCGGGCGCTTCTACTTCATGGAAATGAACACGCGCGTGCAGGTCGAGCACACCATCACCGAAACCATCACCGGTGTCGACATCGTCGAGGAACAAATTCGCGTGGCGGCGGGTTTGCCGCTGCGCTTCAAACAAGAAGAAATTGTCCGGCGCGGCTACGCGATCCAGTTCCGCATTAACGCCGAAGATCCGAAAAATAATTTCCTGCCGAGTTTTGGCCGCATTTCCCGCTATTACGCGCCGGGCGGCCCCGGTGTGCGCACCGATACGGCGATTTATACCGGTTACGAGATTCCGCCGTTTTACGATTCCATGGTCGCGAAAGTCATCGTCAGCGCGCTGACCTGGGAAGACGCGATCAAACGCGGCCAGCGCACGTTGCGCGATATGGGGTTGTTCGGTATCAAAACGACGATTCCGTATTATTTGAAGATTCTGAAACATCCGCAATTCCGCAGCGGCAAATTCAACACCGGCTTTGTCGAGCAGAATCCGAATCTGATCCAATATTCCGATAAACCCCGGCCGGAAGTGCTGGCGAGCGTGATCGCCGCCGTGGTCGCTTCGCATACCGGACTGTAAACACAGTATCCATTGGTTAACCAAGGAAAATCCATGCAAAAAGTTCATATCACCGATGTCATTTTGCGCGATGCGCACCAATCCCTGATCGCCACCCGGATGCGCACCGAGGACATGCTGCCGGCGTGCGCAATGCTCGATGCAATCGGCTACTGGTCGCTGGAATGCTGGGGCGGCGCAACGTTCGATGCTTGTTTGCGCTTTTTGAAGGAAGATCCGTGGGAACGTCTGAGCAAACTCAAAGCCGCCTTGCCGAACACGCCGCTGCAAATGTTGCTGCGCGGGCAGAATTTGCTCGGTTACCGCCATTATTCCGACGATGTCGTGCGCGCTTTCGTCAAACGCGCCGCGGCCAACGGTATGGATGTATTCCGCATTTTCGATGCGCTCAACGA
>CP091134.1:982587-989272 GCA_021582535.1 Nitrosomonas sp.
TGCGTGATCCGCTGTTTGAGCAGGTGATGCTGACCGGTGAAGCGCGTTCTTATTTAAGTGTTCTGGCGGTATTGAATCCGGCCCGGTGGCAGGATCTCATCGCGCATTATGGCCTGGATGACCGCTTGGATAGTGAACAGCAGAAACATCAGCTGGAGAAAATTTTACTGGAAAAGATCACGCACCAAACCAGTGAATTTCCAGGCTACGCCAAAATACGCCGTGTTGCCGTCATTCATGAGTCCTGGAATATTGAAAACGGACTGTTGACACCCACGCTCAAATTAAAGCGCGCGAAGGTGCTGGAAAAATATAAGGCTGAAATCGACAAACTATATATCGGGCATTAAGCAGCGGGCATTGCCCCATCGAATCTTTTCGAGAGAAGGAAACAAGCCGATGGCAAAAGATACGAGTAAGCTGGATAAAGTGGTTCTGGAAGCGCGCCGGAATGCTGAAAAACGCGCGCAGGGATACCGCGAACAAGCGCTTAAATTATTTCCCTGGGTGTGCGGGCGTTGCGCACGCACGTTCGATCATAAGAATTTGCAGTTACTGGAAGTGCACCACAAAAACAGCAATCACGACGATAATCCGCCCGATGGCAGTAACTGGGAACTCCTTTGCACTTACTGCCACGAAAACGAGCATTCCAAGCTTAAGGATGCCATGGGCCGGACGGATAGCGGACAAACTGGGAACACGGCAACGTTCAATCCTTTTGCCAATCTGAAAGATATGCTGAAAAACAAGCCTTGATGCAGGTTCCATTGGTTGAACTGGATTCAGGCCAATGGCGGTATTCCGGGCTGAAGTGCGTTGTATTAAACAGGCAGGCGGTTATAATGAGTTTTTCGTGCGCGGAGGAGTCAAGTCATGGTGAAGTTAACGGATATCAAAGGAATCGGTCCGGCTACAATCAAAATATTGCAAGAACGCAAAATAAAAACGGTTGAGGCATTGGCTTCGCTGAGTTTGGAAGAGCTGCGGAAAATACCGGGTTTCAAAGGGGAGCTACGTGCGCGTGCGGTCAAACAAGCCGCGGCGGATAGCCTGCGAGACAAGCTAATCAAACCAATAAAACCCGCCGGTACGGCGGATAGCAGCCCGCAGACTGTGATCAAAAAGACTGTAACCGATCAGACAGTAAGTTTGCCCAAAGCGGATAAAGAAAAAGACAAAGACAAGAAAAAAGCCCGGAAAGACGACAAGAAAGCGGATAAAGACAAAGACAAGAAAAAGAAGAATAAAGATAAGAAGAAAAACGCCAAGAAAAAAGACAAAAAGAAATCATAGCTCCTTGGGTCTGATCAAGCACTGCAGGCGTGCTTGATGCGCTTTTGCCGAAATGGGTGCGGTACCGTAATCCAGCACAGCGGTTGCAGCGGTGGTCAATAATTTACCGGAATCGTTAACAGGCGGGGGATCATTGCACAGGTGGCAGAGTAATTGATCCAGGCCGGGATTATGGCCGACGATCAGCAAAGTGTGAGCGCCTGCGCCGTATTGATCGATCAGCGTAATCAGGTCATTGAGCGATGCTTCATAGATTCTGTCTTCCCACAGCACGTGTCGTTGAGCAAAATCCAATTGCGCTGCGGCCAACAGGCAGGTTTGCTTTGCCCGTAACGCTGGTGAACAGAGCATCCGGTCGATGCGGTACTGTTTCTGTTTCAACCATTGTCCCATTTGTTTTGCAGCTTTTTTGCCGCGCGCGGTCAGAGGGCGGTCGAAATCGGCTCTGCTCGCATCGCTCCAGTCCGATTTGGCGTGCCGCATGATGATCAGCTGATTTTTTTGCATCGCTTGAATAGAAAACATATTCACCAACCAACATACTATCACCCTTATGGCGCCGAACATGGATGAATCCTACGCAGCAGTGGATCTAGGTTCAAACAGCTTTCATATGATTGTGGCGAATTGGGCGGATGGCCGCTTGCAGATCATCGATCGCATGAAAGAAATGGTGCGATTGGCTTCCGGCTTGAATGACAAGCAGGAACTGTCGAACGAATCGATGCAGCAGGCGCTGGAATGCCTGCAACGGTTCGGTCAGCGCATCCGGGAAATTCCGCATGTGAATGTGCGCGCCGTCGGTACCAATACGCTGCGGCAAGCCCGGAATGGCGGCGATTTTTTACTGCAAGCGCATCACGCTTTGGGTCATCCGATCGAGATTATTGCCGGCCGTGAAGAAGCACGGCTGATCTATTCCGGCGTGGCGCATACGTTGTACGATGAGGTCAATAAGCGGCTGGTGATCGATATCGGCGGCGGCAGCACGGAGCTGATCATCGGCCGGGGGTATGACACGTACCAGACGGAAAGCTTGTACATGGGTTGTGTCAATATGGAGCAGCGGTTTTTTGACGACGGTAAGATAAAAGCCAAAAAAATGCGCAAAGCCATCTTGTTTGCGATGCAGGAATTGGAATCGCTGGAAACGGCGTACAAGAAAATGGGATGGGATTATGCCCTGGGTTCTTCCGGCACCATTATTGCCATCCGCGATGTGGTGCAAGCGCAAGGCTGGTGCGATTCGGGTATCACAGCGCCCGCGCTGACGCAATTGATGGACGAGCTGATCACGGCCGGTGACAGTGCGTTAATTAATTTTCCTGGCTTATCGGAACGCAGAAAGCCGGTTTTTGCCAGCGGCGTCGCGATATTGTACGGGGTGTTTGAAGCGCTCAACCTGAAGAAGATCGATGTATCCGAGGGTGCGCTACGTGAAGGTCTGCTGTATGACTTGATCGGCCGGGTGCACGATGAAGATGTCAGGGACAAGACGGTCATGGCGGTGGCGCAACGCTACAATGCCGATCTGGAACAGGCCGGCCGGGTCAGGGATACTGCCGGAAATTTTTTTCATCAGGTAAAAGCGGCTTGGGAATTGGATGAGAAAACCGACCTGAAATTATTGCTATGGGGTGCTTACATTCATGAGATCGGCTTATCGGTTGCGCATAACCAATATCACCGGCACGGTGCTTATCTGACGGCCAATTCGGACTTGGCCGGTTTTTCGCGTCAGGAACAAATGAAACTGGCGATGCTGGTACGCAGCCATCGCCGCAAGTTTCCCGTGGAAGAATTTGAATCAATCGCTGTTTCCATGCGCACCTCCATTATCAGATTATGTATCTTGCTCAGACTGGCAGTGGTGATGCACAGAAGCCGCTCGAACATCAGCTTGCCGGAAATACTGGTTTACGTGAATAAGAACCGCGTGAACTTGGATTTTCCACCCGGCTGGTTGGATAAGCACCCCTTGACGCTGGTTGATCTCATTACCGAGCAAGGCTTTCTTCAGGCTGCGGATATTAAGCTATCCTTCCATTAGCAAGCCGCGTGATTGCAAACTATTGAACATATGAGTTGCGAACGATAGACTGTTGCTTTTTCGTATGTCAGAAAAGCGGATTTTCTTTATTCAAAATTTTACCTGTTGATGTTCCAATGAGAAAGGGGATGGCATGCGATTAGGAAAACTTGCGCACCGGTTTGGCGGAATTTGCAGCATAGCATTGTTTCTGGTCCTGATTCTACCGGCTTCTGCGGTGGCCGAAGAGTGGATTTATACCGTCCGGCCCGGCGATAATCTGTGGAATCTGACCGAGCGGCATCTGAAAAGCATGGAATATGTGCAGCGGTTGCAACAGCTCAATCAGGTGCAAAATCCGTATGTGATACCACCGGGCACTACACTGCGGATTCCGGTGGCTTGGGCGAAACATCAGCATACATTTGCGCAAGTAGTCAGTGTCTATGGTGCCGCTACGTTACAGCGTAAAGAGCAAAACAGCATACCTGTTGAACAGGGCATGCAACTATTGATTGGCGATGAAATACACAGCGGGAACGATACGTTTGTGACCGTGGAATTTGCCGACAGCTCGCAATTGCGTGTGCAGGAGAATACGCAGTTACGTTTGGAGAATATGCAAATATTCGGCGATCATGGCTTGACCGATACGCTGATCGACTTGCAGCGGGGACGGACCGAAAGTTCGATTCCGGAAAAATCCGGAAAAGCCACGCGCTATAGAATTAAAACGCCTTCCGCAATCAGCTCGGTGCGCGGCACGGATTTCCGTGTCGGGATCATCGAAGCGCAACCCGGCACCAGTAGCGAGGTACTCGCGGGTAATGTAGCGGTTAACGGAGAGAAAAGGAATATCAGAGTGCCGGCGGGTTACGGAACGGTAACAGCCGAGGGAAAGCCGCCCATAGCGCCCGTCAAGTTGCTGCCGGCACCGGATCTATCCAATGCCACGCATTATTATCAAAGTCTGCCGCTGGTCATAAAATTTAACCCGGTGGCCGGTGCGCACGCGTACCGGGCGCAAATTGCCGCCGACCGGGATTTCAAGAATCTCAGATCGGAATTTACCACGCCGAACTTGCCTTTCCGCGACGGTGACATCCCCGATGGCGATTATTGGCTCAGAGTGCGCGGTATCGATGGTTTATCGATCGAAGGCAAGGATGCGGCCATTGCGTTCGCGCTGAATGCCTACCCGGAAGCGCCTTTTATTCTTGCGCCACTTCCGGGCGGCATGGCGGAACCGGAGAAGCAGCAATTCAAATGGGCGGCGCAAGCGGATGTGTCGCACTACGCCGTCATGATCAGCAAGGATGCCGATTTCTCGTCGTCTCTGTACTTTAATCCCGAAGTGAAAGAAAACAATGTGACGTTATCCGAATCGCTGACGCCCGGTCACTATTTCTGGCGTATTTTTGCCGTATCCGCCCGTGAAGGCGCGGGGCCGTTCAGCGATACCATGGCATTCCGCGTACCCTATCCCGCTCCGGCGGTGGGAGAAGCGCAGCTGGACGACAACAAAATGACGTTTGCCTGGCGCGCCGCTGCGGAAGGGCAGAGCTTTCAGTTTCAATTCGCGCGCGATAAGGAATTCACTCATATCATTCACGATGAGTCGACCACCGCTTCGCAGCTAACGATCGCAAAACCCGATAGCGGCACCTATTATCTGCGTATCAAAACAATCGAGGCGGACGGTTTCCAAGGGCCATGGGGAGCACCGCAAGCGATCGAAGTGCCTTTCGGTATCTCTTACTGGTTTATGCTATTGATGCTGCTGCCATTGCTCGTATTGATATGATTCTGGCGGGCCGGTCGTGGAAGCAGTATTCATTTGCTGTCCGTATCGTCATCCTGCTGGCCGGAGTCGCTGTCATCGCTTATACGGAAGTGCTGGAGCGTTTTGATTTTATTCTCTATGACAAGATAGCCGTCCTGCAGCAATATCCGCAGGATCCCGATATCGTCATCGTCGCCATCGACGATGAGAGTTTCAAAGTTTTAGGCCGCTGGCCGTGGTCCAGGGGAGTGCACGCGGAACTCATCAACCGCCTGAGATCGATCGGCAACAAAGCGGTAGCTCTGGATTTATTGTTGTCCGAGCCGCAGGATAACGATCCCTTTGCCGATCATTTACTGGCTTATGCCATTGCAACGCACGGCGGTGTCATTTTCCCGGTAGCGCCGGCATCGGACGGCATGGATACGTTGACGCTAGTGCAGCCGTTACCGTTGTTTACCCAGCAGGCTGTGTTGGGGCATACCGATGTCGAGCTGGATAGCGATGGTGTGGCGCGGCGCGTTTTTTTGCATGCGGGCATCAATGCACCGGTATGGCCCGCATTGGGATTGGCACTGACCAATCCGGAAGCGGCGCGGGCGAGTTATCAATCGCTCGCATTGGGAGAAATGCTGCAGCAAGCGGGACATTGGGTGCGGGCGCAGGAAGCGCTGATACCGTATGCGGGCGAATCCGGCAGTTTCCGCAAAATATCGTACGCCCGGGTGTTGTTCGACGATGCCGTCCTGGCCGGTTTAAGGAACAAAACGGTGCTGGTCGGTATGACGGCCACCGGGATGGGAACACGCTTTGCCACGCCGCTATCGCCGCTCAATCACCAGCCCATGACAGGCGTGGAATGGCACGCCAATGTTTTCTCCATGCTGACGTCCAATCGCATGATTTACCCGGCGCCGGGAACGATAACAGCCGCGCTCTCGGTTGTATGGGTCAGCGCGATCCTGGTCATTCTCGCCTGGATTGGAAAGAATCTTACCATTCCGCTATTACTCGCATTCATGGCCGCCGGATTGTTTCTCTCCGGTTTGATTCTGGAATTCAATCGCGTCTGGATTCCTCCCGGGGCGGCTTTGTTAGGCGTATTGTCGCTGTATCCGCTGTGGAATTGGCGGCGCATCAATGAGTTCTTGCGGACGCTCTGGATGAGCAAAGCGCATTCCAATGTAGCGCTGGAATCGATCGGCGACGGCGTCATTATCACCGACGCTTCCGATCAAGTGGTGTACATCAACACAGGTGCGGAAAGAATTCTGCGCACCCGGCTGGAGCAAATCAAGGGAAAACCTTTAGCGGTAGTTCTCGGGTTTGATGCGAATGCGAACGATGCAGCGTTGGATCAAGCCGGGAAAGATATCGCGGGCGGCAACGTGAATAAACCCGGCATGGTTGAATGTGTGCTCAGAACCGCGCAGGGCAATGAACGGACGGTTCGTATCACGCGCAACCAGTTACTGGATGAACAAAAAGCCACTATGGGTTCGGTGATCGCCATGACGGATATTACCGACCGGATCGAACTGGCGCAGCAAGTCGCGTATCAGCAGAGCTACGATGCG
>CP091134.1:989372-1006186 GCA_021582535.1 Nitrosomonas sp.
AGCAGGATGACGGTTAACGGCCGTCCGCCGTGAGGCGAGGAACAGGGCCACAGAGACGAGCGTATTCAGTTACGGTGAAACGCGGTAACCTCCATCCGGAGCAAGACCAAATAGGCAGGCGATGATGTTGCTCGCAGAGCCTGCGGGTAGGTTGCTTGAATGCACGGGTAACCGTGTGTCTAGAGGAATGACTGTCCACGACAGAACCCGGCTTACCGGCTGGCTTCACAAAATTTTAATGGAATTGACCCGAATTGAATTGTAGCCACCATGCAAATCACCATGAGCGCTTGATACCTTACGTTTAGCAATGATCCGTAAATTTCTCCGCAAGGTATTCAGCCGTAAAGCACCCGCTGCCGGATCGATCGCAACGCTGAGTATCATTCCACACAAACGCCACGGCATCCGGCGTAACCAGATTAATCCGTGCGCGTTAAAAGTCGCCACCACCCTGCAACAGGGCGGGTTTTCCGCCTATATCGTCGGGGGCGCGGTGCGTGATTTGCTGCTGGGATTGACGCCGAAAGATTTCGATGTCGCAACCAACGCCACCCCGGAAGAAATCCACAAGCTATTTCGCCGTTCACGCATCATCGGGCGGCGTTTTCGCCTGGTTCATGTGATGTGCGGCGCGGAAACGGTCGAAGTGTCGACTTTCCGCGGACCGTCACCGGACGATGAGGAAGATTCCGCAGCAGTCCCGTTAACCGACCAGCATGGCCGCCTGTTGCAGGATAATGTTTTCGGCAGTCAGGAAGAAGATGCGGTACGCCGCGATTTCACCGTCAACGCGCTGTTTTACGATCCGGTCAAGGAAGAAATTCTGGATTATCTGCACGGCTTCGACGACATTAAAGCCAAAAAGCTGCGCATCATCGGCGATCCGGAGCAGCGTTACCGCGAAGACCCGGTGCGTATGTTGCGCGCAGTACGGTTAGGGTCGAAACTGGATATGCAAATCGACGCGGAAACCGCCAAACCGATCGGCGATCTGGCGCCATTGCTGCAAAATGTTCCGCCATCGCGCCTGTTCGATGAAATGCTGAAGCTGTTACTGTCGGGATACTCGTTGTCTTGCGTGGTCGAATTGCGCGCGCGTGGGTTGCATCACGGTCTTCTGCCGATGCTCGATGTGATCCTGGAACAACCGCTCGGTGAACGTTTTATCACCATCGCGCTGAAAAATACCGACGAGCGGATCCGGCAAAACAAACCCGTGTCGCCCGGATTTCTGTTTGCCATATTGTTGTGGCACGAAGTGCTGGCAAACTGGAACACCTTGAAAGCATCCGGCGAAAAACCGATGCCCGCTTTGTTTAAAGCGATGGACCAGATTCTTGCGCGGCAACACAAGAACCTGGCGATCCCCCGCCGCTTTGACGCGGTGATACAGGAAATATGGTCGATGCAACCGCGCTTCGAAGCGCGTAGCGGCCGTAAGCCGTTCCGTTTACTCGCCCATCCGCGCTTTCGCGCAGCTTACGATTTCATGCAACTGCGCTGCGAAAGCGGTGAATTGGGCGCGGAATTGGGCGAATGGTGGAAAACTTTCCTGGCCGTGGATAGCGAAGAACGGGAAAAAATGCTGCCCAAGCAAACATCCGGTAAAAAACCCCGGAAAAGACGCAGCCGCAAAAAACCTTCGTCCAGTTCCGCTGCTCCGACGGACAGCGCAGCCGATCAGGAAAGCTTTTAATCCGCTCCATGCATGCATAAAAAACCGAGCCAGGCCTTTATCGCTTTGGGCAGCAATCTGGAAAACCCTGTTCTCCAGATTCAACAGGCATTTGACGAATTGAAACGACTGCCCGGCACCCGTTTGATCAGCCGCTCATCGCTGTATCGAAGCGCTCCGGTGGGAAGGCTGGATCAGCCTGACTTTATCAACGCAGTGGCCTGGATTGAAACCCAGCTTGCGCCGCACGATCTGCTCACTGCTTTGCTGGCCATCGAGCAGCGCCACGGGCGCATGCGCGAATCGCTCAACGCGCCGCGAACGCTTGATCTCGACGTTCTGTTGTACGATGCGCTGCAATACCGGGATGCCAATCTGACCATCCCTCACCCGCGTATGACGCAACGCGCCTTTGTGTTAAGACCGTTGTTCGAGATTGCACCGGATTGCGACATTCCGGGCCATGGGCCCATTGCGCCGCTGCTTGCGGCGTGTCACGAACAAAAACTGGAGCAAATGAAGGAATCACCCTAACCCGGCTGTTAACCTGCAACGGCAACCGGCCGCTCTGCCGGGGAATGCGCCACAGGGTCGAGTTCCAGTATCTGCGCCGATATTTGGCTGGGCGCATCGCTGATAATTTTTCCGCTCTCAATCACAATCACCCTATCCGCGCTGGCGATCGTTTCCGGGCGATGCGCAACGATGATGCGCGTCAGTTTCAGTGCGCGTATCGCTTCGTTGACGCTGTGCTCACGCGCGATATCGAGATGGCTGGTGGCTTCGTCAAGGAAAAGAATGCTGGGCTGGCGGTAAAGCGCCCGGGCCAGCAATAGCCGTTGTTTCTGGCCGCCCGACAATACCGCGCCCATATCCCCGGCTAATGTATTGTATTGCATCGGCATGGCGGTAATGTCGTCGTGGATCGATGCCAGCCGCGCGCTTGCTTCGATACGGCCGTAGTCCGCTTGCGGGTCAAAAAAACAAATATTCTCCGCGATGGAACCGGCAAACAATTGGTCGTCCTGCATCACGCTGGCAACCGCATTGCGGTAGCGTTCAACCCCAAAACGGTCCAGCGGAACGCCATCCACTTCGATACTGCCGCCACTCGGCTGCAACAGTCCCAGCATCAGTTTAACCAAGGTCGTTTTGCCACACCCCGACGGACCCACGATGGCAACCGACTCACCCGCTTGGATATTGAAGCTGACATCGTGCAGCACCAGCGGATCGGTTTCCGCATGGCGGAAGGCCAGATGTTTCACTTCGATCCGGCCGGCGAACGGCGCGGCCGTGATACTTCCCGGTTCATCAGGCGGTTCCGTGGGGGTCAACGCAATGTCACCGGCACGTTCCGTGTGCAACCCCAGCATGCGTAATTCCAGGCCTTTTTCTATCAAGCCCGCAACGCGCTGCACAAATTGGGTTTTATACGCAATGAAAGCAAACAGCATTCCGATCGAAAAACCGCTGCCGTTCGCGGTATCCAGCACCAGCATGGCGCCGAACCAAATGGTAATGACATTCTCGATGCCGAACAGCAGGCCATTGAGCCCCTGGTACAAAATGCCCAAGCGCTGGGTGCGGATACCGGCATTGAACTGATCAACCGTCAGGTTTTGCCACGCCGCCGTGCGCGGCGATTCATGTGCGTGCAGTTTAATGCTCTGCATGCCGCGGATGGTCTCAAGAAAATGACTTTGTTGTTTGGCGCCGCGGACAATATGCTCTTCCGTGGCAAGACGAAACGGACGGTATAACGCAAACCGCAGCAAGGCATAAATCGTGGCGGCAATCAGCGCGATCAATGCCAGTTTGATACTGTAAAAAAGCATCATGCCGAGCGTGACCATGGCCATCACGCCGTCGATCAATGCTTCGAGAAATCCGGTCGTCAGGGTGCGTTGTATGACATTGAGCGAATCGAAACGCGACACGATATCGCCGACGTGACGCCTGTCAAACCAGCTCATGGGCAGGCGGATCAAATGACGAAACAGGTTCGTGATCATCTGCAAATTGAGCGTTGTTCCAAGCACCATCAGCACCCAGGCTCGCAATGCCGTCACACCCGCTTGCACCACGGCGAACAGCAGAAATCCAACTCCCAGCACGGTGATGAGATCATAATCTTGCGCCACCAGCGCCTGATCGACAATCCACTGCATATGGAAAGGCGCCAGGATGGCAAAAAGCTGTAATACCAGCGCGAGCACCAGAATCTGGGTAACCGTCCCGCCCAATCCTTGCAGACGGCCGATCAGCGTGGTCAGTTTTACCTTGCGGGTATCGTCGCGCGCTGTAAACTCACTGGTAGGCATCAGCTCTAACGCAACCCCGGTGAAATGCTTGGAGAACTCCGCTAACGCCAATTCACGTTCACCTGCCGCCGGATCGTGCAGTGTCACCCGGTTTCCTTGGACGCGGGTCAATACCACAAAATGACTGAAATCCCAATGCAGCACACAAGGCAGTTTCAGTTCCGACAAATGGCCAAGATCCAGCCGCAACGGACGGGGGGTGAGTTTGAGCTGACCGGCAATTTTCATCAAATCGGCGAGTGTCGATCCGCGTAACGAGATGGGATAGCGTGTTCGCAAAGTCGCCAGATCGATGCGGTGGCCATGATAACCGGCGATCATGGCCAAGCACGCCAAACCGCATTCCGCCGCTTCGGTTTGCAGAATAACCGGGGTTTTATGGCGTAAGGAAAAATTAAGCATGATCCGCCCCTTAAATCCGGCCGGTAATTGACAACACCGGATCAAACACCCACTCGATCAACCGCCGCCGGTCGATATGAACATCCGCATCCAGCACCATACCCGCTTGCAACGGCATCGCCTGGCCGTACGCTTGCACCTGCTGTTGCGGCAAACGCACGGTGATGCGGTATACCGACTCCTGAATCGCTAGCGGCAAACTGGACTCATCCGGTTGAATCACCGTGCGGCCGATTTCGACCACCTCACCCCGATGATGCCCGAAGCGCTGATAAGGAAAAGCTTGATAGCGCAAGGAAACTTGCTGTTCCGGCTTGATAAATCCGGCGGCGCGCGTGGGTACCAATAATTGCGCTTGCAGTTCGGCGCCGGCGGGCAGAATCGAAAGCAGCGGCATGGCCGGATTCGCCGTCTGCCCTACTTCAGCCAAAATGGTGGTAACCGTGCCGTCGGCGGGTGCGGTCAAAATAACGCTGCGGCGTGCATCGGCTTCCGTCAGTTGCTGCTCCAGCTCGGAGATTTGCCGTTCGATCGCGGCGCTATTGTTGGCCTGTTTCAAACCGGAAGCCGATAACTCCACACGCGCCGCGCTCAGCTCGCGATTCAAGCCGGTGATGCTGCGTTTTAATTGCGCGTGCTGATTACGCTGATCGATCAGCGCCTCCTGCTTTTCCTGCACTGCCGCATCGGAGACAAAATGCTCTGTCCGTAATTTTTCATAGCGCGCCACCGTGCGTTCCGCATTCGCCACACGGCTGGCTTGAAGCGCCAATTGCGCCGAAGCTTCGCGGATTTCCGTTTCCAATCCGCGGATCCGCCCGGCAATACTGCTTCCGGTCAGCGCATCGATTTGCTGCTGCTTGCCTTGCTCCTGCCGCAGACTATCGCGCCGTTGTTTCAATTCAGCCAGCATCGCCGCCTGCGCTTCGCGAGTGTTTGCCGTGGTGCGCTCACTGGTAATCGTCAGCAACGCATCGCCCTGTTTGACCTGTTGACCTTCACTGACATGTTTCTCAAGCACGGTTCCGGTTTGCGGGGAGAAAATCCGGATCATGCCTTGTGTCGGCGACAAGTAGCCCACCACATGCTCCTTACGGGTATATTCCCCCCAGTAGGCAAAACCTGCAATCGCGATGGCAAAAAGCGCGGCTGCCCAAACCAGCACACTGACCGCCGGAGAGCGGGCAATCAAAACATCGCCATGCAGGCGGTTTTGCTGGTGGGATAACGCTTCTGTGCGAAAGAGGGCGCGCTTCATTGGATCGATAACGTCAAATATCGCTGTGCGCATGCACTGCATTCAATGGAGCGCTCTTTTTTACGGCGTAAGGATGATTGGTTTCTTCCGCCCGTTTGCCGATCAAATTGTTCCAATCAAAGAAATAAGGTTTGGGCGCACGGGCAATTTCATCGTACACATCGCGGCAGAGCGAATAAAACGCTGGCAGGCGCTGTGCTTGCCAGTCTTTCAGCAGCGTGCGCAACGGCGCCTGGGTTAGATTACCTATGGCAAAATCGCGCGCAAATCCGTATTGAATCGGGCTGACGGTGGCGTCCGCCTCAATCACGAGCGGAGAAACCAAATCGCCAAACCGTTTACTTTTTTGTTCTGTCGCAGCACTGGCAAAAACCAGTTCCGGATGTTGTTTCACGTTTTCGCTAAATGCGAGATCGATTTGCACTCTCAACTCACTGTTATTGCTTTGCTGGGCAAGCAGCCAGGCATATGCGCTTTCCGTCGCATCCGGCGCGCTTCCTTGTAGCATCGTGGCCGCATTACCGACTTCTTCCAAGGGGTGAATCTGGAGCAATTTTGCACCTTCGCTGAGGGCAAAATCTCGCACCCAGTCGAGTTCGTTCAAATTGTATTGCGTCAAGGTGAAAATAAAACCGAAATTCAGATTCGCTGCACGCAGCAGCGGCAAGCGCGCTTTCATGGTATCGAAAGCCAGCTGCGAGCCTCTGATACGGTTATGCGACTCGGGTATGCCGTCTATGCTGATCGCCAGCACATCGACGTTACCGTGCAACAGCTCGATATTCGGTGCCGTCAGCAACATACCGTTGGAAGTCACGCTGGTACGCATGCCGCACGCGTGGGCATGCTGTAATAATTGCGTCAATGGCTTATAAAGCAGCGGTTCACCACCGGAAAGACTGACAAAATTGAAACCTTCGTCGGCCGCATCCGAAATGGCCTCACACAAAAGATCAAGCGCAAGAGCGCCGTGCGCTCGCGGTGAAGAAGAAGAATAGCAGTGGAGGCAACTCAGATTGCACTGCCGTGTTGGATGAATTTGCAAAATACGGGCTGATCCGGTTGGTCCCATTGCTATCTCCTTCTTGATGAGCTATTAGTGTCCGCTGCTGATCGAATTGTTGATGTGATAAATATCAACCGGGATACCCCTGATCAGCCAGGATGGAAAAGTGTTAAAATTAACTGCACTGAAACCGGATAATCCGCCCGCGATTTGACTGATTTCTTCCGGGGTTAAGCTTGCCATGGTTTGGCATTCGGCTTTCAGTTTTTCAGAACCGCTCATTTCATGAGACATGATTTTTCTCCTTTGAAGGGTTTAATAAACATTGCTAGGCGGATTGATCGATCCCAAAGCTGCGATTGAAATATGCTTTCGGCGATGCCAAAAACCGCTGCCCATGCATTTATCAACCAATCCGGTTTCAAGATAGCGCGATTCACTTGGAACCGCAGTGAGAAAAATCACAGCGGAATGCACATCCGTTCCGGGTATTGAAACGTCCATTTGAAGCCGGTAAATACGCTATGATGATGCGGCAACGGCTAAGTCTTTATCAGGTATTGATACAAAAACATGAGAATTACCCACCTTACCCTGCAAAAAATGGTCGAGAACCGTGAAAAATTCGCGGTACTGACCTGTTACGACGCGACTTTTGCAGCCGTGCTGGAAAATGCCGGTATAGACGTGTTATTGATCGGCGATTCGCTGGGCAATGTATTGCACGGTAGTGACACCACTTTGGCCGTGACGCTCGAGGACATGATCTATCACACCCGTTGTGTGGCGCGCGGCAGCAGCAAGGCATTGATCGTCACGGATATGCCGTTCGGCAGTTATCAGATCTCGCCCGCGCAAGCGTTTGAGCATGCTGCCAGGATTATCGCCGCGGGTGCGCATATGGTTAAGATCGAAGGCGGCCATCTCATGGCTGACACGATTCAATTCCTGACCCGGCGCGGTATTCCGGTGTGCGCGCATATCGGTTTGACGCCGCAATCGATTCATCAGCTCGGCGGGTATAAATTGCAGGGCAATACGGAGAAATCGGCGAAACAATTGCTCGACGACGCAAAGAACCTGGAGAAATCCGGCGCCAGTTTACTGGTGATGGAAGTGGTTCCGGCGAAACTGGCGAAAAAGATCACTCAGGCATTAACCATCCCGACCATCGGCATCGGCGCGGGCGCCGATTGCTCAGGCCAAGTGCTGGTGCTGCACGATATGCTGGGACTCTCCCAGGGTAAAAAACCGCGCTTCGTCAAAGACTTCATGCCGGGCGCCAACAGCATACCCGAAGCGGTGGCAAATTATGTCCAGGCGGTCAAAACCGGACAGTTTCCCGCTAAAGAACACCAATTTTGATCGCCCGCACTGCATGAACATACTGACCGATATTGCCGCATTGCGTGAAACGCTGCGCGGTGAAAAAAACATTGCGTTCGTTCCCACCATGGGGAATCTGCACGAAGGCCATCTGGCGCTGATCGAACAGGCAAACCGGTTGTCCGGTTGCGTGGTGGTCAGTATTTTTGTCAACCGGTTGCAATTCTTGCCGCACGAAGATTTCGAACGCTATCCGCGCACCTTGGAAGAAGATTGCAGGGCGCTGTCCGCATTGAATGTCAAGACCGTTTTCGCGCCCAATGAAAAAATTCTTTTCCCAACACCGCAAGAATTCTTGTTAGCATTACCGCCTGTAGCAGATATCCTGGAAGGAAAATTCCGCCCGGGGTTTTTTCGTGGTGTTGCAACGATCGTATTGAAACTATTCAATATTATTCAACCTGACCTGGCTGTATTCGGCAAAAAGGATTATCAGCAGTTGCATATAGTGCGTGAAATGGTACGACAATTGAATTTACCCGTTAATATTGCGGCCGGAGAAACGGTCCGGGCTGCCGATGGACTGGCTTTAAGTTCGCGCAATCAGTATTTAAACAGCATACAACGGGCAGAAGCCTGCCACCTTTATCAGACGCTTTTGCGCATCAAGCAGGAAATCATTTCCGGCTGCAACGATTTTCAGACACTACAGCAAAACGCCAGCAACGCTTTACTCCAACGCGGCTGGAAAGTTGATTACATCAGCATCCATGAACGCAGCTCGCTGCTGCCGGCGCAGGCCCCGGACCGGGATTTGGTCGTTTTAGGAGCAGCCTGGCTCGGCAACACGCGATTAATCGATAACCTGGAAATTGAACCGCCTTTTCTAAACTAACAGTGCAGCATGATGACCGCCTTTCCAAACCAGACAGACGAAGAACAAAAAATGATGCAATCACTGAACACTTTCTGGTTATCCTGCCTTGATCATTTTAGAAAAGAACTCAACGCACAACAATTTAACACCTGGATCAAACCCTTACAGATTGATCCGGAACTGAACAGCGACGATGAGGTTGTGTTGATTGCGCCCAACCGTTTCGTGTCGCAATGGGTCAAGGATAATTTCATCGCACACATAGAAAATATGGCGCTGACGTACTTCGATAAGAAAATCCAGTTTCATCTGAAACTGGCCGAGCAAAACGATGCAAAAGCCGTGATAGTCAAAGCCGCGCCAGTGGAAGCACCACAGGAACCGCCAGCGGAACCCAAGGCCGCGTACCAGCCGGGCAGGAAAAATCCCAGCGGTCTGAATCCCAATTTCACTTTTGACAATTTCGTCACCGGCAAAGCCAATCAGCTCGCGCGCGCCGGTGCGATCCAGGTGGCGGAATCGCCCGGTATCGCGTACAACCCGCTGTTCATCTACGGCGGCGTGGGTCTGGGGAAAACGCATTTGATTCAAGCCATCGGCAATTACGTGCAGAAAAACGACAAAAACGCCAAGATCCGTTATGTGCATGCGGAAAAATATGTGTCCGACGTCGTCAGCGCGTACCAGCACAAGGCGTTCGACAAGTTCAAGCTGTACTACCATTCGCTCGATCTGCTGCTGGTGGACGATGTGCAGTTCTTCGGCGGAAAGAACCGCACGCAGGAAGAGTTTTTCTACGCATTCAACGCACTGGTCGAAACGCATAAACAAGTGATCATCACCTGCGATACCTATCCGAAGGAAATTACCGGTCTGGAAGAACGGCTGGTATCGCGTTTCGGCTGGGGATTGACGGTTGCGGTCGAACCGCCGGAACTGGAAATGCGCGTGGCGATTTTGTTAAAGAAGGCTGAGCAGGAAAAAATCCGCCTGGACGAAAATGTCGCGTTTTTCATCGCCAAGCATATCCGCTCCAATGTGCGTGAACTGGAAGGCGCATTGAAGCGTGTATTGGCTTTCTCGCGCTTTATCGGTCAGGAAATCACCTTGGATCTGGCAAAGGAAGCGTTGAAAGACTTGCTCGCCGTGCAAAGTCGGCAGATTTCCATCGAAAACATCCAGAAAACCGTCGCCGATTACTACAAAATCAAAGTATCGGAAATGTACTCCAAGAAACGCTCGCGTATCGTCGCGCGGCCGCGGCAAATGGCAATGGCTATCGCCAAGGAACTGACTTCGTTGAGCTTACCGGATATCGGTGAAGCGTTCGGCGGCCGGGATCATACCACCGTGCTGCATGGCTACCGCAAAATTAACGAGCTGCGTATTTCCGATCCGGTGGTGAACCGGGATTTCAATGCGCTGATACTCATTTTGAGAGGTTGATAACAGTTGAACAGTTTGTGTATAACTCTTGTTTTAAAAAAAACACCATTTTTATCCACAAACTATCCAAGCAATATACACTCGCCATACAAAGCAAAATTTTGAACTATCTTGTTGATATTCAGCAGATGTTAAAAACTATACAGAAGAATGGCGGACATTATTAAATTACTATTACTTTTATATAAATGCTTTTAATTAAAACCAACCGGGATACCTTGTTAAAACCGCTGCAGACAGTCACCGGAATTGTCGAACGCCGTCAGACATTGCCCATCTTATCGAATGTGTTGATCCGGCAAAATGCGGAAAAGACCTCTTTTTTGACTACTGATCTGGAAATACAAATCAAAACGGTTACTATCGTTGATTTGTTGCCCAAACAGGATTTTTCCTTGACGGTTTCCGCAAAAAAACTTCAGGATATTCTGCGTTCGCTATCGGCCGATGCCGAAGTGACATTAACCCGGCAAGACGACCATCTCTACGTCAAATCCGGTAAAAGTGCGTTCAACCTGCAAATACTGCCGGCGGAAGATTTTCCCGAAGTTACGGAAGAAGCTGAATCGGAAGACGCCATCACGCTGAAACAAAAGGAATTAAAGGACTTGTTGCATCATGTCCAATTTGCCGTCGCGCAACAAGACATCCGCTATTACCTGAACGGTCTGTTGTTATTGACGGATAACAAGAAATTCATCAGCGTCGGCACCGATGGGCATCGTCTGGCTTACATCGCCGCGGCATTGGATAAAGCACAGAAAAAACAGGAAGTCATTCTGCCACGCAAAGCCGTGTATGAATTGTCCAAACTGCTCGAAGACAACGAAGAACCAGTGACCATTGAATACTTCCAGAATAAGGTGCGGTTTTCCTTTTCTGGCGTCGTACTGACGTCCAAAGTGATCGACGGTAAGTTTCCCGATTACAACCGCGTTATCCCGACCCGGAACAACAAACAGTTTGAAATTAACCGCCAAACCTTCCTGCAAGCATTGCAGCGGGTATCGATACTGTCCAACCAAAGCGAAAAATTCCGTGGCGTGCGCTTGATCGTCAGTGAAAATAACCTGCGTATCGTTTGCAAAAACAACGAACAGGAAGAAGCCGAGGAAGAGCTGGAAATCAACTACAGCGAAGAATCAGTGGATATCAGCCTGAACATCACCTATCTGCTCGATTTATTGAACAATGTGGATAGCGAAACCGTGCTGTGCGCGTTTGAAAATGCCAACAGCAGCGTGCTGATCACAATACCCGGGAACGATGCGTTTAAATATATCGTCATGCCGATGAGAATTTAACCGCACGTGAGCAAGCGCTCAGCAAAATCCGCAACTATCGAAGCTATTCCCTGCAACTTACATAACCCTGAAAATCCTGACCAATGAGCGATCAAAACCCCAATGTACCTAAAGACAGTTCGAGCGATTACGGTTCCGAAAGCATCAAAATCCTGAAAGGCCTGGACGCCGTGCGTAAACGGCCCGGCATGTATATTGGTGACACCAGCGACGGCACGGGACTGCATCATATGGTATTCGAAGTGGTCGATAACGCCATCGATGAAGCGTTGGCCGGTCATTGCGATGAAATTACCGTCACCATCCATCCGGATAACTCGGTCAGCGTCATCGACAATGGCCGCGGCATTCCGACCGGCATTAAGCATGACGACGACTTGAAACGCTCCGCGGCGGAAATCGTCATGACCGAACTGCACGCCGGCGGGAAGTTTGACGACAATTCGTACAAGGTTTCCGGCGGTCTGCACGGCGTCGGTGTGTCGGTGGTCAATGCGCTATCGGAATGGTTGAAATTGACCATCCGCCGTGACGGAAAAATCAACCAGATGGAATTTCGCATGGGCGTTCCGGTCAAGCCGCTGGAAGTCACCGGAGAAAGCGAACGCCACGGCACCGAAGTGCATTTTCTCGCCAGCAAGGAAATTTTCGGCAACGTCGAATACCACTACGACATTTTCGCCAAACGCCTGCGTGAACTGTCTTTCCTCAACAATGGCGTGAAAATCCACCTGATCGATCAACGCACCGGCAAGGATGAAAAATTCGCCTTTACCGGCGGCATCCGGAATTTTGTCGAATACATCAACCGCAGCAAGACCGTGTTGCACCCCAGTATTTTTTACACCACCGGAGCCAAGGACAATATTACCGTCGAAGTCTCGATGCAATGGAACGACAGTTACACCGAGCAGGTGCTGTGCTTCACCAACAATATTCCGCAAAAAGACGGCGGCACGCATTTGACCGGCCTGCGCGCGGCAATGACGCGCACGCTCAACAATTACATCGAGAAGAACGAGCTGGCGAAAAAAGCCAAAGTGGAAACCTCCGGCGACGACATGCGCGAAGGCTTGTCATGCGTTTTGTCGGTAAAGCTATTTGAGCCCAAGTTTTCATCGCAAACCAAGGAAAAACTGGTGTCTTCGGAAGTGCGCCCGGTGGTGGAAGAAGTCGTGGCGCAAAAACTGACCGAGTATTTGCTGGAAAATCCCATCGACGCCAAAACAATTTGCAACAAGATCATCGATGCCGCCAGAGCGCGCGAAGCCGCGCGTAAAGCCCGCGAATTGACGCGTAGAAAAGGCGTGCTCGACAGCATGGGATTGCCGGGCAAGCTGGCCGATTGCCAGGAAAAAAATCCGGCGTTGTGTGAACTGTACCTGGTCGAAGGTGATTCCGCAGGCGGCTCCGCCAAACAAGGGCGTGATCGTAAATTCCAAGCTATCATGCCGCTCAAGGGAAAAATCCTGAACGTGGAAAAAGCCCGCTTTGATAAACTGATCTCGTCGCAGGAAATCATTTCGCTGATCACCGCGCTCGGCACCGGCATCGGCAAGGACGAATACAACCCGGACAAGCTGCGCTATCACCGCATCATCATCATGACCGATGCGGACGTGGACGGCTCGCACATCCGCACGCTGCTGTTGACGTTCTTCTACCGCCAGATGCCCGAATTGATCGAACGCGGCCACATTTATATCGCGCAACCGCCGCTGTACAAGATCAAGCACGGCAAAAAGGAACGCTACGTCAAGGACGACCATGAATTGAAACAATACATGCTGAGCCTGGCGCTGGACGGTTCCGAGTTGCATACCGGCGGCGATAAACCGGCATTGACCGGTGACACACTGGAAAAAATCGCCAACGAATATATCCTGGCGGAAGCGGTCATTGAGCGTATGAGCCAGGCCATCGACAGCACCGTCATGCATGCACTGCTGCGCCAGCCCGATGTCGATTTAAGCAACGGCCAAGCCGCGGCGGATAGCGCAACTCGCCTGGCTGGGCGCGTCAAGGATGTGGAAATCGCTGCGGAATACGACGATCTGCACGAACGTTACCGCCTCAAAATCATGCGGATGTCGCATGGCAACGTGCTGACCAGCTACCTCGACATTGATTTCCTCGAAAGCGGCGACTACGCGCAAATCCAGAAAACCGCGCAAGTGTTTGACGGCCTGTTGAGTCAAGGCGCGTATATTCAGCGTAATGAACGCAAACAAACGGTCGGTGAATTCAAGCACGCGCTTGAATGGCTGCTGGAAGAAGCGAAAAAAGGCCTGAACGTGCAACGTTACAAAGGCCTGGGCGAAATGAACCCCGGCCAGCTCTGGGAAACCACCATGGACCCGGAAAACCGCCGCCTGCTTCGTGCGCAAATTGAGGACAGCATCTTGACCGATGAAATCTTCACCACGCTGATGGGCGATGTGGTCGAACCGCGCCGGGCGTTTATCGAGAAGAATGCGTTGAGGGCGACGAATATTGATATTTAGATGTAAAAATGTCGGGTGCCACAATTAGTGAAAAACTACTGACACAAATAATGAAAAAATTCGGCGGTTCTTGCCCATTTATTTCAAACTGAGAACGGTGTAAAAAAACAGGTACTCTTTCAGGAGAGTACCTAATTATCTTCATATTCCGGCCCAAAAAAACTACCGATTTCGATAGGATTGTGTCAGTAGAATAGGAGCTTTTGGCGGTTGCGGATTGTCGCTCTGATTTCAGTGGTCACAGTGGAAATTTACTCAAGGACAGAAGGTCGGCCGAAACAGCCATTTCTAAAGGTTACGCACCGAGTCAGCTCTGCATCACAAAGCGGCTACCATCTAATTTTGAATCCAGAGTGATTCACTTTTGATCAATGATGAGAGATTAAGACTTCAAAGAGTAATGCCCTGGGGAATAGGATATGAGATTAAGCAAAGTATCGATCCGAAATTTTCGACGTTTAGAATATGTTGTGATCGATATAGAAGACAAAGAAACAATTTTTGTTGGGCCGAACAACAGCGGCAAGACTTCCGCAACTGCGATATTCCGCTGTTTCCTAGGTGGGCGTAATTTTGCTGCTCACGATTTCTCGGCCGCGCGCATTGCCGATTTTGAGCGATTTCTGGCATCAGGCAATGCGACCGACCTACCGGAGATCAGCCTTGATCTGTGGTTTACGATAGACCCGAACTCCATTGCCTTTGGGCGAGTGTTTACGTTGTTACCAAAGCTATCGGATTTCACTCAGGTTGGATTTCGGCTTTCTTATGGTATTGAAGATGCCAAAAAGCTTCATGAGCAGTACAACTCAGCCTATCCCGCTGACAACGATGGCAAACGCGCGAAGACGCTTTTCCAATATCTCGCCGCAGACGGCAATTTGAGCCACCATTCAATAGTTCGATATGCGTCCCTTGAGGAAAAGGTAGCCGAAGGTGCTGAGATCGAAGTGCTCGCGATCCCTTTGGAGCCCAATGAGGGAAAGCGACTGGTGAAACACCTGGTTCGGGTCGAGTTTATTGACGCACAACGTAATATCAACGATGACGATGATAGTCGGAGTAACCGGTTATCCACCGCCTTCGCGTCTTTCTACCGAAAAAATCTTGAGCAAGCTGAATATGCTGCAGAGGCTCACAAGGTCATTGATCAAAATAACAGGCAACTTACTGAGCATTACCAGATTCAGTTCAAGCCTCTTTTCGATCTGATCAAAGGTTTAGGTGTCCCATCTGTCAACGATCGCGAGCTTCGCATCATCTCGTCACTTAGCCCTGAAACCGCGCTACGCGGTAGTACCGAACTTCTTTATGTCGATGCCGGTCGGGAGCATGAGTTGCCGGAACTTTACAACGGACTCGGCTTCAAGAATCTTATTTACATGGCCATTCAGGCAAGGCACTTCCATTCACAGTGGTTGATGACGGCCGAGAATCGACCATTGTGCCTGCTCATTTTCATCGAGGAGCCAGAGGTTCATCTTCACGCACAGGTGCAGCAAACCTTTATTGCCAATATATGGAGCGTAATCGATCAATCTGCCAAGGCGGTTGAATTACCTCATATGGTGCCACAGCTGGTGGTGACGACCCATTCTTCGCACGTTCTCAACGCAGTCGACTTTGAAAAGGTTCGCTATTTTCAGCGCCGTCATCTAATCGATAAGGCGCCCAATAACGGTATCCGTAACGCGTCCGATGTTAGGAGCTTGCGCGCCTTTCAGCCTGAAATCGATGTGGTTAACGGGACTCCAGTCTTGCCGGTGGAATCGCTCGCTTTCCTGAAGCGATACCTGCGCCTCACGCACTGTGACCTCTTCTTTGCTGACGCTGTCATTCTTGTCGAAGGAGCTGTTGAAAAACTGCTGATGCCTTCGATGATCGAGAAGTCGGCAAATCGGTTGCGCTCGACCTATATCACGGTTCTTGAGGTGGGCGGTGCATATGCGCATCGTTTCGAGGGACTGCTGGAGTTCCTTCACATCCCGTATCTTGTCATCACTGACATCGATTCTGTCAATCCGACAGGATACCCAAGCGCGTGCCGCGCGGATGTTGAAGGCGCTCGTACGTCTAATGCGTCCTTGAAGAAACTGTGTGGGAAGGAGACCGTCGGTGACTTGATGACAATGTCGGCGACCGATAAGGTTGATAGTGAGAAGGACCGGTGCGTAGCCTTTCAGATGGACGTGATGGTGAAGGAGAACGACGCACATCTTATGATGCGCCCGCGCACGTTCGAGGAAGCGATCGCCTATGAGAGCTTCACGCTTCTGCGGTCAGGGGCAATATCGGTTGGTATTTCAGTCCCCAATACCCTCTCGGAAGCGTATCAGGATATTTATGACCGGATTCGTTCGGATAATTTTAAGAAGACGGATTTTGCAATGAGCCTTCTTGCCGGTAACGCAAATTGGAGTGTCCCTGTCTATATTGCTGAAGGACTTGCCTGGCTAGAGACGCGACTTTGCGGGCCTACTCCCAATGCTGGGGTGTCGGAAGCGGCTAGTGAGATTTCGGCATGATGGAGAAAGTCGAAACAGAAGCGGATGGGATGGTCCGAAGGTGTCTGGACGAACACCAGTGCTTTGCACTCATTGCGGGTGCAGGTTCGGGAAAGACCAGCTCTCTGGTGGAAGCGTTGGAGCGGATTCGTGAGCGAGAAGGACTCTGGCTTCGACAGAATGGT
>CP091134.1:1006286-1015575 GCA_021582535.1 Nitrosomonas sp.
AGCACGGAGACTGCAAGTGTATTGGGCGGATCGATCCGGAAATAATTGATTGCCTGATAATTCTGTGCGGACGAAAAGCAGAAATAGGAAAGATCATCGTTGAACTAGGCAACGTCGTAAGGCCAGAATTTCTCCGGCGGAAGACCGAAGAACAGCACCAGCGCTTTCATGGTATCACGCAAATATGCGCCACCACCGCCGGACGGAGATTTTTATCTGCGCGCACGATGCGCATCGCTCATTTGCGGTAAAATCCCATTTTGCCGGCAGCATTCATTTTAACCGCATGGGAATCCAACTTGACTTCATCCAAATCTGATCATCCGAACACAACGCCATTATCCTATCGGGATGCCGGTGTCGATATCGATGCCGGCGATCGCCTGGTAGAAAATATCAAGCCGCTGGCCAAGCGCACCCTGCGGCCCGAGGTACTTACCGGCATTGGCGGTTTTGGCGCATTGTTTGAGATTTCCAAGAAATACCAAAACCCGGTGCTGGTTTCCGGTACCGATGGCGTTGGCACCAAGCTGAAGCTGGCATTCCAGCTCAAGCGCCACGACACCATCGGCATCGATCTGGTGGCGATGAGTGTCAACGATATTCTGGTGCAAGGCGCTGAGCCGCTGTTTTTCCTGGATTATTTCGCCTGCGGAAAATTGCGGGTGGAAACAGCGACAGCAGTGATCAGCGGTATCGCGCGCGGTTGCGAACTGGCCGGTTGCGCGCTGATCGGCGGGGAAACGGCGGAAATGCCAGGCATGTACCCGCACGATGAATACGATTTGGCCGGATTCGCCGTGGGTGCGGTGGAGAAAGAGCGGATTATCAGCGGCGCAACGATACAAGCGGGCGATATCGTGTTGGGTGTTGCCTCCAGCGGCGCACATTCCAACGGTTATTCGCTGATCCGCAAGATTATTGAACATAGTCACGCCGACTTGTCCGGAGACTTTCACGGCCAGCCCCTCGCCGATGTCATCATGGCGCCGACGCGCATTTACGTAAAACCGTTGCTGGCGCTGATCAATCAACTGCCGGTCAAGGGTCTGGCGCATATCACCGGCGGCGGCTTGGTGGAAAATGTGCCGCGCATTTTACCCGATCAGCTTACGGCGGTTTTACACCGCGATGCGTGGGAATTGCCGCCGTTGTTCCGCTGGTTGCAGCAACAAGGCAATGTCGCCGATCATGAAATGGCGCGCGTATTCAATTGCGGTATCGGCATGGTGATCGTCGTCGCACCCGAGCATGCCGAAACCGCGCTGAGCAGTTTGCGTGCGACGGGAGAAACCGCATGGCGGATTGGAGAAATCAAGCCGCGTACGGCTAATCAGCCCGCTACCGTTCTCGTATAAATCACTATTCTAACGCCTGCATCATGAAATCCCTGGTCATTCTGATCTCCGGCCGCGGCAGTAATATGCAGGCGTTGCTGGAAGCGAAATTGCAGGTGGATCGCATTACGGTGATCAGTAACAATCCCCATGCAAGCGGACTGGAAATTGCGCGCCAGCTGGGTGTGGAAACTTTGATTCTGGATCACCGCGATTTTCCGGACCGTCAGACATTCGATGCGGCATTGGCGGAAAAAGTTGATACGTGTCAGCCAAAACTGATTGCACTGGCCGGCTTCATGCGTATACTTAGCGATCGCTTTGTACAACATTACCAAGGCCGGTTAATGAACATTCACCCTTCCTTACTCCCTGCCTTTCCAGGATTAGGAACACATGCGCGGGCGCTGCAAGAAGGCATCAGGATTCATGGCTGTACGGTGCATTTTGTCACGTTGCAGCTGGATCACGGCCCGATTGTGATTCAAGCGGCTGTCCCGGTATTACCGGGAGATAGCGAAGAAACCTTGGCTGCCCGTGTTTTACAGCAAGAGCACCGCATTTATCCACAGGCTGTACGCTGGTTTATGGAAGACCGGATCCGCTTGAACGGAAACCAGGTTGAAGTGACCGGCGCCACTGTCAGTGAAGCTGCGCTCTTTTCACCAGGATTGCCGGAATGAAATATGCGGCATTGTTTTTTCTGCTGGGATCGCTCAGTTTTCCGGTCATGGCGACGGATTTGCCGTCACGCATCGAAATTAAATATGCCGTGACGACTGATATCGGCGAAGGGGAAATCGATGAAGTGATCGAGATCAAGCACGTCGACGGCAAGGTGCATTATTCGATCAACAGCGAGGCGCAAGCCACCGGCATGTATAAACTCATCGAACCGAATAGCATCATGCGCCATAGCGAAGGCATCATCACCAAACATGGTTTACGGCCGGTGCGCGCTTATGAAAAACGCGGTAAGAAACAACCCAGCATCGCTGAATTTGACTGGAATAACCATATCATCACACTGAATCATGAAGGTCATCATGTCAGGGAAAAATTGCCGGATGGTACGCTGGATCGTCTCAGCTTGTCGTACAACTTTATGTTCACCGAGCTACCGAAACACCATGTTGACCGGTACGTTACCAACGGTCATAGCCTGCGGTTAACACACTATACCCTATCGAAAGAAACCCTCAATACACCGATCGGGAAAATGGAAACAATGGTATTAACCCGGCAGGAAGAAAAACACTCCAAGCTTAAAAGGAAATTATGGCTCGCACTGAACAATCACATGCTACCCGTGCGTATTGTTTCGGTCGAGGATAATGGCCGGGAAATCGACAAAATAGTGACCGAAGTTAATATCAGCTATAAACCGGATCATTAATTCATTTGCTTCGCTGATAGCTCACACACTGGAAATCAATGCATTTAACACCTCCCCAATTGGACGCGGTCATTGCCGCCATGCGTACCGTACTGCCGCTGGAATATCCTGCCGATGCCATCATGCGCCGCTTTTTCCGGGAAAATCCCATGCTTGGCGGACAAGACCGGGCATTCATCGCGGAAACCGTTTTTGGCATTTTACGCCACCGCTTTTTTCTTGAAAACCTGGCAAACGGCATAACGCCACGCGCTTTGGTACTTGCTTATCTGGCTAAATTTCAAGGCATGAACTTGCGTGAATTGTCACCGCTGATCAGCGAAACGGAAAGCAAATGGCTGGCGGAAATCAAAGGCAGCAAACCGGATACGTTGCCGTTGGCAATCCAGGCGGAATTTCCTGCGTGGGTGGTGGAAAAATTGCAGCACGGCATGCCGGATAGCGATATTCTTGATCTAGGGCTTTCCTTGCAACAACCGGCGCCGCTCGATCTGCGGGTGAATACTATTCTCGCCAAGCGCGCTGAAGTGCTTGAAACATTGGCGCAGGAAGGCATCGAAGCGCAAGCAACGCCTTATTCCCCTTGCGGCATCCGCCTCATTGGAAAACCCGCGATCAATCGCCACGCGCTTTTCTTATCGGGAAAAATAGAAGTACAGGACGAAGGCAGCCAGTTACTCGGCTACTTACTGGCGCCGAAGCGAGGCGAAATGGTTGTCGATTTCTGCGCCGGTGCTGGCGGAAAATCCCTGCTACTGGGTGCTTTGATGAATTCAAAAGGACGTCTTTATGCGTTTGACGTTTCGGAAAAAAGATTGAGTAATCTGAAACCCCGCTTCAAGCGCTCCGGTTTGTCTAATTTGCATACACAGCGCATCTCGGATGAAAATGACAGCAAGATCAAGAGATTGTCGGGAAAAATAGATCGTGTATTGGTCGATGCGCCCTGCAGCGGTCTCGGTACCTTACGGCGCAACCCGGATCTAAAATGGCGCCAGTCCGCACAAAGTATCGAAGAATTGAAGGCAAAACAAGCGGCCATCTTGTCCGCCGCTGCCGGTTTGCTTAAACCCGGCGGCCGCCTGGTTTATGCGACATGCAGTTTCCTGCCGGAAGAAAACCAGGCCGTTATCGGCGATTTTCTTGCCACACATCCGCAATTCGCTTTATTGAACTGTTCGGAATTGCTATCGCAGCAGAAAATACCGCTCAATACCGGGGAATTCTTACAACTATCCCCACGGTTGCATCAAACCGATGGTTTTTTTGCAGCCGCTTTGATGCGTGCGGAAACAGCGGAAACAGATAGTAAAACAGAACCCGCCAGTGTAACTGAGACGGTCTGATTGTTAGTTCTGCTGCTGAGCCAAAGTTATTTTTTCCTTCAGCAGTTCTATCAATGCAGCAAAGCCATCCCGTTGCAACACGGCACGATATTCGCCGCGTTTTATGGCAAGGTCGCTCACGCCGTCAAACAGGATATTGGCAATCCGCCAGTGTCCTTCCGCCTGATGTAGCACGTAATCGAAATTTACCGTACCACCGTCGGATTTTGTCAACTGGCTGCGCACCAGGGTTTGATCACGCGGTAAGGCGCGTTGTTCGATGATCTTAAACTGTTCTCCCTCGTATTGGGTAAACCGGCTGGCGTATGTGGCAATACTCAATTGGCGGAAAGTGCCGACAATCAAGTCTTGCTGCGTTTTGTCCAGCTGCGACCAGTAAGTTGTACCGAGTATGGTCTTGATGATCAGATCGATGTCATGCGACTGATCAATGACCGGTTCGAGAAATTTATAGCGTCCTTCATACCCCAGCTTCTCACCTTCACGCATGACTTGGAGCAGAGAAGATTGCAATTGACCGATAACCTGTTCCGGGTTGTCCGAACCCGCACCGGAAGCGCTCAATACCGGAGCAATGGATAATAGCAGCGCCAGCATCAGGCATCCTGCCAGCAACAATTTAATAGTTTGTTTTACTTTCATAATGACGATCTTTCCAACGAGCACGCTCCCCACGCCAGTAGCGCAGTGCCGATGTCCAGGTCATGGCAAGATACAATGTGCCGATTGCGGGCAATGCCAGCCCCCAGAGCGGGGAACGATGATAATAAGTTAAAGTTGGCGCATAGGTAAAAAACATAGCCATCCATGCCAATGCGCTCACTGTATAGGCTTCCATTGATGACAGCAAAAATGCAAGCGGCGCGGCCCAGAACATCGAAGTCATTAACACCGTGCAGACGATGAGCAAATTCAGCGAGTATTTTAATTGCGTGAAAGCAGTACGAGCGACCATTTCCCAAATCGGCTGCAACGCATGATAACCGCGATGACTCCGCGCCGCATGACTGAGTCCGATATAAGTACGCAAACCCGCCCGTTTGATATGAGCCGCTAAAGTGCAATCATCGATCAGCGCATTATGCAGATTGGCAAACGCCCCGGTAGAGCGCAATGCTTGTGTTTCCACCAGAATGCATCCGCCCGCTGCTGCTGCAATGCGGGATTGCGGTTTATTCGCCAAACCGAAAGGATACAGCAGCTTAAAGAAAAATATAAATGCGGGCATCAGTAAGCGTTCGATGAAGTTCACCATCGGCGGCTCAGCCATCAATGACACCAAAGCCAGATTCTCAGCGCGTGCTTTGCGCTGTAACTCAACGACAATCCCTGGGGTCAATTCGATATCCGCATCCAGTAACAGGGTATAGGGGGTTTTAACTTCCCGCAATCCTTGCTCCAGCGCCCATAATTTGCCGCTCCACCCCGCTGGCGGCGCGGTACCGGACAATACCTGCGCACCGCTGCGCCTTGCTTGTTCAGCGGTATCGTCGCTGGATTGATCATCGATCACGATGATGCGCACATTGACGCCCTGTGCTCTAACACCATTGAGTGTATGTCCGATATAAGGACCTTCGTTGCGCGCCGGAATCAGTACGGTAATATCGCCCAGGTCTTCACCGGATTGGAATAATGCCGGCGCTTCTATCTTCTCGCGCGTGCTCCAGGGACGCCACGGGAGCAATGCCAGTGCCACCCAGCATATAGCGCCGAAAACAGAGGCGTATAAAACTAACTCCACCATTATTCCGGGCAGATTCTAGAAACCGGTTTCAGTACCTGCATCTGTTATTTGTTGATCAGTGTGACCGTTATATCTGAAAGCTTCTTGGATGCCTTGCTTTCTTCAGTAGCCCACTTAGGTGTAGGCTCGGCGACCATAGGGCCGGTCGTCTTAGGTCCTCTCATCGCTGTCACCAGCGCTTTCCATGGCCGTTGCAGAGTATCTTCCACTGCGGTCGCTTCGTATCCGCAGTGAGCCATGCATTGTGCGCATTTTGGATTATTAGCCGTACCGTATTTTTCCCACGGTGTATCTTCGAGAAGCTCTTTGAAGGTTTTTGCATAGCCTTCATCAGACAACAAATAGCATGGTTTCTGCCAACCGAACACATTGCGTGTCGGATTTCCCCACGGCGTGCACTCATAATCCTGATTTCCGGCCAGGTAATCCAGATACAACGCGGAATGGTTCAATCGCCATTTGCGCTTTAATTTCTTACCCAATTCAAAAATGCCGCGGAATAATACTTTGGTATCCTGGCTTTTAATAAAAACATCCTGTTGCGGGGCTTTCTCATAGCTGAAACCCGGTGCGATTGTGGCGGCTTCAACCCCCAGTTCCATGACATAATCGAGAAACTCAGCGACATCCTTCGGTGTTTCGCCTTGGAACAGCGTGCAGTTAACTGTCACTCTAAAACCTCGCTCCAATGCCAGCTTGATCGCCTCAACCGCACGATCAAAAACGCCATCCTGGCAAACTGAAGCATCATGCCGTTCCTTCATGCCATCCAAATGGATGGAGAAAGTCAGATAAGGTGACGGTGTATAGTCATCGATCCGTTTCTTTAACAACAGCGCGTTTGTACACAGATAAACATACTTCTTCCGTTTAATAATGCCCGCGACAATTTGCGGCATTTCTTTATGAAGTAACGGTTCACCGCCCGGGATCGATACCATGGGCGCGCCACATTCATCGACTGCTTCCATGCACTCTTCATACGAAAGACGTTGATCGAGCACATCTTCCGGATGCGCAATTTTTCCGCACCCGGCGCAAGCCAGATTACAGCGGAATAAGGGCTCCAGCATCAGCACCAGAGGATATTTTTTAACCCCTTTTAACTTCTGTTTGATTAGATAAGTGCCAACCGCAATCTGTTGACGTAAAGGAACTCCCATGAGCAAAACCTCCAAAAGTACTTCAAAAGCAAATTAATGACTAATGCTACTGAACGAAATTTAACAAAACCAATCGCGTAATTAACGCAAATCTTATCCGGAAAATGTTGCTATACATGCAATCAGTTTGCGCCATACAGCGAAACTCAACTTATGCTAAGGAATTTAAAAACTAAAGTAGATATTCACAACCAATGACTATGGATATTGCTCAGCATCTTTAGATCTATAATTACCTGAATAAACTCTGAAACCGGATTTCAAATTTAACTATAGAACATGGTTGTTCGTATAGCAAATATTTTTAAATCAACCGGAAAACTAAGAACTAGCGTCAATAATATTACAACGCAAAATAAATTTCCTGATTATTGAAAATTACCCACCTGATAAAAATACACCAAGGACCATAGATCCTTGGTGTATAAAATCTCATGCTGTAATTTGCCGTTTAGAAATCAACACCCAACGCGCGTAACGTTCTTTTGGTTATTTTACCGGTTGGAATGTTATTTTGTTTTTGGAAGCTTTCGATAGCTGCCACTGTTTTAGCACCACTGACACCATCTGCCGGACCAGGATTAAACCCTGCACTTGCCAGTGCTTGCTGTATTTTCCGCATAATTGCCGGGGTCACTTTCACCACATCATCACCATCATCCACTGATTGTGCGGCTGCTGCGCTTGGCTGAGCTTCCTGAGTCGAAGCTGCTGATTCTATGCTCTGTATACTTTGCACGTCTTCAATTTTAGCTGCGGGTTCAGCTGGGGCCGGAGCAGGTGCTGCGGCTGGTGCTGCTGGAGCAGAAGCTGACGCTGCTGCCGGAGCAGCAGGTGCTGCCGCTGCGTCTTTGTTATCTTTAGGAATTGGTTTCTTTTCAAAAATTGGTTTACAACCAAACAATAATCCCAATGATAACAAAAGAATAGTATAAGCCACTAACTTACTGATCTTACTAGATTTCATTGCTACCCTCCATAGTGAAAATGTATATGTGAAACGTCATTAAATTTGCATCAAGTACATACTTCAATGACAAAACTTGTTTAACTTCAGCGCCTTATTTATTAGTCCTTAAAGTTACCACAACATGTTTTTTATTTATTGTTACGCGGACTAACTTATTATGTTGCGATGTGAACTATCACACTTTTCGGCGCATAACGCAATCCGAATGCACTATTTAGTAATGAGCTTCACTTCTATGATGGATTGAAGGCGCGATTATCACTCCGATATTCACATCGCTGGCGCTTGCCGGAAGGCTGCTAAGAAGCCATTCACTGCCAGATCATCAAGCCAGGGAAAAACGGAATTGTCAATGTACAATACACACAAGCAGACTGTTATCAGCACAATGGGATATTTATTGTCCCACCAAATCATTTCTCCAGTTTATATTCTATCGTAACGAACGGAGTCAATATGACCGGCTTATCTTGCGCCTCCTTGTTAAACGATGGCAACACTGTTTCAAAAAATGGCGTTATCGAGTTTGTGGAACCACTGGTATGCACAAACCCTCGATTCCGCACGACTTTCTTCAATCTAAATGTAGATGTCGTAGAATTAAAATTAAAGATCAGCGTATTTGTAAAAGGGAAAATAAAACTGGTCGTGAATGACGAAAATGGATTTCTTCTAGCGCTTAAGTCGGTATAGAGTGAACTGATGACAATTATCAGTTCTTCTCCATCAAAATAACCGGTCGCATCGATTGAGTCTAATGGCTGAGGCAAGCCATCGATTTCAGGAATGCCGGAATACCCGATAGCCGTCGCTTTATCAATACATACCGTACGGTCGTTCCTGATAAAGCGAGGGATGCCGCCAGTCAGCTTTAAACGGTATATGCCGTCTCCGGAATCCTCAATGACTTCAAATCTGCTCTGGACGGGCGTGCCGTTATTTGGCACCGGATCTTCCGTATTGACGGCATTCAAGCATTCAAACCCTTGGTACACAATGCTGATTGCGTATACATGGCTATGGATAAAACACGAAAAAAATGCGAATACCAATCCTTGCAACATTCTCATGGCGGCACCTCCAGAAAAAGACCGTATCAGATCTCGTTACGTATCGGCAAACTCAGTATTCAGCAGGAATTTCTCTATTTTGTTCAGTTAAACAACTGGTACGACATAACATCACGAAACTTAGGGAAGCTCTGAAAAACTACTGCGCTCGTTCAAGCTGCGTTGAAATCAGGCTCAAAATGCTCATTTACTCGATGTAAATTGCGCTTTTTCACCTGATTTCGCCTTGCCTGATCATCGCTCGCTACCTTTTTCAGAGC
>CP091134.1:1015675-1022684 GCA_021582535.1 Nitrosomonas sp.
CGATTGCATCGCGCGCTTTTTCGTCAGGGCGCCGGTCTAGCGCGTCGTTGACTTTGTCGATTACCTTTTCTGTGGTTTCCGTTGGTTTTTGTTCACAGGCGGATAAAGTGGATAGCACTATCGCAATCATAAAAAGGTAGCGTAATTTCATGTTTTTTCCCCGCATTGATTAGAACTGGGATTCTAACTCACCGGGCTGGTTTTTATTCAGCCAAGTGAGTTTTTCGCGCTACTTTACGTTGGGACAATCCATGTAAACGGGGTGCGATGTGATCACAATCGCCACACGGTTTTCCTGATCGGGTGTGTTGTCCGCGCCCGGAACTTCACCGATTGGTTTGGCAATGAGTTGACTGGGTTTTGCGCCATTGGCGACTAATCGTTGTATCATCGCCTGGGCTCTTCTTTCCGATAAATCCTGGTTGTAAGCCGGTTTGCCGACCGTGTCCGTGGAGGCAGTGACGGTTGCAGTCGCATCGGGGTGCGCTTGTAACCAGCTACCCACTTTGCCGATGGTTTCGTCTTTGGTTTTAAAGGGCACCGCGCTGCCTGTTTTGAAGTACGCGATGGTATCGTGAATCGCTTCTTTTTTATGGTGGTTATGGCCATGCACTTCCGTCAGCCACAGACACATTGCTTTCTCCGCTTCCAAACGATGGCGTGCGGCTGATTTGGCGGCATCTAACGCCTTTTGCTTCTCGTTGATATTCCAATAGTGATTTTTCTCGAGATGACCCAGAATCTCATTGGCGGTTTCCAGATCTTCTTCCGATTGCTCTTGATGCCACATCGCTTGCCCGTAGTGACCGGCTCTGGCGGCTTTAATTTCATCCTTCAGATCTTCCGTATCGGTTTTGGGCGTGGCGCAGGCGGTCAGGAGCAGTATCAAAATTACGAGCGGTAAGTAATGATATTTTTTCATGATGATATCCTTATGATTGAATTAGCCGCAGCAGACTTATTCGCCATCATCCAATGGGCCGTAACTGGTCCAGTAGCCGGGATAATGCAGGCCAAAATAACGGCTGTCTTCACTGAAACGATTCCAGACATAAGCCGGTGAGGCAAATTCGCTCGTTGGAACCGGTGAAGTGATGACTTCCATGCCGCCTGCCAGTGTCCGGCTCACGCCATGCACAATTCCGCGGATAACACCCCACGTCAGGCCTAGAAAAATATTTTGATCGTTGGTGATATTGATGATATTTTTGGGAATTTCGATAAAGCCGAAGGCAATGTTTGCAATACCTTGGCTGAGTTTGCCGATGAAGTAGCTCTCTGCTTTGGCTGTCGATGTCATCATCAGCGTGCAGGTTAGCATGCAGACAGCCAGAATTTTATTTTTGCTCATGAGTAGCTCCTTATTTTTAGAATTGAAACTACGCGAGACCATACACAGAGTACCCAAAAGTGCAGACCCCACACCGATCTTTACTTTGATGACTGATTTATCCGGGACTTAATGCCTCAGATTTTTTTCATGATAAGGTCGCTGGTTGGATAAAGAAATAAGCGTTTGCTTATTTCTATCTAAGCGATTTGCTTATAAAAATGCAGGGATGATTGATAATCAGCGCAAGAACCGGAAGAAGTTTTAATTGCGCGTTGGTAAGCTAAGGAAGCTCTGAAAAAGGTAGCGAGCGATGATCAGGCAAGGCGAAATCAGGTGAAAAAGCGCAATTTACATCGAGTAAATGAGCATTTTAAGCCTGATTTCAACGCAGCTTGAACGAGCGCAGTAGTTTTTCAGAGCTTCCCTAAGGAAGCGCTGATTAATTGACTATACGAGCGAATCACTTCGTTGCGCGGTACTCGCTCCCTCGCCTATCTTATTTGCTGCGCTGGCAGGAGAAGCGGCAGCATCGGTTCAGTCACCGGCATAACAGGCGAAGGATTGGGTGGAAGTGAGTAAACAAGTTGCAGTCACAGCTAATGGTTTTGGCGAAAAAAATGCTTTTTAAATCGGGAACAATCATCATAAAAATTATGCTTGCTTCAATAAAACAGCAGATTACGCTCACGCTGAGGCAGCAGTTGCTGAACAGATGGACGGGGCTGGGTTGCATGGGGTTGCTGGCATTGACCTATGCCGCGCTGGCGAGTGTGATTATTGAGAATTTTGCGGCCCAGGGAAATTTTTCTCCCATCTGGCCGCCTAGCGGATTAGCTTTGGCGGCTTTGCTTGCCGGAGGTTATCGATTATGGCCGGGCATCGCACTGGGTGTTTTCATGGCCAATTATTTGGCGGGTAAATCACTGGAAGCGAATTTGATATTCGTCATCGGCAATACCTGTGAACCGCTTATCGCCGTCTGGATTCTGAATTGGCAGCTCAAAGGCGCGGGTTATCAAAATATAGCCGGTCTTGAACGGCCCGGCGATTATCTCCGCCTCGGTTTGGCAGCGATTTTATCCATCACCATCGGTACTATCTTATGCGTCATCGGATTATATTTGATCGATGAACTCAGTCCCAGGGTATTAACTTTCAGCATGCTGCTATGGTGGATAGCCAATCTGCTGGGAATCGTGATATTCACTCCGTTTTTCCTGACATGGCGGAAATTGCCGGAAGGGTGGCTCGAAGGGAGCCGCATTTTAGAGACTGCCGCGTTTACCGGTCTGACTTTTCTGGCCGGGCAAATCGTTTTTCTCGAGTGGTTTCATCAGGAACTGGGATTCATTGCTCGCGGTTACTGGATCATTGTTTTTGCCACTTGGGGCGCTATCCGTTTCGGCCGCCACGGTATCACGCTGGTGATTACCATGACATTTATACAGGCCATGATCGGCGCGGCGCAAGGAACCGGTTTTTTTGGAAGGGATTTGCAGGAGTCCGGTTTGATCAATATGCAGCTCGCCTTTCTGGTCATCGCCGTGATTGGTTTATTACTGACGCTGATTATTTACGAGTTAAGGAAATCCCAAGCGGATATGAAACTGGCTGCGCTGGTTTATCAAAGAAGCAGCGAAGCGATGATGGTCACCGATGCGAATAAATGCATCATCAGCGTTAACCCGGCTTTCACGGATGTGACGGGTTATCAACCCGATGAAGTTATTGGGAAGAATCCTAAAATCCTGAGTGCGGGACTGAATAGCAAGGAATTCTACCGGACCATGTGGCAATCCATCAGCACGACGGGGAAATGGCAGGGGGAAATACAAAACCGCCGCAAGAATGGCGAATTATTTACGGAAATACTGAGTATCAACACGATTTACGGTCCCGATGGCGCTATTCAAGGCTGGGTTGGATTATTCAGCGATATCTCCGAGAAAAAGAGAAAAGAAGAGTTGATTTGGAAACAGGCCAACTACGATATGCTGACCGAATTACCCAACCGGCGCATGATATACGATTGCCTGCACGAGGAGATAAAGCGCTGCCAGCGTGATAACAGGCAACTGGCGCTAATCTTGATCAATCTCGATCGTTTCAGGGAAGTGAACGACACGCTTGGGCATCTGTATGGCGATCAACTGCTCAGGGAAGTGACTCGCAGACTGGCGGTTTTCACACAAGGGAAAGGCATGCTGGGGCGCTTGGGGAGTGATGAATTTGCCTTGATCCTGAGTGACGTGAATGAAATTGGCCGGGCCGGTTATTGCGTTAATTCCATACTGGAGCAATTGGCCATTCCTTATCATCTGGATGGTGAAATTGCCTATCTCACGGCCAGCATCGGGGTGGCGCTCTGCCCGGAAGACGCGGGCGATGTGGTTAGCCTGCTCAAATGTGCCGATCAAGCCATGTACACCGCGAAACGTGAAGGAAAGAACTGCTTTTTTTATTACACCCCCAGTATGCAGGAAGCGGCCAATACGCGCATGCGGCTGGCCAATGATTTGCGCTATGCGGTGCAAAGAAACGAGTTAGTGGTGCACTACCAACCCATCATCGATCTGGCAGACGGCAGTATCCGTAAAGCGGAAGCGTTGATACGCTGGCAGCACCCCGGAATTGGTCTGATCAGCCCGGATAATTTCATTCCTATCGCGGAAGAAACAGGTCTGATCATTGAAATCGGTGAATGGGTGTTTCGTCAAGCGGCTGCGCAAGTGCAGCTGTGCCGCGCGCGCTACAATCCGGAATTTCAGATCAGCGTAAATAAATCCCCATTCCAGTTTAAAGTGGATCCCGCACGCTGTCATTCTTGGTTTGAATACCTGCGGCAGCTTGGTTTGCCGGGTGAGAGCATCGTCATTGAAATTACCGAGAGCTCGCTGATGGAGGCAAAAAATAATGTTTGCGATTATCTGCTGATGCTGCGGGATGATGGAATGCAAGTGGCGTTGGACGATTTCGGTACCGGTTACTCGTCGCTTGCCTACCTGAAAAAATTCGATATCGATTACATCAAGATTGATAAATCTTTTGTGCAGAACCTGAGTCCGGATTCGGACGACCTGACCTTATGCGAAGCCATGATTGTGATGGCCCATAAACTTAACTTAAGCGTGGTTGCGGAAGGTATAGAAACGTGGGCTCAGTTTGAGTTATTGCAGCAAATCGGTTGTGATTTCGGGCAAGGATACTTGTTCTCAAAGCCTGTGCCTGCAAACGAATTCAATCAATTATTTGAAAAAGACACGGTTTTTCTTCTCGTCAGTTAAGAAAAATTTCTTCCGGAAATGTACTCGGATAACAACTACGCCGAGTGATCTCGCGTTTTTTGGATCAGATGCAGTTTCTCGTGCCAAGAAAATAAAAAAGGCCTGAATTTTTCAAGCCTTAGTGTATTTGGCGTCCCCAACGAGATTCGAACTCGTGTTACCGCCGTGAAAGGGCGATGTCCTAGGCCTCTAGACGATGGGGACAAAGTGATGTGTCGTTTATAGCACCGCTTAATCCAAGAAAAACTTGGTGGAGATAAGCGGGATCGAACCGCTGACCTCTTGCATGCCATGCAAGCGCTCTCCCAGCTGAGCTATACCCCCTGATCAAAGGAAGGGGGATTATACTGATGCGATGATTTATTGTAAAGAAAAGATCAACCGGGAAAACTGCTGAGATGACTGTTCATGCGCGCCAGTGTCTCCTCGCGTCCGAGCAACGCCAGTACCGCATCGATCGACGGGGTGTGAACTTCGCCGGTGACCATGACCCGTAACGGCATGGCGATTTTCGGCAGTTTTACATCATGTTCCTTGGCGGCAGCTTTTATTTCCTGATGGATGATTTCCCGTGTCCATTCGATGTGGCGGAATTTTTCCAGCAGGCCGGTCATGATCGGTTTCGTTTCCGCAGTAAAGTGCTGTGCTTTCAGTTCATTGTCGGGTTCCAGCGGGCGGTAAAAATACACTGCGGCATCCGCCAATTCTTCGATGGTATTCACCCGTTCCTTGAGCAAATCGACAACCTGCGTCAGATTGGGGCCGCCATTCGTCGGGCAATCGTCTTTCGCCAGGAAAGGTGTTACCAGTCCGGCCAGACGGGTATTATCCGTTATTTTGAGATATTGCTGATTGATCCAATGCAGTTTTTCCGGATTGAATTTCGCCGGAGAGCGGCTGATCGCGGATAAATCGAACCATTCTACCAACTGTTCGCGGCTGAAAATTTCCTCGTCGCCGTGCGACCATCCCAGTCTCGCCAGATAATTCAACAGCGCTTCCGGCAAATACCCATCCTCGTGATACTGCATGACCGAGACCGCGCCATGCCGTTTCGACAAGCGCTCGCCGTTAGCGCCCAGAATCATCGGCACATGCGCATATTCCGGCAATGTGGCGCCCAATGCTTTAAGAATATTGATCTGGCGCGGGGTATTGTTGACGTGGTCGTCGCCGCGGATGACGTGGGTGATATGCATGTCCAGATCGTCAATGACGACGCTGAAATTATACGTCGGCACGCCATCGCCGCGCAGCAGCACCAGATCGTCGAGTTCGTTGTTGGCGACGGTGATTTTCCCCTTGATCTGATCGTTGAAAGTCACGAAACCGTCCAGCGGGTTTTTGAACCGCAGCACCGGTTTTACACCGGCTGGCGGGGTTTGTTTGCTGTCGCGCCAGCGCCCGTCGTAACGGGGTTTCAAACCCGCCGCCAATTGCTGCTCACGCATTTGCTCCAATTCCTCCTTGGTGGCGTAGCAGTAATATGCTTGATTATTCTGCAATAATTGCTCGGCAATCTCGTGATAACGCGCTAAGCGCTGCATCTGATAAAACGGCCCTTCGTCGTAATCCAATCCCAGCCATGCCATGCCGTCCAGAATCGCCTGGATCGATTGCTGCGTCGAACGTTCCAGATCGGTATCTTCAATGCGCAGAATAAATTTTCCGCCGTGCTTGCGGGCATAAGCCCAGGAAAACAGCGCGGTGCGTGCGCCGCCGATGTGGAGATAGCCGGTTGGGCTGGGAGCAAATCGTGTGCGTACCGTCATGATTGTTGTGTCAACTATTACGCCGAATATTGGAAAGCGGATAGTTTACGCGATTCCGCCGGGTATGTTGATAGCCGTATGAAAGCCAAAGCCGATTATAATGGGCGCACTTTCTAATTCGGATGCTTTTCTTGTGACTCAAACGAGTGTGTTTGCTCAATGACTGACTTGATTCATGATCTGATTTTTGCCGCTGCCGGACGGACACCGGACGCCGAAGCGTTGTCTTATGACAATCAGCGCATGAGCTATGTCATGCTGGCAGGGGCAGTGGCGGCAACAGCGGAAGGTTTGCGCGCATGCGGCTTGAGCCGCGGCGAGCGTGTGGCGGTTTATCTCGAGAAACGTTTCGAGACCGTAATCGCGCTCTTTGCCGCAACGCCGGCGGGTGGTGTGATGGTTCCGGTGAATCCGGTATTGAACCCGGAACAGGTGGCGTACATACTGGTCGATTGCAATGTCAGGATACTGGTGACCTCACTGGAGCGGTTAAAATTGCTGCAAGCGGTCTTGCCGTTGTGTCACGATTTGCATACTGTGATTGTCGTGGATGGCGGAGATCGTTTGCCTGCGCTTGCCGGTCTTACCGTTGCCGGTTGGCAAGCCGTTTCTGCGGTGCA
>CP091134.1:1022784-1032105 GCA_021582535.1 Nitrosomonas sp.
GGTTTGGCGGTACGCGCCGGACAAGACGGCCGGCAGTAGATGCCGGTGGTTTTAACCGCATAGAAAAAGCGGCCATCGGCAGCTGGCTCGCGAGCCAGCACGGCTTGCCAACGCGGATCGTTCTCGGTTGCCAAAGCGGCAGTTTTAGTCGGGTTCGGCATGTTGACTCCTGTATGCGTTCAATCATGCTGCTAATATACGCAAATCACCGCTTTCGAACACTCCGTGTCTTGCTTTCAAATTCGAATTGGCTCTTTATCAGAATAAATCACGTGTTTCTACGAGCCAACAATCCCTCGATATTCTCAAATTAAAGCGCTTAAGGTAGTTCAGGCTGCATTTTTACGGATAAAGCTTCCAGTAGTCATGTAAAGCGTGACGGCCTTGATTTATTACGCGTGACGGTTGAAGAAAATGATGTGATCCTGGTAAAAAAACTGGATCGTTTAGGCCGGAACACAGCGGACATGATTTGCTTAATTAAGGAATTCGATCGCATCGATGTTGCCATGCGTTTTTTAGATGACGGTATCAGCACCGATGGAACGATGGGCAAAATGGCCGTCACCATTTTGTCTGCCATCGCCCAAGCGGAGCGCCAACGAATCCTGGAGCGAACTAACGAAGGCCGGATGGAGGCAAAAGCAAAAGGGGTGAAATTTGGCTGGAAACCCGGTATAGACGCTAACGTGCAGTTCTTTCCAATTCTGTGTTCCCCTCCTAGTGTTGCGCTTGCAGCGCCGCGATTCTTTCTTCCAAAGGCGGATGCGACATGAATAGCCGTGAAAATCCGTTACTGCCGCCGGAGATACCAAAAGCAGCGAGTTGATCCGGTAAATGCGCTTGTTCATGAACCAGCTGTAAGCGGCGTAGCGCGGCAATCATTTTCGCTCTTCCGGCCAGACTGGCGCCGCCTGCATCGGCGCGGAATTCACGCTGACGGCTAAACCACATGACGATAATACTGGCCAGCACACCAAGCACGATTTCGGCAACGATGTTGGTAATCCAGAAGGCGGGACCATGACCTTCTTCCGTTTTGAATATGACACGATCGACGGTATGGCCGATGACGCGCGACAGGAAAATAACAAATGTGTTGACGACACCTTGGATCAGCGCCAGAGTCACCATATCACCGTTGGCAATATGACTGACTTCATGCGCCAGCACTGCCTCGGCTTCATCCTGGCTCATGGTGTTGAGCAGGCCGGTGCTCACCGCGACCAGCGCATCATTTCGCGACATACCGGTGGCGAACGCATTAATGTCCGGCGCATCGTAAATAGCCACTTCCGGCATACCGATGCCGGCAAGTTGAGCCTGCCGTTGCACGGTGGTAACCAGCCAGTGCTCTTGCGCGTTTCGCGGCATTTCGATCACTTGAGCGCCAGTGAAACGTTTTGCAGTCCATTTTGATAAAGCAAGTGACATGAACGAGCCGCCAAAGCCGAATACCGCCGCGAATATCAGCAGGGAGTTAATATCCAGGCCGGTTCCTTGCGCATCGAGGATTTTTTCAACGCCAAGCAATCGCAATGTGATGCTTAGAACAACAACAATGGCCAGATTAGTTGCTAAAAAAAGAAGAATTCTTTTCATTCTTTTACTCCATGGTGTTTATCGAATACAAAACAAGACTGGTGTTGATATATGAATTCCTGATCATTTTTCAAGCAAATTATAGTTAAAATTTTCTGATTAAGCCGGGTGATTGTAAGCGAATTGATGCAGGTACCCGTCTTGGTTTTAGGCGCGCAATTTTCTGAAGAGTTCGCAGAAATCTATTGCGCAGGATTCGATTGCGTGGATTTAGGCTGGGTATTTCTGACGATCTGAAAGAGAATCTCGCCTTCTTTGATCATGCCTAGGTCGCTACGGGCACGTTCTTCAATGGCTTCAAGCCCTTGCTTCAGATCGTTGACTTCGGCTTCGAGCATGTTGTTACGATTCTGCAGCTGCAAATTCTCCGCTCGCGCCGCAATAACCTCCTGATCGACTTGCCAAACCCTGAGCCAGCTTGCTTTTCCAAGCCATAAGGGGTATTGCATTGCGGCAATGGCAGCGAGCAGGAGGAAACTCAATAGCTTCATTATTTGAGTTGGTAGAATGCTCTCCGGCCGGCATAGCTGGCCGAATCTCCCAGATCCTCTTCAATTCGCAGCAGTTGATTGTATTTTGCGAGGCGGTCGGAACGGGACAATGAGCCGGTTTTAATTTGCAGCGCGTTGGTAGCGACCGCAATATCAGCGATGGTGGTATCTTCGGTCTCGCCGGAACGGTGCGAAATGACCGCTGTGTAGCCCGCGCATTTCGCCATTTCGATGGCGGCAAAGGTTTCGGTCAAGGTACCGATCTGATTCACTTTGATCAAAATGGAATTGGCGATATTGCGTTTAATGCCTTCCTGCAGAATTCTGGTATTGGTCACGAAAATATCGTCACCGACCAATTGAATCGATTTACCTAATTTTTCGGTCAGTAATTCCCAGCCGTTCCAGTCAAGTTCGCTCATACCGTCTTCGATCGTGATAATCGGGTATTTATCCACCCACGATGCCAGGTAGTCCGCAAACTGCGCGGAGGTCAGCTGCAGGTCATCGGATCCTAAATGGTATTTACCATCGTGGTAAAACTCCGAACTGGCACAGTCTATACCGATGGCAACGTCTCTACCCGGTTGATAGCCTGCTTGATCGATGGCTTGAACGATCAATTGCAAAGCGGCTTCATTGTTTTCCAGATTGGGGGCAAATCCGCCTTCATCGCCGACGGTTGTCGGCATGCCTTTGTCGTTGATGAGTTTCTTTAACGTGCTGAAAACTTCGGCGCCGCAGCGGATCGCATCGCGGAAATTGGCAATTCCCAGCGGAACGATCATGAATTCCTGCATATTGATATTGTTGTTGGCATGCGCGCCGCCGTTGATCAAATTCATCATCGGCACCGGCATCGACATCGAAGCCGCGCCGCCGAGGTAACGGTACAGCGGCAAGCCGGATTCTTCCGCAGCCGCTTTGGCAACCGCGAGAGATACGGCCAGAATCGCATTGGCGCCGAGTCTGGATTTGTTTTCGGTGCCATCCAGATTGATCAGTTCTTGATCGATGAAGCTTTGATCGATGGCATCCAATCCCATGAGTGTTTCGGAAATTTCGGTATTCACATTCTCCACGGCTTTCAGCACGCCTTTGCCCGAATAGCGCTGTGCATCGCCATCGCGTAATTCCATCGCCTCCCGGGTGCCGACGGATGCGCCGGAAGGAACCGAAGCGCGTCCTAGTACGCCGGATTCCAGCAATACATCCGCTTCAATGGTTGGATTACCGCGAGAATCAAGAATCTCGCGGGCGATGACATCTACTATTGCACTCATGCTACATTTTCCCTGTTGTTGACTGTTGAAGTGGTTGTGGTTATTGCTTTATCTTTGGTATGACGGGCGGTAATTTCTAGTCTTTTCAGCTACGCTGCCGGAAATTTTCTGTTGAATTAATTGGTCCGCACGGCATGTATTTTTTCATCTCCGGCAAGCTGATGCTCCTGGGCAAAACGAATCGCAGCCTGAACGTAGGATTTGAACAGCGGGTGACCTAACCGGGGTGTGGACGTGAATTCCGGATGAAATTGACAAGCAAGAAACCAGGGATGATCGATTTCCGGAAGTTCTATCATTTCACACAAATTCTCTTCCTTGGAAAAACCGCTGATGCAAAGCCCCGCTTTTTCCAGTTTTGGAATATAAAAACTGTTAACTTCGTAGCGGTGGCGGTGGCGCTCGGTAATGGTATCCGCGCCATAGGTTTTCCAGGCCAGCGAATCCTTTTTCAACATACATTCCTGCCCGCCCAAGCGCATGCTGCCGCCGATATCGGAATTCTCATCGCGCACTTCGATTTGTCCGTCGCGCGTCCGCCATTCGGTGATCAAACCGATGACCGGGTAGGGTGTATCAGGATTAAATTCGGTGCTGTGCGCACCTTTCATGCCGGTTTTATTGCGTGCATATTCAATCACCGCCAATTGCATGCCCAAACAGATTCCCAGATACGGAATGCGGCGGGTGCGGGCAAAATTGACCGCCATGATTTTGCCTTCCACGCCGCGTTTGCCAAAACCGCCGGGAACCAGAATGGCATTCATGTCGATCAAGCAATCCGTGCCTTCTTTTTCGATATTCTCAGAATCGATGTAGACAATGTTAATCCGGCTGTTGGTATGAATCCCCGCGTGAATCAAAGCTTCGGAGAGCGACTTGTAGGATTCGGTCAAATCGACATATTTGCCGACAATGGCAATGGTAATGGTATGCTTCGGATGTTCCAGCGCATACACCAATTTCTTCCACACGCTCAAATCAGCCGGTTTTGCCAGTATGCTCAGTTTGTGGCAAATGATTTCGTCGAGCATTTGCTCATGCAGCAAGCCCGGAATTTTGTAGATACTGTCGACATCGATGGCGGAAATAACGGCTTCTTCCTGCACATTGGTAAAGAGCGCTATTTTTCTGCGCTCTTCCTTGGGGACTTCACGATCCGAGCGGCATAGCAGCACATCCGGCTGAATGCCGATTTCGCGTAGTTCCTTGACCGAATGCTGCGTCGGCTTGGTTTTTAATTCACCGGCCGAGCCGATATAAGGCAATAAGGTGAGATGAATGAAACAGGTATCGGTGCGCGGATTTTGCACCGCCATTTGCCGGATGGCTTCCAAAAACGGCAGCGATTCAATATCGCCGACCGTGCCGCCGATCTCGATAATCGCAACTTGCGCATTACCCACGCCCGCTTGAATATAGCGTTTGATCTCATCAGTGATATGCGGAATCACTTGCACCGTGCCGCCGAGGTAATCGCCGCGCCGTTCCTTGCGGATCACGCTTTCGTAGATTTGCCCGGTGGTGAAGTTATTGTGCCGCGTCATGCGCGTGCTGATAAAACGCTCGTAATGTCCCAGATCCAGGTCGGTTTCAGCGCCGTCTTCCGTGACAAAAACCTCGCCATGCTGGAACGGGCTCATGGTGCCGGGATCCACATTGATGTAAGGATCCAGCTTGAGCATGGTCACTTTAAGCCCGCGCGACTCCAGCAACGCACCCAGAGATGCAGCGGCAATTCCTTTGCCCAGGGAAGAAACAACACCGCCAGTCACAAAGACATACTTGGTCATGAGCGGTTATCGCAATGAGAAAAATTCATGAGATCGGTAAAATTGAATTGCATGGCTCCGAGCGGATAGGGCGTCCAGTATTTATTAACGAATTTCAGCGAGTAACGTATTGATCGTTTGTTCAGTTTGATGCCGGTAGCTGCTACCAAAAAGATTCAAATGATTAAGAATATGATAAAGGTTATAAACCAATTTGCGAATATTATAACCGGAATCCAAAGGATAATCATACCGGTAAGCAGAATAAAAATCGGCGGAAAAACCACCGAAAAGTTCGGTCATGGCGATATCCGCTTCCCGGTCGCCATAATAGACCGCCGGATCAAATAATACCGGATTCCCGCTATCGTCATAAGCATAATTGCCGCTCCATAGATCGCCATGTAACAGTGCTGGAGGCGGCGATGCACCGGGAAAAAATTTATCCAGATCAATCAATAATTGCTCTCCCAGCTTTTGCAGCTTGCCGTTATGCCCATTGGTTTTGGCCAGATCCAATTGAAAACCCAGCCGCTGCATGCGCCAGAAATTGACCCAATCCGAAGACTGCGTATTGATTTGCAGAGTTTGCCCGATGGTATTGTCGCGCACCCAGCCAAATTGTTCTGAAGTAGTGCGATGCATGGCGGCCAATTGCCTGCCTAAATCCACCGCATGGCCACGCCCGCCGCCGCTTAGGGGCAAATATTCCAGAACCAGCCAGGCCGTCTGATCATCGTGGCCATAGCAGACAGGTAACGGAACGCGCAATGTTTTCGACTGATGAATTTCCATGAGGCCAGCGGCTTCCGCCTCGAACATGATCAGGCTATCAGCGGTATTGAGTTTGACAAAATAGCGTTGCACGCCATCCGTAATGCAATAAGCCTGATTGATACAGCCACCGCCAATCGAATGGGATTGTTTTACTTTGAAAAGCGTATTCGTGGCGGCGGAAATTTGTGCACTGATGTCATGCCACACGTGCATGCTTTACATCTTCCACGGCAACCATGCCTTGGCTTTTTGAATTGCTGCCTGCACTTGCTCCGGTGCGGTGCCGCCAGTGTGATTGCGGCTATTCATCGAACCTTCCAGCGTCAATACGGTGAAAATATCGGATTCAATTTGTATCGAGAATTGCTGCAATTCATTCAACGCAAGTTTGCTGAGATCGCAGCCTTTTTGTTCCGCATACTGCACCGCTTTGGCCACGATTTCATGCGCATCGCGAAAGGGGATGCCTTTTTTGACCAAATAATCGGCCAGATCCGTAGCGGTGGCATAACCACGCAATGCCGATGCGCGCATAGTTTCCTGATTGACGCGGACACCGCCCAGCATATCGGCGTAAATCCGCAGCGTATCGGTCAGGGTATCAACGATATCAAAAAGCGGCTCCTTATCTTCCTGATTATCCTTGTTGTAAGCCAGCGGTTGCGCTTTCATCAAGGTGAGCAACGCCACCAGATGGCCGTTGACGCGCCCGGTTTTGCCGCGCACCAGTTCCGGCACGTCCGGATTCTTTTTCTGCGGCATGATGGAAGAACCGGTGCAGAAACGGTCGGCCAATTGGATAAAACCGAACGCCGGATTCATCCATAAAATGAACTCTTCCGACATACGTGACAAATGCGTCATGATGAGCGCCGCACAGGCACTGAATTCGATCGCAAAATCGCGATCCGAAACGGCATCCAGTGAATTCTGGCAAACCGCTTCAAAATCGAGCAGTTGCGCAACCCGCTCGCGATGGATCGGATAACTCGTGCCAGCCAGTGCGGCGGCGCCGAGCGGCAGCTGATTGACCCGTTTGCGGCAATCGGCCAAACGCTCAACGTCACGCTTCAGCATTTCAAAATACGCCATCAGGTGATGGCCGAACGACACCGGTTGCGCCACTTGCAAATGGGTGAAACCGGGCATGATCGTATGGATATGCTGTTCCGCCAGATTGAGCAATGCCTGTTGCATGGCTTTGATCAGGCTGATAATTTCATCGATTGCGGCGCGTAAAAATAAGCGGATATCGGTCGCCACCTGATCGTTACGCGAGCGGCCGGTATGCAATCGTTTGCCGGCATCGCCAACCAAGGCCGTCAGGCGTTTTTCAATATTCAAGTGAACGTCCTCCAGTTCCTGTAACCAGACAAATTGATGATTACGGATTTCGTCACGAATTTGCTGCATACCTTGCTGGATAGCGGTTAAATCCGCAGTGCTGATAATGCCCTGTTCCGCCAGCATCTGCGCGTGCGCCAGCGATCCCTGAATGTCGTATTCCGCCAAGCGTCGGTCAAAGTTCACGGAAGCGGTATAACGTTCCACCAGAGCTGAAACCGGTTCGTTAAAACGGCCTGACCAGGTTTTTTTATGGTCATCTTGTTGCAATGCAGGGTCATTATTCATTACGTAGCTCTTTATTCCTTTGTTTTCTGATCAAAACGACAGGCGGCATTATAAAACATAAATACCCAGCCGGTTATTTTGTGCTGGTGCGATTTTTGCCCATTTTCCGATCCACAGTGCGCAATCATTTCAGTTAATTGATGTACGCCACTTTTCCTTCTATACGTATTAGTGGATAATTCGCGTTTTCCTCTGCCACCCATAACACAAGGAGTTATTCATGTCGGATTACAATAGACAAAATCCAAACCAACAATCCAAAGCTGATAATTTATTCTCACAATTCAATTCGAAGTTTGAATGGATGGCACAGATCCCGACGATGCAATTGCCCGCAAAATATGCCGGCATATTGATCGGGCTTATCATCGTGGTCATCGCATGGAAAATGATCGCCGTCAGTAAAGTGGAATCCGATATGGCGAAGAAACTTGAAAGCGAGCGCACGATTATCACACAACAAGCCCGGGAATACGCCGATCAGCAATACGTGAAGGAAGAAGAACGCTTCGGGCAAGTTTTATCTTGGGCGGTGCGTGGCGAATTAATCCGCAACAATATTGACCAGATCGATCAATATTTGAGTGAGATCGTCAGAATGAAAGATACCGAACGCGTGGTATTGATCGGTGAAGATGGGCAATTGCTGGTTTCCACCGATAAACGTCTGGAAGAAACAAAAGGCACGGAAATATTTCCGAAAGAAATTCTGAATCTGCAAAAGATTTCGGTTAAATCGGATGTCGGTGGTAAAAAAATCCTGGTTGTTCCAGTCATGGGGCTGAACAAGAAAATCGCCACTTTGGTGGTCAGCTACAAACAACCTAAATTCTAATAAAGATTGGCCGCGCACACGGTTTAAGACGGGTTGCAATGAATGAAAGGCTTTTGCGATGGCAAAAGCCTTTTTTATTGGATACGGCGGATTTGCGCACCCAGCGCGGACAGTTTTCCTTCGATATTTTCATAGCCGCGATCCAGGTGATAAATACGGTCAATCACGGTTTCACCTTGCGCGATCAATCCGGCAATCACGAGACTGGCCGAAGCGCGTAGATCGGTTGCCATTACATTGGCGCCGTCCAAGTGAGCAATACCGGTGACGATGGCGGCGTTGCCTTCGACTTCGATGCTGGCGTTCATGCGCTTCAATTCCTGCACATGCATCAGGCGGTTTTCAAAAATGGTTTCGGTAATGATGGCGGTACCGTCGGCAATGCAATTCAGCGACATGAATTGCGCTTGCATATCGGTCGGGAAAGCCGGATAGGGCGCGGTGCGCACATTCACAGACTTGGGTTTCGTGTGCATTTTAAGATTGATGCAGCTTCCATTGGAATCAATCCGCGCACCGGCTTCGGTTAATTTATCCAGAACCGCGTCGAGAAGATGCGCATCGGTATTTTTCAAGTATATTTCACCGCCGGTGGCGGTAGCCGCGACCAGAAAAGTACCGGTTTCAATACGATCCGGCATGACCGTGTGTTCCGCGCCATGCAGCGACGGTACGCCTTCAATCGTGATGATGTCGGTGCCTGCACCTTGAATTTTTGCCCCCATTGCTTTCAGGCAGTTGGCAAGATCGATAATTTCCGGTTCTCGTGCGGCATTTTCAAGAATCGTCGTTCCTTCGGCGAGAGTTGCTGCCATCATCAGATTCTCGGTGCCGGTGACCGTCACGATATCGAAAACGATACGCGCGCCGTGCAGTTTTTTCGCTACCGCATGAATGTAGCCATGCCGGATATGAATTTCCGCGCCCAT
>CP091134.1:1032205-1041747 GCA_021582535.1 Nitrosomonas sp.
GTCCATGCAATCAACATGTCCAGATGTTGTTTATAGTCTATAATCAAACAATGATCAATTTCAGCCATACATAAAAGCTGTAATCTTCAATCCCAAAATGAAACAAACGCAAAACTGGCTTCGTACCTTATCCATCCTGCCCATCCTGCTGCTGACCGCATGCGCGATGGGGCCGGATTATATTCGTCCGCAGGTCGATGTCGCCGAGAAATTCCGCATGGAGCCGATGGAGGGAGAATCGGTTGCCAATTTGCGCTGGTGGGAGTTGTTGCACGATGAGACATTACAGCAACTGATCCGGCAAGCTTTACAGGAAAACAAAAATCTCAAACAAGCGGTAGCCACGGTTGAGGAATTTCAGGCGCGTTTAAATACTACGCGCATGGGATTTATTCCGAACATGGGTGTCGATGCCAACGCACCGGCTTTCGGCACGCTCGGCGGTTTCTTGCGCCCCGGCTTTGCCACGCCGTTCAACTATTACGGGCAGACCACGCTGAATTGGGAGCTGGACATCTGGGGCAAGATCCGCCGCTCCAACGAAGCGGCGCGCGCCGATTTGCTGGCGCAGGAAGAAAATCGCCACGCTATCATTCTGACGCTGGTCAGTGCGGTGGCGCAGTCTTACTTCGATCTGCTGCAATTGGACATGCAGCGCGATATCGCGCAGCGCGCGCTGGCTTCGTGGGAAGAATCGGTGGCCATTTCGCAGGCGCAGTTGCAGGGTGGCGTCATTTCCCGTCTCGATTTCGATCAATTCGAAGCCGAGCGCGCCAATGCCGCGGCCCGGGTTGCCGAACTGGAACGGCAAATGCGGCAAAAGGAAAACGAGCTCAGCGTGCTGCTGGGGAAAAATCCGGCCTCGATTGCACGCGGCCGTGCGCTGACCGAGCAATCGATGCCGCCGGAAGTGCCGGCCGGTTTGCCGTCGGAACTGCTGCAACGGCGTCCCGACATTCTGCGTTCCGAACAAATGCTGGCGGCGGCTACCGCCAAGATTGGTGTCGCCAAGGCGTCACGGTTTCCGAAGATTTCGATCACCGGTTTTCTCGGCGTAGCCAGCCCGGCGCTTTCCAACTTACTGATGTCCGGCAGTGAATTCGGCGCGGGCGGACTCGGTCTGGCGGTTCCTCTGCTGAACGCGCAAAGCCTCGGGTTTGAGCAACGCGCGGCGGAAGCGCAAGCGCGGCAAGCCCTGGCGCAATACGAGCAAACCATTCTGGTGGCGTTCAAGGAAGTTGACGATGCATTGATCGCGGTACGCACCGCAAACGATCAGCGTAAAGCGCAGCAATCGCAGGTCGAAGCGCTGCGCTCCGCATTACAGATAGCCGATCTGCGCTACCAGGGCGGGATCACCAGTTATGTCGACGTATTGCTGGCCAAACGCAATCTGTTCGATGCCGAATTTGCCCTGATGGCGACACATCGCCTGCATTTGGTATCGATCGTGCAGCTCTACAAAGCGCTGGGTGGCGGGTGGGTGTTGTAACAATCGCCGCCAGGCCGCTGTGATTACTGGCAGCCTAACGCGGTTTTGCACGCATTGCACCGGATGCGTGCAACTGAAACTTCTCGCGTGATACGCTGATCACATTAATTTTCCGGTCTATCCGCTTTTTATAAGAATAACGAACAGCCAAAGGTCGAGTCTATGCAAAGCACATTTCTATGGATCACCACATCAGCAACTCGAATCGGGTCTGCCGTACTCAATGCGGGCGCTGGATTAGCATTGATTCTGCTCACCGCGTGCGGGCAACAACCGCCGGAACAATCCATGCCGCTGCCTCAAGTGCAGGTGATCACGGTGGCCGCGCAAACCATCGAGGATGAGCCGGAATTCATCGGGCAGACGGAAGCTTTCCGCCCGGTGGAAATCCGCCCGCAAGTCAGCGGGATCATCAAGCAGGTTTATTTCACCGAAGGGCGCAACGCCAAAAAAGGCGATAAGTTGTATCTGATCGATCCGGTGCCGTTCAAGGCCATCTATCTCAGCGCCAAAGCCAGAGTAGCGCAAATGCAAGCGCGCTTGAATCAAGCCAAGCAAGATTTGGCGCGCGTCAAACCGCTGCTGGAAAAGCAAGCGGTCAGCAAGAAAAATGTCGACGACGCCGAAGCCGAAACGCTGGCCGCCAAAGCATCGCTGGAAGCCGCGCAGAACGATCTGATCAAGGCAAAATTCGATCTCGACAATACGCTGATCATCGCGCCGGTCAACGGCCGCATCGGCCGCAGCCATTTTTATGAAGGCCGCCTGGTCTCCGCGCAGGAAACCTTATTGACCACCATCGACCAGCTCGACCCCATGTACGTCAATGTCAGCGTACCGGAAAGCTACCTGCTGCGCCGCCGCCGCGAACTGACCGAGCATAAGGTGGAGCGGCCGGACATCTTCCAATTGCGCGGCGTCATGACCTTTACCGATGGCAGCGTGTATCCGCAGGAAGGCGTGCTGGATTTCGCCGATGTGGCACTACGGCCGGAAACCGGCACGTTGCAAGGGCGGTTTAAATTTCCCAATCCCGAAGGCGGTATGGCGCCGGGTCAATCCTACTTTTATCCCGGCCAGTTTGTCAGAATCCGCATCAAGGGTTATATCCGCAACAATGCCGTTTTGATTCCGCAGCGCGCGGTACAGCAAGGACCGAACGGTTCGTTTGTATTTGTCATCGATACCGCGGAGCACGCGCAATTGCGTCAGGTTCAAGCCAGTGCTTGGCGCGGCAAGGAATGGCTGATCGAAAGCGGCTTGCAGCCGGGTGAGCGCATCGTCGTGGAAGGGTTTTACCGCATCCTGCCCGGCAGCAAAGTCGATGCGATTCCGCATCAACCGGAAGCAACCGCGGCACGGCCTGATTCCACAGAATCCACACAACAGGCGGCACCATGAAATCGCACTTTTTCATTGACCGGCCCATTTTCGCATCGGTACTGTCGATCATCATTGTCGTATTAGGCTTAGTCGCGCTGCAAAAGCTGCCGATCGCGCAGTTTCCACAAATCACCCCGCCGATGGTGCAAATCGATGCCGATTACCCCGGCGCCAGCGCGGAAGTGGTGGCGGAAGCCGTCGCGCGTCCGATCGAGGTGCAACTGCCCGGTATCGACAACCTGCTGTATTACGAATCGATCAGCACCAACGACGGCCACATGATGCTGCGGTTGACGTTCGAGATCGGCACGGATATCGATATCGCGCAAGTGCAGACGCAGAACCGCCAGCGTCTGGCCGAACCGCAACTGCCGGACGAAGTGGTGCGGCAAGGCGTGACGGTGAAAAAAACTTCACCCGATTTGCTCGCCGTAATTGCCCTGAGCTCGACCGACCCCAAGCATGACAACGTTTATCTGTCGAACTACGCGTTGCTGCGCATACTCGATAATGTGAAACGGCTGCCCGGCGTCGGCGATGCCATCATTTTCGGCGGACAGAATTATTCCATGCGGCTCATTCTCGATCCGGTGCGGATGGCGCAACTCAATGTAACGCCGACCGAAATCGCCGCCGTCGTGCGCGAGCAAAACCGCGATTTCCCGGCCGGGCGGATCGGCCGCGAACCGACGCCGCACGGCACCGAACTGACGATTCCGGTGATTACGCGCGGACGCATGAGCGAGGTGAAGGAATTCGAGAACATGATCGTGCGTGCTTATCCCGATGGTTCGATGGTACGGCTGCAGGACGTGGCGCGCATCGAACTGGGCGCGCAATCGTACGATTTGCAAGGGCGCTGGAACGGCCAGCCGAATACGTTTTTACTGACTTTTCTCGCCCCTGGCGCCAATGCGCTCGAAACCGTGCAACGCGTGCGCCAGGAAATGGACAAACTGGCCAAAGCCTTTCCGGCCGGGGTAACGCACGACATTCCCTATGACACCACCACGTTCATCACGGTGTCCATTCAGGAGGTTCTGAAAACGCTGGCGGAAGCGACGTTGCTGGTGATTCTGGTGGTTTTCCTGTTCCTGCAAAGCTGGCGCGCCACGCTGATTCCGGCCGTTGCCGTGCCGGTTTCGCTGATCGGCACATTGGCCGGGATGGAGGCGCTGGGATTTTCCATTAACACGCTGACACTGTTCGGGATGGTACTGGCGATCGGTATCGTCGTCGACGATGCCATTGTGGTGGTGGAAAACGTCGAGCGGCACATGACCAAAGGCGGCCTTTCACCGCGGGAAGCGGCCAAACGGGCGATGGACGAGGTCACCGGGCCGGTCATCGCGATTGTGCTGGTGCTGGCTGCGGTGTTCGTGCCGGTCGCTTTTTTAGGCGGCATTACCGGCGAATTGTACAAACAGTTTGCCATTACCATCGCGCTGTCCGTCGCGATATCCGGCTTTGTCGCGCTGACCTTGAGTCCCGCGCTGTGCGCTCTGGTTCTCAAGCCCAGCCACGAAGCGCCGAAAGGATTCTGGAAACTGTTCAATCACTCGTTCGACTGGGTGCAAAACCGCTATACCGGATCCGTCGGGACAATCCTCAAACGCTCGGCGCTTGCGCTGACGCTGTTTGCGGTTCTGATAGCCGCTATTCTGGGGTTATTCAAAATCATACCGGGAAGCTTTCTGCCGGAAGAAGATCAGGGCTATTTCATCACCGTGGTGCAACTGCCGGACGGCGCTTCCATGACCCGCACCACGGAAGTCTTGAGCAAGATCGAACATTACTATCAATCGATCCCGGCCGTTCATTCCACCGACGTGCTGGCCGGGCAGAATTTTGTTTTCGGCACGCGCGGAACGAACCAAGCCACGATGTTCGTACCGCTGAACCATTGGAATACGCGCCAAAATCCCGGTGAAAAAGTGCACGGCCTGATTGCAGCGGCTTTCCAGGAGTTTGCCAAAATTCCGGAAGCGCTGGTTCTGGCTTTTAATGCGCCGTCGATCAGCGGACTCGGCTCCACCGGCGGTTTTTCGGTGCAGATCCAAGATCCCGCCGGCGGCGATTTTGCCGGGTTTGCCGCGGTTGCGCAGGAATTCACCGCCAAAGCCATGCAGCATCCGGCGATCGCCATCGCCAGCACCAATTTCCGCGTCAGCGCCCCGCGCCTTTACGCGCAGGTTGACCGCGAACGCGCCAAGGCGCTGGGTGTGCCGATTTCGGAAATCTTCGATACCATGCAGGCGTATTTCGGCAATTTGTACATCAATGATTTTGTCAAATTCGGCCGCATCTACCGGGTGCAAACCGAGGCATTGCCGGAGTACCGCTCCGATCCGAGCGGCATCAGCAAAATCTATGTGCGCGCCCAGACCGGTGCGACACCCACCATGATCCCGCTGGACTCGGTTGTAACCACCGAATTTAACAGCGGCCCCGATCCGGTGACGCACTTCAACGGTCTCAATTCCGCGCTGGTGCTGGGTGGCGCCGCGCCGGGCTACAGTTCGGGGCAAGCGCTCGATGCGCTGGAACAGGTCGCCAACGAAATATTACTGCCGCGCGGCTACACCATCGACTGGAGCGGCATCTCGTTCCAGGAACGCAAAGCGGGCGGACAATCGGTGCTGGTGTTTGCGTTTGCCATGTTGATGGTGTTTCTGGTACTGGCCGCGCTGTATGAAAGCTGGGCCATCCCGATGGCGGTGATTCTGGCGATCCCGTTCGGTATCCTGGGTGCGCTGCTGGCCATCTGGACGCGCGGCTTGAGCAACGACATTTATTTTCAGATCGGTTTGGTCACCTTGATCGGATTGGCGGCTAAAAATGCCATTCTGATCGTCGAATTCGCCAATCAGCGTTACGCTTCCGGCGAAACGCTCACCGATGCCGCATTGGAAGCCGCACGGTTGCGCTTCCGGCCGATCATCATGACATCGCTGGCCTTCATACTGGGCGTGTTTCCATTGGTAATCGCTTCCGGCGCTGGCGCGGCAAGCCGCCACTCGATCGGCACCGGGGTATTCGGCGGCATGCTGGCGGCCACCTTCCTGGCGATTTTCTTCGTGCCGCTGTTCTTTGTCGTGATCGGAAAAATGACGCGCCGGAAAACACCGCAGGCCATTGCAGTGAGTCCGCAGGAAAATACGGTTGATCATCCCGAAGATCCTAAAGATACCGGTCAGGGTAAGTAAAATTCAGCATGCGCAATGGTTTCGTTCACCGCGAGTCAATCGTACGGTGAACGAAACCATGACTGCCTTTATTGCCAGCTATAAAGCACCGAAAGAAAGGCGAAGTTGACCATCTGGTTGTTGTTTTGTGTCAGTGTGGTGCCATCGGTATAGCGCCATCCCGTCCACGTCCATTCGTTGGTTTTAAAGTGATCAAGAATGTAGTCCAAGCGCACACCCAGGTTCTTGCGGATATCGTACCGCGCAAATAGCCGCAGGCTGGAGTATTGCGTCGAAAGATTCGGAACGATATTGACTTGCGGCTCAAGCGTGACTTTCTGATTGAATTTATCGGTGTAATCCGAGAACATGAAATTAGCGCCGGTTTCAAGCTTATCGGTTGGCTTGGCGGTGACTTCCATACCCACCGAGGTTCCTATGTTATGCAGATTGGCCCCCCAGATTTCACGAATTCCGCTATCGGTAATCGGATTTCTGGAAGCCTGATCGACATGGGTTTCGTTGCGTGAGAACCATGCGGTTGCTTGCAGCCGCTCGGAAAATATATACGTGGCATCGAGTGAATAGTTTCTTGCGGAGCCTTTGCGCAAGCCTAACCCGGAGCCTGGCCGGTGGCCGTAATCGTCAATCGACTCATCGATCGCAACTTGTATCGATAACGAATCGATCGGATCCCAGTTGGCCAGAAAGCGGACTTTATCCCGGCTGCGATCGGCAAGATTGGACGGCGCGATAAGATTGAAGAACGGATCGCCGGAACCGGTCGTATTGGTGAGAAAACTTGAACCGAAACGATCGCTGTGTATGTATGAAATCGTACCGGTGATGGTATCGGATAACGAGCGGCGCAATTCCGCGCGATAGAAAAGCTCATCGGTTCTGAAGCGGTGACCGGTATTGGTCGCCGTTCCGGTGCGATCCCTGTGTTCGTAATCAATACCGCCGATCAACCGGAAATTGTGCGGCAGCGCATAGTTTGCTTCAAATTTGCCGGTTATCGTGCGGAAAGAACGCGGATTGTTCAGGCCATTCCAGGTGTTGCCGTTCAAATCGTGTAAAGTGGCCATAGGGTTATAGAATCGTACCGGTGTTTTGTCGTCGCGATCCTCGAAGCGGAAGTTGGTATTGATCGATAACTTTTGCAGCGGACGCGCTGTTAATCCGGTTTGCGCCAGTACGGTATCGATACGCCCGCCCAAATTGGCGCCAATACCGGGTGCGGTTAACAGTCCCGGGGAAAATGAGTCGGTTTGGGTCGCTCGTGTATAAGCAACTTTGAACGTGCCGCGGGTTGCCGGTGTAAAACTATACCCACCGGACAGAAAACCCTGATGCGATTCGTTATCCGGCGCAAGCGCGATCGGTGCATATTGGCCGGGTGAAAAAATACCGCCAACGGTGCTGCCGCCGGTAGGCGTCAGTAATGCATTTTTGTTGTTATACATCGTGCCGTAATAGCCGCCCGATAATTGCAGATCTTTTCCTGCATAATCGAGTGAAGCGCCAAAAATCCGGATAGTTGAGTTGATCGGTTCGGGAATAAACTCATAACCGCCGATCGCTCTCGGGCTGGGTCTGCCATCGAAACCGCTGAGCCGGGGCTCGCCCAGCCGGTTTCCACGGCCAAAAATACGCTCTCCGTCTTTTTCTTCGTTACGGAAATGAAAGTGAAACTCCAGATTACCGGGAAGGAATTGGTTAAAACTGAATCCGATCGATTGGCGCTCGGTACTCAATTGGGCGGGATTGCCCGTTGTTCGCGTAGCCGGTACGTGAGGATCGGTGGTGCCGATGCCGGTCACCGCGGTATTGACCGTAAACGGCTCGTAGCGCGGTGTTTGGCTGTAATCGATGACATAGCCCCACTGGCCTTGTTTGCTGTGCTCAAAACGCACATCGCGGTTTTGCAATCCTAAATTACGCCCCAGCAATTTGAACCATGTTCCGGTATCGTCATAGCGTTTGGCAATATCGACATTAAAGATTCCATAAGGTCCTTCATTGCGCAAACCGGTATACTGGCCGAAGCGTGCATTATCATTGAACAACTGGCCTGCACCGATATTGACCACGCTTCTCGGTTTGGAAAGTTCTTTTAAAGGATCGGCATCCGCTCCGGAAGAATAGGCCGGAACTGCCGTCACGACGCATGTAAGCAATACGATTACCGGTGGAAATTTTTTGCGGTTAAGCACATTAGTGAACATGGTTTTCGCCTCCCTTCTTAGCGCTGAAATACGCTTTCATTGCGAATGTTTTCAGGCATGTTGCTGCCGTGAACCTGGGTGTGGCAATTGGCGCATCCACGTGCCAGCGTGTTTCTGGCATAAGCGCCCGTGAGTGTGCCGGAGCTGCCTTGGTGCGTGTTCGGTTCATGGCATTGCTGGCATAGGAATGGGGAACGGGTGCGCAATAAATTAGGCGCGGTGGTGCCATGCGGATTGTGGCAAATCGCGCAATTTTCCTGCACCGGCGGATGGTTGTAGACAAAGGGGCCGCGCTTTTCCATGTGGCAGGTATAGCAAGTATCGTTGATGCTATCCCGCACCATTTTGCTTGGACCGGCTGAGCCATGCGGGTTGTGGCAATCCGAACAAATCACCTTGCCTTCCCGGATAGGGTGGCGATACGGACGGTTAATCAGCTGGCGCATCTCTTTATGGCAATTAAAGCAAACCTCTGGCTGCGTGTTGCGGTTGCGCACTTTGTCCTGTTCGGTATGAATGGTGTGGCAGGACGTGCAGGCGACATCGCGATTCGCGTGCGTACTGCCAGACCAATGCATGCGCTTGCCGCCTTGATGGCAGGCTAAGCAAGCGCTATTCCTGTCCTCAATGGAATTGACGGATTTTTTCCCGAATGTCCGTTGTGGCATGAGCGCTTTGTCCGGAGATTCTTCATGACTTCCACCTTCACCGTGGCAGCTGGTGCATGTTGGGGTCCGGTGATCGGCAGTGGTACCATGCTTGGTTTTCCCGATAGCGAGAATGGGATTGTCACTGTTTTCGTCATGGCACGCCGTGCACTTGCCATCACCACGCAGAATAAGATCTTGAGGAGGGTCATCGTCATCATCGTCAAGCTCGGCTGAGCTGACGGGTTGCGGTAATACAGCGATAATGAATGCAAGAATAAAAGCCAATAATCCAGGCACAGCGATTTGCCTGATTTTGATGATTGTTAACATACCCGTTTCCTCTACTCACTAATGGTTTGCTTGGGGGCGCATTATTGGCGGTAGAGAGAAAAAGTTCTGTGAGTTTTGTCACGTGCATGCGCGGATTATCCGGCACTGATCTTATTTTTGATAAATTGAGTCTGAAATATTACTAAAGACCCGGCAGTTATCCGTACTAACGATGAAATATGAAGATTGAAAATGAAAGGAAAAAAGAATGCAAATCTGCGGCACCGATCCGTCTGCCAACACTATGATGAATGATCCCGTCATTTGCTGGAGC
>CP091134.1:1041847-1045027 GCA_021582535.1 Nitrosomonas sp.
ACGCGCAAAACGCTGCCGGGTTTGCGTCTGGCGCAGAAATACGCAGTCACGTGCGGCGGCGGAGTGAATCACCGTGTCGGGTTGTACGACGGGATTCTGATCAAGGAAAATCACATCATCGCGGCGGGTGGTATTCGACCGGCTTTGAAGAAAGCGATGGAAATTGCGCCACCGGGTGTTTTTGTCCAGATTGAAGTGGAATCGTTGCAGGAATTACAGGAAGCACTGGCAGCCGGTGCCCGCATGGTGCTGCTGGATAATTTCGCGCTGGATCAACTGGCGGATGCCGTGGCGCTGACCCGCGGGCAAACAGGTGAACCGGTAATACTGGAAGCCTCCGGCAACATCACACTGGATAATGTACGCCGGGTGGCGGAAACGGGTGTTGACCGGATATCGATCGGTAGTCTGACCAAGAATATCCAAGCGATCGATTTGTCGCTGCGGTTTGCTGAGCCGGGATAAAGCGGTGGTGCGCCAAGTGGTTGTTATTCGAGTGGCTGCTTGGTTTCCGGATCCAATGCCAGGATGTTCGCTGGTGCATTCTCTGCATCCAGAACCGGTTCAAACCAAGCCAGATTCTCATGCAGTTTGACGACTTCGCCGACGATGATCAGTGTGGGCGGAGTCAAATGGGCGTCTTCCGCCAGACCAGGTAGTGTGTGCAGGGTTCCGGTGACGATTCTTTGTTTTTGCGTGGTGCCCTGTTGGATGATGGCGGCAGGCGTGCTGTCCGGCAGGCCGTGCGCGATCAATTGCTGGCATAACACCGGCAGGCCGAGCAATCCCATGTAGATGACGATCGTCTGATTGGGACGTGCCAGATGCGGCCAGTCGAGATCGATGCTGTTATTTTTCAAGTGGCCGGTGACAAAAATGCACGATTGCGCGTAGTCGCGGTGCGTCAGGGGAATGCCGGCATAAGCCGCGACACCGGAAGCGGCGGTGATACCTGGCACGACTTGAAAGGGAATGCGGTGCGCAGCCAAGGTTTCGATTTCTTCACCGCCGCGGCCGAAAATAAACGGGTCGCCCCCTTTGAGCCGCAGTACCCGCTGGCCTTCTTGCGCCAACCGCACCAGCAATTGATTGATCGATTCCTGCGCCAGGGTATGACGGTTGCGTTCTTTTCCGGCATAAATGCGCGTAGCGTCGCGGCGCACCATGTCCAGAATCGCCGGTGACACCAGGCGGTCATAAACGACGACATCGGCTTGCTGCATCAGGCGCATGGCGCGAAACGTCAGTAAGTCGGGATTTCCCGGACCGGCGCCGACCAGATACACTTCACCTTGCGGCGGTTCATCTTTTTCCTGCTGCAACGATTGCAACAAATAATCCTGCGCCGCTCGATCCTTTCCGGCCAATACCATTGCCGCAAACCGGCCTTGCAGGGCTTTTTCCCAGAATATCCGCCGTTTTTCCGGGTGCGTGAAATGCTGTTTGACTTGATTGCGGAAATTGCCTGCCATAGCAGCCAGCCGGGCATAAGCCGCCGGTATCATGGTTTCCAGTTGCGCGCGTAACAGTCTTGCCAGAACCGGAGACTGGCCGCCGCTGGAGATGGCGATCAGCAGCGGTGACCGGTCGACGATGGACGGCATGATGAAAGTACATAATTCCGGATCATCGACGACATTGACCGGAATTTGCCGTTGTTGCGCGGCTGCGGATACTTGCCGGTTGGTCACGCGATCGTCGGTCGCGGCAATGACTAAAACAATGCTTTCCAGATGTCCGGGCTGGAAATATTCAGCACGGTGCTGGATTTTTCCGCACGCGAGGTATTCGTTCAATACCGCATCCAATTCGGGCGAGACGATCGAAACGTGCGCGCCGGCTTGGAGCAACAGCATAGCCTTGCGCGTGGCGACTTCACCGCCGCCGACGACCAGGCAAGCTTGGTTTTTGATATTGAGGAAGACCGGCAGAAAATCCATGATGTTTCGAAGAATTCTTTAATCCCAATAATAAAGGAAGCGCTGATTCATTCTAAGCCAAATACCGGCTTATGCGTTAATCAGCGCTTCCTTGAGTGACGGCTATTTTCTACGGCGTTATCGGTGTGGAAGTTTTTACCGGGTGAGGTCTATAAACTGGATTCCAGTTTAAGTATATCTTCCAGTTTGATGTTCGTTCCGGTTCCTTTGAACACCGTACCCACTTTTTTCTTGTTCAGATGCTCGATATTGAGGTTGTAGACTTCTTTGGACAGCGGGAAATATTTGACTTCCGTCACCAGCGCCGCGGCATTCTGCATGTAGAAATTAACAAATTCCTGAACTTCGGGTTTCTCGGCGGACTTGGCGCTGACGTAGATGAATACCGGGCGCGATAGCGGTTTATAGCTATTATTTTCTACCGTTATAGCGGAGGGCAGCACGCCGCCGTTGCCGTTATCAATCGCGACGGCGCTGATTTTTTTGCTGTTTTCGATGTAATAAGCAAAGCCGAAGAACCCTAACGCGTAAATGTCGCTGGCGACGCCTTGTACCAGGACGTTGTCATCTTCCGATGCGGTGAAATCGCCGCGGCTGGATTTGGCTTTGCCGACAACGGCCTCGGTAAAGTATTCAAAGGTGCCGGAATCCGCGCCGGGACCATACAGTTTGATTTTTTTGTCCGGCCATTCGGGATTGATTTGATTCCAGTTGGTGATTTTACCTTGTGCGCCCGGTTCCCAGATTCTTTTCAGTTCGTCGACGGTGATGGTTTTACTCCAGGTGTTTTTGGGATTTACAACCACGGTCAAAGCATCAAATGCGATCGGCATTTCGATATATTGCACGCCTGCTTCCTTACAGGCTTCCATTTCCAGCTGCGTGATGGGGCGCGAAGCATTGACGATATCGATCTCATTACGGCAGAATTTCTTGAATCCGCCGCCGGTACCGGAAATGCCAACCGTGACACGAACCGCGCCACGCTTGGCGATTTGGAAATCTTCCGCGACCGCTTCGGTAATGGGGAAAACCGTGCTGGAACCATCGATCTTTACGATCGGACTGGCGATTGCGGTTGTAATAGCGGACGCGCTCAAAATTGCAGCCGCTAAGAATGTTCTGAAATTAAATGAGGCCAACATGAATATGTTCTCCAGGTGAGTCAATAAAATGGTCATGAAAGATTGTGCAACCGGTGCGGTATCTTATTTCAGAATTGTTACAGGATTATGACAAT
>CP091134.1:1045127-1046373 GCA_021582535.1 Nitrosomonas sp.
TCCTCTCCGGAGTTACTACCAAGCCAAAATACTGGCAGGGGAGGTAGGGATCGAACCTACGAATGCCGGAATCAAAATCCGGTGCCTTACCACTTGGCGACTCCCCTAAATTCTTAATTCAAGGTTTTGTGCATTGGATGATAATCCAATCCTTTTGCGACAAAACCTTTCATATCGTCTGGAATCTGTTCAAATGCAGCCCGCACTGCTTGTTCCGTGGCAAATTCTGCGAACACACAAGCGCCCGAACCGCTCATCGCCGCTATTGTAGTATTTTCCAGCCGCTTTAGCCACTCCAAGCATCTCGCTACTTCCGGATAGGCCCGGCAAACGGCTAATTCCAAATCGTTATGCCCTTGCCAGACAGAAAAGGGCGGTATTGTGATGGGTATCGTGTTGCGTGTCAATTCCTTGCTGGCAAAAATTTCTGCAGTCGATACTTGTGCCGGTGGTACAAGAACCAAATACCAGGCCGGCGGCAGCTCGATGGCGGCGAGTTTTTCACCGACTCCTTGAGCGAAGGCATTTTGTCCGAAAACAAATACCGGCACATCGGCGCCCAGCTGAAGCCCTAATTCGAGCAATTGTTCTCGGTTTAAATTTAACTGCCATAAGTGATTCAGCGCCAGCAATGTGGTTGCGGCGTCCGAGCTTCCGCCGCCTAACCCCCCGCCCATCGGGATTTGTTTTTGCAAAAAGATGTCGGCACCCTGTGTCGTTGCGGTTTTTTGCTGCAACAACCGGGCGGCGCGGACGCATAAATCTTTTTCTTCCGGCACACCGGCAATCGGATTGTGCAGTTTGATGACGCCGTCGCCGCGTACTTCAAAACCGATCTGATCGGAAAAATCGATAAAGCGGAAAACGGTTTGCAGCAAATGATAGCCATCCGGTCTGCGGCCAACGACATGTAGAAAAAGATTCAGCTTGGCGGGAGCGGGAAATGTGAACATAGAAATAAGAACGAGCGCTTATGCTTTAACGTCAGTACCGGTTATTCAACTTTCCAGTCATCGACAACCAGGCGGATTTTCAGTTTCTGGTAGACTAAATTCAGCACCCGGGGGAGCGCTGCGGCGTTGGGTTGTGCCGCCGTGAAGCCCTGATAATGAATGTGCCAGCCATCTTGCCGGATCGCGATAATCTGATTTTTATGATCGAAATCCTTTTGTGCCGCGTTTGCAGGCGAGTGCGTGCCCTGTATCCAGTACTGCAAACCATTAAGCGGCAGGCGCCAGCCGAGAAT
>CP091134.1:1046473-1068636 GCA_021582535.1 Nitrosomonas sp.
TGGCGAAAATGTCGGATAGCCAAGCACAATGATTTCACTTCTTTCACGAATGTACGCCGCTGGCAGATACGATGGATTTTACCAATCTTGTTCAGGCGATTAATGATTTTGATCGCTAATTTGCTGTCAGTAGGATAGGTAATGTTCTTCTCTTGTACCGTCGTGTCAATAAGAACCGTATCTTCCAGCGCCCTACGCCCATGTAATCCAACACTCATGCGGAAAATTCTCTCAACCCCTTCAGCGCCGATACGTTTACGAAAATGCACCAGTTCCGTACTGTGGCAAGGAAGCCTCCGCTGAAATTCCTGCATCCCGCAAAAAGCTTGATAGTAGGGATTGCGTTTCCACTGCAACACTACCGCTTCATCGCTCAAATCCTCTAACTGCTTCAAGATCAATAGCCCAACCATCAAGCGAATTGGTTTACTGGGCGCACCTATGCCTTCGGTGTAATGAATGCTAAATGCTCGATCAAACTCATACCAGGGTATTTCCAATGCGAGCTTTAGCAGCGGATCTGTGGGATCAAGCTGTAATAACAGGTCTGTTTCAAACAAACTGGATTGATGGAAGGTTTTGCTGGATGTGAGCATCGATAAGTCACCTTTTCGACCAGAATTAAACGCCAATTTTAACATTACTGGTCGATTGGATCTGCCTACATACTGCGATTTACTCTATATATCAGTTGGTTGATTGTATTTCAGGAGCGACTACTTAAAGGCGTTGCGAAAAGCAGAAAATTTCATCTTAATTATTGATACAAATGCTACGTCAAAATGCATCACCACCGCATTCCAATCTGAAATTTTCTTTAATTGAAATCTATCAACTTACAACAAAATTAGAGCTACACCAACATTACCAAAAATGTGACAAATAAAGCTATCGCTATTACAGGAATGACAAAACTCATCCAATCGGATGATGTTCCCTGCGGATTGTTTTTTATCATTTCCCGGGCTGCCGGAAATAAAAAGATAATGAACGCGATTAATGCCAAGGCAGAAATAATTTCCATCCAATCCATAATTGCTCCTGATTTAATGCACACTCATTCCAAAACAAAGCCCCGGCTAAGCCGGGGCTTCAAATGCCTCAAACAACAACACTTAGGAATTAATCATCGTTGCTCATAATTCCCAATATTTGTAGCAGACTGATGAAAATATTAAAAATTGTCATGTACAACCCAATCGTAGCCAGCACATAATTGGTTTCGCCGCCATGAATAATGCGGCTGGTATCGTACAGAATAAAACCGCTCATTATCATAATGACAACAGCTGAAATCATTAATGACATGGCCGGTATCTGCAGAAAAATATTAGCCAGCGCTGCCAGTAATACCAGCAGAAAGCCTACCATCAAGAATCCGCCCAAAAAGCTGAAATCTTTTTTTGTAGCCAATGCGTACGCGGACAAGCCCATAAATATCACTCCCGTACCACCTAACGACAACGTAATGATATTTCCACCGTTAGGTAAAGATGCGTACATGCTCAGCACTGGTCCCAGTCCAAACCCCAGCATGCCGGTAATTAAAAAAACGATTCCGATACCCGCCGGTGAATTGGCGAAACGCGGCAACACAAACATGGCGATCACCATACCGCCGATAACAGAAATTAAATAGGTCACCGGTGGCGTATTCATCAACATTGAAAGCGCGGCGGTAAATCCGCTGAACAGTAATGTCATGGATAAAAGCAAATAGGTATTACGCAGCACTTTATTTGTTGCAATCGCAGATGTAGATCTTTGCGCAACTGTCGAGTAATTCTGATTCATTTAAATAGTCTCCCCTGTGAAATTAATACCAAAACTATCCTCTAACGACCGCTATGACTACTATATCCAGAATATAGTTCAAACTATCATAGCATGGATTATGTCAATCTTTTAATTACATTATTCTTACTTGGCTTTTGCCAAAGTAAAGTTATAAACAAGAAAAAATCCGCCGCGCTCGATCAAAGTAATATTCAAACTGACAAGGCCTGCATCAAATTTGGCTATGCCGGAATAATTGATCCGCTTTTCACCCGCCAGCGAGAATGCACTCACCGTACGGGAAAAATTAAGCTCCTGAATGGATTGAAATCGGCCAAAACCGCGATACAGTTTCAACAGCTCATCCAATTGCTCATCATTAATTGTTTGCTTCGCTTCCGGCGCCAAGTGAAGCAGCAATTTCTGTTTTTCCCAGCTGGAAATTTCAGTGAGAATCTGAGCAATAGCGGGTTCTGCAGCTTTAGTGTAATAGCTTTTCTCACGATCGGTATAAAAATACAACATAACAACCAATGTAAGCAAAAGAGCGACGATAATACGTAATGTATGAATTTGCATAAATTTTGAGATACTAAAATAAATAACTATGAATTATCTTCTTCCCAGAGATCATGATTAAATCCGTCTCTAGGCAAAGTAATTCCAAAATGCTGATACGCCGCTGCTGTTGCCATCCGCCCTCTCGGTGTCCGTTTCAGGAAACCCTGCTGGATCAAATAGGGCTCCAATACATCTTCAATCGTATCCCGTTCTTCGCTGATCGCTGCAGCGAGATTATCGACGCCAACCGGCCCGCCGCTAAATTTCTCCAGCACCGCCAACAATAATTTTCGATCCATGATATCCAAACCAATGGCGTCCACATCCAGCATGCTTAAGGCCGCATCCGCTACGGCACGCGTAACATGCCCATCGGCTTTGACTTCCGCATAATCACGCACCCGGCGCAACAATCGATTCACTATCCTTGGCGTGCCACGGGCGCGGCGCGCAATTTCAGATGCGCCATCCGGGGATATTTTCACATTCAATAATCCTGCGGAACGGCTCACTATTTTGCTCAATTCTTCCGGTGTATAAAACTCCAACCGGGAAACGATGCCAAAGCGATCGCGTAACGGATTAGTCAGCATACCGGCGCGCGTCGTTGCACCTACCAGGGTGAACGGCGGCAAATCCAACTTAACCGACCGTGCCGCCGGCCCCTCGCCAATCATGATATCCAACTGATAATCTTCCAGCGCCGGATAGAGAATTTCTTCCACCATCGGCGATAAGCGGTGAATTTCATCGATAAACAATACATCATTGGGTTCCAGGTTGGTCAGCAAAGCGGCCAGATCACCCGGCCGTTCCAGAACAGGACCGGAAGTTTGCCGCAAATTAACGCCCATTTCCCTGGCGATAATGTGCGCGAGCGTAGTTTTACCTAAACCCGGAGGACCGAACAACAATACATGATCAAGCGCCTCGCGCCGCTTTCTGGCTGCCTCAATGAAAATCTGCAACTGCCCGCGTATTTTTTCCTGGCCAACATATTCCTCCAGTTGTTTCGGGCGTAACGCGCGCTCCAGAACTTCTTCCTGCGATGATGAAGTAATTGCGGTAACCAGTCGATCCGTTTCGATCATTCACTACTCCTCATTCAGTCGGCTACCTTTCCTTCGATAATAACTGCAATGCCTGACGTATGCCTTCCGATACCGTTGCGGTTGAAGAGATCTGTTTAATCGCCCAGCCCGCCTCACGGTCATTATAACCCAGCGATAACAATGCATTGAGTATGTCGCTATCCTGCGTGGGTGCAGCGTGCCTTTGGTCCGGGCTGATCGCAGCGGAATCGAGTTTATCGCGTAACTCCAGCAACAAACGTTCAGCCGTTTTTTTGCCGATACCGGGCACTTTGATTAGCCGCGCACTATCCTGAGCCACGACCGCACGGTGCAAATCCGACACACTCAGCCCCGATAAAATTGCTAATGCGGTTCTTGCGCCTACGCCTGAAATTTTTATCAGCTGACGGAAAGTTTGCCGCTCCGGTTCTGTTGCAAAACCAAATAACAGATGTAAATCTTCCCGTATCACCAAATGTGTATGCAAGGTTATTTGTGCGCCGAGCGCCGGAAGCTCATAAAAAGTGCTCATCGGCACGTCGATCTCGTACCCGACACCTTGCACATCCAGCAAAACCTGCGGCGGATGTTTTTCCAGCAATACACCGGTTAATCGCCCGATCACACCAAGCGCCCCCGTTTCATGCGGTAACCTGTTGTTGCAATTCTCCCCAAACCAAGCCCGCCATGCGCATGACAAATCGCGCAAGCCAAGGCGTCCGCAGCATCGGCGCTTGGATTCCCGGTCAGTTTGAGCAAGCGCACAACCATGTCCTGGACTTGGTTTTTTTTTGCATGACCATTACCGACCACAGCTTGTTTAATTTGCAATGCGGTATATTCCGTCACCATCAGATTACTCATCACCGCGGCGCAAATCGCCGCGCCTCGGGCCTGACCAAGCAATAAGGTAGTTTTAGGATTGATATTGACGAAGACTTGTTCGATGGCGACATGCTCAGGTTGATACTGGGCAATAACTTCACTCAGGTTACTTAGAATCAACTTCAAGCGGGAAGGCAGTTCACCGGCAAAGGTTTTAACGCTGCCGCTGCTGACATAGGTTAGATTGCTGCCACTTTTATCAATTACGCCAAAACCCGTAACGCGTAACCCCGGATCTATCCCAAGAATACGGATTTTGTCACCTGCTGGTCGATGGAAGCTCTATTCAATAAGAACAGCTGTGGTGTACACATTTTGTACGTCATCCAGATTTTCCAAGGCGTCCAATAGTTTCTGCATTTTCACTGCATCATCGCCGGTTAAAACAGCTTCATTACCAGGCTTCATAGTGACTTCCGCCAGTTCAGCTTTAAATCCGGCTTTTTCCAGCGCTGCCTTCACATTGATAAACTCGTAAGGTGCAGTAATCACTTCGATACTGCCGTCGTCATTGCTGATCACATCTTCCGCACCAGCTTCCACCGCGGCTTCAATCAGTTTATCTTCATCGGTTTCCGGGGCGAAAATCAACTGCCCGCAATGCTTGAATAAGAAACTGACGGATCCATCCGTACCCAGATTTCCGCCATATTTGGTAAATGCATGCCGCACATCCGCCACCGTGCGGACGCGATTGTCCGTCATACAGTCCACCATCACAGCAGCGCCTGCGATTCCATAGCCCTCGTAACGAATTTCTTCATAATCGACGCCATCCAGTGCGCCGCTGCCACGCTTAATCGCACGCTCGACATTATCCTTGGGCATATTCTGATCGTATGCTTTATCCACCGCCAAACGCAGGCGCGGATTACTGTCCGGATCGCCGCCACCCATGCGGGCAGCCACGGTTATCTCCTTAATTAGCCGCGTAAACACTTTACCGCGCTTGGCATCCTGCGCAGCTTTTTTATGCTTGATGTTAGCCCACTTACTATGACCCGCCATTTTTTATATATACCTTTTGTTTAAGTATTTTTATATTACCACCCTGCATCCCATGGATAAAGCATCAAACTTCATGAACAATGAAAGAAAAAAACGCTGTTCAGTGGTCTGTAACAGTCTTATTGAATCCGATCCGGTGCACGCAACAGCAATTTTTATTCGACCGTCACTGCTTTTGCCAGATTTCGCGGTTTATCGACATCCGTGCCTTTCACCAAAGCTACATGATACGCCAGCAGCTGTAGCGGTATGGTATGCAGAATCGGACTGAGCAAACCGGCATGCTCCGATAGACGTATGACATGTTCGTTTTCACTCTGCGCGATCTGCGAATCCGCATCTGCGAATACATACAATTCGCCCCCTCTGGCATGCACCTCCTGCAAATTCGATTTGAGTTTCCCTAACAGCTGATCGTTGGGCGCTATCGCAACAACCGGCATTTCATCATCCACCAATGCCAGCGGCCCATGTTTCAGTTCTCCGGCCGCATAAGCTTCCGCATGGATATACGAAATTTCCTTTAGTTTAAGCGCGCCTTCCATGGCAATAGGATAATGAACACCGCGCCCGAGAAATAATGCGTGGCGTTTTTGCGCAAAACTTTCCGCCCAAATACGCACTTGCGGTTCGACTTGCAGCGCGTGCTGCAAAGCCATCGGCAAATGGCGCAGCGTCATGATCATCTCTTGTTCGTCTTGCGCGGATAATTTATGGCGCATTTTTGCCAACGTTACTGTTAGCAGCAACAGTGAAGCTAGCTGTGTAGTAAACGCCTTGGTCGATGCGACACCGATCTCAGGCCCGGCACGGGTGAGAAAGCGTAAGTCGGTTTGGCGTATCAATGCGCTTTCCGGCACATTACAAATCGCCAGACTATATTGATGACCGAGTTTCTTTGCGTAGTTGAGCGCCGCCAAGGTATCTGCGGTCTCTCCCGATTGCGAAATACCGACCACTAACGTATGGGGATCCGCAATCGGGTCGCGATAGCGGTATTCGCTGGCTATTTCAACGTTGCACGGAAGACCGGCAACAGTTTCCAGCCAGTAGCGCGCAACCAGTCCGGCATGATAGCTGGTCCCGCACGCCAGAATGAGAATACTTTTGGTCTGGGAAAATACTTTCTCGGCCTCGCTGCCAAATAAATTGGGCGAAATGGATTGCGCATTGAAAACCATTTCCAGGGTATTCGCCACTGCACTCGGTTGCTCGAAAATTTCTTTCTGCATGTAATGGGCATAAGGCCCAAGTTCGATCGCTTCGCTGGAAAGATTACTCTCGTGTACTGTCCGTTTGACTTCCTTGACCAAGTTGCCATGCAAACAATTTACAATCCGGTATCCGTCGCGAGTCAGTTCGGCTACATCGCCTTCTTCCAGGTAAATCATATTCCGGGTCGCTTTTAACAACGCAGAAGCATCGGAAGCCGCATAATTACCGCTTTCACCCAATCCCAGCAGCAATGGAGCGCCATTTCGCGCTACCACAATTCTTTCCGGCCGGGCTTCTTCCATTACTGCGATCGCGTATGCACCCTGTAGTTCATCAATAGAAGTGCAAACTGCTGTCAACAAATTATCGGTATGCTTGAGATTGAACGCGATGAGATGCGCAATGACTTCGGTATCGGTGTCGGAAACAAATTCATATCCTTCCGCTTGCAAGCGCTTGCGCATGGCCTCATGATTCTCGATGATGCCATTATGCACCACGGCTATCCGCACCGGTGAATCCGGCATGCCGGAAAAATGCGGGTGTGCATTACGCTCGGAAGGTGCGCCATGCGTTGCCCAGCGGGTATGGGCAATGCCGGCAAAGCCATGAGCGTTTTTTTCGTGCGCGAGTTTCTGCAATTCGGTTACACGGCCTGTTGTTCGCAGTCTTTGCAGACCGTTGCAGGTAACGACGAGTCCGGCTGAATCATATCCGCGGTACTCCAGATGTAATAATCCATCCAGCAATACCGGAACAACATTGTTATTAGCCACTGCACCAACTATTCCACACATAGCGCATTCTCCTCACAACTTTAGCTAAAAGAACGATACCGCATAGACATACTATGCTTTTGATTTTTGCGGGCGCTTCCATCCAGTAATACTGATTTGCTTCGATCTGGATAAGGTAAGCTGATTCTCCGGGGTTTCTTTCGTGATAGTAGATCCAGCACCAATAGTCGACCCTCTTGAAATCTTAACGGGCGCAATCAGCTGTGTATCGGATCCGATGAACACATCATCTTCAATGACCGTTCGATATTTGTTTGCGCCATCATAATTACAAGTGATTGTTCCAGCGCCAATATTGACATTTTCCCCTACGGTGGAATCACCAATGTAACTTAAGTGATTCGCTTTACTTCCTGCAGCAATCTGACTATTTTTGACTTCAACAAAATTTCCAATATGAACTTTCTGAGCCAGCCGCGTCCCTGGCCGGATACGCGCATAAGGACCAATCTTACCATCCGCTCCGATTTCGGCATCTTCAATCAGGCAGAAGGGATGAATAATACTCCCTGACGCAACTGTCACATTTCTTAATATGCAATGCGCGCCTATCCGGACGGAATCGCCCAACGTCACTGTTCCTTCAAAAATACAATTGACATCGATCTCAACATCAGTACCGCAGCTCAGTTCACCCCGTATGTCTATCCGATTGGGATCGAGTAAGCTGACTCCTTCTTCCAACAGCTTCTCAGCGCGGTTCTTTTGGTGAACACGCTCAAGCTCGGCCAGCTGATGCTTGTTATTAACCCCCATGACTTCCCAGAAATTGTCCGCTTGTGACGATGCGACATATATACCATCTTTTACCGCCATCGCGATGATGTCGGTCAAGTAATATTCACGCTGTGTGTTTTTGTTTTCAAGCTTTGGCAGCCATTGATGCAAATACAGATTGGGTATGAGCATTATTCCGGTATTAATCTCACGGATATTCTGTTGCTCTGCAGTGGCATCTTTTTGCTCAACGATTGCAACAACTTCTCCGCTTTCCCGATCGCGCAAAATCCTGCCGTAGCCCAAAGGATCGTCAATTGTTGCAGTTAATAGCGCACAGTTTTTTTCTCCTGCCGCTGCGATTAACTGTTGCAAGGTTTGAATCCGGACCAATGGCACATCACCATACAAAACCAGCGTGAATCCGTCGGTATTCAATTGCGGTAAGACTTGCATGAGCGCGTGCCCGGTGCCTAATTGCTGCGCCTGCAACACCCAAATCAAGTCATCGCCGGTGATCGACTGTTTCACTTGGTCGCTGCCATGACCGATAACGACACAGATTTTGTCTGGTGAGAGCATGCGCGCTGTGTCAATGACATGCATTAGCAGTGAACGCCCCGCCAAAGTATGCAGCACCTTGGGAAGAGCTGATTGCATACGCTTTCCAGCACCGGCTGCCAGTATCACTACATTAAGCTTGGACACGATAATCTACTTTTGAAATGAAGTTTTCAATCGATTTTAACTAAATGCGCCATGATAACAACAAATGCAGTCAAATCTCTTCGCCAATTTGATGTGATCCAGCGCATTATTTTTACCGTTTACAGCTAGTCATTGTAACCAGATCGATGCTAGAGAATTAGATACAAAAAAGGCGACTTATGTCGCCTTTTTCATCATTAGAATTTACAATCACAATCAATGACCGCGTTTTCGCAGCTTATCAATTGCCGCTAATTGCGCCATGGCTTCTATCAGCTCGGCTTGCGCTTTAGCGTAATCCAGTTCGGATTCTCGATTTTTCATTGCTTCCTCAGCAGCCCGCTTCGCTTCGAGCGCTTTGGCTTCGTCAAGATCATGGCTACGCACCGCGGTATCCGCCAATATCGTCACCACATCAGGTTGGACTTCCAGCATTCCACCCGATACATAGATTAATTCTTCTTCTTTAAGTTGCGCCTTGATCCGCACCATTCCGGATTTGATTCTTGTGAGCATCGGTGTATGGCGCGGATAAATACCTACCTCACCCATTTGTGCCGGTGCCACCAAAAATTCAACGGGACCGGAATAAATAGATTCTTCAGCACTAACGATATCAAGATGAAATATGGTACCCATCGCTATTTCCTCTTGGTTTATTGAAGTGTTTTCGCTTTCTCAACAGCTTCTTCGATACTGCCAACCATATAGAATGCTTGTTCAGGTAAATCATCGTATTCACCTTCAACAATTCCCTTAAAGCCTTTAATCGTATCTTTAAGAGAAACATATTTTCCTGGTGAGCCGGTAAATACCTCAGCTACGTTAAACGGTTGAGATAAGAACCGCTGAATCTTACGCGCACGGCTAACTGCCAGCTTATCTTCAGGTGATAACTCGTCCATTCCCAGAATCGCGATAATGTCTCGTAATTCTTTATAACGTTGCAATGTTTGCTGTACAGCACGAGCCGTATTGTAGTGATCCTCACCAACAACTTGCGGATCTAACTGACGCGATGTGGAGTCAAGAGGATCCACAGCCGGATAAATTCCCAATGATGCGATATCACGCGACAACACAACGGTTGCATCCAAGTGTCCAAATGTTGTTGCTGGAGATGGGTCGGTCAAGTCATCCGCCGGTACATAAACGGCTTGAATCGATGTAATTGAACCCGTTTTAGTCGACGTAATACGCTCTTGCAATCGTCCCATTTCTTCCGCCAGTGTCGGTTGATACCCCACTGCGGATGGCATACGGCCTAGCAAAGCTGAAACCTCGGTTCCGGCCAATGTATAACGGTAGATATTATCAACAAAGAACAGCACATCCTTGCCCTCGTCACGGAATGATTCCGCCATTGTCAGTCCGGTTAGCGCAACGCGGAGACGGTTTCCAGGCGGTTCATTCATCTGACCATAAACCAGCGCCACTTTATCCAGAACCTTCGACTCTTTCATCTCGTGATAAAAGTCATTACCTTCACGCGTACGTTCTCCCACACCTGCAAATACGGAATATCCGCTGTGCTCGATCGCAATATTGCGAATCAATTCCATCATGTTAACGGTTTTACCGACACCTGCACCGCCAAATAATCCCACCTTACCGCCTTTGGCAAATGGGCAAATCAGGTCAATCACTTTAATGCCGGTTTCCAGCAACTCCGTCGATGCCGATAATTCATCAAACGCAGGTGCCTCACGATGAATCGACATTTGTTGATCAGCACCGATATCACCCATTTCATCTATCGGACGGCCCAAAACATCCATAATCCTCCCCAGTGTTTTGGTTCCGACAGGTACGGTAATCTGTTTACCGGTATTTTTCACTATCATGCCACGGCGCAATCCGTCAGATGATCCCAATGCAATGGTGCGCACTACGCCATCACCAAGCTGTTGCTGAACTTCCAGCGTAAGCTCGGAACCTTCCATAATTAATGCATCATATACTTTTGGCAGAGATTCGCGCGAAAACTCCACGTCAATCACTGCACCAATACATTGAACAATTTTTCCTTGACTCATCGTTGTTCCCTAGACTCTATATTCAAAAAATGTTTTAAACAGCTGCGGCACCACCGACAATTTCGGATAGCTCTTTCGTAATTGCCGCTTGTCGAGACTTGTTATAAATTAATGTCAGTTCACCAATGACATTGCCTGCATTGTCCGATGCAGCCTTCATCGCCACCATCCTGGCAGATTGCTCCGAAGCCATGTTCTCTGCTACTGCCTGATATATTAATGCTTCTACATAGCGCACCATGATATCGTCAATGACAGGCTTTGCTTCCGGCTCGTAAATATAATCCCATGTAGTTTTAGATTTATCGCTATCTTGCTCGCTACTTTGCATGCGATCATCAGTCAACGGAAGCAATTGTTCCATAACAGGTTCTTGCTTCATGGTATTGATAAAGCGATTGTAGAAAATATATACGCGATCAAATTGATCTTGCGTATAGCCATCAAGAACTACTTTTACTGCGCCGATGAGTCTTGATATATCTGGGGTATCACCCAGGCCTACTACTTGCGAAGTAACACTTGCGCCAACTCTGCTCATGAACCCTAGGCCTTTGTTACCAATGCAGCAGACTTCGATTTGCTCTCCTTCTGCTTGCCAGGCTTTCATCTGATTCAGAGCCTTGCGTAAGACGTTGGTATTCAATCCCCCGCAAAGGCCTTTATCCGAGGTCACGATGATGATACCAATTCGTTTAACGGTATCACGCGCAATCAAAAAAGGATGTCGGTATTCGGTATTTGCCCGACTCATATGAGCAGCTACATTACGTATCTTCTCACCATAAGGACGGGCTTTTTTCATACGATCCTGAGCTTTACGCATTTTCGATGCCGCGACCATTTCCATAGCGCGCGTAATCTTCTGTGTATTTTTTACACTCTTGATCTTATTGCGGATTTCTCTACTGCCGGCCATTTGCTTAATAGGTTCCGTTTTGCTTGAATTCTTGAATCGCAGCGGTCAATTCTTTCTCTGTTTCAGCATTGAGTTCTTTACTCTTCTCAATTTTGTCAAGAATTGCAGCATGTTGACCACGTATATAGTTTTTTAGCGCAGATTCAAACGCAAGTGCTCTGTTCACTTCCACATCATCAAAATAACCATTATTGATTGCGAATAGTGTAAGCGCCATCTCTGATACGCTAAGGGTTGCATACTGAGGTTGCTTCATCAATTCTGTAGCCATCTTGCCGCGCTCAAGCTGTTTGCGGGTCGCTTCATCCAAATCCGATGCAAATTGTGCGAAAGCAGCCAATTCACGATATTGCGCTAATGCCAGCCGTATACCGCCGCCCAATTTCTTGATAACCTTTGTTTGAGCTGCACCGCCCACACGAGAAACCGATACCCCTGCATTAATAGCAGGACGTATACCTGCATTGAACAAGTCTGTTTCAAGAAATATCTGTCCGTCGGTAATCGAAATTACGTTCGTTGGCACAAAAGCTGTCACGTCACCGGCTTGTGTTTCAATAATCGGCAACGCTGTCAAAGAACCTGTTTTACCTTTTACCGCTCCATTCGTTGCTTTTTCAACATAGGCGGCACTCACTCTCGCGGCTCTTTCCAGCAAACGTGAATGGAGATAAAACACATCACCCGGGTAAGCTTCGCGACCTGGTGGCCGACGCAGCAGTAAAGATATTTGGCGATAAGCCCAAGCTTGCTTAGTTAAATCATCGTATACAATCAACGCATCCTGGCCTTTATCACGGAAATATTCCCCCATGGTACATCCAGAATAAGGCGCGATGAATTGCATTGCCGCTGACTCGGATGCTGTTGCAGCCACAACAATGGTATATTCCATAGCGCCATGTTCTTCCAGTTTACGCACTACGTTAGCAATCGAAGAGGCTTTTTGCCCGATTGCCACATAAATACACAGCATGTTCTGGCCTTTTTGATTGAGAATCGCATCAATCGCTACTGCAGTTTTACCTGTTTGACGATCGCCGATAATCAACTCACGTTGTCCACGCCCAACTGGAACCATCGAATCAACAGACTTCAATCCGGTTTGCACGGGTTGATCTACAGATTGCCGCCAGATTACACCTGGAGCAATTTTTTCGATCGGCTCAGATTTCGCTGCTGTAATCGGACCTTTACCATCAATTGGTTGTCCCAGCGCATTCACTACGCGACCCAGCAAACCCTCACCTACGGGCACCTCTAAAATACGGCCAGTACATTTGACTGTATCACCTTCGCATATGTGCTCATACGAACCCATAATAACAGCGCCCACGGAATCACGCTCCAGATTCAACGCCAAACCGAAAGTATTGCCAGGAAACTCCAACATTTCACCTTGCATCACGTCGGATAAACCGTGTATACGAACAATACCGTCTGTTACAGAAACAATCGTTCCTTGTGTACGAACCTCTGCCGTATCAACAAGTCCTTCTATCCTTTTTTTAATCAGTTCACTGATTTCGGATGGGTTTAACTGCATTTCATTTAACTCCTAGCTTTTAAGGGCAATGGCCATAGCTTCAAGCTTACCGCGTACCGAGGCATCTAGAATCTCATCACCAATCTCAACTTTTATACCACCAATTAACTCTGGATCAACACTTACCTGAGATTCTATTTTGCGCTTGAATTTTTGTTCCAAATCATCAACTAATTTTTTTAGTTGCTTGTTTTCCAATGCGAAAGCACTGGCTATTTTTGCCTCAAGAACACCCTCATGCTGCGCTTTCAACTGCTCAAATAACTGACTAATCTGCGGTAATATTGATATCCGTTTATTCTCTGCCAGCAACATCACTAGATTACGAGCTTCGGAATTAAATTTACTCTTCCCGATCTCTAGAAATATTTCGCCAAGTTGTTTTGCTGAAATTATTGGATTACCGATCAGTGATCTCATATCATTATCTTCAGCAATCATTCCAGCTAGCTGCAATATTTTTGACCACTGCGACAAACTATCATTAGCAACAGCATGCTTATACACTGCTTCCGCATAGGGTCGCGCAACTGTAATCGCTTCAGCCATTATTTCAAATCTTCCTCAATTGCAATCAGTATATCCGCATGCGCTTTAGCATCAACTTCCCGGCGTAATATTTTCTCTGCACCAGCAATTGCTAACTGAGCAGCATGCTGACGCAGCGCTTCTTTTGCGCTGAATACTTCATGCGAAATATCTGCTTTAGCACCTGTTATAATACGATCGCCTTCTTCTTTTGCGGTCCGCTTAGCTTCCTCGACGATTTCGGTAGCTCGTTTTTCAGCTTGCAGAATGATTTCCGAAGCACGTTGTTTCGCTTCTTTCAACACATCAGATGAACGCTGACTGGCCAACTCCAGTTCATGACGGCCACGCTCTCCGGCAGCCAAACCATCGGCTATCGTTTTCTGACGCTCTTCTATTGCACGCAGCAGTGGCGGCCACACAAACTTGACCGTGAACCAAATAAATACCGAGAAGGCTATCGCCTGAGAAATTAAAGTAAAGTTAATATTCATGACAAGCCTGTAATTTCTGATCTAAACAACAACAGCATTGTTATTGAATCACTGCCAACAATGGGTTTCCAAATGCAAACAGCATAGCCAGACCAACAGCAATAATAAAAGACGCGTCAGTTAAACCAAGCAGAAGAAACACTTTACCTTGCAGAGTCGGTATCATTTCCGGTTGACGTGCCGCACCTTCAAGAAAACGGCTACACATCACACCCACACCAATACACGCGCCTGCTGCGCCAAGTCCGATCATCAAACCAATACCTATTCCGGTATACGCCTGAATCATTGCCAAAAACTGCAAATTCTCCATTTTAATTTCCTTTTGTTAAGATTAATAATATGTTACTAGATGAGCTTATAAAATTTAATTTAGTGAGATTCGTGCGCCATTGATATATAAACCACTGTCAGCATCATAAAAATAAATGCTTGCAAGGTAACGATCAATATATGAAATATTGCCCAACCAGCCCCTAAAATCGAACCAAAAATTGTGCCCGACACTCCTGTAGCTGCCCACATCCCCAGCAACAGAAAAATTATCTCGCCCGCATAAATATTCCCAAAAAGCCGTAGCGAATGCGATAAAGGCTTGGACACATACTCGATAAAATTAAATAATAAATTCAGTATCCAAAGCAGCGGATTTTTTCCAAATGGTGTACAGAACAACTCATGCATCCACCCGCCGAATCCCTTGACCTTGAGATTAAAGAAAATCATCAAAAACCATATTGAAAGCGCCAGCGCAAAAGTCGTATTGACATCCGTTGTAGGCACAATCTTCCAATTATGCAATCCAAACACATTTTCCGTGATCCAAGCCATGATATCGATTGGCAGTATATCCATGGCATTCATCATCAAAACCCATATGAATACGGTCAATGCCAAAGGCGCAACCAGCACATGCCGGTTACCATGAAATGTATTTTTTACTTCGTTATCAATAAATTCGACCGCAAGCTCAACAAACGCTTGGCTTTTAGAAGGTACACCTGGCGTAGCTTTACGCACAATCAACCAAATAAAACCAAAACTGATAACACCAAGGATTAGGGATGTGATCAAGGTATCAACGTGCAACACCCAAAAAGAACCTTCACTGACTTGTGTTGTTAAATAGGTTAGATGATGATCAATATATGATGTTGGAGTAAGTTCTGTTCCTGATGCCATGCGTGCCTACTTTACTTTTATAAATTTATCTTACTTCGTATCGTCCGATACCAACAATGCCATACTATAAGCCAAAACTGTCAGGATAAATGTTCCGATAAACGCGAAAGCGTTTAGATCTTCATAAAATTTAAACACTGCCCATAACAAGCTCACGGTTAATATTATTTTTACCGATTCTGCTCTTAGTGCGGTTCTGACCGTCTCTCCTGCGGTATAACCTTTGTGATGAGAAACGATGATTGCATACGCTGCCGAGGAAATCACACTTACACTTCCTCCCAATGCTGCTGAAATCGCACTTTGCACGCCAAGAAAAATCCCTATAGCAACTGCCACCACCAGCGTTATCAGCAATTGCACGTGCAAAACAATCTTGAGCGGCCTATTCTTAATCCAAGACATGTTCACCACCTGCCCTTGGAAAGACAGCTTTACCCGTACTTAAAAAAGCCGTGACTATAGCTTAATTACCCACCCCAGTCAATGCGAAATTCCGGTTAACCAACATTCGAGAATCTTTCAAAATCTTTCAAAAATAGCAGCAATCCCTTGCCCGCCGCCGATGCACATTGTAATCAGCGCATATCGCCCGCCGCAGCGTTGCAGCTCGTAAATCGCTTTGATTGCCAGAACACTTCCCGTCGCACCGATGGGATGACCCAACGCCACGGCACCGCCATTCGGATTGGTTTTCTCCGGATCAAACTGCAATTCTTTTGCTACTGCGCAAGCTTGCACAGCAAAAGCTTCATTGGATTCAATGACATCAATATCCGATATTTTAAGACCGGCGCGCCGCAACGCATTCTGAACCGCGGGAACCGGACCAATACCCATGAATTTAGGATCAACACCGGCATGACCATACGAAACCAGCCGCGCCATCGGATGGAGATTACGCTTCCGCGCCACCTCACCTTCCATCAACACTAATGCCGCGGCGCAATCGTTAATGCCGGAAGCATTACCCGCCGTCACCGTGCCGTCTTTCTGAAAAACCGGACGTAATTTAGCCAAGCTTTCAATACTGGTATTTTCACGCGGATGCTCATCGGTATCGAAAATAACGGTTTTTTTATGCTCAATCACTTCCACAGGCACAATCTGCTCTTTGAAATAACCATTTTTGATCGCCCGTAGTGCACGGCGATGACTTTCCACGGCAAACGCATCCTGCGCTTCGCGGCTAATCTGCCACTTGGCAGCGATATTTTCCGCAGTAATTCCCATATGCACAGTATCAAAGGGATCGGTTAACGCGCCTACCATCATATCCACGGTACCGCCATCGTTCATGCGCTGCCCCCAACGCAGTGCTGGCAATAAATAACCGCCACGGCTCATGGACTCCGCTCCGCCCGCAACGACCACATCGGTGTCATTGAGTAATATATTCTGACTGGCTGAAATAATGGCTTGCAAGCCGCTTCCGCACAGCCGGTTTACCGTCAGCGCCGCAGTATGGTGCGGCAAACCACCATTGATGCCAGCCACGCGCGCCAGATACATATCGCGCGTTTCACCATGTATGACGTTGCCAAAAACCAGGTGTCCGGCTTCATCAGGGTCAATCCCGGCGCGCAAGACTGCTTCACGAACCACTTTGGCCGCCAGATCGACGGGCGCAACCTGTTTGAGCGCACCGCCGTAATCGCCGATCGCCGTACGCACACCGCTCAAAATGACAACTTCACGCATGAATTTTCCTCTGCAGATAGTGATGGGAAACCGGCGTACGGCAAAACCCGCAGACTGCATTGCAAATCAACATTTTTCCAATAACTCTTCTAACGCGGTTATCACCCGCTGGGATTCGTTTTGCATTTCTGCCAGCAACTCAACAGCTCTACTGGGCTGATTCTTATCACCATATTCTTCCAATTGGCGGCAAATATCAGCCAGCAATTCAGCGCCGACGTTTGACGCGCCGGACTTGAAAGTATGCGCCGCTTTGACCAATGCATCGCTATCCGCAGCTTGAATCGCATCTTCAATCCGTATCTGAAATGCAGGCGCAGACGACAAATAAATGGTAATCAGTTTTTTTATAAACCCGGTTCCACCTTCGGGATCCATTTGCCGCCAGGTATTGAGTTTATCTAAATTGAGGACTGGGCCGCTCATCGATTCTTTGAGTTCTCAAAATGAAGCCACGTATTGAATTACGCGGCACTTCCGGCATGATTTACCGGTGTGGTGAGAAGATTAAGCTTATCAGCATGATCCTATGATCAATCAAGCCGGAAGCCTTCATGCTCAATCAGGCAACGCTGAGCAGGTTATCCGTTAAAACAGAATCACCCGCTCAGTTGATCCGGTTGCTTATTTCTTCACGAAATCGACCAGCTTTTGATACGTAAACAGATAGTCTTGCGCTTGCAACGGTGTATGGCATTGCACACAGTTCAAATCGTTGCTTTTGGGGGTGCCATCGGGATTGTAAACAGCGAATCCCCAATCTCCGGTGCGATTCTCCTTTGGAAAGGATGCATCCCAATTATTTCTGTTTTCCATCACCGCAACCGCAGCCAGCGAATCGATCTCGAAAAGTCCGTCGCTACCGGCAACAGGCTTACCATCCGCGCCTTTTTTAGGGGTATAGATCTCCATCACCACAACGCCACCGGGAGCGCTTTTATTTCCTTGCTTATAGCCGGAAATCGCAGCTTCGTTGGCATACAACTTGGCCACCTGGGTTTGGTTCGCGCGATTCATGGTGCCGTATTGCGTAAAAGTTTTGCTATAACCTTCAGGAAACTTAACGTGCTCAGGATCTCCGCCAGCGTAGGCATACACCGAGGTTATCGCGAATACTGCGGCCATTGCTTTCAACGTATATTTCATGTTCTCTCTCCTTTTTAGAATATTCCTGGATAAAACAAGATTTGGATCGCTATCATACCGCATTGCACGGAGAAAATTGGCGGCATGAAAAATGTCTTCTTTTACTGAGCAAGATCCAGAACCAACTGGATAGACAAATAAATAACCAGCCACGCCAGCGCCAAATGGATCGTAAAACTGACCGGTTTCTCTTTAACCGCATCAAAGAAGGTTCTATTTTTTCCCTCCCGCTCGAGACGCGCATATTCCGCCCGCATTCTGACCGTCCGCTCGCTTTGATAAGCATCCAGCAATGCGCGCGCCTGCTCAAACTGGCCGTCGTCCTTGAGCCATATCGCCGGCATCGATACCCCCCAATTTCCTGCCGAGGTTTCATAATAATCAATCGCATGGCTGGCTAGCAATTCGCGCACATCATGCGCCTCATCGTCGGGAACACCATTAAGCCTGAATATAATTTTTGCCATGAATAGCCTTCGATTATGTTATTTTCTGTTGTGAAAAGCTGATCAGCTGCAATTGATGCTATCGTTGCACTGAATCCATTGTCAAGCTTCAAAAAATAGAAATACTCATTACAAGTTGATCTGAATAAATGAAAAAAACCATATTAATCACAGGATGTTCCAGCGGAATTGGCTACTGCGCCGCCAAGGGATTGCAGGAACGCGGTTACCGCGTATTCGCCACAGCCAGAAAACGCGCTAGCGTGGAAAAACTGCTGGCCGAGGGATTGGAAAGCTTCCGCCTGGATTTGAACGATTCCAATTCGATTCATTTTGCTTTTGAAGAAACCATGCGCCGCACCGGCGGTGAATTGTATGCGCTATTCAACAATGGCGCTTACGGCTTACCGGGCGCCGTCGAAGACCTGAACCGCGACGCCCTGCGCGCGCAATTCGAAACCAATGTGTTCGGCTGGCAGGAATTAACCAATCTTGTCATACCGGTCATGCGCCGCCAGGGATACGGGCGGATCATCCAGAACAGCTCGGTGCTCGGCTTCGTCGCTCTGCCTTTCCGCGGCGCTTACAATGCCTCCAAATACGCCATTGAGGGCTTGAGCGATACGCTCCGGCTGGAACTCAAAGGCAGCAATGTATTCGTCAGTCTGATCGAACCGGGGCCGATCGCCAGCCAGTTTCGCACGAACGCCGTCCAAGCGCTGCAAAAATACATCGACATCGAAAACAGCTTTCACCGGGAGAAGTACCAAGGCGTGCTAAGCCGCCTGAACAAACCGGGACCGGCTGTTCCGTTCACGCTGCCGCCAGAGGCTGTGCTCAAGCGCGTGATTCACGCGCTGGAAGCCGAAAAACCGCAAGCGCGGTACTATGTGACCGTTCCCACGTACTTGTTCGGCATCCTCAAACGCATTCTCAGCACGCGCGCGCTGGATGTCTTATTGGCAAAATCCGGGAATAACAACTAACAGGCGGAATCTAGCCTGGGGAATCAAGGTTTGGCCGTGGCAGCTGCGCACGATTCCACGATTTTCCAGGCAATATTGACGAAGAATGGATCACCGCGCAAGGATGCGGTGACTTTTGTAGCATCCGCTTGCTGCAGCAGCAAAGCGAAAGCGTAAACCGGCTTGTCATTGTCGCTGCGCTGCGCTTCGGATTGAATCTCCAGCGCCGGATTGCCATAGATCAGAATCGCATCGGGATTTGAAGGCGCGTAAGTCGCGATGGCACTGCGCAGATACCGGGTATCGTAAGCGTGGATCTCCGACGCATGCATATCCGGATATTGGCGGTTTTTGAACTGCAGCGGCCGCAGGAACGACCGCCCGTCGGATTGTAATTTTGCCACCACGCACGCCGCCAGCGCGGCATGCTCTCCGGCAAATTGCTCTTCGTTGCGTTGCGTCTTATCGGTCGCGCCGGTTAGGTTCGCGCATGCCGGCAGGATAAATACGGTTAAAACGGCAATCCATCGCTGCATGGCAACACTCCCGGGAATCAGCGCGCTATCGATTGAATGCAACTGAAGGTTTACTAAATCTTACCCGCCAAAATAGACATACGGCTTCATCGGCTCAGCAGCTTCCTTGAAGCGCTTACGCTCTTCCAGGTTCTGTTTTTTATCCCACCATACGCTCCGCGCGGCCAAGCGTTTTTCTTCCACTTGCGGATTCTTCTCGAGAAATTCACGCATAAATTTGGTGTGTTCCGATTCGTAGTTATAATCCATGACTTACCTCGTGCACTAAAATTACAAAAAACGAACTGTAGCACAGACCTGATTTTCGATACAGCCCCGGCGTCTATCTGTCAGTCCGCACGCAAACAATCCGCCGCGTTGCAACAATGTTAAAATAACGCTTTACCGCCAATCCCCCATTAAACCAACGCTCACTTTCTCTGATGCTCGTTCTCGGTATTGAAACTTCCTGCGATGAAACCGGTATCGCGCTCTACGACACCGGTCGCGGTCTGCTGAGTCATACGCTGTATTCGCAAATCGCCATGCACAGTGAATATGGCGGCGTGGTGCCGGAGCTGGCGTCGCGCGATCATATCCGGCGCGTGCTGCCTTTGATTCAACAAGCGTTGCGGGACGCTCAATGCCAATTGCATGACATCGAAGCAATTGCCTACACCCAAGGCCCCGGCTTGGCCGGTGCACTGCTGGTTGGCGCCAGCATCGGCGCGGCGATGAGTTTTGCGTTGCATATCCCGGCGCTCGGCATCCATCATTTGGAAGGTCATCTGCTGTCGCCGTTGTTATCCACTCCGGCGCCCGTCTTCCCGTTCATCGCGCTGCTGGTCTCGGGCGGCCATACCCAGTTGATGCAAGTCGACGCCGTCGGTCACTACACATTATTGGGTGAAACCGTCGATGACGCCGCCGGTGAAGCATTCGATAAAACTGCCAAGTTATTGGGATTGGGCTATCCCGGCGGCGCAGCGTTATCGAAGCTCGCCCGGCAAGGGCGGCCCGGGAAATTCAAACTGCCGCGGCCCATGCTCAACAGCGGCGATCTCAATTTCAGTTTCAGCGGCCTGAAAACCGCGGTGCTGACCTTGCTCAACAAACAGGAAATCAGCGCGCAAATCCGCGCCGATATCGCATTGGCTTTTCAAGACGCAGTGGTGGAAGTTTTGACGGAAAAATCACTGGCGGCGCTGGCGCAAACCGGGTTGAAGCAACTGGTGGTAGCCGGGGGTGTCGGCGCGAACGAACAACTGCGCCGCAATCTCAGCGGCAAAGCCGCAGCCAAAGGCGCCACGGTGTTTTATCCGGAACTGGAATTCTGCACCGACAACGGCGCCATGATCGCGTTTGCTGGCGCCCTACGGTTGCAAGCAATGCCGGAACCCGCCCGGCAACCGGCCAGCAGCTTTACCGTCAACGCACGCTGGAATTTGGAGATGCTGGAAACGCCGGAAACGTGATGAAACTACTCAGGAGATTTCTTCTCGCCGATCCGCCCTTCCTTACCCGCCAGCAGGTTAACGATGTTCGACCGGTGACGCCAGATCAGCAGTAATGACATCACCGAAACAGCCAGCGTAGCGGCTTCAAAACCCAGCAGACCGATGCTATACAGCGGCGCCAATACCGCCGCGATCAACGCCGACAACGACGAAATACGCCAAGTAAACGCAACCGCCAGCCAGGTCGCCATCGCCAGCAGCCCCAACCACACATTCAAACCGAGCAACACACCAACCGCGGTCGCCACGCCTTTGCCACCCTGGAAACGTAAAAATACCGGAAATACATGACCGAGAAACACCGCCAGCGCCGCCACGGCCACCGCTTCGTCGCCCACTCCCCATTGTGGGGCGTAAATTTGCGCCAGAAACACCGCCAGCCAGCCTTTCCCGGCATCGCCGAGCAAGGTCAATATCGCTGCGGCTTT
>CP091134.1:1068736-1078385 GCA_021582535.1 Nitrosomonas sp.
ATTGGGCGCTTGATGCGCGACATCGACGCGCTGCCGGTTAAGGAAAAGCTCGACTCCTGGCACCAGACATCGGTGCACCAAACCGCCCGCCTGCACCAGCTTGAACGCTGGCGCGAACGGCTGCTGAACGACGACAACGCGCTCACCGAATTTGCACAGAAATATCCGCAAGCCGACTAGCAGCGCCTGAGATTGCTGATCCGCAATACACAAAAAGAAAAGGCGGCGGAAAAACCGCCCAAGAGTTTCCGGTTGCTGTTTCAGGAATTGCAGGGGATTGTTGAATACTAGTACTGTTTCATTACCGGATTTTTAAAAGCGATGCTGCCGGATATGGAATTACCGGTAAAACGGCTCATCTCCGGTGGACTGACATCATAAGACATTGAACAGATGTTGCGTCTGAATGCTTTTGTTCCGGATTTATCTCACACCGTTAAATATTTGCACTAAACTCATCGCGCCGCAATAGTTTCTGATAAAAAGCCAAACGCTTAGGGTGAATTTTCCCTTGCTGTACTGCCAGCATCACAGCACAGCCGGGTTCCCGGGTATGGTGGCAATTGTTGAATTTGCATCGTCCGATATACGGATGAAACTCCATGAAGCCCCACGCCAGATTTTCTTCTTTGATATGATTCAGGCCGAATTCCTGGAAACCGGGTGAATCGATGATCGCGCTGTCGTCATCGAGACGATAAAGCTGCGAATGTGTGGTGGTGTGGGTGCCGGAATCGAGCGCCAATGAGATTTCCGCGGTAGCGCGCTTGGCCTCAGGTATCAATGCATTGAGCAATGTGGATTTGCCCATGCCGGATTGCCCGGCCAAAACACTGAGGTGGTCTGACAAATAAGGCCGCAGTGCCGAAATATCCTGGGTTGCGCTTAATTGCAATACGGCGTAACCAAGATCTTGATACAACGATAGCGTTTCCATCGCCGTTTGGGTCGGTTCGATCAGGTCAGCTTTATTCAGTACGATCAATACTGCGATATTCTCACTTTCCGCCGCAACCAGGCAACGGTTGATCAGCTCCTCGCTGAAACTGGGAGTCGCCGCGACTACAATGATGATTTGCGTGACGTTGGCGGCGATGATTTTTTCCTTAAATGTGTCGCTCCGGTAAAGCAATGAAGTGCGTTGTTTTACCGTTTCAATCACGCCTTGACCAACAGTAGTCAGCTGATATTCCACCTGGTCGCCGCAAGCAATCCCGCCTTTTTTGCCGCGCATGACACAAGAAATGGTTTCTCCCGTTACCGTTTCAACCGAATAATGTCTGCCGAATGCGGCAACCACTTGCCCGGTTAAACACTTCGTTTGTGGCTTGTTTTTTCCGGAGCGAGCGCTCAAATTGAGAACAACTTATCGATTTTCGCTGCGCAGATAAAATCGTTCTCGGACAAACCGCCGATCGCATGCGTGGTATACGTGACCACGCATTGACTGTAGCCCACCAGCATATCGGGATGATGATCTTCGCGATGTGAAATCCATGCTACTGCATTCACAAACGCCATGGTTTGGTAGTAATTCTTAAACGCGTAGGTTTTGCTGATCTGTTTGTCTTGCAATCGCCATCCTTCAATCTGCTGCAAAAAGGCGGAAACTTCCGTGCCCGACAGTGGCGGCACACCGCCTTCGCACGGCTTGCATTGCTTGGAAGTTAAATCGCATACGCTATCATTCATGCTTGCCCCTGACTTTGTAAGTGCGCCACGCGAATGGCCGCGGGCGGGTGTGAATCATAAAATGCGGAATGCAGCGGATCGGGCGTCAGCGTGGCCGCATTGTCCTGATACAGTTTGACCAGTGCGTGAATCAGATCATCCGCCGAAGCATTTTGCGCGGCGTAGGCATCCGCTTCAAACTCGTGCTTACGTGAGTAAATACTCGATATCGGATGCAGCAGGAAAGTAAACACCGGCATCACCAGGAAAAACAGCAATAATGCCATCGCCGTTGACGGCACGGCTGCAACCGTTACGCCCAGTCCCTCATAAAACCAGCTTTGCTCCATCAGAAAACCCAGTATCCAGAGAAACGCCAGACTCATTACGAACGAAATTACGATACGTTTGATCACGTGACGGTGTTTGAAATGCCCCAATTCGTGCGCTAAAACCGCTTCAATCTCACTTGGGTTCAAACGCGCCAGCAAAGTATCAAAAAAGACAATGCGCTTGGTTTTACCAAAACCGGTGAAATACGCATTACCGTGATTGCTGCGGCGCGAGCCATCCATGACGAACAAGCCGCTGGCTTTGAAACCGCATTTGCTCATCAATTGCTCAATGCGCGTTTTCAGCGTGGCATCTTCCAGCGGTGTGAATTTATTAAACAATGGCGCGATCCATGTTGGAAAAATCGCCAGCACGAACAAATTAAAAGCGATCCAGGCAAACCAGGCGTACAACCACCAGCTTTCGCCCATTTGCTCCATCAACCACAGTACGCAAAATAACAAAGGCGCGCCCAGCAATAAACCCAATACGGATTGCTTAATCAGATCGGTAAAGAACATCCCTGGCGTCATTTTATTGAAACCGTATTGCTCTTCGATCACAAAAGTGCGGTAGTAACTCAATGGAATGTCAACGGCGCTCATGATAAAGAATGTGCTGATAATCAATATCATGCCGTGCGCCACGGGATCGCTTAGCCAGCCCGCCCAGAATTCACTCAAGGCATTCAAACCGCCGCCCAAGGTAAATACCAGCAACAGCGCAGCATGCAGCAATGTGCCCGGATAACCCGCGCGCGTCTTGGCGCAAGTGTAATCGGCAGCCTTCTGATGATCGCTTAAACTGATCTGACTGGCAAACTCTTCCGGCACCTTGTCCCTATGCGTGCGTACATGACCGATATGTCTTGCCGCCAGCCAGATTTGGGTCAGCGTTGTCAGTAATAATGCGAAAAGAAAAACCAAAGTAAATGTTTGCATAGTAGTTTGTTTTAAGCGCTAAAGTTTGAATTCATTCAATATTCAATGATCACTGCCAAATAAGCCGGACATTCCCAGTCTGTTTAAAAGTGACGGACTGATGGCGATATGACACAATTAAACGCATTGCATTCAAAAAAATCGAAACAATTATGGCACAAGATAACAATAACCTCATCTGGGTCGACATGGAAATGACCGGACTCAATCCGGATACCGATCGTATCATTGAAGTCGCTCTGGTGATTACCGATTCACAGCTGAATACTGTCGCCGAAGGCCCGGTTCTGGTCGTGCACCAGCCGGATGAAGTGCTGAACGGCATGGATAAATGGAATCAATCGACACATTCCAAATCCGGCCTGATCGGCAAGGTGAAAACATCGCGCCTCAACGAAGCGGAAGTGGAAGCGCAACTGATCGAATTCCTGAAACTGCATGTACCCTCCGGCGCATCGCCGATGTGCGGCAATTCGATCTGCCAGGACCGGCGTTTCATGGTGCGTTCAATGCCGCAATTGGAAGCTTATTTTCATTACCGTAATCTGGATGTCAGCACGCTCAAAGAACTCGCCAAACGCTGGAAACCGCAAATTGCGTCAGGTTTTTCCAAAGACAGCAAGCACGAAGCTTTGTCCGACATTTATGATTCCATCAACGAATTGAAGTATTACCGCGAGCATTTTATCGTTACCTAAAGCCGCACACTCCCAACGGCATCACGGACTATTGAAATGGTTTTCCGAACTTTACGGAGAGAACCGTTTCTAAAAACCGGAAGAAAATTTTACTCTTTCATTCACTGACTACTTCACTTAGGAGAAACAAGATGCGCCACAAAAGAAATTTGGTTTCTATCGCCGCTGCAACTGTTTTGTTATTCGCAGGCACTGCAACCACGGTATTCGCCGCTGATGCCACGCAAGGCAGCAGCCACCAGCATCAAAGCGGACAAGCCGCAGACCATAGTCATGGCGATGCAAAATCCGGTGATGCGCACGGCCATCAATGTGAACATATGGGACCAGTGGATACGAATAAAGATGGCAAAATCAGCAAGGAAGAGTTTATGAAACACCATGAAGCCATGTTTGATAAAAAAGATGCCAACAAAGACGGTTTCATCGATCAATCGGAAATGCACCGTATGATGGATCACATGCATAAACAGGGACACACGGAGCAATCCAAAGACAGCGCTCATAGTCATTGAGCCGGAAACAAACAACCCCTGGAAGCTTACCAATACGCCTCAGCGCTTCACTCTGACAGCCGCCAAGTTTTCAACAGTTCAACTGCGACTGTCAGCGTTTCGATAGATTTAACTCACTCAATGCCTTAAACCGCTGGGTACTTTCGCGGGCGCTCTTTTTTCCAGCGGTTGCGGATCCAAGACCGCCACGGTCAAGCTATCGTCATTGAAATACTTTTTCGCCACATCGCGTACTTGTGCAGCAGTAACGGCTTTCAGCTTTTCCAGGATGATATCGATATCGCGGTAGGACAATCCGGTGCTTTCCAGCCTTCCCAGTTGCATGGCTTGGGAAAAAATGGAATCGCGTTGATACACATGCCCGGCGACAACTTGCGCTTTTACGCGCGCCAATTCATCTTCAGTGACGCCATCTCTGGTGATTTTCTCGATTTCTTTGCGCAAAGCCTGTTCCAGCTCAGCGACCGTTTTACCGGCACGCGGCACCGCGCTCAAAAAGAAGACACTCGGACCGCGCGCCATCGCGCTGTAGCCCGCATTGGCCGAATTGGCGATCTGGCTTTCACGCACCAGACTTTTATTCAGCCTGGCCGATGCATGGCCATCCAGCACACCTTCCAGTATCTCCAACGCATACGGTTCCCAGTCTTCCGTGACGTTTCTAATCGTCGGCGCGTGATACCCCATCATCAGATAAGGCAGTTCCGCCGGCGCCTTGACGATGATGCGCTTGGTGCCTGTTTGCGGCGGTTCGGTTTGGGGTTTGCGGGCATTGAGCGGCAATAAGGGATGCTTAGGAATCGTGCCATAGTTTTTTTGCGCCAGCCGGAATACTTCATTGGCATCGACATCACCGACTACAATCAATATCGCATTATTAGGCGCATACCAACGGTCATACCATTCACGCGCATCTTCCACGCGCATATTCTCCAGATCATTCATCCAGCCGATAATCGGGTTTTTGTATGGATGCGCTTGATACGCAACCGACATCATTTTTTCATACAGCAGTGAACGGGCCTGATCGTCTGTCCGCAACCGGCGCTCTTCCATCACCACTTTAATCTCTTTGGAAAACTCCTCCTCGGTCAGAATCAAATTGCGCATCCGGTCCGCTTCCAGCTCCATCGCCATGGGCAAGTGATTCTTGTGCAATTGCTGGTAATAGGCAGTGTAATCGTAACTGGTGAAGGCATTCTCCCGTCCGCCCGCAGCAGCGATTTTCTTTGAAAACTCACCATTCGGAACTTTCTCTGTCCCTTTGAACATCATATGTTCCAGCACATGCGCCACACCGGTGACGCCGTTTACTTCGTCGATACTGCCCGCTTTGTACCAGATTTGCGTCACCACCACCGGTGAGCGATGATCCTGCTTAACAATCAATCTCAGGCCATTATCGAGTAAAAATTCATGCGGATTGGCAACCGCTGCGGATGAAATCAGCAGAATCGCGATGCATAACCCGGAAAAAGAAAAAAAGCGATGTACAGTAAAACAATAATCAGGTTTCATTTTTACCAACCAAAATGTGAGTAAACAGAATAAAATTAGGCTTTGAGAATTTCCAATGTCTATCAGTAGAAGAGCCTACCAGAATGTTCAGTTTTTTTAAATCCAAAAAAAATCCCGCAGATTCCGCTGAAACACCGGTTTCTCCCGATGTTGAATCCGAATCCAAGCCGGAGGAATCGATAAGCTTCGCCGCTAAACTCAAGCAAGGATTGGCGCGCACCCGGCAAAATTTGGGTAAACAACTATCGGGCTTATTCGGCGGCGGTAAAATCGATGAGGCGCTTTACGAGGAACTGGAAACTATTTTACTAACCTCCGACATCGGCGTCAGCGCAACGCAGCAGCTGCTTGAGAACCTGCGCAAACAAGTGAAGCGCGACGCCCTGACGGACTCGGCGCAACTCAAAGAAGCACTGAAGGAATCACTTATTGCCATGCTGGAACCGCTGGCGCAACCGCTGGATACTACCACACATAAACCTTTCGTTATCATGATCACCGGCGTCAACGGCGTAGGTAAAACCACGTCGATCGGCAAACTGGCCAAATATTTCCAGACCCAGGGAAAATCGGTATTGCTGGCTGCCGGCGATACTTTCCGCGCGGCTGCGCGCGAGCAATTGATCGCTTGGGGGGAACGGAACAATGTCACCGTGATTGCGCCGGACAGCGATCCGGATAAAAAAGGCGACCCGGCGGCGGTGATTTTCGACGCGGTCAATTCCGCCAAAGCGCGCGGCATCGATATCGTGCTGGCGGATACCGCCGGACGGCTAACCACGCAACTGCATTTGATGGAGGAAATCAAAAAAGTCAAACGCGTCGTCGCCAAAGCGATGCCGGATGCGCCGCACGAAGTATTGCTGGTGCTCGATGCCAATACCGGACAAAATACCATCACGCAAGTCAAGGCATTTGACGAAGCGCTGGATGTCACCGGTCTGATCCTGACCAAATTGGACGGCACCGCCAAAGGCGGCGTGGTCGCGGCCATTGCCGGACAGTACCCGGACAATCCGCCGGCATTGCGTTTTATCGGCGTCGGCGAAGGTGTGGATGATTTAAGGCCGTTTGACGCCCGGCAGTTTGTTGATGCACTGTTTGATTAAACGCTACGGATAGCATAGGGCATAGGCCGATGATCACTTTCAAAAATGTCTCGAAACGTTATCCCGACGGATATGTAGCACTGAATAACGTTGATCTCACGGTGGAACCCGGTGAAATGGTATTTCTGACCGGCCACTCAGGCGCGGGGAAAAGCACGTTATTAAAACTCATCGCCGCCATCGAGCGGCCAACATCCGGCACCATCACGATCAGCGGGCAGAATATCGCCCAGCTTAAACCGTCTGCCATCCCCTATATGCGCCGCAAAATCGGTTTCATTTTTCAGGATCACAAGCTGCTGTTTGACCGCAACGTTTTTGACAATGTCCTGCTGCCGCTGCAAATCAGCAATTTTGATAACAATACCGTAGCCGCCCGGGTTCGCGCCGCTTTGGATAAGGTGGGCTTGCTCAAAAAAGAAAAAGCCATGCCGATCGCGTTATCCGGCGGGGAAAGACAGCGCTTATGCATCGCCCGCGCCGTAGTCCATCGTCCGGCCATTCTCATTGCCGATGAACCCACTGGCAATCTGGATGTTGAATACGCCCGCGATATCATGACCATGTTCACCTCATTCAACCAGGTAGGCGTCACTGTGCTGATTGCGACGCACGATGCTTCGCTGCTGGAAGATACGCAGCATCGCATTTTGTCACTCAAACAAGGGAAATTGGCAGCATGATACGCGCATGGCTGACGCAGCACGGATTTGTGTTCTTTCTTACGCTCAAACGGCTGATTTCAACACCGGTTACCAGCTTGCTCAGCATTATTGTGATGGGCATTGCCCTCAGCCTGCCGGCCGGCATTTACGTGCTCATGCAAAACCTGCAGGCTATCTCCGGGCAAACGGCGGATTCCCCGCAGATGAGTTTGTTTCTTAAGCTTGATACGACACAGGATAGCATCGAGAAAGTGAATCAACGCCTGGAAGAAAATCCACAAATCCAGACCGTCCAGTTTATTCCGAAAGACGTCGCGCTCCAGCAATTACAACAAAGTACCGGACTCACGGATATCACTGCCAGTCTGATGCGCAATCCGCTTCCGGATGCTTTTGTTATTCACACCCAGGAAAACAGTACCGAGGCTTTGGAGCAATTGCGCACGGTCATACAAAGCTGGCCGGAAATCGAACATGTGCAATTTGATTCCGCTTGGATCGAACGCCTGAACGCCTTACTCGATCTCGCCCGTTTTGCCGTGCTGATGCTGGCAACGCTATTGAGCATTGCGATAATCGCGATCATGTTCAACACTATCCGCCTGCAAATTCTGACCAAACGCGATGAAATTGAAATATCCAAACTCATCGGCGCAACCGACAGCTTCATCCAGCGCCCTTTTCTCTATTTCGGCGCGCTTCAAGGACTGGCGGGAGGCGCTACCGCCTGGCTTATCATGGCACTGGCCATTCGCACACTCAATGAAGAACTCACCACCCTTGCGCAACTTTATCGCATTGATTTGCAACTACAACATCTTTCCTCAGCTGATAGTATCAGCTTGCTATTGTTTTCCGCTTGGCTAGGGTGGCTAGGCGCCCGCATCTCCGTTGCAAGCCATCTCTGGCAAATCGAACCCAAATAAACCGGGCGTTAAGCACGAACTTTTCAAAAACTTGGCACTCTCATTGCGGGAGTGCTAGAATGTGTTCAATTAAAAACTGAAGAGTAAGCACAATCCATCATCAGGAGATTATTACAATGACGAATGCTTTGACACTGCCCTCAATGGGTGGAAGTATAGAAAGTTATATTCAGTCTGTTAATTCTTTCCCTATTCTTTCCCAAGAAGAAGAAACCAGTCTGGCCCGGCGCTTGTGGAATCAGGGTGATCTCGAAGCTGCGCAACAGCTGATTTTGTCGCATTTGCGTTTTGTAGTCGCAATCGCGCGCGGTTACAAAGGCTACGGTCTTCCGCAAGCCGACTTGATTCAGGAAGGTAATATCGGACTGATGAAAGCGGTTAAACGTTTCGACCCTGAACGCGGCGTGCGCTTGGTATCATTTGCCGTTCACTGGATAAAAGCGGAAATTCACGAATTCATCATGCGCAACTGGCGCTTGGTTAAAATAGCCACCACCAAACAGCAACGTAAACTGTTTTTCAACTTGCGCAGTATGAAGCAAGGATTGGATACAATGAACCCGCAAGAAGTGGATGCAATGGCCACGCAGCTGGGGGTTAAATCCGAAGAAGTGGTGGAAATGGAAAAACGTTTCAACGGCTCGGATATTTCACTGGAACCCGTTTCGGATGAAGAAGATGATGCTTTCAGCCCGATCAGTTATTTGACCAACGGCGAAGAACCATCACAGATTCTGGAAAATGAGCAAATCACGCATTTACGCGAAAAAGGCCTGCAACAATCGCTCGCGTGTCTGGACGATCGCAGCCGCCATATCATTGAAGCCCGCTGGCTAAGGGAAAAAGATACCGCGACACTGCATGATCTCGCCGCGGAATTAGGCGTATCCGCAGAACGCATCCGTCAAATTGAAGCCAAAGCACTGCAAAAGATGCGTGGCGCGTTGGCAACAACAGCATAACGCAACCATGTAAATTTACCTCATTTCAAATACCGGTTTGATCTCAACCAGCTCAAACCGGTGTATCATTGCCACCCCAAGGAGAGGTACCGAAGCGGTCATAACGGCGCTGACTCGAAATCAGATGGTCAAGGTAACTTGGCACATGGGTTCGAATCCCATCCTCTCCGCCACAGATACACCAATAGATACCTATCAACACCAACTAAAACCGCATAAATGATAAGTTTAGCGGTTTTTTTGTTAACCGTAGTCAATCATGTGAAATGTGAGTAACAAGATAAATTTGTGAGTAAGATCGTGAGTAACTA
>CP091134.1:1078485-1086333 GCA_021582535.1 Nitrosomonas sp.
TTCTCAAATCGTTCACGGTGGCTGCCCTCACCACGGTCATTTGCATCGCCATGGCTTATCCGCTGGCGTTGCTGATCGCCCGCAGCGAGAAAAAATTCCGTAATCTGATGATCATGCTGGTGGTGCTGCCGTTCGCCAGTAATTTTCTGATCCGCATTTATGCCTGGATGATCATTCTCGGCCCCGAGTCAGCGCTCAGTCACATGATCAACAACGTACTGGCGTTTTTCGGCATCGCACCGGTGACGCTGCTTTTTTCTCCGTTCGCGGTGTTGATCGGGATGATTTATGTCCACTTGCCCTTTATGATCCTGCCGCTGTATACCAATCTGGAAAAGCATGATCCGATTCTGCTCGATGCCGCGCAGGATCTGGGTGCGAACCGCTGGCAGCGCTTTTGGCATGTCACCTGGCCGCAGTCGCTGCCCGGCATATTTTCCGGGTCGGCGCTGGTTTTTATTCCGGTTCTCGGCATGTTCGCCATTCCCGACATTCTGGGTGGAACGGGCGACATCATGATCGGCAATCTGATCAAGGATCAATTTCTCGGCACGCGCGATTGGCCGTTCGGCTCGACACTGTCGATCATGCTGACGCTGGCGGTGCTGGGTATCGCCGGATTATTTTCCTGGCTTGCCAAACCGGTCACCAGGATTACATAAAACCATGTCCAATTTCCGTGCAAAACAACCGGCAGCGCTGTGGATCGTCGCGATTCTGGTGTATGCCTTTTTGTACATTCCGCTGATCATTGTGATCGTGTTTTCCTTCAACGACTCGAAACTCAATGCCGAATGGGTGGGTTTTACGCTGCATTGGTATAACGCGTTATTGCACAATCATGAAATGCTGCTGGCTGCGCGTAACTCACTGATCATCGCCGTCAGCGCCAGTACGATCGCGACATTATTGGGCACCATGGCCGGTTTGGCGATTCATCGCTACAAACTCAAGGTATTGCCGGTTCTGGCATTCACGCCGGTGGCCATGCCGGAAATCCTGCTGGGCGTTTCATTGCTGCTGTTTTTCCTGCAAGTGCTCAACCTGACGCTGGGTATGCTTTCGATCATCATTGCCCATACCACTTTCAGCATTGGATTTGTCTCGATCATTGTTCGTGCGCGGTTACAGGGAATGGACGAATCCATTTTCGAGGCGGCGCGGGATTTGGGCGCAACGCCATGGCAGACTTTCCGGCAAATCACTCTGCCGCTGATCAGACCGGCCATCATCGCAGGCGCTTTGATGTCATTCACACTGTCGATCGATGACTTTGTCATTACCTTCTTCACCAAAGGCATCGGCGAACCGATTCTGCCGATCCAGATCTACACGATGATCAAAGTCGCGGTCACGCCGGAAGTGAACGCCGTTTCGACTTTATTGATGTTGCTGACGTTAACGCTGATTATCATCGCCACGCGATTCGACAACAGCATGCTGGGTAAATCCTAATCGTCATGACCGATCCGTTGCCGCGTTGGGTTCGCTTGAGTGTGGCATTATCCTTAGTCCTAGTGACCGGATGCACGCCGCAACCGGACGATGCCGCTCACAATCAAGCGGCTGCGCGCGTCCTGCAACTATTCAACTGGAATAATTACATCGCGCCGGAAACGATTGAGCGCTTTGAGGCCGCGTGCGATTGCCACGTCGAGCAGGATTATTTTTCCGATAACGAGGAAATGCTCGCCAAACTGGCCGCTGGGGCAACCGGCTATGATTTGATCGTGCCGACCGGTAATGCCATGGATACCCTGATACGCCAAGGCGTCCTGATTCCGTTGAATAACACATTGCTGCCGAATCTGAAAAACATTCACCCCGCGTATCTGAAAACGCGCTTCGACCCGGATAATCGCTATTCTGTCCCGTATGCTTACACGCTGACATTACTGGGATTCAATGCCAATAAAATGCGCGAACTGGGTTTGCCGGTGGATACCTGGGCGGTTATCTTCGAACCGGAATACCTGAAGAAAATCAAAGGGCGCGTGACCGTGCTAGACAGTCCGCGCGAATTGATGGCGGCGGCGTTGTTATACCTGGGTTACGCGGCGAACGATCAGGATGAAGCGCATTGGAATCAAGCCAAGGAACTGATCATCCGCGCCAAACCGTACTGGGCGGCGTTCAGCAACACCAGCTACATCCGCGAAATCGCCATCGGCGATTTGTGGGTGGTGCACGGTTATTCCAATGATTTATTTCAAGCGGCTTTGGATGCGCAGAAAACCGGACGGCATTTCACCATCGATTACGCCATTCCCAAGCAAGGCGCGGTGATGTCGCTGGACAGCATGGTGCTGCATAAGAGCGGAAAGCACCCGGATCTGGCGCATCAGTTTATCAATTTTATGCTCGACGGCAGAAACTCGGCGGAGCTGACCAATCTGATCGGATCGGGCAATCCCAACGTGGCGGCGAAACCATTCATTCGACCCGAATTAGTGCACAATAACGTGATCTTTCCGGATGAGGAAACGTTGCCGCGGCTGGAAATGATCACGGATTTGAATCATAAACAGCGCCGGGTGCTCAGCCGCATGTGGACGGAAATAAAATTGCGTTAAACTTATGCTATTTCAAATTCTTTTTTTGGGCCACTCATGAGTTATTATCAATATCACGTCTTTTTCTGCACCAACCAACGCGAAGGCGGCGCCAAATGTTGCAACAATTTCTGTGCGCAGGAACTGCGCGATTATGCCAAGCAGCGCATTAAATCGCTCAAGCTGAGCGGCCAGAAAAAGGTCCGCATCAACAACGCCGGTTGTTTGGATCGTTGCGACGAAGGGCCGGTCATCGTCATTTACCCGGAAGAAACGTGGTATACCTACATCGATAAAGACGACATCGATGAAATCATCGACGAGCACCTGATCAAAGGTAATGTCGTCGAGCGGCTGAAAATCTGATCCGCCTCACCGACACGCATTGAGGCCGATCACTTGGCGCCGGTTACGCAAAAGTTTTTTATCGATGGCCCCGCGGGTAAACTCGAAACCGTTCTGGGCGAACCCCAATCCATCCCCAAGGGAATTGCCGTCATCGCGCATCCGCACCCGCTGCACGGCGGAACCATGGACAACAAAGTGGTGCATACTTTATTCACGACTTTGCTGGAACTTGGATTCCTCACCGTCAAATTCAACTTCCGGGGTGTGGGCCAGAGCGAAGGCCGGTTCGATCATGGCAACGGTGAGATCGACGATGTGCTGGCGGTCACCCAGACAATCCGTGATCAATTCAGTCATCAGGTAGCGGATATGCCGCTGCTGCTGGCGGGGTTCTCATTTGGCGGAGCCATTCAACTGCACGTTGCCGAGCGGCTGGCTCCGGAGTTTCTGATTCTGGTCGCACCCTCGGTGGTTAATCTGCAAGCGCCGCCAGTGCCTGAAACGACGCAATGCGCTTTGATCGTGCAAGGGGACAAAGACGGTATCGTACTACCTGAAGCGGTGCTGACATGGGCTGCGCCTGCATCGCAACCCATTGTGTTCATACCGGGCGCCGAACATTTCTTTCATGGCAAGCTGGTGATACTCAAACAACTGATACGCAACTACTTCTCTCACCGGATGTAGAACCGGGAACGGACTTTATTCCACCAGCTTATGCTGTATCGCGTACCGCACCAGCTGCGCATTGTTCTTCATGTTCATTTTTTCCAGAATACGCGAGCGGTACGTACTGACCGTTTTGACACTGAGCGATAGTTTATTGGCGATCGATGTCAACGATTCTCCGGCGACGATCAGTTTAAACACATGAAATTCACGGTCCGAGAAGGTCGTATGGGTCAATTTATCCGATTCCATCACCGGATTAAACAACAGCTTCTCCGCCAGTTCAGGATTGACGTATTTCCCGCCTTTGGCCAGGCGGCGAATCACCGTAATCAGCTGATCGGTCGGGCTGTCTTTGGTCAGATACCCGGAAGCTCCCGAGCGGATCGCGCGGATTGCATATTCCTCTTCCGGATACATACTGAGCACCAAAACACATGACGACGCGTTGGCCGTTAAAATTCTTTTCAGGATATCCAGACCGTTGATATCGGGCAGGTTAATATCCAGCAGCGCGATGTCCCAGTCGAATTCCCGTGTTTTCTTCAGAATATCCTTACCGTCTATGGCTTCCGCAACGACATCGATATCGTCCGTTTCATTAAATATTCTTTTGAGCCCATCACGAAATAGAGCATGATCGTCCGCGATCAGAACTTTAATCATGGATTAATTCCCCGACATTGGTCACCGCAATGGTCAGCGGTATTTTGAGTGTTACGACACTGCCCTGAAGGGGAGTGCCGGCTATTTCCAGTGTACCGCCAAACTGTTGTGTTCTCTCTTTCATGCCTATAATTCCAAATGACTCGGGATTCAGCAGTTGTGATTCCGTAATGCCAACGCCATTATCTTTAATGGTAATCACAATATCCGTATCATCTTCAATGAGTTCGATATCCACTCTCGTGGCGCGCGAATGCCGGGTGATATTGATAAATATTTCCTGAATAATCCTAAAAATACTGGTTTCGAAGTTCTTGTTATTGCAAGATATGGCCGATATGACGGATTCCAAGTAGCATTTTATATTAGTACGCTGTTCGAATTCACGCACCAGCCATTCGATGGCGCCATACAACCCGAGATTATCCAGTACATTAGGCCGCAAATTGACCGACACCCGGCGTGCAGTCTCAATGGCTTCGCCGGTCAAGGCATACAACGACTTGACCCGCTCATGCATGGGATCGGCCGTGATTTTTTTTGACAGCCAATCCAGATCCATTTTCAGAACGGTCAGCGTGCCACCCAGAACATCGTGTATTTCCCGGCCGATCCGGGTTCTTTCCTCTTCCCGGACATCCTGCAGATGCGTCGTTAAATGCCGCAGATTCTCGATCATCCGTTTGCGTTCCGTAATGTCTTCAATCATGCATAAATAACAGATTTCCTGACCATCCATGGATTCAAACGGCACCAGGGACATTTCGATCCAGATGATGGACATGTCCGGCCGCAACACTCTTTTGACTATTTTGCTATCGTGAGATTGATGATGAATGAACAGCTCGATCTCCTTCCGGTAAGACAGCACATCGTCCGGGTGGATAATGTCCGATTGATTGAGGTGGAGAAGATCGTCCACGCTGCGGCCCGCAATGCAGGCATACATTGGATTGACATCATAGTATTTTCCTGTCTGCAAGTTGATTAAGGCAATTCCCAGCGGCGCTTTCTCAAACACTGTCTGGAAGCGCTTTTGCGCTTTCCTGCTCCCCTCTTCCAAACGCTTCCGCTCGATCGAATAGCGGATGACACGCGCCAGAACCCCTTCGGTCAGACTACCTTTCACCAGATAATCCTGCGCGCCGGCTTTGATCGCTTTTATCGCCAGTTTTTCATCGTTTCTAAATGACAGAACTGCAATGGGAATACTCGCGGCGCTTTCACGCAGCTGATTGATTGTCGTAATCCCATCACTATCCGGTAATGTCAGATCGGACAAAATTAAATCAAACGGCTGCTTACGGATTAATTCGAGCGCGGAACTTAAGCGTTCGGTATGTACCACGGCAATCTGATCGCCCATCGCAAGCTGCAAATCACTTTGCACCAGTATGGCATCCGTTTCATTATCTTCAATCAGCAAAATATGAATTTTAGATGAAGTCATGATCAATCAAGGCTCTGATAAAACTGAAGAAGTAAACCAAAAATCTTTGATCGATTGCGCGGTTTTTATACAGTCGTCAAAATCCACCGATTTTCTGATATAACTATTTGCATGATGGTTGTACGCCGCTTTGATATCTTCTTTTGTCACGGAAGAGGTATAAACGATGACAGGAATTCTCTTGAAATCGGGGTCTGATTTCAGTTCGGTTAAAACTTCCAATCCGCTTTTTCTCGGCATATTCAAATCCAGCAGGATGATGTCCGGACGCGGCGCATGTAGAAATTCGCCTTGCCGCCTTAAAAACTCCAGCGCATAAACGCCATCCTCAGCGACATACACTTCACAATTTCCTTCACAGAATGTAAAAGCCTCTTTGATCAATAACACATCGGTCGGATTATCATCGATCATCAGGATCATTCTGGGATCACTATTTCTTTTCTGTTGCATCTTTAATAATTAACTTTCGGAATTGTGAAATAGAACGAAGAACCAATGCCGGAGACTGATTTGACCCAGATTTTCCCGCCGTGATGTTCCACCACTTTCTTGCAGATGGCCAGACCGATCCCGGTACCGGCATATTCCCGGCGGCTGTGCAAACGTTGGAATACCCGGAAAATACGGTCCAGATACTGCTCTTCAATGCCAATGCCGTTATCGGTGACCGAGAAAATCCATTCACTTTGATTTTCTTCAACCCCGACATGGATTTGAGGCAATTGATCTCTGCGAAACTTGAGCGCATTGTTGATCAAGTTGGTAAACAACTGAATAAACTGGAAGCGGATACCTTTGATCACAGGGAGTTTGTCGTGAGTTACTACCGCGTTGCATTCGCCCACGATGACGGATAAGTCAGTCAACACATTCTCCAACAACAGCTCGCAATCAATCTCCGCGAGCGTTTGGCATGCATTGACCTGGGCATAGGTCAGCAAATCATCAATGAGGATTTGCATCCGGTTGGTACCGGCCACCGCATGTGTAATTAATTCACTGGCGCGTTCATCCAGCTGCTGATCGCAATATTTTTTAAGTAGCTGAACAAAGCTGTTAATGGCGCGGAGCGGTTCTTGCAGATCATGCGTGACAACGTACGCGAATTGTTCCAGCTCATCATTAGAGCGGGCTAATTCCGCTACCTGCTCTTCCATTTTATGTTCCAATTGCTTGTAATTCGTTACTTCAGTCCGTATCCCCACGTATTGATAGGGCAATCCGTCACCATCAAGAAACGGCACTATCGTCGTATCGACCCAGTAATACGTGCCGTCTTTGGCGCGATTCTTGATTTCCCCGCGCCAGACTTGACCTTGGGTAATAGTGACCCATAGGTTTTCCATGAATTCTTTCGGATGATAACCGGAATTAACTATGCGATGATCTTGCCCGACTAATTCACTGGCCGAGTACTTGGAAGCCAGACAAAACTTTTCATTGACATAGCGTATTTTTCCGGATTTATCGGTTATCGCGACAATGGAATGCGCGTTAAACGCGCTTTCAATCATCCGTACATCATGCACTAATGCATTCTGGGCGTCAGCAAGCTTTTTTTGCTCCAGCCATAATCCGAGGTCACTGGCGATATTTTTTAAAAATAACGTGTCTTCATTTTCCGGCCAGCTGGTAACGCTTATATCCTTGGAAAGTACGCCTACTTGACCGGCCACATCGCCATGTACCAGCAGCGGGACAGAAAATTTATGCATCAACAAAGATCCGGGTTCGCCTGCTGCATAATAATTACCATCAATTTCTATGAAAGGAAAAATCAGATCATACGATTGCCACGCCAGCCGCATGTATTCAATCAACTGCTGACACAGTTCATCAACAGCATGTATCCTCAGCAAGGCGCGTGAAATTTCATATAAACAGGCCAGTTTAGTCAGTCTCTCCTGAGTTTTGGTCCCGGCGATTACTGAATAATCGCTTCCATCATGCGATATGCGTGAAAGCAGTTGCATGCCGTGCGCCGGCATTCTTGCAGTTGATTTTGCTCCAGAATGAATTCCTTGATTATCTGTCACATCCCAGATCACATCTGGAGAAAATTTTTCTATCCAACCGGACTCTTTCCGTGCATTCATTCGCCCTCAATCCATATGCATATATTCAGACATCTGATCATCGCTACCATTTCAATCATTAGCT
>CP091134.1:1086433-1099980 GCA_021582535.1 Nitrosomonas sp.
TGCCATCAGAATCTGGTGCATGAAGAAGTAGCGAAGACCGACTTGAATGCGAGCTTAGCGGCGGGCAAGATGGTATTAGTGAAGGAAGAAGATGAAGGCGGTAGTGGAGAAGACGAAGACGAGGAAGAAGACGAGGGCGAATGATCGGCTGGCGGTTCAGCTGGCAGCACGGAAGCCCAGAGTGATGATGAAAATGAAGATGAGGATGAAGAGTAATTATCTTCACACTTCGTTGAAGTAAATATAAACTATGCAAGATGTATCAAGGCGTTTGCAGATAATATATTGGTAAGTATAAGCAAATGTTGTAATATTTATAGAAATTCAGTAGCCCGCCTATGGCGGGCTTTTTATTACAGTAAGGTTTTTTAAAAAGATGTTGAATCATTTTCCAAAACCAAATATTGATTATCCGCATCGGAATAGGGATTATTTTATTGCGGGCTTTACTTTCTTCTGTGTTGGAGTCAGTCTGGTAATTGACGGTAGCGCAAGTAAAGAAATGCAGAATTTACTGGGTGTGATCGCTTGGATTTTTTTGTTTGGGTTGCTGATCGGTGAGAATAAGGAAGTAAGAATGCAGGTTGTCATTGCTGTGGCATTTGCAACGGCCGGAGAACACTTTGCATCGATTTATATGGAAGGTTATACCTATCGGTTTGGAAATGTGCCGCATTATGTGCCGCCCGGTCATGGCATGGTCTATCTGACAGCGGTTGCCCTTTCACGCTCGAGATTTTTTCTGGTTAATGCCAAAAAGTTAGCGGTTTTTGTGATCGCAGCCGGTGGTCTATGGTCGTTGTGGGGAATTAGCGGTATTCCTGAACAAGGAGATCAGGTTGGTGCGTTTTTATTTTGTATTTTTGTTATCTGTCTTTTCAAAGGGCGATCGCCGATGGTATATCTGGGGGCCTTTTTCATTTGCACTTGGCTCGAAATTGTGGGAACAGCAGCCGGTACATGGAAGTGGGCATCCATAGAGCCGGTTTTTAATTGGACACAAGGAAATCCGCCGAGCGGTGTCGCTGCCTGGTATTGTCTTGTGGATGCAGTAGCAATCGGTTTCGCACCAAGAATTCTAAACGGATTGCAAAAAATGAATAGCTGGTATAAAACATCATTTATTAAGTAACCTGCTACTCCAAAAAACTTTGAATGATTTGAATGGCAGCAATTAAAACCCGATGTTCAATAAATTATCTGATTACTAGGAAGGGATTTCTGTGACTGTTGTGCGTTTGCCTGATGGATCCGAGCGTATTTTTGATCAACCAGTAACGATATTAGACGTGGCTTCGTCCATTGGGCCAGGTCTTGCGCGAGCGGCTATTGCTGGAAAAGTTGATGGAAAGCTGGTCGATGTTTATAGTCAGATTAGAGATGACAGTGAGCTCGCAATTATCACGGAGAAAGATGCTGAAGGATTAGAGATTATCCGGCACTCATGCGCGCATTTACTCGCGCATGCGGTAAAAGAATTGTTTCCTGACGCGCAAGTGACGATTGGGCCAGTGATTGCGGATGGATTTTATTATGATTTTTCTTATAAGCGGCCATTTACACCGGAAGATCTGCTGGCCATTGAGAAACGCATGCTGGAAATCAGCAAACGCGATTTAAAGATAGAACGAAAAGTTCTGGAACGTACGGATGCGATCAATTTTTTCAAGGATCAGGGCGAGTACTACAAAGCGCAAATCATTGAATCGATACCGGGCAATGAAGATCTATCACTCTATTCCCAAGGCAATTTTACCGATTTGTGCCGAGGACCGCATGTTCCGGCCACGTCAAAAATAAAGGTATTTAAGCTGATGAAGGTCGCCGGTGCGTATTGGCGTGGCGATTCCAATAATGAAATGCTGCAACGCATTTATGGAACCGCGTGGACCAATAAGGATGATCAGAAAGATTATTTGCATCGTTTGGAAGAAGCGGAAAAAAGGGACCACCGCAAAATCGGCAAGCAGCTGGATTTGTTTCATACGCAAGATGAAGCGCCTGGCATGGTGTTCTGGCACCCCAAAGGCTGGATGTTGTGGCAGCAGATTGAACAATATATGCGAAATATACTGAAGCAAAATGGCTATCAGGAAATTCGCACACCGCAAATTTTGGATAAGGATTTGTGGGTGCGTTCAGGTCATTGGGAAAACTTTCGCGAGAATATGTTTACCACTCATGCGGACGAACGCGATTTTGCTATCAAGCCGATGAATTGTCCCGGTCATGTGCAAATATTCAATCAAGGCTTGCGGAGCTATCGAGAGCTTCCGGTGCGATTGGCGGAATTCGGTTCCTGTCATCGCAATGAAGCATCAGGAGCGCTGCACGGTATCATGAGAGTGCGTTCGTTTACTCAAGACGACGCGCATATTTTTTGTACGGAAGATCAAATACAGGATGAAGTGGTAAGGTTTATCGATCTGCTGAAGGGTGTTTATGCTGATTTTGGCTTTAAAGGATTGATGGTTAAACTTTCAACCCGGCCGCAGAAACGTGTCGGATCGGAAGCGCAGTGGGATAAATCGGAAGCGGCGCTGGAAGCGGCATTAACTGAAGCGAAGCTTGAATGGGAGCTACAGCCTGGCGAAGGTGCGTTTTATGGTCCGAAAATTGAGTTTTCGTTAAAAGATTGTATTGGACGCATTTGGCAATGCGGTACACTGCAATTGGATTTTTCCATGCCGGATCGCTTGGGTGCAGAATATGTCGCGGAAGATAATTCCCGGCAGATACCTGTAATGCTGCATAGAGCCATTCTGGGATCTATGGAAAGATTTATCGGCATATTACTGGAAAATTACGCGGGCGCATTACCTTTATGGCTTTCACCCGAGCAAGTTGTCGTGCTCAATATCTCCCGTGCGCAAACCGATTATGCTCAGGAAGTAGCAGTGCAATTGGAGCGGCATGGCATTAGAGTCACCTCGGACTTGAGAAATGAGAAGATAACCTATAAAATCCGCGAGCATAGCTTGCAGAAGCTTCCCTATCAAATTATAGTCGGGGATGAAGAGGTGCGCACGAATACAGTAGCAGTGCGCAATCGCGCAGGTGATAATTTGGGTCAGATGACGCTAGAAGCGCTGATTATGCGTCTTAATGAAGAACTGTCTGCAAAAGTATAAATTTCTTTATAAATTACTCTTGGAGAATTTACCATAGCTCAGGAAAAATCAGTGCGCATCAATCAAGAAATCGATGTGCAGGAAGTTCGTTTGATTGGTGTGAATGCGGAGCAGATCGGTATTGTGACACTTGCTGAAGCAAATGCCTTGGCGGAAGAAGCGGGAGTCGATCTGGTTGAAATAGCGCCTACTGCGCAGCCGCCGGTGTGCCGCTTGATGGATTATGGTAAGTTTCGTTATCAAGAAAGTAAGAAGAAGCACGATGCGAAAATCAAGCAGAAGCAAGTTCAAATTAAAGAAATTAAATTCAGACCGAATACGGATGAAGGGGATTACAATATAAAACTTAGAAACTTAATCAACTTCCTGAACGAAGGGGATAAAGTTAAAGTGACATTGCGGTTCCGCGGACGTGAAATGGCGCATCAGGAATTCGGTATGCGTCTTCTGGAGCGTGTCAAAGGTGATCTGGAAGCGTTTGCAATAGTAGAGCAATTTCCTAAGATGGAAGGACGGCAAATGGTAATGGTATTGTCCCCTAAGAGGAAAGATACCAAAGCCGATAAAGCAAAAGTATCAGCGGAAGATTCATCCGCAGTATCGTAGAGTAGTTGAGTGTCATCATAAGTGATCTCCAGGTTGGTAAAGTTTCTCAAATATGAGAGCACCTGGTTTCATATCAAAGAGGAGTATTTATGCCTAAAATGAAAACTAAAAGTGGAGCGGCAAAACGCTTCAAGTTTAGGGCGAGCGGGAGTGTCAAACGCTCACAAGCTTTTAAACGCCACATCTTGACTAAGAAAACAACCAAAAATAAGCGTCAACTGCGAGGTACCGCTGCTGTGCATGCCACGAATGAAGCATCGGTTCGCGCTATGATGCCGTACGCATAAAGGGAGAAGATAATGCCAAGAGTTAAACGTGGTGTAACCGCTCATGCGCGGCATAAGAAAATCTTAGACTTAGCCAAAGGTTATCGCGGACGTCGTAAGAATGTTTATCGTATAGCCAAACAAGCGGTCATGAAGGCAGGCCAGTATGCTTACCGGGATCGCCGTCAACGTAAAAGACAGTTCCGTGCGTTATGGATTGCGCGTATCAATGCAGCTGCCCGTGAATGCGGTTTGTCATACAGCGTATTTATGAATGGTCTTAAGAAAGCAAGTATTGCAGTCGACCGGAAAGTCCTGGCTGATCTGGCTGTATTCGATAAAAGCGCTTTTGAGAAAATTGCAGCACAAGCAAAAGCGAGCCTTACTCCATAATTGGATGTAAACCGATAGATATTGGGAGGTCGGGTAAAGCCTGAACCTCCCTTTTTCTTGTGAAGTGGAACGATAGGGTGTTGTTATTTAATCTTAATGCGCTTGTTGACATGAAAAACCTGGAAGAAATTATCACTGAAGCAATAAGTCAGATGGATAACATCGAAGACCCTGCCGAGCTGGAGAATGTTAAAGCGCGTTATCTCGGTAAAAGCGGCGTGCTGACTGAGTTGCTGAAAGGGTTGGGTAAGCTGCCGGCTGAAGAACGTCCCGCAATGGGAAGCCAGATCAATGAAGCGAAGAGCCGGCTGGAAGCGACACTTAAATCCCGCCGTCATGCAATTCAGGAAAAAGAGCTGGAAGCTAAATTAACCGAGGAAGCTCTGGATATTACCTTGCCGGGGAGAGGATGCGGAGTCAGCGGTTTGCATCCGGTGACAAAAACATTGCAGAGGATTGAAACATTATTCCATTCGATCGGATTTGATGTGGTTTCGGGGCCGGAAATAGAAACCGATTTCTATAACTTCACCGCACTGAATATCCCCGAAAATCATCCCGCACGGGCAATGCACGATACGTTCTACATTGATAATGGCAATTTGCTGCGCACGCATACGTCGCCAGTACAGATCCATTACATGCAGAATAACAAACCGCCGATTAAGGTGATCGCGCCCGGACGTGTTTACCGGTGTGATTCCGATGTGACGCATACGCCCATGTTTCACCAAGTGGAAGGTTTATGGATTGATGAGAATGCCAATTTTTCCGCCTTGAAAGGTGTTCTGGCAAATTTCATGGCGCAATTCTTTGAACGAGATGATTTGCCCGTGCGCTTTCGCCCGTCTTTTTTTCCATTTACCGAGCCTTCGGCGGAAATGGACATAGGTTGCGTTATGTGCAACGGAAAGGGATGTCGCGTTTGTAGTCATACCGGCTGGCTGGAAGTGCTGGGATGCGGGATGGTTCATCCCAATGTATTAAAGCATGTAGCCATTGATAGCGAACAATATATCGGATTCGCCTTTGGTATGGGAGTCGAGCGATTGACAATGCTCAGATACGGTGTAAATGATTTGCGGTTGTTTTTTGAGAACGATTTGCGCTTTCTCAAACAATTCAATTGAATCTGATTGATTTACTTATCGTCGTTAATAACAACTGAATTTTATGAAATTTTCCGAGAATTGGCTACGTAGTTTTGTTAATCCACCGCTTTCCAGTAACGAGCTTGCGCATGCACTGACGATGGCCGGCATCGAGGTGGAGAGCATTGAACCGGTAGCGGCCACCTTTGATAAGGTTATTGTGGCCGAAGTGCTGGCCGTCGAAAAACACCCGGAAGCTGACCGGCTCAAAGTATGTAAAGTCAAAACTGGAAAAGCCGAGGAAGATGTATTGCAAATTGTGTGCGGCGCACCCAATGTCAGCACGGGTGTAAAAGTCCCGTGCGCATTGATTGGCGCAACTTTGCCGGGTTTTACCATCAAAAAATCAAAGCTGCGCGGTATCGAATCGGCCGGTATGTTATGTTCGGCCAGGGAATTGGGCATCAGCGATGCGGCGGATGGGCTGTTATTGCTTCCCGGTGATGCGCCGGTGGGTATGGATTTCCGCAGTTATTATGAACTTGATGACCATGTCTTTACCTTAAAGCTGACACCAAATAGGGCGGATTGTCTCGGTGTATTGGGCGTGGCGCGCGAGGTTGCGGCAATAACATCGGCCGGACTCTCGTTACTGGAGAGAAAGCCTGTTTCAGGAGAAATAAACGATACATTGGCTGTGCAGGTCACGGCTTCGGACGCGTGCCCGCTATATTGCGGCCGGATTATGCGGGATATCGATCTCAATGTGCCGACGCCATTATGGCTGACTCAACGTCTGGAACGCAGCGGGTTGCGGTCGATCAATCCCATCGTCGATATTACCAACTATGTATTGCTGGAAACCGGCCAGCCTATGCATGCCTTTGATCTCGCGAAAATCAAGGGAAACATCCAAGTCCGGTATGCAGGCCAGGATGAGAAAATGCAATTACTGAATGGTAATCAAATTGACCTTGATTCCGGAATGCTGCTAATTGCGGACGAACAAAAGCCATTGGCATTGGCTGGCATCATGGGTGGATTGGATAGCGGAGTAACCCAGGGCACGACGGATATTTTTCTGGAAAGCGCGTTTTTTAGCCCGGACACGATCAGCGGTAAATCTTTTCAATTGGGATTCAGCTCGGATTCGGCTTATCGGTTTGAGCGCGGCGTGGATTTTGCAGCCACGGGAGATGTGCTGGAATATGCAACTCATCTGATACAAACGATTTGTGGCGGTAAGGCGGGGCCGGTGACTGAGATCAGGCACGAACTGCCGCAACGGCCGCCTGTCCATGTACGTGTAGAGCGAATCAAGCGAGTATTGGGTATCGATATCGGCAAGCAGCAAGTCATTGATTATTTTAACCGCTTAGGGTTTGAATTCTTAGTCCATGGAGATGCCTTTAATGTGACGCCGCCAAGTTATCGTTTCGATCTGGCAATTGAAGAGGATTTTATAGAGGAGCTGGCGCGGATTTATGGTTATGACCGGATTCCGGTGCATTTCCCGTATGGTGGAATGGCGATGCTTCCGGCATCCGAAACAAAATATGCCACGATAGATATAAAACGGTCGTTAACAGCACGCGATTATCAGGAAGTGATTAATTATGCTTTCGTCGATGCCGATTGGGAACGTGACTTAGTCAATAACAGCAGGCCGATCGCGTTACAGAACCCGATTGCAAGTCAAATGAGCGTCATGCGGAGTAGCTTGATAGGCGGTTTGATTTCCAATTTGCAGTTTAATTTGAACCGGAAACAAGCCAGAGTGCGTTTATTCGAGATCGGCTGCTGTTTTATCAGGGATGATGAAAGCGACTGTAAACAAGTGGAGAAGCTTGCCGGATTGAGCTATGGCGATATGGCGCCGGAACAGTGGGGAGTAACGGCGAGAGGTATCGATTTTTATGATGTCAAAGCGGATGTAGAAGCTTTGTGCCAAGGCCAAGCGCTCTATTTTAGAAAATTTTCTCATCCGGCGTTGCATCCAGGGAAATCCGCGCAAATCTTGGTTGACGATCAGCCGATTGGATGGCTGGGTGAATTGCATCCGCGCTGGCAGAAGCAATATGGATTACAAAGAAACACCGTACTATTTGAAGTGGAATCAGGCAGTTTGATGCCTAAGCCGCTACCAGCGGTTAAAGAAATTTCTAAATTTCCACCCGTGCGGCGCGATATTGCAATTATCGTCGATAATGACGTTAGTGTGCATTCCCTGCTCGATGCCATAAATACGGGAAAACCGGCGATAGTATCGGACATTTCGTTATTCGATATTTATCGCGGCAAAGGGATGGAAGACAGCAAAAAAAGTCTTGCATTCCGGGTGTTGTTACAAGATACTGAGAAAACATTGACCGATGAAGAGGCTGACTCTGCGGTGGCAGGCATAGTAGAAATATTGAAAAATAAATTTTCCGCTACATTGCGCAACTGATGCATTTTATTACCTGTGCGCCGATATTTTATTCGGTATTGATTGTTTAGGATTGATTCCGCAAGAACTGATTGTGTGAGATAAGTTATTAATCTCTTTTTATTTAAAGTAAAAGTGTTACTGCTTAATGATTCTGATATAGATGAATTAATAGCTATAAAATTAATAACTAACTGGAGTGAAGTATGGCATTAACAAAAGCTGAATTAGCAGATTTATTGTTTGAAAATGTAGGGCTTAATAAACGTGAAGCCAAGGATATGGTCGAGTCTTTTTATGAAGAAGTACGTACGGCTTTACAAAATGGCGAGGGAGTAAAACTTTCCGGATTCGGTAATTTTCAATTACGCGCAAAACCTCAGCGTCCGGGAAGAAATCCAAAAACAGGGGAAGAAATTCCGATTACTGCCCGTCGTGTCGTCACATTTCATGCAAGCCAGAAGTTAAAAGCTTTGGTTGAGAAAAATTACCATGGAAAACAAAAAAGTAAGTAGTACACCACTGCCGATCCCTGCGAAACGATATTTTACTATCGGGGAAGTGGGCGTTCTTTGCGGTGTCAAACCGCATGTGTTGCGCTATTGGGAACAGGAATTTGCGCAGTTAAAACCCGTAAAGCGCCGTGGCAATCGCCGCTATTATCAGCATCAAGAAGTATTGCTCATACGGCGCATTAAAGAATTGCTGTACGATCAGGGATTTACAATCAGTGGTGCGCGTAACCGTTTGGAACACACTGAAAGCGAATTGATTCCACTGGAAGACATTACTGCCAGTCCGCAGCCTTCAATGGTGGATTTAAGTTATATCCGGTGTGAAATCCAGAGTATTGTGTCGCAATTGCGTTCGTGAGTGATACTAAGTGTATTTTCTCAGTAAGAGTTTCTAAAGTTCACGTGTATTGTTTGCTATAATTGCCCGCTCGGGGCGTAGCGCAGCCTGGTAGCGTACTTGCATGGGGTGCAAGTGGTCGGAGGTTCGAATCCTCTCGCCCCGACCATTTAATCAATAAGTTACAGTTGAATGGTAAGTGTTAATTAAATCTGTGTACACAGTTATGTACACAGATTTAATTCTGACTGATAATCTCTTTTCAGCATAGATTATTTGTTAGACTGTTCACTTCACAGCCTTGCCCTACAAAGCAATCTCTCAATTCATCTAGTTCAGTGTGACTGCTTAGTCATTCTGGCATTTGCCTCTCTGATCTTAGATTCGCCATTTTAATCACAGCCGATCCGGTGAAGTTAGGAAAACATTAAAATCCGAAGTCAATCGATCTGAATGTCTATGGTTAATTTTTAATCATAAGCCACACCGTAATAACAAACTCGATTCCACTAATTTTAGAAAGAGTGTTGTTTTTTCTATAACTTAATAAATAGGTGTTGATATGTGTGGATATTGCTACGAAGGCATCATGCTGCATGTCGTTGAAACTGGTCATAGAGGCACCAAAGGTTACCGGTATAGCTATCTCCAAGAATCGGATGATATTAAAACTGAGATACAACGACTGGAAGACCCCAACAATCCGGCATCGCTGATTGATCTGGCATTTTGCCGTTTATACGATCATTACTTTGAACACGGCTTTGATGTTGCCCTGTTCAACACCCTGCAAGTCAAGTTTGGGCATGTGGCCGTCAAATCATATTTCGCCAGAAGGCGGTCTAGTTCCAGTGAAATATTCAAAGCAGAACTCAACAATATAAACCTGCTAAACGATGAAGTCTGCTGGAACGAGTTTATTGCAGATAAGGAAAGGATTCTCAAAAACTCCCTGGATTTGCTTAATTCCTATCATGACTGGTGGCTGCTTGGTATTGGGAAAGAAAAAAGCGATCCGGATGAGCGGATAGAAGAAACAGGGATCATGGATCCCATTGACAATACGACTCTCGCTGAATGGAACAGATTCGATGCATTATATCCAGCAATTTCCTTTGCCCTGTCATTTATCATCTACCATCACAGCGATGCTGAAATCATCCAGAAAATTGCATTAACAAACCTGGAAGATGTACCTGATATGTGGGGCAAGGATTTATGGCTGCAACGGCGAGCCATGACTGCCTGTGTACAGCGTAACGGGCTTAAGTTTATTATAGAAAACTTAGGCCAGATCAGATATGAATTGATCTACTATGTTTTGTTAAAGACTGATGCCAACCCCGCTGAATTGGAAAATTTAAAGGAAGTGATTCTGGCAGAGGATGAGCACCCAATGCAGGGAATGATGGAATCTGAACACATCATTGAGTTGATGGAAAAGCTGGTTGCATAAAATATCCAACAAATTTCAGATGGTGTTAGTATGCAATAATGCACCAATAGTATGATTATTTCACTTGATATTGGATATCTACATGGCAACCATACGAAAAACCATTACGTTAACGGACAAGCAAGATCAATGGATTAAAACGCAAATAGCCGCTGGGGGCTTTACTAATGACAGCGAATATATCCGTGATCTTGTGCGCCGCGATCAGGAACAAAATGCTCAGTATATAGCTTTGAAACAGGCCATTCAGGAAGGATTAGATAGTGGCGTAAGCAGTAAAACTGTAGGGGAGGTTTGGGAAGAAGCCGAGCAACGCTCTAAAAATAAACGTGGGTAAATTCCATTTAACGAATCGTGCGGTTGCTGATCTGTCCGATATTGCTGATTTCACGATTCTGACATTCGGTATCGAACAGGCTCGTTTTTATCGCGATGGATTAAATAATTGCTTCGATATTTTAGCCGAGAATCCGCAGCTAGGACGAGGTGCTGCTGAGCTCGCGCCAAACCTGAAGCGATTTGAATATCAATCCCATGTCGTGTTTTATAAATCCCAGGATACAGATATTTTGATTGTTCGTATTTTGCATCAGCGCATGGATTTCATGCGACATATACCAACTTCCAAAAAATAATTGTGACATGACATAGGGCATAGTCTTTAGCTGATCCCTTGGCTACGAACCACTTCATAAATTGAGTAACGGAGAAATAAAATGAACAAGTTGTATATTGCACCTTTCTTGCTGGCTTTATTTATTGCGGTACCTATTCATGCGGTAGAAAAAGCGGATAAACAGCGTCTCGATGAAGTTGCTGAACGTGGTTCGCATGTTATGCCGTTTGATTTGGAGAAAACCACGCATATTTTTTCTAAAACGGACACGGGAGGAATTCAGCAGGTTATTGCGAAGGATAAATCTGATACTGAACAAATCAACTTGATACGATCACATTTATCTGCCATTACTAAAGAATTCAAACAAGGCAATTTTTCTAATCCTGAAAAAATTCATGGCACAAGCATGCCTGGACTGGCTGAATTGAGTACGGCGAAAACTGGTCAGATCAAGATAGCGTATAAAGAATTGCCTGATGGAGCGGAAATTACTTATGCCACCCATATCGAAAAGCTCAAGCTGGCTATTCACCAATGGTTTGATGCCCAATTAAGCGATCACGCCCGCCACGCCGTACCGGACCATCTTCATGATTCCAGTCATCATCACCATAATTAACAAAGTATCTACTTTCCGTAGTGTGTTGTACCATTGCTTGTTCAATGCAGTATCTGTCAAAGTCGTTAAAAATGGTACTTAATGAATTCCGTCATTCTTGAATCCACTTTAACTTGCCCAGTTTGCGGCTACGCCAAGACGGAAACCATGCCGACGGATGCGTGTCAGTGGTTCTACGAATGCGAGCAGTGTCATACTGTTCTTAAGCCGAAACCCGGTGACTGCTGTGTCTATTGTTCCTATGGCACGGTTCCATGCCCGCCCATCCAGGCACAAGATAAAAGCAACGGGGATCATTGTTGCGGTTAGGCGTGACGCTGTACAGCGCTTTTGCCTGGACATCTCAATGCTTGATCGATGACTGATTACTCTTGGATAATTCCAATAACTTCTCGATGCCCACGGGCTCTTCTTGGAGCAAAGGCACAACGGCATAGCGCTTTGCGTGTATGGTCGATACGGTTTTGATATCAGCAAGCTCATTACTAGCGCGCTGACACAATAAGGGGGAATAGACAGTCGTCGCAGCAACACTGTTATTAATGACCCAAGCCCATGGCTCAATACCAGCGCGGCGCAAATCGGCTTGCAGGTTGGCGGCTTCCAGCACGGGTGTTGTTTCCGCCAATGTAACAAGCAGTATTTTGGTTTGCTTGGGGTTTTGCAGTTGCATCATCGGTGTTGAGTAGTGCACGATGGAAGGGTCCATTTGTTTGATAACTTCGCGGTGATAAGCGCCGGTGGCATCCAGTAACAATAGTGTATGCCCGGTGGGTGCAGTATCCATCACCACGAATTTCTTTCCCGCTTCGCGGATAATGCGCGAGAATGCCTGAAATACCGCAATTTCTTCGGTGCACGGTGAACGTAAATCTTCTTCCAGTAATGCTCTACCTTGCGCATCCAGATGCGAGCCCTTGGTTTCCAGGACATGCTGACGATAACGTTCGGTTTCCACATGTGGATCGATCCGGTCAACCAGTAGATTATCCATAGTACCGCTGAGTGTTTCGCTTAAATGTGCCGCGGGGTCTGAAGTGGTGAGGTGTACTGGCAAGCCCCGATGCGCAAGATTGACCGCGATGGCCGCAGCCAGCGTGGTTTTGCCAACACCGCCTTTGCCCATCAGCATGATCAAACCGCAACCATCCTTGGCAATCTCATCCGTTAGCTTGGATACGCTGGGAAATGGGATTGCAGTATGCGTAAATTCATTGCTGCTTTCGACAGACTGATCATCAACCAATAGCTTCCGCAAGGCTATCAATCCGACCAGGTTAAACGGTTTCAGTACAATATGATCGCAAGGCAATTGGCTGAGGACTTCCGGTATAGCTGCCAAAGCGTTTTGCTCGCGCCGGAAGATTGCGGTCGCCAGTGGATCCTGTGCTGTTTCTGCCTGTGGAAACAATCCATTGATGACTAGAAATTGTTTCGTCAATCCGATGGCTGCCAATTCTTCATGTGTTCGCGCTACTTCGCGTAACGTGGCTTGCTGCGCGCGGGCCACCAATACCAGCCGGGTGCGTTGCGAATCGGCGAGCGCATCCACTGCCGCTTTGTATTGTGCGCGTTGTTTTTCCAAGCCGGCCAGCGGGCCAAGACAGGACGCATCGCCTTTGCCTTCCGCAAGAAAATCACTCCATGCGCCGGGCAGTTGCAGCAATCGAATGGTGTGGCCGGTCGGGGCGGTGTCAAAAATAATATGATCGTAATCCGCTGTCAGCGCCGAATCGACCAACAAAGCGGTGAATTCATCGAAAGCGGCAATTTCAGTCGTGCATGCACCGGATAGTTGCTCTTCGATACCTTTGACCACCGTGTCCGGCAATACCCCGCGCACCGGATTGACAATGCGATCGCGATAGACTTGCGCGGCAGCTTGCGGGTCGATTTCCAGAGCGGCTAATCCGGGCACTGCGGTAATCGAGGTAACCTTATTGCCAATCGTCATGCCGAACACCTGACCCACGTTGGAAGCCGGATCGGTGCTGACCAATAATACCCGCTGACCGGCATCGGCCAGCGTTATCGCGGTAGCGCAAGCCAACGACGTTTTCCCGACACCGCCCTTGCCAGTAAAGAA
>CP091134.1:1100080-1102802 GCA_021582535.1 Nitrosomonas sp.
ATGCGTATGTTGCAGCGGCCAAACGCCGGGTGTTCGGCATCGTCGGTATCGATATGGTGGCCGGGCCTTCTGAAATCCTGGTGATTTGCGACGGCAAAACCGATCCCGACTGGATTGCGATGGATTTGTTTTCCCAGGCCGAACACGACGAGCTGGCACAGTCGATCTTGTTGTCGCCGGATGCGGAATTTCTCAACCAGGTCGCACAAAGCATCGACCGTCAATTGGCGGCAATGCCGCGCCACAATGTCATCCGCGCTTCACTGGAAAATCGCGGCGCCTTGATTCAGGTGCAGGATCTCGCCGAAGCCTGTGCGATCGCTAACAAAATCGCACCGGAGCACTTGGAGTTATCGGTTGAACAACCGGAAAAATGGGTCGATAAAATCCGCCATGCCGGGGCCATTTTTCTTGGCCGTAATGCTTGCGAAGCGCTGGGCGATTATTGCGCCGGTCCCAATCACGTGCTGCCGACCTCACGCACTGCCCGCTTCTCGTCGCCACTCGGTGTTTACGATTTTCAAAAACGCAGCAGTTTGATTCAAGTATCGCAGCAAGGCGCGGCAAAGCTCGGCGAAATCGCATCGATACTGGCACACGGCGAAGGATTACAAGCGCACGCAAAATCGGCGGAATATCGCTATATCAAGCACCGGTAAGACGGATCGTGAACTGATCTCTCATAGCGGATTTGCACCTCATGCCTGTCATTACGTCACGCGGCCACCCGCTCATCAAACAACTGGTCAGACTGGAAGAATCGTCGCAATATCGCAAGAAAACCGGCTTAACACTACTCGACGGCAACCATCAGATTCAGATCTATTGCTCCGTGCTGGGCGCTCCGGAAAATCTGATCGTCAGCCAGGCTTATATTGACGATAGCGAGAACGAGCACTTTCTCACCATTCTGTTCGGTCATACCCCCCCCAAGCTGACGGTGGTCAGCAATCTTTTATTTCGCGAGATATCTCCGGTCAATAGACCGTCCGGGATCCTCGCGCTGATTGCACTTCCGGAGTTAAAAAGAGATGTCGGCAACGGCAAGGAGATGTTCAGCGTTCTGCTGGAAACCATCCAGGATCCCGGCAATCTTGGCTCGATTCTGCGCTCCGCCGCCGCTGCCGGTGTCAGAGATGTCTATCTGTCCAAACAATGCGCCGATGCCTGGTCACCCAAAACGCTACGGGCTGCAATGGGCGCGCACTTTTTTTTACGCATCCATGAAAACAGTGATCTGCAAAAGATTGCGCAGCAATTTTCCGGAACAGTCGTTGCAACGTCGATACAAGCCAGCAAAAATCTTTTTGAAATCTCTCTGGTAGGCCCCACGGCTTTTGTGTTCGGTAACGAAGGCGCTGGGTTATCCAAGGAAATGATCCAGGCAGCGGACGAAAATATCGTGGTTCCCATGCCCGGTAAAACCGAATCATTGAATGCCGCAGCCGCGGCGGCCATTTGTTTTTTTGAAAAAGTCCGTCAGGACAGGGCATACGCAGTATCAACCGCTATTGGAACAAAATAATAGGCGGTGTATGATACCGCACCCATCAAAACAGTCACTTTGGAGCACCTATGAAATTTTCCTCTTTATCTCTCATCGCCCTGATGGGATGTTTGTTATTCAGTTCCGCCCAAGTCATGGCGATTCACCATGAACCGAAAGATTCCCAGTCACCGCATGCATCCAGCGGAAAAATGGCGAACAACGAAGGAACCGTTGTCGATGTCATCGACACCACCGGCTATACCTACATGGAATTGGAAAATGGCGGCAACCGCTTCTGGATCGCAGCACCGACGACCAAAGTGAACAAGGGCGATCACATTCGTTTCGTTCAAGACATGGTCATGACCAACTTCACCAGCAAAACGCTGAACCGCACTTTCGGCACGCTCGTTTTCGTTTCTTCCACCGAAGTGAAGAAATAATCACTTAGGCTACATCGGTAAAGCCGATCAGCAGTTTGTTCTTGAGGCTTTTCAGTTCATCCCGGTATTGTGCCGCTTGCTCGAATTCCAGATTCTTGGCGGCACTCAGCATTTTCTTCTCAACCCGCTGAATCTCTTTGGCCAGCTGCGCTTCATTCATGGCGTCATAGCGCGCCTGCACTTGCGCGGCTTTGAGATTCTGCTGCGCGGATTCATGGTTATAGACACCGTCGATCAGGTCTTTAATGCGTTTATGCACCGAGCGGGGCGTGATGCCATTTTGCAGGTTATGCTGCACCTGCTTCTGGCGCCGCCGGTTGGTCTCATCAATGGCAACGCGCATGGAGCGGGTGATGCGATCCGCATATAAAATCGCCGTGCCATTGATATGACGCGCCGCCCGGCCGATGGTTTGAATCAGTGACCGCTCCGAACGCAGAAAACCTTCCTTATCGGCATCCAGTATCGCGACCAGTGACACTTCCGGTATATCCAGACCCTCGCGCAACAGGTTGATCCCAACCAGCACGTCGAATTGCCCCAGGCGTAAATCGCGGATAATTTCCACGCGTTCGACAGTGTCGATGTCGGAATGCAGATAACGCACCTTGATTTGGTGATCGGAAAAATAATCGGTCAAATCCTCCGCCATGCGTTTGGTCAGCGTGGTGACCAGCACACGTTCGTTCTTGGCGGTACGCAAATGAACTTCCGACATTAAATCGTCCACCTGCGTAGCGACCGGGCGCACTTCAATGACCGGATCCACCAGACCGGTCGGACGCACCAC
>CP091134.1:1102902-1121271 GCA_021582535.1 Nitrosomonas sp.
GGAGTTTGGCACCTCGATGTCGGCTCATCACATCCTGGGGCTGTAGCCGGTCCCAAGGGTATGGCTGTTCGCCATTTAAAGTGGTACGTGAGCTGGGTTTAAAACGTCGTGAGACAGTTTGGTCCCTATCTGCCGTGGGCGTTGGAAGTTTGAGAGGACCTGCTCCTAGTACGAGAGGACCGGAGTGGACGCACCTCTGGTGTACCGGTTATGACGCCAGTCGTATCGCCGGGTAGCTATGTGCGGACGAGATAACCGCTGAAAGCATCTAAGCGGGAAACTCTCCTCAAGATAAGACTTCCCGAGGGTATAACCCTCCTAAAGGTTCGTCGAAGACTACGACGTTGATAGGTCGGGTGTGGAAGCATAGCAATATGTTAAGCTAACCGATACTAATTGACCGTGAGGCTTGATCCTATAACTTTGATAATTTATGCTATTAATATATTCTGATCCATTTTTACTTTTTCCTTTTTGAATAATGTTTATTTAACATTATTCAGTGTCAAGTTACGCTTGGCGGCCATAGCACTTTGGACCCACCTCTTCCCATCCCGAACAGAACCGTGAAACGAAGCTGCGCCGATGATAGTGTGCATTCGCATGTGAAAGTAGGTTACCGCCAGGCACTCTTTTTTAGAAACCTCTCATCAAATTTAATCTTGATGAGAGGTTTTCTAGTTTCTGCTTTCCTGGTTTTTAGAGCTGCGGAATTCCTTCAATAATCTTGCCGATTAAAAATAATCGGCAAGAATTTTCTCTGTCAAAATTGCAATTATTTGCAATATTTTCAATAATATTCATTTCTGATTTGAGTGGATGGCTATGAGTGAATCTGAAGTTAAGAAAGAAGATTGGGAAAGAAATCTACTTGAAAATCTTGCTCTGGCATCTCTTCGGGAGCAGCGCCGCACGCGCAGTTGGGGGATATTTTTTAAGATAATTACTTTTTTATATCTTTTCATTTTATTATTTGTTGCCTTAGGCTGGATTGAAGACGGCAGAGTTAGAATTGCCGAGAAGCATACCGCACTGATTGATTTGCGCGGTATGATTACTTCCGATAGCATGAGCAATGCCGATAAAGTTAATGCCAGTCTGCGTTCTGCATTTCAAGATAAAGATACCAAAGGTGTAGTGTTGCGCATTAATAGTCCTGGAGGAAGTCCGGTTCAAGCAGGGTATATCAATGACGAAATACGCCGCCTGCGGGCCAAATACCCGGATATACCGCTTTATGCAGTAGTTGGAGACATTTGTGCCTCGGGTGGATACTATGTTGCTGTAGCTGCTGATAAAATTTTTGTTGATAAAGCCAGTTTGATTGGTTCAATTGGTGTATTGATGGATGGTTTCGGTTTTGCCGGCACCTTGGAAAAATTAGGTGTTGAAAGGCGGTTGCTTACTGCTGGCGAGAATAAGAGCTTCCTTGATCCTTTTACGCCGCTCGATCCTGCACAAAGGGAGCATGCGACACATTTATTGCGTGAAATACACGAACAATTCATTCAAGTAGTAAAGCAAGGTCGAGGCGAACGTCTAAAGGATGTTCCGGAAATATTCAGTGGAATTGTCTGGACAGGTCAAAAAAGCATTGATTTAGGGCTTGCCGATGAAATGGGCAATGCCGAATATGTCGCACGCGAAATTATTCAGGCAGAAGCCTTGGTTGATTTTACGCCGCACGAAGGTTTATCGGATTTGTTCAGCAAACGATTTGGTCAAATAGTCTTTAATATGCTTTCCGGCCATGCACTGACGATGCGGTAAGAAACTTACAAACTACTTATTGAGTAACTCTGTCAGCGTTCGCGCTGCCCCGGTTTGCCATGCCGGTAAAACAAGAGCAAAAGTTTCTGTCAATTTTTCAGTATTGAGACGGGAATTGAACGGACGTTTTGCCGGCAGTGGAAAATCACTGCTAGCGATCGATTGCAACGCGGTGGATTGGATTTTGAGCGGGTAGTTCATGCGTTCCGCATTTTCCAGGATAAATTTAGCAAACCCATACCATGAGGTGCTTCTACCGGCAGTTAAGTGATATAAACCGGAGACTTCGGGTTTTTGCTTAATCATGCGCAAGGCATGAGCGGTGATATCGGCAATTAGCTCTGCTCCGGTTGGCGCACCGATTTGATCGTCGACTATAGTCAATTTATCGCGCTGCTGTGCCAAGCGAAGTATCGTTTTTATGAAATTATTTCCATAAGCGGCATAGACCCAACTGGTACGAAAAATCAAATGTGAGCAGCCGGAAGAGCGGATGCTTTTTTCACCTTCCAATTTAGATTCCCCATAGACATTGAGCGGATCGCAGTCATCAGTTTCCAGATAGGGTTGGCTGCTCTGACCATTAAAGACGTAATCCGTTGAATAATGAATAAGCCATGCATTGAGTCTTTTTGCCTCTTGTGCCAGAACAGCAGGCGCCTGAGCATTGAGCGCATGAGCCCGTTCAGGCTCACTCTCAGCTTTATCGACTGCAGTATAAGCTGCTGCATTGACGATAATATCGGGTGCGATTTGCCGCAGGGTTTGTTGTATACCGGCGAGATCGGTCAAATTACCGCAAAGTTCTTCACTGTTTGAACTTAATGCGACTAATTCACCCAGCGGCGCAAGACTGCGCTGCAATTCCCATCCTACCTGGCCGTTTTTGCCGAATAATAGAATTTTCATGACTGCAATCCGGCGTAATGCTTTTTAATCCATTCCTGGTAAGCACCGGTTTGCACATCAGTTACCCATTGCCGGTTGTTCAAGTACCACTGAATGGTTTTACGTATTCCGGTAGCGAATGTTTCGACCGGTCTCCAGTCAAGCTCCCGTTCGATTTTCGTCGCATCGATGGCATAGCGTCTGTCGTGCCCTGGCCGATCCTGAACGTGCGTGATGAGGTTATGGAAATTTGTGCCGGGATAAGATTCTTCCAGCAGACCGCAGATGGTCTGCACAATTTCAATATTAGGTTTTTCATTCCAGCCGCCTATATTATAAGTTTCTCCCGGAGTGCCGCGCTCCAATACCCGCCGGATCGCGCTGCAGTGATCGGTAACATAGAGCCAGTCACGCACTTGTTGGCCGTCACCATATACCGGTAAGGATTTTCCTGCTAACGCATTCACAATCATTAACGGAATCAATTTTTCCGGAAACTGAAACGGACCGTAATTGTTAGAACAATTGGTCGTCAGTATGGGTAACCCATAAGTGTGGTGATAGGCGCGCACTAAGTGATCGCTGGCCGCTTTGCTGGCCGAATAGGGGCTATTGGGCTCATACCGATGTGCTTCGGTAAATGCGGGTTCATTTTTTTTCAATGAACCATAAACCTCATCGGTTGAAACATGAAGAAAGCGGAAACTTTGTTTTGCAGCGGATTCCAGCTCGCGCCAATAAGCATGTGTTGCTTCCAATAAGCGGAATGTGCCAAGGATATTGGTTTGAATAAAATCTTCCGGCCCGAGAATGGAACGATCGACATGACTTTCAGCAGCCAGGTTAATGATTGCGCGTGGCTGGTACTGAGTCAGCAATTGTGAAACCAGCCGGGTATCGCCGATATCGCCTTTTACAAATATGTGCCGCGAATCTTGAGATAATGGCGCTAGATTTTGTAAATTCCCGGCATAAGTCAATTTATCGAGATTGATGATCTGTTCATCCGATTGCGCCAACCAATCGAGAACAAAATTACTGCCAATAAATCCTGCGCCTCCCGTGACTAAAATCATGCAATTTTCCAGTTGAGTAAATCGGTAATCTGAATTCCGGTCTTGTTCATGCTGAATCCCACAGCGGTAAAATCCCCGTTTCTCCCGATTTTACTTGAAATTCACAATCGATGCCGATTCCCGGAACCCATACCAGTTGTTCGCCGCAGAACAGTAGCGGGAGGGTATCGCGTTGCCAGGGCGGAATGGATGCTTCTTGCAGTAAATTTTTCAAGCTCCTGCGCGGGCGATTGCAAGCCGGCATAAAACGTTCGCCGCCTTGCCGGGAACGAACCGTAACGGGTGCATTTGATAATTTTTGTGGACTGATACCTTGATCCTTAACGTGCGTAAAACGGATGCTGCCGCTCAGATGCCGCAGTGCTAGACACGATTCTCCCTGCCATGTGCATTGTTCCGGGTTTTGCGGTGAAGATTGCTTAGGCAGGATATGGACAGCACCTTTGAAACAACGAATTTCGCTATGACCAAAAACGATATGGAGCCGGTTATCCCTATCCGCGGACAAAAGCTGATTCACAATATCTTCCAATTTTGCCGTGCTGGGAAGTAGCGCACCCTGTTGCAACAACATATAGCGCAGGAGATTTTTTGCACGTGGGAAACTGAGCTTGCGTATGCGCTCGACTTGCAGCAAGCCGGAGATAACGCAATTTGCACTGTCCATTGCAGCCAGTTCGTCCAGTAGTGACGATGCTTCGGACAAGTGACGGCTGGTGCGCAGCAGTGTTTTGGGATAACTGGGATAGCGTCTTTTTAGTAAGGGTAGAATCTCATGCCGCAGGAAATTTCGATTGAAACCGGTGTCGTCATTGCTTTCGTCGTTGATCCAGGTTAATTGATTTTTTTGAGCGTACGTTTCAATGCTGCTACGGGAAATTTCCAACAGCGGGCGGAGAATTTGCGGTGCGGCATCGGAATCTTGCTTTCTGATCAGCGGCATCGCGCTCAACCCGCGGATTCCGGCACCGCGAAATAATTGCAGTAACAGTGTTTCGGCCTGATCGTCCAAGTGTTGCGCCACCACCACGAAATCCGTTTGCATGCGGCTGAAGATGCGATAGCGTTCTTCCCGGGCAATGGCTTCAAGGCTTGTTCCGGCTTCTTTTTTTAGTTGCAGGGCAGCGATGTGGATTGGAACACCATAAGCTGTGCAGAGGTCGCTGCAGAAATGGCTCCAACCGGCTGCATTGCGGCTGATGCCGTGATTCACATGCACAGCGGAAAGCGTAAAGGGTATCTGTTGGGATAATTGAGCGAGTACGTCCAGTAACACGACTGAGTCGATACCGCCGCTCAGCGCAATGGTGAGATGATCGCCCGGTTTTATATGCGCAAGTAATACTGCTGCAGCGTCACCCAGCAGGTTATTCGATTTTGACTTCCTTGAATGAGCCATAGGCCATAAGCCGGTCCAGACGTTTTGCCAGAAGCGTTTCACTGGAATGATCCTGAAATTTGCGCAGCGACTCCTGCAACACGGTTTTTACCGATTGTATGATGGCCGGGTAATCCCGGTGAGCGCCTCCTATCGGTTCCGTAATGATGCTGTCGATCAAATTCATCGCTTTCAGCCGGTCGGCCGTAATGCCCATGATTTCTGCGGCTTCCGGTGCTTTGTCAGCGCTTTTCCACAAAATGGAAGCGCAGCCTTCCGGCGATATGACGGAATAAGTGGCGTACTGCAGCATGTGTATCACATCACCCACGGCAACAGCCAAAGCACCGCCGGAACCGCCTTCACCGATAACGATGCAGATAATGGGAGTTTTTAACTCTGCCAGAACATAAAGATTTCTGCCGATGGCTTCGGATTGTCCGCGCTCTTCCGCATCAATACCGGGATACGCTCCGGGTGTATCGATGAAGGTAATCAGCGGAATCGAGAATTTCTCCGCCAAGCGCATCAAGCGCAATGCTTTGCGATAACCTTCCGGTTTCGGCATACCAAAGTTACGGTAGATTTTCTCCCGAGTGTCACGCCCTTTCTGATGGCCGATCACCATAACGGTCTGACCATTAAATCGCGCCAAGCCACCGACAATCGCATGATCATCCGAGAAATTCCGGTCGCCATGCAGTTCTTCGAAGTCGGTAAATAGATGTTCTATGTAGTCCAATGTATAAGGGCGTTGCGGATGGCGGGCGACTTGCGAGATTTGCCAGGGCGTCAGTTTTGCGTATACATTTTTTGTCAGGGATTGGCTTTTTGCTTGTAAGCGTGCAATTTCAGCAGAGATATCCAAAGCCGAATCATCTTGCGCAAAGCGTAATTCCTCAATTTTTGATTCAAATTCGGCGATATTTTGCTCAAATTCCAGAAAAGTGATTTTCATGTGGGCTAAGATATAATCCTAAAAACGAAATGATACAGGATTTGCAGCTAAATCTGCACCGCCGAATGCAGCAAAATCGTGGTGAGCTCGACCTGAGCATTGTACGTTTTAATTCAAGCTTGTCTGTTCAATGGACATTCTTTTTCGATGTAATAGGGCCGATGGGTCGCTTGGATGATATGAGGATTTTTTATGAACCGGCGCATTTTTCTGCAACGGATGAGCGTATTGGTCACGTTACCTGCCGTTTCGCTGATGTGGCCGTTGCGGCTCGCAGCAACAGGTATCAATCCGGCGATTGTGCCGCTCGATAAGCCGCACGAAGCATGGCGCGGACTAGTGGCGCCGGAAGCTTACCGGATTTTGTTTGAAGAACAAACCGAAGAGCCCGGCAGTAGTGAATTGAATGGCGAAGAGCGGGATGGGACATTCATTTGCGCCGCTTGTTACTTACCGCTGTTTGAGAGCCGGAATAAATATGAAAGCGGAAGCGGTTGGCCCAGTTTTACGCAACCGATCGCCGGGCATGTCGGCACCAAGCCGGATTATCAGTTGATTTTTCTGCGCACCGAGTACCATTGCGCGCGTTGCGGAGGGCATCAAGGACATGTTTTTAAAGATGGTCCGCCGCCTGGAGGGGAGCGCTGGTGCAATAACGGATTGGCGCTGAAATTCGTGCTGCAAACCGAATCATTGCCGGCACTGAGAAACTGAGAAATGGTAAGGGGATTGAACATCAATAAAATAGAAACTATTTCCTTGGGTGATGTGACCCCGAAGATTTTTTTGCGCGATTACTGGCAGAAGCAGCCGTTGCTGGTAAGAAATGCTTTACCGGGTTTTAATGGCTTATTGACACGTGAAGAATTGATGGCATTGGCGTGTGATGAAGATGCGCAATCCCGTCTTGTGATACAGAAAAACGGCAAATGGCATCTTACGCATGGACCGTTAAGTGACCATGATTTGGCAAAGCTGCCTAAAAAACAATGGACATTGCTCGTGCAAGATGTGAATCATTTTCTTGCTCCGGCGCGCGATTTGTTATCAAAATTCCGTTTCATACCGCATGCCCGGCTGGACGATTTGATGGTGAGTTATGCCCCTAAGGGCGGCGGGATCGGACCGCATTTCGATTCCTATGACGTGTTCCTGCTGCAAGGAATGGGTTCCAGGCGGTGGCAGATATCCGCGCAACTGGATGATGAATTTATCGCCGATGCGCCGCTCAGGATTTTGAAGAATTTTCAACCCGGGCAGGAATGGGTACTCAATCCCGGCGATATGCTCTACTTACCACCCAAATACGCGCATAACGGTACCGCCGTGGATGACTGTATGACCTATTCCATTGGTTTCCGTGCTCCCAGCCAGCAGGAATTGATAACGCAATTTCTCGTTCATTTGCAGGATACTATTTTAACGGATGGCTGGTATTCCGATCCCGGTTTGCAATGGCAATCGCACCCGTCAAAAATCAGTGCTGCAATGCAATCCCAGGTTAAATCAATCTTGAAGAAGATTAGCTGGGGGCACGATGACATCGAGGATTTTCTGGGTATTTATCTCTCGGAACCTAAATCGCATGTTTTCTTTGCACAACCCGCTAAACCATCGTCATTGCGTGTTTTTCTAAAGCGGATTAAAGAGAATGGAGTGCAGCTGGATTTAAAAAGCAGAATGTTAAGCGGCAATGATAAATTTTTTATTAACGGTGAGATTGTCGAAGTCGGCGCTGATGCATACAAGACATTGATTGAGTTAGCTGACAACTATGAATTGCCGCCCGCTTGCGAAATGGACAAAGAAACTGAGGAAATTCTTTATCAGTGGTATGTCAGCGGTTATATATTTGTATAATCGGATGAGTTCGATTATCCTATTGCACGTAAATCAAAACGAAGAAAATGGGAGATTGAATGTTTAGATTTTCACTGGTAGTAATCGCTTTTGCTGTATTGACATTAAGTGCTTGTGAAGGAAAGAAAAGTCTTGATGGTTATCCAATGGATAAACCACCTCCATCCGCTTATGGACCTAGAGATTCTGAACCTCAAGAATTAAAATAAAAGGGGTTAGCAAGTAGCAGAGTTATTGCGAAAATATTATCGCAGTAATCGTCAAAAGCTGCTTAGAAACACTCTACTTGAGTCACAGATTCTCGCAAGGGAGTTTGTGACTTGTGGATTGATTATAAAAAGATAAATTTACTGGAATTGTTGGGGATTCGTTTTTTTGTACATCAATCAAAATCTCTGGTTTCCATTTTCTCACTGCTGTACTCAAGTAACAGGAAATGGATTTGCAGAAAACGGTAGATCATTCAGATACTTTATTGTCCGGATGATTAAGACCTGGATGGCAGATATGAATGGATTACTTTCGGCTCAGCAACATGCTTGAAAGATGAGTTAAATTTGTTATATACTGCGTTGTTTATTTTAAGAACTTTTTATAAGGAAAATCATATGAAATATGCTCTTCTGGCTGCATTTTTATTATCGGTAACTTTATCAGCATGTGGTGGAAAACCTAGCCAAGCACTGCCTGAAACTGAAAAAGCAAACTACGAAAAAATTATGAGTGGTGGGGAAGCAGATAGTAAAAAATAATTCTTCTGCTTGGAAGGATTAAAAAAACCGCCTTAGGGCGGTTTTTTATTTGTAAACTTGTTTCTATTTTTTGTACCCTTTAATAAGAGCAACTACAGAACTAACTCCTCAGGAATCTCATCCAGGCTGAATTGCTCCTGTTATTTAAGCTGCTCATGTAATAGCTTCAGAATGCGGCTTGCAGTGGCAGAGCCTACGGTTGTTCCATCGTCATTCAGCAAAGTGACATTACTGGTGTTGGTGCCGGTATTGTGCACCTGTATACGGTATTTTGCGGCTTTCGCGCTATCTTTATCCCCGCTGCGCCAGAACATGATATTGGAAAGAATACCTTCGTCATCGCCTTTTTTCTTACTGTCTTTATCAGGGCTAACGTAACGTACGAAATAGATGCCTTGCTCTCGATTGCGATCCTCAACGGTAAAGCCGATTCGATCCAGCGCTAAGCCGACTCGCCGCCATGACCGGTCAAATGCTTCGTTAACGACCAGCGAAGTACCCTCTGAATTGATGAATGCGCGCTCCGAGGACGAGCTTCTGCCGGTGGTCAGCTCCAGTTTTGCCTTTTGTTCCTCGACACCGAAGCGCATCATCAAGCGGGATAGCATTTCGGCTTCCAAATCGGGATCGGCCGGGCGCGGTTGCCAGACTGTGCGGTTGAGACTACCGCCTTCCAGTACTTCAGTCATGCCGCGATGGCTGATATATACCTCAGTGGTCGTGTCGTTGCGTTCCAGCCGGGTACGGAATTTGTCGCGTTCAGCGGTTGAATAAATGCTGTCCAAAAAGGTGGAGAGAAAAGTACGGATAATATCTTGCGGAATCTTGGCGCGATTCTCAGCCCAATCGGTTTCCATAATACCGGCTTCAGGGACTTCCATTTTGATCAGGAAACCCAGTTCTTGCCAGAATTCCTTGACTACCGGCCAAACGGCTTCGGGAGGTTGAGGAATGACCAGCCAGCGTTGCGTTCCGGCGCGTTCAATATGCACATTCTGAATGGATAGCGGTATTAAGGAGGAATTGGCGGTTTTTTGCTGTCCGCCGCGTTCGTTGCTGTAGCTGGAGAAAGTGGTGCTGCCGGATGAACTCGCCTCGGGAATTGCGTAACGCTCATCAATAGCCGGTTGAATCAGATCGGGCGGAATTTCCAAAGGCGGCAGTTTTCCTGCGGACTTGTAATCGATGGTTTTAGTTTCCGGGAACAGGTCGATCATTTTACAACCTGTACTTGTCAATGAAAGCGTCAATACCAGAGACGGTATAGTGACTTTCCGCCATTTCATTTTTGACATCTTACCTCTTCAAATCGTGGATATTGGCTGATTGCATTGCTTCGCGAATAAGTTGGTGGTACTGGCTGGATAGCGGTGTGAGCGGCAGACGGATTCCGGGGGCGATGAGTCCCATTTGCTCGACAGCCCATTTTACCGGGATAGGATTGGCTTCAACGAACAGATCGAGGTGTAAACGCAAAAGCTTATTATTGAGCGCACGCGCGGTATTGAGGTCGCCCGCAAATGCCGCAGCGCACATGTTGTGCATCATCCGGGGCGCTACATTGGCCGTGACTGAAATCACGCCATGCCCGCCCAGCAGTAAAAATGCCAATCCGCTGACATCATCCCCGCTATAAATAGAGAAATCGGATGGTGCGCGTTGTAACAGATCGGAGCCGCGCCCGATATCGCCGGTGGCATCTTTAATGCCGACGATGTTGGGAATCTGCGCTAAACGTAACGCCGTATCGTTGCGGATATCGGCTACCGTCCGGCCCGGAACGTTATATAAAATGTGCGAGATATCAACCGCTTCGGCGATTGCTTTGAAATGCTGATACAGCCCTTCCTGGGTCGGCTTATTGTAATAAGGCGCGACCGAGAGGCAGGCATCAACGCCTGCATTCTTGGCGTAAATCGATAAATCGATCGCTTCTCGTGTTGAGTTGGCGCCCGTACCGGCAATCACCGGTATGCGTCCGGCCACATGATCGACCGCGGTTCGCATCAACAGATGATGTTCCTCAAAATCTACTGTCGGGGATTCGCCGGTCGTACCAACGATGACGACACCGTCGGTACCTTGGTCTATGTGGAAATCGAGCAGCGTGCGGAAGCGATCCAGATCCAATCCGCCTTCTTCATCCATCGGGGTGACGATAGCAACCAAGCTACCTTTAAACATGACAATCTATCCGGTAAAAAGAATACATTTTACCCGAATCTCATAGTGTTTAAGTATATTCACCACGTCTCCCGGTCTATTTTTTCTGACTGCTCGTTTCCAATCGCATTTCGGAACGCATTGACATCATGCGGCTATCCGCTCACACGCGTGAAACGGATCGTGTCATCGCTAAGATCAACCTTAATCGTATCTTTTGCAACAAATTTTCCTTCCAGTATCTCCTTGGCCAACGGATTCTCAATTTGCGTCTGGATCGCGCGTTTCAGCGGACGTGCGCCGAATACCGGATCAAAGCCAACTTCCGAGATGGTCGACAGTGCCGCATCGCTGACCTCGAGTTTCATTTCCAGTTTCGCCAATCTGGCTTCAAGATACTGCAATTGAATCTTAGCGATGGATTGAATATGCCGCTGATCCAACGCATGGAACACGACCACTTCATCGATACGATTAATGAATTCCGGTCTAAAGTAGGTTTTTACCTCACCCATCGCAGCGTGTTTGATAACTTGATAATCGTTACCCGACATTTCCTGAATCATCTGCGATCCCAGGTTGGATGTCATGACGATTACGGTATTCTTAAAATCAACCGTGCGTCCTTGACCATCGGTCATGCGCCCGTCATCCAGAACTTGCAATAACACATTGAATACATCGGGATGCGCTTTTTCCACTTCATCCAGCAGAATGACCGCATATGGTTTTCTGCGCACCAGTTCGGTCAAGTAACCGCCTTCCTCGTAGCCGACATAGCCCGGCGGTGCGCCGATCAGGCGCGCGACCGAGTGTTTTTCCATGAATTCGGACATATCGATACGGATCAAATGCTCTTCCGAATCGAACAGAAAACCGGCCAAGGCTTTGCACAACTCGGTCTTTCCCACACCGGTCGGGCCCAGGAACAGGAACGATCCATACGGCCGGTTGGGATCGGCCAGCCCGGCACGGGAACGGCGGATCGCATCCGATACCAGACGCACGGCTTCATCCTGTCCGACCACGCGGTCATGCAGCTTTTGCTCCATCAGCAGCAGTTTCTCGCGTTCACCTTGCATCATTTTCGATACCGGAATGCCGGTCGCGCGCGATACTACTTCGGCGATTTCCTCCGCGCCAACCTGCGTGCGTAATAATTTAGGTGCGTTTGCCGTGCCAGCTTTCTTATCTTCACCTTGTTGTTTCAGCTGGGATTGCAATTGCGCTTCCAGTTGCGGCAGCCGCCCGTACTGCAATTCCGAGACTTTCTGCCAATCGCCTTTGCGGGTGGCCGACTCGATTTCCAGCTTGATTTTCTCCATCTCTTCCTTGACTTGCTGCGAGCCTTGCACCTGGAATTTTTCCGTTTTCCAGATTTCCGCCAGGTCGGCGTATTCGCGTTCTTTTTGTTTTATTTCATCTTCCAGCAGCTGGAGGCGTTTTTGTGAAGCTTCATCCTTTTCTTTTTTGATCGCTTCACGTTCAATTTTAAGTTGTATCAAACGCCGGTCCAGTTTATCCAGCGCTTCCGGTTTGGAGTCAATTTCCATGCGGATGCGCGCCGCAGCTTCGTCGATCAGATCGATCGCCTTGTCCGGCAGGAAACGGTCGGTGATATAGCGGTTGGATAATTCCGCTGCCGCGACGATGGCGGGGTCGGTAATATCCACGCCATGATGTACTTCGTATTTTTCCTGTAAGCCGCGCAGGATTGCAATGGTGGCTTCCACACTCGGTTCTTCCACCAGCACTTTCTGGAAACGCCGCTCCAACGCAGCGTCTTTTTCAATATATTTACGGTATTCGTCCAGGGTGGTCGCGCCGACGCAGTGCAATTCCCCGCGCGCCAATGCCGGTTTCAACATATTGCCCGCGTCCATTGCACCTTCCGCTTTGCCGGCACCGACCATGGTATGCAGCTCGTCGATGAAGACAATGGTTTTTCCTTCGTCTTGCGCGAGTTCCTTCAACACCGACTTGAGGCGTTCTTCAAATTCACCGCGGTATTTCGCGCCAGCGAGCAGGGCAGCCATATCCAGAGAGAGAACACGTTTGTCTTTCAGGCTTTCCGGCACTTCCCCGTTGACTATGCGCTGCGCCAAACCCTCAACGATGGCGGTTTTACCCACACCCGGCTCACCGATCAGCACCGGATTATTTTTGGTGCGCCGTTGCAATACTTGTATCGCGCGGCGGATTTCATCGTCGCGCCCGATCACCGGATCCAGTTTGCCTTGACGCGCTCGCTCGGTGAGATCCAGCGTGTATTTTTTCAAGGCTTCGCGACTGCTTTCCGCTTCCGCGCTGTTGACCTGTTCGCCGCCGCGGATGGCATTGATGGCGCGTTCCAGTGCCGCAGCATTGGCGCCATGCTGTTTGAGTAATGCGCTAATCTCGCCTTTGTCCTGCAAACAGGCCAGCAGGAACATTTCTGAAGCGATGAATTGATCATTGCGTTTTTGCGCCTCCTTATCCGCCAGGTTGAGCAGATTGTTCAGGGTGCGTGAGATATTCACTTCCCCGCCAGCGTTCTCCACTTTCGGCAGGCGCTGCACGCTCTGTTTGACGCTCTCCAGCAACGGTGCGGCATTGACACCGGAGCGTTGCAATAAAGAAACGGTGCTGCCATCGTCTTGTTGCAGTAACGCCAAAAGAAGATGCTGCGGTTCGATGGCCGGATTATCCTGACCGACGGCGATACTTTGCGCATCCGCGAAGGCTTGTTGAAACTTAGTGGTTAGTTTGTCAAAACGCATTGAATTCTCCCATCGTAGATTGTTGTTGCCTACGTGGGGGAAATGTGTGAAATTTCAAGAGTGAATTAGCCGGCCGAACGGATGGCGTGAATCTTGTTCTTGTGTGGTACGGGTTTAATGAGTATGTGCTCGATTTCAGCAGCGGTGACCGGCTTGCTGAAATAATAGCCTTGGTAGTGATTGCAGTGCTGAGCGCGCAAAAGATTGAGTTGTTCCTCTGTTTCTATGCCTTCCGCGATGACATCCATTTCCAGGCTGTGCGCCATCGCAATGATCGTCGCGACAATGGTGTGGTCGCTTTTGTCGGTAACGATGTCGCGCACGAAGGTGCGGTCGATTTTGAGCGTATGAATCGGGAAACGCTTCAGATAGCTGAGACTCGAGTAGCCTGTGCCGAAATCGTCAATCGAGATGCGAATGCCCATGGCGTTGAGACAATTGAGTGTTTCCACGACTTTCTCAATATTATCGATCAGCATGCTTTCAGTGATTTCCAGCGTGATGTACTGAGCCGCTATGCCGGTTTCTTGAAGGATGCGGGCGATATTACCGGTGAGTTCCTTATCACGGAATTGCCGTGCCGACAGGTTAATGGCTACTTTGGGGATGAAGTAACCTTGTGCTTGCCAGGCTCTAATTTGTTCGCAAACCGTTTTCAATACCCATTCACCGATTGGAATAATTAAACCGGTTTCTTCCGCCAGGCTAATGAATTTATCCGGGGCGATCAGCTTATGTTGCGGATGCCGCCAACGCAGCAGCGCTTCCACGCTATGCAGGCGATGATCCGGCATATCCATGATCGGCTGGTAATGTAAGACTAACTCATTGCGTTCCAGCGCATAGCGTAAATCGAGACTGAGCGTGTGCCGTTCATGCGCCGATTTATTGAGATCATCGGTGAAGAACTGATAGTTGTTGCGGCCGTTTTCCTTGGCGTGATACATCGCCACATCGCTGTTCTTCAGTAAGGTTTCCGCATTTGCGCCATCATCCGGAAAAACGGCGATGCCGATGCTGCCGCAGATATGTAATTCATTTTTGTGGATATAGTAGGGACGCATCAATGCATCGAGAATTTTCTGCGCCACTTTGGCGGCATCCAGCGATTCCGCAATCGCATTCAGTACCACAATAAATTCATCGCCGCCCTGCCGGGCTACGGTATCCTCGTTGCGAACACAAGTCAGCAACCTTTCCGCGACGGCTTGCAGCAGCAGGTCACCGATATCGTGGCCAAGTGAGTCATTGATCGTTTTGAAATGATCCAGGTCGATAAATAACACCGCCATTTGCTTATGGCTGCGTGTATCGTGCACCAGCGCTTGTTCGATACGGTCTTGCAGCAAATGCCGGTTGGGCAGGCCGGTCAGGGCATCGTGCGTGGCCATTTCGATAATGCGTTTTTGCGCTTCTTTACGTTCGTACCAACGGCTTAGGTCATGCGCCACAGTATCAATGAGATTTTGCTCGTAGGGCAGGGAAAACGGGAAATCTTGCGTATAGGACACTCTTAACCGCCCGCACGCCTCCCCATTGGCGATAATCGCCGCACTGATCGCATTGGGAGGATCGGCTTGATAGCGGGCGGTGGCGAACTGTTTGCCGCCCAAGGTGATAAAAGCACCGGCTGCTTCGGGGAATTGCAATGCTTGTGTCAGCGATTTGAGTATGTTCTGGCAAGTTTTTTCTGTGTCTTGATCTTGTTCCAGATAGTTGCGTACCGCATGTAAACAATTGCTTTCCTTCAAGCGCTCGCTGAGGTCAAGGTCTTTTTGCTTACGCGCGGTAATGTCCACTTTCACGGAGAGGTAACGATCAATTTCTCCATTGAGCCCGACAAGCGGTACGATGGTCGAATCGACCCAATAAAGCTTACCCGATTTACTGCGGTTACAAATTTCCTGGTGCCAGGTTTGACCTTTGGCGATCGCGACCCACATTTCAGTAAAAAATGACGGCGGATGCGTGCTCGAGTTTAATATACGATGGTCCTGCCCAATCAGTTCCTCGGGCGAATAACCGCTGACTTCACAAAATTTTTCATTGACCTGGATAATCTTGCCCTTAAGATCGGTAATCGAAATTAAAGCGAGCTTACCAATCGCGTTTAAATAAGCGGTTAATTCCGAAGATATTTTCTCAGCATTATTTTTAGCTTGAATAAGTTTATGGTGTGCCTCAACCGAATCATTTTGGGAGTTGATTGATTTATGGATGAGCGGTTTGATCAGCCAATACACGACAACCATGCCGATGGCGACCAGCAAGCCTAAGTACAATGAAATGGTTTGGATCTGGCTGGAAAGATTACTGTACAGTTCTTTTTCATCGATCTTGAGTACCGCACCCAATCCATAAGCAACCGGTGAATAGGCTGCCACCACATCGATTTGCCGGTAATCCTTGGTGAATTTAACACCCTGTTGTCCTTCCAGTGCAAAATGCAGCGGTAATGGGGTACTGGACATGATGCGCTGCATGCGCTGAAATTGGTTTCCATTGATCGCGCGCATGAAGCAATCCATCTCGAAATAATTTTCCTTGACCGGTGCGCATAAAAGAAAATCACCGGTTTCCCCGATCAAGACGGCTTCCCTGAATATCCTGGTCAGATCGGGAGCAAGTTCTTCAGTGATGACTCTGCCAATGAATTGATTGTTTTCATTGACGATGTGCAGGGAATTGCGGATAACGAACTGTTCCTGCCACAATAATGCCGTGTGAATATCGGCGCCGGTGTTCAGCTCGATGCGCGAATTCGGATGACTGGAATGAATTCCTTCATCGAGTATGAGATTGTCTGCGGCGTCATAGATGCTGATGCCGGAGAAATGAGTGGTCAGTATTTTTTCCGCGATGCGTTGCAGATCGGCGATGCCTTCTTGCCTGGATTCATCCAGGCGCGTTTTTTCCAGGCTTTGAGTCAGCAGAGTGCTGGTGGCTACGATTTTGGTGTTGGATACGGAATGCGCGATCTGATTTTCGATCAATTTCACCGTGTTTTCCAGCGCCATTCTGAGCCCGGAAGTCATCATCGCTTCCGTTTGCGGCTGCATGACGTTATACACAGAGAATCCCGCTGACAAGATGAGCACACTCAGTGTCAGTCCGCTGATAACGCGGATTTTTTTGTCATCCTGATTGATAAAAAAGCGAAACATTATGTGTCGTATGGCTACCGGCTGGTCTGTTGGAACGGTATAAGGCGTAAGGCATGTATTATCGGTAGCCGGATAGTGGACTTAAGTTTTATTTAGAGGGCTTTTTTTCCCCTTATTCTCAGTATGATAGGGAAAGCTTGCAGGGGAGGTTTTTTACATCGGGCGATAAGCTCAAGCGTAATGGTGAATCTGTCAATCTATGTTTTTTTCTTCAACGGTTCCGGGTAAGGGTACAAAATATTCAGCGCGGCGCTTTTTCCGGCGGTTTCGACAATGCGCACATGCTCGCGCTTGAATTGCCGCGCGTGACGCAAGCCGCATGAATGCGCGATCATATTGATTTCTTTGTTGACGTTGCGGGCATAATTCGCAACCCGCAGATATTTTTCTTCCACGACCAGACCGTTTTGCAGCCGTTCGTTGTGCGTCGTGATGCCGGTGGGGCAGGTATTCAGATGGCAGCGCATTGCCTGAATACACCCTAACGAAAACATAAAACCGCGCGCGGTGTTGACAAAGTCGGCACCGGCGCAGAGCGCCCAGGCCCCTTCTGCGGATGTTACCAGTTTCCCGGCGGCAATCACATAAATGCGCTTTTTCAGATCGGATTGCAACAAAGCATCGACAACGCGCGGCAGGGCTTCAGCGATCGGCAGACTGACGTGGTCCATCAGCGTTTGCGGTGCGGCGCCGCTGCCGCCTTCGCCGCCGTCAATGGTGAGAAAGTCCGGCGCATAGTCGAGTCCGCGGCGGTTGATACTGTCACACAGTTCATTGATGAAATTCCAGCCGCCAATCGCTGTTTTGATGCCGACCGGGCGCCCGGTCAGTTCACGGATGTAATGGATTTTATCGAGCAGTTCGTCGATGTTGTTGATGTCCTTGTGGCGGTTCGGGCTGATCGAATCCTGATGCACCGGGATGCCGCGGATCGCGGCGATTTCTTCATGCACTTTACCCGCCGGCAGTAAGCCGCCCTTGCCGGGTTTTGCGCCTTGCGACAACTTGATCTCAAAGGCTTTGACCACTTTGCTTAACTCTTTCGCGCGTTGCGGCGAGAAATTGCCGTGCTCATCGCGGATGCCGTACTTGGCAGTACCGATTTGCATAATCAAATCGCAGTTGCCTTCCAAATGGTACGGCGCCAATCCGCCTTCGCCGGTATTCATCCAGCAACCCGCTTGCGCGGCGCCGAGCGACAATGCCCGCACCGCCGGTTTGGAAATGGCGCCATAACTCATGCCGCTGATATTGATGATGGATTTTGCTTCAAACGGTTGTTCGCAGTAGCCCTCGCCAATATGCAGTGACGGTGTCGGCAATTGATCTTCTTCCTGAATCGGGAAAGCGGCATTGACAAAAATGATCGAACCCGGCTGGCGCAAGTCGTTAGTGGAGCCGAAACCGACCAGACTGCCTTTATTTTTGGAGTTTTTATAGATCCAGCCGCGTGTGGCGCGATTGAACGGCATCTCGTCGCGGTCGTTGGCGAAGAAATATTGCCGGAAGTATTTGCCCTGAATTTCGAAAAAATAACGCAAGCGGCCGATGACCGGATAATTGCGCAGGATCGAGTGCTTTTTCTGCGTTACATCCTGGAT
>CP091134.1:1121371-1130751 GCA_021582535.1 Nitrosomonas sp.
TCACCAGAAAACCATTGACCTCCGCGCGGCTCAGCAGGTAATCCCAGTCGGTGCAGTAGTATTGCACCAATTCCTTATAGCTGGTCGTGGTGGCGGTGACATCGGAACTCAGACCGCTGTATGCGCCGATCAGCTTGCTGATAATGTCGCTATCCTTCGAGTCGACGAAATTGGCGTTCTTGCGCCCCACCGTCATGGCAACCGCACTGTCTTTACACTGCACGATCAAACGGGAAAAATTATCACCGTCCATTTTTATGCCATGCTTGATGACAACGCCTTTGAAAACGGTGGTCGTTTGATTGGCATAACCGGCGTTGATGGTGATCACCGCGCCGGGTTTAAAATCATCGGCATCGCTGACCGGAAAATCGTTGTTCGGCATATCCCCATCCAGCAAGACGATCCTGGCGCTGGGAATCTTATTGACCCCGTACATGATTTCGACCGAAACGATTTGAATGGTATCGGCTATGGCATTGCCGTTACTCAGAATGGTCACCGATACGACACCGGTGCTGCCCGTTAAGGGGGAATCCGCCATAGTCAACCTTAGTTCAATGGAGGGAACCGCAGTTTGGTTCCCGGTTTTAGATTACGAAAATCGGTCAGACGATTAATCTTGGCAATGTCGAGATAGTAGTTACAATCCTGATAAATCCGGTAACACAGCAGCGGCAAGGTATCCCCCGCTTTCACCTCGAGCAAATGCGTCAAATCCGGCGATTCTTGCGCTGCCTCCTTGGATATTTCCTCTTTGCTTTGATATTCGACAAAGGTCAGCGTCACTTTGGCGCGCAATGGCACGCCGCTGGGCTTGAACAAGGTGTAGTCGAATTTAAGTGACTCCACCCGCCCGTAGAAAAGCAACTCCCCCCACTTCACCTGCACAATCGGGGTTTCGTGTTTGGTTCCCCGGTAGCGGTACACGACATCCTTCAATAATTCAATCTGATCCTTGACCGGAACCGGATCGCTAAGCACGGAGAGCGGATTGGCCGAGACAGCCCCGGTGGCATCCAATATCAATTCCTTGAGAACAAATTTTTCCGGGTGACTTGCATCGTACTTGGTCTCGGTTCCCGGCTGCCCCAGCACCCGGTTTTTTGAATAACTCAGCTTGAACGTTTGCTCGTAACCGGCGGGATTGATCATGGCTTCAAATTTTTTCAGCGCGCCATCGACGCTTATTTTGCCGTTATTCACGGCGCAGGGCGAAATCGTCAAAAGCGCCTTGGCGCCGCCCAGGGGCATTTAGCGTTCCCCCTGTTCGCGCAGCAAATCCGCGATCATGCGACGGCATTCCTCCAGCACGTCTTCTTTCAACAAGCGGTGCTCTTCGGATAAATCGAGATCCTCGTTCCCGGTGCGCTGTACGATGTTGGACTTGATCAACAGTTGTTTAATCTCTATCGCCATGGGGTGCTCTTACGCCTGCTAAATAATGCGCATGGAAACGGTATAACTCAGAATGATCTTCTCGATGGCGACTTCGTTTTTGGTGGAGCCGAAGCTTTCCACTTCCCATTTCAACGGGTAAGCCGAATCGAAAGACCAGCCGCGAATCGGCAGTTTGTCTTCATTCATCAGATACACCAGAACAGGCAAGGGCTTGATCGCCAAATTAAAACCGGACTCGAGCGTCGCTTTGCACCACACCACCAACGGTGAGGTCAGTGGCGCAATGCCGCGCTTCAAGGATAAATTAGGATGCTTGATGCCTTTCGGCAGTTGCCGCACGAACCGGTTTTCACCGCCTTCAACAACCGATTCCACTTCCATTTCCGTTTCGATTCCGGATACTTCCTGAAAAGAAGTATCCGCCGACAATCCGGCCGGTGGCCCGATCACTACCTTAAAATAGAAAGCAGAGGGCGGATAAACATTTCCGGATAATGAAATATTCATGAGTCACCCCTCTGCTGGCAAGATTCAGCAAAACACTAGCTGTTGGCGATCGTCAGACCTTCATGCACGATCTCGATGGATTCTATCGCCACTTCATTGCCTTCCGATTTCAGATCAGTGCCGGTAATCTTGGTCGGCCAAGCGTTCGTGAGCGTCCACACCATCGTCGCCTTACCGCCTTCATCCAGCAGACTGATGGTCACCGGCAAGCGCTTGATGGTATTCATCTTGATCTGTTTAAACCAATCCCAGAATTTGTTATCACCCTTGAAAACGCCTTTCTTCATGGTGATATTGCCGACTTTTTTCATCCCGGGCATCTTGATCACGGAAAATTCCGGGCTATCGCCATGGCGGTATTTGATCTCTTCCGACTGAATATCCAGACCGCTGACTTCCTGAAACCGCATGACTTGAGAATCCCACTTAACCTGAAAATAAAACTTTGGCATCGGCCAAACTGTCGTCGACTGAGCTGATCCATCATCTGCCATAATGCACTCCCAATTTTATGATTAAGAAATATATATTGCCGCTAACTGCCTCAGTAACACGAACTATCCGTTTAAGATTTCTGCATTTGCTGCTGGAAGGTAATCTCAATAAACTCCGCCGGGCGGCTCAATGCAACCAGTACAGTCACTTTCAGCATACCGTCCAGAATATCCTGCGGTGTCATGGTTTCGCCCAAACCGACGAACACGCCGAAAGCGTCTTCCGGTGTCGCACCGGCCAAGCCGCCGCGTTTCCAGATACTGGTCAGGAAGTTGCTGATCATGCTCTTGATCGTTACCCAGGTGCTGGAGACATTGGGCTCGAATACATACGCTTTGGTCGCTAACTTAATGGATTCTTCCAGCATGATCATGGTGCGGCGCACATTGATATAGCGCCAGTCCAGGCTGTTGCCATCGAGTGTGCGGGCGCCCCAAACCAAGGTGCCTTCGCCGATGAACGTCCGGATCGCATTGATCGATTTACCCGCCGTTGTGACGTTCAGGTCTTCCTGTTGCGCATTGGTGATCTCGACGGCAGGTGAAACGACCGCGTTCAGACTGACATTGGCGGGTGCTTTCCACACCCCGCGTGAATTGTCGACCATGGTATAGACACCGGCCATGCCCGCGCTGGGCGGCAGCAGATTGAGCTTGAGTTTGATACTTTCGATGATGCTTTTATACAGCGGGCAAACGGCTGTCAAAATTTTGTGCAGATCTTCATCGGTCGACATGGTCGCTGTTTTGGGCGTCACGCCGATTTCCGCAACCTTGCCGTTGATCTCGGTTTTTTTCTTATCTTCCAGCTCGCTGCCGTCGACTTCCGCGTTGAGTAATTCCTGCAATTTATCCGCATTGGCAATGTTAGCGAAGCTCAGATCACCGGTTTGCACGATGGAAGTATTGAGCCACGGATAATAGGCCGCAGCAAAATCCAGGCTGTTCGTGCCGAGATCGTTGCGGAATTTCTCAATGCACCCGCTATCCTGCGCTTCCTTGTAACCATCAAAAACATCCAATATGGCAAAACGATTCTTCATCACTTGCCCGCAATGACTCAGGGCCGCCTGTTGCAGCGCGATACAATCCGGTTCAGCCAGCGACATGGCGTCCGGAATTACCACCATGGTGGGTTCCTGCTCTTTCAATAAAATATCGATCCCCGCGCTCAGCTTCGGTTTATCGATACCACCATCGGTATAGCTGCCGACCGAAATCACATAGCAAGCGCCGCCGCCATTCTGGAAAAACAGCATCATGCTGTGATACAGAAAATAACGAGCGCCTTGGAGCTCCAGAATATATTCCTTATCGCCGCTGGCAAAATCCGGTTCGACAGCCGCCGCAGCCGGTGCAGTGTCCGCTCCATCCTTTCCCTTCTTCGTAGTAGTCGCTGCTGCAGCGGCTTCGGAAATCTGATATTTGGTTTTAGGCGGTCCGCCAAAGAAGCTGATAAATTCCGACATGGATGAGATACGCCACGCCTTATTTAGTAGTGTTTTTCCTTTATTATTGGCTTTTTCCGTATAACCGATAAATGCCGGTACTGCGGTTGCCACTTCCACAACAGAATTCGGAAACGCACTCTTTTCAACAATGTAAACACCCGGTGTCTTATATTGCCCCATCATCAGCTCCTTTTAATTGGAAATGTAGCGTTCACGGCCATTATTATCATTCGACCTGATAAATCCAGCCTACAACCTTGTTTAGATTGAACAAGGACGAGCTTAGCCGATGTAGTATTAATTCTCAAGCGTTATGTAAAAAATTCGCAAAATTAACACCGCCGATTCCTACTTCCGGCAGAACGCGCAATCCTTATGACTGTGCCGAATGCTCCCGTAGCCAAGCTTCAAGTTCTTTTGCCGGGGCGGGGCGGTGAAACAGGAATCCTTGATAATAATCACAACCATGCTGACGCAGGAAAGCCAACTGCTGCTCCGATTCGACGCCTTCTGCCAGGACGCTTAATTTCAGGCCGCGCGCCATCGCGATGATGGTAGCGGCGATTTCACGGTCATTCGGATCATGCGCCAGACCCCGCACGAAGCTTTGGTCGATTTTCAGTTTATCGATGGGAAAGCGCTTCAAATAAGTCAATGACGAGTAGCCAGTGCCGAAATCATCAATCGCCAGCTGGATTCCCGGCGCTTTCAAGGTTTTCAGCGTATCGATCGAGCGTTCCGCATGTTCCAGAAACATGCTCTCGGTCAATTCCAGTTCCAGGCACGCTGCCGGAAGTTTGGTTTCTTCCAGAACCTGTTGGATCACGTCAGCCAGATTCTCGGATTGAAACTGCCGTACCGACAGATTGACCGCCATCACGAGCGGCGCAAAACCGGCATCGATCCAAGCCCGGCCTTGCGCACAGGCAGTCCGCAACACCCATTCCCCGAGCGGCACGATCAATCCGGTTTCTTCCGCGATCGGGATAAATCTTCCCGGCGGCACAATAGCCTCTCCGGGCGGCTGCCATCGCACCAAAGCCTCAACCCCGACCACCCGGCCGCTTTGCGCATCGATCAACGGCTGATAGTGCAGGACGAACTCCCCGGCGGTAAGCGCATGGCGCAGGCGGGTTTCCATGACCAAGCGCTCATTGGCGGCAATGCTCAATGCTTCCGTATGGTAACGATAGGTGCTGCGGCCTTCTTTTTTCGCCAGATACATGGCCATGTCCGCATGCTGGATCAGTTCGGTGACGTTGCTCGCATCGTCCGGAAAAAGGCTGATACCGATACTGGCATTGATAAAGATTTCATGACCGCTGGGCAGTTCAAAGGGCGTCGCGAGCAAATCAATCAAGGTTTGCGCGACGGTGGCGGACTCACTCGGCTCCTTGATATCTTCCAGCACCAGCAAAAACTCATCGCCGCCCAAGCGCGCCAGACTATCTTCCTCGCGCAAGCGCTTTTTCAGGCGCGCGGCCAGCATAATCAAAAGCTCATCCCCGATGGGATGACCCAGGCTGTCATTAATATTCTTGAAACGATCCAGATCGACATACAGCGTCGCGATGCGCAGATTGTGCCGTTGCGCGCGCTCAATGGCATGATGCAGGCGCGATTGCACCAAGAGCCGGTTCGGCAGGCCGGTCAACGGATCATAATGCGCCAAATGCGCCAGCCGTGCCTCGGATTGCTTCATCTGCGTAATGTCGGCAAACACGCCGACATAATTACAGGGTTCATTCCTGTCATTACACACCGTGCTAATCGTCAGCCATTGCGGATAAATCTCGCCATTCCTGCGGCGGTTCCAGATTTCCCCGCTCCAATGCCCCACGCTCTTCAGACTAGCCCACATCGCCTGGTAAAACGATTTACCGTGATGCCCCGACTTGATGATCTTCGGATTCTTACCCAGCACCTGCGCCTCACTATAGCCGGTAATTTCGATGTAAGCGCGGTTAATAGCCAGAATGCGCGGTTCCAGATCGGTAATGACGACGCCTTCCCGGCTGGACTCAAACACCGCCGCCGCCTGCTTTAATGTTTCCGCGGCATAGACCTTTTGCACCGCCACCGCCGTAATCGAGGCAAACTCATTGATCAGCGTCAAATCGGCATGTGTTGGTTCGCGCGGGGTGCGATGATAAATAGCAAAAGTGCCTAGCACACTGCCCGCTTCATCTTTGAAGGGTAACGACCAACAGGCATGAAGATTGGCTTTGCGCGTCAATTCCAGAAAAGGCTGCCAAAACGGATGGCGGTCGATATCGGAAACAATCACCGCTTCACCGCGCCACGCGGCCGTCCCGCACGAGCCAATCCCATCACCGATCATCAGCTGATTGACTGCGGCGTTGTATTCATCCGTCAAACTGGGCGCTGCACCGTGCTTAAGACGGCCTGCATATTTATCCAGCAATAAAATGGAAACCAGCATACCGGGATTGATCACCTCGAGACGCCGCGCGATATCATTCAGAATCACGGCAAGCGGTTGACTGGCAACGATCAGATTCAATGCGGACTGGTGCGCCTGGCGTATCAATTCAAGCCGTTTATGTTCACTGATATCCAGCCAGGCGCCGACAATCTCGGCAGGCTCGCCGTCAGCATTCCGCACCAATCGCAGTTCATCGAGTATCCAGAGGATTCGCCCGGACCGATGCAGGAAGCGGTAGTCGTGCGTGAGCTGGCCTTCGCTCAGCAACACCGATTGGCGGGCCAAAGCCGCTTCACGATCATCCGGATGGATATGGGTACGCCACCAATCCGCCGCCAATGCTTCTTCTTGCGTATAGCCCAGCAGACGCTCGATATTTTCACTCACCCAGCTGGGGTGCGGCGTTTCGCCGGAAAATTGCAGGTTGTACAAAATGGTCGGGCCGGCGGCCAGCAGATACGAAAGGCGCAGATTGGTTCTTTTCAAGCTGATCCGTTCGCGGGTCAATTCCGCCCGGTGTTGCACTTTCTCCAACGTGGCGGCAATCTCGTACAGATAACCTTCGTGCTTCGACAAATAATCATCCACACCCAAGTGCAGCGCGCGTGCGGCCACCATCTCACTGCCCTGGCCAGTCACCAGGATGGTAGGAATATTCAGCTTGCGCTCATACCGTAACAATTGAAAAAACTCCAAACCATCCATGCTGGGCAAGTGATAATCGATCAGCAGCGCATCGAATTCCGCCGCCTGCTTCACTGGATCGTCAGGCAGCAGCGCGAGCGCATCTTGCGCGCTGCTCACCGCGGTCATCTGGATATGCGGCGCATGCAAAGCAAAATGACGGCGCAGCAAATCGATATCAAATACATTATGCTCAAGGTACAACACGCGTAGTACTGGATGACCGCGCTCAATATTGGCGCGGAAATGCTCCCGGGCGCCACGCAATATCCGCGGCAGGCGTTCCAGATAATCGTCCTGTTTGATCAGATAATCATCCGCGCTGGCTTTGAGCGCGGCCACAGCGGAATCCTGATCGCCCGACCCGGTGAGAATGACTACCGCGATGGGCAAGCGTTGCTCCCGCACATGCGCCAATGCATCCAAACCGGAACCATCGGGCAGGGACAGATCAACCAGCAGCAAGTCATAGCAATCCGGTCCGGCAAGCCGCTTGAATCCTTCAGCCAGGGTATTCACCACATTCAATTCGATATCCGGTGCAGTCCGGCGCAGGGTGCGCAGAGCCAGATCGGCATCGCTGGCGGAATCTTCGATATACAGAACGCGCATCATGGTTACTGGGGATGCTCGTTGAGAACGCACCAATAAAGCTCGATGTGCTGCGCCACATCCATGAAGTTATCAAACCCCACCGGTTTTACAATATAGGAGTTGACACCTGAATCGTAGGCCGCCTGGATATCGCGGTCTTCTTTTGAGGTGGTGAGAACGACAACCGGAATGCGGCATAGCACCGCATGTTCTTTCAAAGTCCGTAACACCGTCAGACCGTCAACACGCGGCAAATTCAGGTCCAGCAGAATGACGGCCGGCTGGATCTCGCCCGATTCCCAGCGCGGCACCCACGCCAAGGCTTCCTCGCCATCCCGCGCGACCAATACCGGATTAATAAGCTTGCGGCGTTGAAAAGCGCGTAGCGTCAGATCGACATCAAGAGGATTGTCTTCGACCAGGAGAATCGGCGGGTATAAGCTCATAGTTATTGACTCCGTCGTTATTTCAGATTTTCCGCTATTTCAGATTTTCCGCCATTACCGGCAGTTCCAAATAGAAGGTTGCGCCTTCACCCGGCGTGCTGTGCGCCCATACCCGCCCTCCCATGCGTTGCATAGCCTTCTTGACCAAAGCCAGACCGATCCCGGTACCCGGATAATCTTCCAGCCGGTGGAGACGTTCAAAAATCTCGAAGATGCGTTGATTATACTTCATGTCAAAACCGATACCATTATCGCGAACCCACAAGATCACATGCTGATTATCCCGGTCAGCGCCAAACTCGATACGCGGATGAGCCGCATGCTGGCTGAACTTGATCGCATTCTCCAGCAGATTGCGCAGCACCAGCGCCAAGCCGTCGCGATCGCCATTGACCATCAATAGCGGTAAATCGCAAATGACTTCGATCTGCCGCGCGGCAATCTCCCCGCCGCACTCGGCAATCACCCGCTGGGTCAATGCCGTCAGGTCCAGCACATGCGATTCCAATTTACGCCGCTCCATGCGTGAATAAGCCAGCAAATCATCGATCAACTCATTCATGCGCGTAACACCCGCGCGCAGGTTGGCGATGAATAAACGCCCTTCGTCATCTAACCGGTCGGAATAATCCTCTTCCAGCAAACGGCTATAACCTTCGACACCGCGCAACGGCGCTTTCAGATCATGCGAAACGGAATACACGAAGCTTTCCAATGACTGATTCAGCGTGCTTAATTCGGCAGTGCGTTCGGCAATGCGTTGCTCCAAATCGATATTCAGCTGCCGGAGCGCTTCTTCGGCCTGCTTCTGCTGCGTGATATCCTCGGTAAACATGGCAATCCCGCCGATTGCACCACTGGCTTGATGCCAAGGCCGCACCTCCCAGCGTAGCCATTGCAGACTGCCATCGGCCCGTTCAAAACGATCCTCGTCGGCACGAATGACCTCACCGCTCAGACAACGGCGATGAATAGTTTTCCATCCCTCGCCAATCTCCGGAAAAACATCGTAATGACATACTCCCAATAAATCACCATCCCCCATGTGGTAATCGTTACGCCAGCGTTGACTGAAAGCCAGATAGCGCATTTCCTGGTCGAACATGGCCAATGAGGCTGGCGCGTGCTCAATGAACAACTTGAGCCGCTCTTTGTTTTCCTGCAACGCCATTTCACCCAGTTTGCGCTCGGTGATATCCTGCACGGTGCCTTGCAGCACTGCAATCCGGCCATCGGCATCCCGCACCGCTTCGCCGCGCGCGGTGATCCAGCAGCGACTGCCGTCCGCACGGATCACTTCCGCATCGCATTCATAAGCAAGTCCCTCGGTCGAACATTTCTCTACCGCCGCCGCAAG
>CP091134.1:1130851-1133051 GCA_021582535.1 Nitrosomonas sp.
ACCTGGACGACGGCGGACTGGCGATATTCAGCAAATTCGAGTTCTTCGTGTTGCCGCCATCGGATAAAAACTTTTCCGGCAACCTCAGCCGGTTTTATCCCTCCGACAGCGTCGGCATTCCCGGTGTTTTTTACCCGATGAGCGCCGGTGATGACGGTTTGGCGGAAAAAGGCGTGGCGATCGTGCAAATCAGCACGGGATTGCACTTTGAAGTCGTGACCATCGCCTTGACGCACTTGCAGGCGTTTTACGAGGAAGTCGGCGAACATCACGCCATCCGCCTGCGCCAACTGAAAGTCATCGAAGGCGCATTGATCGATCTCATCGGCGCGCCGGAAGATAACGCCAATTGGGATAAAGTCATCGTGCTCGGCGATTTGAATATCCGCGGCGACACACCACCCTATTCCGCCGAAGGTCATGGCGAGTGGACCAATGTGTTCATCAACAACGGCGGCCCGTACAACAATGCCTCGCAAGGTATCACCGTCAGGCAAAACCAACTGATTTTCACCGGACAACTGATCGATGGCTGGCGCACGTTCATGACGCCGCCGGGCGCTTTCATGGAAGCCGATCCGGGCTTGACCAACACCAATTTGAAGGAAGGCGAGCATTTACCGGCGGGATTGAAAGAGCGCCTGGATTACATCTGCTTTCCGAAGCAACGCACCGATGCCATCGGCGAAACGCCGCGCCGCTTGGTCGCACAGCACATGCGGATTTTGCCGTCGAATTTTTCCGCGCTGGATATGGCGTTTGAACGAATCCAAAGCGACCACAAAGGCATTCTGGCGCAAGTGCATTGGCAATTTAAGTACAACACGCCCAATCAAGCCAAACTGCAAAGCGGCTTTGTGCATTTTCAAGCGCCGGATTCACTGGTCAAAGTCAACATCGCCAACGATCTGAAAATACCGTCACCGGGCGTATTCCAGTGGATTTATATCCATGAACCGGGCACGTACACCTTCACTTACTCGCCCAATCTGGAAGCCGCTTTTTATTACGACAACGCGATGTCCAGCAAAATTGACCCGTTCAATCAAGTCAAATGGACAGACATAGGACTCGACCACGACTGGCTAAACAGTCTGCAACACGAATTCCAGCTTGCCGAAACGGGCGATCAGGTCGACGTGCACCGGCCGATGTTCATCCGCCTGAAAGCCGCTGAAAGTGACGATCAATTCACCGGCAACATCGCCTTCTCCTTCATCAAGCACACCGGGGAAAACCGCTTCCTCGCCATCGGCCTGCAACCGAACGATATTCCCAAAGACCCGCGTTTGCCAGTAGGCCAGAAAAACGGCAAAAATGACGAATGCTGGTTCCGCGCACCGCTCGCGGAACAATTGTTGAGCGGTAATCCTTATCCGGTACAGTTTTACATCCAAAACGATTTTGCCCGGAAAATCCGCCTCAGCCTGTTTGAAGGCATCGACGCCCCGGCGGCTTTCGCGCAGGTCACCAACGAAGACCGGCTCACCGTGATCGACTACGATCGCGCCGCCGGCATCAAGGATGTTTACATACTGCTGGAACGCAGCCAGACAACGGACTATGAATTCCTAGCGGGCTATCGCTACAGTATTTCCTACCTGAATCACCTGGAAATCTACAGCATCGAAGATCAAAGCGGCCTCGGCGCGGACGAAATTCACCTCACCATGACCGCCGACGACATGGCCACCAACTTCCTCGACTTCACCGACGAAGACTTCGACGACGAACGGCGCATGCTCAATTCTTATTACCCTAAAAACACCGCGTTCAACGACCGGCTCAACATCACCGTGTTCGAACTGGATAGCGGCGATGACGACGACGGCCCCTTCACCGCCACAATTCCGGCATTGAAGAAAGGTGAAAACAGCCGGGAATCGTCGCTCATCATCGAAGCGGAAGGCGCGGAGTATCAGATTAGTTATAAGTTGAGCCGGAATCCGAACCGGTAAGGGTGCGATGCATTCATTGATCGTTTTGGTGAGTTGTTTTCAGCTTGTAGAACGGATGCCCGAAGAGCGATCCGTCAAATCAAAATCAGCGCCAGCCTATTACCCATTGCCGTCATCACACTCATTCGGCGGAACGCTTTCAGCTTCCGACTTACGCGGGTTATAAAAGAGAAACCCATGGTTTCTCTTTTCGTTTATAAATTGCCCTTAATTATTTTGTAGAACTACGACGGCGAGCAAAA
>CP091134.1:1133151-1141040 GCA_021582535.1 Nitrosomonas sp.
CCGTGCTTCCGTTCCGAAGCGGGTAGCTACGGCCGCGATACGCGCGGGCTGATCCGTCAGCATCAGTTCGATAAGGTCGAGCTGGTGCATATCGTCCATCCCGATCAATCCTATCAAGCGCTGGAGCAACTGGTCGGTCACGCGGAAAAAATTCTGCAAAAACTGGCCCTGCCGTACCGCGTCATGGCCTTGTGCACCGGCGATATGGGTTTTTCTGCGGCAAAAACGTACGACATCGAAGTGTGGCTGCCCGCGCAAAACACCTACCGGGAAATTTCCTCGTGCAGCAATTGCGAAGCATTCCAGGCACGGCGCATGCAAGCGCGGTTCCGCAACGAAAACGGCAAACCGGCGCTGCTGCACACATTAAACGGCTCCGGCCTGGCTGTCGGACGCACGCTGGTGGCAGTGCTGGAAAACTATCAGAACGCCGACGGCAGCGTGACTATCCCGGAAGTTCTGCGCCCTTACATGAATGGCCTTGACCAACTCGCAAGTAGCAGAGGACAATGAAAACGGACCTCATCTTTTCACCTTCTTATAGGACACGTCATCATGCACAATGAAAATACCCATGAGCCTAATAACACCCCGGGCAGCGACAACGATATCAAAACGCTGGAAGCCGAAGTGCGTGAAGCCATCGCGAACGGTTCACATATTCAGGAAACGGTGCACCGCTTAACGCTGAAAGCCATGAATGCGAAAAACATCGATCCGGAATCGTTGCGGCGCATCATCACGGCCGTGATGCAAGGAATACACGATGGCGCGGCGCAGCAATTGCAACAAGCAACCAATCAAACCCAGGCGGCCAAATCACAAATTACCGATGCCGTGGCCGGACTGGATTCAGCGCTGGCAAGATTTGCCGAAGCTTCCAAATTGGCCATCGAAGAAGCCGCAGGCCAGGCCAAGAAATTCTCCGATACTGAATTGGCGCGCACCCGTTCCGAGCTGGAAAGCCTGGAAAGCTTGTTCGTGGAAACACTGCATCACACCGCCACCGCAGCGCAGGGGCTGATTGCCGATGTGCTGCTCGATCTGAGCCACCATGCCAAAAATACCGGCACTCACGTAGGCTCGCAGCTGAAGGAAACCTTAGCCACTTTCGCGCAGCAGATCGCGTCGGTTGGCAATGTGCAAGTGGAAACCGGCGCCAGCTTGGCGCAAAAGACCGCCGATCTGGTCAGCAAAGCCGCCAACGGCGTACTGTCGGGAATCAAGGATCAAACCAAAACGGGTAAACCTTAAACAAATTAATTTAACTGCGATCTTCACCACCGAGCGCATCGACGACATCCGTGATCAATTGGCTCAGCTCACCGGTCATGATGGTAAAGTCACTGACGAATAATTCCTCGGCGCTCTCGGTAGATTCTTTCAGGATATCCTGCGGTGCGATGCGCCGCAGTTGCAGGTTGTCCTGCAAGACAAACGAAATCTTGCTATCCCAAGTCATGGCGAGCTTGATCGCTTTCTTGCCGGCGCGGATGTGGCGCGCAGTTTCCTCCGCTTCCAGCACGTGATGGGAATACCTGATGGTTTCCTTCTCATCGCTCATCCCTTGCAGCTCGCAATCGCGATCGATGGTAAAAATCGACGGCAAATCGCCATCGACCGTCAGCCAGCGCGTCATCGCCGATGACGGCGAGATCTTCGTTTCCAGCGGCGCCAGCGTGATTCCCGGCACCGTTTTCACCAGCACTTCGATGAATTCCTCAGCTTTATGGCTGCTGGACGTATCCAGAATCAACCGATTATTCAGCGCATCGATCCAAGCGTAGGTTTTATGGCGCTGCGCAAAAGCGCGCGGCAGCAGCTCGACGATGGTCGCTTCCTTGATATCGCGCACCTGTTTCTTGCCCGCCTTGTAACCCTGCATCTGTTCGATCTGCACGATACGGTTTTTCGCATGCTGGTTGATCACCCCAGCGGGCAATAACTTTTTCTCCACCCCGAAAGCAATCAACCAATGCTGGCCGTAGGCATGCACAAAATTCGGCTGCTCGTCACGCGGCGTCAGCCAGCCGCGGCTTTGCAATTCCATTTGCATGCAGGGCTGCAACGCATGCTGGGAAAGCGCTTCTTCCAGGCTATCCGGGGTTATATTTCCACTGGTAATACGATAAGCTTGTATATTTCTGAACCACATAGTTTTTGTCAGTTAATCGATTGATCTGTTGGGTACTCATCACGGCATGAAAAAAATTTATTCCGCCAATAATCTGATGGAAGCGCAGATAGTACTTGATCTGCTCGAACACGCCTACATTCCGGCGCAAATTTTTAACCAGCACGCGCAAGGCGTCGCCGGAGAAATCCCCTTTACGCACGCCTACCCGGAAGTATGGATCAAACGCGACGAAGACTATGTACGCGGCAAAAACGTGATTGAAAGCTACGAAAATACACCGGTGGCGATTGGCAACGTGCACTGTCCGTGCTGCGGCGAGGAAAATCCGGCGAATTTTCAGTTGTGCTGGAAGTGCGGGGGTGGGTTGGAGGTTGCCGGACATCGCCAACCCTGAGTTGATTCCGGCTTCTGATCTCTCGTCACCCGGTTTGCTGTTGCAGCCATTGCCGCCCCTTCGGGGTTAATCGATAACGTTGTGTGGGACTGCGCGGCGAATCGGGTTGCGTGCGCTCGATCCAGTCACCTGCCAATGCCGGATTCAGATAATTCCCTCGAAAAGTCGGGCGATGCATGAGCCCCAAAGCCTGCATCAAATCATTACTGCTAAGGAAACGCTGATTAATTGACTATACGAGCGAATCACTTCGTTGCGCGGTACTCGCTCCCTCGCCTATCTTGTTGATATGTCTCGGTTGCTGTGTTCCGTGCGCCTCGTGCTTCATCTCGTTCGCCGAATCAATCAGCGTTTCCCTAAGTTCTCCGCTACCCATTGCCTGGATAAGTTTTGCTACTGGTCGGTTACTTGATCGGTCGTTTGATGACTATTGACTCTACTGATCGTGTGTCGTGCTACACGTAGATTAAAATGAGAGAGAATAATATCTCGCCTATTTTCATTCCGGTCCCGGCGGATAGCCTGTACTGGATGAATAAATAAGACATGACCGCTCTGTTCCGACAGTCTACGCATTTCCGCCAAACCCCTTGATCGTTCCAAAAATTTTTCAGATTGACGAATCATGATCATTGAATATTTGTGCTTCCTGGATTAAATGCAGCAAGCCGGGAGCCACATTCCACTGATGGCCATCGCCGGTAACAACGCTGACAGTCTTCTTGTTTAGGCGCAGTACTGTACCTTCCACTTTGCGGCCGTCCGGGGTCTGAAAACCAACCCGGTCGCCCTTGGTAAAACTGACCATCAACGTGGTAGCACGGGCCTGGGAAATGAGTTTGAGCCGTTCGACGATCATGCGATTGAGGAAGCGCAAATCTTCCTCGTTCAGCCGTTTGATCGCTTCGACAGCGGAAACACGGTCGATGATTTTAATGTCTCCGGGTTTCATACGGTTACCTCGTTTTATAAGTTGGATTCAAAATATCTGAATATGACTCAGCAAGTCAATTCTATTGTGCGGAACCGATTGCGATCCCGCCGCCAGTTGGTTTACCATCCCTTCCTATACTTCAATGACCGAAACATAACCCCATGCTGCCTTCCATCGAACAACGTCTCGCCACCGAGCTATCCGTCAAATTCTCGCAAATCCAGGCCACCGTGCAATTGCTCGACGACGGGGCGACGGTGCCGTTCATCGCGCGTTATCGTAAGGAGGCGACTGGCGGGTTGGACGATGCGCAGTTGCGCCAATTGGCGGAGCGCTTGCACAGCTTGCGCGAGCTGGAGAAACGGCGCGCGGCGATCATTACGGCCATTGAAAAGCTCGGCAAGATGACGCCGCCGTTGCTCGATGCGCTGACACACGCAACGGACAAAGCGCATCTGGAGGATTTGTACTTGCCGTACCGCAAGAAGCGCCGCACCAAAGCGCAGATCGCGCTGGAAGCCGGGTTGCAGCCGCTGGCGGATAGTTTGCTGAACGATCCGCGGCTCGATCCGTTCGTTGAAGCCGCGAAGTATTTGAAAGCACCGTTCACCACCGAGGAAGGCGACAATCCCGGTGTGTCCGACGTAGACGCCGCGCTGGAAGGTGCGCAACATATTCTGATCGAGCGTTTCGCCGAGCATGCGCCGCTGTTGCAAACCTTGCGCGACTATTTGCGCATGCACGGCGTGCTGACCGCGAAAGCCGCCAAGGACAAAAAAGATAGCGACACCAAATACACCGACTACCACGATTACAGCGAAGCGATCGGCAAAATCCCGTCGCATCGCGCGTTAGCGTTGTTGCGCGGCGAGCGTGAAGGTGTGTTGAAGCTGAAGCTGTTGCTCGATTCCGAATTGGAGGAAAAAGTCCGCAATTTGACACTCAATCCTTGCGAGCAACAGATCGCGCGGCAATTCAACATCCGTGATCAAAAGCGCGCGGCGGATGGTTGGCTGATCGATACCGTGCGCACGGCGTGGCGCGGCAAAATCTTTTCGCATCTGGAAACCGAATTGATGAGCAACTTGCAAGAGCACGCCGAAACCGAAGCGATCCGCGTGTTTGCGCAGAATCTCAAAGCATTGCTGCTGGCATCGCCGGCCGGGACACGCGTGACCATCGGGCTCGATCCCGGCTTGCGCACCGGCGTGAAAGTGGCGGTAGTCGGTGCCACCGGCAAAGTACTTGAAACCGCAACGATCTACCCGCATGCACCGAAAAACGATTGGGACGGCGCGCTTCAAACCTTAAAACAACTGGCTGAGCGCCACCAGGCCACGCTGATCGCCATCGGCAACGGCACTGCATCGCGCGAAACCGATCAATTGGCAAAGGAGCTGATCAAGCGTTATCCGCAACTCAAGCTCACGTCGATCATGGTGTCGGAGGCCGGTGCGTCGGTGTATTCCGCGTCCGAACTGGCGTCGAAGGAATTGCCGGAGCTGGACGTATCGTTGCGCGGCGCGGTATCGATCGCGCGGCGCTTGCAGGATCCGCTCGCCGAATTGGTCAAGATCGATCCGAAATCGATCGGCGTCGGCCAGTACCAGCATGACGTCAATCAAAACCAGCTGGCGCAATCGCTCGATGCGGTGGTGGAAGACAGTGTCAATGCCGTCGGCGTCGACGTCAACACCGCCTCCCCGGCATTGCTGCGTTACGTCGCCGGACTGAACGGCAAAATCGCGCACAACATCGTCGCGTACCGCGACAGCAAGGGCCGCTTCGCCAAGCGCGCCGAGTTGCTGAAAGTACCGGGGTTAGGCGAAAAAACTTTCGAGCAGGCCGCCGGATTCCTGCGCATATCGAACGGCGCCAACCCGCTCGACGCCTCCGCGGTGCACCCGGAATCGTACCTGCTGGTGGAGCAAATCTTAAAAGACGTGAAGCTCAATGTCGCCGCGTTGATCGGCAACAGCGCCGTACTGAAAACCATCTGCCCGGAACGCTACGCTACCGGGCAATTCGGCCTGCCGACCGTGAAAGACATCCTGCACGAACTGGAAAAACCCGGCCGCGACCCACGCTCCACGTTTAAAACCGCCACGTTCAAGGAAGGCATCGAAACGATGAAGGATTTGCATCCCGGCATGGTGCTCGAAGGTGTGGTCACCAATGTCGCGGCATTCGGCGCATTCGTCGACATCGGCGTGCATCAGGACGGTTTGGTGCATATCTCGGCGCTGGCGGACAAGTTCGTCAAGGATCCGCACAGCGTCGTGAAAGTCGGTCAGGTGGTCACCGTCAAGGTGGTGGAAGTGGATGAGAAACGGAAGCGGATTGCGTTGACGATGCGGCTTGATCGGACTTCCGGTAGTCACGCTTGAAACACCCGTTTCTCTTACGCTATAAAATTTTCTTCTTGATAAAACCAGTTCTAGTAAAAAAACAAACCCCGTCACTCGAACGGGGTTGTCTTAAAACGCGGTAAAGTCAGTTTAAACGCTTTGCTTTCTGCGCCGCGCCATGAATCCGATCAATCCCAATCCGGCGAGCAGCATCGCATAAGTTTCCGGTTCGGGCACGGCTGTCACTTGATCGAAATTGATATTGTCGATACCGACGTTCCAATCGTTATAGCCGAAGCGAATCGACAGAGGACCGTTATACGTCAGACCGGGAGTGAATGAGCTGTGTGTACCGCCCGATCCCAGGATTGTCAACGGTGAATAATCGATCAATACCGTGTTGCTGGTGCCATCCAGAATCCGCACTTGAGAATTAGGATGATCGGAGACGTTATAACCCCCGATATCAAAGCTATTCAGGCGAATCGCCCAGCCGGGTTCAGGCACCAGAGTGATTTCCGCGAAATGATCACCACTGACCACACTAAAAGCAACGTTTGTCAGATCACCGTAACCTGTAGCCCAAAAATCCAGATTATTGTAAGCCACTGTATCCGTGCTGATTTGCCATGTGCGGTATTCGGTGGTGACGTTTGGTGTATAGCCGTTTCCGGTCAGATACGATCCGACGGCATCACTCGCAGCATTAACGTTATCCCCATAGGTACCTGGGATGTCGCCATAATTGGGTAAGCCCGGGTCCAAATCAAAAGTCAACACCGTAGCGTGAGCCGATGCGGCCAGCAATACGGCGGCTCCCGTTAGTGTCGTCTGTAATAAAAGCGATCTAGCTTTCATATGTATTCTCCTCATCCATAATCCGATGCAACGAGTATTATTGTGCTGAGGTGCACGCAATCCAACGATCACTCGTCTCATCATTTAAAAAAAGTTTTTGCAAAATGCCGAGTGTCAAACTTCACGGCAGCGATGCAAAATAAATTATACATTCATCAAGTTACAAGCATGCAGGAAAAATTAACGCTGGTTTACCGGATGAATGGCCATAAAAACACACGCCTTCCCATAATAATAGTTAGAACAACAAGATAACCATAGTTCATACTGCCTTTTTTTACCAGGATATTTGTCATTATTATGGGTACCCTCTTCTTTCCGCCAGTCTGTTGATTCCACCCGGCGTTCAGCGATTGCTGAATATTTGTGGCAGCATCACATCGCATTTTTGAGTGTGTTATAGTAAAAACGGCATCGCATCACGCCACTCCTGTTAACGCTATATGGAGGATCGAGATGAAAAAAAGTAAGCTTGATTTACATGAAGCAATTGTGGATACGGCAATCGCCATCGCGGAACGTTCTAACTGGGAAGCGGTACGGTTGTTTGATGTAGCGGCGGAACTCGATATTGCGCTGGATGAAATCCGGATTCATTTCCGCGAAAAGGAGGATCTGGTCGATGCCTGGTTCGACCGGGCCGACAGCCGGATGCTCAAAGCGGCGGAAACGGTTGAATTCATGTCGCTGCCGCCACGCGAGCGTCTGCAGTTGCTCATCATGACCTGGCTGGATGCCTTGACCGCACACCGTAAGATCACGCGGCAGATGATCGGCGCCAAATTGGAACCCGGCCATCTGCATATCCAGATTCCCGCCATCATGCGCGTCAGCCGCACCGTGCAATGGATACGCGAAGCCGCGCAACGCGACGCCACCTTTGTGCGCCGCGCACTGGAAGAAACCGCGCTGACCACGATTTACCTGGCGACATTCGCTTACTGGATGCAGGATGACTCGGAAAATTCGCAAAACACACGCGACTTTCTGGCGCACAAACTGAAGTATGCGGAATCCCTGGATCATCTGGTTTATAGCACTCCGCATCAAGATACCGCAGCAGCCGGCGCCGCCACAGAAACACACGCCACCCATGAAATCCCGGAATCGTTTGAATCCTCACCGTTGACCGGAGCGGTAGTACATGAAAGGCATGCGAAATCCGGTTAAACCGTGGATCCCATCACGCACGCCTTAAGCGGTGCTCTGCTGGCACGG
>CP091134.1:1141140-1142897 GCA_021582535.1 Nitrosomonas sp.
GACAGCGGTAAAGTGCGGTTGATCGCAGTATCGTCGAACACGCCCGAAACACCGCAGAATACGTCTGAAAATGAAGGGCAGTGACGCCGAGCAGATAGCGCTAACCTACCTTCAGCGGCAAAACCTGGTGCTCGTGGCACAGAACTACCGCTGCCGTTTCGGTGAAATCGATTTGATCATGCGCGACGGCGCAACCCTGGTTTTTGTCGAAGTCCGCATGCGATCCAGTGCGGCATTCGGCGGCGCCGCAACCAGCATCACACCGGCAAAACAAGCCAAACTGCTGCACACCGCCCGGCATTATTTATCCCGACTCAATAGCGAACCGCCCTGCCGGTTTGATGCATTATTGTTATCGGGCAACCATGGGCAGGAAATCGAGTGGATCAAAAATGCATTTGGTGAATAACCAATCAGCCTGAATGAACACTCTTCATAAATGAATACTCCGCCCGCCGTCTACCGCAATGATCTGCCCGGTGATATAAGGCGCATCGGCAATCAAAAACTGCACGGTTTTGGCGATATCATCGGGTTCACCGCAGCGTTTGAGCAAGGTGCTGGCTATAATTTGATTCCGTTCCGCCTCATCGGTCCATTCACCGTCTTCCGGCCACAGGATGGGGCCTGGAGAAACACCGTTGACGCGCACTTCAGGGGCCAGTTCCACCGCCAGCGATTTGGTTAGCGATAGCAATCCGCCCTTGGCGGCGTTGTAGATCACGTAATTCTTTAAGGGCCGCTCGGTATGAATGTCGACGATATTGACGATGCAGCCGTGCCGCTCCTTCAAATACGGTGCCGCCGCCTGCGCCAGAAAAAGCGGCGCCTGGAGATTGCTGCCGACCAGATCGCGCCAATCGTCGAGTGTGCATTGCGGCAGCAAGGTCGGAAAGAAGCTTGAGGCGTTGTTAATCAGCACATCCAATTGGCCAAAACGGCTGGCCGCTTTTTCCACCAGTTCCGGTAATAGTTCCGTGTCCAGCAAGTCGGCTTGCACCAAAGCCACCGAATCGGCGCGCTGTTGATTTAATTCGTCGCGCAGCGCTTTGGCTTCATCGAATGAAGCGCGGTAATGCACAACCAGCCGCGCGCCTTGCGCATGCAACCGGCGGCAGATTGCCGCGCCAACCCGTTTGGCACCGCCGGTCACCAAAATCACATTTCCTTGCACGTACACCTCCTTCAAAGAACTGGTACACTATGACCCATTTTACAAATAGACTTTACAATCCACTCTAACTTTATTTCCTATATCATTGATCATAAACATGCTACCTCCCAGTGAAATTGCTTTAGCACATAGCCGGTCAGTACAGGTGATGATCCGGGAAAAGATTCTTGCAGCCAATAACTGGATTTCTTTTGAGCATTATATGAATCTTGCATTGTATGCACCAGGAATGGGTTATTACAGCAGCGGCGCAACCAAACTGGGCAGTGCAGGAGACTTCGTCACCGCCCCGGAAATCTCTCCGCTATTCGGCCGCACACTGGCGCAACAGTTATGGCAAATTTCGCAACACCTCACCCGGTTTAATATTCTCGAATTTGGTGCAGGCTCAGGCAAATTGGCGCGGGATATTTTGCTTGAACTGGAAAAATCCGTTGCGTTGCCGGAGAAATATTATATTCTTGAAGTCAGCGCCGATCTGCGCGAGCGGCAGCAATCACGTCTTAAGCAAGAAATACCTCATCTTGCGGATCGAATCGAATGGCTGGAACAGTTGCCCGATCAATTCACCGGCGTCGTGCTC
>CP091134.1:1142997-1162193 GCA_021582535.1 Nitrosomonas sp.
CACCGGCGTCGAATGCCTTAATGACTTCTTCCTCGTCTTCGATGCTGGTCAGCATGATGACGTATAAATTTTGTCCCCAATCGGTCGCGCGCAGGGACCGGGTCAATTCAAGCCCGTTCATGACCGGCATCATCCAGTCGGTGATAACGATATGCGGTAAGATTTCCATCGCCAGCGCTAACGCTTGCTGACCGTCACCGGTGGTGAACACGGTGTGGCCGAGTACATTGGCGAGCAATTCTTTAGTGAGAATAAGACTGGTGGGATCATCTTCGACCAATAAAATACGTAACGCAGCGGCATTCGTGGCATTTTCCGGGCGTGGCACCGAAGCGTTCATCATCTTGTGGAACGGCAGAGGAAAATCCATGACCGGGATCTTCAGTATCGCGCCCCATGCATGCCATTCTTGTACGATTTGATCGATGAAAGCGCCGAATTTTTCGGTATCCAGGCCAATTTTTCCGCCCAGCAGTATCAGTGGGGATATATGCTGATTCCGTGTGGACTCTTCGGTTAGAGCGAAATCCGCGATTTGTTTGGCCAAATACAGCAGATGCACAATCTGGTAGGGGCGGGAGCCTTCGGAGAAACCCGATTCATCGGGGGTTTCATGATAGTAAATGGATTCGACAAAAATTGCGGGAAAGCCGAAATTGATCAACATGGCTGCCGTCAATTCGTTATGGTCGGTTTGCAGAGACTGTTGTTCCAATTGACTCAATGTAATGTCAGGTGATTGTTTCAGCAGTATTTCAGAATACTTGTCCGGGTAAATTGAAGCCAATGCCAAGCAACCGATACGCATCATCAGGCCGCAGGCAAATAATTCATCAGGTGCTGTCACTCGGGTCACTTTGCCCAATTCCTGCATGGCAATCGCCATCAACAACGAATGCGACCAGAATTCCTGATAGTCAAATCCCTGGCTGGAGCTTTTCCGGTATTGGTCGATCAATGAAAAACCCATGGCCAGTTGTTTGACCGCGGTTAAACCGACGCGCGACACCGCATCCGAAATCGACGAAACGGCGCGCGCAGTTTGCTTGGTGGCATTGGCGCGCTGAATCAGGCGGCCTGAGAGTGCCGGATCGGTCTGAATCAGTTTGGTGATTTCACTGATGGTGACATCCTCTTGCCGGCAGGCTTCCAGCAGAGCGAGCGCCACGCCTTTGGGGCTGGGCAATGAAGTGCTGATATTTAATTGATTGATGTCAGCTACTTTCATGATTGACTCCATTCGGTCTGAGTGGCTCAATGCACCATTGCTTATCGGTAAGCGCGAGCATTTCCTGCATCGTGATCGGCTCACTGAAGTAGTAGCCTTGCAAAGTTTCACAGCCGAAATATTTCAAGACCTGCGCCTGATTCAGCGACTCGATGCCTTCTGCGGTAACGGAAAAGCCAAGATTCTTCGATAACGAGATAATTGCCCGGACAATCGCGAGATTCTCTTTTTTATCCAGCAGGCCGCGCACAAAGCTCTGATCCACCTTGATATTATTAATGGGCAAACGCTTTAAATAATTCATCGACGAATAACCCGTGCCGAAATCATCCAAGGCGATTTGGATATGATGTTCACGCAATGCAAGCAGAGTGGCCAAGGTATTTTCGCTATGCTCCATCAAAGCACCCTCGGTAATTTCCAATACCAGCTTGTCGAGCGGAAAACCGGTTTCTACCAGGATGTCGAGCACATTCTTAACAAAATCGGGATTTTTAATTTGCAGCGGCGAGAGGTTGACCGCGACTTGTAACAGCCGTCCGCGTTGATGCCATTGCGCTGCCTCGGTACAGGCGGTTCGCAGCACCCAGTCACCGATCGGAATGATCAAGCCGTTTTCTTCCGCCAGCGGAATGAAGTCAAGTGGCGAAATAAGTCCTTGTTTGGGATGCTGCCAGCGGATAAGCGCTTCCACCGATTGGAAGTTTTCCTCCGCTACATCCAGTTGCGGCTGGTAGACAAGATAAAATTCATTCTGTTGCAATGCATTGCGTAAATCATTTTCCAGATGCATGCGCTTCTCGGCTTGGAAGGTCAAGTCGATGTTGTAGAACTGACAATTATCCCTACCTTCATTCTTGGCGTGATACATGGCGGTATCCGCATGCTTGAGCAAAGTTTCCGCGTCTGCGCCATCATCTGGATACAAAGCAATTCCGATGCTTGCGGTTAACACGACATCGCGGCTTTCAAGCTGAAAAGGGCGGCGCATGGCTTCGCGGATGCGGTGCGCCAGAATCAAGGCATCTTCGGTGCGCGGCAGATTGGGAATGACAACCGTAAATTCATCACCGCCGAGGCGGGCGAGTTTTACTTCCGACTGCTCGGCATTATTGCGGGAAACAAAGTCGGAAGGGCGCGTGCTGCTCTGTAACCGTTCGGCCGCCCACTGTAGAATGGTATCGCCGGTATTGTGCCCCATGGTGTCATTGATACTTTTGAATCCATCCAAATCGAGAAACAGTACCGCTAATTTGTTGCCCGTAAATTTGGCGCGCTTGATTTCTCCTTCCAGGCGTTCCATGAACGATTGTCGATTGGGCAATCCGGTCAGATTATCGAAATAAGCGAGGTGAAATATTTTATTTTCGGAGTCTTTGCGTTCCGTGATATCGCGCACCAGGCACAGTGTTTCCTTGGGATCGATAACCACAATACGGTTTTCATAGTATTTGGTTTTGCCAGCGGCCAGTTTGAGCGGGTACTCGAAAAGCTCTACCGTGCCGTGATTGCGTGCACGGTCGGCCGCGCTCATATAAAGGCTGACGATTTGTTCCGGCAGGTTTTGGCTTAATGTGCTTTCCGCGCCGGAAGTCAACCAGGGTGCGTTATCCGGATGGCTACAGATATCGATGATCCTGCCTTTATCGTTCAAGATGAACATGGTATCGGGGATGGCGCTGAAAATGGCTGTACTGCGCGCATTGGCGACTTTGAGCGCGAGCATGTTCAGATAGCCGCGCCGTAAATACAAGATGCGATAAGCGATCAGATTCCAGTTGATGGGCTTGGCGATGAAATCGGTCGCACCTGCTTCGAAGGAACGGTTGATCGATTGCATATCATCCATTCCGGTAACCATCATGATGGGTAATTCGTCGCCCACTTTTTTCCGTAAATACGAACAAACCGCATAGCCGTCCATACCCGGCATTTCAACATCCAGCATGACCATATCCGCAGGCCCGGCTTCAAACAGGCGAACCGCTTCCACGCCGTCGCATGCCACGGTGACATCGAAGCCTGCTTTTTCTAAAGCGGCCTGCATGAGTAATCTGACCGTTGCATCATCATCGGCCAGTAAGATTCTGAAGGATTCTGTCGTCACGATGGATTGAGTATTTTTTTAATCTCGGTAATTACGCTTTGGTATTGTTGCTGCATGTTCTGCTGAAGCGTTTGCGCATGAGCAAGCTCTCCTGATCGTCCATCCGCTTCCAGTTGCTTGAAGATGGCGGATAAATCTTCGGCGCCAATATTGCCCGAACTGGATTTTAACGCATGGGCCGTTTGGCGCAGGCTATCGGCATCACAATTCAAGATGGCCTGTTCAAGTTGACGGATATTGCTTTCAGCGGATTCGAGAAAAGCTTGCAAAATTTTATTCAATAAGCTATCGCCACCCGATGAATCAAGCTCGCGGATTTGATTCAGCCGTGCCGGATTGAGTGCAGGCATAATGTTAGCATCATGTTTCATATCAACAGCTTCTAATTTTACAGCATTCAATGAGTTACTTTTTTCTTTAGATAACCAATCAGTGATTTTTTGCTGCAATTGATCGATTGAGTAGGGCTTGGAGAGAAAATCGTTCATCCCGGCGTCTAAGCAATGGGTGCGATCACCCTCGGTTGCGTTTGCTGTCAGTGCAATGATGGGGATGTTACTGAATCGCTTGCGGATTTCCGAGGTTGCTGCAAAGCCATCCATCACCGGCATTTGACAATCCATCAGGATAATATCGTACGGGTTGCTGTAAACCAGTTCTACCGCTTGTTTTCCATCGTTCGCAATGGTCGTCTCCATGCCAAGTCTGTTCAGCATCGCCTTAGCCACTTCCTGATTGACCGGATTGTCTTCTGCGACCAGAATCCTGCCGTTTATTCCGGATGTAAGCTGAACCGGTGGAGCTTGCTCAATAACAGCCTCCGTGGCGGGTTTGGCGAGATCGCGGCCCATTACGTCACGGATAATTTCAAATAACTCCTTCTGGCGGATTGGCTTATTGACGCATCGGAGAATCCCGATGCTTTGTCTTTCCAGCTGGCTTGCGTCACTATGGGTTGAAGTGAGCATCATCATGCGCGTTTTACGCATGCCGGGGTGTGCATAAATTTTATCGGCCAATTCCAAGCCGTTCATTTTGGGCATATGCATGTCCAGTATGGCTAAATGAAAGGGCTCATTGTTTTCCAGCGCCTTGTTCATAAACATGAGCGCTTGCTCGGCGCCATTTGCGCACACAACGTCAATTTGCCAGTTCTGTAACTGTATTTTAAGAATCTCCCGGTTTGTCTGGTTGTCATCGACAACTAATGCCCTGATGCCCATTAAATCGGTGATATTGGAAGCATGGCTGTACTCCAGCTGCGATTTTTCCAGCTGCACATGTATCCAGAATTTGGAACCTTGACCCGGCAAGCTCTCGACATGGATGCTTCCGCCCATCAGTTCCAATAATCGTTTACAGATCGTTAATCCAAGTCCGGTTCCGCCATATTGACGCGTCGTAGAACCATCGGCTTGAGAGAAATGCTGGAAAATCTTGCCGTGATACTCTACAGGAATGCCGATCCCGGTATCTTCCACGCATATGCTGATATTTGATCGTGTCGCCGATTCATGAGTCAGCGTGGTGCGAATGACCACTTCGCCCTCCGATGTGAATTTGATGGCATTATTGAGCAGATTCGCGATGATCTGGCGTAAGCGGAACGAGTCTCCGCGCACCATGAAGGCGATATTGGGCGGGGTAAACTGTGCCGCCAATTCCAAGCCTTTTTTATCAGCCGGTTGCGCGAACATGGCCAATGTGTCTTCAATCATTTTGACCAGATCGAAATCGATGATTTCCAATTCCATGTGATCCGATTCGATTTTGGAAAAATCAAGAATGTCGTTAATGATGCCCAAAAGATGCTGGCCTGAGCTCTGGACGGTATCTGCAAAACGGCGCTGATCCTTATCCAGATGTGTGTCCAGCAATAGCTCGGTCATACCCAGAATGCCGTTCATCGGTGTGCGGATCTCGTGGCTCATCGTGGCCAGAAATTCACTTTTGGCTTTGCTCGCGGCTTCAGCGGACTCTTTCGCCAGCACCAGTTCGGCTGTTCGTTTGGTGACCTCTTCTTCGAGGTGATCAAGATGGTTTGCCAGCTTCGCATCGCGTTCTTGGATCATCTCGAGCATACTATTGAATCCCTTCGATAAGGTATTCAATTCGGCAATGGCTCCCGGTCTCAATCGTGTGGTGTAATCCGCCTTGCTGGTGACGTGTTCCATGACCAAAGAGAGGTCCTTGAGGGGATCCAGCACGGAGCGGTTAAGCCGTTGCAGCATCAGGTTGGCAATGAATAGAGCGATGATAGCCGCGGCGATGGTAATCACAACATACCAAAGAATCTGCCAGTAAAGCGGAGATAAAGTGATTTCCAGATAGAGACCGCCCAAAAGTTGATCGTTGAAGTAAATGGGCTGCGTGATTGTTAATAAGTGCGTATCCGATGCATAGCTTTCACTCAAAGAAGATAACGTTTCCGGGAGCGATTTGTTTTCAACCGAGTACTGCGCGAATTGTTTCTTTTCTTCATTATAGATCGCCGCAGCCTGGACTTCCGGGGTATTGTTGAGCGAATGTAACAGCGTCTTGGCAGTGCTCGTGTCCTGGAACATCAAGGTTGCTACCGCGTTTTCGGCCAGTAATTTTGCCGTCGATTGACTGGTTTGCAATAACGAGAAAAAACTGATGAAGAAGCTGCTCAAGATAACCAGTGTTGCAACCAGCAGCATCGCTGTGCCCTGGGTGGCAAAGCTGATTTGTTGCAATTTGGCGCGTAATGTCACAGCGGTGGACGATGGATTCTTCATTATTGATATACCTCACTGGCGAAACGTAGTAATTGAGAGCTGAGTTTTAAGCCATTTCTCTTGGCACTGGCAATATTGGCTTCAAAGGTTACTTTACCCTCTTTGAGAGGCATGTTGATTACCACATCTTGCAGGCTGGCATTAGGGCTATCACTGATGGTTAATATCGGCTTCCCGTTCAATTGATTGAGGATGGCATTAAGGTCGTGCATGACGGATCTGGGGATAAAAACTATCTGGTACATGGAAAGATCCTCGATGTTATGAGTATGTCGGATCAATATTTCCTGTTCATTGGTTTTTTTGCCCCATAAATGTTGCAAATGTTCACCGAACGGATCTTCACCATAGATGCAAAAATTCAAATTGAGATTTTGCTGATCCGGCCACTCAGTATAAGCAATGAAATTGTATAGGAAAGCCACTTTTAAGCGATATTCCGGCTGCTGCTCGGCCTGTATCCCTGGGGAATAAGCCAATAATAAGCCGCATAGCGCAAGAATCGGCAAATGACGCAAGCTGGATTGATTGCTATTGTGGCGATAACCCAAAGCACTGGCAGCCTGCTTAACCAACATACAGCCCCGCATAGTCCAAACTTTCGTTATGCGATCATGTTCCAGACTCATCTGTTCCAAATTCGATGATGCGGAAACTGGAAATGCCGGCACAAAGACCGAATAAAAAAGTAAGTACTTTCTTACATCAGAATTTTTGATAGAAAAAAGGGGTTTGGGTGGAACAAACACAATCGGCAGATTAAATTTTCAAATCATGAAATTTAAACATGGTGGATTGTGTATCAAAATGAAGAAAAGTAAGATTATTCTTATCTTAATCCAGATATTCAATAAAAATTCTCATTAAATCCGGATTTGCGATGGGTGGAGCAGCAGGCGGATGACGCTTTCTATTACTGACGTACCTCGGTGGCGAGGCGCAGCAATTGGGAGCTTAAGTTTAAGCCGGCCTTCCTCGCTCTATTCAAGTTAGCTTCGAACGTGATTTTGTCATCTTTAACATTCATGTTAAGTACAACACCTTGTTCACTTACCCCGGGACTGTCCGCTACGGTTAGAACCGGTTTGTCTTGGATGCTGTTGATTACGCCCGCCAAATCGCTGATCGCGGCGCGGGAAATGAAAACCAGCTGACATTGATCGAGTTGATCGGTCGTATTCATTCTATGGATGATTACTTTGCGCTCATTGACATTCTTTTTCTGCATCAATGCGTCGAAATCCCGATTGAAAGGATCTTTTCCATAAATGCATAGATTAAAGTTATCCATGCTGCGCCCGGGCCACGATGTAAAAATCGCAAAGTTATACAAAAAAGCGGCTTTCAACATGTACTCACCCGATTCATCCGCGTGCACGTTCGATGACAAAGCTAGGCATGTACTGCATAGCAGCACGCTGAGTTTTGCATAGGGTATTCTGCATGCCAATAGCCTGCATAACCAATGGATGAATAGCTTGAGCGTTACCGTCATCGTGCGATATTGTTAGAAGCGCAACGTGAACCGGCCAAAAACGCTGCGCTGAATTTGTACTGGCATTGTCGGGATCAACTCCGGCGCGAATTCCTGATGGTGTGACTGTAACAAATTCTGTCCGATTAAGGATAGTTCCATGTTCGGCTCGGGTTTCCACGCCAACCGTAAATCCAGTACTTGATAACTGGCGATAATTTATCGATGTGACGGAAAAAGGCATCCAATCCGCCGAATTAATCAGCGTTTCCTGAAGAAAACGGAGATATTCACTGACAAATCCGAAGTTATCCGACGCCGATACCCGGTCTCGAATCCCCATAGTGTTTCGGCCAGCAGATGCGGATTGCTGATGAGGCGGATAAATTCCGCGCCATCCCGGATTAATTGATTGCCGTCACGCTCAAAGCGGGATGGCCGGCGTATCGAGCGGGTGACGGAAGCCCGGAAAGACTGTTTGACATCGGGCGTCCACAGCAACCGGGCATTGGGTAAAAAATTCCCGTGCGAGTAGGCGTTATCGAGAAATTTAATCCCTGCAGTCAATTCATGAATGACTGTGCAGAGTGTTTGATAAGAAATTTCTTGCGCGCAAAATCATGGGATTCAGGATTATAAATTGTGCGTTAGTTTGGCACTATAAAAGTGACTGTACCGGCATCATGTGCGTTCGTTTTCCAGCAACCCCAGGAATCCTCCCGATTGGTGATTCCATAATTGCGCGTAGAGTTGATTGTTGGCGATAAGTTTGGCGTGACTGCCTTGTTCGACAATCTGACCCTTGTCGAAAACGATGAGCCGGTCCATTGCCGCGATGGTCGACAAGCGGTGTGCGATCGCGATGACGGTTTTACCTTCCATCAGTTGATACAGACTTTGCTGGATACCGGCTTCGACTTCGGAGTCGAGCGCCGATGTGGCTTCATCCAGTACCAGGATAGGTGCGTTCTTGAGCAGCACGCGGGCGATGGCGATGCGTTGCCGCTGCCCGCCGGAGAGCGTCACGCCGCGTTCGCCGACGTGCGCATCGTAGCCGGTGCGGCCTTTGATATCGCGCAATCCCAGGATGAATTCATGTGCTTGCGCTTGTTTGGCGGCTGCGACCATTTGCGCATCGCTGGCGTTCGGTCTGCCGAATAAAATGTTGTCGCGCACCGAGCGATGCAGCAGCGAAGTATCCTGCGTCACCATGGCGATATTGGTGCGCAGGCTGTCTTGCGTGACGGCGCGGATATCCTGTCCGTCGATGGTGATGTCACCTTGCTGGGTATCATAAAAACGCAGTAACAGATTGACGAATGTCGATTTGCCCGCGCCCGAACGGCCGACGATGCCGACTTTCTCGCCCGCGGCGATATGCAAATTGAGACCGGAGAAAATACGCAGCGATTCGGATTGTTCCGGGTGATACGAAAAAACGACACGGTTAAAATCAATTGCGCCTTGCGTTACGCTGAGTTCCTTGGCATCCGGCGCATCCGTGACCCGCTGCGGTCTGGAAATGGTGTTGATACCGTCTTGCACGGTGCCCATATTTTCAAACAACGCATTGACTTCCCACATGATCCAGTGCGACATACCCGTCATCCGGATCGCCAGGCTCATGACGATCGCGATCGCACCGGGACCGATACCGCCTTGCAGCCAGATTGCCAGCCCCAGCGCGCCGGTGGCGAATACCATCAGCATATTGATGGTCCAGACGCTGAAATTCAGACCGGTCGCCAAACGCATTTGCGGATAGACCGTGGCCATGAATTCTTCCATTCCGGCTCGTGCGTAGGCGGATTCCCGCTGGCTCTGGGAAAACAATTTAAGGGTCAGAATATTGGTGTAACTGTCGGCGATGCGCCCGGTCATCAACGCGCGCGCATCGGCTTGCAAGGTGGAAACGCGTTTTAAGCGCGGTACAAAATACATCAGTATGCCGATGTATAAAATCAACCAGGCGATTATCGGCAAGCACAGATAAGGATCGGCGTTGACCACTAACAATAAGGTCGTGGCCAGATAAATGATGACGAACAAAATGACATCGAGCAGTTTTAGCACTGTTTCGCGCACCGATAGGGCGGTTTGCATGACTTTGGCGGCAATCCGTCCGCTGAATTCATGCTGAAAAAACGCGTAGCTTTGGTTGAGCAAGTAACGATGCGATAACCAGCGCACGCGCATCGGGAAATTACCCATCAGCAACTGATTGATCACTAAAGCGTGCGACAGCACCAATAACGGAATCCAGGCCAGAATGAAGATCGACATGCTCAGCAGCGTTGGCCATTCGCTCTCAAAGAAATGCCCGGTTTTCTTTTCCGCCAGCCAATCGACCATTTGCCCGACCAGGCTGTAGAGCATCGCTTCACTGACTGCTAAAAGCGCCGTCAGCAGCGCCAGTAATAGCAGATAACGCTCAATGCCGCGAATGTAGTGGCGGCAGAATTGATACAACCCCTGCGGCGGTTCGGCGGGGTGCTCCGGCGGGTACGGGTCGATCAAACGCTCGAAGAAGCCGAACATGGTTGCGATACTCGTGATTTAACTGCCGCTCAGTTGCTCGAAAATCCGGAATCCGGCGACATAAGTGCCTATCGCGGCGCCCAGTGAGGAAAAAATGAAAATCAATAAAACACGTGTGACTTGATTATTCCACCAGCCTTTTAAGCTGGTTGTGTCGGTTCTGAGCCGGTTAAAATCACTGACCTTGGGCTTGCGCAAATAAGCCTCGACGGCAGCCACGACCATCCCGGCTCCAATAGCGGGATGCAGCGTAGTGAACGGAGCTGCCAGGAAAGCGCTGAGGATGGACAGCGGATGCGCAAAAGCAATAGCCGTTCCCACCGCGGACAATCCACCGGTTATCAGTACCCAGTCCATGACCATGCTGATGCCGATATCCGGGCTTTGCATAAAGCCGAAAACGAAACCGGCCAAAACGAATACCACGATCAGCCAGGGGATGAGCTTGAGCCACGGCGATGGTGGCGGAATGTTATCCAGTTGCGCAATGCGCTCGTCCGGATTGTCCATGGGATGTTCTGCAAACTGCCGCGCCATGCCATTCAAATGGCCGGCGCCGACCACGGCTAAAATGTGCCGGTAATTATTTTCCCGGCATTCTTTGATGAGCCGCGCAGCCATGTATTCATCCCGTTCGCTGATGAGCGGGTGGAATAAATCTTTTTCATCTTCCGCAAATTGCGAGAAAGAACTTTCCAATACATCGCCTTCCTTCAATTTTTCGATTTCCGCGGCGCTGAATTTTTCCTGGCTGATAACGCTGGCGATCAAACCGGCAAAAATATTGATGCGTTTCCACCAAGGCACACTGTGATAAATCCGTTTCATGGTCGTGCCGATTTCGCGGTCAATCAGCAGCACCGGTAATTGCGCCGCTTGCGCATCCTTGATGGCGACACGCATCTCCGCTCCCGGTTCTATTCCGAATTGCTCCGCCATGCGCTGCTGAAAAGCCCCTAATGCGAGGCTGGCGGCGACCATGCTCGCTTGACCGTTCTTGATGACCTGGAATAAATCCATTTTAGCCATTGCGTCCGGATTCACGATGGCTTTATGCCGGCTTGGGCATAACTCAACCGCCACTGCATCGTATTGTCCGGTGGCGATCAGCTCTTGAACCTTATCCGCGCTGGCTTTTGAAACATGTGCGGTGCCCAGTAATGTAATGCTGCCGTTGCCGGTTTTGACAATCTTGATCGGTTCGTCTTGCGTGTCACTTTTACCGGTTGACGCGGTAGTTTGTTCTTCTAGTGTGGTCATTGGCGGTGATAGTTATAAATCATCGAAAGTGGATTGTTGTCGCTTTGCATAACGAAGATTATCACGACGTTAACTAAAACAAAATTGAGTTCTGCACAAATTCAAAACAGCGCGTAATAGCGAATATTACGTTGTGACAATTGCAGTACACATGTACTAACAAAAAGGGAAAGATGTTCTATGTACTTAAAAAAATTCAAACCTATAATGGAACACGCTGTAATCGTTAAATAAATTTTGCATTGAAACATACAAAGTTTAATGGATTAATGGGTAGTTTGAGATTTAGTTGGTTGTGAAGAGCGAAGATTCTAACAACTATTTTATGTTGCACCGATAAATTTAAGGAGTTAATTATGAAATTTGAATTGAGAAAAAATTGCCTGGCACAAGTTGTAGCAATCGCTTTATGCGGCTCATTTGTTTCTGCAGCACAAGCTGCACCAACCGTAATCAGCGGTTTCGGCACTACTTCCGCAACGATTGACGATGCAGGTTATTTCTCACCTGCCGGCGCACTCGGTTTAAGCTTCAACGGCAGAGAATTTGTTAATCTGGGTACATTCGCATCGAACTGGTCGCTCAATGCCAATAGCTTATCTGTAGCTGTTGCCGATGAAGTGGCTGGTAACAATCCGTTAGCAACGACAGCTTTTGGCGCAGGTGGCAGCATTTCCGTTGTTACCAATCTTGGTGGCGGTGGCAGTGGTTGGAGTCTGGTTGAGACAGTCAGTATTCCAACGAGCGGTCACGTAGCTGTTCAAATTCAATTGACCAACAACACCGGTGCTAATGCAACCGACGTGCAATGGGGTGTTGGTATCGATCCTGACCAAGGTGTTCCAGCCGGTTTGGGATTTGGCACAACAAACGAAATTCTGGGGCTAGGAAATGCAGCTGCTGTAAGAGCTACCAGCTTGGATGGATGGTCGTTAACCCTGGCTAACACAACCAGTGCATCGGCATTTAACATCGCTTCGTATGTCGATCCATCCAGCTGCTGCAGCCCGGTTGATCCTGCTGCAATGTTATTGGCAGCTCAAGCGATTGGTAGCTATGGTTTTTCAGACAGTTCCATTAACCTGGCATATAACCTGGGTGACATCGCTAATGGTCAATCAGCATCTTTCGGCTATGAATACATTATGGCCGTTCCAGAACCAGAAACCTATGCAATGTTACTGGCTGGTCTTGGTTTGATCGGTTTCTCAGCACGCCGCCGTAGCGCAGTGTAATTAGAAACAAATTTTAGAAGCCACAGAGATAAGATTTTCTCTGTGGCTTTTTTGTTTTTTGCATTTAAAGTAGCTCAATGTATGTGTTACCCGCAACGGGCGCAAATAACTCAGGTCAATGATTGCCAAGCACGCTTCCGGTAATCTGGGTTTGTGAGATTACTGACTCTCGATATGTCAAAGAAACAGATTATTCTTCATCCATTTCGATTTCTTGGTTTTGTCCATCTTGTCCATAAAATCGATAACACATGTGTTGCCGTACTCAATTCCATAATGCAAGCTTACGAGAACAAATATCGGTGTACAATTCATGAAAATGGATGTGTACAAGTGAGATTCAATGTAATAACTTGCGAGGGAAGTGGTTGTTATGAAGAGATTAATTGCTGCTGTTTTTTTTATTGTTGCGATTACACTATCCGGCTGCGTGGCGTCATCGGGGAATCATCAAGCGCCCTATATCTCGCCAGCGCAATTTCAAACTTACAATTGCAACGAATTATTGGCAGAGATTGAGCGAATTCAAACCAGAGTCAGTCAATTGACGGGTAAGCCGGATGATAAAACACCGGCCAAGGATAAATGGATACTGGGCGCCGATTTATCGCTTTCCTGGGCAGCGTTATTTGCACTCGGCGGCACTAAAGAACAAGAAGCCGAATATGCGCAGCTAAAGAGTGAATATGACGCGATACAGCAATGGGCAGTCATCAAACAATGCCCCGGCGTGATTCCACCTGCGGAAAAACCGCCGGAATTTGATCCCAATCTGGTTGATTCGCATAAGCCGGATACAATGACGAGTCGACGTTAAGAAATCATATTTTGATTTTTGAGCCGGATTGCACTGAGAGGCGGCGATGCCGTGCAAGATAACGCGGTGTCCAGCCATGCGGAATTTTATGCACGAAATGATACCGCGCCACATGATAACTGGGATCAAAGCCGTAAAAATTCAGTTGCATGTGCCGGAGTTCTTCAGTGCGGTAATTTTGTAACGGTTTTAGCTGTTCATCCCATTGGCGCTGCTGCGTTTTGTGTTGCAAAAGTGAAGTGAAATCCGGATTTGCAGCAAGTGCTTCGGCAATACGTACTATTTCCTTCTTGAAATCTTTCATGCTTAAGGCAAAACAATCATCAATCAATCCGATATCGCACGCTTCCCGGGCGCCGATGGGTAAGCGATTCTGTGTCAGCGTGTTCACTTGCGATGCGTCGACCCGGCGCGGCAGCAAATAAGTCCAATATTCCGAGCCGTAAAGATTTCCCATGCTTTTATAATGCGGATTGAGCATGACACTGGCACGCGCAAAAATATAATCGGCAGCCAGCGATAGAAACACGCCACCGGCGCCGGCATTGCCTTGCAACGCTGCGATCGTGAACTGCCGATTGGTCGTAATGATTGCCTGCACCAGATCATTCATGGCATTAATGTTGCGCCAGGATTCGTCGGCGGGGCTGTCGGCATTTTCGATGTGATTGAGATGGATGCCATTGCTCCAGAAATCGGGTCCACCCATCAATACGATCACACGGACATCGCTTGCCGTGGCTTGCAAGTAGGCTTTACGCAAACGCTCGCACTGCCCGGTATCCATGGCGCCGTTATAAAAATCAAAATGCAGGTAGCCGACGTCTTTCTTTCGCTCAAACCAGATATCGCGGTAAGTGTTGCCAGACTGCGCAGTGAAAGGATCAAAAGATATTTCCGGCACGGCGTCGAGATAATCTTTTAAAGCAATCGTGGCAGCCAGTTTGAAAGTGGGTTCGGCGTCTTTTTTATGTTTCAAATGACCGATCCAGACCGCGCCATCCACGCTGGCCCGGCAGATGGCGTTGTGACGCTTGGCGATGATTGCTCCGGGGATGCCGGTCAAATCTTCTTCGCAGCAGGCATCGTACAAATAATAAAATTCGCCCAACAACGTATCCAGAACACCGGGGAATCCATCGGCGGCATGAATTTTTCTCACGATGGTGCGCGTATTGTCTTGCTGCCAATCAATGCGGCGGTCAGCTTGCCGGATAGGTGAATGCAAGCGGCCATGGACATCAACGCGTGAATAATCGAGCGGAACCGGTTTATAAGCACCGGATTGAAAACATGCTACCGCTGTGAGCACAGCGCGAGTTGCCGCTTCAACGACTTCGTGGTGGTACAGGCTGCTTTTCCGGGCCAGCCGCATCGGAAAAACTTCCGCAGCCCAGATATCGCCCGCATCCATTTCCGCATTGGCTTGCAATACGGTTACGCCCCATTCCTGCCGATCCAGCATGATCGCCCAATCGAGCGCGGCAGGGCCGCGGTCTCCGATGATTCCCGGGTGGACGATAAAACAGGTATGTTTGCGCCAGATGGTTTCCGGGATGGCGCGCTTTAGATAAGGCGCGATAATCAGATCGGGCTGGAATAGTGCAACGGCTTCGCAACTCGTCGCGTCGTTGATATCAAATTCGATGGATATATCATGTCCGCACTGCGTTAACTCGACAAACAGACGTTGCGCCAAGCAATTGAAGCTGTGCGTGAGAAACAGAATTTTCAATCGACGGGAATCAACAGATGCGTGGCAGTTGCTCGCCGCTTAACCAATCAACGACGCGTTTGCCGCCAAACCGGGTTTGCATTTGCACGAAGCAATGCGCGTCTTCGATGACTTCGCCGATAATGCGGGCATGCTTGCCCAATGGATGGGCATGCATCGCATGCAATAATTTCCCGGCATCTTGCGCGGCGCAGATCGCGATCAGCTTGCCTTCATTGGCAATGTACAACGGGTCGAGACCGATGAATTCACAGGCGGCTTGGACTTGCTCCTGGATCGGCAGCTCGTTCTCATAGATCATCATTCCGGCCGATGATTGCTGCGCAATTTCGTTCAAGGCAGTGGCTACGCCGCCGCGCGTAGGGTCACGCAATACATGGATGCCGGGCGTAACCGCGATCATGGCGGCTACCAGATCATGCAGGGCTGCACTGTCCGATTCGATACTGGTTTGGAAAGACAAGTTTTCACGCAGCGCCATGATGGCGATGCCATGATTTCCGAGTGTGCCGGATACCAATATCTTATCGCCGGGGCGGGCATTGTCACCGGAAATATGAATGCCTTCCGGCACCATGCCAATGCCCGTCGTGGTGATGAATACACCATCGCCGCTGCCTTTTTCCACCACTTTGGTGTCACCGGTGACAATCGGTACTTGCGCTGCTTGCGCCGCCTTGGCCATGGAATCCACGATGCGTTTCAGATCGGATAACGGGAAACCTTCTTCCAGGATAAAACTGGCCGCCAGGTAGCAAGGCTTGGCGCCGGACATGGCAATGTCGTTGATGGTGCCATGCACGGCCAAACTGCCGATGTCCCCGCCAGGAAAAAATAAGGGGGTAACGACATGGCTGTCGGTAGACATCACCATGCGGCCATTGACGCTCGGAAAGCAGGCCTGATCATTCATTTGCCGCAAGAATTCGTTATCAAATGCGGTAATGAACAATTGCTGGATCAATTGCGCCATCACCCGTCCGCCGCTGCCATGACTCATTTCGATGCAGCCATGCTTCAAGTCGAGTGCGCGGGTATACCCTGATTTAACTTTACCTGCGGACATTAATTTTCCTGCGCTGTAACACGATTGTTTTCACGGAAACGGCCATAGCTGTAATGAGCGGCGCAAGCGCCTTCTGACGATACCATGCAGGAACCGACCGGGTTTTCGGGCGTGCAGACGGTGCCAAAAATTTTGCAATCCTGCGGCCGTTTAACGCCGCGCAAGATTGCACCGCACTCGCAGGCTTTGTTATCGGCAATGGATACTGTTGCAATCCGGAAACGTTGCTCGGCGTCAAAGTTTGCATAGCATGACTTGATTTTCAGCGCGCTGTAAGGCACCCACCCCAAACCGCGCCACTCGAATGTACGGCGTAACTCAAATACATCGGCGACAAGGGATTGTGCTTTGCGATTGCCTTCCGGAGAAACCGCGCGGGTAAATTCATTTTGTACCTTGGCGCAACCCGTATTGATTTGGCGTATCAGCATCAAGATGGCCTGCATGACATCGAGCGGCTCAAAACCGGCTATCACGACCGGTTTTTGAAATTCCTCGGCAAAATATTCGTACGGCTGGCTGCCGATAACGACGGAAACATGCGCCGGGCCGATAAAGCCGTCCAACGGAACCAGTCCAAACTCACGGACTTCCGGCGATTGCAAAATATGAGAGATGGCGGAAGGTGTCAGGACGTGATTGCAGAATACTGTGAAGTTATTCAAACCCAGTGCCTGCGCTTGCTGGATTGCGACAGCCGTGGGCGGTGTCGTGGTTTCAAAGCCGATGGCAAAGAAAACCACCTGCCGTTGCGGATTTTCCCGGGCGATTTTTATGGCATCCGCGCTGCTGTAAACCATACGGATATCCGCGCCCTGTGCCTTCGCTTTCAACAGACTCATGCCATTGGCGGTGGGTATGCGCAGCATATCCCCATAACTGCAGAGTATCAGTCCCGGTATCTGTGCCAATTGAATCGCATTCTCCACGCGGCCGATAGGTAAAACGCATACCGGGCAACCCGGACCATGAATCATGTGCACATTACCGGGCAGCAGATCGACGATACCGAAACGAGAAATGGCGTGAGTATGGCCACCGCAAAATTCCATGAGATGGTAATCGCGTCCGAGGTCGGCTTCTAACGCGATTTTTGCTGCAATTTGCCGTGCCAGAGCGCCGGCGCGAAATTCATCGATATATTTCATCATGAGAGGTTGTTATCGAGTGCCGATATTTCGGCGAACATTGCCAATGTGCGCTCCGCTTCCAGCGGATCGAGCTTTTGTAGCGCAAAACCGACATGTACGATGACGTAATCTCCAGGAACAATATCTTCAACCAATGCCAGTGAAATTTCTTTGCGCACGCCGCTGAGATTTACGATGGCATGATTTTGCGCAGTCAATTGTTCGACACAAGCAGGAATAGCAAGGCACATGGGCACTTAATGGGAATTTCCGGAGGATGAAATTATGACATAATTAATCATCCTCATTATTGATAGTCAAAAAGTGATCAAGCGAAATTTTTTTATTCATTATTCGATAATTTTGTTGATTGGATTCGTTGGCTGGTGCGTCATGCACAATTCTGCGCGTGCGGATAATGGCGTGTGGATCGATGTGGATACTACTGAACACACTTTGTCTGTGATGCGGGGAAATACTGTCCAAGCGGTATTTAAGAATGTAGCGATCGGACGTTTCGGCACCACGTGGTCAAAAATGACAAAAGACGATAAAACGCCGCTGGGTAGATTCAAGATTGGCTGGGTTAATGAAAAGAGCCGTTATTATCGTTTTTTTGGCCTTAATTATCCGAATCTAGATACTGCAAAACGCGCATTGGAGGAAAATAGGATTGATGAAGATACTTGGTTATCAATCTTGGAAGCGAAAAGTATGGGCAAGACGCCGCCTCAGAATACCCCGCTGGGCGGCCATATCGGCATACATGGGATTGGCAGGGGTGATCAAGAGATTCATCATCAATATAATTGGACGAACGGTTGCATTGCGCTGACGAATGAGCAAATCGATCAGCTCGGCAAATGGATCAGACCGGGTGTATGGGTGAATATTCGTTAGGGAAGCTCTGAAAAAGTGCCGAACGGTGATTGATCTGACAAAATACAGATATCTCCCCCTACGGAGCCAACCAATGAAACAGATAACCTTTGCAGACGCTGAGTACTCGAACAAACGCAAGCAGACCCGCAAGGAATTATTCCTGAAGGAGATGGAACAAGTAGTGCCGTGGAAGGGATTGATCGGGATGATTGAACCCGCGTGGAGAAGGCGGCCGCCCCAGCTATCCCCTGATGGCTATGCTGCGAGTGCATTTGTTGCAAAACTGGTTTGGTTACAGTGACCCGGCCATGGAAGAAGCGCTGTATGAGACTACGATCTTGCGCCAGTTTGCTGATCTTGACCTGACTCGGATTCCGGATGAAACCACCATTCTTAACTTTCGCCGGTTGCTGGAGCAACACAGTCTGGCAGCGGAGATTCTTGTTGTCATTAACGGTTATCTGGGAGATCGCGGTCTGTCGCTGCGTCAGGGCACTATTGTTGATGCCACCCTGATCGATGCACCCAGTTCAACCAAGAATAAAGATGGCAAGCGTGATCCGGCAATGCACCAGACCAAAAAAGGCAATCAGTACTACTTTGGGATGAAGGCTCACATTGGTGTCGATGAGAGATCGGGCTTGGTGCACAGTGTCGTGGGTACGCCCGCCAATGTAGCTGACGTTACCCAGGCCGGCAAACTACTGCACGGTGGGGAAAACACCGTCAGTGCTGATGCGGGCTATACAGGAGTTGAAAAGCGTGTCGAACATATTGACCGCAAGGTCATCTGGCAGATTGCTGCACGCCGTGGTTCTTATAAGAAGCATCGGGAAAACAGCTTTTTGTATCAAACTCTACGCCAGATTGAGCGTGCCAAAGCCAGGATTCGCGCCAAGGTTGAACACCCCTTCCGGGTGATCAAGCGTCAGTTTGGATATACCAAGGTACGCTTTCGTGGATTG
>CP091134.1:1162293-1192940 GCA_021582535.1 Nitrosomonas sp.
TGGCCGATCATGCCGGTGAGCCATTCGAAGCAGGGGTAGCATTCCACGCCGATGCGCAAAATGCCTTGCCGGCCTTCGCCGTAAGCTTCGAGGGTTTGTTCCGCTTGCGCGAGAACCGGCAGCACTTGATTGGCGGCTTCCAACAATAGCTTGCCTGCCTGAGTCAGGCGCAAGCTGCGGCCATCGCGTTCCCACAGTGCGACACCCAATTTCTTTTCCAGATAACCGATTTGGTGCGATAACGCGGGTTGACTGAGACAGAGCGCATTGGCGGCTCCGGTCAGGGTGCCGTTGGCGTGCAGCGCTTGGATGATTTTCAGGTGGCTGTGTTCGATCATGTATGAGGAAACCTTATTGGAGCGTTAAAACTTATCATTATTATTTATTATTCATCCTTCATACAATAGCGTCACTTTAATTAATCTTGGAGTGGTGATTTATGGTAACGACACACAATCTTGGATTTCCGCGCATCGGCAAAAACCGGGAACTGAAATTTGCTTTGGAAAAATACTGGAAAGGGGAGATTTCTGAACAGACTTTGCTGGATACGGCTGATTCGCTGCGCTTGCAGCATTGGCAGGATCAGGCGCAACTGGACTGGGTTCCGGCCGGCGATTTTTCATTGTATGACCATGTGCTGGATACCAGCTTCCTACTGGGGAATATCCCCGAACGGGTCAGCGCTTTGACGGGCAGCGAGCTGGACAGTTACTTCCGCGTCGCCCGTGGGCGCTCGGCTGCGGATAAATCCGCGTGCAGTTGCGTGCACGCCGGTGAAATGACCAAGTGGTTCGATACCAATTACCATTACATCGTGCCCGAGTTTGCCCGCGATACCAAGTTCTCATTGAATGCCGGCCGCTTGCTCGAACAGATCCGGCAAGCGCAGCACATCCATCCGCGCGTCAAGCCGGTCATTCTGGGTCCGGTGACCTATTTGTGGTTGGGAAAATCCAAGGACGGCAGCGAAAAACTGGATTTGCTCGATGATCTGCTGGCGGTTTACGCGCAATTGCTGGATGCGCTCAAAAATGCCGGAGTCGAGTGGGTGCAAATCGACGAACCGGTGCTAGTCATGGAATTATCGGAACCATGGAAGCATGCGTTGCGCGCAGCGTATTTCCAATTGCAGGCCGCTCCGGTCAAATTGCTGCTGACGACCTATTTCGGCCAACTGCAGGACAATTTGCAACTGGCGTGCGAACTGCCGGTGGCCGGGCTGCACCTGGATGCTGTCAGCGCGCCGGATGAAGTCGCCAAGGTGATCGACTGGCTGCCGTCGCACAAAATCCTGTCGCTCGGTGTTGTCAGTGGCCGGAATATCTGGAAAACCGATTTGACCGCTGTGCTGGATTGGCTCCAGCCGGTACATACGCGTTTGCAAGACCGGTTGTGGCTGGCGCCGTCCTGCTCGTTGCTGCACGTGCCGGTTGATCTGGAAAGCGAGCAAAAACTCGATGCGGATATCCGTTCGTGGCTGGCATTCGCGGTGCAGAAACTGGAAGAGATCAATATCCTGGCAAAGGCTTTGAATCATGGCCGGGCCAGTGTTGCCGCATTACTCCGGGAAAATCAGGCAGCCATTACCAGCCGCAAGCAGTCGCGGCGTGTGCATCAAGTTGAGGTTAAAGGGCGCCTGCAGGAAATCACCGATGCCATGGGTGAACGCCGTTCGCCTTATCAGCAGCGGGCGATTGTGCAACGCAATCGATTCCATTTGCCGCTGTTCCCGACCACGACCATCGGTTCGTTTCCGCAAACGCAGCAGATCCGCCAAGCGCGCCGCGATTTCCGTGCCGGTCAATTGGCCGAAGCGGATTACCGCCGGGCAATGCGGAAAGAAATCGAACTCTGCGTGCGCGAGCAGGAAGCGCTGGGACTGGATGTGCTGGTGCACGGCGAACCGGAGCGTAACGATATGGTGGAATATTTCGGTGAGCATCTGGATGGTTTCGCGTTTACCGAATTCGGCTGGGTGCAGTCGTACGGTTCGCGCTGCGTCAAACCTCCCGTTATTTACGGCGATGTTTCCCATCCGCAAGCGATTACCACGGAATGGATCGAATACGCCCAATCGCTGACCAAAAAACCGATGAAAGGCATGCTGACCGGGCCGGTGACCCTGTTGAACTGGTCGTTCGTGCGCGACGATCAGCCGCGTTCGGAAACCTGCCTGCAATTGGCGTTGGCGATTCGCGACGAAGTATTGGCACTGGAACAAGCCGGTATCCGCATGATTCAGATCGACGAAGCGGCATTGCGCGAAGGATTGCCGTTGAGAAAGTCGCAATGGAACGATTATCTCAACTGGGCCATCCGCGCTTTTCGCATCACTGCAAACGGTGTCAGAGACGAAACGCAAATTCATACGCATATGTGCTATTCGGAATTCAACGATATCATCCAAGCGATTGCACACATGGATGCGGACGTGATCACTATCGAAACGTCGCGCTCGGATATGGAATTGCTCGACGCTTTCGATCAGTTTCAATATCCGAACGAAATCGGGCCGGGCGTGTATGATATCCACTCACCCAATATTCCGTCGGTCGATTCGATCATCCAGTTGATGCAAAAAGCCGCACAGCGCATACCGCCCGAGCGGTTGTGGGTGAATCCGGATTGCGGACTGAAAACACGCAATTGGGACGAAGTAAAACCGGCGCTGAGCAATATGATTGCCGCCAGCCGGCAGTTGGCCGGCCGCTTGGACGCCGCGTAAGCCAAACATGGCCGTTTTTCGGAGCTTCCCTAAATTTGACTTGCCGGTGTTATTTAGCGATGATATGCAGCACTTTATCCACCACGGTTTATAAGGAGTAACCATGACTACCAATACTTTGCTCAAACAAAAAATCAGCGCCATTATCAGCGAAAAGCATTTGCTCAAACATCCGTTCTATATCGCTTGGACCGAAGGTAAATTGACCAAGGAGCAATTGCGTCATTATGCCGAACAATATTTTTACAATGTGCTGGCCGAACCGACCTATTTGAGCGCAGTGCACTTCAACACCCCGCATATGCATTCCGACACCAACAGCGGTGACATCAGCGTGCGTCAGGAAGTATTGCGCAACCTGATCGACGAAGAACACGGTGAGAAAAATCATCCGGCCTTATGGAAAAATTTCGCCTTCGCCTTGGGCGCGAACGATAAAATCCTGGCCAATACAGCAGCATTGCCGACCACCGAAAATCTGGTCAACACCTTCCGCGATATTTGCCTGAACCGCCCATTCTATGCCGGATTGGCTGCATTGCACGCGTTCGAATCGCAAGTACCCGACATCGCAGCAGTGAAAATCGATGGTCTGGCTAAATTCTATGGTATGAATAATCCGGAAGATTACGAATTCTTCTCGGTGCACCAAAAAGCCGATGTTTATCATTCGCAAGCCGAATGGGCAATCATCGAACGCTTTGCCGATACCCCGGAAAAACAAGCAGAAGTGCTGGCTGCAACGAAGGAAGCATGCGATGCGCTGTGGGGCTTCCTGGATGGCATCCATGAAACCTATTGCAGCAATCTGATTTGCGAAGAAAAACAGGCTGCGACGACGGTACACTAAGTTTTAACAACCCGCTGTCAGTCTTAGATCAGCCCGGAACGGACCCAATTTAATGGGTATCTTTTCCGGGCTTGTTACTGATGAACCTGGTTTTTCGTGATCTCAATCATTATTAAACCTTCTTCGCTTCAAATCGCCTGAGTCATGTCTACACACGATCGATGCTGTTCGATAGCACCATATTTTAAGATCGCCGAGGGTCAAATCGACCAGTTTAAAGAGCTCTGCGAGCAATTCGTTGCCAGAGCAAGCAGCGAGCAGAAATGTCTCTATTATGGTTTCTGCTTTCAGGGTGACGAAGCCTATTGCCGCGAAGGGTACGAAGGCGCGGAGGGATTGCTGGCGCACTTGGATAATGTGGGTGATCTGCTGCAACGCGCGCTCGAGATCGCTGAGATCGTCCGTTTGGAAATCCACGGACCCGAGGAAGAACTGAAAAAGCTGTACGAACCGTTAGCGCAGTACAATCCGCAGTATTTTGTGCTGGAATACGGTTTCCGCCGGTAATTGACCGTTTGATTAATGCCTGTTTTGGATGCCTGCTTCAATCGCATCCAGCATCATTCCCGCCACATTAAACCCTGTCTGCTTGGTGATTTCCTGCATGCCGGTCGGGCTGGTGACGTTGATTTCGGTCAGGTAATCGCCAATCACATCCAATCCCACCAACATTAAACCGTGTTGGGCTAATTCAGGCCCGAGCGATTCCGCGATGGCTTGGTCGTGCGGCGACAGCGGTTGCGCTTTTCCGGTACCGCCGGCGGCCAGATTACCGCGCGATTCTCCCGGTTTGGGGATGCGTGCCAAGGCATAGGGCACGGCCTTGCCGCCGATGAGCAGGATGCGTTTGTCTCCTTGCGCGATCTCGGGAATAAAGCGTTGCGCCATGATGGTTCGCGTACCGTAATGGGTCAGCGTTTCGAGAATCACGCTGATATTGTGATCCGCACTGTGCACGCGGAACACGCTGGCGCCGCCCATGCCGTCGAGCGGTTTCAGGATGATATCTTGGTGCTGCGCGAGAAATTCGCGGATCAAGTGCGCTTGGCTGGTCACCAACGTGGGCGCGATCCACTGCGGGAATTGCGCGATCGCCAGTTTTTCGTTGTGATCGCGAATGGCGCGCGGACTGTTAATGACGAACGCGCCTTGCGTCTCCGCCAACTCCAGCAGATACGTGCTGTAGACGTATTCCAAATCGAAAGGGGGATCCTTGCGCATCAGCACGGTGTCAAATTCGCTCAGCGCTACCGGCAAGCTATCGCCAGTGTTGTACCAATGCCCATCGCGCTGGGGCATACCGGTCAAAGTCAGAGAGCGGGAAAAGCCGGTGACCGTGTTGTCGAGCAAAGCTAGATCATGCTGATAGAGCACATCAATCTGATGATTCCGGGCAAATGCCTCGCGCATCATCGCATAGCTGGAGTCTTTGGCGGTTTTGATCGAATCCAGCTGATCGATGATAAAAGCGAGCTTCATGGTTGCACTTAAGCCGGTAGCGGCGGCTGCGCATCCGGATCGGTCTGCTCCAGCTCCAATGCGGCGGCTAACAGCGCCAGACGGGCGACGACGCCATAGGCATAAAAACGGTTTGGAATAATGTTGGGTTGCTTGGCATTGGCTTCCAAGCAGGTGGTTTCAAACGCCAGCGGCACGAAATGCATGCCCGGGGCATTCAGGTTCTCATCGATGCCGCGCCCGGTATGCACGCGGTAAAAACCGCCGACCACGTAACGGTCGATCATGTACACCACCGGTTCCGCTACCGCCTGATTGATCGTTTCAAAGGTGTACACGCCTTCCTGCACTAGCACGTGCGATACTTGCAATCCTTCTTTCACCACCGCCATTTTGTTGCGCTGTTTGCGGTTGAGATTATAGATATCCTCGCCGCTCTTGACCGTCATGATGCCCATGCCATAGGTGCCGGAGTCGGCCTTGACAATGACAAACGGGTCTTCTTTGACACCATACTGTTGATACTTTTTGCCGATCACCGAGAGAATCCGGTCGATCGCGGCTGCGACGCATTCCACGCCTTGTTTTTCCAGGAAATTGATTTCCCCGCACGAGGTGAAACGCGGATTGATCAGCCAGGGATCGATGCCGATCAGGTCGGCGAATTCCTGTGCCACGCGATCGTACGCGGCAAAGTGCTCCGATTTACGCCGTGTTGCCCAGCCGGCATGCAGCGGCGGGATAATCGTTTGCTGTAAGCCCTGCAGAATCTCCGGCGCGCCGTTGGATAAATCATTATTCAGCAGCACCGCACAGGGATCGAAGTTGCTGACACCGAGCTTATTGTTTTTACGGATGATGGGCTCGAGCGTTATCGATTGCCCGTCCGGCAAATCAATCCGGGTAGCGGTGGTCACTTCGGGCAGCAGCGTGCCGAGGCGCACATTCAACCCGGCGCGCTGTAAGATGTTTTGCAGGGTGGCGATATTCTGCAAGTAGAACGTATTGCGCGTGTGATTTTCCGGGATCAGCAGGATGCTATGCGTGTCCGGACATATTTTTTCAATCGCGCTCATCATCGCTTGTACGCACAACGGGATGAATTCCGGATTCAGGTTATTGAAGCCGCCGGGAAACAAGTTGGTATCCACGGGTGCTAATTTGAAGCCGCTGTTGCGCAGGTCGACCGAGCAATAAAAAGGGACGGTATGCTCGCGCCATTTGTTTCTCAACCAATGCTCGATGGTCGGCATGGCATTGATGATACGGCTTTCAAGATCAAGGATAGGGCCGCGCAGAGCAGTAGAGAGATGAGGTACTGGCATTTCCGTATGAAGTATTAAATCGGAGCGATTATAGCATTATGTCTTGAGCAGATTGTGAAGCGCGCTGTCCTCAAGTATCTTACGGTTCTTTGCCCAAAACCAATTTCTTGCCGGTATGTTCAATCCATTACAGCCTGTACTCATTGTGTTAGCCGTGTCGGTATTGGCGGTGGTCGTTTTCCGCTTACTGCGGCTGCCGCCGATGCTGGGTTATTTATTGGCGGGTGTGAGCATCGGTCCGTATGCGCTGGGTTGGATCGCGGATAGTGAGGAAACTCGCCATTTGGCCGAGTTTGGCGTGGTATTTCTGATGTTCAGCGTGGGTCTGGAATTCAGTTTGCCCAAGCTGATTACGATGAAGCGCATTGTTTTCGGTTTTGGTACGGCGCAAGTGGCGCTCTGCATTCTCTTAGTAATGGCGATAGCCTGGATACTGACGCTGGATTGGCGCGCCGGATTGATATTGGGCGGAGCTCTGGCGATGTCTTCCACCGCCATTGTGAGCAAAATACTGACGGAGCGGGCCGAACTCAATTCCACGCATGGCAGGCAAGTGATTGGTGTGTTGCTCTTTCAAGACCTGGCGGTTATTCCATTATTGATTATTATGCCCGCGCTGGCGGCTGAGATCGACAGTGAAACGAACGATTTCAGCTTGATGCTGATGGTCGCTTTGCTGAAAGTGGTTGCTGTTCTGACCTTTCTGTTATTTTTCGGGCAGAAGTTGATGCGCCCCTGGTTTCATTTGGTCGCCCGGCAGAAATCGTCGGAATTGTTTGTGCTGAATGTACTGTTGATTACGCTGGGTATCGCGTGGTTAACCGAGTTGGCCGGCCTGTCAATGGCTTTGGGGGCATTCCTGGCGGGTATGTTGATCTCCGAAACGGAATACCGCTACCAAGTGGAAGACGATATCAAACCCTTTCGCGATATTTTGCTGGGTTTGTTTTTTGTGACGATTGGTATGCTGCTGGATATGCAGGTCGTGATTGAAAACTTCCTGTGGATATTTGCTATTTTGGCGGCACTGATTGTGTTGAAAATAGTCGTGATTGCCGGATTGTCGCGTTTGTTTGGCGCGGATGCCAACGTCGCGATCAGGACGGGAATGAATCTGGCGCAAGCAGGGGAGTTTGGATTCATTTTGCTGGCGCAAGCGGGTGAATTCGGTTTGATCGGCAATTCAATTCTGCAGCCGGTACTTGCGGCGATGGTGTTATCGATGTTTATCGCGCCTTTTATCATTGAATACAGCGAATCGATGATTCACCGTTTTTACGGCTCGGATTGGATGTACCGCGCGATGCAGATCACATCCATAGCGGCGCAAACGATGGTGGCGCAAAATCACGTCATTATCTGCGGCTACGGGCGTAGCGGCCAGAGCATGGCGCGGATATTGGAACAGGAGTCGATACCGTTCATCGCCTTGGATCTCGATCCGCAACGCATCCGCGAGGCGGCCGGTGCGGGGGAAGCGGTGGTATACGGCGATGCGGCCCGGCGCGAGGTGCTGATTGCGGCGGGTTTGATGCGCGCCAAAGTATTGGTGGTCAGTTATGCCGATACGGTTTCTACGTTAAAAATTCTGAAACACGTTCAGGAGTTGCGCCCGGATCTCTCCGTTGTTGTCCGCACACGGGATGACTCAGATATTGATTTGTTGAAGGAAGCCGGGGCTACGGAAGTGGTCGCGGAAATCATGGAAGGCAGCTTGATGTTGGCATCCCATGCACTGATGTTCGTCGATATATCGACCGGGCGGATTTTGCGCCGCATCAGAAAAATCCGTGAGCAGCGTTATAGCCTGTTGCGCGGCTTTTATTATGGTGTGACTGATGAAGCAGAGGACAACAGTGAGAAGCTATTGCCGCGTTTGCTGACGATCACCATTATTCAAGGCGCGGCTGCAATTAACAAAACGCTGGGCGACATGGATCTGGCAAGTCTGGATGTTGAAGTCACCGCGGTGAGAAGACGCAACATCCGCGGATTATTGCCCACCGCGGAAACGCGTCTGGAACTTGGCGATGTGATTGTGCTCCGCGGAACGCAGGAAAATCTCGCAGCGGCTGAAATCAAGTTAATTCAAGGCTGAAAATTGCTGATTGAATGGATTTTGGTTCGATGACCGGATAACAACAGGATTTATTGTATTATCGATTCGAGTCATTGCAATCCCATTCATTCAGTATGGCTATAATCGTTACAAGCTACTAAGAATAGACAGTTTTCTTCAGAAAGTGTATATTCTCCGTTCCGTCCTTTTGGCTATTAATAGCTTAAAAGGCAGATGTTGGTAATCTTGATGATTACATGACAAGTAGTAATTAGAATGGCGCATAAAAAAGCGTAAAATTCATCATTTATGGAGGGAGATATGATTAAAGCTGTTCAAGCAATTGTTGGTTTAGGATTGCTCTGTTTAGGCGCAACTCAAGCAGTTGTGGCTGCTACAGACATTTCTAAATTACCGCGTGTTAAACAAACATTGGTGGCTCCACCAAATGTGCCTGCGCATGAGCAAACTTCAAAAGGACCAAAAGTTGTAGAAATCACAATGGAAACCGTGGAGAAACTGATTGAAGTTGCCCCGGGTGCAAAAGTTTGGGCGCTGACTTTCAACGGCAGTGTTCCTGGTCCGCTTATCGTTGTGCATGAAGGCGATTATGTTGAATTGACATTAAAAAATCCAAAAACAAGCACATTGGCGCATAACGTGGACTTCCACGCTGCAACCGGCGCGCTGGGTGGTGCTGGTTTAACACTGGTTCAACCAGGTGAAGAAGTTGTACTGCGCTGGAAAGCAATCAAGCCAGGTGTATTCGTTTATCACTGCGCACCTGGCGGAACCATGATTCCGTTCCACGTAATTTCCGGTATGAACGGTGCCATCATGGTATTGCCAAAAGATGGTCTGAAAGACAACAAAGGCAAATCATACAAATATGACCGCGCTTACTACATCGGCGAACAAGATTTCTATCTGCCAAAAGATGACAAAGGTAATTTCAAAACCTATGGCTCACCAGCAGAAGGCATGGCAGACATGTTGGAAGTTGCTAAAGGACTCATCCCAACACACGTAGTATTCAATGGCGCAGTTGGTGCACTGACCGGTGACAACGCATTGAAAGCTAAAGTGGGCGAGAAAGTTCTGTTTATCCATTCACAAGCTAACCGTCCTTCCTATCCGCACTTGATCGGTGGACACGGTGATCTGTACTGGGTAGGCGGTTCATTCAGCGATACACCTCTGACCAGCCAAGAAACCTGGTTTATTCCAGCAGGTGCTGCAGTTGCTGCAGCTTATGAATTCCATCAACCTGGCTTGCATGTATACCTCAGTCATAACCTGATTGAAGCTGTATTGCTGGGCGCTGCTGCTCACATGACAGTTGACGGTGCTTGGAATGATGACATCATGACTCAACTTAAAAAACCTGCAAGCTTTGACGCAAAAGCTGCAATGGATCACTAAGATTTGATGTAGTGTTCTATTGAGGTAGTATTAAAAGGCCTCAACCTGTTATGGGTTGAGGCCTTTGTCGTTTTAACCCCTTGAGTTCTCATTATAACTTTATGACGATTAAATCCCATATTCGTACGGTTCCTCATTATCCCCGTCACGGCATCATGTTCCGTGATATCACGACATTGCTAAAAGATCCTATCGGACTGCGAGCAACCATTCAGGAAATTGCAAAGCGTTACAGCAATGTGGAGATTGATAAAGTGATCGGCATTGAGTCGCGCGGTTTTATAATCGGCGCGCCCGTGGCCTACCAGCTGGGTAAAGGTTTCGTGCCGATTCGTAAGCGCAATAAATTACCGGCGGAAACGATAGGAAGAGATTATCAATTGGAATATGGCAGTGACCGGATTGAAATTCACGTCGATGCGATCCAGCCGGGAGAACGAGTGCTGCTTGTGGATGATCTGATTGCGACCGGTGGAACCGCTGAAGCTGCTGTTGGCCTGATCCGGGATATGGGCGGTGAAGTGGTGGAATGCTGCTTTGTGATTGATCTGCCGGATGTTGGCGGTAAAGCACGGCTGGAAAATTTGGGATGTCCGGTGTTTGCGTTATGCGAATTTGAAGGCGATTAGATACGTCGTTTATAGCATTCTTTTTAATTTGAATGGGTTTTTACGTTCGTTCTAATGCGGATAGTATTTTTTCATGGATGCCGCCAAAACCTCCGTTGCTCATGATTAAAATATGATCGCCAGGCGCTGCGATCACTGCGATAGCTTGGACGAGCTGATTCAGATCATCAAAACAACGCGCTTTGTTCTGTAGTGGCAGCATGGCATCTTTAGCCCAGTGTGCATCGCGGGTGAAGCAAAGCACCTGATCGGCTTCGCTCAGACTCTGCGCAAGAGAATCTTTCCATATCCCCATTTTCATGGTGTTTGAGCGCGGTTCCAGGACTGCGATAATCCTTGCCTGACCGGTATGAGCCCGTAAGCCTTCGATTGTTGTTTGAATGGCGGTCGGGTGATGGGCGAAATCATCATAAACGGAGATACCGTTGACCGTGCCGCGTTTCTCCATGCGGCGTTTAACATTCTTGAACCGCGCTAATGCTTCGATGCCTACGTTGACCGGTATTCCGGCGTGCCGCGCAGCGATCAACGCAGCCAGGGCATTCATACGGTTATGTTCGCCCCATAAATCCCATTGCAAGCAGCCTTGTAATGTTTCGTTGCAATAGATATCGATTGTATTGTTTGCCTGCGCTTTGGTATGCCAGCCACTTTCAGTGCCGAATTCTTCCATTGGTGTCCAGCAGCCTTGTTTGAGGACATGCTTCAGATTTGGATCCTTGCCATTTGCGACGATTAAACCGTTATTGGGAATAACTCGTACAAAGTGATGGAATTGCCGTTCAATCGCTGCAAGATCGGCAAAAATGTCGGCGTGATCGAATTCAAGATTATTCAGTACCGCAGTTTTCGGATGGTAGTGAACAAATTTGGAGCGTTTATCAAAAAATGCCGTGTCGTATTCGTCCGCTTCAATGACAAAGAAAGGCGAGGTATTTCCGATTCTTGCTGAAATGCCGAAATTCTCGGGAATTCCACCAATCAGGAATCCCGGATTCAATCCGGCGTACTCCAAGATCCAGGCTAACATGGAGCTGGTCGTCGTTTTTCCGTGCGTGCCGGCCACAGTGAGCACCCAGCGCTGCCGTAAAATATTTTCCGATAACCACTGCGGACCGGAAATATAGGGTAAATTCCGGTTGAGTATTTCTTCCATCAGCGGATTGCCGCGTGTAACGACGTTACCGATGACGAAAATATCCGGCTGCAACCGGATTTGTTCGGGTGAATAGCCCGCTATCAATTCGATCCCTTGCGACTCAAGTTGCGTGCTCATCGGCGGATAGACATCCTGATCGCAACCCGTCACCGTGTGACCGGATTCGCGCGCAATAGCTGCAATACCGCCCATAAAGGTACCGCAAATTCCGAGTATATGAATATGCATGATTGGTTTGAAATTCTTGATTCTGCTGACGGGAAACCACTAATATGATTGGCAAGTTTGGGCAATTATAATGGATATGGCAGGGCAATACCGGAAGTTGTTGATACTTTATTCATTCATAGGGCGGCTAAAAGGAAAGAGCGCGGTGGTTATTATTCTTTTAATCTCAATGCATTGATTGACAGATGGAAAGCACTCGATCGATGAACGTGAATTATCGCGGACGATTCGCGCCATCACCGACCGGACCGCTGCACTTGGGTTCACTGGTAGCGGCTGTGGGCAGCTATGCTGATGCGAAATTTCATGGCGGGAAATGGCTGGTTCGGATTGAGGATGTCGATTTGCAACGTAGAGTACCCGGAGCGGCCAAGCAAATTTTGGATACGCTTGAGAAATTGGGTATGGAGTGGGACGAGGAAGTCATCTACCAAAGCCGCCGCTCCGAAGCATACCGGGATGCTTTGCAGGTTTTGGAGGAACAAGGCTTACTTTATCCCTGCACGTGCTCCCGGAAGGAAATCGCCGATTCCAGCATCACCGGTTTATATGGTTTCATTTATCCGGGAATCTGTCTGAATAATCCCGTCTCGCTGCAAAATGCACATGCGCTGCGTATTCAAACTAATGATGAGGCCATTACGTTTCACGATGGTTTGAAGGGATGGTATACGCAGAAACTGCGCAGCGAGGTGGGTGATTTTGTGTTGCGCCGGGCCGACGGGATTTATGCTTATCAGCTTGCGGTTGTGGTGGACGATGCGGCGCAGAATATCACGCATGTGGTTCGCGGCGCGGATCTCATCGATTCCACACCGCGGCAAATATATCTGCAGCGGCTGCTGCATTATCCGGTGCCGCATTACATGCACTTGCCCGTGGTAACAAACGCAGCGGGAGAGAAGCTCAGCAAGCAAACAAATGCTGCTCCGGTGAATACCACCGCGGCATTGCAGGAGCTGGCCGATGCGCTGCATTTCCTCGGTCAGCAGCCGCCACTGGAGATTCTGCAAGGCGATATTGCTTCTTTCTGGCGCTGGGTCATACAAAATTGGCGTGTGAACCGGATTCCAAACGGTGTGGTATAAAGATAAGGCCATGTAGCCGGTAATTATGCTAGGCTTAGCGCAGCCGGGTTCAAGTTAACAATACTGGCGCAAGAGCGTGGTAAGGTTTTGCGTTCATCATAGATAAAGGTAAGGAGTTACCGTGGCTTTTCTGCCATTTAATATTTCCAAGCAAAAAAGATTGAAGGTGGTCATTGCCGGTGGCGGATATGCCGGGCTTGCCGCATTAACCAATCTTTTACAATTTGCCCCGGATACCGACATTACGCTGATCGATCCTAAAACGCAGCATCTGAAGATTACGCACTTACATGAAACGTTTCGTTACCCGCTAGCCGATTTGCTGGTTCCTTTTGCCGATATAGCGGATCGTTACGGCTGCCGGCACATTCCGGCAGCGCTGAGCTTTGATCAAAGCGCGTTAGAGAGCTATCAGGACGAACGGCAGCTGGTGCTGAATGGTGAAATCATTGATTTTGATTATTTGATCGTTGCGAGCGGTTGCGAGAGTCAGGAACATGATCATGACGATAGCGGCAATTTACTGAATCTGCATGATTTTGCCACGGTGAGCGGATCGGATTTATTAACCAGGTTGCTCGACCGGAATGACTTCCCGCAGCTGCCGATTTCGGTTGTGGGCGGAGGAGCCACGGGGTTACAGTTTTTATTCGAAATAAAGCAATTTCTCGATCGTATCAAACATAAGGCGGAATTGCGCCTGATCCATTCGGGCGAGCATGTGCTGGAGCAATTTCCTGCCGGGTTTGGCGCTTATGCGGAATCCCGCATGCGGGATATGAATATCGCTTTTTATCCGGATACGTATTACCGTGAACAGCAAACCGGAAAAATTTTACTGACGGAAAAAGTGACTGAAAAGCAGTTTGAATTGCCTTCCAGTTTGACCCTGCTGTTTTTGGGAAAAAAGCAGCGTAATATTTTTACTGCAAATGCTTTCGGACAGGTTATAGTTAATAAGAAACCGCTATCCAATATTTTTGTAGCGGGCGATTGTTCGTATTACCAGTCGCCCGGATCGAATACATTGACCGCCCAATCCGCTGTCAGGAAAGGTAAATTAGTGGCGCGTAACGTGTTGCGGCATGCGGGATTCCCCGGATTGCTCGAGCCTTATCTTCACCATGAATTGGGTTATGTGGTGAGCCTGGGGCCGTCGGATGCGGTAGGTTGGCTGGTTGCGGAAGGTAACTTGATCACCGGTATTCCGGCTTTAACGATTAAGGAAATTGTTGAAGCGCAATATGACTTATTATTGGCAGGAATCGATACCTATTTGGTTTAGCAAACACCGTGCGGGAGGCATTTTATGCTTGGTTTGTTCAAAGACAGCCCTGTAATTGGCAAGGCCAGTGCAATAATTCAAAGTCCCACCGATAAACTTTTCAATTTTATCGGTAATGATCTGCTTATTAATTATCCCCGATGGTCTCCGGAAGTTAAGGAATTGGAGAAACTCACCGATGGCCCGATAAAACTAGGAACCGTGTGCCGTCAAGTCCGCATCGATCAAGGCAACCGCTCGGAATCGACCTTCAAAGTTAAATTTTTTGATATTGGTATGCGCATTTGTTTTGAAGGCGTTTCCAATCCGTATCGATGTGATTATGTGATTGAATCAGTGAATGCTTCCGATAGTCGGATAACTTTTATTTTTGAGTTGCTGAGCCTGGATCTGCACGTCAGGCCGTTTGAAAAGCTGGTGCGTATCGCTGTTCAAGATGGAACCGAGAGAACTGTCAAGAATATCAAGAAACTGATCGAAGCGGAGTAGGTTGATTCGAAATGGCAGGCCCGTTCGTACGTATTTAATGATGCTAACAGTTGATTAACCTGGAGAGAAGATCATGGATTTTATCGTTGAAAAAGACCCTGGATTAATTCCACAAGTATTGTCCAAGATTCTTGATTCATGTGTGAACGGTGTAACACTGGCTGATCCCGATCAGGAGGACATGCCTTTGGTTTATGTCAATAAAGCGTTCGAGACAATAACCGGTTATACGTTAGCGGAAACGGTGGGTAGGAATTGCCGCTTTTTGCAGGGCGATGAACACGATCAGGCCGGTGTTAAGCAGCTGCGGGAAGGGATACAGCATAGGAAACCGGTGGAAGTGGTTCTGAGAAACTTTCGCAAGAACGGTGAGTTATTTTACAACCACTTACTGGTTTCCCCGCTTTTTGATTCACATGGAAACTTACTTTATTTCCTCGGTGTGCAATTAGATATCACCCCGAAAATCCGTGCGGAAGAGGAAATTAAGGCATTGAAGGAACAATTGGCGGCACTCAAGTGATGAAGCCGGATGCATGAGCGGCATCCGAATAGATAAACCGCACTATTTAAGCATGCTTACCCGCGCATGAAGCAGTCAAACGAGATGCAAGATTTGCTCAATGTGCGGTTGACTCCGCCAATCCGATCAGTTTTGTAAATTCACCGCACGGAGAAATAAAATGAATCAACTGGTTACTGTGATTTTCTTGCTGACTTTTCTTTTACCGGTGTCGATTGCTGCTGCGCCAGCGGATGAAAAGCGGCTGAATGAAGTGGTGGAACGTGGTGTTCATGTTATGCCGTTTGATTTGGAAAAAACTGTGCATGTTTTCACCAAGACTGACAATGGAGGTGTTCAGAAGGTAACCGTCAAAAATATATCGGATCAGGAGCAGGTCAGTTTGATCAGAACACATCTGTCTGAAATTGCTAATGAATTTAAGCAAGGTAACTTCTCGAGCCCGGAAAAAATTCACGGTGGAGACATGCCCGGATTGGCTGAATTAAAAGCAGCCAGACCGGGAGAAATCAACATTGAATACAAAGTGCTCCCTATCGGCGCGCAAATCGGTTATTCCTCAGAATCACCGCAGCTTATCAATGCAATCCACCGCTGGTTTGATGCACAGTTAAGCGATCATGCCCGTCATGCTGAACCCGCACAGCCGCATCAGCATCCACCCACCCGGTAATAATCTGTATCGCATTCATTCGATACCGCGGGTTTCAGCGCTTCCTTAGGAAGCTAAACACCTGGATGCGGTAAACAGCACTAGAGATAGCTACGCAAAGTGTCCATTGATAACGAACCGGTGCGGTTACGATGGTTTGGAGTTTTACTAAGCGGCGGCGTGCCGGTCAGCGTGCGTTTAAAAGAATTTGAAGGGTGCCGGGAAACAGCCTGATGCACTTGCCAAGGAACTATGGTAGCTTATCGGATATTATTAACTTTGCTAGTTTAGAGAGGCTACAATATTTTTTGTACTCAACACGTATTATGACAACAGCCATCAATCACAGATCTATACACGAGAAGGAGTTATGATGAAAAAAAGCAATTACGTTCAATTAGGCGCCGCGATCATTTTAACGGCAGTGACGGGCTGCGCGACCAATCCGGGCGGTACGAATCCTGTGGGTGCAGTCAATCAAAGTCTGTCAACGATAGAAAGCGCGGCACAGAGCGGCAAGCAAGTGCTGAATGCCGGTGCTGCGGTTGCCGGTAACGCTGAAGGAGCTGCGCAGATTGGTCTGGTGGATATTCTGGCTCACCGTCTCGGTGTCTCGCCGGAACAGGCTTTAGGTGGCGCCGGGGCGATATTTCAAATGGCGCAAAGCAATATGAATCCGCAGGCATTTTCGTCATTGTCCCGGTCTGTTCCCGGCATGAGTACAATGCTGGGCGCAGCGCCCGCCATGTCCAATCTATCCGCGTTAGCGGGCGGTAATAGCACACTCAGCAGTGCGGCTGCGCTTGCCGCATCATTTCAGCAGTTGAATCTTTCCCCTGATATGGTGGGAAAATTCATTCCGGTCATTACCAACTATGTGAGCAAAACAAGCGGACAGGCAACGGCCAATCTGCTGCAATCCGCTTTGACTTCCCGCTAAATTCCAGCGTTTGATTAACGGAAACGAGCACGTGCAAGTCATACGATGTAAGTGACTTGCGCTTGCCTTGCTCGTGCCGTTGCAGCCGAGGTGCAGTGTGCTGTGCTGTTACTGCATCTCGAATCAGAGCCATAAAACGCAAACAACCTATCCGGCGTTTTCTCCGGATTTTGCCGTTACCTGAAAGATGCCGATAACCGGAGCGTATTGTATTCTGCAATGTGAGCACTCGGGATAAAGTAATTCAGGAAAAGGGGCGGGATGCAAAATCGGACAACTATTCTGAAAGCGGGCGCTTATACGGGTTTCGCAGGCGCGGCGATATTCATTGTGCAGGCCGTTTTTACATCAACCAGCTCAACCGCCGCTATTGGCCTGATCATGATCCCTTTCTATGGTTTTCCGGCTGCGGGTGCAGGGTGGGCGTTGGTTTATAGCGCTTTTGCATTGCTCGATTTACGTTCCGGCAAAGCGTCATGGAATAGCAGGAATGTACAATTTGCCGCCGTATTCCTGGCCGTATTCGTGCTCGCGGGGTTAGGTTTCTTCGCGCAACAACGTGTGTTAGCGGTTGCCAAAAATCCGGCATCTACACCGCAAGCGCTTGAGGTGGTGAATCAACGCTGGATTCCGTGGGGACGCCAAGGGGTGGAAATCGCGCTGGCACAGCATCCATCGACGCCACCGGCCATTCTCGAAAAGCTAGCCATGTCCGGCGATGATGCCGTGGTGCAGCAGGCCGGCGCCAATGCCAATATGCCGTTGGCGGCTTTGGAAGGAATCGCGGCAGGGCCGCTCACTTACGAGCGGGTTACAGGGCTGGCCGGTAATCAAAAAATCTCGCACGCCATCATGGAAAAATTGATAGCGGCGGCGATGAACGATAGTCATGCGGCCGATCCCGTTCGTCAGGGATTATATAAAACCTATGTTTTGTCGGCACTCGCCGCCAATGCGGCGCTTCCGCAGGATCTTTTCGAGCGCGTGGCTGCTGGTGATTCACCAACGCATTTCCTGGTACTGGCGGTGATTAATGCGCCCCGTGCCAGTTGCCTGCAAATGTCCGGGCTGCTCGTTTCCGCGCCTGCATTGGAGAATGCGAGCTTGTACAATACCATCCTGAGTAAAATGACCGGGAAGGATTGCTTCGTTGAGAACTAGCACCTAAAAACAACCAGCAAACGAGTAAACCCGGGGTTGATCCGCATATACGAATTCGGTATCTGACGCGGAGATCACTTGAAAAACTGAAAGGAGTGCGAGTGTGATGGACAAAATTATCTATGGCGCCGCAGCGATACTTATGATCGCCGCGATCGCTTACGGCGGATCGTGGTTATATCAGTTTTTACTGGAGCTGTTTAAGAAAACAGTGTAGCAAGAACATTTGTAAAAGCTGCGATCCGGAATGCATCGGCGGACAGAGCTGGATCAGTCTCTGCTAAATCTGGCAGTACGCAATTTCTAAGCGGTTGATTTGCGCATTGGCGGTGATGTGCGGTTTTTCAACGCTGGTTTGACAGCCTTTCCACTCCTCAGTACACTCAAACCCAATGAACGGCAACTTCTGTCCCTCACTTCAAACCTAGCAAAAAGGCAAATTCCATGGATATCAACGCTATTCCTGTAGGCGGAAATGTGCCTAACAATGTCAACGTCATCATCGAAGTACCGACCGGTGGTGAGCCTGTCAAATATGAGTTTGATAAAAAATCCGGTGCATTGTTTGTGGATCGTATCCTGCATACGCCCATGCGGTATCCGGCCAATTACGGTTTTGTTCCGCACACCTTGTGCGATGATGGCGATCCGCTCGATGCGCTGGTGATTGCCCGTTCGCCATTTCTCGCCGGTTGCGTCGTGCGCGCCCGGCCGATTGCATTGCTGCATCTCGAGGATGAGCATGGCGGTGATGAAAAACTGATTTGCGTGCCGGATAATAAAACCTTCCCGTATTACGCCCATGTGTGCGAACGCGACGATCTGCCTGATATTGTGTTTCAACAGATTGAGCATTTCTTTACGCATTACAAGGATCTCGAGCCGGAGAAATGGGTGCGCGTCGGCCGCTGGGGTGATTCCGCCGAAGCGCGTGACACGGTGATGCGCGCCATCGACATGGCGAAAGCCGCAGATTGAACGCCGCTGTGCCCGGAGCAACGATACGGGCCGCACGGCAAACGCAGTAGATTGAGCGGAGAATACTATCCGGCAACGCAAAATGTGCGTAGCCCTGTTTCGTTCAGTCATTGGCTGTTCATTTGCCAAATTAAGCTTATCGCTATTCTTGATAGCAAAATCAGCCAGACAATAAAACCCGGCGGGTTGTGAAGACGCTGGGAATCATAAACCGATGCCGCGGATACATTGCCGGAACAGGCGGTTTTCCCTCAAGTCGAACGGACTGAACGGTTCATCGGCCTAGGAGTTATTCATGTTTGATGCCGCAATTGACACCATTGTCATGCGTCCCTATGTATTTACTTTTTTTGCGGCATTTCTGCTGGCCTGTGTGCCGCATCTGGGCTGGCGCAAGACACTGACTTTTACACTGGCCGGATACTTGATCGCGTTTACCTCCGAGAAACTCTCGATCACCACCGGATTTCCTTACGGTTGGTACTATTACATCGACGACACCAGCCATCAGGAGCTGTGGGTTTGGGGTGTGCCGTTCTTTGATTCGCTTTCTTACGTTTTCCTGACTTATTGCAGCTACACGACGGCATTGTTCATTTTGTCTCCGCTGGCGATCCAAGGTGTCGATCTGATCACGCTGGAGACGCGCGCGATCCGGCATTCTTGGGCGGCGCTGGTATTGGGCGCTTTTTTGCAGACATTTCTGGATATCATCATCGACCCGGTGGCATTGCAGGGGAATCGCTGGTTTCTCGGGCAAATTTACGGTTACTACGAAGCAGGATTACATTTTGGCGTACCGATTTCAAATTACCTCGGCTGGCTGCTGACCAGTTTTCTGCTGGTGGCCGCTTTACAGCAGATAGATCGCAAGCGGGACGGGAAAGCACCGCGCGGGGTTTTTGCCATGCCGTTCCGCTCGCTATTGGGGCCGGTTTTGTATCTGTCGGTACTGATCTTTAACTGGATCGTCACACTGTGGATCGGCGAGTATCTGATCGCGCTGACCGGCATATTGATTTTTACCCTGCCGGTCGTCATGGTGATCGTTCTGGCTGCTTTGCGGGTCAATCGCTACCGTGCGGAAGAGCTGCAGGAGCATTTGGAAAATTATCCTTGGTCACCGCTGAATAAGTCATGAAATTGCAAACCGGTCGCCGGTCCGGTGCAAATTTGACGGCAACCGCGGTTTGTCTTGTCAAGCAACGCATACTTAGGCACTATGGTAGCGGTGTTAGATTAACCAGGAAGTTAGGTTTATCCATTGATTAACCGGGTTATATCCATCAGGAGAGGACAAATGATGAAAATTGATCGAAGAATACCGGGATTCGGCGTATTTTTAGCTTCTGTTTGTCTTGCGGTGACGCTGGCGTTATCCGGCTGCACTGTAAAATTGGTCAGTGGTTATGACGAGACGACCGATAGGGCGGTGACTGATTTACAGCGTAAAACGGAAGCGCATCTGGTGGCGCTTGAATCGGTAGAAGACTTGCCTGAGTGCACATACGAGAATCATAAGCAATTCTACGATGAAGCCAAGGTGGACATTAGCGCGATTACCGTACGTGCTGCGGCGATTCCGAAAAATGACATCACCACGCAAGAGTCGCAATTGCTGGCCAGTCAGTTGGATAATCTCGAAAAGCTTCATAAGATCGCGTGCTTATCCAAGGATCAAATCACGCTCGTGCGCACGCATTTCAATACCAGCTATACGGCAATTCTAAAGCTGGAGCTTGCGAAACGGCGTGGCGAGTAACTGTTGCGCAACGATTGATATCTATCTGAGGAGAATATGATGAGCCTGGATGCGGTTAAATTGGGAAAAGACATACTCGCTGCGTTGAATGGCAGCCTTGCGGAAAAATGGCCCGATGTCAAAGATTATGGCGAAGCCGAAGCGAAAAAACTCGCGCAGACATTGGTGATGATCGGAACGCTGAAAGCCACCGGGAAAATCAATAAGGAACAGGCCGAGTTACATCTGGAAATGCAAAAGAATGCGACGCGCATGGTACTGATGACAATTGAAGGATTAGGTATTCTGTCCGCCGAAGCGGCCATCAATTCGGCGCTGAATACCGTGAAGGATAATGTGAATAAGGAAATTGGTTTTACCTTACTGTAACAAGCCGTTCTATAAAAAAGATCACCCCTGGTTTTTCCGGGGTGATCCGTCCATTGCAAAATTCTATGTCACGGTTATACGGCTGGCATTGAACTTTGGAAAATGATCACTACGAATTGCCGTATGCAGGATTTTTTCTGCGATACACAGATGCACCCACCAAACCAAGTCCTACCATCAGCATCGCATAGGATTCAGGTTCCGGCACCGCAATCATCACGGTACGGTCATCGCCGCTGAGAGGATGTTGCACATTCACATAAGCGATATTCGGGTTGAATTTGTCAAAATAAAGCCCGGTCGGTTCTGCACCCAAAGTGGATAGGGAAGCCCAACGGCCAACCGATTCGGCAATACCGTCGTTATTCGTATCCTGAGCAAACCAGATATCGGCGGAGCCGCCAGGCTGGTCTTCTACGATGTAGATATTGCCTTTGGCATCGATCGCCAAATTATCCGGATTTTTGAATACGCTGCCGACGCTCAAGCCGGTGGCTTGATCATATCTCAGTTGCCGCTGTTATCGATGCCTTGGCTTAATTGATTGGCGCGATTGGCAATGGAGGTCTGGCTCCAGGTGGGATTGGCGAATAAAAACGGACTGGATTCCGCTAACGAACCGCCGGGAACGCTGCCAGGCAAAGCGGTAAAGCTGTCAAAAGCGGTGCTGGCGAAGACTTGCGGTGCTCCGGATATCATCATGAGCGCCCCGGAAACGACCGTAGCGAGTATTTTTTGTTTGTACATTGTATTCTCCAGAGATAATCTAAAAAATTCTTTAATCCAATGATAAGTACAGGCAATCTGGCTATCTGCGTTGCAGATCCTGGATTTTCCGGTCCCCGGCTCACACCGGGTATAGCTTTACAGTACGCGATGGATTATAAGAAAAGGATGTGACGTGCCCATTGCAAGGCTATTACCGGATCGACTGGAACCTACCGGGTGCCGGAATAGCCGGTGTGGAGGCTTACGGTTGCCGTAGGCCGAGGAAGACAATACCGCGATGGAAAATGCGATAATTTTATTTAGAACGATTAAGTGCGGCTCCGTAACGGGTTGATGCATACTTTGGATTAACAGTAATGAGAGGAGAATCAATGAAGTTGTTCGTTTTGCCATTCCTGGCGATTGCCTTGCTTGGCTGTTCTGCGCTCACAGCCGGTAATCAGCGTCCTGCGCTTGATGTCAAACTGATCGGGGTATGGACAGGCGAATACCTGGAAGAGGGCGGCACGTTAAAACGCTGGACGCAAACGCGAAATGCCGATGGCACTTATACCATCGAGTTTAGTTTCACGGCAGCGGATGATACGACCCAGGGCTTTACCGAATCGGGCCACTGGTGGATCAAAGATGGTTTATTCCACGAGATTGCTTTACCGGAAAAAGGGCATCCCGATAAATACCGCTATTCCTTCAAAAAGAAAGGTTGCGTCAGTTTTGTATTGGTTGAAAGCGAAGGATTCGCCGAAGAGGAGGACAGTTATGTATTCAGTGAATGTCTGGAAGCGGACTCACCACCGGTAAATTTTGGTAAGTCCATTTAGTTCTTAACAAAGTTTGTTTTCCGCCACGGCGCATTCTGCTGAGAATGAGCAATGGCAGAAATAGTGCGGCGATTAGCGCATGTGCGCTTCGACAAAGGTGGTTTCGCGGTTGAAATCATCCCAGATGTTGGCTGGTTTGACAAAAGGCGTCGTCGGTACCAGGAAGGTCGCAATATCGAATGCTCCGCTCAGTGAGCGGCCTACCGCATTGGCGATACCGGTCAGAAAGCCGACGGTCATACCGTGAACAACGCCATCCCGGTTGCCGACAATCGTGATGGTTTTCGGTATTTCAACGACTCCGGTCACCGCATTGGCAATGCCATTTCCCAGTTTTTCCACAACTTTGTCCGGATACTGATCGGCAAATACCCATTGAGGTGCCGCTAAAAGCATCGTGCAGACGATTAATAGTGCTTGAATCGTTTTTTTCATTGTCAATCCTGTCGAGTAATTAATGGAATTTTTCATTCTACCGAAATGCCGGGTGTTTTTTCTACTTGCCATTGCCGGGTTTGGCAGGTTGCTTCAAAATGCCCAGGATTCCTTCAACATCACGTTCGATCCGGCTTTCCGCATGCCCCCGGTTTTGCAGTTCCGTTCTGATTCGGTAGGCGATTTCCAGAGCGAGCAAATCCATGGTGTTTTTGTCACCTTTCTGCGACGCCGCTTGATACTCTACTTGAAACCGGTCGATAGCATTCAGTATCGTATCGTTCTTGATATTCAAACTGGCCAAGATGGAATCCAATTCATATTTCAGATTGCCGGATAATGTCGGTTGCGCCAGCTGAGGTCCTTTTTCCGGCTCATACGGCATGTATTTGGGCATCAGGACCGAGAGCATGAACAGGGCTACACCCGATCCCACAGTGATTGCTACAAACTGCCAGATTTTATATTCCTTTCCACGTAGTTTTATGATGCTGGTCCGTTTCACACCAAACCAGGCTTGAACGATTATTCCAATTAAAAACAGAATGGCACCAAGTGCCATGATAATAGGTACAAGCGGATGCACAGTTTTACTCCTATGTTCTTATCTTAAAGTTCAAATGCAATTGGCAAAAAACGAATGGTGAATTTCTATCCTGAATCGCCGGTTGCCGATGTATCGGCGATCATTTTCGATGCCTATTCTAACGTAATATGATACTGAGTTATCGGTTGTTTGATAAGCAATGATCGATCCGCTTGAATGCGGATTCATGACAGCTTCACCGTAAGCTTTTCTCTTCACACTGAAACTCCGGGTATCGATGACCCGCAAGGTTATACCTTGCTATTACGCTCAATGCGGGAATCAAAGCGAAAAATTATCGCGGTGGCGGTGGCGGGGGATTACCCGGGGGCGGAGGCGGCGGAGTAAAATTGGATGGCGCAGGCGCCGTGCCGCTGCCGCTCTGTGCAGGCGGGCCGCCGCTAATTCGGCCGGATACCGGAACGCGATGCCCTTTGGCATACATGCATTGAATATAGCCCATGTCGTAGCGCTGCTGATTGACGTACGCGGAAGTGCTGGCTGTGCCCGAACCGGCCAGCCCGCCGGCCAATAAACCGGTACCCGCGCCAATCGCCGCGCCGCCACCGCCTGCGATGGCGGCGCCCGCTGCGGCACCAAGTCCGGCACCGATCGCTGCACTTTCCACACCACTGGCTTGCGCCGATTGCCGTGGCGTTACACCGCCGACTTGCTCATAGGCATAGCGGCGGCATTCGTAATCATCATAGCGGAACTGCTCGAAACTTTTACCGGAACCCGGCAAAGTCATCACGCTGGGGCCGGTCGGTAAACTGACGCAAGCTCCCAGCATGCAGGAAACCATCGACGGTATGATCAGTTGTTTGATTGCTTTCATGGTGCTTTCACTCCATTATCGTGCATACGGGTTCAGGGGTTGCGTGCGGCCAAGCGGCGGTATTTCTCGCTCTGTGAATTCGTATAATTCTTTCACACAAAGTTCAATGCAAAGCAATTATCCCTGTCAAAGATTAGCAGAAAAAAGGTATCATATAGGATGCAAAATTTTAATAGTGATATATTTTAGGAGAAAATAAGAATGTCGCAAAAACACCCGGTTATCGCCGTTACCGGATCATCAGGTGCAGGCACCTCAACGGTTAAAACCAGTTTTGAACATATTTTCCGCCGTGAGAAGCTCAATGCGGTGGTGATCGAGGGTGACAGTTTTCATCGCTACGATCGCGAAGCGATGAAGCAAGCCGTAGCTGAATCAGAAAAAAACGGCAACCACCCGATCAGCCACTTCGGCCCTGAAGCCAACGAATTTGAAAAACTGGAAGCGCTGTTTAAAGAATATGGCGAGAAAGGCACGGGGCAAAAGCGTTTGTATTTGCATAATGAAGAAGAAGCTGCACCTTGGAATCAAAAACCGGGAACATTTACACCCTGGTCGCAGATTCCAGCCGGATCCGATTTGCTGTTTTACGAAGGATTGCATGGCGGCGCCAAAAGCGATACCGCCGATGCTGCCAAATATGTGGATTTACTGGTCGGTGTAGTGCCTATCGTCAATCTGGAGTGGATTCAAAAAATCTATCGCGACACGAATGCGCGCGGTTATTCGGCTGAAGCTGTCACGCACACCATATTGCGCCGCATGCATGACTATGTGCATTACATCACGCCGCAATTTTCGCGTACACACGTCAATTTCCAACGTGTGCCGACGGTCGATACTTCCAATCCGTTCATCGCCCGGGAAATTCCGACACTGGACGAAAGTATGGTGGTGATTCGTTTTAGACATCCTGAAACGACCGATTTTCCATTCCTGCTGAGAATGATCCATGATTCGTTCATGTCCCGTCCCAATACTATCGTTGTTCCCGGCGGTAAAATGGGCATGGCGATTGAATTGATACTGACCCCGCTGATTTTGGATATCGTTGCCAAAAGCAGGGCATAGCAGTTTCTAACCAACGGCCGGTTAATTCGTGAATCACGAGATCGAGTGCAAGCTTTGATTTATCGTATTCCGGATTAATCAGTGCGTTGAAAATACGCTCGATCTCCTTGGTTTCAAGTCCAGTCAGTCTATCGCTGGCTATATCGGCCACATGACTTCTTTATTATCCAACCTCAATCCACAGCAACTCGAAGCCATCACACTGCCGCATCAATCGGTACTGGTGCTGGCTGGCGCCGGTAGCGGCAAAACCCGTGTACTGACGACGCGCATTGCTTATCTGATCCAATCGGGGCAAGCAAATCCGCATGGCATCCTGGCCGTGACGTTCACCAATAAAGCGGCCAAGGAAATGCTCACGCGCATTACTGCAATGCTGCCGGTGAATCCGCGCGGTATGTGGATCGGCACGTTTCATGGTTTATGCCATCGTATGTTGCGGACGCATTTTCAGGACGCCGGTTTGCCGCAAGCGTTTCAGATTCTCGATTCCGCCGACCAGCTGGCTTTGATCAAGCGTATTCTGAAAGATTTATCGGCTGACGAGAAAAAATTTCCGCCGCGCCAGGTGCAATGGTTCATCAATAATGCCAAGGAAGCCGGATTGCGCGCGGCGTATGTCACGGTCGAAGACGCTTATTCACGCCGCATGCTGGAATTTTATCAAGCGTACGAGCAGCAATGCCAAAAGGAAGGAGCGGTGGATTTTGCCGAATTGCTGTTGCGCAGTTATGAACTGCTAAGCCGCAATGAAGTGCTGTGCCAGCATTACCGCGAGCGTTTCCGGCATATTCTGGTGGATGAATTTCAGGACACTAACCCGCTGCAATACAAATGGCTGAAATTACTCGCGGGTACAGGAACGAAAAATGCCGCCGCGGTTTTTGCCGTCGGCGATGACGATCAGAGTATTTACGCGTTTCGCGGCGCTTATAGCGGCAATATGCGCGACTTTGAGCATGATTTCGGCATTACCCGGGTTATCAAACTGGAGCAGAATTACCGTTCGCACGGCCATATTCTGGATGCAGCCAATGCTTTGATCGAAAACAATAGCGAGCGTTTGGGAAAAAATCTCTGGACGGCGGAGGGAAAGGGCGAGTTGTTGCGGGTTTACAATGCCCCGAATGATTTCGATGAAGCGGCATTTATCGTCGATGAAGTCAAAACCTTGCACGCGGAAGGTGTCGCCTTGTCGGAAATGGCGTTGCTGTACCGCTCCAATGCGCAGTCGCGGGTGCTTGAGCATAGCTTGTTCAATGCCGCGATACCGTACCGGGTGTACGGCGGCATGCGGTTCTTCGACCGGCAGGAAATCAAACATGCGCTGGCCTATTTGCGCCTGATTGCCAATCCCGACGATGACAGCGCGTTACTGCGGGTGATTAATTTTCCGGCGCGCGGCATTGGTGCCCGCAGTCTGGAGCAATTGCAGGACGATGCCAAAACGCTGGGCGGCAGCTTGTGGGCGGCCGCGGTGCAGAAATGCGGCGGAGAAGATATCTTATTGCAAAAATCACCGGAATCGTTAAAAGGCATCGCCGGGTTTGCGCATTTAATCCTCACCATGCGGCAGTATTGCCATGCTTTGCCATTGCCGCCCATTGTGGAACACATGCTGACGCATAGCGGGCTGTTGGCGCACTATGGCAAGGAGCGTGAAGGCGCGGAAAGACTGGAGAATTTAAACGAATTGATCAATGCCGCGACCAGCTTTGTGCATGAAGCGGAGAATGACAGTCTGGCGGAATTTCTCGCGCATGCTTCGCTGGAAGCTGGCGAACATCAGGCTGGCAGCGGTCAGGATGCGCTGCAATTGATGACGGTGCATGCCGCCAAAGGATTGGAATTTCACAGCGTTTTTCTGAGCGGCCTGGAAGAAGGGTTGTTTCCGCACGAGAATAGCTTGAATGAGATCAACGGCATTGCCGAAGAGAGGCGGTTGATGTATGTGGCCATGACACGCGCGCGCCGCCGGTTGTATCTCAGTTTTGCGCAAAGCCGCATGCTGCATGGTCAGACCCGTTATCACATTGTGTCGCGTTTTCTCGATGAAATTCCGCAGGACTGCTTGAAATGGCTGCAATCAGCGCCACGAATGAATCAAAGCGGCTACTATTCCAATAACGGCGGTCAAACTGCAACTGGTTTTTCAAGAACCGCCTACGGTCAGCCAAAATCTTCTGGTGGAGAGTGGCGTATCGGACAAAATGTCTCGCATGCCAAGTTCGGCACCGGCGTTATCATCAACTACGAAGGCAGTGGCAGCGATGCGCGCGTTCAGGTCAATTTCGATCATGCCGGTGCGAAATGGTTATTGCTCGAATACGCCAAATTGACCGCGCTTTAGTGCGCATGTACGCGCACGCTCAGCGGTCGTTTTGATCCTTATCCTGAGGTTTATTTCCGGTTGTAACCGTTTCCTGTTTGGCTTCAGGCTCAGGTTGTTCCGGTTGTTTATCAGCATCGCCCCAATTGGCTTTTTGTAAATCCGCTTCGGATTGATTGTTTTTGAAGCGGATGGGTTCATTCAGGAAGATGTCTTTGTAACTGACGTAAATGGACGCGAAAATGGTAGGGATCAGGATGACCAGACCGGCACCATAAGGCATCACACTGATGATGGTCAGCACGATCAGCGTGACGCCGTACAACTGAAAGGGAATGAAGTTTCTCAGGCAGGCAAAAAAGCTTTTTTGCATTGCAATAACGGGCGGTACGTTGTCAAACACCACCAGCAGCGGCGAGAACCAGGAGGCCATCATCAGAGGAATGGAAAGTGTCAGTGCAATCAAGAAAGATGTCAGGAAACTGCTCATCACGCCCATCAGTTCACTTTCGTCGACCCGCTTGCCATAGAGCATCATGTCGGTCATTTGCGAACCGCCGATCAGCATGACCAGACCGATGATGAGAATCTGCCCGATCAAATAAATTCCGCCGATCGTGATGAGCGGCACGGCATTGGTTCTGAAAGCAACGAATAAGTGTGTCATATCAAGTGACTTGCCTTGTTCCATGTCCTTGCATCCCAGCATGATCCCTGCCAGAAATACCGGTGAAACCAAGGTGAAAATGAATTTTCCCAGCAATGGGATCAATGACATCGATATGGCGATCAACATCAGGGTGAAGCACACGAATACCCAAGCCAGCGGTGCTCTACGGAACATGTAGAAACCGCTTAGAATCCATTGCAATCCCTGTTTTGCGTGAACTTGATGAATTTCCATTAATGTTTCTCCAGTTAATTTCAGTAAACGGTTTTAATAGAGCGTTATATCCAGAGCTGCTGCAGTTTTACTGAATCGCGTGCATGATTTCTTAATATTTCCCGGAAATGCGCCGGATCCTTGGCGTGTGTCAATTCCCCCGGGCGCGGTAAATGATAGTCGTATAAACGGGATACCCAGAAACGCAGTGCGCCGGCACGCAGCATGGCAGGCCAGGCTTCGTGTTCGGCCACGTTGAGCGGACGCACGGCATGATAGGCTTTAATCAGCGCCAGCGTGCAGGATTCATCCAGAGTTTTGTTTTCAGTCATGCACCAGTCGTTGACCGTAATGGCCAGATCATACAAGAACGCATCGTTGCAGGCGAAATAAAAATCGATGACGCCGCCGATGGTGTGTCCGGTAAAGAGAATATTGTCGCGGAACAAATCGGCGTGAATAACGCCGCCCGGTAGCGCGCCGGTTTGCTGCGATCGTTGAAAATTCAATTCCGCCGCAAGCAGGGATTGCTCGTCAGCGGAAAGAAAAGGTGCAATCTCAGGCGCTCTGGCTTGCCACCAGGGAAGCCCGCGTGGATTATTCATCCGCCCGGGATACGAGCTGCCCGCCACATGCATGCGAGCCAGTATCCGACCAACTTCCGCACAGTGTTCCATAACGGGATGCATGACGGATTGTCCCGGCAGGCAGGTTACGATCGTTGCCGGTTTGCCGTTGAGTTCGCCCAGCAACTGCTGATCCAGCATCGCAACCGGGGCGGGGCAGGGAATACCGTGCCGGGATAAATGCGCCATCAGATTCAGATAATACGGCAGTTCGTCGCGCGTCAGTTTCTCGAACAACGTCAATACAAATTTGCCTTGCGTGGTCGTGACGAAATAATTGGTGTTTTCGATGCCCGACAAAATACCTTGCAACTGGACCAACTGGCCCAACGCATAATTTTGTAACCAGACCGTGAGCTGGCTATCGGTAACAGGTGTAAAAACTGACATGGGCTAGCGGAATAAAAAAGCGGAAAAGTGGAAACAGAAAGGTTTCATCGGATTACATGCTTTCGCTCTTTATCGGGGTTAAAATTTCAAGAATTGCCACATCGGCGGGCTGACATCAATACCGGCCTCACCTGCGTGCGTATGCGCACCCCGGCTGATATTTTTTTTCAGATAATACGGCGGACCGATGCGGGGAATCACTTTGATCATCATCAATTCGCCGTTGATGCGGTGTTCTTCAATGGTATCTTCGCCGCGCTTGATGATGGTTACTTGCGTTTCCAGTTCGGGATCCGGTTGAATATCCGGCGGAAGCGGCGGAGGATCCGCCAATTCCTTGGGTAACTCGGGAGGCTCCGGTAATGGAATAAGATTATCCGGGTGCGAAAGCCTTTTAGCCTGCTTCGGCTGATCGGATTGCGCCATGGCAGGCAATGCAGAAATGATCACCAAGATAAAAATAAGTGGATACAGGTACATCATGTTGGTTACCGGCGGGTCGAGATTAACGGGTATTCTACCTAAAATCATCGCTGACAGTTAAGGAAACGCTGATTAATTCGGCGGACGAGATAAAGTACGAGGCGCACGGAACACAGCAACCAAGACATATCAATACGATAGGCGAGGGAGCGAATACCGCGCAACGATGTGATTCGCTCGTATAGTCAATTAATCAGCGTTTCCTTAAATATTGAGTTGAATTTCTCGCTCGGCGGCGGTCGGTTCAAATCCGCTGCTTTCATAATATTTAAAAATGGCATTGACGATTTGATCCGGTTCATCGATGATCTGAATCAGATTCATGTCCTCCGCCGATATAAAACCTTCGCT
>CP091134.1:1193040-1212863 GCA_021582535.1 Nitrosomonas sp.
AGACAACCGCTTTTGCTGCGATTCGAGCGAATCAAAAGCTGCCAGATTAAAATTAGGTCTATAGTTCATGCGTAGCCAAGCTAATAAGCCGATTAATTAACATTAAGAAAACAGAAAAACGCTACCGAACATATTGTAGCGAAATAAAAATATCACTTTGGAAGTATTTTGGGAATAGGGATGGACATTCAGTCCGTCTGAAAAACAAGCCGCCCATAATAAAACAGCGCTAACAAAGTAGCGCTGCGGAAACCATTAAACCTATCAATTCAGGCTGTGGTATTGACATTCTGCCCCAGATGCTGCGGCAGATTCGCCGGGGCTTGATTTGCGCCTGGGATCGCCTCAATCAAAGCAAGCGCACCCGCAGCATTTGTATCTATCGCTTTCTTAAGCACCGCTATTCCGACCGCCTGGTTCGCGCTGAATTCAGCCATTGACGTTGCCAAGCCTGCTATACCGTTAACATCCATCATATTCTCCTCTTCATGTTTAAAACCATTAGCGGCACACAAATCAGATATTTTAGGAGTACGCAGCACATTGCCGGCGGTCAGTCTTTTTTCAGCAAGGGCGATAAAGCGTTTTTAAGATGATTTTTCCAATCCAAACCGACTTGTAGTGGAATTTTCACTTGCAGATCAGCATTCTCAGTATTTTTCCCTTCCAAATACAAAATATATTGCCCCATCTCACCCAATTTGAATGCAGTGGTAATCACTCCCGATCGATGCTGCTGCGCGGGTGTCGACATCACTTCATGCTCTTGCTGATGTTCTTTTTCATCGATTTCAAGCTTTACCAGGCGCAGTGCCAAGGAAAAATCGCGCGCCGATTCGGGATACAGCAGATCAATCGAAATATTGAGCGATGCCGGTTCCGGTATTTTACCGCACTGCACAGGCACATGCGGCGACCGGAGATCGTCCGGTGACTCATAACCTTCAGGAAGATAGTAGCCTGAATAACCGATAATGAGCGCTTCCGATTCGATCGTGCAGGCGCCGCCGCGAAAACCCTTGGGATAGGTATCGGAAAAATCCCCTTGCGAACTGGTGCGGTACAGCAAGCCGAATACAATAAAAGCGGAAATCACCGCAATCAAAAGTGCAAACTGAAACTTGCGGACTGAGAATTGTGATGTGGTTGACATGGCTTTTATGGGCTCGGTGTGAAAAGGAAGAAATTATATCAGTCAATACCGGTTGGCATGCAGCAACTCTCTTCGATACACCTAGTCCGCATGTTTTCCGGTTACGGATTGATTCCGGTCATGCTGCTTTCTTATATGGCTATATCAAGTTAAACGGCCTAGTCAGCGGCAATAATCTGATTCTTACCATTTTTCTTGGCGCGATACAAAGCGCCGTCGGCACGCTTGAAAAGATCTTCCTGCGATTCTCCCGGATGATACTGCGCCACGCCGCCGCTGAAGGTAATTAATAAGCGGTTATTGTCATGCAGGAAGAATTTCTTGGTCATATAGCGGCGTATTCTGGATATGGTTTGAATCGCCTCTTTGAGTGCGGTATTGGGCAACAGGATCGCAAATTCCTCACCGCCGTATCGTGACACGACATCTTCCAGCCGCACCGTTTCCTTGACCGCTTCCACCAAATGGCACAAAGCATTATCGCCGACATGATGGCCATGCGTATCGTTGAGCAGCTTGAAGTTATCGATATCTAGCAAGGCAAAACATAACGGCGTGTTGCTGCGTGTCGCGCACGATGCCTCGCGCTGGTAGGCATTATCAAATCCGCGCCGGTTCAATATGCCGGTCAAATGATCTTCATGGACCTTTTCACCCATTTCCTGCAATTGGGTTTCCAGCAGACTGATCTGATTTTGCGCCGCATCGGCTTCCGTCCGGGCGGCAATCAAATCCTTGCGGTAATTGCTTACGTTTTTTTGTACTTTATTGGTTTCTTGCATGATTTCCGCAAGCAGCTGATTGATCTCGTCGATATCTTCAACCTGATTGATTTTCTCCGAGTAATATTCCAGTTTCTCCTGATATTCCCCGGTGGCATCCGACAGCTCTTCCAGATTGGAAATCAGCGAAGTGACCATCTGCCGCATCGTCACTCTGGCTTTCCCCAGACTTTGCTTTATTATTTCTTGTCTTTGAATGATTTCTTTCAGATACTGTTCGGCTTGCGCGATGACCTGCACATCCAGCGGCATGGATACGGTATCTTTCAGCTTGGCAAGCTGCTTCTTAATCCATTGGTCTTCCGATAACAATTCAGCCGTACTATCCATCAACAGATTCAATAACCTCAGTAATCCTTGTTGCAAGCTGGCTTCACGCTGATTGGATAACTCCAGTTTGACGCAAAACTGCTGAAAATGAACAATAAATTGATCCATTTCCGGTTTATTCTGAATTTTCCGCACCTGGGATGCCAACGAGCGCGCTTCTTCCGCCAGCGTTTCGCCATTGACTTGCTTGGCAACGATGTTCTCCAGCATTTGCGCCAGTAAATCCAGAAGTTGGCTGGTATAACTGCTGATCTCGCCGTCTTGCTTGATAGCGTTAGAATCCGGCTGAGGCGGTTGTTGCGCCTTGGCCTGAATGGCTAAAGTCGTGCTATTGATCGTTATGTTTTCAGTGGTGGCAAACTTTACCAAGGCGGTCTTATACTTCAGCCAGTTTTTTTCGTTGACGGCTTGTTCCAGACTGTTGGCGCAATTCAGCAACGTGGGGGTATGGCGCGGAAATTCTTTCGCCAGCTCAGTCAGCAATTTCGCGGTAATGGCTGAAATTTGATTCTCCGGATTACCGGCAATCTGATCATACAGTTTGTGATAATTATCCGGTGTCGGGGAAATTTTAAGGATCGCAAGTTGTTTTAATGTTTCACGTGCAATCACGGAAGGATTCAGATTGGTGTCTTTTGTATCTTGATTCATAGATATTTCGCGCGGTTGCTAACCCCTATCCCTCATCGTATGATATTTCATCGCGGTACAAATAGTTTCTTGACTCTAATCACCCCATCTCTGGCTTACTCGCCACTTGGACAGGTTGAATTATAATCTTTAATAACCAATAACGTCATTCTGCATGCTGCTTATAATGATCAGTGAACCAGCCTCATTTTGCAAGAACATTCCAGGGATCATGTAGGACGATGAGAAGCCGCTCCAGACTATCGTGATAACAATACTCATCATTCGAATCATTTTATTGCCGCTCAGTATAACCGGCACCGCCTATTTCAGCGCCACGATTAGAATGAAGAAACAAGCGCTAATCTAACGATGCAGTGAATACCGGAGCCCATCAAACCTTAAACCGTACCTGTACTGCATTGATGTACGGCAACACGGAAACAGCCTGCTTAAGTTCCTGCACCAGATATTTAGCCTCGCCCGTGCTACGCAGGATTTCAATCGGCAAATCCAGCTCCACATCGATCGCGCCGGACAAATAGTGCAATGTCATCGCTTCAACCGATGCAACCGGCAATTGCGGCCAACGCTGTTTGAGTCCGGCGATGACTTCCTCACGTGAAGGTAAATCGTTGCAAGGCGAACCGGTTTCGTCATTTTCCGGATCGATATGCACCGTCACGTCGGTCACCTCTTCCACCTGTTGCAGCAGACGCCGCCGGACACTGTCGCCGATTTGATGGCCTTCCGATACACTCAAACGGGGATCGACCTGGATATGCACATCGACGAAAGCGTTCCCGGCGCTTTTCCGGGTGCGGAGCGTATGAATCGAGCGCACGCCATGCACGGTGTGGATGTGCTGCCGGATCGTGTTGACTTTTTCCGGATCCAGCGCGACATCGATCAATTCCAGCGTGCTCGAACGCACCAAGCCAAAACCGATCTTGGCGATCATGGCGGCCACCGCCACGGCAGCCACCGCGTCCCAATACGGATAACCGAGCATCACGCCGCTAATACCGATCAATACCACAATCGACGAAAAAGCATCGGAGCGGCTGTGCCACGCGCTGGCCATCAGCAGATCCGAACGCAAACGCTGCGCGGCGGACATCGTATAACGATAAATCCACTCTTTGGAAATCACCGATAACAACGCAATCAGCAGCGCCAATAAGGTGAAATCCAGCACCACTGCCGGATCGTTGAGCCGCTTAACCGCTTCATAGGCAATACCGGCCGCAACGCCGGTCAACACCATGCCGAGACTGACGGTTGCCAGGGTTTCAATCCGTCCGTAACCATAGGGATGCACCTCATCGGCGCTTTTGTGCGAGTGCTTGGCGGCGTACAACACGATGAATCCGGTCAGCAAATCGGATAACGAATGGATCCCGTCGGCAATCAATGCCTGTGAATTGGCAAACCATCCGGTGACAATTTTTGCAACGCCCAAGACAAAATCCACCGCCGATCCGACCAGTGTAACTTTACGCACTTCCCGGTAACGCTGCGGCCGGTTGACCGGATCGGAGGATGAATGCACGGTTATTTATCCGCCCGGGATGGCAGCCGCCGGTGCTCGGTCCTGGGGTGTTGCGTCGATTGGCAAGCACGGCGGAAAACCAGCAACGTTTTCTGCGCATGACCAAGCACGGTACCATATGAATAGCCGTTTATCTGCGCCGATTCACTGCTGCCGGATGGCAAACCGGTGAGCAATTCCAGTCCTTGCATGATGTGTTCCATTGTATAAATTGCAAATAAGCCCTTCTCAACCGCTGCAATCACTTTCTGATCGAGCATCAAATGCTGCCGGTTCTGATACGGAATCAACACACCCTGTTCACCGGTTAAGCCCGTTTTCTCACACAACTTGAAATAACCTTCGATTTTGTCATTGATGCCCCCCACCGGCAGCACCTCACCGTATTGATTCAATGCGCCGGTCACGGCAATGCTTTGTTTCAACGGCAACTCCGCCAGCGCCGACAACAGCGCGTAAAATTCCGCGCAGGAAGCGGAGTCCCCTTCGATGCCGGTATATTCCTGCTCAAAAACAATCGATGCGCTCAGCGCCAGCGGTGCCAGATGAGTAAACAAACCCGTCAGATAATTCTGCAATATCAGCATGCCCTTATCGTGAATCGGCCCGGACATATCCACTTCGCGGGCGATATTCAGCACACCATCCTCACCGGCAAAAGTACGCGCCGTAAGACGCACCGGCGTGCCAAAACTATGATCGCCCAGATCGATCTGCGTCAGCGCATTGAGCTGACCGGCGACTTCGCCTTGCAATGCAATGGCGATTTCACCTTCGATAATGGCTTCCTGTAAACGCGAGTCCGGATAATTATGGCGCAAGTTGCGCGCTTGCAGCGCGGCGGAAATATCCGCCACTTCCACGCAACGGCCATGACGGACATGGCACAACGCCGCGCTCTCGAGCAGCAGCATCTCGGTACGGGCAAAAATTGCACTCTGGCGCTTTTGATCTTCCACTTCCCGGTGCGATTCTTCCAACAAGCGCGCGACCGCAGCCGCGGAAAAATGCGGTAATTTTGCGGTGTCGCAGGCATGCGCCACGAACACAGCCGATGCATGATAAGTTTCCATGCTCGCGGTGAAGCTCCCGGCAAAATCCACTTTCACACGGAAGCGGCGCATGAATTCCGGATCGATTTCCTGCAAATCATAATATTCCTCCCGCGATCCGACCAGGATGATTTTAACGTTCACATCGACCGCTTCGGGCTCAAGGGATACGGGTGAATTGGAAGCCCATGCCGAGCCGGGCTCTTCAATTTGCAACCGCTTGCTGCGCAAAAAGCGCCGCAGTTTTACCCACAATGAACCGTCCGTCAGCAAATCATCCACATGCAGCATCAAAAAACCGCCGTGCGCTTTCAACAAGCTACCGGCGCGAATACGCATAAAATCGGTTTTCAGTTTGCCGTTCTCAAACTGATAATCGATACTGCCAAACAAGGCATACGCTGACGGATTGTCTTCAATAATGACCGGTGCTCCCGGTAAATCAGCGTTATTCACGACCAGATTGATCTGATAGCGGGAGAAAATCCGCTCCAGTTCCGTTTGCTGTTTCCCTTCATCGATATCATCCGTCTCAAACAATGCCAGATTGTCGAGAATATCCGCTTCCACCTGTGCGAAAAAAGTGTTGAGCCGCTCCTCGCGTACCGGTTTTTGCAGCTCCGCTAAAATTTTCTGCAATGCAAGATTCAGCAAGGGCTGCACGATACGGCGCTGCAATGCCGCCAATGCCGCGTCTTTTTCTTTCTCTATCCGTTGGAATGCTTCGAAATAAACCGCAATCGCTTCGCGCAACGCCTGTTCCGCTTGTTCTATTTCAACCCGGCGTGCTTTGGGCAGCTTCAGTAAATTCTCCGCTGTCAGAATTTCCCCTTTTTCATCCAGCAAGGTAAACAAAATCTGTTCGTCTTCCCGATGAATGGTGACATGCAGCGATTCCGCAAACTTATCGAGTTTTTTGTACGCTTGGCTCGTTTCGGTTCTGAATTTTTTTTCCAGCCGGTCACTCTCGATCTTGAAATCCTGCCCGCTCAAACATTGCGTGATTTCGGACGGCAGCGATTTCGCCAGTTGCAGCATAGCTTGACGCAGCAAACATCCCTGCCCGGCAGGCAAATGCAAAGCCAGCGGTTTTTCGGGTGTAATGAAATTGTAGAGATAACACAGATCCGGAGGCGCCGGTCTATCAGCCGCAGTGGCCGTCATCGCTTGTTGCAATAAAGAAGAACGCCCCGATCCCGCTTCTCCCAACACAAACAAATGGTAATCCGGCTGCATCATGCCGAGACCAAAACGAACAGCCACCTCCGCCCGCTCCTGACCAATCCAGGATAACGGCTGCTGCAACAACTCCGAGGTATCGGAAAATCCCAGTGAAGCCGGGTCGATGGTAATGCGCAAATGAGAAGAATCTAATGGTTTGGTTGGCATGTTTGGATTAGTGACGGTTGCAGCGGTGAGATTGCGCCGATCCGCTATTGTACTCATTTAGAAACCATTACGTAACGCAAGCCACTCATTCCGGCGGATTGATCGGTAATCACCGGTTCAGAATTTGAATTGAAGCCCGGGAACAAAAAGACGAAGCGCTATTCCGAAGAAACCAGGCTTAATCCAGAATTACTGTAGCTTATAAAGCAAAAAACCACGGAGAAGTACCGCCTCTTCTCTGTGGCTTTCGGTTCAAAAGAGCTATTGAATTACATCATTCTGCGGCGGCGTGCTGAAAAACCAATCAAACCGAGACCTGCCAGCAACATGGCATAAGTTTCCGGTTCCGGAACGGCCATAATGTATTCGTAGCCGAAGCTCACTGATTGATGATTCGCGATAGTACCCAAATCATAAGCCAAATTGATGGAATGATCGGCAAAACCGTAGTTGCCGATTCCTTGGGCCGCGCCCAGCATCACGGCTGGATCGACCGGACTGCAGCACGCGCTTGGATCAATATAAGGGGCAATCGCGAAAGCTGAGGCGCTGGTGGTGTTGCGCAGTGTCAGCAACCAACCATCGGAACTCGTTGCCGTCACCGATGCAAGATTTCCTAACGCATCGATTGTGTTGCCCGTATTAAACCCGGCCCCGCCCGGAATACCCTGATCCGGGTCAACACCCACACCCCACTGCACATGATTAGCCGTAGCTCCGGTGTTATTGGTCAGCTGAACTTGAACGGCGACGTGACCATCAGCGGGAATACTGACTGTTTCGACGATGTTCCAGCCACCCCCGACACCGAGATTGGTGATAATCGCTACATGACCTGTTACCGCAAAAGCCGTCGAACCCAATGGATTGCTTCCAATCGATTCATCGGCAACCGCAACTGCGCCGCCATTGGCATTCAAGCGCCAATTGGAGGCAAAAGTACCATGATTGACATATTCCCGGCCCAGAAAGCTTAAGCCCAGTGAACCAGCGGGAGAAAAATAACCGGCGTCGTCAATCGCAGCGGAAGTGTTAAAACCACTGATTACAGCCGGTGCAGCCTGCGCTGTAGCAGCGATAATGCTGAATAGTGCACATATCGCAACTTGTCCTAGGCGATTCTTTTTCCATTCGAGTTTCATAATGACTGCTCCTTTAATTAATGATTGCAACATAACCATCGATTTCGCCTATGTTCCAGATCACTCACTCTCTGTTACATTCTAAATAAACAATTTATCCGGAATTTATCTATCATTCCGGCATCTCTGATTATAGGGATGCAAACCATTGAGTATATAGGACATTATTCCCTTAAATTCCAGGACATTCCGCCTACCAGTTAGTACATCTGTACTATATCGCCCAGGATTATCACACCGCAGCAGTTCATACACGCACACCCGGGATACGCTGTTTAATCCGGAGTATTGAGCAACCAAAAACAAAAAGACCGCGGAGAAATGCGACTTCTCCGCGGTCTTTTTGTACTACAGATTAACTGCTGATTACATCATTCTGCGGCGGCGTGCTGAAAAACCAATCAAACCGAGACCTGCCAGCAACATGGCATAAGTTTCCGGTTCCGGAACAGCCATGATGTATTCGTAACCGAAGCTCACTGACTGATGATTCGCGATAGTACCCAAATCATAAGCCAAATTGATGGAATGATCGGCAAAACCGTAGTTGCCGATTCCTTGGGCCGCGGCCAGCATTACGGCTGGATCAACCGGACTGCAGCAGTTAACAGGATCGACATAAGGCGCTATTGCAAATGCTGAAGCACTGGTCGTGTTATGCAGCGTTAATGCCCATCCATCCAAACTTTTTGCGGTTACGGAAGCAAGATTCCCTAATCCATTGATTGTATTAGTCGTGCCAAATCCAGCGCCGCCGGGAATGCCTTGATCCGGGTCAATACCCACACCCCACTGCACATGATTAACCGTAGCTCCGGTGTTATTGGTCAGTTGCACTTTGACGGCGACGTGGCCGCTCGTTGGTATGCTTACCGTTTCAACCACGCTCCAGCCACCGCCGCCGCCCGCAATATTGGTAACGACGGCAATACTGCTACCGATGGCAAAAGCGGTAGAGCTCAATGGATTACTTCCGGTCGCTTCATCAGCAATCGCAACCGAAGCACCGTTGGCATTCAACCACCAATTGGATGCAAAAGTGCCATGATTAACATATTCTCTACCCAAAAAGCTCAAACCGAGCGCGCCGGATGGAGAAAAATAACCGGCATCGTCAATCCTGGCCGCAGTAGTGCCAAAACCGCTGATCGTAACGGGTGCAGCTTGTGCCGCAGTAACAAACGTACTGCACAAAGCAATTGCAACTGCTTGTGCAAGGTAATTCTTTTTCAATTGGAATTTCATAACTTACTCCGTAAATTTAAGGCTGCTATAAAAAACTGGCTATTAATATTCCTGCTCAAAGCCAACTTTAATCACACACGCTTTTATGCCACATTCAAAATGATACAAACCCAAAATTGATACATAACCGCATTAACAACGTGCTTCATTATAGTTTTGTAAATCCTTAAGTACATAGAGCATTTCTCCCTTTTTATTAGTACACATGTACTAACAAAATCTAGTCGGGTAACCTGCTTCACCCACCAATCGATTGCTGTGACCGGCGACCAAATTTCCATGTTTTACCGCTCGTACTTCAGGGTTTATTCAATTTCCTATAGAAAATAAACTAGCCGAATTTCCCGGTAATATAATCTTCCGTGGCACGCTCATTAGGTTTCGTAAAAATCAAATCGGTATCGCCAAATTCGATCAATTCCCCCAGGTACATGTAAGCGGTATAGTCGGAAACGCGCGCCGCCTGTTGCATGTTATGCGTCACTATCGCAATGGTGTAATCTTCCTTCAGTTGGAAAATCAAGTCTTCGATCCGTGCCGTGGAAATCGGATCGAGCGCGGAAGTCGGTTCGTCGAACAACACCACCTCGGGCTTCACCGCAATAGTGCGGGCAATGCACAGACGCTGCTGCTGCCCGCCGGAAAGACTGGTGCCGCTCTGATTCAATTTATCTTTGACTTCCTCCCATAACGCAGCTTTTTGTAACGCCCATTCCACCCGTTCGGCCAAATCGTAACGATTTAACGATTCATACAGCTTCACACCAAATGCCACATTATCAAAAATCGACATCGGAAACGGTGTCGGTTTTTGAAACACCATGCCCATTTTGGCGCGCAACATATTCAGATCCTGCTGCTTATCGAGAATATTCACCCCGTCCACCACGATCTCCCCTTGAGCGGTCTGACTCGGGTACAGTTGATACATGCGGTTTAAGGTGCGCAGCAAGGTCGATTTCCCGCAACCGGAAGGACCGATAAACGCGGTGATTTTATTTTTCCGGATCTGCATGCTGATCGACTTCAACGCATGAAATGTATCGTAATAAAAATTCAAATCGTTGATGGAGATCTTGCAAACATCGGATGGTGAAAGGCTGATAGTCATTTGAGTTTTTAATTTTAAAAATCGCGCTTGCGCATGAAAATACGCGCGGCAACATTCAGCCCAAGCACACTCAGCGTGATCAATAACGCGCCGGTCCAGGCCAATTCCTGCCAGTATTCGTAAGGACTCATGGCGAACTGAAAAATAACGACGGGTAAATTAGCCATGGGGCGGTTCATGTCCGCACTCCAAAATTGATTATTGAGCGCGGTAAACAGCAACGGCGCTGTTTCCCCGCTGATTCGCGCAACCGCCAGCAGTATCCCGGTCATGATGCCGACTTTGGAGGCGCGCCAGGTAACCAGCGTAACCACTTTCCATTGCGGCGCACCCAACGCGATCGCGGCTTCGCGCAAGCTGTTTGGAATGAGCCGCAGCATATCCTCGGTGGTGCGCACAACCACCGGAATCACAATCAACGCAAGCGCCAATGCGCCGGCCCATCCGGAAAAATGCCCCACCTTGGCGACATAAACCGTATACACAAAAAGACCGATGACGATCGAAGGCGCGGACAGCAAAATATCGTTCACAAAACGGGTAACCGGAGCCAGCCAGCCGCGTTGGCCGAATTCGGCCAGGTAAGTGCCCGCCATGATACCGATCGGCGTGCCGATCAGCGTTGCGAGCGTCACCATGACCAAACTACCGGCAATCGCATTCAACAAGCCGCCGGTATCGCCGGGCGACGGCGTCATTTGCGTAAAAGTAACGACGCTGATACCGTTCAGTCCTTTGTCGAACAGCGTCAGCAAAATCCAGAACAGCCAGAATAAGCCGAACGCCATCGCCAGCACGGAGAAAGTCAGATTGATCGCGTTAATGATACGGCGGCGGGTATAAATGGGGATCATCATGTCACGCTAGGAAAGGCCGCCTTCGCGCTTCTTCAGCCGTAATAAAAGAATCTTGGAACAGGCCAACACCACAAAAGTGATCAAGAACAGAATCAAACCCAGTTCGATCAACGCGGCGGTGTACAAATCACCATCGGCCTCCGTAAACTCATTGGCCAATGCCGAAGCAATGCTGTTTCCGGGCATGAACAGAGAAGCGTGCAACTGGTGCGCGTTGCCGATCACAAAAGTAACCGCCATCGTCTCGCCCAAGGCGCGGCCCAGGCCGAGCATGATGCCGCCGACCACACCGGTCTTGGTATAAGGCAGAACCACATACCAAATCACTTCCCATGTGGTCGCACCCAGCGCGTAAGCGGATTCTTTGAGCATGGCAGGCACCACCTCGAACACATCGCGAATCACGGAAGCAATAAAAGGAATCACCATGATCGCCAGAATAATACCGGCTGTCAGCATGCCGATTCCCATCACGGCGCCTTCAAACAAAAAACCGATTCCGGCCATTTCTCCGAGTGTGCTTTGCATACCCGGTTGTATATGTTTCGCAAAAAACGGCGCAAATACGAACAGGCCCCACATGCCGTAAATGATGCTGGGAATACCCGCCAGCAACTCAATCGCTGTTCCCAAGGGGCGGCGCAACCAGGGTGGAGAAAGCTCGGTGAGAAACAATGCGATACCGAAACTCACCGGAACTCCGATCGATAGCGCAATCAGTGACGTAACCAGCGTGCCGATGATGGGCACCAGCGCGCCAAATTTCTCCGAGACCGGATTCCATTGCGTACTGAATAGAAAATCGAAACCAAACGCCTGCATCGCGGGCCAGCTGCCGATCAGTAAAGAAAGCAACAAGGCGGCCAGCAATACAAAAACCAGCGCGGTAAAAAACCAGGCCGCTTTGTGAAATACCCAATCGAGCAGCCGCTGCCGGTTCAATTTTGCTGCCGTATGGGTTGTGGGCATCGTTTTTACCACGCCCGATTGCAGGCGCGTAAGGTTTATTTTTGTGATTACCGCTAGCAGAAAATTATTACGCATGGTGTTGAGAAACACTCTGTCTCTGATTTTGAGTTTCCCGCGGGCTATTGAGCCGAGTAAATCGCCTGGCCATCTTTGCCTTTAATCCGGGTTCTCCAGGAATCCTCGATCAGCTTTACGATATCGTCCGGTAATGGAATGTAATCGAGCGCCAGCGCCATTTCATCACCATGCGCATAAGCCCATTCAAAGAACTTCAATACTTCCAATGCGTGCCCGGGGTTTTCCTGGGATTGATGCATCAGGACAAAAGTAGCGCCGGTAATGGGCCAGCTATCTTGTCCGGGTTTATTGGTCAGAATCTCGTAAAACCCTGTGGTCATGTTCCACTGCGCGTTGATCGCCGCGGCTTTGAAGCTCTCTTCGGCAGGAGTTACATAGATGCCATCGCGATTCTGCAATTGCACGTAGCTCATTTTGTTTTGTTTAACGTAAGCCGCTTCGACATAACCGATCGAATTCTTGATTTGCTTCACAAAATTGGCCACACCCTCATTACCTTTGCCACCGGTACCGATGGGCCACGCCACGGAAGCGTCGGCGCCGATTTTTTCTTTCCACTCCGGACTGACTTTACTCAAATAATCGGTAAATAAAAACGTAGTACCGGAACCGTCCGCGCGATGCACCACGGCGATATTGCTGTCCGGCAATTTCACATCGCCATTCAAGCCGGTAATCGCGGGATCATTCCAGCGTTTGATTTTGCCCAGAAAAATATCCGCCAGCACCGCTCCGGTTAATCTGATCTGACCGGCCTGCATGCCTTCCACGTTAATGACCGGCACCACCCCGCCAATCACGGTGGGGAACTGCGTCAAACCGTTTTTTTCCAGTTCTTCGACGGTCAGCGGCTTATCCGAAGCGCCGAAATCTACGGTCTTGGCTTTGATTTGCTTGATGCCGCCGCCGGAACCGATGGATTGGTAATTCAACCGGATCCCGGTTGCTTTTTTATAGGCATCGGCCCATTTGGCGTAAATCGGATAGGGAAAAGTCGCGCCTGCGCCGGTGATATCGGCGGCACCTGCGTGCGTGGTAAAAAATAATGCCGCAGAAGCAAGCATCAGGCCGAATTGTAATTTCATCTTATATTCTCCCAATTAATCAACAGTGCGTATTTCGGATGAAAATCTTAACCGGCCGGCATGACAGGATGATGACAATCCCGTTACACATAAAAAAACCTCCCGGACAGCTTGCCGATGGCCGTGTCCGGGAGGTGTGCTACGAGAAGAAGTGAAAACAGCGGAAAAATACAAACCCAATTCAAAACGCCCCCGATCTCCCGGATCGTTGTGACACTTGAACAGTAAAAGTGCTTGGGTTAAGCGGTTTTGTCTACACTATTAGAGGGGAGTGTAGACAACATTTCCAAAGGGTATGCGTTAAAACGGGAAGGTCCATTCCTTGGTCCAATCATGGCTCGCATCCTTGAACGCGCCGGCATAATCGACCACGTCAAAGAAAGCATCGCTCACTGCGGCTCCGCCCAATGTCAGTGGCGAACCGGTTTTGGGTAAATAACCATCCAACAGAGGATCTTCCGCTTTATTTTCGGATTGCGACAAGAACCAATTGGACACAGAGAATGTAGCGCCATCACCATCGGCAAAATTCTGGGCGCATTGCGCAAAAGAGTTCTGCATTGTCAATTCGCCCGTCAAACTGCCTGGAGAACCGGCATTGACATAGGTCGATGCGCTATCGATGCGCACACAAACCGGTGATCCGGTAATGACCGAATTCCAAATATTTCCTGCCGTTCCGCGGCGCAGCAAGATGCCTTCCGTAGCACCGGTATCATTGCGGCCGATAATGGTGAAGTTGGATAAAATGGGATGCGCGCGCGGCAGACTGTCGTGGTTTTTCTCATTGTTGTCCGCTTCGATACCACGATCACCGATACCAGGCAATTGTTTCACCAGCACAAATTGCGCCCGGCCTTTGAAGCCGCTGGTCCAGTCGAATGCATCGTCACGATTCTCGGTCAGCACCAAATGCTTCATCTGTACCGTACCACCGAACATTTCCACGCCATCGTCCAAGCCGGCATGCACTTGCACATAATTAATCAGCGTGCCCGAACCGACACCCATCAGCGTCAAGCCATTGAGCTCTTCATCCGGACGCACGGCAAACCCGGCAAAAAGAATTTGCGTGTACTTAATGACACCACTGTTTTCCGTTGGATTATTACCGCCAAAAAACTCCGATGTAATCGCTTCGAATGGCGCTTCACAAAGCGTGACGCCTACATTACAACCGTTGATCGGTGCGTTACCCGCGATCAGCAAACCACCCCACTCACCGGGCGATTGTTGCAATGGGCCGGACATCACAATCGGATTATCCGGCGTACCTTCGGCCATGATCTTGGAACCGCGACGGATAAACAGATAATCCGATCCCGATTCACCGAAAATTTTGGTGCCGGGATTAATGGTTACGGTTGCGCTTTGCGTGTTATCACCACCGACATAAACACCGCCCGATAGAATCCAGTTGATATTTTTTGTCAGCGTCACATTGGTTTTAATCTCACCGCTTAAAATACAGGAACCGGTACTGGGGCCCGCCGCCGCGAAACCCGGGCAACCTTGAAAGGCATTATTGACAAGCTGTTCCACCGTAAAACGCAGTGGATTGGATCCGGGTATCAATCTTAATTTGGCGTAATAATCATCCGCGCCGACGGTTACCGAAGCAACATGCACCGCACTGGTATCGGCATCAAATACATTACGCTGTCCGGTGGTTGCCGCAATGGGACTGGCGGCAACCAGTTGCAGATCGCTGCCGCTCAATTGTAATTGCGCGCTGTAGAATGAAGACGTGCTGCCGCTCAATACTTCCACGACAGGCAAATTGACAATACCGCTTGCCGGATCAAACGTTGCGGTTGCTGCGTGCCCGTTCAGCGCAGTTGCGCTCAGCACAACCGCTGATGCGGCAATTATGTTTTTCATATGATTTCGCTTTAACATGATTTACTCAGCTCCAAGTTTTTATTTAGGGTAAGTAAATCTATCAAGCGAACATGACAGCGGTATTACACCGGCATGAAAAGATATACAGCCATTAAATGGCGACTGTCAGGCGGCACAACGCCGCAAAATACTGCAACCGCCGCTGGATCGTTTGACTGTTAGAACCTTGTCCAATGATCGGCGACGATCCGTCCGTTTTCGATCACGAAGCGATAGCTGTAGTCATCGATTCTGTATGTCCACACTTCCCGCTTGATGTACATAATGCCGCCAAAAGCTCTGGTCTGCACCAGCCCCAGGTCCGTCCGGATATGCGGCTCACCCATATTAATGAGCAACTTATCCGAGAAATCACCTTTGGAAATGATATTACCGTTGGGTGCGCGAAAACCGCTGAGCATCACAACCAATGCCATCGCAACCAACACCAGGAAGAATTTTTTCATGATGGAATCCCCGTCAAATGTAGTCTGTCTTTACAAGCTGTTTCTTGCTGCCGGATATCACTTTAGCCGGAGCAAAATTAATACAGACTGAACAAATACGAGGATTGCTACAGAAAAATAACCGTGCCGCTTAGGGAAGCACTGATTAATTCAACGAACGAGATGAAGTGCGAGGCGCACGGAACGCAATAACCGAGACCTATCAATCTGATAGGCGAGGGAGTGAGTACCGCGCAACGAAGCAATTCACTCGTGCAGTTAATTAATCAGCGCTTCCTCAGGATGAAACCGCTGTTCAATACGCTAAGCGCACGCTGAGGTTAAAAAAGCGCCCGCGGCGATACTGCCGGGTAACTTCATCGCCTTGGGTGACCCGGATTTCGGAATCGAGTAAATTTTGCATGGAAACTTGCATCGACAACCCTTTATACAAATTCTGGCTGAACACAAAATCCAGCTGATGCACGGGCTGCTCGTATTTATCCGGTGCGCCCAGCACACCCGCGGCCATAATGCGTTTGCTGGAAACGTTGTATAGCAAGGTCGCCTGCGTTTTCCATTGCGGATTGTCATAGCCGATCTGAAAATTGACGATCTGCGCGGAATGACCTTGCAGTTGCCGGTCGTTGGTCGTTTGCGCTTTCAGATTATCGGCATTCAATTGCACGTTCGATGCCGACCACGTGTAGTTGCCGCCGGCATAAAAATTCTGCAACACCGGATGGACAAAATCCAGTTTCTTCAGCAACTCCAGTTCAAACCCGTAGATATTCGCTTTATCGGTATTCTGATAGGTGTTGAGACCGGCGGTACCCGGCACTGCAACCAGCTCAATCGGCTTGGTCAGATCTTTCCAGAAGAATCCGGCAAAAATATTTTCCGTCGGCGATAAATAATATTCCCAGCGCAAATCCCAATTGGTAATGGACGTTTGCTTCAAATTGGGATTACCGACAGTTTCCTGATTGGTATTGATATCGGTAAAAGGCGCTGACGACAATTCCCTGAAGTCCGGTCTTGACAAGGTTTGGCTGAAACCGGCGCGAAGTTGCTGCTTATCGGTCAAGAACAACGTGCCCACCACGGATGGCAGCATATCGACGCGCTTGAGCTGGGCGGTTGTAGGCGTGTTGTTCAGCGTAAAAGTATTGACTCTTTGATCATTGTCTTCCCAGCGCAGACCGCCGGTAATATTGATCCGGTCGTACATCAGCCAATCCATTTTCCCGTAATAAGAAAACAGATCCTGGGAAGCGGTGTATTTATCGCTGGGACGCGTCACGTCACGCAGCTGAAATCCATTGCTGCCGATATACTGCGGCCGCAATATGCTTTCCAGCGACGATTGCGCGAAAACCGCCGGATTAAACCCATCCGGACCGACCGGAAAGTAATTGAACCGTTGGATCGCCGAATCTCTTGATTTGCGCTGCGTGATAAAACCGCTTCCCAACGTAATCTTGTGATTGAACGACGGTTGCACCGGCAATTTTCCATCCACCCGCCAGCTCTGATCCTTATCGACCAAATCCGCATACATGATTTGATTATTGTCCGCGCGCTGCGCAAAGAAATAGTTACCTTGCCTATCGGCATCGAAACGGTAATCGCGCGTTTTCGGCTCTTCCCGGTTGGCGGTTGCATTGGTATACAGCCAATTGATCGACAAATCCTTCAACCGGTCGAACCGATGTTCACCGCCCACTTGGGTCATCAACAACTGATTGGAAAAGAACTTCAGCCTCGTCCTGCGGATATCGTTGGTCTCCGCGTCGGTAAACCCTTGAGAAATTCTGGCTTCATCGAACGCCTGGCGGAGGAACATCGTTTTGGCAAAAAACTTATGATTGTCTTTGTAGTGCAGTTCCGTGCCCGCATAACCGGTCAGCTGCACCTCACTCAACGAACGCTGCATATGAAAATCCTGAATTTTTCTCAAGCTACCGTCGCCGGTATCGGCGGCGACAAATTCGCGGTTGATTTCATTTTGTTTTCTGAATTCCCGTTTCCATCCGGCCGCTGCGATATACCCCAGCCGGAAATCACCGAATGTGAAACTATCCCCCATCGATGCTTGCATGCCGGTATCCGGCGCGCGTTTTTTCCGGTCGACGTCCCATACGCCCGATAAATCCTCGCCAAACTTCTCAATCTGTTTCGGTGTAAATCCGCTGGGATTAAAAACAGACGCCGGTTTTATAGGCACGCCATCCTTAGTCGCATCGGCCAGCGAATCCGGCAAAGCCCGCGCGCCATCGTCGTAGCTGGTAAAGTCAGCTCCACCGCCTTTATAAGTCAAGCCATCCTGAAACGTCGTATTGTCGTTCATACCGGTTTGCAGATTTAAGTTGAAGAAAAACGCATCGGGAATGCCGCGGGTGCGCATTTCTATCGTACCGCCCGCGAATTCCGCCGGACGATCGGGTGAATAAGTTTTCTGCACCATTACACTTTCAAGGATATTGGTCGGAAACAGATCCAGCGGCACGACGCGCCGGGTCGCATCTGGACTGGGGACCGCGGCGCCGTTGACCAGCGTCGAGGAAAAACGCTCGCCCAATCCGCGGATAAAAATGAATTGCCCGCCCACCAAGGTTAACCCGGAAGCTCTTCGCAGCGCACTGGCGGCATCGCCATCGCCCGCCCGGCTGAATTGTTCGGCGCCCAAGACCGTGGCCACCGAAGTTGCCGTTCTTTGTTCTTCGATCACCGATGCCACCGTACCGGCCAGGTGAGGTTCGAGCACCACATATTCGGCCAGTTCAACGCCTGCCGGTGTCAATTTGAAGCTTAATGGCGTGTCTTGATCCTTTTCGATTTTCACATCGTCCAGCGTCTGGCTGCTGTACGCATTGTGCAGCAACGAAACACTGTAACTCCCGGCGGGGACCGTTGTCGTGATCCGGCCTTGTTCGTCGGTTCTGAATTTCTCTTTCAAACCGCTCAAAAACACTTGCACATCCCTGACCGGTTTCTGTGTTTCCGCCGATATCACCCGGACTGAAATCGTGCCTTCGCCTTGATCACGTCTCTCTTCACCGGTCACGGATCCGGCCAGCGTGCCCGCCACCGAGCTCTCGATATTCAGCAGCGGTTTCTTCTTGCTTGAGTAAAAAGTGACGAGAATCTGCGCATTTTCCGCAGGACGCAACGGCAGATCGAAAGTAAATTCCTGATCTTTTGTATGAACGGTGAACTGATAAAACCCGGGCGGCAATTTCCCGGCCAGGCTGCCGCTCGCATTGGTTTTCAGCGGCGCGTCGCTACCCGGCCGCCAAGTGTAGGTAGCCGGAGTCGCTTCAAAAATCAGGATCGCGCTGGATTTGTCGAACGATTCGCTATTGATCGACAACCCGGCGCCGGCGATAGGCAATCCGTTCTGGAACAGATGAATTGAGAATTCGGCTTTTTCCTCGCTCCCCCAGGCGGAGGTATTGATCACAGCAACCACGAGCAAGCAGCAAATCCGGAAAATTTTTATTAGTTTTGTATTCATTTGGCGTATCAAGCCCCCTCTCCATACGCGCATCGGCTGGCGTGCGAAGATCAATGCTCAGTTAATCGAAAAGGAAAGCGTCCCGGGGTGGCTGTTAAGGCGGTATAAAAAGAAATACAACGCGGAATGATTCCGGCGTTGCCGGCGATTGCATTACGTACATTGCCATGGCTCGGTTTTGCAAATTTCCATCAAGCGGCGCAGTTCGGTGCCTTTTCTGAACAATTCGGCATTCTTCAGGTGATCCAGATGCTTATTGGCGTCGGCAAAACGGCGGCTGGAAAATAGCGCGTAAGCCAGCGCGTACCGGACATCCTGATCGTCCAGCAGGCCGGTGCGGTACAAACTGGATTCCATATTGGCCGCGCGCTCGAACTGTTTCAATGCCAGCAGAATGGACAGCCGTTGCTTGAATTTAACTTTCTGGTCACCGATGCTTTCATTCAAAGTCAAAGCTTTATGAAACCGCCCGGCGCGCCGGTAGACTTCCGCCGCTTCCGCTTGCAGCTGCGGATTCAGTAACGCCGCTTGTTCCAGGATGAATGCCGCGGAATTCAGTTTCCCCTGATCCAGATAGGTGTGCGCCAGCAGCTTTGCGACCATT
>CP091134.1:1212963-1233251 GCA_021582535.1 Nitrosomonas sp.
GTGCGCCGTATTAATGGTAATCCCGCGCGCACGCTCTTCCGGCGCTGAGTCAATCTGATCGTAGCTCTTCGCTTCCCCGCCAAATTTCTTCGTCAATATCGTCGTAATCGCCGCCGTTAGCGTCGTCTTACCATGATCCACATGCCCTATCGTACCAACATTTACGTGTGGCTTCGACCGCTCAAATTTACTCTTTGCCATGTCTTGTTTCCCCTATGCGTGCTAACCATACAATTTTACATACAACCTATGGAGCCCATGGCCAGGATTGAACTGGCGACCTCTCCCTTACCAAGGGAGTGCTCTACCACTGAGCTACATGGGCAAGCATAAACAACTCTACTTTACCGTTTTAACTGCTAATTCCCATTTGGAGCGGGTGAAGGGAATCGAACCCTCATCGTAAGCTTGGAAGGCTTCTGCTCTACCATTGAGCTACACCCGCACTAGTTCGCCGCTTGCAAGAAGCACAACTTAAACCCATATCAGCAGGAGCTATCACCCTGCTATTCTTACTACTTTTCCAAAATTGGTGGAGGGGGAAGGATTCGAACCTTCGAAGGCAGAGCCGTCAGATTTACAGTCTGATCCCTTTGACCGCTCGGGAACCCCTCCGAACGAAACTGGCGATTATGAATATATTGCACTGATAAGTCAATCTAGTTTTAACGGGAAGTTGTAGATAGATAGGGATTAATACTGTCTGCAAGTTTTGGCAAGTACACATTTACGGTTGTTAGCCTATGTTTCGATGTCACAAAACTTTGTGATCTGTAAAAAATAGCGAATCCTGTCCTTACCTTATTAAACCAAGCTAAGCTAAACGGATTCTTGGATCCACCAGTGTGTACGATATATCAGTCAAGACCAAGCCTATGATATATAAAAGTGAACCTAAAAAAACCATTGCTCTTACAATCGCAAAATCCTGCGAATTAATCGCGTCGATGGTATAACTGCCCAATCCCGGAATGCCAAAAAACGACTCAACCAGCAAGCTGCCGAGAAATAATAAAGGCACTACAACAACTGCACCCGTTAAAATTGGAATCAACGCATTCCCAAGCACATGCCGGAATAGCACAATACGTTCAGATAGTCCTTTGGCTCTGGCTGTCCGCACATATTCCTTATTCATCTCTTCCAGAAAGATAGTGCGATACCAGCGTATATTCGATCCCGCACTACTGATCACACCGATGATAACCGGTAAAAATAAAAATTTTGCGGCATCAAGTCCGGTTTCATAACCGGATATGGGCACCCAATGCCATAGTTTACTGATCAGGAATTGTCCGACGATGATATAAAATAAGCTGGAAATTGACATCAGCGCCACGCATAAAACCACACCCAGGAAATCGATGTAAGTGGCGCGAAAAAAAACCATCAGCAACGCAAAAGTAATGTACACAACCAAACCCAACACAAAGACCGGCAAAGCGATTGCCAGACTTGGCAGCATGCGCGACTTGATTTCCTGAGCAATATCCCGGCCATCATCCGCTTTCCCGAAATCAAAAATAAACATGGATACCGATTTCTCAAAAAAAATCGTATTGGTCAATTTATCCAGATTCTCCGCTTCCTGATTGAATAACAGCGGTTTATCATAACCTCGTTCCGCTTTCCATTTTTCAATCGCTTCCGGCGTTACATACTTAATCCCGAGCTGCATTCGCGCCATGTCATCAGGTGTATTCACGACAAAGAACAACACGAATGTGATGAGATTAACTCCGATCAGAATCGGAACCGCATAAAAAATGCGCCTGATGATATAACTCAGCATTTAACTTATCCCGTAGTATCTGAAGAAGCTACACGCACAGCGGTACTGCTCTCGTGACGGCGAAAGGCATTCACAGCGGGAACAAAGCTGATTGCCAGCACAGCCAAAATCAACGCTACTGGCCATATGACCGGTTCATTCCATTCAGCGCGCTTTTGCGCTCTCAAAGCAGTATCGATTTTGAAATATTTAAGATTATTATTCGATATCCGGTTGGGTTTTACATTCTGATACCAAGCGTGATACAAGCCATAATCCTTCGGATGATAACCCCATAACCACGGCGCATCGAAGCGCAGAATCTCTATCATGCGGTCAATAATCTGTTGCCGTTGAGGCCCATCCTCCATATTTTTCATCTGTTCAAACAGGCGGTCATATTCCGCATTGTGATAATTCGCCGCATTCTCGCCGCTATTACCTACTTTACGTTGCGGTCCGTACAATAAGAATAGGAAATTTTCCGCATCCGGATAGTCGGCATTCCAGCCCCATTCAAAAATCTGCGCATTCCCTTTGCGGATCTTGTCCTGAAAGCGATTGTAATCAGTACTTCTCACAACCAGTTGGATATTTAATTTCTGAAATTGCTTACGCATCCAATCCAGTCTGGATCTATCTTCAGCACTACGCGCAGTCACATCAAAATATAAAATGAGCGGCGCACCGGTTCGCTGATCTATTCCGTCCGGGTAACCCGCTTCAGCCAGCAATGCCTTTGCAGTTTGAATTGATTTACGCCGCGGCTCACCGTTTACCCAGTCGTACACTACCGGATTGATGCCTTCCTCACCCTCCCGGTAGCCTGCAATACCCGGCGAAATAGGGCTTTGCGCCGGCATTCCACGGCCGTTGGCAAAAATCGAAATAAACTCTTCGTAATCCACGGCGATCGAAATCGCTTGGCGCAGCTTTCTGGCCGATTCGCGCTCTCGTTCATTTCTGCCGCCGACGACCGGGTCAAGCATATTAAATCCCATGTAGTAGGTCGATGCCGCCACCGCCGTCTCCAGCCGTATTCCTTGCTCAGCCATTGCCTCGGTCACCGTCGCCTCACCTTGCCCTACCAGCTGCACAGCTTGATCGAAGCTATCCGAGCCAATACCACTGACATCGTAATAACCTTGCAGGAATTTATTCCATCTTGGAATACTCTCCTTTTCCCGGGTGAAAATAATTTTATCAATGAACGGTAATTTCTTACCGGCATCGACGAGAAGACCATTTTCCTCATCTCCCGGCATACCTTCAACAGGATAGTATTCATCATGAAAATTCGGATTCTTTTCCAAGACCATCCGTGAATTAGGATCGTTCTCGGTCAGCATATAGGGGCCGGTGCCAACCGGATACCAATCCAATGTGATGTTTTTCTGTTTTAATCCCTGTTGCGAATAAAAGCGATCAGCCTCCCACGGAATCGGGGCAAAAAAAGGCATCGCCAGCCAATACACAAATTGCGGGTATTTGCCTTTTATTGTGATACGGTAAGTGTATCTATCGACAACTTGCACGCCTTCCAATGGATACTCTCTTAAATCCAGGAATGTTTTTTCATCCAGCCGGTTCTGCTCGGCTTGCTTCAGTACATCGGCATATTCCCTGAGTCCGGCAATATAATCAGCCATCAGTCCATAAATCGGTGAATGCAATTTTGGATGCGCCAAGCGCTTGATCTGATATACATAATCTTCCGCCATCAATTCCCTGGTACCGGTTTGCGAAAAATCCGCAAGCTTCCGCACCGATGCCATTTCCTGCCGGCCCAGTTCATGGTACAACCAATGATCTTGCATATCGCGCGCAAATGCCGGGTGTGGTTGAAAATGAATCCCCGCTTTGATTGTAATTTCATACACACTATAGGCAATATCCTCCGGTTGCGCATCGCCCGGCACTGGATTGCCATGAGCATCCAAATACTTCACTACGGGTATTTCCTCTGCTGTCGCTGGAATCAACACGAATGGCCGCTTTAAATAATGATATTGCAGCGGCGGCTCATAGATTTGTGCAGTGAATTGAATTTCATTGGAACTATAGGACTGAACCGGATCCAGATGTTTGGGCCGTTCTGTGAATACCGTGTAGAGAATATTTTTTTCCGTATCTTCCGCTGCATAGGGATTATTCCATTGATGCCCGCTGCATGCGGCAAGCCAAGCCAAAAGTATCAGCAATCCAGGTAAAAGCCGTTTATCCATTGCAATTTTGATTCGCCGGAATCCATGTTTTAAGTAAAAATAACACTAGCATCTTATATATCTTCCTTTACACAATTCCATCTTATGCCGCCCATCAGCTATAATTTGACAATTTACTCAATTCTACAAGGAAATTATATGGGGTTTCTGGCAAATAAACGCATTCTCATCACCGGCCTGCTCAGCAACCGGTCCATCGCTTACGGTATTGCAAAAGCTATGAAACGAGAAGGCGCGTCGCTGGCTTTTACTTATCAGGGCGAAGAAGTTCGCGGCCGGGTGGAAAAGCTGGCGGCAGAATTTGATAGCAATCTGTTATTTCCTTGTGATGTCGCCAATGACAATGAAATCGCTGCCTGTTTCGAGAACTTGCAGAAGCATTGGGATTCACTCGATTGTATTGTGCATTCCATTGCCTTCGCGCCGCGCGAAGCATTAACCGGTGATTACCTGGAAAGTGTCAATCGAGAAGCTTTCCGCATCGCGCATGACATCAGCGCCTACAGTTTTTCCGCACTTGCCAAAGCCGCATTACCGTTACTGCAAAACCGCAATGGCGCTTTACTGACATTAAGTTACTTGGGCGCAGTCCGGGTCATGCCGAACTATAACGTCATGGGTTTGGCTAAAGCCAGTCTCGAAGCAAATGTCCGTTTTATGGCTTCCAGCTTGGGTTCGAAAGGTATCCGCGTCAATGCCATTTCCGCCGGTCCGATCAAAACATTGGCTGCCGCAGGTATCGGAAATTTTGGGAAATTGTTAGGCTATACCGAGAAGATCTCGCCATTACGGCGCAATGTAACCACGGATGAGGTCGGCAACGTTGCCGCTTTCTTGTGCAGCGATCTTGCAAGTGGCATAACCGGGGAAATAACTTATGTCGATGCAGGATTCAACACCGTTGCGTTTAATCTCAACGATTAATTATTAAACTCAGCGTGCAATAAATTCAGGAAACTAGAAGCTGTCTTGTTTAACTTTTACTTCGTAACGCTGTTTGAGGGCAGCTAAGTATGACGAGACTTCTTCTTGTGTAATCATTTGCTGGAGTTGTTTGGTAAAAACATCCAGTTTAGTTTTATCTGCAGATTCGGACTCAACGACTTTGTTGATTCGTATCAGGTTAAATCCGCCTTTTGGATCAATAGCCCCCGTATACACTGGCAGAGCATTGGTCTTGGCTCTAAAAACAGCCCTTAATGTTTCATGATCCAGTCCCTGCGGCTGCATATAAGAAATCTGCTTGGCTTCGTCCCAAGTAATATCACTCACTTCTTCGCCAGCTTGTAAGCGCACCAGCTTGGCCTGCCCTTCTTCCATCGCTTTCGATTCAGCCATTTGCTTTCTAAGCTTTTCCACGATCTGCTCTCTGACGACCTCAAGCGATTGCGTCGTGGCAGGCTTATACTCAAGAATGCGAGCTGACACAAATGTATCGGGCTGCACTTCAATTGCTTCAGTATTACGGTGGTTTGAAATCGCATCCGCCGAGAAAATTGCGGACAGCAGTTTCTCATTTGCAAGAATGGACGGCTCTGCCTTATCTCTCGTAATCCAATCACTCTCTTGTGTGGATAGTTCAAATTTCTCTGCCGCAGCTTGTAGATTATCGCCTTGTTCGTAAACGATATTACTGAAATCCTCAGCAATTTCTCCGAAAATACTGCTCACCATCTCTAATTTGAGCTTATTTGCAATCTGTTCGCGCACTTCTGCCAAATCAGGACGTTTCTCTTCCTTGATAGCGGTCAACTTGATTACATGGAAACCAAAATTCGTTTCCACGATATCGCTCACTTCATCCAGTTGCATTGAAAAAATCTTATCTTCAAAGGCCTTAACCATGACACCACGGCCAAAAAAACCCAGGTCTCCGCCGCGCATTGCCGAACCTGGATCATCCGAATCTTGCTTGGCAATTTCTGCGAACTGATCCGGATTTTGCTTAATTTTCTCCAGAATGCTTTCGGCTTTTTCTTTTGCTGCGCGTTTCTCGTCATCTGTAGCATCAGCCGCAATAGTGATCAAAACATGACTGGCTTTGCGTTCTTCGGCTTTACCAAATTCATTCTGATGCTCGGAAAAATAAGTACTAATCGCTTCGTCGCTCACGGTTTCATTTTTGGCTACCGCATCCAGCGTTAACACCAGATATTCAACTCGCGCACGTTCCGGCAAGTCAAAATCAGCCCTATGCTTGTCATAATAACTCGTAATATCGGACTCTTCCGGTGTCACTTGCGATAGAAATTGCTCAGGAGTGATTCGCGATTTATTGATTTCTCGTTTAACTTCAGTAAGATAATGAACTTTCTCGGCTACTGCTTTGGGAGCAAATGCATTGTCGCTGTAGCCATCCAATAATTGCTGAAGCAAAAGCTCCTGACGTACGCGCGATTCAAATACTGCTGGAGTCAACCCTTGATTGCGCAGCAATTCTTCGTATTGCTGCTTGGAAAATTTACCATCTTTTTGGAATGCGGGGGCTTCCCGGAGAGTTTTGATCAGCTGTGAATCCAGCACGATAAAACCGTTGCTAACAGCTTCCCGGTGTAATAGTCTCTGCTGAATGAGTCTTTCCAGCACCGAGTTTTTTACTTCAAAAGTATCCAGCATCGCGCTATCGAAATTTGCACCCAACATCGCGCGCATTCTTTCATGATGATCACGCAATGCTTGCTCATATTCACGCCGTGGAATTTCTTCACCATCCACTACCGCAACATAACCTTCGCCACCCATCGTACGATACGATTCAACCCCCCAAAACAAGAAGGGTAATATTAGCAAGCCCATAAAGACTTGTACGACACGTTTTTTACGGTTGACGAAATCAAACACAATTAGAACCTGAGAATACTAGAAAGTGAAATGACGATCAAAGAACTTTTTACTTATCGCAAGCTGACAAACCTAATTTGGCGGAGTGGACGGGACTCGAACCCGCGACCCCCGGCGTGACAGGCCGCTATTCTAACCAACTGAACTACCACTCCTAGAACTAGCAAATTTGACTGGTGGGTGCTGACGGGATCGAACCGCCGACATTCGCCTTGTAAGGGCGACGCTCTACCAGCTGAGCTAAGCACCCGGTCAAGAAAGTGCGCTAGTTTACTGCATCTTTAAGCGCTTTACCAGCACTGAATTTAGGAACCTTCGCTGCTTTGATTTTAATTGCAGCGCCCGTACGGGGATTACGGCCTGTACGTGCAGCCCTTGTGCCTACTTTAAAAGTCCCAAATCCGACCAAAGTAACACTTTCATTTTTTTTGAGTGCACCTTTTATTGCTGCTAATGCGCCATCCAATGCGCTGCCCGCGGAAGCTTTAGAAATTTTAGCCGATTTTGCGATAGCTTCGATGAGTTCGGATTTGTTCATATAATTCCCCTTCTTGGTTAATGGTAATTAAATCACAAGCAAGTACTGCAGACGCTCTTATATCAAGCTGTTAACGGCTGGTCAAGCGAATTAGCGTGTTCTCGCCACACTATTTATCAAGCAAATCAACCGTTTCAGAAGAAGTCAACCAACTGCATCAGTTATAAAATTTCATAAAAACAAATGACTAGTCACCAGAAATAGAATAAACTTGAAGTTCTCGGGATAAATTCCACACTAATAAATTTCCGACTTCTGTTCGCGATTTAACAACACTTCAACCGCTTTCTTAGCGGATACTACACCATGCAAAATATCGCAAACCGCTTGAGTAATGGGCATTTCAATATTCAATTGATTACCTAACTGCAGAACCGATTTCGCCGTGTGCACGCCTTCGGCGACATGCCCTAATGCACTTAAAATATCAGCCAGCGATTTCCCTTCCGCCAGCATCAATCCGACTTGCCTATTTCTGGATAAATCACCCGTGCTTGTCAGAATCAAGTCACCAACTCCGGCCAGTCCCATGAAGGTTTTCATGTCCCCCCCCAGGCCAAGCCCCAATCGCATAGTCTCTGCCAATCCCCGTGTAATCAGTGCTGCCCTGGCATTATGTCCAAAACCGATGCCATCGGAAATACCGGCTGCAATAGTAATCACATTCTTCACCGCTCCCCCGGTTTCCACCCCGGCAACATCATCACTGGTATAGATGCGCAGCCTTGCGCTATGCAACTCCGCAGCCATTTTACCGGCGAAATCGATATCTTTGGATGCCAGTGTCAAAGCGGTTGGGAGACCTTGAGCCACTTCTTCCGCAAAACTCGGTCCGGACAGTACACCGCAAGACGGCAACAGACCGGAAAATTCTTCGGCGGCAATTTGATGCGGCAGATAAGTAGTCTCTGACTCAAACCCTTTGCATCCCCAGATAACCGGCACTTTGATCTTACTGGCAACAATGGCCCGCAATGTGTCACGCAAACCGGCGACAGGTACAACTATTAACGCCAGATTGGCATCCTTCAACGCTTCTTCCAGCGTTGCAGTAATCTTCAGGGATTCAGGCAGTAAGTGGCCTGGCAAGAAAGCTTGATTAATTCGTTGACGACCCATCTCAATGGCATGATCCGGATCCCTTGTCCATAGATGAATCTGATGGCGCGTTGACAGGCTAATGGCTAAGGCGGATCCCCATGCACCCGCGCCCAGTACCGCAATTTTCATGACCCCCAAACCTGATTGACTTTGACATAGCCGGCTTGACCGCCAGAGTGCCGCACTTTGACCCAGCCTTTGCTATCGGAATCCAACCATTCCAAGACGATATTCTCCTCAGCCTGAAACACTAATTCCGAGTTTGCATCGGCTGATTTGTGGATACTGGCCAACGGCACTGTCACCACTACAAAGCGCTGCTGACTCAGTGCTTTCTTCTCCACCCAGGCAAGGCTTCCACTACTGTCGCGAACTTTCGCCCAACCATCGACATCCACCACGACTTCAACGGGAAGATGACGATCCGCCACGAACAGCTTATCGGCTCTCAGCGACGGCGCGTCATACATGACAACAGCGCTGTCGGCGATCGAGAAAAATTCCATTTCAGCTACTGCATAACCGGGAGATTGCAGAAAAATACCGGTCAGAAAAATTCCTACTTTATTTTTTAACCAGCATGAATCAATCAATGAGCTTTTTTTCATGCGTTTTTCATCTCCATGCATGCGGTTACTTTTAATTCGGTTTTGTTTCCGCGTTTTTCTGCTGATAAATGGCCTCAAAATTAACCGGATTGAGAATTACCGGTGGAAATCCGGCGCGCGTCACAACATCCGACACCACTTCCCGCAAATAAGGAAAGAGAATATTGGGACAACCAATTCCCAGCACCGGATCTATCTCTCCAGCCGGTATATTCCGAATACGGAAAATTCCCGCTTGCTGAGCTTCCACCAAAAACATGTTCTTGTCTTTTACCTTAGCCGTCACCGTTACGGTTAACAATACTTCATACAATCCTTCACCGATCCCTTGACTCTTGGTTCCCAGCTGCAAGTTAATTTCCGGCGTATCTCTTTCCAGAAAGATATTCGGTGCATTGGGAATCTCCAGGGATAAATCCTTCACATAGATTTTTTCTATGGCAAAAACCGGTTGCTGTTGCTCGCTCATATTGATCTTGTCCAATTAGTGAATTAATAAAATAAACCCAGGGAAGCGCTGATTAATTAACTGCACGAGTGAATTGCTTCGTTGCGCGGTACTCACTTCCTCGCCAATCAGATTGATGGGTCTCGGTTGTTGCATTCCGTGCGCCTCGCACTTCATCTCGTTCGTTGAATAATCAGCGCTTCCCTAAAATACAAATTGCTATCGCCTCAATCAACGCGGCTGCAATTAACTTGCCAGCAAAGCCGCCAGTTCACCCGCGCGATCCAGTTGCGCCAAGTCATCATACCCGCCCACATGCGTCTCACCGATGTAGATTTGCGGGACTGTGCGACGCCCTGTTTTCCCCATCATTTCGATGCGTTGCTCCGGTTCCAGATCGACGCGGATTTTCTCAATTTCCTGAACTCCCTTTGCGCGCAGTAAGCTTTCCGCCATTTTGCAATAAGGACAAAAACCAGTGGTATACATGATAACCCGGGGCATTGACTTTCACTTCCTTTATCGTTTAACCATGGGTAAGCCGGCACGCTTCCAGGAATCAATCCCGCCCATCAGATTAACCACTTGGGAAAAACCGTTTTTCTTCAGAATCAGGCTGGCATTATTGGATCGAATACCCCCCCGGTATACCACCACGACGGGCTTTTCCTTGAATTTTTGTAACTCCGCCCAGCGTTCTTCAATTTTCTCCGCCGGGATATGCTTGGCATTCGGCAAATGCCCTGCGGCAAACTCGCTATCGTCACGCACATCCAATACCAATGCATCCTGGTAATTGATGAGCTGTACCGCGGTACGTGTATCGATTTCCTTGATGCCGCCCTGCGTTACCATCGACCATAACAATAACGAACCGCTGATAACCGCGGTGATAACGAACAATAAATTCTCTAACCTGAGAAGAAAATGATCTTGTAATAATGACAATTCCATATAAGCTTTATTTTATTAGATTTTTTCAAACTCTGAATTTTATCAGAAACTGAAAAGTTAAGGGATTCTCTGCTGCCAGACATTTGACCTCGCACATCATAGCATCATGCTCACCGACTTATCGCATTCAAATCCACGAATACATCATCTATTCCATCTTTAATTAACTTAACAAGAAATACAAAAATCTGTCATCATTTTTCATGAAAATAAAGCATTCTTATTTTTTTCATGCCAAAGAATCAGTCTAATGCTGTGTTTACAATCAAAAGTATAATAAAATAGCTGCGTTTTTTAATCTGCTTGACGATACTCATTTCCCTTTTATCAAAAGGCCAATATGAAGAAAATTGTTCTCCTGCGGCATGGAGAAAGTACCTGGAATCAAGAAAATCGATTTACTGGCTGGACAGATGTTGATTTAACGCCTCAAGGCATACAGGAAGCTCAAAGTGCCGGCAGGCTATTACGCGAACACGGGTTTGCATTTGATATTGCCTATACATCCGTCCTCAAACGGGCTATCCGCACTTTATGGATCGTACTGGATGAAATGGATCAAATGTGGATCCCTATCCAGCACACCTGGCGCCTGAATGAGCGGCACTACGGCGCACTGCAAGGATTGAACAAAGCGGAAACCGCGGCGCAATATGGTGACGAACAAGTCCTCATCTGGCGGCGCAGCTATGATGTCAGACCGCCCGCATTAACCGTTGACGACGCCCGCTACGCCGGTACCGATCCGCGTTATAAAAACCTGGCGCATAACGATATCCCTGTAACAGAATGCCTTAAAGATACGGTTGCTCGATTCCTGCCCTACTGGAACGCAACCATCGCACCGCAAGTTCAAACGGGCAAGAGTGTCATCATCGCAGCGCACGGTAACTCCTTGCGCGCTCTTGTTAAATATCTGGATAACATTTCCGACGAAGATATTCTAAACTGCAACATACCGACCGGCGTTCCATTAGTTTACGAATTAGACGATAATCTGAAACCGATTAAAAATTATTATCTTGGGAACTTAGCTGAAATCCAGGAAGCAATGCAAACCGTCGCTAACCAAGGCAGATCGAGTGCTTAAAATATAATCCATTCATTGATTCCGATGCATGAGTGTAACCGGGCACACGATTCGAATAAATCTTTTCAATCTGGAAGTTCATACGTTTAATTCAATCCACATAAAACATTATCGGTCAATCCTGGCGATTTGGGCGCTGATCTTGTTTTGCCCGTCATCCGCATTCTCAAGCAATCAGGAAAATCTCAAACTGCTGCGTGAACGCATTCAATCACTACAAAAAGATTTAACCCATAAAGAAGCGCTAAAACAGAGCGCAGCAGATGCATTGCAAGGAACTGAGCGGGCAATCAATGCCATCACGCAAAAAATGACCAAACTGATTGAGCACGACCGGCAGGCCATAGAAGAATACAAGCAGTTGCAAGCACAGCACAAAAAACTCAGCGACGAAATCGGCATCGTACGAAACCAATTGGAAAGATTGCTTTATCAACAATATGTCGGGGGACAACAAGATTATTTGCGGTTGGTGTTGAATCAGCAAAATCCGCATCAGATCGCGCGCGATATTTATTATTACCGGCAACTCGCGCTCGCGCGCTCGGATAGCATCAAGAATCTCCAGTACAATCAACACGAAATCCAAGCTCTGACACAAACCAGCCGTCAAAAGAAAGACGAAATAACCGCTATCCAAGCGGAATATTTCGATCAACGAAAAAAACTTCAACAAGAGAAAACCAAACAGCAAACACTCCTAGCGCAAGTATCCAATCAAATTTCTCAGCAGCAACAGGAAATCAATAAACTCGAGCAGGATGAAAAACGCTTAACAAATTTAGTAAACGAAATTAACCAATTGCTTGTACAAGAAAAATCCAATGCCACAGTGATTAATAGCAAGCTCCCTGATGCTTCCACCACAGGCGCCGCATTCTCAACATTAAAGGGTAAATTAAATTTGCCGGTGCGCGGGAAACTTGTAAACACTTTTGGTGGTCAACGTTCAGGTAAGCATGTGACATGGAAAGGTTTATTCATACAATCGCCTGATGGCAGTGAAGTCAAAGCAATTTCCGCAGGCCGGGTCGTATTTGCGGATTGGTTAAGAGGTTTTGGTAATTTGATAATTCTGGATCACGGAAACAACTACATGAGCTTATATGGCAATAATGCAACACTTCACAAACAAGTTGGTGAATCGACTCGCGGCGGCGAAACGATTGCAACCGTTGGAAATAGCGGTGGTAATGCCGATTCAGGTTTATATTTTGAGCTTCGACACGGAGGAAAGCCGTTTGACCCGTTGACGTGGATAAAAATAGAATGAACGCAACAGCCATTTACATAAATTTGATCAGTGCGGAGATAGCTTAAATGAGTAACGTAATCAAAAAAACAGGTTTAATTCTGATTGGCGCAATTGCTGGAATGATGCTCAGTTTGAATTTCTCTGCTATTGCCAAAAAAGAAAGTATCGAGGCAATTCATCCGCTGCCGATCGAAGAACTGCGCACCTTTGCCCAAGTGTTCGGCCGGATCAAAAGCGACTATGTTGAGTCCGTGGAAGACAAGAAACTGATCACCGAGGCGATCAATGGCATGCTGATCGGATTGGATCCGCACTCGTCATACCTTGATAAAGACGAATACAAAGAATTACAAATCGGCACACAAGGCGAATTCGGCGGTTTGGGTATTCAGGTGACGATGGAAGACGGTGTCGTAAAAGTCATATCCCCGATCGAAGACACGCCGGCGTTCCGCGCGGGTATCAAAACCGGTGATCTGATCGTCAAATTGGATGACACCGTCGTCAAGGGCATGACACTGAATGATGCGATCAAACTGATGCGCGGCAAGCCCAACACTTCGATCAAGATCACGATTGTGCGGGAAGGAGAAACAGAGCCGCTGGTTTTCAATCTGGTGCGCGACATCATCAAAATCCAAAGCGTTAAATCGAAAATGATCGAACCGGGTTATGCGTATATCCGCATCACACAATTCCAGGAGCAAACCGGCGAAAATCTGGCACAGGCCATCAAAACGCTTTTTGCCGGAAACAGCGGGGCAATGAAAGGACTAATTCTGGATTTACGCAATGATCCGGGTGGATTGCTCAATGGCGCCGTTGCCGTATCGGCTGCTTTTCTGCCGGAAAATGCTCTGGTTGTTTATACCGAAGGCCGCAGCCCCGATGCAAAAATGAAATTGCACGCCAACCCGGAATACTATCTGCGCGGGCCGGATGAAGATTATCTGAAAGGATTGCCATCCGCAGTCAAAACGGTACCGATGATCACCTTGGTTAATGGTGGTTCCGCTTCCGCATCGGAAATTGTTGCGGGAGCGCTGCAAGACCATAAACGCTCCATCGTGATGGGATCGCAAACATTCGGTAAAGGATCGGTGCAAACGATTCTGCCGTTAGGTAACAATACTGCGATCAAGCTGACGACCGCGCGCTATTACACACCGAATGGCCAATCTATTCAGGCACAAGGAATTACACCCGATGTCCTGGATGAAACCGACAGCGGCGATGAACAGCGTTTGCGGGAAGCGGATTTGAACCGGCATTTGTCCAATGGCAAAAAAACGGAGAAAAAGGCTGCTTCGGAAGCTGAAAAAGCAGCACTGAAACCCGCCAGCGATAAAAAAGAGAAAAAAGAAAAGAAAAACAAAGACAAGAATAAAGCTCCTATCGAATTCGGCTCCGAGGAAGATCTCTTGTTGAAACAAGCCATGAATTACTTCAAGGGCATTACTGCATCGCCCGAGAAAAAAAGCGATGAAACTGAAACCAAGAGCTGATTTCAGGAATCGTGGATGATCAGCAGTTACTTCGCTACAGCCGTCATATCCTGCTCCCGCAAATCGATATTGCGGGGCAGGAAAAGCTCAATCAAGCGCGTGTATTAATTATCGGTGCGGGCGGCTTGGGCTCTCCCGCCGCCTTGTATCTCGCCGCCAGCGGAATTGGTCATCTGACCATTTGTGATGGCGATCAAGTTGATTTAACCAATTTGCAGCGGCAGATCATCCATGATAGCGGCACCATCGGTTTAGCCAAAACGCAATCGGCCAAACAAACGCTGCACAGAATCAATCCCGCAATCCAGATCACTGCAATTCAAACGCATGTCGATGCAGAAAAATTGTCGCAGCTGGTCCCGCAAGCCGATGCGGTCATTGACGCCAGCGATAACTTCAGTACCCGCCATCATGTGAACCGGGCTTGCGTCACTCATAAGAAGCCGCTGATTTCCGGCGCGGCAGTGCAATTTTCCGGTCAAATCAGTGTGTTCGATTTACGCCATGACGGCAGTCCTTGCTATCATTGTTTATATCCGCTTGACGGAGACCAGGAAGATATGCCGTGCGCAATCATGGGCGTATTCTCGCCCGTGGTCGGTATCATCGGTAGTATGCAGGCTGCGGAAACGCTAAAAATTCTATTGAATATCGGCCAAAGTCTGAACGGCCGTCTGCTGCTACTGGATGGTCTCGCAATGAACTGGCGCTCGGTCAGATTAAACAAAGACCCGCTCTGTCCGGTATGCCGGGGCAATGGCCGGAAAAACTAAGGCGTCAGAATCCACCGGTTATTGCGCTTTAAAGCAACTCCTTCGGCAACAAAATCATTCGTTGCGTTTCCCAATTGGCCAGCGGATCGCGCCTGAATCCGCTGTTAACAAACTGATACCAGCGGCCAATCACGAAGCACATGAACAAATTGGCCTGCGCCGCAATATCCACGTCCGCTGTCAGCCGTTGCTCGCTGACGGCGAACCGTAATGCCTGTTTTAAAGTCGCTTCCAGCCGGTCGTGCAACTGATGAATGCGCAATTGCAAATGATCATTTTCATTAACCAGCGCATCGCCAATCAGAATTCGCGTCATACCGGGATTCTTTTGCGAAAAACCTAGTAATAGCAGTAACAAATTTTCAATCTGTTTGGCATTCGATTGCTCTTCTTGCAGAATTTTATTGATCAGCACAAACAATGTTTTCTCAATAAATTCAATTAAAGCCGTAAACATGTGCGACTTACTGGAAAAGCAGCGATAGATCGCTGATTCCGAAATTCCCGATTGCTTAGCCAATGCAGCCGTGGTGATCTTAACCCTATGCGGATACTCCAGCATCCCGGCCAGCGCCTGCAGGATCCGATCCTCTCTTTCGCTTGATTTGATTGATTGATTTGAATGCTTCAATTATTTGGCCGCAACATGACAAAAACGATAGCAGGAATATAACTAAATTAATAAATCAACGCGAGCACTAATCTGTCCTGCCACCAATTTTCCCGGCAGCGTTCTTTCCAGTAAGTATCTATAATTATTTGAATTCAATATGCGCGGCAACGCAGTGCAAGCTAGACCTGTTCACCTTAAACACGCTAGAATTGCTAATTTTTTGGGTGCGAGCGCATGCATACATGGCGAAAAGTGCCGTCCGGTGCTAAAACACCGGTTGCACTGACCATAGGCAATTTCGATGGGGTCCATTTAGGTCACCAAGCCATGCTTTCCCGGTTGAAAGAAACCGCCAGCCGGTTAGGGCTTCCGGCCTGTGTCATGACTTTCGAACCGCATCCGCGTGAGTTTTTCGCTCCGGATCAAGCGCCTGTCCGGCTCTCCAGCTTGCGGGAAAAATTAACCCGCTTGATTCAGACGGAAGTCGATTGCATCCACATCTGCCGTTTCAATTACGACTTTGCCAGAATCGGCGCGGAGCAATTTATCGCGGACATCCTGAATAAAGAACTTGCCGTGCGCTGGCTGCTGGTCGGCGATGATTTCCGCTTTGGCGCGCGCCGTACCGGTGACTTCGCCATGTTGCAAGCTTTGTCTGCAAAAAATAACTTTTCCGTCGAAGCCATGCCCAGTGTTACCATCGACGGACACCGCGTTTCCAGTACCGCAACCCGGCAGGCGCTTGCCAATAGCGATCTCGGCACCGCCAGGAAATTGCTTGGCAGACCTTACAGCATCAGCGGACGGGTCGTGGATGGGGATAAATTAGGCAAACAGCTTGGATTTCCGACCGCGAACATTCAATTGCAGCATAACCGCCCGCCGCTTTCGGGTATTTTTGTCGTGTCCGTATACGGCGCTATGCCATCCTCACCCGCCACGCCGCTGCAAGGTGTGGCCAGTCTGGGTGTGCGGCCGACAACCCACGACAATGGCAAGCCTGTGCTGGAAGTCCACTTGTTCGATTTTCATCAGGAAATTTACGGGCAGCATTTACAGGTCAACTTTTTGCACAAATTACGCGACGAAGAAAAATATGTGAATATCAACACGCTCATCCGGCAAATCGAAAAAGATGTCGCGCAAGCCAAAAGCTTTTTTATGACCACCCCGATTCATTCCAATAGCATGTGCAACGCCCTTTAACCCATCCATTGAACTTTCATGACTGATTATAAGAAAACGCTCAATTTACTCGACACACCGTTTCCGATGCGCGGCAATCTGGCCAGCCGCGAACCGGGTATGCTGAAAGCCTGGCAAGAAAAAAATCTGTATCAAAAGATCCGCGCCGTCAGCAAAGGACGCCCCAAATTCATTCTGCATGACGGTCCGCCTTATGCCAACGGCGACATTCACATCGGTCATGCCGTCAATAAAATTCTCAAGGACATCATCATCAAGAGCAAGACACTGTCCGGTTTTGATGCGCCGTACGTTCCCGGCTGGGATTGCCATGGCTTACCGATTGAGCACCAGATCGAAAAGAAACACGGCAAGCATTTGCCTGCCGATAAAGTACGCGAACTCTGCCGCGCTTTTGCGCAGGAACAAGTGGAACGTCAAAAAACCGATTTCATTCGTCTGGGCGTGCTGGGTGACTGGGATAATCCTTATCTCACGATGAATTTCAAAACCGAAGCCGGTATTATCCGCGCGCTGGGAAAAATTTATCAAAGCGGCTATCTGTATCAAGGACAAAAACCGGTCAATTGGTGTATCGATTGCGGTTCCGCCTTGGCCGAAGCGGAAGTGGAATACGAAGACAAGACTTCTCCGGCAATCGATGTGGGATTTGCCGTTCAATCCGCGCATTCATCACTGAGCAGTATCTTCGGCATCGCCATCCCTGAGAATGCGCAAGCTTACGCCATTATCTGGACCACGACTCCTTGGACACTACCCGCTAACCAAGCGGTCAGCGTGCACCCCGATTTCGACTACGCGTTGGTGCAAACCACGCACGGCCTGGTGATCCTTGCCAGTGAATTGCAACAGGCTTGTCTGGCGCGCTATGACTTAACCGGTGAAACGCTCGCCACCTGTAAAGGCCGGGCACTGGAACATCTGGCGCTGCAACATCCATTCGAACCACGCACGGTAAAAATCATCTGCGGCAAACATGTCACCCTGGAAGCCGGTACCGGGCTGGTGCACACGGCGCCCGCGCATGGTTTGGATGACTATTTTGCCGGTCAGAATTACGGCCTGCCAAGTGACAGCCCGGTAGACGGCAACGGCAAGTTTACCGCCGGCACGCCTTTGGTGGGCGGGCTTTCGGTATGGAAAGCCAACGATATCGTCATCGATACGCTCAAAACCAGCGGACATCTGTTTTGCCTGAAAAAAATCGAGCACAGCTACCCACACTGCTGGCGGCACAAAACACCCATCATTTTCCGCGCAACCCCGCAATGGTTCATCGGTATGAATCTGCACAGTTCAACCGCTGCAAGCGCTGGGGATAAAACGTTACGCGATCTGGCCATGCAAGCGGTCGATTCCACCGCATTCTTTCCGGCATGGGGCCGAGCGCGCCTGGAAGCGATGATCAAGAACCGCCCGGACTGGTGTGTATCGCGCCAGCGTAATTGGGGTGTGCCGATGACCTTCTTTGTGCATAAAGACACTCACGCATTGCATCCGCGTTCGCTCGAATTGCTTGAACAAGTGGCGCAAAAAGTCGAGCAGCAAGGTATCGAAGCCTGGTTTGCGCTTGACGCCGCCGAGTTGCTCGGCGCCGAAGCCAGCGAATATAAGAAACTGACCGACACATTGGATGTCTGGTTCGACTCCGGCACCACGCACGATACCGTGGTGAAAGCCGATGCGCAGCTCAAATTCCCGGCGGATCTGTATCTGGAAGGTTCCGATCAGCACCGCGGCTGGTTCCAATCTTCGCTGCTGACCGGTTGCGCCATCGATGGCCGTGCGCCGTACGATGCACTGCTCACGCATGGATTCGTGGTCGACGGCAGCGGTCACAAAATGAGTAAATCCAAAGGCAATGTCATTGCTCCGCAAAAAGTGATGGATACTTCCGGCGCCGACATTCTAAGGCTGTGGGTCGCTTCCACCGATTATTCCGGCGAACTCTCCATTTCCGAGGAAATTCTGAAACGTGTGGTGGAAAGCTACCGGCGGATCCGCAACACGCTGCGCTTTTTACTGGCGAATCTGATGGACTTTAATCCGCACACAGACACCGTCGCCGTGGCGGATTGCCTGGAAATCGACCGCTATATGCTGGCATTGACCCAAGCCTTTCAGGAAGACTTAACGCAAAGCTATCAACGCTACGAATTCCATCAGGTCGTGCATAAACTGCACAATTTCTGCTCCGAAGACTTGGGCGGATTTTATCTGGATATCCTCAAGGATCGCCTGTACACGGCAGCAGCCAAAGGTCTTCCGCGCCGCTCGGCACAAACTGCGTTACATCATATTGCACATAGCCTCGTGAGGCTGTTTGCACCGATTTTGAGCTTCACGTCGGAGGAAGTCTGGGAGCATCTGACGGGCGATGCCCAAAATAGCGTGTTGTTGCATACGTGGCATGATTTCCCGGCACAACCGGATACTGAATCATTGCAACAACGGTGGGCAAAAATCCGCTCGCTGCGTTCGTACGTGCTGAAAAAATTGGAAGACTCCCGCACACAAGGAGAAATCGGCTCCTCATTGGCAGCTGCGGTTGAAATCCGCGCCAATAAGGAAGATTTCGCCTTACTGAATGCACTGGGCGACGACTTGCGTTTCGTATTGATCGTCTCCGAAGTGCGCCTGATTCCAGTCAATGACCCGCAGCAGGAAGGCATGGCCGTGACATCCAGCGCGCATACGAAATGCGAGCGGTGCTGGCACTATCGCCAGGATACCGGCCAGCATGCGGAACATCCCACGCTATGCGCACGCTGCGTTGCCAATCTGCATGGCAGCGGCGAAGAGCGGCACTTTGCATGAAGTTTAACGGCTAATCACTGAACAGAAAACTGTCTTATTATGAAACTCTACATCAGCTTGAGCATCGCTTTGATTGTCCTGATATTGGATCTCGCCAGTAAATACTGGGTCGAATCCACGCTGGAATTCGGTGAGCGCATTCCACTCAGCGGTTTTTTCAATCTGGTGCTGACCTACAATCCCGGCGCCGCATTCAGCTTCCTCAGCGAGCAACCCGGCTGGCAACGCTGGTTCCTGAGCGGAATCGCAGGCAGCGCAGCCTTAGTGATAATCTTTTTGCTCAATAAATACCGGCAGGAGAAATTATTCTGCTTATCACTGAGTTTGATCCTGGGTGGTGCACTGGGAAATTTATACGACCGCGTTACACTCGGTCATGTGGTCGATTTTTTGGATTTCTATATTGGGAATTACCATTGGCCGGCGTTTAATATCGCCGATTCCGCTATTTTTATCGGCGCCGCATTGATGATTTATGACAGTTTCCGGAAAAAAGAAAATCCGGAAGACACAGCGAAAGCAGTGAAATAATCCAATTTCATT
>CP091134.1:1233351-1235254 GCA_021582535.1 Nitrosomonas sp.
CCGGTTTTTTACCGATCAGGAATTGCTTGAGCGCGGTGTATCCGCGGAAGCATTGACCGATCCGCATTACATCAAAGCCAGTGCGGAGATAACCGGGGTCGACGGCTTCGATGCCGCTTTTTTCGGCTATACCCCGCGCGAGGCGGCGGAGACCGATCCGCAGCACCGGCTTTTTCTTGAAGTGGCCTGGCAGGCGCTGGAAGATGCGGGTTACGACGCGAGCCGCTATGCCCAGCAGATCGGCGTATATGCCGGCTGCGGCGTCAACACTTACATGATGCTTAATCTGCTGGCCAGCGACCGCATGACGGACAAGCGGGATATTTCCGCGCTGCAGGGGCTGATGAACGGCAACAACAAGGATTCCATGACCACCACGGTTGCCTACAAACTCAATTTGCGCGGCCCGGGCATCACCGTACAGACAGCCTGCTCGACTTCGCTGGCGGCGGTGCATGTGGCTTGCCGCGGCCTGCTGAATTACGAAACGGATATAGCCCTCGCCGGCGGTTCCTGGGTTAATTTGTTGCACGACAAAGGGTATTACTATCAACCCGGTGCGATTTTGTCGCCGGACGGACATTGCCGGGCATTCGACGCCAAAGCGGCCGGTACCGTGATCGGCAGCGGCGCCGGTATCGTGGTGTTGAAGCGGCTGGCCGATGCATTGGCGGATGGCGATACCATTCATGCCGTGATCAAAGGTTCGGCTGTCAATAACGACGGCTCGGCCAAGGCTGGTTATACCGCGCCCAGTGTCGAAGGGCAGACGGAAGTGATTCTGGCGGCGCAGGCGATTGCAGGCATCTCAGCGGACACCGTCAGCTACGTCGAAACGCACGGCACCGGCACGACGATCGGTGATCCGATCGAAATTGCCGCGTTGACGCAGGCTTTCCGGGAAACCACCGGGCAGCGCGGTTTTTGCGCGATCGGATCAGTCAAAACCAATGTCGGACACCTGGATGCCGCAGCCGGTGTGGCGGGTCTGATCAAAACCGTGTTGTCGCTGAAAAACGAAATGCTGCCGCCCAGCTTGCACTTTGAACAACCCAATCCGCAGATCGATTTCAGCAGCAGTCCGTTTTACGTCAACACGCGCTGCAAAGACTGGCCGGGCGGCGCGCTGCCGCGCCGCGCGGGAGTCAGTTCGTTCGGCATCGGCGGCACCAATGTGCACGTGATCGTGGAGCAGGCGCCAACGCAAAAACCATCCGCTTCATTGCGCGATTGGCAATTGTTGACCATCTCGGCGCGCAGTCCCGCTGCACTGGAACAAGCCGTGGCGAATCTGCAGCAGCATGTGGCCGCACATCCGCAACTGGCGCTGGCTGATGTCGCTTACACCCTGCAGCTCGGCAGGAAACATTTTGCCCATCGCGCCGTTGCACTGTGCCGGGATCATGATGACGCGGTGTCGCTGCTGCACGACCGGGATAGTACGCGTTTTCATTTGCAGCAATCGGTTGACGGACACCATCCGGTCACTTTTATGTTTCCCGGTCAAGGGGCGCAGCATGCCGGTATGGCGCAAGATTTGTATCAGCGCGAACCGGTTTTCAAAGTCGAGCTGGATCGTTGTTTGCGCTTATTGCAACCGTATCTGGATTACGATTTGCACGCGCTGCTGTTGCCGCAAAACGACGAGGAACGGTCGACTGCTGCCACGCGGCTTGAACAGACCGAAGTGACGCAACCGGCGTTGTTCGTGATCGAGTATGCGCTGGCGCGGCTATGGATGGCATGGGGCGTTCAACCGGCGGCGATGATCGGTCATAGCATCGGCGAATACGTGGCCGCTTGTCTGGCGGGGGTGTTCACGCTGGAGGATGCATTGGGGCTGGTGGCGATGCGCGGTTCTCTGTTACAGCAAATGGAGTCCGGTGCCATGCTGGCGGTTTCG
>CP091134.1:1235354-1237816 GCA_021582535.1 Nitrosomonas sp.
CGATCAAGGTAATTGGGGTATCAGCGTGGGCGTTAACGCGTACCATGCAGACTGGCGCGCAACCAATCAGATACCTCTATTTGCAGTGAATGAAGGTTTGATAAACCGCTTTGGAAACATCGATCCCACTGATAATGGAAAAACAAGGCGCTATACGCTTAATGGCACTTGGTGGCAAAAAGAAAAGAGTTATCAACGGGAGGCAACCTTTTATCTGGCTAAGTACGATTTTGATCTTTTCTCTAACTTCAGTGGTTTTATCAACTCGGTCTCCCAAAACATTATGCTTCCAGGAGGAGGAGTACCAAGTGATCAGGTAAATCAGACAGAATCCCGTATCTATTTCGGCGGCAAGATTGAACAAACCTTATTCAATAAGGTGGCAGGTTTCGATATGCAAAATACATTGGGCATTCAGGTACGCAATGATCTGAATCATGTACTGCTGAATAACTCAAATCGAGGAGTCGTTTACAATAATGTGAGCAATGATCAGGTCACGGTAACCAGCATCGGGTTATATCTGCAAAACCAGACTTATTGGCTGCCAAAACTCAAAACGATCGCAGGTCTGCGCGGCGATATATTCAATTTTGATGTACATGCTTTCGCCATTCCGCAAAATTCCGGTAACAAAACCGACGCTTTGGTGAGTCCGAAATTGAGCGTTATTCTGGGACCATGGTACGACTCGGAAATCTATCTTAATTTTGGAGAAGGGTACCATTCCAATGACGCCCGTGGTGTAAATGCAACAGTAGTCAATACCAATCAACAAAGTAACAACAATTTTGCACCGCAATTGGGCGCCACTGGGTTAGTGCGATCAAAAGGCGCGGAAGTCGGTTTCCGTACCGAGGCTATCAAGGGTTTGAAATCCACCCTGGCGTTCTGGTACTTACAATCGGCATCGGAACTTGTATTTAGTGGCGATACAGGCACCACGGAAACAAGCGGTGCGAGTACTCGCTATGGTATCGAGTGGGCCAATTTCTATAAACCCTTCAGCTGGCTCACCTTGGATGCTGATTTTTCATTTACCCGTGCGCGTTATGACCAGGCCCAGCTAAACCAAGCTAGTGATCCTGCAAACCAGGCATATGGATTTCACATTCCCAACGCGGTGGGGCGTACAATCAACACAGGTGCAACCTTGAATTTGCCTCACAATATCTTTGCTACCCTCCGTCTGCGCCACTTCGGTAATGTGACGGTGGACACAAACAATCCTGTGGCCCCCTACAATACAACTATCGTTAATTTCTCGACAGGATATGAAGTTAGAAAATTTAAATTGCAATTTGATATCTTAAATTTATTTAACGCCAGAGCCTACGATATTGGTTATTATTATGGTTATCAAATAAGCCCAACATCTAGAGCGAAGGATGGTATTGTTTTTCATCCCACGGAGCCGCGAATGTTCCGCGCGAGCTTGGTATATCAGTTTTAAAGTATCAATCTTTCATCGATAGAATTATTATTTGCATACCCGTCGATGTCGATTATGCACTCGCGCGGGCGCGTTTCAGCGATTCCGGAACGGCATTTATCTTCATCAATCATTATCGATGACAATCGGTGGGAGTTTTTATGGAACGATTTACTATTTCAATGGATGACCAGCTGTTCAAGCAGTTCGATGAAGTTGCCCAGGCGCGCGGCTACTACAACCGCTCCGAAGCGATTCGCGATCTTATCCGGGAATATCTGGAAACTTCCCGTTTGCAGAAGGACAACAAAGGTTATTGTATTGCGACGTTGACCTATATCTATAATCACCATGAAAGGGATTTGGCCGGTCAGGTGACTTCGGCGCATCACCGGCACCACGACCTGACCCTATCGAGCATGCATGTGCATTTGGATCATGACAATTGCCTCGAAGTCACCATCCTTCGCGGCACCGTTCAGGATGTCAGGCACTTTGCCAATCAGATCATCGCTACCAATGGCGTGCGGCACGGCAAGCTGCATATCGTGCCGATTGAACTTTCACAGGAAACACACACGCATTCCGCCGTTCCCCATACGCACAGCAGCCCTCTGACTTGAACGGCCGCGGTGGTTCCCGGCAAAAAGCCCCGCCGTCAAGACAGGGCTTTTATTATTACATCGAACCGGATGATCTCAATTGATCTCATCTTGCCAGATCACCGTTCGTTCTCTTTGCCGGTGTTTCCCTAAGAAGCATTTCCCCAGTATCTGGATTTTCCGGCAGCGAACAGAAACATCCACATGACCAGAACAAATGGGAATGTCAGCGTCGGCAAACCGATTGGCGCCAGAAAACTCGCCAAACCCGCCTGGCAAATAATGGTCAAAATTCCCGCAAGCAAGGCCAGCAATGCGCTGCCTGTGGTCGGTTTGAGAAATACCCATCCGACCGCCATCATCGTCAGCACCGGATTGAACGCATACAACCCCATTTCGATAAGCGTCTTATCCGCGCCGAGCAGTAC
>CP091134.1:1237916-1261597 GCA_021582535.1 Nitrosomonas sp.
AAGTCACGCGTGTCGGTGGAAAGGATACGTCCATGTCCTAGCGCTTCAGCCAGAACCACCAGCGAAGCATCGGCCAAATCCATTGGCAGGTTTGCATATTTTTGCATCAACTCGATCATGCGCAAAAGCTGTTCTGGATTAAGCTCATAACCAAAAAACAAACCGTCATGATAAGAAGCCAGAAACTCACATACTTGCCGCAAACCCAACCGGCTTTGCAATAAATAACTTGTTTCAGTAATGACGGGCCATGTTGAAATCAATCTGCCATCCACATTTTTCAGCGCAGCAACTGCCTGTGCATGAAAATGATCATTCTCATTAATCAGTGCATACCAAAATCCGGTATCAGCGATGATTAAATTTTTCATCGATATATTCAGCAACATAACGCTTACAATTTACCGAGCCATCTTCCGATCCATGACCAATTCCCGCCAATTTAGCCAGCAGCTCTCTGTTTTTTTCCTTTGCACTTAATTCCGCTTTTTCATACATCAAGTCAATGCCCTGTTTAATGACATCTGTGGTATTAAGCTGTGTTCTCTGCTGAATGACTTTGATTTTTTGCTCATAACTGTCATCAATCCGTACCGTTATTCTCATCATCAATTCCTCGTCTGACTATTTGTCGGACAAACTATAACATTATGTTCTGGGGATGGAAAGAAAGCTGTAGTCGGCTAAGATACGATCTCTTCAGTTCAAATTCTTTTCGCCGATCCATATCTACAAATTACGTCTATGCAGTTAATACAGTAACTTATTTATGCTATCGGTATCACAGAGAGAAGCCCAAGCCCCATGACCTTCCCGTGTCCAATACCGTTTTCCAGTGCAGTCCTGAAATTATCCGACTCAGTAACGATTAGAATGCCGTCGTACAATACGGAATAAATGCGAATGCCATTTCCAGTATGTTGCTTCCCTCGGAGCATTTGCTCCTGAGAAATCCGCACATCAATACGCTTCTGTGGCGCTTCCGAAAAATCGAAAGGTGCTAATTGAGGTAACGAAAATCCATGTTGTTTTCCTTTTCTTTCAAGCCATGCTTCCTGCTCATCTGTCTGCAGCAACCCCAGCCGTTTACCATCGTACGTCACACAAGGATTAGCTCGCAACCTGAAGCGAAAGCGCTGCCCAACTTTAAGTGATTCGAGTTTGAGACGTTCCTTCAGATCAATCGCAGAATCTGCATTCGCCAGCCACCCCTGCACACCAACGCCAGCCCAATTCGGCATAGCCTTACTTTGCACAAGAATACGCGGGCTTCCGGCGGGATCAGTCTCCGGCTCAAGCCTCCAGAGGAATTCCCCCTCAGGGCATCTATTGTCCGGTGCACTGAATACTCGACACAGGGTGGAATGCAACTGATAAGGATCGGACAGATCGCGTCGCGCCTCACGACAACGGGGATCAAGGTGAATTCTATGCAGAAACATACGTTGTCCCCTGAGGAAAATCGATCAACTCCGACCGCACAAATCGCGTTCCGAAACGCCGTTCAGCAAATGAAGACAACGGCTGATCCATCTTGAGCACCCCTGATCCCTCATCGGACTCAAAGGAAATCAAAAACTGCTCAGGGGGCTTTTCCCATTCTCGTGTCGAGCTGATCCATGGCCACCGCGCCAAGACTTCATGCAGCGGCGCATCCTGCAATCCATTTTCGATCCAGATCGGCTCGGAAGGCACATAAGACTTTCGTCCCAATGCCAAAGTCCACACCGGATTCTGCAAGGCGGCATAAATCCGTTCCAACAAAACACGATCATCGCACTCCAACCCGACAAGAAAAGCCGCATCCGCAAGGTAATCACGCTGGGAAACGACACCCCCACCTTTAGCTGGTTTTCCATCCGCCTTGATAATGGTATCGGTTGTAGCACACCCCGCTGTCTGATAGTCCCGTTTGGGTACTCCCGGCCTGTCGTGACGAACCCCCATGGACATATGCGTCAGCGGTTCAAGGTCAATCCAATTTTCGCGGTCGATCCCCATGGCTGCGGCCAGAAGACCAATGACACCAGACTTGCTCGGCTCTTTCCCGGTATCGCGCTGGTCAAAGCGGCTGGTGGTTCCCCATGATTGCATGGGTCCCACCAAGCGAAGCAACAAGGTCGGCATGGCTCACTCCTGAATTATCGCAAGAACTCCATCCAGAAGTTCGTGCAAAGTATCCGCAGAATTTCCGAATCCATCCAGCTTGGCATCCGTCAAATTAAGCACCCAAGTTTTTTCCTCGCCTCCAAATGCGGACTGCAAAACCTTGGCCTTCCTGGCAAGCTCCTCTGCCGATCTTCTGGTCAGCGACTCATCCTTTTTTACACGAATAGCGGTCTCAAATGCATTGGCAAAATTTCGGGGTGCGGTATTGCGACGTACAGAAACAACCACGAACTCTGGTGGATTGTGAGCCGCGAAAGTATTCTGCTTGCCAGTGGGTTCGGCCACTACAAAGCCCTCAAGGAATGCGCGTAAACCCCTGTTCGCCAGTTCAGTATCGTTCTGTAGGTTTTCCACCAGTTTGTCCCAGTCCAATGTGGCATAGCGGTAGAAACAAGCCGAATTAAATTCCACCGTACCCATCATATCGGCACCGGCAGAATCCTCTGGCTTGAGGTCATCGACAGCAGTGTAGAAATCGAATTCTCGCTCCACTGAATGGGTCGAAATGGCGTGAGCCACTTGGCAAGCGGCGTTCTGGTTCTTTTCTGGCATGTCGGCCAACATGCGTCCGAAGAGCGCCACGTCCACGGCTTTGCCGCCATTGAAGACTTTGTCGAGAGCTTTCTTTAACTCGGGATCGGCATTCTGGGAAGCCATTTTTTTGGCTTTCCCTAGCTTTTTCCCCTCGGCTGGTACCATATCGGACGCAGCGATGAAATCCCATTTCTCGTCGATAATATTGGCTATGCTGGAAATCTCTCGCTGCCCCAAAAACAGGAGATACTCACTTTTACCGTCTTCCTTCACCGTGAGTTCCATGGCCGCCAACGCCAAGCGAACCTTGTCGGATGCTTCGGTTTCGGCCCGTCCCTTGGCAACCAAGGCTTTAGTGAGTGCATCCAGAACGCGTTTGGTACGGACGGCAACATCATCTGATGCCAGAGCGTTTTGTTCCACCAGACCCGCAAAATGCTGGCGCACCGCTCGCTTGATACATTGGCTGGACACGCGGGCGCGACGGGTGCCACCGAAAAAAGCATCTTTCGGCGCACCGGTGTCGTCGCGGTTCAGATTCGACGGGGCAAAATTCTGCAAGGTATGAATCTCGATAATTGTTTTCATTCGTTGATCTCCTTTTCGTTTTGAAATTCGGTAACGGTTTCGTGGCTCAGGGTTCGGTAGAAGTCGCGTGCCCAAGCATTTTGAGTACGCTTCTGATCGTCGTTCCAATACAGAAGGCCCTTCAACAAGTCGTCGAAGTCGATGGCTTGCTCCTTGAGAAGAGTAACCACCTGGCGCAACCGGTTTGGCAACTGGTCGGGATCGGCATCCAGCAAGGTGATGAAGCGGCGTTCGGTGCTCGTGGAGCCGCTTGCCGCTTGGTGGGCAGCACACGCTTTCCCGATAGGCACAGGTTGTCCCCTTTGATCTTCTCGCCAATGCGCAGCCCAAAGACCAGCCACCAGATACAGCACTTCCCTCCGCCAAAAGCTGTCTTCCCCTTTCAGAAAGGGCTCAACATAGGGATAGGCTTGTACGAATTTTCCCGGCTCAAAAGCCAGGCTTCGCCGCAGCACCGCTCTCACCTTGGTGTCCTTTGCATTCAGGCCTTCCAGCCATTCGACAAATCCGTTCATGCCCCCTCCTGTTGCGGTTCAAGTTTCAAAATTTCTTCGTTCAACTCCTTCAGTTTCCGCAGCACTGTACTTTCGGCCTTCACCAGCGCTCGGATAGCCCACGCATCCCCCATGGAAACGGATGCGCTATGCTGTGCCCACGCTGCCCGCAAGGTGTCCCGAACCGACTTCAGCCACTGGCAGCGGATGTCATCAGGGTCACATTCGAGTGTGTATTCGCGCAGGATTTTGTGGAAACGCGTTTCCAAGGTTGACCAGTACCAAGAACTAGCTGGTATTTGCGTCACGAATTTCTTGATGTCTTTTCCATCAGGATTGCGATCTCCTCGGCTCAATAAATCTCGCGCGAATGAATTACTGGCAGACCATAATGATTTTTGGGCATCTTCAGCCTCAGTGAGAAGTTTCTTGATCTCCACCCGGACACTATGCGCTCCGGCCAAAGCATCAGGCAAGACAAAGCGTTCCATTCGCCAGAAGTCTACATTTGCGTTCGGCGGTTCATACCTCAGTCCGAGCACCAAAACCGATTTCGGCATTAAGTCTATTCTCCGGCCTGATAATCTAATGGTATTCTGAATCGTCAAAGGAGCAAGGGCGGCATCATCGGGTAGCAATGAGTCGAAGTCTCTCCACGTTCCACGATCTGCCCTGAACTGGACAGGCAACTTTCCATGAGTTTTATCAGCTTTGTAGGGCTGCATCGGATCAGGGTTTCCGGATGGGTTGTCGAATCCTTGCCCGGCAACAAATCTCGTAACAGCCACCTCGCCCGAGGGTAGCTCCTCAAGAAGGATCATCCGAGCCTGCCATGAGTAGAGGTCTGCATATCCTGATGCCATTTGCTTTGGAATGCTGAGAGGGAGCGTTTTTGGTTCACGTTCCCACAACGCTGAATCCCCACGCATTATTTCCCGATTAGGATAAGGAACCAAGCTGAAGCTGAGCGTTTGATGGAGATTTCGCCCTAGCGGAATACACATCATGGCGTTCGACGATGGTGACGGGTAATAACCTCTTCCTCCACTGAGCGAAAAACTCATAGTAGACAACAGCCAACGCGCGCATTCCTGTGCTTGCCTCGCGCCGGGATTCTTTGTCTCAGTGTGGTCAAAGAGGACTTTGTTAGATGTCGCGTTGAATTCGGCGGTCAGTTTTGTCCAAGGTTCGATTTCATTCTTCGGGACATTCGGGTTTTGTCCGAACGGATATGCCTCATCAAACAGCCAGAACCGATCCCGCCATTTTCCCAGATATGCCTCAATTTTTTCGCTGGGCAATCCTTCCTTGAACAATGCCTTGGCCTGATCTATGTCTGTCGGCCCTTCCAGTGCGCGGTACAACACCGCGAGCAGAAAGCGGTGGAGAGCCGCCACTACCAGCGGTGACGAGTCCTCAATAGCCGCGATTTCCTTGGCTCGCAGCAGGGTGTTGCGGATGCCCAGTTCATCGCGGGTTCCATCTGCGAATCGCACTGGAATCCATTTCTCGTCTATCAGGTTGAATCGGCTCATTCAGCCTCCTTTGGCTCGTACACTAACCCCAAGTCGTCATCCAATCGCACCTTCGTATCCTCTGCCCAATGCCCTTGCGTGTCCAGTACCAGCGGAAAGCAATTACGCAAGAGCGGTGATTTCTTCCAGCCTTCCGGCACCGCCAGTGTCCGAAGTTTCTTGACCACACCTTTACACGAAACACTCACGGCTTGAAGATACCACCGTTTTGCTTGATCGAAATCCGGTGTCGCTTCGGAACTGAATTCAGCTTCCGGCAATAGAGGGATTACGACAACCGAGTCTTCGCCAAGCCGGGTCTTAGCCATCAGCGTTCGATGCACACCGGGTTCGTCTTCATCGTAGAGAACGAATCGCGCCGGGTCGTTCCACGATGCATCGTCGGGAAAGCCTATGATCGCCTGGTTAGCCTGCCCTCGGTCAGCGACAACCTCCCCATCTTCGACAATCAAGGATTCCTCTAGTCGTTCCCGCAAGGATTCCGGTATCTCCACCTGCTCTTCATATACCGCTTGTACCAAGGTGTCGATTTCATCCGGCAGCGTCAAGCTCTGTTTATTTTGTAAAAGAACCCAGGTACGCAACAGAATATCCTCGCGGTACACCGCGCCCCACCAGAGAGGTTTCCCGAATGAAGATGGTTCATCACCAGCAAGCCCCGCAATCAGGAGGATCGGCTCGGAAACCGGCCTGGATTTTCGCGCGTGCCGCCACAAGCGTCCTGCTCGCTGGAGAACGAGATCAATGGGTGCAAGGTCGGTTACGATCAGGTCAAAATCGAGATCAAGACTCTGCTCCGCCACTTGGGTGGCAATAAGGATTTTTCGTCCTGACCGGTTCCCCACCTCCCCGAAAGTCTCCAAGGCATGATCTTCGCGTTTCTGCCGTCGTTCAGCAGGGAAGCGGGCGTGAAAGAGATACACTTCCATCCCATCGGTAAGGCGTTTCCCGATACGCTGACCTTCGCGCTCCAGCACTTCGCCATCGGGAAAAAGCCGATACAAGTCTTGGGCTCGCTGCACCGTATTAACCAGCGCTAAGCCCATGCCACCATTGGCAAGGTGTGCTTCCAGTGCGGAACGGATGCAGGGCAAATCCGAAGAGATACCCTGCAACTCGAGCGTCAGTCTTCGCGCAGGGGCGGCCTCGAAATGTTTTTGAGTCACCTCTTCGCCGGGACAGAATGTGGAGAGGCGTGGGTATACTTTCTCTTGTTCGGGTAGCTTGCCGCCCACTGCTTTTGCTAACGCGTCACGAATTGACGGTGGCAGCGTAGCCGACAAAAGAATTACCGATGAGCCTAATGCCAACAGCCAGCGCAGCAGATGAATCAGAAGCGTGCCGGTGTAAGCGTCGTAAGCATGTATCTCATCGAAAACCACTACGCGGTTTGCCAAGCCCCACATGCGAACGAAATTGTGTTTTACGGGCAAAATCGGCAGTAAAGCCTGATCAATAGTTCCTACACCGTATTCAGAAAGAAGCGCCCGTTTTTTGTTGGTAAACCATTCTCCCGCACGAACCTCACCTCCATTGTTGGCATCATGTATGCCCGAAAATCGCAAATCCTGGAAGGTGTCGTTGAGTAATGTCCCGCCATGCAGCAGTTGCAGGTCAAGTTTTCGATTCGAACCCTGGTCGCGCAGAAACTTAAGGGTTCGCTTAAACATGGCATTACCCGTGGCCTTGGTTGGCAACGCCACATACAAACCCCGATGTCCAAAACGGCGTTGCAGTTCCAAGTGCGCGAAGTAGGCTGCCTCGGTCTTGCCCTCACCCATAGGCGCTTCCACCAGCAAGATGGCGGGTCCCTTCAGCGCGACCACAACATCGGCGACAGCTTGCTGCAAAGGTCGTGGGGAGAATTTAAAAACCTGCTCAAAGGATTTTGCCTCTGAAACGAGTGGTGTTCGCGGCTCCCATCCGATGGCATCCAATGCCTGCTCAGCACGGATTCTGCGTTTTTTGAACCATCCCTCCAGATCATCACAATCTTCGGAGGCGCCGAAGGAGAATCGATCTTCGTTGGAGCCAATCCAGTCGGCAAAGCTGGTGAGACCAGACAACAACATGAAGTCGGGGCCAGTAAGAGTTTGTTTTGTGGGAATCTTGACGGGCTTGAAAATTTCCAGCAAGGCTTCTACAAGTCCTTGGCGGACTTGCTTCCAATCATCCTTGCCAGTTGCGCGCCTATCACCTTCCAGATAATAAAGAGTTGTTGGCGAAACTCTGTTTCCGTGATGACATCCCACTGCATCGGCCACCAGTTCCGCCAATTCATCTGGCCAGCCCCTCTCCCGCAGAAATTCTGCCAGAGCAATCTGGCTCACGAAGGCGTGGTTGATCTCAGTATTCGGACTCGGAGTTGGTTGCAGACCAGTCATGTCCAACCATTTACACTGAAAACCCGGAGAGGCTTTCCCCAAATCATGACAGGCGATCGCAAGCAACAACCATGATCGAGCATCTTCCCAATCCATCCCCAAGCATGCCGCCATTCTTCTACGAGTAGATTCAGGTTCGCGCGCCAAGACAGCATCTGCACTGGCAGCCACATCCAGCATGTGAAGAATAAGGGGATGCCACTCCATATCGGGATTCTTTTTAGTTTTTGCCCAGATATTTGCAAGAACCTTATCCATCACTGATTAACCTTAATTTTATCTTTATTCTGCATCGCCGCCACATCCAGGCTATGATAAACAAGCGGATGCCATTTCTGCTCGCCCGGATAGTTAGGGTCAGCTTTTCCCCAATAATCAAAAATTGAATCTTTCATTCTTTCCTTTTTGTATCAATGCATTTTTGATTCCAGGAATCATAATTTTTATTACAAACTCAGGAACCGATACTGCTCATTTACTGATACTTCCATTTGGACCGATCTTTTTCACAATAAAAATCGTCATGTTTTCCATCTCACCTCCACCTCAATCCGTTCCCACGGATTATTACTTTTTTTCAACCCTACGATCAAAGCTGATAATTTTTCTCCGCGATCCAGCAGTTGCGAGACGGCGGTGTGTCTTTTGCGGGGATATAGCCGAGTTTTTCGCCTTGCCAGTCGATGCGCACTGCGCGTTGGTCGAAGCGGTTACCGGCTTCCCGTAACAGGGTGACGGATTGGCCGGTGGCGAGTTGCGGCCAGAGGGTTTCGCCGTGGTGATATTGGAATCCTGCCACCGGGGAGATTTGCAGGGTTTTCCATTGTTTGGCGGCCGGTTTTGCTTGCGTCAATGCCGGTAGCGCAAATCCGCCGAGCAGTGCGGTGAACGATTGCAGGAATACGCGCCGGGACATGGTGTTTCTCCATCGAAAAATGACACCCTTGCATTATCCAGGGTCACAGGCTCAGAACCTGAGCCTGTGAATTTATTTTTCAGGATTTTTTAAACCCAATCGTTCACGCAATTCGGTGAAGATTGCAGGATCAACCGGCAAGTTGGTGTGAGGAGTTCTTAGTTCGAAATCGCGGAGCAATGCCTCGACTTTTTCCCGGCCGCTTTTGGTTTTGACCGCTTGCAGCGGTGTTTTGCCGTCCAGAGCAGGCAGTTTTTCATGCAGCCATTGGCGGTAGTGCTCGCGCAAGAATGCCATGACTCTTTCCCGCACTTCCGGGTCGTTATTCAGTTTTTCCAGCTCTTCCCGGCGTTGTTCGTTTGGAGTGGCTTCCGAGCCTTGTGCTCGTGCGGATATGGCTTGCGGAGATTCGATGACACTGGTTTTGTAGCAAGCTTCCGGTAGTGATTTTTTGATCAGTTTCTGGAATTGTTGCGCCCGCTTGTCCGAATTGACTTCGACGGTGAGCTGGCGGTCCTTGATCCGGATGTGGCCGAGAATGGTGTTATCCCAGGATTTGTGCTTGGCATTGCCCTTCTTCAGCCATGGAAATTCGATACGGTGCAGTTCACCTGCTGCGTCAAACTCGGCGTCTTGCAGGAGTTCGTCTTCCGTGCTGTCGATACAAAGCTGTTGCAGTGCGGTGAAAGCGGCTTGCGGGGATGGGATGTCATAAATGAGTTTCTGCATGACCACCGGTTCGCCGTCGGTATTGCGCAGTGACGGCGTGGGCGGGTTGAATAGCCGGTCATAAACCACTTGATAAATCGCGAGCATTTCATGTTCGTATTTTCCGAGCAATGCGGGCGAGGGTGGATTTTCCTGTGCGCACAGTTCTTTGCGCAGCTCCAAAATGGCAAATTTCTCTATGGGCGGAATAAAGAAAGTGGCGCTGGCTTCCAGCATCGCGACATGATCGACTTTGGCCAGCTTGCCAAATACGATTTGCCCGGCTTGAGCGTGTACTGAAGCGGAATGCTCGGTGGTATAACATTCTTCGCCGGTCAGAATGTCGCGCAGCAGGAATCCATCGCCGGGGCGCACCGACACAATGTCGAAAAAACTGAACGGCGCTGCGCAGCATTGTTCGATGTAGCGCTTCAGGAGCGGATCGAGTTGCTGGCCGTGTTTGCCGAGAAATGCTTCCCCGGTTGTTTTTTTGCGCGGCGTGCCGGGGATTGAATAGTCCGGGTGCCAGTTAAAAAAGTACCAGGGCATAAATAATTGCATGTGCGGCGTGTCCGGAGAAAATTCCTCTTCACTCCATAATGTGAAATCTCCCCATGCTTCCAGCAAAGCCTCCTGGTCCCAATGGTTTTGCGAGAATTTCAGCAATTTTTCAGGCAACCCATTAATTGCCCGGCGTATTTGATGCCACAAAAAATCTTCGGTCTGCTGCGTTTGTTGCGCCTGCAGGCAACACTGTTTGTATTTTTTTCCGCTGCCGCAAGGGCAAGGATCGTTTCGTCCAAGTTTCATTCTTTTTTCCTTTCGGGTAAATAATTCTCCTGCGCCTGTTGCAAGTTTTGCAGGATAGTTTGGCGTAATGCTTCCGGCGCGATGACTTCGACTGCCGCGCCGTGCTTGAGGATATCCATCACCAGCTCGGTTTCGTTGGCGTACGGGACGCGCAGCTCGTAGCTGCCATCGAGCAGAAACTGGCCTTGCTGCTGTGGATGCCATTGTTCATCCGCGACCCAGCGCGCGCGTTCGGCGGTGAAACGCAACACAGCGGTATATTTTGCCTGACCGGCGAAAATACCGTAGCTGGAAGCGAAATGACCGTTGAGTTCGCTGTCGGCGATGTCGCGCGCTGCGCAGTCGAGCATTTGGCACGCCGCGATGCGCTCCACGGCAAAACTGCGCAGCGCCTCGCGCTTGTGGCACCAGGCGTCGAGGTACCAGTTGTCGCGGTAATGCGTGAGGCGTTGCGGCGACACGATGCGTTCGGTTTGCTGATCGCGGCCGCGGCTGTGGTAGACGATGTCGAGTCGCTTGCGTTGCAATACCGCGCTGGCGGCGGACTGAAAATGCCGCAAGGCCGGTTGCCTGCTCAACATGGTCAAAATGCGGATGCGCGTGGTCGCACCCGGATCGTTCAGTTGCTGGGTCGCCAGTATTTTTTTCAACCGCTCCTGCAGCGGCTTGAGTTGCATGGCGAGCAGGCCGGGCTGAATTTGTTCCAGCAGTTGCTGCATGGTCAGCAGCGCGTGCAATTCCTGCGCGTCAAACCAGATACCGGGTAATTCAAAGCAGCCGCTTTCCTTGGTTTCGTAGTAATAACCGTTGCGTTCCCGGTCATAGAGGATCGGGGCATTGAAATACAGCCGCAACGACTCGATGGTGCGATTGACCGTGGCGCGGGAACATTCCAGCCGTTCTTCGAGCGTTTGGTGCGACACCGGCAGTGTGCGGGACGCCAATATGCGGTGCAATTGATAGATTCGCTGGAGATTGCTCATAAATTGATTTCAATGAATACGAAAGCTACAAATTCGTTGATACGGAATTTCTCTTTAGCGTATCATAAGACCCTCGGAAACATCAGGTGCCGGTCAAGATTCAAATCCCTGTTTCGTACCATTTATCCGTTTGTTCTTATCCCGTTGCCATTCAGTAAAACTATGAAAGAAACGCAGGCGATATCCTTGCTATTGATTTTTATATTGAGCATGCTATCGCACCCCACTTTTAGCCAGCAAACCCGGAAATTTCCTCCCAATAGTCAATTGGGTAATCTGACGGCGGTGGCATTCCCGCACTTCACCATCAACGGGCAGCACATGACGATGGGCGCGGGCGGCCAGATCCGCGGGATCGATAATATGATTATTCTGCCGTCTACGGCGAACTATACCGGCTTGATCCGCTACCAATCGGATACCATGGGCAATCTGCACCGGGTCTGGATTCTGACGCCCGATGAAGTCAAGCAAGCGGAAAGCGAAGGGCAGCAGATACCGAAACCGAAAAAACGTTTTTTCTTTTTTTAACACAGCGCTAAATAATTCGTGAGTAACAAGCTTTATATCAAAACCTTCGGCTGCCAGATGAACGAGTACGACTCGGAGAAAATGGCCGATGTCCTGCACGCCGCTTATGGCATGGAACCCACCGACGATCCGGCGCAGGCCGACATCATTTTGTTCAATACCTGCTCGGTGCGCGAGAAAGCGCAGGAAAAAGTGTTTCATGATCTGGGGCGGGTGCGGCATCTGAAGGAAAACAATCCCAATTTACTGATCGGCGTCGGCGGTTGCGTCGCCAGCCAGGAAGGCAAGGCGATTGTCAGCCGCGCGCCATTTGTCGACGTGGTGTTCGGGCCGCAAACCTTGCATCGCCTGCCGCAATTGATCGAAACACGCAAAGCCACCGGCCGCTCGCAAGTGGATATTTCTTTCCCCGAGATCGAAAAATTCGACCACCTGCCGCCCGCCCGCACCGAAGGGGTCACGGCGTTCGTTTCGATCATGGAGGGATGCAGCAAATATTGCAGTTTCTGCGTGGTGCCGTATACGCGCGGCGAAGAAGTGTCGCGCCCGTTGAACGATGTGCTGACCGAAATCGCCATTCTCGCGGATCAGGGTATCAAGGAAATCACCTTGCTGGGGCAAAATGTCAACGCTTACCTGGGTACCATGGACGACGGCGAGATTGCCGATTTCGCCTTGCTGCTGGAATATCTGCACGAAATTCCCGGCATCGAGCGTATCCGCTACACCACGTCGCACCCGAAGGAATTCACCACGCGTTTGATTCAGGCTTACGGCCAGCTGCCTAAATTGGTCAACCACTTGCACCTGCCGGTGCAATCCGGTTCCGACCGGGTTCTGGCGGCGATGAAACGCGGCTACAGCGTATTGGAATACAAGTCGATCATCCGCAAACTGCGCGCAATCCGTCCGGATATTTCGTTGTCCTCCGACTTCATCGTCGGTTTCCCGGGAGAAACCGAAGCGGATTTCAACGCGACGATGCAATTGATCGAAGACATGAATTTCGACGAATCGTACAGCTTCGTCTACAGCCCGCGCCCCGGCACACCCGCCGCCGATCTGCCCGACGATACGCCGCCGGAAGTGAAACTGGAACGGCTGCAACGCTTGCAAGCGCAAATTAACCGGCAAGCCCGCAAAATCAGCATGGAGATGGTCGGATCGATACAGCGTGTGTTATTGGAAGGTATCTCCAAAAAAAATGCCGATGAGTTTTTCGGACGCACCGATAACAACCGCGTCGTTAATCTGGCCAGCGATCCCGCGCTGGTGGGCAGTTTTGTCAATGTGCGCATCACCGAGGCACGGTCGCATACGCTGCGCGGCGAAATTGTGCATGGATAAAAACACATCCGCGACAAGGTTCTGCACTTGCAAAGTATCGCGCCCGCTGAGAGAATCGCATTATCGTAACTGCAACAGCCGACTTTGAAACCGACACCCCTGGAAATTTCTTTCACACCCGCCGACAACCAGCGCCTCGCCAATTTGTGCGGCGCACTGGATGAGAATCTCAAGCAAGTTGAAACGGCATTGGATGTCACCATCTCCCGGCGCGGCGAACATTTCAGCGTAGCGGGAAAATCCGGGCAAACCCAACTGGCGGCACAGGCGCTGCGCAATTTTTATGATCAGTCGCAACACCATATCAGTCTGGAGCAAATCCAGCTCGGCTTGATCGAAGTGCTGAATCCGCACGATACACCGGATCAAATCAGCGGCCACGACGACGGCGCCAGCACCAAACAACCAGTCGCATTCACCTTGTTAACCCGCCGCAGCAATTTGCATGGCCGCACACCGCGTCAGTCGCAATACCTGCAACAAATTCAGGAACACGATATTACGTTCGCCATCGGCCCGGCCGGTACCGGCAAAACCTATCTGGCGGTGGCCAGCGCGGTCGATGCACTGGAACGCGGCCTGGTGTCGCGCTTGATTCTGGTGCGCCCGGCAGTGGAAGCGGGAGAGCGTCTGGGCTTTCTACCCGGCGATATGACGCAGAAAGTCGACCCTTATTTACGCCCTCTCTATGACGCGTTGTATGATTTAATGGGTTTCGATAAAACCGCCAAACAATTTGAACGCAATACCATTGAAATCGCACCGCTGGCTTTCATGCGCGGACGCACCTTGAACCAGTCGTTCATCATTCTGGATGAAGCGCAAAACACCACGCCGGAGCAGATGAAAATGTTTCTGACGCGCATGGGCTTGGGCTCGAAAGCCGTCATCACCGGCGATGTGACGCAGATCGATTTGCCGAAACATCAAAAAAGCGGACTGGTGGAAGCGCAACAGGTGCTCAAGGACATACGCGGCATCGCTTTCAGCCGTTTTTTATCCGAGGACGTGGTGCGGCATCCCTTGGTGCAGCGCATTGTCAACGCTTATGAGAAACACGACAAACACAAGCAGGAACCCTGATTCGCCTTGCAGACAAAGAAACCCTTCAAACTGATGGTGCAATATGCAACCGGCAGCTCCACTGTACCCACCCGGCCGCAATTCCGCCGCTGGGTCAAAGCCGCGCTGATGCAAGAAGCCGGGATCGTATTGCGGCTGGTGGACGAAGCCGAAGGGCGCGAATTAAACCGGCAATTCCGCGGCAAGGATTATGCGACCAACGTGCTGACTTTCGTTTACGACGATATGCAACCGCTAACCGGCGACATCGTGCTGTGCGCGCCGGTTGTCAGCCAAGAAGCGCAGCAACAGCATAAAGACCCGCTGGCGCATTACGCGCATTTGACCGTGCATGGCGTGCTGCATTTGCAAGGTTACGATCATATCGAAGACGCCGGCGCGGCGGAAATGGAACAACTGGAAACCCGCATACTGGCGGCGCTGGGCTACGCGGATCCTTACAGTGAAGCAGCCGGCGCTATTGCAGCGCAATAATCATGCATCCCCTTTTTTTATTTTTACCCATTCAACTTCTTACATACTATGGATGACCCTTCACCTAAAAGCGGCTGGTTAGAGCGATTAGGCGCCATGCTGATCCGCAAACCGGAAGACCGCGAACAACTGATTACCCTGTTACACTCCGCTTTTGAGCGCAATCTGCTCGACTCGGACGCATTGAGCATGATCGAAGGCGTCATGCAAGTTTCCGAAATGCAGGCGCGCGATATCATGGTGCCGCGTTCGCAAATGGATGTCGTCGACATCAGCAAAAAACCCGAGCAATTCATTCCGTTTGTCATCGAAGCCGCACATTCGCGTTTTCCCGTCATTGAAGGTTCCGAGGATGAAATCATCGGCATTCTGCTGGCGAAAGACTTGCTGCGTTATTACGCCGATCCGGATGAATTCAACATCCGCGACATGCTGCGCCCGGCGGTATTTATTCCGGAATCCAAACGGCTGAATGTGCTGCTCAAGGATTTCCGCAGCAACCGCAATCACATGGCGATTGTCGTCAATGAATACGGCGGTGTGGCCGGATTGGTGACGATCGAGGATGTGCTCGAGCAGATCGTCGGGGAAATCGAGGACGAATACGATTTCGACGAAGAAGAAGACAATATCGTCATGGAAGCCGACGGGCGCTACCGCGTCAAGGCGATTACCGAGATCGACAATTTCAATGAAATACTCGGCGCACAATTCAGCAACGAAGACTTCGACACGATTGGCGGTTTGGTGCTCAGCCAGTTCGGCCGCTTACCCGTGCGGAACGAATCGGCCGTCATCGGCCCCTTTAAATTCACCGTACAGCGCGCCGATAGCCGCCGCTTGCACATACTGAAGGTGGAAAAGCTTGCCGCAACGGCGGAAACCCCGGCAGAATAAAAATTCAAATTTCGTTACCATGCTTCATTGCTTGCCTTGTTAGAACTTTGAATTCTTACAGAATACCACCTGAAACTTTTTCTTACAGCCAGGCGCATGCCCAAAATCACCATCCGTCCGTATGACCCGCACAGTTTCCAAGCACTCAGCGGCAGCGGATTACCTCCGGTACTGGCGCGCATTTACGCCGCGCGCGGCATTGAGGATTCCGGTCAGCTCGAAACCGAACTGACGCGCCTGATCCCGTTCGGTCAGCTGAAAAACATCACCGCAACGGCAACCTTGCTGGCCGATGCCATCGCGGCAAAAAAACGCCTGCTGATCATTGCCGATTACGATTCCGACGGTGCGACCGCGTGCGCCACCGGCATGCGTATCTTGCGCACGTTCGGTGCTAACGTGGATTATCTGGTGCCGAACCGGTTTGAATTCGGTTACGGCCTGACACCGGAAATCGTGCGCCTGGCGCATACCTCCAAACGACCGGATGTCCTGATCACGGTCGATAACGGCATCGCCAGTGTGGATGGCGTGGCTGAAGCCAATCAATTGGGCATGCAAGTGGTGATTACCGATCATCATCTGCCCGGCGATCAATTGCCCGCGGCACTGGCGATTGTCAATCCCAATCAGCCCGGCTGCCCTTTTCCAAGCAAAAGCATCGCCGGGGTGGGCGTCATTTTCTACCTGATGCTCGCGCTGCGCGCCGAGTTGCGTCAGCGCGGCGCTTTTGCGGCAGGCCGGGAACCCAATCTCGCCAGCTTTCTCGACCTGGTGGCGCTGGGAACCGTCGCCGATGTGGTCAAGCTCGACAGCAACAACCGTATTCTGGTGCAGCAAGGCTTGCAGCGCATCCGTAAAGGCAAGGCCTGCGCCGGTATCAATGCACTCATGCAGGTCTCGCGGCGCGATGTCCGGCAAATTTCCACGTACGAGCTGGGTTTCATGCTGGGGCCGCGCTTGAATGCCGCCGGGCGGCTGGACGATATGTCGCTCGGCATCGAGTGCCTGATCACCGACGACGAGGCGTATGCGGCTGACATTGCCAAGCAACTGGATGAACTGAACCGGCAACGGCGCGAAATCGAATCGGCCATGCAGGAAAGCGCGCTCGTCAAGCTGGAAGATACGCTCAATGCGCGCCAGCCGGATATCCAGGGCGCTTACAGCATCTGTTTGTTCGATGCCGATTGGCACCAAGGCGTGATCGGCATCCTCGCGTCGCGCATCAAGGATAAATATCACCGCCCGGTGATCATTTTCGCACCCGGCAACGACGGCGAAATCAAAGGTTCGGGGCGGTCGATCAACGGTTTTCATCTGCGCGATGCGCTCGATCTGGTATCCAAACACCACCCCGAGCTGATCCGCAAATTCGGCGGTCACGCAGCCGCTGCCGGGCTAACTATTCACAGCAATGCTTTTGAAGCATTCCGCGCGGCGTTCGAGCAAGTTGCGCAAACGCTACTGACACCCGCCGACTTAACCCGCGTGATCGAGACCGACGGTGACCTGGAGCTTTCCGAAATCAAGCTGGAATTGGCGGAAACGCTCGAACGCCAGGTGTGGGGGCAAGGTTTCCCGCAGCCGTCGTTCAATGCGCGCTTTTATGTCGAAAGCCAGCGCATCGTCGGGGAAAAACATTTGAAATTGAAATTAAAAAAACTGCACGCCGCAGGCGCCGATGACGCAGCGCAAGCCGCACGGAAATCGGCCGAAACCTACGACGCCATTCTGTTTTTCCACAGCGATCCGCTGCCCGATGTGATCGATGCGGTTTATCGCTTACAGATCAATGAATATAATGGCAAATCATCCTTACAATTCCTGCTGGAACATTGGTTCCATGCGGATAACCCGGTGACCGGCGATGCACACTGAATTCACGTTGAATGGCGAATTGGCCGCCTTGCCGCATTTCCTGACCAGCCTTGCGATTGGCTTGTTGATCGGCCTGGAGCGCGAACGCAATCCGGGATCTCGCGCCGGACTCAGAACATTCGCTTTGGTCGCGATGTTCGGCACGCTGGCTGCAATGCTGTCGGAAAAAGCCACGCCGTGGTTATTGCTCGGCGGTTTATTCATCGTCGGCCTGATGATGGTGGCTGCGTATTCCCGCGTCAAAGACGACAACGCCGACCCGGGCACCACCACGATCGCCGCCATTCTGGTCTGCTACGGTCTGGGCGCGTCGGTGTGGTACGGCAACGACACCTTGGCGATCATGCTGGCGATTATCACCACGGTATTGCTGTACTTCAAAGCGGAATTGCACGGCATCACGGAAAAGCTGACCCGGCGCGATTTAATTTCGGTGCTGCAGTTCGCCGTGCTGACGTTCATCATTCTGCCGATCCTGCCGGATAAATATTACGGCCCGTATGAAGCGATCAACCCGCACCAGATCTGGTTGATGGTGGTCCTGATCTCCGGCGTCAGTCTGGCGGGCTATGTCGCGCTGCAACTGATCGGCCAGCGGCATGGTGTGATACTGGGTTTATTCGGCGGGCTGGTATCCAGTACCGCCACGACACTGGTGTACGCACGCCGCACCGCGGAAAACCAGAACTTCACGCAACTCGCCGTGGTCGTCATTCTGATCGCCAATCTGACGGTACTGCTCCGTTTATCGATCATCAGCGCGGTTGCCTCACCCGCCATTTTGCCGCAATTGCTCCCCGTGCTGGGCAGCGGCTTCCTGCTCGGGGCAGGCATCGCGGCGTACTGGTGGTTCCGGCTGAGCCAGCAACAAGAAGTGCCCATACCGGAAATCAAAAACCCCACCGAACTGCGTACCGCAACAACTTTCGGATTGATCTACGGCAGCGTGCTGTTCTTTTCCACCTGGCTTTCCGATATCGCCGGCAGCAGCGGTCTGTACGCCGTCGCAATCGTTTCCGGCCTGACCGATGTCGACGCCATTACGCTATCGAGCCTGCATCTGTTTGAGCTGGGCAAGCTGGGAGCAACCCAAGCGATCACCGCCATCACACTCGCGGTACTCTCCAACATCGGCTTCAAACTCGGCCTGATTTTCTTCATCGGCAGCCGCTTTCTCGCCAGACAATGCGTATCCGGCATGCTGGCCAGCGCCGCCGGTCTTGGGCTGGGGTTGCTGTTTTTCGTTTAAGCTACAAGAATTAGCCGGACAGCTTCCCATTCAGTAACTCCAGCACGCCGCCGGTTTCGGTCTGGCGAATGCGCGTGATGCCGCCGTTGCTGATTTTGAGCCGATACAGTCCAGCCGGTGAGGCATGCACGGTTTTGGCAATGATCGCGCGCATCACGCCGGCATGCGCGACGATCAGAAAATGGCTGCTTTGAAATCGTTCAATCGCTTCTTCATAGGCGGAGCTGACGCGCTGGATAAAATCATCGAGCGGTTCCGCGCCGCGCGGACGGCGATTGACCGGATCGCGCAGGAAAGCCTGGTACTCAGTAACACGGCCAATCTTGATTTCATCGTGGCTGAGCCCCTCCCATTCGCCGAATCCGACTTCCTTGAAGCGCGATTCGACCGTGACATCGATGCCGTGACGTTCTCCGAGCGCAAATGCAAACGCCTGGCAGCGTTGCAGCGGGGAAGTAATGATGTGGTTCCAGTCATTATAGTTTCCGACCGCATGCCACATTTGCGACCATCCCTTTTCGCTGAGCGGATCGTCCACACCGTGGCCGCGATAGCGGCGTCCGCCGGCGGGCTGGCCGTGGCGGATCAAATCGATCACTGTTTCTGTCATAAAACTTTGCCAGGATATTTGAGAGATGCGCTAGTGTAGCCGATTTGCCCAGTGGAGAAGTAGGTTAGATCAAAAAAGAAAACCGGGCGTCGCGCCGCAGTGTGCCGATAGCCCGTGTTCGGACGGAAGTTAGTAATTACCTACTTTGAATTCAGAACCACCGGTTTTCCTGATCACATCCAGCGCGATGTCGACATATTCGGAAAATTCCAGCGCATCTTCGTCGGCAATCGGCGTTGCCAGCACAAAATCCGCATGTTTGCGCGCTTCTTCCTTCCTGCCGATGTCGTACAGCAGTTCGGCGTAAAAAGCGCGTGTGATGACATCGCGCGGAAACAGCTCATGCGCCCGTTTCATGTGCATCAATGCCTTTTGGTTACTGCCGAAGCTGATGGGAAATCCCGGCAGTTTGTGATAAATGCGGCCCAGCGCGCGATGCGCCCCGGCATTCTCGTATTTCTCGTCCAGCGCAACCACTTTCAGCAGCATTTTTTCCATCGGTCCGATCATTCTCAGCGCATTCACAATGCCGCTGTCCTCGGCCATTTTTCCCATCGCGGCGGCTTTCCAGAAAAGTCCGCGCACGTCATTCGCATTCAGCGCCAGTGACTGATCGGCAATCGCAATACAATGCTCAAACAATCGAATGCGGCGGTTTTTATCCAGCTCAAGCTGCGCGCGCATAAACTCCAGACGGGAAAGCTCGGCAATGGCCGCCGATTCGCGCGAATTGCGCGTCAGGTCGCGAAACCAGTCGATCGTACTCAACAATAACGGTGTATCGATGGCGTACTTCCATACGGCCAGTTCAATTTTTTGTTGATTCTCGGTGGTTAATGCCGTGGCGGAAACATTTTGCGCAAAAGCCGGTGCCGTCAAACACGCCACCGCAATCATCCTGTAGGTAAACAGCATTATTTTTTGTTCCAATCGCCACATATTCAGTTTCACGAAAGCGCTCATATTCTTTCCGCCGGCTAAGCTATTTTCTTGATTAACAATATTCTACGATAAATACCAGCCATTTATGACCGGCGTATTAAGAATAGCGCTATCCGAAGCAATTTCAAATGACAAATAGCACAATAATTTACACTTTTATATTCAATCTGCCACCGCAGCTTGTTGCTAAAAGAAAGGCATCTTAAAACTGGCATATAATAGGACGCTTTCGATTTCATGCCGGTTTCTGCGCGCGCTCCATTTTCCGGCATGGCAACTGGCACATTCACTATGCAACAAAAGCACACCCTACCCGCACCCGGCGCCGTTTTACGTTACGCTCATTTTGATGGCTCCAGCGACGCGCTGTTTCTGGCGCAACTGGCGCAGCAAGCCAAACCGGTCACCATCATCACGGCGAATGCGCTGGATGCGCAGCGGCTGCTGGAAGAAATTCCCTATTTTGCGCCGGAACTGAGAACGCATCTGCTGCCGGACTGGGAAACGCTGCCGTACGACACGTTCTCGCCGCACCACGACCTGGTTTCGGAACGGCTAGCCACGCTCTATCAAGTGATGAACGGCGCTTGCGATGTGCTGATCGCACCGTTGACGACGGCGCTCTACCGCATGCTGCCGCGCGAATACCTGGCTGCACACACATTTTTTCTCAAGCAGGGCGAAACACTGGATGTTACGGGATTGCGCAGCCAGTTGACGCTGGCGGGCTACTCGCATGTCACGCAGGTTTTCTCGCCGGGCGAATACAGCGTACGCGGCGGCTTGATCGACCTGTTTCCGATGGGCAGCCCGCTGCCGTACCGTATCGATTTGCTGGACAACGACATCGACACCATCCGCACTTTCGATGTCGATACGCAACGTAGTATTTATCCAGTCAAGGAAATCCGCTTGCTGCCCGCGCGTGAATTCCCGCTCGACGAAGCCGGGCGCACCTGCTTTCGCGGTAATTTCCGCGAGAAATTCGAAGGCGATCCGTCGAAAAAACAAATCTACAAGGACATCAGCAAAGGCCTGACGCCTGCCGGTATCGAATATTATTTGCCGCTGTTCTTTACGCAAACCGCCACCCTGTTTGACTATTTACCCGAAAACACCTTGCTCTGCCTGCACCAGGATGTACGTCCGGTGATCGACGAATTCTGGCACGACACTCAATCGCGTTATCAATTGCTGCGCGGCGATAGCGACCGGCCGCTGATGCCTCCAGCTGAATTATTCCTGACCAGCGATAGTTTCTTCGGCCAGCTCAAACCGTATGGACGCATTGAGATTCTGTCCAACGTGCAGGATGTCAAACTGGCCGCGCCCAAAAGCACCGCGCCATTGCCGTCGGTGCAAGTCAACCGGCATGTGGAAAACCCGCTGGAAAAACTGGCGGTGTTTATCGCGCAGTTCAAGATGAACGGCGGCCGGGTGCTGTTGCTGGCGGAAAGCATGGGACGGCGCGAATTGATTGCCGAGTATTTGCATCAATACGACTTGCATCCCGATCTTTGCCAGGATTACGCGCAGTTTCTGAATAGCGCGCAATCCTTCATGCTGAGTGTCGCGCCGCTGCATACCGGTTTCATCGATGCGCCCGCAAAACTGGCTTTCATCACCGAAAGTGAGCTGTACGCCACGCATGTGCATGGACGGCGCGAGCGGGAATCGCGCAAGACCACGTCGACCGACAACATCCTGCGCGATTTGTCGGAAATCAAACCGGGCGATCCGGTGGTGCATGAACAGCATGGCATCGGACGCTATCTCGGCTTGGTCAGCATGAATGTGGGCGAAGGTGAGCCGGGCGAAATGAGCGAATTTCTGGCGCTGGAATACGAAGGCGGCGACAAATTGTACGTACCGGTTTCGCAGCTGTATCTGATCGGCCGTTACAGCGGGGCCGCGCCGGAATCCGCGCCGCTGCACAAACTCGGCAGCAGCCAATGGGACAAAGCCAAACGCAAAGCGATGCAGCAAGTGCGCGATACCGCGGCGGAATTGCTGAATCTGTACGCGCAGCGCGCCGCGCGCGAAGGCCACCAATTTACGCTGCGGCAGCATGATTACGATGCCTTTGCCGAAGGTTTCGGCTTCGAGGAAACAGCCGATCAGGCGGCGGCCATCAATGCGGTGATCGGTGATTTAACTTCCGGCAAACCGATGGATCGCCTGATTTGCGGCGATGTCGGCTTTGGCAAAACCGAAGTGGCGTTGCGCGCTGCGTTTATCGCCGTGGCCGACGGCAAGCAAGTCGCGGTGCTGGTGCCGACCACGCTGCTCGCGGAACAACATTTCCAGAATTTCTCCGACCGCTTCGGTCTGATCGCCGATCAATGGCCGGTCAGAATCGCCGAGCTGTCGCGTTTCCGTTCCGCGAAGGAGCAAACGCAAGCGCTGGCCGGTCTCGGGAAAGGTGAAATCGACATCATCATCGGCACGCACAAACTGATTCAGAAAGATGTGCATTTCAAAAATCTCGGACTGGTGATCATCGACGAGGAACACCGTTTCGGCGTGCGGCAAAAGGAACAGCTCAAAAAAATGCGTGCCGAAGTCGACGTGCTGACGCTGACCGCCACGCCGATCCCGCGCACACTGGCGATGTCGTTGGAAGGGCTGCGCGATTTCTCCATCATCGCCACCGCACCGCAGCGCCGTTTGGCCATCCGCACTTTTGTCAGCAGTTTCTCGATGGGGATTATCCGTGAAGCGTGCCTGCGCGAACTGAAACGCGGCGGGCAGATTTATTTCCTGCACAACGAAGTCAGCAGCATCCAATTGATGTACGAGAAACTGTCTGGTCTGCTGCCGGAAGCGCGCATCAACGTCGCCCACGGGCAAATGCCGGAACGCGAACTGGAGCATGTCATGCGCGACTTCTACCAGCAGCGCTTCAACATTCTGCTGTGCACCACGATTATCGAAACCGGTATCGACATCCCCAGCGCCAACACCATTATTATCAACAACGCGCACAAATTCGGCCTGGCGCAACTGCACCAATTGCGCGGCCGGGTCGGGCGCTCGCATCATCAGGCTTACGCGTATTTGCTGACACCACCGGAAGAAACGCTCGGCGGACAAGCCAAGAAACGCCTGGAAGCGATCCAAGCGATGGAAGAACTCGGCTCCGGGTTTTATCTGGCGATGCACGACCTGGAAATCCGCGGTGCCGGGGCGGTGCTGAGCGAATCGCAAAGCGGGGAAATGCAGGAAATCGGTTTTAGCCTGTACAGCTCGATGCTGGATACCGCGATCCAGTCGCTCAAGCAAGGCAAAGAACCCGACATGCAGCACCCACTGGGCGTCGCCACCGAAATCAACCTGCACGTGCCCGCGCTATTGCCGGAAGATTACTGCCACGACATCCACGAACGCCTGGTGCTGTACAAGCGCATGGCCAATTGCACCGACAACGACCAGCTCGACGACATGCAGCGCGAACTGATCGACCGCTTCGGCCTGCTGCCCAACCCGGCGCGCGCCCTGCTCGACTGCCACCGCCTGCGCATCATCGCCAAACCGCTCGGCATCACC
>CP091134.1:1261697-1262705 GCA_021582535.1 Nitrosomonas sp.
CTGTGGCACTGGAAAAACTTTTCTGATTTAAAACTGTAATGCTCATAAAATGCTCCTTAATAGAAATGCCATAAAGAGCGGGAGGATGAATCCCAGCTTCCCTACGGCGGCATTATCCGCGTCAGGTAATAAGGGACTTTCTCACCAAATTATCAGAGAATTCTGAAAACGGACCCCTAGCTGATGCTGTGAAGCTAATGGAAATGTGAAATAATTGCAAGCCTTATGTCAATTTAAGAATACGGAATAGAAATGGACCTTGAACAAACCCGCTTTAACATGGTAGCGCAACAAATCCGCACATGGTATGTATTGGATGATAACGTGCTGGATCTGCTGTACAAAGTAAAACGCGAAGAATTCGTGTCGGCGGACAATCGTGCCGCCGCATTTGTCGATATGGAAATTCCGCTCGGTTACGGCCAAGTCATGCTGACCCCGAAAATGGAAGCGCGCATTCTGCAGGAACTTCACGTCCAGAAGACGGATAAAATTCTCGAAGTGGGCAGCGGCAGCGGCTACATGACGGCACTACTGGCGGACAGAGGCGCGCATGTGTACAGCGTCGAAATCATACCCGAACTGAAAGCGATGGCGGAAAACAATCTGAAAGCGCACAACATCACCAATGTCACCGTCGAACTGGGCGATGCCGCGCGTGGCTGGGCCAAGCATGAACCGTACGATGTGATCGTGTTGACCGCATCGACCCCGGTTTTACCGGCTGCTTTTCAAAACAGCCTGAATCCCGGCGGGCGTTTGTTTGCGATTGTCGGCGAAGATCCCGTCATGGAAGCATTATTGATTACCTGCGTAGCTCCCGGAGAATTCACCACCACCCAATTGTTCGAAACCAGCACGGCAACGCTCGTGAATGCCCAGCAACCCGCAAGGTTCAGCTTTTGAGTATCAAAGCAATTACCCGCGTCATTGGCCACAGCAATCAACCTATAGCTGAAGTATCACCGGCTCCGGGCAATTGCCGGAAATCGCTATGAAATTTATGCC
>CP091134.1:1262805-1268952 GCA_021582535.1 Nitrosomonas sp.
CCCGGCCAGCCCGAGCACCGGGTAATTGCCCATGCGCACATACGGTGTCGCACCGGTAAAGCCTTGCGCCAATCCATGCAGCGCCGCGGTGGTGAAAATCTCGATGGTTTGCAACACCCTGCCGCGTTCGTCGATGATCGCGGTCACGCCGGTATTGGTGGCGCGCAGCATGTAGCGCCCGGCTTCCAAGGCGCGCATTTGCGAAATCTGCAAGTGTTGCTGCGGCCCGATCGAGCGGCCGAACCAGGCATCGTTGCTGACATTGACCAGCATCGTCGCTTGCGGCAGTTGATAGATGATTTCCTCGCCGAACACATCCTCGTAACAGATATTGATCGCCACGCGCTGCCCGGCTAAGTTCATCGGCTGCTGATCGAGCCCGCCGCGCGAGAAATCGGACAGCGGAATTTGCAGCACTTGAATCACCCAGCCAAAAAGCGGCTTGAAGGGGATGTATTCGCCGAAGGGAACCAGGTGATGCTTGCGGTAACTCTGTTCCGGCGCGGAACCGAAGCTGAACATGGTGTTGTAATATTCGTTGCCGTTATGCGCCGTGCGCTCGGCCAAGCCGATCAACACATCGCCGTTATTATTCCTGGCATGCTCGGCCAGATACGCCAAATACAGTGGCGGCACCGCATCGCTGAACAGCGGAATGGAAATTTCCGGCGTCACGATCAAGCGGCTATCGCTTTCCACGATCAGCTTGGCGTATGTTTGCATGGTGCTTTCCAGGTGATCTTCACGCCACTTCATATCTTGCGGAATATTGCCTTGCAGCAAACTCACGCTAACCGGCTCCCCCTCCGGTTTAACCCAGTCGATAAACTGCAAGCCATACCCGCCGCACCACATCAGCAGCAAAGGCAATGCGTAACGCCATTTTTTAATCCCCTGATCAAGCCAGAAAAAAAGCAGGGCCGCGCTGAATATCAGCAAAAACGAAATACCGTAAACACCGAAAACCGGCGCAAAGCCCGCCAAGGGACTGAATGGCGCTTGTGAATAGCCCAACGCCAGCCAGGGAAAACCGGTAAACAATGTGCCGCGCAACCATTCCGACAGCACCCATAAGGCCGCCGCCAGCGATGCCCAAAGAAAAGGCGAAGTCAGTCGGGAGCGGGTCAGAAGCCAAAAGCCCACAGCCGGAAACAGCGACAGGTAAGCGCACAGTACGATCAATGCAACCACCGCGATGGGCATCGGCATGGCGCCAAAATCGTGCAAGCTGACGTAAATCCAGGTGACCCCGGCGCTGAACAGTCCCATGCCGAAACAGAATCCCAACGCGGCATTTTTCAGCGGGCTTTGGCTTTTGTGGCACAATCCCAGCAATACAGCCACGGTGATGACCGGCACCGGAAAAAAATAGAAGGGTGCAAAACCGAGCACGGTCAGCATGCCCAGCAGAAAAACAATAACCGGTTTTAACAATGGATTTTTCAATCGAGTCCAATTAGCGATGAAGATGGGAAAAACTGCCAGCCGCCGGAAATTACCGGATACCATAGAAACTGCACTGAACTTTCATATTTTAATGGTGTTCTCAGCATTTGCTTTATCATAAATTAACCCGTGGCATCTTTGCGTACAATTTTAATCTTACTTTTCCGGGTGACATTCCATACGACTTATGCTAAATAATTATTTATTCACTTTATTGCCGGTATAAAAGTAGAATATGCGCACTGTTTTGCGTAACATCCGGTCTTGAATCCAGCGCACGGCTGCACGAAAAATGACTGAATGCTAAACGATTTAATGAATCCTGCGAATGCGGCACAGAAGTTGTACGTTTTATCTTATATTTGAAAATCAATCGGATTTCTCATGAAATTTAAAATTCTATGCGTGTTATTGCTGTCCGGACTTACTGCCTGCGCGCAGCTTCCTTCCAATAAGGAGGCAGAAAAAACAGGGGAATCCGCCGATCCGGAAGAAGTCAGCCAGCTGAATTTACCCAAGCAGGAGCTGACTGCGCCGATTCTGTTTGATTTTTTAGTCGGTGAGACCGCATTGCAGCGCGGCAGCTTGGATATTGCGGTCAACCGCTATGTAAAGCTGGCCAAAACGACGCGCGATCCCCGTATCGCCAAACGCGCGACGGAAATTTCCCTGCATGCCGGCAATCCCTTTGCGGCGGAGCAAGCGGCCACGCTGTGGGTTGGACTCGAGCCTGATTCCGTCGATGCGCGCCAAACCATCGCCGCGCTGCTGGTCAATCTTGGCAAGCTGGATGCCGCGCGGCCTCATCTCGAAAAACTGCTGGCCACGGAAAAAGAAGGCGTCGGCCCTGCCTTCATGCAACTCAACCAATTGTTGTCACGCAATCCGGACAAAACCGCGACACTGCAATTGATACAACAGCTTTCGCAACCGTATAAGGATGTTCCGGAGGTCCATTTCGCCATTTCCCAGGCAGCGTGGTTTGCCAATCAGCATCAGTTGGCATTGGATGAGATGCAGCGCGCACTGGTTTTGCGCCCCGAATGGGAAGTCGCCGCCGTGCATAACGGCAGAATACTGCAACGCGTTTCCGCAGCCGATGCGAGTGAATTCTACCGCGGTTATCTCGACAAATATCCGGCATCCAATGAAGTCAGAGTGGCTTATACCCGGGTATTGATCGGTGCAAGCGAGATTGATCAGGCGCGCGAGCAAGTGCAATGGTTATTGGATAAAAATCCCGAAGACACGGAAATTACCCTGGCAGCGGGATTATTGGCCACGGAGATGGGTGATTTTGATGTTACGGAAGCCAGTTTCAAAAAAGCACTGACTCTGGGATACAAGGATACCAATGCGGTGTACTTCCACTTGGCGCAGATTTATGAAGAAACCAATCGCCCCGATTTAGCCATGGAAGCGTATCAGCAGGTAAAAAGCGGGGGACGTTATTTACCGGCGCAAATCCGTTACGCGGATTTATTGGCATTAAAAGGTCATTTGCAGGAAGCGCGCGCGCATCTGCAAAAACTGCCTGCCGCCAATGACCAGCAGGCCGCGCATTTGATATTGGCGGAAGCGCAGATTCTGCGCCGCTCCAAAGCTCACCAGGAAGTCTACGATTTGCTCGATGCCGGATTAAAGAAACTGCCGGATTATCCCGAGCTGCTTTATGATCGGGCCTTGGCAGCCGACAAGCTGGGTAAATTTAAAATCCTGGAGCAGGATTTGCGCAAACTGATCAAACTGAAACCGGAAAATGCGCATGCTTATAATGCCTTGGGTTACAGCTTCGCTGAGCGCGGCATGCATTTACCGGAAGCGTTGAAATTGATCAGGAAAGCCGTCGAGCTTTCTCCGGAAGATCCCTATATTATGGATAGCTTGGGTTGGGTATACTACCGCATGGGAAATTTCGTGGAAGGATTGAATTTCCTGAATTTGGCATTCGCCGCCCGCCCCGATGCGGAAATTGCGGCGCACTTGGGCGAGGTGCTCTGGGTACAAGGCGCTAAAGACGATGCCAAAAATATATGGCGTACCGCCTTGGAAAAAGATCCGGATAACGAAATCCTGCTGGAAACATTGCAACGTTTAACAAAAAAGAAAGCGATTGATTAAATCGGTTTTCATTGACGTAACCGGTACCTTTTCAAACATCATTAAACAGTGCTATTGATCCTTGCAATGAATCTCTGTTAGCCTGTCAAACCATTAAAATGCTAAACACCACTCCAGCACTGGAATTCAAAAGCAGTACCTTTTTCGCGCCCATCTTGATTCTTTACACCAACGATCTGACTGCAATCGAGCAGACATTGCATGAAAAAATCAACCTGGCGCCGGAATTCTTCAAAGATTCTCCGCTGATTATCGATTTGCGCGAATTAAACAAGCAAAATCAGGATCTGGATTTCACGCAAATCATCCAGTTGTTGCGCAGAGTCAGTTTTTTCCCGGTCGGTATCCGCGGCGGCAATGAGAACCAGAATAAACAGGCGCGCGCTTTATTCATTCCGATCGATACGGTGCGCGAGCAAGGCAGTTCCATCATTATTGGAGAGCCGCAAAAACAGGAAGCGGTTCAACAACCCGCCGCTCAACCTGAAACAGCGGCGGTCAAAGAGCCATCCGTCCGGCCTGTTCCGATTCCGCCGGTTGCCGCAACGGCAACCTTAGTGACGCAGCCGATCCGCTCCGGACAACGAATTTACGCATCCGGCGACTTGATCATTTTGTCGCAGGTCAGCGCCGGCGCCGAAATTATGGCTGAAGGCAATATACACGTCTATAATACGTTAAGAGGGCGCGCTTTGGCGGGCGTGCATGGCAATACAGCTGCCCGGATATTTTGTTTTGATTTACAGGCAGAGCTTATTTCCATCGCGGGCGATTATAAAACCAGCGAGGATTTGAATAAGCAAACATACAATCATCCCGTGCAGATCTATTTGCAGAATCATGCGTTGATCATTAAAGAGATTGCTTAAGACCAAACAGCAAAGGAGGCTCAATTGGCAAGAATTATAGTCGTGACATCGGGCAAGGGCGGCGTTGGTAAAACAACCACAAGCGCGGCAATCGCCATGGGGCTGGCGAAAAAAGGGCATAAAACAGCGGTCATCGATTTTGATGTGGGCCTGCGGAACCTGGATTTGATTCTTGGTTGCGAACGCCGGGTGGTCTATGATTTTATCAATGTGATCAATGGCGAAGCCAGTCTCAATCAAGCGCTCATCCGCGATAAGAACTGCAATCTGCTGTATATCCTGCCGGCATCGCAAACACGCGACAAAGACGCGCTGACACAGGAAGGCGTGGGCAAGGTTTTAGACGAATTGTCCAAGGATTTTGAGTATATTGTGTGCGACTCTCCCGCCGGTATCGAGAAAGGTGCGAATCTGGCCCTTTATTTTGCCGACGATGCCTTTGTCGTTACCAATCCGGAAATTTCTTCCGTCCGCGATTCGGATCGCATGCTGGGGATTCTCTCCAGTAAATCACGCCGGGCCGAAAGAAATGAAGAGCCCATTAAAGAGTATTTATTACTGACCCGGTATGATGCCGACAGGGTTAAGCTGGGTGAAATGCTGAGTCTGGAAGATGTGCAGGAAATCCTGTCGCTGGAATTGTTGGGCATTATTCCCGAATCGAAATCGGTTCTATCCGCATCAAACGCGGGTATGCCGGTCATTCTCGATGAGAAGAGTGAAGCCGGTCAGGCATACGCCGATGTCGTTGCGCGTTACTTGGGAGAAAAGCTGCCGCATCGGTTTATCGATGGTAAACAAGGGTTTCTCAGAAGGCTATTCGGAGGAAGAAAATGAGTTTACTGGACTATTTCAGATCATCCAAACCCAAAACCGCTTCGCTGGCGAAAGAACGATTACAGATTCTGGTTGCGCATGAGCGCAGCTACCGTAATCAACCTTCGTACCTGCCGCAATTGCAGAAAGAGCTGTTAGAGGTTATCCGGAAGTACGTGAACGTCGATCAGGATGCGATATCGGTTAACTTTGAACAAGACGAGAATCAGGAAACACTGGAGCTCAATATCGTATTGCCTGATTTTCAGCAAACGAACAAGACGATCAACAGTTAACGAAGCACATCCATAATCCGTTGGTAATTGCGCAATTGATATCTGCCCGTTTTTATATTGAATTACCAGCAAGCAAGTTCAGAATTCAGCTGTGGAAAATTATTCTGGGAATTCTGGCCAGTTGTATTTTTCCGCTATTCTCCGGCTGCCAGCTATTACCCGTTCAAACGCAACCCGAAGCGGCCGTCACAACCATCCAGACAGAGCCAGTTGCGGGTGCGCATAACGCGGTCGCTCCTGATTTCAACATTCTGGGCAGAATCGCGATTCAAGACGAGAATCAAAGTTTTTCCGGCAGCTTCCGCTGGCAGCATCTGGCCGCCAGTGATGAAATTTTGCTATTCACCCCGCTCGGTCAAGCAGTGGCGGAGATTTACAAAGATCACGAAGGTGTGCGCTTGATCACCTCTAAATTGGAAGCTTTTTATGCCAACGATGTGGAAAGCCTGACGGAAGAAATTCTCGGCTGGCGCCTGCCGCTTAATGGTTTGCAGTACTGGATACAGGGCACGCACTCGCCTGCAAACGCGGCACAAAAGGATTTCGATCATAAAAATCAGATTATCGCGATCCGGCAAGATGGCTGGCACATTCATTAT
>CP091134.1:1269052-1276210 GCA_021582535.1 Nitrosomonas sp.
GTTGTTGCCATGTTTCTACCTCCTAACTGTTAATCAAAACTACTTCTCGTTCTTTTACTCTTCTACTTCTAATACTAATTAATTAGTACTGCTTTTATCTCGGCAGTTAAATTAACCTATTTCTACCCTTAATTTAACCACGCCTCTCAGGCTAGTCGACCTTACCCCTCAAAGTCAAGTCATTTGTCATAAAATCTCCTACCCTACCTCAGGGATTTTCATAGACAACTCGCCCGATTCTACTTAACAGACAAACACTAAGAAATCATTCTTCAAGTATATTCAAAATAAATTCATTCTTCATATTAAGCTCAATAAAGGACGAGAATACATTTTCACTACTTGCCATACTTAAATCACACCACTTAATTTTGCTGCAAAGTATAGTTACGTATTATGCTCAATAAACCCTCTGCGGTAAATGGTTTAGTTAGATAATCGTTCGATCCCACCATCCTGCCCCGTGCTTTATCAAATAATCCATCTTTGCTCGATAACATAATCACCGGCGTAGATTGATAAATTGGATTATTTTTTATTAACTTACACGCCTGATAACCATCCAGGCGCGGCATCGTGATATCCACAAAAATAATATCAGGCTGATTCTCAACAATCTTAGACATCGCATCGAAACCATCTTCCGCCAATATGACTTCGCAACCAAAAGGTCTTAAAAAAATTTCGGCACTTTTCCGAATCGTGTTGCTGTCATCGATCACCATGACTTTAATACCTTTCAATGCACCGGTATTATCCACCCGGACTCCTTATGAGAATTGACATATATCTATAAACCCAGCCGATCATCATGAATTCTATTTCCGCCAGAATGCGGGCGTAAATATAGCAAGCACCGTAAAAAATTCCAATCTACCCAGCAACATGGCAAAGCTGCATATCCATGTCTGAAAATCCGTCAGCGATGCATAAGTGGTTGCCGGTCCAATTTCCCCAAGACCCGGCCCTAAATTATTGATGCAAGCAACCGCGGCAGAAAAAGCCGTAACGACATCCAATCCGCTCAATGTAAGCATCAGCATCATCAACACAATACTCGCCGTATACACAAACAGAAATACCAAGACTGCAAGAATAACCCGGCTTGCCAGCACATTTCTCCCCAGTTTCGCGGGCATCACCGCATTCGGATGCATAATCGTAATGATTTCACGATAAACCTGCTGATACAGAATACGAGCCCGTATCATCTTAATGCCACCACCGGTGGAGCCTGAAGAGGTGCAGAATCCGGACAAAAATAGCATCCATAAAGGAGCGAATATCGGCCACAGATTATAATCGGTGTTACTGTAGCCGGTCGTCGTAGCAACGGAGACGATATTGAAGGCGGCATAGCGCAAGGCTATCAGCGGCTCGGAATAAACACCGGTTGACCAAAGATAGAACGCCAATCCGGCGCAACTGAGAAAAAGAATCATGACATACCAGCTAACTTCCGAATCATAGCGATAAGGAGTTAAACTTTTTGCCCGCCAAGCCAGAAAATGGGTCGCAAAATTTATCCCGGCAATCAGCATAAAGACAATCGCAACCGATTCAATGAGCGGAGAATCCCAGTAAGCATAACTTGCGTCATGCGATGAAAAACCGCCTAATCCCAAAGTCGTAAAAGCGTGCATGACCGCATCAAACCAATCCATGCCCGCCCACTTGTAAGCAAAAACACACGCCAAGGTCAGGCTCGCGTAGATCGACCACAACCCTTTGGCGGTCTCGGCGATACGCGGTGTCAGTTTGTTTTCTTTCATGGGCCCCGGTATTTCGGCATTCAGCAATTGACGGCCGCCGACACCCAGCAGCGGCAAGATCGCTACCGCCAGCACAATCAGACCCATGCCGCCAAGCCACACGATTTCACCGCGCCATAAGTTGATGGACGGCGGCAACGCATCCAGCCCCGACAATACCGTACCGCCGGTAGCGGTTAATCCCGAAACAGCTTCGAAATAAGCCATGCTGAGATTGAGTTCGGGCAAATACAGCAATAATGGCAGCATGGCAAAAGCGGGCAACCCTGACCACACCATTACCACCAGCAAGAAACCATCGCGTGTCTGCAATTCACGTTGATAGCGGCGCGTCGCAAGCCACATGACCAAACCGCTGCTCAGAGTAATCAAAATAGACTCGCCAAAAACAAAACGCGCACCGTCATCGATCCATAGTGCCAAACCGAATGGAATCAGCATGGTCAGACCGAATACCAGCACCATCTTGCCCAGCACATTAACAACCGTAAACAACCGATTCATGGAATGATGTGCTACAGAAAACCAACATTAACCTGAAACAGCTTTTCCACTGCGCGAATCATTTTTCTATTGACCACAAATAAAATCACATGATCTTCCGATTCGATAATCGTATCGTGGTGCGCAATGATGACTTGAACCGGGCTAGCCGGTTCAGCCGACTCCTCGTCCCCGGACAGCGAATTTCCGCCGAATAATCCTTCAGACCGGGGCAAGCCGCGCACAATCGCACCAATCGTCGCACCTTTGGGCAGCTTGATTTCTTCAATTTTCCGCCCGACGACGTGAGATGATCTGGCATCGCCATGCGCGACCAATTCCAATGCTTCCGCCGCGCCGCGCCGCAGACTGTGCACCGCGACAACATCGCCGTGACGGACGTAGGCCAGTAGTGAACCGATCGTCACCTGCGCCGGCGAGATCGCGATATCGATACGGCTCCCTTGCACCAGATCCACGTATGCACGGCGATTGATCAGCGCGATCACTTTATGCGCGCCCATCCGTTTCGCCAGCAAGGCCGACATAATATTATTCTCTTCGTCATTCGTCAGCGCGCAAAACATATCCATCTCGGCGATATTCTCACTTTCCAGCAGCGCTTCGTCGGTAGCATCTCCGTGCAAGACCAGCGCATCACTCAACTCCTCCGCCAGGCGTTCACTGACCTGATAATTATGCTCAATGATTTTGACTTGATAGTCTTTCTCCAGTGTGACGCCGAGACGCCTGCCGATCTTCCCGCCACCGGCAATCATGACATGTTTGACCGGCTTATCCATTTTCCGCAGTTCGCGCATGACGGTACGAATATCTTCAGTCGCAGCAATAAAAAACACCTCGTCTTCCGCTTCGATTACCGTATCGCCTTCAGGTATGATCGGACGGTCTTTACGGAAAATAGCCGCCACGCGCGTATCGACATTAGGGACATGCCTGCGCAATTCCTGCAATTGCTGACCGACCAGCGAACCGCCTTCCAATGCGCGCACCGCCACCAAACTCACCTTGCCCGAGGCAAAATCCAATACCTGCAAAGCTTCGGGAAACTCGATCAATTTCTCGATATATTCGGTCAGTATCTGTTCCGGAGAAATGGCAAAATCGACACAAAAATTCTCGGTCGAGAAAATTTCCGGGTGCGCCAGGTATTCCGTGGAGCGGATCCGGGCAATTTTCGTCGGGGTGTTGAACAGTGTGGCGGCAAGCTTGCACGCCACCAAATTGGTTTCATCGTGTTCGGTAACCGCCAATACCATATCCGCGTCATGCGCCCCGGCATTCACCAATACCGATGGATGCGACGCGTTGCCGACGACCGTGCGCAAATCCAGGCGATCCTGCAATAACGCCAAGCGCTTGGGATCAATATCGACCATCGTGATGTCGTTGGCCTCACTGACCAAGCTTTCAGCCACCGATGAGCCAACTTGCCCCGCACCCAGAATGATAATTTTCACTTGAACAACCTACCCTTTCCGGTTCTCGCGCACCCAGTCGCGCCATTGCGCAAATAACCCGGGATCCAGCGCCGCTATCACGGATCGCGTCCACGGCGATCCCGCCCAGTAATCATCCTGCTCGAAGCCGCACATATGTCCGCCCGCTTCTGCAAGGATTAATGAACCCGCGCCGTAATCCCACGGTTTCTGCCCGCCATGCAGATACAAATCAAAATAACCGGCGGCGGTATAACACCATTCCAGCGCGCACGCACCGAAGTTGCGCTGCGAAGCAAACGGTGGAAAGGCAGCCACTCTGGCCGCGAATTTCCGGTCCAGCCGCTTTAAATCGACATTGGCCATGGCACCCGATAATGCCGGTGTATACGTCTTCAGCGGCAACGCGATGCCATTCAAGAAAGCGCCGCCGCCTTTGGTGGCGTAAAACATCTCGTCCGTCACCGGATTGTAGATCACGCCCAACACACTCTTGCCTTGCTCCATGAATGCCACCGAAATGGCGAAGTACGGTAATCCATTGAGAAAATTCGATGTGCCGTCGATCGGGTCGATACTCCACAAACCGGATTGCCCCTTGATCCACTGCGTTTCCTGCTCCTGCTTTGTCATTTCCTCGCCCATCGCGGCGGCTGGATGAATTTTTTGCAACTTCTCCAGCAGCGCATTCTGTGCCGCGACATCCGCTTCGGTAAAAAAACTGCCGTCCGCTTTAATCTGACGGTCGACTTGCAAGTAGCGCGGCATGATGACTTGCTGCGCGACTTCTTTTACCGCCGCAATCACTTCCTCTAACACGTTTACTCCGACCGCCACTTGATCGAACAGCCGATACTGGGGATTTGTTCTACCGGACCACGGCCGGTTTTAGCGACTTGCAACATGCCTTCGAACAAATCCCGGCGTACATCGGCAGGCGCCGCTTCTTTGCGCGATGCATCCAAGCGGCCGCGATACTGCAATTCCAGTTTGTTGTTGAAGCCGAAGAAATCCGGTGTGCACACCGCGCCATAGCGTTTGGCTATTTCCTGTGTCTCATCCCACACGTACGGAAAAGGATAATTTAATTGTTTCGCCACCAGTGCCATGTTTTCAAATGAATCTTCCGGGTAATCGGCCGGGTCATTGGACATAATCGCGATGGCATTGATACCGTGCGACTTCAACTCATTCACATCGCGAATGATGCGATCCTGCACCGCTTTCACATACGGGCAATGATTGCAGATAAACATCACCAGCAGACCGTTTTCCCCTTTTGCGGAAGCCAGGTTATGGCGCTTGCCGTCGACGCCCAACAAATCAAAATCAACCGCCTTCCAGCCAAAATCACAAACCGGTGTTTCCAAACTTGCCATATTCTTTTCTCCTGCTATCGATAATAATCTTGAAAACCGCTTCTCCAGCCTGCCGCGTTCATCCATTGAAACAGCGGTCAGACAATGAATACCGGATAAATAACGTGCTATATTATCATGAGTCCATTTATCGAATTGCTACTTACCCCGGTCAGCCCCCATCATGCATGCGCGCTTCTACCATCCCGAAGAAATCATTGCCGGAACGGTTATCGAATTATCGGCCGGGAACAAACACCATGCCGCACGGGTATTGCGGCTGAAAGAAGGCGATGCGGTCACGTTGTTCAATGGACAAGGTGGAGAATTCTCCGCGCACATCACCAGTATCACCAAATCCAGCACGGCCGTCCGGATCAACGCCTATCACGCGGTGGAGCGCGAATCGCCGCTGTCGATCGAGCTGGCCCAAGCCGTCTGTGTCAATGAAAAGATGGATTGGATCATACAAAAAGCGGTGGAATTGGGTGTGACGCGCATTCAACCCGTGACCACGGCGCGCAGTATCGTGCATTTATCCGGTGAGCGCGCTGACAAACGCCAGCAACACTGGCAAAAAATCATCATTTCCGCGTGCGAGCAATGCGGCAGAAATCAAGTGCCGCAAGTATTGCCGTTGATTTCTCTACTGGAGTGGTTGAGCCGGAAAAAGGCTGACCGGTCGCCTCATGATAGTTGTTTTATATTATCCACGACAGCCACACAAAGTTTAAAAGAGATTGCCAAACCATCCGCCGATGCCAATCTGGCGCTCGTGATCGGACCGGAAGGCGGATTTACGCCGGAAGAAGAAACGGCTGTTTTACATACCGGCTTCGTTCCGGTGCATCTGGGAAAACGCATCCTGCGCACCGAAAGCGCGGCTTTGACGGCTATTGCCGCACTACAAACCTTGTGGGGTGATTTTTAACCGATCGCATGAACAAAAATCCGCTATCTTCACTGACCATGAACACACCTGCCGAATTTGTCGCTTGGTTCCGCTCGGTTGCTCCCTATATCAACGCATTCAGGGGAAAAACCTTCGTCATTGGCTTCAGCGGCGAAATGGTCACGAACACTACCTTTGTCGACTTTATCCACGACGTCAATCTGCTCGCCAGCCTCGGCGTCCGGCTGGTACTGGTGCACGGCGCGCGCCCGCAGATTCAACTGCGCCTGGATGAGTCGCAACTGGAAACGCAAACCGTCATGGGCATGCGCGTCACCGACCCCGCCGCGTTGCAATGCGTTAAGGAATCGGTCGGGCGTGTGCACCACGAGATCGCGGCGTTGTTGTCGATGGGTCTGCCCAATTCGCCGATGGCTAACGCCGCCATTCGCGTGACCAGCGGGAATTTCGTCACCGCTTGCCCATACGGCATTATTCAGGGCGTCGACTTGATGCATACCGGAAAAGTGCGCAAAATCAACGCACCAGCGGTTCATTCGCGCCTGGAACAAGGCGACGTGGTATTGATCTCACCGCTCGGTTACTCGCCCACCGGCGAGATTTTTAACTTGACGATGGAGAATGTGGCGTCTGAGACCGCCATCGCGCTGCACGCCGAGAAGCTGATTCTTCTACTGGACAGCGCGGATACCGCAGCACTGCCGCGCGAACTCACCTTGCCGGAAAGCAAATTGCTACTGGAAAACAAAACACCGGCAACAGCAGCGCCGATACCGGATGCAATCCGGTCATCGCTGCAATACGCGACCAAAGCCTGTGAATTGGGTGTGACGCGCGCGCATCTGGTCAACCGGCATATCGACGGCGCCATCATCCAGGAACTGTTTACGCACGACGGCATCGGCTGCATGATTTCGCAGGAAACGTTGCAAGCGCTGCGCAAAGCGCGCATCGACGATGTCGGCGGCATTCTGCAACTGATCGAACCGCTCGAAGCCGAAGGCATTCTGGTCCGGCGCGGGCGTGAATTACTGGAAATCGAAATCGACCGGTTTACCGTATTCGAGCACGACGGCATCATCCTCGGCTGCGCCGCGCTGTACCCCTTCCCCGAAGAACACGCGTGCGAACTCGCCTGTTTGGCGATCCACCCGGATTACCGCGATCAGGGA
>CP091134.1:1276310-1285759 GCA_021582535.1 Nitrosomonas sp.
AACTGTGCCCGCAATTGGGTATCAGCATCCCGGTCGGGAAAGATTCGATGTCGATGAAAACCGCCTGGGACGAAGCGGGCGAGCGCAAAGAAGTTACGGCGCCGCTGTCGCTGATTATTTCGTCTTTTGCCACGGTGACCGACGTGCGCAAAACCTTGACGCCGCAGTTGCGCACCGATTGCGGCGATAGCGAATTGATCCTGATCGACTTGGGGCGAGGGCAGAATCGTCTGGGCGGTTCGGCGCTGGCGCAAGTGTATAAACAAGTCGGCAATATCGCGCCGGACATCGACGGCGAAACCGGTGCGCAACAATTGCGTAATTTCTTCAACGCGATTCAACAACTCAAGGCAGCGGACAGATTGCTCGCGTATCACGACCGTTCCGACGGCGGCCTGTTTGTAACGCTGTGTGAAATGGCGTTTGCCGGGCATACGGGCATAACGGTGAATCTGGATCAATTATGCTTTGATCCGCAGTACAGCGATCTCGACGGATCGGAATTGCGCCCGGAGCAACTGGGAGGGCGCTTCCTGGAACGCATGCTTGCGGTGCTGTCCAATGAGGAATTGGGGGCGGTGATCCAAATTGCCGCTGCACAGCGTCAGGAAGTCATGCAAGTGCTGGCTGATGCAGGGTTGCGCGATGCCAGTTTTATCATCGGACAACTGAACCGGTCGGACGAAATCCGGCTGATGCGCAATAACAAAGCGGTGCTGGCGGAAAAACGGGTGGATGTGCAACGCGCCTGGTCGGAAACCACCTATCACATGCAAAAACTGCGTGACAATCCGGTGTGTGCGCAGCAGGAATTCGATCGCATTCTCGATAGCGCCGATCCCGGTCTTCAGGTTGTTCTGAAGTACGATGCCAGTGACGATATTGCTGCGCCGTTTATCCAAACCGGCGTGCGTCCGCGCATGGCCATCCTGCGCGAGCAAGGTGTCAACGGGCATGTGGAAATGGCGGCGGCGTTCGACCGCGCCGGTTTTACCGCGATCGATGTGCACATGAGCGACATTATCGCGGGGCGTGTCTCCTTGAGCGATTTCAAAGGATTCGTTGCATGCGGCGGATTTTCCTACGGTGACGTGCTGGGCGCCGGTGAAGGCTGGGCCAAATCGATTCTGTTCAACCCGCGCGCGCGCGCTGAATTCGAAGCATTTTTTCAGCGCGGCGACACGTTTGCGCTGGGCGTTTGCAACGGTTGCCAGATGATGAGCAACCTGCATGAAATCATTCCCGGTGCTGAAGCCTGGCCGCTGTTTAAACGAAATCTGTCGGAACAATTCGAAGCGCGTTTTGTCATGGTGGAAGTGCAGCCCGGTCCGTCGCTGTTTTTTGCCGGCATGGCGGGCAGCCGGATGCCGGTCACGGTAGCGCACGGCGAAGGCAGGGTGGAGTTTTCTTCCGCTCAACCTGAAAGTGCCGCGGTTTTGGTGACATTGCGGTTTGTCGACAATCACGGGCAAATCACCGAGCGCTATCCGTTCAATCCGAACGGCTCGCTATACGGAATGACCGGTTTGACCACACCCGACGGGCGTTTCAATGTGCTGATGCCGCATCCGGAGCGGGTGTTCCGCGTGACGCAGCATTCCTGGCATCCCGATGCGCGTTCCGGTAAAGCGGAAGACGGTCCGTGGATGCGCTTGTTCCGCAATGCGCGTAAATGGGTAGGGTGAACGAGTCCGTTGTGATCAATTGAACCTTTAAAAGAATGAATAACATGACAAATTTCAAGATAACCCGACGCACCAGCCTCATGTATCTGATTTTTTTGCTGCTGAGTCTGGCAATGCATCCTGCGGCTGCGGTGATTACCCCGGCAAAGAAGCCGGTGCCGAATAACTGCGTGCCACTGGGGGATTGGATTGTTCCCGGGTCCGGCAAAACCTCGCAACAGGAAGTCATCGCGCGCGCCGCCAAAGCCTCGGTGGTGCTGTTGGGCGAAACGCATGTCAACGCCGATCATCACCGCTGGCAATTGCAAACGCTGGCGGCTTTGCATGCGCAGCGCCCGAATATGGTGATCGGTTTCGAGATGTTTCCGCGCCGCGTGCAAGCCGCGCTGGATAAATGGATTGCCGGTGAATTGAGCGAAAAAGAATTCCTGCGCGCGGCGCAATGGGATCAGGTGTGGAATACCGATGCCAACTTGTATTTGCCCCTGTTTCATTTTGCCCGTATGAATCGCATTCCGATGCTGGCGCTGAATATCGAAACCAGCTTGCGCCGCCAGGTAGCGGAAAAAGGTTTCTACGGCGTTCCGGTGGAAGAACGCGAAGGTTTGACGCGCCCGGCGGAACCCAGTCAGGCGTACGTCGATTTTTTGCTGCCGATTTACAAACAGCACGACCGCAAACATAAAAACGAAACCACGCAGGACGATCCGGATTTCCGCCGCTTCATCGGCGGACAGCAATTGTGGGACCGCGCCATGGCGCAGATTCTGCAACAGGCCGTGACGCAATCCGGTGGCGCGGAAAAACCGCTGGTGGTCGGTGTCATGGGCACGGGTCATGTGTTGCACGGTTTTGGCGTGCCGCATCAATTGCACGACCTGGGCATCAAATCCGTCGCCGGATTGCTGCCGTGGGATAGTGATAAATCCTGCAAGAGCTTGGTTGCCGGGGTGGCCGATGCGGTATTCGGTGTATTGCCGCATGTTGCCGAATCTTTCCGGCCGCAGTTTCAGCGTCTCGGTATCCGCTATGAAATGGGCAGGGGCGGTGCGGTGATACTGCAAGTGGAGAAAAACAGCATTGCCGATGCCGCCAAGTTGCAGGATTCCGACGTGATTCTGGAAATGGCCGGTGTGCCGGTTAAAGTGCTGGAAGACGTGACCGCCATCGTAAAACGCCAAGCGCCGGGAACCTGGCTGCCGCTCAAAATCAAACGAGACGAGCAGGAAATGCTGATCATCGCCAAATTTCCGGCATTGCAGCATTAATTCTTTTTAGATAGCTATGACTACTTTCACTTTCCTCAGAATTTGTTTTTTTCTGCTACTCACCGGCCTTGTTGTTCAACCCGCGTTTTCAGCGCCTGTACCGGTCAAGCACAATGATGTCGAGTATGACATCACTGTAAAAATCGACCCGGTAAACCGCACGATTGAGGGAAAAAGCCTCATCACCGTGGATAAACCGCGAGAATTGCAGTTGATGCTGGGCGCCGGGTACGAGGTGATTCAGGCGGATTTTAATGACGGGCCACTAGGGATTGGCCGCGAACAAACCAATCAACCGCATATTTGGAACATTCCATTTCTTTTCAGGCACCAAGTCCAGTTTCTGATTCGCTGGAAAGGCGTACTGGCGCCGCTGGATACTTCGCTCGACCACCAGCAGACGCTGGGCAGGCCGGTCGCTGTCAGCGGTGCAGCCGGTACTTTTCTACCGGATGGTTCGGATTGGTATCCGCGCGTTGCCGGGCAGCTGGTACGCTACAAAGTCAGCATCGAATTGCCGTCCGGCCAGAAAGGCTTGGTGGCGGGCCGTTTGATCGAAGAACAGGAATCGCCGCAAAACTATCAGGCGGTGTTTCAATTCTCCCATCCCGCCGAAGGTATCGATTTGATGGCGGGTCCGTACGCGATCGAAACGCAGACGCATCAAAATATCAATCACAAGCCGATTCAATTGCGTACCTACTTTCATCCGCAGATCAGCGGTTTGTCGAAGGATTATCTCGACGCCGTGAAACGCTATCTGGAGCTGTACGAATCCTCGATCGGCAAGTATCCCTATACGGAGTTCAGCGTCGTATCGAGTCCCACGCCGACCGGTTTCGGCATGCCGACGTTGACTTATCTCGGTACCGATGTGCTGCAATTGCCGTTCATCCGCAATACTTCGCTCGGCCATGAAGTGCTGCACAACTGGTGGGGCAATGGCGTTTATCCGGATTACAAGAGCGGCAACTGGTCGGAAGGACTGACCACGTTCATGGCCGATTACGCGTACAAAGAACAGGAGAGCGATGCCGCCGCGCACGATATGCGCTTGAGCTGGTTGCGCGATTTCGCCGCATTGCAGCCGGGGCAGGATGCGCCGCTGACGGCTTTTACCTCGCGTACGCATGGCGCATCGAAGATCGTCGGTTACAACAAAGCCGCGATGTTTTTCTTCATGTTGCGAGATCATTTGGGCGAAACGATTTTCCAGCGCGGCATCCAGGGACTGTGGAAGGTGCAGCGCTTTAGAACGACATCTTGGCTGGATGTGCAAAAAATGTTTGAAATGGTTTCCGGGCAACCGCTCGGGCCTTTTTTTGCACAATGGCTGAATCGCAGCGGTGCGCCTGCAATCGAACTGGCTGAGGTGAAAAACGCGGTGGCGGGTTCCGGTTATGAATTGTCGATCACGCTGAAACAATCCGAACCGGCGTATCAATTGCACGTTCCGGTGGCGGTCGAAACGCAGCAAGGCAGTGCAATCCACCGGCTCGATGTACAGCAAGCGCAGCAGACGTTCACGCTGAAATTGACGGACAAACCGCTAGCCGTTTCACTCGACCCCGATCTGCGTCTGTTCCGGCACTTGGCGCCCGGAGAAGCGCCGCCGATTCTGCGCGAAGTGATGGTCAACGCTGCCACGCAGACGGTGTTATTGTCCGAGCAACCGGAAGTCCGCAAAATTGCCGAGACGCTTGCCAGCAAATTGCAAGACCGCAAGCTTCACACGGTTGCCCCCGGCGATCCGCTCTCCACCGCGCCAACGCTGGTTATCGGTCTGCAACAGGAAATCGATGCCTGGCTCGCCGCCAAACAACTACCCGCCCGGCCGGATGAAACCGGTAAAAAAGGCAGTGCGCAAGTCTGGACATTGGCACGCGCTGATGGCGCATCGCTCGCCATCATCTCCGCGCAAGATGCCGCCTCGCTCGAAGCGCTAATCCGCCCGCTGCCGCACTACGGACGGCAAAGTTATCTGGTGTTTGATGGCCGGCAAGCGATTGAGAAAGGGACTTGGCCGATGCAGGTGCAGAAGGTGGTGGTTGAATAACCGTTGAGTGCAGGATTGTGAGGGGGTTATATTATTGCAATTTTATCCAAGACGATTGGGTAAGCTATAGCATGGCCTGGGAAGAAATTTGTACCAATGTACGCGGTAACCGATTTAATTTTGAGTTACACGCAGTGGAATCTGACGTTGGCATCATTATGGATAACGATGAGAAAGTCTCTATTTATTTAAAAAACATAGATAATCTCTGGAATCTTGGATTTAATCCGTATCTTCAACCAAGGAAAGAAGGAGAGTCTTTAATTATTCCTCCCCTACCGAAATCTTCACCATCTCTAACCTGACTACTTACTTAAAATAGGTCGTTCGCGTCTCAACTTCTGGCTTTGGCAAGACCGCTTTGTTTAAAATTTTCGAATACACTTTACCACGTAACATGACGCGGAAATTGTCGTGAAGCCATTTTTGAGAATGATGATCCGGGCAAAGTTTTTAGAGATTCTTGAAACCCGCGTAAGGCGGAAGCTGAAATCATTCCGTCGCGTGAAAGTGTTTCATCAGTATGATTCTTTCCCCCGTTTGATCCCGCCAAATGATCGAGATGGTGGTATTTGGATGATAGGCTGGTACTGGTTTTAAATTGCAGATAGATCGCGATTCGGTGACTAATTCGATGATCCTAATATAAGTTATTAACCTTTTGCCTGGTATGGTTTGACTTTAATAACTTGACTCAATATTTGAAAATGTTTGTCGAGCGAGAATATTGCAACAGTGGTTTTCCTTTGCATTTTGAGCAATGATGAGATCAGGAATGCCAATTCCATTGGATCCGGATTTTAAGCACTTTAATTGCGTAGCCATAATATCGTCCCAATCAATTTGCAACGGTAATCGATCTATTTCACTCAGCAATTCAACTACTTCTGCTTGGCGTTTCAGCTTTAAGAAGGGGATTAATTCTGCCAAAATCAAATCGTTGGTAACGATTACGTTTTCGTCGATGAGATCATCCAGTTCGGTTGATTTATTACCGGTACGAAAATAATCGATCCAGACAGATGTATCAACCAATACCGCCATTACTGGCGCACTCGAATTTCATCAAGGTTAATATCCAATTCGATTTTTCCCTTGAATTTCTTGAGATCCGAAATTTTTGATTTCCGGATTAACTCCTCTAGCGCTAACACGATAACAGCTGTTTTGGTTTCAGCGTGGGTTACTCGCATTGCTTCGTTTAACAAATTTTCGGGTAAATCTAGCGTGGTTCTCATGATACCTCCTTATGTACTGCATACAAGTGTAGGCAATTGTGCATAAAGGATCAAGGTTGTGTTTGAATTAAGTGGATTGCACGAGATACTATGTGACTACTCCTTTTGTAAATTCTCCGAATGGTTTTTTGCCGTTGCTTTATTTTTTGGAAGCAGCACTGTTAAATTGATCGAAAATCAAGTACTGGTAATTGTCGAATAGCTTTAAGTCAACGGCCTGATTTGTTTTATTTTTTTGTGTATGCTTGTCTCTCAAGCTGAGAAATGAAATATAAATAGGACAAAATTAGTATTTTCGTAGGACAAATGAACGGTCAAGCCAGTTGGTTAAAAGTTAAACTTATAATTGTATGGAGGAAACTTTTCCATATGCATGTCAGTGATGAATAACGATCAGACGCAGGGTTTTCCGGATATTGCCGGGATGTGGCGTGGATTACTTATCCTGAGATCTATGCGGATCGATGGATGCGCTCGATACCCTGTCTGATCAATCATATTTTGAAAAATTGGGAGTTAAAATGAAACTAAAAACAATCTTTTTATCGCTGGGATTATTTGCAGCGACCGGCGCCGTGGCAGCGCCTGTGCAATGGGCTGGAAACGGTCATTGGTATGAGCTGGTGTCTACCCCGCTGAGTTTTGGCGATGCGACGGCTGAAGCGGCAACACGTACTTATCTGGGCTTGGGTGGCTATCTGGTTACCGTTACATCGGCTGACGAGAATACCTTTGTTCATACGTTGACGGGTGGTGGTGCAACCTGGCTAGGCGCCAGCGATGTCGCTGTGGAAGGCGAATGGCGCTGGGTGAGCGGTCCGGAAGCAGGCCAGCTGCTGACCTATACCAATTGGGGGCCGGGTGAGCCTAATAATTCCGGAAACGAGGATTTTGCGGTTTACAACAATCCGTGGGGCGGCGGCTTGTGGAATGACCGTCCGGATGCAGGGATTGCCTATATTGTCGAATATAGTGCGCCGGTTCCTGAGCCTGAGATTTATGCAATGCTGCTGGCGGGTCTGGGTATTATCGGTTTTGCCGGCCGCCGATTAAGAAATAGCTAATTTTTTATCCGGCAAACAAAAAACCTCGCTGTCAACGGCAGCGGGGTTTTTTATTGCTTCATATTCTATGCGCCGTCAATAAGAAAGCCGGTGGTAGCATCACAATCGACCGGTGATCAAATAAAATTCCCGTAAGTGCTTTATCGTGTAAGAACAAATTAATTCGCCATGGTTGACGATATATTGTATATTAATCGCATTAAGTCGACACAAATGACGAATATGATGATAAATAATCAGCTATCTGACGAAGCTATCCTGGCTGAATTGGGTGCACGTCTGGCGCAGCGGCGCGTCGCGCGGTTGCTATCACAAGCTGCATTGGCGGCGGAAGCCGGAGTTTCAAAGCGCACAGTGGAACGGGTTGAAGCCGGAGAGTCCGTGCAATGGGTGACGTTGATCCGTCTGTGCCGTGTCTTGGATTTGATGGATGGATTGGATCGATGGCTGCCGGAATCCGGCCCGAGTCCGATGGCATTATTAAAAGAAAAACAGGCCGGAAAAGGGCGGCAGCGGACGAGCGGCCGCCGTGCGGTGTCGACCATCAAAGCTGGCGAGAAACCCTGGACGTGGGGGGAATCATCATCCTAAGCGATGATTTGAGATCATGAGCACGGTTGCTGAAGTGAAGTTGTGGGGGCGCACCATCGGCGCCGTGGCATTGGTGGATGGTGACACCGTAGCCAGCTTTGAATACGACAGTCAGTTTACCCGTAGCGGTATCGAAATTGCGCCGCTGACGATGCCGCTGGCCAGCACGGTGTATCGCTTTCCGGTGTTGGAGTGGAATACCTTTCACGGCTTGCCCGGTTTATTGGCCGATTCGCTGCCGGACAAGTTCGGCAATGCTTTGATCGATGCCTGGCTCGCCACACAGGGCCGTCAGCCGGATTCCTTCAATGCGGTGGAACGGTTGTGCTACACCGGCAGCCGTGGCATGGGGGCTTTGGAATTTTTACCGGTAAAAGGCCCCAAAGCGCGCACGTCGCAGAAAATCCAAGTTGCGCAACTGGTCGAGCTGGCATCGGAAGTGCTCACGCATCGTCAACAGCTGGCGGAAACGTTTGGCGATGATGCGCAAAAAGCGGATGCGCTCAAGCAAATCCTGCAGATCGGCACTTCCGCAGGCGGAGCGCGTGCCAAGGCGGTGATTGCCTGGAATCCTGTTACCAACGAAGTGCGCTCCGGCCAGGTGAAGGCGCCGGAAGGATTTGGTTATTGGTTGCTGAAGTTTGACGGCGTCAGTGGCAATAAGGACAAAGAGCTGGAAGATCCCAAAGGCTATGGTGCGATTGAGTATGCCTATTACCGGATGGCGTGCGATGCCGGTATCCACATGAACGAATGCCGTTTGCTGGAAGAGAATGAGCGCCGCCATTTCATGACCAAACGTTTCGATCGGCTCGAAAACGGTGACAAATTGCACATGCAGTCCCTGGGCGCTCTGGCGCATTACGATTACAATCTGGCGGGCGCCTACAGCTACGAACAAGCAGTGCAAGTGATCAAGCGGCTGCATTTACCCATGCGTGACGTGGAGCAGCAATTCCGCCGCATGGTGTTCAACGTTATCGCCCGCAACCAGGACGATCATGTCAAAAACATCGCGTTCCTGATGGATAAGCAAGGCGATTGGTCATTGGCGCCCGCATTTGATGTCACCTACAGTTATCAACCCGCCGGGCGCTGGACTTCCTCGCACCAAATGACACTGAACGGCAAGCGGGATGGATTCGAGCTGGCTGATTTTATCGCCGTTGAAAAAGTAGCCGGTTTGAAGCGCGGGCAAGCCAAAGCGATCCTGCATGATGTGCAAGAAGTGGTATCCCGCTGGCGTGACTTTGCCGATGCCGCGGGCGTGAGCCAGGATCATCGTGAGAAGATTTATACTGCGTTACGGCTGGAGCCGTTCTTTTGAAGTCTGCTCAGAATAAAACACGAGGCCAATCTGGCAGGGGGAATACAGCAGAATTCTTGATTATAAGGTCGCGCAGCAAAAATTATGTGGTTCTATTTTTGGTTCGCGACCTATCCTTACCGTCTGTGATTGCTTAAAGCTTATTTCTCGAGAAATAAGCTTTAAGCAATCACAGACGGTAAGGATAGGTCGCGAACCAAAAATAGAACCACATAATTTT
>CP091134.1:1285859-1288854 GCA_021582535.1 Nitrosomonas sp.
AACGCATCGCTGACGAGCACGGAAACATTGAAATACCGCAACTGGCTGCGATCCTGTTTGGCGGCGATGAATTCTTCAATATCCGGATGATCACAGCACAATGTGCCCATCATCGCACCGCGCCGCGCGCCGGTGGACAAAATGGTTGCGCACATACTGTCCCAAATGCGCATAAACGAAACCGGCCCGGAAGCCACCGACCCGGCACCGGCGGCTTGCGCACCGCGCGGGCGCAACGTCGAAAAATCATAACCGACCCCGCCGCCCTGCTGCATCGTCAACGCGCCTTCCTTGAGCGCATCGAAAATGCCGTCCATCGAATCGGCAATCGTTCCCATCACAAAACAATTAAACAGCGTCACCTGATGCGCAGTCCCCGCTCCGGCCAGGATACGTCCGCCGGGAAGAAATTTAAAATCACGCAGAATGCCGTAAAAACGCACCTGCCAATAATCCGGATTATTTTCCGGCTCGACCAGCGCCTTCGCGACGCGCTGCCAGGTGTCTTCGATGCAAGCGTCCAGCGCGGCACCGCGTTCATAGTGACGATATTTGGTATCCCAGATGCGCTGGGCGATGGGGGTGGTGAAATGGGGGTCATTCATGGTTCTTTTGGGCAGTGCTGTTCGACAACAAGCGTCTTTGTTGATAGCGTAGATTATGAATCAATCCGGATACGTACACGCATTCTCAATCTGTGAACTCATCCATTTCAAAATACTATAATATCAATAATATTACGTGACGAGTCGGATGCTGATCGGCCATGAAATTTGACCGGGACTCAAAAAAAGCGGAAGCCAATTGCCGGAAACACAGTGTTTCATTTGACGAAGCAGCGACAGTTTTTCTCGATCCTCACGCGGTATCGGGCCCGGATCCCGATCATTCGGCTGAAGAGAAACGGTACATCACATTCGGTTGCTCCAAGCTGGGCCGTTACTGGCAGTCTGCCACACTTACCGGCCGGGTACGATGCGAATTATCAGTGCACGCCGCCTGACACGAGGCGAAAGGAAACTCTATGAAGAAGGATAAGGAAGACATGCGTAAAAACTACAAGCGCTCTGATTTTGCAACGCTGGAGCGAGGAAAGTTCTTCGCGGAAGTTGCTGAAAGCACGTCAGTTGTGCTGCTGGAGCCGGAAGTGGCCAAAGCATTTCCCACATCGAAAGCGGTCAACGAAGCCTTGTCGGAGCTGTTGGCGTTGACTGAGAAAACGGCGCGTTTAACACGGCGTTCAACTAAAACGCGCCTAAAAGCAGAGAATACCGAATAAATTTGCTCCAGCGCGCCCTGCACCTCTCCCCACGGCAAGACCGCGGGGTATTACGGCGCAGAAAAACAAAAAATGGCGCGCTACGCTGACTTCAAAAACACAAACTATCATGCTCCCCGTGGCAAGACCACGGGGAATTGCAAGTTAATCATACAAGTTAATCTTTGAAAAACACAATGAAAAACTACCAAGTAAAACCCGGCAGCAAGCTCAATCTGGGGCACTGTGATCCTGATGATACCGGCGATTATAAAGAAACCGAACAAGGCAAGGAAAAAGCCAAAGCCGTTACGGAAAAATTGATCGGCAAATTGGATGAATTGCAGGAGCGCTTGTTTGCCAACGGCAACCGCGCACTGTTGATCGTGTTGCAAGGCATGGACACCAGCGGCAAGGACGGTGTCATCAAGCACGTGATGTCGGGCGTCAATCCGCAAGGTTGCAAAGTGGTGACGTTCAAGACGCCATCGGCGGAAGAACTGAAACATGATTTTTTGTGGCGCGTGCATCAGAAAGCGCCGGAAAAAGGCCAGATCGGCATTTTCAACCGCTCGCATTACGAAGATGTGCTGATCACCCGCGTGCACGGCTTGATTTCGGACAAGGTGGTGCGGCAGCGGTTTAATCAGATCAATGAATTCGAGGAATTATTGTCCGAGAGCGGCACGTGCATTCTGAAGTTTTTCCTGCATATTTCCAGGGATGAGCAGAAAAAACGGCTGGAAGAGCGTATCCGGAATCCGGAGAAACACTGGAAATTCAGCACCGGCGACATCGAGGAGCGCAAATTCTGGAAAAACTATATGGAAGCGTTCGAAGCCATGCTCAGCGCCACCAGTACCGAGCGAGCGCCCTGGCATATCGTGCCGGCCAACCGCAAATGGTACCGCAATCTGGTTATCGCGCAGCAGGTAGTAGATACGCTGAAAAACATGAAACTGAAAACTCCGCAAGCACCGGCAGGCATCAACTTTGATACCTTGAAGATTGAGTAGTACAGTATCCGTTTCGCTGCTGCCGGTTCAGCGCCATCCTCACGGGAACATTGTATGGAAATCGAGCTCAAGCTGGCTTTGCATCCGCGCCATATCAGCCGGATCCGGCGCCACCCTTTGCTGCACGCCGTTGCTCCGCAACAGCGCACGTTACTGAGCATTTACTTCGATACGCCGAAATTCGATTTGATGCGGCGCGGCATCGCGTTGCGCTTGCGCCAGGCTGGTGATCAATGGATACAGACGTTGAAAGCCGAGACACAATCAGTCGGCGCGTTGACGAGCCGCCCGGAATGGGAAATGGCCGTCGCACACGGCCGTCATCCGGATTTTTCCGCATTGCCGCAAGCGGCACTGGATCTGCTCGCCGGTATCAAACTCAAACGCGTCGCAGCGGCATTCACCACCAAATTCCGCCGTACGACATGGCAAATCGGCGATGGTGCCGCACAAGCCGAAGTGGCGTTGGATAGCGGCAAAATCTTCGCCGCTGAGTTATCGCGCGATATCTGCGAAGTGGAAATCGAACTCAAGTCCGGTCCGGCGGAATTTCTGTTCGATGTTGCAACGCAATTGCTGCAACGAGTACCGTTGCACATCGAACCGCGCAGCAAAGCGGAACGCGGTTATATCCTGAGCGGCGCGCTTAGTCCCAGACCGGTCAAAGCCATCCGCCCGGGCATCGGCCGGGATCAACCGCCGGGTGAAGCATGGCATGCCA
>CP091134.1:1288954-1299041 GCA_021582535.1 Nitrosomonas sp.
TCGACTTATCCGACGACATTGGGGATACCGGCGCTGCGCAATAGTATTGCGGCATGGGCCAAGCGGCGTTATAACCTCGCCGGAATCGACCCGGAGACAGAAGTCATTCCGGTCAACGGCAGCCGTGAGGCGCTGTTTTCCTTTGCACAAACGGTGATCGATAGCAGTGCCACGCAACCGGTGGTGGTTTGTCCCAATCCGTTTTATCAGATATACGAGGGTGCTGCATTTCTGGCAGGTGCTGAACCGCATTTTATTAACACCTTGCCAGAAAATCACTTTAAGCTGGATCATGGTCAGTTACCGGACACGGTATGGTCGCGCACGCAGTTGATTTATGTGTGCTCACCCAACAATCCGACTGGCAGCGTGATGACACTGGATGATTGGCGGGCGTTATTTGCATTGTCGGATCGTTATGGCTTCGTGGTGGCTTCGGATGAATGCTATTCGGAGATTTATTTCGATGAAAAGAACCCGCCTCTCGGCGCACTGGATGCGGCGCAGCAATTGGGAAGAACCGGTTTTCCCCGTCTGGTGGTGCTTAATAGTTTATCAAAACGCTCGAATGTGCCGGGATTGCGTTCCGGTTTTGTAGCCGGGAACGCGCAATTGCTGGAAAAATTTCTGCTGTATCGCACGTATCATGGATCGGCGATGAATCCGGCGGCTCAAGCCGCCAGCGCCGCAGCCTGGGGTGATGAGGCGCATGTCATAGAAAACCGCCGCTTATATGCGCAGAAATTTTCCAGCGCTGTCGCATTGTTGTCGGATGTAACCACAGTACGGATGCCGGATGCGAGCTTTTATTTGTGGATTAAAACGCCGGTCAGCGATACCGAATTCACCAAACGGTTGTATCAAGATTATAATGTGACGGTGTTGCCGGGTAGTTTTCTGGCGCGTGATGCGCACGGCGTCAATCCGGGAAAAGATTTTGTGCGCATCGCATTGGTTACGTCACCGGAAGAGTGCATTGAAGCCATGAACAGAATCAAACGTTGCATGGAAACACTATGACTCAGCAGAGTTAAGAATCTAAATTAACAGGAAAAATTAAATGACGAATGAATTGCAAACCACCATCGAAGAAGCTTTTGATCGCCGTGCGGAGATTACTCCGCGTAATGTCGATGCCAAATTGAAAGAATCGGTTACCCAAGTTCTCGCGATGCTGGATGGCGGTAAATTGCGCGTGGCTGAGAAAATCAATGGCGAATGGGTGACGCATCAGTGGTTGAAGAAAGCAGTGCTGTTGTCATTTCGTATCGAAGACAATAATTTTATCAAAGGCGGTTTTTCCAATTATTTTGATAAGGTGCCATCGAAATTCGCGGACTACAGCTCGCGGGATTTCCGTGATGGCGGTTTCCGTGTCGTGCCGCCTGCCGCCGTGCGCAAAGGCTCATTCATCGCCAGCAATGTCGTGCTGATGCCGTCGTATGTCAATATCGGCGCGTACGTCGATGAAGGCACGATGGTCGATACTTGGGCTACGGTCGGGTCGTGTGCGCAAATCGGCAAAAATGTGCATTTGTCCGGCGGTGTTGGTATCGGTGGTGTGCTGGAACCGGTGCAAGCGAATCCGACGATCATCGAAGATAATTGTTTTATCGGCGCTCGCTCGGAAGTTGTGGAGGGCGTTATTGTCGGGGAAAATTCGGTGATTTCGATGGGTGTTTACATTGGCCAGAGCACGAAAATTTATAATCGTGAAACCGGTGAAGTCAGTTACGGCCGTATTCCGCCCGGATCGGTTGTCGTGTCGGGCAATTTACCCGCTGAAAACGGAAAATACAGTTTGTATTGTGCGGTGATCGTCAAACAGGTGGACGCCAAGACCCGGTCAAAAACGGGTATCAACGAGTTGTTGCGTGGTATCTGAGCTGATTGGAAATTTCAAAGGGCATAATAAAAAATCCCCGGTCAGGGGATTTTTTATTGGTGGTTTTTTTACTTGATAGTCACTTGGTTGTCGACTTTCTTCACGCCGTCCACGATCCAGGCGTGCATGTTGATGCGTGTGACCTGATCTTCGTTACTGACAGCGCCTTTCAAGGCGACGTTGCCGTCTTGCACTTTAATATCGATGTTGGCGCCTTGTAACACAGGATCCGATTGTATCGCCTGTGTAATACGCGCAAAAATGGTCGAGTCGTCATAAACCGGACCGGATGGTGGTGTGATCCAGGATTCGTGTGTTTTTTCGGCATAGTTTTCACAGCCGGTCAGTATAAGCATACTCAGCAAGAGTAAGATTAAAGTGAATAAATGAATACGCGTTTGCATAGTGTTTCTATCCTATCGATGATTTCCTGAAATTAAATTCGAGTATTGTTAAATACGACGAAAGCGTTATGTCATGTTATTTTTAGTGCGGTATGATATTTATCCCTTGTCGTAGTATGGAATCATAACGCTACAAGCCGCAGCTAGACAAGCCGGTTGATGCAAAATGTATCGAGAGCAAGCATTTTTCATACTTTACATCAATTTTTTTCAATCGTTGCTTGCAAAAAATGCTGTACGTGCGCGGACAAATTGTGTGCCAGACAATCAAATTCCTGCACTGTACCGGTTTTCATGCCGCGCAGCCAGGTGAGTTGGCGTTTGGCCAATTGACGGGTGGCGGCGATGCCCATGTCATGCAATTCAGTGCGGGTTATTTCATTATCCAAGTAAAGACAGGTTTGACGATAACCGACACAACGCATCGCGGGTGAGTCAGTGCCGAGTGAAGAAAATTTACCGCGAATTGCTTGAACTTCATCGATGAGACCATGCTTCAGCATTGCTTCAAAACGATGCGCGATGCGCAAGTGTAATTGACTGCGTTCACGGGGGATGAGTGCGATGTTGATGGCGTGAAAAGGAAAATCAGTGCGCCGTGGTATCTTCAGAATTTCGGACATCGGTTGTTGCGTCAGGTAGCATACTTCCAGCGCGCGCTGAATCCGCTGACTGTCGCTGGGTTTGATCCGTGCAGCCGTTTCCTGATCCAGTTCTGCAAGCTTTTGATGCATGGCCGGCCAACCCAGTTCTTGCGCCATGTTTTCCAGCTTCCGGCGAAGATCCGGGTTCGCGGAAGGCAACAGAGAAAGACCTTCCTGCAGCGCCCGGAAATACAACATGGTGCCGCCCACCAATAGGGGAATTTTATTGCGCTGGGTAATGCCATGCATCATGCGAAGCGCATCATGCTGGAATTGTGCGGCGGAATAATGCTGATCCGGATCGATCAGATTGATCAAATGATGCGGTATCTTGTTCAATATTGCGGGATCGGGTTTTGCAGTTCCGATGTCCATGTAACGATAGACTTGTGCGGAATCCACGCTGACAATTTCAACCGGAAAATTTTCCGCGATATCCAAAGCAATCCGGCTCTTACCGCTGGCGGTCGGACCCATCAAGAAAATAGCGGGCGGCAATCCGATTGAATTTTGCATTGCTGTGATGTGGTAATTGATTGAAAGAAATTAGATAGCGGTTAAGGAAGCGCTGATTAATTGACTGCACGAGTGAATTGCTTCATTGCGCGGTTTAGCTTTTCTTACTGTGGCACCGGTGAGCATTTAACGGAATCAAAAATTGCCATCCAAAGCACCTAAATTGACGGTATATCAAATGATGCTATCTCTTGATACGATCAGCTTCTTAAGTTCTAGCAATTACAAGGGATTTGATCGATATAAAACTACTTGAATGCTACTATTGGTGCCGAGAGGGGGAATCGAACCCCCATGATGTCACCATCGCGGGATTTTGAGTCCCGTGCGTCTACCAATTCCGCCATCTCGGCCAAACAATTTACCTGTTTGAATAAACAGAAGGCGCAATTATCACTGAAAAGCCGGAGTACAGCAAGCCGCATGGGCGGAAAACATGCTGCGCCGGTATAATAGGCGGCATGAAGACTCAGGATTTTGATTTTTATCTGCCCGCCGAATTGATCGCACAATTCCCCGCCGAGCAGCGTACCGGCAGCCGCCTGCTCTATTTGGATAGCAATAACAATCAATGGCAGGACACGTTATTTTCAAATTTACCCAGCTTTCTGCACGCCGGAGATGTCATGGTATTTAACGATACCCGGGTGATTAAAGCGCGCTTGTTCGGGAAAAAAGATAGTGGCGGCAAGGTGGAAGTCATGGTGGAACGGATACTCGATGATCGCCATGTTCTGGCAGCTATCCGTGCCAGCCATGCCCCCAAACCGGATTCAACTTTACTGCTGGCGGATGCGATACCGGCAACCGTGATCGCGCGTGAGCAGGAATTTTATACCTTGCGCTTTGAGCATGAAAAAACGACAGCGGAATTGCTGGAATGCTACGGTCAATTGCCGTTGCCTCCCTATATCGCCCGCCCGGTGACCGCCGCAGACGAAGCGCGCTATCAGACAATTTACGCAAGAAATGCAGGGGCTGTTGCAGCACCGACTGCGGGACTGCATTTCGATGCAGCCATGATGGATCGATTACGGGCGATGGGCATCATCATTGCCTACGTCACTTTGCATGTCGGCGCCGGAACATTTCAGCCGGTACGGGTTGAAAATATCGCTGATCACACCATGCACAACGAAACTTACCATATCCCGCAAGCCACCGTGGATACGATCCGGCAAGCCCGGCTATCGGGGGGGCGCATTCTTGCCGTCGGCACGACATCGCTCCGGGCGCTGGAATCCTGCGCATCGTCTCAGGATGGCCGGTTGATCGCAGGGTATGGCGATACGCGGATTTTTATTACACCGGGCTATCGCTTTCAAGTAGTCGAGCGGTTATTGACCAACTTTCATTTGCCCTGCTCAACGCTGCTAATGCTAGTCTCGGCTTTCGCCGGCATGGAAAACATCCGGCTTGCTTACCGGCATGCCGTAACTGAGCGCTACCGTTTTTTTAGCTATGGAGACGCCATGCTGATTGAGAGAAAATCATGAAATTTCAGTTACATTCCACCGATAAAGCGGCTCGCCGCGGCACCTTGACCTTAGCGCACGGCACGGTCGAAACGCCGGTTTTCATGCCGGTAGGTACTTATGGCGCGGTCAAAAGCATGCCGCCGGCCGCACTGCAAGCGACGAACGCGCAAATCATTCTGGGCAATACGTTTCATTTGTGGCTGCGTCCCGGACTGGAAGTGATCGAGACGCATGGCGGACTGCATGATTTCATGGGCTGGTGCGGCCCGATACTCACCGATTCCGGCGGATTCCAGGTATATAGCCTGGGCGATTTGCGCAAAATCACCGAGCAAGGCGTGCATTTCAAATCGCCGGTCAACGGTGACAACTGTTTTCTATCACCGGAAGAATCGATGCGGATTCAACGCACACTCAATTCCGATATTGTGATGATCTTTGATGAGTGCACGCCGTATCCGGCAGATGAATCGACCACTCAACTCTCAATGGAACTGAGCTTACGCTGGGCGGAGCGCTCCAAACAGGCGCATCATGGCAATTCCAATGCATTGTTCGGCATCGTGCAAGGTGGCATGTACGAACACCTGCGCGACCAATCGTTTGCCGGCTTATATCGCATCGGTTTTGACGGTTATGCGATCGGCGGATTATCCGTCGGCGAACCCAAAGCAGACATGCAGCGCATCCTCAAACATACCGCACCGCTGCTACCTGTTGATAAACCGCGTTATTTGATGGGTGTAGGCACACCGGCGGATATTGTGCATGCCGTGGCGCACGGCATTGATATGTTCGACTGCGTACTGCCGACTCGTAATGCCCGCAATGGCTGGCTGTATACGCGTCATGGCATTATCAAATTGCGTAACAGCCGCTACCGGCTGGATACATCGCCTCCGGACGAGCACTGCGGTTGCTACACCTGCCGGCATTTCAGCCGCGCTTATCTGCATCACTTGCAGCGCATTAACGAAATGCTGGGAGCGCACTTGAATACCGTGCACAACTTGTATTATTACCAGCAACTGATGCAAGAAATCCGCAGTGCAATCGAAAACCAACAATTTGAAGAATATGCACAAGAATTTCTGGCCTAAGGGGTCATCATGCTAATATGTACCTTTTTTCAGAAAAGGAGAATTTTATGCTGATTAATGATGCATTTGCACAAGCTGCTGCGTCAACGCAAGACAACTCGGACTTGTTAAGCCTGTTACCGATGTTCGGGATACTGGTACTGTTTTATTTTCTGCTGATCCGCCCGCAAGCTAAACGCGCCAAAGAGCAAAAACAGATGGTGGAAGGATTGCAGAGAGGCGATGAAGTCATTACCAACGGCGGTATTCTCGGTCAGGTTCTGAATGTCAGCGAAGCTTATGTGATTATCGAAATAGCACCGGCTATCGAAGTCACCGCGCTTAAATCCTCGGTGCAAACCCTGTTGCCTAAAGGAACACTGAAGAGTATCGAACCGAAGGGAAAAGCTCAAAAATCCAAAACAACTAAAACAATAACCGCTTCGGAAAACAACACCGCCGAAACCCCGGAGAACCATGCTACTGACGCTGCAAATGTTGAAAAGAAATAACCACGCATGCCGGGACGGAAGGAATCGTTATTGAATTGCTTGTCGTCACATGTCTTTCTTACCTTTTATCATTAATTAATACTTAACTGACACCCATGAACCGCTACGCACTTTGGCAATACTTGATTATTGCGGTTTCACTGCTACTCGGCTTGCTTTATACATTGCCGAATTTTTACGGCGAATCGCCCGCAGTCCAGATTTCCCCTTTACGGACATCCGCAAGCACTGATACCGCCTTGTTGCAACGCGTTGAAGACGCATTAAAACAAGCCAACCTTGGAACGGATGGAGCGCTCCTTGAAGAAGGAAGCATTAAAGTACGTTTCGCCGATACGGATACCCAAATCAAAGCAAAAGATTTGCTGGAATCGACCCTGGGCAATGACTATATCACTGCGCTGAACTTACTGCCCAATTCTCCCCGGTGGCTGACCGATCTCGGCGCGTTGCCGATGTATTTGGGGCTGGATTTGCGCGGCGGCGTGCATTTCATGCTGGCCGTCGATATGGAAGGCGCGCTTGAGAAATCACTGGATCGCTACAGTGCTGACATTCGCGGCAGATTGCGGGAACAAAAAATTTCCTATGCCGGCCTGGAAAAACAAGCCAAGAAATTGACCTTGAAATTTCGCGATGCTGAATCACGCACCAAAGCGGAAGCTGAGTTAAAGGCGAATTATCCCGACCTTGGTTTCAAGGAAGAGAATGTCGATAGCCGCTACCATCTCGTTGCTACGATTAAACCCGAGGCGCTCGCACGCATGCAAGAGTCAGCGGTGTTGCAGAACATCACAACCCTGCGTAATCGCGTTAACGAACTGGGCGTAGCTGAACCGATCATCCAGAAAGCCGGAGTGGATCGCGTCATTGTGCAATTGCCGGGCGTGCAAGATACCGCCAAAGCAAAAGATATTCTAGGACGGACAGCCACCCTGGAAGTTCGCATGGTCGATGACGAGCACGATCTCGATGCCGCGTTGCGGGGTAAGGTGCCAGCAGGTACCGAGCTGTATGAAGAACGGGGGGGAAGTCCATTACTCGTTAAAAAACAAGTATTGTTGACGGGTGAGCATATCACCGATGCGCAGCCTGGTTTTGATAAAGACAATCAGCCCGCAGTGCATCTCAACTTGGACAATAGCGGATCGCGTATTTTCAAACAATTGACACGGGATAATGTCGGCAAAAGAATGGCCATCCTGCTGATTGAAAAGAATCAGGCGGAAGTCATTACCGCACCCGTCATTCGTGAGGAAATCGGCGGCGGGCGTGTGCAGATCAGCGGGCGCATGACCAGCAGGGAAGCGCGCGATGTTGCATTGTTACTGCGCGCCGGTGCTTTGGCAGCACCGATGGATATCATTGAAGAGCGCACGGTAGGACCGAGCCTGGGCGCCGAGAATATTGCCCGAGGCTACAATTCGACCTTATATGGTTTCTTGGGGGTCGCGATCTTCGTTGCCATCTACTACACGGCATTCGGCATGATCTCGGTCGTTGCACTGGCCATGAATCTATTGCTGCTGGTTGGTTTATTATCCATCATGCAGGCTACGCTGACACTGCCGGGGATGGCCGCACTGGCCCTGACGGTCGGTATGGCGATCGATGCCAACGTGCTGATCAATGAGCGGATTAGGGACGAATTACGTGCCGGCGCTTCTCCACAAATGGCTATTCATGCGGGATTCGAGCGAGCCTTCGGCACGATTGTGGACTCCAACGTGACCACCCTCATTGCCGGTATTGCGTTGTTTGCTTTCGGTTCAGGTCCGGTGAAAGGATTTGCAGTAGTGCTTTGCCTAGGCATTATGACTTCCGTATTTACCGCCACTTTTGTGACAAGAGGCATAGTCAATCTGATCTATGGAAGCCGTCGCAGACTTGATCATGTTCCGATTGGAAAAATCTGGATACCGGAACAAAATCAGCCTGCTCATAGAACGGCATTAGCCCGGAACAAAGCAGGCGGAGAATCGACCGATACTCAGAAAAGAATTACAGAACAGCCTGAAACTAATACTGAAGTTATCCAGGAAACTGTTCTTGATGTTCAGGCTGAATCGAGCGAAAAGAAACCGGGTAAGGCTAAAAACAAGCGAAAATCATCTGATGCCAAGGGAAACGCTGGTTAATTCGACGGACGAGATGAAGCACGAGGCGCACGGAACACAGCAACCAAGACCTATCATAAGATAGGCGAGGAAGCGAGCACCGCGCAACGAAGTGATTCGCTCGTATAGTCAATTAATCAGCGTTTCCCAAGCAATCCAAAAGCTGAATAATCAGATCTATAAGGAAGTAAATCATGGAATTTTTTAGATTTAATCGTAGCATTCCCTTTATGCGATGGAGACGGGTCGGGGCTGTCGTTTCAATTGTGACATTTGCCCTGTCTGTTTTCTTTATCGCCACAAAAGGACTCAATCTCGGTGTGGATTTCACGGGCGGAACCGTACTGGAAGTCAGTTACAATCAAACCGCTGATCTTGAGAAAGTCAGAAGTGTGCTCACCGATCTCGGTATGTCTGACGCCAGTGTGCAAAATTTCGGCACTTCTCGTGAGGTTCTAATCCGCTTACCGATTAAACCCGATGTTTCCAGTGCGCAATTGTCGGAAACCGTCATGGATGCATTGAAACAGTCGGATTCTTCGGTAGAAATGAAGCGAATGGAATTCGTCGGTCCGCAAGTCGGGGCAGAATTGCTGGAAAATGGTGCGCTTGCTTTGCTATTTGTATCGTTGGGTATCGTTGCTTACTTGGCAGTACGGTTCGAGTGGAAATTTGGCGTATCGGGCATTATTGCCAACTTGCATGACGTTGTTATCATCGTTGGCTGCTTTGCATTCTTTCAGTGGGAATTTTCGCTCACGGTGCTCGCCGCCATATTGGCCATATTGGGTTACTCCGTTAACGAATCGGTCGTTATTTTCGATCGTATTCGTGAGAACTTCCGTAAATATCGCAAAGCATCCATTACCGAAGTCATCGATAGCGCAATCACACAAACGATGTCACGTACAGTCATTACCCATGGAAGCACGCAGATGGTCGTCATCGCGATGCTTTTGTTTGGCGGTGAAGTGCTGCACTACTTTGCACTGGCATTAACCATCGGTATCTGGTTCGGGATTTATTCGTCGATTATGGTCGGCAGTTCAATCATCATGCTTCTGGGCGTCAAACGCGAAGATCTGGTTAAGATTGAGAAAAAACCTTTAGAAAATGATGGCGCGGTTGTATAAAGTCTTGCAATCGCATCGACGAGTCAGCTATTAATACCCGCGCACATTTCTAATTTCTGAATAGAAAAAAGGCACAACAGGAAATTCTTGTTGTGCCTTTTGTGTTTTCTGAATGTCTATGTTTTATCAAGCAGCATTCGATTTACGTTTCCGCAAGAAGAAGAACGCCGCAACAGCAAGTACCAGCACAACCGGTGCAATAATCGCCGCTTTCGGGGTCGGGCGGCCTTCACCTACCGAAAACGGAAAGCGTGATACATAGTCCTGCGCTCCACCCGTCACCGTCACCAGCCCTACAAACTTGCCTTTCTCCGGAAAA
>CP091134.1:1299141-1300660 GCA_021582535.1 Nitrosomonas sp.
CCAATTGATTGATCGATAACCCGGACGTGTTGCTGGCGAAAATCGTATGTTCGCCCAGATAAGGCGCCACTTTGACGTACAGATCGCGCTTCCAGTCCATACGCTCGGCAATCGCTTCGATCACCAGATCGCAATCTTTCAACAATTCGAGATGCTGTTCGTAATTGGCAGGCTGGATACAGGTCGCTTTGGCTTTAACAGACAGTGGGGCGGGTTCTTGTTTTTTGAGTTTCTCCACCGCCTTGATCACATTGGCGTTGGGATTATCGGTATCGCCCGGCAGTTCGAACAGTAAGGTTTCGATATTGGCGTTCACCAAGTGCGCCGCGATCTGCGCTCCCATGACTCCAGCCCCGAGTACCGCCGCCTTACGCACAAAAAAACGTTGTTCACCCAATTTTGCCTCCTGCTTGATCCGGTTATTGATAAGCCCTGTTCACGCCGTCTATGGCGGAGAAGAGTACAAGCATGAGCGGCAAAGCGCAAGCTTGTTCGTTGACAGTGCTGCGACTATAGCGCAAAGCGCCGCGCACTGCCAGCAATCCGGAAGCAATAATTTGAGTGAGACTTCAACGCCAGACAGCCGCAAACCGTTCCGTGTCAAACCCCACGGTCGCGCGTTTGCCGTCGGTAATCAGCGGGCGCTTGATCAAACGGCCATTGCTTGCGAGCAGCGCCAATATTTCCTGGTCGGATAGCGCCGGCAACCGTTCCTTGATTTTCAGTTCGCGATATTGCACACCGCTGGTATTGAACAGTTTATTCAGCGGAACTCCGGCGCACGCAACAATCGCCGCCAATTCATCCGCACCCGGCGGATTGAGCGTGATATCGATAAATTCGTAAGCAATACCCGCTTGCTGCAAAAACTGCTCCGCCTTGCGGCACGTGCCGCATTGTTTATAACCGTAGAATTTAAGCATGGCCCGTCAGTTCGCTGACTCCGAATTTTTTTCACCGCCTTTAGGTCCCCAGAACACCACCCAGGTGATGAAATCCGGCGAGAAATTCTCGAACCGGTGCTCGACATGCGCCGCGACAAAAAACACCATGCCGGGCTCAAACGTATGCCGCTCACCGGCAATGACGATTTCTCCCCGGCCGGTATGAATGAAATACAACTCATCCTGATCGTGCGGCGTTTGGATATCGGAACCTCTGGGCGCATACACTTCGACCGACATCGTGCCGTGTGCAAAAGCCAGCGTAAACGGCTCGCCCATCGGCCATTCCGGACTCGCCTTGCCGGGTATTTGTTGCATGAGATCGGATAATGTTGCTTTCAGCATTCCTATCACCTTATGTTCTGTTTAAAACCATTCTTTTAATTATAGTTCAAGTATCCATGAACTCGATAACTGACAGCAATGGTCTCGGCACAACCGCAATACACCATATTAGATGTTTAGTCCCACGGTGTGCTGGATTGGATTAACGTTAAAGCGTTGTGGCTCATCTGTCCATATTTTGCATATGTATTCGTAAGGCGTGAGGCCCTTCAATGTTTTGAGGCGTCGAG
>CP091134.1:1300760-1325988 GCA_021582535.1 Nitrosomonas sp.
TCATCCAATGCACAAAACCTTGAATTAAGAATTTAGGGGAGTCGCCAAGTGGTAAGGCACCGGATTTTGATTCCGGCATTCGTAGGTTCGATCCCTACCTCCCCTGCCAGTATTTTGGCTTGGTAGTAACTCCGGAGAGGAGACTATTTCATTCATTCTGATCGAGAATGGGTGCGGAATTAAACAAAACTGTGATCATCACAGCTGCTATTTAACCAGAGAACCTGTACTCCCTTACCAGCTAGCGCAAAGAAATATCATGGCTTATGACAGTTTGATGGTCTTTACCGGAACTGCGAATCCCAAATTGGCGGAGGATGCTGTGAAGCATCTCAATATCCATCTGGGGCGCGCGACTGTCGGACGCTTCAGCGACGGTGAAGTCATGGTGGAAATTCTGGAGAATGTGCGCGGTAAGGATGTGTTTGTATTGCAATCCACTTGCGCGCCCACCAATGACAGCCTGATGGAGATCATGGTCATGGTGGATGCGTTGAAACGCGCATCGGCCAGCCGCATTACCGCTGCAATCCCCTATTTCGGTTACGCCCGTCAAGATAGACGGCCGCGTTCGGCGCGCGTGCCGATTACCGCCAAAGTGGTTGCCAATATGCTGACCACTGTCGGTATTGACCGGCTGCTCACGATGGATTTGCATTCCGATCAAATCCAGGGTTTTTTCGATATCCCGGTTGATAATATTTATGGCATGCCCATTTTGCTCGGCGATATCTGGAAACATAATTACCAGAATTTAATCGTGGTATCGCCGGATGTCGGCGGCGTCGTCCGTGCCCGTCACTTGGCCAAGCGCTTGGAGTGCGATCTGGCCATCATCGACAAACGCCGCCCCAAACCCAACGAAGCAAAAGTCATGAACATCATCGGTGAGGTCAAAGACCGCACCTGTGTGATTATCGATGACATGGTGGATACCGCCAATACGTTGTGTCAGGCAGCCAATGCATTAAAAGAGCACGGCGCGAAAGCGGTGATAGCGTATTCCACGCACGCGGTATTATCCGGCAATGCGGTGGAGCGCATCCAAAATTCAGCTTTGGATAAACTGGTGGTCACGGACACGATCCCCTTGCGCGCGGATGCGCTGGCGTGCGATCGCATTTGTCAGCTGAGCATTGCCAATCTGCTGGCGGAAACCATGTTGCGCATCAGCAATGAAAGTTCTTTAAGCTCATTATTCATGGAATAGATTAAGTTTTTTTAACCGGTTTGTTTGGTCGCGAACAAGCCATCTTTATGGAGTATCACAATGAAAATAGAAATCAGTGCCGATAAGCGCACGTTGCAGGGAAAGGGTGCGAGCCGCCGCCTGCGTGGTTCCGGTAAAGTACCGGCAATCATTTATGGTGGTGATCAAGCAGCCCAATCGATTGAGATGGATCACAACGATCTGTATCACAAACTCAGACTGGAAGCTTTTCACGCCTCCGTGCTATCGCTAGATGTCGCAGGGAAAAAAGAACCCGTACTGCTGCGTGACATTCAAATGCATCCTTACAAACAGCAAGTGCTGCACGTGGATTTTCAACGCGTCGACAAGAACAAGAAAATACATATGAAAGTGCCATTGCACTTTATCAATGCCGAAGTTGCACCGGGTGTTAAAACCGCCGGCGGTATTGTTTCCCATATCCTGACGGAAGTGGACATCAGCTGTCTGCCCGATGATCTGCCTGAATTTATTTCAGTCGACCTGGCCGAACTCACTGCCGGACATACGTTGCATTTGAGCGACCTGGTGTTGCCAAAAGGCGTAGAAACCGTGGCGCTGAGCAAAGGCGATAATTTGCCGGTGGTCACGATTGTCATTCCTCGCTCGGTATTGTCCGAAGAAGCCGGTGCTGAGGGCGCGGGCGCTGAGAAAAAGTAAGCTGAGTGACAACACACTGAGCTGTGCTGGAAATTGGACAAATCTGCCGGGGTTGCAATACACACCGGCAGATTTTTCGTTTCTGGGCATGCTCTCGCAACCCGATAAATTCTCACTGAAGCCTGACATCATTTCATGAAACTTGTCGTCGGATTGGGTAATCCCGGCAGAGAGTACGCCGGTACGCGCCATAATGCCGGTTTTGAGTGGGTTGACCGGTTAGCGCATACGCTGCACGCCACGCTAAGACCGGAAGCCCGGTTTCATGGGTTGTGCGCGCAAGTGCGGGAGAAAGATACCGACTTGTGGTTGCTGGAACCGCAAACCTTCATGAATCGAAGCGGGCAGTCGGTCGCCGCACTGTGCCAGTTTTACAAAATCCTGCCGGATCAAATCATCGTGGTGCACGATGAACTGGATTTACCCCCGGGCATCGCCAAACTGAAAAAAGGCGGCGGTTTGGGCGGGCATAACGGCCTCAAGGATATTGCCGCAAAATTGGGCACGCAGGATTTCTGGCGGCTGCGCATCGGCATCGGTCATCCCGGCGACCGTAACGCCGTGGTCGGTTATGTGCTGCACCCGCCGAGAAAAGAAGAAGCGCCGCTAATCGATGAAGCCATTCAAAAAAGCCTGGAAGTCTGGCCGCTCATCGCGCAAGGCGCGTGCGAAGCGGCGATGCTGAAACTGCACACCAAAGCATAATTTCCAGCAATAATTCATCACATTGTTATTTAACCCTTTTTAATGAGAAACCGGTCATGAGTCTGAAATGCGGAATCGTGGGTCTACCCAATGTCGGCAAATCCACCTTGTTTAATGCCTTGACCAAAGCAGGCATCGCGGCGGAAAACTATCCTTTTTGCACCATCGATCCGAATGTCGGCATTGTCGAAGTACCGGACCCACGTCTGCAAAAACTCAGCGGCATCGTCAAGCCGCAAAAAATACAACCGGCCATCGTCGAATTCGTCGATATCGCCGGACTGGTCGCGGGCGCATCCAAAGGCGAAGGGCTGGGTAACAAATTCCTCGCCAACATCCGCGAGACCGACGGCATCGTCAACATGGTGCGCTGTTTCAACGATGACAACGTCGTGCACGTCGCCGGAAAAGTCGACCCGGTCTCCGATATCGAAGTCATTCAAACCGAATTATCCCTGGCCGATCTCGCCACGGTGGAAAAAGCGCTGCTGCGCGAATCCAAGGTGGCCAAATCCGGCAACAAGGATGCGATCAAATTGTGCGCCTTGCTGGAACAAGTACAAGCGCATCTTGACCAAGGCAAACCCGCCAGAACAATGGACTTGGATAAAGAGCAAAAGCTCTTATTGCAGCCGCTGTGCTTATTGACCGCCAAACCGGCGATTTACGTCGCCAATGTCGACGATCACGGCTTTGAAAACAACCCGCTGCTCACCCGCGTGCAGGAATACGCCGCCCAGGAAGGCGCACCGGTCGTCGCGATCTGCGCCGCACTCGAAGCGGAAATCGCGGAGCTGTCCGACGAAGACAAAAAAATCTTCCTAGCCGACCTGAACCTCGAAGAACCCGGCCTCAACCGCCTGGTGCGCGCGGGCTATGAACTGCTCGGACTGCAAACCTACTTTACCGCCGGTGTCAAAGAAGTTCGCGCCTGGACTATCCACAAAGGCGACACCGCACCGCAGGCCGCCGGTGTCATCCACACCGACTTCGAAAAAGGCTTCATCCGCGCCGAAGTCATCAGCTACGACGATTTCATCGCCTACAACGGCGAACAAGGCGCCAAGGAAGCCGGCAAAATGCGCCTCGAAGGCAAGGAATACATCGTCAAGGACGGCGATGTGATGCATTTCCGCTTCAACGTTTAATTGATATGTCGCTGCGAACGACACAAAAATAAGCTGAAGCTGCTGTAATTTGTAGTTGATCGCTATTGCTGATCATTCAACGTTTATCGCATACTAGCCTCTTAAGAGGTTTTAATTTGCTGATAGACAGCCCGCATCAAGTGATTCGCTGCAATATTTCTAAACGCTTCATCATTCATCAAGCGGACAAAAATTTCCTCGTTGCCATCCATCCGCTCGACGAAGAGATTCTCAAGTTGTTTGATGAATACTGGCGCAAAATTTTCGATGCTGTTGGCCATCACGGCTTGGCGTAGCTGCTCATTGGCAACAGCGGTTTCGCGAATCTGGTCAAAAAATAGCTGATCGGCGAGTGTAAACTCCGTTCCAAAGCGCTCATTGAGTTTATCCACCAGAGTTGAGAGCGGAACATCTTCATCCGCCTGACCGGTGCCAACTTCCGTTGGCCCATACAGCGGTTCCGGTTCGCCAACTTTAAGATCAATAGCGCCTTCGCTAATTTTTTGTAAGCGGTAATACTTAAGCTCTACTTCATCATCGACGCGCACACTCCGCGTATCGGTAGTGCGTGGCAATTTGGTCAGCAGAAATCTGGCATAGGTATACAACTTTTCGTGTTCCGAATCCTGATAGGGGATGATTTGTGAAACGAAACTGTACAAACTGCGGAAGCTGACCAATTGCCCCTTGAGTAAATTCTGATCCTCTTCACCCAGTGTCTTGAAGCGTTCAACCGCCAGATCCAGCAGGCCATTCAATTTTTTGTGTTCGCTACCGGTTGGATTCATGCGATTCCGGAACCAGATTTCGCACCAGCCATTGACCTCTTCCTCGGTATAAATCTTCCAGCCAGCCAGCGTATGCGACAGGGTATTAAGCTGCTGCGGATCGGTATCTTCGCCTTTCGGTGTCGCCTCGTAATACGGCTTAAACGCCAAATAAATGTCGGCAGGCTCGTTCACGAAATCCAGCACGAAAGTATCCGTTTTGCCGCGTGTCGTGCGGTTAAGCCGCGACAGCGTCTGCACCGCCTGAATACCCGCTAGGCGCTTGTCTACATATATGCTGTGCAATAGCGGCTGGTCAAAACCGGTCTGGTACTTCTCCGCCACCAGCAAAACCTGGTATTCCTCGGTGCTGAATTTCTCCGGCAGCTCCGATTCCTTGATACCGTTGTTCATGCTCACCTCGGTGAACTTTTTATCGCCAAACTCCTTGAGCATGATCTCGCCGGAAAAAGCCACCAGCGATTTAACATCCGTATAGCCTTTGTCCTTGATGTACTTGTCGAAGCCCAGCTTGTAGCGTACCGCGTGCTCGCGCGAACCGGTCACCACCATCGCCTTGGCGCGGCCACCGATCTTGTGGCGGGTGTGGGTGCGGAAATGCTCGACAATGACTTCTACTTTCTGAGCGATCTCGTAATCGTGGAACGCCACGAAGCGCGCCAGCGCGTTTGCGGCCTTGCGGCGCGGCACCTCGGGGTCATGCTCGGCCTTTTGGATCAGCTTGTAGTAGCGCTTGTAGCTGGTGTAGTGTTCCAGCACATCGTGGATGAAGCCTTCCTCGATGGCCTGCCGCATACTGTAGTGATGAAACGGCGTCTGGCCATCCGGCCCCGGCTCGTTGAATACCGCCAGCGTTTTGAACTTGGGCGTAGCGGTGAAGGCGAAGAAACTCAGGTTGGGCTGCTTGGGCCGTTTGAGCTGCTCGCGCAGCAACGCTTTTTTAGCTTCCTCGCTCAACCCCTCATCCTCCATGTCCAGCAATTGCCCGGCGATGGTCGACTCGATCCCGTCCTTGTTCAAAATGCGCTTCAGCTCCATCGCTGTCTCGCCGCTTTGCGAGCTGTGCGCTTCGTCCACGATCACCGCAAAACGTTTGCCAGCGGTCGAAATCGCGACAGTCTTGCCGTTGGCCTCCATCGTGCGAATGGCTTGGGTAATGAAGGGAAATTTCTGGATGGTCGAAATGATGACAGGCACGCCATCCGACAATGCCTTGACGAGTTGCTGCGTGTTCTCGTCTATCTTCTGCACCACACCAAGCTTGTGCTCAAATTGGAAGATGGTGTCCTGCAACTGCTGATCCAGCACGCGCCGGTCGGTGATCACCACCACTGAATGAAAAATCTTCTCGTTGTTGGCGTCGTGCAGGCTGGATAGCCGGTGCGCCAGCCAAGCAATGGAATTCGACTTGCCCGAGCCAGCAGAGTGCTGGATCAAGTAGTTGTGCCCTGAACCATGAGCTTGCGCGTGATCAGTGAGTACCCGAACAGCATCCAGCTGGTGATAGCGCGGGAAGATCATCGTCTCCTTACGATGGTGCTTGATCCCTTTCCCGGTCGCCACCGTCGTTTCCGTGACATCCAGATGAATGAAGCGCGCCAGGATGTCCATCAGGCTATCGCGGGTCAGCACCTTGCGCCAGAGGTAGGCTGTGCGCACATCCCCGGCTGCTGGCGGGTTTCCCGCGCCGTGGTTATGTCCCAGGTTGAACGGCAGAAAAAACGTGTCCTTGCCCTCCAGCCGGGTGGTCATGAAGGCCAGCTCGGTATCCACTGCAAAATGCACCAGGCAACGCTGCTTGAAGGCGAACAACAGCTCTTTGGGATCGCGCTCGAAACGGTACTGGTACTTCGCGTTCTCCACGTTCCAGCGCGTGGCCGACATCGGGTTCTTCAGCTCCAGCGTCGCCACCGGCAAGCCGTTCACCGCCAGCACCACGTCGGGGATTGCGCCGCTTTTAGTTTTCACCTGGCGCACAATGGTCAGGCGGTTGTCCGCATAGCGTCCGGTCGCGACGGGATCAAGCCCGGTATTCGGTGCAAAATACGCCAGCCGCACCGTCTTGCCGACGCACTTGAAGCCTTCGCGAATAACCGCCAACGAGCCTTTCGCGGCCAGCTCTTTCACCAAGCTATCCAGCAACATAGCTGCCGCCTTGCCCGCATCCAGTTGCGTCAGCCGCTCCCATATTTTGGGTTGCGTCTTTTGCACAAAGGCTACGACATCCGCCGGAAACAACGCGGATTCCGCATCGTAGCCGTGCGGGCCGCCCTTTTCAAAGCCGCCGCCCGTAATCAGCGCGTGTTCGATACCGTTTTCAAAGTCGATTTCTTTGTGCATGGTTTTCCCCTGAAACTTTCCTCATGACGCGCCTTATGTAAGGGAAACCGGTTTTCCTTACATAAGGCGGCAAATGATGCGGTACTCAACTGCAACATGATTTATTTTTTCTTTTCCAGCTTTTTCTGGCTTGACTCGATTTGCTTGATACTTTGTTCAGGTGTTGGCAAGGCTTCAGGCATAGTTCCACCTAATTCGGCAATGGTTTGCCGGACTTTTTTGCCCACTTCAAAGTGAGTTTGATTGGCTTGGCGCTTGCCCTGTACTTGATCACGTTTGAGTTTTTCTTCCGCTTGCGTGGCACGAAACAGATTAGCCGCTAACTCAGTGCTGCCCATGTGGTCGAGAATCTTCTGGTTCTTTTTCAAACCTTTGCGCGCATGAATATCTTTGGCGCCCAAGCCACCATACAAACCCTTGTAGCCATGATCCTGAAAAATCGCGTAGTCCAACGGCGTTTCAACACCTGCATCTTTTGCCGCAGCCGCCAAGTGCTTGTTATGCTCAGCCAGCTCATTACGGATGGCCAGCCGTTTTTCATCTTCGGAAAGCTGGGCAAACTTGGCGCTGTCCTCCAACTCTTGCCGCCGTGTTTGCAAAGCAAAGTAGGTTTGCCCATTGGCAATCACGGGTTTGGATGGATCACCGTTTTGCACAATCAGGTAACAGGCATAACGCGACAAACGGACGTCATCTATCTTGCGTTGTGCGCCAGAACCGATCTCGACCATATCGAGGACATCCTCGAAATGGTTGGTAACCGGGTGGTGGCTGTTTTGGCAGGCTTCTCGCGCCCTGCCAATCACCGGCAAAAAATGCCGGTATTCTGAATACTCCAGCACCTTGGACAACTGCCGCGCAGACCAAAACTCGTTACCTGCCTCATCGACTTGGCGAATGTCCTCAAAGCCAGCATGTTGTTGGCTAATATCTTTTTTAGGCATCTGCGTTCTCCTTTGCTGCATTGTCAGAAGGAAGTTGAAAACCACGCACGTCGATTTTTCCGGTGACGGCGTTGGTGATGAGGGCGGAGCGATATTCCTGCAACAGAGTTACCATGCTCCGTTTCTTTTCGTTTTTTTCAGAATAAGTTCCACCACTGCCCATGGCATTAATCAGTGCATCGAGTTGAGCGGTTTTGAAATCGAGGAAGCGGGCGATAGTTTGTTGTTCTTCCATAGTAGGCACTGGAATCGGAAAAACAGATTGGTAGCCTTCACTAAGTGAGGGGACTGCACCAGGATTTACATGCTCACCAAAATCTATAGTAGTCAGCCAATAAAACGCCCATTCTGGCGATATGTATGCACGATTAGGTACATAAGCGGTCATGTTGTTGTCAATGCAACATTCTGCTGTTGTCATGCGTCGCCGATTCAACAGCAAAGCCGCACCAATTTTAGCGTAAACAATTGCGTCTTTTGGAATCACTGCCGCACGTAGTGCTTTTGCAGTTTCCCTGCTGATAGTGTGCGGTGAATTAAGTAGCGTTTTTCCATTCTCTGAAAGATTGAGGTCGCCAACTTTGTAGAAATATAGCTCTTCTCCTTGAATATTCTGGTACTCGTGAGGGAAACCTGCCCCGCCATATAAGCTGCCTAACTCTTTTAGCCGACGAATCTTCCATGTGGCGGGAATGTCACCAATCCAAGCAATTCTTGACGTTTGATATTCTGGATATTTCTTATAACGATCCATCACACCACCTCACTCAGCATCGCCATGATGTCCTTCTCAAGCTGACTGATTTCGGCGGCAATTTCTTCCAGCGGGCGCGGCGGCTGGTACACGTAGAAATGCCGCGTCAGCGGTAGCTCGTAGCCGACTTTGGTTTTGCCGTGGTCTATCCAGGCATCGGCAACGTGCGGCAATACCTCGGTCTTGAGGTAATCCTCGCAGTGCTCCCTGACCAGTTCCAGCAAGCCGTCGTGGCCGGTTTCGTTATCAAAACCCAGCGGCAGGGGCAGCACGGTGTCTCTTGGCAAGGCGACGGTTTCGCTATCGCGCAACTCGGGATCGGGTTCCGGGTTGCCTTTTGCATCGCGGCAGATATCCGCTTGCGGGCCGCGCTCGGCGAGCGCGGCGAGGATGGCTTTTTTGACCGGGGTACCCACTTTTATGCTGGCCTGTGTCAGTGCAGTATCCAGCGCGGCTTCAAATTCCGGGCGGTTGCGGTAGAGTTTTGTGCCATCCATCGTTTGTAACGCGGCCCTGATCGCGGCTTGCATCTGTTCGCCCTTGGCCACTTCGGCAGCGTAAGTCGCCGCATCCTTGCGTTTCTTGCTGCTGGCGAGATTGGCGAACGCGCTTTGCTCGTCCAGCCGGGCGATGCGTTCTGCATTGACCTGAAAGTTCAGGCGCAGCGGGCACTCGACGGTGATCTTGAGGTAACCGAATTCGCGGTTGTCGAACACCTTGCTGCAAATGCGCAGTTCCGGCTTGCCTTCGATCAATACCTCGCTTTGCGCGTCGTGCTCATGTCCGGCATAGAGGCGCACCAGTTCCTTGATGTGTTCGTTGGACAATTCGTTGCGCTTGTTGCCCAGGCTCTTGTCCATTTTCTTGTAGTGGCGGGTGCCGTCTATCAACTGCACCTTACCTTGGCGATGCGCGGATTTTTTGTTGGTGACGATCCAGATGTAGGTGTAGATGCCGGTGTTGTAGAACATCTGATCCGGCAGGGCGACTACGGCGTCGAGCATGTCGCTTTCGATGATCCAGCGCCGGATGTTGGATTCGCCGCTGCCCGCATCGCCGGTAAACAGCGGCGAGCCGTTGAACACGATGGCGATCTTGGAGCCGTCGCCGCCCGCATTCTTGCCTTTCACGATGCGGGGCGGGTTGTGCATCTTGGAGATCATGTGTTGCAGGAACAGCAGTGAGCCGTCGTTGATGCGCGGCAGGCCCGCGCCGAAACGCCCGGCGAAGCCCAGGTTGTGGAATTCCTCGCGCACGTAGTCTTCTTCCGGCTTCCACTCCACGCCGAACGGCGGGTTGGCCAGCATGTAGTGGAATTTCCTGTCGGGATGACCGTCGTGCGGCACATAGCCGTTGGTCTTGTTCTTGGCATCCTTGACGCCGAGGGTGTCGCCATAGATCAGGTTGTTGATCGGCTCGTCCTTGATCAGCAGGTCAGAGCAGCAGATGGCATAGGATTCGGGATTGTATTCCTGACCGAACAGCTCGATGTGAGCATTGGGATTCAGCCCCGTATGTTCCCCATCTCCGCAAATGTATTTCTCGGACTCGGACAGCATGCCGCCGGTGCCCGCCGTCGGGTCGTACACGCTGCGGTAAATGCCTGGCTCAAAGATGCCTTCCTCACCAGTAAATACGAGTTGCACCATCAGGCGGATGACTTCGCGCGGGGTGAAGTGATCTCCGGCCTCTTCGTTCGCCTGTTCATTGAACTTGCGCACCAGTTCTTCGAACAGGTAGCCCATTTGCAAATTGCTCAGACGCTTGGGCGAGAGGTCGATGTCGGGCGAGCAGAATTCCTTGACGATCAGGAATAGCCGGTTGGCTTCGTCGAGCTTGGCGATCTCGGCCTCGAACTCGAACTTGTCGAAGATATCACGCGCACGCGGGGAGAAGCCCTGGATATAGGCGATCAGGTTGCCCGCGATGTTGGGCGCATCGCCCAGCAGCTTTTCAAACGTGAAGCCGCTGGTGTTGAACAACTCTTGCTTACGGCCGGTGGCGGCGATACGTGAGAGCGCCTTTTCCAGCGCTGGGCCGGTAATTCCTTTTTCTTCCAGGCGCTTTTTCTCGTCCAGCACCTTTTGCTTGTTTTCCGCCAGCACCAGGTCGAATCGGCGCAAAACAATCAGCGGCAGCATCACACGGCGGTATTGCGGCGGACGGTAGGGGCCGCGTAGCTTGTTGGCGATGTTCCAGATGAAGCCGACCAGATTCTGGTGTTGTTCGTGTTGCATGGGCGGTTCCTAATGTTTGGGTCAATATTAGATCGGGTGCTTTATGAAATCCTCCTTCAAATTCTACCAACCTTATGATCGATCGGTATATGACTACGCCATGTGTTTCAATCATTCGTGCCAACCTATATGCCGGAAATGACAGATTTCCTGCTTTATTGAACCAGAAAAGCCTTAAGTCGCCACTATCACCCTTACAGCATCAAGCCGCAGATTGCTTAATTTCAGCGCGCCGGTCAGTTGTTGCAGTTGCTGTTTAAAGAATTGAATTTCTTCGTCGCGCACGTTCGGGTTGACTTGTTGCAAGGCTTTGAGGCATTCGATTTCCGGGGTGAAGCAAAACCACTGGATTCCCGCCTGTGCGGGAATGACGGATAGGTGCGCCACGATGCCACTACTGCTGCCGGGAGCTCGCCGCATCCTTGAGCAACACCGCTTTGCTATATTGCAGGAATTCGTCCAGATGGTTTTCTATCACCGCTACAGTGATGGATAATTGCAGCGCCTGATAATCATGCACCGCAATGTTGCGAAACCCTACCATGCGCTTGAGTTTTTCTGCCAAGACCAGATCAATCCAGCCTGCCTGCGCCAGCAGCGTAAACACATCGCGCGCACTTTGCGGAATACCCAGCCGTTCACGCCGGATCAAGTGCTGCCCCATATCCAGTGCCGCTTCGCAGGCGCGTTGAATGTTCAGAATGGCGGCATCCTGCCGTGTGCGATTCCCGGCAAATGTGGCGGGGTCAACCGCATATTCCTCACGTGCACGCAGCACACATCGCTCAATGGTGGCGGCCTTGTTGAGCAAGACATCATCGGCCATACACGCTCCCCCGGTGCTGAATGTCATCGATCAGTGCATTGCGGGCCTCATCCAGTGCGGTCTTTTCGCTCAGAATGGCCACTTCATAAAGCGCCGCCTGACCATCTTTTTGCCACCAGCGCTCACCCGTGGTAATAATTTGGTATTGCATGACCGTCGATGCCGCCCGCAGATCGACTAAATCCACCGCACAACCCGCATCATCGGCCAAATCCCCGGCCAGATCGAACATCAGCAGTGGGTCGGCATAACCGGGTACCAATACCGCCAGATCCAGATCGCTTACAGCACTGGCATGGCCCTGGATGCGGCTGCCAAAGGCATACAGTGCCAGCAGATCGGGCAAGCGGTTTTGCACTCGCTTCACAATGATTTCTTTGTTCATGCGATCTCCTGATTTCAAGGATTGGGACAGACTCTGGCATGCATCATACCCTCTCACCACTGATTTCACTGCTTTTTTCGTTATTCCCGTGCTACCGGATGGCTTCACGTCGCCACAATCACCCTCACAGCATCAAGCCGCAGATTACTGGATTTCAGCGCAGCGGTCAGTTGTTGCAGTTGTTGTTCGAAGAATTGAATTTCTTCGTTGCGCACGTTCGGATTCACTTGTTGCAACGCTCTGAGGCGTTCGATTTCCGGGGCGAAGGTTTGTTGGATGCGCGCTTCGGCTGCGGTGATGAGTTGCGGGGCTTGCGCGCTGGCTTGTTGTTCGCTGACGGCTAGCAGTTCGCGGATCGCGTCTTCTTTCAGCTGGATCACTTGCTTGGCGATGCCGGTTGCGACCGGTTGCAGATGTTGGTTGATCGATTCGTGATCGAGATACGGATAGTCGCCGCTGCCTTGTTCGTCCAGCAAAATACGAATCACCGCGGGTGGCAGGTAGCGATTACTTTGCTGCACGTTGTGTCCGCCCGCTTCGAGCACGAACAGGGTTTCCAGCAGTAAGGTGCCGGGCTGCACGCGTTTGTGTTTCAGCATGGCCACCACGGCGTTACCGGTTTCCTGGCTTAGAATCCGGTCCATGGCGTGCGTGACCATCGGGTGTTCCCATGTCAGGAAGTGCATGTCCTCGTTGGCCAGCGCCACTTCGCGTGCGTAGGTGATGACCGAGCCTTCGTCCTGCAAGCCGGGAAACGGCATGCTCATGTGTTCGCTCGGTTCGATCAGAAAGCTGCCGCTGCGGTGGTCTTCGATGTGCACGCCGCAGCAATCGAATACCGTTTCCATGTAGTGCGGCAGCAGCGGGTCGTTATCTTGCGTGTGTGCGGCTTGCGTGAGCTGTTCCGCGGCGATGGGCCGGAACGAGTTGTATTCCAGCAGCTTGTCGCGTCCGCGATCGAGCGCTTCATTCAATTCCCGATGCGCTGTTTGCGTGATGCCGATCAATCCGGCCAGCATTTCGGCTTGAGTTTGGCGCTGATGCAGCGCGGCGATGAGCTGCTCTTCGACTTTGACAAACACCGTTTGACCGGCCGGGCAGGTTTTCTCGAATGCGTTCAGTCCTTCATGGTACCAGTGGAACATCACCGCCAGGGCGCTGTTTTCCAGATAGGGCACGTGGATTTGGATGGTGTCGGTCTGACCGATGCGATCCAGCCGGCCAATGCGCTGCTCAAGCAGATCGGGATTGAGCGGCAAATCGAACAGCACCAGATGATGAGCAAACTGGAAATTGCGGCCTTCGCTGCCGATTTCCGAGCAGATCAGCATTTGGCCGCCGGTTTCCTTGTCGGCAAAGAACGCTGCGGCGCGGTCGCGTTCGACCAAGCTCATGCTTTCGTGAAACACCGGAATGAACTGGCCGGTCTTTTCTTTCAGCGCTTGCGCCAGATCGCGCGCGGTTTGCGCATTGGCGGCGATGACCAGGACTTTCTCCGGCTTTACCCGCTTGAGTGTGGCGATCAGCCAGTTCACGCGCGGGTCGATCTCGCTCCAATACGGCTGATCGTCTTCGCATCGCACCTGGTAGATCAATTCCGGGCATAGCAGTAATTGCGGTTTGGACAGTGGTGTGGTTTCAAACGTTACCAGGAATGGCAGGTATTCTGCCGGTAGCGGCAGCGGATTGGCAATCAGCTTGCGCACGGGAAACCCTTTGACCGCCGCGCGCGTATTGCGGAACAGAATGCGTCCGGTACCATGCCGGTCGAGCAATGATTCCGCGAGTTTATTCCGGGCCTGCTGGTCTTGCAGTTCCGCTAGCAATGCTTGGGCTTGCGCCGGGTCAAGCGTATCCGCGATCAATTGGCGGGTGTCTCCGGTCAAGTCTTTCCCTTCGAGCAACGCTTCGACGGCACGGGCGATGGGTTCATACGATTGCTCTTCGGTGACAAATGCGGAAAAACTGCTGAAACGGTGCGGGTCGAGCAGGCGCAGACGGGCGTAGTGGCTGGCTTTACCCAATTGTTCCGGCGTCGCGGTCAGTAACAGCACGCCCGGGGTGCGCGCCGCCAATTGCTCGATCATGGCGTATTGCGGGCTGGCGGCTTGTGGCGACCAGTGCAAATGATGCGCCTCGTCGACCACCAGCAAGTCCCAGCGGCCTTCCAGTGCTTGCTCGAAGCGCTTCGGATGCTGGCGCAGAAAATGCAGGCTGCACAGCACCAGTTGCTCACTGTGAAACGGATTTCCGGCGTTTTCGCTTTCCTTGCTGCTGTCGTCTTCCTCATCTTCATCGCTTGCTTCCAGCGATAAACAGCGTTCTTCGTCGAAGATGCTGAATGGCAGATTGAAACGCCGCAGCATTTCCACCAGCCATTGATGCACCAGAGTTTCCGGTACCACGATGAGCACGCGCTTGGCGCGTTCGGTCAGCAATTGCTGGTGCAAAATCAGACCGGCTTCGATGGTTTTGCCCAACCCGACTTCATCCGCCAGCAGCACGCGCGGTGCAAAACGGCGGCCGACTTCATGCGCAATATAGAGTTGGTGCGGAATCAGGCTGGTGCGCGTGCCCACCAGTCCATACAGCGGTGCATTTGCCAGCCGGTTACGGATCAGCAGCGTTTGATAGCGGATGCGGAACCATTTGTCCTGGTCGAATTGGCCGGTGAACAGGCGTTCGGACGGGCGGCTTAATTGCACCTGCGGCATCAGCCGGTCTTCCGCCAGCTCAATCTGGCTGCCGTCTGTGCGGGTACCGGTATAAATAATCAATCCATCGCGTTCGATCGCGCCGGTGACTTTGATGGCGGCGCCATCCTGACCGCTGACGGTATCGCCCGGTTTGAAGATTACCCGCGTTAACGGCGCTGATTGTTTGGCGTATGAGCGGACTTCACCGGTCGCTTTAAACAGAATGGTGACAATCCGGTGTTCGACGGTTTGCACCGTGCCTAATCCCAGTTGCAGATCGACATCGCAGATCCAACGCTGGCCTGGCTTAAAATCTTGCATGTGTTACTTTGTGAGTGGTCGGAAAGGAGCAGTATAGTAATGGAATGCGAGGAAAAAGTTACTATTTCTTGTGTCTGTTGATATTCAATGCGGAAAATCGAAACGAAGAGCGGGATTTTTTATCCGTAAATACAATTCAGTGAACGCGGAAAAAATTAACCGGTTAATTTCCTTAAGTTAGGAAAATTAACCGGTTATTTGAAATACAAACTAGGTGTTAACTACTTAGCATCACATAGTGTGTCTTAGAAGTTCAGGAACAAGCTGGCTACAAAGTTATGCATCATTTGATCCGGACGTTTGCTGTGCGGTCTGTTGATGAATTGATTCATATAACCCAATTCAACGGTCGCATACTGATTGACTTTATAACCCAATCCTACGAATGCCCGGTTCTGATCGTAACCGCGGGAAATAAAGCCAGGATTATTATCAATGGTCGTCATGGCAATAAACAACTCGCTTTGAACGATGAAACTTAAATTCGGATTGACTTGGGGCAATGGAACAGCCAATTTGACCAATTGACGGAACCGGTGCGCCACATCGTTTGCACCTGGAAGCGGTGCGTTATGATCAAAGAAGCGTTGCTCGAAACGGCTACGTGCCGATAACCGGCCAAATGAAAAATTATCCGCCCAGGTTACTTGCTCCCAGATACGATGTTCGTTGAATGGATGTCCTGACTTTAATGCTAATGGTTCAGCTGTCGGTGCCCAAGCATAACCTGCCCACACAACAATTTTGTCGGTTACCGCATAACCTAAACCGGGACGGATCAGCGATTGCGAAAATTGCGTAGCATTCTCACCAAAACGTCCCTGTCCTTCCATCCACCATCTGAATTTTTTCAAGTCAGGGTTTTGCGGATTCACAAAACCAAAATTACCCTGTGTGAAAATACCTCCCCACACTTCAAAATCTTCTACGGTCTTGTCAGCAGCAGCTGGATTGCTCAGCGACAGGCCAAATGCAGACAACAAAATAATGGTACTTATTTTTTTAAACATGCAATCTCCCTATTAATGCAATGTGAATTTACTAAACTATTTGCTAACGTTCTGTTACCAATAAAAACTCTACTACGCGCAACTGCCTTTTATTATATTGATGATAGCGGGTTGCTAACTTCATTTTTTAGCATGACACTTGATTTTTTTAGTAGAAAAAGAATCTTTGTCGTTCTTTTACTACAGTGTTGCGCACAGTAGCATAGTAAATGTTAAAAAATTGTTAAGAATTACACTTAACACAAATAATGCTATTGTCATTAATTATCATTAAAATTGAAGAGCCTAAATTAATAATAATTAAGAACTGCTGCGCACAATAACATGGGAAATGTTAAGAAATTGTTAAGAATTACACTTAACGCTAACAATGCTATTGAAACCGAGGCCATAATCAGCTTGGCCGCCTCGGCAAATATGCGTTATTCCATTGATTGCATTTGATTTGTAAATAATGCTAAGTGCGCTTGTTGACAGCGGATGACCCGGGGATGCCGGGAGACTGTCTTAAAACATTTGTTTGGCAAGCTGTTATGATACTGGGCATGGTTGGTCTTCTAAAGCGTGGAGCTGATAAATTTTATAAGCAACCAAGTAGGGGTCGGGATTACTCCCGGTATTTTGATTGAACTAAGTAAACTGGAGTCAGGGAATGAAAAAATTAAATTTTGCATTAACGATAGCGGCGCTATTCATTTTAGCCGGCTGTGGCGCAAGTAGGGATTATGCTCCGCCAGCAGATGCATCCGGAGAAACAATTTTTAGCTCTGCTTGTACAGAATGCCACAAGCCTTTAAGCGCTAATGTGGCAATGGTATTAAGCGAGAAAGTGGCCAATAAGGATGCAATTATCAAGAAATTTCAATCGGGCAGCATGAGAATGCCGGCATTTAAGAATATTCAGGGTGAATCCGCCGACCGTTTGGCTGAATATATTTTAACGAATAGCCAAGTCAAATAATTTAAATACCTGGGAATCCAGCGATTCCCAGGTAAATTTCAAATAGGTATCGAGCGGTTTTTATGTCGTTGCACAGCGCGCAGATACTTGTCAAAAACCGCGCAAATACTGCTCATCAATAATTGCCCCTTGGGCGTCACCGTAATTTCCTATCATTGAGCGTGACCAAGCCTGCTTGCTCATAAACAATAAGCTCTGCCAATTCCGTAGCAAAGTAGTTTTTGAATTCGATGGGAAAATACGCCTCCACCGACTCAAACGAAAGTACCGAATGACAAATAAGCGCTTGCATGACAGAGCGCCGGATCAAATCGTCGGGAGTTAATTCGATGCCGCGTCTGATCGGTAGAATATTGTGTTCCAGTTTGCTGTAGTACTGCAAAAGGCCGCAATCATTTTGGCTTAAAGCCGGACCAATGCTGCCGATTGCCGAAACTCCCAATGCGACGCGATAGCTGTCAGGATAGATCGAATAACCTTGTAAACCATAGTAAAGCCGGCCTTGACGTTGTGCAACGATCAGTTGATCATCGGTTTTGGCGAACAGATTCATGCCGATGTGCATGTATCCTGCCGCCGTTAAACGGGCAATCGCAAGCAAAAGCATCTCCAGTCCGGTTTCTATATCAGGTAAATCTTCCGGATTAATGTTTTGTTGCGGCTTGAATTTTTCTGGCAGGTGCTGGTAATTTAATAAGTTAATTTGATCCGGGTCGGCCGTTATGATTTTTCCCAGCGTGTATTCAAACTTTTTTACAGTTTGCTTGGGTAATCCATAAATCAATTCCGTTCTTATTGTTTTAAAGCCGGCTTGTTGAGCGTCACGGATTGCAAGCAACGTGGCATTCTCTGTCTGAACGCGATGGACGGATTGTTGCACATGATCATCAAAATCCTGAACACCGATAATCGCGCAATTAAAACCTATTTCCTTCAAAGCCTGCATGGATAGATCAGGCATCTGCCGCGAATCGATTTCGATTGAAAATTCACCGTCTTTTATCAGGTTAAAATTTTGCTGGATTGTTTTTAAGATGCTGCTTAACTGAGTGTCATTCAGCAGCGTCGGTGTGCCCCCTCCAAAATATAGCTGTTCAAGCTTCGGGTCTTCTTTGAAAAACTGTGCTTGTAGTTTTATTTCACGTGATAAGTAATCGAGATAGGTCGATATGCTGTCATTTTTGTCGGCGATGATCTGATTGAATTGACAGTAAAAACATAAAGAACGGCAAAAAGGGATATGCACATATAACGATATTGGCCGGCGGAAGTGTCCTGATTTGCAATTGTTCAACCATGTGGAATAGGTGCGCGCATCAAACGTTTCGACAAAATAATCCGTTTCCGGGTACAAACGATAATCAGCATTGTAAACACCGAACCGGCGAATGAGGTCTGAGCTGATTTGAAGCAAATCAGTAGATGAATCGGAAAATCTTAGTGGATGCACTGGGGATCTCATTTTGCGAAGAATTTTACCCAAAGAAATCTGCATTGATATGCCATCATTTACTGGTTTTCATGGCCAAACATGCCGTGTTGAACGCGATCGATTTAAAAAAGAATATCCACTCCTCCCGGCAATATCGTAGAATTATGTTGCGGGTTTGAAATGTTAATTTTGATTCAGATCAATTAAAGCGTTGAAATGTAGTTCCCTTTTTGGAAAACACTTTGCTTAACGATACATCGTTACATCATCTCGATATCTCGCACATTCGATCCAGCTGCGCTACTTGCAGTTTGCGGGAGCTTTGCTTGCCTGTGGGTCTTAATGATCAGGAAATTCAGGTTCTGGGTGATGTCGTCAGTCATAAACGAAAAATTCAGCGAGGCGGCTATCTGCATCGTAGCGGCTCGAAGTTTCAATCCTTGTTTGCTATTCGCAGCGGATTCTTAAAGACCTGTGTGCTTGAGGAAGATGGGCGTCAGCAAGTGACCGGTTTTCACATGACAGGGGAGCTGCTGGGTTTGGATGCCATCAGTACGGACACTCATACCTGCGATGCGATAGCGCTTGAGGATAGCGAAGTATGTGAGATTCCCTTCGCCAAGCTGGAAGAGATTAGCCGCACCATCCCTTCTCTCATGCGTCATTTTCATAAAATCATGAGCCGTGAAATTGTGCGCGACCATGGTGTAATGCTGCTGCTGGGCAGTATGAAGGCCGAAGAACGTTTGGCATCTTTTCTGCTCAATTTGTCGCGCCGTTTTTTAATGCGCGGTTACTCCGAGTCCGAATTCAATCTCCGCATGACGCGCGAGGAAATTGGCAGCTATCTTGGTCTCAAATTGGAGACTGTCAGCCGTGCGTTTTCAAAACTGCAAGACGAAAATATCATCACTGTGGATAATAAACACATTCAAATAAATGATATTGCCCGCTTAAGATTGAAAATGGGAAACTCGTCCTGTATCACTTAACAGTGATAACCGCTAAATCTGATAGGCGAGGGAGTGAGTACCGCGTAACGAAGCAATTCACTCGTGCAATTATTAATCAGCGCTTCCTTAGCATAGTGCAACGCGGGAAACGTGCTTGTTGCACATCTGTAATAGTTACCTGCGTTATTCTGTTCTTCTGTCAGCTTGAGTAAGCCAAGGAAAATGCTATATAATACGGCCATAATTTAACGGCCGATGCGGTAGCGCATGAAACGCCGGTTGAATTAAATACACACATTCGCTCTTAATTTTGAATCATTAAGACGAATGGAGGCTCAATCCATAAGGAGAAATTTATGTCAGTAACTATGCGTCAAATGCTGGAAGCAGGTGTTCATTTTGGTCATCAAACCCGCTTCTGGAATCCCAAAATGGCCCCCTATATCTTCGGTCATCGCAATAAAATTCACATCATCAATCTCGAAAAAACGTTGGTGATGTATGAAGAAGCCATGAAATATGTGCGTCAATTATCAGCAAATAAGGGTGTTATTTTATTTGTCGGCACTAAACGCCAGGCGCGCGACATTGTGCGCGAGGAAGCTCAGCGTTGCGGATCACCTTACGTAGATCAACGCTGGTTAGGCGGAATGCTGACTAATTTCAAAACCATCAAGCAATCTATCAAGCGTTTACAAGAAATGGAAGTAATGACACAAGATGGAACGTTGGATAAGCTTGTAAAAAAAGAAGCGCTCGATCTTCAGCGCGAATTGGATAAGCTCAATAGCAGTCTGGGCGGCATCAAGGATATGAAAGGATTGCCGGATGCGCTATTTGTCATCGATGTGGGCTATCAAAAAGGCGCGATTACAGAAGCCAGAAAACTCGGTATTCCGGTTATCGGTGTCGTTGATACTAATCATAATCCCGATAATTTACAGTATATTATTCCTGGAAATGACGATTCGAGCCGGGCGATACGCCTATATGCGCGCGGTGTAGCCGATGCGATTCTGGAAGGACGTAATCAATCGATTCAAGAAATCGTTGAGATGAGTGCAGAGGCCGGGCAAAGTTAAGAATTTGCATTTATTCGAGAGCTGCTGCACGTGCAGCAGCTCTAGATTGGGTATCAAATACCATTGAACTGTTTCAAGGTAAGGCTTATCAACCTATGGCGGATTTGTTGAGGATTATTTAATTTGCCATTGAATGTTAAGTAAATTTTAATCTTATCTTGATTAAAATCTCTATTCATTCATAAATTAATTTTGTAACTGGAGTAAATATGGCGGAAATTACCGCGAGCATGGTCAAAGAATTACGTGAAATGACCGGTCTTGGCATGATGGAATGCAAAAAAGCGCTGGCAGAGACTGACGGCGATATGAAAGCGGCAGAAGATCTGTTAAGAATTAAAAGCGGTGCCAAAGCAAGTAAGGCGGCAGGACGAATCGCAGCTGAAGGTGTCATTGGCGCGTATATCTCGACTGACAGCAAATGCGGCGCACTGGTTGAAGTTAACTGTGAAACGGATTTTGTGGCCCGGAATGAAGATTTTATCAATTTTGCCAAAAGCTTGGCCGGGTTGGTAGCGACAAAAAATATCATGGATGTTGCAGTATTAAGCGAAGCGGTGCTGCCGGGCGGTGAAACTGTTGAAACGGTTCGTAAAGCGTTGATCATGAAGCTGGGTGAAAATATCAGCATCCGCCGCTGCGGGCGTCATGAAACACAAGGTCAGCTGGCTTATTATCTTCATGGCACTAAAATTGGTGTAATGATCGATTATACCGGTGGTGATGACGTGTTAGGCAAAGATCTGGCTATGCACATCGCTGCAAGTAAACCCATGTGCGTTTCCAAAGAGCAAGTATCCGCCGATGTTTTGGCGCATGAACGGCAGATCTTCACGGCACAAGCGGCTGATAGCGGCAAACCGGCGAATATCATTGAAAAAATGGTCGATGGCCGCATTGCAAAGTATCTGGCTGAAATTACCTTGTTAGGTCAGCCTTTTGTCAAGGATCCGGAGCAAACCGTAGAAAAATTGCTGGCTAAAAAATCCGCCAAAGTAAACGCCTTTACGATGTTTGTGGTTGGAGAAGGGATAGAAAAGAAATCCGAGAATTTTGCGGAAGAAGTGAAAGCCCAGATGGAACAAGCAAAGTAGCACGAGTTATCATCATCTCCAATTAACGATCAATGACCGCTGTTGCCTATAAACGTATTTTACTGAAGCTATCCGGCGAAGCCCTGATGGGTGAAGATAAGTATGGAATCAATCATGCGGTGATGGGCAGAATTGTTGCTGAGATTCAAGAGATCAGTAAATTAGGTGTTGAAATTGCCATTGTGGTTGGCGGCGGAAACATTTTTCGTGGCATGAAGTCCGCCAATGACGGGCTTGAGCGCGTTACTGCGGATTATATGGGCATGTTAGCCACTGTGATGAATGCCCTGGCACTGCAAGACGCCATGAAGCTCGTCGGCTTGGTGCCGCGAATACAGTCCGCTTTACGCATCGAACAAGTCGTGGAACCTTATATTCGCGGACGTGCCATTCGTTATCTGAAAGACGGCAGAGTGGTAATTTTTGCGGCAGGAACGGGTAACCCTTTTTTTACCACCGATACCGCAGCCGCTTTACGAGGCATGGAAATGAATGCGGATATCATGCTCAAGGCAACCAAGGTGGACGGCATTTATACCAGTGATCCGAAAATTAATCCGGATGCGACGCGCTTTCATCAGTTATCTTTTGATGAAGCGATCGCTAAGAATTTACAGGTAATGGATGCAACAGCGCTGACGTTATGCCGGGATCAGAAATTACCACTCAATGTATTCAGTATTTTCAAAACTGGCGCTCTTAAACGTATAATAACAGGAGAAGATGAAGGAACGTTAGTGACGGTCTGATGCTACGATAGTCGGGTCTTCTGAAATAGATTCAAGAGGGATAGGATATTATGATTGCCGATGTAAAAAAGTCCGCTGAACAAAAGATGCAAAAAAGCCTGGAAGCATTGAAAGTGGATTTGAGTAAAGTTAGAAGCGGGCGAGCACACACTGGCCTGCTGGACCATGTCACTGTTGATTATTATGGCGCGCAAACGCCAATCAACCAAGTCGCCAATATCAACCTCATAGACGCGCGGACGATCGGCGTTATCCCTTGGGAAAAGAAAATGGCTAACGCCATCGAAAAAGCGATACGCGAATCTGATTTGGGTTTAAATCCGATGCCGGTAGGCGAAACGATTCGTGTGCCCATGCCGGCGCTTACTGAAGAACGCCGCCGTGATTTGATCAAAGTGGTTAAGCATGAGGCGGAAGCGGTGCGTGTGGCCATGCGTAATATTCGCCGGGATGCGAATACACACTTAAAAGATTTACTAAAATCCAAAGACATATCAGAAGACGAAGAACGCCGGGGTCAAGACGAAATTCAAAAGTTAACCGATCGCTATATCTCAGAAATTGATAAAGTTTTACAGGTTAAGGAAGCCGAACTGATGGCGGTTTGATATGCCTCAAGGCCCGAGTTCAACCCGAGAAATACCCGAAACAGGTGCAATACCCAAACACATTGCCATTATTATGGATGGTAACGGCCGTTGGGCGCAAAGCCGTTATATGCCTCGGATTGCCGGACATAAGCAAGGTGTCGAAACCGTTCGCGGTGTTATTAAAGCCTGCATGGAACGCGGTGTTGCTTTCCTCACATTATTTGCTTTCAGCAGCGAAAACTGGCGGCGGCCTTCAGATGAAGTTACGTCTCTGATGCAACTGTTTCTTGGCGCGTTGGAGCAGGAAATCACCAAATTGCATGAAAATGGCATCCGTTTTAAAGTCATCGGCGACATATCAAAATTCGATCCTAAAATCGTAGAATTCATTCACCTTGGCGAGCAACTCACCGCCAACAATACGCGTCTCACATTTACGATTGCGGCCAATTATGGCGGCCGCTGGGATATCATGCAGGCCATGCGCAAGATGATGGCACAATCAAAAGATCTGCCGCTTAACTTTGAAGAAGAAAGTTTAGCGCAATATCTATCCATGAATTATGCGCCCGAACCGGACTTGTTCATTCGTACCGGCGGTGAATATCGCATCAGTAATTTTTTATTGTGGCAATTGGCCTATACCGAATTGTATTTCACCAATACCTTATGGCCGGATTTTGACGAACATGAACTTGAATTGGCCATCCAGTCTTACCAGCAGCGTGAGCGCCGTTTTGGCCGTACCAGTGAGCAAATCCAAATGTTACTGTCCGCTGAAGGGTAAAAAGTAGCTTTTTATGCTTAAAACCCGCGTCCTGACTGCAATTGTCATTCTTCCATTGTTCTTGTCGGCATTGTTTTTCTTGCAAGATGTCTTTTGGGCTATAGTGTTACTGTCACTGACAGTGATCGGATCGCGCGAATGGAGCCGGTTAGCCGGATTTTCAGTAAGAAATACCATCATTTTTATGCTCCTGACCACGTTCGCCGGGGGGGAGTTGCTGTTTCAAATGAGTGAATCGTTAAAAACCAACGTTTACTCTTCCGATTTGATCTGGGTTTATATCGTATCGGCCGCTTTTTGGATCATCAGTGTGCCGCCCTATCTGAAGCAGCTTTACACCATTAAAAATCCGCTACTCCTGATGTTGATTGGCTGGATGCTTTTGTTACCCACATGCCTTGCACTGTATCAGTTACGCGCCATCAGTCCGGTGCTTTTACTGGGCTTCATGGCAACTATCTGGATTTCCGATACCGCGGCTTATTTCACCGGAAGATCATTGGGTAAACGAAAACTCGCCAGTCGGATTAGCCCGAACAAAACCTGGGAAGGGGTGTTTGGCGCGCTTATCGCAGTATTCATTTATGGCCTGGTTTGGGATTTCTGGTTTATTGAAGAATCTTTGGCGGCTAAATTGATACCGCTACTGTTGCTGATGGCGATATTGGGTATCATCGGCGATTTATACGAATCGCTGATGAAACGTCAGGCTGGTGTTAAGGATAGTGGAAATATTCTGCCGGGTCATGGCGGTATTTTAGATCGAATCGACGCTTTGACCTCTTCGCTGCCCTTTGCCATTTTAGCCTTACTCATTTTTTATTCCCCAGCACTATGAAAACTATCCGTCAAATCACTATTCTTGGCTCTACCGGCAGTATCGGAGAGAGCACGCTGGATGTTATCGCACGGCATCCGGACCGTTTTCAGGCTTTTGCATTAACGGCCAATCACAGTGTCGAAAAGATGCTCGCACAGTGTCAGCGCTTTCAGCCTCGATTTGCGGTTATGCTGGATACGGTCAGCGCCGGGCAACTGGCCGATGCAATTAAAGCAGCCGGGATCCGGACGGAAGTTCTGGCCGGTATCGAATCGCTGGAAAAGGTCGCTTCGCTTCCCGAAGTCGATGCCGTGATGGCTGCCATCGTGGGCGCTGCCGGCATCCGTCCGACGTTTGCGGCAGCACGAACCGGAAAACTGGTGCTGCTCGCCAATAAAGAAACGCTGGTCATGGCCGGACGTATTTTCATGGATTTGGTCAAACAGCACAATGCCACATTATTGCCGATCGACAGCGAGCATAACGCCATCTATCAATCGTTGCCGCATCATTTCAATGGCAATTTGGCGGCGGCGGGTATCAGCCGCATTTTACTCACCGCTTCGGGCGGGCCATTCCGGCGCGCGCCGTTGGAGTCGCTCGCGAGCGTAACGCCGGAGCAAGCCTGTGCGCATCCGAATTGGGACATGGGACAGAAAATCTCGGTGGATTCCGCCACCATGATGAATAAAGGATTGGAAGTGATTGAGGCGCA
>CP091134.1:1326088-1338303 GCA_021582535.1 Nitrosomonas sp.
TCAGCAAGCTGATCGGCGCATACAGCGGTCTGAGTTCCGATGTCACCGCCACCACGACCAGCTATAAGGAATTGGTGCAATACTACTGCACCGACTGGGATTACCTGCTGAGCCGCGCGGAGGTCAATGGTTTTCTGGTGACTGTCGACAGCGGCAAAGTCAGCGTCAAAGCGCCGCAAACGGACGGCAGTGCCGTGTTGACACTGACCTACGGCATCGACCTGATGGCATTCAGCGCGGACCTGGATGCGGCCTCGCAATTTGCGGTGGTCAAAGGCATTGCCTGGGATCTGACCAGTCAGGCCGTGCTCGAAGCGCAGGCGAGTCCTGAAGAATTGACCGGCCAAGGCAATCTGAAGGCTGCGGATTTGGCCAGTGTGGCCGCACCGGATTATTTCCGCTTGCAAACCGATGCACCGCTGGAGAATGCCGTGCTAACGGATTGGGCCAAGGGGCAGCAAATAAAGTCGGGTTTGGCGCGCATCAGAGGTTATGCGGCATTTCAGGGGAGCGCCAAGGTAAAAATCGGCGATCTGGTCGAATTGAAAGGCGTGGGCGCCCGCTTTAACGGCAATGTGCTGGCCACGGCGGTGAAACACGACATCAAACAGGGCAACTGGGTGACGGAGATCGAGTTCGGCATGCCGTCGCAATGGTTTACCGAGCAGTATAAAACCGAAGCGCCGCTCACTTCCGGTTTTGTGCCCGGGGTCAACGGTTTGCAAGTCGGTGTGGTGAAGAAACTCGATGCCGATCCGGAAGGGCAATACAAGATCCAGGTATCCGTCCCGGTTTTGCAGGCGGAAACCGACGGTGTCTGGGCGCGGCTGGCCAGTTTTTACGGTTCCAACGGCATCGGCGCTTTCTTCATTCCGGAGATCGGTGACGAAGTGGTGCTGGGGTACTTTAACGATGATCCTTCGCATCCGGTGATTCTCGGCAGTTTGTACAGCAGCAAACAGAAAATGCCCTACGAATTGACCGCCGATAATTTCACCAAGGCAGTGGTGACGCGCAGTAAATTGAAGCTCGAATTCGACGACGACAAAAAAGTCATTACGCTGACCACACCCGGCAATAACAAGATCGTCATCAGCGACGACCAGAAATCGATTCTGCTGCAAGACCAGAATGCCAACAAAATCGAGCTCAATTCCAGCGGCATTACTATCGACAGCCCGAAAGACATCAAGATCAGCGCCAAGGGCAAGGTCACCATCGATGCGGTGAGCAATATCGAATTGACGGCGCAAGCGGATATCAAGAATCAGGGGTTGAATATCAATCATCAAGCCAATATCGGTTTCAGCGCCAAAGGCAATGCGACGGCCGAGTTATCGGCCAGCGGCCAGACCACGGTAAAAGGCGCTATCGTGATGATTAATTAAGCGGTGCTGTGAACGTTCAGGATTTTATCTTTTTTTGACAGGAGCTTAGCCATGCCACCCGCAGCGCGAATTACCGACATGCATACCTGCCCGATGCAGACACCGGGTGTTCCGCCCATTCCTCATGTCGGCGGCCCCATTAGCGGGCCCTGCGTGCCGAATGTGCTGATCGGCAATTTGCTGGCTGCGGTGGTGGGCGACATGTGCGTTTGCGTCGGGCCGCCCGACAGTATTGTGAAAGGCTCGGCGACGGTCATGATCGGCAACCGTCCGGCTGCCAGAATCGGCGACACGACGGCGCACGGCGGCACGATTGTGCTGGGTTTGCCGACGGTGATGATCGGCGGTTGACAGGGAAACGGAACGGTGAGTACCGATAAATCTTTTCTCGGCACCGGCTGGGGATTTCCGCCCGAGTTCGGGCAATATGGATCGATGCGCACAGTGTCGGCTGAAGAGGATATCCATGAAAGCCTGTATGTTCTCTTGTCGACCAATCCCGGTGAACGCGTGATGCAACCGACGTACGGTTGCGGTTTGAAAAGTCAGGTCTTCGAGGAGATCAACGAAACCGCAGTAACCGTTATGGTCGATCTGATCAAGCGCGCCATCCTTTTTTTTGAACCCCGGGTTGTGGTGGAAAATATCCGGGTGGACTCCGGTAACAGTGAAGACATCTTGAATGGCCTGATCAAGATTGATATCACCTACATCGTGCGAACCACGAATAACCGCCACAATATCGTGTACCCGTTTTATTTCACTGAAGGTACGAATGTCAAATTATAAGGTTTCCGGGTGAATGAAGCTGCGCACCGATTGGTCAACACATTATCATTTGCACATCAGCGACGGTAAGAGTCAGGAGAAAAGATTATTACCGGCGCTGGAGAAGGATTATTTCAACGTCGCCGATATGCGTTTTCACACCTTATTGGCGCTGCTGGTTGACTATGCGCAAGTGATGAAGTTTTATAACCTGAATAACCGGGAAGACGGAACCTGGGCGCATTTTTTCTCGCTGGACGAGACGGTTGTCATTGCCACCATTCTGGCTGTCGATCTGGATAAGCTGATGACCGGCGCTGCCGCTCAGAGCACTACGGTTGACGATGAATTGACAAAGGCATTGCGTGCATTATCTGCAAAAGAGATCAGCCAGCATATGCTGTCGTCTTATACCGCGGTCAGGTTGCTGGACCGGTGGCTGCAATTGCTCGCACGGACAAAGAATTCTATTGGTGTCGAATTGCGCAAGGTGCTGGAAAGCGTAATTACCGGGCTCCGGAAAGATATCGATGTGCTCGGGCAGTATTTGGCTGAGCATGCGCCGCATCACACGCTCGAGAAGATTTTCTCCCGCGATTTGATGGTATTGTTGCAGGTGACGGAAGAAACCACGCTCGGCCACGCCAATGCGGCGGTCGATGTGGCCGATGCCGTTCCGATCCGGTCCAGTTTCTATGCGTTCGTCAAAGCCATTGAAATGGTGCAAGGCAGTGCGGAAAAATTATTATCCGTTTCGTTAACCAGCAAGGATCACGAACCTGCCGCGGGATTGTTGCTCGCTTTCTTGCAGTTGTTTCAGAAACTGCACAATAAAATTAATCGCTTCACGTTGAACTATGTCGATTTTTATTACGACCAGGTGCTCAAAGTTCAGCCGCGCGGTTTCACACCCGATCATGTTTATTTGGCGCTCGTTCCCAACAAAAAAAATCACACCGTATTGATACCGGAAGGAACGGAATTTCTCGCGGGCAAGGATGAGAACAAGCAGGACATTGTTTATACCGCTGACGGCGATGTTTTGATAAACGATGCTTCGGTGAGCGCTATTCATACGTTATTTTTTAAGCGCGATCCGTTGAATTTTCCGGAAAATGGTTTGAACGAATCGATCGTGTTGAATGATCAAGCGGGTGCGATCACCCGGCAGATCCCTACCGGCGGCTGGTTGAATGACGTGCCGGTTTTAAGCGGCGATAGTGTGCTGAACGGCGAAAATCTCCCGGCATACCCATTATTCGGCGCGCCGAAAGAAGGTGAGGAAGCCATTCTGGTGCAGCATGCCCGCATCGGATTCGCGCTGGCCAGCAAGGCGCTGTGGTTGCAAGAAGGACGCCGGACGGTCTCTATTCACATGAAATACGCCGCTGGACCGGGAGGTGATAATACAATCACCCTGGAACAATGGATCCGGAAAATCGCGGCAACCATGCAACCGTCCGGCAGCGCCGGTGAAATAACGCCGATCCTCGAGCAGCAAGCTTTTTTCAAAGCATTCCGGGATATTTTCATCATCAGCTTGTCGACCGCAGGAGGGTGGCGGGAGATCGCGGAATATTTGCCATCCTATTCGGGTATTGAACAGCGACAGGAAGAAAACAGCCTGACACTTACTTTTTTCCTGCCGGAAAACTTTCCGGCGGTCGTTCCCTACGATTCCAAAATTCACGGTGAGGGTTATGAAACGGGGCTGCCTGTGGTGCGATTGGTTCTGAATCCCAAGAGCTATTTATATTCCTATGGGATTCTGAGCAAGCTGGAATTGGATTCGATTCGTATCGATGTCGCGGTGGAAGGATGCCGCATGGTGCAATTGCACAATAACATCGGACAATTATCCCCGCTCGCGCCGTTTGCGCCGTTTGGCCCGCTGCCGGAAGTTGGTTCGTATCTGATCGTGGGATGCCCGGAAGCAGCCGGAAAGCAATTATCGGATTTCAACGTCGAAATCCAGTGGGGCGGTTTGCCTGCCGGTATCGGTGGTTTTAAAACCCATTACCAGGGCTATGAAACATTCGATGATACCGACTTCCGGGTCAGCACAACGGTACTGTCAAATGGCAAATGGCTGCCGGAGAATGCCAAAGCGGCGGTTGTCAGTTCCCTGTTTCACATTAAAGCCGGTCTGGACGGCGGCAGTGAAGTCAGCGCGTACCGTAAATTGCCGTGCGCTCCGGTCATTTCCTATTGGAGTCCTTTTGAATATCGCAATGCTTTGGCAGAATTCGGCTACACGCCCTCCACGCATCGCGGTTTCTTCAAATTCACCCTGGCGGCGCCGGGGCAAGCATTCGGTCATCGCGATTATCCCACGGCACTGGCTAACGTACTGACTTTCAACGCCAAGCAGAAACATGCCAAGTTTCTTAAACGCGTGCCTAATCCGCCGTACACACCGATGATTACATCCATCGCAGTCAACTATAAAGCTTCTGCGCGAATGATCATGGGCAAGAAGGAGGTCAATTGCGCAGCAGCGCTGCGGGAGAAAATGATTTATTTGCATCCGCTGGGGTGGAAGAATGTCACTGTGCAAGCCGATCAAGCCAATTATTTATTGCCGCAATTTCTCCACTCCGGGAATTTGCTGATCGGCTTGAAAGGGTTGACCGGCGGTGGTGTGATTACGCTTTATTTTTATTTGCGTGAGAACTCATTGCCGGTAGAGGCTGCTTCACTGAAGGAAATGCAGTGGTTTTATCTGGCGGATAACCAATGGTTTCCGCTCAGCGCTAAAGAGATCGTATCCGACTCCACGCAGCGGTTCATGAGGTCGGGAATCATCACGTTGAATATTCCGGCGGATATTTCCCAGGACAATACCGTGCTACCGGCCGGATTATTCTGGTTGCGGGTGTCGTCCGATCACGATCTGGAAAAATTTTGCAGTTTGTATTCAATCCATGCGCAGGCGTTAAGAGCCAGCCGGCATCTGAAACAGGATACCGTGCCGGGCAATTCCATCCGTTTGCCTGCCGGCGCGGTGTCGCGTGCGCGCAAATCAATTCCGGGCATAGCCGCCGTCAAACAAATTCAATCTTCTTTTGGCGGACGCTTGGCGGAGGACCGCGCTCAGCTGCGCATTCGTGTCAGCGAGCGGTTGAGGCATAAAAAGCGTGCGTTGTTGCCAGCCGATTATGAATTGCTGATACTGGAGCAGTTTCCGCAAATCTATAAAGTGAAATGTTTTCCCGGCATGAGCCCCGATTTCGTGATCAAGCAGCGCTTCAGTCCCGGCCATGTGCTGATTGTGGTGGTGCCTTATCTCGCCCGGAATGAAAGCGTCACGCAGAAGCCGCTGCTGAATGGCCACCTGATGAATGAAATACAGGATTTTATCAACCAGTATGTGCCGCCGTTTGTGACCGTGCATATCATTAACCCGGTGTACGAAGTCATCCAGGTGCGCTGTACGGTCAAGCTGAAGAACCCATTGCTGGCCGGTATGTATCTGGAGCGGCTGAATCAGACGATATCGGATTTTCTGTCGCCGTGGAACGAGACCGTGGGGTATACCCGTCACTTTGGCTGGATGGTCAGTAAACATGAGATTGAGTCTTTTATTCAGAGCCTCGATTATGTCGACCGTGTCACCAATCTTTCGATACTGCGCATTGCACCGGCGGGCGAAGACTATTTCGATCTGTTTGACAGCGCGGATAAAACGGAAGATTCGGAAGTGAGAGATATTATTCCGGTATATCCCTGGAGTATCGTGGCGCCTATCAAGCAGCATTTTATCGAGATGGACGATCGCTACGATTTAATCGAGCCGGAAATGACCGGCATCGGCGAACTCGAAATTGGCAGTACTTTTATAATTTCTGACGAAAAATGGCGCGAAAAGATAGAAAAACACTAGAAGCCAAATTCAAGAACGGCAGAATGCCTTCTGAAGTGGCATTTGCCGATTTAATCGATTCGACGCTGAATCTGATTGATGATGGATTCGAGAAGACAGCCGAAGAAGGGTTGAAAATTTTTCAGCTGGGCGACGGCAAGCTGATGAGTTTTTATCAGAGCATGGCGACACTCAGTGCCATGTGGTCTGCCGGTATCGATAATGCAACGGGAAATTTGAGCTTCGGCAATAAAAATAACCCGCATCTTCTGACATTGCGAAGCACCGATGGCGGCAACGCCGAGTCCGGCGGTGCGGTAAAAGCCGGTGTCGGTATCAATACCGATAATCCCCGCTTTGAACTGGATGTCGCCGGTACGATCGCTTCGCATGGCAGAGTCGGACGGCGCGGGGAATTGCCGGTACCCGCCGATGGGAACTGGCACGATATCACCGAAACGTTGACGGGCTGTCAGGCGTTTGAGGTGATGGCCGGTGTCGGCGGTAAGGATGCCGACGGCAAGTATGCCTTGATGCATGCTTTCGCGCTCAACGCCTATAACGACAAGAGCCACATCACCTATCATCAGGCGCACTATGGCGCCAAGTGCAATCGCCTGGAATTACGCTGGGAGCGCGGCGCGAATATCGAGAACTTTGAATACACGTTGCAGCTTCGGGTGGAATCGTCATACGGTGACAAGATCTGGGTGAATTATTACATTACCCGGTTATGGTATGACCCGGTGATGTATGAGAGCGAAAAAGAGCCGGAATCGGCGTATCCCAGGGTTTTACGCAAAAGACAGGAAGACAAGTAAATGTCCGTGCGCATGTTAGCCATTCATTTGAATCTGCAGGAAGGTAATTTGCTGCTGGAAGCGCTGGCCGAGCTGCCGTTCAAATCCGTATTCGAATTGATCGGCAAGTTGAATCAGCAAGCCAATGAATTGTTTGCGCCGGGTATCGCGCCGCAGGAACCGCAGCGCTTTGTGTTTGCCGAAGCGGAACTGTCACTGGCCATCAAGGCACTGGGGAATTTGCCTTATCATCGCGTCCATGCATTGCTGACCGGTTTAAATCAGCAAATCCAGGCGCAACTGAGCAACCCGCATTCATTCGCAGCTTCGCAAGAGTATGCCGGCCTCTGAGCAAATACCGCGCATCCGGATCGATCCCGATGGATTGGATTTTGAAACGTTACGCAAGGAAGCCATCGGTAAGGTGCAGGAATTATCCGGTGACATCTGGACCGACTATAACCTGCATGATCCCGGCGTCACGATTCTGGAACAGCTCTGCTATGGGTTGACCGATCTGTCTTACCGTTCCGGATTTACCGTTCCGGATTATTTGACCGGTGAAAAAGGAACCATCGATTATCAGCAGCAAGCGCTCTACTCGCCGGAAGAAATTCTTCCCAGCGCCGCAGTGACCGGAATCGATTATCAGAAAATTCTCTACGACGCCATTCCGGAAATCGATTATGTCTGGCTCGAACCCAGCGCAACAGAAGAGAACGCGTTAGCCAACGGTCTTTACACCGTATTTGTGAAGCTTGACGATGAGCTGATTCAAAGCCGGGCGGATCCACCCAAGCAAAGCGAGAGTCTGAGTGACCTGTCCGGTAAACTGGAACGGATCAATGCCGCTTCGGAGCAAGTTCGCTCGCTTCTGGATCAACTCGGCCATCAACTGGATGCCTGTCACGAAAACTTGAAACGAGGGCACGACTTTGCGGCGGATATTGATCTGCCGTTACCGGCATCCGAGCAACTGGCTGCGCAAATAGGCGGTATTCTGCATCAGCTGGATTCGAGTTTATCGAATGTCGACGCTATCTGGAGCAAGGTCGGCTCGATCTGGTCGATCATAAACTCATCGTTCAGCGCGGATTTGAGTGTCCGGTTGAACGAAGTGTTATTCAAGCTGGATGCGGTATTTCATTACGCGAAACTCAACGATGCGTTAGAAAATATCCTGGCCGCGATCGAATCAAACCCGGACGATTGGATAGCCAATGGCGGCGAGTTACTGGCAAAGCTGGTTATTCCGTTGTCGCGCTTCGAGAGTGTGTTATCCAGACTGGATAAAATATTAGCCGGAATCGGCGATGGTTTGTTTTCGGAAATTGATACACCGGATCAACGTGCCGGGAAACTTGATGAAAAAGCCGTCATACAAAAAATCCGCTCTGTTTTTGCCGCGCATCGCAATCTTTGCGAAGATATTCATCGCGTCGAAATTATCCGCACGATACCCTATTTTCTGGCGGGTGAGATCGAAATACAACCGGCCCACAATAGCGCCAAAATTTATGCCGAAATTTTCCTGCGATGCGCCCACTACATTTCTTCCGGCATTCAGATTGACCGCTATGAATCGATTCTAAGCCAGACGGGCAATTACGAGCAGGTTTTTTCCGGCCCGCTGACACAGCACGGTTTTATCAGCGACCGGTGCTTTGAAGGCGCAGAAGAGATTCTCAGCGTAGTCGATTTGATTACCCTGATCAGTCAAATCGATGGTGTGAGCAAGGTGCACGATCTGTACCTGATTAACCAGGAAAACAAGAAATGCACCAGTATTTCCTATGACTCATCGCGCTACGAATTTCCCGATTTGTGCTTCCCAAAATCCGGCAAACCGAAACAACTATTGCGGCTGGTGCTTCCCCAGGATGTGAGCCGCAAGAATCATGACGGTAAGGCATCAGGCTTTACACCCTACGAGAATGCGCAAGACGAAGCGTTGCTGGAAGAAACACGTCTGGAACTGAAAAAGTTGATTTTTGCATACCATGCATTCAGAAATAACCGCCCGCCGTTTGCGCATTTAATTCCGCTGCCCAGTGGAGAGCAGCGGGTATCGCCCGGTTATTACTCGATTCAGAATCATTTTCCGGCCGTTTACGGGATTAACCGCTACGGTATTCCGCAGTCGGAATCGCCCGAAGTGAAAGCAAAGGCAAAACAGCTCAAAGCATACTTGTTTCCGTACGAGCAATTGATGGCGGATTACTTGAAGCATTTGCAAGAAATGCCGCGCTTGTTTTCACTCGATTCCGGGCTGGAGCAGTCCTATTTTTCCCAATTTCTCGATAACCGGAATATTCCCGGCATCGAATCGCTGTATGTGGATGGTAATCAACAGAGCCGGACCACGCTGTCCAAAATTCTGGCGCGTTACGATCGCTTCACCGAGCGCAGGAATCGCGTGCTGGATACGGTATTGGCGATGTACGGCGAGCAATATCCGCAACGCTCATTGCAGCAATTCGATTGTTACCGGCGCGCCGATCAAGGCAAGTGGGTGATCGAGAATAAAATCAATTATCTGCAATGCATCCGGGAAATCACGCGCGACCGGGCGAAGGGTTTTAACTACCTGAAACCGGTATGGCACGCACACCATGGCGAGCTGGAAGAAAATCTCGCCGGTGCGCATAAGCGCATCAGTATTCTGCTGGGATTGCAGTCATTCGATCGCATTGCGTTGATCACCGATGTTCTCGCCGGAAGAAACAGCCGCCTGATTCCCGATCAGATTCTGGCGGACAGTGTGCAATTCTTACCGGAGGAAATCGAAAGCCGCGCGATCCCGGTCGTATTCGAGGCAGAGAAATTTGCAGAAATTGCCATTCCCGCAAAGCTGCCACCGTTTGGTTACGGCGTTTTTAAAGACGCTGTCGAGATAAAGAATTTCCGGCTGATCAGCACCAGGGAATATACCGCCGTGTGTTTGAAGTCCGGACAGAATGCCCGCTTGTGGCCGCTGAGCCGCAAACGCAACCGGGATGAAGCGGTACGCTACGCGCATGAGTTCTGCAGCGCGATTACACAGTTGAATATCGCGTGCGAGAGTTTTCATATGATCGAACATGTGCTGCTGCGTTCCCAGGGGGAAGATGTTGCTACCGGTATCCCCGGTACTGAAGATTTTTTTGATTTCCGCGTGAGCGTGATTTTCCCATCCTGGACGGCAAGGTTTGCAAATACGGCATTCCGCAAATTTGCCGAGGAAACGGTGATCAAGAATCTTCCCGCGCATATTCTCCCCGAGTTTTACTGGTTCGACTTTGTCCATATGCAGGATTTCGAGCAGCGCTATAAAACTTGGCTGTTTTGTCTACAGCAGGCGAACCTCAATCAGCAGGATGATTTCAAGCTATTAAACAGAGCATCGGAACGAATAGTCTCTTTTCTGCTGAAGAACAGAGGAGAAACGGATTGTGAATGCTGGCTTTAATACTATGTCGAGAGTGCACCGCATTGATGAATTTATTTTTGACTGTTCGTTTGATTCTCTCCCGTTAGCCAATGAACACGAGCCGGAAATGACTGCTTTCCTGACAGCGGAGCTGCTGCCCGCTATCGATTCAATCCTGGATGCATTCGATGAAACCGGTGCGGTCTGGCGCTTGGACCGGGTGGAAATTGACTTGGGCGATATTTCCGGCGCGGATTTTTATGCCGGACTGGTTCAGCGCGTGCAGGAAGAATTGAGTGACCAGCTGCGCGCGATGCAAAGCAATTTTGCGCAATCCGGATCGATGTCGACCAAGACGTTGACAGCTCAATTACCGGTACGGCGGTTAAGTACAATCCAGACGGATTTGGAAGAACTACAGGATTTTTTGCTGACGGGCCGGATGCCCTGGCCTATGGACACGGCGGACCGGCATGCGCACGAAAAAATGCTCCAGCAAATACTGCGCGAGCACAGCGCTAGCGCAGCTTGGGTGCATCTGCTCAAACGCTTGCCATTGGCGGAAAGAACGGTAGTGATTAACCGCTTGGTTTCGCAGTTTCCACGCCCTGCATTGGAGGATGTTTTAAGCCGCATTGCGCCGGATCATGCGCATCCGCTGCTGGATTTCCTGCGGTTATATCAACGGGCAATATCAGACACGGATGCCATGCCAGCCGCTCAAACACAGGCGGTCAATGCCGTCTGGGAAAAGCTCTTGGCGATGCTGCTGCAACCCGGTCAGCCTGCGGATGGTTGGGTAACTTTGCTGGACCGGTTGGTGCGGGAAATCGCGCCGCCGCAAGCGCGAGAATCGCTCTCACTGTTGAAAAGCATCCGCCAATTGGCTGCGCAATCTGGTAAAGCAGGCAAAACCGGCGGCTTGCTGTATGACGCATTACTGGCCATGGAAAATGCCTATGCACCGAATCTACATGCGGATGCCACGGAAAACTCAGTCTTGCCGGACGATCAGAGTGCGGCACGAAACCAGACGAAAGGGACAGAAAGCGAGCGCGAGGAAGCAGAGAAGCAATATCCGGACATCACTGCACAACCCGCTGAAGTGAGACAAATCCAACCGGTGCATGAGGAGCTGTATTCCCGCATCCTAGCGGCGCTGCAACAGGCGAAGCTGATCGACGCGGGCTTTGCTGCGAGCGTACTGCGGCTGCAAGCGGCTGAACGGCGGCAACGGTTGCAGCGTTTGCTGCAATCGCCGCAAATCAAACCCCGGCTGCTTGAACTGCCGCAACCAGTCCTGCTCGATATCAGCTACTGGCTGTCGCCGCCCGCGGCTCTGTTGATCGAACGCCTGCTGGCGCATAGTGCGGTTCTGTACCGGCTACCCGGATCGCCCCAAAAAACAACGCAGAAACACTGGAAGCAGCGGCTGTGGAACGCGGGTCTGGATTACCTGTTGTCCGGAACCGCTACGGAGATCGATCCGGTCGTGTATTTGGAAGCACTCGTGCGCGCTGTCTCTCCGGAAGAGTCGGACTTACAGATAGCACTCCGCGCCTGGCACGTAGCACTGGAACACAGCGAAACCGGCGGTGCGATAGCGGCGATATTGCGAACCCTCATCGGCGGCGCACCGGCATGGCAGCGGATAGTCGAAGAAACCCCGTATTCCGTTCAGGCGCTGAACCCGGAAAGCGAAGCAAATGCTGTTTACCGGCAAATCCGACAACGTCTCATAGCTGGTCATCCGGCGCAATTGGATGCATTCGAGTTGCGCAGCCTGATTGAACAACTGCTGCACATCGAATCCGCCAGCGACACTGCTGACCGGCGCACCTTCCTGCAGGCGATAGAGAAACACGCGGATCAGGTCAATGACCGGCAAGTCTACTACCGGCTGCTGCTGGAAGGCTTACTGCACGACCGGGAAATCGACCTGGAAGCGATTGCGGCCCAGTCGCAGCACACATCCTCCAAGCGCAGTG
>CP091134.1:1338403-1342306 GCA_021582535.1 Nitrosomonas sp.
ATTCACGCGTCGCCAGCGGCGAGATCGAACTCATATCGACGATGATCCGGCTCCGGCCAGGATCGGCTTGCAACCCCTCGGTAACACCATCCACGCCGAACAACACTTTCTCCACATCTGGCGTATCCGGCAGCATCGTGATGACGATATCCGCATGCTGCGCAACCCGTTTGGGCGACGATAACGCACTGCCACCCAGCTCGATCAAATCGGCGGGCACGCCGCTGCGCGACTGTAAAAACAGACGGTACCCGCCTTTGATCAAATGCCCCGCCATGGGCTTGCCCATGATGCCGAGACCGATAAAACCGATAGTGGTCATTTTTTATAAAAGTTGATTGGTCAAAATTTTAAACCGATTGCAGATGGCGCTGCGATGATCCGCCTTACCCGCTGTTTTCCAAAACGGCAATCATACTGGCAATTGATTTTGCCGGTCAAAAAATGCTGGAAGTCCCACGCAATCCGCGCAAAACGGTAATAAGCACACTGCCGTTTTTTTCAGTTTCTTCTTTAAATGACGGTGAGAATAGGCTGATTTGACTCGATTAATTGTTGTGTCATCGCAAAAAACCCTGTAAATTGATTGTCATGGGTCACGCCATTTTTTCATAATATTATTGATTCTTATGAACAAAAATAAATTATTATCCCTGCGTGACGGTCTCGCATGCGGTTTTTGCGCCAGTGTATTGCTTCTGAGCGGTTGCCAGACATTTTTAACCGAACCGTCACCTCCCCCTACCCCGGTTGTCAAATCATTGCCTATTCCGGTGGCCAGTCATGAATTCAGTTTCGATCCGGCGCGCGACGATGTGGTCGGTTCGGTGCAAGTTATCATAGCGGGCAAGGACGATACGCTGTCCGATATCGCGCGGCGTTTCAATCTGGGTTACGAAGAAATCGTCAGCGCCAACCCCGGCGTCGATCCGTGGTTACCGAAAGCGGGCACCAGGATTGTGATTCCCACCCAGTTCGTGCTGCCGGATGCGCCGCGCCAGGGTGTTGTAATCAATCTTGCGGCGATGCGGTTGTTTTATTTTCCCAAGACCAAGCCCGGCAAGCCGCAGAAAGTCATTACGCATCCGGTCGGCATTGGCCGGGTGGAATGGAAAACGCCGGAGGGCATGACGCGCGTCGCGTCGAAAACGGCAAATCCCAGTTGGATTCCGACGCCTTCGATCCGCCGCGAGCACGCCAAAAACGGCGATCCGTTGCCCGCCGTGGTGCCGCCGGGGCCGGATAACCCGATGGGCACGCATGTGTTGAAACTCGACTGGCCGAACTACGCCATCCACGGTACCGACAAACCGCCGAGCATCGGCTTGCGCGGCAGTCACGGTTGTTTGCGCATGTACCCGGAAGACATCGTGTGCATTTATCACGATGTGCCGGTCGGCACGCCGGTCCGGGTCGTCAATCAGCCGCGTTTGCTCGGCTGGCGCGGCAATCAGTTGTATCTGCAAGCATATCCAGTCCTTGAGGATGACAAGCGCAATCACGCCGGTTTGTTGAAGAAATCGTTAAGCAGCGTGCGCGCAACACCGAAAGGCAAACGCGATGGGCGGCGTCAAGCCAAGATCAATCAAGCGCTGCTTGCCGAAACAACCCGCAACCCGCGTGCTATTGCTATGCCCATCACGCAACCGGATTTAACGGTGCAAGCCTACCTTGGCCGCGCCACGCGGGTGCAAAATACTTTGCCGTTCAACGCCACTTGGAACGGTGACATGGCCGGGCAATTGACTGCAGCCGAGGTGCTGGAAATGGCGGAAGAAAAACCCCGCAAAGTTCGTTAGGGAAACGCTGATTAATTCGGCGGACGAGATGAAGCACGAGGCGCACGGAACGCAACAACCGAGACATATCAATACGATAGGCGAGGGAGCGAGTACCGCGCAACGAAGTGATTCGCTCGTATAGTCAATTAATCAGCGTTTCCTTAGTAGCATGTGAAAATTTTAAACATCCACTTTCTGAAGAATATGTCTAAAAAATACCTACCACATTTAGCAACCGTCATAGCATTATCTTTGTTTGCGCCGGTAACCGCGGCTTCGGAAGAACAATGCGCTGCACGTTATGACAGTACCCGGAATATCGCGCATATCCCTTGTGTCACGATCGGCGCAGAAAAGATCTGGGCGAATTTGCGGTTAATTCCATCCGAGCATACTTTTGCCGTGGATGGTTCCGGAAAAAATTTTCTTCCGCTCTGGCTGATGCAGAAAATAGACAATTTCATCGCTGGATCGATAGACCGTCCCATGACGATCAGGCAATTCGAATATCAAGATGCAGTGGTGTATCACTTCACATCGCAATGTTGCGATCAATTCAACTACCTGTATGACGCGATCGGCAACGTCATTTGCGCACCCGATGGCGGCATTTCAGGCGGCGGAGACGGAAAATGTTCCGATTTTGCTAAAACAAGCATCGCTGGTTCCATTATCTGGGAAGACAAAAAGGATTAATCCGCAACAATACCAGCTGCTTTGATCTACCTGTTTTCCCATTCACTTTCCAGCCGTGACAACGTCAGCATCCAGCGCTCCGCCGATCCGCCTCCTCGTCCACGGCGGTGCCGGGGCGATCGATCGCAAACGATTGACCGCAGAGCGCGAGCAAGCCTACCGGCAAGTGCTGGCGGAATCGCTGCTCGCCGGTCATGCGGTGCTTAAAGCCGGTGGCAACAGCGTTGATGCTGTGATTGCCGCGATCATGGTGATGGAGGATTCGCCATTGTTCAATGCCGGTAAGGGCGCGGTGTTCAGTCACGAAGGCCGTAACGAACTGGATGCGTCGATCATGGACGGCGCCACACGCATGGCGGGTGCTGTTGCCGGCGTCACCACGATCCGCAACCCGATCCGCGCCGCGCATGCGGTGATGACGCAAAGCCCGCACGTACTGCTGATCAGCCGGGGCGCCGAGGACTTTGCCGCCGGATACGGCCTGGAAATCGTCGATCCGTCCTATTTCTATACGCAACACCGTTGGGATCAACTGCAAAAAGCCATCGCGCAAGAGCAGATTCTGCGCGATCACGACATGGAATCCTCACCATCGCCGCCCAACGGTGATGAAAAACACGGCACCGTCGGTGCCGTGGCGCTGGATTGTCAGGGCAATCTGGCCGCGGGTACTTCGACCGGCGGACTGACCAACAAACGCTACGGGCGCGTCGGCGATTCACCCATCATCGGTGCGGGAACCTACGCCGACAATCGCTCGGTCGCGGTATCCGCAACCGGCAGCGGCGAAGTATTCATCCGCGCGGCGGCGGCGTTTAATACGGCAGCACAGGTGCGGTTGCAACATATTCCGCCCGCCGAGGCAGCCGATCGTACGCTCGAAGAAATCGCCGCGCTCGGCGGCGACGGCGGTTTGATCGTGCTGGATGCGGCAAGCAACTTCGCACTGCGCTTCAACACCAGCGGCATGTTCCACGGCGCCATCGGCAACGACGGCGTTGCACGAACGGGTATCTTTCCGCAAGATTTGGATTATTAGTCCGCTTCCCGCCCCAAACCGCAGCAATGCGGCACTGCATGTTGCGCATCCGGTTTATGCAGAATCTCGCCGGTCACCGCATTGGGCCGGAATGTGGTGCAACCTTTCAAACCCAAATCGTAAGCCTGGCGGTAAAGGTCGCTGAATTGCGCAAAACCGTAATCCGCCGGTATGTTGATCGTCTTGGAAATCGCTTGGTCGACGTACGGCTGAATGGCCGCTTGCATGGAAAGATGCTCGGCCGGTGTCAGTTCGTGCGCGGTGACGAAAGCCGCTGGCAAATCGTCGCTGGCACGGTCTTTACGCCATAAGGCAGCGGCATAATCGGTCACCGGAAAATCCGCATAGCAGCCGTCACGTTGGAGCACCCGCCGCGTGTAGCAACTA
>CP091134.1:1342406-1355844 GCA_021582535.1 Nitrosomonas sp.
CGAAAAGCCACACACATCGCTTCTTCCTCTGGCTTCAAAACCGTGGAGGCAGGGACCGAAGGCCCCATCGGCGCATCATGGACAAAGTCACGCTTGCGCCACTTGGATACGGTTTTCGGATTGATACCGTACTGCTTCGCCAGAACATTCAGGCTCTCTTGACTATGTTGTATCGCTCGACGCACTGCCTCCGTCGTACGGGCGCTTCCATGCAGTATTTGTCCCATAACTCCTCCTTTCGTAGCTGTTCATATATTACACCAGCATACCGTGGGATTAAACAGGTAGACAGTTTTTGAATCCTTTCTCGATAGAGTAATTTTCTAAAGAAAGTCACCAAAACCTTGGTGGTTTGAGGCGGGCATTCAAAAGGCCAGTTACGCGTTATCCCCTTCGTTATTTTCGTGCGTGTAACGGCGTCAGTCTGATACGTGCAGGCTCAGGTCGCTCGATCTCCAATTGCAGCGTCGCGGCCAGAATGCGCAGACTGGAATCGAGTTCATCCAACCGAAAGCGTCCGCTCACCTGGATTCCGGCAAGCGCCGGATCGGCCAGATCGAACCGCACGGCATGATAGCGTGCAAGTTCGTTCAATACACTGTGCAAAGGTTGTGCATCAAACATCAAAAAGCCCTGCCGCCAAGGGGCGATATCATCACTACGCAGACGATCGTGTATCCATCGACTGGATTGTTCCGGATCACGAGTGATTTTCTCGCCGGCATGCAAGCGGGTATATCCTCCGGCATGCCTGATTTCAACCGCACCTTCAGCAACCTGAACGGCGAGATGCTGGTCGATGTTGCGCACACTAAAGCGGGTGCCGATATCACGAATGCCGATATCCGCGGTTGCTACGTGAAAAGACCGCCAATCGGACGCGACGTCCAGATAAATTTCGCCGTCATGCAGATGAAAATGATCAACAGGATCCAAAACCATAACCCGTTAGCACGGTGTAAATCGAAATTGAGCTTGTAGTTTCCCGATCTCCAGCGGATTTTCCAGGCCGGTTTCCAGCGCTGCCACCAATCGTTGCCATTTGCTTGCAAGAGCTTTGCAGCGGCGACTTGCCGGTTTTTCTTACGCGCAGGCAGGGTCAGATAACAACCGACAAAACAATCGATCGTCCAAACCAAAGCACAGATACCCAGTATCCAAACACCAGCCATGCCCAGTGCCAACGAATAATGCAGGTTGTATACAAAACTCATCAGATTGCGCCAGCCATCGCTGATGGCTCCCCATTGATGCCGCTCAATTTCATTACCGCTGACTGGATCGAGAATAATGCGGTTGTAATCGAGCACATGGGGTTTGCCGGTTAGCGGATTGATGCTCGTGCGGTCGTTCCGTCAAATCCCTGGAGCTCAATTTTTCTGACCAGTAGACGTGGTTCACGCGCTTCAACGCGTTCGGCCAGTGTGGCGGCATCCAATGCAGTGTCTCGCGCATGGACGGGATACCAATACGGATTGATGATTTGCTCCAATTCTTCATAAAAAGCCAGAATGCTGCCTGTCAAGCTTACGACCATGAGAAAACCGGCTATCGATAAGCCAGCCCAGCGATGCAGCCAAACCCAGAAAGAACGTTTGAACATGATGGCGTGAATTCCGAAGCAAATACAACAATGACGTAATACGATTGCACTAAGTTATTCCCGATGTTGGCAGTGTTTATAGTTCCAAACGCAGTGAACCGACAATTGTCAGCGGTGCACCTGGGTAAACGCTATCCCGTGGTGCAACATTGAAAAATGGATCGGCCGATTCATAAAAGCGTTTATCCGTAAGGTTGCGCACATTGAGTTGTGCAATGAGACTGCGAGTGGGTCCTATCCGGTAGGCATAGCGGGCGTATGCGTCGAGACGGGCATAACCCGGCAGTATGAATGTATTGTTGATATCACCGTTACGCTGACCAACCATGAAAGCGCCAAACCCTAGGCTTAATCCCCTTAATTGTTCTACCTTCATGAAATCGTATTTGAGCCATAGACTACCGCTATGTTTCGGCACGTTGGCGAAACGATTTCCTTGCAATCCGGAATTGTCGCTTGTGACTTTCGCATCGGTATAAGCGTAATTACCAATAAAACTCAGCTCATCGGTTATTTTCCCGGTCATATCGAGCTCGACCCCCCGACTGCGTTGTTCGCCCACCGCAATACTGTCCAATGGATCGGGTGTATTGAGATCCGGTGTTAGAAGATTCTTCTTGGCAAGATTGTAGAATGTCAGTGTCGTGGTCAGCCGACGATCAAATAACTCACCTTTCAAACCAACTTCAAACTGCTCAGCAGTTTGTGCGGGTACTGCTCCACCCTGCGCGGTAATTCCATTGTTGGTGCCCAATGACTGGGTCCAATTGCCATAGATGCCGAGCCAGGGAATGAATTGATACAGAATGCCGACGCGCGGGCTAAACCTTTGATCCTTGCGGGTCACTGTGTCGATTTGATCAGCCGCGTCACTCAGTGACAACCGGCTGCGGCCGCGTGCAACTTCAGCCCAGTCAAAACGGCCACCACCCAGAATATGCAGCTTGTTCCATAAAGTGATGTGATTCTGAAAATAAACCCCGAAGAATTGTTCATGCATTGCGTTATACCTTCTGTTTTCGGTACGTGCTGCGGCAAAGAGAGCAGGGTCAATATCCGGAACGATAGGATTGAAAATATCAATGGCGAGCGCCGGATTTGGGGTCGAGAAGTTACCAAATGTGGTGTAATTCGTTCTGGCATTCAGGTAATCGAATCCCACCAGAACTTCATGCTTCGTTTGCCAAAACTGGATTTTTCCAACAAGATCCAGATTGGTGGAAAAAACTTGGGCATCACTCACCTGGCCGAATATATTCCGCGGGAGGGTGCGATTATCCGGGAGTAATGCGCCTTCGACCAAGAATCCTGGAGGATTCACCAAGAAATTACCGGCGTGCGCGAAGGTGCCCAGAAAGCGATTGTTCACTTTCCAGGAGTCATTCAAGTGATGTGTCAGATTAAATCCGGTATGAATCTTCTTATTATTCGCCACAGGCGCGTTCGGAGCACCGAATGAACGGCTGATCGGTACAGGTGCGGGTCTGTTGCCAATCACGGGAATACCGAGATCGGGACGAAATTCGTGGTTTAGCACTTCGACTTCTGCAGTTATTTCGGTAGCGGCCGAAGGACGCCAGGTTACGCTTGGGTGAAACACCATGCGATCGGTAAAACTGAAATTGCGGAAAGATTCGCTGTTCTGATAGCTGCCATCAAAGCGAAACAATACCGATTTATTCTTGTCCAGTGGCCGCGTGAAATCCCACTCGGTGCGGTAATGCCCGTAAGAGCCGAATTGCTGTACTATCGCATTGAACGGCGTACTCAATGGACGTTTGCTGTTAAGGTTGATCAGTCCGCCAGGTTCGATACGGCCAAATAGCATGGAAGCTGGACCCTTCAGCACTTCGATACTTTCCAGTGTCGCCGTATCAAATTGGTTTTCGAAGCTCGACGGCGAAGTGGCCAGCAAGCCATTGCGGTAAATTTTATGGTTATTTGCAAACCCGCGTAGCAGAAAGCCCGTGCTCGAACCGAATGTCTGCTCCGTTCGGACACCGCTGACATTCTCGAGTGCTTCCTTAATGGTGACTGCTTGCTGGTCAGTCATTACTGCGCGCGGCACAATTTGAACCGATACGGGTGTCGTTATCAATGGCGTATCGGTTTTGGTGCCGGCAAACGCTTTCGATCCCTTATAGCTTCGGTTGTATGGATTTTCATCTTCTGTGGATCTGATCATGATCTCGGGCAAAACCTGAGTAGCCGAATTGTTTGATCTCGTGTCCGCGGCTTGGGGTATCAACACATAACCGGCCCGGTTTTTTTCAAAGGTAAAGCCGCTGTTTTTTAACAACGTGGCCAGACCCGCTTCGACGTTGTACGCTCCCTCCAGGCCGGCAGTTGACAAATTCTTGACTTGATCGGCATCCATCGAGATGGCGATACCGGTTTGGCTGGCGAATTGATTCAGTGCTTTCTCGAGGGGGCCGGGCGGTATCCGGTAGTGTCTCGTATCCGGCACGTCGGATTGCGCATTCCCAATCGCTGGCAATATCGCCAGCATGAATGCGATCAATACGATGAACGTAGGTAGTCCGGCTGAAAATCGACCGGTGGCTTTGTGCTTGCTGCCCAATGGGGAAAATCGAGGCATGGTGTTGTGTCCCTTTGTTATCAGAATAAATGGTTCTTGATTGCTATGACGCAGAGGAACACCAATGCGGAACTTTATATTCCTTGAAACCAAAAAAGTTTCTGGTTGAATTGCGGTGCTAGTGAGGCGGGTTCGAATCGGATGAAGGCGCTGGGTGATCGGTGCCGATGGCTTCAACCAAGGTCAGCCACGACGTGTAACTATGTGTGCGAATGGGAAAATTGCGGGTCAGCAGGTAGAGCGCCTGGTCGATATCGTCCAGCGGCAATACTGCGCTGACGTTCATATGCGCGAGTTCCTGCCGGTTGTAGCGGATCAAGCCGGGGCGGTAACGCGAAAGGGTATCAAGTACCTGCGGCAGTGATTGGTTTTCCACCAGTAGATGACGGAATTTCCAGGCATTGGAGATCTCGTGAGTATCGATCGTTTGAATGTCGCCAATCCACTGGTCGGAGAACACCACGCGCTCGCCCGCACTGAGGGTCAATGGGCCCCTGGTACCGCGGCCGGGTTGATGACCATTTTCGAGCGTGATTGCTGCTTTGGATTCGAGCATGGTCAGGGTGGTGGTTTCTTCATCCAGGCTGACGATGAAGCGAGTGCCCAATGCCCGGATTCGGCCATGCCGGGTTTCAACCTGAAAAGGACGCTCAGGATCGGCAGCCACGTCGATAAGGATTTCACCGCGAACCAGTTGCAGGTGGCGTTGCGTGGCGTCGAAGCGAAAATTGACGGCGCTGGCGCTGTTCAGCGTGAGGGTGCTGTGGTCTGCCAGGGTCTGGGTGTGCCATTCGCCAGTGGCGGTGCGGGCATCGGACAGTAAATAGGTCGGCGGGTAAAATTGCAAAACAAGCCAGATAGGCAGCATGAGAAGAAACGCCAGCATCACTGCCACGCCCGTTTTCCTTGCTCGCGTATCTTTACGGTTTTCTGTCAGCGAGGCTTTCATCGCAACCCGGGCTGAAGCCGGGTGTGCGGTTTTACGTAGTTGCTCGGTTTGCTCGATCACTCTCAGCATGCTGCGAGCGGTTGCGGCGTGATGGGGATCGAGTTGTTGCCACTGCTCAAACTGGATTTGCAATGCGGCGCGATCGGCAGCGGGCAAATCCTCCGACAGGCGAACTATCCAGTCTGCCGCTTGCTCGGCAATTTCGTCGATTTGCGGGTCGGATGGTTTTGATCGGCTTGAACGCATGCTCGTCATAGTACAGCGCGGACTATGATGAGGCGTGAAACTGATGACAGTGCAGCAGCGCCTGCACCAGATATTTGCGTACCATGCGGTCCGATACGTCGAGCTCAGCCGCGATGGCCGCATGGGTCAGTCCGTCGAGATAATGCAACAGAAAGGCTTGGCGCGGTTTTTCACCAAGCCCCGCCAAGGCCTGACTGATTCTGTCCAATATCTGGATCGCGGAGGCGATGCTTTCGGCGGACGGGAATCCATCCATGGTTTCCGCTGCTCGCGCCAGTTCGGCAAGGTATGCTTGCTCGATGCGTTGCCTGCGCGACTGATCGATCAACAGGCGTTTTGCCGTCGTCACCAGATAAGCCCTGGGTTCCTGCATGCACGGAAAATGAGACAACGAGAGAATGCGCGCAAAAGTGTCATGAGTCACATCGGCTGCCTGATGCTGACAGTTCAGCTTTTTTCTGAGCCAGGCAAACAGCCAGTGGTGATGATCGCGATAGAGAGTGTCAATTGCGGCGGTAAGCGGGGTGGGGGATTCAGGTGTCGAGTCTGACAGCGGGGCGACTTCCTCATCACGGTTGAAAACAGACTGCGGCATTGATTCTGGCGGGTGCGGTTAATTGCAAAAGTAGGAATTATCCGCGCCCTGCCTTTCGATGGGAATGCGGCAAATTGCCGCATTCCGGCGGTATCCGGATACTTTAAGCGGATCGCTGCTGAGCCGCCGCTGAATCGTTTCATGATTGCGAAACGGTAGGCGTGCGTTGCCGGCCAAGGAGTGACTGTATATCGACCAGAATGGCATAGCATACCGGCACCAGGATAAGTGTGGCGATCATGCCGAAACACAAGCTGGCGGTAAGGGACAGCGTCACAGGCACGAGAAATTTGGCTTGTTCGCTGGTTTCGAACAGCATCGGTGCAAAACCGGCGATATTGGTCAATCCGACTAGAAAAATAGCGCGAAAGCGGGATACGCACGCGTCGATGATGAGTTGTGACGAATCCGCCTGTTTTGCCCGGTTGCGTTGAATAAAGTGCAATAGCACGACGCTGTCATTGACGACGATGCCGCTGGCGGCAATCATGCCGACCAGCGACTGAAAGGAAAAATCCAGCCCCAACAACCCATGCGCCAATAATGCACCTAGCCACGCAAGCGGTACAATCAGCAAAAAGAACAGTGGTTGCAGGTAAGATTTGAAACCCACCGCCAGCAATGCATACATGACCGCCAGCGCAATCAGGGTGTTGCGTTTGAGATCCGCCATGATGTCGTCGGCTTCTTCCGCTGCTTCGCCACGGGACAGTTCGAGGCCGGGGTATTGCTGTTCCAGCGCCGGGAATAATTGCGTGACCAGATCCTGCTCGATAGCCTGCGCACTGAGCGGTGGAGAATCCACCAATTGCACATGCAAAGCCACCACGCCCATTCGATCGGCCCGCATCAGGGCGCCAAAGCCGGGGTAAAAATCGATCTCAGCCACGGTGCTCAAAGGCGTCTGGCCGCCATTTGGCAGCAGGATGGGCAGGGCGAGCAGATGTTCAATGGATTCGCGTTCCGCACGCGGATGGCGCACCTGAATTTTGATTTCCGAGCGGCCACGGATGAACCGTTGTGCTTCTTCACCCAGATAGGCATGCCGGACCTGCTCGGCCAGATCCTTCAGACGCAGTCCGAGCCGTTCGCCTTCGGGCCTGAGTTTAAGGCGCAATTCCGGTTTGCCGGGTTTGCGCGAATCGATCAGGTCGGCGATGCCCGGATAACTCAATATCCTGGCCTTGACCTCATTGGCCGCGGCATTGAGCGTATTCGGATCTTGCGCGCGCACTTCGATTTCCAGATCGATCAATTCCTTTTCGGTCGGTGTATGAAAGTCGGGCTGAAAATCGCCGAGATCACCGATATGCCGGTACCAGCTTTTGATGATTTCGCTGATGTGAAAGCGTGTGCGCGCTTCCGTGGTAAATTCGACATAAATCTGCGGATCGACTTCATCCAATACGATGTCAATGCCTTCGATGAGCTTCGGCAGCGCGGGGCTGGGCTCGGGGTTGAGTTCTTTTTCGACGTCACCCAAGGCATCGACAAATTGTTGCACGCGCTGTTGAATCTCGGGGTAGGGCGTTCCCAGCGGCGGCTTGAGATGCACATGAAATTCGGAATAGCTGACATCTTCTTGCAGTTTGATATCGATATATTTTCCCTCGATCATGGCGATTCCGATCATCAGCAAGGCAGTGAACGCGGCAAGCGTGGTATAGCGCCAACCGATGAGGCGATACAATACAGGCTGGTAATAATCGGCAACGAAGATCGCCAGTTTGTCATTGATGACCGTCCTGATACGGGCAAGCGTGTCATCGAGGCGGGAAAATGCTGAATTGCCTGCCAGATGGGCAGGTAAGATCAACAGCGAATCCAGCAATGAAAAAGCCAGTGTCAGGATCATGACCGTCGCGACGGGCTTCATGAACTGGGTGGCCCAACTGGGTTCGATAAAATAACCCGGCAAAAAAGCAATCAACGTGATGGCTACCCCGAGCGTCACCGGAATGGCGACATCTTTTACCCCATGAATGGCGCCACGCAAACCGCGCATACCCTGACTCTGCACATCATGGATGCGCTCGCTGACGATGATCGCATCGTCGACCAGTACGCCTACCGCCAGAATGAAACCGAACAAGGACAGCATATTCAGATTCGTGCCGAACGCCGGCAGCAGCCAGAATGCGCCGAAAAACGAGAAAACGACGCCGATCGCGGTCCAGAAAGCGACCTGGACGCGTAAAAACAAAACCAGTACCAGCACCACCAGGCAAAAGCCGGTAATGCCTTCAAAAGCCAGGCGGTCGAGGAGCTCATCGAACGAACGCGCATTATCGCGGCGAGTAATGACTTCAATCCCTTCAGGCAATTCAGGCGATAGCCGGTCAACATAGTGTTTGACTGCCTTGGCCACTTCGACCAGATCATGCTGGGGAATCACCCAGATACTTTCGGACGGTATGCCGTCGCTGGTGTTATCGAAATGCTGATCGGCGAAGCCGTCGGTGACAATCGCGATATCGCCCAGCCGCAACACGCTGCCATCCGGATGGGTGCGCAGAATCACATCAAACAGTCTGGCGCGATCATACGCGGTATATTTGGAGCGAAGCTGGAAACCGCCTGATTGCGCTTTCAGTTCACCACCGGGCAAATCGAGCGAACCCCTGCGTATCGCTTCGGCAATATCGGAGAGGGTCAACTGGTGTTGTTTCAGGCGTATCGCGGGAATTTCGATGGCAATTTCATACGCCACCTTGTTCCACAGGGTAGCGCGGCGCACGCCGTGCAACATACCCAGCTCGTCGCGGATTTGTTCGGCCAGTTGTCGCAATATCAACTTGTCTGCCTGGCCTCGCACTACCACCGTAATCGCCGGCGTTTCCCAGCCGATATCGTCGATATTGATGCGCTCCACTGCCTTCGGTAAATTCCGCAATGACTGGGTGCGGGCACGCACGCCATTGACGAAGGTTTGCATGTCATACCCTTGGACGATTTGCACGCGGATTTCGCATTTTCCTTCGATGGCGGCCGTTTTAATTTGTTTGATGCCGCGCAGATCATGAATGACTTCCTCGATCGGAATGCAGACGCCTTCTTCGACTTCTGCCGGGCCGGCGCCCGGATAGAGGGCGGTCAACGTCACCCACGGCGGAGAAAAACGCGGGAAAGCCTGTTTATCCATTTCCAGCAGGCTCAATATGCCGCCCAGAAAGACAATCACCAGGAGCAGATTGGCTGCGACCGGATTCGCAGCGAACCAGGCAAGTACGCCCGAGGATTGAGCAGGGTTCATGGTTGGGGGTTCTGGTGAGGTATGATGGCAGGCAGGGCCGTGACGGCTTGCCCGGGGCCGGAATCGGGTTCGATGATGTCGTAACGCAATTTGATGCCTTCAACCGGCGCCTGAATGGCCGTGGTCACAATCAAATCTTCCGCCTCAAGCCCGTTGCTGACCAGTACATGGTCGGTTTCGACACGTAATAAATGAACAGGCCGAGTACGTAACCGTCCCTGTGCATCGATGGCCAGCACAGCGCGATTGGCATTGATCGCCTCGCGTGGCAATTTGAACAAGCCAACCTGGGCGCGGCCTTCGATTTCCGCCTGCACGAACAAGCCGGGAAGAAAAAGCGAAGCTGAGTCTTTACCACTGGGCGCGATTTCAATTTCCGCTACGGCATGCACCATTCCCATCGTTTCGTTCATTGCGCCTTCGAGCCGTACGATGCGCCCTTGCCACTGCTGCACCATGCCTGAGAACTGTGCCGTCAAAGTCACCTTCGGTGTCATCGTTTTCTGTTGATGGCCCTGCGTGCGCCCGTTCCCGTTGAGCGGCCAATCGATGTATGCCAGTTGATCCATGCTCAATGGCAGGCGGACTTCAGCGACATCGATCGCATATAAGCGGGCCAGTGCATTGCCGGGTTGCACGAATTGCCCCAAGCCGATCGATTTTTCGCGTATTTTTCCGGCAAATGGCGCACGCCACTCACAGCGGCTGCGTTGCAACCGGGCTTGCGCCAGATCCGCTTCCGCTGCTTTCAATTTAGCCCGCGCTTCGGCCAATTGCGGCTTGCGCAGCATCAGCGGCGTCGGTGGCTTTTCCTTGCCTAATACCTGCCATTCATAGTTTGCCTGGCTGGCTTCCTCCTCTTCCCGCGCTACCCGGTGTTTTGCTTCTGCCACCAATGCCTGCGCCCGGACGATGGCATGCTCATAATCGCGAGGATCGAGCGTCACCAGCACATCCCCTGCCTTGAACGCATCACCCGTCACGAAAGCCGGATGAAGTTTGGTGATCCGCCCGGCCACTTCCGGTATCAGATCGATCTCTGTGCGCGGCGTCACGACGCCTTGTGAGTGAACATTCAAAGTGAACGTTTGCGGCACGGCGCGTATGACGCGCACTACGGGTGTCTCGCTCGGCGGCGTCGGTGCTGCTGATTCTGAGCGGATGGCCATCAGTATCCATGCGATGACAGCGCCAAACAGCAAAATGATCACAGGCAATATGACTTTCAGTTGCGAAGCGCGAACCTTCAAAAGCTTCCTCCCAGAGCGAGATAGAGATTGATGCGGTTATTCAACAGTTGCCGCTGGATGGCCAGATGAGCGCTCTGGGCGTTGAGTGCGCTGCGGTAGCTATCCAGCAGGGTCAGAATCTGAATGTAGCCATGACGATAGGAATACAATGCCAGCTCCCGGCTGGCGCTGATTTGCCGTACTGCTTCCCGCAGTGCCATTTCCTGTTCACGCAGCCATTCTTCCGCCGCCAGCGCCTGTTCGACTTCGCGAAACGCATTCAGCGCGACTTCCTGGTAACGGTTATAGGCTTCCTGTACGCGTGCCTCGGCAAGATGGATGCCGCCGCGAATGCGCCCGCCGGTAAACAGGGGTTGAATGGCTCCCGCGAACACGTTCCAGGCGGCCGCGCGCGGATCGATCAAATCCGTCAACGCAGTGTCACGTGTTCCGCCCGCAGCGGTCAGGGTGATGCGCGGCAATAATAATTTCTCGGCGCTTTCCAGGCGCGCATCGGTGGCTTGTAAACGAGTAAACGCAGCCATCAGATCCGGCCGCCGGGTCAGCAATTCGGCAGGAAGCCCGGTCGGTAGCAGCGGCGGTGGATCAGGCAGAGCCTGCCAAGCCAGTGTCTTGGATGATTCGGCCACAGTGTTCAACAGTTCAGGCAATGCGTCGCCCGGATAGCGCCCCAGCAAAATTTCCAGTTGCCGGGTAATGAGCTGCACTTGGTTATTGGCTTGAGCAAGCTGCGACCGGGCATTGGCCAAATCGGTCAGCGCCAGCCGCACATCCAGTCCGCGTGCCAAGCCGCGCTCAAAACGGCCTTCAATCAAATTGGCAATGGCGCCGCGGTCGATGACCGATTGTTCGGCGACCTGCGTCTGCAGTTTTGCTTCAAGCAAGGCAAAATAATTTTGCGCTACGCGCGCTGCCAGCGAAAGCTGCGCAGCTTGAAGATCGCCGCTGCTGGCATGCGCTTCGCGGATCGAAGCTTCCCTGAATGCACGGATGCGTCCCCAGATATCGATTTCCCAGCTCAGATTGAACAGCGCTTCGAACACGCTGAACTGCGCCGAACCAAAGCCCGCGCTTCGTACTTGAGCTTGCTGATATCCTGGTGCGAAGGACAGTTGCGGCCACAGGCCGGAACTGTCGATACGCGCCTGAGCGATCGCTGCTTCCACCCGTGCGGCGATCGACTTGAGATCGAAATTGTGGGTCAATGCGCGCCTGACCAATTCGCTCAATACCGGATCCTGGAAGGAATCGATCCAGTTCTGCTGAAAAGCTGAGCTGGGAACGGACGCAGGCTGCCACGCATGCGGTACGGACACATCGAGTTCAGTGGGCTGGCGTTCCGGCACCGTTGTGCAGCCACTGCCAAGAATCAACAGGCATGACACCACCCACCCTCTGATAGCGCTACCCATCATTCTAAGGAAGCGCCGATTAATTGACTGCACGGGCGAATGGTTTCGTTGCGCGGTATGCACTCCATCGCCTATCAGATTTGAGGAGAACTCTTCACTGCCGCCAATGGGGTGGGAGTGGTAGAGGCGCTGGCGGTTTTGCGGTTGGTCGTGATGATCGTGTAGATATCATGCGCAAAGTCGTCGAGTTTTGCCATCCACAGACGATTGCGCCGGACGAAGGCGTTATAGGCCAATACTGCCGGAATGGCCACAGCCAATCCCAAGGCGGTCATGATCAATGCTTCGCCTACCGGCCCGGCTACTTTATCCAGCGTGCCCTGACCGGAAAGACCGATTTGCAGGAGCGCATGATAAATTCCCCAGACGGTGCCGAACAGACCGATATACGGCGCGGCGGAGCCTGCTGTCGCAATCAAAGTCAGGCCGTTTTCAATCCGCGTTGCTTCTTGATCGATACCATTACGCAGGGTGCGTATCAGCAGTTCACTTTCTCCCCCGGTCACAATCAATTTCTCTAAGCTATGTTTCCGGTAGCCGCTCTCGATATCGATCGCCAATTTTGCCAGGTGCGCAAACGCATTGTCAGTGGGAGCGTCCTGCATTTCCATTTTCAATGTGTGCAGCGAATCGGCTTGCCAAAATCGCTTCAGAAAAATATTGGCTTGCCGGGTAGCGATAACATTACCGATGCTTTTCGTAATAATCAGAAACCAGCTGGCAACAGATAACAAAAGCAGCAAAATAGCCACGCTCATTCCCACATGATCGATATGATGCAGAAAGTGCGCTAAGCCGAGATGATTATCCATATGATTAATGTCCTTGAAGTACAAAGTTAAAAGGTTGCAATGCCACGGCCCGGACGGGTTGCCCATCACGCAGCGCGGGCCGGCAGCGCCAGGTTTTTACGGCGGCGAGCGCGGCATGATCCAGCCGGGAATAGCCGCTGCTGCGGATGATGTGGGTCTGGTTGACCCGGCCCGATTCGTCCAGTTCCACCTGCAGCATGAGCTTGCCTTCTTCGCCCAAGTGGCGTGACTGTTCCGGATAATCCGGTGCCGTCAACTCAGGACAGGAAATGGACAAATCGGAAGAGAGCGTTACCGGGCCGGTTTGCATTTGCGCCGGGCGGGCGGCCGCCACGGCCTGCGTTTCGTGCTGATGAACCGGTTCAGGCTCACGAGCAGGTTCCGGTGGAGCGGGTTCTACCGAAACCTCGGCGGGAAGTGTTGGCGCGTTGGCGGCTAAAGGGCGCTGTTTGGGTGGCGGTGGCGTTTTTTTCACGCGCTTGGGCGGCGTCGGCGGTTGCGGTATCGGCTTGAGATCGACCGATGTGGCTTCGGGTGCTGGAGTGGCTGGTTGCGATTGTGAGAGGATTTCCGCGGAGAATATCACCGGTTGCGAATTCGTGACAGGAAATTGGTGTTGCCAGATGCCATACAGCACGGTGGCATGTGCTGCGAGCACAAGCAACAGGCTGAGCAAGGAAGTCACCGGCACGGTTGAACGGTGCCGCTGCGTAATAGCA
>CP091134.1:1355944-1359663 GCA_021582535.1 Nitrosomonas sp.
GCCTTGCTTGCGGCATGCGTCGATGGCCATGGCCAGCAATTTCTTCACGGCCGGGTTGCGTTCGTCGAACACATGCGCGACCAGACTGGAGTCGCGGTCGACACCGAGCGTGAGTTGCGTCATGTCGTTGGAACCTATCGAAAAACCATCGAAATACTGCAAAAATGCTTCCGCCAGCACTGCATTCGACGGAATCTCGCACATCATGATGACGCGTAAACCGTTTTTGCCACGCTCCAGTCCATGCGAAGCGAGCAACGCAATGACTTGTTCCGCTTCTTCGAGCGTACGGCAAAACGGAATCATGATCTCGACGTTGGTCAATCCCATGTCATCACGCACTTGGCGCAATGCCCGGCACTCCAGTTCAAAACAGTCGCGGAACGCCGGCGCAAGATAGCGCGACGCGCCGCGAAAACCGATCATCGGGTTTTCTTCCTGCGGCTCGTAGCGGTTGCCCGCGAGCAGATTGGCATACTCGTTCGATTTGAAATCGGACGTGCGCACGATCACCGGGTGCGGGTAAAACGCCGCCGCCAGCGTGGCAATGCCTTCGGTTAATTTGTCGACATAAAAACTGACAGGGCTGCCGTAACCGGCGATGCGGCTATTGATCTGCTGCTTCAGATCATCCGGCAATGCGTCGAATTCCAGCAGCGCCTTAGGATGAATGCCGATCATGTTGTTGATGATGAACTCCAGGCGGGCCAGCCCGACACCCTGATTAGGCATGCGGGAAAACGCAAAAGCGTGCGACGGATTGCCGACATTCATCATGATTTTAACCGGCAAATCGGGCAGCTGACCGGTATCCGCCGTGGTATGTTCAAAGGGTAGCAGACCTTCGTAGACAAAACCGGTATCGCCTTCGGCACACGAAACCGTGATCTCCGCGCCATCTTTAATCGAACGGGTGGCATCGCCGCAGCCGACTATCGCCGGAATACCCATCTCTCGCGCGATAATCGCCGCGTGGCAAGTCCGTCCGCCGCGATTGGTGACGATGGCCGATGCGCGTTTCATGATCGGCTCCCAATCCGGGTCGGTCATGTCGGTCACCAATACATCGCCGGGTTGAATTTGATGCATCTGATCGATCTTCGCGATCAGGCGCGCCGTTCCCTGACCGATTTTGCCGCCAATCGCGCGCCCTTCGGCCAGCACGGCTCCCTGACGCGTGAGTTTGAAGCGTTCCAGCACCGATGCCGTGCGGCTTTCCACCGTCTCGGGGCGCGCCTGCACGATATACAGTTGCCCATCCTGCCCATCCAAAGCCCATTCGATATCCATCGGGCGGCCATAATGCTGTTCGATGATCACCGCTTGCCGCGCCAGCGCTTCGACTTGCGCATCGGATAGCGAGAAACGCAGCCGCCGCGCGGTTTCAACATCGCGCGTCAACGTTAATGCAGCGCCGTCACTGTTTTTATCCGCGTACACCATCTCGATGGCTTTAGTACCCAGCCGCCGCGACAAAATGGCAGGCTTCCCGGCGGCCAGTCCGCGCTTGTACACATAGAACTCATCCGGATTGACGGTACCCTGCACGATGGTTTCGCCCAATCCATACGCCGCAGTGATAAAAATCGCTTCACGGAAACCGGATTCGGTATCGAGCGTAAACATCACGCCGCTAGCACCCAGGTCACTGCGCACCATTTTCTGAATCCCGGCGGATAGAAAAACCTTTTCATGCGGAAAATTTTGATGCACGCGATACGCGATTGCGCGGTCGTTATACAACGAAGCAAACACCACTTTGATGGCCGCAATGATTTGATCCAATCCGTGCACATTGAGTAACGTTTCCTGCTGCCCGGCAAACGATGCATCGACCAAATCCTCGGCAGTCGCCGACGAACGCACCGCAAACGACACATTTTCACCGCTATTGGCAGCCAATTTTTCATACGCTTGCGATACCGCTTGTAACAATGCATCCGGTAATGTGGCATTCAAAATCCAGCCGCGTATCGTTTGACCGGCAGCGGCCAGCGCCCGGGTATCGTCGACATCCAAGCCATTCAATAATTGATTGATACGATCCGTCAGCTCATTGGCGCTCAAAAATTCCCGGTATGCCCCGGTGGTGGTGGCAAAACCCGCCGGCACATTAACACCGGCTTGCGCCAGATGACTGATCATTTCCCCCAGTGAAGCATTCTTACCGCCCACCAGAGCGACATCGTGCATCGTCAATTGATCGAACCAGGCGATATATTGCGTCATTGGGAAACTCCTATGTGAGCGAGGCCGGAATAAGCCTCCGTTTTGCTTTATTAGACTTAATCGAAATGAATTTGCAGAACGATTATTTTTTGAATTGGCAGGCATTTAAGCTTCGTTGACCGACAACCCTTCATTCCTGTCTTTCAGAACTACGCTGGTATTCAGAGAAACAGCGGTTTTAGGCCAGCGCGCGCCGCGCAATCTGTCCTTGCTCAACCACATCAGACACACTGCGTCGGATTGATTTCCACCAAGAATTTGATAGGCATCGTCATCTTCACCCACGTAAAAACCCACATGGCCTTTTCCGCTCGCCAGCGATTCGCGCCAGAACACCATGATAGCGCCAAGACGAGGATGGGTAGGGACACCGAATTTTTCCCATTGCCGCGCACCCAGTGGATTTCCCGGCAATACTTCCTGCTGCAGGGTGGTACCGACACAATGCGCCACGAATAATCCGCACCACGGCACATCGTCACCGGCATAACCGATATCGAGATTCTTGGCCCAATCCATGATGACAGGATTGTTCCTGTTGCCGAGCACTTCCTTCGTGCCCATTAAATGCCGCGCTTCTTCAAACCAAGGAAGTAATGGGTTGTTCGCCGGAATAGCCGACGGCGCACCGGAAAAAAGCGCTGCGGAAGTTTCCGGACCCACGATACCGTCCACTTCAAGACCCTGATGCTGTTGAAATCGCATCACTGCGGCGATGGTATTGCGCCCCCAAATGCCGTCGATCTCGCCCGGATCAAAACCTTTATTTTTCAGCGCTTGTTGAATTTGTTTGACTGCACTGCTTGCCATCATCCCTCCCGGAATTTCTATGAATTGAATACATAGCCCAGGGTGGAATTATGCAGTATTTCTCTCTCGCAAAACGTTGAAAAATGTACTCAAGGCAGTCGATGCAAGACAAAGACAAGTGAAAAAGCGCAGTCTATGCCAAGGAAGCGCTGATTAATTCAACGAACGAGATGAAGTGCGAGGCGCACGGAACGCAACAACTAAGATATATCAATCTGATAGGCGAGGAAAAAAGAACAAAAGCGCCGCGCACGTTCCGGCCAGAGCACAAATCCCAATATGCTAAACTGTATTAGACACGCTCATGTCTGCCGCCATAGTTCCGGCCAGAGCACAAATCCCAATATGCTAAACTGAGTACCCCAAACCCCAGCACAGCGGAGCAGTTCCGGCCAGAGCACAAATCCCAATATGCTAAACTTAACTCGACATTCCATCGTGCTTTCACATAGTTCCGGCCAGAGCACAAATCCCAATATGCTAAACTTCGCGCATTGTTGGAGTGAATCCAAGGAAAGTTCCGGCCAGAGCACAAATCCCAATATGCTAAACTTTCAGATTCAAGCTCTAGTGGCGCGGTATCGTTCCGGCCAGAGCACAAATCCCAATATGCTAAACTGTGTATCTCCAACAGCACAAGATAACAGCAGTTCCGGCCAGAGCACAAATCCCAATATGCT
>CP091134.1:1359763-1360885 GCA_021582535.1 Nitrosomonas sp.
ACCGCCGTATGCCATTTTTACGCTCGCTTGTTTTCCACTATCGCCGCATAATCGTTACCGCGTGACTTCCAGCTGGACGCGCATCATGCTGTTTCTGCTGCGCAATCTGTGCGGCATCCGCTATCGCATCATCGGCGCGGAGAACATCCCCAAAACCCCGAGTATCGTGCTTTCCAAACACCAATCGGCGTGGGAGACCTTGGCATTCCAGGAAATTTTTCCGCCGCAGGTGTGGGTGCTGAAAAAAGAACTGCTGCGCATCCCGTTTTTTGGCTGGGGGCTGGCGATGACCAGCCCGATCGCAATCGACCGCAGCGCGCGGAAAAAAGCGTTGGAACAAATTGTCGAGCAAGGCAAGGACCGTTTGCAACAGGGATTCTGGATCGTGATCTTTCCCGAGGGTACGCGCATCCCGCCCGGACAACGCGGCAAATACCGCATCGGCGGCGCTTGGCTGGCGACGCACACCAATGTGCCGGTGGTGCCGGTCGCACACAATGCCGGCGAGTTGTGGGGAAGAAATTCTTTCGTCAAACACCCCGGCACGATTACCGTCAGCATCGGCCAGCCGATCGATCCCACCGGCATGGAAGCCGGGGAATTGAACGCGCAAGTGGAAGCCTGGATCGAGGCTGAAATGCAGCGCATCGGCCGGGAAAACCCGCAAGAACCGTAACTGTGCTCGTACAAGCCACCACGACGCTCAACGGCCGGGAAATCACCTACACGCTCAAACGCTGCCAGCGCAAATCGATCGGTTTACAAATCGATCACCACGGTTTGCATATCAGCGTGCCGCTGCAAACCGCGCTCCCGCACATCGATACCGTGCTGCGGGAAAAAGCCGGCTGGATCACGAAAAAGCTCGATCAATGGCAAACCAAAAAAAGCCTCGCATTGACGTGGACGCATGATGCGGCTTATCCGTTGCTCGGTGAACCGTGGCGCATCGCACTGAAACCATCCGGCGAAATCGAAATGGCGCGGCAATTTACCTGTGAAGCCGCGCAACAATCCCTAGCGCAACTCAGTCCCCGCCAAATCGAGCGATTCGTCATGGCCTGGTACGGCCAGCAAGCGGTTGCCTGCTTCAAAGAACGCATTGCCATCTACGCCCCGGCA
>CP091134.1:1360985-1391095 GCA_021582535.1 Nitrosomonas sp.
TACCGTCCAGCAGTCTTTTAAAGTCGCTTTTATCAGCCGTGGATCGTCATCCAGCCGTTTGGCTTGTTCCCATTGCGCCCGCGTGAAATTGAGCGGATTGCTTTGGCTCCGTTCGATCAATCCGGCAGGCAGTTTCCAGCCTTGCTCCAAGTAGATTTCTTTTGAAATCTCCATCAGTTTGCTTTTGTAAAATGGCAGATTGACCGCTTTCATTTCTTGGATATCGATGCGCGACCAGACACAATGCGCATGGCGTCTGCCTTCTTTTTCATGAAAGACGATGGCGCGGGGCTGATCCTGTAAGCCCATGCGCTCTTCAATACGGCTGATAGCCTGCTCGAACACGTCCGTTTCTACCCTCTCTTTCTCCGGTGGATTGAGACTGACTGAAAACAGATACTGATTGCAGCGCGTACCCATTGCCTGGGCACGAACTTCCTGCAAAGCATCGTCCAGCGTTTCAGACATGAAACCGCTGATTTCATACAGCTCGACATGATCGTTATCCCGGTCATTGAGCAGATGTGCGGCCAGCTTGGCAGCACCGCCGCGCTGGGAGGCAATGATAATCATGAAAGCTACCTGTCAAGGCCTAGGGATTTCATCAGAACTTCCCGGATATGGCGGACATCGGCGCAGGCATTCAGCAAGGATGTTTTAACTTCCGGGGTGAGATTCAGCAGGCCGCAATTAGCAGATTTGGCCAATTGATTGAGATTATTAGCCAGTCTCAAGCGGCCCAGCTCGCCAAGTAACTGGCTCAAAAGCTTATGATCCTTGACCGGATGTTTATTGCGGGTGCGGCGTCTGAGACAATTTTCGTCAAAAACCTGCTTACGGATATATTCTCCCAAAGGCAGTCCGGCGGCTTCGCGCTCAAGTGTGGCACGTTCCTCCGGTGTCAGACGCAAACAGAAGGGGGAGGCATTTTTTGTAGTTTGTTCGGGCATTTATTACTCCTTTGCTTGAACAATACACATCCGGCCTTCACTCGCCGGGAAACGAGGAAGAACACAAAACGAGAAAAAGGATTTGAGATAAGAAAACAGCGGTGCCCGATTGCTCGGCGTACCGCTGTCAAAGGTGTGTCAATTGACTAAGAGATTGTCAGGGCTGCGGATAATTATCCATCGGGATATCCTTCAAGATTTCGTTCCAGTCCTGTAGAATTGAGAAAAGTTGGTTCAAGGTCTTTCCGGCCTTCTCCGCCAATAAAAACAAGCGCTTAACCTATAAGCGGCTAAGTGCTTTTTTTATTTTATGTGCCCATACAGGCGCTATGTAGGTAAGTAAATTCAACTTTGAACAATAAGAACCCGCTACTGGGATGGGTTAGTGATTGATAGTTTAAGGATTGTTCTGTAGTTAACACTGTTGTCTTAATCTAAAACCAAACATTGCCAATAGTCCGATAAACATCATCGCATACATTTCTGATTCGGGCACAAGCCCAGCGCTGACACCGCCATCGTGGACAGCCCATGCGAACCCATGGTGAGGGATATTGATTCCCCAGCCTTGGTGACCATTGGCGAAGTAAAAAATCCATCCTAGATCAGGAGTAAACTCCGTACTTATCCAGTAGAAGTGATAAAAGCCTCCAAAATACTCCCGGATGTTTGAAAAAAAACTGCTACTACTTGATAGAATTGGGAGGCCTGCTTTACCCCCCAGTTCGTCATAAAACCAAATGCCCCCATCTCATTATTACTGCAGTTGTAACCACTACAAGAAGTATCCGCCGTCGGCAAGCGCCAACCCGTGATACCTTCGATGCTAAGACCGGCGGTCCAAGCTTTGGCGTCTGGCCAGCTCATTACGCCTCAGCATCATACCCTGATGTTTTTGCGTAATCCGCATCCGCCAACCAAGTGATATCGATATCCGTATCATACACAGCCAGACCACCCAAACGTGTCTCTAATACTGCATTCGCAGTCGCTAAGGAAGCGCTGATTCATTGACTGTACGAGCGAATCGATTCGTTGCGCGATACTCACTCCCTCGCCTATCTTGTTGATATGTCTCGGTTGCTGCGTTTTTTGATGACTAAGGTTTTTGTATACAGTTCATCATCATAGGCTACTCACAATGAATTACTATAAGGAATATGCGTAATTTTGCGGTATGGGTTGGTTGTGAACTCCTGGATTTCATTTCTCAAATTGGAATAGTGTCATAAAATTTTCACAATTCATTCATATAAGTTTCATATTATTTGGTTAAACTTTGCCGCAGTTGTAACTACAAAGGAAAAATAATGTACTGCTTAATTAAAGAATGGCCAAACAAAATGGCAACCTTGATGACCGAAGACGGTGTTGTGCTGTGGACTTTCAGCAATATTGAAGAAGCCAGGAAGGTTTGGCGTGAGTGGTGTTCCCTGCATAAAGACAGTATTGCCAATCAAATCGGAGCACTCGATTAATCAAGACTTGCATCGATATTATTTAATCGAAACAGCGCTCATTCCCCGCTCTTGCATTCGCTGGCGTGTGTTAGCAAGACATCTCCCGTTCTCGCCGGCTCAAACACCGCATCGAAGTACCACTGCCTGAAACCGCCTTGCTCGTTGACCGTCTTGATCCAAACCGCCATCGTTGCGTGAGGAGCTGCGCCACAAATAGCGGATGACAAAATCCAGATGGTCGTTCTTGGCCCACGCCAACACTTGCGGCACTTTCTCGCACAAATCCGCCACCACCTTCTCCCACGTGCTGTCGTACACCACATGGCTGATCTGCGACCGTGCTGTGCGGCTATTTAATCGTGACCGTGGCCTTTGCCCGGTTTGTACGATTCAAATTCAAAATTCATCGATTTGCCGCGTTGTCCGAGTACGACGGAAATAACGTCGCCAGTCATACTGGAGGCAGGGGATCGTCAGCTTGCCAATTGACTTTATGCGTGAAAGATTAATTCAGTTTCTGCAATTGTTCGTTCAAGCTGTTCAGTTTTGTGTTGAACGCATTCAGGCGATCTTTTTCCTGTTCCACCACATTGGCTGGTGCGCGCTCGACGAAGCTCGGATTGGATAGTTTGGCTTGCGCTTTGGTTATTTCCGTTTCGATGCGGGTAATTTCCTTGCTCAGGCGCTCGCGTTCCGCCGCCACATCGACTTCAATCTTCAGCATCAATTTGAAATCGCGCACGATGGCGACCGGCGCATCCGCTTCGGGCAATCCGCCCGGTTGGATTTCCACACCGGATAATTTCGCCAAAGCCAGCAGATACGGCGAGTAGCCGGACAGCATCGACTGATCGCCGGCGGCCAGCAACGGGACTTTGAGCGCCGGTGATACATTCATTTCACCGCGTAAGGTGCGGCAGGCGTTGATTATTTCTTTCAGCAAACCGATATTTTCGATCGCTTGCGGGTTGATGGCGGAGGCATTCGCAACCGGGTACGGTTGGCACATAATGCTGGCGCCGGATTTTCCCGCCAGCGGCGCGACGGTTTGCCACAATTCCTCGGTGATGAACGGAATCACCGGATGCGCCAGCCGCAGCATGGCTTCCAGTACCCGCACCAGGGTGCGGCGGGTGGCTCGCTGCGCTGCGTCTTGATCGGAGTTTAACTGGACTTTGGCAAGTTCGACGTACCAGTCGCAATATTCGTCCCACACCAGTTCGTAGATTTCCCGCGCGACCAGATCGAAACGGTAATTGGCAAAGGCCTGTTCAACCGCTTGTTCCGCTTGTTGCAAGCGGCTGATGATCCATTGATCGGCGGCGGAGTAGGTGAGAGGCAGTGTCTCATCCAGCCCGGTATCTTTGTCCGCGCAATTCATCAGCACGTAGCGCGTGGCATTCCATAACTTGTTGCAGAAATTCCGGTAGCCTTCGCAACGTTGCATATCGAACTTGATATCGCGCCCGTGCGACGCCAGACTGGCGAACGTGAAACGCAGGGCGTCGGTGCCGAACGCCGGAATGCCGTCGGGGAAATGCTTGCGGGTGTTTTTCTCGATCGATTCGGCTTGTTTCGGATTCATCAATCCGGTGGTGCGCTTGGCGATCAGATCGGGTAGCGCGATGCCGTCGATCAAGTCGAGCGGATCGAGCACATTGCCTTTCGATTTGCTCATTTTCTGCCCTTCGGCATCGCGAATCAAGCCGGTGATATACACTTCCCTGAACGGTACCTGACCGGTGAAGTGCAACGACATCATCACCATGCGCGCAACCCAGAAGAAAATGATGTCGAACCCGGTGATCAGCACTGAGGTCGGCAGGAAAGTTTTCAATTCCGCCGTGTCGTCCGGCCAACCCAGGGTGGAGAAGGGCCACAGCGCGGACGAAAACCAGGTATCCAGCACATCGTCATCCTGTTTCAGATTGCCCTTGCCGGAAAGCTGTTGCGCTTCTTCCAGATTGTACGCGACCGTGACGTTGCCGTCTTCGTCGTACCATGCCGGAATGCGGTGTCCCCACCACAATTGGCGCGAAATACACCAATCCTGGATATTTTCCAGCCATTGATTGTAGACATGCGTCCAGTTATCCGGTGTGAATTTCACCGCACCGTTAGCTACAACTTCCAAACCGCGCTTGGCCAGGCCTTCCATGGCGACATACCATTGATCGGTCAGCATCGGTTCGATGATCGTGTTGGTGCGGTCGCCGCGCGGCGCCATCAGTTTGTGCGGTTTGGTTTCGGCCAGAAAACCCTGTGCTTCCAGGTCGGCCACGATTTTTTTCCGCGCATCGAAGCGATCCATGCCTTGATAGTCAAGCGGGGCCAGATCGTTGATTTTTCCATCCAGCGTAAAGATGCTGATGGGCACCAGATGATGCCGCTGGCCGACTTGATAGTCGTTAAAATCGTGCGCCGGGGTGATTTTCACGCAACCGGTGCCGAATTCCAGATCGACATACGTATCCGCGATGATCGGAATGGTCCGCTCGCACAGCGGCAAGCGCACATGGCGTCCGATCAGATGTTGATAGCGCGGATCGTCAGGGTGCACAGCGACGGCAACGTCGCCGAGCATGGTTTCGGGGCGGGTGGTGGCGACGATCAACGCTTCGGTTGGTTCGGTATGCATGCCGTCCGCTTGTTCCAGCGGGTAGCGGATATGCCACAACGAGCCGTTTTCCTCGGTCGAGACGACTTCCAGATCGGATACCGCGGTTTGCAGCACCGGATCCCAGTTCACCAGCCGTTTGCCGCGATAAATCAGTCCTTCGCGGTACAGACGCACGAATACTTCCGTCACGGCACGCGATAATTCGGCATCCATGGTGAAACGTTCGCGCGTCCAGTCGCAGGAAGTGCCCAGACGGCGCATTTGCCGCGTGATGGTCGAGCCGGATTCTTCTTTCCATTGCCACACCCGTTCCAGGAACGCTTCCCGTCCCATGGTGCGGCGATCGAGTTTCTGCTGATCCAATTGACGTTCAACGACAATCTGCGTGGCAATACCGGCATGATCGGTGCCCGGTTGCCACAAGGTGTTGTCGCCCAGCATGCGGTGATAGCGCGTCAGCGCATCCATCAACGTATGCTGGAAGGCATGTCCCATATGCAGTGTGCCCGTGACATTGGGCGGCGGCAGCATGATGCAGTAAGCGGATTGACCGGTTGCCGCATCCGGTTTGAAGTACCCGGCCGATTCCCAGATGGAGTACCAGCGATCTTCAATATGTTTCGGGTCAAAGCTTTTTTCGAGTTCCATGGATTTTTCGTTGTATTGAATGGCGCAAAAGATCGCCATTATAACGGATGGGGTATTGCTGCGGACAATAAGCGTGACGACTGCTGCGCAAGCAACCGGAGAAGCGGCTGCTACCCAAAAGAGGTGCGGTGTGAACGGCGGCTATTTGATTTGCTTGGATAAGCGGGTTTCCAGCGCATGCGCCAGCGCTTTCCGGTCCTGCACGTCCATGTCGATATGCGCATCTTCCAATGCGGCATCGAGAACCTGGCGGATGGGTGTTAGGCGCGCCGGTTGCGGTTGTATCACGGCGGGATGAAGCAACACGGCATCGGTCAGCAGCGGAATGGCTTCCGCGCCAATCGCAGGAACTGTTTTATCGATTTCCGGCGCTTTGCCAGCGGATGCGGTACCCGCGATCTTACCTTGATTCCGGTATTTGCTCAGCAAGCTGCGGAACTTAACCATGATCTCGGTATCGTCGAAATCCGCTGCGGTTTTTTCGTCACTCATGATAGGAAAATCAACGGTTTCATTTAATCATCCAGCTGGAAGTGTTGTAGCGGATAACCGGCATCTTTATAGAGACGATAGCGCTCACGCGCCACTTGCTTGTCTTCCGGCGAGTTATCCGCAATCTCGATGAGCCGGTTGAATTGATCGAAAGCGGGCGGCTGTTCCCGGTGCAGATTCAGCAGAACATCGAATTGCATATCCGCTGGTATGCGGTCGCTCAGTATCGCGGGTGTGGCGCTGACCAGCGCACTGTCTTCGCGGATATGGCAATGCGGAATGAAGCTGGTGGGCGAGAATGTCCACAGCAGCTCGTCCAATTGTTTGAGCATGGTTGCATCGGGTGTATAAATCAATATTTTCATATTTTGCTGCAACGCCTTGGCGCAAAGCCGGCAAGCCGTTTGTAACTTATTGCTTGATCCCGAATAAAAATAAATCTGTGTCATCGAATCACTGTCCGGTTGAGCATCCGATCGTGAATTTGTTTTTTTATACGCTCCACAACGGCTGATTAATTCATGATTTAGGCTGATGGTTCAGCTTGTTCAGCGCGAGCCACAAATTAATCAGCGGTGTGGAAGTACGGCTAGCTGGTTGCTTTCGCTTGTGAAATCAGGAATTGCGTCAGCAGCGGCACCGGACGCCCGGTTGAGCCTTTATCTTTGCCGGATTTCCATGCCGTGCCTGCGATGTCGAGGTGCGCCCAGCGGTATTTCTTGGTAAAGCGCGATAAAAAGCACGCTGCGGTGATGGTTCCTGCGGCACGCCCGCCGATATTGGCGATGTCGGCAAAATTACTTCTCAGCAGATCCTGGTATTCATCCCACAACGGCAGCTGCCAGGCGCGATCGGCAGCTTGTTCCCCGGCGGCCAATAATTCCTGCGCCAGTTTGTCGTCGTTGCTCATCAAGCCGGTGGTGAAATTGCCGAGCGCAATGACGCACGCACCGGTCAAGGTGGCGATATCGATTACCACTTTCGGGTTATAACGCTCCGCGTAGGTGAGCGCATCGCATAGAATCAATCGTCCTTCCGCATCGGTGTTGAGAATTTCGATAGTCTGGCCGGATAGGCTGGTGACTACATCGCCCGGCTTGGTTGCTTTGCCGCTGGGCATATTTTCGGTAGCCGGGATGATTCCCACCACGTTGATGGGCAGCTTCATTTCCGCCACCGCTTGCAGGGTTCCCAATACACTGCCGGCGCCGCTCATGTCGAACTTCATTTCATCCATTTCCGCAGCGGGTTTGAGCGAGATGCCGCCGGTATCGAAGGTCACCCCTTTACCGACCAGAACCACCGGATTTTCTTTTTTGGCCGCACCGTGATATTCCAGCACGATCAGTTTTGCCGGCTGCTCACTGCCGCGTGCCACTGCCAGAAGAGAACCCATGCCGAGTTTCTCCATGTCTTTTTCTTCCAGCACGGTGGCTTTCAGTTTGTGTGATTTGGCAAGGTCCTTGGCTTGTTTGGCGAGATACGCAGGGGTGCAAATATTCGGCGCGAGGTTGCCTAAATCCTTGGTCAGATTCATCCCGTGCGTTATCGCTATACTTTGTTGCAGGGCGGTTTCGCAAGCAGCCAGCTCGGTGCGGTTGTCAATGCACACGATCAGTTTGCGCAGGCTGCTTTGGTTATTGTCCGGTTTGCTTTTCAGCTGATCGAAACGGTAGCCGCTGTTGGCTGCGGCAATGACGGTCTGATTGACTTTCCAGGCATTGGTTTTGTCTTTGACGGGAAAATCGGATAAAAACAGCGTGACATCGGTCACTGCGGTTTTTTGCAGCGCATTCAGAGTGGCGCCGAGCGCCGACAAGAATGTTTTTTCCTTGAATTCCTGTTCCTTGCCCAGACCGATCAGCAATACTCTTTTAAACAAGGTATCCGGCACGTTATGTAACAACAGCGAAGTATTCGCTTTGCCGTCCATGTCGCCCGATGCCAGGATATTTTTGATATAGCCCTGGGTGATTTTGTCCAGAACCTTTGCTGAATCCGACAGTTTTCTTGATTCAAAAATACCGATGATTGCGCAGGCGCCTCGTTGTTTTTCCGGGGTGCCTATTTTTATTCCAAATTCCACATTAAACTCCTTCATCCAGAATGCTCTTGTGAGCCATTTACTTATGTAATTTAATCTATGAATACAACCGGTTATCGTGTAGTCGCTTTGCCCGCGATACGCAATATAATATCAACACACGTCGAATAACATAATAACATCAGCTTGATTGAAAAGCTGAATAGTCGTACTGCTGTAAAGGAAATAGGCGGGGAACGCCTGCGAATTATTGCGAATGGCGCAAATTAAAATAAGTTAATATACTGTCTTTATTTTATAATAATCAACAATTATCATATTATTCAATAATATATGATTATTATCTAACACGAAGGATAATAAGTGATTGATGATGCATTGAAAAGACGATTGAATCATTGCGCAGCGTTGCCAAGTTTACCGGCTGTAGCCGTCAAAATAATTGAAATGGCGAATGATCCCGATGCCGATATCGGTACCGTTTGCCAGTATATTTCATTGGATCCGGTGCTATCGGCAAAATTGTTGCGTACAGCAAACACACCGTTATATAAATCCCGCCGGGTGGCAACCAATATCCGCCAAGCCGTCAGCATTCTGGGTACGCACACTGTTCTTGTGATCGCCTTATCCTTTTCGCTGACCCATTCACTGATGAAAAGCCCGGCGCCGAATCAGAGCGCGGTTTTTGACAGTACGATTTTTTGGCGTCGCTCCATCGCGTCGGCGCTTGCCGCGCGTGCACTGGGAGAAAAACTCGAACTGAATTATCTGGACGATTTGTTTCTGGCCGGGCTAATTCAAGAAATCGGCATTCTGGCTTTCTGGGTCATCATGCCGGAAGAATACGGCAAGGTTTTTGCGTCGACCTCGGATCACGATGTGTTGCTGAATAGCGAGCGCGAGGTATTCGGCGCGGGGCACGATGAGCTGGGTTATGCGTTGCTGAAAAGATGGCATATTCCGGATTACATCGCGTTGTCCTGCATCAATAGCCATTCGCAGCCGGAACCCAAGAGTCTGGGACCGACATTGCAATCGTGCCTGGCGGTTTCCCGCTATCTGGCCGACTACTTTCTCTATCCGCATGAGACTGAAAAAATGACCGCGTTAAACCAAGCGGCGCAAGACTGGCTCGGATTTGACGCGAATGTTCTCATCGATGTGATTAAAATCATGGAAGTCGGGCTGAATGCGGTGGAAGATTTATTTGAAATGAACATTCACGATCCAGCGGAAGTCAGTGGAATTCTCGCCGAAGCGAAAGAATTGCTGATGATTCATGATTTATCCCGGATGCGCGATCTGGAAGATAAGTCGCAGCGGGATGGCTTAACCGGCGCCTATAATCGCACCTATTTTGACGAAACGTTACGGCGTGAATTCAATCTGGCGGTGCAATACAATCTGCCGCTGACGATCGTTATCATCGACCTTGATCATTTTAAGAATGTTAACGATACTTATGGCCATGTTGCGGGAGATTCATTATTGGCCATGGTAGTCAAAACGGTGTTCGATCAAATCCGTCAGGATGACACCCTGAGCCGTTACGGGGGAGAGGAATTTGCCTTGATTCTTCCCGGCACGGCGGTGGCGGCTTCAAGAAATCTTATTACCCGGCTAAAAGATTCGATCGCGGATATCGCGTATAAATTTGACGGCCGCAGCACCATTCGTATCACCGCATCGATCGGTGTCGCCGGATATCTGGAAAATGCGGCGCAATTACGCGATCCGCGCGATCTGATCAAAGCGGCTGATTCCGCGCTCTATGCCGCCAAGCACGCGGGCCGGAATCAGATTATGGAATGGGATGGTAACGCCTGATAGTCTTTCCAACCTGAAATACTGCATTTAATACTCTTAAAATACTCTTAACGGCCTTATGAATCTGATTATCCAAGGATTGGATGTTAACAACAGCGATCTGCGCGAGTTGGCGAAGTTAGCTCATGCCGACGCTATCGAACGGATTACCGGGCAAGCTTTCCGGTTGACCAATGCAACGCATTCCGGCGCGGTACCGGAATATTGCGCGCAAGCCGGGCTGGATTTTGCATTTGTAAATGCGGCAACGAAACTTTCCAACTTCAAATTGATTGCCATGGATATGGACTCGACCTTGCTGGCAATCGAGTCAATTGACGAAATTGCCGACATGCAGCAGATCAAGCCGCAGGTGGCCGCTATCACAGTGCAAACCATGCGCGGTGAGATCAGCTTTGAGGAAAGTCTGACACGGCGTACGGCTTTATTGCGCGGCGTGCACCAGGATGCTTTGCAGAAAGTCTACGATGAACGCGTAAAGCTCAGTCCGGGTGCGGAAAGAATGTTACAGCTGGCGAAGCAATCCGGCATTAAGACCATGGTCATTTCCGGCGGTTTTACATTTTTCACCGAGCGGATCAAGACAAAATTGCAACTCGATTTTGCCGCTGCCAATGTGCTGGAAATAGAGAATGAAAGGCTGACCGGAAAGGTGGTTGGAGAAATTATCGGCAGAGAAGGCAAGGCGCAAGTGCTGAAGCAAGTTTGCGCGGAATTGGGAATACCGCGTGAACAGGTCATCGCCATCGGAGACGGCGCCAATGATCTGGCGATGCTGGCCGAGGCGGGCGTTGGCATTGCTTATCATGCCAAGCCGATTGTCAAACAACAGGCGACGTATTCGATCGATTATGTGGGATTGGACGGCGTCACCAATTTATTCGCCTGAACTGTAGCGGTGCAACGGTAATGCACCGGCTTTAGTAATCCGGTTCGTACATCAGCGACCGGATATGACTGTTCAAATCTTCCGGTAACGCCGATTCCGCCAATCCTTCATTCACGGCCACCCGGCACACGGCGGCCGCAATCGCGAGCGATACGCCGCGTACCCGGGTTAATGCCGGATACACCGCGCCATTGCGGATTTCCGAGTCGGTCACCGTGTTTGCCAGCACTTCGGCAGCGGCCAGAAACATACTCTGAGTCACCAGCCGCGCAGCGCTGGCGGTGACACCCAGGCCGATGCCCGGAAAAATATAGGCGTTGTTTCCCTGCGCCGGCTTGAAAACGGTATCTCCATAGCGCACCGGGTCAAACGGGCTGCCGCTGGCGAAAATAACCCGCCCATCGCTCCACTGATAAGCTTGTTCCGCGGTGCATTCGGTATGCGAGGTCGGGTTCGATAGGGCGATAATCACCGGACGCTCATTCACCGCCGCCATCCTGCGGACAATGCTTTCGCTGAACGTACCGGCCACACCGGTTGCGCCAATTAACACATCCGGTTTGATTGCGCCGATGGCATCGGCAAAACTGCACGGCGCATGTGCTTGAATAAAAGGTTTGATGCGCGGTTTAATATTCTCGTTCGCCGTGGTTATTAACCCTTTCCGGTCGATAAACCATAACCGTTTCCGCGCTTCTGCCTCGCCGAGCCCGGCTTTGACGAACGCATCCACCACCAATTCCGCCGTCCCGCTGGCGGCCGATCCTGTGCCGAGAAACATGATGTTCAAATCGGCGAATTTCTTTCCGGTAATGCGGCATGAGGTGTAAATGCCTGCCAGTGTCACGGCGGCAGTGCCCTGGATATCGTCGTTAAAGCAGCGCACTTGTCCGCTGTAGCGTTCCAAAAATTCAAACGCGTGGGGTGTCAGGAAATCCTCAAACTGTATGACGGCGCTGGGGAAACGTAATTGCACGGCTTGGACGAATTCATCGACCAGCGCACGGTAGGTTGTACCGTCAATGCGGGGATGGGGATAACCCAGGTAAAGCGGATCTTCGCGTAACGCTACGTTATTCGTGCCGACGTCGAGCATGACCGGCATGCATTGCGCCGGATGAATCCCGGCGCAGGCGACGTACAAAGCAACTTTGCCGATCGGTATGCCCATGCCATTCGCGCCCAAATCGCCCAAACCCAGGATGCGCTCTCCATCCGTCACGACGATGACGCGTATATCTTCTTCCGGCCAATTTTTCAGAATCGTGGCGATTTCTCCGCGATCCTCAGGGGTGATATAGAATCCCTGCGGTTTTCTGAAGATGTGCGCAAATTCTTTGCAGGCTTCCCCGACTGTGGGGGTGTAGACCAACGGCATGATTTCTTCGATGTGGTCGATCATGGTGCGGTAAAAAAGCCGTTGATTGCGCTCCAGCAAGGCATTCAGAAAGATATATTTTTCTATGGCACTGCTTTTGCAGCGCATACTGCCTAAGACGCGTTCGATTTGTTTGTGTATGCTGGCTACTTCATAGGGCAGTAATCCCCGCAAACCAAACCGTTCCCGCTCTTCCCGCGTAAATGCCGTTGATTTTGTGCATCCCGGGTCGACCAACAATGCTTTGCCGTATAAATTTTTCATTTCGATCCCTATCTCCCTAATAGCCGGCGGGGTTTGCCATGACCGGTGTGCTACAAAACCGCTTAATTTGCTGCAAAGTTGGACAATCCGGAAAACCGGAGATAAACTAGTTTCCATCATCAGATACGCTTGACACTGGTATCTGTGGAACACGGTTACAATCCATCCCAGTCATGGATCAATTCTTTCTAACCAGCACTGAGGTAATTTCAATACATTATGAGTCAATCGCCATTTCCAATGCCGGATCCTAGTTTATATACTGAAGAAGAAATAGCAAACCTGGTTCATACATTTTACGCAAAAGCCCGGAAAGATCCCGGGCTGGGACCCATTTTCGAGGCGCATGTCATCGATTGGGATGCGCATTTTGTGCAGATGATCAATTTCTGGTCGGCGCAATTGCGCGGCACCAGCCGGTTCCGCGGCGCACCGATGCCTAAGCATATTGCCTTGCCGGATCTCAATGCGGCATTGTTTGAGCGCTGGTTGCAATTGTTCAAAGAGACAACCGGGGAACTGGGCAATCCGAATCTGCAACAGCAGGCCAATGCCATCGCGACGTTCATCGCGGGCCGCTTGTGGCAGGGTTATCAGATGAGTAATTACCCGGATAAACAGCCGGTTGCACTTCATACAGCATAGTTTTCAATAACTTTGCGGGATTGATCTTGAGAAGCATCAAAAGCAAGATTATCGTTTTTTCCATTCTGGCCACACTGATTCCTTCGCTGGGATTGGGTATTTTGTCGTTTCAACAAAATGAAACGATGATCAACGAGAATGTCACTCGCGAGTTGCGTGCTTTGGCGAATTATGCCAGCCGGGAACTGGAATTGTGGATTAAAGAGCAGATTCTTACGGTCCGGGAACTGGCGACATCGAAAATTCTGATCGAAGGATTGTCGAGAGACAATCAATCTCAAGCGCGGAAAAACAAACTCAAAGCGCAGCGCAAGGGGCTGGAATTGTACCTGCGATCCGTGCATAAGCGGCTGGAGACCGTTCTGGAATTAACGGTGATCGATGTGGAAGGGGGAATACTCGCCAGCAACGTGGCATCGCCTTTCCCGGTGAAGCTTTCGCCGAATTGGCCGCAAGACGCGTCGAGTCAAGGAGAAGTCGTCGGGCCACCGCAGTGGAATGCGGATTATGCAACGGCTGTGCTGAGCATCGCGGTGCCCATATTGTCGGTGGACGATTTTATTTTGGGCGCGCTGATCGTGACGTTTGATTTGCGCGATATCCAGCCAAATTTAAAGGACAAGATCAAATCGCCGCCCGGTGATGTTCTGCTCCTGGACAAGGATGGCAACGTCATGCTGGCCAGCGATGCCACGATTGTCAATCCGGATAACCCGGTGTCGCTTGATCCCGCCGTAATAGAGCGGTTGCGCAATAATCCGGGAGAATACGAGATATTCCAGGGGCCGCGGCAGGAAAAAGTTGCCGGTCTGGCGTATGTGTCGGAAAAACCGCTGATTACTATTATTGCAACCAGAAGCCATCAATTGATCTATGCGTTTTGGGAGCAGCAGCGCAATTTATTCGTTGGTCTGATCAGTATCATCATCCTGATGGTCGCCGCCATCGCTTTCCAAATGAGTCATGCGATTGTCGTTCCATTGCGAAGATTGATCGATGCCACCGGAAAAATTGTACAGGGCGATCTTAATGTTGAATTGACGAGCACGCAGCGCAATGAGCTCGGGCAGCTGACACAGATGTTCAATCAGATGACAAATCAGTTGCGTCTGGATCAAGCGAAAATCGAGGAAGCAAGAGATGCCATGGAGCAAAAGAACGCGCTCTTGGAAACGCTATCGGTTACCGACAGCCTGACGGGATTGTTTAACCGCAATAAACTGAATGCCATCATCAATGATCAGCTGGCACGATACGAACGGAACAGGCGTCCGTTTTCCGTCCTGATGATTGATGTCGATCATTTTAAAACACTGAACGATAGTCTCGGTCATGTCGCCGGCGATGAAATCATTGCAGGGATTGCAAAAAAGATCTCGCAATCGATCCGCAACGTCGATTTTGCAGCCCGTTTCGGCGGCGACGAATTCATTATCATTCTGGCGGATACCGCGATCAGTGAAGCGCTGAAGACTGCCGAGCGCATCCGGGCGCATGCGGCAAACGTACATTGCGGCACGATCAACAAGACGCTCAAAGTAACGCTCAGTATCGGCGTCATTCAAAGCGAACCGGAAGATATATCGCTGACCATTTTGTTATCCAGGGTCGACAGCGCGCTGTATGAAGCTAAGCACTCGGGACGCGATCGAGTGTACTGCGTGCAGCCTAAATCCAATTCAGCCTCATAGGCCTGCGGGCTGCTAAGGATGGTTATTTGCCCGCTTCAAGACCGGTATTGAGAACCCAGCCTTGTTTTTCGTCGACTTGAATGCGTAGCCATGAACCCTGACTGGCATTCGCTATGACCACGGTATTCTTTTTCAATGTGGTCAGTAATTGCGCCTTGGCGCTTGGCATTTTGCGTAAATTGATGTTTGCTTTGGTGTGCAGTTTTATCGGTGTATGAAATTCCAGCAGCGAGTTATTTTCATCGGCTGTTTTTTTGTGATTCGGGGTGGTGATCGAGCTGATCAATTGCTTGGCCTGGGTAATATAATTCATGGCCGAGGCATACTGATCCTTGGCAAACAGCACTGAGGCGGTATCGACCAAATGCTTGGCTTGAATTTGCAGCACTTGGCCCGCTGGAGAAACTTTCGTTTGCTTCAGATTGGCCAGTGCCACCTCGGTTTCCGCGATGGCAGAAGCCGTGCCGGGCTTGGTTGCGAGTCTGTGCAGCTTCACTTGCGCCCGCGTCGCTTCCTTGTTGACTTCTCGCAGCACCTGCGCCTGATTTTGCTGGCGTATTTGCTGGTTCCTGATTAATTCATCTTTTTCCGCGAGCAATTTTTCCAGGCGGGCGACTTCCTTGCGCAGATTTTCTTCCTGCGAAGAAGTGACGGGTATTGTTTCTATAACCGGCGCGGGAAGCTGCTCCTGGGAAGCGCATCCGGCAAAATTCAGGGCAATAATGATAACAACCGGCAGACTCGATAATGAATCTGCCTTTTTACACAGATGCGGCGATGACGTATGAAACCAAAACTTTATCGTCTTATTGTTCTGTAATTCTGACTGATTCAGCATACTATCTTCCCGGTAGTTTTATCGCTGTGTTCGTATCGGCCCTATCATACGAATATTAAGATGCGATGGGTTTCAGGTGATACGAGAAAAATAAGATTTTCAGTTAATCTTTTTATAATCCGGTAAATCGAGCATTCATAAAGAAAGCAAGGGTACCAAAATTAAGTGTACTGAAGAATCGGCCGGTTTTCCAGGTGTTCAGGCATACTGGGAGAAAGAAATTCGCTGTATGCATTTTTATTGTTTCAAAATACAATGCGATACTGTTCATATCCAGGATATGTGCAGACTCTCTAATTTTTATCAAGATACTGAATATATTACTACTTTTGCGGAGGTGTCATGTATCAGCGAATTTTAGTGCCGGTTGACGGCAGTGCAACATCCGGACGCGCATTGGCCGAGGCGATTAAATTTGTGCAACAGCACAAGGCACGCGTGGAAGTGGTGCATGTACTGGAGGAAATCGGGTATTTTGATGAAGAGAATTATCTCAATTACGCCGAACTGGTTGATTCGTTGAAACGCAGCGGCGAGAAAATACTTGCCGACGCACAGATGAAATTGAAGCAAGCCGGGGTGCCGGTGGAGACAAAGTTACTCGAAGCCAATGGGGAACGAGTCGCCCATGTGATTACCGCCGAAGCGAAAAATGCGCAAGCGGATCTGATCATTGTGGGGACTCATGGCCGGTCCGGTTTTAGCCGTATGCTGCTGGGCAGTGTTGCCGAAGGTGTGGTGCGCACGGCGGATATCCCGATTCTTCTGATCCGTGGCGGCTGATCTTCGCCATCAGGAATAAGCTTGGGTATTCATTAAGAAAATCAGATTATGGAAAATTACGAAGCATTACTGACGACTATCGCCTTGATGATGGGCGTTTCCTGGGCGAGCGGCATCAATCTGTATGCGGTTTTGCTGGTGCTGGGCTGGGGCGGTTCGACCGGTCATATCGACTTGCCGGCCGAGTTGGCGGTGTTGGAAGATCCATTGGTCATTGGTGCCGCCGCCGTGATGTATTTCATCGAATTTTTTATCGATAAAATACCCGGCATGGATTCCGCCTGGGATTCCATTCAAACGTTCGTGCGCATTCCGGCTGGCGCCATGCTGGCGGCTGGTGCAGTCGGCGATGTGACACCGGCGCTTGAGATTGCCGCGGGTATTCTGGGAGGCAGCTTGGCCGCTACAAGTCATGCAACCAAAGCAGGCACTAGGTTGTTAATCAATACCTCGCCCGAGCCTTTTACCAACTGGTCGGCCTCGCTCACGGGTGATTTTTTGGTGTTTTCGGGAATGTGGACTGCATTGAGGCACCCGGAAATCTTTCTCATCCTGCTGGTCATTTTCATCGGCATTGCCATATGGTTACTGCCGAAGTTATGGCGCTTGATCAAAGTATTGCTCGCCAAAATAGGAAGATTTCTTGGTTTGATAAAAACCGATCCGGTGACCTCCGCTGAATTAGACACGGGCATTCCCGTGCAGAGTCATCATCACCTGTCGGCATTGGAACGGTTACAACAACTGCGCGACCAGGGGGTTCTGACGGAGCAGGAATTTGAGCAGCAGAAGGAAAAAATTCTGAACGAGGGTCACCATTGAGTCCATCCTGCCTTGGCAGTGTTGTGCAAAATAGCGTAACGTCTTTATCAATGCGTGCCGGCAGCGTGTTTTTCTAACCCGGAGTCTTATGCAACGCCGCTGGGATATTTTTTGCACGGTTGTCGATAACTTTGGCGATATCGGCGTGTGCTGGCGTCTGGCAAAGCAACTCACCCAGGATCATAACCAGATGGTGCGGTTATGGGTCGACGATTTACGGTGTTTTTCCTGCATTGCGCCGGACGTGAATCCGGAAATTCACCAGCAGAACGTGCAGGCTGTTGAAATCTGTCATTGGCAAAAGGCATTTCCGGAAGTTGAACCGGCCGATGTGGTGATTGAAGCATTCGCTTGCGAGCTGCCTGATACCTATATCGCCGCGATGGTGCGCAAGAACAAGCAGCTTGTCTGGATCAATCTGGACTATCTCAGTGCCGAGTCTTGGGTCGCGCAATATCACCGCCTGCCTTCACCGCATCCGCGTTTTCCTCTAACCCAGACATTTTTTTTCCCCGGTTTTGTGCCGGGCACAGGCGGATTGTTGCGGGAAAAGAATTTATTGGCGCAAAGAGATGTTTTCGATATTGCTGCGGAGCAAGCGTTTCTGGATCAAAAAGGCCTGTGTGAGCGCCGGCCCGATGAGATACGCATCGCGCTGTTTTGTTACGACACAGCGCCGATTGAGAGCTTGATCAAGTTTTTGTCAGAATCTTCAGGTCCGGTTTTGCTGATTGTGCCGAAGGGATGTGTGGCGGATCGTATCGTGGCAATCTTAAGTTATGTTGCCTCATCCAATGAATCATTAATCAAACATAAGCAGCTAACCGTGCAGATCATTCCGTTGATGGCGCAAAATGATTACGACCGGTTGCTGTGGAGCTGCGACATCAATTTTGTGCGCGGTGAAGATTCTTTTGTACGCGCGCAGTGGGCAAGCAATCCTTTTATCTGGAATATTTATCCGCAGGCGGAAGGCGCGCATTGGAAAAAACTGGAAGCATTTCTTGATCTCTATACCGCGGGCATGCCGCTGGAAATGGCCATCGCGGTGCGGGAAATGTGGTTCTGCTGGAATGGCGGGAAGGCATTGAATGCTTCGGTGTGGATGAACTTCTTGGCATTGCGTGAGTCTCTGATGCAGCATAATAAAGAATGGGTTAAACAATTGCTCAAGCAGGGTGATTTGGTATCCGGTCTGGTGCAGTTTGTTGAAAATCAGCTATAATTCTCCGTTTTTGAATCCGATGTTGGCGCTGCAACATAACATCATCTTTGCTTATAACTTTTTGGAACTGATAGAAATATGAAAACCGCAATGGAATTACGCTCAGGTAACGTCGTCATGGTTGGTAATGACCCTATGGTTGTGCAGCGAGCAGAATTTACGAAATCTGGCCGTAACGCATCTGTGGTTAAAATGAAGCTGAAAAATTTGTTTTCCAGCACCACGACGGAAACGGTTTACAAAGCGGATGAAAAATTTGATTTGGTCGTGCTCGATAGAAAAGACTGTACCTACAGCTATTATGCCGATCCGCTCTATGTTTTCATGGATGCCGATTACAATCAGATCGAAGTGGAAGCGGACAATATGTCGGATGTCCTGAATTATCTGATCGATGGCATGGAAGATGTTTGTCAGGTTACTTTCTACGATGGTAAAGCGATTTCCGTTGAATTACCGAACACGATTGTGCGTGAAGTGGAATATACCGAACCTGCAGTGCGGGGCGATACCACCGGAAAAATCATGAAACCGGCCCGGCTTCTGGGAACAGGTTATGAAATCCAGGTTCCCGGTTTTGTGGAAATTGGCGACAAGATCGAAATTGATCCGCATAACCACGAATTCAGAAAACGTGTTTGATCAATCACTTTGATCTACACAATAAAAAAGGTGACCGAAGTCGCCTTTTTTATTGGGGGGTTAACTGGCGATTACTTGAATATCCGGTTCAAGCGTTTTCAGCATGTTCTCGATTCCTCTCAGGGTGCCGGATATCGAGCTGGGGCACGTGCCGCACGCGCCTTGATAATGAATACGCAAAATATTGCCTTCCAATCCCAGGATATGCAAATCGCCGCCATCGTGCTGTAAGTATGGGCGCACTTCTTCGTCCAGCAGGACATTGATTTTCTCCAGACGCAATTGATCTTCCGGACTTAAATCGGCGAGCGCATTACTAGCAGCCGCAACTGTTTCCGCGGATTGTGCCGTGGCAGCCGGCGCCGCACGGATAGGATCGGCGATTTCGCGCGCCAGATCCTGCCAATTGGCATCTCCGTCTTGAGTGACGGTGATCCAGTGATCGATGTAAAAAACATTCGTGACATGATCGATATCGAATAGCGCGGAGGCCAGCGGATCGTCCTTGGCCGCTTCGGCGTTATCGTACGAGCGTGCAACACCCCATGTCAGTGGTTCCTTGAGGATAAACTTCAAGGCGTTTTTATTCGGCGTACCTTCAATATCAGCAATTTTTGGCATTTTGATGGGTGGTAATATTGAATCCAGCGGTTAATCAGTGAAGTTATACAGGGCCGCGATATGAGATCGAATCAATAGCATACGAACCTGGCGTTGAACGTTATTTTGTTACATTAAGAATGATTCGGCATCGTTGACACGGAATCGTCTGCTTCAGTCGACGCATTGTCGAGCGAATTCAATGCGGCATGTAATGTATGCCACGGTAAAATCGCGCATTTAACCCGTGTCGGCAGATCCCGTATGCCGGAAAAAACAGTCAACCGGCCCAGATGATGCGGCTGATTGGTGTCCAGTTTTCCGGTAGCCAGCTCACGGAATTCATGAATCAATGTTTCCGCGTTCGCGCGCGATTTTCCCTTGACTGCCGCAGTCATCATCGAAGCGGATGCTTTGCAGATGGCGCAGGACTCGCCTTGAAACGCAATGTTGTTGATCTGATCATCTTCCAGTTGCAGCGTAATATCCAGACGGTCGCCGCAGAGCGGATTATGTCCGGTGGCATGATGGCTGGCGTGATCCAGTTTGCCGTAGTTGCGCGGTTTCCGGTTATGGTCAAGGATGACCTCTTGATACAGTGAATTGGTATGCATTATAAAAAAATCTTTTGGACAGCTTTAATGCCCGCCACCAAAGCATCGACTTCTGTTTTCTTATTATAAAAAGCAAATGAGGCGCGGGAAGTGGCCGGCACATTAAAGCGTTGCATGACCGGCTGGGCGCAGTGATGTCCGGTGCGGACTGCAACGCCGTCCTGATTCAGGATGGTGCCGATATCATGCGGGTGAATTCCGTCGATGGCGAAGGAAATGACCGCGGTTTTCTCCGCGGCGGTGCCGATGATCCTGACCCCGGGAATGTCATTGAGGCACGCCGTGGCATACTCCAACAGTTCTAATTCATAAGCGGCGATTTGTTCGATACCGATCGCCGTTAAATAGTCAACGGCTGCGCCGAAACCGATGGCGGCAGCGATGGGCGGCGTGCCAGCCTCGAATTTATGCGGGATGGTGTTGTAGATCGTTTTCTCAAATGTGACGGAAGTGATCATATCGCCGCCGCCTTTAAAGGGTTGCATCGCTTCAAGCAAGGCCGCTTTGCCGTAGAGGATGCCGATACCGGTCGGACCGCACAGTTTATGAGCGGAAAAGGCGTAAAAATCGCAATCGAGCGCTTGCACGTCGATGGTGATATGCGGTGCTGCCTGCGCACCGTCAATCAATACCGGGACACCGTGCTGATGCGCGAAATCGATCATTCCTTTGATGGGATTGATCGTGCCGAGTGCGTTTGAAACGTGGATCAGGCCGACAAACTTGGTGCGTTCGTTAAATAGTTTCTCATATTCATCAATGTCCAATTCGCCCTTGTCATTGATCGGAACGACACGGATTGTTGCGCCTTTCTCGTTAGCCAGCATTTGCCACGGAACGATGTTGGAGTGATGCTCCAATGTGGTCAGAATGATTTCATCGCCCGCTTTGATAAATTTCCGGCCGTAACCATGCATCACCAGGTTAATGGAATCGGTCGTGCCGCTGGTGAAAATGACTTCCCGGTCTTCGCGTGCGTTGATGAATTGCTGTAACTTGCAGCGCGCGTTGTGATACTCCAGCGTAGCGACTTCGGATAAATAATGGACAGCACGGTTGATGTTGGCGTGTTGCGTCGTCTGATATCGCACCAAACGATCAATCACCTGTTGCGGCATTTGACTGGATGCCGCATTGTCAAGGTAGGCCAAGGGCTTGCCATCAATCTTGAGTTGCAGAATCGGAAAATCGGCACGGATCTTTTCCCAATCAGGGCTGGAAGAAACGTCAGATTTCAATGAGGCATTCACTGGCGTCATGATGGGTTACTCTGCGTTTGATCGAGTACCGCTTGCTCGAGTTGCTGCCTTAGCGAGGAAACAGGGATGCGGCTGATAATTTCGGCGCCAAAGGCATACGTTAATAAATTGTGTGCGGCCGTTTCTGATAAACCCCGGCTGCGCAAATAAAAAATTTCTTCCTGATCGAGTTGCCCGACTGTCGCGCCGTGCGAGCATTTCACATCATCGGCAAAAATCTCCAGCTGCGGCTTGGTATCTACTTGTGCTGTTTTACTCAGCAATAAATTGCGGCTGGATTGCGATGAGTTAGTGCGTTGCGCCTGGGGGCGCACGATGATTTTTCCATTAAACACGGCGTGCGCCGCGTCATCGGCGATGCACTTGTGTTGTTGATGGCTGGTGCCATTCGGTTTGGCATGATCGATACAAGTGTGCGTATCGGCCAGCTGGCGATCCGATATCAAAGTCAATCCGTCTATGGTGCACTCAGCTGCTTCATCGGTTAAGCGCACATCCAGGTTATAGCGGGAAATCTGTGCTCCTAACGAAATACTGACCGACTGATAATTACTGGCATGGGCGAGTGCTACCGCGCAATTCGCCAAATGAAATGCTTTTGTGCTTTCGCGCTGTACGCGTATATGCTTGGCGTGTGCATTACCGGCCAGACTGATTTCCGTGACAGAATTGGTAATGTAAGCAGCCTGCTGAAGCGCGGCGTAATCTTCAATCAACGTGACATGACTTCCTGTTTCACCGATCAACAAGCAACGCGGGTAACTGGTGACTTCGTGTTGTGTTGCAATGAACAACAGATGAACCGGTTCAGCAATGACGGTATTCTTTGGCACGATGACGACGGCGCCATCCTGCAGAAAAGCGGTATTCAATGCGGCAAACACATTGTGGTCAAATGGCACGTATTGACCCAAATGAGATTCCAGGATCGATGCCTGTGCGGATAACAAGGCCGATAGATTACCAGCGATGAGTGCCGCAGGTTCGGCGATGGCCGACAATGACTGCGAGAAGTGGCCGTCAACAAACACCAGACGGTTTTTGGCATCGTCCAGAAACAAATGCTGAACGTCTTCTATTTTCAGGGCTGAATCCGGTTGAGATGGCCGGTAGGGCAGGGTGGTGAGCGGTGAAATATCCGTGAAGCGCCATTCCTCATCACGCTTGGTCGGCAGTTTTTGTGTGCTGACGCAATCGATGGCCTGGGCACGCAATTGATTCAGCCAAGCGCGTGATTCAGCCGGCTTCGCCTGCCAGGATTTCAGCAGGCATTCCAGGTAACTGGTACTGATCGCTTCACTCATGCGCTAACTCCGGCAACCGGTTGCTTGTTTGCAGTGATCCAGTCATAACCGCGCGTTTCCAATTCCAATGCGAGCTCTTTGCCGCCGGTCATGACAATGCGGCCTGCCTGCATGACATGCACAAAATCGGGCACGATATAGTCCAATAAGCGCTGATAATGGGTTACCAGAATCGTTGCATTGTCTTTGTTGGTGATCCGGTTGACGCCATTGGCGACGATTTTGAGCGCATCGATATCGAGACCCGAATCGGTTTCATCCAGTATGCTCAATCTGGGTTCCAGTAACGCCATCTGCAAAATTTCGTTACGTTTCTTTTCACCGCCGGAAAAGCCTTCATTGACGCTGCGATCAAGGAAATCAGGTTTCATTTCCAGTAATTTCATTTTCTCGCGCACAAAATCATCGAATTCGAGCGGATCCAATTCTTCTTTGCCGCGTTGCGTTTGCACCGTGTTGTAGGCAAGGCGGAGGAATTGCGTATTGGCTACGCCTGGAATTTCAATGGGATATTGGAAAGCCAGAAATAATCCGGCACGGGCGCGTTCCTCAGGTGGTAATTCCAATAAGTTTTTATCTTCAAATTGAATCGATCCGCCGGTGACTTCATACGCGGAATGACCAGCCAGCACTTTGGCAAAAGTGCTTTTGCCCGATCCATTCAAGCCCATGATGGCATGTATTTCACCGCTTCTGACCGTGAGATCGATCCCCTTGAGAATTTCAGTGCCGTTGATGCTGGCGCGCAGGCCTTGTACCGAAAGGATGGTAGGACTATTTGCAATAATCATCCGACACTGCCCTCCAGCTTGAAGCTCAGAAGCTTGGTGGCTTCAACCGCGAATTCCATCGGCAATTGTTGAAATACATCTTTGCAGAAACCATTGATAATCATTGAGACAGCTTCTTCGGCGTCAATGCCGCGTTGTGAAAAGTAAAAGAGCTGATCTTCACCGATTTTTGACGTGGAAGCTTCATGCTCAACCTTGGCGCTGTTATTGTGCACCTGAATATATGGAAAGGTATGCGCGCCACATTGATCGCCGATCAGCATGGAGTCGCATTGTGAATAGTTGCGCGCACCTTCCGCAGTTGGTGCGATCCGCACCAGTCCGCGATAGCTGCTATTGGAGTGACCTGCGGTGATGCCTTTGCTGACGATGGTGCTGCGTGTGTTTTTTCCAATATGAATCATTTTGGTGCCGGTATCGGCCTGTTGATAATTGTTGGTGACGGCCACCGAATAAAACTCGCCGACGGAGTTATCGCCGCGCAAAATGCAGGAGGGATATTTCCATGTGATAGCAGAGCCGGTTTCCACTTGCGTCCAGGAAATCCGTGAATTGACGCCTTTGGCCAATCCTCGTTTCGTGACAAAGTTATAGATACCGCCAACACCGTTTTCGTCACCGGCATACCAATTTTGTACCGTTGAATATTTAATATCCGCATTATCCAAGGCGATCAGTTCAACAACAGCGGCATGCAGCTGATTCGTATCAAATCGCGGAGCGGTGCAGCCTTCTAAATAGGAAACGGATGCGCCTTCCTCGGCGATGATCAGCGTTCTCTCAAATTGCCCGGAACCTTCCGTATTGATGCGGAAATAGGTGGATAAATCCATGGGACATTTGACGCCTTTCGGAATGAAGCAGAAAGAGCCATCGGTGAATACCGCGGAATTCAAAGCCGCAAAGTAATTGTCGCCAACCGGAACGACAGACCCCAGGTATTTCTGAATAAGCTCAGGGTGCGTATGTACTGCTTCCGAAATGGAACAGAAAATAATGCCGACTTCCGCCAGTTTCTGTTTATAAGTGGTGGCCACAGAAACACTATCGAATATTACATCGACAGCGACACCGGCCAGTGCGGCACGTTCGTGCATCGGCACGCCGAGTTTTTCAAATGTGCGTAATAATTCGGGATCGACTTCATCCATGCTGGCCAGTTTTTTCTTCGGCTTCGGTGCTGAATAGTAGCTGATATCCTGGAAATCGATTTTTGGATAGTGCACATTCTGCCATTCGGGTTCGCTCATGGTCAGCCATTTCTCATAGGCTTTCAGACGGAATGACAGAAGCCACTCGGGTTCATTTTTTTTAGCCGATATTAACCGGATTATTTCTTCATTTAATCCCTTAGGAGCGATATCGGACTCAATATCGGTAACGAAGCCATGTTTATACGGTTGATTAACCAGACTTTGCAATACTGCACTCATTTGGTTTATTCCTTTTTAGTATCTTTTGTTTGAAACAGATCGCTTTGAATCTTAAATTGCCGGTAGCTGGTTTAGTTAATTCGCAAATTGAGAATACATTGTAATTGAAGCTGTTATTACTTAAATCTTAGCAGATTCTTTAACACTGAAACTATCGCCGCAGCCGCAGGTATTATCAATATTAGGATTGATAAATTTGAAAGAGTAATTAAGACCTTCTTTGGCAAAATCAATTTGCGATCCGTCCAGATAAGGCAAGCTGTTTGTATCTACAACCACCTTGGTTTCATGGGATTCGAATAACTGATCATCCGAATTGATCTCATCGGCATAGTCAAAGGTATACGCAAAGCCCGAACAGCCGGATTTTTTGATTCCGACGCGCAGAGCAAAACCTTTACCCCGTTTTGCAAGTTGTTGCCGCACATGTTTCGCGGCATTTTCAGTTAATGTGATTGGCATAACAGTTCAATTTTCTCAATTTAAAATCAGGACACGATACTTTTATTTTATGAATTCTGCACTACTACACGGGCTTCGGATATCAGCGAAGTTACCGGAAAATTGGACACGGATTCAATTAAAATGTTCTGTAAAGTATTGTGATCTCTTGGCAAATTGAGTGCTTAGATCAACTGGTTTCAATTTATGCAGCGGTTGATTCACGCATGTCAAGGAGCGGCATAATGGTTTCACCTTGTTGATTGATCTGATTATCAACCAGTTCTTTAAGTGTTACTGCGCCAAGATATTCGAAAATCAGTTCGTTCAGTTTTGCCCATAAGTCATGTGTCATGCACTTTCCGTCGTTATGGCAATTTTCTTTACCGCCGCATTGGGTCGCGTCAATAGGCTCATCGACAGCGAGAATGATATCGGCCACCGAGACTTTGTCCAGATCTTTCGCCAGACAGTAACCGCCCCCAGGACCACGGACACTATCCACAAGCTCAGATTGGCGCAATTTTGCGAACAGCTGCTCCAAATACGAGAGTGAGATTTTTTGCCGCTGACTGATGTCAGCTAGCGTTACGGGATGATTGCTTTGTTGTAAAGCAAGATCTAATAGTGCAGTTACTGCAAATCTTCCTTTGGTTGTTAATCTCATGATTGACTCCTTGTAAGAATCGGATGGGTTGATGATTGTAAATCGTAAATCAGTTGTTAAATAATACTTGATCAATATAGTCAACTATACAATACCCGATTGATTTAGTCAACTATAAATCTTTTTTGTGCAAAACTTGCGGGGATTCTTTGGGAATGCACTTTTAACGGATGATTAACTACATGATATATAAATGAGAAATTGCTTAATAAATTTGTTATTGGGTGAGACAACAAATAGAACTAATTTAGCTATAATCATCGAGCTCTGATATGACCTGAAAGATAAAAAAGAGTGATCAGTATTTGTACATGCATACGCTATTGTTGCTGACGTCGAGTACATGAATTCATGATCGTTTTTGATAGTTTTATAAGTTTGGATAATCTTTAAATTATTTTGTTAAGAGGGAGAGGAATATGAGTATGGAAAGCGAGTTTAGAATGAGATTCGGAGGTTTTTGGAACTCCCTCATTTTGCTCTTTGTGATTATTGTTTGTCTTCGCTTCTCAAGCCTTGAGTTCGCTGACGAGAATCTGACCAAGCGAGTGTTCTGTGCGCTGCATCTATTTCTAGGCTGTATTGCCACGGGTGTGTTACTGGGGATACTAAAAATATTTTTGGCGTTTTCCAATCAGACATACACGCGTGCGCCAGCATCGGCCAATTTTGCACGAGGCCTCAAATATGGCATAGTTGCCGGCGGTTTAATGATCCTCATTGTCGGTGTGTTGCAGTTGAATAATTTCTTGGGTGTATTCCAGCCCATATTCAATGGATTGCTGGCGAAATTGACTGCTATTTTTGTATAAGTAGTAGGGAGGGCCAGTTAAAACGGCTGGCCCTTTTCAGTTTGAATGTTATCTTTCAAAGATTCTATATCGTGTTTCGTCATCCGATGACTCTGTCATATCGGATTTTCTGACACTAGTAAGCATTATCTTTACGCAGTACGATCCAGACGGTTTTGAAGATGATCCAGAGGTCGAGCCAGATGGACCAGTTTTTGAGGTAGTAGAGGTCGTGCTCGATGCGGGCTTTCATTTTTTCCAGCACATCGGTTTCACCGCGCCAGCCGTTGATCTGGGCCCAGCCGGTGATGCCGGGTTTGGCCATATGGCGCAGCATATAGCCCTTGATCAGCTTGCGGTAGAGCTCATTGTGCGCCACTGCGTGCGGACGCGGGCCGACGATACTCATTTTGCCTTCCAGCACGTTAAAGAACTGCGGTAACTCATCCAATGACGTGCGGCGCAGGAAACCGCCAATTTTGGTCAGCCGCTGATCGTTTTGCTTCGCCTGTTGAATCGTGGCGCCATCCTCGGTTACCGTCATCGAGCGGAACTTATACACGATGATTTCCTCCCCATTCAAACCATAGCGGCGCTGTTTGAAGATTACCGGGCCGGGCGACGTGACTCTCACCGCCAAAGCGATACACGCCATCACCGGCGATAGCAAAATAATGATCAGCAGAGCCAATACAAAGTCGCTGACACTTTTCACCACGCCGTCGATACCGATGAAAGGCGATTCGTTCATGGCCACCACCGGCGTATCGCCGATGTACTCGAAACGCGCCTGCATCAAATCGAAGATATAAATATCGGGCAGAAAATAAATCGACGACGTAGTATCCGGCAATTCATCCATCAATTTCTGAATGCGCGGCTGAGACGACATCGGCAGACTGATGAAAACCATCTCGGTATTATGCTTCTGGATATACGGCACCACATCGTCCAGTCCCCCCAAACGCGAACCGAAATCGTCCGGTCTGGTGATGGTGGCGGCTGACGTGGGATCATCCGACTCATCGGACTGGGAACCGAAGTTGCCGGCGGCGATGCGCGAACTGCTGCGTTCATCGAAGAAACCCTGATAACTGATCAGCAAAAAGGGCAGCTCGGCAATGTGGCGGATGAACGCCAGACTGTTCTCATTGGCTCCGATCACAATCGCCGAACGCAATTTACCCCTGTTGTACAAATTAGTGACAATGCTTCGCACCGTAATATGGCTTGCGATCAGCATTAGCGGCGTGACGATGAACCAGGTCAGCAGCACCTGCGGAGAAAACTGGTTGTGAAATTTAGTGGCATACCCCAGAAATACCAGGATAGCGATAATCATCAGCCAACCCACCACCGTATCGCGCATATAGGCGAACAAACGCCCCTTGCGCCAATTGCGGTAAATGAGAATGCGCTCGTAAATGTAGGTGGAAACGAAGAAGGTAATGATGACCAGCACCAGGTAGTAACTGGTGAAATCTTCATCGTACAACCAGGCGGTCAGTATCAGCGTGCTCCAGATGATAAAAGGATCGAGCAGATGCTTGAAAAAGGCTACTATCGGTAAATCGTTGACTGTCATCGTTTTCCGTACGTGTATTGCAGATTGATATTGGCGCCGTTGGCGTTAAATCCGCCCAATATGTTATTAGTTTGAAAATCATTGTGATAGACCGAAGCCATGAGCTGCAAACCGGGATAAGGGGCGTAAATGAGTTTTACCGTGGCATTGCGAAGCGTATTGTGTGTACCGATCGGTGCGAATGAATCGGTAAAAATTGAAAAATTATCAAATTTCATATTTTGATAGGAAAAATCTCCTTGAAGCTTCACTTTTCGTGTGATGTCCCAATACGGCACAACACTGACACCGGTGTTAAGACTGAAGCTGGCGGTAAGCATGAGTATTGCCGCGGTCTCGCGCCATCCGCTCACCGACAATCCAACCCGATCGGTCGGTTGCCAGTTATAGGCTAGGCGGGCATTAAATCCGCTAAAGTTACGCGCGGAGAAACTTGTATTGGTGCGTTCCACCCATCCGCCCGTTCCGTAAAAATTCGATTTGGCGGATACTACCCAGTTGATTTTCGCTAATGCTTCCTTTTGATTATAGCTATTGTCCGTTAATGAACCATCGGCTGCCAGGATGCGAACCGGAAAATCACCGATGGTATCGCGAAACAGCACACCGATGGTATTTCTGCCCGGTGTCACGAAATCGATCCCACCTTCGAAGCGATCTTCAATGCGGTTAAGAAAGCGCAAAATGGGGCTGTTTGAATTGAGATCGTAACGGGTATAAGCGCCATTCAAGCGCCAGCGTGGATGGAGACTCCAGCTTGCGTTAAAAAACTCGGTTTGCTCGGTTCTCACATTTTTAACACCCGGCTGAAACAAGAACGGCGCCAGCGACTGCACATAACTGGCACCCATATTACCTTCCAGGCGATTGCCAAGAAACCAGTGCCAGCTGCCACTGAAATTCTTCAGGTTATTATTCATCTGATCGAATTTCTCAAAACGGGTATGCGACCAGTTTAAATTCGCATTCAAGCGTTGCCGTCCGACCTCTTTCTCAAACATCACACCGCCGGTAAAACGGTGGGAAATATCAAAAAGATTACTCGTACCAAGCAGCGGCACGGGATTCATGCCATCGCGTATACGCAACATATTGTCGTCCGCGGTAAAGCCATAGCTGCCAAATGGCTGTATCAACTTACCAAATGCAGCAGCCCATGCGGTGTGGCTGCACAGCAGCAATACCATCCCCGCAGCCGTAAGAGCCTGCAGCCGGGTGATGCGTGAGAAGCGGATTGCGATGGGCGTAATGGACTGAGTGATACGGGTAAATGTAACTTCCATGAATTGACGGTTCATTAACTTGAGATTCTCAGAGTTTACAGTGGACAAAAATTGATGCGTTTGACAGTACATAGCCTTCCCATAGCATGTTCTCATAAATTTATTTTTAACAATACTTTTT
>CP091134.1:1391195-1392824 GCA_021582535.1 Nitrosomonas sp.
TGCTCTTTAGGCCATCAAAGACTATTCCACGGGTAGGCTCATGAATCAGAACAACAACCGGACGCGCATCCTCCACCATAAAGGCAATGCGTTCTTCCGGATAACCAGGATCGATCGGCAGATAAGCACCTCCCGCTTTGAGTATGCCCAGAATACCTACAATCATCTCCAGCGAACGTTCTACACAAATACCTACCAGCGCTTCCGGCCCTACACCTTGTGCGTTTAAATAGTGCGCAAGCTGATTCGCCTTTTTGTTAAGCTGGCCATAGGTGAGCTGCTTGCCTTCGAAAATTACAGCCACCGCATCCGGCTTCTTCTTCGCCTGTTCCTCAAATAACTCGTGGATGCACTGGTTATACGGATAATCCACCTGGGTAGCATTCCATTCAACCAGCAATTGATTACGCTCGGGTTGCGTCAAAAGCTGCAGTTCGCTCAATAACCGATCAGGCGCCGCAGCGATATGCTCAAGCAATACACCATAGTGTTCCGCCATACGGGCAATCGTGGATTGATCGAACAAATCCGTGTTGTAATTGAACTGGACTGCAAGACCGTCCTTTCCTTCGCTGATTTCAAGATCCAGATCAAACTTCGCCGCGCCGGTTTCCATGAACTCGGGGGTTATGCATAATCCTTCAATCTCTAGCGTTGTCTCGGGAGTATTCTGCAATACCAGCATGACTTGAAACAGCGGGTGATAGCTCATGTCACGCACAGGTGCCAATTCCTCAACCAGCTTCTCAAACGGTAAATCCTGGTGAGCTTGCCCGCCTAAACAGACTTCACGAACACGCTGTAACAGCGTCGTGAACGGTGGATTGCCCGATAAGTCGTTGCGCAATACCAGGGTGTTGATAAATAACCCAATTAGTCCTTCAATTTCCAGCCGATTGCGGTTAGCAACCGGTGTGCCTACACACAGATCGTTCTGTCCGCTATAGCGCGACAACAGAATATTGAATGCGGCCAGCAGTACCATGAATAAAGTAGCATCGTGCCGCCGACCCAGCAGTTTTAATTGCTCGGTGATCGATTGCGGGATAGTGGTGTATAGAGTGGCTCCGCGGTAGCTTTGCACCACAGGTCGAGGCCGATCTGACGGTAATTCCAGTACCATCGCTGCACCGGCTAGTTGCTGTTTCCAGTAGCTGAATTGCTGCTCCAACCGCTCACCTTGCAGCCAGTTACGCTGCCACACCGCATAATCCACGTACTGAATAGGTAATTCCGCCAGGGGGGAAGGTTGATGTTTGCTATACGCTTCGTACAGAGTGACGAATTCACGAATCAGAATCGCTGTAGACCAGCCATCGGAAACAATGTGATGTAGGGTAAAAAGCAAAATATGTTCTGTCATGCCTGCGGATTCAGATCTTCCGAGAGCTAGAAGGCTTGCCCGTACCAACGGTCCATGTGCCAGATCAAATGGTTTCCGGGCGTCTTCTATAAGATGGCGCTGAATTTCCGCTGCGCGCAATTCTTCCGGTAATCCGCTCAAATCCATTATGCCGATAGCCAGTTCCAGTTGTGCTGCAATGACTTGTACCGCACGACCGCCTTCCATCACAAACGTGGTACGCAAAACTTCGTGACGGCGAATAATCTCATTCAGACTCCGCCGCA
>CP091134.1:1392924-1399741 GCA_021582535.1 Nitrosomonas sp.
TGGCGGACAACAAATTCGGTTACGTCTTCTGCGTGATGCAAAATATAGGTAACCCGGCCCTCTGCATCCAATACCGGCGTATTGACGGGGCTCCAGTATTTAACTTCGAAACCTCCACTGCCATCGCGCAAGGGAATATCGTACTTCTGCACGTTCATGACATCCGTGCGTTTTTTACTGAGCACATGATTGAGCGAAGTACGCAAATCTCTGACACTGGCGCAAGCGGGATCTTCCGGATTATCCGGAAAAATCTCAAACAAACCATGACCGACAATCGCTTCACGCTCAGTACGCGTCATTTCTACGTACTTGTTGTTTACCGCGGCAATGGTAAAAACTGAATCCGCCCGGAGGAGCAAATAAGGATGCGGGCTTACTTCAAATAGCTGCTGATACGGTGGAATTTCAGGCATGGACACCTCACATTATTATTCAGTGATCAGCAATTATTAGAAGGCACACTATAAGGACATGATTTCTATTTAACAAGTCAGATTTTGCCAGTAGGATTTTTATTACGGAAAACTAAACCGGTGAACGCAAACTTCCCGGCTTAGGAACAGGATTTGTATAAAACAAACTCATCCTGTATGTTTAAGTCTTTTCCACGAATCTTGCGTAACCTATGGAAAAAGCACGGCAGAACAGGAATCAGCAACCGATCAGCAAAGCCGCTGCCGGTCATGTTTTACAGCAACAGCATGAAAACCGGGGCACGCCGGAATTTGCCGACAACCGGCCTGAAGCGGCCGCGCAAAGACGGCTGATCGAAACCATACGCAATAGCCCGAAAGCACGAGAAGCGGCACAGTTCAAGGCGATCATTCGCAGCGCATTCAACTCGAAACATGCCATACAACGAGTTACAGCCATCAAACACGAAGCCGGTTCGATCAAGTTCGGCACGATACCGCAGGAAGAACAATTGGTGGGGAAGAAAATGGAAGCGCAACTGGATGCTGCCGATCCGGTCGTCGGCACCGCCACCGGAACGCAATGGACATGGACGCGGCGCCTGCGCAATCTGTTTCGAGGGGCGGGTGTGGTCCGGGGACACCTGCTCAATCATGATTTAGGCGGGCATGCCATCCCGGAAAACTTGTATCCGATCTCCACCAAAGCAAACTCCGATCACTCCGCGCGCGTCGAGCAGCCTGTCAAGAAACTGCTCAACGAAGCAGCCGACGATATCAAGAAAAACAACAGCGGATATCTGATCAAAGACGTAAAAACGCATTACGTCAACTACGCTGTGACGGTGGCCGAGGACATAACCGACGACCCGACCAAAGCAACTTTCAAATGCGCCTTTGGTGTCGGCACCAATCCGAAAACACAACAGGATATCCGCTCAGAACTGGATATCGACAAAGACCGGTATAGCGCATCGGCGGGTTTGATCCCCGGACAAAGCAAAGTGACACCATTGGCTGGCTGGGCGCACACCGGTAAATTTCAACCGGGAAAAACAGCCATTGATACCACCAGAATCAACGCCACGATTCCCGGTAAGTTGTCTAGTGTGCCCAAACCGGAGCTGGTCAAAGGCAGTGAACCCAACTACAAAGATATGCTGGAATCCTTATTAGTCTGGGATGCCAAAATAGCGGAACGGACAGCGCACACCACCGCGTTTGCCACATACAGTGTAGACCAAGCCCTCGTCCAGAAACACTTACTTGCACTCAAATCGTTCTGCGATGATCTCGCAGATATGAGCAGCGCCGGTCTCACTTCAACCAACTTGCCCGCCATTGAAAATATTTTAAAAGACGCCACCAAAGCGGCTGCAAAAAGTATTTCACCGCTTAAATTACCGCGCAGTGCAATGAAGCAGCCTTACAGAAAAATCGCAACGAAGGCCAAAAACGATATGCATTCACTTTATGTTTATTACGCGATTAAAGCTGCGCAACCCAATGTCAGCGTCAAAGATATCAAAGGAATCCTGCAGGCCAATTTCGCTTCCAGTACCAATAAAAAGGAAGTAATACTTGCGCTGCGAAAATTAGAGGATCTTAAGTTGGTTCAAGTTAAAAAGGGAAAAGGATGGAATACATTGTAAGCAAACCGGTTTCAATCAGTCCGAGCGATCATTATCGTGACGCGTTCATTTAACTGATATAAATCTCCGAAACTTGCTCTATCTTTCCTGCCATCAGATCACCGTGCACTTGATCCACACTGGCATTCGGCAGGCGCTTGACCAGTATTCGATCTCCCATGCCGGTGGATTCCTTCAATTGCAGACGCTGATTAGGTTGCTCATGCAGCGGGATCGCCTTGGACGATAGCAACTGAACCGCTTCACGATTTCCAGGCAGCAGGGTGCTCCCCAAGTTCTCAAACTGCAGAGCATTGTCCAAATCCGCAATGAACACATTGCGCTTGGATAAATCGCCGAGAATATAATATTTCCAGTACGTCTGATTGGTGGTGAAACGGATATAGAACTTGCGCGCGGCGGCGTCCAGTTTCTCCGAACATAATCCTTCCGCGCCGGCAGTAATGCTTACCCGCACAATAAAAACCGGCTTGACCAGATAGTCCTTGCGCTCCAGTATTTCCGGCAAAGGATCGGTTGTCAGCTTCAGCCAAGCATCCGCGGCGGCATGCGCATCCGGATGCAGCATTTGTTTATCCGCCGCATCCCGGGTGACTTGTTGCGTATCGAAAAAAAGAATCGCATCGTCGGGCGGCGCGCCGGGAGCGGTATAGCGGAAGAAGTTGCTGTCCTTGGAAAAAACCTTAAAAGTCAGCACCAAATCGTCTTCCGCATGCAAACGCAGGATATTGATTTTTTCTTCGTCAAAATAAACGGCAATTCCACTTTCCGATGACTTGAGCAGTAAACCCGCTCTTCTCAATAACACCGTGCACGATTCGCTGGGAACGAATTCCAGGTTTTTACAAAGCTGCCCGGAGAAATAGGCATGTTCGGCAGTCACATTGACGAGTAAACGATAAGCACCCATATTCCGCTCAATCTATGGTTATTTTTCAGTCCAACCCAAACCAAACCACTCCTGAAATACTATTGCACCGTCGGCTTCGGTTCGCCCACAACCGGGATGCGGCCAGCCACATCCTCGGTATCGAAGGCCACCATGCGCACCTTGTACAGGATGGATGGCAAGTACTTACCGCCCAAAGAACCCCATAAGTTACTGAGATCCTGAATTGAAAGATTTTCGATATCCAGGATCAGCTTTTCGATGCGGTCGTCCATCTCGGGCGCTGTTTGATGATTGATCACATGATTTTTCTGAAAAAAAATAATCGTGCTGGATAAGAATTTCAGCGCTTCGGGATAATTATTGCCGGTAAAATTCGCCGCCATCATCAGGTGCAAATTGAAATAGAGCGGCGCGCTGCTCTGCACCCCCCGCTCGCCCACCTCATGCGCGCTGATTTGCCGGAACGGCACGGAATCTTTCTCGATGTTCACCAAAAAAACAACCAGCTTATTATTGACATTGACCGCCACCGTACCGTCTATCTCCAATAAATTAGAAACCACCACCACGTCTTCACCCAGATTGTAAGTACGGCGCAAATATTGATTCAGCTGTGTCGCAAGCAGTTGCACGGCCACGTTGATCATAATGGATAATCGATAAACCTTGTTATGGGTGAATAAGACGAGTTGTCACTGAACGAATCAACCGGCTGAAGGCGCATACAATACCTCCGCTTTCATGCGCGAATGTACTGGAAGCCCGTTTGACTGTCAAACACACGCCCATCCGGCATTCCGCGCCGTTTACTGCGTTGCAACCGTCCATTCGGGAACTTCGGCGCCCTTCGACAGCAAGCGGAATGGCATTCCGCCGGGTTTGAGAAAGGGGGGCATCTGCGCATCTTTGCGGATACACCCGTCGCCCTCACACTGTAAGATGATGTAAGTACAGCGATGCCCCCAATTGGCCTTAGGCTCGAGATCGACAAACACAATCCGCGCTTCCCAGGGAATATCAATCAGCGCATCTCCGGCGTGAATTCCGGCTCCCGCATGCGCTATCTCGCGGCTCAGATAGACGATCGCGTTGGACAACGTTTCATCGTCCAAAACCACCCTGACACGCTCGAAAATGCTCTGATCGGATTCTCTCATTTACCCAGCGTCTTTTTCACCACTTCACCCAGCGTTGCCCGCAGCTCTTTCTCTTGTGCCGCGGACGCATTTTCCAGTTTGCTTTCAATTTCCCTCAACTGCGGCACCAGCTTGGCGTGGACCATATCGTAAAATTCGGGAATCGGTTTACGCAGGTAATAAGGCTGCAAAAATTCCACCAGCAAGCGGCAGTAAACCGGCCACAGGTACCAGTAGCGCTGTCCGAGGAAACAGTTACCGGCCGCCACCGAGGACCGGCTGAACACCGGCGTGTCATACGGATCGTGCACCGAATCGGCGTAGTCATGCGCTTCGCGCGCGGAAACCTTGCCGGATCCGTCCGTGTCGGGATTGGATGCCAGCGCGCCGCCATACGGCGTATGCCCTGCCATTGCGGCGATCCAATCGCGGGCAAACGGATCGAATTGCGCGCCGCCGATCGAGTTATTCAGCTCTAAACAAGCGGACGAAACGCTGGTATAAGTTGCGGTTGATTTCGCCAGAATCGGCGCGTTAAAACCACCGGCATGACACTGTTCCATCATCACCATCATGCAGTAGTGTTTCGGCAGCGTCGCCAGCGTATCGGCAAAATCCGAAGCGAGATAATCCGCTCCGCTGTAGGTGCACAGATAAGATTGTGAACCATTGTGACCGCCGTGATTGTTGGTATGGATCAACAGCAGATCATCCGGTTTTAATTTTGCCTTGAGTGTATTGAAAACCGTGTCCAGATCGGCTTTTGTGCCCTTGCCGTTGACCGGCATGCGATAGGCAGTGCTATCCCCCGGCCAGCTCACCACCGGGTGCGGATTGCCGCTGTAGTTGATCGTGCCGTCGTAGTTCAGCACGAAGATATTCGCGGCGGGAAAGCCGTAAATATCGCGCAAGGTGCGGTAGAGAAACTCCAGATCGTTGGTGTGCCGGTTGTTCGATGCGCCCGAGAACAACACCGCATAACGTTGGCCTCTCGTCCACCGGATCGGACAGCGCAACCACGGCAAAACGGGATAATAAATTTCAGGTTCGGCGATCTTAATGGGCGTATGAAACGCTTGAAAAGTCTTCGGAATATCCGCCGTCATATAAGGCGGAAACTGAGCGCTCACCTCATTGTACAAATCACCGGTTGCCGCATCGTGCAACAAGTAGCGGCACGGATGAGACCAGTTGAACTGCGGTGCATCGTCCGCGAAAACCATAATGGAATCCCGCTCCACGGCGATGCGCTGCTTGTACGCCAGAACAACTTCACCCTTTTTGAGCACTTGGTTTTCGATATGGAGATTGGTGTTACGCGCAGCCTGCCACGACAGATTACTGACAATGCCGGATTTAATTTTGCTGATTAATGCAGAATCTTTTGCCATGATGTGCCTCCCGTGGATAGAAAAAATAGACCTACTTTTTCATCAGAAATAACGCACTCAGAGTTTGATTATCCGCTAGAACCGATAAATCAAAACCCTGTTTCAGTGTGATCCAATCAGCACAAGAAAACAAGATATTTTGATGTGATCCACTACGGCACTCGACAACGAGTTGAGTTGTGAGAATAGGGAATTCTAGCGGGCTAACGAAATACCACGGAAGGTACTCGGCACCATCTGAAACAGCGACGGATCGGATGCCAGCTACATACTTATCATTAAAAACAGGGCTTCACACTCCATCTTATCCGGGTGCTTGCGCATGACAATTTGAAACCAGACACATACCGCCAAAACCTTTCATCGCCGCGCCGAGTTCATTCAGCACTTTCTGCGCCCTGTCTTCTTTGCAAGCAAGAATTACCACAATGTTTTCAGCAGGTGTCAGCACATCGTCGGGATTGCGGATACCCCGCGATCCGATACCGCCGACATTCTTGAAAACGGTATAGCCACGCACTTCGGATCTCTCCAGCAGTTCCGTCAACTGATCGAGATACTCCGTTCCAATAACGATTTCAAATCTTTTCATTACTATTGAATCATCCATTAACTCTTCCCCAAAACACAGATCATTATTAACCCATTACTTGAAAATCAGACGCCCCCGCAGGCATATTTCAATGATTTTCCGGTCGCTATCACGGGGGCGCAATCCATACTGCATTCAACCCGAACTGTTATCTCTTACAGCTTCAAGATAAACAGGATGACCTGTTTCCAGCGTGGCAACCTGATAAACCTTGTGGTGCTTCATCGTTGCAGACGGCTCCGTAACCGCAGCCAGGTAAAACGTAATCGTGTAAAGAATGGTGATTGCATAAACCACAACCAGTTGCGGTGCTTTTAATAACTCTTTAATTTCCATTTTTTCCTCTTTTAGGACATTTGCCGGGTATTTATACAAATCAAAAAAAACACATAGCTGACTCAGATAAATATCCAGGTTAATAATACGTTCTTTCAGGTTGACAATAAAACCACTCGCTTATCAACCAATCACCCTCAATTGCAGTGACCCAAGAACAAACAAGATAAGGCTCGATATATAATAGTCATTCAAATGCAATGATAAAAACCCTGCTGACTTAAGATACAAATTAATATCTCACCTTGGAATAGATAATATAGGTTGAATGTCTCGGAGAGAAGTCCAATAAAGTGAAACATTTTGTTTCCTAATTAGATACAATGACACAATGCAAGATCTCAATCTTTTCGTTATTTTTGCGCGGGTGGTAGAAACAGGCAGTTTTGCCGAAGCGGCGCG
>CP091134.1:1399841-1438006 GCA_021582535.1 Nitrosomonas sp.
TCCCACGGAGATGGCGACGGGATCAATTTGCGGATGAACTAGCATAGTTTCGGCCTTATTTACGGTAAAATAGCGGCCATTATACCAAGTGCGTTTGTGCGCGCCTGGTCATATATCGTATTTTTATCTCATTCAGGAGCAAGCATGCCAGACAATAAACGTAGCCAGATTATCACCCAAGGGACACAACACGCACCCAGCCGCGCCATGTTGCGCGCGGTCGGTTTCAGTGACGGGGATTTTAACAAGCCGATTGTCGGCGTGGCTAACGGTTATTCGACGATTACGCCGTGCAATAAAGGTCTCAACGAACTGTCGTTGAAGGCCGAATCAGCGCTCCGGAAGGCGGGGGCGATGCCGCAGATGTTCGGCACCATCACGGTATCGGACGGCATTTCGATGGGTACCGAAGGTATGAAATATTCGCTGGTGTCGCGGGAGGTGATCGCCGACTCGATTGAAACCTGTGTGCAGGGCGGGAGCATGGATGGCGTCATTGCCATCGGCGGTTGCGACAAGAATATGCCGGGTGCGATGATCGCGATTGCGCGCATGAATGTACCGGCGATTTTTGTCTACGGCGGCACGATCAAGCCGGGGCACTATAAAAATCAGGATCTGACGGTGGTCAGCGTATTTGAAGCGGTGGGGCAACACAGCGCGCATAAAATCGATGCGGAAGAGCTATTGCAGATCGAACGGCATGCGTGTCCCGGCGCCGGTTCGTGCGGCGGTATGTTTACCGCCAACACCATGTCTTCCGCTTTTGAAGCGATGGGCATGAGCTTGCCGTATTCTTCCACGATGTCTGCCGAAGACGGCGAAAAAATGATCAGCGCCGGGCAATCCGCCGAGGTGCTGGTGAATGCCATCAAACAGCAGATTCTGCCGCGCAATGTCATCACGCGTAAATCCATAGAAAATGCCGTTGCCGTGATCATGGCGGTGGGCGGTTCGACCAATGCGATCCTGCATTTCCTGGCGATTGCGCATGCCGCCGAGGTCGAATGGAGTATAGATGATTTCGAGCGGATCCGCGCCAAAGTACCGGTATTGTGTGACTTGAAACCTTCCGGGCGTTATGTGACGGCGGATCTGCACTATGCCGGCGGTATTCCGCAGGTGATGAAAATGTTGTTGAATCACGGCTTGCTGCACGGCGATTGCATCACCATCAGCGGGCAAACGATTGCGGAAGTATTGAAGGATATTCCTGATACACCACGTGCAGACCAGCATGTGATCCGGCAATGGGACAATCCGATGTATGCGCAAGGGCATTTGGCGATTTTGAAGGGCAATTTATCGACCGAAGGGTGTGTGGCTAAAATTTCCGGGATCAAGAATCCGAAAATTACCGGACCTGCGCGTGTATTTGAATCGGAAGAAACCTGCATGGCGGCGATTCTGGAACGTAAGATTCAACCGGGCGATGTCGTGGTGATCCGCTACGAAGGTCCGAAAGGCGGTCCCGGCATGCGGGAAATGTTGTCGCCGACTGCCGCGCTGATCGGTGAAGGGCTGGGTGACTCCGTCGGTTTGATCACCGATGGGCGTTTTTCCGGAGGCACTTACGGCATGGTGGTCGGTCACGTTGCGCCGGAAGCTTTTGCCGGCGGCACCATCGCGTTGGTGCAGGAAGGCGATTCGATCACCATCGACGCCGAGCAACGGCTGCTGCAATTGAATGTGTCCGATGATGTGCTGGCAAAGCGCCGTGCGGCCTGGCAACCGCCGCAGCCGCGTTATTCACACGGGGTATTGGCCAAATACGCGAAACTGGTTTCCAGTGCCAGTGTGGGCGCGATAACGGATTAAATCGATAGCGCTGACGTGAAGAACGATCTGATCCGGTTTCTTCATGCTGCTGGAACTAAATAATTTAACCTTAAGTCTTAGCAACGCAGTATCATCAGAGTTTGCAGCAAGGCCGGTAATCACAAACTTACAGGAATTGCTGCAAGTCTGTAAAGTTCGGGTTAGAATATCAACCCTTTTATAATTTTAATAAGGAAGAGATATGAAAAAAGTTTTAATTGGAGCAGTTGCTGCATCTGCCATTTTATTAGCCGGTGTTGCTCAAGCCAACGCTGATTTGGCAAAAAACAGCGGATGTTTGAATTGTCACAATGTCGACACCAAACTGGTTGGCCCGGCTCTGAAAGATATTGCTGGTAAATACGCGGACAAAGCTGATGCTTCTGCTTACTTGACAGATAAAATTCTAAAAGGAAGTAACGGTGTTTGGGGCCCGATCCCAATGCCACCAAATGCTAATGTTAGCCCGGAAAACGCTAAAGCGTTAGCTGACTTTATTCTGACCCTGAAGTAAGCTGTTCTGAATTCAGGAAAGCCGACGCATAACAACGTCGGCTTTTTGTTTGCCCGGATATTCTGCAGCAAAGCTTTGTATCAATGGAGGGAGCAATGAAAACTCGTATCAAATGGAAGGGAAATGTCAGCTTTGAAGCTGAATCCGGCAGCGGTCATTCGGTATTGATGGATGGTGCGCCGGAGGCTGGCGGACAAAACCTCGGACCGCGTCCGATGGAAATGCTGTTGATGGGATTGGGCGGTTGCACCACGTTCGACGTGGTATTGATTCTGAAAAAAAGCCGTCAGGACATTACCGATTGTGTGGTTGAAATCGAAGCCGAACGCGCGCCGGTCGATCCGAAAGTTTTCACTCATATCCACTTGCATTTCATTATCACCGGAAACAACTTGAATCCGCAGACGGTTGAACGTGCGATTGACTTATCTGCGGAAAAGTATTGCTCGGCTTCCATCATGCTGAAACAAACGGTAAGAATCACGCATGATTATCAAATCATCAATGCTTGATGATAATTTTTTGCACCGTTTTGTTGCATCGGCAATGGATGGGATCGCACAGGAGTTTCTGACGAGCGAATAAATTTTCGCTGTTTTCTATATGCATAATGCTTGTGTTAACGAGCTTATTTCTTCTTCCGAGTCCTTGAGAATGCTGCTTAACGTATCTTCGTCAGTTAATAAATCGATATTTGCAATGCTGTAGCCCGCTTGGCTTGAAGGCAGAATGAAAGGCGATTTGACGGGGGCCAGCTGATCGGCAAACAACAATGTATCGCCAAGCGTGGAAGGGGGAAATACCAGATAACCGTGCCATAAACAGACGATGCCGTCGATTACAGGCTCCGGAACCGATAATGCTTTGAGAATGGCGGTGCCGATTTTAATTTCACACTCCAGTTCCGTTTCATCTTCCAAATCCTCGTCACTGTTCCATGAACTGGCGATGCTCTTATCGGCCAATCCCGGATAATACTTTTCTCGCGCCAACAGATAAAACCAGCTGATTTCATGAATGATTCCGGCAAACATTGCCGTATCCGGATCTTGTTTCGTAATCCGGCGGGCGATCACCTGTGCCAGCGCAGCCACGTAGGCGGAATGCTGCCATAATTGCGTAACCATTTCGTTCCGTACTTGCGGCCCGGCAAGCTGCTGCACCACCACAACCGTTGCTAGATTGCGTACGGTACGCAGGCCAATCAAGGTAACCGCCGAACGCACATCGGTGACTTTTTTCCCCGACCGGTTGAATACTACCGAATTGGCTATCGCCACGACTTTGGCCGACAACAGCGGTTCCAATTGAATGAGCTTGATCACCATCTCAAGATTGCAATCGGGATCATTTAACGCTTTATTGATTTTGATTGCCGCATGAGTGGAAGTGGGAAAAATTAATCTTCCTTGTTCGACTTCAGCAGCCAACGCGCTGAGTATTGCGCTTTTCTCCATAAATACCTCTTGTTATTTTCGAGCCAAGGTATGATTCACGATCCTCAGCTTACTCCATGCGCCGGGGAAGTAATTTGGGAAAAAGCGCAATGAATGGAAGCTATTTCCAATTCTGTTGACTTATACTGCAAATGAGCAAGTTAATGTGCAGCAAGTGCGTTCCAGTTTAAAGTAAACCGGATTCGTGCGCTTGTTGATCGGCGTGATAGCTGGAGCGTACCATCGGGCCGCAGGCGGCGTGGCTGAAACCCATTTCCAGCGCGGCTTGTTCAAAAATTTTAAATACTTCGGGCGTAACGTAGCGCATGACTGGCAGATGGCCGATACTGGGCTGTAGATATTGTCCGATAGTGAGCATTTCCACATTGTGTTCGCGCAGGTCGCGCAGTACTTGCAGGATTTCTTCGTCGGTTTCGCCCAACCCGAGCATTAAACCGGACTTGGTGGGGATGTGCGGAAATTGCGCTTTGAAGTCCTTGAGCAGTTTCAGTGAGTTCGCATAATCCGCGCCGGGACGGCATTGTTTGTACAGGCGAGGCACGGTTTCGAGATTGTGGTTCAAGACATCCGGCGGGCAGGCGGCAAGTTTTTCCAAAGCCACTTCGAGGCGGCCGCGGAAATCCGGTACCAAAGTTTCGATTTTGGTATGTGGCGAATGCGTGCGGATTTCACGGATGCAATCGGCAAAATGCTGTGCGCCGCCGTCGCGTAAATCGTCACGATCCACGCTGGTGATGACCACATAGCGCAACTTCATGGCGCCGATCGATTGCGCCAGATGCAACGGTTCATCCGCATCCGGTGGTTTTGGGCGGCCATGCGCGACATCGCAAAATGGGCAGCGGCGGGTGCATAAATCACCCAGAATCATAAACGTGGCGGTGCCTTTACCGAAGCATTCGCCGATATTCGGGCAGGATGCTTCTTCGCACACGGTATGCAGTTTATGTTCGCGCAGCAGCCGTTTGACTTCGTAATAATTTTCGCTGTTGGACGAGCGTACGCGAATCCACGAGGGTTTACGCAATAATTCGTCACGCGATTGCGGTGCTATTTTGACGGGGTTGCGCGCTGTTTTATCAGCGCCTTTTTGGCGGGTATCAGTGGTCATGTTGTTCCGTTAATCGTTTTTTGAGAAGTTTTTCTTGTAATTGGTTGGCCAGTTTGGCGCTTAAAATATCCACGCCATCAAGGATGCCCAGGTTTTTGGTTTGCGTGACTTGCAATCCTTGATAACCGCAGGGGTTGATATAGGAGAACGGCGTCAAGTCCATATCCACATTCAGCGCAATGCCGTGGTAGCAGAAGTTTTTCCTGATTTTGAGTCCCAACGAAGCGATTTTGGCATTTCCTACGTAAACGCCGGGAGCTTCAACGCGCCCGGCAGCCTTGACGCGATAGTCATCGAGTAAGCCGATCACGGCGCTTTCCATCAGCCTGACCAATTCACGCACACCGAGTTTCAGGCGGCGTATATCCAGCAGCAGGTAAGCGATGATTTGCCCCGGCCCATGGTAAGTGATTTGACCGCCGCGATCCGTTTTAACTACCGCAATTCCATGATCGTGCAGCAGATGCTCGGGTTTGCCTGCAATGCCTTGGGTAAAAACCGGCGGGTGCTGCAATAACCAGATTTCATCGCGCGTTTGTTCGTTCCGGCTGTCCGTAAAATCCTTCATGGCCTGCCAGGTCGCCTGGTAATCGGATAATCCCAGGGTTTTGACGATGAAATGCTGCGGTGTGCAAACAGATGTGGAAAGATTTTGCATCGGGGACGATCACAGTACCACGGCAACCAAAGGATGACTCGATAGCGCTTGGTACAGGGCGTCCAATTGCGCCCGGGAAGTGGCGCGAATGGTGCACGTCAGGCTTAAATACGTGCCATTTTTACTGGCCTTGACCGCCATCGTCTCAGTATCGAAATCGGGAGCATGAAATTTAACGATCGCCAGCGCAATCTGTGTGAAATCCTGCTGCGCTTTACCCATGATTTTGATGGGAAAGTCGCAGGGATATTCGATCAGTGACGGCTGTTCTGACATCGGAAAATTCAAACCACCGGTTATGAATTCGAGCAACCGCAGGAATGGCCGCGCATATTGGTGGCTTTATAGTCCTGATACAGCGCGTGCAAACGGGCAAACAGCGGCCCCGGTTTTCCCTGTCCTACCGGCTGATTGTCCAGTGATGCGATCGGCATGATTTCTTTGGTCGACGATGTCAACAGAATTTCATCCGCGGTGCGGACTTCCGCTTCCGAAATGTCACGGACTTCGTGCGGTATTTTATTTGCCGCGGCCAATTCAAGCACCACATCGTAGGTAATGCCGGGCAGCATCAGATTGCTTTTCGGTGGTGCCAGCAGCACGCCGTTTTTGACTACGAAGATATTGCTGGCGGCGCCTTCGGTCAAGAATCCGTCGCGGATCAGGATTGTTTCCAATGCCTGCACATCCACCGCCAATTGCCGCAACAACACATTCGGCAACAATGAAATGGCTTTGACATCGCAACGGATCCAGCGGTTATCGAGCGCGGTAATGGCCGAAGCGCCACTGACCAGCAGTTCCGCAGGTGGTGGCAGCAGTGGGTTGCTCATGATGAATACAGTGGGCGGCACATTCACCGGAAACGCGTGATCCCGTTTGGCGACACCGCGCGTGATGTGCAGATAGAGATATTGATCCTCCCCGTCGTTTTTGGCGATGACTTGTTCCAGCAAATTCTTCCATTCGTCGTTGCTGAACGGGTTTTTCAAGCGGATGCCATCCAGGCTGTGCTGCAGCCGGTTGAGATGTTTAGGGAGACGGAAGGGTTTGCGCGAATAAGCCGGGATGACTTCATAGATGCCATCGCCAAAGATAAAGCCGCGATCCAGCACGGGAATGCATGCTTCTTCAATGGGCATAAACTTACCGTTCAGATATATCATGCGAACCTTCTATGATGTGTTAAGACTGGATTAATTAAAGAGTAATTTTACACTATCCCAAGCACGGCCGATGAAGTTCGCGGTATCGACTTTCTCCAGAGCGACCAATGGATAGGTTTCAACAGTTTTGTCATCCAGCGTGAATTTTACCGTGCCGACTTCCTGCCCCAATTGCACCGGCGCGATCAACGGTTGTTTGTATTCCATGGTGGCCTTGAGTTTATCGCCCTGACCTTTAGGGAGGGTGAAATAAACATCCCGGTCGAATCCGGCTTTCAGCTCGTTTTGCGTGCCTTTCCATAAATGGATGGTGGTCAGTGAATCGTTCTTTTTATATAAGTGCAGCGTGTCGTAGAACTGGAAACCGTAATTGAGCAGGCGCTGGCTTTCGATGCTGCGTGCATTGGCGGATTTCGCGCCGATCACCACCGATATGAGCCGCCGCTTGTCGCGGATCGCGGAAGTGATCAGACAATAGCCGGCGGTTTTAGTCCACCCGGTTTTCATGCCGTCGACATGCGGATCGATCCATAACAACCGGTTTCTGTTCGGTTGCGTAATGTTGTTGTAGGTATATTCCTTTTGTGAATAGTGTGGGTAAAATTCGGGAAAATCGCGGATGATGGCCGTTGCCAGCAGTGTCAGATCATGCGCCGTGGTGTAGTGCTCCGGATCGGGCAGACCGGTCGAATTGGTAAAATGCGTGTTTTTCATACCCAATCGGCCTGCTTCTTTATTCATCAGATTGGCGAAGCTCGCTTCCGAACCTGCAACCGCTTCCGCCAATGCGATACAAGCATCATTGCCGGATTGCACAATCATGCCGCGGATCAATTCTTCCACGGTGACCTGTTTGCTGGGTTCGATAAACATGCGCGAACCGATCATGCGCCAGGCGCTTTCGGATACCGGAACCGGTTGATCCAAGGCAATCTGCTTTTGTTTGATGGCGGAAAACACCACGTACGCGGTCATGAGTTTTGTTAACGATGCGGGCTCGATGCGTTCATCCGCATTTTGACCGGCCAACACCTGGCCGGTTTGGAAATCTGACAGTAAATAAGCTTTGGCTGCGATGGAAATATCTTGTGATTGGGCAGGTACTGACGAGACAGCGAGGCATACTAGCAATAGAACGAATAAATGCTTCATAAGAGTCTGGAGTCTGCAAAAAATGAACATTATAGCTTGCTGTCAGGGAATCTAAAACCTTGTAATTTTTGAGCGAAGAAACAATGACCTTGCTCAGGAACTGCTGGATGGTTTATCGATGACACCCATATGAAATCCCAGTTTCCCTTGTGCGCGTTCCTTAAAATATTGCTTTAACGGGTCGTGGATGACGCGAAATGCCATTTCCTCCCAAGGAATTTCGTGTTCGGAAACCAGCTTGACTTCCAGGCTTTCAATGCCGGGTTTGAAATCGAGATCGAGCAATCGCGCGCGGAATAAAAAATACACCTGGCTGATATGCGGCAGGCTGTAAACGGCGTACAAGCCGCCGATTTCCACCCGTGCAGTGGCTTCCTCCAACGTTTCGCGCGCGGCGGCTTGCGCCAGCGTTTCATTATTTTCCATAAAACCGGCCGGCAGCGTCCACCAGCCTAAACGCGGTTCAATGGCGCGGCGGCACAATAAAATTTTATCTTCCCATTCCGGAATGCACCCGACCACCATTTTGGGGTTCTGATAGTGAATGACCTTGCACACCGTGCATACATAGCGCGGCAGCGAATCGCCTTCGGGTATGATCAACTCAACGGTGGCACTGCAATGACTGCAATATTTCATGGATAAATCCTTTAGTGCATACGGTAGGATGTGAGCGCGTTTTACGGTTGGGTGACGGTAAAGCTCCGGCTTGCCAATTGATTTCCGGATTCATCGACTAATTCAACGCGCCATTCGCCCAGCCGCCGTTGATCCAATTGCTTGCTGGCATGCGTGCGCCAATTGTTGTTGTGCACCTGCAAGCTTAGCTTTGAATCCAGCTTGTCATTGTAATACCAGTCGATACGGATTTTCTTTCCCCGCATATTTTTTAAATGCAGGTAAAAATGAATCGGTTTGGATTCACCCGGTTGCAGTTGCACGGTGTCAATCGAATCGACCGGTTCACGTGCGTCTATCGCATGACTTAATTGCGCCCGGACAACTTCGGCATGATCGGATGGTTGCTGCGGTTTTGCTTGTACAGCTGTTTTTGGCACCGTTTTTCCGGCGTTATCGGATGCGATCCGCTGCGGTTTTTTTGCGGGTATTGGAACTAGTTTGGCGGCAGCGTGCTTTGTGCCGGGCTCGGCTGGTTTCACCAGGGGTTTCTGCACGCTGGTCGATTCACCCGGTTGCGTTACGGCGGTATTGCCGGTTGTGGCGGGTTCCGCCTCAGTTTTTTCCGGGGAAACGGCCTGTCCGGAAACTGCAACGGCGGTACGGCCGGATGCAATCGTCTCATCGGCGGCTTTCTCAGTACCGCCGCTGGAAAAGAGCAAATAACCGGCCAAAACGAGAATGGCTGACAGCAACGCTGCTGCGACGGCGATTTTGTTCCAGTCCAGCGTTTCTTCGTAAGTGACTTCCGGCTCGGGATAAATTTCTTCGATGGCTTGTGGCGGTTGCTGAATGTGAATACGGATTTTTAATTTATTGTTGCTCATGTCGCGTGTCGTTTCTTGAGACATTGGGATTTGGTAAAGGAATTTTTCGATGGAGTGTGCAGTATAAAGGATTTTTTGCCAATTACTGAAACCGTGTCTTACCGCTATTCGCTATACTTCCGGTATGGAAGAGAACATTCGTGAAATAAGCCATCGTGCGCAGGCGCTGCGAGCCGAGATCGAGTCGCATAATTACCGTTATTATGTGCTCGATAATCCATCCATTCCCGATGCGGAATACGATCGATTGCTGCGTGAATTGCAGCAAATCGAGCAGGATTTTCCGCAACTGATTAGCGCCGGTTCACCGACGCAGCGGGTGGGCGCGGCACCGCTCAAAGCCTTCGCGCAAATTACACACACTGTTCCGATGTTGTCATTGAGCAATGCGTTTGACGATAGCGAAGTCGAAGCTTTCGACCGGCGCGTGCGTGATGGCTTGTCCGTTGATAGCGTGGAATATAACGCGGAACCCAAATTCGACGGACTGGCGGTCAGTTTGCGGTATGAACATGGTGACTTTAAAACCGGCGCAACGCGCGGCGATGGCTATACCGGTGAAGATATTACGCTGAACCTGAGAACAATTAAATCGATTCCGTTATCGCTGCCGGTAAACAATCCACCGCCGTTGCTGGAAGTGCGCGGTGAGGTATTGATGTTGCAAAAGGATTTTCAGCGATTGAATCAGCAGCAATTGGCGAAAGGCGAGAAGGAATTCGCCAACCCGCGTAACGCCGCTGCAGGCTCGCTGCGTCAACTCGATCCCGGCATTACCGCAACCCGGCGTCTTGCTTTTTTCGCGTATGGCATCGGGCAATGCGACGACGCGGATTTGCCGCGGGATACGCATCACAACATGCTGCACTATCTGTCTTCGTTACATTTTCCAGTATCGACGGAATGCCAGGTGGTTACGGGATTACCGGGATTGCTGGAGTATTACCGGACGATCGGCGCCAAGCGTGAAACGCTGCCGTATGCCATCGATGGTGTGGTGTATAAGGTCAATTCATTGGTATTTCAAGAGAAACTCGGTTTTGTCTCGCGCGCGCCGCGTTTCGCCATCGCGCACAAATTTCCAGCGCAGGAAGCGATAACGCAATTGCTCGGTATCGATGTGCAGGTCGGCCGCACCGGTGCACTGACGCCGGTTGCACGGCTGCAACCGGTTTTTGTCGGCGGCGTGACCGTGACCAATGCAACGTTGCATAACGCCGATGAAATTGCACGCAAGGATGTACGTATCGGCGATACCGTCATCGTGCGCCGCGCCGGTGATGTGATTCCGGAAGTGGTGGCGGTGGTGGCGGAAAAACGCCCACCGGGCGCTTTGGTATTTACCATGCCGGCGCATTGCCCGGTGTGTGGCGCAAAAGCGGTGCGTTTGCCGGACGAGGCGGTGGCGCGCTGCACCGGAGGCTTGTTTTGCCCGGCGCAACGTAAGCAGGCGCTGTTGCATTTCGCATCGCGTCGCGCGATGGATATCGACGGTCTCGGCGAGAAATTGGTCGAGCAAATGGTCGATCAAGCGATCGTGCGTACACCGGCGGATCTGTATCGGCTGGGAATCGCCGCATTGGCAAATTTGGAGCGCATGGCGGATAAATCGGCGAGCAATATTTTCAATGCAATTGAAAAAAGCAAGCACACCACATTGGCGCGATTTATCTATGCGCTCGGTATCCGCAATGTCGGCGAGGCAACCGCAAAGGATTTGGCGGCACATCTGGGCAGTTTGGACCGGTTGATGGCAGTCGATAGCGAACGTTTGCAGCAAATTCCCGATATCGGCCCGGTGGTGGCGCAATGTATTGTGGATTTTTTTGCCGAGGGGCATAACCGCGAAGTCATCGAACAACTGCGCGCCTGCGGCGTGTATTGGGAAGAACACGAAGGTAAATCCGCGCAAAACGGCTTGACAGCGCCGTTAAGCGGCAAAACTTTCGTGTTGACGGGCACCTTGCCGACGATGAGCCGCGAAGAAGCCAAGGAAAAAATCGAGGCGCTGGGTGGCAAAGTCAGCGGCAGCGTTTCCAAAAAAACCGATTATGTCGTCGTCGGCGCCGATCCCGGCAGTAAATACGACAAAGCGGTGAGTATCGGAATTACCATTCTTGATCAAGAAGGATTAGAGGCGTTGCTGAAATAATTCATCGCTGCTGCCACGAGAATAAAATGGCAACACAGTTACCATTTTATTCTTTAATCTACAGTGTGTTATCTTTGGTTAACGAGAATGTTCCAGCAGGAATGCCATTGACACTATACCCATAAGTTCCGGCCGGAAGTCCGTAGACCTCGAGGGGAATGATTTTCTCGTACGGCACAAGCGCTGCTGTGCATGCTATCCCTTCAGGGAATGGATTAGGCCCGACGTGAAGAATAATTTCAAAAGTATTGTCCTTGAGTACCTGATTGATTTGCTGAAAATACCCGCAACCATTTGAAAATTGCCCGGTGATTTTGAGAAAAACCTGGACCGGTGATGAATCTACAACGATGGCTTCAACTTTTTCGTCATAGGTTGCAGGACCGGGAATAATTTTAGTTTCGACAAACTTGTTGAGTTTCCAGCTGTTGGTGGAACTTTCAAACTGTAACTCCGCATTCTGAAAGTTGCCCGGTTGCGCATCGGTATCAACACGAGGAATGATCAGCTTTCCATCCCGAAAGACCGGGTAATCGGAAGCATCAGCATTGCGTTGCGAAAAAATAAGACTTGCCAGTAAAACGGTAATTCCGATCGCCAGGTATTTTGTTGTGAATATTTGCATATTATTTATCCTCGGGGTTGAGTATATTAAAAATAACGGCTGCCAATGCGCCACCGGCAAAGTCAGCAGAAATATGAATCCAGATATTGTTCCAATCCATTAAACCCATCAACGGCGCGGCAATGGCAACAGCGGGATTAAACGCGCCACCGGAAATTCCGCCCACGGAGAATGCGCCTGTCATGACTACGAAGCCGATGGCTAAACCGTAAAAGGAGTTGCCGCTGGTTCCTTTTGCCGTGGCGACATTGAGCACGACGTACGCCAATGCAAACGTGAACAAAAATTCGGCAATCAGTGACTTGGTCACATCGATGGTTCCGGCGGCAGTGCCTGAGCCCACCAGGAATTGTGCAGTCAGTGCGCCTGCTACCGCGCCCAGAATTTGCGCGGTAAGGTACACCGGCACGTCAGCCATGGTGCATCTTCCGCGGATAAGCACCGCCAAAGTGACAGCCGGATTATAGTGCGCGCCGGAAATATGTCCGCCGGCGTAAACCAGAACCATTAACACGGAACCGATGGCGAGAGGCGCAATGACACCGGCGCTGCCCGGTATTACCGTCAAGCCTATGGTGAGCAGCAAAAAGAAAGTGCCAATGTATTCAACGATAAATTTATTCATGCTGAGTTACTCCTTTCAATGAAGTACTTTCATTTAATCATAAAAAATTTTTCCGTGTAAGAATTTTTACCTGCATGGATTGAATGGGAAGTATTTGAAGCTTTCAGTACGGCGCTATAATATCTCATTAAAAAACGCGATTTTATTCAAACTAACCATAACCTTGAATCTTTCATGCAAACTTACCAGCAACTGGAACAAATTCTTAGCACGGCGGAATTAATTCACTCCGAGCAAACCGTCACGCAAACGGTGCAACGCATGGCGGCGGATATCACGCGCGTGTTGTCGCATCAGCAGCCGCTGGTTTTATGTATGCTGGGCGGAGCAGTGATATTCACCGGACAACTGCTACCGCAATTGCGGTTTCCGCTGGATTTTGATTATGCGCATCTGACGCGCTATGGCAAAGAGATACAGGGCGGGGAAATTTACTGGCGGATGGAACCGAGGGAAAGCGTCAAGGATCGCGTCATTCTGGTGCTGGACGATATTCTCGATGAAGGTATTACACTGGCCGCTATCCGTGCCAAAGTGCTGGAGAATGGCGCGAAAGCATTTTACAGCGCGGTGTTTACCGAGAAAGAAACGGGGCGGCCCAAGCCGCTCAAAGCCGATTTTGTCGGATTGACGGTACCGGACCGGTATGTATTCGGTTTTGGCATGGATATCCGCGGTGCATGGCGGAATCTGCCGGCGATTTATGCAGTAAAAAACTGAAAGGGGAAGCTATGCTTGCAATAATTGGCGGTAGCGGATTGACGCAATTATCCTGCCTCGAAATATCCCACCGGCAAATCATACGCACTCCGTATGGCGAACCTTCCGGGCCGCTGACATTCGGTAAGCTGCATGGCGAGGACATCGTTTTCCTGGCGCGGCATGGCCACGGCCACACGATACCGCCGCATGCGATCAATTACCGGGCGAATTTATGGGCGTTGCATTCCCTGAAACCGGCGCATGTGATTTCCGTGGCGTCGGTCGGCGGTATCCGTGCCGATCTGACGCCAGGCAAGCTGGTGGTGCCCAATCAGATTATCGATTATACCTATGGACGCAATTTCACTTTTTTTGAAGGGAAGGATCAACCCGTGACACATATCGATTTTACGCAACCGTACAGCCAGCAAACACGCACATTGCTGCTGCAAGCGGCCAATAATGCTTATGAAGCCATCGCCGACGGCGGCGTCTATGCCGCAACGCAAGGGCCTCGGCTCGAAACCGCGGCGGAAATCAACCGGCTGGAACGCGACGGCGCAGATATCGTCGGCATGACCGGCATGCCGGAAACGGCTCTGGCCAGGGAGCTGGGTCTAAGTTACGCCACGCTCGCGGTTGTCGCCAACCAAGCCGCCGGACGGGGCACCAATGTGGACAGTATTCCGCTCAAGGAAATTTATGTCGTGCTGGAACAAGCGATGGTGCGGGTTAGAAACATTCTGGAACATGTGGTGAGCTGCCATGGCCATTAGATCCGTACTGAAAATGGGCGATCCGGTATTGCTGCAAATCGCCAAACCCGTCGAACGATTCGATACCGCCGAACTGCACGAATTAATCCAGGATATGCAAGACACTATGGCCTATCTCAACGGCGCAGGCTTAGCCGCGCCGCAGATTGGCGTGAGCTTGCAGGTGGTGATTTTCGGTTTTGACCAGAATCCCCGCTACCCGCGCGCGGAAGAAGTGCCTTTCACGGTTCTGATCAACCCGCAGCTCACACCGTTATCCGGCGACAAGGAAGACGATTGGGAAGGCTGCCTGAGTGTTCCCGGCATGCGCGGCATGGTGCCACGCTATTCGCATTTGCGCTATCACGGCACGGACCAATACGGTAAAACGATTGACCGCAGCGTCAGCGGTTTTCACGCGCGCGTGGTGCAGCATGAATGCGACCACTTGCAAGGAATTCTCTACCCGATGCGCATCAACGATTTCCGGCAGTTCGGGTTTACCGATGTGCTGTTTCCGGGGCAGGGTGTTGTGGATGATTAGAACTTTGTTGCTCATTTTTAGCCGGGAAACCCTGCCGGAGTGAAGATTCACTGAAAAAACACCGGTACTCCCTGCGTCACCGGTGACTTACTGTACTGCATGGAATAGGGTGCGGCCGTTCTGGCCGCACATCAATGGAAGCCTTCCACATGAAAAGAATCATTTTGCTTTTGTTCGTTTCATTGATCGTTTATGCAAACTTTTTCTCTGAAAAGGCCCGACTGGATCGTGAGGTAGATCATCTGTGTGCTATCGATGGAGGTATCAGGGTGTATGAGACGGTGAAATTACCGGCGGAGAGATTCGATCGGTATGGGCAGATATCAATCCCGTACAAGGAGAATGTTAAGACAGGAGATGAGTATTACTACGAATCATCCACGATTTATCTGATCAGAGGAAATCCGGAATTAGTGAAATATCGCTATGAAGTTTATCGACAATTTGATGGCAAATTACTAGGTGAAATAATTAATTACTCAAGACGTGGTGGGGGGATACCGGGACCTTGGCATGTTATTGCGTTTCGCTGCCCCAAAGAAACAGATGCCGATTTGAATAAGAAAATTTTCATTAAATCATTAAAGAATGAGGGAGAATATCATGAGTCAGCAAATTGAGTATTTAAAGCAAGCTGAACTAGCACTAGCGGCTTATGCAGACTTTACTTCGGATATGCTGACTCAAGCTGAGTTGGAAGATGCGGATTTTTCCACTAGTCAAGCTCGTACTTTTACCGATACTTATCGCTTAGTCGCCCAATATACTGATGCAACCGGTTTATCTGCAACAATATTTACTGATAAAGTTTCCGGAGAAGCTTTTCTCGCTATTCGTGGTACTGAAGCTTCTGATTCAATGGATTTATTGACGGATCTGATTGATATCACATGGCTGGGTAGTACAACACTGCAACCGCAATATATCAGCCTCAAATTCAAAGTCGCGGAGTGGCTCGAAAATGGAATACTCCCACAAAACTTTACTGTTACTGGCCACAGCCTGGGTGGTTTTTTGGCGGCAGGGCTTGTTGCAGAACCCATGTTTACGAATCATATTTCGCATGCATATCTTTTCAATACACCGGGTGTGGGCGGTTATACAGGCCCCTCTGCGGCAGCTTATGCGATTCTGGATTTTCTCGGAGTTGCACCCGCATACGATCAATCCAAGATCAGTAATATTGAAGCGGCAACAGATATTAGTCCAATTTCAGGATTAGGTTTCGACGTTGCTCCCCCGATTGACGCCATCATTGAAGATCAGATGGTTTGGGACATCAGTGATCCTTCCAGTATGCGTAACCACAGTCAGCAAGTACTTATCGATGCTTCGGTTGTTTATTCAGTTGTTTTTGCTTGAATTAAATTCACTTACGCTTATATATCAATGGGTTATATTACATTAATATTACACTTTAAGATATATTAATTTGATGTGATTTAATGCCGTTAACTTCTCACTCCAGAATTGAAAGTTTAGTAAAGAGTGCATTGCGCTTCTCATAATGTCACTCAACAAGAGCAAGGAACTATCCGTATGAAAATTATTTTTTGGCTGGTATTCGCTTCAGCGCTGATCTATTCCTCTTTTTTCACTGAAAAGGATCGGCTGGACAGGGAAGTAAAACGGCTTTGCGCCATTGATGGCGGAATTAAGGTTTATGAGACGGTGAAGTTGTCGGCAGATAGATTTGAGAAGGATGGTTCTATATATATTCCATCCAAGCAAATAGCAAAACTGGATGATGATTATTACTACGAATCATTTCAACAATTTCTTGTTGAGGGAAATCCATCTATGTGGCGAAACCAATATAGGGTCTATCGGATGTCTGATAATAAATTAATTGGTGAAGCGTCAAGTTACTCAAGGCATGGCGGAAATATCCCGGGGCCTTGGCACGGATCGTCATTCAGATGCCCTGTGACAGCAGATATAACCAATTTGAATATGCAAATTTTTATCAAGGAATGAGGGGGCAGTTGTGAGTCAGCACACTGAATATTTTAAACAAGCAGAATTAGCATTAGCTGCATATGCAAATCTGGCGACAGAAATTCCAAATCAAGATGAATTGAAAGAGGCCGAATTTTCTGATAAACAGGCCAGTACTTTTGCCAACACTTATCAAGTAGTCGAACAATTCAATGATGCATTGACGGGTCTGTCGGTAACAGTATTTACTGATAAAGTTTCCGGAGAAGCTTTTCTCGCTATTCGTGGTACTGAAGCTTCTGATTCAATGGATTTATTAACGGATCTGATTGATATCACGTGGCTGGGTAGCACAATACTGCAACCGCAATATATCAGCCTTAAATTCAAAGTCGCTGAATGGATTGGGAATAGGATACTCCCACAAAACTTTACTGTTACTGGCCACAGCCTGGGTGGTTTTTTGGCAGCAGGGCTTGTTGCAGAACCCATGTTTACAAATCATATTTTACATGCATATCTTTACAATGCCCCAGGAGTGGGCGGTTATACAGGTCCCTCTGCGGCGGCTTATGCGATTTTGGATTTTCTTGGTGTTGCATCCACATATGATCAATCCAAGATCAGTAATATTGAAGCGGCAACAGGTATTAGCCCAATTTCAGGTTTAGGTTTCGACGTTGCTCCCCCGATTGACGTCATCATTGAAGATCAAATGGCTTCAGATATAAGCAACCCTCCCGGTGCGCGAAATCACAGTCAGCAAGTACTAACCGATGCTTTAGCCGTCTATTCCGTTTATTCCCAGTTGGCGCCCAATTTGAGTCAGGAGCAGCTCAACAAACTGATGGATGCTTTCGGTTCTACCAAGGATATTGGCGGATCGAACAGTAAAACGTTGGAATCCGCCCTCGATGCGCTGCGCATCATTTTGCTGGATCCGGAGAATGGCAAGATTGCACTGAGTGAAAGCCGGAAGACTGAAACGGGTAATCGTGGCAAATTTTATGAAAATCTTTATGAGCTACAAAATAGTGGGCCATTCAAGGATTCGGCAGATAAAGTCCAGTTGACGCTGTTATCCGATTTGTCCCCCGGTGCAATCATCAATAAGATCGAAAGCAATGACCAAGTCGGCCTGGCAACCCGCTTTGCGTTACTCACACTGAATCCTTTTATCCTGGAAGGAGAAAAGATTGATTACGGTGCTTTCAATACCAACGGTGAACTGGATCTCTTCAATCCGGATAGCGGCACGGGCACGTTGACTTCATCCTATCTGGTCGATCGCATGACGATGTTGGTGCGCAAGAATTGGTTCAACATCGAAGACAAGAATCCGCTGGATTCATCGGCTTCATTCAGTTCAAGCAATCATAGCTATCAAAATATCAATGATTATTTTGAAGATGTAACCTCGGGCTACAAGATTTCGCAGGGTGAATTGTCGGGGAACACGCCACGTTATTTTTTCGGCGGTGAGAATGCAGACAATCCGGCTGCTTCCGCTGTTGAAGATCATTTATATGGCGGCGGCGGGGATGACACGCTGAAGGGACTGGAGGGTAACGACTATCTGGAGGGCGGCGCCGGGTCGGATACTTATATCGTCAATCCCGGCGACGGTACGGATACGGTACTGGATATCGACGGAATCGGCGCCATTCAATTCGGTGCTGTGATTGCACAAGGCAGAAGCGGTGTGACCGACGGCAAAGATTGGATAAGAATCGGCGATACCTGGATGGATCAGAGAAACGATTTGGTTTATCTCCTCGCTGCTCAGGATAATGGCACCAATGACTTATTCGTCAGTTTTGTCGGATCAGCCGATAGCGCCAGGGTGCGGATAAAAAATTGGAGCGACGGTAAATTAGGTATCACCCTTGGCGATAATGTGCCCAACGATGCGCCGGTATTGGATCGAATTATCGTAGGCGACTTGAAACCCGAGAAGCCCATTGACTACGACGAGCTTGGCAATATTGTCGTCGGTGCGGAAGAAGAAGCGGATCGTGAAGATTTTTTGTATGGCAGCGCCGAGAACGATCATATTCGCAGCCTCGGCGGGAATGACGAGGTCGACGGCAAGGACGGCAGAGATCGTATCGAAGGTGGAGCGGGTGAGGATATTTTATCCGGCGGTAAGGGTGACGATGTGATACTGGGCGGTGCCGATAGCGACATCATCCAGGGACAATTGAACAACGACAGGCTTTACGCAGAAATCGAGTATACCCTGGATGCTGCGTACACGCTGAGCAACACCCAGACCGGAAGCGGCGAAAGAGGTGATCTGGTCGATGGTGGTGCAGGCGATGATACGCTCATTGGCAATGACGGTAACGACATCTTGATGGGGGGGACGGGCAAAGATATTTTGCTTGGGCTGGGCGGGGACGACATGATCGAAGGCGATCTTAATGTCGAATCTTTTGATAGAGATTGGAAAGTCGATCGTTCAACCAGCAGTAAGGATAATGTTACCACCTATAGCCGGAAATATAACTTCGGCACTTCACCCGCAGAGACTGCCATGGTCGCCGGGGGCGATGATGTTATCGCGAGCGGTACCGGGAAAGACTGGATCTTCGCGGGAGGCGGTAACGATTCCGTTGATGCCGGTGCCGATAGTGATGTGGTTTTTGGTGAAGCAGGTAACGATACCATCCTTGGGCAGGATGGTGATGATGTATTGCAAGGAGATAATTTTTACAAGACATTGGATGCGTCTTTGCATGGTAACGATTATTTAAGCGGCGGTAATGGCGATGATGTGCTGAGGGGTGATGGGGGTTCCGATTATCTTGCCGGCGGTGCGGGCGCGGATGTGCTTATCGGTGATGACAGAGAAATTTCATTGCTTTATCAGGGTGACGATTTTCTCGATGGAGGTGCCGGTGCCGATCAGCTTTCCGGGGGTGGCGGTAAGGATACATTGGTCGGTGGAGCTGGAAACGATGAGTTATATGGCGGAGCGGGTGACGATACCTATCTCGGTGTAGAAGAAGGCGATTCGATCAACGATCTGGAAGGAAACAATATCATTATGCTGGCCGATGCCGGCAGTAGCGGTATGCCGGTGGGCGCGCTGGCCAATTTGACCGATGAATCGGAAGGTTCAACGGCAAATTCCAGCGCACCAACATCGAATACACCGTTAGGCGCGACTTGGCTGGGTAATTCCGGTGTTTTGCGCGTTTCCCTGGCAAATGGCGGAGCGCTTGATCTGCACAATGCGCTTTATGGCATGGCGGCACAAATTCAATTTGATCACGGCAACAATTCAATCAACCTGGAGACTTGGGTCAGCGAGAACTTACACAAGGCGGTCGTACTGAATTTATCATCCATTAAGGTTAATTCCGGGCAACCGATCGTGCAGGCCTACGGCGGTACGGGTGCGGATTTCATTCAGGGCAGCAGCAATGACGATACCCTCAAAGGCTACGGCGGTAACGATTTCCTGTTAGGTGACGCCGGTGATGATCTGCTTACCGGCGGAGCGGGGAATGATGCGCTATTCGGCCAGATTGGCAATGATACGTTGCAAGGCGGTGCCGGTGCTGATCGCTATACCGGAGGCGGTGGCGCCGACATTTATACTTTCAATCGCGGCGACGGTGCCGACACGATTACCGCGGCAGCCAGCGAAGATGCTGCTGGGGATGAAGTGCAGCTGGGCGCCGGTATCACCGCAAGCGATCTGCGTTTCTTTGCATTAGCGGACGGCAGCTTGCTGATGCGTATTGGAGATACGCAAGACAGCATACGGTTTGAAGGCTGGTTTAACCAAGGAGCGAATATTTCGGCACTGCGGTTCAATGATCACTCGTTGCTGAATGCCGGTGAGATCACCGCGCTTGCCGAGAGCATTCTCGGCGGAACCTCGGGTAATGATAATTTGCTGGGCACGATTGCGGACGATCGCATGGAAGGCAACGCAGGCGACGACACACTCGACGGTAGCGCGGGCAACGACATACTCATCGGCGGCGAGGGTATCGATACCTATCTTTTCGGCTGGATGTCGGCGGGAAACGACGTGGCGGTCGAAGTGGCGGACGGCATGAGCATCATAGCGCTGACGGAAGGTGCGACGCTGGCCGATCTGCGGTACGAACGGACGGGCAATGATTTAATTCTGACATTGCACGGCGGCGCCACGTTGACGTTGCAGGATTACTTTGTGTCACCGCATATTTGGACCATCCGTGAAGAAAACGGCGCGGCAATCAATGTTGCCGACTGGCTGACGGTATCTGAATCCAATACCGATATTACGCAATTACAGACGGATTTCCTGGATGCTGCCCGTGCGCAATGGGTCAATGATTTACTGAGTAATCGTTATGGCGAGGATTTTGGCTCTTACGCGCGGATAGACGATACAACTTACCGGACTGAATCGGTGGCTGCTTCTGAAACAAAAATCGTGCTGCAACATTTTGCAGTGCTGGATGCCGCCGCCGATACCGCCGTAATCCAACGGCAATCCAATCGTTCTGAGGATTCCAGCACGATAGTTGATCTGATCAATGCAGCACTTCCTGACACCCCGCAGACGAGTCCATCATCCGAGCGGCAATTTATTCCGATTGCCGAGTGGTTGCGGTTACTCGAAGAGTTGGATGCGACAGGTATGAGCACTGCTGATCTGTTACCTGTCTATGAAAACGGTGCAATTATCGGTTTTATCACCGGCGGTCAAGTTTTAACGTCACCATTTCCCAATGGTCTTCAGAACTATTGGCAAACCACAACGACCATCGATACGCAGGTCGAACGCATTCAAGGCGGCGACAGCGATAATGTCATCGCAGGTTATAAACACGGTAACGGTTATCAATACAACGATGGGCACGGGCAAAGCGACATTGCCTTGGTCAGTGAAATCTCGATGATCGACGGTGGCGGCGGGGACGATACGCTCTATGCATCGGGTAAAATTGCGCTAAGTGATGAAATGTATTACTTCACCGATGTCGCGCCGAATATCGGCGGATTTCTTTATGGGAATACGGGAAATGATGCATTGTTTGGTAACTATGCCCGGGATACGTTGGCCGGAGGTGACGGAAATGATTTTCTCGATGGCAAGTTCAGTCAGGATACCTATGTCATGCTGTCTGGAGAAATCGGTTTCGACACGATTTGGGATACGGGAACACAGCTGTGGCAGATTAGAAGCAATGGAAGCAGAGAAGGTGTAGGCTTGCATTTGAATTACACGCTGGAAGCGAAACCGGTTGCGCAGGATGTATTGCGTCTGGCAGGTATTAATCCGGGGGATATTGCCGTCACATCGGGGCAACGGGTAGTTGAAGGGGTGCGTGCCGTCCGGTCTGACGGCGACGATCCGAGCGGTGTTATGGTGCTCTACAGTCAAACCACGCACGCTACGATCGCTTTGTCATGGATAGGCGGCGGTGTTGAGATCGTACTGCCGAACTCGACCGATCTGCCCGGTATGGGATTGGAACGCATACAATTTGACGACGGTTCGGTACTGACCATACCGGATCTGATCGCACTGGCTGGTCCTGCGCTTACGCTTGATCCGCAGGAAATGGACAATCATATCGCTGGCAGCAACGAAAATGACGTAATTTATGGTGAAGGCGGCAACGATGTGTTGGAAGGCAATGGTGGCGACGACATTCTAAGCGGCGGTACAGGTAACGATACCTTGTCGGGTGGGGCGGGAAATGACACCTATTTGTTTAGTAAAGGTTCCGGTCAGGATACGATTGACAGTTATGACATGACTACCGGAAAGATCGATGCGGTGCTATTTGATTATGGTATCGCCTCGGATCAAGTGCGCGTCAGCCGTTCCGGCAATGATTTGGTACTTACCTTGATAGACACAGCGGATATCCTGACAATCCATAATTACCTGGAGAATGACGGTATTGGTCCATTTGCTGTCGAACAGATCCGGTTTAATGAAGATGACACCGTTTGGGATCCGGAAGCCATTAAAATAAAACTGGCAAGCAACAAGGCACCCGAGTTATCAATTGCGCTTCCGGACCAGAAAGCGGCAAAAGGAAGCGTCTTCAGTTACACAGTAGATCCGTATGCATTTACCGATCCGGATGACGACGACATGCTGACCTTCAGCGCCACATTGGCTGATGGCAGTCCTTTGCCGTCATGGCTCAGTTTTGATCCGGAAGCGCTGACCTTCAGTGGTACGCCGGATTCCACCGGCCCATTGCACGTGCTGGTGACCGCGAAAGATACCGGCAATTTGATCGCTGCGGATACTTTCGATATCGATGTGAGCGATTTGGGTGCGGTGATCAATGGCACATCGGGTATTGACACATTGATTGGCGGTATCGGTAACGACACACTCAACGGCTTGGGCGGTAACGATGTCTTGAATGGCAACGCCGGCAATGATCGTCTGAATGGCGGTGCGGGTAACGACCGCATGACGGGTGGAACGGGTGATGATAGTTATATCGTCAATAGCGCATGGGATGTCGTGCTGGAAAACTTCGATGAAGGCATTGATACCGTCCGGCCTTCCATTTCTTACACGTTGGGCGCCAACGTGGAAAATCTCCATCTGACCGGCACCGGTGTGATCGATGGAACGGGCAATGAGCTTGATAATGATTTGACCGGCAATAGCGCCAACAATACGCTCACCGGACTGTCGGGCAATGACAAATTGGATGGCAAAGAGGGCACTGACGTGCTGATCGGTGGTAGCGGCGACGATGTCTATGTGGTCGATGATGCAGGTGATTCGGTTATCGAATTCAGCGCTGATGGAACCGATAAAGTGAGGTCGAGTGTCAGTTTCTCGTTAAGCGCAAACGTCGAGGATCTTGTCTTGACCGGCAGCACGGCGCTCAACGGAACCGGGAACGAGCTGAACAATCATTTAACCGGTAACAGTGCCGGAAACATACTGCAGGGCGGGGCCGGCAATGACCGTCTCAATGGCAAGGAAGGTAACGACACACTGATAGGCGGAAACGGTAACGATGTGTATATTTTTGGCCGGAATTACGGTGTCGATACGCTGATCGACAGTGATGCCGCGCCGGGCAATGTCGATACCGTGCGATTTTTGCCCGGCATCAGCGCCGATCAGATATGGTTTCAGCGCGTTGGCGACGATCTGGAAGCCAGCATTATAGGAACAACGGATAAAATGGTCATTAATGACTGGTATCTCGGATCGGCCAATCACGTCGAGCGGTTTAAAACCGCGGATGGTTTGACGTTGCGTGATCGGCAAGTCGATGATCTGGTCAATGCGATGGCGGGTTATGCGCCGCCTGACATCGGCGAAACCATACTGCCACTCGATTACGCACCAATCCTGGGTTCCGTGATCACATCCCATTGGGCTTAATGTTATCCAAACCGGTGCTACTCAAGAAATACTTCCGGTATTTTGCAAGCACGAATCCCAATAAGGCATCCCCTCAAACCGCTTAGCCAGAAAATCGACGAATGCCCGGACACGCTGCGAGAGGTGGCGGGTTTGCGGATAAATGGCGTAGGCGGCAAGCTGCGAATAGCGATATTCAGTCAGTAGCGGCACCAATGCGCCGCGCTCGATTTCCCGGTATACGATAAAGGTCGGCATTAGCACGATGCCTAAGCCGTCGACGGCGGCATCGCGAAGAAATTCACCATTGCTGGCTTTCAGGTAAGGAGCGACCCGGGTTTTGATCAATTGTCCTGTGGCATCGTATATGTTCCAATTGTCGATATTGCTGATCAGGTTGTACACCAGGCAGCGATGTTTGATGAGCGCTTCCGGTGATTCCGGTTCGCCCATGCGTTCGAGATAAGCCGGGCTTGCGCACATAACGGCTTGAATGGGAGCCAAGCGGCGCGCGATCAGGCTGGAATCGGGCAAGCTGGCGATGCGGATGGCGAGGTCAAAGCCATCGGCCAGTAAATCCACTTGGCGGTCGTTAAAATCCAGATCGAATTCGATTTCGGGGTGGGCTTGCAAGAACTCGTTGATGGCGGGGCCCAGGTGCATCAAGCCAAAACTCAACGGTACCGCCACCTTCAAGCTACCCTTTAACGCACCATGAAATTGCGATGTAGCGTGCTCGGCTTCGAGGATATCGGCCAGAATGCGCACCGATTGCTGATAAAAAGCGCGCCCGCTATCGGTCAGATTCATTTGCCGGGTGGTGCGATGAAACAATTCCACGCCGAGGTGTTCCTCCAATTCCTTCAAACGGCGGCTAACCACCGATTTCGCCACATCCATGCGATCAGCTGCGGCGCTGATGCCACCTGCTTCAACGACGCGCACGAAAGCGTTCATATTCTCATATCGATCCATCAGAATGTCTCATTGTTGTTTATAACAGAACAATCATTTCTTATTGTGACTATTTATTCTTATTATAACAACTATGATAATGCTCCCTGTCAATCAATCACAACAAAGGAGAAAATCATGGATGCAGCAATGAACTCTGTACGAATAATCCCGGCGGTGGCCGTGCCCGAAGGTGCCGGTGTAACCGTATACCGCACGATTGGATCCCCGGTGTTGCGCGATTACGATCCGTTTTTGCTGTTGGATCATATCAGCAGCGATAAACCGGAAGATTATAAGGCGGGCTTTCCGTCTCATCCGCACCGCGGATTTACGACGTTTACCTATATGATCGACGGCCATATGGAGCATCAGGACAACATGGGCAATAGCGGTGATTTGGGACCCGGTTCCGCGCAATGGATGAAAGCCGCCAGCGGCATTATTCATTCGGAAATGCCGAAGCAGAAGAATGGCTTGATGCGCGGATTCCAACTGTGGATCAACCTGCCCGCAGCGCATAAGATGGATCACCCGGAATATCAGGAATATCCAGCGGAAGCTTTTCCCGTGGTGAAAACACCGGATTACACGGTGAAAGTTTTAATCGGCCGCTTTGCCGGTACGGATGCGCCGATTACGGATGATCTGACCGGGGTGTCTTATTATGATGTGCAGGTGCAACCCGGCAAGCATTTTCAACACCGCCTGTCAGCCGGGAATAATAGCTTTCTCTATGTCTTTGAAGGCGATGGACAGTTGGGCGAGCAACGTGTGCCGTTGCATTCGTGGGCGCCACTGGGTGCGGACGATGGCTCATTTGACTTCGCTGCCGGGAAGAAAGGCGCGCGCCTGCTGGTTGTCAGTGGCAAGCCGATTGGTGAGACGGTAACGCGGTATGGTCCGTTTGTCATGAATACCCGGGAACAAATCGATCAGGCGATGCAAGATTTTCAATCCAATAATTTTGTACGTGATCGTGCATGGATTAAACGTAATCAATAACACTTTTAAGGAGATCATCATGGAAAAAATCAGTCAATTCGTTGCGCGTGTATTTCTGGGGCAAATTTTCTTGCTGTCCGGTTTCTTCAAAATCAGCGGTTATGAGGGCACGCAGGGGTATATGGAGGCGATGGGTGTACCGGGCATGCTGCTACCGTTGGTGATAGCGCTTGAAATTGGGGGCGGCTTGGCAATTGTGGCAGGATGGCAAACCCGGTGGGTGTCGATTGTGCTGGCTGCGTTTACGTTAGTGGCTGCGGCGATTTTCCACAGCAATTTATCGGATCAGATGCAAATGATCATGTTCCTGAAGAACATTGCAATAACCGGCGGATTCATACTGCTGGCGGTGCATGGCGCGGGCGGTTACAGTCTCGATGGGCGGCGCGCGCAGTAAGCAGTTATCGATTATCTTTTTTGCATGGAAACCCGGCTGCCAACGGCCGGGTTTTGCGTATTCGATCAAGTTATGGCTTGTATCGGGCAGCGTAACAGACTACACTTGGTTGCAATTTTTAGCGTTTTAGCCGGGTTCTGGCGATAGCATTTTCTACTGTAGAATTTCTCGCATGGAAGCAAAATTACATCATAAACGCCCCAAGCATCTGAATCTGTTCAAGATCAAGCAACCGCTGCCGGCGGTGGTTTCCATTCTGCATCGAATCAGCGGTGCGCTGCTGTTTTTCCCCGGTATTCCCTTGCTGCTATGTGGTTTGCAAATGCTATTGCAGTCACCGCAAAGTTTTGAAGTTGTGCAGGAATATCTGCGCAATCCGGTGATTAAACTTACGCTGCTGCTTCCCTTATGGTTTTTTCTGCATCATTTGTGCGCCGGTATCCGTCATGTCTTGCTGGATCTGCAAGTCGGCATTCAATTGGCGCATGCGCGTACCAGCAGCAAGCTGGTGCTGGCGGCCGGATTTTTGTTGACGGCATTGATCGGGTGGCAGTTATGGTAAGGCCGTCGAGACTGGCCGTGACGGGCGCGCACTATGGCCTGAAGGACTGGTTGGCGCAACGTGTGACAGCCGTGCTGATGGTGATTTATCTCATCGTGCTGACAACAGTCTTGTTGATTGCCGCACCGCAGGATTATGCCGCCTGGAAAGCTGTATTCAGCCATGCAGGATTGCGCATCGCCACCTTGGTATTTTTCATTTGTCTGTTCTGGCATGCCTGGATCGGCATGCGCAATATTCTGATGGACTACGTGCATGCCACGGCGATCCGCCTGTCTGTGCAAATTGCCGTCATCACCGCTTTGCTGTTTTATTTGATATGGGCTACGGAAATATTGTGGAGTTGATGTGGCAATAACCAAAAGAAAATTTGATGTGGTCATCGTCGGTGCGGGTGGTGCCGGGATGCGCGCGGCATTGCAGTTGTCCGAAGCCGGATTGAAAGTGGCGGTGCTATCCAAGGTATTTCCCACCCGTTCGCATACTGTTTCGGCGCAAGGCGGCATAGCCGCGGCGCTGGGTAACGTGACCGAAGACAATTGGCACTGGCACATGTACGATACCGTCAAAGGCTCCGATTACCTGGGCGATCAGGATGCCATCGAATTCATGTGCCGCCAGGCCAATGAAGTCGTGTATGAACTGGAGCATTTCGGCATGCCGTTCGACCGGCTGGAAAACGGCAAGATTTATCAGCGCCCGTTCGGCGGGCAATCGCAGAATTTCGGCGGCGCGCAGGCCACGCGTTCCTGTGCGGCGGCGGATCGTACTGGCCATGCGCTATTGCACACGCTCTATCAACGCAATGTCAGCGCCAATACGCAGTTTTTTGTCGAATGGATGGCGCTGGATCTGATTCGCGACGAACAGGGCGACGTGCTCGGCGTCACCGCGCTGGAAATGGAAACCGGCGAAGTTTCGATCCTGCAAGCCCGGGCTACTTTGTTTGCCACCGGCGGTGGCGGGCGGATTTTTCAAGCCAGCACCAACGCTTTGATCAATACCGGCGATGGTTTAGGGATGGCGGCGCGCGCCGGAATTCCGCTGGAAGACATGGAATTCTGGCAATTTCACCCGACCGGTGTTTACGGGGTGGGCGTTTTGATCAGCGAGGCCGTGCGCGGAGAAGGCGGTTATCTGCTGAACAAGGAAGGCGAGCGTTTTATGGAGCGTTATGCCCCTCATGCCAAGGATCTCGCCAGCCGCGACGTGGTGTCGCGCGCCATGACGACGGAAATGAAAGACGGGCGTGGCTGTGGCGAAGAAAGCGATCATTTGTTGTTGAAATTGGATCATCTGGGCGCGGAAATCATCAAAACCCGCTTACCCGGTATCCGTGAACTGGCGATGAAATTTGCACATGTCGATCCGATCAACGAACCGATTCCGGTGGTGCCGACCGCGCACTACATGATGGGCGGCATACCGACCAATTATTCCGGACAAGTGGTGGCGCCGTATAAAACCGGTCCGGAAGAAGCCGTGTCGGGGTTTTACGCCGTCGGCGAGTGTGCCTGCGTATCGGTGCACGGCGCCAACCGCTTGGGCACCAATTCACTGCTTGACCTGGTCGTATTTGGCCGCGCCGCAGCCAATCAAATTATTGAAGATTTGAAAATTCATCCGCACCACAAGCCATTGCCGGAGAACGCCGCGGATAGGACTTTGAATCGCCTGGCGCGCCTGGAGAATCAGAAAGACGGCGAGAATGTCGCGCAAGTGCATGCCGCGCTTGCAAAGACAATGCAAACCTACTGCGGCGTCTTTCGTTTTGAAGACATGCTGCAAAAGGGTGTGGAAAAAATCCTGGAAGTCGGTCAGCGTGTGGGGCAAACGGAAATTAAGGACAAAAGCGCAGTGTTTAATACCGCGCGGATCGAAGCGCTGGAATTGGATAATCTGAAAGAAGTCGCGATCGCCACTATGATTTCCGCCGAAGCCCGGCGCGAAAGCCGCGGCGCACATGCCCGCGACGATTTCCCCGGGCGCGATGACGTCAAATGGTTAAAACATACATTGTTTTTCAGCGAAGACAACCGGCTGGATTACAAACCGGTGCGGCTGAAGCCGATTACGGTCGAGTCTTTTCCGCCGAAAGCCAGAACGTATTGAGCTTAACCACACAGCATTACCTTACTGCGCGATTAGCGCACTCGGATGTTGAATCAGCATGGTGTAATGATCTTTGTTGCGCGCCACCCAGCCGCGGACTTCCAGCGGTTTCCCCACGTAAGTTGCAAGCTCCGGAAATAACTTGAGATTACTGTTGGCGATGCGGATATCGATTTTGTCGGTAAAGAGCAGGCGGGTAAATTTACGGCTTTTTCTGATCGCCACCGGGGTTCCGGTAAACCGCTGCCAGCCTTTGGTGTGATTGGCGATTTCGCTGATGGAGCGGGATTGGTATTCCGGCATTGACCATATGCCGAGCTTTTGTTTCTCCGCGTATTGTTGCGCTTGGATCAGTTTGTCGCTATAGCGGCCGTTGGGCGGGATGACGCTGATCGCAGCCAGACCGCTTTCCAGTAAAGCCAGATTCACGTGTTTACCATTCGGCAAAAATACATGCGCCAGCAGACGCTTGTACTTATCTCGCTTCACTTGATCAAATTCCAGATAAACCTGGTTGTCCCGCAGCTGATTTTGCAGCCATCTTTTTGCGGCAACTCCACCCGGTTCTTCGCTGCGATGACGGCTTTCGATTTCCGGGGTGTTGACTCCCAGCAGACGAACTTGTTTCCTGTCTTCCAGAATGATCGTGTCGCCATCGTACACCCGGGCGACTTGATACAGTTGGCGGCTGGGCTGCCCGGTGATTATGACCGGCTGGGCATTGGCCGATGGGGTATCGGAATAAGTGACACGCCCTTGCGCATCGACATTGCGGTAAATCCCGCTTGCCGGTGCTGCGGTTGCAGCGAGACTGAAAAGCAGAAGAAGCAGGCGGACCGGTTTGCTGCGGAACATGGGTTATTTAGGCTGAATACGATTTAAGTATCGGGATCATCAGGTAAAAACTGTGTTGTGTTTGCTCTATCTCAGCAGCAGGGATTTTGTAATTCATGCGATCCATTAACGGATAAAATTTCAAAAAACATAAAAATTGCCTAGTGAAATCTAATATAGCGCAATATTCTTGAGGAAAGTGGATTAAAATTGCCCGTTACAAAATTAAGGAAACGCTGATTAATTCGGCGAACGAGATGAAGCACGAGGCGCACGGAACACAGCAACCGAGACATATCAACAAGATAGACGAGGGAGCGAGTACCGCGCAACGAAGTGATTCGCTCGTATAGTCAATTAATCAGCATTTCCTTAAGTGAAAATTTAACCGATGCACTCTGGATTATTTCAGCGCCAACAGTAAATTCAATCATTGCAATAACGGCCATTTCCGGATTTCCCCTTGTTTATTTAACTGTGCAGCATGACATCTGAAAATTTAATTGAAATCAGCGGATTGAATTTTTCCTACGATACGCGCGCGATTCTGAAAGGCATCGATATGACGATGCAGCGCGGAAAAGTGATCGCTATCATGGGCGGCAGCGGATCGGGAAAAACCACGCTGCTTCGCTTGATTGGCGGTACAATCCAGCCGACTTCGGGCTATGTGAAGTTTGCCGGAAAAGTCGTGCACGAATTGGATCGCGATGCCTTGTTCAAACTGCGCCGCAAGATGGGCATGTTGTTCCAGTTTGGCGCGTTATTCACCGATTTGTCGGTGTTTGACAATGTCGCGTTTCAGATGCGCGAGCATACCAATCTGCCGGAATCGATGATCCGTGACCTGGTGCTGATGAAACTGCACGCCGTGGGTTTGCGCGGCGCGCAACATTTGATGCCGAATGAATTGTCCGGCGGTATGGCGCGCCGCGTCGCGTTGGCGCGTTCGATCGCGTTGGATCCGATGCTGATTATGTACGATGAGCCGTTCACCGGACTGGATCCGATTTCGCTGAGCGTGATCGGTAATCTGATCCGCCGTTTGACGGATGCGCTCGGTATGACCTCGATTGTAGTTACCCATGATGTGCAGGAGTCGCTGAAAATTGTGGATTATGTTTACTTTATTGCGGATGGCGTGATCGCCGCCGAAGGCACGCCGAAAGAAGTGCGCGAATCCGTTGCGCCGTTTGTGCATCAGTTTGTGCACGGTGAAGAGGACGGGCCGGTGCCGTTCCATTATCCGGCGCAATCCTATCGTAAGGATTTGAATCTGGAGAATGCTCTTGCCTAGACGACTCGTATCCGGTATTCAGCATATCGGGCATCGCGTGATTGAAGGTGTGTGGCGGTTGGGTGTCGCCAGCCGCTTTTTCATCCTGGTGCTGCTAAAATCCGGCACCAGCTTGCGCCGTTTCAATCTCGTCATACGGGAACTGTATTTCACCGGTGTTCTGTCACTGATCATCATTGTCGTATCGGGACTCTTTGTCGGCATGGTGCTTGGGTTGCAAGGCTATGAAACGTTACAAAAATACGGTTCGGAATCCGCAGTCGGCACATTGGTGGCATTGTCGCTGGTGCGCGAATTGGGTCCGGTCGTGGCTGCATTGTTGTTTGCCAGCCGCGCGGGTTCCGCGATCACCGCCGAAATCGGTTTGATGAAAGCGACCGAGCAACTGGCGGCAATGGGCATGATGGCGGTTGATCCGATTGCGCGTGTGGTAGCGCCGCGCTTCTGGTCCGGCGTGATTTCGATGCCGTTTCTGGCGGCCATTTTTTCCGTCATGGGTGTTTTTGGCGGCTATCTTGTGACCGTGGTCTTCATCGGCGTCGATGAAGGTTCTTATTGGTCGCAAATGCAAAGTGCGGTGGATTTCCGCTTTGATATCATGAACGGTTTTATTAAGAGTTGTTATTTTGGTGTGGCGGTAACGGCCATTGCGGTTTTTGAAGGTTACGACGCACCGCCGACGGCGGAAGGCGTATCGGGCGCGACAACGCGCACCGTGGTTACGTCGTCATTGGTGATTTTGGGATTGGATTTTATTTTGACCGCTTTCATGTTTAGAGGAGTGAGTTAATGCAGCGGACAACGATGGATTTGTGGGTGGGATTGTTTGTGGTCATGGGCGTCATCGCACTCATGATTCTGAGTCTTAAAGTGGGCAATCTCAATGTGTATAATCCTTCTCAAAGCTATGTCATTAGTGGAAATTTTGAAAATATCGGCGGCTTGAAAGTGCGTGCGCCGGTGAAGAGCGCCGGCGTTGTGGTCGGGCGCGTCACGGATATTCAATTCAGCACGCAAACGTACGATGCGGTGGTTACCATGAGCATGGACAGCCGGTTTCTTTTTCCTAAAGATACATTTGCCAGTATTTTGACCTCGGGTTTGCTGGGTGAACAGTACATAGGATTGGCTGCGGGCGGGGACGAGGCCATGCTGAAAGATGGCGATAAAATCATGAAAACCAATTCCGCCATGGTGCTGGAAGAATTGATCGGACGGTTTTTATTCAATAAAGCGTCGGAAGACGATTCTTTGTGATTTCAATGGATATTTGTTAATTTTGCGGTTGTTGGTTTAGTATTGTAACTATGACTAAAAATTTTGGTGAGGGCATGATGAAGAGATCTCTGGGAATAATAATATTAACACTCTCGAGCTTACTGGCGTTCCCGGCATGGTCGGTGGAACTGGCGCCGGACCGGCTGGTTGACAAAACGGTCAAGGAAGTGATGGAAATTATTCAGAAAGATGAGCAATTGAAAAATGGCAATAAAGAAAAAATGCTCGATCTGATCGAGACTAAAATACTGCCGCATTTCAATTTCACCCGTATGACGCAGCTCGCGATGGGACAACACTGGTCAACCGCAGTGCCGGAACAACAACAAAAACTGGTGAATGAATTCCGCACATTGTTAGTGCGCACGTACTCCAATGCCTTGCACAGCCATAGTCACGAAACGATTAAAGTCAATCCGATCAAGCAACTGGGTGATCAAACGGAAACCACAGTCCGGACTGTAGTCATTCAGGGGAATGGAAAAGAACCGTTGCCGATTGACTATAGCATGGAGAAAAAGCCGGATGGCTGGAAAGTCTATGATGTGACAGTCGCCGGTGTCAGTCTGGTGACCAATTACCGCGGAAGTTTTAACAGTCAGGTACGTAAAGGCGGTGTCGAGGGATTGCTGAAAGTCTTAACGGATAAAAACAAATCCCTGGAAGGTAAAAAGTAGTAACGGCGGGAAATCAATTGAATCCTTCGGTTCCGATGATCTTTCGTGAGGGCAACATCGTGATCGTGCAGGGCGCTGTGACGATCGATAATGCGGTGATGCTGACGAAAAGCGGTATTGCATTGTTCGACGATCAACCGCTGACAATCGATCTCGATCAGGTGGCCGAAGTGGATTCAACGATTGTCAGTGTATTGCTGGAATGGCAGCGCGCGACGCGTAGAAACAGCCATGCACTGCAATTTATCAATATGCCCGACAGTCTTAAAAGCCTGATCCAATTATACGGGGTTGCGGAGTTAATTCCGCTCGCGGTCAATCCAGTTCCCGTGCAAAACGCTTCCTGACCGGATGCGGTTTTGCCATTCCTGAAGTTCCGAATTGTCCTCCTTCTGATTTCTGTATTCGATGCAACCCGCTATTGAAGTTAAGCACGTCTCCAAACGCTTCGGCAATGTGCGTGCACTGTCCGGTATCGATCTTGAGATTCGCGCGGGAGAGTTTTTTGCGCTGCTGGGTCCGAATGGCGCCGGTAAGACGACGCTGATCAGCATCATCGCCGGTTTGACACTGGCCGATAGCGGCTCGGTCAGCGTGATGGGACATAATGTCATCACACAATACCGGCAAGCGCGGCAGAGTTTGGGCGTGGTGCCGCAGGAATTGGTGTTCGACCCTTTCTTCACGGTGCGTGAAATTTTGTTAATCCAATCGGGTTATTACGGTATTAAACACAATGGCGCTTGGGTGGATGAAATTATTGAACGGCTGGATTTGACCGGCAAAGCCAACGCCAACATGCGTGCGTTGTCGGGCGGTATGAAGCGCCGGGTTCTGGTTGCGCAAGCGCTGGTGCACAAACCGCCGGTCATCATTCTGGATGAACCGACGGCCGGTGTGGATGTGGAATTGCGCCAGTCGCTATGGGATTTTATCCGCCAGCTCAATCACAATGGACACACCATTGTGTTGACGACACATTACCTGGATGAAGCGGAAACGCTGTGTAACCGGGTGGCGATGCTGAAAGAAGGAAAGATTGTCGCGCTGGATAGCGCACAGAACATGATCGGAAAACTGCCTGCCGGTAAATCGGTACGGTTAAGATTGCTGCCCGATACCTTGCCAGCCGCGTTGCAGACATTACAACTCAGCCATAGCGGCGGAATGGTTGAATTGCGGATCGACACCTATGCGCAAGTGGAATTGATATTGTCGGCTTTGCGAGCCGCGCAAATCGGGATACTGGAAATGCACTTGCAGCAACCGGATCTGGAGGATGTGTTCGTCAATATGATGAGAAACAGCGGAAATGAAGTGACATGACCGGATTCTTCACATTGCTGTACAAAGAATTGCTGCGTTTCTGGAAAGTCGGTTTTCAGACGATAGTCGCGCCGATGGTTTCCACGTTGCTGTATTTGCTGATTTTCTTTCATGTGCTGGAGGCGCACGTCGAAGCTTATCCCGGTGTGGCGTACACCGCTTTTCTGATCCCCGGATTGGTGATGATGGCGGTCATTCAGAATGCTTTTGCCAATGCGTCGTCCAGCATGATTCAATCCAAAATCAGCGGCAATATCGTATTTATTCTGCTCTCGCCCTTGTCGTACCACGCCATATTCTTTGCGTACATTATCGCTTCCATCGTGCGCGGGTTGCTGGTCGGACTGGGGGTTTATTGGGTCACGCTGTTTTTCTTCGATATTCCACTCGCGCAACCGGTCTGGTCGATACTTTTTGTCGTGCTCGGCAGCGCGATACTGAGCGCGTTGGGGTTGATAGCGGGCATCTGGGCGGACAAATTCGATCAATTAGCGGCTTTCCAGAATTTCATCATTTTGCCGCTGACTTTCTTATCCGGCGTGTTTTACACCATTCATTCGCTACCGGCCGGCTGGCAGTATTTTTCTCACCTGAACCCGTTTTTTTACATGATTGACGGATTCCGCTACGGCTTCTTCGGCGTATCGGATGTTTCGCCTTATATAAGTCTCTTGATTGTGGCAATATGCTTGGTGGCAATATCCATGCTGACCATCCGCATGCTCAAAACCGGATATAAATTGCGCCACTAACATTACATTTGTTTTGCATGTTCATCATGCGTGAAGGAGAAAAGAAATGCTTACTGCAGAAAACGTAAAAACCTATATTGAATCGGCATTACCTTGTCAGCATGTGCAAGTGGAAGGCGACGACGGACGCCATTTCCATGCGCTGATTGTCAGCGCGGAATTTAATGGTAAAAATATAGTTCAGCAGCATCAGCTGGTTTACAAATCGCTGGGCGAAAAAATGAAACAGGATATTCACGCGTTGTCGATGAAAACGTTAACGCCTGAGCAATGGACGGACAAACCCTGATCGTTTCAACAAGTTAGGCTTTGACCGGGCATTCAGGATTTCAAGTCATTTTATCAACCGGCAATTCACTATGATTGCCTTTTATTATCGATTTATCTGGAATTTCATTGTTTAGATTACTAGGCGCTTTAGCGGGTTTTTTCCTTCTAAATTTCTGGGGCATTTTCCTGGGCTATTTCATTGGGAGCTTTATCGACCGGTTCAGAGCTTTTGGCCCGGGCGGGATGAATCCATTCAATGCGGCGCGGCGTCAGTCGGTATTCCTGGAAACCGTTTTTATTTTAATGGGCAAGCTGGCCAAAGCCGATGGCCGGGTGTCCGAAACCGAAGTGTCGCATGTCGAGCAATTCATGCAGAAATTGCGCATGACGCGCGATCACCGGCTGAAAGCCATCACGTTGTTCAAACAAGGCGCCTCAGCCGATTACGATATTCACCCGCAGCTCGATGAATTCCTGAAAACATGCGGCTATTCCCCCAATTTGCGGCAAATGCTGCTGGTTTATCTCATCATCATGGGATTATCCGACGGGCATCTGAATTCCGCTGAAGAAGAGCTGTTGCGAGCTATCGCCGGACGTTTGGGTTACCACCAGGCCGCTTTCGATCAGTTGCTCGGCATGATCATCAATCAAACGCACTTTGCCGGAGGGCAAAGCACTTCGGCCAATGCGCTGGAAGATGCCTATAAGGCATTGGGTGTCAGCAAAGACAGCACGGATCAGGAAATCAAGCACGCTTACCGCAAATTGATGAGTCAATACCATCCGGATAAATTGATGGGGCAGGGCGTACCGGAGGAAATGATCGCGGTGGCGACCGAACAAGCCAAGGAAGTGCAGACGGCTTATGATTTAATTAAAAAGAGCCGGGATTTGAAGCGTACAGCGGCTTAAGCTCGTATAGTCGAAGTTAAATGAAACCGTTACTGTTCACATTCCGCCGTTGTCCTTTTGCGATCCGCGCCCGGCTGGCGATCACAGTCAGCGGCGTTGAAGTCGATCAGCAGGAAGTCAGTCTGCGCGCCAAACCCAAAGAAATGCTCGAATGCTCGCCCAAAGGCACTGTGCCGGTATTAAAGTTTGCCGACGGATCTGTGCTCGAGCAAAGCCTGGATATCATGCAATGGGCGCTGTCGATCCATGATCCCGAGCGTTGGCTGGATCATGACCAGGCTGTGATGAATGAAGTCATGTCGCTGATCAAGCAAAATGATGAATCATTCAAACCGGCGCTGGATCTTTATAAATATGCCGTGCGCTTTCCGGAGCATTCCGAGGCTTATTACCGGGAGCAGGCGGAGCCTTTCTTAGCCGGCTTGGATGCGCGCTTAAGCAAGGATGGTTACTTGCTGGCCGGCCGTTACACCTTGGCGGATATGGCGATCTTCCCTTTCGTCCGGCAGTTTAGCAATGTCAATCCAGATTGGTTTTATACCTCTCGTTATCATCATCTGATTGCATGGCTGGACCGGTTGATCGGTGCGGAGCTGTTTCAAAACATAATGCAAAAAGAAGCTGACTGATCGCCAGCATTTCAGCCGCGTCGCGCCGCCTCGATTGCGGCGATGTCGATTTTTCTCATTTGCATCATCGCATCGAATGCCCGCTTGGCGGCGGCAGGATCGGGATCGGTGATCGCTTGGGTCAGGGCGACCGGCGTGATCTGCCAGGATAACCCCCATTTATCCTTACACCAGCCGCACGCGCTTTCCTGACCGCCATTACCGACGATGGCGTTCCAATAGCGATCTGTTTCGGCTTGATCCGCAGTTGCAACCTGAAATGAAAACGCTTGGTCGTGTTTGAATGCGGGACCGCCGTTCAGTCCGAGGCACGGAATACCCATCACGGTGAACCCGACCGTCAACACATCCCCCTGTTTTCCGGACGGAAAATCTCCCGGCACGCGAAGAATTGCACCAACGTACGAATCGGGGAAGGTGGCGGCATAAAAGCGTGCCGCTTCTTCGGCACCGCCATCGTACCAAAGGCAGATAGTGTTCTTTGCAAGTTTTGTCATATCACGTCGCTATGTGTGAGTAAAAAGGTAATGTACTGGAACGAAGAAATATCTTATCTGAAATTTTTTAACGATTCGACTTGCAGTTGCGTAATGCATATCAAAAATCAGCTGCAATGGTTTTCATACATAGTGTGATAGGTTGTAAGAATTTCTAGCGTTGTTTACAGTATTTGGGAGAATACTGTAAATGAACATACACAAACGCACCCGCACCCGCACCCGATTAACTTTATTGGATTGCCAGGAAATCTGGCGGCTGTACACCAGCGCCACCGCATCCTGTAAAGAATTTATCAATCTATTAAATGGCTCTGGGATTCCGAATTGAAAACTGCGGCAGTACCGGCCATAAAATCGCACGGCACCCAACCGTATCATTAATTGAATATCCTAACTATAATTGTAGTCATCATAAGGGCGAAGCCGTTAAACGCCCATACATCAAAAAGCTATACAAATTTGTCAAACAACACGAAAACGCAATCAAGGAGCACATAAAATGAAATTTGATCCTGAAACCTATTCGGTTACGATTCGTAAAGAAGAAATCGACGATGAAATTCTATACGTGGGTAGGG
>CP091134.1:1438106-1455631 GCA_021582535.1 Nitrosomonas sp.
TGGAGAAACCCGTGAAGTTAAGATGGAAGCCAAAGATGCGTTGTGGGAAGTACAACGTTTGATGGCACTGTTGGGTGATCCGGAAAGCCGCTTTGGTGGCTTGTTGATGACCTGGGATGAAGCAGGCAATCGTTATATCAACAGTATTGCTGGCGCGGTAATTCCAGTCTTTACCAAACTGTAAGAGAAGTTAAGTATCAACACCGGTACACCACTGTCGAAAGACAGCCGGTGTACCGGTTTTTTTATCGGTAGAGAAAAGAGTAAAAATTTAAGGTATTAAAAGAATGCGGACAAAAGAACTGGCAAAATTAGAAGCGCTTATCCAAGAGGAGGATTTGTCGTGGTCAGGCAAATAGCACAAACGGGGACGGCAGTCTTTGCACTGGTTATGGCACTGTATGCTGGCACAGCGGGTGCGCATGGCAAAGTAGCGATGGAAGAAGACAGCTGCATGCGCCGGATCGGCGAAAACATGATTCACCTCAGTACCTATCAGCCACAAGTAAACGAAGAAGGACATTACTGCACGGAAATACCCAAAGCGGGCAATGCCATACTTGTAATAGATTTAGTAGACCCTGCACTGCGTGAGATGCCGATAGGCGTGAAAGTTATGAAAGGCAGCAAAGCTGGCGAAGGGGACACTGTCACAAACCTGCACCCCACGATGTATCAGGACGGAGTGATCAGCACGCAAAGCCCGCTGGAACAAGGGAAATATCTGGTGCAGATTACAGCGGAAGGTGTGCCGCCATTGAACTACGAATATCATTTACGGGTGGAGATGATCAACTACGCCGAAGTATTCAGAGCCACCATAGGACCGGCAGTCGGCCTATTGCTGACCACAATACTTGGGTATAAACTCATCCGGTCAAGACGTTTCAGAGACTGGCTGGCAACGCGCCGGGCCAACAAAAGCTGAACAGTCCGATAGCAGACTAACCATTTATAGACACAGGAAATCCAAACGATGTCAGCAAGACTCATAGAAATGAAACAAGCATTATTCGCAATGATACTCGCAACGAGCATGATGTTTACCTCACAAGCACAAGCGCACGGTGGTTTGGCACTGGCAGAGGACATGTGCGTATTGACGGTAGGACCGTACCGGATGCACTTTACCGGTTATCAACCCTTATCGCAGGAAGAAGAATTCTGTGAAGACATACCGGAAACAGGCAAAACCGTGATAGCGCTGGACTACATCCAGGAAGAATTACGTCCGCTGAAGACGGAAGTGCGGATTATTCGTGACACGGGATCGGAAGCGAATCTGGACGAGATCACGGTATTCCACTTACCGCCGAAAGTATACCCATCGGCATCGATTACGGTAGACCATACTTTTCCGGAGAAAGGCAAGTTTGTAGGGCTGGTGACGGTGACGGGTGGAGCGCAGGACTATGTATCACGCTTTCCGTTCTCGGTAGGTGAAGGCCGTCCGACCCCGAAAACGGCGATTATTGCACCGGTTGTGCTGGTACTTGCTGTTGCGGCGTTCTTCTTCTTGCGGAAACGTAAACCCGCTAATCAAAACCCAGCGTAGTTGTTCGAATGCCGGTGTGAAATCAAGGATGAGCTGCATATTGAACTCATCCTTGTTGGAAGAATCAAATAGCGAAAAATATAATGAATCTGAAAAATTGAGAGGAAACTGTGCAAGAAAAACGATCAATACAGTTTGTTATTAAAAAGATAGCAGTCCTTGCTTCTCTGATGATAATGTTTTCTTTTGCATTTCAAGCAAAACCAGTGATGGCGCACGCGGCGTTGGTTAAATCCGATCCACCCAGAAGAGCTACACTTTCCATATCACCCAAACAAGTACGGCTTTGGTTTAATGAAAAAATAGAAGGTTCTTATGCAGCCGTTACCGTACTCGACTCCAATAAGAATTCAATAACTGAAAATAACCCTGAAAGTGTTGCAGATGACCCAAAATCTGTTGTATTGAGCTTACCGCGGCTAGGATCAGGGCGTTACACTGTGAAATACCGTGTGATGTCGGTTGATGGTCATGTCATTGAATCAAGTTTTGATTTCAATGTAAAAGAATAAAATGTAGCAAAATGGTAGAAGTTATCGCAGCAATTGCACGCTGGTTTCAACTTGCAGCAAACATGATTTTATTGGGTAGCTGTATCTTTTTAGCTATCGCAAATACCGGGAAACGAGCCTACCTGGAAGCATGGATTGTGCGATTGGAACGTTTGTTCCCATGGCTGGCTATCAGTATACCCATCGGCCTTTTGATAATGCTGATGGCATCCATAGTTCAAATTACCGGGAATGTCAGTAATCTATGGCAGCAGGATGTTTGGCTGGGATTCATCAGCGATACGCGCGTTGGTCAAATATGGAGTTGGCGCACGCTATTTGCGGTATTGCTGCTACTCATCATTGTTTTTCTTCGTAAATCTCCCAAAGCGCACTGGCAGTATATTTTAATTGCTTTTACTGCAACGTTTCCTTTGATCGCAGGTTCACTAGCGAGTCATGCCGCAGCCGAAGAATTATCCGTATTGGCGGTTTTGCCTTATGCTTTGCACATTATTCTAGCTGGTATTTGGTTTGGAGCATTGCCGGCATTTTTGCTATTGATTTACGAGAATAACAAAAATGCCAAGGCCAAACGTGGTAATGCGCCGGAATATAAAACGTTGATGCGATTCTCATCAATTGCATTACCGGTGATGCTATTGATTATTTTGACCGGAATCACTGTAGCCGATCGCATCTTCGACGGCTATTATGCCGCGCTGGTTGCGACACTTTACGGCTGGTTGCTGAGCATCAAGATATTTATCCTCAGTATCATTCTCTTAATCGCAGCGCGAGTTCGTGCGCATTGGCTACCGTTATTAGCAAACGATTCGCAACCTGATAATGCGAGTCCTGGCAGAACAGGAATAAGGAAATGGGTGCGTATTGAATTCGTCCTGGCGTTACTGTTGCTATTTCTGGCAACCGTAATTGCCAATACAACGCCGGTAAAACATGCACTGATTGACAATTGGCCATTCCCATTCCGGTTTTCAATTCTGGCGACCTGGGATAAGCCGAATGTGGCCATTCAAGTATGGATTGGAGTTTTCATTCTGATACTAGCGGCAGGAGTAATTCAGTTCGGCCGGCTGCGTAATTGGGGATTCAAGCGTTTGATCGGTGTTCCCGCGCTATTGCTGGCATCCGGTCTTGCCATTGCTTTGCCGCCTTTGACAATCCAAGCGTATCCGGAAACCTATCGCAGACCGCCGGTGCCTTTTGATGCAATGTCTATAGCCAATGGTGCCGCTTTGTTTAATCAGCACTGCGTCGAATGTCATGGTCATCAAGGAATGGGCAATGGCATCAAGTCACGAACGCTGTCGACAAAACTGCCCGATCTGTTGACCGAACCGCATACCTCAGAGCATACACCGGGAGATTTCTACAATTGGATTAGCTATGGAATGGTTAATACGGATATGCCGGGTTATGCGGAAAAAATATCCGAAGAGGATCGCTGGGATCTGGTGAACTATGTGCATGCATTATCAAGAGGTTATCAGTCGCGGATTCTAACACCGGAAATCATACCCAATAAAGCCTATATAAAACCACCGCTCTTTTCGTATACGGAAAATAATAGCAACAGTGGCACGTTGCAGGATTTTCGCGGCAATAAATCCATCTTACTGGTCATTTTCTCATGGCCGCAATCCCAGGATCGTATCGAGCAATTAAAGCAAGCATATAACCGCCTCAGTGAGCAAAATATCGCTGTATTAGCAGTACCGGCAAATGAGCTTGCCGCTGCTGAGTTAACTCAAATCGCCGCGGAATTGCCATTCCCGGTTGTTACACAAGGCGCTGCCGAGATTGCTGCCAGCTATGCATTATCGCGCCGGACGCTGACGCATCCGGATATCATCGGGCGGGGGAAAGATCATCCGAGTCATATGGAATTTCTCATCGACCGGAACGGCTATATGCGCGCGCGTTGGATACCGTCAATCGATCAAACCGGTTGGTCTGATATCGATAAGTTATATCAGCAAATAAGCTTGCTGAATCGCGAAAATATGAAAATACCCTATCCGGAAGATTTCATCCGCTAATCCATCGCTATACACTTAATGGCAAAAATAGAACGTCAGCATTAGCGCCTCGGTAATTTCTGCCATTACACGGACGCAGAAATACTCTGATCATACGGAAGAATCAGGATCGAACGTGACACGATAGGTTTCAGCATGATCTATCCGCACCTGCCGGATGCTGGCATGGTGTACATCAATATCAAGCGCGCGTTCGAGCGGATGCCGCAGAATATGGCAGATAATCATCCGGATGACACCGCCATGCGTGATCAATAAAACCTTTTTCCCGCAAAATTGCTGTTGAATATCTTTCCAGGCCGACAAAACACGTGCCTCAAAATCCAGCAAATGTTCACCATTAGGCGGCGGGTAATCGCGGGGATTTTGCCAGAAGCGGGTTAGAGCATCGGCATCGGTGTGCATCAACTCAGCGCTTGATCGATCTTCCCAATCACCAAAATGAATTTCCCGGATTCGGTCATCCTGGCTGACGGGAATCGAATAACGTTGTCCCAAAGCGTGCGCAAAGTCCGCGCAACGTATCAAAGGCGAAGTAACGATGTGCTGCCATTGAGTCGATTGACTGTTAACGGCATGCCACATCTGTGTCCAGCCGAGCTGAGTCAGCGGATAATCCGTGCTGCCGCAATAACGCTGGTTGCTTTCTGTCACGCCGTGCCGCAGCAAATCAATAGAAATTGTCAAAATACTACGGGTGCCCGCTTTGTTGCGAAACTTGCGCTTCGGAGAAAGTCGCCATTTCATTATGCAACTTGCACGCCATGCGCAACAGATTCAGCGTGACGGCTGCGCCACTGCCTTCTCCAAGGCGCATCTGCAAATCGATGAGCGGGTCGGCATTGAGTGCTTTAAGCACGAGTGCGTGTCCTTGCTCGGAAGATTGATGAGAAAAAATAAACCAATCTTTACATCCCGGAACAATATGTTCGGCGGCCAATGCGGCGACCGTACTGATAAATCCATCAATCAGCAGCGGCAGACCCAGTTGCGCGCCATGAATATAAGCCCCCGTCAATGCGGCAATCTCAAACCCGCCAGCGCGGCGCAGTGCATCCAAGGGCGAATCCGCTTGCGGCCGGTGCAACGACAATGCGCGCTCGATGACGGTTATTTTATGCGCGATGCCTTGCGCATCCAATCCGGTACCGCGCCCGGTCAATCGTACCGGCTGTTCATTCAGTAAAAGGCAGGCCAATGCGGTGGCGCTGGTGGTATTGCCGATTCCCATTTCACCGCCGATAAAGAGCTGCTGGCCGGTTTGTTGCGCACGTTCAATGCTGTCAGAACCTGCTTGGAAAGCTTGACTCAATTGTTCCCAGGTCATCGCGGGCTGGTGAACAAAATTGGCCGTGCCCGGCCCCAAGTGACAATGCCGTACATCGGTCAGCGCTTGCGTATCGTGTACTGTTCCCAAGTTAATAATTTCCAGTGAAGCGTTCAATGCGCGCGCTAAAACATTGATGGCTGCGCCGCCGCGCGTGAAGTTTTTGATCATCTCACCGGTGACCGATTGCGGAAACGCGGAAACGCCTTCGGCGGCAACACCATGATCGGCGGCAAATATGGCGATGTGCACGCGATCGGCACCGGGGTGTTGTGTGTTTTGCAACGCAGCAAGCCGGATGGCGAATTCTTCCAAGCGGCCGAGAGAACCGGGGGGCTTGGTGAGTTGTGTCTGGCGTTGCTCGGCCAATTGGCGCATTTCCTGATCGGCAACGGCCAGTGGAGCGCTCAGCCAATGAAGGGCAATCGGTTGCATCATACCGGCCCTCCTTTGAGCACCAGAGGCAGACCGGCGGCGGTTAAAATCACTTGATCGCAGTGGTGTGCCACTTCCTGATGTAATTTACCGGCTTCGTCACAATAACGGCGGCTTAATTCTCCCATCGGGATGATGCCCATGTTCGTTTCATTGCTGACCAAAATCAGTTTACTCGTTACCAAAGGGAGTGCAGTCAGGAATGCCGCGCGCTCGGCATCGAATCGCTCGGCTTCCGGATGAATTAACCAGTTCGTCAACCAGAGTGTCAGGCAATCGACCAATAGACAGCGTTCCTCGTTGGCATGTTGCGTCAATACGGAAGCCAGTTGCAGTGGTTCCTCGATGACTTGCCAATGATCGGGACGCCGCGCTTGGTGCGCAGCGATTCTTGCACGCATTTCCTCGTCCTCGCTGGTTGCGGTAGCAATGTATGTAACCGGTAAATGACTCTCCAACGCCAAACGCTCCGCTAACCGGCTCTTGCCGGAACGCACACCGCCCAAAATCAAAGTCCGGGCGGATGTCATGATATCCGCGCAGGCAAGTTGAGCAACCGGTTCAACCGCGTGGTATCCAGGTATTGCTCGACACAATCGGCTAACCGTTCAATCGCGGCATCGCATACCGACTGATAATCAGGCGCGCTATCTTGCACATTCAATCCGGCCCAGGTCAGTAACTCGCGGCAAGCGGCAGCGGATGTGAAAATGCCATGCAAATACGTTCCCGCTATCAAACCATCGTCGCTGATTGCGCCATCCTGACTCTGTGCTAAATGGATAAGCGGTTGATAGTGCGTGTGATACGTGGTGATTCCCGCATGGATCTCGTAACCTGTCACGGTCGCATCGTTCAAAGATAAACGTCCCTGACAATTGCGCAGAATTTTGTCCGCTGCCAGTGTCGTTTCCATATCAAAAAAAGCGAATCCTGGTGCGCTGCCGACATCGCCTTCAAGACCGGTGGGATCGTGAATCAGTTTGCCGAGCATTTGGAAACCGCCGCAAATACCCAGCAATTTCCCGCCGTAGCGCAAATGGCGGCGGATTGCTTGCTCCCAGCCTTGTTGACGCAACCAATCCAGATCGGCGCTTACGCTTTTTGAACCCGGCAGGATGATCAAGTCAGCGGGCGGAATGGTTGCGCCGGGACCGATAAATTGCACGTGGACTTGCGGATGCAACCGCAACGGATCGACATCGGTGTGATTGCTGATACGCGGCAGCACAGGAACAATAATCCGGAAGGGTTTCTGCTCCGGCGATACAGGTGAAGCAGCGGGGTGGGGCAAAGCGTCTTCGGCTTCCAGGTGTAAACCGTGCAAGTAAGGCAAGACGCCCAACACCGGTTTGCCGGTATATTGCTCCAGCCAATCCAATCCGGAATCGAGCAATGTTTTATCGCCGCGAAAGCGGTTGATGACAAAACCTTGAATACGCGCCTGCTCGCTTTCGCTCAATAATGCCAATGTGCCGGCAAAGTGCGCGAATACACCGCCGCGGTCGATATCGGCAATGAGAATGACCGGACAATCGACCGCTTCGGCAAAGCCCATATTGGCAATATCATGGGCGCGCAGATTGATTTCCGCCGGTGAGCCCGCGCCTTCGGCAATGATCCGCTCGTATTGATTACTGAGCCGCGTGTGCGATTCCAGCACCGCTTTTAGTGCAATCGATTTATAGTCGTGAAAAACACCGGCATCCATGTTGGCGATAGCATGGCCGTGAATGATGATTTGCGCTTTTTTATCGGTGTTGGGCTTCAGCAATACCGGATTCATATCGGTATGCGGCGCCAATCCGGCGGCCCAGGCTTGCACCGCCTGCGCCCGGCCGATTTCCCCGCCATCGCTGGTGACCACGCTATTGAGCGCCATATTTTGCGGTTTGAACGGCGCGACGCGAACACCTTGGCGCGACAGCCAGCGGCACAGCGCCGTGACCAGCATGCTTTTGCCGGCATCCGACGTGGTGCCTTGTACCATCAATGTTTGCGTGTTCATCGCGGGTGTTTCGCAACGCGAGGGAAGCGCTGATTAATTGACTGTACGAATGAATTGCTTCGTTGCGCAGTACTCACTTCCTCGCCTATCAGATTGATAGGTTTCGGTTGTAGCGTTCCGTGCGCTTCGCACTTCATCTCGTTCGTTGAATTAATCAGCGCTTCCCCAGGAGATTGATGCTGAATGAAGGTCAAAGTGTGCTCCAGGTGCTGCCATGCAAAGAAAATAATCGGTGAAATACTCATTCCGGAGGTATCGCCGAGTTGTTCCAGTGATTGTGAAAAAGCAATTCCTGCAGCGGACGTTCTTCCGCCCAGCCTTGCAGTTTCAGCATGGGCGCGGGATAAAAAGCTTCGACATGACCGAGGCATAAAATAGCGACCGGCTTACTACCGGCAGGCATGCTGAGCAATTCAGCCAATTGCGCGGGATCAAACAATGACACCCAGCCCATACCCAACCCCTCGGCGCGTGCGGCCAGCCAGAAATTCTGAATGGCACAGGCGACCGAAGCCAGATCCATTTCAGGCAAGGTGCGGCGGCCAAAAACGTGTTGCTCGCGCCGGTCACTCAATGCGACGACCAGCAATTCTCCGCATTCCAGAATACCGGCGACTTTTAAACGCATGAATTCGTCGCTGCGTTCCGCCAGTGCAGCGGCGGTGCGGTGCCGTTCTTCCTCCACCATGGTTGCAATGGTATTGCGTAACTGCGGATCGGTGATACGGATAAACCGCCATGGCTGCATCAAACCGACACTGGGGGCTTGATGGGCGGCGGCGAGCAGGCGTTTCAATACCAGAGGATCAACCGGATCAGGCAGAAAATGCCGCATGTCGCGGCGTTCGGCGATCACGCGATAGATGGCGGCACGTTCGCTATCACTGAAACGGTGGCTATTACGCATGGCGTTACAGATCAATGCCCTTCTGCGCTTGAACGCCCGCCCGGTAGGCGTGCTTGACGTCGGTCATTTCAGTGACGGTATCCGCAGCTTCACACAATGCCTCGGGTGCGCCACGCCCGGTAATCACTACATGCTGCATGGCCGGACGGTTTTTCAGATCATTCAGAACAGTATCCAGATCCAGCCAGCCGAATTTGATCGGATACGTTAATTCGTCGAGGATAATCAAATCGAACGCCGGATCGCTCAACATGGTTTGCACCACTGCCCAGCCGCGGCGGGCTGTTTCCGTATCGCGTTCCAGGTTTTGCGTATCCCAGGTGAAGCCTTCGCCCAGAACATGCCAGACCACGTGATCTTGTTTGCGGAAAAAAGCCTCTTCACCGGTATCCGATCGGCCTTTGATGAATTGCGCCACGCCGACGCGCATGCCGTGCCCCAGTGCCCGTGCCAGCATACCGAAGGCCGAGCTGGATTTACCTTTGCCGTTGCCGGTGAGAATCAGCAACAAACTCTTTTCACGATCAGCGCGCGCAATCGCCGCATCGATGACTTCTTTTTTGCGCTGCATGCGCGTGCGGTGACGTTGCGCGCGATCGGAATCGGTCATGCCGTTACCCTGCGGTACTGTTGCGTGAGCTGAACTGCTGCGCAATCAACGTAAACAGCACGTGAATCACGACAGCGATACCGGCATAAAATACGAAGGTTTCGATATACAGCGGGAAGTATTTGAGCAATTGTTCACCGAATTCAGCGAAACTGGTTTCGGCGATGCGGCCGGAGAAGAAATAAAATCCGCCGCCGGAGAATAATTCACACAGCGTTAAACCGGCCATGATGCTGACGGATAGCGGCAGGACGGTGTTCCATGCGAATTGATGCCGTTTGGCGTACCAGCGCCCGGCCAGCCATAACGACGCATAAGCCGGCAGTAAGAAGAAATAGGCCGGTGTCATACAAAAATCACTGACACCGCCCCAGGTGGTGGCGGCAACATCCAATCCCCAGCCCAGAGCAAAAAATCCCAGCAACGGCCATGCGGAACGCAAATAAATGCCTGCGAGAAAGAAAACCGCCCAGGAAGCGTCGGCGAGGTTATGCAGCGTGGCGAAATGATGGCTGCGGGTGAGCATCATTAAGGCTGCCAGTAGCAAACCAATAGCGATTTGATGGCGAGTGGATAAAGTCAGCATGTTTTACTCCTAGTTAGGGTTGATAACGTACCATGGCAAAGAAATTCCGCCCTGGCTGATTGTAGAATGCCGCGGTTTGGTAGTGCTCATTAAATAAATTTTCAATTCGCCCCTGTAAGCGCCAATGCTTACTCAGAATATATTCGGCACGCAGATCGAATTTCACGTAACTATCCAGTTTGCGGGTATTGGCCAGATCGTCATAGCGCTGGCCTTCGACCAGCAACATGGCGCCCAGCCGGTACTGGCCGAATTGCCGGTCGGCGTCCAGCCGGAATGATTCTGCGGCGCGCCGTGGCAGTATATTACCGCGATTTACCCCGGAAGATCGATTTTCGGGATCCATCAGGGTCAGGTTGGTATTGAATTGCCAGCCTTTGATTTGCGCACTGAGTATGCCTTCAAAACCGCGAATGCGCGCCTGATCGACGTTGGCGGGAGCGAAGATGCTGGCATCGTAAGCGATCAAGTGATAAATGTGGTTTTCATAGATATTCAGTGACCAACTGCCCCAATCCGTTTTGCCGCGCGTGCCGAATTCAAAGCTGCGCGAATCTTCCGGACGCAGATTCGGATTGCTGAAGCCGGGAAAATATAATTCATTGAATGTCGGCGCCTTAAATGCGCTGCCGAAATTCGCCAGCAAGCGAACATTATCGGTGAGCGAATAGCCCCAACCTGTCCCTCCGGTCACCCAGCTGCCGAATTGCTGGTTGTCATCATGCCGCAGCGAGAGCTGAAAATTATGTTTGGCGACAGTGGCCTGATGCTGCGCAAAAACACCCCAATTGGTGCGCGAATTCACGGTGAAAGCTTCGGTGCTATTGATGTGATCTTTCTGGTAATCCATACCAATGGTCAATAAATGATTGGGATTTATCGTGAAATCGTTCAGCACCGAAATCGTATTGCGCGTGGTATCGAATCGGCTTTGAAACAAAGTATTGAGAAAATTATCCGAATCTTCGCGGCTACTGCCACCGATCAAATTGATGCGCCAGAACTTGAGCGGGGAATAGCGTGCCGTTCCGCCAAAAACCTGTTGCATCACAATCCCTTTATTGACAAAGCTGCCATCGAACTGGGTTTTGCCTGAAGATTGCATAAAATTGCCGTCGATTTCCAGCCCGTTGTCGAAACGGTATCCCGCACGTGCGCTACCTGCGACATTGCGATAGCCATCCTTGTCGTATAACGTGGGGTCGGATGAATCGACAAAACAACCGGCATCGCTGGAGCCGGTACAGGCATTAAATCCGCGCGTACCGATTCCGCTGGCGGTCATATTCAGCCAGCCTTGCTTGCCGCCGTATGCGAATCCTGTGGCGCCTTCCAAAGTGCCATAACTGCCGCCGCCGAAATTGAAATTCGGTTTGAATCCGGTGCCGCTGCCTTTGCGCGTAATAATATGAATCACGCCGCCAATGGCTTCGGAGCCGTATAAACTGGAACGCGGACCGCGTACGATTTCAATGCGCTCAATCTGGTCGACCGGAATGTTCTCAAAAGCGGTTGTGCCCGATGTAGCGGAGCCGACTTTGATATTGTCGATCATGACCAGCACATGGTCGGATTCGCTGCCGCGCATGAATACCGCGGTGTTTTTACCGGCGCCGCCATTATTGGAAATGCTTATTCCCGGCACACCGCGAAATAAATCCTGAATCGAACGCGCTTGCTGGCGTTCAATATCCTTGCGGGTAATCACCGTAACTGAAGCCAGTGAAGCATCGGCGGTTTGGGCCGTACGTGTTGCCGTGACAATCACCGGTTTTTCCTGATGATCCGCATCCGCAGCAAACGCATTCATTGCCGTGCCAGGCCATAGCACGACCATTGCCGCTAGACGGCATTTTTGCATGATTTGATTCCTTCGCGCACACCCGCGCGTTGTCAATGATTAAAGGCATGCGAAGGGAAATTTGGAATGGACAGAAGAACCGGTCGGTAAAATGAGAACTGGTCAACATGCCACTGATTGCCCGCCGCAATACCGCAGTTGTATTCACTTCAGGCCGGTCTCCGGACTGATGAGTGGAAGCGACTCCACATCTGCGCCTTCCCGTGTGATGACACAGTGGCATGCTGCAGATGGTTAACTCATTTACCGTTGCGGGGGCAGTGCTGGCTTTGTTGCATTCGACTGAAACGCACCAGCTTCCCGTTTAACCTGCAAGGAAAGAAACTTGCAGGCACCTGAATCGTGAGGGCGCAAACTTACCTGACCGGTGGTGTATCTGTCAAGAAATTGTCTGTATTCCGGGATGATCATTTTTATTGGATTCACGCGTTTGCCGGATTAATTGCGTACATGGAATCGCCGATAGGAGCCGAAGCTATCCGGTTGTGGCGAGATGCCCATGACGATTTTGTCTCCGTTCATGCATAATCTTAATTTGTGCGGCATCGCAATGCTTGTATCAACATGGATGGGTATGAAAAATACGGCGATCAGGTTTTTGAATAAATGGATCAAAATAAAAAACTCTATATATGCACGTTAAGGTAAGTTGTTCTATTTTTGCTGTTATCAGCGCCATTCTATGCAGCTCTTATGCGCTGGCTGAGGCGGGATGCTCGCTGGATGCGAAGCTGGGAATCGGTGCATTGGGACGCATTGAGCCACGCTCCCGGGTGATTAAAATTTCCCATAACGCGGGTCCCGAAGGTGCGCGCATTGAACAGCTTTTTTTTCAGGAAGCCGATCAAGTGAAAGCGGGCGATACATTAGCCATCCTGTCCGATCATCTTAAGAAAAAGGCGCAGGTGGAAGCCGCCAGAGCGCGCATCAAAGTGCTGGAAGCGCAGCGGGCTGTGGAGCAAGCCGCGCTCGCTTTCAATAAACGGGAATACTTGCGTTACCAGTCATTGGAGCATAGCTCCGCCACCAGTATTTCGCTGGCCGATGCGAAACGGTTGGCGCTTGAGCAATCCGGAATTACTCTGAAGCGCTTGTCAGCTGAGATTACTCAAGCGCAATCCGAACTGAAAATAAGCGCAGCGGAACTGAACAACACGCAGATTGTTGCGCCCATTGACGGTACCTTATTAAAAATTTTTGCTCGCCCGGGAGAACGGATTGGCGACAAAGGGGTGCTGGAAATAGCGGATTTGAGCGAACTCGATGTCGTCGCGGAGGTTTATGAATCGGATTTGCTGCGGATCAAGACGGGTCAGTCCGGATGTATCCATGCCGTGGGTTTCAAACGGCCCTATCAGGCGCAGGTGAGGGAACTGGGATTTCTGGTGCGGAAAAACGATTTGAACGATACCGATCCTTTAGCCGACCGGGACAATCGCATCATCGAAGTGCGCCTGACGCTTGAAGCGGAAGCTGTGGCGGATTTGCGGCACCAGATTTTCCGCCAGGTTAAGGTACGGATTACGCCGTAGCGGATTATGTAATGGATAAGCTGACCTGGTTTTACTTTCCCGCGCGCTTGGCGTGGCGCCAGCTCATGTTTGATCGAAGCAAGCTGGTGGCTGCGATCTGCGGGGTATTGTTCGCATGCGTTCTGGTATTCATGCAATTGGGCTTCAAGGATTCCTTGTATGCCAGCGCAGCCTCCGCGCCGGTCAAATTGAGTGGCGATTTATTCCTGATGCACAAACAAAGCGAGGCCATGTGGCGGCCGATCCAGTTCAAGCGCAGCGAGTTGATGCGTGTTCTGGGCAATCCGGCGGTGGCGGAAGCTTATCCGCTGTATCTCGGTTTGGCGCCGTTCAAAAACATTAAAACCCAGGTTAAGCGCACTTTGATGGTTTACGGTTTCGATCCGGATTCGCTGATCTTCAATGTCGATGAAATCAGGAATAAGCGGGATGAATTGCGGCTTAAGGATACCGTGCTGTTTGACGAATATTCCCGCCCGGAATTCGGCCCCATGCGCTCATTGCTCGAAACAGGCCGGAATGTCACGGAAATTAACGATTACAAGGTGAATATCGTTGGATTATTCCGCTTGGGCGTGTCGTTTGCCGCCGATGGCAATGTAGTGACCAGCGATTTAAATTTTATGCGTATTTTCCCCAGGAGGAATCTTAGCGAAATCGACATGGGCGTCATAAAACTCCATCCCGGCGCGCCGATCCAGCAGGTCGAAGCGGAGCTTAAAAATCAGCTCAACGAATTCGTCAATATTTTTAGCTATGAAGAATTACTGAAATACGAGAAGGATTATTGGGCCAATACCGCACCGATCGGGTTTATTTTCGGTTTCGGCACGGTGATGGGATGGGTGGTCGGTCTGGTGATCGTCTATCAGATTTTGTTTACCGACATCGCCAATCATCGCAACGAATTCGCCACGCTGAAAGCCATGGGTTATGAGCACGGCTATTTTGTCCGCCTGGTGTTTGCTTCGGCTTTCTTTTTGGCCGTATTGGGGTTCATTCCGGGTTACGTGCTTTCCTTGGGGCTATATCACCTGGCTGAATCGCAAATGTACATGCCGATGCCGATGCTCTGGAGCAAGATGATCACGGTGTTTCTGTTCATTCTTTCCATGTGCGTCATGGCCGGGTTACTGGCCATCCGCAAGTTGAAAGATGCCAATCCGGCGGATATGTTCTGATGTCAACGGTCATTGATGTCGAGCACCTGAATTTCAGCTTTGGCAGTGGCGCGTTAACGCAACCGGTGCTGAAAGACATCACCCTGTCAATCCGCAAAGGCGAGATCGTATTGATTACCGGACCTTCCGGTTCCGGTAAAACGACTTTTCTGACCATCATCGGCGGTCTGCGGCAAGCTTTTCACGGCAGCGTGAAGGTGCTCGATCAGCAATTCATCAACAGCAGCGAGCAGGTTAAAGTCAGCGTCCGGCAGCAGATCGGTTACATTTTTCAACAGCATAATTTGCTCAAGTCGCTTACGGCGCTGCAGAACGTCAGCATGACATTGGAAATGAGCAATGGGCTGACAGAACAGCAAAGACGCGATCGCTCCGCGGAAGCGCTGATCGCGGTGGGGCTGGGTGACCGGTTGGATTACAAACCGGGGCAGCTTTCAGGCGGGCAGCTGCAACGGGTTTCCATCGCACGTGCATTGGTCGGGCAGCCAAAAATCATCCTGGCCGATGAGCCGACCGCATCGCTGGATAAGCAAAGCGGTTATGAAGCGGTCAGTCTGTTGAAACGATTAGCTAAAGAATCGCAAACCGCGATTCTTTTAGTCACGCATGATTATCGCATCCTGGACATCGCGGATCGCGTGGTGGAATTGGAAGACGGGGTGATCAAAAGTGTTTGATTGGCAGCTGATTGTAAAGCTTCCATTTTTTTATCCCGCTGAGATTTCCGCGATTGTTCAGGAAGCGCTGATTAATTGACTGTACGAGTGAATTAATCAGCGCTTCCTTAAGAATAAGAAATAGCCATAGGGCTAAAACTTGGCGCCGGTACCGACGAGTTCGGCTGAAGTGATTTTATACGAGAAGTTTTCGTGATCCAGGCTATCCAGGAGTTTTCCGTCAATTTCCGCTTGCGGATACATGAAGAAAGGCAATTTGCTGGTTGTATTACCAGGATTCAGCGCCAGATCTTCGGCATGATTGAACGTCAACCAATTCATTTCCCAGGTACCGAAGAATTTTTCTCTTAATTGCATGATTTTCGGATCGTCCAGCGGAAGTTTTTCCAGTTTGGAGACTTGCCGCACATCGGACGGGTTTACCGGTATCCAGCCGTGCCCGGCCAGGAAGAATTCCGCGCGGCAGTGCTGCGATTGGCTGATATCGCCATACTGCCCGATGGAGTCGTGCAGGCTTGATTCATTGATACGAATACCGTATTGGTTACGCGCGGGGATATTGGCCGCTCTGGCCAGTGCGACAAATAGTGAATTCAAGTCAACGCATTTTCCGTTGAGTTCATTTTTCTCGAGCATGGTTCTGATATCGCCTTGACCGCGTCCGCGCGTATTTTCATCGTATTGCGCATTATCGATTACCCAATCATAGATTGCTTTTGCTTGTTGCACGGTCGTTCCGGCATGCTTTTCTTTCAGTATGGAGTGAACGGTTTCACGCACAATGCCATTGGTCGGTTTCAAATGCGTCGGGTTAATAAAATGCTTGATGCTATTGGGCAACGCTGAATTCTTGATGGCGGGATAATGTGCCAGATCAAAGGAATGATGAGAAGTTTTTACAATGCAACTGACGCTGACATGGCGTTGACCGCTTTTCGGTTTGCCATGCCATTCCGCTTTGAATGCCGGGAAGGGATTCGCGCCGAGGGTGGAAAATGATGCTTTGCTCGCATTACCGCTCCAGTTACTGCCTTGCGTGAATTGAAAAGCGGAATCATTGGTGTCAGGAAGCGGCAGCCATAAACGGGCTGTATTACCTTTGGCCGGAAGATCGACCTGATAACTGAGGCGGTAACTGGTCCAGTTGCTGAAATCCGATGAGAGCAGTTGCTTAGCCATTAAGGATGAAGCAGGGAAAGAGAGTACACTTGTGCCGATTAATTTTATAAAATCCCTGCGTTTCATAACTTCCTTTATGGTGAATGCGTTGAATTGCGGAATTTTATCTGATCGATTTTTTATGTCAATGCAATGTGAATGGGTATTTTGCCACCGATGAAGAAAGCCATTGATTTATTACCTGCTGTGGAAATGGAAACCGGCGATTCACCGGTGTATACCATCGTGTGGTTGCACGGCTTGGGTGCTGACGGTAACGATTTCGTGCCGATCATCAATGAACTGATGCTGCCGCCCGGCGTATCGATTCGATTTGTTTTTCCACATGCGCCGGAGCGTCCGGTCACGATTAATAATGGTTATGTGATGCGTGCCTGGTACGATATTTATCGCGCGGACTTCAATGACCCTGAGGATCGATCCGGTATCCGGGATTCGCAAGAAGCACTGGATGCTTTGATCGAAAGGGAGATGCGGCGCGGTATTCCTTCCGGTCAGATCTTTCTCGCCGGATTCTCGCAAGGCGGCGCGATGGCGTTGCAAACCGGGTTGCGCCAGAACAATCCGCTCGGTGGCATTATTGCCTTGTCATGTTATTTGCCGCTTGCGGAGACTCTCGCCGTGGAAACTTGCGGCGCGAATGCAACGACACCGGTATTCATGGCGCATGGTATTTACGATCCGGTAATACCGCTCTCGCATGCTGCGGCGTCTCGCGATAAATTGCTGGCAGCCAATTATCCGCTCGAATGGCATGAATATCCCATGGCGCATAGTGTATGCGCAGCCGAAATTGCGGATATCAGCCGCTGGCTGCGGCATATTATTGGCTAGCGATTACTCCAGCGATTTAGGTTAGGGAAACGCTGATTCTCGTTCGCCGAATTAATCAGCGTTTCCTTAGTAAGCATTATCTTTACGCAGTACGATCCAGACGGTTTTGAAGATGATCCAGAGGTCGAGCCAGATGGACCAGTTTTTGAGGTAGTAGAGATCGTGCTCGATGCGGGCTTTCATTTTTTCCAGCACATCGGTTTCACCGCGCCAGCCGTTGATCTGGGCCCAGCCGGTGATGCCGGGTTTGGCCATATGGCGCAGCATATAGCCCTTGAT
>CP091134.1:1455731-1464237 GCA_021582535.1 Nitrosomonas sp.
CCATGCGATGACATTGCCGCGTTGCGCGTCAAAGCGCGGTGCCTCGCGCCAGACCTGCCAATACACATCCTCACTCACTTCTTCCGCCGCTTGCGGGTTGCGCGTGATGCGCAGCGCGATGCCGTAAACGCGCGCCAGCGTTGCTTCGTATAGCTCCGCCAATGCTTGCTCGTCACGCCCGGCGATGGCGGTGACCCACGCATGCAGTTGCGCATCTTCGGCATTGCAGTCACTGTGGTTGGTAGTGCTTGTTGCCACTGCTGATCAAGCCTTAATCATTATGATTAACCGTGTTCATTTCTTGTTCTGAAATATATCATCAGATACGTTCGCGTATGATTTTTCCTCGCTTCCTGGTTCAAGCAGCGAAAGACCGTCACAACAGAAACTGCTGATAATACGGCGTGGTAAACCGGCTGCGCGCCAGTTTTCTGGGGATACGCACATCTACCGGTTGCAGCCATTGCGGGTTCCTCCTCAGTGTTATTTGGCTGAATAGACTTGTCAGGCCAGTAAGGTGTATTGCTGAATGTCCGGTGCTTGTGCCAGCAGGGGTGTTATTTCTGCCAGCGCTTGCTGGATATGCGGTGTGCCGAAGTGTGCGGCGATGGCATTTTCGTTTGTCCATTCTTCGATAAACAAAAACTCACCCGGACTACCGTCATTGCTGAATAACTGGTAACTCAAGCACCCAGCTTCCTGGCGTGTGGGTGCGACGATTTTTTGCAGAATCGCTTGTACTTGCGGAATTTTGTCTGCGTGCGCGATGACGTGCGCAACGACTCTGATAGTTTGTGCTGACATGAAAATTTCCCTCCCTTGGTTGATGAGCTATCTCAAGCGATATGGAATTGATCGCTTCTACAAACCTATACGAAGGAACCTTCTGTTTGGATGCAACGGACTATTGTTGCTTGATTGAGTGAGCCGTTTTTTCTCGTGGTAGATATTTAGGGAAGCCTGATTAATTAACTGCACGAGTGAATTGCTTCGTTGCGCGGTACTCATTTCCTCGCTTATCAGATTGATAGGTCTCGGTTGTTGCGTTCCGTGCGCCGCGCACTTTATCTCGTTCGTTGAATTAATCAGCGCTTCCTTAGGTGTCTGTATATAGATTGAATATGCAGAAATTATAAAAATCTTGTGATTGTTTGCATCCAAATTTCACGCGGCTGCGTATTGTGCAATGGAGACACCCGGAAAATATTTTCCGGGGATTCCACGGACTGCCAGTGAGAGCGGAAACGTGCACTGGACACAATAACGTGAAATGAATGAACAGGAGAGGAGATCATGATGTGTGCACAATCAAGACAAGGTTCACCGGAATGGGTTAAGTATCTCGCAATCGCTTTGATTTGCGCGCTCGTTGCCATTGATGGCATCGGTTCGGCCATGGCGGATCAAATCAAGACCAGCGTTCAGCAAACGGATGCCAGCGATAGTGCGGATGAACCGCGCCTCGTGATCAGAAGCGATTCGGTTGCGGCCCGGTTGGGAGGGTATTATGGCATCTTGGCGTTTTTGCATAACTATGCCGTGCCTGCTTTACTGTCCGATCGTGAAATTGCATCGTTTTTTGGCAATTTGACGGAAACCCCCGTGGATATTTCGCAGTGCCTGGCCATGATGCTGGATCATGACTTGGGCGGTTCTTCACGGCATGACGGCACCGTGCTCGATACCGGCCATAAGTGCCGCGGTTCGATGCCTAAGATTCACAAGGGGCGCAATATTCCCGACAGAACAATTACAAAATTCATTCAAATCATCGGCCAACAGGCCGAGTTGGCCGGTATAAGCGAAGCCGATATCAAAGCCGTTGCCAAGGTGCTCGAACAAAAGCGTGCCGGGGTGCGTAACAAATAATTCAATTCCGGCCGGTCTGATGCCCCGCTCCGTGTAGCGGGGTTTTTTATTGCGGTTGAAAGAAGAGAGGGCTATTGCATTGAATGCAAACCGATCATGTTGCCTTCGGTGTCGCGGATCAAAGCGATAAAGCCATAGGGGCCGATGGACATTTTTTCGCGGATCAAATGTCCTCCCGCAGAGGCGGTACGCGTCGCTTCAACGGCGCAGTCCGTACAGGAGAAATAGACCAGCACGGCATTTCCGCCGGATGGCCCGTCTGCCATTTTAACCAGCGCGCCGGATGCGCCCATTTGACCCTTCATCATGGGAAAACTCCACAGCTCAACCGGCATTCCCGCAGGACTTTCCAGTCGCTCTAGCTTTGTTTGAAAAACCGATTCATAAAATCGTTTGGCGCGATCCATATCCTGCACGTAAATTTCAAACCATCCTACGGGATTATTGTTCATGTGAATTTCTCCTTTGCGCGATTTAATGTCTCGAACGGATTTTTATCTTAACCAAGGTGTGAATATCCTCGATTTGGATGCTCTGTTGTGCATTCCAATGTCCAATCAACCGGATTGGCATTGAATAAGATTACCACTCACCCAGCTGCGTGCAAAGCATGTGTGTGTTGCGTTATTGTGGTGTTTTTCATACCGTTTTTTTCCTTACGAACTATTCCCGAGTAAAAAAGTCAGATATTTTGTTGGCTTTCATTTTTGATTATGATAAACTTTGTTCTCCATTACAAAAAGGTCTTATATTTCATGACCTTGAATGGATTGTGGTTAATGGTAACTACAACACAGGAACTGTGGTTTTGATTGGTAAAACGTACTATTTTCCTTGCCAAAGAACTATAGTTTTTTTCTGATTAACATTTAATGAAGGAGAGAAATATGATCACAAGTGTCGTGATTTTTTCAACAAACGCCCGAGCGCGGAGGGTTTCTATGATGTCAAGTGCAATGGCGTTGCTGTCATACACAAAAGTTTTTCCAACCTACACTGAACCTTGGAGGAGTTAAAATGACATTATTGATATACGATTGGAAAGAATCCATCAAAAAAGCACTGAAAGTATTTTCACTATTCTTAACAATTTCCGTTTTATCCGCTTGCGCACAAATGAGTTCCGTCGCTGCGCCAGTTGGAATTTCCAATAATGATCATGATGCTCTAGTCAAGTATTATGAGGATATAGGGAGAGAAACCAAAGCAAGGTTGCGGGAGAATAAAAAAATTCTCAGAGAGTATGAAGCGCATCCTTATTACTTTGGTAGACAAGGTCTAGAAGCTCAATCGCATGCTTCAGCAAACGTTCGTGAATACGAAAAGGTTTTGCGGGAAATTCAGGTACATGCTGATTTCCATAGAAAGATGGCGTTGGAACAGAAGGGCAAAGTAATAAATAAAGCGAAAGCTAATCAAGATCGTGACCTCACTTCAAAGAGTCCAGAGAGTTCTGTGAACAAAGGCCTTTGAGTAAGTAACGAACAACCACCGAATTTTTCGGTGGTTGGTCTTTAAGACCTGCAACATAAAACCTGCAACATCGATTTCCAGTCACAACGCTGATTTAAAACTGTTCCTTAAAAGGGAAGCACAAAATCCAGCGAGAACAAAATTTGATCCTTATGGCCAGCAAACGGTTTGTATGCAACAGTACGATAGGCGTCCACGCTGTCATAGCGAATATTCGGCCGGATGGTAAGCTTCTTCAAATGATCCCATCGAAGTTTTAACGTCTTAGCCGCTTTCCAGTTCATTCCCACCGTGGCCGCGTAATAATCCGCAGGCGCAACCGTCACGTTGCTGATATTTCCGGCATAGCTTACCGGTACGCCATTGACAATATTGGTTGCCGCCGCGATCCGGAATGGCGAAGGATTGCGGAATCCGTCTCTGTCGCGAAACCATTCGCCACGAAACCCGATCGATACATTTTCGGTCAGATCGTAGTATAGATGCGTCACCAGCCCCATCCACTGGGTATCTTTGACTACATTGGCGTATTTCAGATTGTTCAATAGAATGCCGTCCGCGAATCCATGCACATGATGCAAGACCAGTAAGGTTCTGGGATTGATTTTGTGTTGCAGCACAAAGTTAAACATTCCCCACGATTCACTGCTGTGTGTCGAGGTTTCGCCATAAGTGCCGGTGGCATTGAACGATGTGGCCTGACTGTCGCTTTTCCAGGTGAAACCGACAATTCCGCTCCAGTTGCCCAGCTGTTTGTCCCAACCGCCATCCCAGCCCCCGGTGGCGCTGCCGGTTACGGCGCTGCCCAGAACCGACCAATTTTTATCGATGATATAACTGGCTTGTAAACCGGTATGGGTGAAAGGCTCGCCGGCATTAAAAGAATAAGCGCGTGTGTAAAAGAAATTGTCGGGTGCCGGAACTGTTTCAAAACCGGTCGGAGAGTAAAAATGACCTGCCCTGATATTAATTCCTTTTCTGCCAATGGGCACATGAGCTTCCAAATAAGCTTGCGGCAGCGCGATGCCGTAGGTTCTGGTAGAAGCGCAACACAAACCGAGATCCCAATTGCTGCGCTTTAGCGCTTCACCGGTATTGACATCAAAAGTGGGTACGCCAAAGGCTTGAGTGAAAACGGCATCGGTTCCGAACAGGAAATCGAACCGCCCGCCAAAATCCCATTTGTTGGTTTCGGAAACTACTTGACGCTGAATGAACGTATTGAATTGATTTAACTGAAAACGATTGGCTTGATCGGCGAAAGCAACCGGTCCATTGAAGCCGCCTGACTGGCTCGGATTAAAGGTAGCACCGCCATTCACCCATCCGCCGAATTCCACCCGGCTGTCTTTAATAAAATTCTTTAGATTGCTTAAATTGCCGGCATAGAGCGGAACGGGGGAGGTTGCAAATTGAAAAATAATGCTTGTCGCGGCAAGCAACAGCCATTTTGAATATTTCATCTTTCACTGGCGCTAATAGGGGTTCATTAATGAGTTACGATGACCTGAAAATACCGGGCGGGATAATAACTGATTTTACCAGTTTCATGGTGAAGATATCGTGAACGAGGTCACACGCTGCATTGCGGGATGCTACTCCGGAGCGACCGGAGTAGCGGCTATCGTATTCACCGGGTGATTTCCGAAATCCCGGTCCCAGACGGTTACAACCACACCATCAACCCTATCTCCAGTGGATGAGTCAGCAACGGGTGATGGGGGTAAATGCGGATGAAATACTCCTGCTTGCCGCATAATTCCGGGGTTAGTTTGAGTTCAAACAGATGTTCACCCGAATCCTGGATGCCGGTAAAGGTAAACTTGAAATGGTTGAAATTGCATAGCCGTGTGGTTTTGAACTGGCGGCAGATCAACAATTCAATGACGACATCCTCAGGCGCCAGATTGTTTAGTTTTGCCGCAACCTTGAAATTCACCGCTTTGTCAAAATCGATGCGTTCGCACGGAGTATCCAGCCGTCGTAACGTCACGCCGTGCCAGGCCTGTTTGATTTTGGCTTTCCAAGCGGCGATATTTTTTGCTTCCGTGAACTGATTGGCGGAGTAGAGCGCGCCTTTGGCGCTGGCCGGGCGGTAGAACTGGGTTACGTATTCATCCACCATGCGGGTCGCGTTATAGCGCGGCAGCAGCGAGATCATCGAATGCTTGGCCATCTTGACCCAGCCCGGCGAATAGCCGAGCTTGCCGTGGTTGTAATACAACGGAATCACCTGGTCTTGCAGGATCTCATACAATGCGCGGCTTTCTTCCTGGTCACGCACGACGCCTTCCATATCTTCCGGGCCGGGTTTGATCGCCCAGCCGTTTTTGCCGTCGTAACCTTCTCCCCACCAGCCATCGAGCACACTCAGATTGATCGCGCCATTGATGCCCGCTTTCATGCCCGAAGTGCCGCTGGCTTCCAGCGGATAAATCGGGTTGTTCAGCCACACATCGACACCGGCGACCAGCCGCCGGGCGAGACGCAAGTCGTACCCTTCAACTAACAGCAGCCGTCCCTCAAACTCGGGAAAGTTGGCAACCTGGCTGATGCGCCGGATCAGATCCTGCCCCGGCACATCGGCGGGGTGTGCCTTACCGGCGAACAGCAACAGCACCGGGCGCTCCTGATCCAGGATGATTTTCCGCAGCCAGTCGAGGTTTTCAAATAACAATGTGGCGCGTTTGTAGGTGGCAAAGCGGCGCGCAAAGCCCAGTGTCAAAACGTTCGGGTTGATCGGATCGACAAACTTCAGCAACCGGTCGAGATGCGCCTCGGAGCCGCGATTCCGGGCATTCTGCTCGGTGATGCGCGAGCGGATGCCGTAAAACATTTGCGATTTCAACGATTGCCGCACGCTCCAGAACAAATGATCCGGTATCGTATCGATGCGTGACCAATACTCGGTGTCGCACATTTTGTTGCGCCATTCATGACCGAGATAACGATCGAACAGATCGGACCATTCCTGCGCCAGGAAAGTCGGCACATGCACGCCGTTGGTGATATACGACATCGGGTTTTCTTCCGGTTCGATTTGCGGCCAGAGATCGCGGCAGATATTCGCGGACACGCCGCCGTGTATCTTGCTGACGCCGTTATGCGTGCGTGAGCCGTGGATCGCGAGCGCTGTCATATTGAAATCCGGGCTTCCGGGCACATGGCCGAGCGCCATGAATTCTTCCCGCGTGATATTCAATCCGCGGTAAAAATTGTCAAAATAGGTTTGCATCATTTCCGCGTTGAAATAGTCATGACCGGCAGGCACCGCGGTGTGCGTAGTAAAAACGGTATTGACTGCGACGCTTTCCAGGGCGCTGGCAAAATCCAGCCCTTGCTGCACCCGGTTGTATATCCGCTCAAGAATCATGAACGCGGCATGTCCTTCGTTGATATGCCAAACCGTCGGTTGGATGCCGAGCGCCTGCAATGCGCGTACGCCGCCCATGCCGAGAATGATTTCCTGCTCGATCCGCATGGTTCTGTCGCCGCCGTATAGATTGTGCGTGATGTAACGGTCTTGCGGGGAATTCTCCGGCAAATCGGTATCGAGCAGATACAGCGTGACGTGGCCGATTTTCGCTTGCCAGATTTTTGCGGTTACTTGCCGTTGCAATAAGGGCACTTCAATCTGCAAGCCCGAGCCATCCGGGCGCAGTACCGGCGTGACGGGCAGATCCTCGAAGTCGGAAATGGTATAGGTGACTTGCTGGTTGCCCTTGCTATCGATGGTTTGAAAGAAATACCCTTGGCGGTACAGCAGGCCGATGGCGACGAAAGGCAAATGTAAATCGCTCGCCGCTTTGCAGTGGTCACCGGCGAGAATGCCCAAACCGCCGGAATAAATCGGCAGACTTTCGTGGAAACCGAATTCAAAGCAGAAATAAGCCACCTGATCTTGCGAGTTCAATCCGCCATTGCTGTTTTGCAATGCCGAGGCATCATGGTAGGAGTCATACGTCGACAGAATGCTATTGTAGGTGGCGAGAAAAACCCGGTCTTCGGTCGCTTTCAGCAACACCGATTCGTCCACGCGTTTCAGAAACGCCTTCGGGTTATGCCCTACCGCTTCCCATAAATACGGATCGAGCCGGGAAAACAGCGTGCGCGTGGCGCGATCCCAGCTGTACCAGAGATTATTGGCCAATTCTTCCAGACGCTTCAAACGCGGGGGTATTTTAGGATTAACGGTGATGGTGAAGGCGGTTCGCGGAAACATGCAGGCTCTCCTTGATGAGAATGATCGTTGCTATGATACACCCAGCACCGGCTAATTGATTGGATTTGAAGGCGGGAATCCGCCGGCGCGGTACGTTGGGTGCGGACTTTAGGGAATTTAAGAGCCGTTATCGAGCAACCGGCAGGCTTCCTGCCGTGCGCCCAGTAAGCCGATGGCGGGGTTGGTGACGACATGCACCGGAATCTCATGCAGTAATGCCGAGAATCTTCCTTTTGCGTGAAAGGCATGCATAAACCCGCCGCCGCTCAGTATATCGATAATTTTCGGCGCGATGCCGCCCGCAATATACACACCGCCGCGGCATAAACCCGCCAGCGCCAGATTACCCGCATACGCGCCGTAAATCCCGGCGAATAATTCGAGCGCCTGGATCGCAACCGGATGCTTTTGCGTTTGCGCCAACGCAGTGATGGCCGCGCCGCTATCCTCTTCAAGCGGGATGGGCGGTAAATCTGAAGATGCCGCTGCGTTCTGTTGTAAGAATTTAAAAATATTCGTGAGTCCGGCACCGGACAACAAACGTTCCACCGACACATGCCCGAACCGTTGTTGCAGCGATTCCAGCAAGCTGATTTGCAGAGGGGTGACCGGCGCGAAATCGATATGTCCCGCCTCGGTGGGCCATGCAACGTAGCGGTTGTTTACCGGGGTGAGCCATGCCACCCCCATCCCGGTACCGGCGCCCAGTACGACACGCATCGCCTGCGCATGCGGTTGTCCGGCTTGCAGTGTGATCAAGTCGCTGCCGGGCAGATTTTCAACCGCCAGCGCAACAGCTTCAAAATCGTTGATCAGTTTGACCGATGGAATCGAGAAGGCATGGGCGATGTGCGCACTGCTGATTTGCCAGGGTAAATTGGTTAAGGTGGATTGTTGATCGGCAATGGGTCCCGCTACGGCAAAGCAGGCTGCTGCGGGTGG
>CP091134.1:1464337-1469682 GCA_021582535.1 Nitrosomonas sp.
AGCGCCACGCGGCCAAATACGTGATGATTCTGGGCGGCGATCACATTTACAAAATGGATTACAGCAAACTGCTGGCTGAGCATATCCAGAAAGGCGCGGACATGACCGTAGCCTGCCTCGAAGTTCCGCTGGAAGAAGCCACCGCTTTCGGGGTGATGGGTGTCAATGCAGCCTGGCAAGTCACCAGTTTTACCGAAAAACCGGTGCATCTGGCGCCGATACCCGGTCAACCGGAAAAAGCGCTGGCGAGCATGGGCATCTATGTGTTCAACGCCGCATTTCTTTACCAGCAATTAATCCGTGATCATCAAACGCAGGATTCATCGCACGATTTCGGCAAAGACCTGATTCCTTACCTGGTGCCGCGCTACCACGTCTTCGCGCACCGCTTCCAGAACAGTTGCGTCAACATGGCATCGGATACGGTGCCGTACTGGCGCGATGTGGGAACGATCGACGCGTATTGGGAAGCCAACGTCGATCTCGTCAGCGTCACTCCGCAGCTCAATTTGTACGATGCCGACTGGCCCATCTGGACGCATCAGGAGCAATTACCGCCCGCCAAGTTCGTTTTCGACGACGACGACCGCCGCGGCCAGGCCCTGGATTCATCGGTATCGGGCGGTTGCATCATCAGTGGCGCGACGGTACGCCGTTCCTTGTTGTTTTCCAATGTGAAGGTCAACAGTTTCAGCAGCGTGGAAGATTCGGTCATATTGCCCGATGTGGTGATCGGCCGTCATGCGCGCCTGCGCCGTGTGGTGGTGGAGAAAAGATGCGTCATTCCCGAAGGATTGGTAGTGGGCTATGATCCCGATGAGGATCGCAAGCGGTTCTATGTCACCGACAGAGGTATTACCTTGATCACCCCCGAAATGCTGGGACATGAAATCCACAAGGCCTGCTGACCCGGTCATGGCGAACATAACCGATGAAACACTTCTCTAAGGAAGCGCGGATTAATTCGACGAACGAGATGAAGTGCGAGGCGCACGGAACGCAACAACCGAGACATATCAATCTGATAGGCGAGGGAGTGAGTACCGCGCAACGAAGCAATTCACGCGTACAGTCAATTAATCAGCGCTTCCCTAATAACAATAATTCAGCGGGCATCACCATTTTCAAATGAAGCAATTAAATCTAGTTTTACTGTGGCACATGCACCAGCCGGACTACCGGGATTATGTCACCAACGAATTTGTGTTGCCGTGGGTGTATCTCCATGCCATCAAGGACTATACCGACATGGCTTATCATCTGGAAATGCATCCGCGCACCAAAGCGGTGATTAATTTTGTGCCGGTGCTGCTGGATCAGCTAGAGGATTTCTCCGCGCAATTTTCCACCGGGCAAATCCGCAGCCCTTTGCTGCGTCTGTTAGCAACGCCCGACCTGGAACACATCTCCATCCAGGATCGCTTATACGTGTTCGACAGCTGTTTCCTCAGCAACCACACCACCATGCTGCAACCGTATCCGGCTTATAAGCGTTTGCACGAGCTCTATCAGATGTTCAACAAACGCAGCGAAAGCGAATTGACTTATTTCTCCGGGCAATATCTAGCCGATTTGCTGGTGTGGTATCACTTGGCGTGGATGGGCGAAAGCGTGCGCCGCAACAACGAGTTTGTCATGCGATTGATGGCGCAAAGCCAGGAATTCAGTTACGAAAACCGCTTGCAACTGTTCAATCTGATCGGTGAATTGATCCGCGCACTGATCCCGCGCTACCGTAAACTCGCCGAATCCGGCCAGATCGAGTTATCCACCACGCCGCATTATCATCCGCTGGCACCGTTACTGATCGATTTCACTTCCGCCCGGGATAGTCAACCCGGCGTGACATTACCGGAGCATCGACTGTATCCGGGCGGCCGCAGCCGGGTCGCATTTCATCTTTCTTCGGCTATCGCCAGCCACACCCGGCGTTTCAATGAGCAACCCACCGGCATATGGCCGGCCGAAGGCGCTTTGTCGGCGGCGTTACTGAAAATCTTTGCCGAGCAAAATTGCCAATGGAGCGCCAGCGGCGAAGGCGTACTGGCCAATAGCCTGCGCGCTTCTTATCCGGACGCGCCGTTACCGGATCGCAACGAGTATTTGTACCGCCCCTATCAAGTCGATGGAGAATCCGGGCAAGTCACCTGCTTTTTCCGCGACGATCAGTTGTCCGACTTGATCGGCTTTGAATACGCCAAATGGTTTGGCCGCGATGCCGCGGAAAATTTTATCCAATCGCTGGAGCGGATCTACCATGGCACCCCCGCTGGCGAGAATCCGGTGGTCAGCGTGATTCTGGATGGAGAAAACGCCTGGGAGTCGTACCCCTACAATGGCTTTTATTTTCTCGATGACCTCTACGGTTTACTCGAGAACCACCCGTTCATCCGCACCACGACGTACCGGAACTATATCGCCGGTACGGAGAAAACCAATATTGTCAGAACATTGCCAACGCTGGCGGCCGGTAGCTGGGTATATGGCACCTTCTCAACCTGGATCGGCGACAAGGAAAAGAATCATGCCTGGGACATGCTCTGCGCCGCCAAACAGAGTTTTAACCTGGTCATGCAAAGCGGACGTTTAAGCGATGAAAAGAAAATCGAAGCCAGCAGGCAGTTAGCCTCCTGCGAAAGTTCCGATTGGTTCTGGTGGTTCGGCGATTACAACCCGGCGCACTCGGTCGCCAGTTTCGATCATCTGTTCCGGTTGAACCTGATGAATCTGTATCGCTTACTTAAACTGCCGGTACCGCCGGCATTACAGGAATCGATTAGCAAAGGCAATGAGCAAAACGAAGCAAGCAGCGCCATGCGGCGGTCTTCATAACACCCGATCAGCTCCGACTGCATTGCGCAGTTATGGAACCGGGTGTGCGGTCGCGCTGGTTTTTAAAAACGACTACCAGGATCATTGAATGTCACAACGTGTATCGCTACTTTTCGGTGTGCATGCACACCAGCCCGTCGGTAATTTTCCCGAAGTGCTCGAAGACGCGCATCTGCGCTGTTACAAACCGTTTCTGCAGGTGCTGTACCGCTATCCGGATTTCCGTTTTTCCGTGCATTTCTCCGGCTGGCTGCTCGATTATCTGTTGCAGCGTTTTCCCGATGACATGGCGTTACTGCACGACATGGTCGCGCGGCGGCAAGTGGAGTTATTCGGCGCTGGCGATACCGAACCGGTGCTGGCGGTCATTCCCAACCGCGACCGCACCGGGCAGATTGACGCCTTCTCCAACAAATTGGCGGCAAAATTCGGTCAACGTCCGCAAGGCGCATGGCTGACCGAACGGGTGTGGGAATCCACCGTCGTTCCGGCGCTGGCGGATTGCGGCATCCGCTATGTCACCGTGGACGACTACCATTTTCTCTGTGCTGGCAAAACACCGGAGGAACTCAACGGTTATTTCACCACCGAGGAAGATTCCCACAAGCTCGACTTATTCCCGATTTCCGAATCGCTGCGCTACAAAATTCCGTTCTCCCCGGTCGAGGAAACCATCGCCTATCTGGAATCACTCGCCGGTCAGCATTCGCCAAATACCCGCGCGGCAGCGATTTATTTTGACGACATCGAAAAATTCGGTATCTGGCCGGAAACCTATCAATGGGTATACGAAAAAGGCTGGCTCGAGCGTTTTATTCAGGGCGTGCTCGCTTCGAACAAAATCAGCACGCAGCACTACAGCGAATATCACGCCAGCGAAAAAACCCACGGCATCGTTTATCTGCCGACTGTTTCGTACATTGAAATGAACGAATGGACCTTGCCCGCACCATCCGCCAGTACTTACGCGGATTTGGTGCAGCAAGCCAAAACCAGCGGCTGGTACGAACACAAAAAAGCGTTTTTACGCGGCGGCATCTGGAAAAACTTCTTCTCGCGCTACCCGGAATCCAACTGGATGCATAAGCGCATGCTGAGTCTATCCGCGCGGTTGAATGCGCTGCCGGAAAAACATCGCACCTCACTGATGCAACAAAAACTCTATGAGTCGCAGGCCAACGATGCCTACTGGCACGGCCTGTTCGGCGGCCTGTACCTGCCGCATCTGCGCCGCGCCGTGTACAACGCGCTGGTTGAACTGGAAGCGTTGCTCGATGCGTGCGCGCCGCGCGCGGTGTATTTCACCGAAGACACCGATCTGGACGGCGTGGAAGAAACTTATGTGCACAATGGCGTTCTGCAAGCCGTGCTGAAACTGGATCAGTTTGCCAGCATTTGCGAGCTGGATGCCTATCCGCTCCGGCATAATTTTGCCGATACCCTGCGCTGCCAGGTCGAACATTATTATCAGAAAATTCAACCGGGCGCGGGCGCTCCGTCCGGCCAAACAGCCAGCGGCATTGCCTCCGCGCACGACAGAATCAGCTACAAGCATGAAATCAGTGCCGAAGACATTGTACCGGACGATCATCCGCGCAATCTGTTCGTCGACCGCTTGGACGGCATGTTCATCACCTACCGGTCTTTGGCCTCAGCGCTGGAAAACAACCATTTCCAGTCGGACAACACGGCGTATCCGGTGCATAAGCTTGTCATGCTGGACGGCAACCGGTTGCAAGTCAGCTACCAGTTCACCGCCAAGCTGGCGCACAGCTTCAGCACCGAAATCAATCTCGCCATGCCGAGTTGCGACGGTGTCGGCGGGCGCTATATTTATCAGGGTAAAATTCCCGGCGGTTTTGGCCAGTGGCTCGAATTGACCGGGCTATCCGAACTCACCCTGGACGATGATACCTTGGGCGGCAGTGTCACACTGACGACATCTCACCCGGTTACATTACGCGCTCACCCGCATTTCTCGGTATCGCAATCCGAAAGCGGGTTTGAAAAAATTATGCAGGCAACGACGCTTACCCTGGAATGGCCGGTTACGGCGCCGGAGTTGATCGTCACGTTGCAAATCAATACACGCAAACCGTAATCAATGAACCGGCAATCTGCAAAATCCATCATTCTCAGTAGCTAAAACATCATGCCATCCCTTACACGATCACCGGCTTGGCTTGCACTGCAAGCCCATCAATCCGTCATGGCGCAACAGCATTTGCGCAGCTTGTTCCAGCAAGATCCGCAGCGTTTTGAAAAATTCTCGCTGCTGTGTAACGATATTCTGCTCGACTATTCAAAGCAGCCGGTCAATCAGGAAACGGTCGGTCTGCTGCTGGCGCTGGCACAACAACAAAAACTGAGCGGTTGGATCGGACGCATGTTTGCCGGAGAAAAAATCAACTCCACCGAACAGCGCGCCGCGTTGCATATCGCGTTGCGCAGCGAGCAGCCGGTTCATGTGGATGGCATTGACGTATTGCCGGAAGTCAAACGCGTGCTGAAGC
>CP091134.1:1469782-1472410 GCA_021582535.1 Nitrosomonas sp.
TAAGGGTTAAACCTTGAAGTTAAGTCGATACACTACAGATGATGGCATTATTTTAGGCAACAACAATGGGCTTGTCACATGATTCATGCAGATTTATGGAAGATAGATCGCTATGCATCCAATTTTTGCAAAAATTCCGCATGCAAGGTGCGTTCCAGTAAATCGATCTCGGATAATTTGAGTTTGACATAAGCGCCCGGCGCCATTTCAGGCAGCGAAGGAACTCGCGCGATGAACGGGATATGGTCCAGTTTGACCAAATTTTCTTTGATAACCTGAGCGTTGGCGGTTTGAATTTTTTCCTGCAATAACCAGCGCAGGCACCAGTAACGTTCCATGGCGCGCTGAAATTCGCCATAAACTCCATAGGCTGTTTCAAAGTCGCGCATGGCGATTAAAAGACTGTTGCTGTCCTTGTGGTAGAGAGGCGCTTCGTTGCGCAGCATGGCGATGAGTTGCCGTTGATTGAGCAGATCGACATACCGCCGCATCGGAGAGCTGCTCCAGGCGTATTGGGAAACACCCAATCCCTGGTGAGGTGCGGGAGAAGTGCCCATTTTCACTTTGCCATTGGCCTGGCTGCGGAAAATACCGATGATACCGGCATCGGTGAGTTGTCTGCCCCACTCCGTATTCACATAAATCATCAACTCGGATACGACTTTATCGATCGGCGAGCCGCGTCTACGCTCGCTGATCGTGACATGATCGGCGTTGATTTCGAAGCTGTAATCGACTTTGTCGCTATTGCTGTCATTGGTTTTGCCACGCTGATTTTCCATTTTGCAGGCAAATTTCCACAATAAACTCAATTCTTTGCTGAAGGTATGCGTGAAATCGCCTTTGCTTAATGCGGTTTCGTTGAAATGCTGCTCCAGCGCATTGTTACGCAGGTTTGCGACAATATTGATTTTTTCAAGCCGACTTTCAGTGGCCGTGACGGTGAAATCATCCGATACATCCAGATATAAGGACAGGACCGGGCACAGTTTGTTTTCAGCCAGCGTAAAGTGATTGATCACCGTATCCGGCAGCATGGTGATTTTTTTTCCGGGCAGGTATACCGTGGAAAGTCTGGATGAAGCGGCTTTGTCGAGTGTTGACTCGGGCATTATTCCCAATGCCGGTGCTGCAATATGAATGCCGATGCGGAAGCTTCCCAAGGGTAATGGGGTTACGGAAAATGCATCGTCAATTTCGGTCGTTGAGGCATCGTCGATACTGAATGCCGCGACATCCGCTACCGCTAAATCAAATGGAACATCATCGACGGATTGTGATTCCAGTTCACCGAAACTGGTGCCTTCCGGAAAATATTCCCAGATGAATTGATTGAAATGGTAATCGTGGGAAGACGGAATGGCGCCGCATTTTTCCAGCAATTTTACGGCAGTGAGTTTTTTTTCCGCACAAACGGCCTCGAGAGCTTTCCATTCCAGCGAGTTTTTATCCGGTTTATAGAGTAAACCGGAGATGCACGACTGGAATTCCTCGGGCAGAATGAATTGATTTAACTGCTCAACATAGCGTGCTTGTTGCGCGGCTTGCAGGCGTTTCTTTTCCTGACCGGCGAGCGCGGCCTTCAGCGCATCCGGTGGCGCAGCTTTGTAGCGCCCGTGCCCTTTCTTATAGAAATACATCGGCGCATTTTGCAGTAACAGCAAGGTCGCGGCCGATTCAACCGGACTCGGGGAATGGCCAAAGTAATCGGCGGCAAGCGTATCGCTGGTGAATTCGGTTTCTTGCGCGCAGCATTCCCAGAGAAAATCTGGATCCAATTCATCGGTTATTTTTTGTACATGACCCATGAATTCGGTTAAAGGCGGTTTATCGAATCTGAACAACACGGACGAGGCTTTGATTTTCGATCGTTTGCCATGCACAGCCTCTATTTGCAGCGACGTTGTGTTGTCAGCCAGAATAGTGCCTATCTTAAAGGTTCCAGCTTCTTCATAAAAAACATTCATGAGATTGTTTTTGCAGGGTCGATTGAATAATCGGGGTTCAGTTATTGTATCGAGAGGAAATGCGTTATCATCATAAAATTAAAGACTTAAACAATACTGAAAGACTTCTTTTGTGATGTGAAAAACTGCTCAGCGATTTGCATTATATACGAGACATCGGTTGAATAAAAAAACAGTAGACCATGATTGCCGGGAATGGTGCCGGCATGAGGAAAATCGGAGCTGAATTAAAAAGTTTCCTGCAAGGTGTGGCAACGCGTGCTGTCAATGGATTGCATATTGTTGAAATGAAAAAGAGACTCAATCGTTCTGGTGCTTTTTAACGAACGACTGAATGGTGTTTTTCAATTCGGAATCCGGCAGCGTTGCGGCTAATTGATTTAAGCATGCTTTTCCGCTTGAACTTAATTTTAATTTTTTCTTGTTGTATCCATGTCTTGCCGATGGTTTTGCGTTTTTGGCAGCGTAATCCGCTTGCACCAAAATTTGAATTGCAGTAACTTGCCACTCTAATTTCTGTAGCTTAAGCAACAATGATGGAGAGATTTGCTTTAGTTTTGCAGCGATTGCGCCATTCTCGGCCACTATGGTCAGTCTGCCATCGGTGATCCGGCCAAGGTTACAATGCTGCGCCAATTGGGCTGGAATCAGCTTGGAAAAT
>CP091134.1:1472510-1477946 GCA_021582535.1 Nitrosomonas sp.
CATGCGTTTGGTCAGCGTGGTGACCAGCACACGTTCGTTCTTGGCGGTACGCAAATGAACTTCCGACATTAAATCGTCCACCTGCGTAGCGACCGGGCGCACTTCAATGACCGGATCCACCAGACCGGTCGGACGCACCACTTGTTCCACCACTTGACCGCTATGTTGCTTCTCATAATCGGCAGGCGTGGCGGATACAAACACGGTTTGCGGCATCCGTTTCTCGAATTCCTCAAACCGCAGCGGACGGTTATCCAATGCCGACGGCAGGCGGAAACCATAATTCACCAGATTTTCCTTGCGCGAGCGGTCCCCTTTGTACATCCCGCCGATTTGCGGCACCGTGACATGACTTTCATCGATAATCATCAACGCATCGGGCGGCAAATAATCGAGCAGCGTGGGCGGCGGTTCGCCGGGATTTTTGCCGGATAGATGGCGGGAATAGTTTTCAATGCCTTTGCAGAAACCCAATTCGTTGAGCATCTCCAGATCGAAGCGGGTGCGTTGTTCCAGTCGTTGCGCTTCGACCAGCCGGTTCTCCTGATAGAAATATTCCAGCCGCTCGCGCAGTTCGGTTTTGATGGTTTCCATCGCGCGTAACGTAGTGCTGCGCGGTGTGACATAGTGACTGGAAGGATAGACGGTGAAGCGCGACAGCTTTTGCAGCATACGGCCGGTGAGCGGATCAAACAGCGACATGCTGTCGACTTCATCGTCGAACAGCGACACGCGCAAAGCCGCTTCCGGACTTTCCGCAGGGAAAACATCGACCACATCGCCGCGCACGCGAAAAACACCGCGCTTGAATTCCAGTTCATTGCGATCATATTGCATCTCGGTCAGGCGCTTGATAATGTCGCGCTGCGAAATTTTCTCGCCGCTGCGCAAGTGCAGAATCATGCCGTGATAATCCACCGGATCGCCGATACCGTAGATGCACGACACCGTCGCCACGATGATGGCGTCATCGCGTTCCAGCATCGACTTGGTCGCGGACAAACGCATTTGCTCGATATGTTCGTTGATGCTGGAATCTTTTTCGATAAACAAATCGCGCGCCGGAACATACGCTTCCGGCTGGTAATAATCGTAGTACGAGACAAAATACTCGATGGCATTTTCCGGGAAAAATTCGCGCATTTCCGCGTACAGCTGCGCCGCCAGCGTTTTATTCGGGGCGATCACAATGGCCGGACGGCCCAAGCGCGCGATCATGTTGGCAATCGTATACGTTTTACCGGATCCGGTAACGCCCAATAAGGTTTGATACGCCAAGCCGTCGTTTATGCCTTCGACCAATTGCGCAATTGCAACTGGCTGATCGCCCGCGGGAGCAAACGCTTGATGTAATTTGTACGGACTATTGGGGAAGGTTGCGATCACAGGTATAATTCCATCATTGAATTGTTTCTTTGTGTCATTTTAACATGCCGGTCTATCTATTTTAGTGCGAGGATTTTTGTGGAACTCTCTAACCGCGTTCAAACCATCAAGCCATCTCCTACTCTTGCCGTCACCGCCCGGGCTGCGAAACTCAAAGCCGAAGGTAAGGACATCATTGGATTGGGAGCGGGCGAACCCGATTTTGATACCCCTCAGCACATTAAGGATGCCGCTATTGCGGCGATCAATAAAGGCCAGACCAAATACACGGCGGTGGGCGGCACACCCGATCTGAAAAATGCCATTGTGGCGAAGTTCAAACGGGAAAATAATTTCGTGTTCGATGCCAAACAAATTCTGGTTTCCTGCGGCGGCAAACAGAGCTTTTTCAATCTGGCGTTGTCGGTGATCAATCACGGCGACGAAGTCATCATTCCGGCGCCGTATTGGGTTTCCTATCCCGACATTGTGTTAATTGCCGAAGGCAAGCCGGTTTTCATCAATACCGGCATCGAGCAGAATTTCAAAATTTCCGCGGTGCAACTGGAAGCCGCGATTACCCCGAAAACCAAAATGTTTGTCATCAATAGCCCGAGTAATCCGTCCGGAGCGGTTTACACGCTGGATGAACTGAAAGCTTTGGGGGAAGTGTTACGCAAGCATCCGCAGATTCTGATCGCTACGGACGATATGTACGAGCATATTCTGTTATCGGGTCAGAAATTTATCAACATCGTCAACGCCTGCCCGGATTTGTTTGCCCAGACCGTGGTTCTGAATGGCGTTTCCAAGGCGTATTCGATGACGGGATGGCGTATCGGCTATTGCGGCGGACCTGCGCACATTATTACCGCAATGGAGAATATTCAATCGCAAAGCACGTCCAATCCCAGTTCGATTTCACAGGCAGCGGCTGAAGCGGCGTTGAATGGTGATCAATCCTGTATGGATCCGATGATCGCGGCGTTCAAGGAACGCAATATTTTTGTTACCGAGCAGCTGAATCAAATCAACGGTGTGCGTTGCTTGTCTTCGGATGGCGCTTTTTATGCCTTTGCGGATGCCCGCCAATCGATCGATGATCTCTACAAAAAAAATCTGATCGGTGCACCAAACGATATCGCATTTAGCGAATATCTGTTGGAAAAAGCCGGGGTCGCCGTAGTTCCCGGTTCCGCTTTCGGATGTGACGGCTACATGCGCTTGTCTTTCGCCACATCAATGGATAATTTAAAGCAAGCGCTCAGTCGCATCAAAAACTTGCTGAAATAACCCGGATTGACTTGGCAAGTTTATGTTTTTTCTAGTGCAGATTAGCAAGCGCTGCTTTTTTCGTTTTCCCGGCACGCGAAGGAATGTTACATAGACCGCACACATGATTGGAATGAATCTCCAGTGAGTGCACGACAAAACTGCCGTGACAATTCACACAAGGCGCTATGCACAATACGCCGCTATCCACAAACCGCACCAAGGTCCATGCACGTGTCAAACTTAACACTTTTTCAAGTTGATGGACCTTGATGTGCTCGGAATAGAGCCGGTAGCTCTTAATCAACGCATCAATGCCGTCAATCCCGGTATTTTTTGTTACAAAATGATAAATGTTGATAAATAACGAGGAATGCATATTTGGTTGCCAGCTCATGAACCAATCCTCCGAATACGGCAACATTCCTTTAGGTGGCGATACCCCTCTGATTTCTTTATAAAGTTTAACCAGTCTTTCACGGCTCAGATCGGTATTCATTTCCAGAACCTGTAACCGGGCACCCAATTCAATTAATTCTGTCGCCAGTTGAATTTGTTTGGCTTCGGTGATGATACTTCGATTGCGCATGATATTACTCCCTGTTTTCGTTTATCGAACGCTATGCAATCGCTTCCGCCGGTTTTCCTGCCATTAGAATCGCGGCATGCGATTTGGTCACGGATTGGTCGCGGGTATCGTTGGACAGCATATCGGCAATCAATCGATCATCAAAGCGGAAACGGCACAGTAACATATTGGAAGCCGCCATTTTGATCAGCTGTGCCGAGCTCAGTCTTTCCAGTATATCAGCAATATCCTGATTAATTCCCAATCGATACATGGCGGCTACTCTGTCATCCCGCAACATCTGTTTAGCCAGCAGTAAATAACTTAAATTGATATCTCTGATTTCGTCTAGTAGTTGATTGGTTTCCATTTCATCGCCCTCTTTAATTAAAAAATTTGAATTAAAACACCGTAACGCACAGGTGAGATTTTCAATTATGAGGCACTGGAAGTAAATGGAAGATGGGCTTAAACGAGGTTAGGTAATCTTCTCATCAGATTGTAGGAATTTTACCTACAAGAGAAACGATACATAGAATTGAATTTGAAGGCTTAGCGCCGGACGCCGGTATCAGTCAGCAGACTTGGGAGTCTCAACGAAGGCTATAGCTTCGGCAATAATCTCCGGATCTGTAGGATCGGCAATACTATCACGCGGTATAGAACCGTCTATCTTAAGAATACCGGCGGAAAAGTGTTCTAAATTAGTAAAAATGCGCAATTGATTCTACCGACGCACCTGAGTCCCGAAGAAACCAACGTTCATTGAGATGCTCACTTCCCGGATTCCCGGCAAACACCACGCGGTGAATATCTTCAGGCGCGGCAATTTTTGCCGGGTTTGCCGCTTGCTTGCACTCAAAAATCAAATATGAAAACGCAAACACAGTTTCCATAAGCTTTACTGCACACTGGCATGATCGTTGCTCTTAGCGTGTACAGCAACGTTATTATTAACCGCAGCACTTATCGATCAGGAATTCCTATGCAAAATAAATTTGAGAGCTTGGAACTCGGCCAATTCATTCCTTTGCACTATCACCACAATATGTTGAACGACACTGCCCGCATGCAAGGGTTTAAAGATGCGATCGACCTAGCCGTCAAGCCGGGCGCCAAAGTCCTGGAACTGGGGGGAGGCACCGGCGTGCAATCGTTCTTTGCCGCACAAAAAGCACAGAAAGTTTATTGTGTCGAACGCAACCCGGAACTGATCAGCGCCGCGCGCAATCTGCTGGCGCAAAACAGTAACGGAGACAAAGTCGAAGTGATTCAGGCCGATGCCATGCATTACCTGCCGCCGGAACCGGTCGACGTGGTGATCTGTGAAATGCTGCATACCGGTCTGCTCCGCGAAAAGCAAATGCCGGTGATCGATTCGTTCAAACAGCGCTACTTGAAAAAATTTGGCGGACCATTACCGGCCTTTATTCCGGAAGCGAGCATTCAGGCGATCCAACCCATACAGCACGATTTTCATTTTGCAGGCTTCTACGCGCCAACCATTCAATTCCAGAATCCTTACGCCATTCAGGAACGCAGCAAGGGTTTGGGAGATCCCGAAGTATTCCAATTGCTGGCCTATGCCGAACCGTATAGCCAAACCTGCCAATGGGACGGGGAAATTCTGATTACCGAAGACGGTCAACTGAATGCCCTGCGGCTCATCACCAAAAATTTACTGGCCATCAATATGGCAACGTGCAGCACCATCGATTGGCACACGCAATACATCGTCTTTCCGTTAGCCGCCCCCCTCAAAGTTTCCAGAGGCGATCAGATTTCCATCCGCTTCAGTTACCAGGGTGGCGCACCCCTGAATGCCCTGACGGATTCACTGCAAGTGCGCCTGATAAGCAAGCAAACCCCGGTGTTGGAATTTGCTATGGAAGCAATGAACCGCTCAGCGGAATTTCGCCCCCAGCCTGCTGAAAATGCCAGTATCCTGTAATCACTTCAAAGACATTCAATCTTTCCGGAGCCTTGCCAAGCGTCACCTGGCAAGGCTCAATGGGGTACCGGAACACCGGTTTTGCCCGCTGCTAAAAAACCGGATTTCATTTAAATCTGCTCCAATTCTTCCCGCAAAACCCGCTGCAACCTGCCGGAATCCTTAAGGAAGCGCCGGTTAATTCAACGAACGAGATGAAGCGCGAGGCGCACGGAACGCAACAACCGAGATCTATCAATCTGATAGGCAAGGAAGTGAGTACCGCGCAACGAAGCAATTC
>CP091134.1:1478046-1481935 GCA_021582535.1 Nitrosomonas sp.
TTAACCACACCCTTGATGAATTCAGGAGCGTTCGCTATCTGCGTTATGGCGTCATAACCTCGTATCTCTTGTACTTTAAGTATCTCTATCCCATATTCCTCACTACCTAGCCGGAACGTCAGAAATTCATTCGCCATTTGATCTATCGCCGAACCGGATGGCTCAGTGACTTTATTTATTGCCTGCTCCTGAAACATAATTTAAGCTCCTTTCTCTTCTATCTAAAACCGAATCAACGATCGTTAATGCACCGTATTTATGGTTTCTTAATTAAACTGATCAGGCTTTTCTTACGGAGAAATGAAAAATTATCTTTAATCATTTTTGAAATTTCGATTGTATTATTGATTTATCATCATTGAATAAAATAAGAAAATGCTTATGAGCAATCGCCACAAAAGAAGAAATTAATTTGTAGGAATAAAAGACTCTTTACAATTTATTTACGGATTCAGCACGATGACCATTGAAGGGATGAATCATTTCACTGTAGTGAGTAATGATCTGGAAAGAAGCAAGGCTTTTTATATAAATATCCTTGGATTGAAAGAAGGCTACCGCCCGCCGTTTGCATTTCCGGGCGCATGGCTTTACGCCGGCAATCAGGCAATCTTGCATATCATGGCGGGTAAGCCCATGCCTGCCAACGCAACCGGTGTAATCGATCACATGGCTTTTACGGCAGTCAATCTGCAAGCTACGGTTGATTGCCTAAAGCTGCACGGCATTCAGTACGATTTGCACCGCTTGAAAGGGCTAGAAATTTGGCAGTTGTTTTGTCACGATCCGGACGGCGCCAAAGTGGAATTGGATTTTCCGGCCAGTGAACCGGAACCCAAGTCTTAGATCGTTATTTAGTACACTTCGGATTCTTACCCGCAGCACGCGCTTGCTGCATCAATGCCGTAGCTTTGGGTAAATGCGCGCGTAAATCGTCGATACGTGTTTCGTGCGAGGGATGAGTCGATAGGAATTCAGCCGGTTGCGCTCCCTGACTGGCTTGCGCCATTTTCTGCCACAGTGTGACGCTTTCGGCGGGGTTGAACCCGGCTTTCGCCATTAACTCAACGCCTATCATATCCGCCTCACTTTCGTGCAAACGGCTAAACGGCATGATCACCCCATATTGCGCGCCAACTCCAAGCAGACTTAGCGCCGTTTGTCCCATCGGCGTCGTTGGCGCAGCGACCGCGGCAATCAGTGAGATACCCATTTGCGCGCCCAGCTTTTGCGACATCCGCTCATTACTGTGCCGTGCCTGCACATGACCAATCTCATGACCGATCACCGAGGCCAGTTGATCCTGATTATCCACAAGCTCAACCAAACCGGTGTGCACACCAATCTTGTTGCCCGGCAAGGCGAAGGCATTCAGCGTGGCATCTTCAAATACGACCACTTCCCAAGTACCGCCTACTTCATGTGTAATCGCATCGGTGACACAGGTTACAAACTGGTTCTCTTTCGTGTCCTGATTGATTTTCTTGCCCTGTTTCAAATCCGAGAAAGCCTGCAATCCCATCGCATCCACCTCACTGTCCGGCATAAAAACGAGCTGACTTCTTCCCATCGGTGAAGTGGCGCAGGCCGTCAAAGAAAATATAATCAACAAAGCACATAGTATTCTGAACTTCATATCAAACTCTCTCCATAAGGTGGGTGCAGGCGATTTTTCTCGTCGCCGTCATGATATTCCTTTTAACCAGTAAAAAAGCAATTTTCTTTACCCTCATTATATTAATGATTCAGCTGTAGCAGATCACTTAAAGTATGATATAACGCATTTTTTAACACACAAAAGGGGAGCACCAAAATGGGTGATCATGTTTATAAAGTTATCGAAATTGTTGGTTCGTCGACTAAAAGCAGTGATGATGCGATTCAGCAAGCCGTCGCCAAAGCGGGTGCATCCTTGCATAACCTGGATTGGTTTGAAGTAGTGGAAACACGCGGGCATATTACCAATGGCAAGATTGCGCATTACCAGGTTAAATTAAAGATCGGTTTCCGCCTGGATTGATGAATTAGCGCATCGATAACTGCAACAAAGCCTCAGCACTTGAGGCTTAATCCCAGCCAAACTCCACATTCTCCCGCTAGCGGTTATTCACCAAGCATCACGCCGCGAACAGTACAAGTTGCTCCCCTCCCGCCCTCATCGCAGCGTTCTCTCTTCCACATGCCAGCATCAAGCCAACCGGTTCGCGGTATAATCAAACAATTTACCCAGTAAAAACATCGTTCCCATGCAAGAAAAATATCATCCCCAGGAAATTGAGAAAAAAGCCCAGCAGCACTGGGAGCAAACCGCAGCATTCAAAGCGGTTGAAGCCCCCGGAAAACCGAAATACTACTGCTTGTCGATGTTTCCCTACCCTTCCGGCAAATTGCATATGGGACATGTGCGCAATTACACCATCGGCGATGTGTTATCGCGTTACCGCCGCATGCAGGGCTATAACGTATTGCAGCCCATGGGTTGGGATGCATTCGGGCTGCCTGCGGAGAATGCCGCGATGCAAAACAATGTGTCACCGGCCAAATGGACCTACGACAACATCGCTTACATGCGCAAGCAACTGAAAAGCCTGGGATTGAGCATCGACTGGGAACGCGAGATCGCCACCTGCGATCCGAGTTATTATCATTGGAATCAATGGCTATTTCTGCGCATGCTGGAAAAAGGGTTGGCGTATCAAACCACCGGTACAGTCAATTGGGACCCGGTCGATCAAACCGTGCTGGCGAATGAGCAAGTCATCGACGGTTGCGGCTGGCGCACCGGCGCACCGGTGGAGAAACGCGAAATCCCGATGTACTACCTGAAAATCACCCGGTACGCCGACGAATTGCTGGCGGCACTGGATACGCTTGAAGGTTGGCCGGAACGCGTCCGGACCATGCAAGCCAACTGGATCGGCAAGAGCTACGGTGTCGATATCACCTTTCCCGCTGACCGCGCATCCGGCACGCCGCAAGATCTGAAAGTATTCACCACGCGCGCGGATACATTGATGGGCGCCACCTATGTGGCGGTCGCCGCCGAACACCCGATCGCATTGCATGCCGCGCAAAATAATCCTGCGCTGCAAGCCTTCATCCAGGAATGCAAGCTCGGTTCCGCCAAGGAAGCTGATCTCGCCACGCAGGAAAAGAAGGGCATGGATACCGGTTTGTCCGTGATCCACCCGCTCAATGGTGAGAAATTGCCGGTCTGGGTCGCCAATTATGTGCTGATGGGTTACGGCGAAGGCGCCGTGATGGCGGTACCGGCACATGACGAGCGCGATTTTGCCTTCGCCACGCAATACCGGTTACCGGTCAAAGCGGTTATCAAACCCTTGGAAGACAATTTGGCGCTACCGCTGAGCGAAGCGTACGTTGAACATGGCATCACAGTCGACTCGGGTGAATTCTCAGGATTGGAATTTCAGCAAGCAGTCGATGCGATTGCCGCAGCGTTGGAACGGAAAAACCTGGGCAGCAAACGTGTACAATTCCGCCTGCGCGACTGGGGCATTTCCCGTCAGCGCTACTGGGGCTGTCCGATCCCGTTGATCCATTGCAGCGATTGCGGCGTAGTACCGGTACCGGACGATCAACTGCCAGTGGTGCTGCCGCAGGATCTGGTACCGGATGGTTCCGGTAATCCGCTCGGCAAAACACCGTCCTTTTATGAGTGTGCCTGTCCTAAATGCGGCAAAGCGGCACGCCGCGAAACCGATACCATGGACACGTTCGTCGATTCCTCCTGGTATTACGCCCGCTACGCCTGTCCGGATCAGCATCAGGCCATGACCGACGAGCGCGTCAACTACTGGCTGCCCGCCGACCAATACATCGGCGGTATCGAACACGCCATTCTGCATTTGCTGTATTCGCGCTTCTG
>CP091134.1:1482035-1491212 GCA_021582535.1 Nitrosomonas sp.
TTCTGCAGGATTGGAAGAATTCCTGATGCGCGAATTTTTTATCAATCCTGTACGTTAGGGAAACGCTGATTAATTCGGCGGACGAGATGAAGCACGAGGCGCACGGAACACAGCAACCGAGACATATCAACAAGATAGGCGAGGAAGCGAGTACCGCGCAACGAAGTGATTCGCTCGTATAGTCAATTAATCAGCGTTTCCCAAGCTCAAAATGCTCATCTATCACTCGTAAACTGCGCTTTTTCGTCTGATTCCGCCTTGCCTGGCCATCGCTCATTATCTTTTTCAGAGTTTTCTTAAGAAACATTCTTAATCAGTCGTAACTGTAAAAACAGGAAAGTATCCGCCAGTCGATCGGCATCCTGTTTTTATTCAAACAAAACATTACGATAAATAAATTTCACCTGCTCTTCCGCGTACTAATTTGTGATGATAAGCAATACCACAATCAAAGTTTCCGTTAATGACTTACAACTGGGAATGTTTGTCAGTGATCTTGATCGCCCTTGGCTTGAAACACCCTATCCGATTCAAGGCATCCTGATCCAGTCCCAGCATGATATTGACGAGCTTAAGCGCTATTGCCTACATGTTTACGTGGATACGGACAGAAGTGAGCCATTGATTGCGCAACAACACGCACCGCATACCGCTGCTACGCCGGATTCTTTTCCCCAGCCATCGCCAGGACGGCACCACCCCATGCCTCACAGCGATTCCCGCATTTCATCCAGCGCTACGAGCTGGCATCGGCCGCCTGCGGCAGCGCAAGAAACCGAGTCGCTGGATGTGCTGCGACGCGTTAAAACCTATGCGGATATTTGCACGGCGGAGCAGGAGATTCCTGCCGCCAAAAAAGCATACAACATCGCATCCACCTTGTTCAGCGATATCAGTATCAACCTTGAGCGCGATATCAAGATCGATCTGCACGCCGCGCACGAAGTCGTCGACACGTTATGTGAAAGTATTATCCGCAATCCCGATGCCGCGATTTTGCTGGCGCAGCTTAAGACCACCGGGAAAGCGCTTTACGACAACGCCATCAAAACTTCGGTGCACTTACTGGCCTTCGGACGGCATCTCGGTCTTCCGCGTAAGGAATTGTCGATACTGGGTCTGGGCGGATTGCTGATGGATATCGGCAAATTACGCTTACCCAAAGCGATTCAAGCGAAAAGAAACATGTCGCTTACGCCGGATGAGCGCAAACTGATGAAACGGCACATTGCCTATGGAGAAGAGATTGCTTCCCAGCTGAATAACGCGCCGGAAGAAGTCATTAAAATCATCCTTCAGCACCATGAACGCGAGAACGGCAATGGCTATCCTTTCGGCTTGTACGCCAATCAATTGCACGCTTATTCGCGCATGGCGGCTATCGTCGATTGCTATGAAGAGATCATCTGGGGAGAGCCCGGCATGCCGGGTATGAAACCATTCCAGGCCTTGAAAGAACTCAAGGAAAATGCGCAAAACGGTCTCAATTATACGTTGGTGGAACAATTTGCCCAGTGCGTCGGCATGTTCCCGGTAGGCAGTCTGGTTGAGCTCAATACGGGCGAGATTGCCATCGTGCTCACGCATAATCGCACACAACGCTTTCTTCCTTGCATCATGATCATTTGCGATGCCGGAAAAAAACCCTGCAGCACTCCGTTGACCCTGGACTTAAGAACCGCAGGCGCAAGCCCGAGCGGCATCCAGTATGCCATCGTCAATGATTTACCCCAGGGCGCTTACGGAATCGATCCCCGGAAATATTACTTATAAGCTGTTGCACTTACCGGCGCCGTGAATTTATGACTGTACTTGTTTATCAGGATTTCTTGCAACAAGCTTCCCGCCAATTGAACAGTGCGCACCCCACCAGTCTGCGCAGCGCGGTGCTGATCGTCAACTTTGAGCGGCTGGCGGAACTGGACGGTGTGCTTGGCTTTACCGTCGTCGACGACATACTGCAACAAATCGCCGGACAGCTCAAAAATGCTTTGAATCCGCAAGATCTGACCGGCATCACCGGACGTTATCAATTGTGCTGTTTGCTGACCGGTTTGCTCACCGATGCGCATGCCATGCTAGCCGCGCATAAAATTATCCGGATTTTGGCGCAGCCTTTCGCATTCGGCAGAAGAAACATCATCCTCGCGCCGCGCATTGGCGTGGCATTACCCGATGAAAGCAACCGCACGCTCGAGCAATTGATGAGCAGCGCCAGTTCGGCGGTACGTCAGGCAAAACTGGAGCAGGAGCCGATCAAGCTTTTTGTGGCCGAATTGGAAGACCCCTTGCTTTTCCATATCGATCTCTGGTCCGATCTGGGAAACGCCATCGAAACCGGCGGCCTGTATCTGGGCTATCAGCCGCAAATCGATATCGCCAGCGGCAAGATCAAGGCAACCGAAGCGTTGCTGCGCTGGAATCACCCCAATCACGGACCGGTTCGAACGGATAAATTGATCCAAATCGCGGAAGGAACCCCGCTCATGCCCAAACTCACGCTGTGGGTTTTCCACACCGCGTTGAGAGAATGCGCTGAATATCGTAAGGCCGGATTACATGCCGGGGTTTCGATTAACTTTTCCGCCGACGATCTGCGCGATCCGGAACTCACGGAGCTCGTCGCGCAAGGCTTAGCCTTGTGGAATGTACCGGCCGGCGATATCACCATCGAGCTGACCGAAACAGCGGTCATGGCCAATCATGCGGGCACACTGGATACTTTGTATCAGCTTAAGGACATGGGCTTAAAACTCGCCATGGACGATTTCGGAACCGGATATTCATCGATGGCGCGCATGCTGGATTTGCCTTTGGATGAAGTGAAAATCGATATGGTGTTTGTCCGGCATATGACAACCCGCCATAAGCATGACCGCATCGTCGATTCCATGATCACTCTCGCGCACCGGCTGAATCTGTCGGTAGTCGCCGAAGGTGTGGAAGATCTTGCGACTTACCAGCGTCTTCGCGCATTAGAATGCGATGTCATTCAAGGCTACCTGATTGGCAAAGCCATGCCGCTGCCGGAGCTCATCGAAGCCGTCAATAATCGATCCTTCGATTTTTTGCGAACATCGCCGCACACGGCAACCGAAAGCTGAGCTGAGCTGAGCTGAGCTAAATCGTATTCTGCCGGATTAATCAAGCCCCGGAATCCGGAATTCATCCCGGTCAGCAGGCAAGCTCGCGTGGCTGAAAAATTCCTCGCTTAATTTCGACAGCGGAACATCCCGGCATTCCAGATTGGTAATCCGTTGCCCGTTCTTTTCCACTGCCACACCATCCTTCACGCCCCATCCCTTGCCAATCGCGGTATAGACAATGTAGTGATGCTGTCCGTTGATAAAACGCAGATAACCGCCGCCACCGCCTGCGAACATCAGCGTTCGCGCTTGCACGTACGACGCGGCCGCAGCGGCTTTCGTCAAATCGGGAAACACCAGCTCCGGCGCGCCTTTCAATCCGAAACGGTATTGCAGATATCCGCTGCTGGCGGAGAAATCGTTCGACGCGCACACCGAAACCATTTTCTTGCCGAACGAGCAAGAAAAGACGATTTGCTCATGCGCGTTGCAATGCGATTCCCCGGCCCAAACGGGCGCGGCAATCAGGCCGAGCAATCCGCCGATGAGCGCAACCGTTTTCAAGCCAATAACGCGTAATATTGTTGGAAATGGTTAATCCGGTCATCCAGTCCCAGTGTTCCGCCATTCACTTTCTTGGTGATCACGGTCACCACGTCATCGCTCGCGCCTTGATCGGCCAGGTTATTGAGCGCTTTGGTACTCCAGAACCACGCCGCGGATAACAGCGGATATTTGGTTTTGACCCAATCCGGGTTGGCGGCCACATCGTCGCCGATCGCTTTGGAAAACGCGCTGTAATTCTCTTTACCGGTCAGTTGAATATAGCCTCGGCCGCGGTATTTATAGCCTTCTTTGCTGGCTTCGTCGCCATTTCCCATGCGGTTGGCATAAACGCGCGAGGCGATTTTTTCCGGTTGACGGGCATAGCTATCCGCCAGATCGCCGGGAAAGTATTTGGAAAATACTTTTTTCAATCCATCGGCGGAATAATTCAGGTTTTCTTCCAACGCTTTGAATTCCGCGCTTTCGTGTGCGCATTGTGCGAGAAAATGCGCCAGACGCAACGGTGAATCGATGCCAAACTTGGCGGCGCAATCCGGGATTTGGGCCAGCACGGCATCGGGAACATGGGTTTTCAGTTTATCCAGGGGTAACATCTTCGCTCTCCCAAATGTTTAACAGTGAAATGACTGGTCAGCATACAATGAACTTGGTTGCTTCCGCATTATAATCACAATTTTATAAGCGCAGCTTGTTATGCCGACGATTAAACCGCTCCCCGAATTATTGATTAATCAAATCGCCGCTGGCGAAGTGGTCGAACGCCCTGCGTCGGCACTGAAGGAAATGCTGGAAAACAGCATCGATGCCGGCGCCAAGAAAATCACCGTGCAATTGCAACAGGGCGGGGTGAAGCAAATTCGCGTCACCGATGACGGCAGCGGCATCGCCAAAGACGAACTATTGCTGGCGCTGACGCGCCACAGCACCAGCAAGATCAGCACATTGGAAGATCTGCACCGGATCACCAGCCTGGGTTTTCGCGGCGAAGCGCTGGCGAGCATTGCGGCCGTATCCCGGCTGATCTTGACCAGCCGCCCAGCCGGGCAAAGCCATGCGTGGCAGATCGAAATCGAAGGCAAAGCGGTCTCGCAACCCGAACCCGCCTCGCTGGCCAGCGGAACGATGCTGGATGTCAACGATTTGTACTTCAACATTCCCGCCCGGCGCAAATTCCTGAAATCCGAAGCGACCGAGTTCGCGCATTGCGACGAGACCTTCAAACGCCTGGCGCTATCGCAAGCTGGCATCGAGTTCGTTCTGCAACACAACGGCAAAGTGCGCCGTCTGTTACGCGCCACGAGTTCCGCGCAGCGGATCGCGGCGGTTTTGGGCGAAGAATTCGGTCAAACGGCGGCCCCGGTAGACGAGCAATCCGCAGACATGCGCCTGCACGGCCTGGTGGCATTACCGGCTTATGCACGGTCTTCACGCGATGCGCAGTATTTTTTCGTCAACAACCGTTTTGTCAGCGATAAATTGATTTCACACGCGCTGCGCGAAGCCTACCGCGATGTATTGCATCTGGACAAGCACCCGGCCTTTGCGCTGTTTCTGGAAATCGACCCGGAAAGCGTCGATGTCAATGTGCATCCCACCAAAACCGAAGTCCGTTTCCGTGAAGCGCGTGCCTTGCATCAATTCATTTTTCACGCCATCAACAAAGCGCTCGCCACGCCTAGCAGAACCATCAATACCGCTGAACCGGAACAACCGGCCCGGTCATTTCCTGCCTACCCCAAGACCGGTCAGGCGCAATCCGCACCGGTTTCACAGCCAGGCAGTTTTTACGGTACCTTGTTTGGCGTGAAACCACGGTCATATCCGGCACCACCGGTCAATATCCCAGCCGCGCCAGCGGAAAAACCCGGGCAACCGGTTGCAACGGAAGAAAAACCGGACAGCCACCCGCTCGGTTTTGCGCTGGGACAACTGCACGGCGTCTATATCCTGGCGCAAAATGCACGCGGCCTGGTGGTTGTCGACATGCATGCGGCACACGAACGGATTATGTACGAGCAACTCAAACAGGCGCTCGATCAGCATGAAATAGCGATGCAACCGCTGTTGATCCCGTTTGTTTTTCACGCCGACAGTCTGGAGGTTGCCGTTGTTGAAGAGAATCACAGCACGCTGGAACAATTGGGGTTTGATATCGCGGCCCTGTCACCCGCCACGCTGACCGTGCGCGCGGTTCCGGCCACGCTGAAAGACGCCGATATCGCCCAGCTCGCGCGTGACATTCTGCGCGAAATCCGCGAATACGGCGCCAGCCAGATTCTTACCGCGAAACGCAATGAAATTCTCGCCACCATGGCCTGCCACGGCGCCGTCCGCGCCAACCGCAGATTGACCATTGAGGAAATGAATGCGCTGCTGCGCGATATGGAACAAACCGAGCGATCCGGTCAATGCAACCACGGCCGCCCAACCTGGTTTGAAACCAGCTTGGCCGAGCTGGATAAGCTGTTTATGCGCGGAAAATGAAGCGATGCCGCCGATTCATATCTTTACGATACAAATCACTCACATTACGCTAACATCAGCGTGCCGGGAGAAGTTCTTTTTCTTGAAACCGGACATTGAAAAAGGGGAAATAACATGAGTGCAGGTCGCGGAGATTTCTTTGCGGAAATGAAAGAATGGGCAAAAGTTAATGTGCTATGGATCGCCGCTCATGTGATCAACTTATCGTTTGGCATCATCATCTATATCTTTAAGATACTGGATGGCGAAAGCGGCATTCCCATTCTTCCGGTCGTCATTTCCATGTGCATCGTCTTTGTGCATATCTTCACTTATCCGATTGAAGCGTTACCGGCGGAAGGATCGACGCAAGACGAGAGAAAAAGAATCGAAGACATCAGATCCCGGCAGCGCAATAAATGGATGATCTTTGCGTATAGTTTCATGTTGATATCACTGTTGCTGACTTTTTATCCCTTCATCAACCCGCTGTTCAGTTTTGTGGAAAAAACATCCGGTCAATCCGGCGAAACCGTTCAGCAGGAATCTACCGAACAGAAACCGGCAAAACCCGATGCAGGACGATACCTCAAAACACTGCGTGAACGGCCGATCGCCGTATTTGTTGGCTGCTCTTTGGATCCGGAAGCTAAGACGCTGCTTTGTCCCAAACCTGACACAAAACCGGAAGACGATGCCAAAAAAGCGCAGAACCCGGTCAGCGGCACCGTTGGCAGTGCATGGGTCATCAACATCGGCGGACATATCGAGCAGTGTACTAAAGACAACGACAAAGACTTTGGCAAGTCGGTCACCTGCCAAGTAAAGGATGGGCTGCTCATCCCGCTCTATTTCATCATCCTGGCCCTGATGGGCGGCAGTATCAGCCTCACCCGGCGGCTGCCGGAACTGCAAAAGCAAGCGGGCTTCGAGCACATCGCCACGCAACAGCAACCCAAACTAACGCAATACGAATTCCGCGAGCACCTGATCTTTCAAATGGTGCAGTACATTTCAGCGCCGTTTCTCGCAATCCTGGCGTATTATCTGATCGAACCGGGCAATATCACCAACTCGGTCGTGCTGGCATTCACCGCCGGATTCGCATCGGAAACGATCCTGCTCATGGTGCGGTCGATCGCCAACAAAATCACCCCGGGAAGCGGCGAAGCACTACAATATGGCGCGATTGCCGGCGTTATCACCATTCAAGACGCCGCCGCGAAGAAAGCGGAAGTATTTCTGACCGAATTGCCGCAGATCCATTCGATTACCGATGAGCAAGGATTTTATGTGCTGAGTAACATACCGGTCGGCGAGCATAGCATCAGCGTCAAATCGAGCGACACTGAAGCGATCCTGAAAAAAGACACGGTAAAAATCGAACGCGCGCAAGCCATCGTCAAAAAGAACATGACCATTGCCGCCGATGATGGAGGACAAAAATAACGGAATGTTGCATTCCGTTGCTTTCACCCGGAGCAATTCCGCCCGGATAACAACAATAAGGTTTTATGAGAAAAGTATTCTTTGGTTTAACCCTGATGCTCGCCAGCACCGGCACAATGGCGGAATGGACCCGCATCAGCGAAAGCGACCGCAAAGGCGGCTCGATTCTGTATGCCGACACTGCCTCGATCCGCAAAGCAGCGGGCCGGGCCAAAATGGCGATTCTATTCGATTACCCTATGCTGCAAAAAGCCGCCGGGGCGGAGTTTCTATCGGAAAAAATCCGGCGCGAATACGACTGCCAAGAGAAACTAATCCGCACCCTCGCCTACTCGCTCTTCAGCTTGAACATGGAACACGGCGACCTCATTCGTTCGTACAATCAGCCGCAGAAATGGGAAATGGTGAAGCAGGGCAGCACGGAGGAAGTGGAATGGAAGGTGGCGTGTAGTGAGTAAAACTCATTGTGCTGCGAATTCATCAATCGGCTATAGGGTAATCAAAGGCAGATAAGATAGGATCGCGCTATCGGCAAACCCGCTTTAGCAAAGTTCACCCATACAACCGCCGCTTCAAACCGCAACGATTCAGAATGATGGCGCTGATTTCCTCGATGGAGATGCGCGTGGTATCCAGGTACGGAATGTTGAATTGGTGAAACAACGCTTCTTGCCACTGAATTTCCCGCTGGCATTGCGCCAGTGAGGCGTATTGACTGTCCGGGCGGCGTTCCTGACGGATGAAATGCAGTTGTTCGGGAATCAGCGTCAAGCCAAACAATTTGCTTTTTACGTTTTCCAGCACGTCCGGTAATTGCATGACGGTCATGTCGTCCGGCGTCAGCGGATAATTCGCGGCGGCGATGCCGTATTGCAAGCCGAGATACAGGCAAGTTGGTGTTTTTCCGGAGCGCGAAACGCCGGTCAGAACGATATCAGCTTCGGCGAGATGTTTCGGATTGACGCCGTCGTCGTGCGCCAGCACGTAATTGATCGCATCGATGCGCTTGAAATACGACGGATGATGCTGCACGCCATGCGAACGTCCGGCTTTGCGCGCCGAGAACTGGTGCAACTCTTCCTCGACCGGATGGGTGAAGGTCTCGAAAAACTCGTAGACGCGGCAGTTCGCCTGCTTGATGACGTCGAGAATCTCCGGCTTCAACAAAGTGCTGAATACCAGCGGCCGGTAGCCATCGCGTCCGGCGGCCTGGTTAATCTGCGTCAACACGTCGTTGGCTTTTTCCAGATCGTCCAGAAACGGCACGTTGATGGTTTCCCATTCGATGCCGTCGAACTGCGTCAACAGGCTGTGACCCAGTGTTTCCGCAGTGATACCGGTACGGTCGGACAAGTAGAAAACGGTGCGTTTCTGTTTACTCATGGTTTGTGCAAGCTGGCGATGTGCAGCCAGGTATCGACCACCGAGTCGGGATTCAGCGACAGGCTGCCGATGCCTTGTTCACACAGCCAAGCGGCGAAATCCGGGTAATCCGATGGCCCTTGCCCGCAGATGCCAATGTATTTGCCTTGCTTGCGGCATGCGTCGATGGCCATGGCCAGCAATTTCTTCACGGCCGGGTTGCGTTCGTCGAACACATGCGCGACCAGAC
>CP091134.1:1491312-1501994 GCA_021582535.1 Nitrosomonas sp.
CAGTTACTGGATGAACAAAAAGCCACTATGGGTTCGGTGATCGCCATGACGGATATTACCGACCGGATCGAACTGGCGCAGCAAGTCGCGTATCAGCAGAGCTACGATGCGCTGACCAAGCTGCCGAACCGTTCAAGGCTGCTGGCGCAATTTGATTCCCTGACTCAGGAAATCTCCAATAGTGGAAAAATCATTACGGTATTTTTTGTCACCCTGGATAATTTTAAAAAGATTAACGATGCCATGGGGCATCATGCCGGAGACAAGCTGCTCAAAATGGTGTCCGGCCGTTTGTTTGACGTGGTGGCACCCGGGGATGTGCTGGCGCGCTGGGGTGGCGATGAGTTCGTGCTGTTATCCAGCCGTCTGGCCAAGGAGGATTCCGCTCCCGTAATGGCGCAGAAAATTCTCGATGCGATCCGGCAGCGTTTTGAGATCGACGGTCTGGAAGTGTTCGTTTCCGCCAGTATCGGTGTGAGTTTTTACCCGGATGACGGACTGACCAGCGAAACGGTGCTGGAGCGCGCCGGTACCGCGATGTACCGGGTAAAAAAGGATGGCGGCAATCACTTCGGTTTATATTCGGCCGAATCCTCGGTAGTTTGGACACGCGATCAGCTCGAACTGGAAAGGGAATTGCGCGCGGCGATCAAGAATGACGAATTGCAAGTGTTGTTTCAACCGATTGTCCATGCGCAGTCACATCACATTGCCCGCATCGAAGCGTTGGTACGCTGGCTGCACCCGAAGCGGGGTTATTTGTCGCCGAGCGAATTCATTCCGCTGGCGGAAGATATCGGCCAGATCGGGCAGTTGGGCGAAACCGTACTGAGAACCTCCTGTACTGCGGCGTATAACCTCTTGCAATTGGGCTACCCGGTCAATGTTTCGGTCAATGTGCATCCGCGGCAATTATTGAACCGGGATTTTCCGCAAACGATTCTTCAAGTGTTGCACGACACCGGATTGCCCGCGCAATCCTTGATACTGGAGATCACCGAAAGCGCCATCGTTAACGACATGGAGCGGGTCAGCAAGGTGCTAGAGGAAATCAGGCGCTTGAATATTTTGATCGCGCTGGACGATTTTGGCACCGGTTATTCCTCGTTGACGCTGCTGCGGGAATTGCCGATCGATATCCTGAAAATTGATAAATCCTTCGTGCGCACGCTGGATCAGAACCGCAACGATCTGAAAATCGTGCAAGCCATTATCGGTCTGGGAAAGAATCTCGGTTTGACCGTGATCGCGGAAGGTGTGGAAACGGAACGGCAGGTTAAGCTATTGCTGCAACACGACTGTTATTATCATCAGGGCTATTATTTCAGCAGGCCCATTCCTTACGAAGCGCTGTACGAATTAATGTGGCACAAGCTGCATCAAGCCGGGCCGCAATAATGTTCCAGCAGCAATTGCTGTGCCGAACGCGGTTTGGCTGTGCCGGGCTTCGAGCGTTTGTACGAACCATCGCTTTGCAGTAACCAAGCTTGCGTGTTGTCGGATAGATAACTGAGCAATCCCTGATCGATGACATTATCACTGGTGCGTTTCTCCTCAACCGGGAAGCACACTTCGACGCGATAGTGTAAGTTGCGCGTCATCCAGTCCGCGCTGGAACAAAACACCAGCTCTTCGCCTTCTCCGCCGCCGTTGTGAAAATAATAAACCCGGGTATGTTCGAGAAAACGGCCGACGATGGAACGCACGCTGATATTCTCCGATACGCCTTTAACGCCGGGGCGTAAACAGCAGATGCCGCGGATGATCAAATCGATTTTGACGCCCGCTTGCGATGCCTTGTACAACGCGGCGATGATTTCCGGGTCGACCAGCGCGTTCATCTTGGCGATGATCCAGGCTTTTTTTCCGGCGGTTGCGGCGCTGATTTCCTTGTCGATATAACTCAGGATGCCCTTGTGCAGCGTGAACGGCGATTGCAAAAGCTTTTTCAGCTTACCCGCGCGGCCCAGACCGGTCAGCTGGTGAAACAGTTTGTTGACATCCTCGCCGATGGCCTTGTCGCAGGTCAGCAAACCGTAATCGGTATACAAGCGCGCGGTGCGGGCGTGGTAGTTGCCGGTTCCCAGATGCACGTAGCGGCGCAATATACGGCCTTCCCGCCGCACCACCAGAATCATTTTCGCGTGGGTTTTGTAATTGACCACGCCGTACACGACGTGCGCACCGACTTGCTGCAACTCGCTGGCGAGTTCGATATTGGCTTCTTCATCGAAGCGCGCGCGCAATTCGATCACCACCGTGACTTCCTTACCCGCGCGCGCCGCCACCTTGAGCGCTTCGACCACGGCGGAATCCGCGCCGGTGCGGTACAGGGTTTGCTTGATCGACAGCACGTTGGGGTCGGCAGCTGCCTGACGCAGAAAATCGATGACCGGAGCGAACGATTGAAACGGGTGGTGCAGCAGTATGTCGCCGTTATGCAGCGCATCAAAAATATTGGTGTTTTTCAGCAGACGTTTGGGAATGTCGGGCGTGAAGCCGACGAATTTCAATTCCGGCCGGTCGACCAGATCGCAGATCGCCAGCAGACGCCCGAGATTGACGGGCCCGGCCACTTGGTACAGATCGTTCTGCTGCAGTTCGAATTTTTGCAACAGGAAACGGCTCAATTCATCCGGGCAGTTATCCGCGACTTCCAAACGCACGGCATCGCTGAACCGGCGCGACGGCAATTCGCCTTCCAGCGCGCGCAGCAAATCGTCGATTTCTTCGTCGTCGATCAGCAAATCGCTGTCGCGCGTCACTTTGAATTGATAGCAACCGGTCACATTCATGCCCGGGAACAAATCCCCCACATGCGCATGAATGATCGACGATAGCATGACAAAATCGTGATTGCCCTCGCTATACTTTGTCGGGATCGGAACCACCCGGGGCAAGGAGCGCGGCGCTTGCACGATGGCCAGCCCGGAATCGCGCCCGAAGGCATCCTTGCCTTCCAATGAAATGATGAAATACAGATTCTTGTTCAACACCTTCGGGAACGGATGCGCGGGATCCAGGCCGATCGGGCTGAGTACCGGCAATACTTCATCCTTAAAGTAGCGATGAATCCAGCGGCTGAGCAGGGGTTTCCACTGCGCGCGGCGCAGCAAGCGTATTTTGTCTTTGGCCAATGCCGGAATGATCAAGTCATTCCACACGCTGTATTGCTCCTGCACAAACTGATGCGCGGTTTCGCTGACGCGCGCCAGCACTTCGGCTGGGGATAGATTGTCCGGCCCGGTTTGCGTCGAACCGTATTTGACTTGTTGTTTTAAGCCAGCCACGCGGATTTCAAAGAATTCGTCCAGATTGGTGCTGGCGATGCATAAGAAACGCAGTCTTTCCAGCAGCGGCAAGCTTTCATCCTTAGCTTGCTCGATGACGCGCCGGTTGAATTCCAGCAGGCTCAATTCGCGGTTGATATACAGCGTTGGGGTTTTGAGGTCAATGATATCCATCAATGGCAGTCGTTCAGGTGATTTTTATTTTTTGTCAGTTTATTGCCGTTCCGATGCGTCCGTGCGGAAAATGCGCGGGTTTGCCGGAGTCCGGTTTATACCGCATGAATGTTTCATTTTGGTGACAGCTTCAGCAATTTGCCGTTGTCTTCATCCGTCAACAAATATAACGCGCCGTCCGGGCCTTGTTCCACGTCGCGGAATCGCAATGTATTGGTCAGCAACCGCTCTTCACTGAGAATTTTCTTGTCATCGGTTGTCAGGCGGACCAACTGCCGGCCGGCCAAAGCGCCGACAAACAGGCTGCCGCGCCATGCCGGAAACAATTTGCCGGTATAGAACACCATACCGGACGGTGCAATCGACGGCACCCAATAGTGAATCGGTTCTTCAAAGCCTTGTCCGGCGTGCTCGTGTTTTATCGGCGTGCCGTCGTAGTGTGTGCCGTAGTTGGCTTTGGGCCAGCCGTAATTTTTACCGGGCTGCGGGATATTGATCTCGTCGCCGCCCTTGGGGCCATGCTCATGAATCCACAATGCGCCGGTTTTCGGATGAATCGCGGCACCCTGCACGCTGCGATGGCCGTACGACCAGATCTCCGGCTTGGCTTGCGGATTATTGACGAACGGATTGTCGGCGGGCACCGAGCCGTCGGACTTGATGCGGATAAGCTTGCCGAGATGATTACTCAGGTTTTGCGCCTCCTCCATGTAATCGCCGCGATCGCCCAAGGTGATGAACAGATTGCCATCGGGCGCAAATGCCAGGCGCGAACCGAAATGCACCGATCCCAGTACTTTCGGTATCTGGCGGAAAATCACCTGCAGATTCTCCAGGCTGCCGTCCTTCAACTCGGCCCGGGCAACCGCCGTACCGGCCCGCGAACCTTCCGGCTCAGCGTACGACAGATAAATCAGCCGGTTCTTGGCAAATTCCGGATCCAATGCGACATCCAGCAAACCGCCTTGCTGCTGGAAAAAAACCGCCGGAACGCCTTTGATGGGTTCCGATACCTTGCCGTCCGGCGTGATGATGCGTAACCGGCCAACCTTCTCCGTCACCAGCACATTGCCGTCCGGCATGAACGCCATGCCCCACGGGAATTGCAATCCTTCGGCCACCAGGCGCACGTCGAATCCGGTTTGGAGGCGTTGGGCTTGTGCGGTGAATGGAAAGAAAAGACTGCTGCTGAACGAAGTCAGTAAAAAAAGTAATACGAGCGGTAGCTTGCAGATCATTTTTTCCTCTTGGCGAATCTCAGAATAATGAGTATCAATGTACCATCCCTGCTGAGTGGTCTCAACACTTGTTATTGATCCGGAATGCGCCCTAATAATGCGGTCACGATTCATGTTCTGTTAGCTTTCAATAAAGCCAGGTTAAATAACTCTATTTTTAGGAGGACTGTGACAATAATCATAGACGGTTAATTCTAGATTTATCAGAATGCATAGCTCAAGGGTTTATTCAAAATAATAACCGAGGCCTCGAATCGTGAGCGAACCATCCAGAACCGACGGCAACTCTTCCCAGATCACTTCCGGTATTGCCTTTGTTGCGCTGTTATTAGGACTTTTTGCCGTCCAGAATACCATTTTTCAACCGACCCGGCCGCCGATGGAAAGTACCGATAGGGAATTCAGCGAGAATGTCCGTTCGCGGCTCTGGCAGGATCCTTTTCAAGCGGTGGAGGAGCATCGCAAGCTGTATAAAGCTCAAAAAAACAATAGTTCTTTGCAATTGCCTGACGAAATTTCATATATAGCAGGCAATGATCAACCGGAAAAAATTAGCTTAAAAACATCGAAAGATCCGAAAAATATTTTAATAGAGTCCAAAGGTGATAGAAACAAACATGCCTACGAACATAATAACCGGGAGCCCAGGCTGGTTTGTTACGATAAAGAAATAGCCAAAAGAGATCGCCCTTATGAAGATTCCAAGGTAATTGCAAATTCAATCGAAGAATTACAATGCCATATCAAACTTGGAACAGAGAATCCCCAAAAGCAGCTACAGGTTCTTGCAGTCATGGTGCCGAATAGTCCTTACGCCGAAGACAAGGAATGGCGGTTGCGTACTCGCTATGCAATGGTAGCAGCATTGACGGAACTCGGTTATACGCCTGATGACTCGGAACATATCGATTATGTCGACTTCGACAGAATCTGCAAGACGGCACTCCAGGAATTACGCGGAAAACGTGATGATCATGAATTAAATCAAAAAACGCATTTTTGTCACATGGGTTCCGTGATGCCTTACGAATGGTTTTCTAGTAAGGATGAAAAAGAAAAGGTATTGTTGCTTTGGTTGGATAACGGTGGATTCGTTAACACCGATAATCGGACACCGTTAAAGATGCTGGGTTTTTTGAAAAGTGAAATTCTTCAAGAAAATAATAGTTCGGCTAACAATTTTAATATCATTGGCCCGTTTGGTTCCGGTGCACTTGATGTGATATATCGTGAAGCATTTTCTCTGAAGGATAAAGAGTCTGATTTCCATAAGGTATTTGAAGATATCTCATTTTATATTGCAGCGGCAACTGTAAACTTTGACGCTGTCTATCCTGATGGTGATCCTAAAGTTAATAAGGAAAATAAAAAATGGTTAGATAATAAAATTACCCGAACGATCGGTACGCAAGACAGCCTAGCAAATTTATTACTTTGCGAATTAGCATTACGAGGAGTAACGCCCTATCATGTTGGAAATAGAACGGCCCTCTCTAATAATTGTTCTGAAAGACTGAGCTTCGATGAATTTAGGCATAGGGAAAATGGTTCACCGCATCATATCGTATTGATCGGCGAGAGGGATACTTACTATTCCCAGCAATTGACAGAGACTTTTTTAAAGACAATTAAAAAATTCGCTGTGGAAGACAAAGACAAAACTCCATGGGTTCATACTTATAGTTACTTGCGCGGCTTGGATGGCATTACTTCCGAGCATGCGCCCTCCGGTCACAAGGAAGCAAAAAACAAAAACAACGAACAGCAAGCAAATCAGGCAAATACCCCGGAAACCCGGGAACAAATGGAACGTTCCGTCGGCCCGAGCCAACTCGATTATCTGCTCAATCTGGCCGGACAAATCAAACGGCTTGATAGGCAATATGCGCATGAAGGCGGTATCAAAGCCATCGGTATCACCGGACATGATGCTTACGACAAGCTTCTTATCTTGCAGGCGCTACGCCTTCAATTTCCCGGCGTATTGTTTTTTACCACCGATCTCGATGCGCGTTTCTTTCATCCATCTGAAATCAAGTGGACACGTAATTTGCTGGTTGCATCGCCATTCGGTTTGCAATTAAACGAAGAATTCCAGAAAAACACCCCGCCTTTCAGAGAAAATTACCAGACCTCTTTATTCTTAACGGTGCAGCTTGCGTTGTGCGCCGGTAAAGCAAGTACTCAGAATAGTGAATGTAACGCCGACATCTCGAAAGATAATAGAAAAGAATGGATTAATCATCCACGCTTATTTGAAATCGGCAATGATGGTCCTGTGAACATTAGTCATGAGCCAAATAGATTTTTGGATTCCTATGATGGTGATTTTCAAAGGTTTATAAAAGACTCAAGGTCTATTACTGATGATGAAAGAAAAACGTTAAAAGAATCCTTCGATGAATACGAATTAAGGACATTACGGGGTTTTATTTTCATGATGCTTCTTTTGGCAGTGCTTATTATTTTCTTTACACCAAAATATTTTCGTAATTATCTCATCGGGTTTGTTGTAGGCTTGGTAGTCTTTTTTGTGATTGCTGTTTCGCTTAACTACTGGCTTGAGCCATTATCATTTACCAACGGTGTCAGCATGTGGCCTTCCATACTGATGAAGGTTATGGCGATACTTCTTTCCATATATTTCTTCTACCGTATTTGCAATAAATTATCGGTCAGACATGAAGATACAGAGAAAAATTATCTTCAGCCGGAAGACGTGGTAAATGAAGGGAACAAAAATCCCAATCGCAGTGGTGCAGTAAGTATATGGATTGATCGCTGGAGAATGGATTCATTAAATGGAGAAGTTAAAGATAAACAGTCCATTCAATTTTCCACGCTTTGGAATGAGTATCAATGCTGGGGAGCCCGTAAGCTTACAATGGTACGAGTAAGTACTGCTTTGATAATCACAGCACTTTTGTGCGCTACGATAATATCAACCCCATTCAACGATGTTACATTTCACCATATTCGCGGGCAAAGCAATTATGAGATTAATTTTTGGTCGCTTGTATTTGCGGTTCTATTCTATGTGCTGTTAATTCTGTATGTCGCCGAGAAGGTACACTTAAGCAGTCATTTCATCAAATTGCTGGCCAATCCTAAAGTTGAAATCAACTGGTCGCCAACGGTCGTACAAACCTATCGGAATAAATACGGTTTGCCCGAAAGGGTCGTGCGTTATCGCATCTTGCTCGATTTTATCAACGATCATACCTACGCGCCGAACAAGTTCATTTATTACCCATTCTTTTGTTTGTTCCTGATCGTCATGTCGCGCAATTATTACTTCGATAACTGGCCGACTACGCCTTTTGTATTGACGGTTTATGCATTTTTTGTGCTCTTGACGCTGATCAGCGCGATCCGGCTCCGGGCTGCGGCGTTGTATGCGAGAAATCAGATTCTCGACAGGCTTGAAAACAATTCAGCGGATGCACCGATCAATGCCATCTGGTACCGGTACCGGAGCAATGCAGTGAAATTGCAATCGTTTATCGGTGAAATCCGGGATTTCAAAGATGGCATTTACCGGCCGTTGGCGTACCATCCGATGGTGCTGAATTTGCTGGTGCCTTTTAGCAGTGTCGGCGGTATTTATTTGATTGAATATCTGGTCTAGCACCGGTTGCTCAATAAATTTTGAAGCCGGATCAAAACACGGCGATGCGCATGCGTACACCGCCGAATACGTTGAGCGGCGGGCCGGGTTCGTAATAACGCCCCAGTGCCGCATTGATGCGCGTGTTGGCGTTATAGTGTGCGTCGAACAGGTTGTTGACGCCAAAAAACACCGAGCCTTCGATACTGTGGTGTTTCTTCTCCCATCCCAGTAGCAATTGCCCCAGGGTATACGCCGGGTTGGCCGCGGTATTGATGTCGTTGACGAAAAACTCGCCGACGCGCTGCACGTGCACTTGCCCGAAAAAACCGAATGGATGTGCGTAGCGCACCAATCCTTCCCAGCGATGCCGGGGGATGCCGGGGAAAATGTTGCCTTTCAGATTCGCGTCGTTGACCAAGTATTTCTCAAACTCAAAATCCGAGAACGTGTAGCTGACTTCGCCGCGCAGGCCTTTCCATTCCGGTGTCGCCAGCCGTGTTTCCATGCCGATGCGGCGGGATTGTCCGGCGTTGCGGAAAAATGACCGGCCGGGCGACGAGGTCAGTTCGAACGGTGTGATTTCATTCCAGGTGCGGATAAAAAATACCGCCGTGTCGTACTGAAACCCGGCGGTGTTGCCGCGAAAACCGAGCTCGTTGCTGAGCGATGTTTGCGCGTTCAAGTTGGGATTGAAGCCGCCCTTGCCTGCGGGATTATTGATCAATTCGGTGGTGGTCGGCGCTTCAAAAACCGAAGCGACATGCGCGTAAATCTGCTGCTGGGGGGTGACGTGATACACCAGTCCGGCGGTGCCGCTGGCTTGCGATACTGTGCGCGAGCCGGATTGATTGCCGTCGGTTTTGAATTGATCTTTGACTTGATAATGCAGCCAGTCCCAGCGCCCGCCAAACACCAGATCGAGTTTGTCCGCCATGCGCCATTCGTTGCGGAAAAACGGCCCGACACTTTGCACGCGTTCGGTCTGGCTCAAATTCAACGCACCGCGCGCGCCGAAATTGTTGTTGAAGCGCTGCCGGTCATCGTTTTGTATGCCGTAATCGATACCGACCAGGAAACGATTGGGTCGGTTGAATAAAATGTGATCGTTGACAAACTGCATCATCAATCCGCCCACTTGCCGGTCAAACTGTACCTGCCCGCCGTCGAAAAACTGCTGGCGGCTTTGAAAATCCCGTTGTAGCCAATGTCCCGTCACACTGAATTCCTTGCCGGCGGACGGCTTCTGGCGAAAACGGATACCCATTTCCTCCTGGCGGATTTCCTCACCGGCGTTGTACTGCACATTGCGTGCGGAAGCTTGCCGGGGATCGGCTTGCACTTCCGCGCGCGTCAAAGCGCCGGGATCTTTCGACAGCGGCGAATAAAATTCGCGCAACACCAGCATCAAGTTGGAATTGTCACTCGTCTGAAAATTCAACTTGGCTTGAGAAAACGTATTCTGCATCGCGCTGTGGCCGCGCCAGCCGTCTTGTTGCAGGTGCGAACCATACAAACTGTAACCGAAATTTCCTTGCCGCCCACCCATGAATAATTCCGATTTCAGGTAACCGTATTGCCCGAACACCTGGCGCGGCATCACGACGAATTTCTCCGGCGGCGCCTCGCGCGTGGTGATGTCGATCATGCCGCCGGAAGCATTGCCGTACAGCGACGCCGAAGGCCCGCGCAGAATATCCATGCGCTCGATCAACGCAGGGTCGATCGAATCCAATTGCGTCTGCCCGTCCGGCAATGTGGCCGGAATACCATCCACGCGCATCTGAATGCCGCGTACGCCAAACGGCGAACGCGCGCCAAAGCCGCGGATCGCGATGCGCAAATCCTGCGTGAAATTAAACTGATTCTGAAAAAATACCCCCGGCGTGCCGCGTGCGAATTCATCCAAGGTCGCGCCGGGCTGGTAGTTATGCTGCGGAGTGCGTGTGATTTGCGTGATGCTGTTCGGAATATCCGCCGGTGAACGCTCGCTGCGCGTGGCGGTGATGTTGATCGGATTGAGAATAACGGATTGCGCGGTTCCGGGGTTTTGTGCCCAGACCGGCATTGCGCCTGTAACGTAACCGACCAGAACGATGAGACAACAAATCACCCAGCGTATGCGGAAACTACGGGAATGTGTGACAGGAATAAACGACATGCGGGCAAGTGTACCATTGCAGGGATCGGCGTTAAATTTTGCCGGTTACTTACGTTAATATAGAAAACTGTAGCAATTTGCTACAATCTATTTTTAAATTTTTTAATGGAATCGATCATGGCAAAAGCAGCTTCCCCAATTCGCCTGCAAGATGAATTAATGCAAGCCGCCGCATTGACCGCGGAACGATTTCACCGCAGTACGGCCGAGCA
>CP091134.1:1502094-1510788 GCA_021582535.1 Nitrosomonas sp.
CGGGCATTAGGCATGCGTCCATGGTTCGGTGGACGGTTGCTCATATCACGAGCACATCACGTCTTCAATGAATCGGGAGAAATGGTAGATGAGGCAGCACGTGAGCAGCTCCGAAGTTTTCTTGCCGGGTTCACCGAGTTCATCCAAACTAAGTAGCAGCCGCGCTGGAGATTGAGTGTTGCCTAGAACCATTTGGCTATGTACTTGCTCAGCGTAACGGGCGCCCGAAGCGGGATGCCTGCAGGGTGACATCTGCACGCTCCCAGGCTTTTTTGAAGCGCGCTTCGATAAGCCTTGCCTGATCATCCTTTTTTTGCGCGCTCAATGCCTGTATCAGTCCGTAGAGCGCCCAACCATTGTTACGATTTCGCCGCAAGTCTTCCCAGTAAACGGTTTCCGCTTCAGTTGGCTGACCTGCTTCCAGCAAGATAGCGCCCAGTGCCAAGCGTGGCGGGAGATGAAATTCTGATGGCTCTGTATATACCAGGGCATCTTCTAGGCGAACCGCTTTTTCAAGGTATGCAATAGCCTGATCGAATTGACCGTGAGCAGCGGCAATTTCACCTGCCAGTACTTCAGGTGCGATACTGAGTATGGTGCTGGTGGTATTTTTAGACAACAGCGGATTGTCTAGTAACGGGTTTTTCATGATCTTGCGCAGTGCTATTAACTCCTGCTCAGCTTGTAGCGGTTGCCTCATCGCAACAAATGCTAGACCGCGCACATAATGCCAGCTCCCGGTCAAAAATGGATTGGTTGACGGTGGCGCAGGTTGTTCAAGAATTTCTTGCCAATGTCCAAATCTGGCTAATGCCCAATAAGGTGCCACGCGAAAAATTGCCGTCAATGGAATCGCTTTTAGCACTTCATCGTCAATTTTGCCAGCAGCTTGTTTGGCAGATTCGATTGCAATCTTGCTTTGACCATCCATTGTGGCTGCGAACCAGAGAAAGTGAATATTGTGCGGATAATAGACCATTGGGTATAACCCTTGGGCATGGCATTGTGTAATGTAATTTTCGTCTGCCGCGATTGCCAATTGATTGCTTTTCATGGAATCGGCGTAGCGTCCGATCCGCTGATAAATATGCGATGCCATGTGTATTATGTGCCCTGCCTCCGGCATTAAGTTCAGCAAGGTATCGGCTGCCTTCTCTGCACGCTCAGGTGTACTGGTCGGCTCAATCAGGTGAATATACATGTGCAGCGCGCCAGGATGTTGCGGATTGCGCTGTAATACATCTTCAGTAAGCGCGACGATTTCGGCTGTGCCTTCATACGGAGTACCGTCGAGCATCCAGTAGCCCCAAGGTCGCAAATCCATCATGGACTCGACATACAGCACCGCGATATCCGCATCATCCGGAAAACGCTGATGCACCTCTCGCATTGCCTCCGCGTAAGCCTTATCATTCGTTGTTCTGTGTTCGGTTTTTCCTGAATAGCGCTTTTCCAGTGCGCTGATGAGTGCTTGTTCCTTTGGCGAAGCATTCATCATCAGTGACTTGGCTTGCTGCATAATTTCCAAAGCCTGTGGTTCTTCGTTCGGCTCCATCATGGCGTTGATATTAGGACCGAGTACGAGTGCCTGACCCCAGTAAGCCATCGCAAGTCCGGGGTCAAGCCTTGCCGCCTCACGAAATGCGCGGCGCGCCTCAGCATGATTGAATGCATACGCTAGATTGAGGCCCTGGTTGATATATTGCTGTGCCAGTGGATTGCGTGTACTGACTGGAAATGTGTGCGTACCCAGATTTTGCAGTCTAGGTATAAGCTGGTCATCTGGTTCAGTTGCTGCAAATGATTCAAAAGTACTTGCGACAACCAGAGTCAGAGCTAGTATTGCAAGGCGAAAAGTATGGGGTTGCATAATCATTACTCCCTTGATGAAAAATATTTTTCATGAGCGGCAAAGTTTTTTTGCATGCTATTCAGCCGTAGTTGGATCAATCACGGACCTGACTTGAGAAATACGATTGGCGGGAAACTCGCCTTGTTCAGCATGTGCTCTAACGGTGGCTTCATCGGGGGCAATGTAGACGCAATAGACTTTATCGTCAGTCACATAACTTTCCAGCCACTGGATTCGTGGCCCCATACTGTTTAAGATACCGCATGATTTCTGCGAAATGGCTTTGAGCTCTTGTTGTGTCAGTGAACCTGCTCCAGGAATTTCGCGTTCAATAATATATTTTGGCATTTTTATCCCCTCTAAAATTGAATTAATAATATGACCGGTCGTTTATTTATTCGATAAAAAATAATCAAGCCTTAAAATAATCTTCCAGCAAATCCTGACAACATTGCTTAACCGGCGCAGATGATTTCTCTATTTGCATTCGCAGTAAAGCTCCTTGCCAGGCATTGATCAGCAAATCAGCCATTGCTTCGGACGATTTGTCTGACCTTACTGTTCCTTGCTGTTGCGCTTTGGCCAATCCCGACTGCAATAAATCTCGATAGCGCCTGATAGCCGATTGCAGGGATTGCTGACAAACATCATTGGTGCTGCCGATTTCTCCCATAAGATTACCCAGCAGGCAACCGCCTTTAAATTGGTTATTTTCGAGTTCCACAATTAGCTCGTCAAAATATCTCCTGATTGCGTTTAGCGCGTCCGTGTCGGCTTTGCTCAGATGTGTGGATAACCTCACAATAAAAGGATCAATATAGTGCTGAATGACCTCAGCACCAAAATCCTCTTTGCTGCCGAAATAATTATAGAAAGAACCCTTTGGAACGCTCACCGCATCGAGAATTTCCTGCAACCCGGTACCGTGATAACCTTGCTCAATAAATAAAGCGACACCTTGGTTTAACAGGTTTTCTCTATTGAGTTCTTTTTGGATCGATTTAGCCATACACATACAATACGACCGGTTGTCTTAATTGTCAAATAAAATTTTTCTAAACGCTTTCGCGGCAAGATGTCAATTGATGCATTTAGGGTTTCCGCAACACGCCTGATGAGAAGGAGAGATTCCTCGAAGTAAACCCGGCAATGGTTGACATCTTCGAGGAGGAATCTATCGAGCAACTTCTCGCTCATCCCTTCAGTGAATTGTATTGTGACCCCGCTGAACGCAAGATTTTTATTGATAAAGTTAAAAGCCAGAGTCATGTCAATGGTGGAGAGGTGCGGTTAAAGACGTTGCGGGGACGCGAATTTGATGTTGCGTTAACTGCTGTTGCATGGAACCTAAATTGAACATATTGCTTAGACCTTTTTGACTGGTGGATGCCCAAACCAGCTTACTGATTGGCAATTGATTTAAACGTTAAACCAATAATGAATCAGTTTCAAGCACTATATCAGTAGGGCAGACAAGAAGAAAATTGCATTTAATCGTTCCTGAAAGCTTTTTTCAACGGAAAAACCATATTATGCAAGCGCTTCATACTTAATATTTATAAAATTTCATCATTTAGAATAATTCATTTTTTTCTAAAGTATCCAGTTACTATAATGGATTGGATTTTTACAGTTTGAAAACTATTTCATTCTGGATACCTATATTTTTAGGTGAAAAAGTGTTGAAGTGCGATAACGCTTGTTCTATAAGGATTACAAGCTATGACTTACGAACATCACAAGGATATACAGCATAAACACGATCATCACACGAATCACCCTGATATAGCGACCGATCCTGTCTGCAGCATGCATGTCGATACGTCTACAGCAAAATACTGTGCAGAACATGATCATCAAGCTTACTATTTCTGCTCTGCCCATTGCCACGGCAAATTCGTAGCTGCACCCGAAACCTATTCAGCCAGCAAGCTCCAAACCGGAGAATCTACACCCAGCGCTATCTTTACCTGCCCCATGCACCCGGAAGTCCGGCAAACCGGGCCGGGAAACTGTCCGATTTGCGGCATGGCATTAGAACCGGCGGAAGTATCACTCAGTACCGGACCAAGTGCGGAACTCACGGACATGAGCCGCCGCTTCTGGATTGGCCTCATATTGACCGCACCAGTCTTCATCTTGGAAATGGGTGGTCATCTGATCGGGCTGCCGCATTTACTATCTCCCCAAACTTCAAATTGGCTGCAACTGCTGCTGGCAACACCAGTCGTGTGGTGGTCAGGATGGCCGTTTTTTGTACGTGGCTGGCAATCGATAACAAACCGCGCGCTCAATATGTTCACGCTCATTGCGATGGGCACCGGTGTGGCATGGGTCTATAGCATCGTCGCAACCGTTTCGCCCGGCCTCTTCCCTGATACCTTCCGCAGCGGTGATGGATCGGTCGCAGTGTATTTCGAAGCGGCGGCAGTCATCATCGTGCTAGTGTTATTGGGTCAAGTGCTGGAATTGCGCGCGCGCGAACGCACGTCCGGTGCGATTAAAGCCTTGCTCAACTTGTCACCAACCACAGCCCGCCGTCTTGACGACGGCGATGTTGAAGTGGAAATCAACCTGGATCAGGTAGTAGCAGGTGACCGGCTGAGAGTTCGCCCCGGCGACCGCATACCTGTCGATGGCAAAGTGATCGAAGGCTTTTCGAATATTGATGAATCAATGGTGACAGGCGAATCCATGCCAGTTCGTAAGCAATCCGGAGATCAGGTGATCGGCGGCACCATCAATGGGCAAGGGAGTTTTGTGATGCGCGCGGAAAAAGTTGGGCGCGACACCATGCTGGCACAAATCGTCCACATGGTATCGGAAGCACAGCGCTCCCGCGCACCGATTCAGCGCTTGGCGGACGTCGTTGCTGGTTGGTTTGTCCCGGCAGTCATTGTGACTGCCATGCTGGCCTTTACCGCCTGGTCGATCTGGGGGCCGCCACCCGCCATGGCCTATGCGCTGATCGCAGCCGTCAGCGTACTGATCATCGCTTGTCCATGCGCACTGGGTCTGGCGACCCCGATGTCGATCATGGTAGGTGTCGGACGAGGCGCGACCGCAGGTGTTCTTATCAAGAACGCTGAAGCATTGGAACGTATGGAAAAGATCGACACGATCGTGATTGACAAGACCGGCACGCTGACTGAAGGTAAACCCAAGGTCACGGCAATTCACACTGCAGAAAATATCGGCAAAAACGAGCTGCTGCGCCTTGCAGCCAGCTTAGAACAGGGAAGCGAGCATCCTTTGGCTGCCGCTATCGTTGCCGCAGCGAAGGAAAGCTCAATTGTGCTGGTCAAGGCAACCGGCTTCGACTCACCGGTTGGCAAAGGCGTGCTTGGCAACGTCGATGGTCACTGGATTGTCCTGGGTAATACCAAGTTTCTTGCAGAATTGAATATCGACACCCGGGTGTTGGAAGCGCAAGCAGATGAACTGCGCCAACATGGGGCGACCGTGATATTCATAGCGATCGATGGGGTGGTTGCAGGCATCGTCGCTATCGCCGACCCGGTGAAGGAATCGACACCCGCCGCTATTGAAGCTTTACACGCCGATGGCATCCGCATCGTCATGCTGACCGGGGACAACCGCGCTACGGCTGAAGCGGTTGCCCGGCAATTGGGTATCGACGAAGTGGAAGCGGAAGTGTTACCCGATCAGAAAGCGGCAATCGTCATGCGATTGCGCGAACAAGGGCGAGTGGTCGCCATGGCGGGTGATGGTGTCAACGATGCTCCGGCTTTGGCCACCGCCGATGTTGGCATTGCCATGGGCACGGGCACCGATGTTGCCATTGAAAGCGCCGGAGTAACCTTGCTGCGCGGCGATCTGCTGGGCATTGTCAGGGCACGGCGCCTATCCGAAGCAACCATGCGTAACATCCGCCAGAATTTGTTCTTCGCCTTTATCTACAATACAGCGGGCATACCGATCGCGGCCGGAGTACTGTATCCATTCTTCGGCATTTTGCTGTCACCGGTTTTTGCTGCGGCAGCGATGTCACTATCTTCGGTCAGCGTGATCGTCAATGCATTGCGGCTACGCGCAACCAAGCTGGAGTAAGCATGGAAAGTTTAAGAACCACATTTCTGAATTTTTAATTTTATATATTATATAAAGCGAGTACTATTTAATTTTGGCAAAGTGTTAGTTCACAACCCCAATAATCAGGAGGTGTGCCATGGCAAAAATTCTTGTCTTGTATTACAGCATGTATGGGCATATCGAAATTATGGCCAACGCAGTAGCTGAAGGTGTACGCAGTGTCGAGAATACCGAAGTTGCCGTTAAACGTGTCCCCGAACTCATGTCGGAAGAAGTGGCGCGAAGGGTCGGTGCAAAAATTGATCAGGCAGCACCCATTGCGACGGTTGATGAGCTGCCAAGTTATGATGCCATTGTCTTCGGTACGCCAACACGTTTCGGCAACATGTGCGCGCAAATGCGCAATTTTCTTGATCAGACAGGCCGACTATGGCTAAGTGGCGGTCTGATCGGCAAAGTGGGTAGTGTATTTGCGTCTACCGGCACCCAGCACGGTGGCCAGGAAACCACGATCACCTCGTTCCATACCACCTTGCTCCATCATGGCATGATCATCGTGGGTGTTCCCTATTCCTGCCAGGAGATCATGAACATGAACGAAATCACCGGCGGATCACCGTACGGAGCGAGCACGCTGGCCGGTAGTGATGGCAAACGCCTTCCGTCAGACAATGAAATAAAAATTGCGCGCTTTCAAGGTGTTCATGTCGCGCAAGTGACCAGCAAGCTAGTCCGCTGATGGAAGCTTTTGCGAAAAATAATTTCCGCATTTTCCGCTAGCAAGAATTTTTAATGACGAACCAAATATCACGAACCCTTTCGCCCGTTTTGTATTTACCGCACGGTGGCGGACCGTTACCTATTCTCGGTGACAAAGGGCATGAAAAAATGGTTTCTTTTCTGAAAGAAATCGCAACTACGCTGGGCGAGCCATCCGCAATTTTAGTCATTAGCGCTCACTGGGAAGAGGAACAAGCAACAATAACTAGTAATAGCTCCCCCGGAATAATTTATGATTATTATGGATTTCCTGCCGAGGCCTACACCATTCATTATGCGGCACCTGGCAATCCCGTTTTGGCAAAGGAAATTTATGCGCTGCTACTTGAGAGCGGCGTACCGGCGAAACTCGATGAGCAGCGCGGTTTTGATCATGGATTATTTGTGCCGCTCAAGCTGATGTATCCGGAAGCGCAGATACCCTGCATTCAGTTATCGTTGCTCAAGAACTTGGATCCGAGAAAGCATATTGCGATTGGAAAAGCTATCGCATTGCTACGTGAGAAAAATATTCTGATCATCGGTTCAGGCATGTCATTTCATAATTTGAAAACATTTTTCTCGAACGATATTGATAGCAGCAGAGAGAACGATGCATTCGATGATTGGTTGATTGAAACGTGCATCAATCCAGAAATTCTATCTGAAGTGCGTGAGCAACGATTGATTGAGTGGGAGAAAGCACCGTTTGCCCGATTTTGTCATCCGCGAGAAGAACATTTATTGCCTTTACATGTTTGCTACGGTATTGCCTGTGCTGGTACTCCAATAGCAAAAGTTATATTTAATAATGAGGTTATGGGGAAGAAAGTGACGAGCTTTCTTTGGCAGTAGGAGCAGGGATTTTGGGTTGGATACTTCATTGATTGGCAGTCAATCAGCCCTGAGCATTTGAATTAAAGCTAAAACAATCAGTTTATTATCATTTCATTGCAATACTGGAGGGTCAGTATGAAAGAAATAAAATTGAGAAGCGTGGCGATAGTATTCTGCTTCATGTTTGCAACCACCTTCGCCGCAATAAACAATGCATGGTCAGCGCAAGATGAGAAAAACAATCCATGGTTTGCGTGGAAGGATGGCGCAGAAATTTACGCCAAAATTTGCGCATATTGTCATGAAGCCCAAGTCGGGCCGCAAATTCGCAATCGCGACCTTCCCGCAGCTTATATCCGTGCAGTCGTTCGCAATGGTAACCGGGCCATGCCGGCCTTTCGTCCTTCAGAAATCGACGACGAATCATTAGTCAAACTGGCGGATTTCATTTCAAAAAAAGAAGCTCAACATTAAGGAGGGCACATTCCATGGATGAAACGCGACGTAGCTTCATCAAAGGCATGCTGACTGGTGGAACCCTGTTGGTCTTCGGCATTCCTACCGCCACTGAAGCACTATCCACCAGCCAAACATCTTCCGGTAATATGCGCGATTGTCACTTGTTACTGGGAAATACCCCCATAGACGAAGCCTTTGCCAAAGGTGCCCAAGCCGCGTGTACCCGTTTCAGCAGCTTCAACCAAGAAGGTACATTACCAGCATTTCAATTAGCAGATGAGCTATTAACCAACCCCCTGCGAATAATCGATCTATTGACACAATCCCGGAATATGCGTTGGATTGCCGTCATGGATCATGCCAGTGCAGCCATATTCACTGAGTTGGTGCGAAACTCTGAACGGCATCTCCTTGCATTAGGTTCGCATATGTTCGTATCCAGCGATAGCGCCGTCCTCCCGCAGCGCCATGTGTGGACTACCGCATCACCGGCATACAGCGCTGGAGGATTGCTGGCCTCCCTGCTTACTCAAAGTCAGCATGATTTCTCTATCGTCGAAAATTTTCTTGAACAAACGGCAGTTGATAATGCAATGAGCGATTCATCATTAGTGGGGTTTTCGGCTTATTGGCTGGCTGAGCAACCCGCGACGCATTTGCATTGTGCCGGAGTGTCTCCGCTGGAAGCTAGTCAATGGATTGGTTGGAAAACATCAGAGAATTGGAAACCGGTA
>CP091134.1:1510888-1525505 GCA_021582535.1 Nitrosomonas sp.
CGATGGCACTAGTACAAATCACTGATTATCTAGTAGCAAAACAGGAGCAATGGACTATGGAGTCAACCACAGTCAGTAGGTTATAGTCGGCAAATCAGTGAATTATATAATCCCACTGTGCAATTCCGATTGAATAGTCAAAGTTCAATCTGACAGTAAGAAACAACGCTACGGATGCCATTCGAGAATTTTAATGACTTGCCCCGGAACTGGCTTGCTTAATACTGATTGGAAAGAGATTTGGCTGCTTATACACACAAAACTGGAGACTATTATGACGAAAAATCTTTCATCTGCTCATTTCATTGCTATTGCTGCTGTCACTTTGATCGGATTGGCACCGTTGCAATCAACCCATGCGGCATCCGTGCTCTATCAAGATCTGGCTCCGACCGGTATTCTTTCTAGTCCAAGCAGCATTACACGAAGCTTTGCATCAGGCAGCGGCGCAGGTAATATTTCTTTCGAGATTCAAGGTTATTTGAGTTTGGATGGCTCAAATTGCTGTACCGATACATTCAGCTTATATAACGATAGCGACCTGCTGTTTCAAGGCACGTTCAATCTCGGCGGCGGCGGCACGGATATCGTATTTGTTAACCCGAATGGCGCAGCCTACACCGCAATCAATTTGGGTTACTTCAATGGCGGCTTATTGAATGTATCCATTCCAGTCACTTTCACAACCGGAAACCACGTGCTGACCTTCGATTATTCCGGCAGCCCGCAAGGTCTTGGCGATGAAGGCTGGGGATTGAACAACATTACGGTTGAAGGCGTAGCGGCTGTACCCGAACCTGAAACTTACGCCATGTTGCTGGCCGGTCTTGGTTTACTGGGTTTCACGGCAAGCCGCCGCAAAATTGCAACCGCTTAATCACACAACGATCATTTTCATACCAACGGGAGCTGCAGCTCCCGTTTTTTTAGGGTTGCACGCTTTCCCATAATTTCTGCAATCGCTTCACGGATACCGGAAACGGTGTTTTCAACTCCTGCGCAAACAGTGAAATGCGTAACTCCTCGATCTGCCAGCGGAATTCATCGAGATTGTCATCCTGCAATCCCATTTTCCGATGCTTCTCCCGATGTTGAAGATATTGCTGCCAGAATGGCGCGATTTCGGCGCTGTTGCGTTCATCGCGCTCGGGATTAGCCGGTAATTTTTCCAGGCGCAACGCCATCCCTTTCAAATAGCGCGGAAATTGCTGCAACCGCTGCCACGCGGTTTTACTGAGAAAGCCGGGGTAAATCAGCATTTCAAGTTGTTCATCCAATTCGGATTTGACCCGTGTGTTTCGCGTCGATGTCAATCGTCCGAGCACAATCTGATAGTCACTGCCAATTTGTTGCACCAAACGAGAAAGCGCTGCGGCAACTTCCGGCAGGCGGCCTTTGGCGCGTTGACTGTGAGCGGTAAATTCAGCTTCCGTGCGCGGCAGTGGATCGTCATTGAGCACAGCGCGATCGATGATGGCATCGAGCATATCCTGTTTCAATTCGCCCGGATTGATCCGCGTGGCCAATTGCATGCTCGCCTGTTTTAATCCTGAAAGATTCTTTTCCAACTGCTTGAGCTGCTCTTTCAGCGCCAAACACAGCAATCTTCTGATACCCGACCGCATCGCGCCATCCGCCGCTTGACGTGTATCGAACAAACGGATCGCGGCGCTTTCCGTCTGATCGGTCAACGCCGGATAACCGGTCAACGCGTGACCATTGCGCTGGAATGTTATTTCCGCCGGTAAATCGCCAAAATCCCACTGCGTAATGTGATCGCGTTCGATGCCGGTGTCCGCATGACCGGCATCGCGTTTCACAAAAGTCATTTGCGCGGCTTTGCCCAGTTGCGATTGCAAATCGGCGAGATTGCGGCTCATCGTCAACTCTTGCCCGGCATCATCCAGCACCCGGATATTCATCAGCAAATGCGCCGGTATCTCATCGGCTTGCCAGGTTTCTGCCGGAACCGCTAACGTGGTTTTCTTTTGAATGAACTTTTCTAACGCTTCCTGCAAGGAAACAGGTTGCCAGGAATGGGTTTGACTATCCAGGAACCCGGTCACCGAATCCGGCAATGGCACCAGAATGCGGCGGATTTGCTTCGGCAGCGCTTTCAAATACCAGGTGATTTTTTCCCGGATTAACCCGGGAACCAGGCAATCCAGTTGCTTGGCATCCAAACGATTCAACAGCGGCAGCGGCACGGAAACGGTCACGCCGTCGAGCACATGGCCGGGATCGAAGCGGTAAGTGAGCGGCAAAATACTGCCATCCGCGAGCAGCAAATTTTCCGGAAATTGCACTTCGGTGATGTGACCGGCTTGATGCCGCATCAACAATTCGCGCTGCAAATACAACAAGCGCGGCTCTTGCTGTTCAGCCAGTTTGCGCCATTTCTCAAATCCTGCGCCATTGGTGATGTTTTGCGGAATGATGGCCTCGTAAAAAACGAAAATCGCGTGTTCATCGACCAAGACATCCTGCCGCCGCGCTTTATGCTCCAGCTCTTCGATCTCATGAATCAACGCTTGATTGTGAACAAAGAAAGGCGCTTGCGTCACATATTCCCCCGCTACCAGCGCCGCGCGGATAAAAATTTCACGGGATTCCTTGGGATTGATCGAGCCGTAATGCACCGGCCGTTTCGCAACGACAATCAAACCGTACAACGTGACGCGCTCATAAGCCATCACCTGCGCTTGTTTCTTTTCCCAATGCGGATCGAAATAATGCCGTTTGCATAAATTCCCGCCGATCCGCTCCAGCCACTGCGGCTCGATTCTGGCCGCACAACGGGCGTAGAGCTTACTGGTTTCGACCAATTCCGCCGCCACCACCCACTTGGCTTTGCCTTTTTTCAGCACCGAACCGGGAAAAATCGCAAACTTGATGCCCCGGGCGCCGAGATATTCCCCTTCATTCTCGGTTTTAAAACCGATGTTACCGAGTAAACCGGGCAGCAGCGCGCGGTGAATCTCGTCGTACCCCGCCGGAATTTCATTCGGTTTGAAACCCAGCTCCGTCATCAGCACGTGCAATTGCCCATGAATCTCACGCCATTCACGCAACCGCCGGTACGACAGAAAATGCTCGCGGCATTGCGCCATCAGTTTCTTACCGGATTTTTTGTGTTTCAGCAGATCGTCAAAGAAATCCCACAGCTTCAAATACGCCAAAAAATCCGAGCGCTCATCCTGGAAGCGGCGGTGCGCCTGGTCGGCAGCAGCCTGATGCTCAAACGGCCGGTCGCGCGGATCCTGCACGCTCAATGCCGATGCGATGATCAAAATTTCGTGCAGGCAATTTTCCTGTTTCGCCGCCAGAATCATGCGGGCGATACGCGGATCGATCGGAAATTTCGCCAACCGCCAGCCGGTTGCGGTCAACTGCCGGTTGTCGTCGACCGCGCCCAGTTCCGCCAGCAACTGATAACCGTCGGCGATCATGCGCGGCGACGGCGGCTCCAGAAACGGAAAATCTTCCACATCGCCGATTTTCAGCGACTTCATGCGTAAAATTACCGCCGCCAATGACGAGCGCAAAATCTCCGGATCGGTAAATTCCGCCCTGCCCTGAAAATCCTGTTCGGAATACAAGCGGATACACACGCCGTTCGCCACCCGGCCGCAACGCCCTGCGCGCTGATTGGCCGATGCGCGCGAGATTTTCTCCACCAGCAATTGCTCGACCTTGTTGCGGTAACTGTAGCGGTTGATCCGCGCCAGACCGGTATCGATCACATAATGAATGCCCGGCACGGTCAACGACGTTTCCGCCACATTGGTCGCCAGCACGATGCGGCGCGCACCATCCGGCTGAAAAACCCGCTCCTGCTCGGCGACCGACAAGCGGGCGAACAATGGCAAGATCTCGATACTCGAATGAAAACGGTGAAACGAATGTTTGCGCAGGGTTTCGGCGGTTTCGCGAATCTCGCGCTCACCCGGCAGAAACACCAGAATATCGCCCGAGCCCAGCGCCATCAACTCATCGGCCGCATGGATGATGGCCCGCTGCACATCGCCGTCGCTGTCGTCATCCTCGTCGGCCAACGGCGAACGGTAATGAATCTCCACCGGATACAACCGCCCGCTGACCTCGATCACCGGCGCAGCGCTGAAATGGCGGGAAAAACGCTGCGCGTCGATGGTCGCCGACGTCACGATCACCTTCAAATCCGGCCGCTTGGGTAACAATTGCTTGAGGTAGCCGAGCAGAAAATCGATATTCAAACTGCGCTCGTGCGCCTCGTCGATGATCAGCGTATCGTACGCCTGCAACAGCGGATCGCCTTGCGTCTCGGCGAGCAGAATGCCATCGGTCATCAGCTTGATGTAACTGTCCGCGCCGATCTTGTCGGAAAAGCGCACCTTGTAACCCACCGCCTGCCCCAGTGGGCTATTCAACTCCGCAGCAATCCGCGCCGCCACCGTCCGCGCCGCAATCCGCCGCGGCTGCGTATGCCCGATCAAACCATTCACACCGCGTTTGAGTTCCAGACAAATTTTAGGGATTTGCGTGGTTTTACCGGAACCGGTTTCCCCGCAAATGATCACCACCTGGTGATTTTCAATCGCTTGTTTGATCTCCTCGCGACGCAGATTGACCGGCAACTCTTCCGCATATGTTGGATTGGGAAGATGAGCAAGACGTCTGGCGATGTCATCGGGAGAAAATTTTCTCATAGGGATATCAATTGCAGTCGGTGCTAATTAGCAGCTTAACGATTAAACCAACCGATCCGATACGGAGATTGCTTCACGCAACTACGCCTGAACTTCCAAGGGCATCAACACAACCGATCAACCGGATGTCGCTTGCCGTTAAACACAATCTAGTGCTTAATCCATGAAATATAGGTCTTTTCGTACTTAAATGGTAATGCTTTTTAGCAAATGGTATTCTCGTATTTTCCTGAATCATCTATCACTTACCATAATAAAATCAATATTATCATAATGATAACTACCGAATAACAAGATTATACGACATTATCTGATAGGTTATTGGACCAAATGTCTTATACATTACGTTGAGTCTTACAAAGAAGGAAGTAGCTTATGGAAGCGCTGATTCATTAACTGCACGAGTGAATTGCTTCGTTGCGCGATACTCACTCCCTCGTCTATCCGATTGATAGGTCTCGGTTGTTGCGTTCCGTGCGCCTCGTGCTTCATCTCGTCCGCTGAATTAATCAGCGTTTCCTTAGTCAATCTCTCTGCAAACAACCCTGAGATTACTTACACAACACTTTCCGCTTGAACGTGCTTCTCAACCAATGAAAACAACCGTGTAGAATTCCAATTTACAAGAAACCAACGCATAACCCATCAATCCAATGCGAAAATCACCGGTTCCGGTAAAAATTTTCTGCTCGCTTTAACCATGAGATTAATCTGTTCGATCATCGCATTATCCCTGCTATTCCCGGTGAACACTTTCGCGCATGAGTTACCCAATCTCGGTGACGTGTCGCAAGTGACCGTGACGCCGTATCAGGAGCGCCAGATCGGGTTGAAAATCATGCGTCAGATTCGCGCCGATCCGAGTTACATGGATGATCCGGAAATCGCCAGTTATCTCAGCAATCTCGGCCACAGGCTGATCGCCAATTCCGGCGAAGCCGATGCGGATCAGTCGTTTGAATTCTTCGCGGTGGAAGATCCGTCGATCAATGCGTTTGCGTTACCGGGCGGGTTCATGGGGTTCAATAGCGGATTGATCGTCGCGGCACAAAGCGAATCCGAGCTGGCTGCGGTGATGTCGCATGAGATTGCGCATGTGACGCAGAAACATCTGGCGCGCATGATCGCCTCGCAGAAATACGATCTGGTGAAATCGATCGCGGCGCTGGCTTTGGCGATTCTGGCTTCCCGCGCGAATAACCCGCAAGCCAGTCAGGCTGTGTTGGTGGCTTCGCAGGCCAGCATGATTCAATCGAAACTGGATTTTACCCGCAAGCATGAAAAGGAAGCCGACCGGATCGGTTTAAGTATTTTGTTGGATGCAGGGTTCGATCCGCAGGGCATGACGACTTTCTTCGAGCGCTTGCAAAAATCCGGGCGGTTTCATGAAAACGGCGCGCCTTCCTATCTGCGCACCCACCCGATCACATACGAGCGGATTGCGGATATTCAGAACCGCACGCGCGAAATGCCTTACCGCCAGGCGCCCGATAGCATGGATTTTTTGCTGGTACGGGCCAAGCTGCGCGCGTACCAGGGGAAGCCGCATGATGCGGTGGTGCAGTTTAAAACCCGTTTGGACGAGAAACGCTACGCCAATGAAGCGGTTGAACGCTTCGGTTATATTCATGCGCTGCTGCGCCATAAAAAATATAAGCAAGCAGACAGCGAGCTGACGCATTTATACGAGTTGCTGCATGGCAATCCCCAGTCCGCCGCTTTGACCGATCATCCGCTGGGAAAAACCGTGCGTGTCGAGCAAAAGTACATTATTGCCGGCGCCATGATAGAAACACTGTCGGCCAGTGTGAAGCTGGTCAATGGCAAGACCGCCGAGGCGTATAACACCTATACCACCGCGCTGAAGGTTTATCCGCAATACCGTGCGCTGATTCACGGCTACGCCGATGCGCTCATCCAAAACAAACAAATCGATACGGCGCTGGAATTTATCGGCAAACAACTGCAATTGATACAAACCGACCCGAAACTCTACAGTCTGCAAGCGCAGTGCTATGCATTGTCAGGTGATAAAATGCTCGAGCACCGCGCACTGGCGGAAGCCTATTTTCTCAAAGGCCACTATGTGGCCGCGGCAGACCAATTGCAAACCGCGCTGCAAAACGATAATGGCAATTTTTACCAGCTCTCCAGTATCGAGGCGCGCCTTAAACAGGTCAGAACCTTGATAGCCGAAGAAGAAAAGGAAAAATAAATGCAAGGAACAGTTTTTTCAGCTTGCAATAACGCTATCATTGAACCCCTTTGATCATTATTAAAAGTATCGCGGCATGCGCACTCTCAGCACCCGGAAAATTCTCTTTGTCATCATCGTGATTACTGTCGCGGCGGCGTATTGGTACAGTGGCGGCAAAAAAGAATCGAAGACCGGCCAATATAAGACCCGGGTTGTTGAACGTGGCGACATTGTGCAAACCATTTCCGCCAATGGCACGCTAACGCCGGTCGTTCTGGTCAACGTCGGTACGCAGGTTTCCGGCACGGTGGCGAAATTGCACGCGGACTATAACGATCACGTGGAAACCGGCCAAGTGCTGGTCGAGCTCGATCCCGCGTTGCTACGCGCGCAATTACAGCAGTCCAAGGCCAATTTGTTCAGCGCGCAAACCGCAGCAAAAATCGCTGACAGCAAATTGAAGCGCCAGCGTTTGTTGAAAGAAAAGGAATTCATTTCACCGGAAGCGCTGGAAATCGCCGAACAAGATGCTGAGGCTGCACGCGCCCAGGTTGCCATCAGCAAAGCGCAAGTCGACCGCGATCAGGCCAATCTGAATTACAGCGTGATCCGTTCGCCCATTTCCGGTGTGGTGATCGCCCGGGATGTCGATATCGGCCAGACCGTCGCCGCCAATTTCCAGACGCCGACGCTGTTTCAAATCGCCAAAGATCTGCGGCAAATGCAGGTGAATATCAGCGTCGCGGAAGCCGACATCGGCCAGTTGCATATCGATCAACTCATCAACTTCACCGTCGATGCGTTTCAGCAGCGTAAATTTGTCGGTAAAGTGAAACAAATCCGGCTCAATCCCACCATTCAGGAAAACGTCGTCACGTATAACGTGGTCGCCATGGTCGATAACGAAGATGGCGCATTACTGCCCGGCATGACGGCCAATATTAACTTCATTGTCATGCAGAAAAATGATGTGTTGCGCATACCGAATGCGGCATTGCGCTATCAACCCAAGGATCTGGAATCCAACGAAGGCGGTAAAGCAACCCGGCCGGGTAATCGGCCAACGCTGTATCTTCTCGCGCAAGATCAATCAACACCGGTCAGTGTCACGGCTGGAATTTCCGACGGTAATTTCACCGAAATCATCGACGGTGACATTAAGGCAGGCGATAAAGTGATTATCAGTGAAGTGATCGATAAGAAAGAATCGGAAAGTAAATTTAAGCTCAGAGTATTCTGATGGCTTCGATGCAAGCCGCTCATACCGCCAATCCACTGATTCAAATTGAGAATCTTTGCAAGAGCTATAACCTGCAAGGCGCCGATGGTAAAACCATTACCAATCAGGTGCTGTTCAGCATCAACCTGACGATCAACCCAGGCGAGTTTGTCGCCATCATGGGGCATTCCGGTTCCGGTAAATCGACACTGATGAATATCCTGGGCTGTCTCGATACGCCCACCAGCGGATCGTATTGGCTGGCGGGAAAAAATGTGGCGGCACTGTCCGGCGATGAATTGGCGCATATCCGTAATCAAAGCATCGGCTTCGTATTTCAGGGTTTTAATCTGCTCAAACGCATGACCGCGCTGGATAATGTCGCCACACCGCTGCTTTACGCCGGCATCGGCCGCGCCCAAAGCCGCAAGCGCGCATTGGAACTGCTGCGCCGCACCGGTCTGGAAAGTTTTGCCATGCACCAGCCGAACCAGCTCTCCGGTGGCCAGCAGCAACGGGTCGCCATCAGCCGCGCCTTGATCAATGAGCCGCCGCTGATACTGGCCGATGAACCCACCGGTAATCTGGATACCCAGACCAGCCGTGAAATCATGCTTTTGTTTGAACAATTGAACCGCGATCAAGGCATCACCATCGTCTTGGTTACGCATGAAGACGATATCGCGGCTTATGCGAAACGCCTCATTCGCTTGAAGGATGGGCATATCATTGTGGATAAGTGCAATGAGGCGAGCGAAACCGTCCTCAATCAAGCCGCTGACGGTAATTCTCTAATCACACAATGAATCTTTTCACGATTATCGGCGAAGCATTGCGCGCCTTACGGCAAAACCGCTTACGCACGGGATTGACGATGCTGGGCATGATCATCGGTGTGGCCGCCGTGGTTTTAATGCTATCCATCGGACAAGGCGCGCGCACCAAGATCAATGAAACCATCGCAGCGATGGGCAGTAACTTGTTTCTCGTCGTGCCGGGCGCCACGTCATCCGGCGGCTTCAGCTTCGGCAGCGGCAGCGTCAGAACGTTGACGATCAACGATGCGTACGCCATTGCCGAGTTATCGTCCGTCAGCGCCACCGCACCGGTGACGACCGGCACCGTGCAGCTCAATTATGCGGCGAAGAATTGGAGCACCATCATCACTGGCACCACGCCCAATTATTTTACCGTGGGCAACTGGAAAATGGACTCGGGTGCGGCATTTACCGAATCCGATCTGCGCTCGGCGGCGCGCGTGGTTGTGCTCGGTTCCGTGACGGCCAAGAACCTTTTTGGCGATGAAGAACCGATCGGCAAAACGATCCGTATCACCAACCGGCCTTTTGTGGTGGTCGGCGTTTTGATGGCAAAAGGGCAAAGCTTGACCGGGCGCGATCAGGACGACACCGTGCTCATTCCCATCACCACCAGCGAACGCCAGATCACCGGCAATCAGTTTCCCGGTTCTATCCGCTACATGCTGGTGCAAGGAACATCGGCCTCGGATATGGATATCGCCGAAATAGAAATCACCCAACTGCTGCGCCAGCGCCACCGCATCGCCAAAGGCAAGGAAAACGATTTCACCGTGCGCAATTTGACGGCGATCGCCGATGTCGCAACCGATACCGCCAAAGTCATGTCCATCGTACTGGGCGCGATTGCCTCGGTATCGCTGCTGGTCGGCGGGATCGGCATCATGAATATCATGCTGGTATCGGTGACCGAGCGCACGCGGGAAATCGGTATCCGCATGGCCATCGGCGCGAATCAACGTGCGATTCTGACGCAGTTTCTGCTCGAAGCGATGATGATCTGCATCATGGGCGGTGTGATCGGTTTGATCGTGGGTATTGGCAGCGCATGGGTGGTCAGCCGGGTAGCCGATATGCTGATTGTGATTACGATCGGCATGGTGGGATTGGCTTCCTTATTTTCTTCGGCAGTCGGGATCTTTTTCGGTTTTTATCCGGCCAAGAAAGCCGCCTCGCTTAAGCCGGTCGATGCCTTGCGCTACGAGTAATCAAATGCGTCAATCCGGATACATTGTTGCGATTACACCACAGAATTTTTTGCTAACTTGGCTTTCCAATACAGAGTATTAGTTTATTTATTGTTTACCCGATACTATGGGTAACAATCTGACAGCGGGAGTCACTTATGACAGTCAAAGAAAAAGAACGCCCTACTTCTGAATTCCTGGCTATTGCCGTCGTTGAAAATAAAAACGAGTTAATATCCGTCGGTGAAATCAAATCGGCCTTACATGAGCGCGGATTCGGCATTCTGATGGCGATCGCCGCGGTGCCGATCTGTCTTCCGATCCCCGTCCCGCCGGGTTACACCACGGTTTTCTCAATTCCGTTATTCATATTCTCGACGCAAATGATTCTGGGCATGCGAGCCCCTTGGCTGCCGATCTGGCTGGAAGGAAAACACATCAAACGCGCCACTCTCGAGAAAATCCTGACTAAGGCAAATCCCTGGTTGAAAAAAATCGAGCATCGCATGCAGCCGCGCATCACTTATATCAGTGTGCCTACCTGGGAAAGGATCATCGGCTTCTTTTCGTTTGTTTTTGCTTTGGCGATTGCGTTACCCATACCGTTGATCAATTTCTCGCCGGGATGGGGAATACTGGTGATGTCTCTGGGATTACTCAACAAAGATGGCGTAACCATATTGATCGGCATGATCATCGGCATCATCGGCATCGGGATTGCCATGATCATCCTGGTCATGCTATGGATGGGTATGTCGTTACCGTCTTTTTATTGACACAAACCGCAATCAATCCGATGCGACGGCAAACAGATCGTGCGCATCGGAACCGGTTATTTCAACTGCGATAAAATCGCCCGGTTGCACGTCACCGGCCCGATCCACATACACCAGCCCGTCAATTTCCGGCGCATCGGCGCTGCTGCGCGCAATGACTTGACCATCGACCAATTCATCCACCATCACGGTCATTTCCCGCCCGACTTTTGCAGCCAGACGTTGACGGCTGATTTCTTCCTGTAATTCCATAAAGCGTCTGCGGCGATCTTCCTTAATTTCTTCCGGCACGGCATCCGGCAATTGGTTGGCTGCGGCGCCTTCCACTGCGGAATAAGCGAAACAGCCGACGCGATCCAATTGCGCTTCTTGCAGAAAAGCCAATAATTCGTCAAATTCCGCTTCGGTTTCTCCCGGAAAACCGACGATGAACGTGCTGCGCAATGTAATTTCCGGACACACCTGGCGCCATTGCTGAATTCTTGCTAAATTGTTCTCGGCATTGGCCGGGCGCTTCATCGCTTTTAAAATGCGCGGACTGGCATGCTGCAACGGCACATCCAGATAAGGCAGGATACTGCTCTGCGCCATTAATGGAATGACTTCATCGACATGCGGGTACGGATAGACATAATGCAAACGCACCCAAACGCCCAATGCGCCCAATGCTTGCGCCAATTCAGTCAGGCGCGTCTTAACCGGCCGGCCCTGCCAGAAACCGCTGCGGTATTTGACATCGACGCCATACGCACTGGTGTCCTGGGAAATGATCAATAACTCTTTAACGCCGGCATTCACCAGATGCTCCGCTTCCTGCATCACTTCATGAATCGGACGGCTGACCAAATCACCGCGCAGCGAAGGAATGATACAAAACGTGCAGCGATGGTTGCAGCCTTCCGATATTTTCACATACGCGTAATGCCGCGGCGTCAACCGGATTCCCTGCGGCGGTATCAAACTGGTGTAGGGGTCATGCGGTTGCGGTAAATGGGTATGAATGGCCGACATCACTTCCGGCAACGCGTGCGGCCCGGTGACCGCCAACACTTGCGGATGTGCTTTCTTGACGACATCGCCGCCTTCTTTAGCACCCAAGCAACCGGTCACGATAACTTTACCGTTCTCGGCCAACGCTTCGCCGATGGCATCCAGCGATTCTTCCACGGCGCTATCAATAAACCCGCAGGTATTCACTACCACCAGATCGGCATCGTTATACGATGGTGAAATTTCATAGCCTTCGGCGCGCAACTGCGTCAGGATTTGTTCGGAATCCACCAGCGCTTTCGGACAACCCAATGAAATGAAGCCAACTTTATGCGAAGTTTGTTTTGATATAGACATGAATTAAGGATCAGATGGAAGTGTAAGCGTTCTGCACGGCAACGTAGCGGGATTGTATAACAGCTCGCTTGGAAAATGAGAAAGATAAGTGTATTAGGCAGTTACAGTAAAACGCGCGGCATCGATGATAGACCACAGATGAAAAATCCCGGCAATGACGGCAGGAATGATCAGTACCCAGAAAAAATAACCGACAGCGGTGATCAAAAAAAACAGCAGTGCCGGGAGCACGCGCCCTTGTACCAATTGTCCCAATCCCGGTATAAAAAAGCTGCATACAGCCGCAACGACATTTCCACCCGATCCTTGCCCCGTCATCATTCTTCCTTTGTTATATTTTCATTCGGCTCGACGCGTTGTATTGTAGCTTCATTTTTTAAAGAATGCTCGTATTCAATACCGATCCAACCGGGATCTATCAATCTGATAAGCGAGGAAGTGAGTACCGCACAACGAAGCAATTCACTCGTGCAGTCAATTAATCAGCGCTTCCCTAATCAACCACAGTATTAATTCTTCGATTCATCCAGCAATTTAGCCGCCTCCTTCAATAAAAATTCCCTGAAAGCATTGGCAACACTCGATAAGCGCTTATTTTTCCTATTCACGACATGCCAATAGCGGATAATCGGAAAGCCTTGCACCTCAAGGATTTTTAAGCGGCCGGTCTCCAGTTCCAATTCTGCGGTATGCTGCGACATGATGCCCAATCCCATACCCGCTTGAACCGCTTGTTTGATCGCTTCCGTGGTATCCGTTTCCATCCCTTTATTGATGTTGATTTTATGCGCGGCAAAAAACCGTTCCATAGCACTGCGCGTTCCCGAACCCGATTCACGCACGAGAAAAGTCTCGTTGGCTAGGCGTTTAACCGGAATATTGTGCTCCTGGCACAAGGGATGATTAGGCGGAGCCACAACCACCAGCGGGTTTTCCATGAAAGATTCGCTATCGATATCGAGATTCTCGGGTGGTTGCCCCATGATCGCAAGGTCGATCAAGTTATCGGTCAATTGCTTCAGCACGGTTTCCCGGTTGGAAACGTTCAAACTGACGGTCACTCCACGAAAGCGCTGACAGAACTTCGCCAATAAATGCGGCGCGAAATAATTGGCGGTGGTTACCACCGAGATATTTAACTTGCCGCGTTCCATACCTTTCAATTCGTCCAGCGCCACTTCCATATCGGTCAGTTGCTGCGAAATTGCCCGGCTGTATTGATACAGCTCGCGCCCCGCCTCAGTCAGATAAATTCGTTTACCCAAATGCTCAAAAAGCGGTAAACTGATGTTGTCTTCCAGTTGTTTAATTTGCATGGAAACAGCAGGTTGAGTCAAATGAAGTTCATCGGCGGCGCGCGAATAGCTCAAATGCCGGGCAACCGATTCAAATACCTTTAGTTGTCGCAAAGTAAGATGCAGCATATGTCAGCTCAGTAAGTTTATTATAAGTATAACCTTATTATAAATATCAAAATTACTGATTTGTTCTTATGGATAAATAGCGCTATAGTGCGTTCCATAGATTTGAGTAGTCATGTTTGTTGTTTGTAACGCAATCTCCTCTCGTTTCTGTCTGTACTGTTGGCCGGAGTTGAGTGGAATTTAACTGGAGAAAAATTATGGCCGTAAAAATATATAACGCTGGTGTGAAAGAATATCGCCAAACTTACTGGACCCCTGATTACACGCCGCTGGATACCGATATTCTGGCATGTTTCAAAATTACACCACAACCCGGCGTGCCACGTGAAGAAGTCGCTGCAGCAGTAGCGGCAGAATCTTCCACCGGTACCTGGACCACAGTATGGACCGATCTGTTGACCGATCTGGATTACTACAAAGGACGTGCATATAAGATTGAAGACGTACCTGGCGATGACACCTGCTTCTATGCTTTCGTCGCTTACCCGATCGATCTTTTTGAAGAAGGCTCCGTAGTCAACGTATTGACCTCGCTGGTTGGTAACGTGTTTGGTTTTAAAGCATTGCGCGCACTGCGTCTGGAAGATGTCCGCTTCCCGATCGCTTACGTCAAAACATGCGGCGGACCTCCAACCGGTATTCAAGTGGAACGCGATCGCTTGAACAAATATGGCCGTGCATTGTTAGGTTGCACCATTAAACCTAAACTGGGTCTGTCTGCTAAAAATTATGGCCGTGCTGTATATGAATGTCTGCGCGGCGGTCTGGATCTGACCAAAGACGATGAAAACGTTAACAGCCAGCCGTTCATGCGTTGGCGCGATCGTTTCCAATTCGTAGTGGAAGCTTGCCAAAAAGCCGAACGTGAAACCGGAGAACGTAAAGGTCACTATCTGAACGTGACAGCACCAACCCCGGAAGAAATGTACAAACGTGCAGAGTTCGCTAAAGAATTGGGCGC
>CP091134.1:1525605-1549671 GCA_021582535.1 Nitrosomonas sp.
CCGGTGCGATTACGGCGTGTTGCGGCAAGTGCATGCCGGCGGCGAAGCGATGCCGCCGGAAGGACTGAAAGCCTGGCGCGCGGCAGGCATGCAAGGCATTAAACTGCTCAATACCTATGGCCCGACGGAAGCCGTGGTAACCGCTACGGTTGCTGATTGCACGGTGAATGATGCGGGTGGCGGTTTGGTGCCGTTGCAAGTCAGTATCGGCAAGCCGCTACCGGCGCGATGTATTTATTTGCTGGATGCGAATTTAGCACCGGTACTGCCGGGAGTGCCGGGAGAACTGTGCATCGGCGGCGAGTTGCTGGCGCGCGGTTATTTGAACAAAGCGGGACTGACAGCGGAGCGTTTTATCGCCGATCCTTTCGATAATAACGGCGGGCGGCTGTACCGCACCGGCGATCTGGCGCGCTGGCGCGCCGATGGGCACATCGAGTACCTCGGGCGGCTCGATCATCAGGTCAAAATTCGCGGCTTCCGTATCGAGCTGGGTGAAATCGAAACGCAATTGCTATTGCACCCCGAGATCCGGGAGGCGGTAGTGACTGTCAAACAAGGCCCCGCCGGTGCGCGGCTGGCCGCGTATATTTCGTTGCAGCCGGATTGCGCGCTGACGATTGCGGCGTTGCGTGATGCGCTGGCGGACGTGCTGCCGGATTACATGATTCCGGCGGCGATCGTGATCATGCCGAACTTGCCGCTGAATGCCAACGGCAAAATCGACCGCAGGCAACTGCCGGAACCTGAATTTGCCGATGCGGCCAATTATGAAGCGCCGCAAGGCGATACCGAGCAGGCGCTGGCGGCGATTTGGGCCGATGTGCTGGGGCTGAGCCGGATTGGCAGGCATGATAACTTTTTCGAACTGGGCGGGGATTCGATTCTCAGCTTGCAAATCGTTACGGCGGCGCGGCGGGCGGGCTGGCATATTACGCCACGCCAATTGTTCGAGCGGCAAACGGTGGCCGAATTGACGCAAGTAGCCGGTATCGCGCCGGAGATTGCCAGTGAAACACCGCCATCCACAGCATCCGGATTGGCGGATTATTTGGACGCTGCGATCATCGCTGCGCTGCCGTTCGGCGAACAGGATATCGAGGATATTTTTCCGTTGTCGCCGACGCAGGAAGGTATGCTGTTCCATACCCTGGAAGCGCCGGGCACCGGGTTATATGTGAATCAGATCAGCGTCGCGGTGGAGGGGCTGGACGCCGACCGGCTGGCAGCCGCCTGGCGGCAAATGGTGATCCGCCATCCGGTACTGCGCACCGGTTTCCTGTGGCGATCGGAACTGCCCCGTCCGTTGCAAGTGGTATTCAAACAAGCCGACATACCGGTGATTCAGCTCGATTGGCGCGGCCAGGAGGACGTGGAACAGCGCATCGTCGCATACGCGGATGAAGCGTTACGGCGCGAATTCAACTTCGTCGAACCGCCGATCAGCTTGAGCTTGATCCGCACCGGCGAGAATCGCCATCAGTTGGTTTGGACCAAACACCACATATTGCTCGACGGCTGGGGCGATTCGCTGCTGATCGGCGACTGGCTGCAGTGCTATAACGGCGAAACGCTGCCGCAGCCGGGACCTGATTACCGGGTTTATGTGGATTGGCTGGCGCGGCAGGATAAACAAGCCACCCAGCAGTTCTGGCAAAGCGAGCTGCGCGGCACCGACGGGCCGACGTTATTGGCGCAATCGGCCGGCAACCGTGCACAAGCCGGAAACCGCTCCGGTTATGCCCAGCTGTATACCCGGCTCGGTATCGAAGAAACCCGCCAGATGCAAGCATTCGCGCAACAATTGCACATTACGCTGAATACGCTGGTGCAAGCGGCGTGGGCGCTGTTGCTGCAACGCTATACCGGTAAACAGACCGTGGTGTTCGGCGCCACCGTGGCAGGACGCCCGCCCGCTTTACCCGGCGCGGACCGGATACTCGGATTGTTTATCAATACCATTGCGGTTCCGGTGGCGCGGTGCAGCGAGCAAACCGTGGCATCGTATTTGACCGGATTGCAGCGAACCAATGCGCGTTTGCGCGATTACGAATACGCATCGCTTGCGGATGTGCAGCGCTGGGCCGGGCTTTCCGGCCAGCCTTTGTTTGACAGTATCGTGGTGTTTGAAAATTTCCCCATTAACGCCGCGTTACGCAGCGACGAGCATTACGGATTGCGTTTCGGTGAAATCGCAGGCAAGGGATTGACCGGTTACGCGATGGATTTACAGGTGGTGATCGGTGAGACGCTGGAAATCGAATATGCCTATAGCTGCGGCGATTTTAGCGCTGCGTTTGTAGCCGATTTGCGCGCTCAAATGGAAAACCTGATGCGGGAAATGATGGCGTATCCGCAGCGTGCGGTGGGTGAGTTGGGCTGGCTGGACAAGCAAGCGCTGGAACGGCTTTGGCTGCTGCGCAGCGACTGGGATGCGGGTAAGCGTGATGCATACCAGCCGGTGCACCGCCTGATCGAGCACAATGCAACGGTTCGACCCGATGCGATTGCCTTGTTGATGGGCGAGCAGGAGATGTCGTATGCCGAACTGAATTCGCGGGCCAATGGTCTGGCGTACAAACTGATGCAGTTGGGTGCTGCGCCTGAAATCCGTATCGGCGTCGCCATGGAGCGGTCGCTCGATGTCATTGTGACATTCCTTGCCATTCTGAAAACGGGCGCCGCTTATGTGCCGCTGGATATCGATTATCCGGCTGAACGGTTGCAGTTCATGATCAAGGACAGCGGGCTATCGCTATTGATCACGCAACAGGCGGTACTGGCCAGGCATGCGTTTGACGGTGACGTGCCGCAACTTGTGCTGGACGGTATCGGCCGGGAGCTCGAACAAGCGGCAAATCCGGCGATCGCCGTGCATCAACAGCAATTGGCGTACGTCATTTACACTTCCGGATCAACCGGCCTTCCCAAAGGCGTCGGCGTTACCCTCGGTCCGTTGTCGATGCACTGCCAGGCGTCCGCAAGAATATACGAGATGCATCCCGGTTCTTGCGAATTGCTGTTCATGTCGTTTTCCTTCGACGGCGCGCATGAGCGCTGGTTGACTGCGTTGACGGTCGGTGCCGGATTGGCGGTGCGCGATCAGGAATTATGGACGGCCGAGCAAACCTATGATGCTCTGCGTCACTACCGCATTACCAATGCCGCCTTTCCGCCTGCGTATCTGGGTCAGATCGCCGAATGGGCATCGTCCCGGACCGACCCGCCGCCGGTGGAATTGTATGTTTTCGGCGGCGAAGCGATGCCGAAGACCTCGTATGATCTGATCCGGCAGACGTTACAACCGGACAGACTGATCAATGGCTATGGACCGACCGAAACCGTGGTGACGCCACTGATCTGGAAAACCGATGCCGCCGGTAGCTTTGATTGCGCTTATGCACCGATCGGCCGCCCGGTCGGGGAGCGCACGGTGTATGTTCTGGATACCGATTTGCAGCCGGTGCCGTTTGGCATTGTGGGTGAGTTGTACATTGGCGGGTATGGCTTGGCCAGAGGTTATCTGGGACGAGCGGGGCTGACCGCGGAACGGTTCGTTGCCGATCCGTTCGATCCTGCGGGAGGGCGTTTGTATCGTACCGGTGATTTGGTGCGCTGGTTGGATGACGGTAACATCGAGTACGTCGGCCGTGCCGACGATCAGGTGAAGATACGCGGATTCCGTATCGAATTGGGCGAAATCGAGGCACGCATCCGTGCGGCGGATGGTGTGGCCGATGTGGCTGTGGTTGTGCATGCGGGTGCAAGCGGTGCGCAACTGGTGGCCTACATTCTGTCAATGAACGGATCGATGGAACAGGCAGTGCTGACCCGATTGAAACAAGTACTGGCGCAACAGCTACCGGAATACATGGTGCCGTCACATTGGATTGCCGTGAGCGAATTGCCCCGGCTGCTGAGCGGCAAGCTGGATCGTAAGCGGTTGCCGGAGCCGGAAGCGGCCGGCGATAGTTATCGCGCGCCATCGACTCCGCAAGCGCGGGCGCTGGCAGAGATATGGCAGGAAGTGCTGGGTGTGGAGCGAGTCGGCGAAACGGACAATTTCTTCGCATTGGGAGGCGATTCGTTATCCAGCCTCAAGGTCATTGCCCGTATCCGGAATCTGAAGCATCTGAATCTCAGTTTCAAGTTGCGCGACCTGATACAGAAGCCGACTATCGCGAACCTGCTGGGATTGGATAGCCAGGTTGCGAGCGGTTTGCTGATGCTGAATCAGCCGGTTGCTGATAACGGCCGGCAACCTTTGTTCTGTATTCATGCCGGATTGGGAACGGTGTTCGACTATCAACCGCTGGCACGGCACTTACAAGGGGTGCGCACGGTGTATGGTCTGCCTTGCCGCATGCTCGCCGATCCGGCGTATCTGGATGTTTCGCTGCGACAAATGGCGCAAGATTATTGCGCCATGATTCGCACCGTTCAGCCGGAAGGACCGGTACATCTTGCCGGTTGGTCGTTGGGAGGGACTTTGGCGGCACTGATGGCGGAATTATTCGAGGCCGATGGCCAATCCGTGGCTTTTCTGGGATTGATCGATCCGTATGTTCCTAACGTGGAATCGCCGCAAGCGGATGACTGGCGGCAGGATCTGGCAGATTTTGTGGCCGTTGTCGCTCCCGGTGCAACTCTCGATGGCGTATTGCCGGCTGTATCATCCCATTCACCGGAGGTGCAGGAAACCGTGCAAGCGGTAACCGCAATACTCGAGGCTCTTTTTGCAAGCCCGGCAGGTGCATGCAAAGCTCCCGGCTATGCCGCCATGGGAGCGGATGAGCTGGCACAAGTTTTTGTAGTGGCGCGGCGTTTGAAAATGCTGTCGATGCAGGCAGGAAAGCTGGGAGCGCTGAATGCAGATCCGGTGTGCTGGTGGGCGTCGGACCGCGAACTCAGCCATCGGGCGGCACTCGGGCAGCAGATTGCCCCCGCCGGGATTCACTCGATTGAGATCGATGCCGGTCATTTCGATATCGTTCGCACCGACTTATTGTTGCAGGGTGCTGGTGATATTTTGATGAGCAGTGATCTCACAAAATCGAGCAGTCTGTTAAGTGCTAATCTTATTCAATCCAGTCTGTGAAGTTCACGGCAAGTCAGGAGCAACAGTATGAGAAGGACAAGAAGGAATCATGCAGCGGGATTCAAGGTCAGACCGGCAATAGATGCGATCAAAAAACCGCTATTTCGCCATCGGTTATCAGATTCAGGCGGGCGTTAACATCACAATGACTCAAGAAATTTAATCAGCGCTTCCCGGTCAGTAGAGGGCAGCATGCGAAAGTATTCTTTGGCAGATTCGGCTTCACCGCCATGCCATAGAATGGCCTCCGTCAAGCCCCGTGCACGCCCGTCATGCAGAAAAAATGTGTGACCATTCACAACCTTGGTATAGCCGATTCCCCACAGTGGAGGCGTTCTCCATTCCCGGCCGTCAGCAAGAAAATCCGGCCGACCATCGGCAAGCCCTTCGCCCATGTCATGCAGTAACAGATCGGTATAGGGGTGGATGACTTGCCGGGATACTTCCGGCACACCGTCAAGAAGACCGGTGGTTACTGTGGGAATGTGGCAAGCGGCACAGCCGGCCCGGTCAAATAAGATCTGACCTTGTTTTACTTTTGGGTCATCAATATTACGGCGCGCAGGCACTGCCAAGGTCTGGATATAAAATGCAACATCATCCAGGACGCCGGGTTTCAGTTCAGGATCATCACTCAAGCCGTCATACTGAGGCTGTCCGGCCGTACTTTCCACTGGAAACAATTCATTGGTAATGCCCATATCGCCATGGTACGCGCCGGCCGTTTGCACCAATGTTGAGGGGCTGTTGGCTTTGAGTCCGAATCGGCCGATTACAGTTGTCTCGCTTACTACGTCCCAAACCCGGTTGACACGGCCGGATATGCCATCGCTATTCAAATCGTTTTCATCGGTCCAACCGAGTAGAGTGTCATCGGAAATGGCTTCAAGCAAGCCGCGCCCAAATACAGGCGGAGCGACGCGAGGCGATATCAAATACTCATCAGGTAAGTCAATATAAGGTTTGTCAATAGTAAAAATTGGTTTACGTAATTGATACGGTGTATTGTCGCCAAACTTCCCGTCAATTTCGCTATAACCCGTTTTAACGGTGGCTTCCGGTTGAACGCCAAATACCGCTTTATCAAAGAGTTGAGTACCGAATCCAGGTATGGCTAATGGGCTCCCAGTTTTTGGATCAGTCCCCGGAATGCTAAGACGAAGGAAAAATGTATTAGATACTCCACCTTCCTCAGGGGGCCGCCCTCGACCGTCTTTAGGATGACAAGCGATACAGCTATTGTTGTTGAATGCTGGTCCCAATCCGCTGTTAAATGATGCAGGAGCCGTGACAAAGCTTTGTTCGAACTCGGAATCGCCGATTAGATGACGCGCCAAGCCTTCAGAGCTGAGATTAGGTGCCGGATTGCCAAACGCGGAGCTACTCACGACAAAAATGGTCGTATCACCGCCTGAAAACTCATTTTTGATCGCAACCACTTCGATGTTCGAGAAAGCGCTTTCCCCATCGGAGTTATAAGCAGTAACGGCGACATAGAACATGGCTCCGTCATGCAGTACTGCAGATGCCTTTGTTTCGGTTCCAAGATCAATACTGTTAATGGTTTCAATCGGTTTGGGTAATGGATAGGGCAGCCAATATAGTTTGTATTTGCTCGAACTATCGACCGGCAACCAGCTGACAGTGGCGCGATTACCTTCTACAGAAAAGGCAGCAACAGGCGCCGCAGGAGGAGCGGCTTGTACGTATGAGCAAAGCGCAAATACGGCAACAATGAATAAAATACAGCGTTTCATAATCGATAAAACAAAAATGAGTCCGCTTGCACGAACTCGTAAAAATAGCATCATCTCAGCGAACTGAGCGAGCTAAAGGCAACAATTGATCGATCAATAATGCTACTAGGTTCTTCGTCTCGTTAATGGCTGCTTGTACTGAATCGGCATTGCTAATGATGGATTCGGTAAATGGTTGAGGTATAGCATAAATTGTAGCAATGGTCTTCTCAATTTGATTGCTGATGGCTTCATCCAATGCAGGATTGACCGATTTGACCAAAGCGTTCAGACCCGGTCCCTCGGATAACAAATAAGTTCCGGTATATACATTTCGTATGCTTCTGATATTATTGATGAAATCAGTTCGTGAATTAGCGCTGAACTGAGATTCGACCAAGCTGGGATCGCGTCCAGCAAGCGGCTTGCTGAGCTTGCCGGTGCCCACTTCGTCAGCAATACCGATCATTCCTTCGAGTATTTCCTGTAAAGCGGAAGCCAGGCTCGGATACGTCGTACTGCCTGCGCCGGCTTTGGAAAATTCCGCAAGGAAATTGCCGGCATTTGGACTCCATGCATCGGCTAACGTTTGAGCATCATTACTAAGCGCAGTGGCAGCTGCAATCGCATACGCCAATTCTCGCGCAGTTAATTCCGATGCGGCTTTATTGTTGTTACTGCCAAATAGCAAATACTCGATGACATGAAAGCCTTTGAGCGTGGGCTCAAAGGCACTGACTGTTTCTGTCGTCAATGGGGTGGTGCTGTCGATGACATTCTGTATGTCGGTCGCGTTGATAGGCCAGCTGTCCAAAGCGGGATCCAGATCTAGAGTCTCGGCGGGACCAAATAAAAATGCTTCTGATTGTTCCCACGGGCGGCGTGCAGTGCGCCACGCGTTCTGAGCCTGGTGGAGATTTTTAGCCGTCGTTTCAAGTTGCAACTCAAGGATCGCGGCCCGCAATAATTTAGTTTGCTCGGCCAAATCGATATAGGTATTAAATATCACATTACGCGCATAATTCTGAATCACTTGCTGCACTGAGGGTATTTCAGCAGGAACAGACGGTACCAACAGCAAGCGCGGTAGAGAAAAACCGCTATTCCCTTCAGTATTTCCTGCGCGGATTGAAACAAAAAAACCGGAGCCAGGCGGCAAAACCGTATCCACCTGTGTATTGGCACCCAAATCAAATTGACCAACGAGTGATCCATCATTTGAGTTGGAAGCGATCAAAGTGTAATTGTCGGCCCCCGAGACTTCGTCCCAATACAAATTAACCTGCGTACCATTGGTGGTGATATAAAGTTTTGGAGTTCCTGGCAGTTCAGCATGCGATACCGAAGCAAACATGAGTGCTACCAATCCGATTAGAGTCAGTTTCATGTGGTTTTTCATAAATAGGTATCCTTTAAAATTGTTAAGCGGTATTGCTGCAAATGAGAATTATTATACAATGAAAATGAATAATGAAAGAGGGTCTCGTCGAAGTAAATGATGCAATCAATAAAGAATGAATATCTTATGAATCAATTGGTAATGATAAAATAATTTCTTCTCGAAAAAGAGAAAGCTCAATGATTTTTCAAGCTGTTCATTTGAGTGGCAAGTGCGGAGTAGCTGATTGAAATAAGCATGAGCATTTCAATCGGAAGCGTCTTTTTAAACTCTAAGGAAGTGCTGATTAATTGACTGCACGAGTGAATTGCTTCGTTGAATTAATCAGCGCTTCCCTAAGAATTCTCAATGTCTTGTAGAGACGATTTTGCAGCAATCGGTCAATGTTGATCCTAATGATGATAGGTAATTAACCGGGCTTTGCGTTTGCGATACCAGATGATCACGCCTGTAACCGATAGGATTGCAACCAGTAAACCGAGCATTGAAACTATGATGCGCCCCGGTAACCCCAAGATGCGGCCGGAATGCAAAGGAAATTGCGCATCCAGGAAAATGTCGCCGGCGCTGCCGCTGCCGGGGATTTTGTCGCCTAGAAAGCTGCCGTCCTGACCGTCATAATATAGCCAGGGATTGCCAAGTCCGCGGTCCGCATGATCTTTACCGGGTTCGTGAAACGTCACACCGTAAATACTATATTCCGGATCGTAAAACATCCCACCCATCGGTATATTCCAGCCTCGCCGATGTGCTTCAAGCTGTGCCAATTTGACGATTTCATGCCGGTTGATGCCGGGTTCGACCGGCTCGTCATGTGGATTGGGCGACCGCAGTGCAAAAGGATCGGGGGTCAATGTGGAAAATGCCGCGACGATGGGACGCATTACTTCCAGTTTCAGATTCATCGATACGGCCGTGACAGCCAATAACAATAACAAGCCCCACAACCATACGCCGCCGGAACGGTGCAAATCGAAATTGAGTTTGTATCCGCCTTGGCGCCAGCGAAAGGCAAACGATTTACGCCATGCCTGCCAATTGGGGAAAGAAAGCAGCAATGCAACAAAACAATCGATAACCCAGACAATGGCCAACAGACCCATGAACAGAATGCCGAATTCGATATCGAAAAAATCCGGGAGATGCATGCTGTAATGCAGTTTGTATAGAAACGGCACGAAATTTTCACGAGTCAGGGCAATATCGCCCCACATGCGGGATCCCCGGATTTCTGCGGTAACCGGATCAAGCGCGATCTGATTAACGCCAAGGTCGAGTGCTTTTCCAGTCTGTGGATCCGGCCGGCCAATAACGGCTAATCCTAGGTTCTGGTCGGATTCGATGGACAGCGGCAACCAAGTGATCAGGATGCGGGGATCGGTTTTTTCCAGATGATCGGCCAGCATGAGCGGAGGCAACGTTTCCCCTTGGCTTTGCCTTTCGAACAATTGCGGATTCAACCACTCGTCAAGCTCGTGATCCCATGAAATGATCGCACCGGTAAATCCTGCGATAAACAAAAAAACGGCCAGAGAGAGGCCGGCCCACCGGTGCAGCAGGGTCAGTACGTGACGCGCTGTTCTTGTTTTTGTATCGCTTTTTCCGGATTGCTGAAGATTATCAATCAATGTTGTTTCGAGTGGTTTTTTCATAATGTCAGGTGCTGCTATTGAGTGCAAACTGCAGGGTTGCAGCCGGTTCGGATTGGCTTGAACGGCTATGACTCTGATCCACCGTCAATCGGCCATTTTCCATACGCAACAAGCGATCGGCGAGATGAAAGTAACGGTCATCGTGCGAAATCACCAGTACGGTTTTACCCATGGCACGCAATTCCGGCAGCAGCTCGTGATAAAAAATATCCTTGAATAACGGATCCTGATCGGCGGCCCATTCGTCAAACACCAGAAAGGGGCGGTTCTCGAGATAAGCTACCACTAAGGCAAGCCGTTTACGTTGGCCTTGCGATAAAGTCAAGGTGGTAAAGGCACCATCCTGTACCTTGACCTTATTTTGCAGGTGCAGCTTTGCAAGCAACTGATTACCATTCTGATCCAGTTCTGCGTTCCGGCCGGTTTCCAGTATCCGGTCGAAGAGATGAAAATCAGAGAAAATGGACGTGAAAAATTGGCGGTAATAATCACGATTGAGATCGGTAATCGGGATTTGATTCAGTGTAATCGTGCCGGTTTCCGGTGGATATAAACCTACGATCAGTTTTGCCAGGGTGGTTTTGCCACTGCCGTTACCACCAACCAAAAAAGTGACTTCACCCGGATGAAACGATAGATCTACCGGCCCAAGAGTAAACATTTCATCTTTTTGTTCGTGATAATAGCGATGCAACACACCTTTGAGTACGATCGACTGCAACGGCGGCACCGTAGTATCTGCTACCGGTTGTTCCGTTGAAGCCATGGCTTGCGTAATTTCCTCTATCCGTTCGGCGGATACCTGCGCCATGTTGGCGCGGGGGATATTCAGTAATAGCGCTTCCAATGGTCCAACCATGTAAACGAAAATCAGCGCATAACCTGTCATGATCAAAGTGCGGTCGGGTACATCGCCCACCAGAAAGAACAGCACCAGACCGATGAATGCATAGATCAGAAAATTACCCCATCCTGCGGATGCGACAAAAACCGACATACCGAAAGTGCGTTCCTTACGCACTTTCTCGATCGATCGTTGTAATACATCGTTAAAAAAGACAACTCTCTTGTCATGATTAAGACGTAATTCTTTAGCGCCATCGGTAAGGGAACGGAAGTGACCGAATAATCGATCCTGTTCCTGGGCTGCGGCATCGAGATGACGGATTGCGCGCAAATGGGCCAAGTGATAACCAATGGAACCCAGACCAAGAATCAAAAGCGCTAACAGGAATACCTGGCCGGATAAGAAAGCCATATAAACTAAACAGCCTATTACGACTACAGCATTTGTCAAAATCACCGGAAAACTGACGAAAAATTCGGCAACCCGGCTGCAGTGATCGGAAAGAGCGGATTGCACCGGGGCTGCGCCTAAAACTTCCAGTTGCCGGTAATCGGCGGTAATCACTCGTTTTGCTATGAAGCTGCGCAACTCGGCGTGCGCCTGTTGACCGAGCCGTTCGAAAAGAATGGCTGCGATGACATAAGTAATCATGACGCCAAGTGCGGTAATAGCAAATAGCCATGCCATTTGTTCACGTTCCATATTTTCCGATGTCAACGCAGAATTGATCTGCGCCAATAACATCACACTGCCAATGCCGTGCAGGATGCTGGCGAGTGATGCACCAAGCAACAAGGGTTTCGATTGTTTGACAAGATATTTCAGCATATTCCACCTAATTCAATCTGATACAAGTTTCGAGACGAATGGCAACAAGAAATATTTACCGGGTTATCGCCGGATTGTGACGCGGCGATACAAATTTCGACGGCTGTTGTGACTACTTCTTGTTAAATAAAACATCGAATAATTAATCAGTTACTCTTAATTGGTTTGAATGTAAATTATTAGGAGTAGCTATTATTTATAAATAAAAATAATTCTCATTCGTCTTCAAGGTTTGGAAAGTATATCGCTAAAACAAAATTGTGTTGGAGATAAATGAAATCGAATTTGCTAAACAATTTTTCTTTGATCGATGACCGGATGATTGATCGAATGAATTTACAGTCCTATCCCGATCAGATTTACTGCACCATAAGACGCGATGATCAGAGGTTATACGTTTGCCATTGTGACAATGAACAGCAATCAGTTTGGTCGCTGCAAAATGTTAATGGACAGTTGGAATTGAGGTTGGTCGCTGCGGTCAACAATCAGACATCCGCAACGGAATTGCTGGCGGTAATTGAAGCTTCCTTTACTTACTATCCATCTCAAAAAATTGTGATGCTGGCAGTTGAGCAGTCTCAGTTTCCTGAGCTATTTATGTCAGGGGTGTTGACGGTTAACGATGACAACCGGGTGGTAGTGTACGCCGAAATGTTCTGGCAACAGGCCAGGCTATGGCATCAGCGCGGCAACGACACGGTATTTCCCGTTCGTTATATTTTTAGTCAAGAGCGGCGCCATCCGCAGCGCCCGCCAAAATCCCAGGGCGTGGTTTATCAGCGTTTTATTTCCTGGTTGGATAGTACATTGATTTTTCGCCGAGTCGATATCGATGCCGATCTGCAACGTTTCAACCGCTGGATGAATGATCCTGTAGTCGCTGCTTTTTGGCAGGAAACCGGGGACATGCAAAAACATCGAGATTATCTCCAAGCGATCGATGCGGATCCGCATATGCTTAACCTGATTGCATGCTTGGATGAGAAACCTTTCGGTTACTTCGAGATTTATTGGGCCAAAGAGGACCGTATTGCGCCTTTTTACGATGCTGATGACTTTGATCGTGGCTGGCATGTGCTGATTGGTGAACCGCAGATGCGTGGCAAACCTTTCGTGACGGCCTGGTTGCCATCGATTTCACATTATTTATTCCTGGACGATTGCCGGACGCAACGCATTGTCATCGAGCCTCGCGTCGATAATCACAAGATGATGCGGAATCTCGCCCATGGCGGTTACGCCAATCTCAAGGAATTCGACTTTCCGCATAAACGCGCTGCACTGCACATGCTACTGCGCGAGCGTTTCTTTTCCGAACAATTGTGGGTGCCGCGCAGTACCGTCACCGCACATTCCTTATCGTTATCCTGAGGGTTACATCATGCAAATTTATGATTTGATTGGTATTGGTTTTGGTCCATCGAATATCGCCCTGGCCATTACTCTGGAAGAAAAAAAACAAGTCGGCTATGACATCGATGCCTTTTTTATCGAGAAACAACCGGAGTTCGCGTGGCATGCCAATATGATGCTGGACAATGCGCACATGCAGGTTTCATTTCTCAAGGATCTGGCCACGCTGCGTAATCCGGCCAGTTATTTCACTTTTATCAATTATCTGCATCAAAAAAACCGGTTGCAGGATTTCATCAATTTGAAGACTTTTTTCCCCAGCCGGCACGAGTTCAATGATTATTTGGCATGGGCTGCCTCACATTTCGATGATAGCTGCGCTTATGGAGAAGAAGTGATCGAGATCTTGCCGGAAAAAGTCGGCAATGAAATCGTGTACTTGCGCGTAAGATCCCGCGACCGGAATAACATTATGCATGAACGGTTGACGCGCAGCCTGGCGGTAGGTATCGGCGGTAAACCGAGAATTCCCGACGGTTTCCTGGCACTAAGGGACGACAAACGGGTTTTCCATTCCAACGATTATTTGAGAAGAATCAAGGAATTCTCAAATGCCAAAACAATAGCTGTCGTGGGTGGCGGACAGAGTGCTGCGGAGATTTTCATGGACTTGCACGGCCGTTTTGATAACGCAAAAGTCGATTTGATCATGCGTGCCCGCTCCATCAAGCCTTCCGATGACAGCCCTTTTGTCAATGAAATCTTCAATGCCGATTTCACCGATTTTGTTTTCAATAGCTCGGAGCAGGAACGCAGCAGGCTTCTCGGGGAATTCTGGCATACCAATTATGCCGCACCGGACCTGGTGCTGATCGAACAAATATTCAACGTGCTCTATCAGCAAAAGGTAACGGGAGTGAAGCGGCATCGGTTTTTACGCAGACATGAAGTGAGGCGGGCTACCTCATTACCGCAGGGGATTCAGTTCACATTGCACAATTTGAACGGTGATTGCGATTTCTCTGAAACCTACGATGCCGTCGTACTCGCGACCGGATATCACCGTGACCATTTTCAAGCGCTGTTGTCACCGCTAATGCCGTTTTTCAAGACTTTGTCGGTGGACCGCGATTATCGGTTGAGTGCCACTTCGCAATTCAAACCGGCCATTTTTTTACAAGGAGCCTGCGAGTCCAGTCATGGGCTGAGCGACACCTTGCTGTCGGTCACTGCGATTCGTGCCAGTGAGATTACCGAAGCTTTGATCAGTTCTCTGAATCAGATCAAACCTTCGGTAACAGCACGAGCCGTTTCATCGTTAATCGCCTGAGCAATAGTGTACTGAGCGATTACTTTTTTATTCATGGTTTTTTATATTTCTAGTTTCCAGTCATGCACAAAAAAATAACAACATCACTTAGCCTACCAACTCATTGGTTATTTTCCTCGATTCTTTTTATAGCGTGCCTTACAACCTTCAATCATGGTTTTGCGCAAACGAAGCAGACGGAAGTGCAAAACTCAACCGGAACACCTGATCGTAAGAATGATTCTCAAGAAAAGGATTCCGGTCAATCGGATGCAAAAAAAACTGCCGATTCGACGCTTCCGACTGTAGTGGTTGAAGCCAAGAATACCGGGGAGGCGGCAGGGTATGTCGCTAAACGCAGTATTACCGCGACCAAGACCGATACGCCGATCATCGAGATACCGCAATCGATATCGGTAGTGACCCGCAATGAAATGGATATGCGCAGTGTGCAAAATTTCACCGAGGCCTTGCGCTATGTTCCCGGCGTTACCGTTGATCAATTCGGATTCGACGGGCGCGGGTTCGAGTATTTGTATATGCGGGGATTCAATGCCTTGACAACCGCCAATTTCCGCGATGGTATGAGCAATGCGGCACAGGGTTTGTTTTTCAACAGCTTTATCACGGATACCTATGGTTTGGAGCGGGTCGATGTGCTGCGCGGCCCATCTTCGGTGATGTTCGGGCGCGGTGATGCCGGCGGTATCGTGAACCGGGTAACCAAACGGCCGACTGCCGCGCCGATCCGTGAAGTGGAATTTCAGTACGGTAATTTTGACCGGAAAAGATTCGCAGCCGATCTGGGGGTGGCGAACAAGGATGGAACGATCATGATGCGGCTGGTGACTACCGCGCTCGATAGCGATACGCAAGTCAGATATCCTAATACCGGCGGTGACCGGGCGCATAATGAGCGGTTTTATATCGCGCCATCCATCACTTTCCGGCCGACGGTTGCGACAACCATTACTTTAATGGGGGATGTGCTTAACAACCGGAGCGGTTCCTCGCCATTTTATATTACCGCGCCGGATGGCCGGTTTACCAATGTGCTGCAAAGCGATCCGAAGTTTTCCCGCTATGCGCAGAACCAGGGATCATTCAGCTATCAACTCGAGCATCACTTCAATGAAATGCTGACAGTCCGGCAAAATTTCCGTCATGCCTTTCAGAAAGGTACTTTTCAGGATCTGTTTTCGCTGGGATTTAACAATCCCGAACAACCGACTTTGGCGGATCGTGGAACGTATGCAACCAATGAACGCTTGAGTCAAACCGTGCTTGATACCCATTTGCAAGCAAAGATTGCTACCGGTCTCGTCAGTCATACCCTATTGCTAGGGGCCGACTGGAATCAGACCAATGCATCCATGCGCTACTATGAAGGATATACCAGCGACTATGTGGTGCCCGGCATCGATATTGCCAATCCGGTCTATTCGCAACCGGTTTTAAGACCTGATTTGTTATTGCAGAATGCGAAACAACGGATCGATCAGTTGGGCTTCTACATCCAGGATCAACTTAAATACGATAACTGGATTTTGACTCTGAGCGGGCGGTATGACAGACTTCGTACCAAAGATAGCGATCTACTGAGTGAATCTGCAACCCGGAACAAAGATAGCGCATTTACCGGCCGGGCGGGTTTAACCTATTTATTTACAAACGGCATAGCACCTTATTTCAGTTATTCGCAATCATTCATGGCGCAACCCGGCGTCGATGCTAATGGCAAGCCGTTTGATCCCACCCGAGCTTCGCAATTCGAAGCGGGTGTCAAGTTTCAGCCGGTGGGAGGAAGGTCTCTTTATACGGTAGCGTTTTTTGATCTGACCAAAACGAACGCACTATCGCGAGACCCGAGTGATCCCAGCGGAGCGCATCTTATGCAAATTGGTGAAGTCAGATCGCGCGGTGTTGAGCTGGAAGGACGGGGTGAATTGCTGCGCGGCCTGAATGCCATCGGTACCTTTACCTATCAGGATGTGGATAATATGAAAGATACCGATTTCAGGGGGAAAAGACCGATACAGGTTCCCACTACGATGGCCTCCGGGTGGCTCGATTATTCCTTCGGTGCTTTGGGTTACGAATGGTTGAAAGGATTCGGGTTGGGAGGAGGCGTTCGTTACACTGGCTTCACATTCAATGAAGAAGGCAATATCAGCACTACGCCATCGTTTACATTGTTCGATGCTACGCTGCGCTATGAAAGAGGCCCCATGTCGTTCAATATCAATGCCAGTAATATTTTTAATGATTCCTACATTGCTACAACAAACTTCAATAGATATTATCTCGGAACACTACGTACTGTGATCGGCACTCTGACGTTCCGGTTCTAACAGATGGTCATGATGTTTTTTTCCGCTATCGGGGTGATGACCGGAGGAATCGCATGCCGCTGAATGACGAGCTGTCGGTATTTCTCGAACTGGCAGCAGAAGCGGTGGCCAGTGGTGACAGGCCGGCACTGCACGATTTGCCGCCGGATTTGGCGTGCCGCGAATACGAAGCGGCCACGCACATCCTGGATGTTCCGGGTCCGCAGGTGGCAAGCGTGCAAGAACTCGGCATCGAAAGCCGCGATGGATATCGGATCAGCGCCAGGTGGTACAAGCCGCTGGAATTTGCGCAAACTTCGGATCCGCAGCCGGTATTGTTGTATTTTCACGGCGGCGGTTATTGTCTGGGTAGTCTGGATTCACACGACTCGCTGTGCCGTTCGCTGGCTGCATTGACGCCCTGTCATGTATTGCATGTCGCTTACCGGCTGGCGCCGGAGTATCGTTTTCCTTATGCTGTAAACGATGCGCACGATGCTTATCGCTGGCTCCTGGCACAAGGATTTGCTCACGGTTTTGACACGAGCCGCATGGCTGTCGGTGGCGATAGTGTCGGCGGTACATTGGCAACCGGGATCACGATCATGGCTCGGGACGAGAACCGGCAACCGCCGGTTTGCCAGCTTCTGCTGTATCCCTGTACGAGCGCATGGCAGGATAGCGAATCTCATCGCCGTCTTGCCAGCGGATACTTGCTGGAAGCGAAAACCCTGCAATGGATGTTCAATCTTTATCTGCGCACGGATGCCGATCGGGCTGATTGGCGCTTTGCGCCGCTGGAGGTTGCGGATTTGTCGAAATTGGCGCCAGCCCGCCTTGTTTTGGCCGAGTATGATCCCTTGCTGGATGAGGGAATGGCTTATGCCGAGCGGTTGCAAGCCAGCGGTGTGGATACGCAGGTCAACGTTTACTCGGGTATGGTTCATGATTTTGCCCGGCTGGGCAATATCGTCGAAGAAGCGCAGCAAGTTCGCCGGGATTTGGCGAAAACCCTGGCGAAAGCTTTTTATCCTGAAAATGATCGCAGCTGAAAATATGGGAGTATGCATGCAATTTATACCGGTTCCACGATGAAGCCATTTCACCTGTTTTGCTTCCTCTTGTTTCTGCTCGCCATAAGTGCCTGCAACCTGTTGCCCGAGCGACGCGCCGGTGATGCCGGTGCCGCCATTCCACAGCAATGGAGCGAATATGCCGCGGAGCAATCCGTCGCAGTGAATTGGGTGGAAACATTTCAAGATGCGACGCTAAAACAACTGGTGGATCGCGCACTGGAAAATAACTACGAGTTGAAGGCTGCGGCGGCGAGAATCCAGGCTGCCACCGCTCAGGCGCGCATTGACGGGTCTCCCCGCTGGCCGCAGCTTTTTTTCTCGGCGGATTATCAGGAAGTGCAAATCCGCGATGCTGGTTTCGGTTCCGCCCGCTACAACGTTTTCGAGGCACTATTCGGTGTCAGCTGGGAAGTGGATTTGTGGGGAAGAATCCGCGATTCGCATCTGGCGGCTATAACGGAAGCCACCGCCGTGCAGGCGGATTTTCAGGGAACCCGCTTGTCGCTGGCGGCGCGCGTTGCACAAAGTTATTTCGAATTGATCGAAGCCGAATTGCAATCGGACGTCATTGAGCAGTCGATCAAAGATCGGGGGGTGATCGCCGATCTGGTGCGCGGGCGCTTTCAGCGCGGTCTGGTGCGGGGATTGGATTTGCGTTTGGCCTTAAATGACCTGGCGAATGCCGAGGCGCAACTGAAACAGGCGCGTAACCGGGTGCAGCAAATTTCCAAAAGACTGGAAATCTTACTGGGTAATTATCCCGAGGATAAGGTATGGAGCATCACCCGGCTGCCATCACTACCGGCAGCGATACCGGCAGGATTGCCGTCGGAATTGCTGGAACGCAGGCCCGATCTGATAGCCGCATTCAAGCGTCTGCAAGCAGCCGATTTGCGGACAGTCAGCGCGCAAAAATTGCGCTTGCCGCGGATTACGCTGACGGCGACCGGCGGGAGCCGTAGTGTCGATTTGACCGAATTAATAGACCCCAGGGCTGCTGCCTGGAATGTGCTTGCCGGATTGGTGCAACCGGTGTTTACCGGTTGGCGCATCCAAGGTGAGATTTTCCGCAATCAGGCGCGCGCCGAGGAAGCCCTGAATCAGTACAAAAATACGGCATTGAATGCCTTTCGCGAAGTGGAACAGGCGCTGGCAGCGGAAGAATGGTTACGGCAGCAGGAAGTTGCGTTGCGCAAAGCGGTGGAACATACCGGATCCAGCCAGAAACTGGCTATTTACTCGTATCGAAACGGGACCATCGAAATTCTGACGTTGCTGGACAGCTATCGCAGCATGCTGAATGCACAGACGGCGCATCTTTCCGTAACCCGGCAATTGCTGAGCAACCGTATCAACCTCTACCTGGCTCTGGGCGGTAATGCCTGATCGATCTCATGTAACCATCTTTTCCTATATGCAGAACTTTGTTTGTTGATGAAAGCGCGTAAACAACTATTCATCGCTTTATTCGTAATAATGGCGGGCATCGTTGCGGCCATGATCATCGTCCGCATGCCGCCACAGGCCGAGCAACAACCGCAAGTTGCCGAACCGCCAGTGGTGCAAACGATCACGGCACAACCGCAACGGTTACAAATGACAGTACAAACGCGAGGGCGTGTCAGAGCACAAACCGAAATCGAGGTCATAACGGGGGTCTCGGGCAATATCACCCATGTGGCGCCGGCGTTTGTCAGTGGCGGCTTTTTCAAAAAGGAGGATTTGCTGGTTTCCATCGACCCGGCGGAATACGATTTGCGCGTGGCACAGGCGCAAGCCCGGGTCATGGAAGCGCAATATCAATTGACGCGCGAGGAAGCCGAGGCGGAGCAGGCGCGGCAAGAGTGGCGGCAACTGGGCGAAGGCAATCCCAGCCCCCTGAATTTGAGAATTCCGCAATTAAAAGAAAAAAAGGCAAAACTTGCCGCCGAGCAGGAAGAGTTGAAAAACGCCCGATTGCTGCGGCAGCGTACGGAAATACGCGCCCCCTTCAATGGCCGGGTACGCACCAAAACCATCGGGATGGGGCAGTACCTGAATACCGGAGACGTGCTGGGCAGTATCTACAGCAGCGATCTGGCGGAAGTGCGTTTACCCGTCAACACTCAGGAATTGTCTTGGGTCGATGTGCCGGACTGGCCATCGCGTTCCGCTGCAGTCAAAGGTGCTGAAGTCATTTTGTCGGCGAACTATCGCGGAGAAATACAAACCTGGCGAGGCCGGATTGTGCGTAGCGAGGGTGCCGTCGATGAAAAAACCGGTATGGTGATGATTGTGGCTCAGGTCAGCGACCCTTTTGGATTGCGCGGGAATGAGCAGGACCGTGCGGCTTCGATATTGCCGGTGGGTTTGTATGTCGAGGCGAGTATCGAAGGCCGCTGGCTGGAGGGTGTGTATGTGCTGCCTGCCGGTGCATTATTGCAAGATGACCGGATTGCGATAGTTGATCAGGACAACCGTGTGCGCCTGCATCACGTTACCGTTCTGAAACAGGTGCATGAGCAGGTCATTGTAAAGGAAGGTCTGACGCCGGGTGAGCGGATCATGGTTTCCGGCCTGCTGCATCCGGTTGAAGGCATGTCCGTAGTGCCGAAGGAAAGGCCATGAAACTGATTGTCTGGTTCGCCAGGAATCCGATTGCGGCAAATTTTTTAATGCTGCTCATCATTGCCGGCGGAATCCTGGGATTGACCATCGCCAAACGTTATACCATCCCTCCGGCACCGCAAAATCAGTTGCAAATCGAGATCGAATATCCGGGTGCCGGTCCGGCGGAAGTGGAACGTGCATTGTGTATTCCGATTGAAACTGCGATGCATGATCTGGAAGGTATCCGGCAAATCAATGCAACCGCTCATCAGGCGCAATGCGAAGTCATCGTCGAGTTCGATCCAAAAATCGATGCGGCGCGTTTTCAGGCCAATGTGCAGGCTCGAATGGATCGCATCACGGTTTTTCCAAAAGAAGCCGAGAAACTGAAGATCACGGAATTAAAAACCGGCACCACCGCAGTGACCGTGATGGTACACGGCGACGTCGACCTGCTGACCTTGATGCGTCAGCGTGACCGGTTGCAAGCCATGTTGAGCCGGCATCCGGATATCGGGAAATTAACACCCTGGCCTGAGATTCCCTATGAAATCTCGATTGAAGTCACGGAATCCGAGTTGCGCCGATACGATTTGAGTTTTGAGGAGATTGCGGCAGCGATTCAGGCAACCTCGCAAAACATACCGGCCGGGGAACTCAAGAAACCGGACGGCAAATTGTTGTTGAGAAGCAAACACCAAGCCATGACTGTGGCGGATTATGCAGCGATCAGCTTGCGATCGGGTGCCGATGGCGCGCGCTTGTTACTGGGTGATGTGGCACGGATTCGAGAGACGGTCAATGATAAGGATATGCGGGCCAGGATCGATGGCAAGCCGGCCGTGCAGATCTTCGTGATGTCCAAGGACCGGATTTCGACATCGGTGGAAGCGGTCAATGCAGTAGTCGATGGGTTTCGCGCCGAACTGCCGGCCGGTGTCGGTATTTCGATATGGGACGATTGGTCGAGATATTATGCGGAAAACATGTACATGCTGAAGGAAAATGCCATTTCAGGCTTTTTCCTGGTTTTTCTGGTACTGATGTTCACGCTGCGCTTCCGCCTTGCGCTTTGGGTCAGCAGCGGTATCCTGGTGTCGTTGTTCGGCGCATTATGGATGATGCCGGTGCTGGGCATTTCGTTGAACACCTACTCGATTTCCGCGCTGATTCTGATCATTGGCGTTCTGGCCGACGATGCCATCGTCGTCGGGGAAAATATTTATACCCATCAGGAACAGGGCAATCCGGGATTAGCCGGCGCCATCAGCGGCACGCTGGAAGTGGCACCGCTGATCGTCATGATGGTGCTATCCACCATGATAGCCTTCGTGCCCGGTTTGTTCCTGCCGGGACTTAGCGGTCACTTGATGTACAACGTTTCTGCCGTGGTGATTCTGACATTGGCATTTTCGATGCTGGAGGCGTTATTCATTCTGCCTTCTCATTTGTCGTCGTATGATCGTCCGGCATCGGCACAGAACAAAATCGGGGTCGCATTCGAACAAGCCAGAGCCAAGGTGGATGTGGCACTGCAATGGTTTGTCAATAGCGTGTACATACCGGTACTGAAGCGATTACTGTATTTTCGCTACATAACGCTAGCGATGTTTGCGATGATTTTGCTGGTGGCGGTTGCACTCGTTTCATCCGGGCGGATTCAAAGCGTTATGGATGCGCCGGTCAATGATTATTATCTGTTCGCCATTCTGCAGTTTGTTCCAGGCACACCGTTCGAGGAAGTCAATGCGCATGTGTTGCGCCTGGAACGGATTGCCAATGATATTCGCGCAGAGTTGAATGCAGAGCTCGGATTGGGTGCGGCGGATAAGTTGCAGGACAGCTTTCAGCACATCATATCCGTTAGCGAGGATAACGCCGCGTTTGTGGATATCGAGATCGCCATTGATGAGCGGATCCGCTCGCGCATGGACAGCATAAAGCAGCAATGGGAAGAACGTCTGGGCGAACTACCAACCGGTGCAACGCTGTCGTTCCAAACTTTCTGGCCAAGAAATCTGGGGGTCACTGCGGTGCAATCGGCCAAAGCCATCGAATTGAAGCTGGTTGCTCAGGATATCGGGCAACAAAGTGTTGTGAGTGAAATACTCAAGACCAAGCTGGCTGCATACACGGGCGTACATAGTGTCACCGGTGCGATGCAGATGGGTAAACCCGAATTGCATCTCAAGCTCAAACCGGAAGCGGTAACACAGGGTTTGACTATGCATGACCTAGGGGAACAGGTACGCAATGGTTTTCTCGGGTTGGAAGTGCAGCGATTCTTTCTGGATCGTGACGAGGTTCGTGTCATCGTTCGCTTACCTGCGCAGCAGCGCCGCTCACTGGATGATATTTATCGCTTGCCGATCCGGCTACCCAATGGCGATAGCGCGCCATTCGCTGCGGTGGCGGAAGCTGAGTTGATGCCGGGTTTTGCCAGCATCATCCGGCAGAACCGCGAGCGGGTTCAATTGATCAGCGCAGAAGTGTATAAGGAACAGGCCAGTGTTGAAACTATTCTTGCCGATTTGCGCGCTCATGTGATTCCCGGATTGGAAGCGCAGTTTCCGGGAATAAAGATCGAATCGGGGCAAGCCCGCCAGAAACAGGAAGCCACCATGTCCGATCTGTGGCGTTATGGAATGTTTGCGCTATTGGGCATCTATGCACTGCTGGCGATTCCGTTGCGGTCTTATCTGCAGCCGTTGATGATCATGCTGGCGATTCCCTTCGGTTTCATCGGCGCGATAGTGGGGCATCTGTTACTGGCCATACCTTTATCGCTGGAGTCTTATGTGGCCTTGTTTGCCGTCGGCGGAATCGTGATCAACGACAGTCTGATACTGGTGGCTCAAATCAATAAAGCGACACAGGAGAATTTCACCCGCTATCAAACCGTGATCCGGGCTTGCAAGGCGCGGTTCCGCGCGATTTTTCTGACCAGCACGACCACTTTTGTCGGACTGCTGCCGTTCATCAATGTGCAAAGCTCGGATGCGGAGAAAATTCTGCCGATGGCGGTGACACTGGCATTCGGCATCCTGTTTTCGGTGCTGGTCACTTTGGTGCTGGTGCCCGTCAGTTGCGTGGTATTGCGGGAAATATCGGAACGCATGAGGGTTTCAACGCACACTGGGGAAGTATTCTGATCGGCGCACATTTTTACCGGATTATTTCTGTAAATGACTTCAAATTATCCATTGCTTCTCAAGCAGATCTGGCATACGCCATTGGCTAATGCGGCAGACCGGCCAATCATTTATCGTGAACAGTATCGCTCGAATTATCGCCAGACTTATGCACGCATCAACCAGTTTGCTGCTGCGATGGCGGCGTCGGGTATCAAACGCGGCGATGTCGTTGCGGTGATGGATCACGATAGTCACCGCTATTTTGAATGTTATTTTGCGATTCCGATGTACGGAGCCGTCATGATGACCGTCAACAGCCGGTTGACGCCGGCACAGATCGTTTACACCCTGAATCATTCGCAAGCCACTCTGCTATTGCTGCACGCCGATTTCATACCGGTCATCGAAAGCATTCGGCAGCAATTGACCGGGATACGGAAAATTATCATATTGAGCGATGGCGATGCGCTACCGCCTACTTCGCTGAACTGGGATGATGAGTACGAAGCCTGGCTGGGGAAGGAGTCGGATCATTTCAGTTTTGCCGATTTTGACGAAAATACGCGCGCGACGGTTTTTTATACCACCGGCACGACCGGATTGCCCAAGGGCGTTTTTTATACCCATAGACAGTTGATGCTGCATACCCTGGCGGCAGGTATGGCGCTAGCGGCACCGGCAAGGCAGCAGCGATTTCACGCCAGCGATGTGT
>CP091134.1:1549771-1560945 GCA_021582535.1 Nitrosomonas sp.
ACAAGTACGCTTTTTTAACGAAAGTTAGTTAAATTTCTTTAGATACAAGAGTAAATTTTCTTACGGGATCAATCCAGATCAGTTGCATGAAATTTCCTGAAACTATTGTGGTGTGCGGGATAAGGAGGATTTTTGCAATAAACATGAAGCTTCTGGCTACGGCTCGTTTCCGGAGTCTTTCAAATCCAGCAGCGGTAACTCCAATCCCTCAATGGCCGGTAACGCCCGCCCTGCAATGCCTTGCAAATCGCCGTACATACCCACGGTGGATTCAATGACGCCCTGAATTTGCATTTCCCGTTTGGCCCAGAGCCGCGTCATGGCTTTGCGTTCTCTGTCGAGATCAGCCTGCATGTCGGAGAATTTCTCAACAATGGCTTCGATGCGATGCTTGAATCTTGGGCCGGTCAAATACTGATAGACCAATTCCATTTTGGTTTCCTGTCCTTCCTGGATTTGCCGTGTGTTGGCGATTTCGATCAGGGATTGGCGCAGGGCGATGACAAGCGGCAGCGCCAGACGAGGTTCGGTAATCCAGACCCCATCGATTTGGCCGAATGTTTCAATGTCTTTCGGTAATGTGCTGGATACCAGCACCGCTATTTCCGCTTTTGCGCTGCGTTGATCGCCGCGTAGTTTTGCCAGCCAACCGTCACTCCAATTCTTGGTTCTTTTGGATTCCCACAAAATCGCACCGCACCATTGTCCCAACGGCCCCATGACTCTTTGCAGCACATCGCCGCCGAATTCGCCTTTTGCAACAGGTTCGATACTATCCAACGGGAATTTGAGCTGCAGCGCGGTTTCCAGTTCAAGCTCCAGAACTTCGCCCTGGAGTTGCTGCGAACCCTGATCGGCTCTGCGTTTCAATTCCTCAATCTGCCGTTGCATTGACGCGATCTGTTCTTCTTTTTCACTGACTTTGAGCCGGAGACCGTCTTCGGCTTCTTGCTTGGCTTTTTGACGAACCAGCGTGATCGATTCCTGCACGCGTTTTTCAACGGTTAAATCCAATTCCCGTTTGGCGTCGTCCAGTTCCCGTTGTTTCCGGATCAAATCGGCCTGCGCTTTTTGCGCTTCTTCCAGTTTGTTGTTGCGTTGCTGGAGAATTTCCTGCAATTCGGCCAGTTCTTTTGATTTCGCTTCCAAGTCGGTTGCCATTGCCAATCTTGCTTTCCTGGCTTCTTCGGCGGCGATCAGTGTGCGCTCGGCTTTCAATTTGCTGGCGACTTGCTCATCAACAGTTTTCTGCGCGTCTTCCAGTGATTTCTGCTGGGCTTTGAGTGTGGCTTCGCGTTTGGAAACATCCGCTTCTTTTTGCGCCAATTTCGATTCATATTCTTGCCGCGTGGCTTGTATCAGCGGAGCGGCCAGAGATTCGGTCAGTTTGATTTCCGTCGCGCAGTTGGGGCAATGAATGGTGGGTTCGCTCATGTTGAATCCTTCGTAATCAGAATACCCGGAATTTTGTTGGGTACGGAATCATATCAGCTGGTGAATGCTTACTTTGGCTTATTGTGTGGCCAGCGATTTTTACTGCTCATCAGTTGATATACCGGTTCAGGGGTGCGTCAATCGTGCCTGCAATGAACGGGCGATCACCATTCAATAATCCGTCATTTTTGCCGTTACCAAGCGGTATTACAACTATAAAGAAACAAAGCATTATGGCCATCGATACAGCACATTTAAAGATTCTGATTTGTGATGATTCCGTTACTAATATTCTGATACTGAGTAAGTTATTGGAATCGGAAGGATACTATCATCATGCGAGTTTGACGGATCCCACGCGGGTTTTGCCTGCCATGCAGGAAAATCATTACGATTTGCTATTGCTCGACATTGAAATGCCAAAAATGGATGGCTTCGAGGTCATGCGGCAGATCAATGCGTCGCCGGTCAGCGAACAACTCGTGCCTATTCTGGTATTAACCGGAAAGCAGGGTAACGAGATCCGCAATAAAGCGCTGCTGCTGGGTGCGCAGGATTTTGTGAATAAACCTTTCGACCAAACGGAAGTCATGTTGCGCGTCAAGAATTTGCTACGGGTAAGAGCCGCTTATTTAGCAAAACAAGATATTACAAAAGAGCTGGAGAGAAAAGTAAAAGAGCGCACCTCAGAACTGGATAAAGCCACGGATATATTAATCAACATTATGGCCAGAGTCAGTGAAATACGTGATAACGAAACCGGAAAGCATGTCATACGCGTGGGTAAATACGCGCGTATTCTCTCGGAAGCATTGGGGCTGCCCGCGCATATTTGTTACCTGATTGAGAAAGCGGCGCCATTGCATGACATAGGCAAAATCGGTATTCCTGATCATATTTTGCTGAAGCAAGGGAAGCTTACTGAAATGGAATGGGAAAAAATGCGTAATCATGCGCAAATGGGCGCCGATTTACTGGCCAGTCACGAATCCCTGATGGTGCAACTGGCGGCGAGTATCGCTTTGTCGCATCATGAGCACTGGGATGGGAACGGTTATCTCAAACAACTGAAAGCAGCGTCGATTCCGCTTGAAGGCCGTATTACAGCGATCAGCGATGTATTTGATGCGCTCACGTCACAAAGGCCGTATAAAGAAGCGTGGCCGATGCAGAAAGCAATCGAATATATCGAGAGTAAAGCGGGAACGCATTTTGATCCTCAGCTGGTGCAATTATTTATTGAGAATATCGATAAAATTATCGCGATACGCGAGCAATACAAAGATTTGACCGAGGACTCAATCCAGCAACAAATAGCTTCCCGGCTGACTGCCGTAAGCAATTGAAGTAGCGTGTTGGGGGTTAATTCGAGCGTGCGGGTTCAATTCAGCAGCAAAGTATATCCCAGGCCTACAGCGGCACAGGCGCAGATCACCGTAACAATTCCCGCTTTATAGTTGAATAAAGCGACAAATGCGCAGACTCCGATCAAAGCGGAGAACCATTCAAATCCGGCCTCAAATCCTTGCGGCCACAGGACATGGTAAGCAAAGAATATCGCTAAGTTGACAATAACCCCGACCACCGCAGCCGTGATGCCGGTCAACGGTGCGGTAAATTTGAGGTCGTGACGGGTTGCTTCCACCGCCGGGCCGCCCAAAAGAATAAAAAGAAAAGACGGTAAGAATGTGAATAATGTCGCAACAGCGGCACCGCAAATTCCCGCCAGCGTCAACAGATCAGGTCCGAAAAGCGCTTTAGTCCAGCCGCCGACAAAACCGACAAACGCGACGATCATAATTAACGGGCCGGGTGTGGTTTCACCCAACGCCAGTCCATCGATCATTTGCGCCGGATTCAACCAGGCGTAATGCTCGACCCCACCTTGATAGACATAAGGCAGTACCGCGTAAGCGCCGCCAAATGTCATGAGCGCGGCTTTGGTGAAGAACCAGCCCATTTGCGTCAATGTGCCTTCCCAACCGTACTGCATGGCCAATAGTGACATGACGCCACCCCAGATCAGCAGTCCGGTTATCAGCAGTACCAGGAAGCGACTCCACTGGAAGCGGGCGTGTTCCGGAATGGGGGTGTCATCATCAATCAATGACGGGCCATACGAATTTTTTAATTTTTCGTGATGTCCGCCTGCCCTGAATTTATCCGGCAGATAATGTGATCCGATGTATCCGATCAAGCCCGCCATCAGCACGATATAGGGGAAGGGAGTGTTGAATGCAAAGATGGCGATGAATGCCGCGACCGAAATGGCGCGCAGCAGATTGTTTTTCAATGCTCTCGAACCGATACGGTAAGCCGCGAAAAGTACAATCGCCGTGACCGCGGGCTTAATACCATACAAAATACCCGCGACAGCCGGTATTTCGCTGTAAACCAGATAGATCCATGTCAGAATGATCAGAATCAAAAGCGACGGCAGCACGAACAGCGCACCGGCCACAATGCCGCCCCAGGTGCCGTGCATCAACCAGCCGATGTAGGTTGCCAGTTGCTGGGCTTCCGGGCCGGGCAGCACCATGGTGTAATTCAGTGCATGCAAAAAACGCTGCTCGGAAATCCAGCGCCGTCTCTCGACCAATTCCTGGTGCATCATGCTGATCTGTCCGGCCGGTCCTCCAAAACTGATAAAACCCAGTTTCAGCCAATAACCGAATGCTTCCATGAAAGATACCGGTTCCGGCCGGGTTACGGTTTGTTGTTTATCGGGCATAGTGCGTGAATAAGGAGTGTGGAATGGGATGTGAAGGTTATTGCTCAACGGTTTTCCAGGGTTGATTGCCTTCGGCAGCTTTTTGCAGTATCGAATTCCGCTCATGCTTCGGTAGCTTGCTCAGTTTTGTAACCGTATCGAAGAACCGCTCCATATCCCGGTCATGCTGTTTCAGAATTCCCTGGAATGCCGGTAGCAATTGGGTATAAATCGAAACCGTTGCCAGCAAGGCATTATTTAATGATTGTGAAAACCATCGGTCGTAATTGCCGAGATCGTTCTTCCCGGCTTTCAAGTGCAGGAACTCGGTGCGTAATTCCTCGAAGATACGCGTCTTACGTGCCCGTTTTTCAGTGTCGCTCAAGTCCGACTGAAAAAGTTCTTGCAAGCGTTTGCGATGCTTGAGTATTAAACCGGTAAAAACAGTTTCTCTTTCCTGCCGCGCGGCTAAAGCAATTTGTTCCGTGGCTGTACCGCTGCGTTCAAACCAGCGCTGGACGCCTTCATGTTCCACCGCAGTGGCAAAGGATTCATTGAAAACGGTATCGCCGGACACGTACATGACCTGATGCGCCAGTTCGTGAAAAATCAAACGCGCCAGATCCATTTCCGAGTAACCGATAAAAGTATTCAAGACCGGGTCGCTGAACCAACCCAGCGTGGAATAAGCGCGGATTCCGCCAACATGCACGTCATAGCCTTCCTTGCGGAGTTCTTCCGCGTAGCGCTCGGCGCTTGCTTGTGAGAAAAAACCGCGATAGTTAACGCAACCGATCTGTACAAAGCACCATTCTTTCAGCTTGATGGAGAGTTCAGGGGCTGCAAAAACATTCCACACCACAAATGGACGCTCTAAATCGGCATAACTGGTATAGCTCAGATTGTCCGGCAGCTTTAATTCACGGCTGGCGAATTCACGTAACTGCACCACCTTGGTGAGTGAATGTTTCAATTTCGGATCAATATCCGGATTCGCAATCACTCTGCTAATCGGTTGCGAACGGTGTATGACGCCGAAATGCCCGTCGACAGCCTGTGCATAATAAGGAAGATTGGAGCAGGCGCTGAGCCAGATGATCAGACTCATGATCGCGGCAAGTAATAAGGTACGTGGAACGTGTGCTAGCACTTCGATTCCTGACGAAACAATAGAACTCGGGAAAATGCTGCGGTTGTAAGTGCTGTCATCATGTTCATTGGATTCAGCCCGATAAATGAGATAGATCAAACCTAGGTTGAATTGTGTGCTATTTCAGTTGTGAAGTCATCAGACTCTAATTTCTCCGCTTAATTCCATCGCAATTTTTCAGCATTTGCTATCGGCACTCTCTATTTTTCTCTGCTGGTGCCGATATAAGCATCTGGATTAAAAAGGAAAGAAGGTGATCGCGATGAATCTAAGCCGTGCTTGCAAAAAATTTTCTCACAGCATGTCGGCATGTCGGCGCAAGAGACCATTATGGCATCGATTTATTCTGTGCTTAAACCCGCTTAATTTTTCTTCTCGCCGTGGTTTTGTGTATGCAAGCCGAATCTGAAACTTTCCTCATTTTAGGTGTTACCTCCGAGGGGCGGCCATTTCGCCCCAGTGACTGGGCGGAGCGGCTGTGCGGCGCGTTGGCCAGCTACGATAACCGGGGGCGCTGGGTGTATTCGAATTATGCCCAGCCGGTCATATGTCAATGCAAGATAGGTGTGCGAGTGGAAAAGATACTGCAAGACGTTGATCCGGCCGCCTATCAATTTATCATGGCATTCGCATCCGGCAATCGTTTGAGAATTGAACCGGAGGAAGAAGTAATCCATTCACAGGAATCCGCTGTGGTGCAAGAGATTGTTTTGCCCGCGCGGAAACTGACATTTGCAATCTGATGGTGTCGATCTCGATAAATGTTGGATTCTAAGCAGTCAGGACAGATTGCTTTTCGTTTTCTTATAAAGATTTAAGATATTCCAGCAGATCCAGCCGTTGTTCCCTGGTTAACGCAGGCAGCAGTGTTCCATCCGGGAGCGGTGTGCGGCCGGCAGCATATTCATGGCCGCTGTTGTGATTACCCCAAAGGCTGGTGCGGAACAGGAAACCGTCATAACCCGCCGATTTGAATCCCACTTTATCCGGGTCAAATTCGCGCGATCCGACCATGAACACATCCGGACGGTATTCCCCTTCTACCGGATCATCCGGTCTTCTTTTCGGCAGCAGCAGATCGTACAGTGTCGGTACCGAGCCGTTGTGCAAGTAAGGAGCGGTTGCCCAGATGCCATTCAGCGGGCGGGCTTTATACGCCATGGCTGAGGCGAAAGGCTGCACGGTGGTGTCGGGCGTGTAGTGACCGTTTTTCAGGGAAGGCTGTACTTCGTTGTCAAAGAGAGTGTAGGCAAAATCAAATGATCGCTCAATCCATCGCCGTGCAAACCATTTGTCTCTATCGGGGGTTGTCACTACATTGCGGGTTGCGGCGGTGAGCAGCGCAACCACGGGTGCTTGCTGTTGCAGCAGTATATTTCCCACGCCGACGCTAACGTATTGATTGCGCAGGATACCGCTATAGCCGGTAAACGCAATGGCGTTTTCCGCCATTTTTGAATCGGTTCCAACCAAAGACACGCCGATCATTTGAGCGGCAATGCGGCGATCGGGGGCGGCACGGTCAATTTGACTGTGACAAGCGGAACAATAGTGTAAAAATAATTCAGCGCCCCGGGTCATTCGTGCGACATCGATTTTGGGCAGGATATGTTCCGGCCATTGCGGTGACTTTAATTTGCGCAAATGATTTTCCACCCGGCGCAAATTGCGGATATCAATTGAAGATTGGAAATCGATATGTTTGGAGCCGAATCCCTGTCCGCCTAATACTGAGGATAAAGTAAAGCCATCTTTTTCCTGCCAGTCGAGTGTGCCGAATACGCCGATCAATTGACCGGCATTGCGCGCCATCGGTCCCAACCCGCTATTATCGACCCGGCCATTCCATTGAATGTAGTCGTGTTGCGGCACATCCCACAGAAACGGATAACTGACCGGCGCATCGGCCGGATTATAGATTTTATTGCGCAGTTGAATGCTTTGTTTGCCGGCCAGGTGCATCTGGGTCCGTTCGACAATATGGTCGCGATTACTGCTGCTGAGAACAGGTTCCATGTCTGCCATGACTTGCGCCAGCTCTTCCGGGGTAAGTAATCCGGTAAGCAATTCACGCATTTGCTGCGTACTCATGAGGTGCTCAAGGACGCGGTTATAGATGCGTCCAAAGGCATCCAGCCGGGCATAGCCGTAACGTGTCAATGGACGCTGAGGATCGCGTGGGCTGTTGACGATGGTGTAAGTTTTGATGCGTTGCGCATATCGCTTGAGATCGGTTTGGACATCGTCTGCGTGATTGTAATGACCTTGTTGCAATACATTCGCAACAAAGCGCTGCAATTTTTCCGGATTCTCCAGAGTGGCATGCAAAGCCTTGGCTAGATCGATCATGAATGTTTCCATATCGGAATATGCCGGGCCGCCGTCAATGCGGATTCCGGTACCCTGGTAATTGATCTGGGTCGTGTGACAGGCTGCACAAGTAAATCCCATGTACGCTTTGCCTTGATACTCATCGCGCACCATCCCGGCAGGTAAACCGTCGGGATTGCTGCTGGTCTGGCGCTGCGGCAGATAACCGTACTTATCTATGTTTTCATCCGCGCGGAACAAGGCGGATGAACCGGATTGTTCCAATACCAGGAAAAAACTGTACGGTAATAAATTGGAGCCTTGCGTTGCAGTGTAGAACCACAGACTATCCGCGGCAGACCAGCCTTGATCAAGATAAACAATCCGGGAAAACCGGTCGCCAAATTTGTCAGTGCCGCTCATGATGGCGCCGCGATTGGAATCATTGTCACGAAGCTCGTATAGCCGCCAAGATAAACCGGTTACAAGCCAGACAATGACCAAGAAGCCGGAAATCAGCAGTAAGATTTTTATCCGCGATAAATAACGGTTAAATGGTTTGGGATACATTGGGATAAATGTCATCGTTCAGCAATTATTCAGGATTCTTTTGCTTAAATGCCCGGTAACTGACAATCAATTGTCCTTAACTCATTGATGGTTGTAAAAAATAACAAGAAGAAATTCATTGTCCCAGTTATTAAGAGTACTAAATCTTAAATTTCATATATGATGATTAGCAGTTAATTTTATGTGAAAATTATGTGAAGAATATGTGAAAAAGATAATGTTGTCGTAATAATTTAAAGGAACTTATGCAGATTTCCCCGTCTTTTTATTTTGTGTTAAGTATATTCTTAGCCACTTCACCGCTGCCCGCATTAGGACAATCCAAAGCCAAGCTTACAATCGAAGAAATACAACGCATAGGACTGGAAGCCAATGGTCTCGTTCAGGCTGCGCGTTCGCAAGTCAATATGGCCAAAGCCGGCGTGGTCGCCGCATCAGCATTCCTGAATCCGGAAGTTACCGTAACCGCTGGGCCCGATAGCAATCGCTATTCGCTTGTTGTTACTGGACCCACCTCTATGCAGCGGTCATTGACGGTCAATCAGCCGATTGAGAATCCTTTTATGCGAAGTGCCCGTATTGATGCATCGGAATCTGTCGTGGATGCAAGCCGCGCCAGTTTAGACCAAGTGCGTGCCGATTTGGCGGCGCAGCTGCGTGTAAGGGCCTATGAACTGATGCTGCGCCTGGAGCAAGCAACGATCGAGCAGAGTATTTACGAATTATTGGAAAATTTGCGGAATCGAATTGCCGCCAATGTTGAAAGAGGTGAAATCGCGAAGTTTGAATTGATTCGCGCTGAAACCGAATTGCAAAGTGCGGCAAATCGTGCGCAGGCAGCGCACCTGACCGCACAGCGCGCCCGGGTGATGTTGCTGCAATTGACCGCCGGTGCGATTCCAATCGATTTTGAGATCAGCGGTTCATTGAAAGATCCGATACTGCTGCCGCCATTAGCGGAGCTGCGTGAGCAAGTACCCAAGGTTAATCCGGAAGTAGTGCGGCTGCAGGCGGAACAAGAACGCGCCAGTCATCGAATCTCCCAGGAAAAAGCTTCAGTACTGCCGCAGATCAGCGTGTTGTACACCAACTATCAAGATGCGCAATTCACATCCAATATTGCCGGTGCAAGCGTCAGAATCCCAATCTGGTATCGCCGTCGTGGTGAAATCGATACTGCTATTTATGACTCCGCGCGCATACGGGAAACACTTGAATTTCGCCGCTATGAGATCAGCCAGCTATTTGAAGCAGCGTGGCAAGCCTTACAGATTGCACAACGGCGCGTGGATTTATTTGAAGGCGGTTTGATCAAGGAAGCGGAAAATGTGGTGCAAGTCGCGCAAACCGCCTACCGGTTCGGTGAACGCGGGTTAATCGAATTTTTGGATTCGCAACGTATTCTCCGGGGAATCTTGAGTGATTCCATGCAGGCACGTTTTGAGTTACAAACCGCTGCCGCTGAAATTGACCGTTTACGCGCTCATTATCCCAAGGAGTTAGTCCCAGAATGAATTTCAAAATAATTTTTACCGGTTTTACAGTTGCTATTACTTTGCTGCTGACAGGATGTGATAAAACCGAATCCACTGACTCTGCTGACAAAACTCAACAGGAACCGGCTGAAGAACGAGATTTCAACAGTATTACCGCCCGTCCGGAAGTATTGAGCCGATTGCAAATCGGGCAGCCGTTCCTGGTTGATCTGGCGGATAAGATCCAAGTGCCGAGCCGGGTTCAAGTCGATGAAGAGAGAACGGCGCAAATTGGTTCCTACGTGACAGGGCGTATCGTTGAATTGTTTGTGATCCTGGGTGACTATGTCAAACCTGGGCAAAAACTGGCCCGCATTACCAGTCCTGATTTAACCAATTCCCAACTGGCTTATTTGCGCGCTTTATCGCGCGTGGTGGTTACTACCAAAGCGCTTGAACGTGCGCGCCATTTACTGACTGCTGACGCCATACCGCTGGCTGAAGTGGAACGGCGGCAATCCGAGCTGGAAATTGCTCAAGCCGAACTGGGCGCGGCAACTGATCAACTCAGGTTGTTTGGTATGGGCGATGCGGAATTTAAGCAGCTCAAAAAAAGTGGGAAAATCTTACCTTGGCTGGATATCAAAGCCACTCGGGAAGGTTATGTAATTTCACGTGAAGTGATTGTGGGTAAAGTGGTGCAACCAGCCGATGCACTCTTTCAAATTGCCGATCTTTCCCATGTCTGGGTGGTGGGTGATGTGCCCGAGCAAATCGCGCGCGATGTCGAATTGGAGCAGCATGTTCAGATCAATGTACCTGCACTGGGGACGCATTTTCTGGATGGTGTGATCATTTTTGTTGCGGATACTGTCAATCGCCTGACACGGACAGTCATGACCCGGGTGATGGTTGAAAACTCTGAACGTAAATTGAAGCCGGATATGCTGGCGAATATGCATATCACGGATCCGCAGCACAAAGTAATGGTTGTTCCGGAATCGGCTGTGGTTCGGGAATTGAATCAGGATTATGTCTTCACCGTAATCAGTGATAACCATTTTCAACGCGTGCCGGTTGAATTGGATAAAGAAGTGGCTACTTTACGCCCGGTGCTAAAAGGACTGACGATCGATCAACGAATTGTGACTACCGGCGCATTTCATTTAGACAGTGAGCGCAAGCTTGCAGAATTGGAGTAGCCGGTTATGACCGCGATCGTTCGTGCAATGCTTAACCAGCGTTTGCTGGTGTTGATTATCGGGTTGATATTGTGTGCTGCCGGTGTTGGAGCGATTAAAACACTGACTGTGGATGCATTTCCGGATGTTACCAACATTCAAGTGCAAGTGGCTACGGTTGCAATCGGCCGCAGCCCAGAAGAAATGGAGCGTTTGGTGACCGTGCCGGTGGAAATTGCCATGACCGGCTTGCCGGGATTGGTTGAAATGCGCTCAATGAACAAAAGCGGATTATCGCTAATCACGCTGGTATTTACCGATCAGACCGATGTATTTTTTGCGCG
>CP091134.1:1561045-1562810 GCA_021582535.1 Nitrosomonas sp.
CGACGACAGCCTGGCGGTATCGTTTAACAGCAAGAATAATCCGGCGATCAACAACACCCATTTCGGTGCGCTCAAAGTGAAAGACGCCATCGTCGATCAGCTGCGCGCCAAGTTCGGCAGCCGCCCCAATGTCGATACCGAGTACCCGAGCATCCGCGTCAACGTTTATCTGCACAACGACACGGCGCAATTGAGCCTGGATTTATCCGGCGAAAGCTCGCATAAACGCGGTTACCGCGAAATCAGCATCGCCGCGCCGATCAAGGAAAACCTGGCGGCAGCGATTTTGCTGCGCGCCGGTTGGCCGGACATTGCCGCGCAAGGTGGCTCATTGATTGACCCGATGTGCGGCTCCGCCACGTTGCTGGTGGAAGGCGCGCTGATCGCCGGGGATATCGCACCGGGATTGCAGCGCGATTATTTCGGTTTTCTCGGCTGGAAGCAGCACGATGCCGGACTCTGGCACAGCATTTGGGACGACGCGCAGCAGCGCCGCGAGATTGGCTTGAGTAAATTGCCGGTGATTGCCGGTTTCGACCAGGATCACCGCACCGTCGCCGCCGCGTTGCAGCATGTCGAAAACGCCGGATTGACGGGAAAAATTCACATCGAGAAACGCGACATTGCCGATGCTTCCGCAGCGGAAAGCTGGGTAAAAGGGCTGATCGTCTGCAACCCACCGTATGGCGAACGGCTTGGCGATGAAGAACAAGCCGCCTTGCTCTACCGCCGGTTCGGCGAAGTTTTGAAACAGCGTTTTACCGGATGGCAGGCGGCGATGATCATTGGTAATCCGGAATTGGGCTTTAAACTGGGCATCCGTTCGCACAAGCCGATCACGCTGTTCAATGGCGCGCTGGAGTGCAAGTTATTGCGCTTCACCATCGAGGAAAAAGCCTTTTTTGAACCGAAAGCCAAATCGCAACAAGAGCGCATCGAACACATCAGCCGCCGCGCGCAATCCGGGCAAGCCGACAGCCAAGCGGAGATGTTCGCCAACCGCTTGCGCAAAAATCTGAAGAAACTGACCAAGTGGGCCAGACAAAATCACATTCATTGCTACCGGCTGTACGACACCGACCTGCCGGAATACGCGGTGGCCGTGGATGTGTATCAAGGCGAACAGACCTGGGTCAATGTACAGGAATACGAATCGCCGAAAACGGTCGATCCCGCCAAGGCCAATCAGCGGCTAGCCGGTGTGATGGCGGAAATCCCCAAAGTGCTGGAAATTCCCGCCGGGCAAGTGTTTCTAAAAATCCGCCGCAAACAAAAAAGTACCGACCAATACGAGAAACTGAGCGACTCGCGCCACTTCCATGTGGTTGAAGAAAATGGTTGCAAGTTTTGGGTGAATTTCGAGGATTATCTCGATACCGGCCTGTTTCTCGATCACCGGCCGATGCGTCTGCTGATCCAGCAACAAATCAAGGGCAAGCGTTTCCTGAATTTATTCGCCTACACCGGCAGCGCCACGGTGCATGCGGCGATCGGCGGTGCGGTATCGAGTGTCACGGTAGATATGTCGAACACCTATCTGGATTGGGCCCGGCGAAATTTCGTCCTCAACGGCATCGGCGGCGATCACCAGCTGGTTCGTGCCAATTGCATGGAATGGCTGGCCGAACAAGCCGGCGCCAAACAAAAACCGCAATTCGACCTGATCTTTCTCGATCCGCCTACTTTCTCGAACTCCGAGAAAATGGACGAAGCCTTCGACATCCAGCAAGACCACGTATCACTGATTCGCAACGCTGCCGCCCTG
>CP091134.1:1562910-1572711 GCA_021582535.1 Nitrosomonas sp.
TGGATGGCGTGTCGGATGTAATCACACTGGGTCCGGAACAAATGCGCCCTGCGCCGGGATTGGGATCGGTGATTGATACGGAATATATCATGGGACTGGGGACAGTCGATGAACGCATGCTGATATTGATCGATATCGAAAAAATGATGAGCAGCAGCGATATGGGTTTGATCGAACAAAGTTTAAATTAAGAGAAAGGTACAGTTCCATGAGAAATAAATTTGAAAGGAAATCATGATGAACAACATGACAATAAAGGCCCGTCTGGTATCTGTCATCGGTATGTTGTCGATCTTACTTGTAAGTATCGGTGTCTTAGGTTTGTATGGCATCAATCAATCCAATGTCGGATTAAAATCCGTCTATGAAGACCGTACTGTGACTGCGGTGCAGTTAGGGAAAATTCTGGATGTTTGGTATCAAGTGCGTAAGAATGCGGAAGATGCTATCGAATCGAAGAACATCGAGACTTCGAAAAAGCTAGCGGAAGAAGTAAACCGGCTTGTGAAGCAAAATGAAGGTGTTTGGGCACAATATCTGAGAACTGCATTAACACCGGAAGAAGAACCGTTGACTCGGACAAAAAGTGAACAACATGTTCAATACGTGAATTCCATTAATCAAACCCTGAAGCTGGCGATAGCGGGAGATTTTGATGCTGCAACGAAAAATCTGACAGTGGATTCAGTACAAAAATTTAATTCGCTTAGAAATACTGTATTTACTCTATTTGATTTGCAAGGGACAGTCGCTGCGCAGGAATATCAGATTGCACAAGATCATTACGAAAGTATTTTTATGATGTCGTCTGCGGCAATGATATTGGGTGTTTCATTGGCGATTGTAATCGGGTTATTGTTGATCCGGGCGATTGTGAATCCCTTAAACGAAGCCATTACTGTGGCAAATGCCGTGGCGTCCGGTGATCTGACTAGCCGTATTGAGGTCAATTCAACGAATGAAACCGGGCGTTTACTGCAAGCATTGAGAGCGATGAATGATAGCCTTGTGGATTTGGTGGGTAAGGTGCGGATAGGAACCGATCAGATCTCAACGGTATCCGGCGAAATTGCCTCCGGTAACTCGGATTTGAGCCAACGGACCGAAGAGCAAGCATCCAGTCTGGAAGAAACCGCATCGTCAATGGAAGAACTAACCTCCACCGTAAAACAAAATGCGGACAATGCCCGTCAAGCGAATCAACTGGCGACAGGCGCATCCGAAGTTGCGATGAAGGGTGGCGCAGTGATTGGTCAAGTGGTGCAAACCATGAGTTCGATCAACGATAGTTCCAAGAAGATTGTCGATATTATTAGCGTAATCGATGGTATTGCCTTCCAAACCAACATATTGGCCCTCAATGCCGCAGTCGAAGCAGCGCGTGCTGGGGAACAAGGACGTGGCTTTGCCGTAGTGGCGACAGAAGTGCGTACGCTGGCGCAACGCTCGGCGGCAGCGGCAAAAGAAATCAAAGAGCTGATCAGTGACTCGGTAGCGAAAGTGGAGGATGGCACGCGTCTAGTGGATGAAGCGGGCACCACAATGGATGAAATTGTCAATGCAGTCAAACGTGTCACCGATATCATGAGCGAAATTTCCGCTGCATCGCGAGAACAAAGCTCTGGCATCGAACAAGTTAACCAAGCTGTGACGCAAATGGACGAAGTTACACAACAGAATGCTACTTTGGTGGAACAAGCTGCTGCTGCGGCAGAATCTATGCAAGAACAGGCGCAAGCATTAATTCATGCGGTAAGCATCTTCAGGCTATCCGGCAATTACTCAGCACCAACGGCAGTTAAAAGAAGTAATCGTGCAACTGCGGTTACCAAGTTGCCGAATCGCAGTCCTTCGACGAGAAGAGCGGTGGTAAAATCCGAACCGGATGTTAGAACGTTATCCGAACAACCGCGCAAAGTAGCTGCCGGAGGCGGTGATGATAATTGGGAAGAATTCTAAAATTTTCTGAGTAGTTTCAAGAACACCATCCCGATTTCCGGATGGTGTTTTTTTATTTAAACGCAATCCTTTGAAAAAAATAGTAGCACTTGAAAGTTATTCTTCACCATCAAGTGGCTCTTTCAGATTCAATTCTCAACAATAATTATTAAATTGTGTGCCTTTCGGGCGCCAGTGAATGTAGCGATAACATAATCCACGCAATCCATTGCATTCAGTTTCAGGGCATGGTTAGTTTTTGATCAGCCTTTTCTCTTTATGGGCCGCATAGGCTTGTTTCCATTGATATAAAGCATCTCTTCACGCTTGTAGATTCAGCAACAGTCCCGGCAGTTCTATTGCTCAGAACTGTTCAGCGGAATCGTGATTTTCATAATTTTTGCGGTGTTATCGGAATGGAATTTTGGGTAAGTAAGATAATTCCTGCAAGCTCATGCCATTAATTCTTAAGATAAAAGAAGAATCGACCGGCAAAATATATAGAATTGAATTCCGTAAGAATGAACTGCATTTTATGAAATAAAAGAATCTATGAAAATTAAGAAGTTCACGAAGGAATCTTCATGAAGAATCGATGAAAATTTATTCATGAACGATTGACCCAGTTTTTAGATAGTGCATAGAGGAGCATAAATATGTTGCAGGAACAATCAGTTAATGGACCTATTGAATCACCCGGTTCAGCGGTTAAACACATGATTAATGAATTCCTGACCTTCCGCTTGGGTAATGAAGAATACGGAATCGAGATACTCAAAGTTCAAGAAATCAGAGGATACGATTCTGTTACGCAAATAGCGAATGCTCCGGACTTTATTAAAGGGGTTGTTAATCTGCGGGGAATTATTGTCCCGATCCTCGATATGCGGATCAAATTCAGGCTGAATTGTGTGGAATACAATCAATTCACCGTGGTTATTATTTTAAATGTCGCCGGGCGAGTCATGGGGATTGTCGTAGATGGCGTATCGGATGTGATTGAACTTGAAGCCAATCAAGTCCGGCCTGCGCCTGAGTTTGGCGCTGTGATCGATACCGAATATATCACCGGATTGGGAACTGTTGCGGACCGGATGCTGATATTAATCGATATCGAAAGACTGATGAGTAATAGCGATATGGGTTTGCTTGAACGAAGTATAGGTTGATAGGTAAGGTAATTTTTAATAGAGAGACTTTAAGGAGGCACCAGTGTTTAATAACTTAACAATAAAATCGCGATTAGTGTTTGTAATAAGTTTGTTGTCGATATTGTTGGTTGGTATCGGTAGTTTGGGTATTTATGGATTAAATCAAACGAATGATGCTTTCAAAGGAGTATACGAAGATCGTACCGTTCCATTGGGAGAATTGGGTTTAGTGATTGATCGCATGCAGCGAACACGTCTAAATGCGATCATTGCTTCTTATGCGCGCAAACCGGAAATCGTAAAAGAACGGCAAGCAATGACGGATCAACGGGATGTTGAAATTGCTACCGCCTGGCAGAAATACATGGCCACCAATTTGATACCTGCAGAAAAAACACTGATAGAAAACTTCAATCACGAGTGGAAAGCCTACACGGAAGCGCGTAACCGCACCATGGTCTTGGCAGCGACTGGTGATTACGATGCGGCAGTTAAAAATGCTACCGAGGCAACGCCAAGATTTGATGCGGCACATGCCACCATGTTCAAGTTGATCGAACTTCAGCGCAATGAAGGTGCGAAAGAATTCGCTGCATCTCAAGCAAATTACGAAAATATTTTTATTACCAGCATCGTTTTGATTGCATTGGGTATAGTGCTGGCAACAGTAATCGGTTTCCTGTTAATCCGTGCAATTATGGGGCCTTTGAATGAAGCCATCGCCGTTGCCAATGCAGTTGCTTCGGGGGATTTGACCAGCCGTATTGAAGTCAATTCAAACAACGAAACCGGCCGTTTGCTGCAAGCACTGAAAACCATGAATGACAATCTGGCGGATCTGGTGAGTAAAGTGCGTACAGGTACAGATCAAATCTCAACGGCCTCCGGTGAAATTGCTTCCGGCAATTCGGATCTGAGCCAGCGTACCGAAGAACAAGCATCCAGCCTGGAGGAAACCGCATCTTCAATGGAAGAGCTCACTTCCACAGTTAGACAAAACGCCGATAATGCCCGTCAAGCCAATCAGCTGGCAGCCGGTGCTTCCGAAGTCGCCGTGAAAGGGGGAACGGTGGTTGGTCAGGTTGTGCAAACCATGAGTTCGATCAATGAAAGCTCGAAGAAAATTGTCGACATCATCAGCGTTATCGACGGCATCGCTTTCCAAACCAATATTCTGGCGTTGAATGCCGCGGTGGAAGCGGCACGGGCGGGTGAACAAGGGCGTGGATTTGCCGTGGTGGCAACGGAAGTGCGTACCCTGGCGCAACGCTCAGCAGCGGCGGCTAAAGAGATCAAGGAGTTGATCAGTGATTCGGTCGCTAAAGTGGAAGATGGTTCTCGCCTGGTCGATGAAGCAGGTTCAACGATGGATGAGATCGTCAGTGCTGTGAAACGCGTGACGGATATCATGGCGGAGATCTCCGCTGCATCGCAGGAGCAAAGCTCGGGTATTGAGCAAGTGAACCAGGCCGTCACGCAGATGGATGAAGTAACACAGCAGAATGCAGCATTGGTGGAAGAGGCCGCTGCCGCCGCTGAGTCGATGCAAGACCAAGCGCACGCCCTGACACAGGCAGTCAGCACCTTCAAGTTATCGCATGGCAGTAGCAGCGCCCTAGCCACACCGGTTAAAAGAAGCAATCGAGCGGCGCCGGTTGCCAAACTGCCCAATCGCGGGTCTGCTACCAAGAAGATTGCAGCCAATTCCAATTCGGGCGCAACAGTACTGGAAGCTCAACCGCGTAAGGTTGCCGCGGGTGGTGGCGGTGACTGGGAAGAGTTCTAAATCTTTATGCAAGAGTGCTGCCGTGCAAGGCGGCGCTCTTGCGTGTTATCTGTAGTAATCGCGGCCTGATCTGAAAGATCAATCCTTTCTAAAAACAATATCCCCTTGCGCTGCGCTGATTGGCGAACCAGTCGGCGCATTCTGTTTTATATTCACGCTCCGCAGCATACTGCATATTCCACTGGTTAGGTCACGGCTAGTGTGTTTATCCAGCAATCATTAAGACCGTTGAATCAATATGATAGCCTTGTAATGCTTTGGTTTTTTACCGGCCTGCTCATTGTCGTGAGCACTTACTTTTCTTGCCGGATTATTCGTTTTGGAACCTGAGGAGTGCAATTGCCGGGCGATTTAACATCGCATCGACGCATAAAATACTTTGTAGATAGAGGGAAATATGCTATTTATTACTCAATATAAAACTGCGCTGCTCCAGTAAAATGTGCAGATAAGAAATTACGCCACGGAAATTTTTAAGTCATCGATATATGATCAGCAAAATAAATAATAAAAAAGCAGCTATCAATGGATATTTGTCATTATTTCAGCAAGCGGAAGAGGCGTTGATCCGGAATGTGAAGACTTCACGCCGGTCATTTAAGTTTCTTTTTATGGACAGGTTTTCAGAAGGAGTAAATCGTATGACGATACCGGAGCGTGCAGGAGTGAAAGTTTTTTTTGTTCTCGCGGTGCTATTTACTCTGGTGAGTCCGGCGCAAGCGAATCCGCGCTCTGCGGCCATCGTAATCGATGCGAGTACCGGTGTTGTACTGCATGAATCCAACGCGGATGCCAGCCGCTATCCGGCTTCACTGACTAAAATGATGACGCTTTATTTGTTGTTTGAAGCGATCGAGCAACACAAAATGATGCTGGATTCCCGCATGCCGGTGTCCGCGCATGCGGCATCCATGCCATCAACGAACATCGGTTTACGCGCTGGAGATAGTATCAGTGTGCGCGAAGCGATTCCGGCGTTGATTGTGCGTTCTGCAAACGATGTGGCGGCCGTGGTGGCCGAGGCTTTGGGTACCAATGAAACGAATTTTGGCCGCATGATGACAGAGAAGGCGCGTAAATTGGGTATGCATTCCACTACCTTTCGCAATGCTTCGGGTCTGCCCAATCCTGAGCAAAAGACAACGGCACGGGATATGGTTACCCTCTCCGCGCGGTTGATCAAGGATTTTCCCAAGTATTATCATTATTTCTCCACGCAGTCGTTCAGCCACAAAGGCACCACGTATAAGAGTCACAACCGCATGGTGCGTAATACACCGGGTGTGGACGGTTTAAAAACCGGGTTTATCCGGGCTTCCGGTTTTAATGTGGCTACTTCCGCCAAGCGCGGCAATCGTCGCGTGGTTGCTGTTGTGATGGGAGGAAACACCGCGGTGGCGCGCGATCAACACATGGCGCAATTGCTGGAGCGTAGCTTTAATCAGGGCGCGGTTCAATTAGCCAGCAATACCAGCCCGGCAGCGTCGCCTGGCGAGCGGAAAGAGAAAGCCAGAGCCCAAGCTCCGCTTCCCAAATCGGCTCTGACTGCTGAGAAAAAAACCGAACCTGTGGCACAGCTGACCGCCAAACCATCAGCCAGTCCGCAATCTCAGCCGCAGAAGGCAGCTATGCTGCCGAACGACGGCTGGGCGGTGCAGATCGGTTCTTACCAAGAATCAAACCGGGCGCACGCACAAGCGCAGGTTGCCGCTCGCTTGATACCGGGCGAAGTGGTAATCACCGAGGTGGAAGTCAGTAATCGCAAATTGTACCGGGCGCGTCTGGTAGGTTTGCAAGAAAACCAAGCACGTACGGCCTGTCAGAGTCTGGTCCGGCAGGGAATGGGATGTCTCGTGGTGCGATCGTAAGGTTCCTATAAGGCAAATTTTCGCCCTGCAAGGGTGCACAGTGATTATCGATGAAAGTAATCACAACATGTACCATATCTTTTGGGATAGTGCGGCCGGGGCATTTAGTACCAGTATTACGGCACATTCCCGAATCAGCCGGAAATCAGATTGATAGGTCCCGGTTGTTGCGTTCCGTGCGCCTCGCACTTCATCTCGTTCGTTGAATTAATCAGCGCTTCCTTAGGATTTATGGCGCGCCGGCGTAAGATTTCTTAAAGGGAATTTTACGCCGGAAATTAGAGGAGCTCAGGCTCCTCTAATTTTTACTGCGGCAGGGAGCGCCAAGGCGCAATGTCGCGTTCTATGATCAACCGGTGTTTACTGATACTGGTGTCATCAAAATCTGCTTGTTCGAGCGCGTTGATCTGATAAGTTCCTGATGCGACCTGGATCTTAATGTGTCCGTCCGCGACTGCAATATGGCTGCTGCCATCCTTATGCATCTCGATGCTGAAGCGAGTGCCGAAATCCTTGATGATGGCATTGCCGACTTTGACTTCCAGTTGATTGATAGCGTCTTTTTTGATATCGAAATAAACATTTCCCTTAAATAGCTCGACTTGTAGCGGCTGACTTTCTTTTACCGCGACCGAACTGCGTGTATCGAGCGCCATGTCGATACCCGGTGCAATCGCAGTGGTCAAAGTATCTTCCGATTTTGTTTCATAAAAACGGATGCTATGCGGCTTGCCAAAATACCACGTCATCAAGCCCAGCAGTATGCAAATACTCATGATTGCACTATGTATGAGAAAACGCCGCCAACTGAAAACAAAAGTGAATGGTTGTATAACCGGTGGTTCAGGTTCCTGCATTTTGTTTTAGCGAAGAAAAAATGAAAGGAGAAATTATATACTGATGACAGCAATTTTTTCAGCTTGGCAATGAGACCGGCTTTCAGCCAAGGGTTCGCCATGAATATCGATAGGTCTGACCATGCACATTGCCGTCGAGCGTATACAACACGAACTGAGGAAAAAGAGGTTGTGACCGAGGCGGGTTCCGGCAGATAAAAGGAATTATCTGCTCACTAACCGCGCAGTGCGCGCCGCAAGCGTTGATTAGTCGGTTTGACGCGATCGAATGCCAAACCGCTGCTGCCTTCGCCACGGCCGGTTTGTTTTTTTACGCCGAGCCAGCAAAAGACTTGGCCGTTGTTCCAGCGTGTGCGCTGATACGCTTGCGTGACTTGTATGCCTGCGCGAGGTACTTCTTCTTCGTGCAGGAAATAAGGTTGCGGCGGTTGCTGATCGAGTCCTTGGCGCAATAACACCGTGCGCGGTTTGATTTTCTCCGGCGGGTTCGGGTCACCCAGGATAATGCGCGGCATCGACGCGCGCTGCAGCTGGATTTCCCGGTTGTTGTTATCCAGATGCACGGGAATCATCGGAATCCAATTCTCCGGTACGCCTTGCATCAACTGATAGCGGATGGCGGCGCTTGCTTCCGGGATTTCCGGTACCACCAGACCGCCCTCGATTTCGCCATCCAGAATACTTTCCAGGCGGCTGAAGAGTTCACGCCCCGCTTCGTTGCCCGGTTTGCTGCGGCCGGTTGCCAGCGGAATATTTTTTTCGATGCCCCATACCATGTTGGCGACCTCATCGCGTACGAACCATAGCTCGTCGACCGGTTTCCCTTCCTGAATCTTGGGGACGGTCGGCAACAGCAGCAGCGAGGTATCGGCGCGCACGTCGTCGCTGCCTTTGACCGTGAGGTTGAACATCGCCCAGCGCTGCCAGTTTTCATCGCTACCGGAACCCGATGCCGTGACCCAGGTTCTTTCACCGAACACGTTGGTGACGGCAAGACCCTGTACATCGGCGATACTGCCGACCGGCAATTGGAAAGGCACCAAAAACCAATCGTTGGCATAAACCAAGCCGAATTCCATCAGCAGCAGTTTGTTGATGTCGGTGGTATCGGGCTTGATATCGCCGAAATTGGTTTTGCCCTCTTCAAATGTCCACCAGCGCGTATTCGGCATGCCTTCAAACTGAATCGCGGTCGGAAAAAACGACAACGTGGTTGCCCCTTCCACCGGACTGCCGTTGCCCGTGCCTAAGTTTTGCCGGGCCGGATCGACGTCCAGGTTGTACCAATCCAACCGTCCTTGGTAATACTCCTCGGCGGTCATGACTTTTTCCGCGCCATGTTGCGGTGCCGATACCGCAAATTGATATTCCAGTTGCTGCGGCAGCCAGGCATCGTTTTGGCCTTGATCCGGCTGATAGAACAATTGCTCGTACCATTGCACGAACTTACCGGCCAAACCGTCGATGGTTGCTTTGTCGGCATCATTGGCCAGGGTGATGCCGTCGTAAGCGTGATGCAAGCTATCGGCTTTTAGATAAAAATACAGATTGGCGCCGTCCATGGCGCGCCCCGCCAGCGCCGAGAAACTTTGCCACACCGCCGGATGCGCCGTCAGGAAAGCATCGCTGCGGCTGGCGGGATCGGGTTCGGCGATTCGATAACCGGCATGTTGCAGGTATTGCGGTTTCAATGTGGACAAACCGGCCGACTGCAGATACTTTAACCATTGCCGCCCCATCAGCAAGCGGATATCCAGCGAGAGAACATACTGTTGCGCGTTATAAGGTAACGGCCGTTGTTCGACGATCGCTTCCAACGGCGACGACCGGTCGAAATCCTGTACGGCGGCATCGCCCGGTTGATAGTGGGTCAGCTCGGTGGTGGCCATGTGTACCTTGGCGAAGATCGGCGATCCGGCGTCGTCGCCTTTAAATTCCCCGGTTTGCCACTGTTTGCACAGCATCCACAGCGGATCGCGGACTTCGGCGCGCAGCGCGCGGATGAAGTTTTTGGTGCGTGGCCGTCCTTCCAGACGATTCCATAGCACCACCGTGGGCAGCAAGACTTTGCGCTCAAGCACTTCCTGAATATTTTGAATCGCAATGAAATCGTTCATGGTCAACTCTCTACGTTGGATTTGAATTGCACCGCGTTATTAAAGGCCAGATCCAGCGTCATCATGATCGGATAGCGGGTTACC
>CP091134.1:1572811-1582679 GCA_021582535.1 Nitrosomonas sp.
GCGTGATCGGTTTGGGCGAAATCGGCCGCCTGGTTGCCAACTCGGCCATCCGGCTCGGTATGAAAGTCATCGGTTTCGACCCGAAAATCACCGTCGAATCGGCCTGGAGCTTGTCGGCGGAAGTCAAGAAAGCCAACAGTATGGAAGATTTGCTGCGCCACAGCGAATTCGTCAGCGTGCACGTGCCGTTGCTCGATTCGACGCGGCATTTGATCAACAGCAACACGATACAGTTGATGAAGCATCATGCGATTGTGCTGAATTTCTCGCGTGGCGCGATCGTCGATGAAGATGCGGTGCTGCAAGCCATCGCCGCCAACAAAATCAAAACCTACGTCAGCGATTTCCCCAGCGAAAAATTGCAGCACCAGAAGGGCGTGATCACCTTGCCGCACCTCGGCGCATCGACTTCTGAAGCGGAAGACAATTGCGCCGTGATGGTGGTGGATCAGTTGATCGATTACCTGGAAAACGGCAATATCACCAACACCGTCAACTTTCCGGACACGCAGATGGAACGCGAAGTGCCTTACCGCGTCGCCGTCGCCAATGCCAATGTGCCGAACATCCTCGGGCAGATTTCGACCAGCATGGCGCAGGCCGGACTGAATATCCATACCATGATCAACAAATCGCGCGGCGGTATGGCTTATACGCTGGTCGATACCGACAGCCCGGTGCCGCCGCATGTTCTGCATGAGATTGCATCGATCGGCGGCGTGCTGATGGCGCGTTATCTGCGTTTTCCCGGATAAACCCCGAGCACTACTGAATCGCAAATACCAAGTCATTAATTAACCATGTTCGAAGAACTCAAACAACTCCGCGACCAGATCGATGCCATCGACGACCAGGTGCTGCAGCTCGTCAGCCAGCGCGCGGCGCTGGCGCAGCAAGTCGGCAAAATCAAAAAAAGCGGCATCATCTACCGTCCGAACGCGAAGCGCAAATATTGGCGCGCGTGCAGGAACAAAACCCCGGGCCGGTCAGCAACGAACACATCAAACATTTATTTACCGAAATCATGTCGTTGTGCCGCGCCTTGGAAAAACCCATGAGCGTGGCCTACCTCGGCCCGAACGGCACCTTCTCCGAAGAAGCGGCGCTGAAACGCTTCGGCAGCGCCATCAGCGAAGTCGCGTGCGATTCGATCGACGACGTGTTCCGCACGGTGGAATCGGAAGCGGCCCATTACGGCGTAGTGCCGGTGGAAAATTCTTCCGAAGGCGCGGTCGGCAGAACCATGGATTTGCTGTTGCAAACGCCGCTCACCATTTGCGGTGAAATTCAATTGCCGGTGCATCAGTTTCTGATGGCGCAGCAAACCGACCTGGCGCGCATCAGCAAAATTTACTCGCACCCGCAGTCGCTGGCGCAGTGCCATCACTGGTTAAAAACCAACGTACCGCATTTATCCCATTCCGCGTTGATTCATGCCGCCAGTAATGCCGATGCAGCCCGGCAAGCCGCAGCCGACAACCAGGCCGCGGCGATCGCCAGCCAAAGAGCGGCGGAATTGTTCGGGCTTTCCATCTGCGCGGAAAACATCGAGGACGATCCGAAAAATACCACGCGTTTTTTGGTGATCGGCAAGCAAATCGTCGCGCCCTCGGGCAAAGACAAAACATCGCTGATCGTGTCGACCAATAACCGTTCCGGCGCGATTTATACCTTGCTCGAACCGCTGGCGCAGTACGGCGTCAGCATGAGCCGCCTGGAATCGCGTCCGTCCCGCACCGGTCTGTGGCAGTATGTTTTTTTCATCGATCTTGAAGGACATCAGCAAGATGACAATGTCGCCGCGGCAATGGCGGAGTTACGCCACAAAGCCGCTTTCCTGAAAATCCTGGGATCGTATCCGGCCGCCTGACGGTTCACCGCCGCTGACTAGCCGCATTATTCCATTCACATCATTTTCCCTATTCTTTTTTACTCATTAACACATTTAATCTTATGAATCTTTGCGATTTTGCTCCGGAATATATCCGCTCGATCCAACCTTACCAGCCCGGCAAACCGATTTCGGAACTGGCGCGCGAAATCGGGTTGGATGAGTCCTACATCATCAAACTGGCGTCCAATGAAAATCCGCTCGGAACCAGCCCGCTCGCGCTCGACGCGATGATCAACACCTTGCACGATGTGGCGCTGTATCCGGACGGCAGCGGTTACGAATTGAAAGCCGCGCTATCGAAACGCTATGGCGTCGAACCCGAGCAAATTATTTTGGGCAACGGCTCCAACGACGTGCTGGATCTGGCCGCGCGCGTTTTTCTCAAGCCCGGCGCGGCCGCGGTGTATTCGCAACATGCCTTTGCGGTGTATCCGCTAGTGGTGCAAATGATCGGCGCGAACGGCATCCCGGTTCCCGCCCGCGATTACGGCCACGACCTGCCCGCGATGCTCGATGCCATCACGCCGGAAACGCGTATCGTCTTTATCGCCAGCCCCAACAACCCGACCGGCACCTTATCGGGCGAAGATGAATTGTTCCGTTTCATGGAACGGGTATCGCGCGATGTGCTGGTGGTCATGGACGAAGCGTATTACGAATACCTGCCCGAAGCGAACAAGCCGGACAGTATTAAATGGCTGAAACAATTTTCCAATCTGCTGATCACGCGCACTTTCTCCAAGGTTTACGGTCTTGCGGGCGTGCGTGTCGGGTTCGGGCTGACGCATCCGGACGTGGCCAATTTGATGAACCGCGTGCGCCAGCCGTTCAATGTCAGCAGCATCGGCCTGGTCGGCGCGCTGGCCGCGCTGCAGGATGCCGAGTTTGTGCAGAAGTCGTATGCGCTGAACCGCGCCGGAATGCTGCAACTGACCGACGGCTTCCGCAAAATGGGTATTGAATACATTCCGTCGTACGGTAACTTCATCAGTTTCCGCGTCAAAGGCGATGCCGCCAACACCCCGAAAGTCTATCAAAGCTTGCTGCAACATGGTGTGATCGTACGTCCGCTGGGAATCTACGAAATGCCGCACCATCTCCGCGTAACCGTCGGACTCGAATCGCAAAACAAACGCTTCCTGGAATCGCTGGAGCAAGCTTTAAGCGAACTGAATTAATTACCATCAAACAGCAATCGTCATGACAACTATCACGGCACTGAATAAACTGGTCATTATCGGCGTCGGCTTGATCGGCGGATCGTTCGCGCTGGCGCTGCGCAAGGCGGGTTTGGTCAAGCACATCGTTGGTGTCGGACGCAGTCAGGCCAATATGCAACGCGCTGTTGAATTGGGTGTGATCGATGAAATTGCCACCGATATCGCTTCCGCGTTGAACGGTGCCGATCTGGTGTTTCTGGCCATGCCGGTCGGCCAAACCGCCAGCACCCTGGAGAAAATCGCGCCGCATCTGCACGCCAACACCCTCGTCACCGACGCGGGCAGCACCAAGCAGGATGTCATCACCGCGGCCCGGCACCATCTTTCCATGCAGAACCGGCACCACTTCGTCCCCGGCCACCCGATCGCCGGCGCCGAACACAGCGGCGTGCAAGCCGCGCAAGCCGATTTGTACAGCAACAAACATGTAATTCTCACCCCACTGCCGGAAACCGGCACGGCTGCCGTCGAACGCGTGCGCCAATTATGGCAAGCCTGCCACGCCCAAGTCTCGCTGATGCCCCCGGACGAACACGACCGCGTGCTTGCCGCGACCAGTCATCTGCCGCACCTGCTGGCATTCACGCTGATGAATCACCTCAACCACAGCACCGATGACCCGGAAAGCTTATTGCGCTTCGCTGGCAGCGGCTTCCGCGACTTCACCCGCATCGCCAGCAGCTCCCCGGAAATGTGGCGCGACATTTGTCTGGCGAATCGCGAAGCATTGCTTGAACAGATTGAAGCATACCAAACCGAATTGAACAATTTGCGGGGGTTATTGAAACAAAATAATGGCGAAGCACTGGAACAAGATTTTTCCAAAGCAAGGAAGATTAGGGAAAATTGGATAAAGAACAAAAACTAGAACTTTTTGTGCTTCGCTTTTGATCTATAGTTTGTCTAAATTTTTGCTAGAGGTCTTTATGTGGCCAATTTCCGATCTGAAGAAAAGATTCGATAAATACTTAGGAAAACGCTGATTAATTCGGCGAACGAGATGAAGCACGAGGCGCACGGAATACAGCAACCAAGACATATCAATAAGATAGGCGAAAGAGCGAATACCGCGCAACGAAGTGATTCGCTCGTATAGCCAATTAATCGGCGTTTCCTTAGAAGATTATGCCTTCAAAACAGAAAGGCAGATAAACCTCACTGACCTGTGTGGCGCATATGTAGCCATACTCAAGCTTGTCTGTTAATAATTCCATTTGATTTATTGACCTCCAGATTTACCAGGCTGCTTACCCGCCGCCCGCAAATCGACAATCTTATTCAACAACTGGAACCAAAATGGTGCGCCAAGGGATCCGGCGAAAGTCGTGATCAGGATGCCCATGATTTTGACGATCCACCCCATTGCGTCTAATTCCTTACATATCCAAACTTCCTTTCCATTTTTCATTTCTTTCCAACCAATCGGCAAATTTAGTCCTCTGATTTGCTCGGCCAGGGCGCCGGCATTCTTGGCGGATTGTTCTATTCCTTCGGTCATCACTGCGTTTGAGATAGCAGCATCTACTTTTACTTGATCGTTCGATGGTGCTGCTGATTGTTCACCATTGGCTATTGATTGTTGTTCCGATGACTGCTGCGGCATCAAACTTTTGAGTTCCGCTGACGATGCCGCCTCAACCAGTGCTTGCCGGAGCGCGATATCGGTCCACAGTGTCTGGGAAATTTTGATGGCGTCGATATTCAAGACTGTACACACCACGAATGCAATGCCAAAAATAATGATTTGCGTTTTTTGTTTGTACCACCCACCCACCCGGTCCATCGCATCGTTGTACCAGCTCTCCACATTCCTGCGCGCTTTCTCCGCGTCGTCGCCTGCTTCGTGCAGCAACAGGATGATCGATTTTCCCGCTTCGGTTTGTGCAAAAAACTTTTGGCTCTCGATCTTTGCGATTAGCGATTGATTGTCCGCCGGAAGCTTGCCGGTATTGCCGGTCATGATATCCATCAGCGCCAGGGTGAAGTTCTTCGGCGGAATATAGGAAGGTCTCTCTCCCGCTTTTGAAAGCCCGTTAATCAGCGGATGTTGATAGAGATGGGTGACCAATTGATTGGCTTCGCCGGATTGCAGCAAGTTGGTCAGACCGGCTTCAAGATTTTTCGCGCGCATCCGGATGAATTGCGCAATCATTTCATTGACCGCTGAACACAGTAAACTGACCAAAACAAAGAGAAATACCATGCCCAGGGCGATATCCAGAATTGAAGAATTCAGCATTTTTCCTCCCGCAATTGATAGTCGTTACACGTCATCGATCAGTTTAGCGCATGGAACCGGAAACGGGTTGCTTTGTTTGACAGCTTTCCGGGTTTTCAGTATATTCTGGACTGAAGCGGGGTTATTATTTTTCTATTCCATCAGAAAAATGAAATGCGAACAAAGGGTTAATGTTTCATCCATAAAAACTAATAACACGCATACCTACCTAAAAAACCCTACACCGGAACAAGTATCCAATCGGCAAACCGGTTGCTGATTAGCAAGGATTAGTAAGTTCAGTCAAACTAGAAACGTAGTAACAAAATCCACCCGTAAGGGCGGATTTCCGTAACAGCATCACTGCATCTGATCGTCTCAAGTCATCTCTGATGATAAGAAGCGATAAGTTGAATAATTAAGCGCATCACTGAACGGATCTCATCGGTTGATGGCTTTATTAATAGGTGGTTACTATGACTGCAAATGCCTCGTTCAAATTGACCGGTCACCCGGGCGCTTTGGTTCAGCATCACCTTGATGCCGCGTTACCGCGTATCGGCGCTTCCATCAGCAATCTGAAAGGCATTTATCAATCCCGCCACATCAACGTAGGCCTGGGCACGCTGGGTTTCCTGGCCGTCAAACGTAATGCTCCGGATGGGGAATCGCTGGTGCTGGTATCCAACCGGCATGTTCTGTTCGCCAACGGCGCGGAACATGACGAAATTATTTTTCAGCCCGATTACGAAGAACACGATGACCATGTCATTTTTGACGCGCCGCATTTAAATGCCATTGCCAAAATCGACGGCGAAGGGCTGTGCGGGCATTTCTCCTTTGCCTATCCGGGAGAACCGGAAGAACCCTATTACATCGATTGCGCAACAGCCAGCCTGCTGCTGAAGCAAAACAAAAATCCGCAGCGGATGCAAGGAAGAGTCCGGCACTTCGCAAAAATCGCCCGGGTGCATCCGCTGGATACGCTGAGAGGGCGGGAACTGAAAGTTCGCTTGTTAGGCCGACCTGACTCAACGTGGGGAAAAATCATTGACAGCACAGCCACGGTTGAAACTATCCATGGCGAACTGTGCCGCAACACGTTGATCATCGAAGCGCTACCCGATCGCCACGGCGTTAGGCAGCCGTTCTCGCGCAAAGGCGATTCCGGTGCGCTGCTTGTCGATCAGCACCAGCGCGCCGTCGGTTTGCTGTGGGGCAATCACATGCTCGATCCTTATGTGTCTTATGCGTGCCATATTCACCCGGTGCTCAGTTTTCTGCAGATCATTCCCTGGTGTTTTGATTTCTGCGCGCCTCAATCAAGCCAAAAGGATTAACACGATGCAACGGAAACATTTCATTCAATCCACGAACGCTTGCTGCATCGCATGGAGGTAACGTAAATGGATCAAAAAGAATTGGCTGCATTACACGCGGAAGCGGAAGCCGAACTGAAAAAAATCCCGGGGGTGGTCGGTGTCGGCTACGGCTTGAAAGAAGTCGGCGGTAAAACTACCGATCAAATCTCGTTTCGCGTGTACGTCAAGGAAAAACGCAAACCGGAAGACCTGAACCCGGCCGATGTCATCCCGAAAGAATACAAAGGCATTCCGACCGATGTAGTGCTGGTAATCCAATCCAAGCCAATACACTGCGAGGACCTGGATCAGCATTCACCATTGATCGGCGGCATATCGATTACCAATTTCAAAACGGATGCCGCGAATCAGATTGGTTCCGGAACATTGGGCTGTTTTGCCACATTGAATGGCGTCAGCGGACCGGAGAATGTGGTATTGCTGTCGAATAATCACGTTCTTGCAAGCAATGGCGCGGTGAACGGCGATACCATTTATCAGCCGCGTTTTATCGATAATGCAGGGACTATCAGCATTGACGGCACGCAAGAACGGCGTAATCCAGTCGGAAAAATTCACAATGTGGGTCAACAAGCCCCCTATTCTTATACCTACCCCAGTGAAGGAGCGCAAGATTATTACCTGGACTGCGCGATTGCCAAATTGGATATCTGTATTTCCAGCTGGTGCAACACCAATTGCGGCGTATCCTACAAAAACGAAATTCGCGGCTTGAATATCGGCGGTAACAGCAAACTGGAAGACGTTGCCCGTGTCGCGCAAAGCGATCTGGGGGGCAGTGATTATGTGGTTTATAAAGTTGGCCGGAGAACCAGTAAAACCACCGGCAAAGTCATCGACACCACCGCGCTGGACGCCGGCGGCGGACGTATGATCTACATCGAAGCTACGCAACCCGATTGCAACGGCGCTTTGATATTCGCCGATCATGGTGACTCCGGTTCCGCCGTGGTCAATGCGCAAAACAAAGTAGTCGGATTATTGTATGCAGTGGATTCGGCAAATTCCGCTCGAGCACTCGCATCGCACATCCATCCGGTCATGGCCTACCTCAGCATCACCCCCATCACCACCGCCAACCCGCCGGTCGGTCCTGCCGGGCAGACGTTAAACGATGTCGAAGGTGTCTTCACCGGCATCAACCATACCACCGAAGTGCGCGAGCGCTTTTTGAACACGCGCAAAGGCGCTGAGATTTACCAGCAGATTCTCGATCATCGCCAGGAAGTCATCGCGCTCGTCAATCACCGGCGCCCGGTCACGGTGGCGTGGCATCGCAGCAAAGGCCCGACGTTTCTGGCGCATTTCGTCAACAATGCGCGCGACCCGGCGCATGTCATCCCGTTTGAAGTGGAAGGCATTACGCGCGATCACATGATCCGGCGCATGGCCGAGGTGCTGACACAGCATGGCAGCGCGGCACTGCAGCAAGTGATCCGGCGCTACGTTGACGAAGTGATGGGATTCATCAACAGTTTCGACAACCTGCACGAGTTCGTTAAGCAGTTTGAAGACGCACCCGGCTCCGGTGACTTCAGCGATCACACCGCACGCAAGGAGGAAACCGCCGATGTCAAATGAAGTGGATACCTTACAGCGCGTTCTGCTGCAAATCTCCAATGTATTGGAGCCACTGGAACGCGAGCTGAATAGCACGCGCGCGGTGCAAACGTTTGCCGAACTCGGCATCACGCTCAACAGCGGTCAGGTATCATCGCTGGCCTCGCCGATGCAAGCGCTGGTTGCCAGCAGCAAAACCGTGTTGCAAAAGGCGGGTGATTTGGCGCAAGCGATCGAAGACGAAAACATCGGGCAAATCGTCTCCATCAGCACGGAACTGATCAGCCAGGTCATCACCGCCATCCAGAAAATCGATCAGTTGCAAACCGCCGTGCAAGGCATCGGCAGTATTCCGGCCAGCGTATCCAGTCATTTTGCCGAACGCTTGTTCAACTACTTGCTGGTGCGCACGCTGGATGCCGCTAACGGCATCAACGAGTTGCTCGAGCTGCTGGGCATACTCGAACGACAACGCAATAACGTCGGTTCCACCGATCCCGGCAATCCCGAATTCACCATCTCCACTTTCCATTTCAACGAACTGGGCAAGTGGCTGGAATCGCCGGTGCCGGCATTACAGTCGCACTATAACTGGGGCAGCAACAGTCTTGATGCCGCCAATTTGTTGCAGCGGCTCGAACGCTTGCTGCTTCATCTCAAAGCACCGGTTTTCTACGATGACACCACGCCTACGCCGATTCTCGAAGCCGTCATCTTTCAATTACGTCCGCGCACTGACCTCAATCCCAACGGATTGAGCCTATCGATCCGGCAAAATCTCAGTCCCGGCAAAATCGAATTTTCTGCCGACGATTTAAAAGTCATCCTGGATTTGCAGGCCACGCTGCCGTTCGGCGCCGAGTTAGTGATTCAGCCGCCGGCCAAATTTACTTTTCAAACCTCCGCAGCCGACACCGTTTCCGGTTCGTTGAACCTCAGCGTCAGCGCCGACCGGACGCAAGCGGCAACACCCTATCTATTGATTGGCGACCCGGACGGCAGCCGGTTGGAAGTGGGCAAATTCGGCGTCAGTTTCGGCGGCCGGATTCAAGGCAGCGGCGGACAATCGGCAGCCGATTTTACTGTCGGCGGTGAAATCGGTGCCGGTAAGCTATCGATTTCGTTTGCCGACGGCGACGGCTTTATCACCGATATTTTGAGCGGCATCCAGCTCAATTCCGATTTCGGCATGGCGTTCGGTTACAACAGCAACGACGGTCTGTTTTTTGTCGGCAGCAGTGCGCTGGAAATTCAATTGCCGCTGCACCTGAATCTCGGGCCGGTGGAAGTCAGCGCGCTAACTTTTTCGGTCGGTATCGACAACAACAAATTCCCCACCGCCATTTCAACGGACATCAAAGCCGCTTTGGGTCCGCTCGCCGCTGTCGTCGAAAATATCGGCTTGGCGATTGATTTCGCACTGGTCGATAACCGCAGCGGCAACGCCGGACCGGTCGATATCAGTCTGGGATTCAAGCCGCCGAACGGTGTCGGGCTATCGCTGGATGTCGGTATCGTCAAAGGTGGCGGCTATCTCTACTTTGATTTCGACAAAGAAGAATACGCCGGTGCATTGGAACTGATGTTCAGCGGC
>CP091134.1:1582779-1585515 GCA_021582535.1 Nitrosomonas sp.
CAACCAGTCGCCCGTGGCTGCGGCAGCACCGGTGTTGCGCGCGCGGCCGATTTGATTGACCGGCTCGAATACCACTTTTGCCCCTGCTTGCGTGGCCAGCTCTGCGGTTTTGTCGCTGGAATTGTTGTCCACGACGATGACTTCATGAGTAAAGCCGGGTTTTGCGTTGGCGCTGACCGATACTGTGATGGAGTCCAAACAGTCCAAGATCAGCTGTTCTTCGTTAAAAGCGGGAATGACGATCGACAGATGCATGGCCAGCTTGGAATATAAAGTGAATAACGGATTCGGATGGAGAGCGGGAGACCGCTCTCCAATGTGAAATTAGAATTCGCCAGCTTTGATGTAAGGTTGTGACCACAGGATGACCTGCATCAGCACGGACTTGCGCCATGCGTCTTGCATGCGATCCACGTCATCGCGGGAATGACCGCCTTTTTCCAGGAACGGACGCAGGGTGGTGGTGATCGGGATCAATAAGGCAAAAATGTAATGCACATGAATGATCGGCACCGCTTTGACGTTGTCCGTGGTGTTTTTCTTGGTGGTATGGTGACGCAGACCGATTTCGTGTTGATAGTTCAACCAGTCCTGATTGTATTCCGCGTTGGCGGTATCCAGAATCCATTGGCCGAAGCGTTTGCGCACGCCGCCGAGGTAGTCCATGTTGGGCTGGCCGTCGGCTGCATTGGTGAAGTAATGCAGCAGGAAAGGGGTTGAGCCGACAAAACCGTACCACACGTCGAGAATTTGCTCGACTTGATCCTTCAGCACATCGTGCGACATTTTCAGATAACGCACATCGTCGTCACTGAACAGTGAGGCTTGTTTCAGTTTGGCGAAATCATCCAGGGATACGGGAGATTTCGCAACGGCAGCGGTACCGTAGGTATAGCCGGGTATATTGGTTGCCATAAAATTTCCTTTTTAAATGTTTACGAAGTTAATCACCATAACTAACAGCGATTATCGTTAGTTATGCATTGTATATCATGCGGTTATGCAATGAATTCTTATTAAATGATAGAGAAAAATAAACCGGTTGAATATTTGCAACGCGGATTCTACAGGATTGATAATTTGTGCGGGTAACCTTTTTAAGATTAATGATTAGGTGTTTTTAATAACGCATCGAACCAGACTTTCCAGTACCGGTATTTTTTGACTAAGGCATTGTTGCCATTGAGAACTGTGATGTCTTCAGTGTGCCGGTGGTATTTGATTTTATGTTCGCTCGCGAGTAATGCCGCGCCCAGCAGACTCGCTTCCTTTTGCTGCAAATGCGAAACCGGGCAAGGAGCGCACTGCGCGATGCCGTGCCGCAGACAAGGCAATTCGGATAATCCGCCCGACAGATAGATTCTGGTCAATGGCGCGTGCCGGTGAAAATCTTCCACAATGCGCGCTACCCGGAAAATAATCGCTTCGAGCAACAATGCGCCGATTTGCCCTGCGGTCAGACCGGATACGGATTGCGAGAAATGAATACCCCAGTCGTTGCGGAAATACGGTGCGCCTAAACCGCTGGGTTCCGCCAAGCAGAAAATATCGCTTTGTGCCAGATTTTCTACACCGCAATCTTGAACCGGATAGGGCGCGAGCGCGGCAGCGATGGAGTTGAGCGTGCCTTCCACGGCAAACCGTGTTTCCCGCTGGTTGTCCTGATAAACCAAGGTGTGCAGGTAACCGCCAAACGCCAGTGTACCCGGTGCAAGGGAACGGATCACGAAACCGCCGGTGCCAAGATTCACCAAGGCTTCGGACGAACGATCGGTCAGGCTGGCGATCAGCGCGGCGGATTGATCGCCAATGCTGGCCTGCAGCGTTAAGCCGATGTTCAATGGCAAATTCAATCCGCTGGAAGGTTTGATGTACGGCAAAATCGAGCGGGGAATGTCGAACAGATGGCACAAAGTATCCGACCATTGCTGCTGGCGGATATCCATCAGCAGCGTGCGCGCGGCCATCGAGGCATCGGTAACAAAATGCGCACCGTTGGTCCAGCGCCAGATCAGGAAAGTATCCAAGGTGCCAGCCAGCCATTCGCCTTGAAGCAGCTTTCCGCGCCATGGCGGATTTTGTTGCAACAGCACGCTGAGCTTGGGGGCGAAGTAATAGGGCGTCAAGCGCAAGCCGGTCAGCGCGTGCAAAGTGTTCGTGGACGCATGTAAGCGCTCGCAACTGCTTTTCCCCCGGTCATCCTGCCACGAAATCAACGGCGTTACCGGTTCTCCGCTGGTTTTATCCCAGATCAGAAAGGACGAACGTTGGCTGCACAATCCCAGCGGCGGTTTGTTGTCTGCTTGCGCGATACAGTCTTGCAGCACTTGCGCGGCGATCCGGGCATAATCCGATGCACTGCTTTCGTACCGCCCATCACGGCTATCGATCGCGGGTGCGGGTTGGGTGACGATATGCTGGAGGTTTCCCTGCCGGTCGAGTAAAGCGGCTTTGATCGAGGTTGAGCCCAAATCGAGCGCAACGGCGGCGGCTGAAATCAGTGTGCGATCCACGGTGCGCAGCGCTCAATTTCCTGATGCAGGTGCGCATCATCCCATGACATGGCAGCCGCCACACGCATTGCAATATGCTGCAACTGATCCTCGCTCAGATTGGTGAGGATCAGCAGCGGCAGGCGGCGGCGTAACAGATCGTCGAGATGGGCGACCATTTCGTTCGTTGCGCAGTGCATCAGATCGGCAACAATGAACGGTAGCGCCGGAACGATGCGCTGTG
>CP091134.1:1585615-1595683 GCA_021582535.1 Nitrosomonas sp.
CGCTGGCGATACCATCTCCGTATCCATCGGTCAGGGCTATAATCTGGCCACGCCGCTCCAGCTGGCGTTCGCCACCATGGTCATCGCGAATAACGGCAAGGCGTATGCGCCACGTCTGGTGAAACAGATCCAGAACAGCCAGACCGGGGAAGTGGAAGATATCCCGGCGAAGCTGCTGTACAGCCTGAATCTCAAAGCGAAGAATCTGGCAGTGGTCAAGAACGCGCTGGTGGATGTGACCCGTCCCGGCGGCACCGCGGCAAAAGCCGGCGCCAATGCGGCGTATACGTTCGCCGGTAAAACCGGCACTTCGCAAGTAATCGCCATCAAGCAAGGGGAGCGCTACAATGAAAAAGCGATCAACGAGCGGCATCGCGATCATGCGATGTTTATCGCCTATGCACCGGCGGAAAATCCCAAGATCGCATTGGCGGTTTTGGTCGAAAATACCGGCACCGGCGGCTCTACCGCGGCGCCGATAGCCCGGCAAGTGTTCGATTATTTCCTCTTGGGAAAACCGTCCGAAGCGGCGATTGCGCAATTGGCCGAACCTGCCGCGGATCATGACCATAATCATCACCATCATGAACATTTATAGGTAATACAAACCGGCAGGCGATTACGGATGATGCATCCGCCAATATACTGAAACTCTCCAGCATGGACGACATCAAAAAAATCTGGCATTTTCTGACACGCTATATCGATAGTTTTTTATTGATCGGGCTGCTGGCATTGATGGCTGTCGGATTGATCGTGCTCTACAGCGCCACCGGAGCGAATATGGCCAGGGTCAGCAATCAAGTGATCAATATGCTGATCGCGCTAGTGATCATGTGGCTGGTTGCGAATATTCCATTGCAGCAGATTATGCGGCTGGCCTTGCCCATGTATATCCTGGGGCTGGTTTTACTGGTCGGGGTGGCTTTGTTCGGTGAAATCAACAATGGCGCCAGACGCTGGTTGAACATCGGCGTGACGCGCATTCAGCCGTCCGAATTGATGAAAATCGCCATACCGCTGATGATGGCCTGGTATTTCGACAAGCATGAGATCACGTTGCGTCTGAAAGACTATATCGGCGCGACGGTGCTGCTGTTGTTGCCGGTTTTGCTGATTCTGCGGCAGCCCGATCTCGGCACCGCCATTCTGATTGCCTCGAGCGGTTTTTACGTGCTGTTTCTGGCGGGGTTGTCGTGGCGCATTATTATCGGATTGATGGTGGCGGTGGCGGGCAGTTTGCCGGTATTCTGGACGGTCATGCATGATTACCAGCGCAAGCGCATCATTACCTTGCTTGATCCTTCGCAGGATCCGCTCGGTGCGGGGTATCATACCATCCAATCGTCCATCGCCATCGGTTCCGGCGGGATTGTCGGCAAGGGATGGCAGAACGGCACGCAGACGCAACTGGATTTTTTGCCGGAACAGAGTACCGATTTTATCTTTGCCGTCTTTTCCGAAGAGTTCGGCTTGATGGGCAATACCGTGCTGCTGCTGCTGTATTTATTGGTGATCGGGCGCTGCCTGGTGATTACCGCCAACGCCTCGACACAGTTCACGCGCTTGATCGCCGGTTCAATTACGCTGACTTTTTGTACTTATATTTTCGTTAACATGGGCATGGTTAGTGGTATCCTTCCGATCGTCGGTGTTCCGTTGCCATTGATCAGCTATGGCGGCACGTCGATGGTGACAATGTTGCTTGGTTTTGGTATTTTGATGAGTATTCAGACACATCCTAAACTTGTAAAGACATGACGAACCTGTATTCAAGATTTCGATTTCACAAGGCGCATCACTATTTGTCCGGAAGAACCGCGCCGGGCGCTGGAATGACCTCGGTGATGGTGTTAGCGTTATTGACTGCTTGCAGCACCACGCCGCAATATCCCGGCACTGCCGCATCGAAGCAAAAAAACAAATGGGTTGCGTCCATACCGGATACCGGCAAGGGTCCCGGTTCAACCGCCGGAAAAGGCGGAGGGTACTATCTGGATGATGGCCCGGAGGATAATCCCCCGGCTGACTTGCATCTGGTTCCGGATGCCGTGCCCAAGGCTGAACCGTTGCGGCAGGCCAATATGCAGCCCTATGTCGCATTGGGAAAGAATTTTAAACCGATGACGGAATTGAAGTCGTATAAAAAACGCGGCATCGCTTCCTGGTATGGCCGCCGTTATCATGGCAATAATACCGCCTCGGGCGAGATCTACGATATGTATGCCATGACCGCGGCTCACCCTACCTTGCCCTTGCCCAGTTATGCCCGGGTGACTAATCTGGACAATGGTAAATCCGTGATCGTGCGTTTGAATGACCGCGGGCCGTTTTTGTCCGACCGTTTGATCGATTTGTCGTATACCGCAGCCTATAAATTGGACATTCTGGCGGGCGGCAGCGGCCGCGTTGAAGTCGAAAGCATCGTGCCGGAAGGTTCCGCCGCATTGGTCAGCAGCGCCAAACTATCCGCATCGCTGCCCGCAGCCGATAGCGATACGGTGATGAATATGGTTTACCTGCAATTGGGCGCATTCGGTTCATCCGATAACGCGCATAATTTTCTCACCCAAGTCCGGCAGAAGCTCCCGTCGCTCAAGGATGCCGTCAGTATTACAAAAAATAACGGTTTGTATAAAATTCACGCCGGTCCTTATTCCGATCAAACGGTTGCGAAATTGGCAGCCAACACCATCAGCCAGCAACTGGCGATAACCCCCGTACTGGTGACCGACTGAGCCGGGACAAAAAAATCCCTATTGCAAGCAATAGGGATTAAAGGGCCTCGTCATAAAATCATTCATCGCACAAGCTACGGTCGAATGTAAAAACATCTTCCTCAGTAAAAGTATCACGACAATTTTTACATTCCGGCTTCGATATCTCTATCGATATTGCGATAACTGATTTTAAGTTTAATACCTACTGAGTACCTTTGAAGATGAAAACAGGGAGGAAATATACCCTTATATTCAAATTATGCATGTGACTTTTGTCACATGCGGGTGTAACCTCGATGCAAAGATTCATTAACTGATTAATTTAAAAGTATTTACATCCTGAGATTTGTATATCGGATGATTTACCGTTAAATACGCTCAACGCGGTGTATTTTCAGCGCTGGCCAGTTTTTGCAACATTTATGCCGTGCCGCTGAGTATGGTAGCGCTGCTTTAATGCCGGTCACCGGTTTTTGCGGTGAGTGATGGTTGCCGTTAATTCAACCTATTTCTATAGGAATATTTCCTATTTTTTAACAGCTGCATATACGCTATAATTCGCAGGCGTTTGTATTTTAGAGAGAAATTATATCTCTCAAGATCCGGGAATTAGCAACAGCACGACTCCGAATTTTTTCTTATTGTAAGTTCATTGCATGAATAGTGATGGTTTTGTTCCGAAGGACCCTTTAGATTGTGATGCCGCAATTCCCGCTTCGATTGTGCTGAGTGAAAAACAATTGAGAGAATTGTTTGATGATACAAAAGATTTAATTCAGAGCGTTGCACCGGATGGCCGTCTTCTTTTTGTCAATCGCGCCTGGCGCGAAGCGCTCGGTTATACAGCCGATGAAGCGGCAACATTGACTATCTTCAATGTCGTTCATCCCAATCATCATGTGCAGTGTCAAGCATTCATTCAGCGGATCATGGCGGGAGAAAATGCCGGATTAATCGAGATCCCTTTTCAGACCAAGGATGGGCAAACCATCATGGTCGAGGGCAATGTCAGCCTGTACGCTACAGATGGCCAGCCGGTAGCGACGCGCGGTATTTTCCGGAATATTACCGGGCGCAAAGCGGCCGAAGCGGAAAGTCTGGCGCTGAAGCAGAATCTCGAACACACCGTAATTCAGCGGACTGCCGAGCTGCAAGCCAGTGAAAAGCGTTTCCGCAATTTGGTTACCAGCATACCGGGCGCAGTGTATGAATTTTGTATCGATGCCGCCGGATGCCGTTCGCTTCCGTTCATGAGTGAAGGGATAGAAAATTTAATTGGACGCACGTCGGCTGAATGCATGGCGAATGTTGAAATTTTGTTTCAAATGATACCCGGCCATGCTGTGCCAGCTTTGGAAGAATCCATCCGGGATTCCATGGAAAAGCTGATTCCCTGGTTTTATGAATTTCCTCTGCAAACCCCCATGGGGATGAAATGGCTGCGCGGTTATTCGATCCCTCAACGGGAAGCCGATGGCAATACGCGCTGGCACGGTGTATTGGTTGACGCCACCCCGCAGAAACAAATGGAGACCGCGTTACGGGAAAATGAGCAGCTTTTCCGCAGTCTGACCGAAGCCGCGTCAGTCGGCATTTTCCGCACCGATGCGGCGGGTAAATGTTTATATGTGAATGAACGCTGGTGCCAGATGGCTGGCCTGGATGCCGCTGCAGCGGCAGGTTATGGATGGACTGCAGCCATTCATCCGGAGGACCGGGAAAGAGTCATTGCGGAATGGAATGAAGCAGTGCAGTGGCGGCAGCCGTTTATGTGCGAATATCGTTTTCAAACTAAAGAGCAAACAACGGCCTGGATTCTCGGTCAGGCACAGGCGGAGCGGGATCAGAATGGTGATGTGCGGGGTTTCGTCGGCACGATCACCGACATTAGCGATCTGAAAATGAAGGAAGCCGAACTGGCGGAATCGCGCAATCTGCTGAAAACGATCGTCGATACCGTTCCGGTAAGGATTTTCTGGAAGGATAAGCAGTCGTGTTACCTCGGTTGCAATCCTATTTTTGCGCGGGATGCCGGGATGACATCGCCGCAGGAAATTATCGGTAAAGTTGATTACGATCTGAGCTGGACAAAGGAACAAGCCGACCACTACCGTAATGACGACAGGCGGGTGATCAATTCGGGAACACCCATGCTGTATTACGAAGAAGCCTTGAATAATGCCGCCGGTGAAACGATTTGGATAGAGACTTCCAAAGTGCCGTTGCTCAGTACCCGGAAGGAAATCATCGGCGTGCTGGGAATTTATCAGGATATTTCCAAGCAAAAGCAGGCGAGTGACTCGATGCGTCTGGCGGCCGCGATTTATCAGTCGAGCAATGAAGCCATTATGGTCATGGATGAGAACAACCGGATTATTCAGGTTAATCCGGCCTTTACCCGCATGACCGGCTATGAGATGGCGGATGTGCTGGGTAAAGATCCGGCCATGTTCCGCTCAAACCGGCATGATGAAGCCTTTTATCAGGAAATGAAGCGCAAGCTTCTGGACGAGGGGCATTGGCAGGGAGAAATCTGGGATCTGCGCAAGGATGGCTCGATTTATGCCAAATGGCTGAATATCAGTGTGATCCGCCATCCATCCGGGCATGTTCATTATTATGTTTCGCAGTTTTCCGATATCACCGAAAAAAAGAAAAAAGACGAAATCATTCTGTTTCAAGCCAATTACGACCCATTAACCGGGCTGCCCAACCGTAATTTGTTTAAGGAACTGCTGGATCAGGAAATCAAGAAGTCGCAGCGCAGCAAATCACCGTTGTCGTTATTACTGATGGACTTGGATCATTTCAAGGATATCAACGATACGCTGGGGCATGACAAAGGGGATGAATTGCTGAGAGAAGTTGCCTCACGCATTAAATCCTGCGCCAGCAAAACCGATACCGTTGCCCGTTTGGGCGGGGACGAATTCGCGATTATTCTGTCGAAGTGCGGCGACAATAAGGCGGCTGCAACAATCGCGCAGCAGGTTACACAGAAACTGAACAAACCTTTTAAACTCCGGCAGAACCGGGCTGATCATTACATTTCCCCCAGTATCGGTATCGTTTTTTATCCGCAAGACGGCGCCGACAGGAAAAGCCTGATGAAGCATGCGGACCAAGCGATGTATGCGGCGAAACTGGAAGGGCGTAATCGTTTTTGCTATTTCACTCCGTCCATGCAGCAAGCGGCGCATGAAAAAATGCTGTTGATGCAAGATTTGCGGCAGGCCATCGTCAAGAACGAACTACGGGTTTATTATCAGCCGATCCTGGAGTTGTCCAGCGAGCGCATTGTCAAGGCCGAAGCGCTGCTGCGCTGGAATCATTCGAAACGAGGTATGATCAGTCCCGCCATTTTCATCCCGCTGGCGGAAGAGAGCGGTCTCATTCTGGAAATCGGTGAAATGGTATTCCGGCAATCGATCGATCTGATCGATCAATGGCGGCGGAGACTGGGTTATATCATACAAATCAGCGTGAATATTTCGCCGGTCCAGTTCAAACACATGAACGATTACCGCTGGCTCGACAGTCTGATCCAGCTGGGATTGCCCGGCGACTGCATCAACGTGGAAATTACCGAAGGCTTGTTGTTAAAGGATTCCGCCGTGGTGCAGCAGAATTTGCTGGAACTTCGCAATAACGGCATTGAAGTTTCCATCGATGACTTCGGCACCGGGTTTTCCTCGTTGTCTTATCTGAAAAAATTCGATATCGATTTTCTGAAAATCGATTACTCCTTTGTACATCAGTTAATGGGCAATGCGACCGATCGCGCGCTGGTGGAGGCTATCATCGTCATGGCGCATAAACTGGATATCAAGACCATCGCCGAAGGGGTTGAAACCGAAGCGCAGCAGGATCTGCTGACGCATTTCGGTTGCGATTATGTGCAAGGCTTTCTTTATTCGGTCCCGGTTCCCCAGCAAGAATTCGAGCAATTACTGATCGACCAGGAAAATCGCAAAAAAGCGTAAGTGCGTCGTCAATTCCGATGGTCTGCCGCAATGTCACCGCGGCAATATTTTCAGCAGAACCGCGCTTTCCTCCAAGCGGCTGACTCCGCGCTCCCGGAAGCGCGGATTTTGTGCCAGCACATTGTGCTGCGACAGCAGGGTAATTCCGGCATGCGCCCGGAACAGCCCGGTTACTTCATGCAAAGATACCGCAAAGGGCGGGCCGGTCATTTCATACTGCGGATAGTCGAGTGTGATGAGCAGGATTTGCGTATTCGCCGGAACAATCCGCAGCAGATGCTCCACATAACGTTTGCGCAGATCCGGCGGTAACGCTATTAGTGCGGCGCGGTCGTATACGGTGCTGACATTGCGCATGTCTTCTGTGCTCAGATCGAAAAAATCACCGCACAAAATAGCGATATCATCCGCTTCCCAGCGCATGAAGCGGCCATGCGCATGACTCTGCGCTGTCAAAGCGTTTTCGCTGAAAAATGCCTGCACCGCGGCGGCGCTTAACTCGACACCCCGCACCGCATGTCCTTGTTGACGCAGCCACAGCATATCCTGACTCTTGCCGCACAGCGGCACGAAGACGGTACTGTCATGGCTCAGTTGCAACGTGTGCCAGAATTCAAGCAAATACGGATTGGTCCCGTTCTGATGAAAACCGGTGTCATTCCGTTCCCACCGTTCCAGCCAGTATGTTTTTCTGCTGTGTTCTTGCGGATTATCGTCAATCATGGCGCAGTCTTCTTCAGTACGGCGAGCAATTGCCCGGCGGAGACGCCATCCCCCTGGCGGCACAGAATGCGTTCGACGGTGCCGCTGAGCGGAGCTTCCACGGCAATTTCCATTTTCATCGCTTCGATGACGATCAAGACATCGCCAGCCTTGACCTGCTGGCCTTCCTGGGTCAGTATTTTCCACACGGTGCCGGTGACCGGCGAAGCGATGGCGTGACTACCCTCGGGTAAATCCAATTCGCTTTGCGCGTCGGCTTCGTCGAGATCCGATTCGCTGGCGAACTCCATTTGCCCGTTGATGCTCCAGCGCTCGCGCTCGGCTTCAAAGGCGGCTTGCTGCCGGGTTTTGAAGTCATTGATCGCGTTTTCATTTTGCCGCAGAAATTGATGGTGTTGCTGCAAGCTGAACGTGGTTTCTTCAACGCGCAGTTGAAATTGCCCGCGGATGAAATCCTTGCGCAGTTTCAGCAACTCGCTTTCGCTGACCGGATAGAAACGGATCTGATCAAAGAACCGCAATAGCCACGGTTTGCCATCCTTGAAATCGGCGGTTTGGCGGTAGCGGTTCCATACCGGCAGTGTGCGCCCGACGAACTGATAACCGCCCGGGCCTTCCATGCCATAAATGCACAAATACGCGCCGCCGATGCCCACGGCATTTTCCGGCGTCCAGGTGCGCGCCGGATTGTATTTGGTGGTGACCAGACGATGGCGCGGATCGACCGGCACGGCGACCGGTGCGCCCAAATACACGTCACCCAAACCCAGCACCAGATAACTGGCATCAAACACGATGCGATGTACCTCTTCGATACTGTCCAGTCCATTGATGCGGCGGATGAATTCGATATTGCTCGGGCACCAGGGCGCATCGCTGCGCACCGATTGCATGTACTTCTCGATCGCCAGGCGCGTCGCCGCATCGTCCCAGGATAGCGGCAGGTGCACAATGCGCGACGGCACCGTCATGCTGGCGCTATCCGGCAGCGATTGTTCTGCGGTGAGCAAGAATTTCAGTAAGTCATCGCGCGGCAGAATTTGCGCGTCGAAATGAATTTGCAGCGAGCGGATTCCCGGCGTGAGATCGATGATGCCGGGCAAATTGGCGTGTTGCAGCCATTCCATCAAGGCATGCGCGCGCAAGCGCAAATCCAGATCGAGCACCATCGGACCGTATTCCACCAGCACGTTACGATCGCCCGATTGGCGGTACGTGACCGCCATTTGCTGCGGGCCTTCGGCGATCTGATGCAGAATCGGACTCGGCAGCGCTGCAAGCGCACCGCTGGATGACAATGCGGGAGGCGCATGCAACAACCGGATCGATTCGTTCTGCTGTTTTTCCAGCGTTTGCGCTTGTTCCATGGTCAGCGGGCGGAAACGGATCTGATCACCCGGTCTGAGTTGTCCGACCTTCCATAATTCGGCATGCGCCACGGTTACGGGACAGACGAAACCGCCCAGGCTCGGGCCATCCGGGCCGAGGATGATCGGCATGTCGCCGGTAAAATCGACCGCGCCGATGGCGTACGCCGTATCGTGAATATTGGACGGATGCAAACCGGCTTCGCCGCCGTCGCTACGCGCCCACTGCGGTTTCGGGCCGAGCAAACGCACGCCGGTGCGGCTGGAATTGTGATGCACTTTCCAATCCGTGCTGAAGAACGTCTCGATATCCGCGGCGGTGAAAAAATCCGGCGCGGCGTGCGGGCCGTACAACACACCGATTTCCCATTGGTGCGTGTAGCGCGGGATGGCTTCGGGCGCCAGCACGGTTTGCGCCGGTTCATATTCCGCCGCGATGTGCAGCACATCGCCCGCCCGCAGCGCCCGCCCGGCGTGGCCGCCGAATTGCCCCAGCGTGAAAGTCGATTGACTGCCCAGATAGTCCGGCACTTGAAATCCGCCTTGCACCGCGAGGTATGCCCGGCAACCCTGATCCTTGATTTTGCCCAATTGCAGCACGGCCCCGGCCTTGATTTCGTGCGATTGCCATAGGGGCAGCGGCGCGCTGTCCAGATAGACTTCGATCGCCGCGCCGGTTATGGCAATGAGGCAATCGCTGTTGAAACGCAACGTCGGGCCGGTCAAGGTGATTTCCAGCGCCGCTTGATCTGCGGAATTATTAACCAGCCGATTGGCCAGGCGGAACGCGAGCGCGTCCATCGGCCCGGAGGGCGGTACGCCGATTTGCCAGTAGCCGAGCCGTCCGGGGTAATCCTGCACGGTGGTCTGCACACCGGGGACTAAAACGTCCAAGGTATGCGCGCGATAGTGAAATCCATTGAGAAAGCCGGTGGTGTATTGCCCGTTGCGGAATTGCGCGCTGCTGAGAATTTGCTGCAAGTAATCCAGATTGGTTTCGATGCCCTGCAGCGAACTGTCTTGTAATGCGGCCTGCAATTGTGCAATGGCTTTTTCCCGGTCCGGTGCGTGCACGATGATTTTCGCCAGCATCGGATCGTAGAACGCGGACACTTCGATGCCGCGCTCGACCCAGGTCTCAACGCGCGCGGTTGTAGAGAATTCCGCTGCGGTCAGCGTGCCGCTGGAAGGCTGAAAGTCTTTGGCCGGATTCTCGGCATAAACCCGCGCTTGAATCGATGCACCGCGAGGCTCGATGGTGCAGGAATCGAGCGG
>CP091134.1:1595783-1622136 GCA_021582535.1 Nitrosomonas sp.
GGCAAGCTGATCTTTCGGGCTGCCGGTGAACATTGGCAAGGGGTGCGGCAATCGCGGCCATCGGCGTGCCGGCGTTACCGGCAATGGCGATGACTTTATGCTGATCGATCAACTGCATCGTGCTCACCTTGACACTATCCGGCTCATATCCGTCATCGAGTTCGACATAGAAACGTTTTATCGATAGCATGCATCCCAAGCCAGGCAAGCACTGCCAAAGGCTTTAGCACCGGGTGGAGTCTGCGGTGTTGTTGTATTGCTTTGCGCTGTATGAGGAGAATCTCACGAACCCGAGATTCTCCTTGGAGAATAATCGATTGAAAATCTATAGCGGTAAAACCAATGAAGCGGGGAATCAGTTGTTACTGACGCGCAATGTGGTTGTATTCAGCGCTGGAGGAATTAATACCCGGATGGGCCGTTGACTGACACTGAATGTAATGGTGCTTTCGGCTTCGATGTCGCGATTGCGGAAATAGTCACCGTCGACCTGAAGCGGATAGGCCTTGTCGTGCAACGTGCAAGCGATATGCTTGCCGCTGAAATACTGCATGGGGAGGTTTGCGGGTTTTTGCTGCAGAATGCGCATGGCTTTGACCAATTCATGCTGCGGCCGGGCTCCCGGTAGAAAGCCGACAACCAATTCGTTCTTGGACGGATCGGCGCTCGGCACGAGTTGCAGGTTTTTCGCATAGGCCGAATTGTTGGCCACGATCACGTAGCCGGAGCCACGGTCGACGACTTGTTCGCCATCGACATTCACCGAGACGGTAGGGTGATGCAGTGAACACAGCGCTTTCAATCCATGCCAAAGGTAGATCGAGTCGTTGAGCGGGCCTTTGCGCTTACCGATGTTCTTGACCGTTAAAGAATCCAGTCCCATCGAAGCCATATGAAAAAAAGGTTTCTCGCCGCGTATGCCCTGACCGCTGATCAAACCATAAAACTGCTGCAAGCAAACCCCGGAAGCGATGGCTTGGAGCAGATCATCCGTTTCGGTGCTCATGGCGTAGGAGCGTGCAAATAGCGACTCGTTTCCGCCCGGTATGGCATACACCGGTGTGGTTGTTTTGTTGAGCAGGTCCAATAACTTCCGGATAGTGCCGTCACCGCCCACTACAACGACCAAGTCACTGGACGAGATGTTATCCACGATGCGGGTATAGCCCTTCATTTTTTTCTCGGAGGGACAGATTTCCGTATGCTTGCCTTGCCGGGACAGCGCCGCTGCCAGTTGATGCGCGAGCGCTTCGGTATTGCCCGCGCTGGATATCGGATTAAAAATGATCAGGATTTTTTCCGGCGCGGGTATTTTGAGCAGCAGCGGATGGGATTGAAACAAGTGATTGTCGTTCATGGATGAAATGTGCGGGTTAATTCCAGCGTGTCTGTTCAAATTCACGATAATTCGACCGGGATGACATTGACCTCCGACCAGATTCGATTGCACCACGACTGATCGACCGGCGGCATACCGTCCTTGATCCATTGCACCAGATGCTTGGCCGTGTTCGGGTAAGTGACACGGACCGCTTTGGTTTCATACAACCATTGCTCAATGCGGATAACGTCGATGGTTTGCATCATATGCCCATATCCCAGCAGGCTGAGCGCTGCTGCATTGGAAGCTTGCTCCATTTGCGCATGCACCGGTTTTACCAGGATTTTTTTGCCTAGTTGCAATGCTTCGCTGGCCAGTTCAAAACCGGCATTGCAGATGATGCCCGCGCAATCCGACAAATCCTGCTGAAATCCGGTCAACGATAAGGGTTTGCAATGGATATGCGCATGCTGAGAAGGCGAGGCTTCCGGGGAATAGATGAAGAATTCGAAATTTTTGAAGGATGCGAACAGTTTGATGATGTACTGCTGATCTTCAAACGGCAGATAAACGACAATTTTGTTTCTTTGAATTTGCCCGGGAATAAAAGGCGTCTCAATCACCGGCGGTAGAATGGGCTGATCGAAATGGTGCCAATGCAAGCCGATGCTTAAATCCACCGGTGCGAAATTTTTCAATACGGCTTCGGAAACCGGGTCATGACCTGCGCGCGGTATGGCATGCTGAAACGCGTATTGATGACAGATGCCGACGGTTTTCTTGTTTTGCTGGCGCGCTGCCCAAGCGGTTACCGGTTCAAAATCGCAAATGACCAGATCATAAGCGCTTAAATCCAACCGCCGGATATCCTTGAGAAAATTCAACGGTCTGGATTGCAGCACGGTTTTCAGGTGATTGATTTTGCCGTTATTTGTAGCGAATGTCAGTCCTTCGCGCCACTGATGGCCGTTGAAAACTTCCATAGCGAAAAACTTGTCTTGCGGCCTGCCAGTGAATAAATAAGTGACTTCGAGGTCCGCTGCTTGCAACTCACGCGCCATAATACGGCCGCGCGTGATATGACCATTGCCTGTTCCTTGGATGCCGTAAAAAATTTTCATGGTGCTCCGGTTCCTCAATGGATATCTGCGATAGTGATTTGAAATCCGAATGTGTCAGGGTTATTAAATCGGGCAGAGTGTAGCAAGCTGTCATGACAGAAAAATGACAGTTTTGTGGATTACATCGGATGCGCCGAAAGGAAGAAAAAGCTTGGAAAAACACCCGGAGATTACGGATGATCGCCGCTTAGGCTACGGTAATATCGCGGCCAAGCATGCGTTGAGAGAGTTTGGAAATTCTTGGATTGGAATGGAAGTCGCGCATGGTCATGCCGTTGCCATACACATCCAGAAGCTTGCCATGCGGATCCACCAGATGTTCACGCAAATAGCTTTCTTGTGTAAATCCGAGCGCTAAAACGTTTTTCTGGGAAAAGGCATTGTGCGCGTAAACATGGGCGACCAGTTTGTTTAATTTGACCCGGTTGAATACATAATCCAGTACCAATAAAGTCGCTTCGAGTGCGATGCCGCGGGTGCGATCTTCAGAATCCGGCAATCCGATCAGAAATTCCGCCCGGCGATGCGATAAGTTGAGGTCGACGAGATTGGCGATACCGGCCGGTTGACCGGTATTTTTCCGCACTATGATCCAATCGACGGATTTTGTCTGGCAAGGATGCAATGCTTGCGTCTGATGCAATTTTGCCGCCAATTCATCGATCGGTTGATGGCGCGGAATGTATTGGTTGTACAGCGTCATGAAATCGTTATTTTGGTGGCAGTACCGCAAGTAGGCAGCGTCTTGCGCTTCGTAGCGGCGCAGGAATAATTTTTTTCCCTCGAGCGGTTCCAGCCAGCAGGCATCGACTTCGGCAAGATTGTTGCGCGCCTGGTTGAAGCTGGGGGTGAGCTGTAAGGCTTTATGAAACTGGGCTCTGGCTTCATCGATTCTCCCCAGGTTTTTTAACGCTTGCCCCAGATTATTGCAGGCTTCCGAATAATCACCCTGCAATTCGATCGCTTGCTGATAACAGGGAATTGCCTCGGCGGCTTGGTTCATTTTTTGCAGCGCATTGCCCAGGTTGTTGAGCGCATGCGGATACCGCGGACGCAAATGGAGCGCCTGGCGGAAACATTCCGCCGCTTTCTCATGGCGGTTTTGCGCCATCAGCGCATTACCCAATACGTTGAGCACTTCGGCTTGATTGGCATTGATGGCGAGCGAGCGTTCGCAATAACTGATGGCTTCTTCGATCGAACCTTGTTCCCATAACGCATTGGCATAATTACCGGCAAAATCGGCGCGCGCGGGCGCCAGGGCGATCGCTTTGTGGAAATTCTCGTTCGCTAGCGCATAACGCTTGGTCTGGGCATAAATAATCGCGAGCAGATGCAGCGTGTCGGGTTGATCCGGCAGCGCGGCAAGAATTTGACAGCAAACCGCTTCCGCTTCGGAAAGCTGCCCGGATTGCTGATGGCGGACAGCACGTTGCAGCGCTTCGGATATTTGTCGCATGAGGAGATTCTGAGTCAATCGGGCATGCCTGCAAAATTGCAGGCGATTGTCTTTGCTATGTACTGTATCAGCAGTGTCATCCAATCGCGATGACACTGCTGACAGAGTGCAGCTTAAGCGTTAGCAAACTGGAAAACCGGATCGCCGATACCTGCCACACCCACAATGGGCGGCGTGACAAGACTATCGGTCGTGGTGAAATTGAGTGTGCTGTCATCGCTGATTCCGGCGTAATAATTTCCGGCGGTATCGGTGATTGCACTTGCATCAATTTCAATATGATAAGTCGTATTGGGAACCAGATCGGCTGCCGGATCGATGAAAATTTGATTGCTGCCGAATTTGCTGTCACTGAACGTAACCTGGCTGGAATCATTGATCGAAATCGTCCGTATATCCGTGCCATTGCTGATCACAATGTTACCGCTTGCCGGTTTTATCTCTTCATTGAAGTAGAGAACAATGTTGTTACCCACAGCAACATCGGCGGCATCATCCATCGGCGAACTGCCGAACAATAGCGGGTTGCTTGATAATGTCGTAAAGTTGAGCGTTGTATCGTCATTGATGCCGGCGTACGAATTGCCGGTTAAGTCGATAATGGCGCCGTTGTCGATTCTAATGCTGTAGTCAGTGTTCGGAACCAGATCGGCTGCCGGATTGATGAGGATTTGATTGCCGCCGAATTTGCTGTCACTGAACGTGACCTGGCTGGAATCGTTGATCGAAATCGTCCGTATATCCGTGCCATTGCTGATCACAATGTTACCGCTTGCCGGTTTTATCTCTTCATTGAAGTAGAGAACAATGTTATCACCCACAGCAACATTGCTGGCATTATCCACCGGCGAACTGTCAATCAACAGAGGGTTGCTTGGTACCGTCGTAAAGTTGAGCGTCGTATCGTCATGGATACCAGCGTAAGGATTACCGGTTAAGTCGGTAATAGCGCCACTATCGATTCTAATGCTGTAGTCAGTGCTGGGGACCAGATCGGTTGTTGGATTGATGAATACACCCGTGTAACCATCAAATGTGACTTGATTGCTGTCATTGATCGAAATGGTGCGTGTATCGGAACCGTTACTGATGATGATATTGCCGCTGCCGCCCGGCTTGACCGGTTCATTGAAATAGAATGTGATATTCCGATCCACTTGGAAATCGATGGAATCGTCACCAGGAATGCTGCCATCGAGACGAGGTTCGCCCGTGATGGTGGTGAAATCAAGCGCGGTGTCATCGCTGATACCGGCGTATGCATGACCGGTCAAATCGGTAATCGCACCGCTATCGATCCTGATATTGTAATGACTGTCGGGAATCAGATCGGCTAGCGGATTAATGACGACTCGACTGGAGTTATCAAAGCTGACTTGACTGGCATCGTTAATGGGGATGGTGCGTGTATCGGAGCCATTGCTGATGATGATATTGCCGCTACCGCCGGGTTTAACCTGCTCAGTAAAATAGAGTTCGATATCCCGATCCATTTGGAATCCGCTGAAGTCATCCCAAGGATAACTAATATAGAGCTGAGGGTCGCTCGAGATGGTAGAGAAATCAAGCGTCGTGTCATCGCTGATTCCGGCGAAAGAATTACCTTCTGAATCGGTAATAGCGCCACTATCAATTTTGATGTTGTAATGGCTATTGGCGATTAGATCGTCTGTTGGATTGATAATTACGCTAGTGTATCCATCGAATGTGACTTGGCTGCTGTCGTTGATTGCGATAGTGCGGGTATCGGAACCATTGCTGATAATGATATTGCCGTTAGCGCCTTGTTTAACCAATTGATTAAAAGTTAGAACGAAATCCTGATCAACTTGGAAATCCGTGGATCCATCCCAAGGATTACTCCAGGATAATCGTGGTTCGGTGCTGACTGTCGAGAAGTTGAGTGTGGTGTCATCGCTGATACCGGCATAAGCATTACCGCTCAGATCGGTAATAGCACCGTTATCGATCCGGATGCTGTAGTTAGTATTGGGAACCAGATCGGCTGTTGGATTCACGGTTATCTTACTACCGTTGAAAGTGACCTGGCTGGCATCGTTAATGGCGATGGTGCGGGTATCGGAGCCATTGCTGATCACGATATTACCACTGCTGCCCGCTTGAACCACTTCATTGAAGGCTAGTGTAATGTCGTTGTCAGCCGGAAAATCAGTGGATTCATCCCACGGAGTACTCGAAGACAAGAGCGGCTCGCCGGTGATCGTGGAGAAATTCAGCGTGGTATCGTCGTTGATGCCGGTGTACGGATTACCATCCAGATCGGTAATGGCCGTGCTATCGATTTTGATGCTGTAGTTCGTGTTGGGAACCAGATCGTCTATGGGATTAATGGTTACCTTGCCGCCGCTGAAAGTGACTTGGCTGGCATCGTCAATGGCGATGGTGCGAGTATCGGAACCGTTGCTGATGACAATATTGCCGCTATCGCCCGGCTTAACCTGCTCATTAAAATAGAGTTTAATATTTTGATCCACTTGGAAACCGGTGGAATCGTCACTGGGATCGCTGCCATTGAGACGAGGTTCGCCCGTAATAGTGGAGAAATCCAGTGTGGTGTCATCGCTGATACCGGCATAGGCATGGCCGTTCAAATCGGTGATGGCATCGTTATCGATTTTGATACTGTAATGGCTATTGGGAAGCAAGTTGGCGACCGGATTAATGACGACCCGATAGGAATCGAAGCTGACTTGAGCGGCATCATTAATGGCGATAGTGCGTGTATCGGAGCCATTGCTGATGACAATATTACCGCTACTGCCGGGCTTAACCGGTTCATTAAAATAGAGCTCGATATTCTGATCAAACTGAAATTCGGTGAAATCATCCCAAGGATTACTGCCGGTTAGCTGCGGCTCGCTCGAAATGGTGGAAAAATTCAGCGTAGTGTCGTCACTAATGCCCGCATAAGCATGACCACTCGCATCGGTGATAGCGCCGCTGTCGATCCGGATGCTGTAGTTCGTGTTGGGCACCAGATCGGCGGCCGGGTTGATGCTGATACCGTTAAAGCCGTCAAAAGTGACCTGACTGGCGTCGTTTATCGCGATGGTGCGGGTATCGGAACCGTTGCTGATGACAATATTACCGCTACCACCGGGCTTAACCTGTTCATTAAAATAGAGTTCGATATTCTGATCCACTTGGAATCCGATGGAATCATCCCAGGGATTACTTACGATTAGCTGCGGCTCGCTCGAAATGGTGGAAAAATTCAGCGTAGTGTCATCACTAATGCCAGCATAGGCATGACCATTCAAATCGGTGATCGCGCCGTTGTCAATTTTGACGCTGTAGTTCGTGTTAGGGACCAGATCGTCTGTTGGATTGATGGTTATCTTACTGCCGTTAAAAGTGACTTGACTGGCATCGGTAATGGCGATGGTACGGGTATCGGTGCCATTGCTAAGAACGATATTGCCGCTGCCGCCAGACTGAATGGGTTCATTAAAATAGAGTACGAGATCTTGATCCGTTTGGAAACCGGTGGAATCATCACTAGGCGTGCCGCCAGTGAGACGAGGTTCGCTGGTGATGGTGGAAAAATCAAGCGCGGTGTCATCATTAATGCCAGTATAGGCATGACCATTCAGATCGGTGATAGCGCCGTTGTCGATCCGGATGCTGTAATGCGTGTTGGGGACCAGATCGGCGGCCGGGTTGATGGTTACACTGTTATAACCGTCAAAAGTGACCTGACTGGCGTCGTTTATCGCGATGGTGCGGGTATCGGAACCATTGCTGATCACGATATTGCCATTGCTGCCCGCTTGAACCATTTCATTGAAAAATAGTTGAATATTGCTGTCAACTTGAAAGTCGGTAGCATTGTCCGAAGGATTACTCCAGAAAAGCTGCGGCTCGGACGAAACGGTGGAGAAATCCAGTGTGGTGTCGTCGCTGATTCCGGCAAAAGGATTACCATTCAGATCGGTGATGGCGCCGCTATCAATCTTGATGCTGTAATGCGTATTGGGGATCAAATCGGTGGCGGGATTGATCAATACGCCACTGTAACCATCAAATGTCACTTGGCTGCTGTCATTGATCGAGATAATGCGCGTATCAGCGCCATTGCTGATGATGATATTGCCACTATCGCCAGGTTTAACCGGCTCATTAAAAAACAGTCCGATATTTTGATCCACTTGAAAATCGGTCGAATCGTCACCAGGATAACTGTTATACAGAAGCGGTTCGCTCGTGACGATGGAGAAATCCAGTGTGGTGTCGTCGCTGATTCCGGCAAAAGGGTTACCATCCCAATCGGTGATAGCGCCGTTGTCGATCCGGATGCTGTAATGCGTATTGGGGACCAGATCTTCTGTCGGATTGATGGTTACGCCATTGTAGCCATCAAATGTTACTTGGCTGCTGTCATTGATCGAGATGATACGCGTATCGGAGCCATTACTGATGATGATATTGCCAGTGCTGCCCGGTTTAACGGCTTCATCGAATGATAATCCGATCGTGCTGTCCATCTGGAAATCGGTGGCATCGTCCCCAGGGTTGCTCCAAGATAAAAGCGGACCAGGGCCGATCGTACTGAAGCTCAGTGCATCATTGATTCCCGCCCAAGCATTGCCTGATGTGTCGGTAACGACACCGGCGGCAATCTGGATGCTATAGGTGGAATCAAGAATCAAATCTTCGGTGGGGTTGATGGTGATGGTGCCAAAATTGACCGCGCCGAAGCCGGTGGAGTTATTGATGGTTACTTGACTGGCATCATTAATTGCAATGACTCTGGTATCGGTTCCGTTGCTGATGATGATGTTGCCGGTCCCCGCAAGGATTTCTTCATTGAAACTCAAGGTGATATTGTCGTCGATCTTGAATGGTTCCCCATCAGTCGGCCAACTCCAATTCAATTCCGGCGGGGCGGTATCAGCAATCGTCGTAAAATTGAGTGTTGCCGGATCAGTAATTCCAGCGTAAGGGTTTCCGGAATAATCGGCTATTACACCATTGGCTATCTCGACATGGTAAGTGGTATTGGGCACCAGATTGGTGCTGGGATTAATAATTACCTTGCTGCCGCTAAATGTGACCTGACTGCTATCATCGACAGCAATGAGGCGGGTATCCGTGCCGTTAGTGACGACGATGTTGCCGGACACCGGTACGACGCCTTCGTCGAAATGCAAAACAATATTATTGGTAACGGAAACCGCGGTAGCGTCATCGGCAGGCTCGACGAATAATAAAGCCGGTGGATCCGCATCCACGAACGCAGGGTCAAGCGTGAATTTAAGCGTCGCGCCCAGACTTCCGCCATGTCCGTCCACAATGTCATAGCTTAACTCGACATCACCGGAAAAATCATTCTCCGGCGTGAAAATCCAGCCGTTTGCAGTTTCTGCCAGCGTACCATGCGTAACCGACAGATTCTTGATCGCTATTTCATCCTTATCCGCATCGGTGAAGCCCTTTAACAGGTCGCTTGCCAGAATTTCATAGCCGGTATTTTCCGTTCCATTGGGCAGGATGGCGGTTGTTCCGGTGAGTTCCGGCACATGATTCAAACCGTTGAGTGTTACCGTTGCCTTGGCCCAGCTCAACGGGCTATTTCCTTGTCCGACCTTCATCGCATAAATGAACGTATCGGTTAAGCTTTCACCGGTTGATAGATCTTTCAGTTTCGACTGTAATTCGGGTGTGATGACGTAAGAAACCGTGCCATATTTGGTGATCGAAATTTGCGCGCCTAATTCGCTATAGTTGATCGCGTCGTAATTATCACGGGTCAACAAATCGCCAGGCTCGTTCCAGGCGCCGCTGCCTTCGTCCAAAGACCATAGTACTTTTAATAAACCGCCTTGATCATTCGCCAGCACATCCAGTACGAAACTGTCACGACCGCTGCTTAAATTCGTGAAATGATCATTCTGAGCTTTGGAATTTTGCGCAAATGAATCTGCCTTCTGGATTACTGGATTAACCGCCATTATATTTTCTCCCCGAAATGAATTGCTGCGCGTTTGAAAAAGTTAATTGGTTGATTGTTATGGATAGCGGAGCGCAGTATAGCTGATGAAAAGCGATATGAGTGTGATAAAAATCACATCTTGGATTAATTAATTTGAATAATTAGTTAATCTAAATTATAGCAATGGCGATCGTGTGGCAAACGCGAAAATAAGTAACCAAACAGTGATTAATTTCGCTTACCAATATTCGCGGACAATGATTTTCTTGTGCTTTGAATGAAATTCCGAAGGGTTACCCGGGTTGCAGCCATTGCTGAATTTGGCCGCGGTGAAGCGCATACCAGCGCTGGCCGATGTCCAGCGCCTTTTGCTGCACGATGGCGTTATTGGCGGAATCCATCTGATCCGGCATGTCATAATCCTTCAGATAGTGATTGATATACAACACTTGATTGCCCAAAACTGCCTCAGTCGTTCTCACATTGGCCAGCATTTTTTCCCTGAGAATGATCGAAGCGATACCTTGCGCCGACCATTGCACGCCGCCGTAGCCGCATGCGCTTGCCCCTTTGATTGCAAAACTGCGCCAGCCCGAGCCGATGGAAAGCATTTTGATTGCGCCGTGATTCCAGCGGCGTTGCGCATAGAGGTATGCGCTGAATCCGGGATTATTCATACCGACGCCGCCATCGATGCGCCAGCCGCCATCCTGCATCTGCACCGGCGGATAATACGATGGCGCAGCCGTGCAGGCATCGGCGATTTCGCTGAGTAAAAAATCAGGCTGGCTGTCATTGGTGAAGATTTCCAATTGATCCTGATTGAGATTGAAGCAAGGAATAAAAATCTGCTTGTCGAGCGAGGACAGTTTCAAATCGCCCAGCTCGTTTTGCAGCGCCAGTTTTTTCGGAATACCCTGGTATTTGGGACGAACTTGCAATCGATTCAGCAACCGGCCAAAACGATGTTCCGTCATTATTTTTTCCAGCAATTTTTCTTGCAAAATTTTCCCGATGATCCGCTGTGCGCTTAATTGCCGTCCCAGGATCAAGCAGGTGATCAATCCGCCGGAGGAGGAACCGGCAATCAGATCGAACAAATCGTACGTGGCAACACCGGCATCTTCTTCCAGGCAAGCCAATACACTTAACTGAATCAGCAGATGGCTGCCGCCGCCGTCCAGACTTAAAATGGTTTTAGGGTGCAAAGCGTGTTTCAACGGTGCGTTTAAGCCGCTCGCTTGCTGGCCAGCAATTCCGTTTGCACAAGGTTTTTGTGCTGCTCAAACCGTTCAGACCAGAAAACCAGTTCCAGCGAACCGTCGAGATGTTCCAGCAGCGTGGAGCAGCTTTCCACCCAGTCGCCGTCGTTGCAGTAGAGAACCGAATTGATTTCCCGCAACTCGGCATGATGGATGTGACCGCAAACGACGCCGTCGACGCCGCGATCCTTGGCCAGATGCGCCAAGGCTTCTTCAAAACTGCTGATGTAACTGACCGCGTTTTTCACCTTCAGCTTTAGATAAGCCGCGAGCGACCAGTACGAATAGCCGAAGAATTTGCGTAACCTGTTGATATAGTGATTGAGGTCCAACAGGGTGTCGTAGGCGATATTGCCGAGTTTGGCGAGCCAGCGGCTGTTCTTGACGATCATATCGAATTCGTCGCCGTGCATGACCAGCAGTTTTTTGCCATCCGTGGTGGTGTGCACGTAATCCTGGTGAATTTCCACATTACCGAATACATGGCCGATACAGTCCCGTAAGGCCTCGTCATGGTTGCCCGGCACGTAAATCACTTTAGTGCCGTGCTTGGCTTTCCCCAGGATGGAGCGGATGACATTGGTATGGTGCTGCGGCCAATAAGGACTCTTTTTGATGCTCCAGAAATCGACGATATCGCCAACCAGAAAGAGATAATCGGTTTCCACCGAATGCAGAAAGTGCAGCAGCGCTTCCGCCTGGCAACCGCGAAACCCGAGATGCACATCCGAAATCCAAACGCTTCTTACCTTGATTGGGGCTTTATTCATCACCATAAATGCCTTTTTAAGTGGATTAGTCATGGCAGTGCAGCATAGCGTGTGTTTGTTAAGCTTCTTTGAAGCATTTGTTAAATATTGATGAATTCTTTGTGAAAAGCGGAAAACATGCAGCGATTCTTTGCTGCGCAAGAAAAGATTCGAGTAACATCTGCCTTTTACCGCAACCGGCACCCCGGCAACGCTCAATCCTGCAAAAATGCGCGCTCCGTCAACGATCAAGCAATCCTTTCCCGAACTGGAACAAATCGAGGCTATTCTGCGGGAGCACGATGCGGCGATTTTGCAGAGCCGAGCGCTTTGCCGGGTGCCGTGCGGCGATGACCTGTTGCCGGTGTATGCGCTGACACTCGGCAATCGTGCGCCGGATGCGCCGTGCGTGACGTATGTCGCCGGTATTCACGGTTTGGAGCGCATCGGCACGCAAGTCGTCATCGCATTCCTCGAAGGTTTGCTGGAGCGGCTCAAGTGGGACCGGGTATTGGCAGAGATGCTGCAACAAGTGCGTATTCATTTCATACCCATCGTTAATCCCGTTGGCATGTTGAACAAAACCCGCGCGAACGGGCAGGGTGTCGACTTGATGCGCAATGCACCGGTCGATAGTGTTGAAAAAACCATTTTGCTGGCCGGTGGGCACCGCATCTCGCCGGCTTTGCCGTGGTACCGGGGGAAAGCCGATGGCGTCATGCAACCGGAAGCGCAGGCATTGTGCGATTTTATCGCGCAAGAAGTCTTGCCCGCGCCGTTCAGTCTGGTGCTCGACTGCCATTCCGGTTTCGGTTTCCGCAACCAGATCTGGTTTCCGTATGCCCGGAGCCGGCGCGAACCGGTCAAGCATCTGAAGGAAATCTGTTATTTACGCAATTTGTTCATGCAAACCTATCCGCACCAGGATTACTTGTTTGAGCCGCAATCGCAGCATTATCTGGTGCACGGCGATTTGTGGGATTTTTTGTATTTGAAGTCATTGGAACAGAACAACGTTTTTCTGCCATTCACATTGGAAATGGGCTCATGGCGCTGGATTCGCAAGAATCCGCTGCAACTGCGTCAGTTGCTCGGCTTGTATCATCCGATCAAACCGCACCGGCTCAACCGGGTGCTGAGAAGCCATTTGATCCTGATGGAGTTTCTGCTGCACGCAACGTTGTCGTATCAAAACTGGATCAATCAAAGCGATGCGGAAGAACTGGAACAACAAGCGCGAGCACTGTGGTACCCATGAATCAATCTGGACATTTTGTGCTGATCCGGGGATTGTGGCGTGAAGCGCGGCATTGGGGTGAATTTACCGCGCATTTGCAACAACAATTTCCCGGCGCGCTGATCAGCACACCGGATGTTCCGGGCAATGGCATGCGTCATCAAGAAACCAGTCCAAGCACCATTGCCGGCATGACCGATGCGCTGCGCCAGCAAGCCGGCCTCAGTCAACCGGTCCGGCTGATTGCTTTGTCGATGGGCGGTATGATCGCCATCGACTGGATGACGCGTTATCCCAAGGAAATCGAAGCCGCAGTGTTGATCAACACCAGCGCCAGACCGCTGTCGCCGTTTTATCATCGCCTGCGCTGGGCGGCTTATCCGCATGTTCTTCCTCTGATTTTTCATTCCGCTGCGCGAAGGGAAGCGGATATTCTACGGTTGACTTCCAATCGCCATCCACACGATACGAAACTGCTTGAGTCCTGGCAACAATGGCAACGGCAAAATCCGGTATCGCCAATCAACGCCGGAAAACAATTCCTCGCCGCTATGAGATTTTCCGTTACCGCCCAACCGCAACAGCCGCTACTTGTCGTAACCAGCCGGGCGGACCGGTTGGTGGATTACCGCTGTAGCCAGAAACTCGCGCAAACCTGGAAAACTGCCTATGTTGAACATGAATCGGCCGGGCATGATTTACCGCTGGATGAACCGGAGTGGTTGACTGAAGCTGTCAAGCGATGGATTAATTGAATTTCAATTTTAGTTGCTAGAATTTAAGTCGGCAAAAGCGGAAAATCGTCGCCAATCATTTAATTCAAAAGATTGAGTTCAGCGAGAATCACACTAAAATACTTTGTCAGGAACATTATCCTGCCAACCGCGTATTACTAAATACACTATCAAGAAAATATTCTCTTAACTTTGTTTGATTAGCGACTATTGCAGTATTTTGACCATCGATCTTAAGTGCAGTCTCTATTTGTTGAAGCTTCTTCCATGTACCACATTTTTTTGCTGGCTTCTAGCGGACTATTCTGGATTGATACGGAAAGTAACATTCAGTAAAGTGGCGTTGTTACTAGGCTTCGTGGATGTCTCTGGACTTGCATGGAAGGGGAAGTGGCGGAGGCGGTGTCATACGACTTTTGCTCTGAAACTGTTTGTATATAACAATATATGTTCTTTAAATTTTATTTATACCAACAAATATACCAACAAAAGCTCCTTGCTTACGTGGCTTTAATGTAATCCTAGTGTAAGGAAATCCGGTATGTATTAGTTAATTTGGATTGCCGTGCCATATTCGCCAGCACCCAACTTTTGGATTGGTTCCGCCTAATAAATTCACCAACTTAGCCACAACACTTGCTCGCTGGTTTGTTGAATGTTATGAAATAGCAAAGAAAATAACTGATATGCCACCCGAAAGACAGAAACCTCTAGTTTGTGAGTTAAAAAGAATGGCGGAAGAAAATAAGCAAAATCCTTATATCCATAATGGTTTCTTAAATATATAATAAAATTTCCTTTATTCAGAATTTCATAATCGGCATTCTGAAGTAGGAGAAACTGATACGGCCAGTATCTAAACATAAAAGGAGTAAAAAATGATTCTAAAAAAACTAGCGATATCAATTATCGCAACGGGTGCTCTCATTTTCGGAAGTGGTGCTCAAGCAAATACCTATTCGTTTGGCCAATTATTATCCGGCGGCGGACCTGCTAATGTTCACTTTGCCGATCTGAGCGTTACTGATGATGGTGGAGGAAACTGGACATTTACACTTACTACTTTAGATTTAAATGCAATCTTTGGCACTGACTCATTTATTGGTTCAATGGCAGTAGATGGCACAAAGCCCTCATCTAGCTCAACCGATTTGGGTGGAGGTGTAACTGTTGTCGACCCAAAAAATGGTGGCGGCCCGGGTGGAAGTTTTGATTTCAGGTACGATTTCGGTAGTGGTGGAGCATCAGACAGACTTACAGCCAATGAGTCAGTTACGTGGCATGTTGGAGGTTTGGGATCCGATCCTTTACCGATTGATGGTCAGTTAGCGTTGCATGTTCAAGCAACAAAATTTGCACCAGATTCCGCTTGGTACGTCTCGCCAGTTCCAGAACCAGAAACCTACGCTATGCTTTTAGCTGGTCTAGGCTTGCTTGGCTTCATGGCACGCCGCAGAAAAGAATCAGCAATGTAATCTAAATTTTGATTCTATGGCAAACAGAACGGGGGCTTAGGCTCCCGTTGTGCTTCCTATTAGGCTAGTGCTTCGGTATTGCGCGTGCGTTCCGTGCGTTTTTTAGATACTGCAAATGCGCATCGGGATTTGTGCGCAATTTTTCCAAAATATAATGGTGATCGACAGGGTGAATGCCGCTAGCGGTCAGCCATTGCTTGATTTCGTTTGTCTCTGCTTTGAAATTGATTACGCCCATAATATTTACCTTTTTTAAATTGACTGAAAATGATAATGCTGTACTGTTTATGATGTTTTGAAGGTAGCCTCCTCGAAAGTATATAATCTCGTTCAATCGTTATTCTGCTGTGCTATCTTGGCTCAATAACTGGTCTATCGAAGCAATCACTGCTTTGCGCTCTTTGCTATCAAGCCGCATCTCAAAAAGTGGAGGTAACTCGAAATGGTTATTACTTTGGAGATATCCGTAAATAATTTCCTCCATGTACGTCGACAATAGTGAGTCTTGTATTTCAATTACCTGTTTACCGGTAACCGGAACGCTAGCTTCTTTTAAAGCGGCTGTAAGCCAATCAACACGTTCAAAATATAGATTCGGCAGTACGCTCGTTAGGGTTTTCTCAATAATCTTTCTCTCTGCGATGCTGCAAGCTCGATCATCTTCAAGTGTAGTTTCGTTAACACGTACTGATTGATATGGCTTCCCGCTATTGCCACCGATTCTTGTAGATTTCGTGCGAAACGGTTGTAAATTTGATTTGCGCCATGCAATCGCTAAATCCAGTTCACGCGGCATTCCCTGCTTAATCAATCGGTTCGTCATTTGTGCCGATATTCCCAAACCATTAGCTAGATCAATCGTTTTCATTAAAGTGTTGCCTTATATGTAGGTGTTAGAAACTGGAAATTAGAAACCAAGTTTTGCAGCCGCTCCGCTAGAAAATTCAAGGGGCCTTCACTACCCTGGCCGCGCATGCCTGTAGAGGGACCCGTAGATTATTTTTATTCATGCCATTCGATCTTGGTAAACTTTTCTAAGAATTCATGACCTGTTCCTGACCATACTTCGGTTTCTTTGTGCGTTTCATTATTAAGTGATACTAGGCATATGCGATCCTCAATAAAATCAACTGTCGATATTTTCCATATCACACCGCCATGTTTCTTCGTATATCTATCTCTTGAAGAAAGAATTAATTTTTCAGGCCATTCTTTTGTTTCGTGAACATTATTCATAATTTCATCTCCAGTATTTATTTTGATTCATTGACGAATTTCAATTTTGGATTGCTAAGAAGCCAATTACAATCCCTTCACATGATTTTTACTTCAGTCCTAACATATTCACTGCGTGCATGATTTAAGAAGTATTCCATCGCAGCAGAATCATTCCGGCATTTGTTCAGTACGATGTCATGATCCTCTTCCGGTTCGCCAATCTTAAAAAGCCATGCCCGAATGGCTTCAATTTGCAATTGAATGACTGCCTGTTGTTGCGCTGTTGTTGCATTGGTTTTTGCCGTTTGTTGCATAGTAGTTGCGTAGGGCGTTGCAGCAAACTCCGCATCATTACTGGCGTTTCCCTCATTTGTTGCATGATTTGTTGTGCCTAGTGTTGCGTGTTTCTGTGAATTTGTTGCGTTGTTGCATTCCCTAGGGGGTGCAACAGTGCAACACTTTTCTTCTGTGGAAACGACCGCTTGTTTTAGCAGGTTTCGTAAGCTCAAAATGCCGCTCCTTTTCGATTAATCATTCCCGCTTCTTGCGCCTTGCGGTAATGACGGTTCACTGTCGAACGATTAACTTCAAGCTCGCGTGCAATATCTGACTGACTCAAGCCTTCATTAGCAAGATCGATAACACGCTGATACGTGCTTCCTTCCAAGGTTGCCCAGCTCCACGAAGCGCAGCCGTCCGAATCTTCGTTCAAAATGACTTCCAGTCCTTCTGCGGCATCTCCGTGCAAGTTCCGCGCTTTTGTGAACTCCATTTCAAATCGTGCGCCTTGCTTTGGGTCGTAATCGATCGGTCGCGATAACTTGATTACACTATCAAGCAAATCTTCTTTTTTGCTTGTGCCCCGCTGCTGCCCGCCCTTGGCTGCATGGTGAACAATAAGCACAGCGATTCCTTGACGGCGCAGCGATAGAATCCAGCTCGCAAGCGGTAGCCAACTTTCTGCATCGTTTTCCGAACGTGAACCTCGCGCCCATGCGGACAGGTTATCTAGTACGATAAGTGCTGTATCTGTCTCAACCATCGAGTTAATAACGGATTGACCTTCGGCTGTTGCTAAATCCGGCATCACGTCGTCCATGCTCATCAGATCGGGTGTAAACACGCGAAAATAACCAGGCTGCGGCTCTTTTTGTGGAAGGTGCGTTAAAAGCCGCTGCTGCATAACGGTACCGGGTAATTCGCCATCAAGATAAAGAACCTTTCGTGGTTGATCGGCTCCCCATGCTAAAAACTTTCCTCCCGTCGCCACTGCGTAACTGATCGCCAAAGCGAAGTGAGTTTTCCCAATGCCACGCGCCGCAAACAACATACAAAGGTCTTGAGAGTTTAGCCAGGGCGAAAGTAATGGTTGTCTTGGTTTAAATTTCATGTTTGCGAGCGTGTGCAGATCAACGGCTTTTAAAGCAGATGGCGTTCGTTTTGAATGCGCTTCTGTTATCGCGGCTTCAGCTTTTTCTCGCAGATTCATCGCGCCCCCTCCATATAACTAATTCCGTCGTTAAGGCGCAGAATAATTTCAGCGACAAATTCCCGGTCATCACCAGAAAGCGCACCTACCTTTTGTAAATCATTAACGATGATTAATAAGCGGATTAAATCGGCATGTAAGGCATAAAGTAACTGCCAAGCTGAAAAGCCGCTACGTTTCTTTTTTTCGTAGCGTAGATCGTTGGTTGGTGGAAACAAAGTTGACGGATCAATGCCAAGCGTGTTGCAAAAATCTAAGCCGCTGGCTCCGCAGCTAAAGCAATGGACCAGGATAGTGCCATCAGGTTTTTGGGTAAGCGCTGCGCTAGGCGTTTTGTCCTCATGAAACAAACATTGCGCCACATAGCGCCCTTCGCCTGTTTTTTTGACTTTCCTTAATCCGCAGAGAATTGCGTTTAAGTTGTCGTTAATGTGCATCGATCTCGTGTTAAAATTAGCAGTAGACATTTTGAGTTACTCCGAAGAAGTTTGCGTGCTGGGAACCCCGGTGTTTTTTTGCATGGATGCCGCGGTTCCCGCTTTCAGGTTCAGCCTTCCAAGTCGTTTGTCTTTTTGAATCTCTCCGTTGCCTCTCGGGCCTCCGTTTCTGTGATATCCGGCAGAATTCGCGTCAAATTTTGTTCAACAAACCGATGTACGTTGAGCGTCCAATGATATGAACCATTTGCGGCGAATGCGGCCATCGCTTCCAAAAGCAAATCTCGAAACTGCTTGCTTTCCTTGATTTTTTGGAGCTTTTCGTTGCTCGTTTGAGCGCAAAAATCACGGCGAGCTATTGCGATTGATTGAAGTGATTGAGAAATTTGCTTGTCGGTTTCGGCGATTGCTTCGGCGGTCAAAGCACTCAGTCGCTCGGCTTCAGCCAATTCAGTGTGCGTCCTTTCAAGTTTCTGCCTCAATTCTTGAACTTGCTGCATGGTCGCTTGACTGCAAATAAAATCTTGTTCGGCTGCTCTGTGCGCCACATCTAAACTAGCAATCTGTGCGCGTTTTTCTGCAGCCATGCTTTCACAGTCATTTTGCTTTTGAACAAATTTGCCGCGGCGCGCTGGTAACTCTGCATGTGCGTTTTGGGCGGCAATTAGCGCAAGTTTGCTCATTCTGCACCCCCTGATTTTTCGGTAATCCATGCGATCACGTCCTGATTTCGCCATGCGGTGACGTTTTCAGAAAGTTTTACAGGCTTTGGGAATTTTCCATTTTTCACATGGTTCCAAAGGGTCGAGTGCGACAAGGGAATTAGTTGCAAAATTACTTTTTCCCGGCTAAATCCGGCTGGGTTGATGTCATGAATCATTTCATTGTGTCCTATAAAGTTTGAGTGAATCCAAATAAACTGCCTTGGATTACGCGCATTTTCGGACACAAAAAAAGCCCGCTGTACTTAGCGGGCTTAGTGTCTGCTTACTGTCCTTAGATTCTGCTTAGATTCGAATTGTCGCGGCTTTCATTCCATTTCGATAATGCTTTTTCACACGCTTCGAATGTGAACACCTTATCACCACTCTTGCCCTTTAACCAAGTTACCTGCTTGCGCCGCTTATTTGATTCATAAAGAACATCAGGATGTGTCCCAGCATCAGCCCAAGATTGCAATCTTTCCATAACCTCATTTGCCGTTGCTCGTCGCTTGCTTTTGTGTTCGCGTTCAATCTCCCATGCGGCTTTTATCGCTAATTTGCCTATTGCGATTCGTGGTTGCTTGCCTGGAATATCGTCATTGTTAGTTTCTGATATTGCGACTTGTGGCTCTGGCTGTTCCATCTTTTTTCTTTCAATAAAATCAAATAAGCTTTTTTCCGGAATTAAAGATTTGCTTCGGCTTGCTTCAAATGGGATGGGAGTAGGCTCTTGTGCCAGTGGCTCCAATAAAATATTTAAAGTTGTTGCATCTTGCGGATGAAATGGAATAGCTGGCGATGAATCCATAGACTCGATTCTTTTAGCATACAACGTTGGGAAAAGTACTTTTTCTGCTGAAGGGTCTGTAAATATGCCGTTGCTTAATTCTTCAATGACTCTCGCATATTGAAATGGTGAAAAATTATCTCTATCCGGATGAATTGCATCTACAGGAATTTTAATATACCCACGAAAATTATCTGATGTAAGGAAAGGAGGCCATAATCCGCCCTCTTTAGTATTTTCCTGTTGAAATTCTAATGCTCCATGAAAATACATACATAAATCGAGCTCAGATTCTCTACTTGCAGCAAGCCTTAATAAAGAATCAGGTGTGAATTTCTCATCTAACCTATCGGTTAAAAATGAAGCAGCTTCGTCGAGAGTATAATAATTTTTGTTCATAAACATCTCTTTTCAGCATTCTTTGAAAGAAGCCACTGCCATGCCAGCAAAGGTATCTGGCCTTTCCCTCCGTCGAGGTAGACAGCGGCTAAAGTTTCAATTTATGTTGGTTGCATATACCGCAATGCTGCGGCAAATACCCCAATAGTGTCGGCTGATCCTGTTGGGTGAATAGGTCTAATTGAATCAGGTAGGCAGCCATTAGTACTTACATCTGCCATACTTACCGCATTATCAATGCGTTCAATCTCGCCATAACTTTCAAGTCCGATTAATAGAGCATCTGCAATTACTTTCTTTTGCTTAGCACCAAGAAGCAAACCATTATTGATCTTTTTATGCCTTATTCTTAAAGCCTCAGAAATAATCAAAGCTGTTTTGTATTCTAAAGTTTCGGTAAAAGCATGGCCTTTTTTGTCATTAACAGCCCATCTATAGCGCTCTGCATCTATGCAATACCAAACCCCAAATGGATCGCCATTGCATGGGTATTGCTTTTCTAATTGCTCGGGTGTTGCGTTGCCTACTGCTGTAAAATCTTTATTAGCCATGATGTGACACTCCTTATCAGTGTTGCGTTGGGTTAGGGGCTCAAGTGTTTCCGCACTTGATAACCCCGCTTTTTGCCTGAATCCGTCAGGTGCGGTGTTGCTTTACAACTTGGCGCGTATCGGTATCGCCTGCGCCGCCCGGTATTCTAGATCGTGTGGTTCATAATCAGCCCATTTTGGTAATTTCTCACCTGCCTGCATAGCGTCCAATGTGTCTGCCCAAAATTGCATCATTGCAATGCGATACTCCATGTAGTCAGTTCGGTTATATGCCGCTCGTGTTGCATTGCCGTCTGTATGGGCTAGCTGCGCCTCGATTATGTCAGGCCGGATCATGCCTACGCTGTTAAGGTAAGTTGAAGCGATGGTGCGGAAACCGTGTCCGGTCATGCGTCCTTTATAGCCAAGGCGTTCTATGACTTTTAATACTGTATTCTCGCTGATTGTTCTGCCGTTGCCAGTGCGGCTGGGGAATAAATGCTCGTCATGCCCGGTAAGCTGATGCAATTCCGTTAGTGTTTCTATCGCCTGACGTGATAGCGGCACAACATGCGGTTCACGCGCTTTCATGCGTTCCGCCGGTATTACCCATAACTTAGCGTCATGATCAAACTCGCGCCATTTAGCGCCTCTTACCTCGCCAGTGCGGACAAATGTCAGCATTAATAAACGTGTGGCTGCTTTGGTTAGCGGATAGCATGGATATGCTGCTACTGCGCGCAAGAATTCCGGTAGTTCTTTTTCCGTCAATGCCGCGAAGTGTTTTACTTTGGGTTGCGGTGCAAGTGCGCCCTTTATTTCTGAAGCCGGGTTATGCCGTGCCCGTCCGGTTGCGATTGCATAAGCACATACCGCCCGTACTCTTTGCAATACCCTTGCCGCTACCTCATGCGCTCCACGTCCTTCGATTGTCCTTATCGCGTCTAGTACGTCAGGTGCTTCGATTTCAGATATGGGCAATTCGCCAAATTTTGGAAAGATTTCACGTTCAAGAGTTTTGATCCAATCCGCTGTGTGACTGACTGACCATGTAGGCGTTTTTAATTTATGAAATTCACGTGCTATTAATTCAAACGAGTTGGCCGCCGCAATCTTAGATTGCTTCTTTTGAGTTTGCTTTACTGCGCCTGGATCCGCACCATTGGCAAGCTGCTTTCTTGCCTCAGTGCGTCGCTCACGTGCTTCGGCCAAGGTTACGTCAGGATAGATACCGAGTGCTAGCGTTTTTTGCTTGCCAGCAAAGCGGTAAGCCATGCGCCAATACTTGGAACCATTTGTTGTTATCTCGATATACATACCGCCGCCGTCTGCAATCCTGTATGGCGCAGCTTGCGGCTTTGCTTTCCTTATCGCTGTATCGGTAAGTTTCATGGTATAGCTATGTGCTGGTATATTTCTATTGAATGTTGGTATATTCACCAAGGTAATGCCAACAAAACATGCCTGATTCTCATAGGAAAAATCAGTGTTGTTGGTACATTTTCTTGCGTGTTGGTATTTTTGCTCTTAATATACCAACAAAATGTAGTGGATTGCAATAGATGGGAATGTACAGCACAAAACAAAAAACCCGCTAAACTCTAGGATTTATGCGGGTTTCGTGTATGTATTTGGATGGTGTAAAACAGGTTACTGGCGGAGGCGGTGAGATTCGAACTCACGGTAGAGTCACCCCTACGGCAGTTTTCAAGACTGCTGCCTTAAACCGCTCGGCCACACCTCCATTGACTTGCAGGTCGCATCATACCGATTAGTGTGCTTTTTGGCTAGTTTCTATGCGCTAAATTGCGAATAAAGTAAGTCCTCGATGGAACTAAATTAATTTATTCTTTATGATGATCATTTTCAGATTTATCTTACTGCTTTATTTTAATTTTATGAATTGATATTGAATTTTCTGATTTCTAAATTCCTTATCAACAGCAATATCGTGGAGTCGATGTCATTTGGACGTAGGAATCAACTTATTTTGAAGCATAGCAAAAGTTTCTGGTCGGATCCCGAGGTGGCGAATCTTGAACGGGTACGTATCAGCACCAATCAGGATATGGCAGGGCGCATGCGGTGGGGTGGAATGTTTTATGTGCTATGTTGCAGTGCCATTATATTGACCTCGCCCGTACTGGGCGCGCAGCCGTACAACTTTGTCTTCGCGATCATTTTTCTGGTTTTAGCCATACTGCGTTTAATCATTTATAAACAGGTAACCGGTTCGCATTTAAACACCCGGATTGAGCGTTCAATCTCAGCGGTTTATATTGCAACCTCATTCACATGGGGTGTTTTCCTGAGCTGGATTTTTCTATCGATTTATGCCATTGATAACGGAGTAATCCTGGCGGTTATTTCCACCGTGGGTTTTATTGCAGGCGGTATCGCAGCGACCTCACCGCGCATCCGCCTCATGCTTGTCTTTGCACTGCTGGTTTATGCACCGAGCCTGATCAGTCTCGTGCTATTTATTCCCGATGATAGCAGCTGGGTGATGTTGATCATTGGACTTGCTTACTTTATTTTTTCCGTGCACAACGATAAGTTACAGCATGAAAACTACTGGATTGCACGGCAGCAGGCAGTGCAATTGGAGAAGCAAGCAGTGGATCTGGAGCAAGCCCGACTGCAAGCGGAGAATGCCAACAGAGCGAAATCGGCTTTTCTGGCGGCGATGAGTCACGAAATCCGCACGCCGATGAATGGTGTGCTGGGGATGACGGAGATACTCGCAACGACCCCGCTAAACCCGGAGCAAACCAATCATCTGAATGTCATCCGTAATTCCGGGCGGACTCTGTTGCGGATTATCGACGATATTCTGGATTTCGCCAAAATAGAAGCGCACAAACTGAGTATCGTTAACCGTTCGTTTGATTTGCCTGGGGTGATTGATGAAGTTCATGCATTATTTCGCACCAAAGCAAAAGACACATCGTTAAATTTCATAGTCAGTTTCGATTGCAATCCTTCCCATAACCTGATTGGCGATCCGGACCGGATTAAGCAAATTTTATTTAATTTGCTTGGCAATGCACTCAAGTTTACGCAGCAAGGCGAGGTTAAATTATTGATCGGTTGCATCGAGACTGCGGATCACAGCGGTATTACATTGGAGCTGACGGTAACGGATACCGGGATTGGCATTTCCGCCGAGAATCAGGCACGGTTGTTTCAGGAATTTTCCCAAGTCGGTGAAGCTACGCAGCATATTCGCGGCACCGGACTCGGTCTCGTCATCACCCGCAACTTGTTATCGCTGATGGGAGGCTCCATCACGGTATCCAGTGAGATCGGTGCGGGATCCAGGTTCTGTGCACGCCTGCCGTTGCGCTATGAAATTGTCGGCACCGCGCTAGCGAAACCCGGTGAATTGCCGCAAACGCGATCCCAAACTGTGACTGAAGATCGCCCTCATATTTTGGTGGTCGAAGATAACGATGTTAACCAGTTAGTCAGTAAAGCGATGCTGGAGCGCTTAAACTGTGAAGTGACGCTGGCCAATAATGGTGTCGAAGCGATTGACGCATTTTCTTCCCGACGCTTCGATTTGATTCTGATGGATTGTAATATGCCTGTTATGGACGGATTTGAAGCGACGCGGCAAATACGTGCGCTTGAACAGCAAAAGAATTTAACGCCCGTGCCCATTGTAGCTTTGACAGCCCATGCGTTGGATCATATCAAACAAGAATGTTTTGCCGCCGGGATGGATGGGCATCTGAGCAAGCCGTTTGACATTGCGCAACTGGACAGGATATTGCAGCAATTTTCCTCAATTCAGTTGACTCAACCGCAGAATCGTAAAAATTCTGCCTGATTCCACCAGATTTTGCAGTGGCAATGCGATAATACGCAGTATTTACACTCACGGCATGCTGATCGTTCGATATCGCACACGTTAATTCTACATACCCAAAATGATGATCTGGAAACCCAATGTAACAGTCGCGGCCGTTGTTGAGCACAATGGTAAATATCTGCTGGTTGAGGAAGAACCCGAAGCCGGCGCCGGTTTATTTTTAAATCAACCGGCAGGGCATTTGGATCCGGGAGAATCCCTTATTCAAGGCGCCATACGGGAAACGCTGGAGGAAACCGCGTATACCTTTGTTCCCGAATATCTGGCGGGTATCTATCAATGGCATTCGCATCGCGTCGATACCACGTATATCCGTTTCGCATTCGGCGGGCATGTGACGCATCACGATCCGGAACGTGTACTGGATACGGGCATTTTGCGAGCATCTTGGTATAGTTTGGATGAGGTGAATCAAATGATTCAGCAGCACCGCAGCCCGCTGGTGATGCAATGTATTCGTGACCATCTGGCAGGCAAACGCTATCCGCTGGAGCTATTGACACACTATGAGTCGTGATGCGATGAAAAAGTACCGCGTTGTCATTGGCATGTCCGGCGGTGTTGACTCGTCTGTGGCAGCCTACTTACTGAAGCAGCAGGGCTACGATGTTGTTGGTCTGTTCATGAAAAACTGGGAAGACGACGATACCGATGAATATTGCTCTTCCCGTCAGGATTTTCTCGATGCGGTATCGGTTGCGGATGTCATCGATATTCCGATTGAAGTGGTCAATTTTTCCGCTGAATACAAAGACCGGGTTTTTTCCCATTTCCTGGCCGAATATCAAGCGGGGCGGACGCCTAATCCCGATGTGCTGTGTAATGCCGAAATCAAATTCAAGGCTTTTCTCGATCATGCGCATAAACTGGGGGCGGATTATATTGCAACAGGCCACTATGCGCAGGTGCGTGAGGTAAATGGCGTATTTCAGCTATTGAAGGGCGAGGACGGCACTAAAGATCAAAGTTATTTTTTGTATCGCCTCAATCAAACACAACTCGCCAATACCTTATTTCCGATCGGACATCTGTATAAGCGCGAGGTGCGTAAGATCGCCCGGGAATTGAACTTGCCCAATTCTTCCAAAAAAGACAGCACCGGTATTTGCTTCATCGGCGAACGCCCTTTCCGGGAGTTTCTCAATCGCTACCTGCCGCACGAACCGGGCGAAATTCAAACGCCTGAAGGTAAAGTGATCGGTCAGCATGTAGGATTGATGTATTACACCATCGGACAGCGGCAAGGGCTCGGTATCGGCGGCACACGCGATGGCAACGATGAGCCGTGGTTCGTATCCGCCAAGGATATGGCCCGGAATGTGTTGATTGCAGTGCAAGGGCATGATCATCCGGATCTGCTCCGCCCAGCGCTGAAAGCTACCGATCTGACCTGGATGAGCGGCAAGCAGCCGCATTGCAATTGGGTCTATGCCGCCAAAACACGCTACCGCCAAGTTGATGCCCCTTGTGTCATCACAGAATTGTCGCAAAATCATTGCCAGATCGATTTTGCGCAACGGCAATGGGCCATCACACCGGGACAGTCGGTCGTGATTTATGAAAGTAGAGTATGTCTTGGCGGTGGAGTCATCACGGAATAAATG
>CP091134.1:1622236-1630536 GCA_021582535.1 Nitrosomonas sp.
TTCGCTTTCAGGTTGTACAGCTTAATGGCGCCACTTCACCTATCCTGAGAACACTTGAGAGTCTCGATCCGAACAGCAACATCCCAAGATATTTCCGGCCTACCCGCGAAGCAGCAGCTAAGCAACAAAAAAATATGGAAAGCGCCGTCTGGCTAGATATTGCCGATGAATTGGATTATACGGCTAAACTTCTGATACGCTTTTGTTTGACTTGCGCTGCTCGAGATACTGTTGACAAATCCAAGAAGTGGGTCACTCTTGCTGAGGCAGCAGGTGCAACAAACGATAATTATCTGTCAGTCATACGATTTGTTTCAAATGAAGTTGAACTAAGTGACGAAGATACTGCGACTAATGAAGAGCGGAAGGAAATTGAAAGTCGGATCAAACGATTGGAAGATTTCGCCAATTTGGCAAAAATGTTATCCGATCGCCTACGAGCAAAACTCGACACAATTGATAATAATCCGAAGAAAGTCTAGAAAATTCCGGTGCAATGCGCTTTGCTTATTGGCACCCTACCAACGTCCGTTTCCGCAATATCTGCACAATCCGGTAAGCAGCATATGCCGCAATCAGATGCTTTAGCGTATGGCCGCTGATCCAGCCGTTTGTCCAGGCAAAAATTTGCGCATCCAGCATTTCAAATACTTTTGCGACCGCGTAGAGCGCGATGATCTGATAGATGCCGTTGCCATGCGTGTACCGCGACGGAAAGCACAGACTGATCCAGACGATCAGCAGAATCGAATAAAACTGCACCACGATATAAAAATTCAGGTTGCCCGCGCCTTGCAGTTCCGTCCAGTACCAATACAACACGCTCAGCACGGCCAGTACAACGAGCAGCGGTAAAGCCCCAAGCCCTGCGGCTCGGCTTACGCGCTCAACCAGTGTGGCCGATAACAGCGCGGTTATGGCGATGACGATGGGCAGACGATCCCATAGCAAGTGGTCGATATCCGGTGTCCAGTGGTAGTAAATGGAACCGAAGGCGACGGAAGCGATAGCTGAAAAAAGCACCCAATACGGCAGACTTTCCTTGCGATCTTGAAACGTGGTTTGCGCGGGATTTTGCTGCACGCGCCACAGAAATATCAAACCGGCGGCGCCGCTGAACAGAAAAGCCAGATTGGAGGCCACGTCATTGAAATTCGGAATACCGAGAAAACCGCGTTGATCGGCGAAATAATGATAACCGTCAGGCTGCGCAAACGGCGGCAGCAACACGGCAGCCACGATGATCAGAATCGATATTCCCGTCAGTAACCGGATGTGCCGGTTCATGGGTTTATGCGCACGGAAATTTTCAATGGCGGCGAGGGAAACGTTGATTAATTCGGCGAACGAGATGAAGCACGAGGCGCACGGAACACAGCAACCAGACCTATCAATAAATAAGATAAGCGAGGGAGTGAGTACCGCGCAACGAAGTGATTCGCTCGTATAGTCAATTAATCAGCGTTTCCCTAGTGCATATGCACGACCGCGTCCCTGATCCGCGCCACCGGAATGATGTTCATACCGGCAATCGCTTGTTTGGGCTTGTTGGCCAGCGGAATGATGGCTTGCTTGAAGCCTAGTTTCGCGGCTTCCTTCAGCCGCTCCTGCCCGCGTTGCACCGGGCGGATTTCGCCAGCCAGGCCGACCTCACCGATGACGATCATTTTTTCCGCCAGCGGTTTGTTTTTCAGCGACGAAACCACCGCCAGCAGGATGGCCAGATCGGCACCGGGTTCGGTGATTTTGACACCGCCGACAGCGTTGACGAATACATCCTGATCGTAACAAGGAATACCGGCATGGCGATGCAACACCGCCAGCAGCATAGCCAAGCGGTTCTGCTCCAGGCCGACGCACAAGCGGCGCGGGCTGGGTGAGCGCGCCTCGTCGACCAGAGCCTGAATCTCCACCAGCAGCGGGCGCGTGCCTTCTTGCGTCACCATGATGCATGAGCCCGGCACTTGCGTGTCGTGGTGCGACAGGAACAACGCCGATGGATTCTTGACTTCACGCAAGCCTTTCTCGCCCATCGCGAACACGCCCAGTTCGTTGACCGCGCCGAAGCGGTTCTTGAACGCGCGGATCATGCGGAAACTGGAATGCATGTCGCCCTCAAAATACAGCACGGTATCGACCATATGTTCCAGCACGCGCGGACCGGCCAGCGCACCTTCCTTGGTCACATGGCCGACCAGAATGATGCAGGTGCCGCTCGATTTCGCCAGACGCGTCAGCTGCGCCGCGCATTCGCGCACTTGTGCGACCGATCCCGGCGCGGATTGCAGCGCTTCGGAATAAATGGTTTGAATCGAATCGATCACCGCCACCGACGGTTTGCGTTCCGCCAGCATCGCCTGGATTTTTTCCAGTTGAATTTCCGCGTACAAATCGACCGAATTCACATCGAGGGCCAGGCGCTTGGCGCGCAGCGCGACCTGCTGCGCCGATTCTTCGCCGCTGATATACAGCACGGAGTGCTGCGCCGACATGAACGACAGCGCTTGCAACAGCAATGTCGACTTACCGATTCCCGGATCGCCGCCCAACAACACCACCCCGCCCTGCACCATGCCACCGCCGAGCACCCGGTCCAATTCCTCGATGCCGGTGGGATAGCGCGGTTCTTCGCGCGCTTCGATGGTGCTTAAATTTTGCACTTGGCCGGTTTCCGATACCGGACTGAAACGCGACACGGATTTTTCCGCGATGGTTTCAACCAGTGTATTCCAGGCTTGGCAATGCGGGCACTGGCCTTGCCATTTCAACGTTTGGCCGCCGCATTCGGTGCAGGAATAAATGGTTTTTGGTTTGGCCATCAGTCAGAAGAATTCCATGATTCTTGGCTCATCAATCGTAAACCTCGGCCGCTTCAAATGTAGCGCCGCGGGCATCTTTTTCCGATAACACCGGAGATCCCGGGATCGGCCAGTTTATCGCCAAGGTTTTATCGTTCCACACGATGCAACGCTCGAACTCCGGCGCCCAATAGTCGGTAGTGTTGTACAAAAACTCGGCGCTATCGGATAACACCACGAAGCCGTGCGCAAAACCGGCGGGAATCCACAGTTGCCTTTTGTTTTCCGCACTGAGAATTTCCCCCACCCAGTGCCCGAAAGTCGGCGAAGAACGGCGGATATCGACTGCGACATCGAACACTTCACCCGCCACGACGCGCACCAGTTTTCCTTGCGCGTGCTGGATCTGGTAGTGCAAGCCGCGCAACACATTATGCGCGGAACGCGAATGATTGCTTTGCACAAAACAGACGGGCTTGCCAATGGCGGATTCAAAGGCACGTTGATTAAAGCTCTCGAAGAAGAAACCGCGATCGTCGCCGAAAACGCGCGGTTCCAGCAAAAAAACATCGGGGATGTGTAAAGGTGTCGCTTTCATCAAAATTCCCGCTTCAGAACTTGCAGCAAGTACTGCCCGTAACCGTTCTTGGCCAATGGCAGCGCCAGCGCTTCGAGTTGCGCGGCATCGATCCAATCTTGCCGGAAAGCAATTTCCTCCGGGCAAGCGATTTTCAGGCCTTGGCGGTGCTCGATGGTAGCAACGAACTGACTCGCATCGAGCAACGATTCGTGCGTGCCGGTATCCAGCCAGGCATAGCCGCGCCCCATGATTTCCACACTGAGCGCGTCATGTTCCAGATAAATGCGGTTCAGGTCGGTGATCTCCAGTTCGTTACGCGCCGACGGTTTCAGGCTTTTGGCGTAATCCACTACGTGCGCATCATAAAAATACAAGCCTGTCACGGCATAATGGGATTTCGGCTGCTCGGGTTTTTCTTCCAGATTCACCACTTTGCCACCGGCATCGAATTCAACCACGCCGTAACGCTCCGGATCGTGCACGTGATAAGCGAAAACACTGGCACCCTGCGTACGTTGCATGGCGTTCATCAGTAAATGATGAAAATCATGCCCGTAAAAAATATTGTCGCCCAGTACCAGCGCCGAGTTATCGTTGCCGATAAACGATGCGCCGATCAGAAAAGCCTGCGCCAGACCATCGGGTGAGGGTTGCTCAGCGTACGAAATATTCACCCCCCACTGGCTGCCATCGCGCAGTAATTCCTGAAAATTGCCGACATCGCGCGGCGTTGAAATCACCAGAATATCCCGGATCCCGGCCAGCATCAGCGTGCTGAGCGGATAATAAATCATCGGCTTGTCGAATACCGGCAGCAATTGTTTCGAGACTGTTTGCGTCACCGGATAAAGCCGCGTTCCGGAACCGCCGGCCAGCACGATGCCTTTTCTCCGCGGCAGCGTGGACTGAGTATTGGAAGTATTGAATATTGGCATCAATAAAAACCCGGATTTTCAAAACGCATCAATGTATCGTTTTCATCCGGATCCATTCATTAAAAGAATGGCGATTGTACTATATCCGCCTCGCGCTCCGGATAATTGCACGATGCCGGGATGATTACCGCCGCGAATCGCCGTCGCCCGCATCACGCAACCGGCGACTCCGCAGCCGGTTCATGTAAAATGATGCATTATGATCGACTTGCAACATTACCAGCGCTTAGCCGGAAAACTGGCGCCTTACTGGAAGTTACTCTTGCTGGCATTATCCGCCATGCTGATCGTAGCGGCATTGCTGGCGTTGCTGCCCCTGCTCGTGCAGCACATGCTGGCAGGCGCATTTGTCCTGCAAGACCCAGCACTGATACAAACCACGTCGCTGACGATGGTTGCAGTATTTATCTCACGCGCATTGGCGGGTTATATCAGTCTCTACGCCACCGGTAAAGCCGGCGGTAAGCTAGGCGCCGATTTACGCATGGAATTCTTTAACAAGCTGCTGACGCTGCCAGTCCGTTGTTATGCGCATTTCAATTCTCATCAGACCGGCGCGCTGATAGCGCATATCAACGCGATCACGCAAAGCGCGACCGGGCACATCGCACGGTTAGCGCAAGATTGTCTGACGATCATCGCATTAATGATTTGCACGCTGCGTCTCAATCAAGAATTTGCCATTCTGCTCCTGCTGGCGATACCGCTCATCCTGCTGATCCATCAAATGACTCAGAGCCGTTTCAATAAGCCCGGACATCAACACTCACCGGCGGCTGGAGATCTGACTGAACGGTTAGCGCAATCCGTTGCGCACTACAGAAAAATCCGGCTGGACGGCGGACAACAGCATGAAAGCCAGCGTCTTGGCAAAATTTCCGGGGCGATGTATCAAGCCGGCATGCAGCAAGTGCGGATCAGGGCCATGATGATTCCCGCAGGTCAGTTCGTCATGATGTTGATTATGCTCGCCGTAGCCTACATTATCGCGCTACAAGCGATCAATGGCGCGCTCGGTCTGCCCGAAACCGCCGCGCTGATCACCATCGTATTACTGTTCATCCTGCCGGTACAACGCATCGCCAATCTACCCAAACAACTGGAGCATGAGCAAGCGGCCCTGGAAACCATTTTTGCATTTCTCGATCAGACATCCGAACAGGATAGCGGCACTCTCGGCATTCCGCAGGATTGCGCCAAGCTGGTATTCGATCAGGTGCGTTGCGAAAACGGCGCAAGCGCCAAACCGATTCTCAATCACATGCATTTCACCGTACGGCCGGGTGAGGTCGTGGTGTTTACCGGCTATACCCCGGAAGAAAAAAATGCATTGATCGATCTGATACTGCGCTTGCGGCAACCGGCCAGCGGGAAAATCTTACTGAATGACCAGCCGCTGCCGGATATCCAATTAAACCGCCTGTACGCGAACATCGCTTTGGTTTCCACGGATACTTTTCTACTCGACGAAAAAATCGCCGGAAACATTGCCTATGGCGCGATGCGTTGCAGCAACGAAGCAAAAATCACCGCGGCCGTGCAAGCATCACACGCCATCGAATTTGTCCGGCACATGCCCGAAGGCTTGCAAACCGATATCAGCTCCAAAGGCACGGCAATCACTCAGCACCAACTACAGCAGCTCGCCATTGCGCGCGCATTCGTAAAAGATCCTCATATCCTGATCCTGGATGAATTATTCACACCCCAGGAACCCGATCCGGGAAATCTGCTGCCCGTCTTGGAAAAGTTGATGCACAACCGCACCACGCTGATTTTCAATCCATCGATCCCGCCATTGCAGACGATCGACCGAATCTTTGTGCTGGAAAATGGCTGTATTGCCGAAAGCTTAAGAGCAGCGGATAGTTTTCAGCACAATTAATGTTAATGGCGCTCAGGCGTGTACTACTTACCGTTCCATTCCTTACTATTATATTCCGGCACCCAGTTCGCCAATTGATCCCGCGCTTCCTGATCGTTCAATACCGGAATCTTATTTAACCACGCCGTCAAATCGGACAACCATTGCTCATCCACTTGGCGCGCTTGCGCGATACGCGATTTTTGATGCGGTGTGGGTAGTGTATTTTCGCTGGCGGACAGTAGCTCTTCATGCAGTTTCTCTCCTGGGCGCAATCCGCTGAAAACGATACGGATATCGTCTTCCCCCAATCCGGATAAATGGATCAGGTCATTGGCCAGATCGACAATTTTGACCGGATCGCCCATATCCAGCACGAAAATTTCCCCGCCGCCATCGGTGCCGCCCATCAATGCCGCTTGCAATACCAGTTGCGCCGCTTCGGGGATGGACATGAAATAACGCGTCATTTCCGGATGGGTGATAGTAATCGGGCCGCCTTTGGCAATTTGCTCGCGAAATTTCGGAATAACGCTGCCGGTGCTGCCCAGCACATTGCCGAAACGCACCATCACAAAACAAGTCGGGGGCGATTGGTTATTCTGATCCGGCTGGTTATGCTTAGCCGCGATGGATTGCTGTAAGGCCTGGCATACCATTTCCGCCAGGCGTTTGCTCGCACCCATGACGCTGACCGGATTGACCGCTTTGTCGGTCGAAATCAGAACAAATTTTTCCACCGCGAAACTGATCGCGACCTGCGCCAGTACATAAGTGCCCAGCACATTATTCAACAGCGCCTGATAAGCATTCTCCTCTTCCATCAGCGGCACGTGCTTGTAAGCGGCGGCATGAAAGACCACGGCGGGACGGAATTGCGAAAACAATTGCGTCATGCGCGCGCGATCCTTGACATCGCCAATCACAAACGACATGCTCATCGCGGGAAAGCGCGGCAGAAATTCTTCCTGAACACTATAGAGCGCAAGCTCATTCAATTCCAGAAAAACGATGCGATCCGGCTCAAATGCGGCCAGCTGGCGGCACAGCTCGGAACCGATCGAACCGCCCGCTCCCGTCACCAGAATCACTTTTCCCGTCAACAAACCGTGCAAACCGTCATCGTCCAGAACCACCGGCGCTCTGCCGAGCAAGTCGTCCAGCTGGATTTCGCGGATATTCGTCACCATGGCCTTGCCGCTGATCAAATCCGCGTACGACGGCACCGTCATCGCTTTCACGTCGATTTCCGAGCACATTTCCAAAGCCTTGCGGTGAATCTGACGGGACACCGACGGGGTGGCGATAATCACATGCTCGACATTCAGTGTGTGCACCCAGTGCGGCAATTCGTCGATCCTGCCCAGCACCCGGATCCCTTGCAAGCGTGTGCCCAATTTGCGCGGATCGTCGTCCAGCATACCGACCACATGCCATTCCCGGCTTCCCGTCAATGCCTTGACCAGGTTCACCGCGGTGCTGCCCGCGCCAATGATCAGAACCAGTTTGGCTTCATTACTTTCCAAGCCGTACAGGCGGCGCTCTTTCCAGGCGCGATAGATCAAACGGCTGCCACCCATGATCAGCATCAACAGCAATGGCGCCAGCACGGCCACCGCCCCGGGAATTTTAGCCAGCAAACCGAACAACCACAGGAGCAGCAGTTCGGTTAACAGGCCGGACATCACTGCCACAAAAATCCGTTTCAAATCGGGCAGACTGGCATACCGCCACAGCCCTCGATACAGTCCGAACCACAAAAAGAAACCGCCTTGCACCAGCACCAGCCAGGGCAGCATTTCCAACAACAACCGAATCGAATCAGCCGGAATCTCAAAATTGAAACGGAATAAATAAGCCAGCCACCACGCCACTGCGATCGCAATGAAATCATGGGTGAAAGCAATGAATGTGCGTGTTCCGTATTTTTTGAGAAGCATGCTATCCCCGGTTGGAATAATATTTCCGGCGGCAATCAGAGAGGAACATGAACAACAGATAAATGCTTCCCCAGGCCATAGCGACCCTGCTTTGCACCGTCAGATCCTGTCCGCCTGCCCAGACCGCGCAGCCACCGGCAGCCAGCATCAGCGCATAACTTAAAAGCGCGGTATTGCGATGAC
>CP091134.1:1630636-1634142 GCA_021582535.1 Nitrosomonas sp.
CCCATATCCGACTGGGAAAGCTTCTTTCTTTCGATAGACGAGACCGACCAGCCGAAAGTATCGGACTTTATCGATATGCTGCGCAATAAAAAGGGAACCGCTGCGGAAATAGAATTTCGTGTGAGCCCGGATAGCGGGAAAAGCTACTGGTACAAATTGTATGGCAAATCATTTAACAATAGCGACGCAGGCAAGCATCAGATCGTCGGCATCTTGCAGGAAACAACCGAAAGCCGTCTGGCGAAAGACCGGTTAGCGCAAGCGGCGACCGTGTTCAAATGCGCCTCGGAAGGCATCATCATTCTAAATAAAAATAGAAAATTTAATTGCGCCAATAGCGCATTTTATAAAATCACCAAGTTTCAGCCTCATCAACTACAGGATAAGGAGTTACCGTTTCTTACCAGCCATTCCTTGGGGGAGAATACTTACAATAATATATGGCAAAGCATTGATAAGCATGGCCATTGGCGAGGGGAAATCACGGCTTTCAAGAAAAATAATGAAACCATGTATGTCTGGCTGACGATTGGACTCATTCCCGCTGAAGCGAGCGAAGAACAACAATTTGTCGTCATGATTTCGGATATCACAACCATTCGCGAGACGCAGGAACAGCTGTCGCATATTGCGTACTACGATAATCTGACCAACCTGCCCAATCGTATGCTGATCATGGACCGGCTCCGGTTGGCGCTGGCAAAAGCAATCCGGAATTCCTCGTTTCTTGGCGTGTTGTTCATTGACCTCGATAATTTTAAGAGAATCAATGACACCCTGGGGCATTCGCATGGCGATTCGATGCTCTGCCTGGTCGCGCAGCGAATGCTTTCGGTGCTGCGGCAAAGCGATACCCTGGGCAGATTGGGTGGTGATGAATTTATCGTCATTGTGACGAATGCCGAATCCCGCGATGCCTTGGTCACAGTCGCGGAGAAAATACTGGAATGCCTGTCCCATCCGATCATTATCAGCAACATGGAAGTCATCCCCTCGTGCAGTATCGGTATCAGCGCATACCCGGATCATTCCTTACATCACGATGAATTGGTGCAAATGGCGGACACAGCCATGTACGAAGCCAAAAACAAAGGGCGCAACAGTTATGCTTTTTATCATCCGTCGCTGACCCAAAAAGCTGCTCATTATTTAACGAGAGAACGGGAACTACACCATGCTTTGATTAAAAATGAATTTCGGCTGCATTATCAACCGCAATTCTCTATAGCACAGAAAAAAATAACCGGTGTAGAAGCCTTGATCCGCTGGCAGCACCCGGTAAAAAGTTTGTTATCTCCGGCTGAGATCATTCCGGTCGCTGAAACGAGCCGGCTTATTGTGGAAATCGGCAACTGGATCCTGACAGAAGCCTGCAAGCAACTCAAGCAATGGCGAGATGAAGGTTTTAGTGATCTCCGCGTGGCTGTCAATATCTCCATCCGTCAACTTGCCGATAAAGATTTGCAGCAATTTATCGCGGAACTGTTACAGCAGTACGCATTGCCCGCCCATTCTCTGGAACTGGAAATAACCGAGTCCTGCCTGCAGAATGAATTGATTTATATCCGATGCTTGGAACAATTGGAAAGTCTGGGCATACCGATTTCCATCGATGATTTTGGCACCGGCTACTCCTGCCTGAGTTCATTGAAGAATCTTCCGATACGGCGGCTGAAAATCGATCAGAGTTTTGTCAAGGGTATTCCTTACGATACGAATGATTGCGCCATTGCAGCGGCTATTCTGGCATTGGCGCAGAAACTTAATCTACAGGTCACTGCCGAGGGTATCGAAACATACGAGCAAGCTGATTTTCTGGGCAATTTGGGTTGCGATGAGCTGCAAGGTTATTTATTGAGTCAACCGGTTGATGCTGAGCAAATACCGTATTTGCTCAGAAAATTGCCGGATCGCCTCATTTCCTTCACATCCTAGGCTTCCTCTCGTTTCTTACTTCAGGATCAAATCTGAATATGCCGCCAACCCGATTTGGAAATTTCAGCAATACCGCAGAGATGATGCATTTGGCCGTGGAAGCTTCCCCTAATGGCATGGTCATGACGGATTGCGATGGAAAAATTGTCATGGTCAATTCCGCCACGGAAAAGCTGTTCGGTTATTCCAGGCAGGAATTAATCGGCCACTCCATCGAAGTGCTTATTCCCGCGCGCTTCCGTCACCATCATCCCGGCTACCGGCAAGCTTATATCAGTGAATCAAAATCCCGTTCCATGGGTCATGGCCGGGATCTTTACGGTCTGCATAAGAGCGGCAAGGAATTCCCTGTTGAGGTCGGTTTAAATCCGGTGGAAACCGAGCACGATGGCATTTTTGTGCTGGCTGCCATCGTCGATATTACCGATCGCAAACACGCAGAGGAAATGATTCATCTCGCGGTAGAAGCTTCCCCGAACGGTATGGTGATGACCAATCATGAAGGAAAAATCATGATGGTCAATACAACGACCGAGGCGCTTTTCGGCTATCAACGTGAGGAATTGCTCGGTCAATCGATTGAGGTCTTGATACCGGAATCTCACCGTGCCCACCATCCGGCGTTAAGAAGCGATTTTATAAAACACCCCAGTACGCGCGCCATGGGGCATGGCAGGGATCTGCACGGGCAACACAAAAATGGCAAAGAATTCCCGGTCGAAGTAGGCTTGAACCCGATCCAAACACCCCGAGGGGTGATGGTGCTTGCTTCCGTGATCGATATTACCGAGCGGAAATCACAAGAGGAGCAGCTCAAAGCCGCGTTAAAGGAGAAAGATTTATTGCTGTCGGAAATTCATCACAGGGTTAAAAACAACTTGCAAATCATCGATAGCCTGCTCGGCATGCAATCCGATATGTTGAATAACAGTGCCGCCATATCGGTTCTAAAAGAAAGTCAAAACCGTGTGAAATCCATGGCATTGATTCACCAGGTGTTATATCAATCATTGGATTTTTCCCGTACTGATTTTTCCAGTTTCATTCAATCCCTGGTTGATAACTTATCCGTTTCTTATGCACTGGATGCATCAAGAATCGTAGTAAATATCGATACCGATCAGGAGGTGCTGCTTCCTATCGATGTCAGTATTCCGTTGGGGTTGATTCTAAACGAGCTGTGCACGAACGCGATGAAATATGCCTTTACTGAAAGCCGCTGCGGCCATATCGATATCAGTCTCAAACGCCAGAATCCGGAACAGCTGCTGGTGTGTATTAGCGATGACGGTGTAGGGATACCGGACGATTTCGATATTGAAAATACCCAATCCCTGGGTTTACAGCTTGTTCAGTTACTCAGTGAGCAGATTTCCGCGGAACTCACGATCCAGCGTAAGAATCCGACCCGCTTTTCGCTGATTGTTCCACTCTGAAAGGACTGCATTGCTTAAAGTACCGCGCAAGTTCGCGCTGAAACCCGCAGTATCGAATGAATGCGATACAGATTATTACCGGGTGGGTGGATGCTGATGCGGCTGTGCGGGTTCAGCATGACGGGCATGATCGCT
>CP091134.1:1634242-1645192 GCA_021582535.1 Nitrosomonas sp.
GGCTCCGATCCGGAAACCGATCTGGCGGTGCTGAAAACCGATTTGCAGGATTTGCCGGTCATCACATTCGGGCAATCGCAGCAAGTCAAGATTGGCGATGTCGTGCTCGCGGTCGGCAATCCTTTCGGTGTCGGGCAAAGCGTTACCATGGGCATTGTCAGCGCTTTGAGCAGAAGCCGGGTCGGTATCAATACCTTTGAAGATTTCATTCAAACCGACGCCGCGATCAATCCCGGCAATTCCGGCGGCGCGCTGACCGATACATCGGGCAATTTGATCGGTATCAATACGGCGATCTATTCCCGCAGCGGCGGCTCGCTGGGGATCGGCTTCGCGATTCCGGTGCATATCGCCAAACAGATCATGGAACAAATTGTTCAAACCGGCGGCGTGACTCGCGGCTGGCTGGGCGTCAGTATGCAAGACATGACGCAGGAGCTGGCGGAATCATTCGGTCTGGAGCAGCCCAACGGCGCGCTGATCGCCAGCGTGCTGAAGGATGGTCCGGCGGACAAGGCCGGGATCAGGGCGGGCGATATTTTGATTGCGATCTCGGGCAAACCGCTTAAGAATTCGTCCGAAATGCTCAATGTAGTGGCCGCGTTAGCGCCGGGTGAAACCGCGACGGTTACGGTAATCCGCAACAAGCAGGAAAAATCGATTCCGATCAAAGTAGGCGTGCGTCCTAAACAGAAGTAACCGCATGCCAGCATTCTAATGTGATGATGCCAATTTAAATTTATGAAAAATCTATTACCCGCTAACGGATTCTTGTCTGTCATCGCGCAGTGGTTCAGCGCCAATATTCTGGCGCTCGGGCGGGAAATGCGCTTGTCTTATCTGCCGCCGCTGATGGTGTACGTTGCCGCCGGTATTTCCGGCTTGACCGGAATTGTGGGCACGTTTTATGTCAAGGAAAAGCTCGGTCTTTCCGCCGAGTTTCTGGCCATGCTGGGATTCTGGATGATGTTGCCGTGGGCGCTCAAAATGCCGTTGGGACATCTGGTCGATCTGGTGTGGCGCTGGAAAGGTTTGCTGGTGTATCTGGGCGCTGGTTTGATCATGCTCAGCTTGATCATCATGATCGGCCTGCTCGGACACACCGAAGCCATGGCCGCGATGGCGCCGGTTGAAACCTGGTATGTGTTATCCGCGTTGCTGGCGCCGGTCGGCTATGTGTTACAGGATGTGGTTGCCGATGCGATGACGGTTGAAGCGGTGCCGCGCGTCGATGAAAACGGCAATAAACTGGACGCGGAAAAACGCAAGCTGATGCACGTCACCATGCAGACTTTGGGACGTGTCGCCATTATTGGCGGCGGCGTGCTGGTATCCGTTGCCAACGTTGTTTTACTGCGCGATGCCGGATCCTTGCCGGACGTGGAAAAGGATGCGGTGTATCTGCTGGTTTACGAGCTGGCTTTAATCATTCCGGCGGTTTCTATTTTCGGTGTGGTGTTTGCTTCCTGGTTGCAGCGGCGTGAACGCAAGCGCTTTCAGGCGCAGGGGTATAACCGGCAGGAAGTGGATAAATTGCTCGGCATGCATTCGGAACCGCCCGCGATCAACTGGTGGATTCTCGGTGGCGGATTGGTTTTTACCGTCATGTCGCTGGGCGTTGGGGTCAGTGGTGTATCCGGCGGGGAGGAGATCGTGTTTGCGATTTCCATGGCGATTATCGTATTTCTGATGTGGCGATTGACCGGGGAACTCGAACCCGATGCCCGCAATGTGCTGGTCGGAACCGCCGTGATGATTTTCATTTTCCGTGCGATTCCCAGTCCCGGTGCAGGTTCCACCTGGTGGATGATCGATGAATTGGGATTCGATCAGCAATTTCTGGCGGTTTTATCCTTGATCGGCGCCGTGCTGACGCTGTTCGGCATGTTCATTTTCCGCCGCTTCATGGCGGAGCGCTCGATTGCCTATATCATCGCTTTTCTCACCGTCGTGAGCAGCTTCCTGTCGCTGCCGATCGTCGGCATGTACTTTGGTCTGCACGAGTGGACGGCGGCGCTGACGGGCGGTGTTGTCGATGCGCGCTTCATTGTGCTGATCGATACCGCGCTGGAGTCACCATTGGGGCAAATTGCCATGATTCCGATGCTCGCATGGATCGCCAATTCCGCGCCGGAAAAACTCAAGGCCACGTTCTTTGCCGTGATGGCATCGTTTACCAACCTGGCCTTGTCGGCTTCGCAACTGGGCACCAAGTATCTCAATCAGATTTACGAAGTGAAACGCGAAGTGAAAGATATGGCAACCGGTCAGATCACCATTCCCGCCGATTACAGCGAGCTGGGGCATTTACTGATTACGGTGACCATCATCGGATTTGTTTTGCCGCTGGTTACGATTCTGATCGTCAAGCATTCGCGCTTCCGCAATGCTTGACCGGTTTGATTGAAAAACTGCTTGTTTTCGCACAAGTGCTTGAAAGTTCACATACTCGCTAAATTAATTTTAACCGGATCCGATATCACTTGAACCTGCCTACATAGCAGCTTATGTATGCAGGTTTTTTTAATCCGCAAAAACTGAAGCGTTTTTACTGGCGCATCAGGGTTTGTTTTTGATAAGGAGAGCGTATGAAGCGATTATTTTTAATAATGTCTTTGTTTTTCCTGGTTACCGGCACCACGTTTGCAGCTGTCAATATCAACACGGCTTCTCAAGCTGAGCTTGAGTCCCTGCAAGGGATTGGCCCCGCTAAAGCAAAAGCGATCATTGAGTATCGCGAAAAAAGCGGCGCTTTTGCTTCCGTTGATGATTTGGCAAAGGTGAGCGGAATCGGTGCGGGAACACTGAAACAACTGCGTGATGTGGTTACCGTCGAAAGCGAGAAAAGCGCGGAAGTTCCGGCTAAGCAGGAGTAACGCTCCGGCGGTAGATTAAAAAACCCCCTCCGGGTCAACTCCGGAGGGGGTTTTTATTTGCATGATTACATTGTTTCAAAGCCGGTGGCAGCTTGTGCGATAATCTAGCCTATCTGTAAAAAAGTCTGAATTCATGTATAAAACGATTGAGAATTTTGTTGGCAATACGCCTCTCGTAAGACTCAAACACCTGCCCGGAACAACCCGCAATGTCATTCTCGCCAAACTTGAAGGCAATAATCCGGCGGGATCGGTGAAAGACCGCCCGGCGCTGTCGATGATTTCGCATGCGCAGAAGCGCGGTGAGATTAAACCGGGCGATACCCTGATCGAGGCCACCAGCGGCAATACCGGTATCGCGCTGGCAATGGCTGCCGCCATGATGGGGTACCGCATGGTGCTGGTCATGCCGGAAAATCTCAGTATCGAGCGGCGCCAATCGATGAGCGCCTACGGCGCGGAAATCATATTGACGCCGAAAAGCGGCGGGATGGAGCAAGCGCGCGATCTGGCCGAGAAGATGCGCGATGAGGGACAGGGAATTATTCTCGATCAATTTGCCAATCCGGATAATCCGCTGGCGCATTATGAAAGTACCGCGCCGGAGATTTGGCGCGATACCCAAGGGAAAATCACCCATTTTGTCAGCAGCATGGGAACCACCGGAACGATCATGGGCTGCTCGCGGTTTTTTAAAGAGCAGCAAACGCCGGTGAAAGTGATCGGCGTGCAGCCGGAAGAGGGTGCGCAGATTCCCGGCATCCGCAAATGGTCACCGGCGTATTTGCCGAAAATTTTCGATGCCAGGCAAGTGGATGACATGGTTTACGTGTCTCAACCGGAAGCGGAAGAGATGACGCGTCGTTTGGCGCGCGAAGAAGGCATTTTTGCCGGTATTTCATCCGGCGGCGCATTGGTCGCGGCGTTACGCGTATCCGCCACGGTTGAAAACGCGGTGATCGTATTCATTGCATGCGACCGGGGCGACCGCTATTTGTCAACCGGTGTTTTTGCTGCATAGTGATAGTGCCGGTTGCGGTATCATTACCATTCCGGTCTTGAATAAGTCATGTTAAACGATAATTTTTCACTGCCTGTTCGAGTCTATTATCAAGATACCGATGCGGGTGGCGTGGTGTATCACTCAACCTACCTGAACTTCATGGAACGGGCGCGCTATGAATGGCTCAGGGCGCTGGGATTCAATGTGCACGCCATGGTTGAAGTGCACAACATACTGTTCATGGTGCGTTCGCTCGAGGTTGAATATTTGAAACCCGCCATCCTGGATGATTTGTTGCATGTGTCGGTTGCAGTGACAGAAGTCGGTAGAAGCCGGATTGCGTTATTTCAGGAAATAATATGCAATCATGTCAAATTAGTGAGTGCCACGATTCAGGTGGTGTGTGTCGGTGCGGATACGCTCAAGCCAGTGCGTATTCCTGCGCCATTACGTGAGAAAATTGGGAAAGCCGCATGAGTACAACAGTAACGCAGGATATGTCATTTCTTCATCTGATCACCAGTGCCAGTGTGCTGGTGCAGCTGGTGATGCTGATTCTGATCTTGATTTCGCTTTCATCGTGGTGGTTTATTTTCCGGAAATTATTCGTCATCCGCTATGAAATCAAGAAAACCGATGATTTCGAGGATATTTTCTGGCGCGGTGTCGACTTGAATGCATTGCATCAGCGCATCATCAGTTCGCGTTATGAATCGGGCAGTCTGGAACGCATCTTTGCCGCCGGTTTCGGCGAGTTTACCAAGCACCCCGCCGGCTCCGATCTCGACGCGGTGATGGAAAGCACGCGCCGGGCCATGCGCGCAACCTATCAACGGGAAATGGACTATCTGGAATCGCATCTGTCGTTTCTGGCGACCGTCGGATCGGTCAGCCCTTACATCGGGCTGTTCGGCACCGTATGGGGCATTATGAATTCCTTCCGCAGCTTATCGAGCGTCACCCAAGCGACCATCGCCCATGTCGCGCCGGGAATTGCCGAAGCGTTGATCGCCACGGCGATGGGATTGTTCGCCGCCATTCCGGCGGTGGTTGCCTACAACCGCTACGCCAGCCGGACGGATCAACTGGCGACACGGTTTGAAAGTTTCATGGAAGAGTTGTCCAATGTGTTGCAACGGCGAGCAGCTGAGTAAACAAGACTGAGAGGTTTTTATGGCGCGTCGTGCCAAGCATAGATTAATGAACGAGATCAATGTAGTGCCTTACATTGATGTGATGCTGGTGTTGCTGATCATTTTTATGATCACGGCACCGATGATCAACCACGGCCAGATTGAGTTGCCGCAAATCGGCAAATCATTGGCGGCACCGGCGATTCCGCTGGAAGTCATTATCAAAGCGGATGGCAGCTTGACATTACGGGATCGCGCCAAGACAACCGCGGAACAAAAAGTGGACCGCAATCAGCTGATCGAAGCGATCAAGCAAAAACAAGCGCAAAATGCCGAGCAACCGGTAGTCATCGCCGCAGACAAAAATGTACGCTACGAAGAAGTCATTAAAGTGATGGATATTCTGCAGCAGAACCAAGTGCAGAAAGTAGGTTTGCTGGCTCAACAGAAATGAACGATTGGTAATGAGTTCGAGCGTCCCGCGCAATTCCCCCCATTCAGAACCGAGATCATTATTGGCAGGTGTGCTGGCGGTGCTGGTGCATCTGCTGTTCATTGCATTACTGGTTTTTGGTGTGAGCTGGAAAGATCATCCGCCGGAAGGGATGATGGTCGATATCTGGACCGAATTGCCCAAGCCTGTGCAGGAACCGGTAAAAACGCAAGCGCCGCCGAAGCAGCCTAAACCTGTGCCGGAGCCCGTAAAACCGGAACCGGAACCACCAAAGCCGGAGCCCATTAAACCGGAACCGCCGAAACCGGAGCCACCCAAGCCCGAACCGCCCAAACCGGAACCGGTAAAGCCTGCGCCGCCCAAAGCGGCAGCGACGCCACCCGTCAAGAAGCCCGATATCGCGATGAAGGAGAAACCGGAGCCGGTTAAAGAAAACAAACCGGATTTGGAAGAACAAAAGAAAAAAGAACAGGAAAAAATTAAAGAGCAAGAAAAGCAAAAAGAGCTGGAGAAGAAGAAAGAACTTGAGAAAAAGAAAGAGTTAGAGAAGCAAAAAGAACTCGAAAAACAGAAAGAGCTGGAAAAACAACAAGAAATAGCGAAACAAAAAGAAGCCGAAAAACAGAAAGCGCTGGAGAAACAGAAAGAATTACAGAAGCAGAAAGAAAAAGAACTGGCGGCGCAACGGCAACGTGAGCAGGAAGCCAAAGCGCAGCGCGAAGCGGAAGCGCAACGTGCCGCGCAGCAGGCTGCGGCAAGGAATCAGGTAACGAGTGAAATCGGCAAATATAAGGCGCTGATTCTTGCCAAAATCCGGAGCAGAATCGTGATGCCGCCGGATCTGCCCGGTAATCCGGTTGCTGAGTTCAGTGTCACGCTGCTGCCAGGCGGGGATATTCTCGATGTCAGGCTCAGTAAAAGCAGCGGACACGCCGCTTTTGACAGCGCGGTGGAGCGGGCGATCTTTTTGTCCAAACCGTTGCCGTTACCGCCAGATCCCACGCTGTTTAACGAGTTTCGCAACCTGAATATTACCGTGCATTATCGTGAATGATTGTTATAATCAGCCGGTAATTTTTTGTTTTTTGAAAATTTAATGCCTATGTCAATTAATTGGTTCCTATCTATTCGTGCCGCATGGATTCTGCTTTTATGTTTGATCAGCGCACACTCGCATGCACAATTGAACATCGAAATTTTTGGCGGTGGCGCATCCCGTATTCCGATTGCGATCGTTCCTTTCGCCGATGAAAATAAACTGCAGCAAAGCATCACGGCGGTCATTGGCGCCGATTTGCAACGCACCGGATTGTTCAGGCTGGTCGACCCCGCCGGGTTGTCGCCGCATGCGCCGGTGGAAGTCGTGTATTCCGACTGGGCCAACCGTGGCGCCAATGCATTGGTGATCGGCCGCGTGGCCGCTATATCCGGCGATCAGGTGGAAATACAATTCCGTTTGATGGATGTGGCCAAGAAATCGCAACTGACCGGATTGGCGATCACGGTTCCCACGTCACAATTGCGTGCTGCGGCGCATCGTATCGCGGATGTCATTTATGAAGCATTGACCGGCGATGTGGGCGTTTTCAGCACACGGATCGCTTATGTTTTGAAACGCGGTAACAAGTATGCTTTGCAGGTGGCCGATGCGGATGGCTATAACGCGCAATCGATCATAGAATATACCGAGCCGATCATTTCGCCGGCATGGTCGCCTGACGGTAAGCAATTGGCCTACGTTTCTTTTGAAAATAAAAAACCGATTGTCTATGTGCAAACATTGGCAACCCGGGAGCGCAGAGCGGTTGCCAGCTTCAAAGGCAGCAACAGCGCACCGGCCTGGTCGCCCGATGGTAAACGATTGGCTGTGGTGTTGACCGGCCAGGGCGGATCGCAGATTTTTCTGGTGAATGCCGATGGCAGCGGTTTGCAAAGGTTGAGCCGAAGCTCCGGAATCGATACGGAACCCAATTTTTCGCCGGATGGAAGGTATATTTTGTTTACCTCCGACCGTGGCGGCAGTCCGCAAGTTTATCGCATGGCGGTAGGGAGTTCGGAATCCGGCAATGCCGACCGGCTCACTTTCGAGGGCAGCTACAATGTCAGCCCGGATTATAGTCAGGACGGTAAAAGCTTCACTTTCATCCACCGCAACAATGGCCAATTCAATGTCGCGGTGCAGGATATCGGTTCGCGCCAGGTGCAGATACTGACAAACTCCAAATTCGACGAATCGCCCAGTTTTGCCCCTAATGGCAAGATGATCTTGTATGCAACCGAGATTAACGGGCATGGTATATTATCCGCTGTTTCCAGGGATGGGCAGACGAGGCAGCATCTGACAGTACAGACCGGCGATATCCGGGAACCGGCCTGGGGTCCCTTGCCAACTTGGAAGTAAAATTTTTATTTTAAAGGAGTTATAAATGAGAAAACTATTAGGTATTTCATTGATCGTTCTGTTATCGGCGTGCGCCAGTCAAACAACGCAACCCGAAGTGGATGATCTTACCGCAGGCTCGGGCGCTGGCGCCGGTTTGGGCGGCAGCGATTTGGGCGGATCCGGCTCAGGCAGACCGGGCTATTTCAGTCAACTGAATGATCCGAACAGTATCCTGTCGCAACGCAGCGTTTATTATGACTACGATAGCTATAGCGTCAAAAGCGAATACCGCGAACTGGTGCTGTCGCACGCCCGGTTCTTACGCGACAACGCCAGCGCCAGCGTAATCCTGCAAGGAAATACCGATGACCGTGGCAGCCGTGAATACAATCTGGCTTTGGGTCAACGTCGCGCCGATAGCGTCAAGAACATGATGACTTTAGCCGGCGCCCGTGATGCGCAAATTGAATCGGTCAGCCTGGGCGAAGAAAAACCGCGCGCGCTGGGACACGGTGAATCGGCGTGGAGTCAAAACCGCCGCACCGATATTCTGTACCGGGGTGAATAAACATGCTGATACGCGCTTTCCTTCTGCTGGTATTGCTGAGTTGTAATGTCAGCTATGCCGCATTGTTTGGCGATGATGAAGCACGTGAGCAGATTAGCGCATTACGTAAACAAGTGAAAGAAATGGAAGCGCGTATTGCCAAGATGGAAGAGGCGCTGAACAGCCAGGCTTTACTCGAGCTTTATTCAAAAGTTGAAACGCTGGAACAGGAATTGGGAAAGCTCAACGGGCAAATAGAAATGCTGGGTAACGATAATGCGCTGTTACAGAAACGGCAACGGGATTTCTATATTGATCTGGATAATCGCCTGCGCCAGATCGAACAGCAATCTCCTCAAAAACGGTCCCCATCTTCTCACCTGGAGCTCAACAAAGGCACAGCCGGCAGCGCGGCTGCGCCTTCTTCGCCTTTGCCAAGCGAACAAGCCGCCGCGTCACCGGTAGATGCCGATACGGCAATACCGGAATCGCCGTCATCCGAAGTCGCGGATGCTTCCGTGACTCAGGATTCCGGTGCGGTAGCCGCGAAAGAGCTAACGCCACCGGGAACTACAGAAAGTGGTGCTTATAAAGCAGCGTCCGATTTGTTCAAGAACGGTGAATACGCTAATGCAATCGCGCAATTTGAGAGCTTCCTGGAAAATTACCCGCAATCCAATTTAGCCCCGGGCGCCGCGTATTGGATCGGTAATGCGCGTTATGCGCTGCGCGATTACCAATTGGCGATCGATGCGCAAAGAAAATTGATCAGCAAGTACCCCACGAGCAACAAAGTGCCGGATGCGTTGCTGAATATCGCCTCCAGTCAGCTGGAAATGGGGGATAGCAAGGCAAGCAAGCAAACCCTGGAAAATTTGCTGGCAAAATATCCGCAGAGCGACGCCGCCAGAAAAGCCAAACAACGTCTGGCTAACATCAAATAAACTCCCGGTTTTACCCATAGCTGTTCAATCGCTGTTTCCCGCATTACCCGCAAAGCAATATAATCAGTCTTTTTCTTCAAGCGATCCATCATCATGCAAGCGTTAGAGACAACAGTCTTGCGTATCAGTGAGATTTTCTTTTCATTACAAGGCGAAACCAGCCGGATTGGCTTGCCGACCGTGTTTGTGCGCCTGACGGGATGCCCGTTACGCTGCGGCTATTGCGACACCGCGTATGCGTTTAGCGGCGGTGAGAATTTATCGATCGCGGAGATACTGCGTCAGGTAGCCCGGCATAAAACGCGCTACGTGACTGTCACCGGCGGCGAGCCATTGGCGCAGAAGGCATGCCTGGTTTTGCTGACGGCGTTATGCGATGCGCACTATTCCGTATCGCTGGAAACCAGCGGCGCGCTCGATTTATCCCAGGTCGATACGCGGGTATCGAAGATCATGGATATCAAAACACCCGGCTCGGGCGAAGTTTCCAAAAATAACTGGCGTAATCTCGAATACCTGACCCCGCAGGACGAAATCAAATTTGTACTGTGCGACGAAGCCGATTACCAATGGGCTTGCGAGCTCATTCGCAGCAGACAGTTACAGCCGATATGCCCGATCCTTTTTTCCCCGGTTTATGAAAGCGTTGATCCTGCTCAACTGGCTTCCTGGATATTGCGCGACCAATTGCCCGTCCGGATGCAGGTTCAATTGCACAAAGTGCTGTGGGGCGAGGGGCCGGGGCGGTGAATTTTTTAGTGTTTTCCGGGCTGGGTTAAATCATGAAGAAAGCGGTGGTATTACTCTCCGGCGGTCTCGATTCCGCAACGGCCTTGGCGATTGCACGTGACCAAGGTTACCAATGCTATGCGCTGAGTATCGATTACGGTCAGCGGCACCGCTCGGAATTGGATGCGGCGCAGAATGTCGCTCGATCTTTGAGGGCGGCTGCACATCAAGTAGTTAAACTGGATCTCACCGCTTTTGGCGGATCAGCGCTAACCGACCAGACGATCGAAGTGCCAACAAGTGGAGCAGAAGCGGACATTCCGGTTACCTATGTGCCCGCGAGAAACACCATCATGCTGTCACTGGCGCTGGCTTGGGCGGAAACGCTGCAAAGTCAGGATATTTTTGCGGGTGTGAACGCCGTCGACTATTCCGGCTACCCGGACTGCCGCCCGGAGTACATTCAAGCCTTTGAGAAAATGGCGAATTTGGCAACCAAAGCAGGGATTGAAGGCAAGAAACTCACCATTCATACGCCGCTGATGCATTTGTCCAAAAAAGAAATCATCAAAACCGGATTGGCCTTGGGTGTGGATTTCAGCTTGACGGTGTCGTGCTATCAAGCGGATGAAGCGGGGCAAGCGTGCGGTGTTTGTGACTCCTGCCGGATTCGTAAAGCGGGATTTGCTGCGGCGAATGTGGTTGATCCGACGAGCTATCAATCAGAATCAGTGCTTGATCGATAAATCAAGCGATACTTCGGATTTACTTTTTCTGATTCGCATTTTTGCTGCTTTCCTGACGCATCTTGTTTTCCAGTTTTTCCATTTGCTCCGGTGTCAGAACCGCTTTCAAGCCGGATCGTGTTTCCTCCTGGATGG
>CP091134.1:1645292-1647345 GCA_021582535.1 Nitrosomonas sp.
AATCCAGGGAGGCGTTAGCCTTGAAATGATGGGGTACAGATTGGTAGAGTGGAAGCCGGCAAAACCACCGGTACGCCAAATTCAGATGAATATCACGGCAAAGCTGACGGTCAGATTCAATCCCAAACAGATAACTGATCAATTGCATCCGAAAAAACAATACTGGATCAATGGAAGCTCGTCCATTGCCCATACAATAAAGTTCTTCGGTCAGATCATACAAAAACTCCAAATCCAGTAGCTTATCGACCTTCCTTAATAAATGATCCTCAGGAATAAAGCTCTCCAGATCTATCGTCGAGAATAATTCCCGTTGATGCGTTTGTTTGCCCTGCATTGATCTTTTACCAGGAATAAAAAGTGCAGCTCTTATTTTATTATCAACTCAACGTATATCAGAGGTTTTTCAACAGGCCGTCTGAACTACTACAGATAAAGTTTCCGGACATTATTGATGCGATGCGCTTTCCCTTCTTGGAAGATGCGACAAGCTACATGGTGTCTGCTGATGCGATGCACGGTGGCATCGGTTCTGTGGCGGCGGTGGCGCAAAACAAGGCTGATGATTTATTTGCTGGTGTTTAAAAGATTTACTACAGAAGGAACCGAAGTGAGATATCAGAAACTTGAAATTGCAAAATCGATACTGGAAACTCGATAATTAGCAAAAAAAGAACGGGAGCATTAGCTCCCGTTTTGGATCAAGTGCAAATTAATTATAAATTAAATTGCCACTTCCTTTCTTTGACGAAACATAAAACCCAGTAATCCTAATCCGGCCAACAACATAGCATAGGTTTCTGGTTCTGGAACAGCTGGAATTAGAGCAAGTGATGTAGTGATTGTAAAATTGGACTCGGAAGTATGGCGTTCAGCAAAGAAGAAATCGAATGAATAGGTACCTGATGACTTGCCTGGACCAAATAGAGTATCAAGATTTACGGATTGAGATGCTGAACTGTGTACACCACCTAAGTCAATGCCAAGCTTATTGTCAAAATAAACCCAGACATCATCATCTCCAGAGAAATTAAACGTTTGGCCAGCTCCTTGGATGTAATCGAATGTAGAGTGTATCTGATAAGTGAAGTGAAAGTTGTGTCCAGATGATCCATAGTTGCCTAGAAGCAGTCCATCGATCGGAAAGAATGAACTATCAGAATAACTATAAATGCCCGATCCTGCGAAGGTTTCGTTTAGGGTTATCGAGTATGGCATGCTTGGAGCTGCTGACCCATACCATTCAGCAAACGAAGCGGATGATGTGATATACCCCGGAGCGCCGAACAAAATCGGTGTTGGTGCACTGCCAGTAAGCGCTGAATCGACCATTCCGTGAACTACTCCACCGACACCGCTTTCAAAGTCCGGATTTGTACTGCCAGGAACCAGAGCTCCCGGACTAAAATCACGCACAGTCCCAGTAAGCGTTGTGCTTGCTGCTTTTGCTATAGATGTTACCGTAAGCATCCCTGCTAAAAGGGATGCGCTACAAACAGTGAAAAATAAAGTACGCTTTATCATGATCAAATTTCCTTAAATATTCAGAATAATCCTAAATTAGTATAACAATAATTCTTACAGAAGTGGATCCCAATTTTGGTAGTGGTTCAGTTTGAAATTTATAGGTAGCTGAACTTTTTTAAATGCTGTGCTATTTAGCGGCATGACTAAGAAAACAAATCCACGCAAAGATTTTACACAGATTGCCTTTGATATTGTACAAAAGGCGAGTGGGGAAACTGAACCTGAAGAGCCGATAGATGAAAAGAAAAAGGCCGCCATAGAATCAGGGTGGCGTGGCGGTCTTAAGGGCGGTAAATCGCGGGCTGATAAACTCACACCTGAAAAACGTTCAGAAATCGCAAAAAAAGCAGCTCAAATTCGATGGAATAAAGATGAACAAAACATTCTAGAGCCTGTTAACACTATATGATATAATGTGATGATGGAAATCACCGAAACTCAATACCAACAGATTGAACACTGTATGCCACGTCAGCGCGGCAATGTCAGTCATTCCAATCTACAAATTCTCAATGCTATTCTGTAT
>CP091134.1:1647445-1661300 GCA_021582535.1 Nitrosomonas sp.
GATGGCCAACTCTACTGGCAAACAAAGGGTGACAATGTTGCTGGTGCATTCGCCACCAGAGTTGATTACTGGTATCAAGATAGTCATACTGTTGAGGTCCCTATTGATAAGTGGTTTAAATTTGAGGTTTACTGGCACCGGTCAAGTGGTAGTGACGGGCGTTTCTGGGCAGCGGTAGATGGTGAAGTGATTGCTGATTATCATGGTCCGAATATGGGAAATTACAATCTTCCGATAAACCGGATTATGGTGAATAACCCTTATAGCGGAGGCTATTCAACAGTTGAATCACATTCAACAGGGCTGGAGATATGGGATGGTTTCCCCTGCGGCACAGGAGTGTCATGCTACAAATTTGATACTATTGCCCCAACTATCCCGAATTCACTGGTGGCAAAAATGTCTAGCTATTCGACTTCTGCCGGGGTTTCATTATCTTGGAACGCATCATCAGATAATGTGGGGGTGGCAGGATACAATGTGTATAGAAATGGCACAAAAATCGGTGTAACTACTGCTACTAGTACTAGTTATAAAGATGTTCTATCCGGTAGTGCAAAGGGGGCATTATACAGCTATACTGTTAAATCATTTGATGCAGCAGAAAACTTATCTTCTGCAAGTCCTGTAGCGCTTGTGACTTATTAAGTGAAGTAATTTAACTGATTATTAGAAGCTTAGGTCGAAAAATATGTTGTATCAGCGTCGGTTGTAAGATTATTAATTAGTGGGAAATCAACTTGTGATTCCCCGTGGTCTTGCCGCGGGGTTGTTTATTTTTGTTATGAATTGTTGACTTGTGATCCCCTTGGTTTTGTCACAGGAAGCATTATTTGGTTTTCTGCGCCTATCCATGGAATCTTTCTGGGGGGAGGTGCAGGGCGAGTCGAGCAAATTTATTTCATGACATGCATAAATAGAGCAAGAAGCTCAATATTAATGAATACATTAACACCTATCATCTTATCGGGCGGCTCAGGTACGCGTCTGTGGCCTTTGTCACGTGAGAAATATCCCAAACAGCTATTGCCATTAATAAACGAGGATTCTTTGCTGCAAGCCACGGTCCGGCGTATGGATGGATTGAAAGGTGTGCAATTAAGTGCGCCGATGGTTGTGTGCAATGAAGAATATCGTTTCGTCATTGCTGAGCAATTGCGGGTTATGGATAGAAAAGGGAGTATTCTGCTTGAACCCTTCGGGCGCAATACTGCTCCTGCATTAACGTTAGCGGCGCTTGCAGCCCTACGGGAAGGGGATGACTCCATTTTATTGGTCATGCCGTCCGATCATGTAATTATTGATGTGGAACCATTCCAGGCTGCTGTTTTAGCAGGTGTGTCACAAGCAATGGATGGCAGGATTGTCACTTTCGGGGTAACGCCGGACGCTCCTGAAACCGGGTACGGTTATATCCAATCGGGCGAGTTAATCGAGCAGGGTAAAACGGTTTACCATATTGCACGTTTTGTCGAAAAACCGGATCTGCCGACTGCGCAAACTTATCTGGATGCGGGTAACTATCTCTGGAATAGCGGATTGTTCATGATGCGGGCCTCGGTATGGCTGTCCGCCATTGGCAAATGCCGGCCTGATATTTTAACAGCCTGCCAAGCTGCTTGGGATCAGGGATCGGCGGATGGTGATTTTCTTCGTGTCGATAAGCAAGCTTTTGCGCAATGCCCAAGCGATTCGATCGATTATGCCGTGATGGAGAGAATTGCCCGGCAGGATGGTGACTTACCAGACGGAGTCGTGATTCCACTGACAGCCGGATGGTCTGACATCGGTGCGTGGAGCTCATTGTGGCAAGTGCTTCCCAAAGATGGCGCAGGCAACGTGGCGAAGGGGGACGTATTATTGAATGATTGCAAAAATACGCTGGCCATTTCCGAAAGCCGTTTGGTTACCTGTGTCGGTATCGAAAATGTGATCGTTGTTGAAACTCCGGATGCCGTATTGGTTGTGCATAAAGACAAAACACAAGATGTGAAATTGGTTGTCGATATGCTGAAACAGCAAGGCCGCTCGGAAGGAAAACTGCACCGTAAAGTGTTCCGTCCATGGGGCTGGTATGACGGAATCGATGTCGGTGAACGTTTTCAAGTGAAACGTATTGTAGTTAAACCCGGTGCGGCCTTATCTCTGCAAATGCACCATCATCGAGCCGAACACTGGGTTGTCGTGCGTGGTACGGCTCGGGTTACGCGAAACAAAGATGTGTACTTGGTCTCGGAAAATGAATCGACTTATATTCCACTGGGTACGAGTCATCGTTTAGAAAATCCCGGTTGCGTGCCGCTGGAAATGATTGAAATTCAATCCGGTTCGTATTTGGGGGAAGACGATATCGTCCGTTTTGAAGATATTTATGGCCGGAAAGAGCATTAATCGAGCTTGTTCTTATCGGTGTTGATAAGTTATTTATCCAATTGTTTTAGCGTTTTTTCTTCCGTAGTAGTCAATAATCTCAGGCACGGCAAATAGCCATCGTAGACAATGCCATGCACTTCGATGCGCTTTTGCGAACGTAACATATTGATCAAATATTGTGTGATAGCCTGAGTAATCACTTGTCCGGGAACCAGCACAGGAATGCCCGGCGGGTAGGGCGTGATCTGATCAGCGCATACCCGGCCGTTAAGACTCGAATTGATCTTATCCTGCTCATCCAATAACGGCATCAGTTCACCTCCGCAATAAAATGCGTCCCGCGGGAGATACTTCAACCCGGTGAACCGTGGAATCTCTGCCGTTTGATAAAACCGTTGCGGTGCGCGATTTTCGCGAGCGATGCGCATCAAGGCATCGTATAACCGTGACACTTTGCTACGGGTAGTGCCGATCGTGAGCAGCAGGGTGAGCGTGTTGAAAGTGGATTTTTCCACCTGGATATTGAAGCGCTCAAATAATTCCCGGATTAATTCCTCAACGATGAAACCGCAGCGCGAAATATCCACTGTTACTTTGGTGGGATCGAGTTGAATGTCATCGTGCTTGATTTCATCCGGTAGCAGATCGGACAGCTCCAGAACCTGAAATACACCGGTGGAATTGATTTGCGTGCGTATTTCTTGCGCCAACTCCAATGTGCGTGACAGCAGTTTATAGCCTTCCAGCGTAGCCTGCTTTCGCGCCACATCGAGACTCGCAATCATGCTGTACTGCGGACTCGTGGAAGTATGCATATTGAAGTTTTCGCGGAACAGATGTTCGTTGAAATCAGGATCGTTGACATGAATCATGCTGGATTGTGAGAACGCCGACAGCACCTTGTGCGTGCTTTGGGTGGCATAATCCGCGCCAGCTTCCAATGCAGTAGGACGGAAAGCCGGATGGAACCGGGCAAAACCATACCATGCTTCGTCGATAATGACTTTGATGCCTTTTGCGTGTGCTGCTTGAATGATGGGCGGCAGATCATAGCGTAAGCCATCATAAGTACAGCTGGTCAGAATCAGGGCTTGCGCGTCATGGTGTTCTTCGATGGCCTTGAACAGGGTTTGCTTGGGTACCGGTCCGTAAATATTGAATTTCTTATTGACCGAGGAATCCAGATAAATCGGATGCGCACCGGATAGCACGACACCGTGATGCACGGATTTATGGCAATTACGGTCCAATAACAGCTTGTTGCCGGGTGCCAGCAACGTTTGAAAAATTACCTTGTTGGCGGTTGAAGTGCCGTTCGTGGCGAAAAATGTCCGGCGTGCGCCAAAAGCTTTGGCGGCAATTTTCTGCGCTTCCGCGATGACACCGGTGGGTTCCATCAAGGAATCCAGCATCGGCACGGAAACCGACAAGTCGGCACGGAAGATATGCTCGCCGATGAATTCATAGAAATCGCTGACCCACGGACTGTCGCGCAAGGAATCACCGGAGGAGTGGCCCGGCGTATGCCAGGAATCCTTGGCCATCAGTACATAATGCTTGAGTTGATCATAGAAAGGCGTGCGCGTTTTTTCCTGCAGCTGGGCATTGAGAATACGGTACATGCCCCGGTAATCCCGTTCTTCGCGATAAAAATACCCATCGACCGCTTCGGAAAAAAGTGCGTCGACAACTTCATCCTCTTGTTCTTGCGCGATCAGGATGTAAATATTCAACTCAGGACGAAAATGTGTGATTTTCTGCACCAGCTCGAGCGCAGTCATTTGCAGATCGCGTGCATGTTTTCCTTGATGTTTTAAGGTATAGAGCCGGTCATCGACGACCAACCCCTGAATATCGCCGTCTTGTTCAATCGATTGGAGCGCTTCTTGCGCCGTGGTGACGCCGGAGAAAACGATGCCTAGCGGATTTTCCATTGATTTGGCGGCCGCGTTCAGCCCTTTGATGAATTCTTTCAGAATCAATTTCTCATCGTTGATGAGCAGGATCCGGCTGACTGGTTTTTTCATGAAGTGCGGTCTACCGGATTGAGTATGCTGGATTCGAGTGGCGGTGCGGCAACCGGATTTTTATTCAAAGCTTAACAAAGTGAATTTGTATAATTCCGCGTCCGTCAATTGCAGCACAACATTTCTAACCACGGTAGAAGCATCGATCATAACCGACGGGATTTGCAACTGGCTAGTACTGTTTGAGAGCGTTGCGATATTGCCGGGAGTAGCGGACAAGAGCACAACACTAGCCGGATCGAGTTGAAACACGTAAGAAGGATTGTCGCTAATCAGCTGCAGACTGACGTGATACATCTGACCGGTGCCGATATCGACGGAGAAACTTAAAATATTGTTACTGAATATACCGGTCGGATCCGTCACTTCCACGCGATCGATCTTTATCAGATTGCTCAGTGCGGCGTGAACGCCGTCAAAATCTTTGAGCGGTGCGTTAGTAAGACTGCCTCCCAGATTCTTCACGGGCAGCTTCGCAATCGCATCAAAAACAGTCATACCATCGAAAATAACGCGCCCAAATACCGTAAAGCCGCCGTTCTGATGATCCAGATTGGCGGAGTTGTCAGCCAGATTGACGAACCATTGGCTGGTTGCACTGTTGGGGTTACCGCCCAGTTTTGCCATGGCGACGGTCCCGCGCGTATTGGAAATCTTGAATTCGTTGGTAATCGGAGAAAAGGTATTGACAGCTACCAGTGATTCTCCGCTGGCGCCATCGACAACCTTGAAACCGCCGCCTTGGATAACAAAACCCGGAATGCTGCGATGAAAAATTCCGTTTGTGTAGGCGTCATTCTGGATGTAATTGAGAAAGTTGGCGGTAGTAATCGGTGTCTGTGATTCAAAAAGCTCGATACAAAATTGTCCCATGCTGCTAGTAAAACAAGCCACGGAATTCGCTTGTGCCATAGGCGATAAGAATAGCAAGCAGATGAACGCAGCTTGAGAATAAATTTGAGAGATGCGCATGATGGTAAAGATTATTGGGTTTAAATTTGGATTTTACTGACAGACTGGAATGTGAAGCAATTGTTTTTTATGGAGAAGCTACAAATCGGTGTATAGGAGTGCATGCTAGGATATGGGAATGAGCGGTTTTTTAATGCGATGTACAAAGTAAAAATAAATAAACGCACTGGCAATCGCCGCAAAGAAACACCAAACCGAGGCAAAAGTTTCGAGGTAAGTGAAATACGCTACAAAAAAACCGGCCATAATAATGATACCGGCCAGATACAAGTGTTTGTAACTGGAAAAGATGAACGGTACACAAGTGGCCAGTAAATATAAAATAATGACCAGCTGGTAGCCACTGACGTGATGTTTGTAGTTGATGCTGTGATGAATGATTCCGGCGATGATCGGTTCGTCAGCCAGGCCAATGGCGGTATAAATTGCAAGTCCGAGGCCAGCTACACCAATTAATGCAATGATTTTTCTGCGTATATTGTCGGTTTCTGCTTGATAAACAGCAAATGGCGCGAACAGCGGCCAGATGATGCCAATAAATACGCCATAAATATTACTCAACCAGAATTGTGACTGTGCAGTGCCGTTATGGGATAGAGAGATCCACAGTAACCCCTCCACCAGTTGCTGAATAGCAAAAATGAATGGAATCAGGGCTACTGGAAAATCTTTGGAATAGACGGTTTTCCGGATGGTGGTTATACCGACAACAAAAAGAGTCCCGCTGACAATAAAACTGGCTTCTGCTGAAAAACACATGCTGATGACCGGGCTTTTGGATTATTGGACTTGTCTGTTAAAGAGTATGGCTTCTTTTAGCACCTTAACCGAGTTAATCGGATTTAGTCCAGTAATAAATTGCGGTAACCGCTCGATAGCGCTGTTTCGCCAAGAATTATCAATTTTTTGGATGCATCAATGAGATTAATATGAATGACGCAAATGAACATCGTTTTCGAGGATGGCGTTGTATATCAGAATTCTGTTAAAATGCGAAATTCTATAAAAGTGTCAAGCAAGGAAGAGTTGTCATGGCTTATGTAGTAACTGAAAATTGCATTAAATGCAAATATACAGATTGTGTGGATGTATGCCCGGTGGATTGTTTCCGTGAAGGCCCCAATTTTTTAGTTATCGATCCCGATGAATGTATTGATTGCACATTATGTGTCGCGGAATGTCCGGTGGAAGCGATTTATGCGGAAGATGACGTACCTGATGAGCAAGTGCATTTCATCGATCTGAATGCAGAGTTGTCTAAAAAGTGGCGTCCGATTATCGAGAAAAAAGACCCATTGCCTGACGCGGATGATTGGGCCAGTGTTAAAGATAAGCTGGATCAACTGAAACGCTAAACAGAAATGGCGGTAGTAATCTGATACCGCATGTCTGATTCCTCGCAATTTCCGCAAGTCCCCCTTTCTGAGGTTTTTAAGCGCATCGATGCCGGTACTACGGTTGTCACACCGAACCGCAGGCTTGCATTAGCGCTTAAAGAGAAATTCGATCAAGACCAAATCAGCCGTAACATGGCGGTTTGGTATTCGGTTGATATCTTGCCTTTGACTGCTCTGATTGAGCGTATTTACCTTGATGCGCTCTATGCCGTGCAATCGTTCAGATTGCCTTTGTTACTGTCGGCTTCGCAAGAACAGGTGCTATGGGAATCGATCATTCGATCATCAGCAACCGGAAAAACATTACTGAGAATTGCGCAAACAGCGCAATTGGCTCGGGAAGCATGGCAGCTGGCGCATGCCTGGCAAATCACGGATCATCTGAATGATGGTTATCCCAATGAGGATGGCAGAGCGTTTCTCGATTGGGCCTCGGCATATAGGGAAATAACGCAGCGGAATTGGCAGACGGATCGGGCGCGCATTACGGATCTGATCACTGAGCATTATGAATCCTTCGATATAAAAAAAACGCCGTCACTCATTTGTTACGGTTTTGATATTTTTACGCCGCAACAAAATGCTTTTTTAAGAAAGCTCACTGCCGCCGGTTGTGAGATATCAGTTGCAGCTTTACCGGCGCGATCCTCACAATCTTCGGGCGCGATGCGCCGTATGGAATATCCCGGCAGCCGTGACGAGATTTATCAGGCGGCACTGTGGGCGCGATCCAAAATAGCCGGAGCGGATCATGCCGTACGAGTCGGTATCGTAGTACCGGCATTATCCGCTTATCGCAACGTGCTGATGCGTATTTTCGCCGCGGTGATGTGTCCGGATATCCGTTTTGCTTTGCCAGGTGCTACCCGGCCGGTGATGCCATTCAATGTATCCTTGGGTTTGGCGCTCACGGCTTATCCCTTGATCGACGCCGCTTTGGTGAGTCTGGCTTTGTTGGATCAGGCGCTAGCGTTTCACCGTGTGAGTCACTGGTTACGGTCCCCTTTTCTGGCAGGCGGCAAAGCCGAGATGGAGCAGCGTGCATTGCTGGATGCGCGTATTCGCCGCAATGCCGAGCCGATGATCACGTTGGAACGTTTGTTCGCACTCGCGACACAGGCAGGCGGACAAACGAATTGTCCGGTTTTACTCCGGTGTTTATCCGCATTGATGGAGTTCCGCCAAACCAAACTGCTCCAATCCGCAAGCCATTCCGCTTTTGCTCAAGTTATCCTGGAAGTTCTGGAAATTGTCGGGTTTCCCGGAGAACGCGGCCTGGATTCCACTGAATTTCAGACACTCGAGAAATGGCATGCGCTCGTCGCAGATTTTGCCACGCTGGATCATGTCGTTGCTAAGACGAGTTACCCCGAAGCGATTGGCCGGTTAAAACGAATCGCGGGCGATACCTTGTTTCAACCGGAAACACCGGATGTGCCGATCCAGATTCTGGGTGTGCTGGAGGCGGCAGGAATGGAATTTGATCATCTCTGGGTCATGGGATTGTCGGATCAGCAATGGCCGTTACGGGCCCGTCCGAATCCGTTTCTGCCGTTGGAATTGCAACGCAGCGCGCAATTGCCGCTGGGCTCGGTACAGGAATCATTGGTCTATTGCCGGCGATTGACGCAGGGATGGCTATCCGCTGCTCGAGAAGTCGTTTTGAGTTATCCCAAATTCAGTGACGATCGCGACGGGCACGAATTAAAACCCAGCCCGCTGATTCAATCGATAACGGAAAATAAACCGGTTTTTCTCGCGTTGGAACAGCATCGCGAACGGATTATCCAGTCATGTGAGTTGGAGCGGATCGAAGACGATCAGGCGCTGCCATTGGATATAGAAGTGGCCGGACAGGGCATCAAAGGCGGTACGTCGGTGCTGAAGGATTATGCCGCTTGTCCATTTCGTGCCTGGGCCAGGCACCGGTTGCGTATCGCAAATCTGGAGGCGCCGCATACCGGTTTGAATGCAATGGAACGGGGCGTGCTGGTGCACCAGGTGTTGGCGCAGATATGGCGGCAATTGAAAACCAAGGAAGCGCTGGAGGCCATGGCTGATTATGATCTCGATGGCATGCTGGAGCGCATTGCCAAAGAAGCTGTTAGCGAGATGCAGCAAGCAAGACCCATAGCGCTTTCAAAGCGCTTTGCGCAGATCGAACGACGGCGCTTGGTGCGCTTGGTGCGCGAATGGTTGAACGAAGAAAAAAAACGCGATCATTTCACCGTAATCGCAACCGAAGAAAAACTTTCCATCCAGGTAGGCGATCTGGTCTTGAATGCCCGCTTGGACAGGGTTGACGAATTGACGGACGGACAACATATCATTATTGATTACAAGACCAGAAAACAGCCGGTTCAAAGCATGATTGGCGAACGTCCGGACGAACCGCAGTTGCCTTTGTATCTGGTGATGACAAAAGCGCAGCAGGATGCTGTGGGCGTTGCGTTTGCCGCAGTGAAACGGGGTGAAATGGGTTTCGCGGCGATTGTGCGCGATCCCGATCTATTGCCCGGTGTGAAAGCTTTCTCGCAAGTGAATGGATGCAAGCAATTTGCCACATGGGAAGATCTGGTTGCAGCCTGGCGGCAGCATTTGACCAATCTGGCGTCGGGTTTCTGCAGCGGCGATGCCAAAGTGGATCCCAAACAGTATCCGGTCACATGCGACTATTGCGACCTGCAATTGTTTTGCCGCATTCATGAACGGATTGGCGCGCATGCGATTACACAGGACAGTGAAAATGACTGATTCCAGACCTATCCCCGATGCCGATGAACGCCTCCGCGCACTGAATCCCGCGCAATCATTTATCGTGCAAGCACCGGCGGGTTCGGGCAAAACCGCGCTGCTGATTCAACGCTACCTCAAATTGCTCGCTTGTGCCGATGCCCCGGAAGAGATCGTGGCGATTACATTCACGCGGAAAGCAGCGGCGGAGATGCGTACGCGGGTTTTGGCCGCACTGGAAATTAGTGATCAACCTGTTGATGCCGGAACTGCGCATGAACAACTGAATCGTGAATTGTCGGCAGCCGTACTGCAACGGAATCGCCAAGCCGGTTGGCATATCGCCGAGAATCCGGAGCGGTTGCGGATACAGACCATTGATTCGCTGTGCGCGGCATTGACACGGCAAATGCCGATATTGTCGGAATTCGGTGCGCAGCCCGAGACCATCGAGGATGCTGCGGATTACTATCTGGAAGCGGCGCGCGCTACGCTGGCTTCCGTTGAGCAAAACCATACGATTGCGCACGATGTCGAACGATTGCTCGAGCATCTGGATAACGATATGGCGCGTATTGAAGTATTGCTGGCCGATATGCTGGCGCGGCGCGATCATTGGCTGCGCCATCTGCATGGCAAACCGCGCGAAGAACTGGAGTGGTCGCTGCAAAATTCCCGTGATCATGCAGTGCAATTTGCTTTCCGGCTATTCCCAGAAGCGCTGCGCCATGAGCTGCTGGCATTATTGCGCTACGCCGCCACGAATCTTCACGCATCCGGCAAATCGCCGGAAATCGCACTTTGTGATCAATTGGATGCATTATCAATAACGGATGCTGAACATTGGCAGGGTATTGCTGAGTTGTTGCTGACGCAAAAGGGTGATTGGCGCAAAAGAATTTCCGAGAAAGAAGGTTTTCCATCGGGTAATACCAAGGCTGAGAAAGATGAGGCCAAGGCATGGAAAAACCGTCTGGAGAATTTGATCAATTCACTGGCTTCACATGACACTCTGCGCGAAGTATTGCACGATATACGTCAACTACCGCCACCCTATTATTCCGATAAACAGTGGGAAATACTGGGTGCGATCACGCGATTGTTACCCTTTGCCGTGGCGCAGCTTAAAGTTATTTTTCAAATCAATGGCAAAGTCGATTTTGCCGAAGTGGCGCAGCGTGCATTGCTTGCCCTGGGTGATGCCGAATCGCCAACCGATCTGGCACTGGCACTGGATTACCGCATCAAGCACTTGATGATTGATGAGTTTCAGGATATTTCCATCAGTCAGTTTGCATTGATCGAAAAACTTGTTACTGGCTGGGAGATAGGGGATGGGCGCAGTTTTTTTGCCGTCGGCGACCCGATGCAATCCATATACCGTTTCCGTGAAGCCGAAGTGGGGCTCTTTTTGCAGGCGCGAAGCGCAGGGATCGGTACGCTGATTTTGCAACCGCTTACACTGAGCGCCAATTTCCGCTCACAACAAGGCATCATGGATTGGGTCAATACCACTTTTGCGCACATCATGCCGGAATGCGAGGATATTGCGACGGGCGCGGTGGTCTATACGCCTTCCGTTGCCACACATGGCATGCTGACGGATCATGCGGTGAATATTTACCCTTTTCTGGAAAGAAATGATGCGGCAGAGGCCCGTCAGGTTGTCGAGATTATCCTGCGCGCACGACATAATCATCCGGATGGAACCATTGCAATATTAGTGCGCAATCGTAACCATTTGACTGCAATAGTCGAGCAAATCAAAGCAGCCGGTCTGCGCTTTCGTGCCATCGATATCGAATTGTTGCGTCATAAGCCTGTGGTCCAGGATTTACTGGCGTTAACCCGCGCTTTAATAAACCCGGCCGATTATGTGGCTTGGTTCGCACTATTGCGTGCACCGTGGTGCGGCCTGTTGCTGGGGGATATTTCGGCACTGACGGAGAAAAATCTCAATGTAATGAATACAAAAATCACCCTGTGGGGATTGATTTGCGATGAAAATCGCTGGCATGGCATTTCGGCCGATGCAAGCGTGTGCTTACGCCGCATCAAGGAGATTTTAAGCTCTTGCATGATCAACCGGCGGCGTCAGGCGTTGCGTGTAACAGTCGAGGCAGTTTGGCATGCCTTAGGAGGACCGGGGTACATCAATGCTTCATCCATCGGCAGCGCCGGTGTTGCCAATACTTTGGATGATGCGATGATTTATCTGGATTACCTTGAGAGTCAGGAAGTGGCCGGTGATATCCAGGATCTGGCAAGTTTTGAGAAGGGATTGGTTGCATTGTATGCGTCACCGGATCTTGAAGCTGATGAGTCTTTGCAGATTATGACAATTCATAAAGCCAAAGGGCTTGAGTTTGATACGGTGATCGTGCCTGGCTTGGGTCGAACCTCGCGTAATCATGACAAGCAATTGTTGAGATGGATCGAGCAGCCGCATAGTCAAATCGCAGGCGAAACGAGCGCGGCGATGCCGGATTTATTGCTTGCGCCGATTCAGGAAACGGGTGTAGGCGTTGATCCGATTTATACGTGGGTGGAAAAATTGGATCGGGACAAGGCGCAATTTGAAACCGATCGCTTATTGTACGTGGCCGCCACGCGTGCCAGAAAGTTTTTACACCTGATCGGTCATGTCAATGGAGTCTCGGATGATCATGGCGATGTAACGCCATTAAAACCAATGCAAGGCTCATTGTTGCAGCGGTTGTGGCCGATTGTGCAGCCGATCTATAGCGCTGCGGCAACGGATGATGCCATGTCGTTGAATCATCAGTCAGAAAATAGAACAAACACTACGATTAGTGCAACCGTCGTCAACCAGAGTATTTTCCGGTTGAAAGCAGACTGGGTATTGCCGGATGCGCCGGAATCGGTTACTTGGCAAGAATCCCGCGATAAAAAACAAATTCAAGAAGAAATAGAATTTTCTTGGGCTAGCGAAATGGCCCGGCATGTGGGTAATGTGGTGCATCGTTGGTTGCAGAAAATTGCCGAAGATGAAATGCATAACTGGAATGCTGCACGTATTCGGGGAATGCGTGAACAATTCACACGGAATTTAATTGCAGGCGGGATGAGCGGAGATGATCAGACCATGATCTACGCGGTTGAACGCATTACTCTGGCATTAACGAATGCAATTCAAGACGAGCGTGGACAATGGATCTTGGGATCTCAGTCATTCGCACAGAATGAATTGAGAATCAGCGGTATCGTCAACGATAAAGTAATGAGCTGGATAATTGATAGAACATTCCGTGACGCCAATGGCATTCGCTGGATTATAGATTACAAAACAAGCAGTCATGAAGGCTCGGCATTAGCGGATTTCCTTGATCGTGAACAAATGCGTTACCAGCATCAGCTCAATCAATACGCCAAACTCATGTGTCAAATCGATTCGCGCCCCATAAAATTGGGAATATATTTTCCTCTCATGTGCGGTTGGCGTGAGTGGTGAAAATTGACGATAATTTGACGTGACTACGGTAGAAAGCCAAGAAATTTTTCTAAATTTTCCAGGCAGAGGGGTATTGATAATTAATCCTTGTAGATAAAGGGGAAAAGAGAGGGGTAGGAGATTAAATCCCTGAGGTAGGGTAGGAGATTTTATGACAAATGACTTGACTTTGAGGGGTAAGGTCGACTAGCCTGAGAGGTGTAGTTAAATTAAGGGTGGAAATAGGTTAATTTAACTGCCGAGATAAAAGCAGTACTAATTAATTAGTATTAGAAGTAGAAGAGTAAAAGAACGAGAAGTAGTTTTGATTAACAGTTAGGAGGTAGAAACATGGCAACAACTTACGGCACGTCAAGTGCATCAAGCGCAAGCTATGACATGTCCCTGTGGTACGACTCGAAGTACTATAAACTGGGCATGTTAACAATGCTGCTGGTAGCGATATTCTGGATCTGGTACCAAAGAACGTTTGCATACTCACACGGTATGGACTCGATGGAACCGGAATTTGACAAGGTATGGATGGGACTGTGGCGAGTTCACATGACCCTGATGCCTTTGTTTGCGTTAGTAACCTGGGGTTGGATCCTGAAAACCCGTGACACCAAGGAACAACTGGACAACTTAGACACCAAGCTGGAAATCAAACGTTATTTCTACTGGATGATGTGGCTGGGCGTGTATCTGTTTGGTGTTTACTGGGGCGGCAGCTTCTTCACCGAACAAGATGCAAGCTGGCACCAAGTGATCATTCGTGACACCAGCTTCACCCCAAGTCACGTGGTGGTGTTCTATGGTTCATTCCCGATGTACATCGTGTGTGGCGTAGCGTCATACCTGTACGCGATGACCCGTCTGCCACTGTACAGCCGCGGCACATC
>CP091134.1:1661400-1663459 GCA_021582535.1 Nitrosomonas sp.
TATTCTGACCATGATTGCGGCGGGAATATGGGCCGCGCAATCGCGCGGGCAAGCTGTCTGGGTGTTACCGCTGGTGTTTGCCAGCGTCATGAGTCTTGGCGGACTTATCGGTGCAGTGAATATCGCACTACCCTATACGGAAAACATCATTCTGCTGTCCATTCTGTTACTCAACGTATTCGTGATCCGGAAAATTCAATTTAACGCGCCGCTTAATATTCTGATCATCGCGCTCTTTGCTTTTTTTCATGGCTATGCGCATGGCCAGGAAATATCCGCTTCCGCCAGTCTGATTTCCTATACCGCCGGATTTGTATGGGCCACCTTGCTACTGCACGGCACCGGCATACTGATTGCACGTTTGGTGGTATTGGCATTGGCCTTTTCCGTCGGTAACAACGTGCATGCCCAAGAAACCGCGAAATTGACCAATGCAACCCCCGAGGCGATGACGGAAATCAAGCCTGAAACCGGCAAAGCAAAATGGATGGTATTCAACGAGATGCGCGTGACTGAGCGGGCCAATTCACTGATAGGCGTTGCCGATAGCGCTTCTCAAGGTAACGTGGGGCAAGCCCAGATCAAATTCCGGCCGATCACGCGCCCGGCGGAAGTGCTGGAAACCATTCCCGGCATGATCGCCACACAGCACAGCGGCGAAGGTAAAGCCAGTCAATTTTTTCTGCGCGGATTCAACCTCGATCATGGCACCGATTTTCTGACCCAGATTGAAGGCGTACCAATCAATCAATTATCGCATTCCCACGGACAAGGCTGGACGGACACCAATTTTCTCATTCCCGAACTGATCGAAACGCTGGAATACAAAAAAGGCATTCACTACGCTGAGAATGGAGATTTTGCCAGTACCGGTTCGGCCAATATCCGCTATTTTAAAAAGCTACCGGAAACCATGGTCAGATTCACCGGAGGCAGCTTTGATTATTACCGCGGATTGATCGCCGGTTCCCGTGCTTTAGGAACGGGTAATTTGTTGTATGCAGGAGAAATCGTGCACAACAATGGTCCGTGGAGGGTTGGCAATGATTATTTGAAGTTTAACGGTCTGCTGCGCTATGGCCAGGAGTACGGCAATCATGGCTGGAGTGTAACCGCCATGGCCACACAGTCCGATTGGAAAGCGACCGATCAGATCGCCAAGCGTGCGCTGCAGCAAGGTATCATTGGCCGCTATGATGCGCTCGATCCTACCGATGGCGGCAGCAGCCAACGCTATAGCCTGACCGGTGAATGGCACTACCGGGGTGAGAACAGTATTACCAAGTTAATGGTTTACGGGGTGAATTCCAAACTGAGTCTGTTCTCAAACTTCACCTATTTTCTGGATGACAATGAAAACACCAGCCCCGTCGGCTGTGCCGGTTTAACTGGATTGGATTCAGGGAGACAATTCAATCCAGCTCTTTTTAATACTTGTGGTGATCAATTCGGCCAACCGGACAATCGTTGGACAACCGGCTTCAAGGGCAGCCACACGATCTTTCACACAATCGGTTCTGTGGATTCGGAAACCACATTTGGCTTGCAAGTGCGTAACGATAATATTCACAACGCACTGACCAAAACGCATGCGCAAAGAAGAGTTGGCATCACGCGCCAGGATACCATCTGGGTAACCAGTATCAGCCCGTACGCGGAAAACAAGCTGACCTGGACTGACTGGTTACGCACCAGCCTGGGCGTGCGTTTCGACGGTTTCCGCTTTGACGTGAATCACAGCAATATCAGACAAAACATGGGCGAACGCTACGATGGCTTGGTCAGTCCTAAATTTGGCATGGTGCTCGGCCCTTGGGCCGATACCGAGTTTTATCTGAATGGCGGTCTTGGGTTTCATAGCAACGATGCGCGCGGCATCAACACCCGCATCGACCCGCTCAGCGGTGACCGGGTTCAGCGTGCCGATCCGTTGGTCCGTACTGATGGCGCGGAGGTTGGTGCACGCACGGTGCGGATCAAAGAACTGCAAAGCACGCTGGCGTTGTGGTGGCTGGATATTGACTCGGAGCTGCTATTTGTCGGAGATGCCGGCACGACC
>CP091134.1:1663559-1664885 GCA_021582535.1 Nitrosomonas sp.
CTGGTATTCCTGCGAATTGAGTTCTTCAAAGCGGGCGATACGCGCCTTGGATTTGGCTTGACGGCCTTTCGGATTTTGCCGCACCCATTCCAGCTCCTGCTTCATCGCTTTCATGTGCGCATCGATCTGCTTGTTTTCCTGCTCCAGGCGCGCTTCCTTTTGCTCCAGCCAGCTGGAGTAATTGCCTTTCCACGGGATACCGTGACCGCGGTCGAGTTCCAGAATCCATTCGGCGGCGTTGTCGAGGAAGTAGCGGTCATGGGTGACGGCAACGACAGTGCCGGGGAAACGCACCAGGAATTGCTCCAGCCATTCGACCGATTCGGCGTCCAAATGGTTGGTCGGCTCGTCGAGCAGCAGCATATCGGGTTTTTCCAGCAGCAGCTTGCACAACGCCACGCGGCGTTTCTCCCCGCCGGACAGGTTTTTAACAACCGCATCCCACGACGGCAAACGCAGCGCATCCGCGGCGATTTCCATCTGGTGTTCGGTATCGCTGCCCGAAGTGGCGATGATCGCCTCCAGACGCGCTTGCTCTTCGGCCAACGCATCGAAATCGGCGCCTTCTTCGGCATACGCCGCGTACACTTCCTCCAGCTTCTTCTGTGCCTGCATCACTTCGCCCATGCCTTCCTCGACTTCCTGACGCACGCTGTGCTCGGGGTTCAGCTGCGGTTCCTGCGGCAGATAACCGATGCGGATATTCGGCAGGCGCTGCACTTCACCGTCGAATTCCTTGTCCACACCGGCCATGATACGCAGCACAGTAGACTTACCGGAGCCGTTCAAACCGAGCAGACCGATTTTTGCGCCGGGAAAAAAGCTGAGCGAGATATCCTTGATAATCTGACGTTTGGGAGGAACTATTTTGCTCACGCGGAGCATCGACATTACATATTGAGCCATGAGTTTAATCTTTGTTTGATATGAAAAAAAATTAAGAAACGAATAGACGGTGAGTTTAGCGCACGTCTCGTGGCAATGATAGCCAAATGGAAGGGATTTGCTCAACCGCCCATGCGCTTGATCGATACAAACTTATTGTTTTCGTCGAACACCAATTCAAACGTGCCGTACACCCCGTTGTTCCGCACCACGGAACGCAATACATTGGCGGGAAAATGAACGATGCGGCCATCGATTGCCTCGGCCACCACGGTATCCACGGCACCTTCGTAGTAATACAGCAATTGATGCGCGGGGATTTTAAGCACAACATGCAGGCGTTGATGCATGAACAACCTCAGTCAGGAAACACCATCAAAACTTCTCGCCATCCTCCAGATAGCGCCATTGGCCTTCGGGCAGATTGCCCAAGCGCACTTT
>CP091134.1:1664985-1666977 GCA_021582535.1 Nitrosomonas sp.
ACAACCAATTGATTTACTTCAGCGACAGACTTTCCAGCGCTTTTTGATGATCCCATTTGCCGTGGAATAACAATCCCTTCTTACCGGGTGTCCGGTCGCTGGTCCACGTGATGTAGTTACCGTCCGGTGTGAAGACCGGCAAGCCGTCGAAACCGTCTTTGTCGGTCACGCGCACCGGCTCTTTCTGACCATCGGTGTCGACGATGTACAGCTCAAAATTACGATGGCCGTGCAGATTGGTCGCGAAAATGATGTACTTGCCGGAAGGATGATAGAAAGGCGCCCACGACATCGCGTTCAGGCGCGTGATTTGTTTCTGATCGCTGCCGTCGATGTTCATCGTGAAAATTTCCGCTTCCCGGCCGCTTTCCGAGAATCTGCGCCAGACGATGCGTTTGCCGTCGGGGCTGAAAAACGGGCCGCCATCGTAGCTTTTCGTTTGCGTCAGGCGTTTGACGTTGGCACCGTCCGCATCCATGATATAAATATCGATCATCGATGCCGGATTGGCTTTGAACAAAGCCGTTTCCTCCTCGGATAATTCACCGTTGTACGCACGGCGGTTGGAAGCAAACGCGATCAACTTGCCATCCGGCGACCACGACGCCTCGGCATCGTAACCTAGGGTGTTGGTCAGATTCCTGATATGGCCGCCGCTGAAGTCAGTTTCGTAAATATCGTAGAATTCGTCGTAATCCCACGCGTACGACTTGTGTTCACCCGCCTTGCGGCGCTCGATCTCGGCCGCCATTTTGGCTTTGGCTTCCTTGTCGTCATGCGTCGACGAAAACAGCACTTTCTCCTGCGACGGATGCACCCACGCGCACGTGGTCTTGCCGCTGCCCGGCGACACCTGCGTGACCGCACCGCTATCGATATTCTTCAGGAAAATCTGATAAAACGGATTGTCATCCGCCACTTCCGCCTGATAAATCATCCATTTCGAATCCGCCCGGTAATACGCTTCTCCGGCGCGTTTTTCCTTGACGGAGAGTTGTTGTTCATCGGTGATGAAGTCGGCGGCATTGGCATTCAATGCCGCTAAAAAAATTAAAATCGAGCAAAACTCGCTACTGGATCGTGTAAATTTCCGCATACCTAAAGATGTTTTCATGTGTAATCAAAATTCCGGTAAAAATTGAATGGAAAATTATAACCGCAGATGGAACGGCCTGTGTTCGCAATCTTCCGTTCCGGCTAACGGCTGTGCAGCGGCTTTACCAGCAAGGACAGACTGAACAACAGCGCGCTGAACAGAACTATGGTTGCACCGGACGCGACATTGAAAATATAGCTTAAATACAGCCCGGCGACACCGGTTATAGCGCCGATGAGCGTTGAATAAACCACCATTTTACTAAAACTGTCCGTCAGCATCCGCGCTGTCATTGCGGGCGCAATCAGGGTCGCGGCGACCATGGTGACGCCCGTCACATTGAGGGAAACGATAATGACCAGCGTGAGCAATAGTGAAAATAACAATTGTGCCATGCCGGTATTAATTCCGAAGATGCGGGCGGCTTCCTGATCAAAGGTGGAAAAAAGCAGCGTCCGGTAGGTAAAAAACATCGTAACCATCGTGATACATGTGACAAGCCCGATGATCATTAAATCCTGTTCGGTAATGCCAAGAATGTTACCGAACAAGGCGGCTTCGAAATTTTGCTTGAAATTCCGCAGCTTGCTGATGATCGCCACACCTAACGCAAAAATAGCGGTTGTCACAATGCCGATAGCGGCATCCGGCTTGATCTTGCTGTTCTGGGTGATTCTATTGATGATAAGTGCAGCGAATACGCCCAATGCGCAAGCGCCGGCATAAAAATTCAGATTCAGCGTAAACCCTATAACCGCACCGCCGATCACTGCGTGAGACAATCCATGGCCGATATAACTCATGCCGCGCAGCACCACATAAACACCGATCAAGCCGCCCAATGCGCCGACCATGAGCGCAGCCAGCAAGCCGCGGCGGAAAAAATCATAGTCGAA
>CP091134.1:1667077-1672671 GCA_021582535.1 Nitrosomonas sp.
CGGGCGATGCTCCCATCAGTGCAACTGGACGATCACCGAAAGTTCGTGCAATACTGCTTGGTGGCCGAGATAGCCAGTCAATCGCATTTTTGAGCATGCCTGGTAAGGAATTATTTAATCAAAATAATTGCCAGAGCCCCATAACGGGACTATTGTTTCACCCATGAGAATTATTGCCCTGTCGACCCTGAAAGCATTCTGGGAAGATAACTCGTCTTATACCGATGCAATTCAACCGGCGCTTGTTTGGTACCTCGGCATGCATTAAAAGCCAACTGGACAACACCGGCAGAGGTAAAAGCGGATTTCAAAAGTGCCAGTATTCTCAAAGACGGCAGCGTCGTATTCAATTTGCCGGCAATAAATATCGGCTAATGGTATGGATAAACTACGCTTACAGTATTGTTTATATCCGTTTTATCGGCACACATGACCAATATGACCGGATCGATGCACAAACGCTAGCACCAGGAACGGACTTATATGAACATCAAACCCATCAAAACCGATGCTGATTATCATGCTGTGCTGAAAGAAGTGGAATCACTCATGACGGCCGAGCCAAATACACCAGAAGGTGAAAAGCTGGATATTCTGGCAACACTGATTGAAGCCTATGAGTGCAAACATTTTCTGCTTGATCTCCCTGATCCTGTCGAAGCCATTAAATTTGAGATGGAACAGAAAGGTTTAACAGTCAAAGACCTTGAGCCGATGATTGGAAAAAGCAATCGCGTTTATGAAGTACTCAATCGCAGACGCTCATTAACGCTAAGAATGATCCAGAAACTACACCAGGAACTGGGTATTCCGGCTGAATCCCTGATAAAACAACCCACCTAAATTTTCAGAATATCAGTTATTGCAAAATCCTGGTTTTCATCCTTTAAGGCTCACCAGAACGGGCAAATCTTGTAACTGGAAACTAATCTTACTTGTTTTATAATTACTCAGTCGAGGAAGTGAATTTGTCTAATTATAGGGATCTTCTTTGGTAGGCAGCATATTCAGCGTCGTCAAGCTGATTGATCTGTCTTTATTTTTTCATTTATTGCATAGGTCATTTGACTGCGTAACAACTCTGGTGGCAGATCGCGCACATGCAAATCGAGTTGTGGAAAGGCGATCTCGATGTTGTGTTCAGGGAATAATGTTGCGATTCTTGTGTTGAGCGCGCTTTGAACTTCCATCCTGTGATTGACTGTGTTTACGAATACACGAAGCTCAAAATCAAGAGAACTTGCACCGAAAGTCAGGAACCAGCACGATGGTTCTGGTTCCGCCAGTACCCGTTCATCTTCCCTGGCAATCTGCAATAGCAATGCACGTACTTTGTTTGTATCAGTGCCGTATGCAACTCCCACCCGGATGGCAACGCGAGTGATCGTATCGGTCAATGTCCAATTAATCAGATGGCCAGTAATGAAAGTTTTATTGGGTATCATGATTTCCTTGTTATCGAAATCAAGAACGGTGGTAGCACGAGTACGGATACGAATGATCCGACCGGAAAAATCGCCGATTGTGATTACATCCCCAACTCGAAACGGTCGTTCAAACAGTAGGATGATCCCGGATACAAAGTTGGCAAAAATTTCTTGCAAACCAAATCCAAGCCCAACCGTCAAAGCTGCAGCCATCCATTGTAGTTGCGACCAGCGCATACCCAGAAGGCTCAATCCCGCCAGTGTACCGCCAATTACGATGACGTAGCGAAATACGCTGGTGATGGCATAACGTGAGGCTGCGTCAATACGGATATGTGACAACAGGCTGATCTCGATCAATCCTGGCAAGTTTCTGGCACCTGCCGTGGTCAGGGCCAGTACAAAGATACCCAGCAACACTGCCATCAGCGTGACGGGTTGCTGTGTCATTGCACCATCGGGTCCAATCTCGCTGAAGTTCCATAGTCCAATCTCGTCCAGACGTGCAATGGCTGGCAGTATGTCAGCCCAGACCCAGATCAGGCCGAGCACCAACAAGCTTCGACGCAGCACCCGTAATAATCGCCGGGTCTGAGTGTTGACCTGTTCCAGAGTAATGATTTCTTCCGGTTCTGGCGTTACTTCGCCGGATTCTTTAGTAGTCTCAGCTGCTGCCGAGCGACGTTCCTCGAATCGGCGTAGTGCCAGACGCCGCTCTCCGAGAAGAAACCAGCGTGCAAGCAACCCCAGTAGAATGGCAACCACAACAATTATGTTAAAACTGGCCAGTAGCGACTGCAACATCATGCCAGCAGAATAAACATAGCCGTTTAGCGCCAACAGTGCAATGGCCAGTAGCGATGCAGGTAGTAGCAAACGCAACAGCTTGCGCTGAGTCGATGGTTCGCTGACCACACCTCTAATGACCCAGAGACGGCCCACATCCAGAAGGCGCCAGAGAGCCCATGCAAGAACCACACAACTTAGTACGATAGCCAAACGCGCTTGCACGTCGATGGCCGAGTCAATCCTTCGAATAAATGCCATCGAACTGATAAAGTATAGCGGCAGTACGACAGCAGTGATTCCTGGTAACCATTGGCGTAATGCGGCGCAACGTTGTCGAGTCCAGCGAAAATGAGCGTGACCAAGTCCACGCTCGATACTAGTCCAGCGCAGCAGTTGTACGGCCAGTAGGGGAAATACTAGTAGCATGCAGGCTTGGCCTAGGGAATAACTGAATCGCCCGAGATTGCCGACACTTTGTAGCAGTTGCCCTAACAAAGCCAATGCGATTGGCCCTGGCAGAGAAGCCAGCAAGGTCCATCCTAGTGTTTTGAGGGTTGCTTGATAACTGTCTTTATGAATCTGATAGGTATCCATTGCCAGAGCTTCGATACGGATTGGAGCGCGACGCCGGACTTCTAATAAGACCAATACTAGTAGTAAACTACCTACCCAGGGTATGGGTTGCTGAAGGAAGTTACTAAAGTTCAGCTCCATCGTGGTAGTGAAACGTGAAGGCTTGATCAAATCGAATAATCCTTCTGGCATTTTTTGTAACCAGTCCCAATTGATGATGCTGTGACTGCGAATCCATAACAGATGGCGATCGAGCATCTGCTGCAGCTCCTGGGTAGTTTGGATCTGCTTTTGTAGAGCCTGTTCACTCTTTTCCAGTGTCGAAATACGCCGCTGAAGCAAAGGTTCCAGCAGGATTAACAGATCTGTGCGTTTTTGCAACAGAGGGAACAGTAGCTTTTGGGCTTTATCATCGATGTATCCCTCGTTGTTTGCCGCCGGGTGCGCTTCGGTCAGCGTACGAGCGGCAGCGCTGATATCGAGCAGCTTTCGTTGCCGTTCGCTTAGCACTACTCGCTCCAGCCGTAAATCAGCCAGGTTATTGCGGATTTGTTTCAGGAGAAGCTCGAGTCTTTCTGACGATTCCAGTCGGCGCCGTTCACTCCACAACCAGCGACCGATACGTTCGCTGGCTCCACCTATATCAAGTCGGGTTCGGCTATCACGCAAAGTTACTTCAATGTGCTCGCGAGCTTGGTCGAAGCTGGCTAGAGCGTTGCGATCTCGCGCCAAAAGCTCATTTTGTTGTATGAGTTCTTCACCAATTGCACGATTCGCTGTGGCGGCGGATGCCAGAATGGGGATGCCACCTACCAACTCTTGTTCTCGTTTGATCAATTGCTCGACCAATGATTCCAGTTCATGCCGGCCACGGCTGGCAATGAGCTGTTGTAAATGTTCCACTTTTTTTTCATGTAGCTCTAGCCGAAAGCGCAGCTCGCGTAATTTCAGTTCATGTAGACGTTGGCGCTGTGTGGCGGTATCTTGCTCGGCAAGGCGTAACTCCAGTGTTGTTTGTAACCGCTGTTGCTCGCTGCTGCGGCGCAGGCGCCGCGCTTCGAATAGCGCGACAGGCTCATCTTTCTGAGCCACGATGGGTACTAATAATTCTTCGATACGTTGGCGCAATGTAGTCATTTCTTCTGTTGCCTGAGCCGGACGTGATAATGCCAGAGCTATTTCTACACCGATTGTATCGATCTGTGCGCGCAGATCGGTGATGATGCTGCGTTCCTGTTCCAAGATTCGTTCAAGAGTTTCACCATCCGCGCCAGCAGGTATGCGCTTGGACCATTCGAGCAGCTCCTGTTCACGGTTTGTCGCCAGAGCCTTACGCAGGCGATCCATCTGTGTCGGTTGTTCTATAGTTTCAGCACGTAGAGTGGTTAAGCGCTCCTTCAGTGTTTCTGCTTCTTGTACATCCGCACGTGCGACATCAAGATGATCAATAGCCATCTGCCGCTGAGTTTCTTCCATCTTGCTGCGATCGATGGCAGTGCGTGCGGTATCAATAGCTTTGAACACAGATGGCTGAGTTTTTGAGTAGCCATTAGTGGGCAAAAAAAGCTGAAGAGCTAATACGTAATACAGGAGAATAAAAAAGAGAGATTTAAAATTGAATGAAAACTTTAGCCACATGAATGCATAGAGCCGTGAAAAGTTGTTGAATAAATGAAATGTTTCCCAAAATATTTCATTTTCTCTTTTGACTTAGATTGTGATTGTGATAGGCACTAGCATGCCAGACTGAACATTCTGTTGGGTAAAAACGCTGGTACACATAATGTTCACTGTTGCGGGGGAGTATACGTGTTTTTATGGTACCACTGTAAATGCGCTTGTTATTGCTGCATGCAAATTCAACACAGTTACATAAGTCGAGCAATTTGTTTTACGTTAACAAGCACTGTGATAATACTTATTCGAAATCCGTAATATGGAAACCACAAGTACATAAACACATGAAATGTATCCTCGGTACTATAGTTTGTATCATCTTGTTTGTCTGAAGAAAACTATTGATTGAGTATTCAAGATTCGATCATACGGATGAGAGTATATAAAATACAACAACTGTTTTAAACAGCTGGCGTTGTTAGTATCATTCCAAAGAATGAAGAAAAGTATCCTTTCAGAGATACTTTAATAGGCGGTATAGAAAATTAACTAAAATCTACTCAGTATAGTATATTGGATAAATGAAACTAGCGAAAACCCTTAACAGTTTCGCTTAAGTACTGTGAAATTCTGAGGGAATTGTTACTAAAGCCGCGATAACCGCCTATTTGCATCACAAAAATATAATCAATTGATATGTAAGAAATCTTAGGGTTGTAAAGAGGGCGATTGGAAGTGGAAGAAAATATTGTGAAGATTGTAGTCGACCTGTAAAGATTGGAAAGATTAATGAAAGTAATGCTTTATTGTTTATCTAACCTGCGATACTGAATTGTTTTGGCAATGTATTGATTATTAATTCTCTCAATATCGTATGAGTACACAAAATTGATGTCATTTTTTAATATATGCTATCATTGATTTCATATAATAAGGAGTGAAGTCAGATGTCTGTTGTTACTGTTCGCAATTTGCCCGAAGAAACGCATCGCGCGCTTAAGCTGCGTGCTGCTCAACATGGACGTAGCACCGAAGCTGAAATCCGGGAAATTCTGGAAGAGGCAGTGCGTCCTAGGATGCGTGTCAAAATCGGATCAGAACTCGCTGCTTTTGGGCAGTCCTTTGGAGGGCTTGATTTTAATGACATTCGTGATCAGACGCCGACTGATCCGGCAGTGTTCGAATGAT
>CP091134.1:1672771-1676577 GCA_021582535.1 Nitrosomonas sp.
TTTCCTGCACAACGAAGTCAGCAGCATCCAATTGATGTACGAAAAACTGTCCGGTCTGCTGCCGGAGGCGCGCATCAACGTCGCCCACGGGCAAATGCCGGAACGCGAACTGGAACACGTGATGCGCGATTTCTACCAGCAGCGCTTCAACATTCTGCTGTGCACCACGATTATCGAAACCGGTATCGACATCCCCAGCGCCAACACCATCATCATCAACAACGCGCACAAATTCGGTCTGGCGCAACTGCATCAATTGCGCGGCCGCGTCGGGCGCTCGCACCATCAGGCTTACGCGTACTTGCTGACGCCACCGGAAGAAGCACTCGGCGCACAAGCCAAGAAACGCCTGGAAGCGATTCAAGCAATGGAAGAACTCGGTTCGGGCTTTTATCTGGCCATGCACGACCTGGAAATCCGTGGCGCCGGGGCGGTGCTAAGCGAATCGCAAAGCGGGGAAATGCAGGAAATCGGCTTTAGCTTGTACAGCTCGATGCTGGATACCGCGATCCAGTCGCTCAAACAAGGCAAGGAACCCGACATGCAGCACCCGCTCGGCGTCGCCACCGAAATCAACCTGCACGTGCCCGCGCTGCTGCCGGAAGATTACTGCCACGACATCCACGAACGTCTGGTGCTGTACAAGCGCATGGCCAACTGTACCGACAATGACCAGCTTGACGACATGCAACGCGAACTGATCGACCGCTTCGGCCTGCTGCCCAACCCGGCGCGCGCCCTGCTCGACTGCCACCGCCTGCGCATCATCGCCAAACCGCTCGGCATCACCCGCATCGACGCCAGCGCCGACAGCATCCAAGTGCAATTCATCCCCAACCCGCCGATCGACCCGCTTAAAATCATCCAACTGATCCAAAGCAGCCGCGAATACTCGCTCTCCGGCCAGGATCGGCTGAAAATCTTGGTTAAGATTGAGGATGTGAATAAGCGGGTAATGCGGATTAAGGAATTGGTGCAGAAGTTGGGGTGAATGGTTGAGAAAAGCTTTTTCAACCAAGCTTATGAATTCATTGACGTGTGTTATATTGAAAAATCAAGCACGATAGGATGTGCCGACTGCAAGGAGGCGCATCAACCAACCCGGTAGATACTCTCTCTTTTTGCAACGAAGGAAAATCTATGAAGCCCGATTTTGATACAGCTCTGCAGGAACATTTCGAAGCTATTTCCAATAGAGATATAGAGACATTTAAGTCGCACCTCACAAAAAGCGACACTCTTTATACAATCGTTCAAAATGGACATGCCTTCACTACTCCGTCTGAAAGCATTGAAATACACCGGCAATGGTTTAAAGATCAAAATTGGATGTGGGAAGGTTCGGTCGTTCACAAGATTGTAGGAGAAGATGTGGCGATGGCGCTTATTAAATACCAATATCGCGCCAAGCCAGAAGATACCCCAATCGTTACATGGCTCACATATGTTTTCCAGTTACAAGACGGCCAATGGCGCATCGTGCACGATCAAAACACGGCACTCGATTTTGTTGCTTTTGCCCGTATGGCAGGAATTGAAATCAAGTGAAAGTAGGATGTGCCGACTGCAAGAAGGCGCATCAATCAATCTTGAGACAGTGACGATGACAATGGCGGCACGACCCGGTAGATACGTTCTCTTTTCGTACATGATTTTTTGAGAAACATGCCATTTCCTGACGAAACGACATCCGGCCATCAAACATGAAATGGATTCTCAATCAGCAATCCGTCGATTTGCTGGCCATGCTGCAAATCTTCCGTGTATAAACGGGTACAGCCAAATTCGAGCGCTGCCGACACGATCAACGCATCGTAAAAACTAAAACCGTAGCGCGGCTGAAGTGCAAGACCCCGTTGATAAAGCGCCGGGCTAGGCATGACTTGCCACAACGGAACCAGAATCTGTTCCAGAAAGCGCTGAGCATTCTCTGCGTTCATCGGCGATGGCAGTTTGCGCGTCACGACATTGAGTGTTTCCTGGATCACTTGATGACTGATACACGCGCTACGCGTTTCCAGTGCCTGTTGAATCAGTTGGTTCGCAATCGTGCGTTTATAGTCATCGGTTTCATCGAACAAGTAGATGAAAATATTGGTATCGATAAACTCACCGCTCATTCATTTCATCCCGCGTGAATTTCCGGCCGCCGGTTCGCACTTGCCCGCGCAGCTCTTCGATCAATGCCATGGCGGATTCGGTTTTTTGTTCCTGCTGGACATAATCGGCCAGCCAGCGGCGGAATTGTTCGTTGAGTGTAGTCTGTTCGGCACGGGCGCGTGCCCGGGCGGCTTCTATCAATTTGTCGTCCGCGCTTAGAGTAATATTCTTCATCCGTGATGTCCTTCCCAGTATTGTGCACACGATCACAGTGTACACTACTCCTACCGCACAAGTCCGCAACTTGGTATTTGAATCCCGCAATACAGATCAAAAAGAAATTAAACGGACAATTCATTCTCCACCAGCTTAACCCAATATGCCGCCCCCAGCGGCAAAATCTCGTCGTTAAAATCGTAGTGGGGATTATGCAGCAAGCAGCCGCCTTCCGAGCTGCCGTTGCCGATCCAGATGTAGCAGCCCGGTTTCCGTTGCAGCATGAAAGCGAAGTCTTCCGCACCCATGCTGGGGGTTGGCGCGGTGTCGACGCAATGTTCACCGGCAACGGCGGTGGCGGCGCGGATCGCGTTGGCGGTTTCATCCGGGCTGTTAACGGTGACCGGGTAGCCGGGGTTTTCGGGGTTGAAGCGAATATCGGCTTGCAGCCGGAAGCCTTGCGCGACACTGCCGGCCAGTTGACGGATGCCCTCCTCCAGTTGCTCTCGCACGGAATTCTTGAAGCTGCGGAAGGTGCCGCGAATGACGGCGGAATCCGGCAGCGCATTCCAGGTGTTGCCGCCGTGAATTTGCGTGACGCTGACCACCGCAGCATCGGCGGGATCGATCTGACGGCTGACGATGGTTTGCAATTGCGTGATCAAATGCGCGACAGCAACCAGCACATCGTTACCGAGATGCGGCATCGCCGCGTGCGTGGCTTGCCCTTTCAAGATAATCTCGAAACAATCGAACGATGCCATCATCGGACCGGTTTTGACGGCGAAATGACCGGCGGGCACATCCGGGAAATTATGCATGCCGAACACCCGTTGCGCCGGGAATTGCTCGAACAGTCCTTCGTTGATCATTTGATGCGCTCCGGCACGGCATTCTTCCGCCGGCTGGAAAACAAAATACACCGTGCCGTCGAAGCGGCCGTGCTTGGCCAGATAACTCGCCGCGCCGAGCAGCATGGCGCAGTGCCCGTCGTGACCGCAGGCGTGCATTTTGCCGCTGTTGCAGGAAGCATGCGCGAAGCGGTTTTGTTCCTGAATGAACAGCGCATCCATATCGGCGCGCAGTGCGATGCTGTTAGTGCCGTTACCGCGGCGCAGAACACCGACGATCCCGGTTTTCGCCACCCCCTGATGCACTTCGATACCGGCTTGTTGCAGTTGCCCGGTGATCAATTGCGCGGTTGCAGTTTCTTCAAAAGCGGTTTCAGGATGCTGGTGGATTTGCCTGCGCCAGCGGCGCATGTCGGCATGCAGAGCTTGAATTTCCGGAGCAATGTTCATGGTTGATCAGCGAATGAATGATATCGAGCCATCCTATCACGGGATCGCATTCATCATAAACTACCCGCAGGCTCAAACATCACCGCAACTACATGCGCTGTGTGAGGCGGGCAAACCATTTCCCGTTTCACACAGCGCTGACTCACTTCATCAACGCCAGCTCAACACCACATAGCGCGATACATCATC
>CP091134.1:1676677-1679983 GCA_021582535.1 Nitrosomonas sp.
GCGATGATCGGTCATAGCATCGGCGAATACGTGGCCGCTTGTCTGGCGGGGGTGTTCACGCTGGAGGATGCATTGGGGCTGGTGGCGATGCGCGGTTCTCTGTTACAGCAAATGGAGTCCGGTGCCATGCTGGCGGTTTCGCTGTCCGAGTCCGGACTTGCGCCTTATCTGATCGAAGGTTGCGATCTGGCGGCAGTCAATGGACCGGAATTGTGCGTGTTGTCCGGAACTGTTGCGGCGATCGATACGATCGAACAGAACCTGAACGAGCGGGGTATATTTTGCCGGCGGTTGCATGTTTCGCATGCATTTCATTCCGCCATGACGGATACGCTGCTGCCGGTATTTGTTGAGCGTGTCGCCAAACTCAAGTTGAATCCGCCCGCCATCCGTTTCTTTTCCAATGTCAGCGGTGACTGGATTACGCCGCAACAAGCCACCGATGCGCAGTACTGGGGACGGCATTTGCGCGCCACGGTGCGTTTCAACGATAGCTTGCAGCAATTGCTGAATCAGCCGGACATGATATTGCTGGAAGCGGGACCGGGAGAAACGCTGACCCGGCTGGCGCAGCGCCATCCTTCGCTGCAACCGCAGCAATTGATCGTGTCATCGCTGCCGCACCCGAGTCAGATTCAATCCACACCACTGCATCTTTATCGGACGCTGGGGAAACTCTGGCTGCACGGTATCGATATCGACTGGGCGGGTTTTTATGCGCAGGAACGCCGCTGCCGCGTTTCCTTGCCGACGTATCCGTTCGAGCGGCGATCGTATTGGATCGAAGCGGATCAACAGGTCTTGCAACCGGTTGCCGCGAGCAACCGGCAATCCCGGTCCGGACCGAAGCACACCGGCTCGATTCAGGATTGGTTGTACGTTCCGTCATGGCAACGTACGGCCGCCGGTACGGAGAAAGTACCGGCACTGAAACAGGATGATCACTATTTGATTTTCGGTAATGAAGATGCCATCTCGATCGCGCTCGTGACCGCGCTGATCCATCAGGGCGCTCATCCCGTCGTGGTTACCGTTGGCGAAGCATTCCGGCAAACCGCCGACACCGACTATACGATCAATCCGGACAGGCCGGATGATTTTGTGCAATTGCTGAACAGGTTCGATGACAAGAATATCCGGGATTGGCAAATTTTTCATTTGTGGAGTGTGAGTGGCGACGAATATGCTCAATCGCTGAAAGAAGGCATCAGCAGAAATTTCTATAGCGTGTTGAATTTGGTGAAAGCGCTGGAAACCGCGCAAGCCGCTGTACCGTCAGGCAAGAAAATTACCATCAATCTGATTACCAGCGGATTGACGGATGTGACCGGCAGCGAAACGCTGCATCCGCTGAAATCACTGCTGATCGGTCCTGGCAAAGTGATTCCGCAGGAATATGCAAATCTCGGTTGCCGGATTATCGATATCGAGTCGCAACATGCGGCGGGTGATATGCCGATGCGGTTGAGCCGGCAGCTGATTGCCGAGTCGCACATGGATAGCAGCGATACCTTGGTGGCGTACCGCGGTCCGTACCGTTGGACTCAAGATTATCTACCGGCCGGTCCGCTTGCGGCGGTGAAAAGACGTTTCAAGCAGGAAGGCGTGTATTTCATTACCGGCGGTCTGGGCGGAATCGGATTGACGCTGGCACGCCACCTGGCGCAAAACTATCACGCGCGACTTGTTTTGCTGGGGCGTACCGGTCTACCTGAAAGAGCAACCTGGCAGGATGGCCTGCAGGACGGAATGAATCCGTCGTTACGGCAAAAGATTGCGGCAATTCAGCAATTGGAGGCAATGGGCGCCAAGGTTCTGCCGTTACAGGCCGATGTCGCCGATGCCGGACAGTTACAGGCAGCGGCGGTAACCGCACGCGCCTATTTCGGCAGGATCGATGGCGTTATCCATGCCGCCGGGGAAGTCAGCTCCGGTTTGATGACGGCCAAAACCGATGCAACCATCGCGCGCGTATTGGCGCCCAAAGTACAGGGCATGCAGGCGTTGCAAGCGGTTTTCCGGGATGAGGCGCTGGATTTCATGGTGCTCTGTTCGTCCTTGGCGACGATCGCCGGAGGATTGAGCAAGATCGATTACTGCGCAGCCAATGCCTACCTGGATGCGAGTGCACAAGTCGCTTACCGGGAAGGCCGCTACCCGGTCATTTCCATCAACTGGGACAGTTGGCGCGAAGTCGGCATGGCCGCCGATATGGACATGCCGGAAGGCATCGGGATTGCACCCGGGGAAGGCGCGGAATTGTTCGAACTGATCGTGAATGGCCCGGACATTCCGCAGATCATCGTATCGACCAGCGATTTGTCCGAACGGCTGCGTCAATCGCCGCACGATTTACTGACGCAACCGCTGGCTCTGGTACCCACCGATAAAATAAAGAGCAACCGGTTTCCCAGACCCGCGCTGCAAACCCCTTTCAATCCGCCGGCCAATGATCTGGAAAGCAAGATCGCGGAAATCTGGCAGAGCCTGCTCGGTATCGATACCGTGGGCATCGATGACAATTTGTTCGAACTGGGCGGCGATTCGTTGCTGGGGGTACAACTGTTAGCGAGGGTGCGAGCCGGTTTTGCCATTGATTTGCACCCCGCCGATTTTTTCAGGTCACCCACTGTTGCCGGTTTGGCCGCACTGGTGGAAACCAGACTGCTTGATGAGATCGAGTGCTCCTGACGATGGATAAGCAACATGAACTGGAACAGCGGCGCGCGCGGTTGACGCCGGAGCAGCGTCAACGGCTGGCGCAAAGAATTCAAAGCGGTGATCAAACGGCGCAACAACAGGCACAGATTGTACGCCGTCTGGACGCGGATTCGATTCCCTTATCCTACGCGCAACAACGGCACTGGTTTTTATGGCAGCTGGATCCGCAGAGCACGGCGTATCACCTGAGCGCGGCGTTGCGGTTGACAGGTGAACTGGACGTTGCGGCGTTGCAGGCGGGTTTCCGCCTACTGGTGCAGCGGCACGAGTCGTTGCGCACGGTATGCCGTGCCAACGCGCAGGGACAGGCGGAGCAGGTGATCGAAGCGGCCGGCGATTTTGCGCTGCAAACGATCGATCTGAGCGATTTGCCGCCGGATTCGCGGCCACAACGCGCGGCGCAGGAAGCGAAGCAGATCGTCACGACGCCGTTCGATCTGACGCAAGGGCCGCTGCTGCGCATGGCGGTGATCCGCATCGATGCGCACGAACACCACTTGATCGTGGCGATGCATCACATCATTTCCGACGCCTGGTCCAACCGCATCATCATCGACGAACTGGCGGTATGTTACCGGGCCTGTC
>CP091134.1:1680083-1688853 GCA_021582535.1 Nitrosomonas sp.
TGCATATCATGACGCTTGACCTCATCGCTAACCAGCGCGGGATCCGGCACTGCACCATCCACCGTTGTCACCATTTCAGGCGAAGTGCCCCAAGTCACTTGCGGTTTGATCTGTGCGGCATCCAAAGCGACGGTGCGGTCAAAAACCGCGCCATCATCGCTGTGAAGGGTGCGCCAGTAAGCGGTCGCGCTATCCCATAACTCGCCTTTGGGTGCAAACGGCCGTCCTTTAATGTAATCGATCGTCGTGTCATCTACCGCCACCATACCGGCGCGCGCACCGGCTTCAATCGCCATATTGCACAACGTCATACGGCCTTCCATCGATAACGCGCGTATAGCGCTGCCAGAAAATTCAATCGCATAACCGGTACCACCCGCAGTACCGATTTCACCGATGATGGCTAGCGCAATGTCTTTAGCAGTAACGCCAAATCCCAATTTACCTTCCACGGCCACGCGCATGGCTTTGGATTTTTTCATCAGCAAACACTGTGTCGCCAGCACATGCTCGACTTCCGATGTGCCGATACCGAATGCCAGGCAGCCAAACGCGCCATGTGTGCTGGTATGCGAATCCCCGCACACCACCGTCATCCCGGGTAATGTCGCACCCTGTTCCGGGCCGATCACATGCACGATCCCCTGACGCAAATCATTCATCTTGAACTCGGTAATTCCCAGCTCGTCACAATTTTGATCTAGCGTATCTACTTGCAAACGCGAGATGGGATCGTGAATGCCATGACTGCGGTCGGTAGTCGGTACATTATGATCCGCGACGGCAAGAATGGAATTCAGGCGCCAAGGTTTTCTTCCCGCCAGTTTCAAGCTTTCAAATGCTTGCGGACTGGTGACTTCATGTACTAAATGGCGATCGATATAGATCAGCGTCATACTATCCGGATCGCCGGACTCAGTATGCACCACATGTTGATTCCACAGTTTGTCGTATAGCGTTTGCATCGGGTCGCGTAAAATTTTAAAAATCGTTAACGCGCGATTATCCCATAAAGTTTACAGGTTCAACAAACCTAACACGCGCTTGCATTACTGATTGAATGATTTCATTTTCCAGGCGATGAGGATTAGACCGCCGAATGCCGCCGCCGCACTGATGAAAAAAGTGATCTCCGCACCCAGCCAATCCCAGGTGTAACCACTAAATACCGCGCCCAATGCGCCGCCCACGCCATACGCCGTACTGGTATAGATCGCTTGCCCTTTCGCTTGATGACGCCCCTGAAAGAATTGATGCACGACCATCATGGCGGCAATATGATGCGTGCCATAAGTCGCCGCATGCAGAATTTGCGCAAAAATAATAACAACCGGCCATTCGACATACTCCCCCAGCAGCACGAAACGCAGCATGGCGCAGGCGAAGCTGAAAATCAGGATGGCCTTTAAACGGAAATAACGCATCAACCAAGGCATGACGAAGAAAATACCGATCTCGCAGATCACTCCGGTCGCCCATAGCCACCCGACAAATCCTTTGTCATACCCATGCTCCACCAGATAAATGGAGAAAAATGTATAGTAAGCGCCATGCGCAAACAACATCAACAAGCTGGAAAGCAAAAACGCCATGACTTCCGGGCGCAGGCAAATCTGCCGGACCGAATGCAATCCGGCGGCATGACGCATGATTTCTTTTTCAGGAATGTGATAAGAAAAAATCACGATACCCAGCTTGAGTGCCAATACAGCCCAGAGCAACCAGATAATCTCCACATTTTCGAGCAAATAACCGATACCGACCACCGCGAGAACGAAACCCACCGACCCCCAGGAGCGGATCCGCCCATACTTGTCGGTGTAATTTCCCAAATGAGACAGCGTAATGGCTTCCATCAATGGCAGCGAAGCGCTCCAAAAGAAACTCATCAACAGCATGACAAAAAATATCCAAGCAAAGGATTCGCCCGCGAAAAAGCCGCAGAAACTCAGAAGACCACTGACTGCAGCCACCTGAACAACACGCACGCGCTTACCGGTATGATCCGCCAGCCATCCCCAAACTGCCGGTGAAAAAATCCGCGCAACCAGCAGCAATGACATCAACACACCAATCTGCAATGCATTAAACGACAGCGACTGCAAATACAAACTCCAATACGGCGAGAATGCGCCAATGAAAGCAAAGTAAAAGAAATAAAAACCGGATAGGCGCCAGTAAGGAAGTGATGGCATAGCGTGCGTAAAATCGATGCAGAAATTAAACTCAGGAAATCAACTCAAAGAAAGAAAACATAAAACGCACCGAACCGGGTTCAAACGACGGCAATACATTCTGAGTTACCGGAAGCGCTTATTCTACAAGAATTCACACTGCAAATCTTTTCTCCCTCCGCTGTAGAATCGCACGGTTTCCCCCTCACGCCCTCGTAGATAGTTGACAATCCATAAGCCCTTCGATAGTCTCCACGCACGGATTGGATTTTGTATTTTTACGCACTCGCCATGCGCTGATTAAGCTGAAGGAAACGTTGGCAAGATGCACAACCATCACTTCACGTCCCCGTTTCTCAGCCAGTCTCAGCAGCTTTGCGCGATACGAAAATGCATTTTTTTCATCTCTATGAACTATAAAAACTCGTCAATCTAAAAAGGAGAGCATGATGGAACTGAAAGGATCAAAAACCGAAGGAAATCTGAAAGCCGCTTTTGCCGGTGAATCCCAAGCCAATCGCCGGTATTTATACTTTGCAGCAAAAGCTGACGTGGAAGGCCAGAACGACGTAGCTGCCGTATTCCGTTCTACTGCCGAAGGTGAAACCGGCCATGCGCATGGCCATCTGGAACATCTGGAAAGCTGCGGCGACCCGGCTACCGGCTTGCCGTTCGGTTCTTCCCGCGACAACCTGAAAACCGCCATCGCCGGTGAAACACACGAATACACCGATATGTATCCAGGTATGGCAAAAACCGCACGCGACGAAGGCTTTGACGAAATCGCCGATTGGTTTGAAACACTGGCTAAAGCGGAACGCTCGCACGCCAACCGTTTCCAGCGTGCATTGGATAGTCTGGCCGATTAATTGTATCGCGCTGCGATTATTGCGCTGATTCCAAAAATTCTGCGGGGTTTTCCGGATATCCGGCCAACCCCGCAGCCACAATCCGAACTAAAACTTTGTATACGCTGATATCCCGCTATGGCTACTCGTGAAGGCAGTCTCGAAGCACCGAAACGTCATCCTATCGACTGGAAGAATCCGGATTTTTATGATGAAACCAGTCTCAATCAGGAAATGGAGCGTGTTTTCGATATTTGCCACGGCTGCCGCCGCTGCGTCAATCTATGCACGGCATTTCCTCGCTTATTCGACCTGATTGACGAAAGCGCCAGCGGAGAATTGGATAGCGTCAACAAACAGCAATTTTGGGAAGTTGTCGATCGCTGCTATCTGTGCGACATGTGTTTTATGACCAAATGCCCTTATGTGCCGCCGCATGAATGGAACATTGACTTTCCGCACCTGATGCTGCGTGCCAAGGCGGTCAAATATAAAAACCAGGGCGCCGGTTTTCGCGACGAACTGCTCTCCAGCACGGATCTAATGGGTAAACTGGCGACGATTCCCGTGGTGGTTCAAGCTGTCAATGCCATGAACAATACCCCGGCTGTCCGTAAGATCATGGATAGCACGCTGGGCATTCATGCTGACCGTAAATTACCTGAATATACAGCGGATAAATTTCGTGCGAACGCAAAACCGAACGATACCTTCCCCGTTAAAGACGGCGCGCGCACGCCCGGCAAAGTCGCCATTTACGCCACTTGCTACATCAACTATAACGAACCCGGTATCGGTCACGACTTGCTGAAGGTACTGGAACATAATGAAATTCCGGCACGTCTCGTGGAGAAAGAAGCCTGTTGCGGCATGCCGAAACTGGAATTGGGCGACCTGGACGCCGTGGAAAAACTCAAAAATGCGAATATTCCTCACTTGTTGAAGCTGGCGCAGGACGGTTATGCCATTCTCTCGGCAGTACCATCCTGCACGCTGATGTACAAACAGGAATTACCGCTGATGTTCCCGCATGATGCAGCAGTGCAAGCTGTCGCTGCCGCGATGTTTGATCCGTTTGAATACCTGGCTTTGAGAAATCAGGATAATTTACTTAAGACGGATTTCAAGAAACCGCTGGGCAACGTGGCCTACCATATCCCTTGCCACCAGCGCGTGCAAAATTTCGGGAAAAAGACCAGGGATATCCTGCAACTCATTCCGGACACCACCGTCAACACCGTGGAACGCTGCTCGGGTCATGACGGTACCTGGGGCGTTAAAAGCGAGCACTTTGCCGATTCAATGAAAATCGGCCGCCCGGTTTTCAAACAAATGGCCGCTTCCAATCCCGATTACATCAGCTCGGATTGTGCGATTGCCGCGCGCCATATTGAACAAGGCATCGGCGAAAGCAAAGCGCAGAAATTACATCCGCTCACGTTACTTCGTCTGGCTTATGACCCTGATACCAATCATGAACCGGCAGTGAGCGACGATCAACCCGGCAGCCAAACTCCTTCACCAGGTGAAAAACAAATGACGACCACACTCACCCGCGAAAACCTCTTGACGCTGGAAGCTTATGCCAAAATCCGCAAAGACTTCCGCGCACAAGTGATGGCGCACAAGAAAACACGCAAAGTCCCCCTGGGGGAAAATATCACGCTGATTTTTGAAGATACTTTAACAGTCCGTTATCAAATCCAGGAGATGCTGCATGTCGAACGCATTTTCCAGGAAGCGGAAATCGTCCACGAACTCGAGACCTATACACCGTTGATTCCGGATGGGCATAACTGGAAAGCCACGATGATGATCGAGTACGCCGATCCCGTTGTCAGAGCCGCCAAACTCGCGACTTTGGTCGGCATCGAAGACAAGGTGTGGGTGAAGATTGCCGGACATGCGCCGGTCTTCGCCATCGCCGATGAAGATCTGGAACGGGAAAATAGCGAAAAAACGTCGTCCGTTCATTTCCTGCGTTTCGAACTCACACCGGCAATGATTCAAGCGCTTCATCAAGGCGCAGTATTAAGCATGGGCGTTGATCATCCGGCTTATCAGGCCGCGATCGATCCTGTCGCTGCCGATGTACGCGCTTCGTTATTGAATGATTTAACCACGGCATGAAACCCGCTCTCATTGCGCTGATCTGCGCTTTGCTGCTTGCCTGCGCTAAGCCGCCATTTAAGGATGAATTCGAGAGCGACAAACCTTGGGTTGAACAAATGACGCAACTGCCCGCTTACCCCGAGGTGAAGAATCTGCTCGCGTTTGATGCCGGTGCCGTGACGAGCAACCAATATCTGGTCGACACCACTTCCATCCGGATCGGTCAAGATGAGGTTATCCGCTTCACGCTGGTGGTTAAATCGTCAGCAGGCGCCATGAATGTCAGTTATGAAGGCATCCGCTGCGCTACCAGCGAAAGAAAGCTCTATGCGCTGGGGCGCGATGATAAAACCTGGGCGAAACCCCGGGTATCGGAATGGCAAAAACTGGATTATGTCCGTCAATTTTACGCACAGCGCGAACTCTCCAAAAGCATCTTTTGCCCGCATCAGCAAATTGTCACCACCACCGAAGATGCCATTCAAGCGTTGAAAGCAGGCATGCATCGAAGCATTTTCCGCTAATAGAAAATAAATTGCAGCTGCCAAAACTCAGTGTTTCCTCTCGGACACTGTTGCCCTTCCTTCTTTCATAAATTCATATCCATTAGAAATCAGAAATTTATTTTCCCCTATTGTTTTTGGGGGAATTAAAGCTCACACTCTGTGTGGGGGCATATCATATGTCACCCCTCCTCCGGATCTCGTCGAGGATTAACCCGAGAAATCACTAGAATAAGGAAGAATCACATGAAAAAAAGCTTTAGCTTGATATTGCCGGGCGCAATAAGTCTGTTTCTCCTCAGTTTCAGTAGCTGGGTCAGCGCAGAAGCCGCGCCAGCCTTGAGTGAAGCGCGCACAGTCGCGCAATATAATTACATCATCCATATTCTCGCCATGCTGCTGATCGGTTTCGGCTTTTTAATGGTTTTTGTACGCCGCTATGGGTTCGGTGCTGTAACAGGCACTTATTTGGTTGTCGCCACCGGTTTGCCTTTATATATCTTATTCCGCGCCAATGGTATTTTCGGCCATCAACTTTCGCCGCATTCGCTCGACGCGCTCCTGTATGCCGAGCTATCGGTTGCCACTGCATTAATCGCAATGGGTGCGGTGCTGGGACGCTTGCGTGTTTTCCAATACGCTTTGCTGGCTTTATTGGTCGTCCCGCTCTATCTAATTAACGAATGGCTGGTGCTTGACGATGCCATCGGCTATACCACCGGCTTTCAGGACACCGCCGGATCGATCGTCATTCATGCCTTCGGCGCTTATTTCGGATTAAGCATGTCACTGGTACTGACCACGGCGTATCAGCGCAGTCAACCGATTGAATCGGATCACACGTCGGACCGCTTCGCGATGCTCGGTTCCATGGTGCTTTGGTTGTTCTGGCCGAGTTTTGCCACCGCGTTAGTGCCGCTGGAAAACATGCCGCAAACCGTAGCCAATACATTGCTGGCACTGTGCGGCGCAACCATTGCCACGTATTTCCTCAGCAGCAAACTGCACGGCGGTAAAACATCTATGGTGGATATGGCGAATGCCGCGCTGGCGGGCGGTGTTGCTATCGGTTCGGTGTGTAATATCGTCTCGCCTACCGGCGCTTTTGGCATCGGTTTGCTGGCCGGGATCGTCTCCGTGCTGGGTTATGTTTTTCTGCAACCTGTGCTCGAATCCCGCTTTAAATTGGTCGATACCTGCGGTGTGCACAACCTGCACGGCATGCCGGGATTATTGGGCGGATTGAGCGCTTTCCTGGTCGTGCCGGATGTCGCCATCGCACAATTCAACGGTATCGCAATCACATTGATCATCGCAATTACTGGCGGACTGCTTGCCGGTGCAATCATCAAAGCAACCGGAACCACGCGCGAACCGTACGAGGATAGTGTCGAATTCACCCACCTGGCCGGACCTGAAACGGAGAATCTGCCAGAATTGCTGGAAACCCGGGTAAAAGCTTTGGAAAGCCATGCCTTGGCCGCTAAGCCGCAAATCCCCGCCGAGTCCTCCGAAACAAAAATACTCGTCGCAAGACTGGAATCCCGTCTTCAGATTCTGGAAAACAAAGTCACAGCCGGACAAACTCAGAGCACCGGGAATAAACCGGAACCTCAGATTTGATCTGCTTCCATAAAAACCCTGCCCTATGTGGCGGGGTTTTTATCGATTCATCCGATCAGTCGAGTCCGAGTTCCTATGCATTTTTCTCCGTCGCGGCGGAGCGCTGCGCATACGGTTTGAAAACCCTTGTGCCCGGATAATAAGCCATTCCCCATTTGACCAACGCTTCCAACACCGGACGCAAATCTTCCCCTTTTTGCGTCAACGCGTATTCATATCTTAGCGGCTTCTGTTGATAGGCATGCTGCACAATGATTCCGGCGGTTTCCAATTTTTTCAACCGGTCTGCCAGTATATTGGTGGCGATCTGTTCCGGCGATGTTAGAAATTCTTGATAGCGCTTTTTACCCAGCAGCAAATCCCGCACCAGCAGCAGCGTCCATTTATCGCCCAAGTTATCGAGCGCGCACGCAACCGGACAACATGATCGCTCAAAGTCTATTTGGTTTAAATCGTCCGCCATAAATTACCCATTCACTATAAAAATGACTCCATACGATTAATGTACTTTATTGACTTGCATTTAACAAGCTTATAATATAGATTAACTTGCAATAAGCAAGTCTCTAATACGAATGACATGAGGATAAAAAAATGCTGAAACTGTATCAATTTGACCGTACTTGGGACATTCCGAATTTGAGTCCTTTCTGCTGCAAAATAGAAACTTACATGCGCATGGCCGGTATTGAACATGAAATTAAGCCCGCATTACCGATGCGCGCCCCCAAGGGAAAACTGCCCTATATCGACGATGATGGCAAAAAGCTTGGCGATTCCCGCTTTATCATCGAGCATCTCAAATCCGCTCATACCGATTTGGATACCGCATTGACCGCTGAAGAATTGGCCGTATCCACTGCCATGCAGCGCTTGCTGGAAGAGCACTTATTTTGGGCCGCACTGTACTCCCGCTGGCAATTTACCGATGAAAATTGGCAAATCAATAAAAAAGCCATCTTCAGCCCATTACCGCCAATAATCCGGGATATTGTTGCCAATCGTTGGCGAAAAAAGATTCAACAGCAAATTTATGGCCACGGCATGGGCAGACATCAAACGGAAGAAATTTTCGCATTGGGCAAACAGGATATTGACACATTGGCGGCATATCTCGGCCACAAACGGTATTTCTTTGGCGACCGGCCGACAACATTGGATGCATCGGCATTCGGGCTATTGATCAATATCAGCGGCTGTCCCATTGAGTCTCCGCTTAAGGAACATGCATTAACCAAAGAAAATCTTGTCGCTTATATCGAGCGCATTATGCACAGTTTCTATCCGGATCTGCAGCATCCATAAAACAATACGCAGCTGAATGCGAATTTGACCGATGGCACTAGTACAAATCACTGATTATCTAGGGCCTGTTAACACAACCTAAGAGCTTCGACGATAAGAGCGAAATAGATGAATGAGAGGAAGATGATATCCAGTTTGTCGAATCTGGAGAATATTCGACGAAATCCCTTGAGTCTGCGGAATAATCTTTCGATCTCATTGCGTT
>CP091134.1:1688953-1694902 GCA_021582535.1 Nitrosomonas sp.
CAATACAAGTCACGGCGAGCAACACCAATCGCTACGCGGCGGTGAGCACCAGCACGGCGACAAAAACCAATACGTTGCTGCGGGATGTGCCGCAAGCTATCTCAGTGATAACCAATGAATTTATTAGAGATCAATCAATTCGGAGTCTTGGTGATGCTGTTCGTTATGTGCCTGGTGTCGGTGTATCACAAGGCGAAGGTAATCGCGACGCGCTTGTGTTTCGTGGCAATCGTTCGACAGGTGATTTCTTTGTTGACGGTATTCGCGATGATGCGGAATTCTATCGTGATCTTTATAACATTGAACGCGTTGAAGTACTTAAAGGCGCCAATGGTATGATTTTTGGCCGCGGTGGTTCGGGTGGTGTTGTTAATCGTGTATCGAAACAAGCCAATTGGGATCCTGTGCGGGAATTTACTTTTCAGGGCGGCTCATTCAATCAGAAAAGACTGACTGCTGATGTCGGTTATGTAATTAATGATGTGGCGGCAGTTCGTTTGAATGCAATATATGAAGATGCTGACAGTTTTCGCGATGGCGTAAGCATGGAACGACTCGGGGTGTCTCCAACTGTCACGATAAAACCGACGCACCGTACCAAAATAATTGCCAATATGGAACGGTTTCATGATGATCGCACGGCTGATCGAGGTATTCCTTCATTGCTGGGTCGACCTGTCAAAGTTCATGAGTCGCAGTTTTTTGGTGATCCGAAACGTAGTCATACAAATATTGATGTGCTGTCATTCAATTCAATGATTGAGCATAAGTTCGATTCAGGGGTTACGCTACAAAACCGGACAAATTATGCAACCTACGACAAGTTCTATCAAAATATATTTGCGAATGGTCAGGTTATTCCTGGTTTGAATTTACTGTCACTGGGTGCATATAACAACGCAACATCACGTGAAAATGTTTTTAATCAGACAAATTTGCTTTATTCGTTTAATACCGGACCTATTTCACATACGCTAATGACGGGTGTAGAGGTAGGGCGTCAGGAAACCTTTAACAGGCGGCGAAACGGTTTTTTTAATAATGATGAATCACAAGTCAACTTACGTGTGCCTCTTAGTAATCCCGTTACCAATGCACCGGTTGATTATGTGACTAGAGACACTGACGCGCATAATCGTAGCGTGGTCAATGTGACATCGTTGTATATTCAAGATCAAATAGAGTTGCTACCGCAACTTCAATTAATTGCAGGGGTTCGCTACGATTTATTCGAAGTGGATTTTCAGCAAAAAAATGCAGGAAGAACGCATCTGAAAACAAGAGACGATCTGATTGCTCCACGTTTTGGTATTATCTATAAGCCTATCGAAGCCATTTCATTTTATGCCAGTTATAGTCAGGCCTATGTTCCACGTGCAGGTGATCAGCTGACGGGTATAACGGTAACGACAGCGGTATTGAAACCGGAGAAATTTACGACGCTTGAGACAGGAGTTAAATGGGATATTCGCCCGGATTTGGCATTAACAGGTGCTGTATTTCAGCTGGACCGAACCAATGCGATCACGGCTGATCCGAACGATCCATCGCGAACTTTCTTAGCCAAAGGCCAGCGTACCGAAGGTATTGAAGTAAGTCTTAGCGGCCAAGTGACTTCGGATTGGAGCGTAATGGGCGGTTATGCTTACCAACTTGGGGAATTTACCAGCGCTGTACAGGGAGTTGCAGCAAAAGGCGCTACGGTAGGAGAGCTTCCCCGTCATACCTTTTCGGCATGGAACCGGTATGATTTTACGCCTCGATTAGGTGCGGCGTTTGGTGTGATTTATCGTGGAGATATGTTTGCTTCAGCGGATAACACAGTCAGAATACCGGATTTTACTCGGGTGGATGCAGCGCTATTTGCGAAGCTAACAAGCCGGGTTCGTGCACAATTAAACATTGAGAATTTGTTTGACGCCAAGTACTTCGCATCAGTGCATAACAACAACAATATTACGCCTGGGTCACCCATTGCAGTCCGTGGTACATTAATTGTTAATTTCTAGAGAGTGTTGACATTTCACAGAGGCGAAATGCCAATAAGTCATGCGGCTCTGCCTTTCGTAATTTCTCTTGAGTATGTCAATCGTGTTTCCATTGCCAGATCTGATTATATAAACTTTGGGGCTGTAGTAGATTAGCTTAGTTGTTAAGCCAGGCGTTTAGTCCCCCGGTATGCTGGTGTAATATACGAACAGCTACGGAAGGAGGAATGATGGGACAAATTCTGCCTGGAAGCGCCCGCACGACAGAGGCGGTGCGTCGAACGGTACAACATATCGATATCGCGGAAGTTCAAACGGAAGAAGGAAAGCTTTATCTATTCGCCGCCATTGACCGCACATCAAAGTACGCTTACACAAAAGCTGCATGAGCGTTCCACAAAGATGATCGCGTCTGCGGTGAGTATGGCATCGAACACAGACTCACAAAACCAAAACATCCCTGGACGAACGGACAGGTCGAGCGCATGAATAGAACAATCAAAGAAGCGACTGTGAAACGCTTTACTATGATTCATATGACCAGTTGAAGGCTCAACTACATACTTTTGTGATGGCTTATAACTTCGCTAGACGATTAAAAACCGCCTTATGAATACATTTGAGCCAGAACGATTTAACGTTGATCCATTCCAGCATACCGTGGGACTAAACACCTAGGCAGCACCCTGAATAGCTGAATGCACTCGTTCAAGCATCTTATTGGTTACGGTGTCGCGGCGCTCAATTTGGCTGATATAGGCTTGACTGACACCAAGACACTGGGCCAGTTGTTCCTGGGTAATGCCTGCCTTGATTCGCGCTAACGCGACGGGATTATCGACATAATCCTCGAGAACAAAAGGTTCATAAACTTCATCCTGATTTGCTTCACAAGCTGCCAATTCTTTTTCAATCTGATCTTTCAGAACGCGATAAATCGCCATTGGTAGCAGGACATATTCGTCTTTGCCTTGGATGGATTTGATTTTTTGCAGTGTCATTTGTAAGCATCTCCACGCGGTTTGATTTTCTCAATCGTAATAATTCTAACGCCATCATGCCGTTCAAAAATAATGCGCCAGTTACCAACTCTTAACCAGAAATAGGGCTCACCTTCCAGTTTCTTGATATCAAGCGAACTATCATCGGGACTCCGGCCTAGCTGTTCCAGTTCTCAGCAATCCTGAATCGATCCGTTCTTGGCAAGCTTTGCAATTTCTTCTTGGCTTGCGGCCGGATCAATAAATTATAACAATCAGACATATTATAAGTTATAAAATATTATATTCAAGTGCTTTGATAGACCATAAAGCTTCCAACGTTGGTTGGTAATCTAGGAATAAAAAACCGGTTGAGACAAAATTATTTTAATAATGTCTTATTTTATAAAATAAAACTATTATATGTGAATTTTTTATCAATATTTTGTGAACTTTTTGTGAATTATCGAATCTTAATATCCGTAAACTTTCGATAACTTCAATAAACTCTCATTCAGGAGATAAAGATGAAAACAAGTCAAAATCTTTTTAGCACAGCTGTAAAAGTCACTTTCGTTTTATTTGGTGTTTTACCGCTGATCGGACTTATCACCTTTGGTGATTTGCACTCGCTCTCAGTCATGCAATCTGAAATAAGCTGGTTAGAAATTGATTTAATTTTGGGAACTGCGTTCTTTTTAAGCTATCTTGTAATCGGTAGTGTATCCGGAAATAAAACGCGCTTACCCTTGAAGAAAATTTACGCTTAAGTTTCTGTAAAACAATTAGGCCAATGTGAATTAACCATTGGCCTTTTTTTATGCATAAACCGGAAACAATCAAACACCCCCGCCGCAATGGCGGGAAATTGAATTCGTAGGGATTAAGTGTCAATTTCCTCTCTACGTCACACCAGATATCCAATTAAACCTAACCCGCCCAACAACATCAAGCACGTTTCTGCTTCGGGTACTGGTGGAGTATACGATAATAAAAACGCTTCCCAATTTCCATGGCATTGACCAAACCCAGCCATCCGACCATCATTGTTAATGCTCATTTACAAGAAAACTTCAGCTTACCCTGATGATAAGCAAACGATCGTGTACCGGATGAATTAGCGCTCAGCAAAACCCTTACATATGAAGGCGGGACAGCTTCCGGTGTCGATAATCGACAATCGGACTGAAAAGATTTTATGATATTATTCGAGCCCGATTGAGAGTTAATCCCATTGAATCGTAACTATTTGTTTAAATAAAAGGTAGCATGCATGATTTTCTGGCGCGTAAAATCACTTGATGCCATCCTGGCAACTGCAGAAAAGAAAAGTCTCCACCGTACCTTGGGCGCATGGCAGTTAACGCTGCTGGGTATTGGCGCGATTATCGGTACCGGTATTTTTGTTTTGACGGCCGAGGCTGCGCAGAAAGCCGGGCCAGGCATGATGCTTTCCTTTGTCATTGCCAGTTTCGTGTGCACCGTCGCAGCGCTGTGCTATTCCGAGCTATCTTCCATGGTGCCCGTCTCCGGGTCTGCCTATACTTATTCCTACGCGGTGCTGGGTGAGTTGGTCGCATGGCTGGTCGGATGGGCGCTCATGCTGGAATATTCCGTCGCCGCCAGCGCAGTTGCCGTCGGCTGGTCAGGCTATTTCGTCGGTCTTATGCAAAACTCGCTTGGGATCGAGATACCCTTTGCACTGGCGAACGGACCTTTTGCTGGTGGAATAATTAACTTACCGGCGGTTTGCATCTGCATACTGGTCATTGCACTTTTGGTCATTGGCACACGCGAAAGCGCGACATTTAACGCCACACTGGTCGCCATCAAGATTGCCGCATTAACGCTCTTCATTGCGTTAACACTACCGGCTGCCAATCTGGAAAATTTCCAGCCTTTTTTACCGCTAGGAGAAGCCGGGGTAGTTGCCGCGGCATCGTCCATATTCTTCGCTTATGTCGGATTCGATGCGGTCTCGACCGCCGCGGAGGAAACCAAGGATCCGCAGCGCAATGTGCCCATCGGACTGATCAGTTCGCTGGCGATTTGCACTGTCTTTTACTTGCTCATTTCAGCTGGGGCGATCGGCGCCATCGGTGCACAACCGCTGTTGGATGAAACCGGTAAGAATTTGGTGCCCGGCTCTTTGCAACTGGCCGAGCAATGCCAATCGCTGGCCGCTCTCGGGCAGCAGCCGCTGGTTTGCTCGCGTGAGGCATTGGCGTTGGTGTTACGTGAAATTGGCTGGGAAAAAATCGGTAATCTGCTAGGGCTGACCGCTTTCCTGGCTCTGCCTTCGGTGGTTCTGATGATGTTGTTCGGCCAGACGCGCATCTTTTTCGTCATGTCGCGCGACGGTCTGTTGCCGGAAGTTTTAAGCCGCATTCACCCGCGCTTCAAAACGCCGCATATTGTCACTTACGTAACCGGCCTGGGTGTCATGGCCGCTGCCGCTTTCCTGCCGGTTGGGAAACTGGCGGATATTTCCAATTCCGGAACACTGTTCGCTTTCATGGTCGTAGCGTTTACCGTCATGATACTGCGCATCAAAGACAAGAGCCGTGCCCGTCCTTTCCGAACACCCGCAGTTTGGCTGATCGGCCCGCTCGCGGTACTGGGTTGTATCACGCTGTTTTTCTTTCTGCCAGCCGATGCAAAACTGGTATTCCCGATCTGGTCAGGAATCGGATTGATTTTCTATTTTCTCTATGGTTACCGCAAAAGCCACGTTGGCCGGGGCGTTGATACACCTGCCGGCGGTGAAGATATCATCAGCCAGGTGCGACCTCTGGCCGATTGTGATCCGGACGGCACAAACAAAAAAGCTGAGTAATTCGCTTAGGGAAGCTCTGAAAAACTACTGCGCTCGTTCAAGCTGCGTTGAAATCAGGCTCAAAATGCTCATTTACTCGATGTAAATTGCGCTTTTTCACCTGATTTCGCCTTGCCTGATCATCGCTCGCTACCTTTTTCAGAGC
>CP091134.1:1695002-1717308 GCA_021582535.1 Nitrosomonas sp.
CCCTACCGCTTCAAATACGCTGACGACTGTCAAATCCTGATTTTTATAATGCCCAGGCTTGATCGTGCCGCCGTAGACAAAAATCGCCGGCACATTCATGCGCGCAATCGCGATCATCGCACCCGGCATATTCTTGTCGCAACCGCCGATAGCAATGACGCCATCCATGCTCCCCCCCTGCACACAGGTTTCAATCGAGTCGGCGATTACTTCACGCGACACCAGTGAATATTTCATGCCTTCGGTGCCCATCGAAATACCGTCCGATACCGTGATGGTGCCGAACATCTGCGGCATCGCTCCGGCTTTCCTCAGCGCCGATTCCGCTTTCAACGACAGTTCGTTCAGACCCTTATTGCACGGCGTAATCGTCGAATAACCGTTAGCCACGCCGACAATCGGCTTGTTAAAATCCCCGTCACTGAAACCGACCGCGCGCAACATAGCGCGACTGGGTGCGTGTTGTGTTCCTTGGGTGATAATCTGGCTACGTTTATTGTCTGGCATGCTTGCTCCTGAATGAGATAAAAATACGATTTATGACCAGGCGCACACAAACGCACTTGGTATAATGGCCGCTATTTTACCGTAAATAAGGCCGAAACTATGCTAGTTCATCCGCAAATTGATCCCGTCGCCATCTCCGTGGGACCGCTTTCCATTCACTGGTATGGGCTGATGTATTTGCTCGGTTTCGCGCTCTTCATTCTGCTCGGACGGTATCGCATCAAACACAATCCGCATTCGGCTTTCACCTATGAAATGCTCGACGACGCCTTGTTTTACGGGATGCTCGGCGTGATTCTGGGCGGACGCCTGGGGCACGTGCTGTTCTATCAGTTCGGTTACTACTTGGAACACCCCCTGCACATTTTTGCCATTTGGGAAGGCGGCATGTCGTTTCATGGCGGGTTTCTCGGTGTTTTCGTCGCCATGGTATTACTGGCACGCAAACACAAATTATCCTGGCTGACTGTCACGGACTTCGTCATCCCGCTGATTCCGCTGGGATTAGCCGCGGGACGCATCGGCAATTTCATCAACGGCGAACTATGGGGACGCCACACCGATGTGCCCTGGGGCATGGTTTTCCCGTATGTCGACGAATTTCCCCGTCACCCATCCCAGCTGTACCAGTTCGCGCTCGAAGGCGTGCTGCTGTTTATCGTCATCTGGATTTACTCCTCGAAACCGCGCGCAACCGGCGCAGTCACCGGCATGTTCATGATCGGCTACGGCGTGTTGCGCTCATTTGCCGAATTCTTCCGCGAACCGGAAGACGGCTTCATGGGCATCCTGACACTCGGCGTCACCATGGGCCAATGGCTATCGATTCCGATGATTCTGGCGGGCATCGCTGCATTGATGTGGTCAAGACGGCAAACACGCAACGTTCCACAAAATAACCAGCGCAAAAATAAGAAACGCTAGTAATTTCCTTCATCAGTGCTGATGTCTTTACAGTAGCATTGGGGATCATGGCGAACGACGGAAAGAATTGAGCTTCACGGGTTCATTCCAACCTGGCGAGTTAAAAAAATAGAACATCTACTGTCTTGACCAAAGTGAGATCCCTTTCGAGTCAGTGAAGGTAATATTGGGCTCGTCGCTGTTCCTGACCACGCCAGCAGGAACATCAAGGAAGCGTTGGCCTTGATACTTAGCTGTTGTTTCATCAATCTTCGTCCACCTGAAGTTTTTGATGCTGATCTCCATCCATGCAGACTGGCCTTCAAGCAAGATTACTCCTGACGGACCACAGTGAAGAGCATCAACTCCTTCGCAGCGCCGCTCCTTGGGCACCGGCTCCTCGCTAGAGAATAGCAGCAGATCCCAATCAGATGACACATTGTAGTTTCCTGTCGCACGTGAGCCGATAAGCCAGATCTCATGGGTACTCAGATCTTGCGAGAGCTCTTTCACTATTGCATCGACGTGATCAGGAATTATGATCGAATTCGTCATGATGAATCAGGGTGGTGTGTTAAACCGCCCAACTAGAGCTAAATATCTGAAATGACGCAATACAATATATCAACAATGAATTCCCCATCGAAAAATATCATGCTATCTCATTGTTTTCATAAAATACTATGCCAATTCAGCTTTCAGTATCACAAATTTTATTAGATCCGCAAATAATCAAAAGCCGATCATTTTATAGAAAATAACCTCGGCCTTTAATTAACGATTTCCGCGTAGCAATCCTGCCACACTGATATCCTCATCCACATCGGGCCAATGGATACCTTCGCCATCGCCCAGCAGTTCGTAATTGACAAGTTGTTTCTGGCTGGCTGTTGCAAGGCGTGGGAACCATACCAAAGGAACCGCGATTGTTCTTCCATCGACTAGCGAGACAATCATATCGTCATCGGAGAATCGCACACTTTTTGCCAATGCGCATGTCTCAATTACCAATGTGTTCATTCCATGCCTCCGTAAACAGTTCTTGATTCTCTTCAACATACTTCGACAACATTCTTAATTCATGTGATGAAAAATGCTTAGAACTTGCCAGTGCCGTTGGATTTAACCAGAATTTAGCAAGAAAATTTTCTCGCTGCACATGAATATGTGGTGGCTCACCTTTTTCGTTACTATAGAAGAAGAACCGGTAAGCACCGAATCTGAGTATTGTAGGCATATCACCACTCTTATTACACTCGCATCACCCCAACCCCGGCCAATAATGACTATCCGGCAGCGGCCGTTTGCCGAAGATCGCTTGGCCGACGCGCACGACGGTAGCGCCTTCTTCGATGGCGAGTTCATAGTCACCCGACATGCCCATCGACAGTTCGTCGAACGATAATCCGGCGGGTGCTTCCTGGCGTAGCATGGCTTGGATGTTGCGCATTTTGACGAAGCATTCGCGCACGCGGTCGTGGTCGGTAGAGAAAATCGCCAGCGTCATCAAACCCTTGATGCGTAGCGATGAGAATTGCGGCAGGTGTTGCACGAAATCGCGCACAGCTTCGGGTGGCAGGCCGAATTTGCTTTCTTCGCCGGAGCTGTTGACTTGCACGTAGACATCGATCGCGCGGCCTTCGTTTTGCAGGCGTTTGTCGAGTTCTTCGGCGACTTTGAGGCTGTCGAGCGCCTGGAATTCGTTGGCGAAACGCGCCAGGTATTTGGCTTTGTTGGTTTGCAGGTGGCCGATGATCGCCCATTTGATGCCCAGATCGGCCATCACTTCGGATTTTTCGCGCGCTTCCTGGATTTTGTTTTCACCCATTTCATCGATACCGGCAGCAAAAGCGATACGCAGCCGCTCAGGCGACACGGTTTTGGTCACGGGCAGCAGGCGCACGCTGGCAGGATCGCGTCCGGCTCTGTTGCAGGCATCGATGATGCGCTGCTTGACGGTAGCGAGGTTATTCTTGATATCGTTAAATTGCTGTTGTTGCTCTTCGTTGAGTTCCACGGCCTGCTCCTGTTGTGCAAGAAATTAATTTTTCCTGGATGCTTGATGGAAAACCATTTTCCATTGGTTGTTGCGATACCGCCAGAGCGAAGTTCGGATCGATCCTCCGCTTTTGGCATCGGGCTGATCGGGTTTTTGCAGCGAGTAAATCGCCAGCACGACATCCCCGGACATTGCCTTGATACGAAAATCCTTGAACGCCCAGCGTATGCCGGGGTCTTTGGTCTTCAACCAACCAATGACATCGGCTCTGGAACGGGTTATTCCTTGGTGGTCGATTTCCTCGAAATCTTCCGCCAGCAATTCGTCGATCAATCCGGGATGCGCCGTCAGATCGCTTTGCAGCAAGCTAAGTTCCAGCTGCTGAATCAATCCGGCGAGTACATTCGATTCCATCCGTAGCAAATCACTTGACCCGCATGCCCGGCTGCGCACCGGAATCCGGTGACAGGATGAACAATTCACCCGGATTGCCGCCACCGGCCGCGAGCACCATGCCTTCCGACAAACCGAATTTCATTTGCCGCGGCGCGAGATTGGCGACCATCACCGTCAAGCGCCCTTTCAGCTGTTCCGGATCGTACGCGGATTTGATCCCGGCGAATACCATGCGCTGTTCGTTGCCGATATCGAGCGTCAGTTTCAATAATTTTTCTGCTCCGACCACATGCTCGGCGTCGACGATTTTAGCCACTCGCAAGTCGATTTTGCTGAAATCGTCGATGGAAATGGTTTCGGCAACCGGCGCAATCGCATGCTGCTGTTTTTCGGCATGCCGCACCGGCGATTGCGGTGGCGCAGCGCTCAGGCTTTGCGTATTGGCGGCGATCAGCGCGTCGATTTGCTTGGTATCGATACGCGTCATCAAATGCTGATAAGTGTTGATGGTATGTCCTGCGGGCAGTAACAAATCGGAAACCGGTTGATCAGCGCGCAATTGCGGCCAAGCCAGCGGTTCGCCATTGAGAAATGCCTCGATCTGCTGCACGGTACCGGGCAGAATCGGTTTCAAATAGCGCGATAACAAATAGAACAACTGGATGCCGAGACTGCAAGCGCGGTGCAAATCATCGCTGCGATCCGCATGCTTGGCAATTTCCCACGGTGCTAAAGCGTGGATCATTTCGTTGGCTTCGTCGGCGAATTTCATGATTTGGCGGATGGCCGCGGAAAATTCGCGTTCTTCAAAGGTTTGTTCGATGACTTCGGGACGCCAGCTGGAAAAATGCTCGTTCACGATGGCTTGCAACGCCTGATATTGCTCGCCGGAAACCAGTTTGCCGTCGAAGCGTTTGGTGATGAAACCGGCGCAACGGCTGGCAATGTTGATGAATTTACCGACCAGATCGGAATTGACGCGCGCGACGAAATCGTCCAGGTTCAGGTCGATGTCTTCCAGTGTGCTGTTGAGCTTGGCGGCGTAGTAATAGCGCAGCCATTCGGGATTCAAGCCTTGTTTCAGATAACTTTCCGCGGTAATGAACGTGCCGCGCGATTTACTCATTTTCTCGCCGTTCACGGTCAGAAAACCGTGCGCGAATATCTTGGTCGGCGTACGATACCCGGCGTTTTTCAGCATCGCCGGCCAGAACAGCGCGTGGAAGTATAGAATATCCTTGCCGATGAAGTGATACAGCTCGGCATCCGATTGCGGTTGCCAGAATGCATCAAAGTCAATTTTTTCCCGTGCGCATAAATTCTGGAAACTGCCCATGTAACCGATCGGCGCATCGAGCCAGACGTAAAAATACTTGCCGGGCGCACCGGGAATCTCGAAGCCGAAATACGGCGCATCACGCGAGATATCCCAGTCCGAGAGCTTGTTTTCTCCGGCTTCACCCACCCATTCGCGCATTTTGTTGGCCGCCTCCGGTTGCAAGTGATCGCCATTGCACGCCCATTGCCGTAGAAAATCGGCGCAGCGGCTATCGGACAAGCTGAAAAAATAATGCTCGGACGATTTGTTGACCGGCTTGGCGCCGGATACGGCCGAATAGGGATTCTTCAATTCCGTCGGCGCGTACGCCGCGCCGCACGCTTCGCAGGAATCGCCGTATTGATCTTTGGCGCCGCATTTCGGGCATTCGCCTTTGACGAAACGGTCCGGCAAAAACATATTCTTGACCGGATCGTACAGTTGCTCGATGCCGCGAATCGCGATCAATCCGGCGCTTTTGAGTTTGCCGTAGATATCCTCGGAAAAATGCCGCGTTTCGGGTGAGTGGGTGCTGTAATAATTATCAAATTGGATGTGAAAGCCGGTAAAGTCGCCGGAATGTTCCGCATGAACACGCGCAATCAGAGCTTCCGGCGTGATACCTTCCTTCTCCGCACGCAGCATGATCGGCGTGCCGTGAGTATCGTCGGCGCAGACATAATAAGCCGTATGGCCGCGCATTTTTTGAAAGCGTACCCAGATATCCGTTTGAATATATTCCACCAAATGACCTAAATGGATACTGCCATTGGCATACGGCAGCGCGGAAGTCACCAGAATTTTTCGCGTGTTCATTAATTATTAAACGAATCAGATTAAACAAGTGTCAATTGTAACAAACTGTGTGTGCATTCCCGATATTTGTTACCATTTCCGGATTAAATTGTGAGCCGCTCAGCGGTAGTAAAAGGAGTTTCGTAGTGACCATTTCCGAACAACAAATACAATCTATATTGCAACAAACCATCGATCCAACCACGAATAAGGATTACTTGACTGCAAAATCCGTCAGCGCGATTCAAATTACAGGAAACAACGTGACGATCGGGATTGCGCTCGGTTATCCCGCCAACAGCGTCAAGAATCAAGTACAGCAGCAGATTACCGGGGTATTGCAAGCGCTGCCGGGTATTGGCGCCATCCAGGTGAACGTAAGCAGCAAAATCATTCCTCACAGCGTGCAGCGCGGCGTTAAGCTGATTCCCGGCGTCAAAAATATTATTGCCGTGGCATCCGGCAAGGGCGGTGTCGGCAAGTCGGCAACGGCGGTCAATCTGGCGCTGGCATTGTCGGCAGAAGGCGCATCCGTGGGCATTCTGGACGCGGATATTTATGGTCCGTCGCAACCGCAAATGCTCGGTATTACCGGCCACCCGGAATCGCTCGACGGCAAAACGATGGAACCTGTTCCGGCGCACGGTATACAAGCGATGTCGATCGGTTTGTTGATTGACGCCGAAACACCGATGGTGTGGCGCGGCCCGATGGTGACGCAAGCCTTGCAGCAATTGCTCAATGATACCAACTGGAAGGATTTGGATTATCTTGTCGTCGATTTACCGCCCGGAACCGGCGATATCCAGCTCACACTCGCGCAAAAAATCCCGGTGACCGGCGCCGTTATCGTTACCACGCCGCAGGACATCGCTTTGCTCGATGCGCGCAAGGGTCTGAAGATGTTTGAGAAAGTCGGCATTCCGATTCTGGGCATCGTGGAAAATATGAGTACGCACACCTGCTCGCAATGCGGACATACCGAACCCATCTTCGGTACCGGCGGCGGCGAAAAAATGTGCCAGGACTACAACGTTGAATTCCTGGGCGCATTACCGCTCGATATCAAAATCCGCGAGCACACCGACACGGGTAAACCCAGCGTCGTAGCGGAACCGGACGGCAAAATTGCCGGAATTTACCGTTTAATTGCGCGGCGAATTGCCGTTAAGGTGGCGGAGTCCGCCGAAGATCACTCGGAACTGTTCGCTAAGATCGTAATGGAAAATGACTAGGAAAAACTGAAGGATGACGATTAAATCAGACAAATGGATACGGCGCATGGCGCTCGAACACGGCATGATCGAACCGTTCGAGCCCGACCAGATCCGCCATAAAGACGATCAACGCATCGTTTCCTATGGAACTTCAAGCTACGGCTACGATATCCGCTGCTCGGATGAATTCAAATTGTTCACCAACATCAATTCCACGATTGTCGATCCGAAAAATTTCGATTCCAACTCGTTCATCGATGTCAAAAGCGATGTGTGCATCATTCCGCCCAATTCCTTCGCGCTGGCGCGCACGGTTGAGTACTTTCGCATTCCGCGCAATGTGCTGACCATCTGTTTGGGTAAATCGACGTACGCGCGCTGCGGCATTATCGTCAATGTCACACCCTTCGAGCCGGAATGGGAAGGCTATGTCACGCTGGAGTTTTCCAACACCACCCCCCTGCCCGCCAAAATCTATGCGAACGAAGGCGTGGCGCAAGTAATTTTCTTTGAATCGGACGAGGTGTGTGAAACCTCGTATAAAGACCGCGGCGGCAAATATCAGGGACAACAAGGCGTAACATTGCCGAAAATTTGAAGTCAAAGGAATAAAACCATGTGGAGACTCATTGATGCTGACTCAAATATGCGCAAAACGAATCGAAAGGTTTCCAGTTATTCTCGCATTGATTTTATTCTCCGCATTTCCCGTGACGCTTGCGGCAGAGCCTTTGCAGCATATTTCTCTGACGCGCACCGGCTTAACGCCGGAAGATATCGCCATTATCATCAATGACAGCGACCCGCTCTCCCAACAAGTTGGCAGCTACTATCAGCGTGCACGGCAGATACCGGAAGTCAATGTCATTCATCTGCATTTCCCGCCCGACCGCACCACTCTGACCGCAACGGAATTCAAGCAGCTGAAAGCCAAAATCGACCGGCTTACACCGGAGCATGTGCAAGCATTCGCAGTTGCCTGGACAGCTCCATACCGGGTGGAATGCATGTCGCTGACTTCCGCATTGGCATTTGGTTTCGACAAAAAATACTGCACCGATAAGTGCGAGCCGACAGCGCCAAGTCCTTATTTCAATGCGCTCGGCTCTTACCCATTCGATGACTACAAGATGCGCCCGGCTATGATGCTGGCCGGCACTTCGTTCACGCAGGTTAAGGATTTGATCGACCGGGGTATTGCATCCGACCATACGTTTCCCAAAGGTCAAGCATATCTGTTGAACACCTCGGATAAAGCACGTAGTACACGCGCAGTAATTTTCGCTGAAACGGCAAAAGAATTTTCCGGCATTTTCCCAGTACAGCTATTGGAAGCCGATTTCATTTCAGACCGCAAGGATGTGCTCTTTTACTTTACCGGACTTACCCACGTATCCTCGTTGGACACGCTCGAATTTATCCCCGGCGCACTGGCGGATCACCTGACATCGGCGGGCGGCATGCTGACCGATTCCTCCCAGATGAGCAGCTTGCGCTGGCTGGAAGCGGGCGCCACAGCGAGCTATGGCACGGTCATTGAACCGTGCAGTTTCCCGCAGAAATTTCCGTCTCCGGTAGTCACCATGTTTCATTATGCATTGGGCGCCAGTGCGCTTGAGGCTTATTGGAAAAGTGTCGCCTGGCCGGGGCAAGGTGTATTCATCGGCGAACCCCTGGCAAAACCATTTGCACCGCTACTGCGCGAAATAAGCTCAAACCGGTTTGAATTGAAGATTTTCTCGCCCCGTGCTGGACGATTAAAAATAGAAAAATCACATTCCGCTGCCGGACCGTTCAAATTAGCCTCACGGCCCCAGCCGATTCGTCGCGGAGAGAATCGGTTCCTTTTGAAGTTCAATGAAAAAACAGATGGTTATTTGAAGTTACACTGGAATTAATCAATCAAAGATTAATGAGCATTTGAGAAGTTATGCGTTCAGTTTATTCACATATGCCAAAACCAGACAGCAACACGAAACTAACTTCAAAAACTCTCTAAACTTTTTTGCTAAATATCCGTCTAACAGGGCATAAATTATATATGCACAAGTCATTGTTTTTTATAGAATATTATTACAGGTAAAAAAAGCTTGATTTGCCCGGAATGCAGACTATAATGCGTGCAAATTTAAATCCAGGAAACTCACCGATAAGGAGGTCATCATGAGAAGCACCAAGAACTTTTTTGCTCCCGCGGATTTAGTAAATATTCACATTCCTGAAACGTAGCGTTTTATAAAGGAGCATATTCATGGCTATACTCTCATCCACACTTCAAAAATCCGATCAATCTGAAGTTCTGTTTGATACGCATCCTGAAATCAGTCTGAATTTTGAGCATGTTCGAAATGCCTTAAGTGAAGGTTATCGACGACCTTTTTTACTGGTTGACAGCAATATAATCCGGCAAAAAACCCGGCGCTTCAAGACTGCAATGCCTCGAGTGCATCCGCATTATGCAGTGAAAGCCAATCCTGATGAGCGCGTACTGAAAACACTGATCGAAGAAGGCGCTGGTTTTGAAATTGCCTCGATCGCCGAGCTGGATGTATTACTTACATTAGGTGTACCGGCTGCCGAAATTTTCTACAGCAATCCGATGAAATCCAGAGCCTATCTTGAATACGCCGCAGAAAAAGGCGTTGAGTGGTACGTGCTCGATAGCATTGAAGAAATGCGTAAAATCTTCAGCGTTAAACCCGATGCCAAAATGTATTTACGCATCGATACACCCAATATCGGCAGCGACTGGCCATTGGCCGGAAAATTCGGCACACACTTAGCCGATATCAATGAAATTATTCAAGAAGCCGCCAAACTCAAAGCGGATCTCGCGGGTGTCACATTCCATGTCGGCTCGCAATGCCGTAATCCGCAAAATTGGCGTGTCGGCATCGAACGTGCTAAAAAAGTATTTGCTGAAATGCAACTGGCTGGCTTGAATCCCCGCTTGCTCAATATCGGCGGCGGCTACCCGGTTCGCCACATCAAACCGATTCCTTCCATCGAAGTCATTGCCGAAGTCATTAATACTGCTATCGCTGATTTACCCGATAATTTCCGCATCATGGCAGAACCAGGCCGCTATCTGGTATCGGATTCGGCTTATTTTGTCTGCCGCGTGGTTGGAACAGCAACGCGCAACGGAAAGCGTTGGATGTATTGGGACGCAGGCATGTTTGGCGGTGTCATTGAAATGACCGAGGGTTTGCGCTATGAGATTCTCACTGACCGGAAAGGCAGTATGATTTCATGGTCAGTTGCCGGACCCACCTGTGACTCCGTGGATATCCTGATGCATGACTTGATGTTGCCTAACGACATACAAGAAGGCGATTTCATCTATATCCCGAATGCAGGCGCCTATACGACGGCATACGCCAGCAATTTTAATGGCTTTCCATTGCCCGATGTGAAAGTGATTTAAGTTCCCGGAATTGGATATAGTCTGATTAAGCATCGTCAATAGAAATGGTGAAGTGGCTGTGGTACTTCACCATTTCTGCTTCAAACCGTTTCAAAAATCACCGGAATTATAGTTATACCGCGCTTGATTTACGATCGAGTACGACAAAGTGATATTCTAAATTTCCTTCAGTGTGTTTGTCGCGCTGTGTTTCTTCCCATTCGCTAGGGTCAAACTCCGGAAAAAACACATCACCATCAAAATTGCTCTGAATTTCGGTGATATACATGCGCTGGCATATTTTAATCGTTTGCTGATAAAGCTTCTCGCCCCCAATGATGAAATTCTCGGTGTCAGTCGTGCTGGTTTCTTCACATACCAGCAATGCATCTCCCAGGGAATTGACGACGACTGCACCGGGTATTTCAAAATCCGTTTGGCGGGTAATCACGATATTGGCTCTGCCAGGTAAAGGTCTGCCAATCGATTCATAAGTTTTACGTCCCATCACAATGGTTTGTCCCATTGTCAGGAACTTAAAATGTTTCAAATCAGCCGGCAAATGCCAGGGCAATCGGTTATCCCGGCCAATAACCCGATTCTTCGCCATTGCTGCCAGGATAGATAAACGTAATGGCGTCATATGGCTACCGGCGCCTTGATGGCAGGATGGGGATCATAGTTCTCCAAGCTGAAATCTTCATAATGAAAGTCCAGGATATCCCTGATAGCGGGATTTAATTTCATGGTTGGTAAAGGTTTCGGTTCGCGTGACAATTGTTCACGGGCTTGCTCCAGATGATTGAGATAAAGATGCGCGTCACCCAGGGTATGCACAAAATCACCGGCATTGAGACGGCATACCTGCGCGATCATCAGCGTCAGCAAGGCATACGATGCGATATTAAAAGGCACGCCGAGAAAAATATCCGCGCTGCGTTGATAAAGCTGGCACGATAACCGGCCATCCGCCACATAGAACTGAAAAAAAGCATGGCATGGCGGTAAGCGCATTTTATGCAAATCCCCCACGTTCCATGACGACACAATCATGCGGCGCGAATCGGGCGTATCTTTGATCTGCTGGATCACCTGCTGCAACTGGTCAATATGTCCGCCCTCCGCTGTCTTCCAGGAACGCCATTGATGACCGTATACCGGACCGAGATCGCCATTCGCATCAGCCCATTCATTCCATATCGATACACCATGCTGCTGTAAATAGCCGATATTGGTATTGCCTTGCAGAAACCACAACAGCTCATGAATGATCGACTTCAAATGACATTTCTTCGTCGTTACCAAAGGAAAGCCATGCGCCAGATTAAAACGCATTTGATAGCCAAAAACCGATAGCGTACCTGTTCCCGTCCGATCCGGTTTGCGCTGACCGTGATCAATAACATGCTGCATTAATTCGAGATATTGATGCATCCCTACTCGAAACTCCCCGCTAGAATCAGAATAAATCCATGCATTGTAAGTCTATCCCCGCCATAAATAGGTATAAGACGTATATAATATCAATATTAATTACAGCTATCATTCTTAATGCAATGACGCACAATTCTGTCATTCAAAAAAAACTATACAACAGGAAAGCTTTCAATGCTGGCATCCCTTTTCCAAAATACATCATCGATCGATCCATCCACTAAAGCATCGCATATTCTCGTAATCCTCCCGAAGTTAGAAAAACTCCCTAAAAAGTATGATATTCCCGGTGAAGAATCACTGAATAAATTACTTTTGCGCCGCGAGATAAAATTAACGGATCTTATCGCTACGCCAGTCAGTGCCAATCTTCCGGATGGCGAGCTATGCGCTTGGGCGATGGTCGACACGAATCAAACCGTATTCGAGCAACAAACCACCGTGCGGAAAGCGGTCAAATTGCTGCTTGGGGAAAACCCTGTCGAATTGCATATTACTGTGCATGGCACAACACAACAAAGAAAAATCTTTTCCGAACTGGCTGTTTTTACCAGCTGGGTAAATGGTGCCGTACTTCCGGTTCGCAAAAATAAACCTGTCAGGAAACCGCTGGAAAAAATTTTTTTATATGGCTACAAAGACGCCGGAAACTTTACGCTGCAACGCGCCCGGGCGGAAGGAAATTTGCTCGCGCGCGGTTTGACGGCATTACCGGCCAATGAATTAACACCCACCACTTATCGCCAGCAAATTAAGAAACTGGCTGAAAATGAGGGCTGGAAATATCAGGAATATGATCTCGATAAGTTGAAAGAAATCGGCGCCGGCGCTTTTGTGGCAGTCGCGCAAGGCAGTGATACCGAAGACGCCGCCATCGTCCATCTGCAATATCAGGGCAAACAAAATCCGGACAATAAGACCATCGCGATTGTCGGAAAAGGCATTTGCTTCGATACCGGCGGCCATAATCTTAAATCGGCCCGGTATATGCAAGGAATGCATGAGGATATGAACGGATCGGCCGTCGCATTAGGCATTTTGCTAGCCGCAACGCGCGCTGAAATCCCAATTAAAATTGACTGCTGGTTAGCCATAGCGCAAAACCACATCAGTCCCCGCGCGTATAAACAAAATGACATTATCACGGCACTGAGCGGATTATCCATCGAAATCGTGCATACCGACGCCGAAGGACGAATGGTATTGGCGGACACGTTGACATTGGCCAATCACTTAAAACCTGATTTGATCATTGATTTCGCTACTTTGACAGGCAGCATGATTACTGCCCTAGGATCCCGTTACAGCGGAGTTTTCAGCAATCGCGATGAGTTGCTGCAAGTCGCCATTGCCGCGGGCAAAGAAAGCGGTGAGCGCGTGTGTGTTTTTCCAATGGATTCCGATTACGAAGAAAGTCTTGAAAGCACCATTGCGGATATCAAGCAATGCGAGCTAGGCGGAGAATTCGATCATATTCTCGCCGCTTGTTTTCTGCGGCGCTTTGTCAGCGATACGCCATGGTTACATATGGATTTATCGGCCAGCAGTCATAAGGATGGTTTAGGCGCGGTGGACAGCGACATCACCGGATTCGGGGTCAGTTGGGCAATCGAACTGCTGAAAAGTGTTTGAAATCAATAGCTGCAATTAATCGGAAATAGAAGCTAACTTTTCACAAGTACGAGTTTCTGACCAATGGACAAGTTTTCATCGCTGTTATTCCAAAGCTTGATCTGATTGACAGTCGTACCGTAGCGCTTGGCGATTTCGTATAAGGTATCGCCTTTTTTCACCACATAAATATTGGATTGATAATTCTGTAGCTGTTTCTTCAGTGCAGCAGTATCGCCATGATTCTCTGCCACAACCTGTGGCACCAGTATTTTTTGTCCCAGGGTAAGGTTTTTGCTGCGCGCAATACCGTTAATTGCCTTCAATTGCTTTACGGTAGTCTGATGGCGTGCTGCGATTTCATTGATATTCTCCCCTTTCTTCACGTGATAAATTTGCCAAGAGATTCTAGGATCTTGATACGTTTCAAGATTCTTCAGAAAAATATCTTTATTTCTTTTGGGTAATAACAGTGTGCGAGGTTCGTCCAGCACCTTGATGACATAACGATTGTAGGCGGGATTTAATGCGTTGAATTCAGCTTCGGAAATATTGGCAAGGCGGGTAACGAGAGGGATGTCGATGTGCTCATGTATTTTGATTTCATCAAAATACGGTCGATTCGCTATCGGCCGGATTTGTATGCCATATTTCCTGGTATTGACGATGATATCTTTAACTGCCAATAGCTTATACACATAGTGCTTGGCATCGCTGGGCAGATTCAAATCATAGAAACTGCTCGATCTGCCTTTATGAAGACTTCTGGATAATACCTTGCTGACTGCACCCTCGCCTAAATTGTAAGCCGCGATGGCCAGTTTCCAGTTATCAAATTTCGCATGGAGATATTGCAGGTAATCCAGCGCGGCTTGAGTAGAAGCTATAACGTCACGGCGGTCATCGTGCCATACATTTTGCGCTAACCCCAGGATTTTCCCCGTTTCGGGTTGAAATTGCCACAAACCCGCCGTTTGGCTGTTGGATTTAATCAGCGGATTGTAAGCGCTTTCGATGATCGGCATCAATGCGATTTCCATCGGCATGCCACGGCGTTCAACCTCTTCCACAATATAAAAGAGATACCGTTCACTATTGGCAATGATGCGGTTAAATAACTCCGGATTCTGTGTATAGGAGGCGCCTATTTTGCGGATTGTTTTGCTATCGGGCGGCAGTGCCAATGCAAAACCGCTTTGAATACGACTCCACAGATTTGCATGATACTGAATCTTATCCTGTACTAATGTATCCGCAAATGCATTCAGCGATATAAATGAACAAAACCCAAGTACTAACGATATCAGTAAAACAAGGCTATTTCTTTTTAAAATCATTTACATATATTATTTTCTATATCCATATCGACTAACAGGATATATAAATTTTTCGCATTTGCAAACTATTTTTTACAAAAAAGAAAATGCAAATTTAATAAATTTACCTAATAATCATAATGCTATATTACTATCTTCAGAATACTTATTAAGAATCATTCGCGGATATTCGACTGACTATTGAATTCCTGCAGCAAAACTACCGGTTTTGGCTGCCATCCTTTTTTCCGGTGATCAACGATAACATTGGTAAAAATACCGCCGCGCACAAAAAAACGTGCAGTTAACCGGATATACCGGGGCTTCAAAACAGCGGCGAGATCGTCGAGAATTTTATTCGTCACGGCTTCATGAAACACCCCTTCATTGCGGTACGACCAGATATAGAGTTTCAAGCTTTTAAGCTCGACGCACTTTTTATCCGGAATATAATCCAGAATCAAAGTGGCGAAATCGGGTTGCCCTGTTTTCGGGCATAAACAGGTGAATTCGGGAATCTCCATGTGAATATGATAGTCCCTGCCGGTAAACGGATTCGGGAAGGTTTCAAGTGTTTTTTCAGGTTTGCTGGTCATTCTTCTTCATGCTCGCGGTTAAATTAATTCGGTTACAATGATAAAATGCGTCATGCGCTTTATTTATTATAACTGCCTTACCCAATAAACAAAAAATTGCGCCTAGCTCATATCAAGCTCGCCGGCTTCAAATCATTCATCGATCCCGCTGTAGTTCCCGTTTCGCAAGATCTGGTTGGTATCGTCGGCCCTAATGGTTGCGGTAAGTCGAACATCATCGACGCCGTAAGATGGGTGCTGGGAGAATCGAAAGCGTCCGCTTTGCGGGGCGATTCGATGCAGGATGTCATTTTCTCCGGGTCGGATAACCGCAAAGCGGTTGGCCGCGCCAGTGTGGAAATCGTGTTTGACAACCACCTCAATAAAATTACCGGGCAATGGTCCAGCTACGCCGAGATCGCCATCAAACGTGTCATTCAACGCGACGGCAACTCAAGCTATTACATCAACAATCTACCGGTACGGCGCCGGGATATTGCCGATCTCTTTCTGGGCACGGGTGTCGGAGGGCGGGGTTACGCCATTATCGAACAAGGCATGATTTCCCGCATTATTGAAGCCAAGCCACAGGAATTAAGAAATTTCCTCGAAGAAGCCGCCGGAATTTCCCAGTATCGTGAAAGAAGGCATGAAACGTCCAACCGGCTTGCTGAATCGAGAAAAAATCTCACCCGTTTGGAAGATATTTGCCAGGAATTGAGCGCACAGCTCCAGCATCTGGAAGTGCAAGCCAAAATCGCGCAACAATACAAACAATTGCAGGAAAACCTGCAACATTCGCAATCCTTGCTATGGCTGTTGCGTAGAACCGAAGCGCAAAAGCAGCAGCAGCGCGCGGAACAAGACATTCAAAGGCTGGAAGCCGAGTTGGAAACTGTGCTTGCAAGCCAACAGCAAGCGGAAAAAGACTATGAAGCAGCACGTGCGAAAGAACATGCCGTTAACGACCAGCTGCTTCAGGCACAGGGGCAACTATATGCGGCTGATGCCGGAATAGGACGTTTGGAACAGGAAATCAATCATCTGAACAGCACGCATGATCGCCTGCTGCAACAAACGCAACAAGTTGAGAGTCAACTGCAAAAAAATAATCAGATAAAAGCCAGTAAACTGGAAAATCTGACGCATTGGCAGCAGGAAAAAATAAAAACCGAATCGGCGCAACAAGACGGCATTCAACAATGCCATGAAGAAAACGGCAAACTCCCAGCCATTGAAGCAAATTTTCATGCCTGTCAGGAAAAATTAAACCAGTTCCGGCAGGATTTACTGTTCGCCGAACAAACCAGCCGCCTGGAAGACAATCAACTCCTGCATGCGGCAAAAAACATTCAGCAGCTTGAAGCGCGCCATGCCCGCTTATCGCAAGAACAAAGCGAATTTGTGCTCATTGATCCTAACCAATTGACGCAATTGCAACATCAGATCGCTCACACTGAAAATAAGCTGACAGAAGAACAACTGAAGCATCAGGAAACCGAAACACAACTCTCGGCAATCGTTCAGTCCAAACAGCATATTGTCAGAACCATTCAAGAGCTACAGCAGGCATTGTCGCAAGCATCGGCCCGCCATACCGCATTGCATAATCTGCAGCAGAAGCTGGAAAACAACCAGAGCTTAGCCGCTTGGCTGCATCAACGGCAGCTGGATACGCTGCCGCGCTTATGGCAGAAAATCAGCATTGCCCCGGAGTGGGAAAACGCATTAGAAGCGGTTTTGCGCGAGCGGCTTAACAGTATTGAGATCGAGCGGCTGGATAGTGTCCTCGATTGGATTGACAACGCGCCGCAGGGAAAATGGTCGCTACATGAAAAATCCGGCATCGCCGAAGATTTACCGTCCGGTGACGTGCGCAACAACACGGGTCAGAAATTACTTACCTGCATCACGGTCAATCAGCCTGAAATCCAGTCCGTACTGAGTCATTGGTTACAAAATGTATATATCGCCAGCGATATTCAAGAAGGTCTCAGCAACAGAGATTCTCTAGGTTCCGGCGATCTGCTCGTTACCCGTCAAGGACACATCCTGACCCGCACCAGTATCACTTTTTACGCACCCGATTCGCAATTGCATGGGGTTTTATCAAGACAGCAAGAGCTTATCCAAATACAAAAAGAAATCGATCAGCTCGAACCCGCCCTGGGCACGCAACGCGATCTGCTGGCCAAAACCGAGCAGCAGTCCGCTGAACTGAACAGTGCGATACAAACAGTGGATAAAAACAGCAAGCAATTGCAACAGCAGCGGCATGCACTACAGCTGGATGCGGTGAAATTGTCGCAAGCCAGCGAACGTGCAACGCACCGTCATAACCAGATCACTGCTGAGTTGACGGAAATCGGGCAAGCCTTGGAACACGAGTACTCGCTGCGAGAATCCGCAACAATCAATTTGCAGGAAAATCAACAAAAAATTGCCACCCTCCAGGAGCAAACGCAACAAGCACAGCGCGCCTGGGAAACCGCCAACCAACAACTGGCACGGCAACGGCAGCACATCCAGCAATCGACCCAAGCAATGCAAGAAGCAGCGTTTCAGGCGCAAACTTGCCAGAACAAAATCATGGAAATCGAGTTGAACATCCAGTCGTTGGATGAAGAACTGCAACATCTAACGCAAAGCCAAGCCAATTTGCTCAGCGAAATGGATGGGCTGAATGCCGCTCCGGTAACAGAACGCTTAGAAGCTGCCCGCGCACAGCGCAAATCGATTGAGCAAGCCGCATTGCAAGCACGGCAAGCCGTCGAGGATACCATCAGCCATTTACGGCGCATCGAAGAAGCCCGGATGGCATCGGAACAAAAATCGCATACGCTGCGCGAAGCCATCAATCAAGCCCGGCTCAAGGAACAAGCCGCCAGTATCGCCATTGGCCAATTTGATGAATTGATCCAAGATGCGAATGTTGATAGCGGATTGTTATTGCCCTTAAGCACCAAGCAAAGTGTCGCCGGACTGCACTCGGAGATTGAAAAACTGAATGCGGAAATTGCTGCATTAGGGGCTGTGAATCTTGCCGCATTGGAAGAACTCGAAACCGGCCGAAGCAGAGAATCCAGTCTGCTGATGCAATTACAGGATCTGAATGCGGCCATTGCAACTCTGGAAAGCGCCATCCAGCAAATAGACCGGGAAACCGAGTTACGGTTGCAGGACACATTCACCCAAGTAAATGCTTATTTAAGCGAAATCTTTCCGGTTATATTCGCCGGTGGACAAGCCCGGCTCGAATTCTGCGACGATAAAAATTTGGATGCCGGTTTATTGTTGACCGCGCAACCGCCCGGAAAAAAAAATAGCTCGATTCAATTATTATCCGGCGGAGAAAAAGCATTGACGGCTTTGGCTTTGATTTTCTCTTTATTCCGGCTTAATCCGGCGCCTTTCTGCTTGCTGGATGAAGTGGATGCTCCGCTTGACGACAGCAACACCAACCGTTTTTGCGAGCTAGTGAAAACCATGGCAAAACAAACGCAGTTTCTATTCATCAGCCATAATAAAATCACGATGGAAATGGCGCAGCGATTAATTGGAGTTACAATGCAAGAACAAGGGGTATCAAGGATAGTGGCTGTCGACCTTGCTGCAGCGGTACAAATGGGCAAACGTGAAAAACAGCCTGCTATCTAAGGAAACGCTGATTAATTCGGCGGACGAGATGAAGTGCGAGGTGCACGGAACACAGCAACCAAAACCTATCCATAAGATAGGCGAGGGAGCGAGCGCCGCGCAACGAAGTGATTCGCTCGTATAGTCAATTAATCAGCGTTTCCCTAATGACTGTGATTAATTCCATAAAGCTGACATAATTTAATTTTAATACTGCACGTAACGGCAATTTTGCGAAATGGCAGGGAGATAATATGGAGATATTGAGTATGAGTGACTTGCAGATAAGCTTGATCATCATCGGCATCATCGTTATTGCCGGTGTCGTTGTCTTCAACTGGTTGCAACAACTGCGTTACCGGCGGAAAATTCAAGCTGCGTTCGATCATAAACACGATGACATTCTGCTCGATGACCAGAATTCCGATGAGCCGTTTCAGCGCATTGAGCCAAAATTCAATAAAGTCCCGGCGGATATCCCGGTAGATACTTTTGCGCCAATCGATACGCCCGCGAGTGAACCGAAAAGACCACCGGTGGCGCCGCCTGTTCAAGCTGCACTCAATATCCCTATCAGCACCGCCACGGCTACAACTTCGCCGGCCGCTTCGCCGTTATTGGATTACGACGGCAATACGAATTACATCGTCAACATCCGCTCCGAGTCCGTCATCCCCAATACCCATATTGCAAAGCTACTGCAACGGAAATTCGATTTCGGTAAGCCGGTATACTGGCTCGGTCAGCAAGATAAAAATGAGCCCTGGGAGGAGATTACCAACGAATCCAATGTCGATAGCGACGGTTATAGCCATTTAAAAGGCTGCTTGCAGCTTGCCGATAGAGCCGGCCCGATCAGCGAAGTCAATTTATCCAAATTCCGCGATCTGGTGCAGGATTTCGTAACGCAAGTTCATGCCACCGCGGAATGCCCGGACATCGTCAGCGCACACGAAAAAGCCGTCCAGCTGGATAAATTCTGCGCCGATGTGGATGTCATGATCGGCATTAACATCATCAGCAAGGACAACGGCGCGTTTGTCGGCACCAAAATTCGCGCGTTGGCCGAAGCGTCCGGATTTAAGCTGGAATCGGAGGGTTTATTCAAGTATCGTGATGATAGCAATAACGTATTGTTCATTTTGAGCAATTATGAATCCCCTCCGTTTCTGCCGGAAAATATGAAATCGTTAACAACGCATGGCGTTACTTTTTTATTGGATGTACCCAGAGTTGCGCAAGGAGAAAGAGTATTTGACCAGATGACGCATCTGGCGAAGATTTTCTCTAATACGCTGGGCGGAATCATGGTTGACGATAACCGCGTCCCGCTCAGTGACAGTGGGATCCAAAGAAGTAAGCAACAGCTCATCGAAATACAAGCCGCAATGAAAAAGAATCATATCAATGCTGGCAGTCCGAGCGCCTTGCGATTATTTATATGAATATTTTTTTATAAAAAATTAAAGTTAAATCTGTGAGCATCCGTAATCGCTAGGACAACTGGCAATTGTTTCAATAAATAGTATTAACAATAGATAGTTAGCCAATATAGTTCAGCGATAATTGTAGAATGATAGCTATAATAATGATAAATATTATAATTTAGTGATAAAACATACTTAATACCGAGAATCACTATCAGACAATTATTAAATAACTTATTGATAAAAATACAATAATGAATACCACCTCGAACACGAATCAGCCTTTTTCACCGATCGAAGTTAAACTGGAATCCGGAAGAGATTATTATTGGTGTACGTGCGGCCGCAGCAAGTCCCAACCGTTTTGCGACGGCTCGCATAAAAATACAGAATTTACACCCAGGAAATTTAGTGTGAGTGAAGACAAAACTGCATGGCTATGTACCTGCAAAAAAACCGGTAATGCTCCTTTTTGTGATGGCACACATCGCAAACTATAAGTACCGGTAAATAAAATCTCTATAAAAAAACATAAACAAAAATAATAATATTTCAGTGAATACCCGGGCACAGCATAAGAATTTTAGATTTGGTTACCCATTAACCCTTTTAATAGTTCAGAAATTAGTGCCCCATGGAAACAGAACTGAAATCCTTAGAAGATAAAGTTTTTCAACTTTTACGCTTGTATCAAGATACCAGCACTGAAAATAAAAAACTGCGCAAAGAACTTGCGGACTCGCATGCGCATTGCGAGAAATTGAATGAGAAAATACATGTCACAGCAGATCGGCTTGAAACACTTTTGTTAAACATACCCGATAATGAATAGTGAACCGCTAAACCTCAATATCATGGGGCGGGATTTTTGCATTGCCTGCCCCGATGAAGAACGTGAGGAAATTCTGCTTGCCGCAGCTTATCTTGATAAAAAAATTCAAGAAATCAAGGCGGAAGGAAAAATTGTTGATTCTGATCGCATCGCACTGATCGCAGCATTGCAGATCGCGCATGAACTGCTGATGCTGCGCAATGGAACTGGTTTTGACATCGATGAATTTCGGCGTAGAATTGTTTCATTAAGAAAGAAAGTTGATGAAGCTTTGACTGATAAAGAAAGTTAGCATAGTTAACAGGTACAGTTGTAAATAAGGTTAATCCCTGCGGTGTTCGTTAAGACTTATATTCTTTGAACCAATTTGTAGAAAATGGTTGTGGATTAAAGTGATACTGTTGTGCGCGTCCTTTCGGGATGTGCCTGATGTATCCATGAAGCAACCGCCTTGGACCCTATGGTTCAAGATGACGGTCTGACGGCATATGTGGGGAGCTATTGCAGGACAAGAGATATTTAAAACATCTCTTGTCCTTTTTAGTTTTTCTTCCCGCAATGACTACGCACGCAACTCCATCCATGCAGCAAAGTAGCAGAAATCCTCCCTCCCGCACGAAAACATTCTTATTTGATATCGGCCGCGTATTGCTGGATTTTGATTTTGAATCGTCGCTGGCGCAGCTGATTCCATCAGGAACCGCTGACGCGCACGAACGGATTCGTTCGGTGCTGCACCGCAAAGACGCACTGGAAAGCGGGCAAATCGATCCAGCCGGTTTTGCGGACTGGGCGCTGAGTATCTTGGGGAGTGATGCCACGCGGGAGCAGTTTTACCAAGCTTGGCAACAGATCTTCACGCGCAATGCATCCATGTGGCAGTGCGTTCGTCAACTGGCCGCTGATAACCACAACCTGATTCTGATCTCGAATA
>CP091134.1:1717408-1723370 GCA_021582535.1 Nitrosomonas sp.
GGTACTTGCGTCGGTTGACGTACGCTGAATTGGTTAAATACGGTCATCAACACAAGTGCAATTACCAGCCAAATGGCCATGTTTTTAATTAAGTTATTCAAGATAGCTCCTTGGTTTGCACCTTAAAAATCATTGATTGGACATTCTAACTCTATTTTGTCAAATAGAACAGAACAGTTCATGTTATAGAAATTTGCTATCAAACTCTCATCCTACTCTTTACATTTGTCTTAATCACTGGGGGGATCCATTCATTTCTCAGCGATTTCCGGTGTTACTTTTTTCCGAGTCCTAATAAATATAATTCGTTGCTGCGATTGCGCGAGGCTTCCGGTTTTCGTACCGAAACGCTTTTGAATCCGGCGCGCATGTCGCGATGAAACTGATCAAAATCCCTGCCTTGAAAAACTTTGACTAGGAAATTTCCGCCATAGTTCAGTTGTTCCATCGTGAATGCCAGCGCCAGTTCGGCCAAGTACATACTTCTGGCTTGATCGCTGACTACAATACCACTCATATTGGGCGCCATGTCCGAAATGACAAGATCCGGCCGCCGCTCCTCCAGATGTTTTCTTAATTCCAACAAAGCACGTTCTTCTCTAAAATCATCCTGAATGAATTCCACACCGGGCAAAAGCGCCATTTCCAGGATGTCCAATGCAATCACTTTCCCTTTCTGGCCTACTTTCTGGCTGGCGACTTGAGACCAGCTGCCGGGTGCAGCACCTAAATCGACAACAATCATACCGGATTTAAATAGATGATCTCGCTCGGCGATCTCAAGCAGCTTGTAAGCGGCGCGAGAACGATAACCTTCTTTCTTGGATTGCTTGACGAAAAAATCATTAACATGTTCTTTCATCCAAGCTTTGCTGGTTTTAGCCCGTTTCATCAAGTAAAATAATGCGTTTAAAGAGAATTTATGTTAACACTAACAATTGCTCAGCGGCGTGAATTGAAATCGCAAGCACACGCGCTGAATCCGGTCGTAATGATTGGGAAATCGGGATTATCCGCCACGGTTATTGAAGAATTGGAGCGTGGACTTACAAGTCATGAATTGATTAAGGTTAAGGTTCAAGTCGACGATCGGACTGCCAGGAATGCGCTTTTTGAAGAAATCTGTGAGAAGCTGAGTGCCGCACCGGTGCAGCATATCGGGAAAACTTTTGTTATTTACCGTCCCAAGCCGGAAGAAGCGGGTAAAAAAACCGAACGTTCCGCGCAAAAAAAGAAGCGCGAGCCGTTTCGCACCAAACGCAGTTATCAGAATTGAGCGTTAGCGGCATCAAATGTATTTGACATCAAGTATTTCGTATTCCCGTATTCCGCCGGGCGCCTGAACTTCGGCGATATCTCCCGCATATTTGCCGATTAAGGCGCGTGAAATCGGGGAGCTGATGGAAATTTTTCCATTCTTGATGTTGGCTTCATCATCGCCGACGATTTGATAGGTCACCGTCTCGCCGCTCTGCAGATCTTCCAGCTCGACAGTGGCGCCGAAAACACAAGCACCGTCGGCGTTAATCAGTGCAGGATTGATGATCTGAGCGCTGGAGAGTTTGCTTTCCAGTTCGGCAATACGGCCTTCAATAAACCCCTGTTTTTCCTTGGCGGCATCATATTCGGCATTCTCGGACAGATCGCCGTGCGAACGCGCTTCTGCAATCGCCGCGATGACTGCGGGGCGATGTACGGTTTTCATTTCGTGCAATTCTTTGCGTAGCGCTTCCGCTCCGGCTACTGTTAAGGGGATAGTGCTCATTGTGGTTTTTTGCCTTTCATTTACATTCTGTTCCGTGATAATCAGAGAAAACCGGAAGTTATTTTTTACTTATGCCACTTATGCATTGAGTTGTACATGCAATTTCTGCAAATTATACGCTCGCAGTTCACGTTTGCTGGTAATGCCCACACACGCCGCGCGTGCACCTGCTAATGTCGTATAGTAAGTCACTTTCGCTTGCAGCGCAGCATGGCGGATCGAATACGAATCCTTGATCGCGCTGCGCTGGTTTTTGACGGTGTTGATGATCAAGCTGATTTCACCATTCTTGATCATATCGACAATATGCGGACGGCCTTCCGCTACCTTATTGATAATGATGACGTCGATCCCCGCTTCGGTTATAGCCGCGGCAGTACCGCGCGTAGCATAAAGGGTGAAGCCAAGTTCTGCAAGGTTGCGCGCGATTTCAACCGCATGCGGTTTGTCCGATTGGCGCACGCTGATGAAAATTTTACCCGTAGTGGGAAGACGGACATCGGTGGCCAATTGGGATTTCACGAACGCTTCGGCAAAAGTGGTGCCCATGCCCATGACTTCACCGGTCGACTTCATTTCCGGCCCCAGTATCGTATCAACGCCAGGCAGCTTGATAAAGGGGAAAACCGCTTCCTTGACCGAGTAATACTCAGGAATCACTTCCTCGGTAACGCCTTGATCAATCAAGCTCTTACCGGTCATGCAACGGGCCGCAATTTTGGCCAGTTGCAGACCGGTTGCCTTGGAAATGAAAGGTACCGTGCGCGATGCGCGAGGATTGACTTCAAGGACATAGACGGTGTCGTCTTGAATCGCGAACTGCACGTTCATCAATCCGACCACATGCAGCGCCCGCGCCATTTCGGCGGTCTGGTAGCGCAACTCGTCGAGCATTTCCGGTTGCAGATTGAAGGTCGGCAGCGAACATGCGGAATCACCCGAATGCACGCCGGCCTGTTCAATATGTTCCATGATGCCGCCAATCAGCACGGTTTCTCCATCAAAGATGGCATCGACATCGACTTCCGTGGCATTGGTCAGAAAATGATCCAGCAGCACCGGGGAATCGTTGGAAACCTTGACGGCTTCGCGCATGTAACGTTCCAGATCGGCTTTTTCATGCACGATTTCCATCGCGCGGCCGCCCAATACGTAGCTCGGCCGTACCACCAGCGGATAGCCGATTTCCTCGGCGGCGATCAGGGCGGCTTCCGGATTGCGTACGGTGCGATTGGGCGGTTGCCGCAATCCCAGTTGTTGCAGCATCTGCTGAAAGCGTTCACGGTCTTCCGCGCAATCGATCATATCCGGGCTGGTGCCGATAATCGGCACACCGTTGGCTTCCAGATCGCGCGCAAGTTTAAGCGGTGTTTGCCCGCCATACTGCACGATCACGCCAGCGGGTTTTTCCACCGCAACGATTTCGAGCACATCTTCCAGTGTCAGCGGTTCAAAATACAAGCGATCCGATGTGTCGTAGTCGGTGGAAACCGTTTCCGGGTTGCAATTGACCATGATGGTTTCAAAACCGTCTTCGCGCAGCGCCAGAGCTGCGTGCACACAGCAGTAATCGAATTCGATGCCTTGCCCGATGCGGTTAGGGCCGCCGCCCAGCACCATGATTTTCTTTTTGCCGGATGGATTGGATTCGCACTCATCTTCGTAAGTGGAGTACATATACGCCGTACTGGTCGCGAACTCGGCCGCGCAGGTGTCGACACGTTTATAGACCGGGTGCAGATTGAATTGATGGCGGCGCGAACGGACTGCGGTTTGCCCGGTATTGAGCAGTTTGGCCAGACGCCGGTCGGAAAAACCGCTGCGTTTCAATTTGCGCAGCGCCAGATAATCCAGAGCTTCCAGCGCCGTACCGGTTAATGCTTGTTCCTGTTTGACTAGATCTTCGATTTGCGCCAGAAACCAGAGATCGATGTGCGTCAGCTGATGCACTTCTTCCAGTGACAAATGACAGCGGAACGCATCGGCGATAAACCAGATCCGCTCGGGGCCGGGATTGGCCAGCTCGGTGTGGATGGTTTCCAGGTTGTCGGTTTTTTCGTCCAGACCGTCAACACCCGTTTCCAGTCCGCGCAGTGCTTTTTGCAGCGATTCCTGGAACGTGCGGCCGATTGCCATCACTTCACCGACCGATTTCATCTGTGTGGTCAGGCGGTCATTGGTTTGCGGAAATTTTTCAAAAGCAAAGCGCGGCACTTTGGTGACGACATAATCAATGGCGGGCTCAAAGGAGGCCGGGGTAATACCGCCGGTAATATCGTTGCCCAGCTCGTTCAAGGTGTAACCGACGGCCAGCTTGGCGGCGATTTTGGCGATGGGAAAACCGGTGGCTTTCGACGCCAGCGCAGAAGAGCGCGATACGCGCGGATTCATCTCGATGACCAGCATGCGGCCGTTGTCGGGGTTGATGGCAAACTGCACATTGGAGCCGCCGGTTTCCACACCGATTTCCCGCAGCACGGCAATCGATGCATTACGCATCAGTTGATATTCTTTGTCGGTGAGCGTTTGCGCCGGTGCAACGGTGATCGAATCGCCGGTATGCACGCCCATCGGATCGAGGTTTTCGATCGAACAGACAATGATGCAGTTATCGTTTATATCCCGTACCACTTCCATCTCGAACTCTTTCCAGCCGATCACGGATTCTTCGATCAGCAGTTCCTTGGTGGGCGAGGTTTTCAATCCGCGTTCGCAGATATCCAGAAATTCTTCGCGATTGTAAGCAATGCCGCCGCCGCTGCCGCCCATCGTGAACGAAGGGCGGATAATGGCCGGATAACCGAGCATGGCTTGAACCTGCATGGCTTCTTCCAGGCTGTGGGCCACTGCGGAGCGTGCCGAGCCTAAACCGATACGGGTCATCGCTTGCTTGAATTTTTCCCGGTCTTCCGCCATATCGATGGCTTCGCGCGAAGCGCCGATGAGCTCGACACCGTATTTTTCCAGCACGCCATGTTTGACCAGGTCGAGCGCGCAATTCAATGCGGTTTGACCGCCCATCGTGGGCAGTAGCGCTTGCGGCCGTTCGATCGCGATGATTTTCTCAATCATGGTCCAGGTGATCGGCTCGATATACGTGGCATCGGCCATTTCCGGATCGGTCATGATGGTGGCGGGATTCGAGTTCACCAGAATGATGCGATAACCTTCTTCACGTAAGGCCTTACAGGCTTGCACGCCGGAATAATCAAACTCACAAGCTTGGCCGATAATGATCGGGCCTGCACCGATGATGAGAATGGACTGGATGTCGGTACGTTTAGGCATACTCTCTAGCGGATGAACATGGCGTAATTATTGGGAATGCTGGCTTTTATAGCGCTGCATCATGGTGATGAACTTGTCGAACAAATAATCCGCTTCATGCGGCCCCGGACTGGCTTCCGGGTGACCCTGAAAACAGAAGGCCGGTTTATCGGTTAACTCGAATCCTTGCAGACTCCCGTCGAAGAGCGAGACATGCGTGATCCGCGCGCTCGCGGGCAATGTGTCGATATCGACGGCGAAACCGTGATTCTGGCTGGTGATGATCACTTTGCCGCTGGCCACATCCTGCACCGGATGATTGGCGCCGTGATGGCCGAATTTCATTTTAATGGTGCGCGCGCCGGTGGCTAACCCAAGCAGCTGATGACCCAGGCAGATGCCGAACAGCGGGATATTCTTTTCCAGCAAGGCTTGCGTGGCGGAAATGGCGTAATCGCACGGCTCCGGATCACCGGGGCCATTGGACAGAAAGATACCGTCGGGCTGTGTTTTCAGAATCTCCGCAGCCGGGGTTTGCGCCGGGAATACCGTCACCTTGCAGCCGCGCTGCGCCAATTTGCGCAGAATCGTGCGTTTGATGCCGAAATCGAAAGCGGCGACGTGAAATCTGGGATTGTCCTGAGTCCGGAAACCGGATTCGAGCGACCATTCGCCTTCCGTCCATGTGTACGATTGGCGGCAACTCACCACTTTGGCGAGATCCATCCCGGCCAGTCCGGGGAATGCCCGGGCAGCTTGCAATGCTTTTTCCTCGTCGGTATCGCCCGCCATGATGCAACCGGCTTGCGCGCCTTTTTCGCGCAAGATCCGCGTCAATTTGCGCGTGTCGATTTCGGCGATGGCGACGACATTCTGTTCTTGGAGGAACTCCGGTAATGTGCGGGTTTTACGAAAACTGCTGGCCATGAG
>CP091134.1:1723470-1744818 GCA_021582535.1 Nitrosomonas sp.
CGCCACCACGCAACACAGCGCCGCGGTGATGATCAATCTGCTCGGCGGTGCGTGGCGCAACGGTGAACCCGACTGGAATGCCGTGCTGCAACATCCTTCGGCCAAATTGCACTTGTACGGCAAAAGCGAAGCGCGCCCCGGCCGTAAGATGGGGCATTACACCGTATTGGGCACCGATACCGCCACCGCATTGCACGACGCGCTGCACATCAAACAACAACTTGAACCTCATTGAATCGGAAACTTATGACCGGCACCTCCGCACTGTTTGAAACCTCGATCAAAAGCCTGCCGTTTTTACATCGCGGCAAAGTCCGCGATATTTACGCCGTCGGCGGCGACAAACTGCTGATCGTGCAAACTGACCGCCTGTCGGCGTTCGACGTGATCCTGCCGACTGCCGTGCCCGGTAAAGGCAAAATCCTCACCGCGTTGTCGCAATTCTGGTTCGACAAGCTCGCGCACATCCTGCCGAACCACCTCACCGGCATCGCACCGGAATCGGTCGTGGCCGAGAACGAACGCGAGCAGGTGGCAGGGCGCGCGTTCGTGATCCGCCGCCTGAAACCGCTGCCAATCGAAGCCATCGTGCGCGGCTACGTTGTCGGCTCCGGCTGGAAGGATTATCAGCAAACCGGCGCAATCTGCGGCATTCCGCTGCCGCCCGGCTTGAAGCTCGCCGACAAGCTGCCGGGCGGCGCGATTCTCACCCCGTCGACCAAAGCCGCCGCTGGGGCGCACGATGAAAATATTTCGATAACCGAAGTGGAAAAACTGTTAGGCCGGGAATTGACCGCCAAAGTCAGCGCCAAAGCTATCCAACTCTATTCCGAAGCCGCCGATTATGCCTTGCAACGCGGGATCATTATCGCTGACACCAAATTCGAATTCGGTCTGGATGAAAAAGAAGAGCTCTATCTGATCGACGAAGTACTAACACCCGACTCATCGCGCTTCTGGCCCGTCGACCAATATCAACCCGGCCGAAACCCGCCCAGCTTCGACAAACAATTCGTGCGCGACTGGTTGGAAGCGCAGGATTGGAATAAAAAAGCGCCTGCACCGGAATTGCCAGAAGAAATTTTGTTACGGACGGTGGAGAAATATGGGGAGGCTTCGAAGTTGCTGACATAAATAAGTTGGTGAAGTGCAACAACCAAAGGGTATTGCATCATTCATTGTTTCTATATGGTGTATGCACTTTGGTTATTATGTCTTGCAGTTTTGTATTTATTCAAATCAGGTTAGCGATGTCGAATGTGAGATTGATCCTCCATCTTTGTGAATTGAATGAAAAAGTATTTTTTTGAGATTCCTATCTATAGAGTTTCTGAGTCTGCTTATGAAAAGCAAATGGATGATTTTTTAAGGAGAGAAATACCAACTTATAATGGCAAGAAAGAAGTTCTTCTTTCCAGAGTAAAAAATCCTGGTATTAGCGATATAAATGCGATGTTGTCAGGAATGCTTTCTAAGGAATTTGGTGGACCATGGAAATATAATGAAATCATAGGGTACTTGCGTCTTTACTTGTATGGTAATCAAATACGAATTGAATATTGGCAAGTGCAAGTTAAGAAAATCGTGAAATCTAGAAAGAAGCTATTTGGTTATGAATCTCATAAGGTAGTTGATGAAGTTGCTGTCAAAGATTTGAGTAAAAATAGTGAAATAAAGGTGGCAATTGAAGCTGCAATAAAAGATTGTGAAATTAAATTTAAAAAAAGGCATCTTGATCTATATCATTTTAATTTAATTAAAGATTACGTTGATTGGGTTAATTTTATTGCAAACGTAAAATAAGTTTTTAAAAATTAGTCTGTTAAGATGGATTGCTTGAGTGCAACGTTATTTCTCGAGGGAAGTCATGCGAGTTTTAGTTTTTCTTCTTTCTGTTATCAATGTGGGTTGTGCCATCGTGTCCGATAAGCAATTCGGAGAAGAACTTTCCGGGCAATGGGTGGGAAAAAGCATATCGGAAGCCACCATACTGGAAGGTCGTCCACCGTCCCGCGTAATCAATCTGCCCGATGGAGTGATTTACTATGTATGGAGCCAAGACACGAGTTATACAACTAATGTTTCATGTCAACAGAATACTCAAGGCCAAACGAATTGCAGTGGTGGTAATTACGTCACAGGTTTTTGCGACGTTACGGCTCAGACAAATAGCTCCGGCATTGTGATGGCTGTGTTGACTTCTGGGTGCGGCCACTTTAAAACTGGTGATTTTAGATACCGCTAGTAAGTAACCCGGATAAACCTGCGTCATCCAGGACTAAAATTCCAAAACAACAACATCGTCACTCAACACCTCATCATGCGATGATCTACCCCACGAAAATCGACGCTTGCGTATTACCTGATTTCGGGCCTGGACACCGCCAACGAAGAAAAAATTAACGATGTTTGAGGTAAAGCACTCCGCTGTTTACGGTGAGATGCTTTATTTCAGAGTATTTTTTATTGGGATTGCTGATGGCAAAAAATGATTGATCTGCCTGAAAACGAAGTAGATACTCAATACTTGGCGGAGAGAGAGGGATTCGAACCCTCGATAAGCTTTTTGAGCCTATACTCCCTTAGCAGGGGAGCGCCTTCGACCACTCGGCCATCTCTCCGTTAATGACTACACTATGATGATTTTCCCGAAAATCAATGCTATCGATTTTTTAGAGCGCTTGCTCAAGATCGAATGCTTTATGTAGAACCCTGACAGCCAGTTCCATATACTTTTCGTCGACGACCACGGATACCTTGATTTCCGAGGTGGCGATCATCTGGATGTTAATGCCTTCTTCCGCCAAAACCCGGAACATCTTGCTGGCGATGCCTGCGTGTGAGCGCATGCCAACACCGACTACCGATACTTTTGCGATTCTATCACCTCCGAGTACATCACGCGCGCCAATATGCGGTTGGATTTTTTCTCGCAGGATGTTCATGGTATTTTTAAATTCATTACGGTGAACCGTAAATGAAAAGTCCGTCAAACCGTCATGACCCACGTTTTGAATAATCATATCGACATCGATATTGGCGTCGGCCACGGGTCCGAGAATCTGATAGGCGATGCCGGGATGATCGGGAACGCCCAATACGGTAATTTTCGCTTCATCTCGATTGAATGCGATACCTGAAATGACAGCTTGTTCCATATTCTCATCTTCCTCAAAAGTAATCAGCGTGCCTTGGCCTTCTTCCTCAAAGCTGGATAACACTCTCAGCTTGACTTTATATTTTCCTGCGAATTCGACCGATCTCAATTGCAGTACCTTTGAGCCAAGACTCGCCATTTCCAGCATTTCTTCAAAGGTTATCGTGTTCAGTCTTCTGGCTTCCGCAACGACGCGAGGATCCGTCGTATAGATTCCGTCTACGTCCGTATAGATCTGACATTCATCGGCTTTCAAGGCGGCTGCTAATGCAACCCCGGTGGTATCCGATCCGCCGCGGCCCAGGGTGGTGATGCTGCCTTTCTCGTCCGCGCCCTGAAATCCGGCTACGACGACGACATACCCGGCATCCAGGTCGGCGCGGATTTTTGCTTCGTCGATGCTTAAGATACGCGCTTTGGTGTGCGTGCTATCGGTCAAAATCTTAACTTGCGGCCCGGTATAGCTTTTTGCTTTGACGTTAAGTTCCATCAATGCCATCGCCAAAAGCGCAATGGAAACCTGTTCCCCGGTAGAAATCATCACGTCCAATTCACGCGGATTGGGATTTTCCTGTACTTCATGGGCTAACGCAATCAGGCGGTTGGTTTCGCCACTCATGGCCGAAACGACGACGACAATTTGGTGTCCCTGCGAATGAAATTTCGCGACCCGGCGCGCAACGTTCTTTATTCGCTCGGTGCTGCCGACTGAGGTACCGCCATATTTTTGTACGTAAAAAGCCACGAATTTATGATCCGCTAAATTTCAGAATTGGAAAACCGCGTAATTCTACACATTTCACTGCTAGAAAACCAGATTGCGCTTTTTTTAAAAAGGCAGTGAATTGTTTTTTCATCTCACCGTGCGAACGCGTGCAGCAATGAGTATTCACTTGTACTTCAGGTTTGTTCAATATTGATCAACTGTTGGGTAATCCTTCCAGGGTATTACTTGCGGGATGCTACTCTGGAAGGATAAAAATGAAGTAACTGAACACTTAACTATGATTTGGGTTTATTGGCTGGATTGCGAAGGAGAACCCATTTCGATAGCTTTGAGAATGCCGGAATGAAAAATCAATGCGGTCTTTCTCAGTGGCCGGAATTTTAAATGAAAACGGCATTTTGTCAAGATTGACCGGCGTTCCGCAAGCATCATGATCGCTTTATAAAGCAGGGTTACCGCGCAGTTTCCTTAACAGAACGGATTGCAGTTCGCTATTCACCCAGGCTTTCTGAGGGATTGCCCACAGTTTGCCGTGTGCAAGGTCTTTGCACTGCAACGCATTTTCTTCCGGCATGAGAACAATATCGGTATCGGCAAAATGAATTTCTTCCGCTTTAAAGCGGTGATTTTCTGGATGCGAATGCAATTCCGCGTTGAGACCCGTTTTTTGCATGAGCTCATAAAGCCAGTGGGCATTGTCGGCATCGGTCACAATCCGGATTGATGCATTTCCGAAATCGGCAACGGTTTTGCGTTGCTGCGGATCGAGCACAAGATAAGCGGTTTCGTTTATCAATTTCATATTGTAAATTTTATTCTGGTGATTCGTATCAACAGAATGATTCTGCAAGTTATTGGCTACAAGGATGCTGGATTCTCCCAGATCTTTCAAAGCACTGCGTAAAGGGCCGGCAGGCAGCAACAACCCATTGCCGAAACTCTGCTCGTTAAAATCGACGGCAATGACTTCAATATCGCGTTCCAGACGATAATACTGCAAGCCATCGTTACTGATGATGACGTTGCACTCGGGATGTGCAGTGAGCAGCGCTTGTGCAGTGGCAATGCGATCGTTGCCTATCCAGACCGGACAGGATTTTCCTCCTGATTGCGCTAATAAAAATGCTTTTCCGTTATTTGTAGAAGTGACTGCTGCCGGCGGTCCGGCATTGTCCGAGTTACCTTGTGTGACGATTCCAGGGTGAAAACCATGCACCAGTAATAAATCAACCAGCCAAAGCAGCAGCGGTGTTTTGCCGCCATCGCCGATACTGATGCTGTCGACAATGATCACGGGAACCGTCAGTTTGACCGATGGGAAAATATCCAACCAGTAGCATAATTTTTTCCCGGCCAGGAAAAAACGATACAGAACACTCAATGGCCACAACACAAAGTGTAGCGGGGTGACGCGATGCCAATACAGCTCCGATAATTTCATATGGTGTATTCAGGTGAAGTATGGATTACGGTAAGCATAGTACATGCGATTCCAATCGTTATCCATCATGCGATTGGGTGGACAAAAATTTTTACCTGAGCTATATCCAGCCTCTCAGAATTGTGTGAATATTCGCCATCATAAATTTCATTTTTTGTTTGGGTTTGCGCAGCAACTATGCGATCAATGCGTGTCTGACACTTAATTCACAAGAGCAAGAGGATCATGAAAATATCTGTAAACCGGCTGCTTGTTCCCACGCTATCCGGAGATGGCGATTCTAAAAATCCGCACCATATTGCGTATACCGATTGGGGAGATCCGCGCAATCCGCATGTGGTCATCTGTGTGCATGGTTTGTCGCGTAACTGCCGTGATTTCGATTATCTTGCACAGGCGTTGCAAGCGGATTGCCGGGTGATTTGCGTCGATGTCGTGGGGCGCGGTCAAAGTGACTGGCTTGAGCACGCGCATGATTACGATTATTACCCGCTGTATCTATCCGATGCGATGTCGCTGATAGCGCATATCCAGTCGCAGTATGAAGAGAAAATCACCTTGGACTGGGTGGGTATCTCCATGGGCGGGCTGATCGGCATGATTCTGGCGATACAACCGAATCAGCCGGTTACGATCCATAAATTGATCTTGAGCGATATCGGCCCGTTGATCCCTGCCGTCGCGTTGAAAAGGATTGCCGATTATGTCGGTAAAGATCCGCGTTTCAATAGTTTTGAAGCATTCAAGCAGTACATGAAAGTGATTTCAGCGTCGTTTGGCCCTCTGACCGAAAAACAGTGGGAGCATATGGCGGTTCATAGTGTGCGCGAATATCCGGACGGTACTTACGGCTTCCGCTATGACCCGAGGATTGCCGTCAGTTTCAAGGAACATAAAATCACCGATATCGATTTGTGGGCGCAATGGGATCAGCTGGCAACGCCAACGTTGGTGCTGCGTGGCACTGAATCGGATATTTTATCGGCTGAAACGGCGGCGCAAATGCAGTTGCGCGGCGCAAAGGCCCACATCGTCGAATTGCCCGGCATCGGCCATGCGCCGATGCTGATGGATGACAATCAAATAAAAATTGTGCGGGATTTCATTGTGAAATAGCGCGCTGTTATGACCGTTCAATGATCTCCGGAAAAGCCGGAAATCATTGCGTTGAATTTCTTTACCGCTGCATTTCTCGCGGTACCCTCCCGGAACGAAAGAAAACATCCATCGCACCGGGTACTTCTCTCTGTTCAATTTCTTTTCGCAGATGAGCCGCAGCTGTTTGAAATGAATTGTTTAATGTCATATTTCTCCTTAAGAAATTTTGTTTTTGCTTATGAATAAGCACTCCTGCGAATAGATCGGTCAACGCTGCGGCAATTTGCCACATTCCCAACACCGTTTGTTTACTTTAAATTTCGCGAGAATTAATTGCAATGCAGGGTTTGGAGGGATGCAAATCCATGTTGATTAACCAGAAGAACTAACTGGTCCGGCGATCGATCGCATTGACGCCGATCAGTCGCTATCCGCCTGCAAAGAGGCGCTGTAAACCGGCTATGAAATCATAATTAAAGGAGATAGGGAATTATGCTGACGATACACGCGAAACTGGTTGAGGCCATGATCACTCAGGCACTGAATGATCATCCGGTGGAAGCCTGCGGCATCATCGCCGGTCCTGCGGGATCCAATTGGCCGCTGCGTCTGATTCCTATGCGTAATGCCGCGCAATCGGACAATTTATTCAGGTTTGATCCGCAACAGCAATTGCAAGTCTGGAAGGAAATGAGCGCGCGTTGCGAAGAACCGGTCGTTATTTACCACTCGCACACCAGCAGCCAAGCTTATCCGAGGCGCAGCGACGTCGAGCTGGCTACCGAGCCGCAAGCGCATTACGTCATCATTCCGACTCAACATCTCTACCAAGCGGAGATCCGCAGTTTCCGCATTGCCGATCAAATGGTGATCGAGGAAAGGGTGCGAATCGTGCAGCACTATCAACCCGAACTCGAATTACAAATGGTTGCTTAAAAGTGCGAACCGGTCCTGACACCGTAATCCGCGTTTTCCTAACCCCGAAAATAATCAAGCAGGTGCAGGCATGCCAATCACGGTCATTATTCCAACGCTATTAGGATCTTTGACGAATCAGCAACAACGTATTGCGATTGAGGGCGTTAAAGTTTCCGAAGTCATTGAACGGATGGAACAGCAGTATCCGGGTATCAGAGCGAAATTGATTTTCGACGGAAACGCGTATCGTTTTATCAATATCTATGTCAACGATAACGACATCCGCTTGCGTGACGGCTTGGCAACCAGCTTGCAGGATGGCGATATCGTGACAATTTTGCCTGCAGCGGCCGGGAACTGAACTTAAGGCGATTACCACCGGGTATGGCTGTAAGAATTCATAAGACTGGCGAAATGGAAATCACGCGAATCACGAGCAATACAGCAACGCTTAAAAAAGTTTCTTTTACTGACGTGCAGGTGCCGGAACAATATCTGCTGGGCGCGTGCGGAAGCGGCTTGGCTTGGGCCGGTTGTTGCGTTCCATGCATTGGGTTGGATTGGCGCGGCGCTATATGGATTTGATTGATTTTGTTTCAACCAGTACCGCAAAGAAAACAGTCATGCCAGTAATCCACAGCCAATCCCCGCATCCCGCTTTGCTTGATTCCACAGTACGGATCGTGGGTTTTTGCCATGACATTGCTTTTTTGAGAGAGATTTATGTCGATACCCCATAACGCGGCTGATCCGCTGCTCAGTTCCAAAGAAATGATTGATGCGCTGGAATTGATGTTTCGCCGCATGGATGCGATCAACGCGATTTGCACCACCGATTTTCCCTTGTATTCCTCAAAGAATACCAATGCTTGGACTGTTTCCTCCGGCGGTGCCTGGATGGGCGGTTTCTGGGGAGCGTGCTGGTGGTTGCGGGCAAAATTAACCGAATCGGTCAGCGATCAACAGAATGCTGCCGATATTTGCCTGCGCCTGGCCGGAAAAATTCCTGTCGACTCCGGGTATCGCAGTTTGATTTTCTGGTATGGCGCGGCCTTGGGGGAAATCTGGTTCCGCAATACGCAAGCACGTGCCCTGACCCGGAAATCCATTACCGCGCTCGCCCACAGTTTCAATCCCAAATTAAATTGCATTCCACTGGGGATCACGTTGGATGGAGTTTCCACCGGCCATCAGTCGATTGCGATCGATAATTTTGCCGCGCTGCTTCAACTCCTGACCAGCGGTGAACAGAATCTCCATTACTACATGGCACAGCATCATGCCGACACAATGTTGACGGCGTGCCGCCGCCGTAATGGCGCATTTCATGCCAGCGCGTATTTTGACGGCCGGGGTTTTCAACCGGACGATCAAGCGGGCTCATGGTCGCGCGGTCAGTCCTGGGCGATGCTGGGATTAACCCGGGCAGCGGCTTTGTGGGGTGAACCGTATCTGACTCATGCCAGAACGGCCTGTGAGTACTGGCAATATTCCCGTCCGGATTCCTTGCCGCCTAACCGGCTCGGTCAGTTGGTCTCATGCGACGATCCTTCCGCCGCCGTCATTGCATCGATTGCGATGCTTTCCCTGGCGCGTTTGCTGCCCGATGGGGCATATTGGCGCGTTTACGCGCATCGCCAGATCAGTGCAATCATCCGCAGCCAGTATTTCATCGGACTCAAGCAAGACACCGGACACAGTGAAAGTCAGCACAATAGTTCAACCGGCGTTTTCTGGGGGTGCTGTTACAAAACCCGGCAGAACGAGGAGGAATTGGTGGAATCGGTGTGGGGTAATTTTTTCCTGATGGCCGCGCTCGCCGCACTGACGGGTTTTATCGAACCGGGCCATTGTTAGGACAGCGCTGATTCATTCAACGTACAAGATGAAGTGCGAGGCGCATGGAACGCAACAACCGGGACCTATCAATCGGATAGGCGAGAGAGTGAGTATCAATTCACTCGTGCAGTCAATGAATCAGCGCTTCCTTAGATAACGAACATGCTTGATTGCTGGGGGAGAAAAGGCGAATCGATGTCGCAACGCATCATGACGGATAAAAGTCCGGGTTGCGGGTATCGCATACGATTTTTTTGCCTTGATTTCATTTGTTTTCCTGTCGCGCTCGCCGCCGCATCGGCCGATCCGATTGCTATCCGGGTTAATCCGTTGCATCACGTGAAACATCGTGATTATCCCGATCGCGTGATTTTCGGTGACGGGATTGTCGTTAACCATTTTTTCACAATTTAATACAATGCCTTAGATAATTTTCATGGACTTGCTTATTCAAAGTTTGTGCTCCTGACGTTATTTTTCCGTTCAGGAAAGGGATTCTTTTGTCTTGTGAAATTACAGATAACTCATTGTAACTGCGACAATTTACCGCATTGACCCTTAATTGTGTTTGATCAATACTGCGCGTACGTTGGCCAACGCAGCAGGTGTGAAATCTTTTCCCGCCTATTCATAATCAAATAAGAAATTAGGGTCATTTATGAAAGAAACATTCGTTAAAAGTACATTGAAATATGCATTGTTATTGGCAGGTTTGACATCATTGCCCGCCATGGCACATATCGGCTATGGTGGCCGCGATTTTGGTACATTCACAGGAGCTTCAGCTTCTAGCACAATTACAAATCAATCAATTACCGGAAATTACGGGTGGATTGACGGAACTGATTCCGACTGGGGGGATTCTCATTCGGTAAGAGCCTATAGGTTTACTTTGACAAGCGATGCTGATGTGAAAATTTCGTTCCAGGAGCAAGCTTTTGTTACTTCAGCTGGCGCTTCGATTTCCGCCGGTATACTGCCTGGCTTTTCGATTTACAAAGGACTCGCGCATCTTGCGCCGTTTGGAGCGGATTTTGACTCTACTCCAGGTTCAATTGCTATTCGTGATGCAGTGGGCGGTGTTGGTTTGACTGAAGGTTCTTTCAGATCACTGACCAATTGGAGTATTACCAATACAGCTAACGATCCAGCGAGTGTCTTTACTTACGTTGGTTCCGCCTATGATGGCAGTCCTGTAGATTATGGTACCGGCGCTATTCCCGGTGCTGATGGTCTGACGGATCACTCTGTATCAGGAGTTTTTCATTTGACAGCGGGCGACTACTCAATATTTGTAGGTGGATCGGATTATGCTGATCAGCTTGCTGCAACACACCTTGCGTATGGTCTGGCTGGTACTGTAGCACTGGTGCCGGAACCTGAAACCTATGCCATGTTGCTGGCAGGTCTTGGTTTGATCGGCTTCAGCGCCAGCCGCCGCCGTAAACTCTAAACGGAGTTGATTCTATAGCCAACCACTCCTGGCTATCTGTACCGCGCAGCCCTGTATCGCACGAATCCTACCTCTTCGGCGTGATACGGGGCTGCCGCTTTTTCTGAATTAATTTCATCCATTCCAAATTAAAATGACAAATATAAATTTCAGTTTTAACAAAAAAATAACCATTGCACTGATTCTTTGGCAAGGAATCAGTTGCAACGCATTCAGTCATGACGGAGAAGATCATGGCGGTTCGGTTACGTTAGCGCCAGGTCTGCCGGAATGCCAAATACTGGCAGCCGCCCGGTTGTTTGACGGTATCAATTTTCCACAAGACAATATGGCGGTGCTGATTGAAGGCGATAAGATCAAGCGCATTGGTGCTTTGACCGAATTGAGCGGGTCCTGTGCCAATCAGATTAATTTAGGGGATGCGACTATTCTGCCGGGATTTATCGAGTCGCATGCGCATATCACATTCCAGAGTGTTAATAAGAATGCCGTGCTGGAACACGGTGTAACGACCGTTCAGGATACCGGCGGTCCATTGCAGGCTAAGGAAGGCGGTGATGGGACGCTGCGGTTGTTGAGCGCTGGTCCGATTATTCAAGCGGCCGGCGGCTATCCTCTGAATGTATTCGGCGGTGGTGATGGCGGTTATGACAAAATCGGCATTCCAGTCTCATCCACGACCGAGGCCGATAAAGTGGTCACCGATCTGATTGCCGGTGGGGCCACTGCAATTAAAATGGCGCTGGAACCGGGAGGCGAAACCGGTGCGCCCTGGATGCAGCCGCACGATGGCCCGGTACCCGAGACTCCCTGGCCGATGTTATCGCAAGACATCGCCAATGCCATTGTGGCCAAAGCGCATGCATTGGGTAAACGTGTTCTCGTGCATGCCGGTGAGAATACCGGTTTTGAACGGGCGCTGAACGCGGGCGTTGATGAATTTGCGCATATTCCTTGTGGTGAAATCAGGGAGGATTTGCTGCAACGCGCAGTGGATCAGGGCGTTACGTTCGTCACCACCATCGATACGCTGGCAGCTTGTGTGAACACCGCCACCGGCAAGGGTATTCACTCCAATACCATGAGCCTGGCCAGTAAAGGCGCGAAATTTATCTATGGTTCGGAGATCGGGCATGACAACGTGCCTTGGGGAATCAACGGCGAAGAGCTGCATATGATATTGCACTTAACCAGTGGAGAATCGATCGATTTTACCGACGTGGTCAATGTCATTAAATCGGCCACATCAAAAGCAGGTGAGCATTTGGGCCTGGCGCCGCTAGGGACGCTGGTGGCGGGTGCTCCGGCCGATGTGATTGCGGTTAAAGGTAATCCATTCCAGAAATTCAAACTGCTGGAATATCCGCAATTGGTGATTTCCGGCGGACGCACGATTGTGAATAAATTCATTAATCAATCATCCCCGGCAAGTATCGAATGTTTTCTGACTTGGGCGGAAGGAAAATATCCTGAATTATTATCGCCCGCTGGCCAGACAACGGTGGTTTCAAGTCTCTACAGTTACCGTTATTATCCAGCCACGCAAGTGTATGCAGGTATTTCTTCGGCGGATAATCATGTTTATTTCATGAAGCAAACAGATGGGCTATTGCGCAGCGAGGGGCCGCTGGCGAATTGGCTGCCGGTATCCGGCTGTCAGTAGATTGTTTATTGATTAGACTCCCCAAACAACAAAGGCAACCGACCGGTTGCCTTTGTTGTTTTATCCTGCCAGAAACTCAGAAGCGGAAGTTGTATTGAACGTAGAAAAGATCAGGAGAAGTTCCCGGTCTTTGCTTATCCAGGAATTCACCGCGCCACAATTTTGAGTAGCCCAGTAACACGTCCTGATGGCGGCTCATATGGAGATTCAAACGGAAATCAATTTCATCGCCGATATGACTGCCGGATTGGCCGGTAATATCACGTAGAGTCGCCTGACCGGCCGCGTTGTATAAATAATCACGGTTGTTCGCCAAGTAGAAGCGATGATATTGCGTGATGAACGTTATCCACGGCATCGGATGCATGGTGAACTGCGCATTGAAGTCATGCATGTTCTGGCGTCCGACACGATCCAGGAAGCCGAGATAGTAGTGACCGAATGGGAAGAGTTGATTAAACGTATTGCTTCTACCGTCTTTGGAATTACCGTCGCCGGATGCAAAATCATAGCGTATCCAGCCTTGCGGATTCATCGGCAGCGGTAAACGGTAACCTACCCCGGTTGCCACAGCGAATGCGGATACATCCAGATTGGACCGCTGACCGAATTGATACATACCTTCCAATTCATACAGCAGATTGTCAAAGTTACCTGCCAAGCGGCCACCGAGCGTATGGGTATCCGCATTGCCTTGCAGAATATTTCCCGCCAGTAAATTAGCAGCAGAAACATTGCGATCATTGATTAAACTGAGGAAGTAAAGATCGATTAAGTGACCTGGTTTCGGTTTATTGGTAGCCCACAAGCCAAAGAAGTTCTGTTGTGTGTCCCAGTTATCGACATTGCTTTTTTCGATGACCATCGGGCGCATCCAGAATGCATCCACATCCCATTCCGCCGAACGCCAGAAAGTTTTCACACCTTGGAACGTTCTACGTGTGTTGACCCAATCCAGTGTCGAGATCAAGCGTTGCGAACCATACATCATCTCTTGCCGGCCCACACGGATATACGCCGGGCCATTATTGATATTGGCCAGCTTGATATCGGTAAACATATTCAATATGTCGGCATGATTCCTGTCAGTCACCGCTGGAGGCAATTCGGAGCCAAAAGCGCGGGCATCAAGGAATTCGGCAAATAACCGCACTTTGTCGCGGTACCATAAATCCGCATGAACCCTGGTGCGCAGCAAGTGGAAGTCATTATTGGTGCCCGCTGCATTCAAGCGGCTATCCGTTTCATGAATATAGCGATACCAGAAGTTACCGCCCAGTGATAATAACCAATCATCGCCCAGATTCATTCTCTTCACCGGGTCGAATATGTCTTTTTCGTGTCCCGGTGTGGCCAGATAACGGAAGTCAATGTCGAACGAGGGTGTGGTCAATAACGCAAATGGTGCATAAGGCGCGACGGGCGGTTTTTCACGCTTGTTACCGGTTACCAAATCCCACAGCGAGTAATAACCAGGACCGGCAGGAGGTAACAGAAATAAGCCGGGACGCGACGGAGCTGAAACCGCCGGTACTTTTGACATATCAAATTTACCGTCAGCAACTTTCGGTGCCTCGGCTGCTTTGGGCGCTTCAGCCGCTTTGGGTGCATCCGAAGCTTTAGGGGCAGCCGCGGGTTGGTTCGCATACACCTGCAGCGTTATTCCCATACTCAGCATGCATATACCAAGTTTAAGCAACCATCGCTGCATGCTTCCTGCCACAGCAAGTTTTCGCTTACGAGCGGCAAATGCGGAGAAAGTGAAAAATCTCGAGTTATTCATTAATAAGCTCCGTTGTTAATAATCCAGGGTGATAATCAGATGGAATCATATGATTGATATCAGAAAATTGAAAATATTATACCGCAGGCTACCAGTTTTCATGGCATGACATCACCAAGGGTGACCAATTAGGGTGTCGTATTATAAATGGCTGCAATTCATGAAGAAGTGAGGAAATAATACATTAAAACAATGCTTTTCCCTTCTTGATAAAGAAACTTATAGATTTCAGCTAATTACGGGATGAAATTATGGTTAAATAACTGATTGATTTTAGTAGAATTGATTTGTTGTAAATCAACAACATAAGGTGCTGTATAATCCTGCTTCAGACTTGGTTTCTGAGGCAATTCATCACACTATTGGCTAATTCTGACGGCATACCCCGTGCGTTTAATGTGCTCGCCGAATTGTGATAACCAAGCATCGCTGACTTTAGAAAGACGAGATGCTTCCGGCTGTAGCGACGGGCGTGCGATGCCATACAATAAAACGCCTTGGAGCGGAATTTCATCGTGAGTCAGTTGTTGCAAAAAACTTAAATAAGCGGCAGTTTCTTCATTCGAGGGCGGCATGCCGTCCAGCTGAAAAACGCAAGTTTGTAACCATGTAGGGCAGAGTGAAGCGGCTATCCGTAAATGTTCCTGGATTTTTCTCAGACTGATTGATGTATTGTTGATGTCCTGTCTTTCCTTATTTGAAGCGCGGTCGAACTTGAACCAGATTTCTCCATTCAACTCTCCCATGCGCTTCAAACCGGCTTGTACCGCTGGGCGGTGAATCAAGCTGCCGTTGGTGATGAGCACGATTTTTAACTCTGCCGGTAACGCAAAATCATTTTTGACGCGCCCGATCAATTCGATCACCGGCTCGAATTCTTTCGCGCTCGTCGGTTCGCCGTTACCGGACAGGGCGATATCGTGAATTTTTCTGGCTTCAAGCGGTACATGCTGTTGCATGTAATCTCCCGCTGTCAGTTCGTGCAGAAACGATCGCAATTCGGTTTCCAGCCGGTTCAGATTGATACGTGGTGCGGAACCGCGTTTCAGATCCGGCACCTGGCAATAGACACAACGCCAGTTGCAAGCATTGTTCGGATTCAGGTTGATACCGATCGACACACCACCGGCGCGGCGCGAGATCACCGGATATACGTAGGTGAGTCCGGCGCTGTCGCGGCTGTGATCGGTCGTATTCAATAGTTTAGAGTTTGCTCGCAATGTTACAATTCCATATATTCATTTTGCTTCTCAATTGTACGTATGTTCATTACTCGCAGGCTGGAATTTGACGCAGGTCACCGCATTTCAACGCATAACAGCCAATGCCGCCATCTGCACGGCCACCGTTACTGTATCGAGATTACGCTATCCGGTCACATTATCGCTGACGAAGGCGTTGCGCAGCAAGGCATGGTGATGGATTACTCCGAAGTCAAACGCATCGCCAAATCGGTACTGGTCGATCAGTGGGATCACGCATTCTTAGTGTACTCAGGCGATACGAAAGTTTTGCAATTTTTGCAATCGATCGAAGATCATAAAACCGTTGTGCTGGATGTGCAGCCCACCGCGGAAAATCTGGCGCTGATTGCGTTCACTATTCTGGATGGCGCTTATCAGGACAGTTATGGCAATCATCTGCAACTCGAGCAGGTGCGCCTGTACGAAACACCGAACTGCTGGGCCGACGCGGTGCGCGGCTCGGTATAATTTTCAGAGACTATTTATTGTTATGTTTATCGACTCCCACTGTCATCTCGATTTTCCCGATCTGGCCAAGGATCTGGATCAATTATTATTGAACATGCAACAAAATCAGGTCACACACGCGCTCTGCGTCAGTGTCGATTTACCGAATTTTCCCCGGGTGCGCGCCTTGGCGGAAACGTACGAGAATCTGTTTGCATCCGTCGGCGTTCATCCGGATTATGAAGACCAGATCGAACCGAGCGCCGAGCAAATCGCCGGATTGGCCAACCACCCCAAAGTCATCGCGATTGGTGAAACCGGTCTGGATTATTTCCGCTTGCAGGGCGACCTGGAATGGCAACGGGAACGCTTCCGCCAGCACATTCGCGCGGCGCGCAAAGTAAATAAACCGCTGATCATTCACACCCGTTCCGCTGCCGCGGATACGCTGCGGATCATGCAGGAAGAGGGTGCCGATCAGGTGGGCGGCGTGATGCATTGCTTTACCGAAAGCTGGGAAGTCGCGCAGCAAGCGATTGCGATGAATTTTTACATTTCCTTTTCCGGCATCGTGACGTTCAAAAATGCCGTGGCATTAAAAGAAGTTGCCAAGAACATTCAATTGGATAGAATGCTGATTGAAACCGATTCGCCCTATCTGGCTCCGGTGCCGTTTCGCGGCAAACAGAATCAACCGGCATTCGTGCGGCACGTGGCGGAAGAAATCGCGCGTTTGCGGAATGCGAATCTGGAAGATATTGCAACTGCAACCACGGATAATTTTTTTAACCTATTCAAACCACCTAAATATGGCATACCTGCTTAAATCGCATTGGTTATCGATATGGGCTTTAGTACTGCTCTCTTACCTGCCACTGCATGCGGTTGCGGGTATTCAGGAAGATTTCATGTGGGCGGTGGAAAAGGGGAATTTATCCGAAATCTCCCGGTTACTGGAAAAAGGCGCCAATCCGGATCTGACGAACCGCGATGGCTATACGCCCTTGATGATTGCCGCCAAGGATAAGAATTTGAACATGGCGCGAGTGCTGATCGCTGCCGGTGCGCAATTGGATATCCGCAACCGCTACGGTGAAACGGCGATTATGCTGGCCAGTTATCATGGTCTGACCGAACTGGTGCGGTTGTTTTACATCAAAGGCGCCGAGATCAATCATAGTGGCTGGAATCCATTAACCTACGCTGCTTACGGCGGGCATCCGGACACCATCCGGTTACTGCTGTCCGGTGGCGCTGATATCAATTCGATCACCAACAATGGCTCGACCGCATTGATGATGGCGGTGAGGGGAAATCATGTTGATGCGGTTTCATTGCTGCTCGACCAAGGCGCCGATCCAGCGATCAAAAATGAGCATGGCGACAATGCCCTGGCCTGGGCGGAAAAATACAATCACCCGGATATGGTCAAGTTTCTTAAAAACCGCGAAGCGGCGAAATAAATTGAATGCAAAAGCAGCTATCCGTCCGGTAATTTGACCATGCAACCGCTGCAAGGAAAAGTGGCCATTGTAACCGGCTCGGGACGGGGGATCGGCGCGGAGATAGCGCTGACGTTAGCCAAGGCGGGCGCGAAAGTCGTCATCAATTATGTGAAAAATAAAGCGGCAGCGGACAAAATCAGCGCGGCGATTATCGAAGCCGGTGGCGAATGTCTGGCAGTGCAGGCCGATGTCAGCGATCCAGCTGCTGTGCGAAAACTGTTTGCAGAAGCTAGCGGGCACTTCCAGCACATCGACATTCTCGTCAATAACGCCGGAATTCTGGTGTTTAAGGAAATCGCGGAAATTTGCGACGATGAATTCGATCGCATCGTCGATATCAATTTCAAAAGTGTTTTTTATACATTACGCGAAGCGGCGCTAAAACTGGCGGATCACGGGCGCGTGATCACTGTTTCCAGCACCGTGACGCGCTTGATGTTGCCTAAATACGGCGCGTATGCCGCGACCAAAGCCGCTGTCGAGCAATTGACGCGGATTTTTGCCCGCGAAACGGGGAAACGCGGTATTACCGCCAATATCGTTTCACCCGGTCCGGTCGATACGGAACTGTTCCGCGCAGGCAAAACGGCGGCGGATATCGAACGCATGGCCGCGATGGCGGCATTGGGAAGGCTGGGCGCGACGGATGATATTGCGCAGGTGGTGTTATTTTTGGCCAGCGATGAAGCCCGCTGGATCACGGGACAGAATATTGGCGTCAACGGTGGAATTATTTAACGGATAGGGAAGGGAGAAGCAAATGCGTATCGGCGTGCCTAAGGAAATTAAAATTCATGAATCCCGGGTGGGACTGACGCCGGCAGCGGTACGCGAACTGGTTGCCCATGGCCATCACGTCATGGTGCAGAAGAATGCCGGCATACAAATCGATTTGAGTGATGACAAGTATCGCAGCGCGGGCGCGGAAATCGTGGATGCGCCGCAAGAGATTTACGCCAAGGCCGATTTGATCGTCAAAGTCAAAGAACCGCAAGCATCCGAGCTGCCGTTGTTACGCGAAGGGCAAGTATTGTTCACCTACTTGCATCTCGCTCCCGATCCGGTGCAGACCAAAGCTTTGATGAATTCCGGCTGTATCGCCATCGCTTATGAAACCGTGACCGACAGTTTCGGCGGCTTGCCGTTGCTGGCGCCGATGAGCGAAGTAGCGGGCCGTATGGCGATTCAAGCCGGAGCGCACGCGCTGGAGCTGGACCAAGGCGGCCGCGGCATGTTGCTGGGCGGTGTGTCCGGCGTGCCTGCCGCACGCGTCGTCGTGATTGGCGGCGGTGTCGTCGGCACCAACGCCGCCCGCATTGCGATGGGCGTGGAAGCGCATGTCACCGTGCTGGATAAATCGATTCACCGCTTACAGCAACTGGATTTTCAATACGGCTCAAGAATCAATACTGTGTTCTCGACCGTGGATGCGGTCGAAGAACATGTCTCAAACGCCGATCTGGTCATCGGCGCGGTCCTGGTTCCCGGCGGCGCCGCCCCCAAACTGGTGACCCGGGAAATGGTCAGCCGCATGAATCGCGGCGCTGTGCTGGTCGATGTCGCTATCGACCAAGGCGGCTGTTTCGAGACCTCCAAACCGACCACACTGGCCAATCCGATTTTTACCGTTGATGGCGTGGTGCATTACTGTGTCTCCAACATGCCTGGCGCTGTGGCCAGAACTTCCACTTTTGCACTAAATAATGCCACGTTACCGTTCGTGCTGGCGCTGGCCAATAAAGGCCACCGCAAAGCGCTGACGGACGATGTGCATTTACGCAATGGACTGAATGTTTTTCAGGGCCGGTTGACGTATGAAGCGGTGGCGCGGGATTTGGGGTTGGTGTTTACACCGGCGGTGGATGTGCTGGCGTAAATACACACTCGGGCGCTAGACGATGGCGTGCTTATCAGATCTCTTTGCTTGGCTAACATCCGAGATAGATTCAATATCGTTCTTTTCCGATTGTTGAACCCAATACAAATCCCAGCGGGTTTGAAGGTTGAGCCAGTAATCCGCTGATATATTAAAGAACTTCGCCAGTCGCAATGCCGTGCTTGGTGTAACGCCGCGCTTCTGATTGACCAGTTCGTTAACACGCTGGTACGGGACATGGATAGCATCTGCCAACTCCCGCTGGCTGATACCCATCGGTTCCAAGAATTCGGCACGAAGCATTTCGCCGGGATGTGTGGGTTCTCTATCGGTTGGAATACGCATGGAACAAGACCTTTATCAGTGTACAACTAAAAAATAGCCCAGATTTAACACTAGGAAGGTTTTACCCGCCAATCTTGTTGTATGCCAATTCTATGTAAGACTTGATTTCCTCAAACTCGCTATCAGAAGAAATAGTAAATTCCGAGTCTCCTGTCCCGTAATGCCCGATATTTGTAACATCACGATATGATTTAGGAGGTGATTTAATGTCGCTAGCTTTTAATTTAACAAAAAGCTTAACGTGATTGCTCTGTGCCCACATACAAACGATATTCTGTGAAATCTTATAAGCTACGTAAAACTTTTTGGGAATCTCTTCGATTGCTGGATCAAGTCCTAGAATGTACTCGCGAATGCTGTGTATAAGTGATTGGATTGTTTTTTGCTTTCCTTCTAAGTGTTCTTCGAAAGCGTATGTTGCAGTTGCTCTAACTTGAGCTGCTTTCTTTCCAGCCTCAACCATCACCGGATTTTTGTCATTTACTTGAATAGAAACTGAACTCTTCGCTACCTGGAAAACTTCTTCGAGATAGAGCGAGCTATTCCTGAACAGACGGTATTTCCATAGTTCAATGTTAGCTCCCATCACTTGAACCGCATGAAGATCATATTTTTTGTAGTTGGGAGCGATACAAATAACTCGGATATCTGACCAATCTACCTTTATGTTATTTCCCAAAGTCCGTTGAACTGTAATTTCAAAATCTCCTTTGTGATCTTGAATCCAATGTAAATAGAAAAGACTCTGATTGATTAACTCTGAAGATTCAACTTTTTTGTATTCAATAATAACCGGATTGTCATCTTCGGATAGGGCGAGACTATCAATGCGTCCAGCATGTAAAGCTCCAGTAGAAAACTCAGATGCCACAAATCGGCAATTGAATATTGTTGCAAGATTTTTCTCAATCAGTAACTGTAATTCTTTTTCGATGGAGAAATTCGTGTGTTCAACAGGTATAAGATTATTTCCAGATATTTCAAATAGTGGCATTTCTTCCGATTTTCAGTATGTTCATTTTTCTTATAACTACAATTAAATTTCCAGAATTACGCAATATATTACGCCAAACGGTTATTTTTCATAGCAAGCCGATAAATTTAAACTTGTCACTCAATATTCTGCACCTGTTCCCGCATTTGTTCGATGATCACCTTCAGTTCCATCGAAATCCGTGTGATTTCCAGATCGACGGATTTTGAGCCGATGGTGTTGGCTTCGCGGTGGAGTTCCTGCATCATGAAATCGAGTTGTTTGCCGACCGCACCGCCTTTTTTCAGGATGCGCTCTACTTCGTCCAGATGCGCTTGCAGGCGCGACAATTCTTCGTCGACATCGATTTTGCTGGCAAAGAGGGTGATTTCCTGGTGGATGCGTTCGTCTTCCTGTGTGCCAAGAATTTCTTCCAAGCGGGTGCGAAGTTTTTCCTCGAAGGCGGCGATCAGTATCGGGATGCGCGGGGAAGCGGATTGCAGTAATTGGCGCATTTGCTTGATGCGCTCCAGTAAAACCGATTTCAGTTTGTCGCCTTCGCGTATCCGTGCGGCTTTCAAGTCACTCAATGCGGTTTGTAGCAAGGTCATGCCGATTTCATCGGATTCTTCGCCGGGTGACGTGTCATTTCCGAGCATGCCGGGCCATTTCAGGATTTCCGCCACCGTTAACGAAGGCGCGGCAGGGTGGCGCGTTTTGACGGTTTGTTCCAGCTGTAGCAGTTTTTCCAGCAAAGCCTGATCGAGTTGCTGAGAATTTTCCGTGTTCGCCGACGGGGAAAAATTCAGGCGGCATTCGACTTTACCGCGGCTGAGTTGTTTCGTCAGCAGTTCGCGCATGGCCGGTTCCAGCTTGCGA
>CP091134.1:1744918-1758007 GCA_021582535.1 Nitrosomonas sp.
GATTACGAATCAGTTGCTCTACCAACTGAGCTACAACAGCCCTGCAAACCGAGCGGCGTATTATAGATGGTTGGGGAATTGCGGGCAAATGATAAAGAGTTGAATTCAATTGCTTGTGTTTTTTCTTTGCGCTGAATACGGTTTATTGCGTAATCCTGTTCAATATTTTTTGACTGACTTTCGTCTAAGTTCGGCGAATTTCGCCAAAAATCTGTACATTTCTGCGATAAGAGTCCATAATTATTAGATGGATTCCAACAATGTAAAAGTGCAAAATATTTTGATCGTGCATGGCCCGAATTTGAATTTACTGGGACTTCGCGAGCCGGAGATTTATGGCGCTACTACATTGCAGGATATTAACAGAAACTTGAGCAAGTTAGCCGAAAATCAAGGCATTCATCTGGATTTTTTTCAAAGTAATGCTGAGTGCGCGTTGATTGACCGGATTCAGCAAACCCTGCATGACGGGACGGATTTTATAATCATCAATCCAGCCGCGTATACGCATACCAGTGTGGCATTGCGCGACGCGCTTGCTGCTGTGAAACGGCCTTTTATCGAAGTGCATATATCGAATGTTTATGCCCGTGAATCTTTCCGGCAGCGATCCTATTTCTCCGATTTGGCGGTTGGCGTCATCAGCGGCCTGGGCGCCAAGGGCTATGAACTTGCGCTGGAATACGCAATAACATCTTATTGACCGGTCACATTCGATGCGCCAGGTGAAATTCTTTTTACGATGCCGCAATTTTACTCATTTTTACACGCAGTATTTTGTTTTCTAGTTATAACACTACCTTTAAACGAGGCGTGGTCTCGGGAGATTGAAAATGGATTTAAGAAAGCTTAAGAAGCTCATTGAGCTGGTTGAAGAATCAAGTATTGCGGAACTGGAAATTACCGAAGGCGAAGAAAAGGTTCGTATCAGTAAGTCCGGTTCCGGCGTGCAAAATTACGCATTCATGCCGTCTGCCATGCAGCCGGTGATGGCGCCAGCCCAACAGCAATTACCCGCATCTGTATCGGATGGGGATAAAAGCGGCGATGCGAAAGCCGGTGACGGCAATGGTTCCGGTAAGAGCGCGATTCCCGATGGCCACGTTGTCAAATCTCCAATGGTCGGCACCTTCTACCGCGCGCCATCACCAGGCGCGAACGCATTTGTGGAGATCGGGCAAAGAGTCAAGGAAGGCGATACTCTGTGCATCATTGAGGCCATGAAACTGCTGAATGAGATTGAGGCCGATAAAGGCGGGGTTGTTAAAGCAATCCTGCTGGAAAATGGCCAACCGGTTGAATACGGCGAGCCTTTATTCGTTATCCAATGATCGTCTGAATAAAGGCCAGATCACTATGTTTGAGAAAATTCTTATTGCCAATCGCGGCGAAATCGCTTTGCGGATACAGCGCGCCTGCCGTGCGCTGGGTATCAAGACGGTGGCAGTACATTCCGAGGCGGACGCCGAAGCGAAATACGTCAAACTGGCCGACGAATCGGTCTGTATTGGTCCGGCTGCGGCAACGCACAGTTATTTAAACGTGCCGGCGATTATCAGCGCGGCTGAAGTAACCGATGCCGAAGCGATTCATCCTGGTTATGGATTTTTGTCCGAAAATGCGGATTTTGCCGAGCGTGTGGAAAAAAGCGGGTTTGTGTTTATCGGCCCGCGCCCGGAAACCATCCGCTTGATGGGTGACAAAGTCAGCGCGAAGAACGCCATGAAAAAAGCCGGTGTGCCTTGTGTTCCCGGATCGGATGGCGCGTTGCCGGAAGATATCGATGAGATCAAAAAGATCGTGCGCGAAATCGGCTACCCGGTCATCATTAAAGCCGCCGGTGGCGGTGGCGGGCGCGGCATGCGGGTAGTGCATACCGAGGCTGCGTTATCCAATGCGATCATCGTGACACGCAACGAAGCGCAGACCGCATTCGGTAATCCGGTGGTTTACGCGGAGAAATTTCTGGAAAATCCCCGCCATATCGAGTTCCAATTACTGGTTGACGAGTACGGCAATGCCGTGCATCTGGGAGAGCGGGATTGCTCCATGCAGCGCCGCCATCAAAAGATTCTCGAGGAAGCGCCAGCGCCCGGCATACCGGAGAAATTACGCGACAAAATCGGCGAACGTTGCGCGGAAGCCTGCCGCCGGATCAAATACCGCGGTGTCGGCACATTTGAATTTCTCTACGAGAACAATGAGTTTTATTTCATTGAAATGAACACGCGGCTGCAAGTGGAGCACCCGGTAACCGAAGCGGTGACCGGCATCGATCTGGTGCAAGCGCAAATTAATGTCGCCGCCGGTATTGTGCTGCCGGTGAAGCAGAAAGATATCGTCATGAAAGGGCACGCAATCGAATGCCGTATCAATGCCGAAGATGCCTACAAGTTAACGCCATCGGCCGGACGTATCACACAGTATCATGCGCCAGGCGGGCCGGGCGTGCGCGTCGATTCGCATGTGTACCACAATTACATGGTGCCGCCGTATTACGATTCCATGATCGGCAAGATCATTACGTACGGAGATACACGCGAACAGGCCATTGCCCGCATGCGGATCGCCTTATCCGAAATGGTGATCACCGGCATCAAAACCAATATCCCGCTGCACCGGGATTTGCTCAATGACGCCTCCTTTTTGCGCGGCGGCGCTTCGATTCACTATTTAGAGCAGAAGCTCGCACTGCATAATAAGTCGAATTGACAGAGCGGCGTATCGAATCCGATCCATCCATCAACAATCCTCATCACGCGGCATGTCCTGGGTGACACTGATTATCGAAACGGATGCGGCGCACGCCGAGGTACTGAGCGATGCGCTGCTGGAACAAGGTGCATTGTCGGTGGATATTCACGATGCCGCCGCCGATACGCAAGACGAGCAAATGCTGTTCGGTGAGCCGGGGGAGCCCAGCGGGGAAATCTGGCAAAACGCGGAAGTTTCCGCGCTGTTCGATCAGGACGCGGATATTGTGGCAATCCTGCGCAATGTCACGCAGATAATACAGCCGGATCAGCCGCTCGACTACCGTATCGAGCGCATCGAAGAACAGGACTGGGTGCGTCTGACGCAATCGCAATTCGATCCGATTTCGATCTCAGCGCGCTTATGGATCGTGCCAACCTGGCATCAATCGCCCGATCCGGCGGCCATCAATCTGATACTCGACCCCGGGCTGGCCTTCGGCACCGGCAGTCATCCCACCACACAACTATGCTTGGGCTGGCTGGATCAGAATCTGCAACCGGGCGACAAAATGATGGATTATGGCTGCGGCTCCGGAATACTCGCTATTGCCGCTTTAAAGCTGGGTGCGCGGTATGTCACCGGTATCGATATCGATCCCCAGGCGATCAAAGCCAGTCAGGAAAATGCGCTGCGCAACCAGTGCGATCCGGCGAAATTCCATTTTGCAACAGCGCATCAAGCCACGGAACCGAGTGTGCAACCGGAAGAGCAAACGGATGTGGTCGTCGCTAACATTCTGGCTAATCCATTGATCATATTAGCGCCGCTGCTGATGCAAATTGCCCGTAAACATGGCCATATCGTGCTATCCGGGATACTCAAGGAGCAGGCCGAAGAAGTCAAAGCTGTCTATCAGCAGTGGTTCGATATGCGCATTGCCCGCGAGCAGGAAGGCTGGGTGTTGTTAACCGGAATCAAAAGGTGAAATAATTTGCCGCTGGTTGAAAGCAGGTAAAGCAATCGTAAACTTGCCGATACCTGATCCTGTTACTTATTAACCGGTGATATCAATGCGACTAAATACAGCGAGTAATCCATGGCGTTGGTGACGCTCTGTCCCGGCTGTGGCACGACGTTCCGCGTGAATGCCGCGCAATTGCAGGCGCACGGCGGCGATGTGCGCTGCGGACAGTGTCAGCGGGTATTCAATGGATTTGCCACCTTGATCACCGTGCATGAATCGGCAATCGAATATCCACCGCCGCAACCGCAGTACGATATACAAGCCGGACAAGCAGAATTACCGGGAAGCCGCGCGCTGACGGCGCAGGTGAATAATGGCATGGATCAACCGGTTCTCTCGGATGGGGAGCAAGAAACGGCGGAATCCCCGGTGGATCTCTTCGATGAAGAACCCGTCAAGAAATCATCCGGCTGGTGGAGATTGGCGGATGTGTTGCTGTTATTGCTGTTGCTCGGGCAGATCGCGTATGCCTACCGCACTGAATTGACTATTATCGCCCCGGAAACCAGACCGTACTGGGAACGCTATTGCGCGTTTATCGGTTGCCAGGTGCCTTACGCGCAAGATATCCAGCAGCTCGGTATCGAATCATCCGATTTGCAGAAAAATCCCGCGCACCAGCCGGAAGTGATCACCATGCGCGCGATCATCAGCAATCACGCGTCTTTCCCGCAAGCTTTTCCGGCATTGCAATTGTTGTTGCTGGACGCGCAGGAGCAAGTCATCGCCAGCCGTATTTTTAGCGCGCAGGATTACTTGCTGGAAGACGATAAAACCCTGCCATTCATCGCACCGCGGCATGAAATGGATATCCGCCTGGATTTCGACAGCAGCCAGCTGAATGCCTTGGGCTATCGCCTGTTGCTGTTGTATCCTTGAACTATCAATAGTTGTTCAATAAAGCGGATAATCAAAGGATTAGCAGACAATATTGGTGTCGATGCAGTGATGGATAGACGAACACAGGATCGGAAGGACGCAGTCTGTTGCACCATTGCTCTGCGATTACACCGTCATTGCTCGAATAATCAATGAAAATATCGCTCATACTCTGCTAAACGGGCCGCTGTTCATTGTGTATTATTAGGGAAACGCTGATTAATTGACTATACGAGCGAATCACATCGTTGCGTGCTACTCGCTCCCTCGCCTATCAGATTGATTGTCTTGGTTGCTGTGTTCCGTGCGCCTCGCGCTTCACTCTCGTCCGCCGAATTAATCAGCGTTTCCTTAGCGCACTGCGAGCGGATACTGCGTGTTTAGCCGCTTCCAAACCGATAGCCTGCGCGATAGAGCACAACAGCTCAGGTATAATCACTTTTCATCTTTTCACAACATAAACAATCCATGACTAGAGAATCCCGCACTGCCTTATTGGAAAGCCTGTTTGCGCAACGTATCCTGATTCTGGATGGCGCGATGGGTACAATGATTCAGACGTTTAAGCTTACCGAAGCGGATTTTCGCGGCCAGCGTTTTGCTGATTTTCCGCATGATCTGAGGGGCAATAACGATTTGTTGACGTTGACACGGCCCGATATCATTCATTCGATCCACTCGGGTTACCTGGAAGCGGGCGCGGATATCATCGAGACCAATACATTCAATTCCAATGCGGCTTCGATGGGCGATTACCACATGCAGGATTTGGTGTATGAATTGAATTGCTCCGCAGCCAAATTAGCGCGCGACGCGGCGCAGTCTTTCGAGGCGAAAACACCGGACAAACCGCGTTTCGTCGCCGGTGTCATCGGCCCGACCACCAAAACCGCATCCATTTCTCCCGATGTCAACGATCCGGGCTTTCGCGGCATTACCTATGACCAATTGGTCGCGGATTACACCGAGTCGATTCGCGGTCTGGTCGATGGCGGCGTGGATATTCTCCTGGTCGAGACCATTTTCGATTCGCTCAACGCCAAGGCGGCGCTATTTGCCATCGATCAATTCTTTGAAGATCACGGTATACGGTTGCCGATCATGATTTCGGTGACGATCACCGACGCATCCGGCCGCACGCTGTCGGGACAAACACCGGAAGCCTTCTGGAATTCGGTCAGCCACACCCGGCCGCTGTCGGTGGGGATCAATTGCGCGCTGGGCGCCGAATTGATGCGCCCGTATATCGAGGAACTGGCGGGCGTGGCGAATGTGTACACCAGTGTGCACCCCAACGCCGGATTGCCGAATCCGCTTTCCGAAACCGGTTACGACGAATCGCCGGAATATACCGCGAACCAGATCAAGGGCTTTGCGCAGTCGGGCTTTGTCAATGTCGTCGGCGGCTGCTGCGGCACCACACCGGCGCATATCAAGGCGATTGCGCAAGCGGTGAGTACTATCGCGCCGCGCAAAGTACCCGATATTCCTAAAAAATTGCGCCTGTCCGGCTTGGAGCCTTTGAACATCGGCGACGATTCCCTGTTTGTCAATGTTGGCGAGCGTACCAATGTGACCGGCTCGCGCGCGTTTGCCCGGCTGATTCTGAGCGACGATTACGCGGAAGCGCTGAATGTGGCGCGCAACCAAGTGGAAAACGGCGCGCAGATCATCGATATCAACATGGACGAGGCGATGCTGGATTCGCAAAAAGCCATGGTGACTTTCCTCAACCTGATCGCAGCCGAACCGGATATCTGCAAAGTGCCGATCATGCTGGATTCGAGTAAATGGTCGGTGATCGAGGCCGGCTTGAAATGCGTGCAAGGCAAATCGGTGATCAATTCGATCAGCATGAAAGAAGGCGAAGAGGAATTCATCAAGCACGCCAAACTGGCGCGCCGTTACGGTGCGGCGGTGATTGTCATGGCGTTCGACGAACAAGGCCAAGCCGATACGTTGCAGCGTAAAGTCGATATTTGTACGCGCAGTTACCGCTTGCTGGTCGATATGGGTTTTCCGCCGGAAGATATCATTTTCGATCCGAATATCTTCGCCATTGCGACCGGAATTGAAGAACACAATAATTATGGCGTCGATTTTATCGAAGCGACTCAGGCAATCAAGAAAACCTTGCCGTACGCGAAGATCAGCGGCGGGGTTTCCAATGTGTCGTTTTCGTTCCGCGGCAACGAACCGATCCGCGAAGCGATTCACACTGCCTTTTTGTACCATGCGATCAGAGCCGGGATGACGATGGGGATCGTCAACGCCGGACAACTGGGGGTTTACTCGGATATTCCCGCGGAATTGCTGGAGAAAGTCGAGGATGTGCTGCTCAACCGGCGTCCCGACGCAACCGAGCACCTGGTTGAGTTCGCGGAAAACTTCAAAGGACAAAAAAAGGAACAAATCGAAGATCTGGCGTGGCGCGATGAACCGCTGCAACAACGCCTGACGCATGCGTTGGTCAGGGGTATTTCCACCTATATCGTCGAAGATACCGAAGCTGCGCGGGTGGAAATTGAAAAACAGGGCGGGCGTCCGATTCAGGTGATCGAAGGTCCGTTGATGGAAGGCATGGGCGTCGTCGGTGATTTGTTCGGCGCCGGTAAAATGTTTCTGCCGCAGGTGGTGAAATCGGCGCGCGTGATGAAACAGGCGGTGGCGCATTTGCTGCCGTTTATCGAAGCTGAGAAGAAATTGTCGGGCGATAACAAGCCGAAAGGCAAGATCGTCATCGCCACCGTCAAGGGCGACGTGCACGACATCGGCAAGAACATTGTCACCGTGGTGCTGCAGTGCAACAACTACGAAGTGATCAACATGGGTGTAATGGTGCCGAGCGCGCAAATTCTCGACATGGCCAAGCGCGAAAAAGCCGACATCATCGGCTTATCCGGACTGATTACACCGTCGCTGGAGGAAATGGCGCATGTGGCCAAGGAAATGCAACGCGAGGGCTTTACCATTCCGCTGCTGATCGGCGGTGCGACCACGTCGCGCGTGCACACTGCGGTCAAGATTGCGCCGCATTATGACGGTCCGACCGTGTGGGTGCCTGACGCCAGCCGAGCGGTGGGCGTGTGCAGCAATTTGCTGTCGCAGGATTTGCAAGCGGGATATATTCAGGAAATCAAGAACGAATACGAAAAAGTGCGCGCGCAGCACAAGAACAAAAAAGGCCCGGCGAAACTGCTGGCGTTGGCCGAAGCGCGCGCCAATGCGTACAAAACCGATTGGAGCAATTACCAGCCGTATCACCCCGAATTGATCGGTGTGCGCACATTGAACAATTACCCGCTGGAAAAAATCGTGCCGTATATCGACTGGACGCCTTTTTTCCAGGCTTGGGAACTCGCCGGGCGCTATCCGGATATTCTGACCGACGAAGTGGTCGGAGAGACGGCCAGCCAGTTGTTCCGCGACGCGCAGACGATGCTGAGGAAAATCGTCGAGCAGAAATGGCTCAGCGCCAATGCGGTGATTGGTTTGTTCCCGGCCAATTCGGTCGGCGACGATATCGAGATCTACACCGATCAGTCGCGCAGCAAAATCGCCATGACGTACCATTGTCTGCGCCAGCAGGATCAAAAACCATCCGGGAAACCGAATCGCTGCCTGTCCGACTTTATTGCACCGAAGGAAACCGGCATCAAGGATACCATCGGCCTGTTTGCCGTCGGCGCAGGATTCGGTATTGACGAACGCATCAAGGTATTCGAGGAAGCGCATGACGATTACAGCGCGATTGTGCTCAAAGCGCTGGCCGACCGGCTGGCGGAAGCTTTTGCCGAGCATATGCACGCGCGCGTGCGCCGCGAATTCTGGGGTTATGCCAAGGATGAGACGCTGACTAACGAACAACTGATCAACGAAGAATACCGCGGTATCCGTCCCGCGCCGGGTTATCCCGCCTGCCCGGATCACACCGAAAAAGGCCCGCTGTTTGCCACGCTGAACGCCACCGAAAACGCCGGTATCATCATTACGGAATCCTTCGCGATGGTGCCGACCGCGGCAGTGTCCGGGTTCTATTTCGCCCACCCGGAATCGACTTTCTTCGCCGTCGGAAAAATCGGCAAAGACCAAGTGGAAGATTACGCCAAACGCAAAGGCTGGGTGCTGGAGGAAGCCGAACGCTGGCTGGCGCCGGTGCTGGCGTACGAACGGTAAATTTTGTCAGAAACTCATGCGAGCAAGTTTGCTCGCATGTGCCGCCTGTAGAAAGCGTTGGTGCTATTTTGGGGCGGTTATTTTGCGCGATGTGGCTCAGAAAACCAGTAAATTTTGCTTCAATTAATTATCTGAAAGTATTAGTATCGCAACTGGTGAAACTGATAACAGTTAATTTTACACCAGAAATATGCAAGGTAAGTTATTGATAATAATAAAATACTATTGATCAGGGAGTGCCTTGTTAGAATAAAAACTTTTTAGAGGAACCTATCATGAAGAAAAAAAATTTACGTTACCTGGCAACAGCCGGATTATTCTTATTAACCCCGCTTGCTACGCAGGCTGCACCGATCGATTTGTCGAGCTGGACACCCTTAACGCTGGATTACCCAGGCGGGCAAGGCGCTGGAAAATGGGTGCTGGAGCCCGGCAATACGGCAGTTAAGCAAGTCATTAATGCCGATCCTTCTTTCTTTTTGAATAACCTGAATCTTAGCAGCTATTCAGTCGATGGCTCATGGCAGGTTACGACGGGAAGCGATGATGATTATATGGGTTTTGTTTTTGGCTACCAGAATTCGAGTAATTTTTATCTGTTTGACTGGAAACAAGTGGCGCAAGGCTATGTTGGCCGTACCGCAGCGGAGGGCATGACCATTAAGGAATTTCATGGCGCTACAGGCAACGGCCTCGTAGACTTGTCACTGGAAGAGTTCTGGGAAAACACGGCTAATTTTGGCGATATGGAAATTCTTGCCACCAATCACTCCAGTTCTAAGGGGTGGGCGGACAATGTGCTATACAACTTCCATCTTGATTTTAATGTGAATCCAGGCGAAATTCATATCGTTGTTAAACAGGGCGCTACCGAATTGTGGAATGTTACGGTCGTTGATACATCATTCACTTCCGGGCAATTTGGTTTCTACAATAATTCACAGGAAAATGTAAGATATGCGGGATTTGAGGTAACTCCGGTTCCCGAACCTGAAACCTATGCCATGTTACTGGCGGGTTTAGCATTAACGGGTTTTGCCGCACGCCGTAGAAAAGCAACGCAAGTGTAGTAATCAGATTGATCGCGTATTAAAAATGGGAGCTTAGGCTCCCATTTTTTTCGATGCTGTAACCGTAATGCTGCATAAGGAAGCGCTGATTAATTCAACGAACGAGATGAAGTGCGAGGCGCACGGAACGCAACAACCGAGACCTATCAATCTGATAGGCGAGGGAGTGAGTACCGCGCAACGAAGCAATTCACTCGTACAGTCAATTAATCAGCGCTTCCATAATGAACCTGCTGATTCTCTTGATTATTCAGATACTTTATCAGGAATAGAATTAAAAATAAGCATTATGCTTATTTCCTAGTTACAAGGGCCGGTATTAGAATGAAAAAACAAATGTGAAGATTTCGATGAATTTTTCTGGGGGCTGCGATGAAAACGAAGTTATTACATTACATGGTTATTCTGCTGATGATCCCAATGCTATCGGGCTGTTGGCTTCTTGCCGTGGGAGGAGCCGGTGCTTACGGCGGCTACAAAGCCAAGGAAGCCGGGTACGGTGTGCAGAATCCCATCACAAAGGAAAAGAAGGATAAGGACGAGGATCAGAAAAAATAGCTGGAAATATAACTGATTTTTTGCGGCTATCGAATGCAATGGATCAATCGCGGTTAACTGCCAATTTTGTGGCGGGTAAAGCTCAACCCCAACTGCAACAATTCTTCCCAAATATCCCCTTGCGCTACGCCCTTAATCATCCGGTCAATTTCTGCGGCAGCGGTCAGTCCTTGTAGCAATGCATGAATATTGATGCGCTGGGCGGCGGTCATGACCGGTTTTTGCCGGTCACCCCAAATCCTCGCGGTTTGCAGTAATTGCGCAGGCGGTTGGCCGTTGTCCAGGCCTTTGCGGATAGCGATCAATTGGCGGATTTGTTCGGTCAGCGTGGCGAGAATTAGCAACGGGGCGGTGCCTTCGCCTTGCAATCCGGTCAGAACGCGCATAAAGCGAGCGATGTCGCCCGTAGTCATGGCGTCGGATAGCTGGAAGACATCGTAGCGCGCGACGTTCAGTACCACGTCTTTTACCTGATCGAATGTCAGGTTGCCGGTGGGATAGAGCAGCGCAAGTTTTTGGATTTCCTGATGTGCGGCAAGCAGGTTGCCTTCGACTTGGCTGGCGAGAAATTGCAAAGTGGCGGCATCGGCTTTTTGCTGTTGTTTGGCGAGACGCTGGCCAATCCAGCCGGGTAATTGATCGCGTTCGACGGGATAAACCGCGATCAGCGTACCTGCCGTTTCGAGCGCTTTGAACCATTTGCTGGCTTGTCCCTGTTTGTCGATGCGCGGCAGTATGATCAGTGTCACGGTATCGGGCGGCAACGCATTGCAATACGCTTCGAGTGCTTTGCCGCCTTCCCTGCCGGGTTTGCCGGAAGGGATGCGGAGATCCATGATGCTGCGGTCGCCAAACAGCGACAGGTTATTGCCGGCATTGAGCAGTTCCGTCCAATCGAAATGCTGGTCTACGGTGAATAATTCACGTTCGGTGTAGCCTTGCTGGCGCGCGTGCGTGCGGATTTGATCGGCGGCTTCCAGAATCAACAAGGGTTCGCTGCCGAATAACGTGTACAGCGGGGCGGTTTGTTTCTGCAACTGCTGATGAAGCTGTTCGAGTTTTATCCGCATGATGACGCCGTGTGGATTAGAAGCTGAGAAATCCCCGATCCGCGGGTTTGGTTATCGCTGGATGGTCGACAAACGCCACAGCATTTGCTGAATTGCGTCAGCTTCCATGTCTTTTTGCAGCAGCCGCTCTTCCGCTTCCTTTGCCAGGATTTGCGCATCCAGGAACGGGAGGATACGCGTTAAGGTGATTTCCGTGACGGGGGCGATTTCCACGTTCTGTTTGTCGAAAAGACGGTACCTGACGCGATACAGCAGATTAAAGTCACGTACCCGGCCGCCTCCGGACAGCGACAGGATGATCCTTTCACTGGTGGCGCTGATGACTTCCAAAGTGGCCTCGGCATCTTCCGTATTGGCAACCACCTTGGTTGTTGACGACGTGCCGATGGCACGTTCCAGATTCATACCGATGGTGTTTCCGTCCGGTGCGGAAATATACAGGGTTTTGAATGGCAGCGAGGAAATTTGCCCGCGCAGTTTAAAACCGCAAGCCGTCAGCAGGAGCAGGATCACCAGGATAAGAATGTACTTTTTATTCAGTTTCATAGGGGTGCGTCAGTATTTTTATACGACAATGTTGATCAGTCTGCCGGGTACGACAATGATTTTTTTCACCGTTTGCCCTTCGATAAATTTTTGCACATGCTCGTTGGCCAAGGCGGTACGCTCAATGGCTTCTTTTCCGGCGTCCTTGGCGACATTGATTTGTCCGCGCAGCTTACCGTTGACTTGCACGATCAACTTGATTTCATCCTGCGTCATCGCGGCGTTATCCGCCTGCGGCCAGGGTTGACCGGATAGTTCGGTGCCCGGTCTGAGTTCGCGCCAGATCTCATGACAGATATGCGGCACGATCGGGGACAGCAGCAGCACGATGCTTTCCAGCGCTTCCTGCATCAGATTGCGGCTGGCGGCGTCGGTGTCCTGGCATTTTGCCAAGCCATTCATCAATTCCATCACCGCGGCAATCGCAGTATTGAAAGTATGGCGGCGCTCCAGGTCGTCGGTTACCTTGGCGATGGTCTGGTGCAATTGGCAACGCAGGGCTTTGAGTTCCGCCGGTAATACGGCATGCAATGCCGGGTCGATTGGAACCGCGCCATGCTGGAGATGCAAGTAAGCTTGCCGCCACAGGCGTTTCAGGAAACGGTACGCGCCGTCGACGCCGGCGTCCGCCCATTCCAATGTTTGCGTCGGCGGGCTGGCGAACATCATGAACAGTCGCGCGGTATCGGCGCCGTATTCTTCCACCAGTTTTTGCGGATCAACGCCATTGTTCTTGGATTTCGACATCGTACCGATGCCACCCGATTCGACCGGCTGGTTATCGGATTGCAGGATTGCACCGCAGCGCTTGCCTTGATCGTCATGCTGGAGACTGACTTCGGTCGGATTGAAATAGGTGATGCGGCCGCTGCCGGATTTACGGTAAAAAATTTCATTCAGCACCATGCCTTGCGTCAGCAGATTGGTGAACGGCTCGTCCAATGCCAGCAAGCCCATATCGCGCATGACTTTGCTCCAGAAGCGCGAATACAGCAAATGCAGAATGGCGTGTTCGATACCGCCGATGTATTGGTCGGCGGGCAGCCAGTAGTTGACGCGCTCGTCGGTC
>CP091134.1:1758107-1776987 GCA_021582535.1 Nitrosomonas sp.
AACTATTGGAAGAATTGGAAGCGATCAGCTTGAAAGACGGTCCTCGCCACAGTCCGCGTGCTAAGTCGTGGATGGATAAAGCGCGGGAATTCTTCTCCGAATAGGAAACCATGCCATCATTTGATTCTTAATTTCCTATTAGTCAAATGCTGTATTCATGATATTGGTAATATGCCGGTGTCAGTTTGAACAATTTTGACTGACATTTAACAAAGAGTTTACATTCGCTTCACAATTGGATTGTTTCCTCAATTTATAGTTATGCCTGTGTTCACGAAACACTACCGCTGAAACAAGGTAGTAATTACAGACTTAATACAGGAGGCAATCATGGCAACAATATCTTTTCTGGTTAACGGTACAGCAGCCAATCAAGCAAAACCGATGGCTTGGGTGACAGTGGAAGAAGTGACAGGAGGAGCACTGCTTTTTAAAGTAAAACAAGTCGGTGGTGCCATGGGGAATTTGCACGGTGTATATTTTGATATCGTGGATGAAAGCATTCTTAACACATTACGAGTCACTGCTGTTTCCAACGATATCCGCGTTAGCGAAGAGGCGGTCAGCTGCTTGAAGAATGGTACGGATGCAAGTCAAGCATGCGTAAGCAACGGCAGCCAGGAAGGAATGAGTAGCTATAGTTTTACTCTGCTTAGCACCGCACGTGCGCTTTCACTCTGCGATTTTCCGCAGATACAACTTGATTATTCTGGTAATTGCGGTAATTTAACTACTAAAACCAACGATGATTTTAGCCAGCGCTGGTTATACATGGGGTTGTTTTAAGCTGCATTACATCTCTCCGCTTGCTCGTCAGTAACTCTGGCACGATCCATTTTCCAAGTGTGTGTTGGTTGAGTAAAGCCCGGAACCGCCGGTTCTGCTGGCGGTATCGGGTTAAACGAAGTTCACAGCGCCAAGGCAATCTTTCCAGCGGGATGATTTTGTTCAAGAAACCGCTGGGCTGCGGCGGCATCGGCCAGTGCAAAAGTGCGGGCAATTTTTACAGTCAGCTTATTTTCATCAAACAATGCGGCGCACTGCCGCAGTATTTCCCCTTGATGGCGTTTCGCCTCTTCCAGTTCCAGTAAAACCGGTGACAGCATCAATTCCAGACTGAATCGCACATTGCGCTTTCGTGCTTCGCTCCAGTCGGTATCCGGTGAGGGCTGCAGGATGGTGACAACATCGCCGTAGGGCTTTACGCAGCCAAAGCAGCTTTGCAGAACCTCCGGACCGACCGTATCAAACGCGATATCCACGCCATTACCGTCAGTCCATCGTAACACTTCCGCAGCGACGTCGTGTGTCCGGTAGTTGATGACGAAATCGGCACCGAGCTGCTGGACCAATTGCGCTTTCTCCTCGCTGCTGACCGTCGTGATGACTTTGGCGCCGGCCAGTTTTGCCAATTGGATAGCAGCATGGCCGACACCACCGGCGCCCGCATGAATTAAGACCGTTTGGCCACTGGTCATGCGTGCCCGGTCATGCAATGCTTCCCAGGCGGTGATAAAAACCAGCGGTGCCGCAGCAGCTTGTTCAAACGATAATGAACGCGGTTTCAAAGCCAGCAGACTGACATCGGCCAGCACGTACTCGGCATAAGTGCCCTGACGGTTGTTAAAGCCGGGTTGAGAAAAATAAACTTCGTCGCCGCGCTGGAAATTTTTTACCTGCGAGCCCACGCTTTCAACAATACCGGCGCCGTCGCAGCCAGGAATAACCGGAAAAGTCACCGGGAAATGCTGCGGCGCGGTGCGGATTTTACAATCGATCGGATTGATACCGGCTGCTTTAATCCGGATCAAGGCTTGCTTGTCATCGCACTGACTGAGGGATTCGACATCGTCATACTGCAGAACATCCGTTGTTCCGCCTGTATTTAGATAAACTGCTTTCATGGGCTGCGCTCTTATTGTTACTGTTGTTGCTGGTCAAGGTATTGCATGAATCGAAAATGCCGCGCATCCGGTATTTTACCGGATGACTCTCAAGGATTGGCAATCATTCCATAAAGTTTATCTTTATATAACAATCGTTTCTTTTTCAATTCCTCCAAGTATTCGTCAGTGGTATTTTCAACGCCTTCTTCAATTCTCAGGATTTCACGATTGAGATCGTGATATTCCCCAAACAAGCGTGCAAAATGGCTGTTATTGGTTTTTAATTCATGAATACGATCATAATATTCCGGGAATTCATGATGTAAATCGTGTTTGTCGATCATTGGGATACCCCTCTTACTTGTTTTCGTTTCAATATTTATATTTTGACTGACTGCGAAAAATCGACGCTGATACAGATCAAAATTCCAACGGATCGACATCCAGTACCCAGCGCACTTTCTGGCTGGGCAATGCGGTGATTTTTGCATACCAGCCGGTCAGAAAAGCGTGCAAATGTTTGCGCGAGGAGGATTGTACCAGTAAGTGTGCGCGTTCCAGACCTTTTAACCGTGACATGTGCGCCGGCACCGGGTCGAATAATTCAACCGCTTGCGGCGGGCGGGCAAGTTGTGCCGCTTGTGCAAGAAAATCCAGCACGGTTTTTATATGATGCGCTTCCGCTCGCAATAGGGCTTGATAAACGTAAGGCGGGAATCCGGCCATTTTTCTTTCCGCCAGCAGAGTCTTCGCCAGCGCATCGTAATCGTGCCGTTGCAATGATTGGTACAACGGATGATCCGGAAATTCGGTTTGAATCAATACGTGTCCGGCCACATTGGCGCGCCCGGCACGCCCGGCGACTTGCATCAGTTGCGCAAATAACCGTTCACTGGCGCGGAAATCGGTGCTATAGAGCGCGCCATCGGCATTCAGAATGCCCACTAAGGATAGATTGGGAAAATCATGGCCTTTGGCCAGTAATTGTGTACCGATCAGAATATCCACCTGGTGTGTATGGACGGCATGCAGAATTTCTTGCCATGCATGTTTGCGGCGCGTGCTGTCACGATCGATGCGCAGAATCCGCGCCGCCGGAAAATGGGCGGTCAAGGTTTCTTCCACGCGTTGCGTGCCTTGCCCGAAAGGGGCGATGTCCTGATTGCCGCATTGCGGGCAAGCGCGTGGAAACAGTTCTTGATGACCGCAGTGGTGGCAGCATAGTTTTTTGTCGCGCAGATGTACAACCAAGCGGCTGGAACAACGCTGGCAAGGAGCCGTCCAGCCGCAGGACTTGCACAGCAGCACGGGCGCATAGCCGCGCCGGTTGATAAAAATGAGACTTTGATGCTCTTTCTGTAAACACTGATCGAGCGCCTGGATCAATGGACCGGACAAACCTTCCCGGGTTTTGTTGATGCGTGTATCAATGCATTGAATCAAGGGCAGGGTGGCATTTTGCACCGCGCGGGAAAGCAGGCGGACATGCCGGTAACGGCCTGTAAGCGCATTGTGATAACTTTCCAATGACGGCGTGGCCGAACCCAATATCACCGGGATAGCGCTTTGCCTGGCGCGGAAAATCGCCAGATCGCGCGCGGAATAGCGCAATCCATCTTGTTGCTTGAACGAACTATCCTGTTCCTCATCGACGATGATCACACCAAGATCGGATATGGGTGTGAACACGGCGAGGCGCGTGCCCAGGATAATCTTGGCTTCCCCGCGCTGGGCTTGCAGCCAGCCGGCTAGCCGCTCGGTATCGTTGAGGCCGCTATGCAGACTGACCAGCGGAACGGTGGAAAAGCGGGCGCGAAAAACACCTTCCAATTGGGGCGTCAAACTGATTTCGGGAATCAGTACCAGCACTTGCCGGCCTTGTGCCAGCACGGATTCGATAATTCTGAGATACACCTCGGTTTTGCCGCTGCCGGTCACACCATGCAGCAGCCAGGTATTGAACCGCTTTGCATCGGCAGTGATGGCATTCACCGCAATCTCCTGCTCGGCAGTCAATACGGGAATTTCTGCAACTCGCACCGCGGTTGCGGTCAAGCAGAATTCTGCCGTGATCCAGCCGAGCTGAATCCAGTCTTGCAGCAATTTTTCCGCACGAGGTGAAATGTGCTTGATTTGCAGGCTCGTCAGTGTCTCGGTTTGCTGAAACTCACTGAGCAGGCGGCGTGCTATCCGGTTACGTGCCGGAATCTGCGTTAACGCAACATTTTTGCCGGATGAAGTCAGGCTGTATTGATACTGATGCGGTTTTCTTTTTAAGCTAACCGGTTTTTTATTACGCAGCTTAACGGGCAAGCCATTCAGGATCACCATACCCAGCGGATGATGATAATACTGGCTGCAAAAATGAAATAAATCCAGCAATGCAGCAGGTAGGGGTTTTATTTCCCGGAAAATGCCGTGCGCGGACTTTAGTTTCTCAATGGGAATCTGCGTTTCATCGCTAACCGCGAGGATAATGCCGGTGACTTGTTTTTTGCCGAAAGGCACACAGGCGCGAAGCCCGATATCGTGCTGACTGGCGTCCTCTGCCTGATAATCAAACAATGTGTCGACTGGAACACACAGTGCGACACGGATGATGGGCATAAGCAGCCGGATTTATGACAAAGGTGAAGCACGGCTCACCGGACATGGAGCAAGTTCCGGTGAGTATTGTGCGTTTAAGATGCAGACAACCGGTTATTTGGAAACACGGTACAGCGTGACCGACGGTTCACCGGGTTTGTCCAGCTTGGCGGTATTGCCATCCGAACCGAGGGTGAAACCGATGCTGCCTTCCACATCGGAGAAACCGGCGCAGCCATTGGTGTTATAGGTAAAACTGGATAAATTGAAGTTATTTCCGCCTTTGTTATAGGTATAGGAAGAAAATTCGATACCGGGTTTCGCGCATTTTGCTTGATCTTCACGCTGTGTTGCACCGGTCGGATCGATCATCATATATTTGCCATTGGGGAAGAAAACCAAAGTCTGTGTTTTGATCGCTTCACTGTCATATGCCCAAGCGCCGACAATACCGTTTGCGTCGTTATCGATTTTTGCGTAGCGGGATTCTTTGACTTCTTTTTCCGCAACTTCATTTTCATCGCTTAACTGTATCGGTTTGGCAATATGGAAAAGTTCACCGAACACACTGCCTTGTTCACGCGCTCTTTGCACCGTGACGATATCGGAATTAATCAATTCGGAACCATCGGTGCGTACCCGCCGTGTCGGTCCCGGGTTGGAGAAACCGGCTTTCAGATTGGTATCCACGCTGGGCGTGCTCACCAGCTTGAAGCCGCGGCTGTCAAAATCAGTCGCTTGAGCTACGCCATACTCAACACCGGCCTGGAAAACGGTTTTCCCGCCGCATACCCGGTTTTCATCACAGGAATCATCCGGTCTGGCGTCGCCTTGCAAGTATTCTCCGCTGCTATCGGCAGCTACCCGCAACACGCTGGCGGTTTGATTGGTATAACTGACCCAGATTTGCGCGCTGAGCAGTGCGACACCTTGGGAAAGAAAGTGCGTGCGAGCGGCTTCGGGCGTCCTGGCTTCACCAGAAATGCCGCTGGCTTCCATAATGTCTTTTAACCCGGCGGAATCGGCGAATGTTTCCGGGCTGCTATCCAGATTAATCGACCCTTTAACGGCAGCAGCCGTTTCGCGCGAAATGGAAATTCCGTTGGAAAGATCGCTATCGGAATCCAATGATTGCAGTAAAACCAGCAGATTTTGTAATTTATTAGCGTTGTCACCGGCCAGTTCAATCGGGGTCACAATTTGTGAACCGGGAATATTGCCCAGTGTCAAACCGCCTAGTTTGAATTCGATTTTGTCACCATGGTTGAAATTAAAACCACCTTTTTCGTCGGTAGTGCCGGATTTTCCGGAAGTTGCCGCAAACGCTACGCCGGATACGGGGGAGTCAACTAAAATACCGGTTGCCGGGCCTGTCGGCATGGTTCTTTTGACAGCCGTCGCTGACGATGAGGCGGATGAAGAGGATGAAGTATCGAGTGCTTTTTCGCCGCCGCTGTCGCAGGCAGCTAGACCAACAACAAATACTGTGGATAATACGGGTATCCATGATTTTTTTCTTAATTGCTGTTTAGATTTCATTAAGATGCTCTCTTTTTGATTAATTAAATAATTCAATCTTGTACAATTTACTTTTTTGTCCGCGTAACGTATCGATGGATGCTGATATTTTACTATCAAGCTTGCTATTATAGCCATGCATTCGATTTTTCTTTCCTGACTTGCTTAAATAGGTTTTAAATTTTTGTCTTTTCGTGTATTTTCGCCGCTATTTTTTTATCTGGGGGATATAAGGTATTTATATGTCTAACATGGCTGAGATTTCGCAACTGGCGGACATGTCAGTGCAGCTTCCCGTCAATTGGTACTTGGATCCCAAAATTCTTGAGCTTGAAAAACGTATTTTGTTTGAGCGCGGACCGGGCTACGTAGGCCACGAAGTAATGGTCCCCAATGTGGGTGATTATTATGTGCCGGAATGGATGAATAATGCCAAAGTGCTGGTTCATAACGAACAAGGCGTTGAATTGTTATCGAATGTTTGCCGCCACCGTCAGGCGATTTTATTGACGGGCAGAAGTAATGCCAAAAGCATCGTGTGTCCGATCCATCGCTGGACCTATGCATTGAATGGCAAATTGCTGGGTGCGCCGCATTTTGAGCAGAATCCTTGCCTGAATTTGAGCAAAACCGCATTGCAAAGCTGGAACGGTTTGCTGTTTAACGGTGCACGTAATGTTTCGCGTGATATGGGCAATCTGAGCGTGCTGCAGGATTTTGATTTTTCCGGCTATGTTTTTGATCGCGTGCAGATCGATCACTATCACTGTAACTGGAAAACTTTTATCGAAGTGTATTTGGAAGATTATCACGTCGATCCGTTTCACCCGGGTTTGAGTCATTTTGTCGATACCGGAAAACTCGATTGGGAGTTTGGCGATTGGTATAGTGTGCAGACTGTGGCGATCGATAGCGGGCGCTTGCAAAAACCGGGCAGCCCGGTGTATGCCAAATGGCACGAGCAAGTGTTGCAGCAATCGGAAGGGGAAATGCCGCCGCATGGATCGATCTGGTTGTTGTATTACCCCAATATCATGCTCGAGTGGTATCCGCATACGCTGGTCATCAGCACGATTCTGCCGACCGGAGTGGAGAGCTGTATGAACGTGGTTGAGTTTTACTATCCGGAGGAAATTGCGCTATTTGAGCGTGATTTTGTGGAAGCCGAGCAAGCGGCATACAAAGAAACCGCGCTCGAAGATGATGAAATCTGCAAACGGATGACCGCCGGGCGGCGTGCTTTGTTTGAACAAGGTTTGAATGAAACCGGGCCTTATCAAATTCCCATGGAAGAGGGAATGAAGCACTTCCATCAATTCCTACAACGAGAAATCGGACCGCATATCCGGTAATTCAATAACCACAGCTGCTGTATTTTTTAGGATAACCGACAAGTGCGTTCATTGTGGATGCTGGTAGCAGGCTTTATGTTTGCCTGCATGGGCGTATTGGTCAAACTCGGCGCGGCGTATTTTTCCAGCACGGAATTGGTATTTTACCGTTCGCTGTTCGGCGTCTGGATGACTTATCTGGTCATCCGCTATTACCGCCTTCCGGTAACAACACCGCATTGGCGGGTTCACTGCTGGCGCGGAATTTCCGGCTTGATCAGCTTATTGATGTTTTTTTATTGTATTACGCAATTACCCTTGGCGACCGCCATTTCGCTGAATTATACCTGGCCGCTTTTCTTGGCAGTGTTTTCCACGTTGATTCTGAAAGAGCACATTCACTGGCCGTTAATCTGCACAGTTCTGCTCGGTTTTATCGGCGTAGTTCTGTTACTCCGCCCTTCGTTGCCCGAAGATCACTGGGTTGCCGGTTTTCTGGGGATGGCCTCCGGTTTTTTCGCTGCGATCGCCTATATCAATGTCAAACAACTGGGGGAATTGGGCGAATCCGAATGGCAAGTGGTATTTTACTTCACATTAATCAGTACATTGGGCACCGGCGTGTGGTTGCTGTTTACGGCATTCAGTCCGATTAATGGGGATGGTTTATTGCTGCTGTTCGGTACCGGTGTGACGGCCACGCTGGCGCAACTGGCGATGACGCGCGCCTATCATAAAGGTGCGACGATGGTCGTAACTTCACTGGGCTATAGCACGGTGTTATTTGCCAGCCTTTGGGGCATTCTGTTGTGGAATGAAATATTGCCTCCCGTGGCTTGGCTCGGGATGGGATTGATTGTTCTGGGTGGTTCATTAAGCGGCATCCTCGGGATTAAGCAAGCTCCCGCTGTGGCGCCCAAGTGATTTTGCTTTTACGCGGGTAGCGGCAAAATTTGCACCATCCGGTTTAATTCCCTATGATGAGCTAATTATTGGTTGAGGAGGGAGTCATGATAACTATTCAAAAGAAAGACAATCTCGTAATTGTTGCGGTTATTGGGGAGTTTACATTAGCCGACTACAATGAATTTGAACAACAAGTGCTGTATCAATCTCATTTTGACGGTAAAGCCAATCTTCTGTTTGATTGGCGCGACATGCTCGATTACACCGTTGATGTGGCCTGGGAAGAAGTTAAATTCATGCGCGATCACGGCAGTGAATTCAACCGGGTAGCGGTTGTGACCGACGATGAATGGCAAACATGGGGTGCATGGGTTTTCAATTTATTCATTCATGCCAACGTAACGGTTTTTCACGATTACGAGGAAGCCGAAATTTGGGCCTCGGAGACTGAATAACCGATCCCCGGTTGAATGATTGTGACGAATTAACGCGATCTTGAGTGTATCACGCCACGCCGCACGTGAAGCGCATGCGAAATACACGACAGAGTATCTACTATAATTTCCAAGTTTATTCTTAAACGGTAAGAAAAATCGAATGGATGATCTGGTTTTAGCCCGGGTATTGCACGTATTGGGCATCGTGCTTTGGATAGGCGGAGTTGCAATGGTGACGTTTGTGTTGTTGCCAACCTTGGCGCGCATGCAGTCGGCCACGGATGCAATGACATTTTTTTCCCGTTTCCGGCAGCGGTTTGCCGCGCAAGCGCGTTTTTCCACATTGATCGTTGGGCTGAGCGGTTTCTACATGGTTCATGCGCTCAATGCCTGGCCACGTTTCATGCAGTGGCAATACTGGTGGATGCACATGATGGTATTGATCTGGCTGCTGTTTAGCGTGATGTTGTTTGTCATGGAGCCGCGCGGGCGCCGCCGCCAAGGCGCAGTCCCGGTGCAGCAAGACGTTTCACCGGAAACATTTGCCAAAATTCAGCGCAAGCACTTGTTCTTATTGATACTCAGTTTAATTACCATCGCCGGCGCCGTGGCGGGGAGCCACGGCTGGTTGATAGCCGGGAGTTGAATGTGAGTTACGCATTGTTGAAAATGATTCACGTCAGTAGCGTGATACTCAGTTATTCATTGTTTTTCCTGCGCGGTATCTGGCTGATCCGGGATTCAGCCAATTTACGCCAACGTTGGGTCAAAATTCTGCCGCATATCATCGATACCGTTCTGCTGACCAGCGCGGTTTTTCTGGCGATGGCCATACAGCAAAATCCGCTGCAGGATTCCTGGCTAACCGCCAAGGTTGCCGGTTTGCTGCTGTATATCGCTCTGGGTATGGTGGCGATTCGCTTCGGCAAAACCCGGCGGACAAAAATCATTGCCTGGGTGGCGGCGCAGTGTGTATTCATTTACATTGTGCTCGTTGCAGTCACCAAAAGCCCGGTATTAGGTCTCGGCTAAAAGCCGGCGGCTGCATCATCTGCAAAATTCATTGACAGCAAATGGATTTCTCCGCTTTTCATTTTGAAAAAGCCAATGTCAATCAAGCGCAGGCAATCAGCGATCTGATCAACTTGACGTATCGCGGAAACGCCGGTTGGACAACCGAGGCGGCGATAATTCAGGGGGATAGAACCAACCGGCAGGAAATCGAAGCCGCCATGCACAATTCCGGCGCGCATTTTTTCGTCGTTAACCTGCCTTCCATGCTCGCGTCGTGCATTTATGTCGTACCAGAAAAAGAGCACGCGTACATCGGTTTTTTTTCGGTTCATCCTGATCTGCAAGGGCAGGGGCTCGGAAAATATATGCTCGAACAAGCGGAAATCTTTGCCCGCAGTGTCATGCATGTGCATCAATTTGTCATGTTCGTGATATCGCAACGCACCGAATTGATTCAATTCTACCAACGCAGGGGGTATCACTGCACCGGCCGTGTTGAAGCTTATCCGGCCTATCTTGGCGTGCCTAAAATTGCCGGACTGACCATTGAATATCTTGAAAAGAAAGCTATGCGTTGTTAAGTTTTTCTGTCATTAAAGAGAAAGTTATCGTCAAACTTTTTCTTCGGTTTCCCCTCTCGCATAAATCCGGTTGCACTCCAATCGCTGCTGAATTCTTAATCCAAATTATAGTAACGTTACTACTAATAATTGTTTTAATTAACATATTTTTCACAAAATACGTAATCTTTCTTGACATTTTTTTCACATTTATCGTGATATCGTGCCCATTCCTGCAATTAAAAGGGTAATCAAACTTCTTTATAAACGAGGAAATTATGCTGTTAAAAATATTTTTGGCTATCGCAATGAGTTTAAGTGTTTCGTGTTTTGCTGAATCCGGGTCGGACAATTCAAAGTCATCTGCTGATTCCAGCCAGCAAACACAAACTTCACAATCGGGTTCATCGACCAAAAAGGAAGACTCTCAATCGGCTCAGGATTCCGATAAGGATAAGAAACCGTCGATGGTGGATTACTGCAAAAAACATACATGTTAATCGAATAACGATTTGCAAATTGGAGATAACCAATGAACAGAAAAGTATTGAGAAATCTGGCTTCAGCAATTTTTGCATGTTATACCGCAGCCGCAGTTTCCGCGCCGCACTGGGCGCATGAGGAACAAGCAACCTGGGGGGCGATTCAAGACCCGACACAAACCGTGGTGCCATTGAATTATCCGTACGCGGAATGCAGTATTGGTTCACACCAATCGCCGGTCGATTTAGCCGATGCGAAAATTGATAATACCCGGAAATTGAATAATCTGGAGGTTTGGTACGATGTGGACACCCCAGTATTCTTCAATACCGGGCACGCGGTTCAGGTCAATACCTCGACGCATTATAAAGGTGAGCTGAAAATCGGAGAAGAATCGTATCCGCTGGTTCAGTTTCACTTTCATGAACCCAGTGAACACGCGGTAGGTGGCGTGAAGTTTCCGGCAGAATTACATTTTGTTCATGTCGGTCCGGATGGGCGGCTCATCGTTTTAGGTGTTGCGGTAACCGTAGGGGAAGAAAATGCGACATTGCAGACTATTTTAAACAATATGCCCGCTACGGGAGGTGATCAAAATGCCAATGCCACCGGCATCCAAATTGATCCTACAACGTTATTACCGCCACTCGGCCATAATTCGTTTGATTACGTATCGTTCGCTGGTTCTTTAACAACACCGCCTTGTAGCGAAGGCGTGCAGTGGTATCTTTTATTGGACAGCATTTCGATATCTGCGGCACAGCTTTCACAGCTCAAGGGATTCTATACGGATAATGCCAGGTCACCGCAGAATCTGAATGGACGGGTTATTTCTTCAACCAAATAATTTAAGAAAAGAATTTGAGAAGCTCTGAAAAAAGTAGCGAGCGATGGACAGGCAAGGCGAAATCAGGTGAAAAAGCGCAGTTTACGAATGATAAATGAGCATTTTGAGCTAATTTCAACATCGCATGGCCGAACGCAGTCGTTTTTCAGAGCTTCCCTAAGGTAAATCAGTGTACTTAACCTGATACGCCAGATTGATACACGATTTGCCTTATGATTTTGTGCATACCGATCTGAGTCTGAGCGTTCTGCTGTCAATCCTCAAGTTGCTTTCCGGCTTCTTCGAGTTTAACTGCCTAGTTGGTTCTAGCTGTCGAGCTTATTGCTGATTTTATCGTCAACAGGAAATTTTACTGCCTTGGAATCAATGGGGTAAGGTTCTGCAATCCAGTAACCTTGTGCATAGTCGATGCCCATATTTTCCAGCAGCTGCAAAGTCTGATCGTTTTCGACCCATTCGGCGATGGTTTTAAGCCGCATTACGTGGCCAATATGATTGATCGATTCAACCATGGCTTGATCGACCGGATCGGAAAGTATGTTCTTGATTAACCGGCCGTCGATTTTCAGATAGTCGAGCGGAATATTTTTCAGATACCCGAATGATGACAGACCGCCGCTGAAATTATCCATCGAAAAACGGCAGCCCAGTTCTTTTAACGTGGTGACAAAACGCACTGCGTGGTTCATTTCGGTCAGTGCGATATGTTCGGTGATTTCAAAGCAAATATCAGCGGGATTTAGCTTGCTGGCTTTGATAGTGTTAACGGTGAAATCGAGAAAATCCATGCTATCAAGTACTTGTGCGGATAAATTGATAGTATAGATGACATTGGATTGGTGGTGTGCACGTGCTTTAATTAATTTACACGATTGTTCCAACACCCAACGATCGATGATCAGCATATGATCATGCCGTTCAGCCGCGGGTAAGAACGCCCCCGGCGTGACGAGACAGCCGTGTTCATCTTCCAGGCGCAACAGGATTTCACCGTGTTTCTCTTTGCCATTGTTGCTCGAAATTGACTGAATTGGCTGGAAATATAAACACAACCGTTGATCGATCATGGCTTGTTGGATGCGTGGCAGCCATTGCACTTCGCCGGATTTTTGCTGCGCTGCATCGGCTTGATAGATATGTACTCGATTTCGCCCTTGTTCTTTTGCCGCATAGCAGGCGCTATCGGCTGCATTTAGCGCATAAGCGAGGCCTTCGTTGGCATGCGTGATGGGGAATAATCCAATACTGACGCCGATGCTGAAAGTATTACCTTGCCATTGAAAACGAAAATTTTGCATCAATTCGCGTAATGCTTGCGCAACCTGCAGCGCTTCGTTCTGCGGACAGTGCTCCAGGATGACACCGAATTCATCGCCGCCAAGACGCGCCAGGGTATCGCGCGTACGCAGCTTGGCATGCAATAAAGCGGTGACTTGACGCAGCAATTCATCACCGGCGCTGTGTCCGCAGGTATCGTTGATGATCTTGAATTGATCCAGATCGAGATACAGCAGTGCATGTGAATCGTTTTTGCGTGTTGCCGCCAGGATTTTGCTGAGACGGGTTTCAAATTCCTTACGGTTCAGCAAGCCGGTCAATGAATCATGCGCTGCCTGATAGGCAAGTTTTTGCGTCAGCTTACGTTGCTCCGTCACATCGCGGAAAGTCAGAACGGTTCCAATGACATGCTGCTGCTCATTCTGAATCGGCGCCACGGCGTAATCGATAATCCACTCTTGTTTATCCTTGCGGATTAACAAACACTCATGGTGTTTTTGCGCGCTTCCAGGTGTGCCATTATGACATACCAGCGGGTCGGCAACAGCCGACCGGTTAACGCTATCGAGAATGTTGAATACTCGCTGTAGCGGCAAGCCATTGGCATCCTGGTTGCGCCAGCCGGTAAATATCTCTGCGATCGGATTAAGATAGGTGACGTTGCCGCCGGCATCGGTCGTGATGACGGCATCGCCGATGCTGGCCAAAGTGACTTGAAACAATTCTTTTTCCTGGTGCAACACCGCGTTGGCCAAAGCGAGCGCTTGGGTGCGTTCCGTGACACGTTGCTCCAGTTGTTCCTTAACGCTTTTCAATGCCTGTTGCGAACGGTCTTTTTCGGCGATTTCGGCTTGTAATGCCTGATTGATCGCTTTTTGATAATTTTTCGCTTGTACCAGCCGTTTGAGTAAATCGAAATTATCGAAGCGGAATTTCAGCGACTCCGCGACAGTTTGATATAAACGATGGGAAATACTACCCATTGCAAAGGCAAAAATGAGGTAAGTGAAGGCGATTGCGAGCTGCACATCGCTGCCGTGCGTCATCACCTGATAAGTAAAAGGAATGACGACAGGAATTGAGAAAGCCAGGAATGCACCACGGTAAGACGATAAAGTAGCCATTGCACCGGCAACCATGCCACCTAATAAGTACGCAAGAAATAATTGGTGTGTGGCGCTGCCGTCAACAAAGAAAATACTGCCCGCGGAACCCCAAGTTATACCTGAAAATAAGGTACTGATCAGAAACCGCCGTCCCCAGCGGGCGGATTCGGCAATAGCCGGTTTTTTACGAAAATAGGACCTGACCAGCAGGAATCTGACGAAAGTCAGTAAGTAGATTGTGATCAACCATCCCAGCAACCAAGCTTTGGCGACATGATTCCAGAAAATAAATGCGAGTGCAGCAGAGGTGATCAGTGTAACGACCAGGGCCTTGGGGGCTTGCTGATACAGCAATTTGATTTGTTCGGCCAATAGCGCCGTGGAATGACTGCTTTGCTGCAAAGAGGAATCTACAGTGTGGTGATTAAGCTCTGATGCTCGGTAATCATTTTTCATTGCGGACAAAGGATGAAAATTGTACGCAGTTTGTCGGATGATTTTCCAAAGAGTTTAGAACTACTCACGAATTGCGGGGATAACCATAATTTAAAACAAACAACTAGATCGCCGGGAATTTGTAAGCATTTTATTTCAATGACATAATGCTGCCTGGATTGCAAATGAAAAATACTCATTTCTACGCGTGTCAGAATATTCTTATTGAGAATCAGAAAATTATACTTTGAATTTTATGTAAGTAAAGAAAACCTTCACAGCGGTAGGGATCATCCGGATTAAAACAGTGAATTTTCAATCGTCAAGAAAATTATGGAGATTAATCTATTAAAACGCTATCTATAACTGATTGTTCTTGGGAACGAAGTATTTTCTGGTTTGCGGGTTTGGTTTTGTTGATGGTCTCCACTGCGATACGCGGCGCGGGCATTGCCGTGATGGAGCAAAGTGTCAAGGAGCTGGGACAAGCGTTTTCCGGTGCGCCCACTAACACTGACGACGGCAGCATGGTGTTTTTCAATCCGGCCGCAATGAGTCAGGTGCGCGGCCGGTTAGTTTCGACAGCGGGATATGTCGTTGCACCTTCCACGGTTTTTCACAATGACGCTTCCCATCTCAGCCCCTTTTTGGGGGGAGCGCCGTTGAAAGGCGGTAATGGCGGCGATTCACCCAGTCTGGCTTTTGTACCGAACGTCTATTATGTGCAGGAACTGACAAACCGGGTGGCTTTCGGCTTCGGCTTTAATACCCCTTTTGGTACGCGCAATAGCTATGATCCGGATTGGAAAGGGCGCTATCAAGCGCTCGATTCGGAGATTCTGACCTTAAACTTCAATCCATCGCTGTCCTTCAAAGTCACCGAGAAATTCTCACTGGGCGCGGGCTTCAATGTCCAGTATTTGCAATCCCGGCTGACCAACGCCATAGATCTTGGCCCGGCTTGTTTCCTGACATTGGGGCCGACGCCGTGCGCCCGTCAAGGCATATTGCCGCAATCCGCCGATGGCCATGTGTCATTGAAGGGTGATAGTGTCGGATTCGGCTATAACGTCGGTGCTTTTTATGCGCTCAATCAAGATACGCGCTTAGGTGTCAGTTACCGCTCCAGAATTTCGCACGATGTTCATGGCCATGCCAATTTTTCCGTTCTGGACAAGGCCATCGCGTTGACGCAAGGCAATATTCTCGTCGATACCAGCACCAGCACGCCGGTTACACTGCCGGATTCGGTATTGTTCGGTTTTTCGCACCGCCTCAATCCGCGCTGGGCGGTTTCCGCGGATGCATTGTGGACGCACTGGAGTTTGATACGGGAACTGCGAACCAATTTTGCATCGGCACAGGCGGATGATGTGCAGAACCTGAGATGGAACGATACTTGGCGCTATGCTTTCGGCGTCAATTATTTTTCCGAAAGTAATAAATGGACCGTGCGGATGGGCTTTGCCTACGATCAAACACCGGTTCCGAATGCCCGGGACCGTTCGCCGCGCATTCCCGATGCAAGCCGCTATTGGCTGACCGCAGGATTGACTTATGCAGTCATGAAGAATGTCAATATTCACGCGGCATACGCGCATTTATTCATGAACGACGCCGGCATTAATCATCGCGGTGCAACAGCCGATGTTCTCGCCGGACAATATGCCGGGCAAATCAATATCGGCGGCCTGCAAATGGATTGGCGTTTCTAGTGCGCGCGGTATTCCCGGCCGTTTGCTGAAATTTATCCCGGTTTGAGGTATCTTATGGCGTCGTCGTAACGACGCTACCAGAAATTCTCCGTATCTATAAATCGAGGTTGAACAATGGACCAAAAAACACATGTTAACTTCTGGTTTGTCATCGTGGCATTGTTAAGTTTGCTGCTGATTCAAAATCTCTATTCGCAATACACCCAAGTAAAACCCATTCCGTATAGCCAATTTCATCGCCTGCTCGAACAGGGCAGTGTGGCTGAGATTGCGATAACGCAGAATCAGATTTTTGGCACACTGAAAGAAAAGAATGCCGATGGACTCAAAGATTTCGTGACCACGCGGGTGGAGCCGGAATTGGCGGAGATACTGGATAAACACAACGTGGTGTATACCGGCGTGGTGCAAAGCACTTGGTTGCGCGATTTGCTGTCGTGGATCGTGCCAACCGCGATCTTTGTCGGTATCTGGCTGTTTGTGATTCGCCGCATGGGTGGCGGTATGGGAAGCGGGTTGATGTCGATCGGTAAAAGCCGCGCCAAGGTTTTTGTCGAAAAAGAAACCAAAGTCACCTTTGACGATGTAGCCGGCGTGGATGAAGCCAAAGAAGAATTGGTGGAAATTATCAATTTCCTGAAAAATCCCGTGGATTATGGCCGTTTGGGCGGGCGCGCACCGAAAGGTATTTTGCTGGTGGGACCACCCGGTACCGGAAAAACATTGCTTGCACGCGCCGTGGCCGGTGAAGCGGGTGTGCCGTTCTTTTCCATTTCCGGTTCGGAGTTCGTGGAAATGTTTGTCGGTGTCGGCGCAGCCCGGGTGCGCGATTTGTTTGAACAAGCGCGGCAAATGGCGCCGGCGATCATTTTTATCGATGAATTGGACGCCTTAGGGCGTGCCCGCGGCGCTTATGGCAGCATGGGCGGCGGGCACGATGAGAAAGAACAAACGCTGAATCAACTCCTGGCGGAATTGGATGGTTTTGACCCCAGCAGCGGCATTGTGCTGCTGGCCGCAACCAACCGGCCGGAGATCCTCGATCCGGCACTGCTGCGCGCCGGGCGGTTTGACCGCCAGGTGCTGGTGGACCGGCCCGATAAAACCGGACGCGAACAGATTCTTGCCGTGCATGCGAAAAAAGTGAAACTGAATACCGATGTCAAAATCGAGCAAATCGCTGCGCTAACGCCCGGATTTACCGGCGCGGATCTGGCGAATTTGATCAATGAAGCAACATTACTTGCGACACGCCGCGCTGCCGTATCGGTGACGATGGACGATTTCAACAACGCCATTGAGCGTATCGTGGCCGGATTGGAAAAGCGTAACCGTCTGCTCAATCCCAACGAACGGCGTGTCGTCGCTTTTCATGAACTCGGTCACGCCATGGTAGCGCTGGCGTTACCGGGCACCGACGAAGTGCATAAGATATCGATTATCCCGCGCGGTGTCGGTGCTTTGGGGTACACCATTCAACGCCCCACGGAAGACCGCTATCTCATGACGCGAGTGGAATTGCTGAACAAAATGGCGGTGCTGCTGGGTGGCAGAGCGGCTGAGCAGGTGGTGTTTCATGAGGTTTCCACGGGTGCCGCGGATGATCTGGTGCGCGCCACCGATATCGCGCGTGCCATGGTGCTGCGTTACGGTATGAGCGAAGCGTTGGGTAACGTGGCGTACGACCGTGAGCAATCCGCTTTCTTGCAACCCAATATGGTATTGCCGCAAAGCCGCAATTACAGCGAGGAAACTGCGAACAAAATCGATATTGCCGTGCGCGTGCTGGTCGATCAGGCTTTGGAACGCGCCATCAATATCCTGCAAAATAACCGTGCATTGCTGGATCAGACCGCGGAAGCGCTGCTCAAAACCGAAACCTTGAATCAACCGGAAATCATGCAATTAAAGCAGGCGATTCATGCTTTTGCGCACCAGCCATAAGCAGCAGCGCGGAAAAACAGCAGGGTTTAACTGTCATCATCCTGTTTTTCCGCGGATTTTAGCCGGATATCCGAATTAGGCAACGCATCTTTTAATATTCGATCAATTTTCTCATTGATTTCTTCCGGTGTTGCACCGCTGATCACCTGCTGAAGATCGATCAGATTGGAAGCCATGTTGATGTGCTGCTGGTTTTGTTGCGCGGCGAAATCAACCTGCATGGCTTTTCTCTTGGTGGCAAGCTGATCTTTCGGGCTGCCGGTGAACATTGGCAAGGGGTGCGGCAATCGCGGCCATCGGCGTGCCGGCGTTACCGGCAATGGCGATGACTTTATGCTGATCGATCAACTGCATCGTGTTCACCTTGACACTATCCGGCTCATACCCGTCATCGAGTTCGACATAGAAACGTTTTATCGATAGCGTGCATCCAAAGCCATGCAAGCAATGCCAAAGGTTTTAGCGCGAGGTGGAATTATTGAATCCGGCTTGCGGTGTTGTTTGTATCGCTTTGCACTGCATGAGGGGAATCCCGAAAATCTAAGATTCTCCTTGAAGAACAATTCATTGTGATTCTGCGGCAGTAAAGCTAATGGAGCGGGGAATCAGTTGTTACTGACGCGCAATGCGGTTGTATTCAGCGCCGGAGGAATTAATACCCGGATGGGCCGTTGACTGACACTGAATGTAATGGTGCTTTCGGCTTCGATATCGCGATTGCGGAAATAGTCGCCGTCGACCTGAAGCGGATAGGCCTTGTCGTGCAACGTGCAAGCGATATGCTTGCCGCTGAAATACTGCATGGGGAGGTTTGCGGGTTTTTGCTGCAGAATG
>CP091134.1:1777087-1810389 GCA_021582535.1 Nitrosomonas sp.
TTGATTCTTTGGGAATGCTCGTATATACATCCATTCTTCTCTCCGGATAACGATCAGTTACTACAACGTGCTATGAACGGCATTAATCGATTTGAGTATAAATGCCGTGACAGCCGGTTCCGGTAAAATTACCGCCACGTCTTATTGGGTCTACATTCTATTAAATCATGAAAAAACAAGGAAAATCGGCCTTAATTCAGATAACCCACTTGAAATAAAGTTCAGCCGTGAAATGACATGCCCCATTGGCCCTGTAGTATTGCTTTCAGCCTTACAGCATAACGGATCTATGCTCATTAGCAGAAGCTGAAATGCTTGCTGAAAACGCAAAGAAGCGGGCATTTTATAGCGTTGCTACCGTTTTTCCATTAATAATCGATACGATACACTGCGCATATTGATTCAAATTCTCTACTTGCGGAGCGTATTTTATGAACACAGCATTGCACGAAATTGACGAACGCACCAACTTGACTACCAATAATAAGTTTGAACTGTTGCTGTTCAGATTGGGTGAAGCCTCCAATAACAGCCAGCGGGAATTATTCGGCATCAATGTATTCAAAATTCGTGAAATCCTGGTCATGCCCGCCATCACCGAAATCGCCAATGCCCCCCCTGATGTGATGGGCGTAGCCAATGTTCGCGGTCAAGTGATTACCGTGATCAATCTGCCTAAAGTTGCCGGTTGCACGCCGAAAAAGGGGCTCCCGATCATGCTGGTGACTGAGTATGCACGCTCAACTCAGGCTTTCGCCGTCGAAGAAGTCAGTGAAATTGTGCGCTTGGAGTGGAATCAAGTGATCGCCGCGGAAGGTAAAGGCGGTAAACTGGTCACCAGTATTGCCCGTATCGACGGTAACACGGAAAACTCACGGTTGGCACAAGTATTGGATGTTGAGCAAATATTACGCGATGTGCTCCCTGCGCAGATTGCAGAAATCTCACTCAATAAAATCGGCCCCGAGATCAAATTGCCCGATGGAAAAGTCATCCTGGCTGCCGACGATTCGCCACTGGCGCGCAGTATGGTTGAGAATGAACTCAAAGCGCTCAATATTCCTTATGTCATGACCAAAACCGGACTGGAAGCCTGGAATCGCATTCAAGCCATGTCGGAGGCAGCCGCAACCGAAGGTAAGACGATTCAGGATAAAGTGGCTTTAGTCCTGACCGATCTGGAAATGCCGGAAATGGATGGCTTCACACTGACCCGCAACATCAAGAGCGATCAACGTTTTAAATCAATCCCGGTCGTGATTCATTCTTCATTAACGGGCGAAACCAATGAAAAACACGTCAAATCGGTCGGCGCTGATGCTTATATCGCTAAATTTGTCGCGGAGGAATTAGCGGAAACAATCCGCAAAGCTTTGCAGTAAGCAGTATTTCCCGGCGATCTGCTGTTAATTGAAAGGGTAAATACACTGAAATCATTATTCAGCATCTTACCCTCTCATGGCCGTGATAAATCTACAGCAAAGTGAACACGATAGAGAATCACCCCTATCTATCGCGTTCAACTACCCACGATTGATTGTTTTAACCATTCAGCACATCAAAGCGCACCGGTAAATACTGGCCGGCTAAATGGTTTGTTGCCCGCGGCGCAACATGAAACCCAGTAATCCCAATCCTGCTAACAGCATGGCGTAAGTTGCGGGTTCTGGCACTGCAACGATGGGAGAAAGCAAGAATGCACGCGAGCCACCGCCGGGTGCGCCTTCCAAATGTCCCCAACCGATGATCTGTCCGCGATTGTTGATGCCGACAGCCGAAAGCTCGCTCCATCCAGCCGCAACGACCGGAGCAAGCAACGAAAGATCGGTTATTGTGCCTTCGCTATAGAGGAAAGCGCTGTGTATGCAATTGTCACAATAACTGTTTATTCCCCCCACGACTTGCCCGATATCATTGACAGCATCCGCACGGCTGTGAATTGACGTACCTAGACCGGAGATATTTACGCCTCCTGCATCGGTGATAAATGCTTGAGCAGATTGATAACCGATAAAGTCATCATAAAACCCGGAGAATCCAACGACCTGTCCTAAATTGTTAATCGCTCGCCCAATACTAATATTATCTGCCCCTCCGTTAAGGGTAGTTAAATCGGCCATTCCAATGCCGTTTGCTCCCGTTATAAAAGCATGCTGAACGGGCGCATCCGAAATGGAAGAAATTCCCGTTACTTGCCCTGAATCGTTGATGCTATAGGCGGTGCTGTAATCTCCGCTCAAAGTACCCAAATCGGTCATTCCTACGCCGTTCGGACCGGTGATGAACGCGTGATATGCGGCATTACCCGCTGTCGAAGACACCCCGACGACTTGCCCAAAATTGTTCACACCATAAGCAATACTGTAATCTCCACCCAAGGTACCCAAATCAGACATCCCCACACCATTCGGGCCGGTAATGAAAGCATGCATGTCGCCTGTATCCGTGAAGGAGTAACCGGCTACCTGCCCGGCATTATTGATATCCGAAGCATAGCTTCTGCCTCCGCCAAGGGTATCCAAATAGCTCATTCCTACCCCATTGACGCCGGTTATAAACGCACGATCCACTCCGTTTCCATTACCCACCACTTGACCGGAATCGTTGATCGCTTGGGCAACACTGTATGTTCCGGCAAGAGTGCCCAGGCCCACAATTGACCATTCCGCACTTGCAATTGCCGGAATTGAAGCTGCCGAGATTCCGGTGAACAAGACTGCAATGCATTTAAGTCTTGAAAGATTATTGCTCATTATTATTCCCCTTGAGTAGATGTATTAACTTACAGTTGGGCCGACCATCAAAATCAATGACTCTGTTAATTTTTCCTACAACTTCACCTGACGCAACAATTCGTGACCGAATCATTGCCCTAATTGACTTTGAGCTATGCCCCTTGAAATAGTAAGGTTCATTACTTTGAATAATAATATGGAATAGCGCCAGATTCACCCGCTATTTCTGAGCTTGTTGTACTCAACTTTACCCGGCAATCTGTTAAGAATGCATATTTTTTATTCAGAATGAGTAATTTATCATTCTTTTTTTCCTACATTTCAATTATCCGTATAACTCATAAAATAGTGTTGTTGTAGTACAAATTAGTGGGAAATTACTAATATGTCTAATCTGCTTTGGCAAAACATGGATTAATAGGGGCGAAGAAATTCCCGGTGATTTTCCCGGTAATCGGCTAAACTAGCTAAGACTCAGAGCTCACGATTGCCGCAGTGAGCACATAAACAACCCGATTTCAACACGTAATGCGAAAGCTCCATGCATAAAATCCTACTTTCTGTCCTGGCTACTTTAGCGGTAGTAACTTCCAGCATGGCTCATCAGCACATCCGCCCGGGGTTATGGGAAATCACCACTCGCTCCGATCTGTTGGCGCTGGTGCCTCATATTCCTTCGGAGCAGATGCAGCAGCTGCACGACCTCGCCAGCCGCTATGGTTTTAAATTGCCAAAAATAGAAAACGGGGCAGCCGCAGCAAAAGTCTGCATCACTCCGGAAATGGCCAAACAAGAAATTCCTGTGTATTTTTATGAAAATCGTTCCGGTTGCACGGTACAGAATGCAACGCGCAAGGGTAACAATTATCAGCTGGAACTCATTTGCTCAAACCAATATTTTCAGGGAAATGGCGTTGCACAAGGGACTTTCACCAGTCCGGAAAGCTTTTCAGGAAATACCGAATTCGACAGTACCGTCGGCGGCACTCCGATGCACGCATCGGCAGAAACCCAAGGACGCTGGATTGGCGAACACTGTACTGCCGTCAATCCTTTAACCGCAAAGTAAAACAGAAAATTCTATTCAGAAATTTGTAATGGCATGGTTACATGCCATTCACCAAGAGTATGGGTTTACAGTACCTGCAATGCAATGGCTTGTTTTCTGCGCTTTACGATGAAACCCAGCAAAATCAATCCGGATAGCAACATCGCATAGACTTGCGGTTCAGGGACCGGAGAAATAGGCATGTTAAACGCAGCACCGCCAAAAATAGCGACATCACCCTTGGTTGAGCTGGGATTATGCAGGCCAAGTTGCACAATTCTTAACGAATGTACGGCGGAATCCAGTTCGGTAACCACAAGAATTCTATTTCCTCCGCGGTACATATCATAGGTGCCGACATCAATACCATCCACAAAAAACTGCGCAAAGCCATCGTTATGATCTCCCGCCATAACAAAACCGACACTGTTGCTGGCTACCGAAAATGAAGTAGCCGCTTGACTGGTTCCAGGTATGCCAGCGGCTGAATCATCAAACAACCATAATTCCCGTATTCCGCGCCCGCCTGTCGGTCCATCACCGGTGACAGTCCAATCGATCCCGCCTTTTCCGGCATTTCTATATTCAATAACCGAATTTCCATGGATATTCAAAGGATTTCCATTACGCTCGGTTGTAGTCAAAGAAATCCATTCTACGGAAAAAGCGGATACGTGCGAACTGAACAACAGCAGCGTGATTACAAAAATTCGTGTCATTTTCTATCTCCCATAACAAACAATACAGCTCACTCAGTGGTCAGCACATCAAACTTGAAAGAATTACCGCTTTTCTGCAATAAAAGCTATAAGCTAAATACCTAAAACTTTAACTTTATTTTAACCGCTCAAAGATACAGTATAGGTTTGTTATTTTATTAAAACCATAAGCAATTATTCCCTTTTTGCTAGGACATCCGTATCACCTGATCCAGTACATTTGTAATAATGCCAAAGCTATAATAAGGATTATTAACTCGATGTCTGAATTCAATTCCAAGAATACAGAGGGATTTTCCTGTTATTTCTGGAAATCAAAACAAAACTTGCCTGAACCAGGAAATCATACTGAATGAGCGAATTGTACCCATTTCGATGAATGCAATACCCGATTAGGTTAGTGTGAAACCTGAAAATTTGATTGAAACCTTGGGTATACTAATTTGCTCAATATGGGCAATCCATTTTATTTAGGCAGTGTCGCAGTCTAAGCAAGATACGAAAATTTGGAAAACTAAACTATCCTCTTTTTTAAATGAAAATTATCTTGGAATTAATTATATTTATTGTTGTTTTAAATATTTTCTTCAAAATATTTGCGGAAATACTTGGCGGCATGATTAAAACAGGCATTTAGATTTACTGATTGCTTGATCATATTGCTCAGACGCTTATCTGGCCACGGTATTGTAGATGTTAATAAAACGAGGTCATCGAATACGATGAACACTGGTGCGCCACTTCGGTAGAGAGTGAAGAGCCAATCGGGCTTCGTTAATGTGAGGACGGTGAGTGGGTAACTCCGGTGTCTGGCGTGTTTGACTATGCATGAACCAGAATTCGGCGGTATTCTGTCAACTGCGTTACACAATGGTGAAATAAAACAGCAAAACCGTCAGACCCACTTCGTTAGAAATTTCTGCTTCAACTTTAACAAACTATCTTAACAGCCTAGGCAATATAATTAATAAAACCTAGGCTTTCTTACAAATCCGAAAAATCAGATTGATACTTTTTTACGGCGTATCATAAAACCCAATAATCCCAAACCAGCTAATAACATAGCATAAGTTTCTGGTTCTGGAACTGCAGCTACCGTGTTAGTAAATGAAAAACTTAAATCATTGTAATCAAAAGGCCCGCCGGAGAGATCCTCGAAACTAACTAAAGTAGTCCCTGGAAGCCAGTTTGATTCCACACGCGCATGCTCATATCCATCGAGATTACGGCTTCCTGGTCCTGTGAAAAAATCATCTCCGGTATTGTTAACATGCAAATTGAAAATTAACTCGGTTCCAGCAGCAAAAAAGCCCAAACTAACTTCGGTACCGACAGGGGTAGCGTGATTATTGAAAATGAAAGTAGAACCAAGATACAAATCGTTACTGAATGAAGCTGAATTACCTTCGTAAGTCGCTTTAATCTCGCCTCCGGTTGCAAAAACCTTTAAACCTTCTGTGCCGGGTGCAGCAATAGGAAAAGCTTGAGCGGACATGCTGATTGCGCCAGATGCGATTACTGCCGTAACTAACCGGGTGATTATCTGAGAAAGTGATTGAAACATAATACTCTCCTTATAGTATTTATTATCGTGATTGAGGAAATCATATTTTAGCATCTCTTCCATTGATTGTTATAGTTTTGTCCGCCGAATTAATCAGCGTTTCCTTAACATATGCATTGTTTTTAAGCATATAAAAATGAAAATAAAAAAGCCGGGGTTCTCAACCTTACAGAACACCGGCAAAATATAAGGAGTAAAACTATAATGAATACGACTGATAGGCTTTATTTCTTTGATCATTCCTGATCAAAGAAATAAGTATGACACAAAAATATACTTATTATTACACTTTAATAGGTTGCAGATTAATTCTAATGTATTCTCAGAAGATTTCACTCAGCACTTGAACCAGTGCTATAGCCATGATGCAATAACCTCAGGCCGATGAGTAAAGGACGCGCATCGTATCAAGCCAATACAACAATGGCTATTGAGGAATCTATTGTTTTTAAATAAGGGAAATCATCAGATCTTGATGCGGCAAGATATGATCACATTAATCATATAAAGATCAATGCAGTATTGACTCGACTACACGCCGATACACCGGTGAAAGCAGCAACAACAGTGCAAAACCGATCGGAAAAGCAATACCCCATGAATACAGCCATTCTTCGACAAAAGCACCGGAAAAACCAAGGTTCACTGCGGTGACAGTGGCCGAAACACAGCCGGTCATGGTCGCCGACATAATAAAACAATACAGGCAATGCGCTAGAAATTTTTGTTTCATGTCAGTTTATCCACTCATTCCGAATGTTCAGAACCATGTGCTGCGATAAAGTCTGTAAAATCACGTAAAAATATCATAATTTAACCGCTATGGTTCTTCGTGGCACGTAAGTGACTGTTATAAATTTCCCCGCGGTAACTTTGTAACACTCTCATTGCCTCCGGACGCATCACCTCCCGCGTCACGTGAATACCATTTTGCCGCAACTCTGCTTCCCAGTTCGGCGAGCGTGGCCCTTCGTTAAAACCGATCGCTTGCGCATCCTCGGAATGCGCGCCGCAGACAAGTGCAGCAACACCGCTCCATAGCAACACGCCCAAACACTGGCAACACGGCTCCACGCTGGTTACCAGCTCAAATGAACCGTGCCCGGCCAGCTCGTAACTCCCCAGCAATTGCTCGGCTAAAGCGAGCGCCATGACTTCCGCATGCAGCAAAGAGGATTTTCCCGGCACAACCCAATTGACGCCGGGTGCAATGAGCTCATGCGTGCGCTGATCAAAAACAGCCGCGGCAAACGGTCCTCCGCCATGCTGCACGTTGGTGCGCGCCAGATTGATAACCAGCGCCATGCGCTGGTTTATTTCAGGAAAAGTCTGCGGGATAGCGGCAGCCCAAGTATTGAGCCAGTCCGGTATTGGCAGTTCGATGGCAGTCCAGTGTTTCACAACGCGCATTCAATAAAAATGCCTAGACTAGCAGATACAATTTGTTAGTCCAGAGTCCAGGCAAAATTTAACCGGTTTTGACTGAAAGCACGAAACTTTTCAGCGCAACGAATCACAACTTGACAGCCCCTGACCGGATCAAGTCTACTATCAACCAGCTATTTAAATTTATTGATCCGCCCTGCTGCGAAGCATTTATCCCCAGTTGTCTATCATGAAGGAATCACGTGGTGTTCTCTGCACTTAAGAGTTTTAGTTTTGTGAGGTTTATCGGTTATTTGGCTTTTGCCGCAAGCTGGCTGGCATTTGCGTATTTCTTGGGCCGGTTGATCCCGGACCGGCAGTTGTGGTTCGCTTTATTAGTGACGCTGTTATTCGGCTTGCCGATTTACGTTGCGGCAATTTATGCAGTGACGATTGAAAGAATTTATTTATCCAGTCAATTCAAAAAACTAGGCATGTTGCACTGGTTTTTTACCCGGCGGATTCTATCGTATATCGGATGGTTGTTGTGGTCGGTTGTGTTTGCTTTTTTACTGTTGTTTTATCTTGGTTCCGCTGAAAAACAGGAGTGGGTTGTATTTTTTGCCGCCATTCCGGTTTTTGCCGTCATTTATGCGGTTTTCTACCCCATCGCAGCACGTGAATACAAACCCTACATCGCTGTGCATAAAACGCTGGTTTGGTCGCGCTGGGCGGCTGCATTAACGTTGGCGGTATTCTTTGTCCTATTTGTCAACCATAGCGATGTAAACCGCCAGTATGCCTCGTTAACGGAAGCCGTTGCGCAGGAAAGCCAGCGGCTGGATGGCGCCACAAACAGCATTTTGATCCTTGAAACCAGCCGGCTGCTGGGTTTCATCGAAGGCATGAAGCGTTACGCGCTGGGCAGTCTGCATTCATTCAACGACCTGCTTTATCTTGGCGCCATTTTTTTCGGTAGCTTATTGTTTTTTTATAATGTGGCGCTAGGGATTTCCAGTTTCATGGTGCCTCTATCGGAATACCGCCGTGTATTTGCGCCGCTGCAGGATAGTGATGAACCACCCGCCGTTTCACCGTGGGCATGGGCGATTACTTCGGCATTGGCCACCTTTTTTGTTTTCTTTATCTATGTGCCGTCGACGGTTTATGTCGATGCCTGGCTGCGCTCCAATCCTGAGACTATCGAAGAGATACGCGCTTCACGGCAGGTTGCCGTGCAAAAAGTGGAAATGATCGGTGATGAATACTATAAACCCGGAACCGCCGAACAGATTGAACAAGCCTATCTCGATAGCCTTAGCAAAATGGAAGCATCGCTGGGAAAGCTGCGTGAAACCACCGGCACCGGTTTTCAACAAATGACCGATAACGTCGATGCCTATCTCGACTGGTATTACAGCCTGCCGGGCGAATATGAGCGGATTGTGGCATTGGCAACCGGTGTGCTGGAAAATTGGATGGCTGAGAAACTGCAAAGCTATCTCATGAAAGGTAATGTGTTCGGTCCGGTGCAACAATCCATTGAGGAAGTTTTGCAGAGTAATCAGCAGCTACGCACCGAGCACATGCAGAAAGTGGAACAGATTCTGGCCGAGAATCGCGTTGAGCGTCTCGATAATTCCCAGCTTGAGGTCGTCCGGCACGCTTCATTGAGTGCGCTCAAGGAACCGCCGGCGCATAGCGTGATCGTCAATCTGGAAAACCGCATGCTGATTTCCGGCGGCATTGGCACCGCCGGTGCGATTACCGGCGCCATCGCCGGTAAAATTACCGCCAAAGTGGCCGGAAAAGGCATTATCAAGCTCGGCGCGCAAGCCCTGGTCAAAGTAACCGCCGGTAAAGCAGTCAGTGCTTTAGGCGGCGCTGCGGCTGGCGCTGCAACGGGAGCCGCATTGGGATCATTCATTCCCGGTATTGGCACGGCCATCGGCGCGGCTATCGGTGGTATCATTGGCGGTATTACCATTGGTTTGACCGTAGAGAAACTCCTGCTGATGCTGGAAGAAGCATTTTCACGCGAAGAATTTAAGCTTCAAATTCTGGAAGCGATCGAAGAAGAACGCATCGAATTTGAAAAATTCTTGAACACACCGGCTTTGTCGGATAAAACTCCCGGCAACACCGTTACGATTGAAGCTCCCTGAAGTTCAAGCCAATAAACCATAACCTTGGGATTTGAATGGAACATAACATTGCCCTGATCACGACGATTGCAGCCGGCTTTGGCCTGGCTTTGATTTTCGGTTTCATTGCCGAACGGCTTAAAACACCTGCGCTGGTAGGTTATCTGCTGGCCGGAATTGCCATCAGCCCGACTACGCCGGGGTTTGTCGCTGATGTCGGTATTGCTTCGCAATTATCGGAAATCGGTGTGATGCTGCTGATGTTCGGCGTCGGATTACACTTCTCACTGGATGATTTGCTGTCGGTCAAGCGTATCGCAGTCCCCGGTGCGATCGTGCAAATGGCCGTGGCAACCGGCTTGGGCATGGCCGTGGCTTCCTGGTGGGATTGGACTCCCGGCGCCGGATTGGTGCTGGGTTTGTCATTATCCTGCGCCAGTACCGTCGTGCTGTTGAAAGCATTGGAATCGCGCGGCTTTTTGGAATCAATGAACGGGCGTATTGCTGTCGGCTGGCTGATTGTCGAAGACCTGGTCACGGTGCTGATCCTGGTGCTATTGCCGTCATTTGCGACCATGCTGGGCGGATCGAATGAAAACGCCGAGGCCGGTGATCCGATCTGGAAAACCATCGGAATCACGCTACTGCTGGTTTCCGCTTTTATCGCTTTGATGCTGATCGTGGGCCGCCGCTTCCTGCCTTGGTTGCTGTGGCAGGTCGCCCGCACCGGTTCGCGTGAAATGTTCACACTGGCGGTTGTCGCAGTCGCCATTTGTATCGCCTACGGCGCCGCCGCGTTGTTCAATGTGTCGTTTGCATTGGGTGCTTTTTTTGCCGGAATGGTAATGCGCGAATCCAAATTCAGCCAGCGTGCCGCCGAGGAATCATTGCCGTTACGCGATGCGTTTGCGGTGTTGTTTTTTGTTTCTGTCGGCATGCTGTTTGATCCCGCCGTACTGATTGAAGAGCCGATGCGCGTCCTTGCAGTGGTCGCCATTATCATCGTCGGCAAATCGATGGCCGCCATGCTGCTGGTTCTTGTTTTGCGTTACCCGCTCAATACCTCGCTGACGGTTGCCGCCAGCTTGGGGCAAATCGGCGAATTCTCCTTTATTCTAGCCGGATTGGGCTTATCGCTCGACTTGATGCCGCCGGAAGGAATGAGTCTGGTGCTGGCTGGCGCATTAATTTCCATCGCTTTCAATCCGATTGCGTTTGCAGCGATTGATCCGTTTAGAAACTGGATGTTGAAACATTCGGCTTTAGCGCGCAAATACGAAAATCGCGACGATCCGTACGCGGAACTGCCGATGAGCACAGAACGCAAGTTTCTGAAAGGGCAAGTTGTGCTGGTCGGTTACGGACATGTCGGTCAGCGTATTGCTCTGGCATTGAACGAGAAAAATATTCCGTACATTGTTGCGGAGCAAAATCGCGAGCTGGTGCAGGATTTACGTAAAAAAGGCACTACCGCGGTATCCGGCGATGCCACGGAACCCTCCGTGCTGATCCAGGCGCACATTAAGGATGCCGCTATGCTGGTTATCGCCACAGCGGATCCGTTGAATGTGCGGCAAATGATCGATACCGCGCGCACATTGAATCCGGATATTGAAATCGTATTACGCAGCCGCAGTGAGGATGAAACAAACCTATTGCGCAAAGATCATATGGGCACGGTATTTTTTGGCGAAGAGGAGCTTGCCAAAAGTATGTCGTATCACATCCTGAACCGGTTCAACACAAAATCGGAATCAGCGTCATAGCGTCAGATCTGATTGTTAATTTTTAAACAGCTTCCCGTGAATTGAAATTTTTATGAGATTATTGCAATGACAGATCAACTATATACCGGTATCAATCAAGATGAAAATGAAGGACTTACGCATTTAGGCCGCATCGTGCGTGACGCCTGGGTATTCGGTATTCTGCCGGAAACGGAAACCTGTGAAGGCTGGAACGGTTCACAGATGCAGACGTTGTACGAAGAAGTCCATGCTGCCTGGGAACCTTATGCACACTTGCCCAGCCGCTTGCCGGATGACTTGCGCGAGCGGCACATGCGGCTGTATTCCGAGGCGATAACGAAGGCCAAGGCGAAAGGCTGGGATGCCGAGTTAAAAGAAGACGATTAATTTTTCGCCGGGAAATGAATAATCCGCGCCGGGCCCTCAAGCGCGGTTTTATTGACCAGCATCTGCAACGCCGCGGGAAATTCACTTTGTAAGCGCTTCATCACAGCCAGCATGTTCTCGCGGTAATACACGGCATCGTACGCAACCGGCTGATCCAATGCATCACGCGCTTGCCGATTAAAATTCCGCCACGCGATATCGACCCAGCATTTACGTTCACCATCGATGAATACAAATTCTTCATTGTCGACGATTGCCATGTACTGCATGCTGCGGATGGGAACGAACAAATGCCGCGTCGGACAACGCGACAATAAGGTGATCGCCAGGTTGTAAGTACTTGCCGGTAAGTGACGCGCTTCCCGGCTGATTTCAAGATCTCGATAACAAGTAATTTCCATAATGAATGCGACACAACATATTAAAATTTCATCGGAATAGTGCTTTGTTCATACTCAATCCAACAACAAAAAACAGAGTGACCGCACTTATGTTACCTTAATGCCGTAACGCAAAGAAACTCAATTTACACAACTCTTTTATATTCAGTTATTTCCATACTTTACATCGTTGACCGTTCCTGATGCGCCCCACCCGCCTTGAAAAACCTGCTGCCACGCGCAATAACCTGAAAACCATCGCCGCATTGCTGCCTTATTTGTGGGAATTCAAAGTTCGCGTGATGGTGGCGCTCAGTCTGCTGGTATTGGCGAAACTCGCCAATGTTTCGGTGCCGCTGGTGCTGAAGGAAATCGTCGACGTCTTGGATCAGCCGCGCGCGGAACTGGTGTTGCCGGTTTTTTTGCTGATCGGTTATGGCGTTTTGCGGTTATGCAGCACGTTGTTCGGTGAACTGCGCGACGCAATTTTCGCCAAAGTGACGCAACGCGCAATCCGCCGCGTCGCGAATAAAGTATTCAGCCATCTGCATTCGCTGTCGCTGCGTTTTCATCTGGAACGCCAGACCGGCGGCGTGTCGCGCGACATCGAGCGCGGCACGCGCGGCATTTCCTTTTTGCTGAATTTCATGCTGTTCAATATTCTGCCGACGCTGCTGGAAATCGGGTTAGTGCTGGCCATCCTGATCAAGCAATACGATATCCGGTTTTCCATCATCATTTCCCTGACATTGCTGGCGTATATCGCGCTCACGCTGATCGTCACCGAATGGCGCATGATTTTCCGCCGCACGATGAACAACATGGATTCAAAAGCCAATACCCAGGCGATCGACAGCTTATTGAACTATGAAACGGTGAAATACTTCGGCAACGAAGCCTGGGAAGCGCGGCGCTACGACGAGCATTTGCAGTCCTGGGAAAAAGCCGCCGTGCGCAACCAGACATCACTGGCCACATTGAACGCCGGGCATAGCGCAATCATCGCGATCGGCGTCACCTTGCTGATGCTGCTGGCAGCCGAGCAAGTCATCGACGGCAGTATGACGCTGGGCGATCTGGTGCTGATCAATGCCTTTATGCTGCAACTGTACATGCCGCTGCATTTTCTCGGTTTTGTTTACCGTGAGATCAAACATTCATTGGCCGATATGGAACGCATGTTCACGTTATTGGACGAGCACAAGGAAATCGAAGACAAGCCGGATGCCCAAGCGCTTGATGCCGCTAATGCCACGATCCGGTTCAGTCATGTCGATTTCAGTTATGAGCAGAATCGCCAGATCCTATTCGATGTCAGCTTCGATATTCCCGCCGGGCAGAATATCGCCGTGGTCGGCCACAGCGGCTCCGGCAAATCGACGCTGGCACGCTTGCTGTTCCGTTTTTACGATGTGCAGTCAGGCTGCATTCTGATCAATGATCAGGATATCCGCACCGTCACGCAGCAAAGCCTGCGCGCCGCGATGGGTATCGTGCCGCAAGACACCGTGTTGTTCAACGACAGTATTTATTACAACATCGCCTACGGCCGGCCGGATGCCGCGCAAGAGGAAGTGTTTGCCGCCGCTCGCGCCGCACACATCCATGACTTCATCGAAAGCCTGCCGGAAAAATATGCCACGATTGTAGGCGAGCGTGGCTTGAAGCTATCCGGCGGCGAAAAGCAACGCGTCGCCATTGCTCGCACCATTCTGAAGAATCCGGTCATCCTGATTTTCGACGAAGCGACATCGGCGCTCGATTCCAATTCCGAAAAACGCATTCAAGCGGAGCTGAAACGCATCGCGCGGAACCGCACGACATTGACCATTGCGCACCGCCTATCGACAATCGCCGATGCCGATCAGATCCTGGTCATGGATCATGGCCGCATCATCGAGCGTGGCACGCACCCGCAATTGCTGGCAGCCGGCGGCGCGTATGCGCAGATGTGGGAATTGCAACAACAGGAAGAAATCGATCAGCGCCAGCAAGAAAGCACTATTTCCGCATCATAATCAATCGTTATTCATGCGAAAGTTATCTTGTTCATGAAGAAATCACAGCATCTTCTTGAACAACCTTACCTGCTGTTTCCGTGAAAGAAATCCACGAGCAATAAAAAAACCCGGAAATACCGGGAAAAAACCGACCTTATCCTCAAGAATGAATTCCGCAGTGATGTGTTAACTTCTCACTCCAGAATTTGCCATCCAAAAATTGCGTAATTACATTCGAGGGAGTCATCGCAATGCTTGTATCCGTTGGTTATCTCATCATCATCATTTCTGTTTTCGGCGGTTTTGCACTGGCAGGCGGGCATCTCGCTTCGCTGTGGCAGCCGGTCGAATTGCTCATGATTGGCGGTGGCGCAATGGGCGCTTTTGTCGTCGGCAATTCGAACAAAGCGCTCAAGGCCACATTGAAAGCGTTACCGACCGTTTTCAAAGGGTCCAAATATACCAAAGCGCTGTACATGGATTTGATGACACTGCTGTACGAGGTGCTTGGAAAAATCCGCAAAGAAGGATTGATGTCGATTGAAGGCGATGTCGACGACCCCGCCAACAGTCCTATTTTCACCAAATACCCGGATATTCTCGCCGATCATCATATCACCGAATTTATCACCGATTATTTGCGCTTAATGGTCGGCGGCAACCTCAATTCGCTCGAAATCGAAAGCCTGATGGACAGTGAACTGGAAACGCACCATCAGGAAGGCGAAGTGCCGATTCATGTGGTCGCCAAACTCGGCGATGGATTACCGGCTTTCGGTATTGTCGCTGCGGTGATGGGGGTGGTGCATACGATGGAATCCGTGCATCTTCCGCCCTCCGAATTGGGCATTTTAATCGCGGCGGCGCTGGTCGGAACATTCCTGGGAATTTTATTGGCGTATGGATTCGTCAGTCCGCTGTCGAGCAAACTGGAACATAACCTTCATGAATCCAGCAAGATGTTTGAGTGCATCAAAATCACATTACTGGCCAATTTAAACGGTTATTCACCGGTTCTGGCCATCGAGTTTGGCCGCAAAGTGCTATTCACCACCGAAAGACCGTCTTTCCTGGAACTGGAAGAGCATGTCAAACAAAGTAAATCAAAATAACCGCTCCGGAATGATGATCCATTTGAATTGCGAGAATAATTATGGCTGATGATCTTTCACAGCGCCCGATAGTCATCAAGCGAATCAAGAAAGTTGCCGGCGGCCACCACGGCGGCGCTTGGAAAATTGCGTACGCTGACTTTGTCACTGCCATGATGGCATTCTTCTTACTCATGTGGCTACTGGGATCATCGACCAAGAGTCAATTGGAAGGTATCTCGGAATATTTCAAAACACCACTCAAGGTCGCCATGACCGGCGGATCGTCCATAGGCGAAACCAGCAGCATACTGAAAGGCGGCGGCACCGATCTGACCCGGCAGCACGGTGAAGTGAAAAAAGGTGAAATCAAAGACGACATTCAAGCCAAGAAAATTATCAAGGAACGCATTGAGCGCATCAAGTTGGAAGGATTGAAGAAAAAAATTGAAGAAGCGGTTGAAAACAATCCTACATTGAAAAAGTTCTCCAATCAGCTTTTGCTGGATATCACGTCCGATGGCTTACGAATTCAGATTGTCGATGAGCAGAATCGTCCCATGTTTGCACTGGGAAAAGCCGATTTGCAGCCGTATACCAAAACCATTTTGCGCGAGATTGGCAAAATGCTCAATGATGTCGAGAACAAAGTCAGCCTCTCCGGCCATACCGACGGCAAACCTTTCCCTTCCGGAGACAAAGGTTACAGTAACTGGGAATTATCGGCGGATCGCGCGAATGCTTCGCGCCGTGAGCTGATTCTCGGCGGCATGGATACCAACAAGGTTCTGCAAGTGATCGGTTTGTCGTCCGCCGTGCTGTTCGATAAGAACGAACCGCTCAACCCGATCAACCGCCGCATCAGTATCGTGGTCATGAACGAAAAAGCCGAGAAAGCCGTCACGATGGATGATCAAACGATCGACATCGATATGCAGGCGGAACCGAGTAAAGAAATGCTGCAAAATCCATAATTCGCTTAATAACTTACCATGTTAAAACGAATCCATCCCGGCATTGTCGCATTAGTAGTTCAGATAATGACTATTCTGACGGTTTATTGGGTCATCCTGTCACAAGCTTTTCCCGGTTTAAGTGTATTTGAATGGAGTTTGGTGCAAGGGTTATTGGCGGGGTTGTTCAGTTACTTCATCCGCATGCCGGTATGGTGGGTTGCTATTCATTTGGGTTTCATGCCACTGGTTGTTGCCGCATTGGCATGGAACATTTCCTCGACATGGTTCCTGGTATTTTTCCTCAGTCTATGGCTGATTTATGGAAAAACCTATAGAACCCAAGTACCGCTGTATCTTTCCAGTCAACGTGCCAATCAAGCGTTGGAATCGCTACTGCCGGGAAAAGAGCGATTTTCTTTTGCCGATTTGGGCAGCGGGTGCGGCGGTCTATTGAATAATCTAGCCAGAACACACCAAAACGGCCAGTTTCACGGTATTGAATCAGCTCCCTTACCTTTCTTGATTAGTAAATTAAGAAGCTTTCTGGGTGTTCCAAATTGCAAAATCGTGTGGGGAGATTTCTGGCAGCAGGATTTCTCGCAATACGATGTCGTTTACGCTTATCTGTCGCCGGTGCCGATGGCGGCGTTATGGGAAAAGGCCAGCAAGGAAATGCGCCCGGGCAGCCTGCTGATCAGCAATACATTCGCCATTCCCGGTGTTGCCGCGGATAAAAGTATCAAACTCGATGATTTTTCCAATTCCACGCTATATCTGTGGAAAATTCAGCGTCCGTGAGGTAGGTCCGCTACGTGCGGCGCCAAGTCGTTCCTTGCGCACTGTCTTCGAGGATGATGCCTTGTTGTTGCAGGTTTTTACGAATCGCGTCGGCATCGGAATAGCGGCCCTCTTTGCGCGCGCTGATGCGTTGTTGAATCAGCAGCTCAATGTCATCCGGAGTCAATGCATCCGCTGGGCCGGTAGCGATTGCATTTTGCAGATACTCTTGCGGATTTTGCTGTAAAAGTCCGAGTAACCCACCCAGTGTTTTCAGTAACCCGGCATTCTCTTTTGCGCCCGATTTATTGATATCGCTCGCCAAATCGAACAAGGCGGCGATTGCATCCGGCGTATTGAAGTCGTCATCCATAGCCACTTTGAATCTTTGCGCGTAGGCATTATTCCAGTCAAGCGCTATCGCATTGACCGGTCCGGCATCTTTGAGCGCAATATACAGACGATCCAGCGCAAGCTTGGTGTCTTTGAGATGTTGATCGGAATAATTCAATGGGCTGCGATAGTGCGCGCGGAGAATAAAGAAGCGCACCACTTCCGGTTGGTAAAATTTCAGAATCTCCCGGACAGTGAAGAAGTTACCCAAGGATTTCGACATCTTTTCGTTGTCGACGCGCACGAATCCATTATGCATCCAGTAATTGACAAAAGGATGATCATGCGCGCCTTCACTTTGCGCGATTTCGTTCTCATGATGCGGGAACTGCAAGTCCTGTCCGCCGCCATGAATATCAAAGTGAATGCCTAGTAACTGTTCGCTCATCGCGGAGCATTCGATGTGCCAGCCCGGACGCCCCCTGCCCCAAGGAGATTCCCAGAACGGCTCGCCCGGCTTAGCCGATTTCCACAGCACAAAATCCAGCGGGTCTTTTTTATTGGAATCGATCTCCACACGCTCACCGGCACGCAGGTCGCTCAGGGATTTACCGGAAAGTTTTCCGTAACCGGGAAAATCATGCACGGAGTAATACACATCACCATTTTTCGCTGGATAAGCCAAACGTTTTTCCACCAGCGTGCTGATCATTGCGATCATATGCTGTACATAATCGGTCGCACGCGGCTCGTGGCTCGGCAGCAAAACACCCAACGCGGCCGAATCCTCATTCATCGCCTGAATGAAGCGTTGTGTCAATGTTTCGATCGATTCATTGTTTTCCTGTGCACGCTTGATAATTTTATCATCAATATCAGTCACATTCCGCACATAACTAACTGCAAAATCATTGGCCTTGAACCAACGGATGACCGTATCGAAAACCACCAAAACTCGCGCGTGTCCCAAATGACAATAATCATAAACCGTCATACCGCACACATAAATTTTTACTTTTCCAGGCGTTATTGAAACAAAATCTTGTTTTTCCCGGGCGATTGAGTTATAAATTTTGAGCATAAGGTCGACAGATAAAATTGTAGAGTTAGCCATCTTCTTGATAGAATCTGGCCGTTCCCACGCTATTTGAAATAGCCTGCGAGTATAACATAACGTAGGCGCAACGCCCTTACCCGCTACTTGCCAATTAGGATACTTAACTATGCATCGCTGTCAAATTCTGATTTTTTTATTGTTAATTACACTGTGCTTGCCCGTTCATGCCGCAGAGCCCCGGGTTGAAATGAAAACCAATTTGGGTAGCATCGTTCTCGAGCTTTACCCGGATAAAGCACCGAAAACCGTTGAGAATTTTCTGCAATATGTTGAAGATGGATTTTACAAAAATACCGTATTTCACCGTGTGATTGCCGGCTTCATGATTCAAGGCGGCGGATTCGATACGGCATTGAAGCAAAAACCGGCGCGATCGCCGATCCAAAACGAGGCAGATAACGGTTTAAAAAATGAACCCGGAACCATTGCGATGGCGCGCACTTCCGATCCGCACTCGGCATCCGCGCAATTTTTCATCAATGTCGCCAATAATGCATTCCTGAATTACAAAGCGCCGAGTCAGAATGGTTACGGATATGCGGTATTCGGTAAGGTGGTTTCCGGCATGGAAGTAGTCAACAAAATTGCATCGCTACCGACCGGATCCGGCGGCCCTTTTGGCGGCGATGTCCCGAAAAGCAGCGTCGTTATTGAAGATGTGATAAAACTGCCCACGCTTGAGAAAAATACGCAATAACAACAATCATCACTTTACATAGGATAAATATGGTCAGATTACAAACCAATCATGGTGTTATTACGCTTGAACTGGATAGCGAGAAAGCGCCGGAAACCGTGCAGAATTTCTTAAATTACGTGACCAGCGGATTTTACGACAACACAATGTTTCATCGTGTTATTGATGACTTTATGATTCAAGGCGGCGGATTTGAACCTGGAATGAAGCAAAAAAAGACACAATCACCTATCCAGAACGAAGCTGCCAACGGGCTTAAAAATGATGCGTATACCATCGCGATGGCTCGTACGGCCGATGTTCATTCCGCAACGGCGCAGTTCTTCATCAATGTCACTAATAACGGCTTTTTGAATTACAAATCTTCAACGCCGCAGGGTTTCGGTTATTGCGTGTTCGGTAAAGTGATTGAAGGTCAGGATATCGTGGATAAAATCAAGAAAGTTAAAACCGGTGATTACGCAGGCCACCAGAATGTCCCACTTGAAAATGTCATCATCGAAAAAGCCGAAGTGATTTAACCGCAATCCGGCAGCCGCTTATCGCGCTGACATAGCGCCCTGACATAGCGCCTTATGCCAGCAACCCGCGCTGCAAATCAGCTTGCAGATCCTGCACCGCTTCAAGCCCCACCGCAATACGCAACAATCCATCGGTGATACCGGCAGCATCCCGTGCTTCCTGGCTGATACGCGCATGGGTTGTTGTGGCCGGGTGGGTCAGCGTGCTTTTCGCATCGCCCAGATTAGCCGTAATCGATATCAATCGCGTCGAATCGATGACACGCCAAGCGGCTTCCTTACCGCCCTTGACTTCAAACGTCACAATCCCGCCACCGGATTTTTGCTGACGTTGTGCTAATGCATGCTGCGGATGCGAGGCTAAGCCGGGATAAAAAACACGCGTCACATTCGATTGTGTCTCAAGCCATTGCGCCATCTGCAACGCATTTGACGAGTGCGCTTCTATACGTAATTTGAGTGTTTCCAACCCCTTCAGTATTACCCAGGCATTGAAGGCACTGAGTGTCGGCCCGGCAGTGCGCAGGAATCCATAGATTCCGCCATCCATCAATAATTCGCGCTTACCGAGCACAGCACCGCCCAATACTCTGCCCTGCCCGTCCAAATATTTGGTCGCGGAATGAATAACGATGTCAGCGCCTAACTCAAGTGGTTTCTGCAAAATGGGAGTACAAAAACAATTATCGACCACCAGCCAAACACCAGCTTTCTTGGCAATTTTACTCAGTTCCGCGATATCGGAGATTTCCGTTAACGGATTAGACGGTGTTTCCAGAAAAAACAGCTTGGTATTAGGTTGTATCGCGGCTTGCCATGACTGCGCATCGGTCGCCGATACGAAAGTCGTGTCTATATTGAAACGCTTCAATATGTTATTGAATAAATTGACTGTCGCGCCAAATAAACTGCGTGATGCGACGATATGGTCGCCCGCCGACAATAACCCCATCGTGCAAGCCAATATTGCCGACATGCCGGAAGAAGTTGCGATGCAGGCTTCGGCTCCTTCCAATGCGGCCAGCCGTTCCTCAAACGCAGTGACGGTGGGATTGGTGAACCTGGAATAGATGTTACCCGGCTCGTTGCCGGAAAATCGCGCGGCCGCTTGAGCGGCGCTTTCAAAAACGAAACTGGAAGTCAGATACATGGCTTCGGAGTGTTCGTTGAATTGACTGCGATGAACTCCGGTGTGGAGCGCCAGCGTTTCAGGCTGTAAATGATCAGACATAAGATGAACCTTGAGCGAAAACGATATTGATAGAGATCAGGAAAAGTTTATTACGAATAGAAATTAACCGGCCAATAGCAAGACTCAAAATGACATGATGGTTATTGAATGCCCTGCTCAGTTGCTATTCGGAAAAAACCAAACTCAAATCCAATTGTGTATTGAGTTTAGTCTGTAATACCGAATGATTGGAATTCCGCTGTAATTCCAGGGTTTGTAAATATTCGGGAGTAATATCCCCGGTTATGTAGTTACCGTTGAAACATGAAGTTTCAAAACTTTTAACCGCAGGCAATACTTTTGAGACAGCGTGATTTAATGCCTCCAAGTCTTGAAAAATCAAAAAGTCCGCGCCAATTTCATTACAAATCTCTTCTGTCGTGCGACCGGTCGCGATCAATTCCTGGCGCGTCGGCATGTCGATACCATATACATTCGGATATCGCACCGGCGGAGCTGCGGAAGCAAAGTAAATTTTATTCGCGCCCGCCTCGCGCGCCATCTGAACAATTTCCCGGCTCGTCGTGCCGCGAACGATGGAATCGTCCACCAACATAACATTCTTGCCGCGAAATTCGATACTCATGGCATTCAGTTTCTGCCGCACGGATTTACGCCGCTGCTGCTGGCCCGGCATGATGAAAGTGCGGCCGACATAGCGATTCTTGACAAACCCTTCACGAAAATCAACGCCTAAACTGTTGGCAAGCTGTAAGGCGCTGGGGCGGCTGGAATCGGGAATCGGGATGACCACGTCAATGTCCAAATGATGCATGGTATTCCTGATTTTCTCAGCCAGATGCTCTCCCATGTTTAACCGTGTTTCGTAAACTGAGATACCGTCAATGACGGAATCGGGCCGGGCCAAATAAACATATTCAAAAATGCAAGGATTCAACGAAGCATTGGGGGCACACTGCTTATTGTAGAAATTGCCGTCTTCATCGATAAAAATGGCTTCCCCGGGCTGTATATCGCGTATCAATTTAAAACCCAGCGTATCCAGCGCCACACTTTCCGATGCGATCAGGTATTCATTGCCCAATTCATTTTCTGCGGTACCGAAAACCAATGGCCGTATGCCATAGGGATCGCGGAAAGCTAACAATCCATACCCTGCGATCATCGCCACCACCGCATAAGCGCCTTTGCAGCGTTTATGAACACCGGCCACCGCAGCAAAAATAGTCGCAGGATCGAGCTGGCAATTGCGCGTGCTTTCCTGCAACTCATGCGCCAGCACATTGAGCAGAACTTCCGAGTCGGAATTGGTGTTCACATGCCGCAGATCGGTTCTGAACAATTCTTGATTCAGTTGTTCCGCATTGGTTAAATTGCCGTTATGGCTTAATACGATTCCGAATGGCGAGTTGACATAAAAAGGCTGCGCCTCGGCTGATGAGTTAGCCGATCCGGCGGTCGGATAGCGCACATGTCCGATACCGATATTACCTGCCAATGCACGCATGTTTCTGGTGCGAAATACATCACGCACCAAACCCAAACCTTTATGCATGTGAAAGGTATTCCCTTGCGCTGTTACAATGCCGCTTGCATCCTGCCCGCGATGCTGCAACATGAGCAACCCATCATAAAGTAACTGATTGGCGGGTGATTTTGCAACAATGCCGAGAATTCCACACATAGAAATGCTCCGTTAATTTTGGAAGCGCTGATTAATTGACTGTATGAGTGAATTGCTTCGTTGCACAGTACTCACTCCCTTGCCTATCAGATAGATAGGTCCCGGTTGTTGCGTTCCGTGCGCCTCGCACTTCATCGCGTTCGTTGAATTAATCAGCGCTTCCCTAAGACCCCTTTTTATTTTTCTTAACAGAGACCTGAATGGATGATCCGCGCACGATAGTGACTAACGTTCGCTCAATTTTTTCCTTGCCTGATGTTGTGGTTCGAGTGAATGATCTGATCGACTCCGGAGAAGCAACCAATACTGAACTGGAGCGTGTTATTGCAAGCGATCCCGCATTGACGGCAAAGATATTGAAATTTGCCAATAGCAGCTATTTTGGTTTTTCCGGAAAAGTGGAAACCGTATTAAAAGCGATTGCCATTATCGGACATAAAGAACTGCGCAATCTGGTTCTTGCCACATCCGTGACTTCTACATTCAAGGATATTCCCCCCGAGCTGGTGGACATGGACACCTTCTGGAATCACAGTATCACTTGCGGTGTCACTGCGCGCTTATTGGCTTCCAGTGTCGATAGCCGGGAGCGTTTTTTTATCGCCGGATTGTTGCATAGCGTGGGGCGGTTAATTCTTTTCAGTCAATATCCGAAGGAGTCGGCTCAAGTATTGAGTTGCATGAATCAGGGCGAGGATGCGGCAATCCAGGCGGAGCGCAAGATCTTCGGTTTTACCCATGCGCAACTAGGTGCTGAACTGCTGAAACAATGGAAATTACCGGTCAATATCTGCAAGATGGTTGAGTATCAATTCAATCCGATGCAAGAAAAGGAATTCCAGTATGACGCCAGCACTTTGTGTGCGGCAGTTAATATTGCCAGTTATATTCAACCTTGTACCAACCAACCGGTAGAACACGAAGAAACCATCTCCGATCGCGCACTTCAGGCCTGGAGTTTTCTTGGTTTATCGGTTGAAATTGTCGAGTCGGTAATGACGGTAGCGAAATTGCAAGTCATCGAAGTATTTAACGCCATACGCTAGCGATCATAAAACCATAAAGTTTCATCTTAATTCAATTATTTCATCATGTTATTCCCATAAAACAAAAGCTCAAGTTGATCCAATCCGGGACGATAAACAAAAATCAGCAGGACAGCGTAAAGTTACAGGAGCAGATGGGATGGAAGTGTATCTAGGCAGATTGCCGATCCTTGATAACAAACAGAATTTGGTGGCATATGAGCTTTTATTTCGCTCCGATCAACACAATGTCGTTACGATAACCGATAACTCCGCAGCCTCCGCAAATGTCATTATCGATACCTATGGTCAGCTGGGGATAGAGAATGTCATCGGTAAGCGGCGCGGTTTTATCAAAGTGGATGACAAGTTGCTGCTTAACGATACCATTTGCATGCTGCCCAAAAAACATGTCGTGCTGGAAATTTTAAGAAGCGTGGACATTAACGATGAGATCATTCAACGCTGCTCCTTTCTAAAGCAAAAGGGCTATCAGCTGGCACTTTCCAATGTGACCCACCTGGATGCGCGATTTGATCGCATCATGCCGCTCATCAATGTAGTGAAGATCAATATTACGGCACTGAGCCAGCAGGATTTGCTGAGCCTGGTGAAGAGATTAAGACGCTGGCCGGTGCTGCTGTTAGCCGAGAAAGTTGAAAGTCAGGAAATCGCCAGAAACTGCATTGCGTTGAATTTCCAAATGCTGCAAGGATTCTATTTTGCAAAACCGGAGATTATTTCGGGAAAACGGATCGATCCATCCAAACTATCTTTATTGAAGCTTTTGTTGCTGGTGGTCAGGGACAGTGAAGTGGGTGACATTGAAAACGAACTCAAATATCAGCCCGGTTTGAGCTATAACCTGCTGCGCATGGTGAATTCGGCTGCCAACGGCTTGCCGAGCACGATTAACTCGATCAAGCGGGCCATCATGATTCTGGGCCGTAAACAGCTGCAACGCTGGGTGCAGATTCTGCTCTACGCCGCCAAGCAAAGGGACGGCGGCACTTCCGATGCCTTGATGCAAACAGCAACTGTGCGAGGCAAATTATTGGAGTCGATTGCCATCGCGGATCGCCCGCATGATAAGAATCACCAGGATCGCGCGTTTATGGTCGGTGTTTTGTCATTGCTGGATACGTTACTGGGAATCGAAATGTCCGAGCTCGTCGGTACCCTCAGTATACAAAAAGACATGAGCGAAGCCTTGCTGACCCGCCGCGGATCGCTTGGATACCAACTTGCATTGATCGAGGCGTATGAAAAAGGTGAATCCGAAATGGTTCTGTCGATGTTGCCGGAACTAGGATTTCTTAGCATGGAAGAATTCATCCGGCTGGAACTGGAAGCCACAGCCTGGGCTCACCGCATCACCGATGCCGTCAATCAGACGGCATAGAAACCGATGTAATGCTTATAACCGTTGACCTGAAAAAGCCTGAATTTCTAAACCAGCCGCATTCAATTTTTTATTGACCCCATCCGTTAACAAGCGGGTTGATTCAGGTTCTGATCCTTACGTCCGGTCAATTCTTATTCAAATGTTTCACGTTACATTTCGCATTGTCACAAGAGGGTGTCACTATGAATATAGTAGAGCTGCTTGCATTTGTCGTTAAAAATAGCGCTTCGGATTTGCACTTATCGGCTGGGATGTCGCCCATGATCCGGGTGCATGGCGAGATCCGCCGCATCAATCTGCCGGAGATGGAACATAAGGAAGTACACGCGATGGTGTACGATATTATGAACGACGGTCAGCGAAAATTTTATGAAGAGCACCTGGAGTGTGATTTCTCTTTTGCGGTACCGAATCTCGCCCGCTTTCGTGTCAATGCTTTCAATACGCAACGCGGCGCCGCCGCAGTGATGCGGACGATCCCGTCAAAAGTATTGAGCCTGGAAGATATTAAGGCGCCCAAAATATTTGCGGAAATTGCCAAGCAACCGCGCGGGGTGGTTTTGGTGACAGGTCCCACCGGCTCAGGCAAGTCGACCACATTGGCGGCGATGATCAACGACATCAATGAGAATGATTACGGGCATATCCTGACTCTCGAAGATCCCATCGAATTTGTGCATGAAAGCAAAAAGTGCCTGATTAATCAGCGTGAAGTGGGAAGAGATACCCTGAGTTTCTCGAATGCCTTGCGCTCAGCCTTGCGTGAAGACCCGGATATTATTCTGGTCGGTGAGCTGCGTGACCTGGAAACTATCCGTTTGGCGATGACGGCGGCCGAGACCGGTCACTTGGTTTTCGGCACCTTGCATACCAGTTCCGCCGCTAAAACGATCGATCGTATCATCGATGTTTTTCCTGCCGAAGAAAAGGAAATGATCCGTGCGATGCTGTCCGAATCGTTACGCGCGGTAATTTCTCAAGCATTGTTACGAACCAAGGATGGCAAAAGCCGCGTGGCGGCGCATGAGATCATGATTGGCACACCGGCAATCCGCAACCTGATACGGGAAGGAAAGGTTGCGCAAATGTATTCGGCGATTCAGACGGGTCAGAATGCCGGCATGCAAACATTGGATCAGAATTTGACCGATCTGGTAAAGCGCGGCGTGATTTCAATGGCCGAAGCCAGAACGCAAGCGATGAATAAAGATAATTTCAGAGGCTGATCGGCCAATCCAGTTGAGTTGAATTCCGGGAGTGCATTATGGATAAGGAACAAGCATCAAAATTTATATCGGATTTACTGCGCTTAATGCTCAGCAAGAAAGCCTCCGATTTGTTTATTACCGCCGGTTTTCCACCGGCGATGAAAATTGACGGAAAAATGACACCGGTGTCGCAACAATCCTTGAGCATGCAACATACCGAAATGCTTGCGCGCGCGATCATGAATGACAAACAGGCGGCCGAGTTCGATGTCACCAAGGAATGCAACTTCGCCATCAGTCCCGCCGGGATCGGGCGGTTCCGGGTTAATGCCTTTGTGCAGCAGCAAAGGGTTGGTTTGGTGCTGCGTACCATCACCACCAAAATCCCCGAATTTGACGATTTGGGGTTGCCGCAAGTGCTGAAAGAAGTGGTGATGAGCAAACGCGGCCTGGTCATTTTTGTCGGCGGCACCGGTTCGGGAAAATCCACATCCATGGCCGCACTGATCGGGCATCGCAATAAAAACAGCTACGGCCACATCATCACCATCGAAGACCCGGTCGAATATGTGCATGAACACATCAACTGCGTCATTACCCAACGCGAAGTCGGTGTCGATACCGAATCGTGGGAAGCTGCGCTGAAAAACACCTTGCGGCAAGCGCCGGATGCCATTCTCATCGGCGAGATCCGTGACCGTGAAACCATGGAGCATGCGATTGCCTTCGCCGAAACCGGTCATCTGTGCATGGGCACGCTGCATGCCAACAGCGCCAACCAGGCGTTGGACCGGATCATCAATTTCTTCCCGGAAGAACGCCGGGCACAGTTGCTGATGGATTTATCGCTGAATTTGCGATCCCTCGTTGCGCAACGGTTGATACCGGCCAAAGACGGTAAGGGACGGGTTGCCGCGATCGAAGTGCTGCTTAATTCGCCCCTGATCGCGGATTTGATTTTCAAAGGAAATGTACACGAGATCAAAGACATCATGAAAAAATCCCGCGAACTCGGCATGCAAACCTTCGATATGGCGCTATTTGAGTTGTATGAAGCGGGAAAAATCAGTTATGAAGACGCATTGCGCAACGCGGATTCAATGAATGAGCTGCGCCTGCAAATTAAACTGGAAAGCGCTGAAGCCAAATCGCAGGATCTCAATTCGGGCATTGCGCACCTGGCGATTACGTAAGAACATAGCGCGAAATTCGTGATTCTGAATCTGTTCTGTTAATCTACTTCTTCTTTTACCGCCTCAATCCGGTATAACTGTGCCGATGTGCTAGCTGAATGGCGATTGGCACAGTTTAATTGCGTATCAGCTAACCGGTTATGATTGTCTCCGTCGTTTAGGGCGCATTTTTTATTATGCGTTGTTCATGGCGCCCTGAACACGAATCGAACGTGCGACCTACCCCTTAGGAGGGGGTTGCTCTATCCACTGAGCTACCAGGGCGAACTTGATATTTTACGCTAATATCACACTATGAATAAACCTGATCAGCCGGATCCTGCAAGTCCGGAAACCTCAAAAAAACTGCCGAGAACGGTTATTGTTCTCGGATTGGTTAGTTTTTTCAATGATTTTGCATCCGATATCGTAGTGCCATTGATCCCCATTTTACTGGCAACTGTACTGGCTGCAGGGCCGATTGCGCTGGGATTGATCGAAGGGGTCGCGGATGCGCTGGCCTGCTTTCTGAAGTTATGGGCGGGGCGGCATTCCGATGTGATGAGCGGGCGGCGTAAAAAGCTGGCGTTGACGGGCTACACGCTTTCCAATCTGGCACGTCCGCTTCTTGGTTTGGCGGGTTCCTGGTTGACCGTGTTGCTACTGCGGAGCGTGGATCGGATTGGCAAGGGATTGCGCGGTGCGCCGCGTGATGCGATGGTCGCCGATGCGGCACCGCCGCAGATCCGCGGCTATGCATTCGGTTTTCACCGCGCATTGGATAATGCCGGCGCGGTTGCGGGTGCTCTGGCGGCTGCGGCTATTCTGGCGTGGTCGGATTTAAGCTTGAGTGAAGTGATTCTATGGTCGGCAGTACCCGGTTTTGTCGCGGTAGCGCTTTTGGGCGCAGGAGTGAAAGAAGCCGCGGACAGCCAAATTCCATCCGCAGCAGCGCAACGCGTGCTCCCGCCGCTACGCTGGTCTGCATTGTCCGTGCCGATGCAGCGTTACTTATGGGTACTGATGTTGTTCACCTTCGCACGTGCTTCTGAAACTTTTATTTTGCTATTCGGTCATGAATTAGGTATCGGCATGGTTGAATTACTGCTGCTATGGGCGGCGCTCAATCTGGCCAAGGCGATTACTTCCACGCAGGGCGGGCAATTAGCCGATCATTTCGGCCGTGGCGCATTGATTCTAATCGGTTGGTCCGCGCTTGCAGTATCGTTTCTGGCGCTGAGTCAGATTACAACGAGCACCGGGTTATGGATCATCAGTGTTTTTTATGGTTTGCTGATGGGTTTGAGCGAGGGCGCCGAGCGTGCGTTGATTAGCGATTATGCTGCGCTTGACGAACGCGGCACCGCTTTTGGCTGGTATCATCTGGTCAGCGGTATCGCGGCCATCCCGGCGGGGCTATTGTTCGGGGTGATATGGCATGTATACAGCGCGGCGGTCGCTTTTATGTCCGCCAGTCTGCTGGCGTTACTGGCTATTGCATTATTACGGCTATGGGCTTGGCCGCTGCGGCATCCGAATAACAACGAATAAGGACGGCAATATGATGGAATGGTTGACTATTACCTTATCAATTCTCACCCTGGGATTCATGTTCTGGTTTTTTTCCAGGAATAGAAAATCACTCGAGCCGGGTCAGCTTGCACCCGATTTCAAATTGACTGATCAGCATGGAAAAACGCACACTCTGGCTGACTTCCGCGGCAAATGGCTGGCATTATATTTTTATCCCAAGGACGATACGCCCGGTTGCACCAAACAAGCTTGCGCTTTCCGGGACGGCCTGCAGGATTTGGCGGATTTGGGCGCTGACGTGGTTGGCGTGAGTGTCGATGACACAAACAGTCATGCTGATTTCGCCAAGAAGTTTCACCTGCAATTTCCATTACTGGCGGATACCGCAGCCGAAACGGCGGCGCGTTATCATTCCCTGATTAATCTGGGCATTATCAAATTCGCCCGGCGCAATACCTTCTTGATCGATCCGCAGGGAAAAATCGCACGGATGTACCTGTCAGCGAGCGCAGCCCGTAACTCTGCCGAAGTGATCGCGGATTTAAAGCATTTGCAAGCGGTCTGATCCGGCAGAGCCGTGATGGGGACATGTTCATTTGACTTCGATCAAGGATTGAAAATCACATCTCAGACAATATATGAAAGCTAAAATTGACAGGAGACTGAATGGCAAATTTCACAGAAAATCAGTTAGCGCAGTTAAAAACCGCACTCCATGAGCGATATCTTGCATTGCAGGAAGAAGTCCAAAATGAGTTGGCGCATACCAACGATATTCGTGACTCTGAGCTGGTGGAATATTTGAACGATACCCCGGATGACATCGATACCGCACTGATCGACCGGCAGATCAACGAGATGCGCGAGCTGGAAATGTCGATGGAGTATCTCAATGAGCTGGAATTCGGCGATTGTATCGATTGCGGCAACGAAATCGGGTTTGAGCGTTTGCTGGCATACCCGTCCGCACAACGCTGTATTCAGTGCCAGAGCAAATACGAAAAAGCTTTTCCGCAAGAATCCAGTCCGTCGCTGTAAAGGTGAGGCCCGATCAATCTATGCTTTGCTTTTAAGCAAAACCAGGATTGCACCGCCACCGCCGTCTTCCGCTCTAGCTTGGCAAAAAGCCAGCACATCCACGTGTTGCAGCAACCAGTTTCCAATCCGGGTTTTTAGAACCGGTTCGCGATTCTTCGAGCTCAACCCTTTACCGTGAATGATGCGGACACAGCGAAACTTACTGTGTGAACAGGCATTCAGGAAGATACTTAATTCCTGCCTGGCTTCGTCACGGGTAAATCCGTGCAGATCGAGGTTATCCTGGATTCCCCAGTGACCGCGCCGCAATTTCCGCAATGTCAGACGCGGCATACCGGGACGCACATAGGACCAATCATCACCCGCTTCCATCTCGATGGCGATATGGTCTGAGAGTGCATCTGTGGTGATGAGCTGTTCCTGTCGGCTGCTTTTCCGGGGAACCGGAGGGACGGAAGGCTTATGCTGAACGACCGTACCGGTAGCGGGCAACGGCGCTACGTCGCGCATCGCGGCGTGGAACAGCGCCATTTCGTCGTCATCTTGCGTGGAATTCTTGTCCTTCATTCAATATCACTGACTGCTTGCCGCAGGGTTCCCGGTGCATGGGCTATTTCAAATGATCGAGGTACTTTTCCGCATCCAATGCCGCCATGCAGCCGCTTGCGGCACTGGTAACCGCTTGACGATAAATGTGATCCTGCACATCGCCCGCAGCGAATACACCGGGTATGTTGGTTGCCGTGGCATTGCCTTGACCGCCGCCGCACGTGACGATGTAGCCGTTTTCCATGTCCAATTGCCCGGTGAAAATATCGGTATTGGGTTTATGGCCGATGGCGATGAATACACCCTGCAAGTTGATCGTCTGTGTGGCATTGTCCTGCGTGCTTTTGATGCGCATGCCGGTCACACCGGATTGATCGCCGAGCACTTCTTCCAGCACGTGATTCAATGCCAGTTTGATATTGCCGTTGCGGACTTTTTCCATCAATTTATCGATCAGAATTTTTTCCGAGCGGAACTGATCGCGCCGGTGCACCACAGTCACGCTGCGCGCGATGTTGGCCAGATAAAGCGCTTCCTCCACCGCGGTATTGCCGCCGCCGATCACGGCAACATCCTGTCCTTTATAGAAAAAACCGTCACAGGTCGCGCAACCGGATACGCCGCGTCCCATGAACGCTTCTTCCGACGGCAGACCGAGATATTGCGCGGAAGCGCCGGTAGCGATAATGAGCGCATCGCAGGTATAAGTGCCTTGATCGCCGATCAGCGTAATCGGTTTTTCCGTCAGTTTTGCGGTATGGATATGGTCAAAAATGATTTCGGTTTGAAAGCGCTCGGCATGCTTCTGAAACCGCTCCATCAATTCAGGGCCTTGCACGCCCATCGCATCAGCCGGCCAGTTATCGACATCGGTCGTGGTCGTTAATTGCCCGCCCTGTGTTAACCCGGTGATCAAGACCGGATTCAGATTGGCGCGCGCGGCGTAGACCGCGGCGGTATAACCGGCAGGCCCGGAGCCCAGAATGAGCAATGTATTGTGTTTGGTTGTCATGTTTTATCGGCGAAGTAAATCAAGAACGATATTGTACTCGTAAACAGGTAAATTGCCTTGCTTGGCAACCAGCCGCGCAGTCATCGCGGTGCGTTCCCGCGCGGATTTCGCGTTCAACAACAAATCGCTGCGGTTGAGCTTCTCAGCGGGAAAATACATCTGCGTCGTCAGAACACGGTAGCCTGGTTTTGAGACCTTAAAATGAATGTGTGGCGGCCGGATCCAGGATCCGCTGGCGGGATAAGCGCCCGGCATCACCGTCTTGAAGCGGAATAAACCGTTCTCGTCACACCGGATGACCGCCCAGCCTTGGAAATTTTCGTCCGGACTGACTGGATTAGGATCGCGCGGATGATGGTACCGTCCACGGGCATCAGCCTGCCAAATATCCAATGCGGCCTGTGCAACGGGATGTCCTGCAACATCCTGAACTTGACCGCTGACAATGATGTGACGGCCTTGCGCAGCAGCGGCATGCCCCTTGATTTGCGTTAAATCGGCATCTTTGTCTTCTTGATCTTTCACCGGATAAAACGGCCCTTCGGTTTCATCGGGGGTCGGTATCAGCGCCAATGCTTTGGCGAAACTACGGCTGCCCAATGCACTGACCACGCTGCCGAGCAGGGTGAATTTGATCAATTCTCTTCTGGAAATTTTTTGCATGGAGTTTTTAGTGACACTCATTCATGAGCAAGATGCTCATGTTCCTACATTGATTGAAGAATGTTAGATAAGAGTAACGGTGTTACCTTTCGTTCACCTTCATCAAAACGAACGGAGAAGATTTCTAATTTTTGAGTGGACGATAACGCTTTTAGCCTGCATTCAACCAGCTGTTTTGTACGCTGAATCGGACATGTCGTATTTGATAATCGATTAATTTCCATTTGAATCGTTTCATTTTCACGGGCCTCTTCTTGCCATGGATTCAAATGAAGGTACGAAGAGAAGTAGACGAAAAAACCAAGTGCTAGGCGCTGGACATCGTTCTCATGAACAGCAGTGGAGATGTGCAATAAATCACAAGTATTATCCGGGCAATAATGGACTGACCAATAGGTATGTTCACGCTCCATGATGACAGAGCCTTCCGGGATCGTAGTTAAATACGGCCCTGGGTCAACTGCTTGAGCACTAGCCAAGCTCAAAACAAAGAAACTTAGAATTGCTATTACTCGCGGCCACATCACAGGAATCTCCGGGTTAGAATGGAAACATTGTGCAGTGTTAGGTGCATTATCACCACGCTTTAATTCAATATCGAGCGCGCACTGTCACGGAATTACAAAACAAGAGAATTCCTAGGGTCTGTTGACATTTCACAAAGGTAGCCAGAGATATCCACACGCCATGGCTACCATACTTTCAAAATTTCTCTTCATCTTGTCGTATCGTGTCGATACTGCCCGATAATGCTTTAGTCGGGCAAAAGCATTTTCCACCAAATGCCGGTATCTATATAAACTCCAATCCATATCTGCGTTACCCTTCAACGAGTTGCGCTTTCTCGGTATCACAGCTTGAACCCCTTTCTTCGTTATCTGTTCCCGTATACATTCGCTGTCATAGCCCTTGTCCGCAACAATCGCTTGCGTGTCAGGTAGTCTGCCAATCAAATCAGGCGCTACAGAACAGTCATTGATTTCTCCACCGGTGATTTCAAACTCAGCTGGTAAACCATAGCTGTCAACTACCAGGTGAATCTTGGTGGTATTGCCTGCACGGCTTTTTCCGATCGCCTGGGGTTCCTCGCTCGCTGCGCCTGCACTATGCTGGTGTGCTTTAACATAGCTGCCATCAATAAATTCCCATTCACAATCCGGATCAATAACCAACGCCTTGAAAATCCTTAACCACTTGCTGTCTAAAGACCACGCATTGAATCTTTTGTAGATGGAATTC
>CP091134.1:1810489-1815037 GCA_021582535.1 Nitrosomonas sp.
CCCACTTGTCGCACCATTCGTTCAAAGGACGCGAACTGGGCACGCCGGAACTGGATGAAGCGGCAACGTATATCGCCAAGCAATTTCAGCACATTGGCCTGCTGCCCGGCGGTGACGACAACAGCTTTTTCCAGACCTGGCAGCAGGATGTCGGTCTGCCGAAAGGCAACATCATATTGCGTAACATCGTCGGCATTCTGCCCGGCACCAATCCGCAGCTCGCCGGGCAAAGCCTGGTAATCGGCGCGCATTACGATCACCTCGGCACCGGCTGGCCGGACGTGCGCGCCGCGCACCAAGGCAAAATCCATCACGGCGCCGACGACAACGCCAGCGGCATCGCGGTGATGCTGGAGCTCGCCCGGCAGATCGCGCCGAAATGGCAACCGGAGCGTACCGTCATTTTTGCCGCCTTCACCGGTGAGGAAGCCAATCTGCTCGGCTCCAGGCACTACACCCGCACTGACAAGAATCACCCTACTGAAAAGATCATCGCGATGTTGAATCTGGACACCGTCGGGCGGCTGGAAAACAACCCGGTCACGGTATTTGGCACCGGCACTGCGCGCGAATTGGTACATATTTTCCGTGGCGCAAGCTTCGTCACCGGCATCCCGGTCAACGCCGTGCAAGACGACTTCGGCTCCAGCGACCAAGCCGCATTCATCCAAGCCGGCATCCCGGCGGTGCAATTCTTTGCCAGCGCGCACGAGGACTACCACGCCCCCGGCGACACCGCCGATAAAATCGACTCCGCCGGACTGGTCAAAGTCGCCGCCATCCTGAAAGAAGCCAGCGAATACCTCGCCAACCGCATCGAACCGCTAACGGTCACGCTGTCATCCGCCCCCGCGCCTGCTGAATCCACCAAACCCACAGAAAAACGCAAAACCAGCCTCGGCACCGTCCCGGATTTCTCGTACCAAGGCGAAGGCGTGCGCATCGACAACACCCTCCCCGGCTCCCCGGCGCAACAAGCCGGACTGCAACCTGGCGACATTTTGATTCAACTGGCTGGGCAACCGATCAGCGATTTGGCATCGTATGCGGCGATTTTGCGCACGCTGAAAGCAGGAGGAAAAACTGAATTAGAATACCGGCGAAATGGCAAGTTGAATAAAATTGAAGTGATGTTGATTGAACGTTAAAAAACTATGGTTCGATATTCTATTTTGGAGTTGTCCCGTTTTGATGAACACATTATGATCTACGGAAACAACTCCAAAGTTTCTGCGCTTAAGGCGATTTACGTACTTTTATGTACGAGGACTCAACTGAGGGTTTTGTCAAGTTATTGTTTTTGGTGTTTCTATCGGCAGGATTCGCATCGACGTCAATCTCTCCAGCTGGTGCTGGCTTATCAAGATCAGTATATTGCAATATGCCAAAGGGTTGAATTTCGTTGTCGGTGGGTAATTGATCGCGATTCCAGCCTCCTCCAAGCGCACGAATAAGCGCCACCGATGCTTTCAGTAGATCAGTCTTGATCTGTACAGAATCGATACTTGCCGTCAGCGTACCGAGTTGGGAATAAATGAGTTCAAGACTGGACGCCAAAGCGCCCTTATAGAGTTCCATGGTAAGGTTTTGTGTTTTACGTGCAGCTTCGACGGCGGCATCCTGCCGCTCGGCAGCAATCGTTATCCAATGAGTCTGGGTCAGGTTATTCTCAACTTCGCGAAAGGCGTTCAGTACGGTCGAGCGATATAAATTTTCTGTCTCGCGATAGACCGACCATGATTGTTGTAACTGCGCCCGACGGTACCCGCCCTGGAACAGTGGAATGGAAAAAGAGGAACCATAAGCCCAGAAACTGTTAGCCAAGCTAAGCAGATTGAGTCCGGAATCCTCAAGCCCTCCTCCAAGCCGGAAGGATACGTTTGGAAAAAAAGCGGCGCGTGCAATTCCAATGGTGCGGTTAGCCTGTGCCATCCGGCGCTCCATAGCGGCAATATCGGGCCGGCGTTCCAGTAAAGTGGATGGGACTGTCTGTGGAAGGCTAAAATTCGCGATAAGGAGGTTATCTACCGGTTCGAGTTTAAAACTAGCTGGAGCAAGATTAAGGAGAATTGCAATAGCCTGTTCCATCACTTTGCGCTCACCATGCATCAGAGCCAATTTTGACTCGGTAGCGTACAACAGAGACTCAGCACGCGCTACGTCGAGAGCAGAAGCGATCTTGCCTTCGAACTGAGTCTCTACAACAGTTAATGAGTAGTTATAAAGGTCGATCGACTGTTTGTAAATCGCGATTTGCGCATCCAATCCACGCAGTGTGAAATAATTCGATGCAATTTCCGCCTGCAGAATAAGGCGTGCCAGTCCATAATCGGCCGCGCGTTCCTCAGCACGATAGATTTTGGCTTGTGCGGCATTCCGGAGTTTCGACCAGAAATCCGGCTCCCAGGATGCGATTCCATCCATCAGAACTTGAGTATCGCTGTCAGGTTCTCCGGGAGCACGGAAGAGGGTATTATCGGATTGTCTGTTATTGCTGCCACCAAACCCAAAGCCCATTTGGGGAAAATATCGGGACCGCGCCTTCATCATTGCATTGCGCGCTTGAACAAACCGTTCGGCTGCAGCATGCAAATCCGGATTGGCTGCCATCGCCTGTTCTACGAGACTGTTCAGAATTGGATCGTCATATAGTTTCCACCAGTCGGGCCGGAGTACATCATCCGATGGACTAGCTTTAACGAAAGAACTCGTTCCCTCCCAAGAATCCGGAACAACGAATTGAGGTTCTTGATATTTGGGTGAAAGATCAAATGCAGGAAAAGGAAGAGAACTGCAAGCCGCCAGACTGACTGCCAGAAATAAAAAACCACCAAATCTTGCACCGAGACGATAGAGTCTTGAAAATATGGATCCCATTTTTACGCCGCCAGTCAATTATAGTCAGATGATTGAAATGATCGTTATGGTGCATGCTATCCGTCTAATGCTTGTTTTGGGCCCGGATTCCGTATTTCTGAATGTGAAGAAACTGGTTTCGACTTCTCACGTGATTCCACCGGTTCATTGATCATGTCATATCCCGGCCTGGGTGTTACAATTTTCACCAAATCACCTTCAAGTAAGGCCGCGCTGGGATTGTTTATAAGCCGGTCCTCTGTTGTGACGCCCCCGCTTACTTCGACAGTAGCGTCGAGGAACCTGGTTACCGTGATCGGCTTGAAGCGAACACGGTTGTTTTCATCGACATAGGCAACTCGAACTCCCATTTCATCAAATACCATCGAGCTGGATGGAATCGAGAGATGATTATGCGCAACCTCTACGGTCAGATTGACTGATGCATAGGAACCAGGCCACAGATCCCGCTCTTCATTTTCAATCACGAATTGGGTAACCACCGTGCGTGTACTCTCATTGAAGCCGCGCGCAGTGGTTAGAAATTCGGCAGTGAAATGCCGGTTGGAAAATTGCGGCACCGTTAAATCGGCTTTCAAACCATCATGCATAACGGCACCGTATGCCTCAGGCACGTTGACAAACAAACGCAACCGGCTGATGTCTGCGACAGTAAAAAGATTGCGGACTTCACCTTCCGGTGTACTGATCGTGCCTTCCTTATTGATGAAGTCTCCCACATTAATGCTACGGTTAATGACTACACCGTCATACGGCGCAACAATTGTTTTGAACTGAATCAATGCTTCATAGTTACTGACTCTTTGTTTGGCGGCATTGACTTTTGCCTGTTGGGCTTTGGCCTCGGCAACTTTCACCGAAATCGCCTGCTCGGATACCGCCTGGTTTTTACGCAAGGCGATATATCGTTCCGCAGTGAGTTTAGCAAGATTATTAAGGGCTATTTCCGACTCCAGATCCGCCTTGCTTTGCCGGTATTTGGCATCAAGAGCCGGTGCGTAGATTTCGGCAAGGACATCCCCTTTTTTCACGATCGCTCCCCAATCCTTGTGCCACATTTTTACATAACCGGATACCTGGGCATAGATCGGTGCCTGAAACCAAGCCTGAATAGTACCCGGAAGCTTGATGGTTTCAGTAGAAGGCAGTGGTTTGGCATAAACGATAGCTACCGTCGGAGTGTCATTTTCAATCGCTTTTTCTTCTAAAGCGGCCATGTTCTCTTTGGACTCAATGATTCGATAACCCATGTAGGCGACACCAAGAACGATCACCAAAATCATCATGCTTTTTTGTTTTGATTTCTCCATATCATGAGTCTCCTTGTTGAAGGGCGTCTTGCTGCTCATTTTTAGAAGCGCTGCGCTTGCGGCTGTAATAGATGACGGCATACACACAGGGAACAAAAAACAGGGTATACACAGTTGCGAACGTCAATCCGCCAATCACTGCACGGCCCAGCGGCGCATTGGTGGATCCTCCCATAGCCATCGGCAGCATGCCCATAATCATGGCTGCTGCGGTCATCAGCACAGGACGAATACGCGCCTTGCCTGACTCAATCGCGGCTAACAACGGATCTCCATGAATTTGGATGCGCTCCCGTGCATAGGACACGACAAGTATGGAATTTGCCGTGGCCGTTCCCATGGCCATGATGGCGCCTGTCAG
>CP091134.1:1815137-1891425 GCA_021582535.1 Nitrosomonas sp.
CGTTTTCCCAAACGGGTGAATGTCGGTTATCTGCAAGTCATGGATCGCACGCATATCAAGTTGCGTGTTTTTGAGCGTGGCGCCGGCGAGACGCTGGCGTGCGGAACGGGTGCTTGCGCGGCAGTGGTTGCGGGCATCAGCTTGGGATTGCTGGATCATCAAGTCAAAGTCAGCACACGCGGCGGTGAATTGACAATCAGCTGGCAGGGGAATGACGAACCGGTCTGGATGACCGGTCCTGCCGTCACCGTGTTTGAAGGCGAAATAAATTTGTAATCAACCAAGGAATTATGATGAAACCGGAAGAAATCGCGCAGTATTTGCAGGAACATCCGCAATTCTTCAATGAATACGCTGACTTACTGGCGGATATTCAAATTTCCCATCCGCAGGATGATAAAGTCATTTCATTGAATGAACGGCAAATCTTGTCATTGCGGGAAAGAAATCGCGTATTGCAGGATAAATTGCTGGAGTTGATCAGCTTTGGCGAAGAGAACGATGCCATCGGTGAAAAGATGCACCGGCTGGCCATTTCACTGCTCTCCGTTTCCAGCTTGGACGAGCTTTTTAATGCGTTGTATTTCAGTTTGAAAGAAGATTTTGCCGTTCCGCTGGTGGCCATGCGGTTGTGGAATATTGCCAATAGCGCCGGACCGGCTGTTGAATTTACGCCGGTCAGCGACGATGTGCGCACCATTGCGGAAAGTCTGCCGCAGCCGTATTGCGGTAATCATGTGGCGGACGAAATCAAGCAATGGTTTGGCGAAGGCGCTGAACATCTGCATTCATTTGCGATGATTCCGATGAAAACAACGCAAACCATCGGTTTGCTGGTTCTCGGCAGCCCCGATGCCGAACGGTTTTACCCGGAAATGGGCACGTTACATTTAAAACGGCTGGGTGAGCTGGTGTGTACGACGATAACCCGTTATGACCACGCCGAAACTGCTGGCGCTATCGCATCTCAAGATCATGCCGCTCATGAGCAGCAAACCTGAGTCACTGGCCGCCGCATTTATTCATCACCTCACGCATGAGCGGCGATTGTCGCCGCTGACCGCCGGCAGTTATGCCCGGGATATCCGTCTTCTGTTCAGTCATCTGAATAAAGATGACTTGGCGCAGGTACAATCGCCGCATATCCGCCAAGTCATGGCGCAACTGCATGGCAAAGGCTTGTCGGGTAGAAGTCTGGCGCGCATGTTATCGGCCTGGCGCAGCTTGTACCGTTATTTGATCCGTAGTCACGGCTATCAGCATAATCCCTGCATTGGTTTGCGGGTTCCCAAGTCACCGCAAAAATTACCCAATGCGCTGTCTCCCGATGAAACTGTCCGGCTGCTGACATTTTCAGTGGATCATATCTTGACGGTACGCGATAGTGCGATGTTCGAATTGTTTTATTCTTCCGGTCTGAGATTGGCGGAATTGGCGCAACTTAAGCTGGCGGCCATAGATTTTGCCGAAGGAACGGTCAAAGTGCGCGGTAAAGGGGGGAAGGAGCGCATTGTTCCCGTCGGTGATTTTGCTCTGCAAGCGTTAAAAGCATGGCTTGTGCAACGCGCACAGATCGTCAAGCCGGATGTGACTGCGCTATTCTTATCGCAGCATGGCGATGCGATCAGTACCCGCACCATCAGTCATCGCCTCAAGGGCAGGGCCAGGCAGCAAGGAATAAACCAGAATGTGCATCCGCATATCTTGCGACACTCCTTTGCGTCCCATTTATTGCAATCCAGCGGCGATCTGCGTGCCGTGCAGGAAATGCTGGGGCATGCACATATCACCTCTACGCAAGTTTACACCCATCTCGATTTTCAGCATTTGACCAAGATTTACGATACGGCACATCCGCGCGCCAAAAAACGGAATTGACTTCTACCGGAATCAGCCCGGTTTTATACGTTATAATGCGATTTTGTAACGAATTAAACGAATTCCATGACAACAATCGTTTCAGTAAGGCGCGGACGTCAAGTGGCCCTCGGAGGAGATGGCCAGGTGACGCTGGGAGCGGTGGTGGCCAAATCCAGCGCGCGTAAAGTGCGCAGACTCTATCACGACAAAATTCTAGCAGGATTTGCCGGCGGCACTGCGGATGCATTCACATTGTTTGAGCGCTTTGAGGGTAAATTGGAAGCGCATCATGGACATATCATGCGCGCCGCGGTAGAGCTCGCCAAGGATTGGCGCACCGACCGGATTTTACGCCGGTTAGAAGCCATGCTGGTGGTTGCCAACGAAGATGCCACGCTGATTGTAACCGGTGCCGGCGATATTATTGAGCCGGAGCTGGGCATTGCCGCCATAGGCAGCGGCGGATCCTATGCGCTGGCAGCAGCGCGCGCGCTATTGGAAAATACCGATTTACCGCCTAAGGATATCGTGAAAAAAGCCCTCACCATCGCGGGTGATATCTGCATTTATACCAACCAGGATCATATTATCGAGACCATTGATTGATATCCGGTAATCGTTCGATACCGTTGTAAGAATCCGCACCTGAACGGTATTTGAATACTCTATTGACACATCTATCACAGAATTTAAAACCATGTCGCAAATGACCCCGCAGGAAATTGTCCATGAGCTGGACAAACATATTATCGGCCAGGATGCAGCCAAGCGTGCCGTGGCCATTGCCTTGAGAAACCGCTGGCGCAGGCAGCAGGTTGCCGATCCGCTGCGGCAGGAAATCACGCCGAAAAATATTCTCATGATCGGTCCGACCGGGGTCGGTAAAACCGAGATTGCGCGGCGTCTGGCAAAACTTGCAAACGCGCCTTTCATCAAAATTGAAGCGACCAAATTTACCGAAGTCGGCTACGTCGGGCGCGATGTCGATTCGATCATTCGTGATCTGGCGGAAACCGCCGTTAAAGAATCGCGCGAAAATGAAACCCGCAAAAAGCAGCCGCTGGCTGAAGACCGGGCGGAAGACCGCATTCTGGATGCTTTATTGCCCGTTGCCAGGGACTTTGATGTGCACCACACGATCACCGAAGACCGGGATAGCACGACACGGCAGAAATTCCGCAAGAAATTACGCGAAGGTGAGCTGGACGATAAAGAGATCGAAATCGAAGTAGCCGCGCCGCGCGCCAATATGGAAATCTTCGCGCCGCCGGGAATGGAAGACTTGACCTCGCAAATTCAAGGCATGTTCCAGAATATATCCGGGGAACGCAAGAAAACCCGGAAGCTGACAATTCGTGAAGCGAGGAAAATTCTTCTCGAAGAAGAAGCGGCGAAAATGGTGAACGACGAAGAATTGAAGCTGACGGCGATCCAGAATGTGGAACAGAACGGCATTGTATTTCTCGATGAAATAGACAAAATTGCCAGCCGGGCAGGGCATACCGGCGGCGATGTTTCCCGCCAGGGAGTGCAGCGCGATTTGCTGCCTCTGGTTGAAGGCACGACCGTTTCGACCAAATACGGCATGATCAAAACCGACCATATCCTGTTCGTGGCTAGCGGCGCATTTCACATGTCCAAACCTTCCGATTTGATCCCCGAATTGCAAGGGCGTTTCCCGATCCGCGTTGAGTTGACCAGTCTGAGCGTCAGTGATTTTGAGCAGATACTCACCAATACCGATGCCTGTCTGACCCGTCAATACGAAGCGCTGTTGGCCACGGAAGGCGTTAAATTGCAATTCGGCGATGATGCAATCAAACGCTTGGCTGAAATTGCCTTTTCCGTGAACAGCAAAACGGAAAACATCGGCGCCAGACGGCTGCATACGGTGATGGAGAAACTGCTGGAAGATATCTCATACGATGCACCAAAACACAGCGGAAAGACGATTGCGATTGATGCAGCGTATGTTGATCAGCGCCTTAAAGATTTGTCGCAAAGCGAAGACTTGGCGCGCTACGTGTTGTAATTACTCTGCTTGCAGCGTTTTTCTGCGGTAAGCCATAAAACCGAGCAACCCGAATCCAGTGAGCAACATATTGTAGATCTCAGGCTCGGGTACCGGTGATAGGAGGCTGACATTATCCAGTGCAATGACTTCCGTCACCGGTGTGAAGTGCTCGGCATTGATCCAAAGCGCATTCAAGCTGGAAAGCACGGCGAGTAATTGCGCATCGGTGGCAAAAGCGCCGGAAAAAGTATCGGCAACCCGCCACGCACCGGCCACGAGCGCGGCATCGAAATGCGTCCAAGCGGCTGGCAGGCTATTGGTGGCTTCATAAACCAGCGTCAGCCCGGCGCCTTTTAAGACAATTTCGGCTTCATTGGCGTAACTCGTGCCTGCAACCACATACCGGCTATCGAATTGAAGGCTGCCGCCAAAAGCAGCGCTCTGGTCGCCGAGGAATTTGCCCGGAGCGCTGAAATAGGTCCATTGCGAATCGGGATCGGCGAGCGTAATGGAACCGCCGGGTACGCCATCCGTGCTATGCGTGGGCGTTAAACCGCTGGTGACGACCGACCAGGCGGAAGAGCCGTCCGTTGTGAGTCCGCTCCAGCCATCGGCATCGCTATCGAAAGTGCTGGATACGAGTGAACTGGCGGCAATCGTGGAATAACTCAGAATAGTCAAGCAGCAGGCAACAGAAATGGTAGAGCGGATCATAAATAGTCTCCTTGGGTAGGGTTGAAGCGGGAAGTGTCCTAAAGCTGTAGCGAATATAGTTTGAATTCTCTTGTTTTGTCAAATAGATAAAGTCATCATTGTAGAATCGGCTTGAATAACGGCTTCGACTCTACCATATGCTGAGAAGTACGAATACCGGGACAGCAGGGATGCCTATCCAACAAGGACGGTTAAGGTATAATACCCGGTTTCTCAATATTGGATTGTTGGAGGTCTCTATGCCCATTTATGAATATCTATGCAATTCATGCGGTGCCGAGAAAGAACATTTGCAAAAAATTAGCGATGCACCCATTGCGGTTTGTCCTGTCTGCGGCAGCAGCAATTATGTGAAGCGTATTTCCGCGGCTGGATTTCAGTTAAAAGGAAGCGGCTGGTATGTCACTGACTTTAAAAATAATAAAACACAGAAAACGGAATCCAAAGCCAGCGCAAAAGACAATACACAACCTGCGGCATCTGCCGCTGCGGATTCACCGGCAACAACCGTAAGCAGTTCCGCTTCCACGGCAGCCGCTGATTAACGGATCCGCAATATCTGAATACAATGCGATGTATGTACTGGGCTCTGCCGGTAATACCGAAGAAATATACTCATCTCACCACTCTGACTACTGAATAGAATTATGCGTACAAACTACTGTGGCGCCATTAACACCGGATATCTTGGTCAAACCGTAACCCTTTTTGGCTGGGTGCACCGGCGCAGGGATCATGGTGGCGTGATCTTCATTGATTTGCGCGATCGTGAAGGGTTGGTACAGATCGTATGCGATCCGGATAACGTGGAAACATTTCAGGTTGCGGAAAAAATACGCAATGAATATGTGCTGAAAATTACCGGTAAAGTGAGAAAACGTCCCGAAGGAACGATCAATACCGCGTTGGTCAGCGGTGAAATTGAGATTCTGGTGGCCTCCATTGAGGTATTGAATCCGTCACTGACGCCGCCGTTCCTGATGGACGATGACAATATCAGTGAAGCGGTGCGGCTGGAGCATCGCTATCTGGATTTGCGCCGTCCGGCGATGCAATCGAATCTACGCTTGCGGCATAAAGTGGCGATGGCGGTGCGTGTGTTTTTGGATCAGCACGGATTTCTCGACATCGAAACGCCGATGCTGACCAAATCCACACCGGAAGGCGCGCGGGATTATCTGGTTCCGTCACGGGTGAATGCCGGCCATTTCTTTGCGTTGCCGCAGTCACCGCAATTGTTCAAGCAGCTTCTGATGGTATCCGGATTCGACCGGTATTATCAGATCACGCGCTGTTTCCGCGATGAAGATTTACGCGCCGACCGGCAACCCGAATTCACGCAAATCGATATTGAAACCTCGTTTCTGTCGGCGGATGAAATCATGTCGCTGATGGAAGGAATGATTCGCGGTTTGTTCAAAACCGTGAGCAATGTGGATTTACCCGATCCGTTCTCGCGCCTGACTTATGCCGATGCCATGCACAAATACGGTTCGGACAAGCCCGATTTGCGTGTTCCGCTGGAATTCACCGAATTGACCGACATCATGAAAGATGTGCCGTTCAAGGTATTCCGTGAAGCCGCGGAAAAACCCGATGGCCGTGTTGCGGCGCTATGCGTGCCCGGGGGCGGGGAATTGTCACGCAAGGAAATCGATGATTACACCAGTTTTGTCGCAATTTACGGCGCCAAAGGGCTGGCGTACATCAAAGTCAATAATCTGGCCGGCGGCGTGGAAGGATTGCAATCGCCGATTTTGAAATTCCTACCGGAAGAAACGATTAAAACCATTCTGGCGCGCACCCGGGCACAGAATGGTGATTTGATTTTCTTCGGCGCGGACAAAACCAAAGTCGTCAACGAATCGCTGGGTGCGCTGCGCATCAAGATCGGACATCAGCACGGACACGCCGAGTCCGGCTGGAAACCGCTATGGGTCGTCGATTTCCCGATGTTCGAACGGGATGAGGAAGAAAATCGCTGGCAAGCATTGCACCATCCGTTCACATCCCCGGCTGACGGTCACGAGGATTTGCTCGAAACCGATCCGGGCAAGGCGCTTTCCAAAGCGTACGACATGGTGCTGAATGGTTCCGAAATCGGCGGCGGATCGGTGCGGATACATCGCCAGGAAGTGCAATCGAAGGTGTTCCGTGCACTCAATATTTCCGAGCAGGAAGCACAGGAGAAATTCGGTTTCTTGCTGGAAGCGCTGCAATATGGCGCGCCGCCGCACGGCGGGATTGCATTTGGCCTGGATCGCATTTTGACGATGATGACCGGTTCGGAATCAATCCGGGACGTGATCGCGTTCCCTAAAACGCAGCGCGCGCAGTGCTTGTTAACGCATGCGCCCAGCGCCGTGGATGAAAAACAACTGCGGGAATTGAGCATCCGCTTGCGGCAGGTTGAAACCAAGCCCAGTTAACGGGCAACCGGATGTTTGATGCACAAAATACCGGTTTCTGTGTTGGTGGTGATTCATACGGCCGATTTACAGGTTTTATTGCTGGAGCGCGCCGACCATCCTGGTTATTGGCAATCGGTTACCGGAAGCCAGGATCCTGGTGAAACACTGATACAGACAGCAGCACGGGAAGTGTTTGAGGAAACCGGTTTGAACGTTGCCGATCATGCGCTGACTGATTGGCAAACTGAAAATCGCTATGAAATTTATGAAGAGTGGCGCTGGCGCTACGGACCCGATGTCCGGTTCAATACCGAACATGTGTTTGGGTTACGCTTATCCGGCATCGTGCCCATCCGGATTGCCGCCAGGGAACATTTAAACTGCATGTGGCTGCCTTGGCAACAAGCAGCCGGTATGGTTTTCTCGAGCAGCAACGCGGAAGCCATCCTCAAATTGCCGGAACATTCGCAACCCGGATAAAAAATTCGCTAATTTGCGCCGCCTTTGTCGGCAAATCGTTCCAAATATTTTTTGATAATGGTTCTGGTTTTAAGATCATCAATATGACGCAGCACAATCAGATTAACGATGCCATGCATCGCCAGCGCCAGCAGCAAACCTTCAAAAATACCGAGGCGGTAGACCAGCAGGGCGCACATTATCGCCAGTAATAACGCATATTGTCCTTGATGCGCCACGTGCCATAATCCCAGGATCATTTTCCAGCCGGTAAAAATCATAATCACGGCTAAGGAAAATTTGGGCATGTATTCGAGATACTGGGTGTTCAGTACGAAGAACAAAACCACCAATCCGATCACCAGTACCGAAAATTTAGTATAAGCACCAGCGAGTTTATTAGTTGTGCTTTTAGCCAGACCATCCAGATTGGTCATGCCGCCAAAAAAACTGGCGCTCATGTTGGCGATCCAGATAGCCAGTAAACTATTATTGGTATTGCATTTGCGCTGTGACGGGTCGATTTTCTGAATGGCGGCATTACTCATGACTTGTTCAATGACATCAATCGTGGCTAACATCGCGGCAAAACCGATGACATACAGCCAAGTCAATGGACTATCAAAGTGTGGCAGCGGCAGCGATAAAGCAATCGGCACATCCTCGACGTGCAACATCGGCATAGCCATTAGCTGTGCCAGCAATGCACCGGTAATCATCAAGAAAAAATACGGAATGGCCGGTTGAGTTGCCTGGAATTTTGCAAATAAATACAAGAATGCGGCAAACCCCGCTGACGATATTAAAACCATCTGAATACGCGTGCCATTCCAGAATACTTCAGTGATCATGCTTTCCGGTATTTCATAAGTCATTGTGAGAAAGTTGAGCGCGATTTTCAGACCAACGCCAGCCAGCAATCCTTCCACCAGATATTCGGGCACAGCCAATAGAATGTATTTCTGCAGGTTAAATTTCCAAATGATGGCTTGCATAAAGGCTGTCAGGAAAATGACGAATGCCATATTTTCCATGCCAAAGCTTGCTACGCCCAGTGCAAGAACCGGCGCGAGCCCGGCAGCAACGCCGGGAGCTCCGATGTAGTTTCCCGGCCTGATCCAGGCATTGATCCAGCCAATGAAGCAGGCGCAAACAACAGTGGCTAATGCAACTTTGATGGGATAGTCAGACATCAAAGCAATACCTGCGGATAAGGGAATCGCCATTGCGCCGGTAATGATCCCGGCTTGCAGATCACGTGTAAGGTATTTGGCCTGGAATGCTGCGGAATTATGCATGTACCGTCAATCAGGTAACTGATTCTTGTGAGAACTTAAATGGTATAGACATCGCATCACTGTTGGTTAAATCAATACGGAATCGGGCGGCGATCACGTATGTCTATTTTAACGTGTTGAATGTGAAAATATTGCAGGAAAATAATTCCTGCATTTGTAGTTATAAGATTTTTACTGTTCGATTTTCGTAATCGTATGCTACCGCACGAAATGTATTTTTATATCAAACGTATAGAATTATTTGAGGCTTGCTTCTTGAGGTTCATCGTTATTATGCAATACATCCGTTTCGCTACTTGCTTGAATCTCAGACTCAACGCTTTCCGGCTTGATTTCAGATACATCTTGCAGCGTTGAATCGCTGCCAGCCTGATCTTTATCATCATCACTTTCTATGTTGTTCTCGTTTGTTTTATTCTCTTCATCGTTTTTAGAACTGAAAAGACTTGTCAACCAATCAGATAAACCCATAGCACCTCTCCTTTTGTTGGAACAGCGATAAATTGTAAATCTAAGGGATATATGCACATAACATTGATTTTTGTAATCAAGCTATGATGAAAATAAAATAAGTAGTTATCTCCTATCTAAAATTGATCAAATTGCGGTAATACATAAAAGAAATGGCCAAAACAAATAGTTTATGAAACTAATTTGTAATGACCATTTATTATAGGAGTAATCATATTTTGTTTTTTAAACAATCCGGCATGCTTATCCGTGAGTGGCATTGAGAAGCGTGCATCGGGTAATTACTCACTGTATACCGTGCTTTACCCAACTCTTTCAATTACCTCAAACTTCCTGGTATTTAAATCGGTACACCCAGTCAGTATTTGCAAATGCGGCGCTAAATCCGGAACTTTATCCTTGATGATATCGAGTGCAAATTTACCGAGAAACGTTGCTTTTTCTTTCGATAAGAGATATTCAGGACCAGCTTCATCCCGATATACTCCGGAAGTCATCAGTACAACGCCATCCGGATTAATTCGACCTTCATCAATATTGTTCTTCAGTAATTTTGCTGCAGTTTCAATCGCAACGGAAAGATTCGGATCAAAAGGACCAACGATAAATGCTGTATTGATCACATGCAGCCAGTCGAAGCCACGTCCGACACCGATTACCCATTCCTTGTGTTCAGCTTCTTCGATGGGCCGATTGGTAGCGCGAATCTCGGCAATATGCCGAACATTTCCTCGCACCAGCGGCATCAAGTCCCGGATAACCCTTTCAGGCATCGTGGGGTAGAGTGAACGCAGCATTTCTTCAAGTTCAAGTTGCGACGATTCCTTCGCATTGGCTAAATCAACGGAACGACCGTCTTCACCATGAAGAATCAAAGCATCCAAATCGGTTTCAATGCCACATACAATCGGCACTACCGCGCCGTTTTTACCATACACTGATTGAAACTGGTTTTTTAGCTTGACGGCTGCGGCTTTTGCAGCTTCCGTATCGTAATGGAAACCACGGCAACCACGATGAGTATCGCCGCGCGCAAAGTGATAAGTGACAAAAATTAAACAATTTCTGCCGCGGCTGATGGAATACTCAACCCAATTATCGATAGCGGCTTGAAAGAATGGCCAGCCCAAATCAAAAATACCACCCAGATTACGAAATGGTTGAATGATTCCAAGAGCAGTCTGCGTCATGACCGGCAAATGCAACCGGCCATCCATACATTTTAATGCGGCGATTTCAGTCGGATGTTCTCCCCGGTATCTGCGGCGCTCAGTGGCCAAATCCATGAAAGCTTGCGAATGTTTTGTATTCAGATCGATTAGGTAATCGATTCCAGTATTCGAATTTTTCATCATTCTCCTAAAAAAATTTAGCATATTATGAATTATGAGTTTAAAACTAGTGGGTTGTTAAGGTTAATCGAGAAAGCCATTCTTCCGAAGCAATTTGATTTATATTAAGAATGTAATCAGGATAAAAACCTAGCGCTAATATTAGCAGTGCCGGAATGAGTAGTAAAATCATTTCGCGCGATTGCAGATCAACCACTTGCTTTACATCATGGTGGGTGATCGGCCCCAAGAAAGTCCGGCGTATATAAGAGAGCATATAAGCGGCACCCAGTATCGCACCGGATAGTGCAGCAACGCCTAAAACGGAATGTGCGCTGATGGCACCCATGATCATCAGCAATTCGGCCGGGAAACCGCTGGTGCCGGGTACCCCGATACTGGCTAACGTAAATAAAAAGAAGAAGGCCGCCAGTTTTGGCATAACTTTGGCAAGTCCGCCCAAATGAATGGCTTCGGTGCTGCCGAGCCGATGTTGAATAAAACCGGCAATAAGCATCAGTGAGCTGGCCACCAAGGTAAAATTCAGCAGTTGAAAGATTGCACCTTGGAATCCCTGTATGTTAAGTGACGCGATCCCCACCATGACTAATCCGACGTGACTGACACTGGCATAGGCAAGCAAGCGGCGTAAATTTGTCTGCTGCAGTGCGATCAAAGCACCATAGATGAGCGTAAAAGCGCCCACCACGCTCAAGATCCAGCTATATTCCATCGCGGCAGCGGGCGCTAACGGCATCGCAAAACGTAAAATGCCATAAATACCTAATTTTAGCCCGACGAGAATGGCGGCAATATGCGTCGGCCCTTCGGTAGCCACCGTGGGTAACCAAGTGTGCAGCGGGACCAGCGGGGATTTGACAGCGAAACCGAAGAGTAATAACAGAAAGACGATTTCCTGCAACTCATGCGGTAATGCCGTATTCAATAAAACAGGCAGACTGAAAGACAAATCATTGGGTATTTGCCCTCCCGATTGAATCGCGTGGTTTGTTGCCAATACGATAATCGCCAGTAACAAAGTGACGCCGCCGGATAGCATAAATAATGTGTATTTCATGGCTGCGCTGCGCCGGTGTGAGCCAATGCCCCACAAACCGATCAAGAAAAAGAACGGCGGTAATGTCAGCTCCCAAAAGAGGAAAAACAGCACCGTATCGAGCGCGCAAAATATGCCGATACTGACGCCTTCGAGCGCTAATAATAAAGAAAAATGAAAGCGCGAGGAATGGGAAATCGTATTCCATGAGGCCAGCATCGTGATCAAAGTCAGCAATGCCGTCATCGGGAGAAATAATACCGAGATACCATCAACACCAATCAAGTATTCGATATTCAAAATTGAAATCCAAGCGTGGCGTTCAACTAACTGAAACTCGCCTTTGCTAGCGTCAAATAAAATGAGAACACAGATCGTCAGCAATAGCGATAATACTGCGACAAAAAAGGCGACTTGCTTCGAGAAATCGATATTGCGTATTGATCCAGCCAATATAGCCCCCAATAAGGGGACAATCATCGTAAGGCTGAGCAGCGGGAAATCAGCTTCAATCATTCTAATTGTCCTTTGTAATAATATACTGCGTAGTCAACAACTTGTCAGTATTAAGCGCGTCGATGTTGTGATGCGAGTTGCTGCCGGTAGTGTGAATGTTCTGATCGATGATATGCAGCCAGGGTGATGAATTAAGTCCGGTAGCAATGAGTGAACCGCAGATTGCAATAGTTATAATCCATTCGTTCCTGGGAGATGGCGGAGAGCTGGCGTGATGAATATTCACGAAAGGTCCTTGGAAGCGCTTCGGTGTAGCAATGAATATTTGCTGGAAAGCACGTAACAGCAAACCGACCGTCAAAACGTTACCAAATAGAATTGCAATGGCGATGAGCCATCCCTGACCTTGGATAGTGCCATCGATTAATAAGTGGATGCCATCGAAACCGGGAGTTCCCGGCATTCCCATCGTACTCAGGGCGCAGATTACAAACAAAACGGCAATGGCTGCATTGGTGTCAAACATGCCGCCCAAGCGTGGAATGAATGCCGTATGCGTGCGTTTGTATATCATGCCGAGACTTAGCAGTATGCCGGCTGTCGCCATACCGAACGATATCGCCAAAACGATACCGCCTTCCATGCCATGTGTGCTGAAATCAAATAAGCCGACGGTAATTAAGCCGGTTTGGCTGATAATGGCAAAAGCGATTAACCGGCGGAAATTGATTTGCATAAACGCCAGCAATGCGCCGTAAAAAATTCCGATCAAACCCAGCATCGTGACGAACCATGCCCACTGTTCGGCAACTTCAGGCACCAGGGGAATCAAATAGCGTACGATGGCATAAATACCGAGTTTCAGGCTGACTAGAAAAATGCCGACACTCGCAATGGTTCCATGTTCAGCGACGACCGGCAACCATGCATGAAATGGAAACAATGGCATGCGAATGGCAAAACCAAATAACAACAAGAAAAAAATCAACGTCGGATATTCATGCGTGACGTTGCTTTCCTTCAGAACAAGCCAATCGAACGATAAAACGTCGGTGGTTAACATGATGCCGAATCCAAGCATCATGAAGCCGGCTAACGCCATCAATAATCCGCTGCTAAAGTGCTGCAGCACTAATGCGACAACCCAGCGTCGGTTCTGACTGGATCCCGATCGCAATGTCATCAAGACAATAGGGATCATTTCAAGAAAACACCATAACCAGAATTGCATGGCATTCAGCGCCGCAAAAGCGCCGATGAGAATTGCTTCATAACCCAATAGTGAAGCGATATGGGTCCGGTCTGACACATGCCGCGCCGTGAGGGTATAAATGAGAGTCAGCAGTGCCAGAGTGGTTGTCAGCAGTATGAATAAAATATTAGTGCCATCGACGCCGACAGTGTAGGTTACGCCCAAACTCTGATAGCGCTCATAAAGTTGTATACCCGTCAGATCTGCATTAAAAATGGATAACAGATATACGCTCAGCAAGAATGTCAACACCGTTCCGGCAAAACCGAGACGCAAGGCGGCAACGGGCGAAGATGTCAAGATTACCGCGAACATCGCCGTCAAGGGTATGAGCGTCAGTACTGATAAAATTGGAAATGAAACTGTTTCCGACCAATAAGTAATATGTGTAATATCCATCGAAACCTCAAATTGAAGCAGCAATCATTAAGACAATGAATACAAACAGGACCAAATAGCGCGGCTTGAGAATAAGTTGCTCAAAAGTATTCGCAATCTGTCCAAGTTTTCTGCCAATATCGACTGTATCCATACCAATACCACGCAAAACCAGGCGATCTTCAAACCAGCTCATGATATTTGCTATCCATTCAAAGAATTTACCGACTATGCCGCTGCCGCGGACAAATTCAATGTGTATGCCATCGCGGATATCTTTATCCATGTTTTTCTCTAATTGCGTCAGCGATGAAATGGTGTAGTTTGAAGAAACCGGAGCACCCATGGCCCGATCGATGATGTTTTTATCGAATCGATCCAAGTCATGCCCCAGGCCATAAATAGGTCTGACCAACGTCCTGTCCGCAATGGGATCAAGCCAGAAACGCTGCAATGATGCGATATACAGCCAGCGCTTATCGGCGATTGCGGATGCTACCGGCTTCATCGGATTGCCGTAGACATAGCGCAATAAGGAAGGGGCTGTTAATACCTGATAATTTCTCACCATGGCATGGGCGCAGAGGTGCCAGCTTGCCAATTCCCACAACCCTAATCCGCACTCCAGAAACATCAGACCGAGCTGCCCGGAAATGGCAAAGCATAATGAGCTTTTGGTGTCTGTCTGTGTTAATCCGACAATAAAACTATACACAGCCGTGAGAAATCCAATTACTACCAGCACGGCCATGGTTAGCGGTGCGAGCTCAATAATCGGACGCAGCAAAATTACTAAGAAAATGCCTGCGTGTATCATGACAGCGCCATAAAACACCGCGCTTGAAGGCGTAGGTCCTTCCATTGCTCGTGCTAACCAGGGTGTGAATGGTAGTTGCGCCGATTTGGCAATGGCGGCAACAACAAAACATAAGCTGATTACGGTCGCGGTAGGTGTAGGGAGGTTTGTGGCGATTTCATTCAGACTGAGCCAATTGGTTGTGCCGGCATAATAAAAGGAAAGTGCAATCCCCAGGATAAAGCCGGCGTCACCGATCCGGTTGGTGACGAATACCCGGGTGGCGTTGATGGCGGCTGTGGGGCGGTCGTAGGCGAAAGATATTAATAAATAGGAGCATAACCCGGCGATCTCCCAACCGATAAAGGTACTGATCGCGTTACCCGATAGGATCAGCAGCAACATTCCCGACGAGAACAGGCATAAAACGAAAAAGAACCTATGGAAGCCAGGCTCCGCGTGAATATAATTGATTGAAAAGCGCGCTATGATGACCAGAATAATTGAAAATAAGGCGGCTGCAATGACACTAAAACCGGTAGTGATGAAGTTGAGTTCAACTACAAAATTTCCACTATCGAGCCATTTTCCTAACGTAATGTAGTTCGGGCTTATTCCAAACAAATCAGCGCCGAGTAAGCCTATCGCGATCAAACATGACAGTGTTATGGCATTTTTAGCCACATTGGCACTGATAGGTTCGTCTTTCTTTCCATTGATACGGTCGAATAAAATGCCAAAACCGATGATTGCCGCAGCAATGAGTGGCAGTAGCGGTATTAAGAAGACCAGATAATCCATGTCAGGCTCCTGTCACATGAGGTTGCTTAATTAAAACGGGGGGCAATGGCACATTGATATCCTGATAATATGCAACGGATGATTCATACTCAGGCACGTGCTTTTTCTCTGGCTGCCAAGGAACAAATCCAACGCCCCGTTCAAATACTGAAATTTCAGCCGTATCGGGATCGATTGCGCTAAGCAAAATCCAACCGCCACCCACCAGCTCACGGATACTGGCCTGACGTTCATAAATCTGTCCCAGTATTTCGGTTTTGGCTTCAACCAGCACCTGTAACCGCAACGGTTCATGAATTTCGATCATCTGCTTGGTTAATCCGGTGCGTAAATCGCTGCTGGTGCCTTCGAGCACACCGAACATGCCGGTAATGTTATGTGTGACTTTGGAGCCGGAACCGAAATAATCGTTATTGACTGTGGAAAAGTAGTATTCCAGGTTGATACCGGCGCCCACCGGGCCGACCGCTAGCAATAGGTTTTCCAGCAACTTACCGTCGGCATCCTGCGTGGGATCGTATGAAATGAGAAAAACACGCCGATCCAGGAACGTTCCTTGCGATACGGATCGCCGTCCGACAATGGCTGCGGCGATCGTGGCATGATTGAATTCCGGAAATGCTTGAGAAAAATCATTGGCCCGTAAAACCACATGCTCCTTGCCAACTTCCGGAGAACGGGGATTATCGGCCGAAACAAAGCGGCGGCAGCGCTCGTGCGCCGAAGCTTTACTCGCTTTGATCAGATCATTCCTGAATGCTTCAAAAGCGGACAATGCGCTTTGTGGAATATCCTCAAGATCGTACCAATAGTATTCGTCGCTACAGGTGTCGTGTTCGGCGCCGACAAACCAGGTGTCATCGGGAATGTGAATACCGCGTTCGGCGAGTAATTTTCTAACTTCCGGACGATTGGCCATGGCTGCAAAAAGCCGCGCATTCGGTCCGCCGCGTTTGCCGCTACAGGCGCCGCAGTTGTAACCGAACTCATGCGGATTATTGAGGTTGGTGGATCCATGGCCGGTTAAGCAAACAATCGGGGCAAAGCCGTATGATAAGCCGGTCGTACGCATGAAAACCGTTAACCGGTCGGCTTGCTCCGTATCGGTAAAGCCCAGCCGGGGCTGGTCCGGGGTTGCGGGCGTATCCGAAGCGGGTGCCTTGAACATCAGTTCGGTAGGGACTTTCTTTTCAATGCTTTGCCGTATTGAAGTATTCAGCGCTAAAAAATACTTCGGCAAGAATACCCGACCTAACAAACCGGCAAACACAACCGGCGCCAATGCATCGATGATCGCATGCGAAAAAATAAGGCTGCGCCGCAATGATTGATTCATCAGATAGGCGAGCTTCCTGTAAAAGCGATATCCGTTGGAGTGCTCTTGCAGTATCGGTTCCGCACCTTTTCTCGGCACTTCATTGACATCATTCGCCGGGCGCACGACTACTGGACACTGCATCTTGATTTCTACATCGTCCACCCCTTTGTAATTCATCGGCACGCCAAAAAATCCCGCAGCGCCGATGGTCTCGATGGCGGGGTTAATTTCTTCCAGCTGGCGGCGCAGACTTTCTTCGCGGTCATCCATGCAGGTGACGATTTGCGCTTGCGCCCGCTGGGTACGCTTGGCCCAGCGTCCGCGGCCGGTATTGGCGCGCAAAGTTTGAAAAAAATCTTCCCGGAAATGGTACTCGTAAGCATATAGCCATATTTTGCTTCGCTCCGGCGCGCTAAATTCGTCAAGAACTTTCAGCAATTGCAGCAGATCGCTTTTCTGCATGCCATCGATATCCGTAGCAGTGAGTCCCAGATGCTGGGACAAGCGGAAGAGCCGCCAGCCGCTGTTAAAAGCCGCATGCTCAAAATCATTTTTTACCAACGGGCTGAACTGCCAAGTCCAGGCTAAATCAGCCAATGATTGCCATTCTTCCCGTCTTTCGCGTTCGGAACCGGCGCGCATGATCAAATCCTTGGCAAGATTGGTCAGATATTCCGGTAAATGACCATCATACAATTGCTTCCTGACCATGAACTCGGATAAATTTCTGCGAAAATAATAGCCGATCGTTCCCAGCTTGGCTTCAATCTTCCAGGTGTCTTTGCAGGCCTGATTGAGCCATAATCGATCCAATGTCAGGCGGATAGCCAGATAATCCGCCAAATGCAATCTGGCATCATTTTCGGTATGGTAATCAGGATTATGCTGACGCCAATTGATCATTCCCGACCAGCCCGGCAGCTCAAGCGCCAGCCGTTGTATATAGCCTTCCCATTTTTCTTGCGGAATTTCCAGGTTGGTTAACTGCAGAATAATGCAGTCGACCGGATCTTCCGGTGTTTCATCGACAATACTTTGCCAGTCGGGCAGGTCATGCAGAAATGGGTTGACATCGAAATGTGCTGTCGACCGCCAGGCGGCATACAGGCCTAATTTGCTGCGTTCGGGTAATTGCCAGGCAGCGACGCCTTCATCGAGTACCGAGGCGCAGATCCGGATAATCTGCGGCCGGATGGAATACAGAATGTCGACACCGTTTAATGCCAGGACGAAACTGCGCAATGTAATTTTGTCACCGATCTGTGCCAGCATGTCATTGAGTTCGGCTTCGGCATCCATTCTCATTTTTTGATGCACTGGAATGCCTTCACCGTTGGCCAGTGTTATTTTGATTTTTTCCAGCCACTCTTTTGCCTGCTCCTCCGAGAGATCCAGCATGTTTTCCGGATGCAAGTCGGTGAGTTCAATGCCGAGTTTGCTCAGAATGCTTTCCCAGAGATGTTTAACGACGACACTGGGATCGGAAATGCAACTGAGCATCCGGGCACGGGCTTCTTTAGAGACATCCGGTTGAATGGTATGCAGCACATTCAGTTCTTCGATCTGCCAGTTCAATTGACTGATCGACAGGGTTGGCAGCTCGTGCAGTAACGCAACTTGATAAATATCCCTGCGCCGGATTGTCAGATCGTCGGCATGAAATACAATCTGCTCGGACTGCAGGCTTTTGCTATGCTCGAACGCAGCGGAAAGATCGGTATCGGTAATCCGTCCCTGCTGATAAAGTTCGCGGTTCTTAGAATCCGGCAGATAACCATAAACACCGGTCAATTTTTCATACTCTGCCACGCCTTCTTCAAACGGGAAGTGTTGAAAGCCGTGAATCGTATTGTGATGCACAAATTTATGCAACGGACGTTGCCCTGGAAGAATGTGATCCAGATGATTAATAGTTTCAATTACATGGCTACGTAAATCATGAGATTCGCTTGTCATATCAATACCCTATTGAATACTTTGAATGATGGTGCCATTCATTTGGTTCATGGTTGCCATTGAAAGATCAATCAAAGGCGCGGGCCACAAACCGAACATGACGATTAATACAACCAAGAAACCGGCTGCAATGAGTTCGTATAGCTTTAAATCCTCGATATTACGCATCTGAGGTTTTACGGGACCGGTGAACAACATGCCGATGGTACGCATGGCATAGGCTGTTCCGATCATGATGCTGACCCCGAGCAGGATCATCAGATTGCCCCATTGCTGGAAGCCACCCACAATGGCATGCAGTTCGGCAATAAAGCCGACGGTGCCCGGCAATCCCATGGCCGCAAATAATGTGATCGTCATGAACAAAGCGAAGCGCGGCATGACTCTTACCAAAGAGCTGTAGTCCAGAATATTGCGGGTATGGGTACGCTCGTACAGCAAACCGACCAGCAAGAACATGGCTCCCGCCACCAGACCATGCGCGGTCATCTGTAAAACAGCGCCAATCAGGCCCGTTTTATTCATGGTGGCTATATCGAGCAGGATGATGCCCATATGACTGACCGAAGAATATGCCACCATCGCTTTCATATCCGTTTGCCGCCACGCCAGAACACCGCCATAAATCATTCCGATCAGCGCCAGGGTTATTAAGAGTGTTTGCAGCATTTGCGTGGCTTCCGGCAGCATGACAATCACTCTTATCATGCCGTAAGCGCCCATCTTGAGAAGAATACCGGATAGCAGGATACTGACCGGACTCGGCGCTTCAACGTGTGCCAGCGGCAGCCAGCCGTGTAACGGGAAAATGGGCATCTTAACGCCGAAGCCGATTAGAAAACCGATTAAAACCCAGATTTGCTCGTCTCTCGGCATACTCTGCGCAGCAATCGTCATCGCAGACATCAGAGTGCCGCCATGCGGCGGCATGTATTGACTGATCGCCAGCAAGCTGATCAGCATGAAAATTGAGCCGCCCATCGTATAGAGCACAAAATTTAAACTGGCGATATGGCGGCGTGTGCCTCCCCAGCGATCGATCAGCAGAAACAGCGGCGCTAAGGTCAACTCCCAGAAAATATAGAATAATGACCAATCTTGCGAAAGAAAAACACCCAGCATGCCAAGTTCCAGCAACAAGATACTGACGTAGTAGCTTTTGATATTGCGTGCAATGTTGAAAGAAGCGAGTAGTGCAATTACAGTGAGCAATGCGGCCAATACCACCATGGGCAGTGATAATCCATCGACACCTAATGCAAGTGCAGTATTAAGTTTAGGATTGAAAACAAAATACTCATAGAACTGTATTTGACCATCCGATCGATCGTAATTAAGAACCAGCCAGAAACTCAAGAGAAACGCCAGGAGTGCAGTTAGATTAGCGGTGAAACGGATTTGGTTTGTGTTCTTACTCGGAATTAATGCAAGTACCAGAATACCTAATACTGGTGTTAGAAGTAATGTACTGAGTATTCCCATCGAACGATTTATCCTTTTATTATAAGATTGAGTTTTTATTAGAAATATTTATACATAATTCAACATGTTGGTTTTAAATTTTTAAGTGAACCGAAATCTGATGAATGAATCGGAGCAAAACTGCTTCTCTGTCAGAACGGCTGCATTATCACTATCAGAAATCATTAAATCCCTGTTGCTGTAAGGGTAAGCTAACACAATGAATGTGAATAAAAAGTGAAATGTATGTGAATAAGAAGTGAAGATAACGAGGTATGAAAAAACTTTCTGAAACCGCTCGTCCGGTTGAAGAGAATCGAATTCATGGTGTTCTAGCGGTTTTTGATTGAGTGGAACGACGGGTATTTTTTTGCGGTGATTTAGAAGTGGAAAAACAGAAATTTTTTCCACTCGCAACAAAAAAATGAAAGCATGTGAAATCAATACTCCATCTGGAATTGATGGACCGTATTGACTGAGAGATTCATGATGAATTTCGCTAAAAATGGATAAATTACTGTGTGTAAAATTTAATTGGTTTCAGATATTCAATTTCGATTGAAAAAATTGTGAATATTTTGTGAGAATGTTGTAAAATTTATGTGAAGTTTGCCGGTTTTGAGATACTGAATTAATCGGAATGTGACTCAATAGGCAAATTTTGCAAACTCTTCTATAGGAGGCTTTATGAAAATGAGCCAATTTCTTTTTGTAACAGCGATAAAAATCTGCTTTGTAGTGTTCGGTATTATTCCCTTGGTCAGCGTTATTTTATTTGGCGCTTTCCCGGCATTGCCACAAATAGACTCTGTTGTAGGTTGGGTGGGAGTGGAAGTGGTGAGTGGATCAATTCTGTTTCTGAGCTATCTTGCTGTTGCAATGTTGTATATTGTGTCAAAAAATAAAGCGCGTTTTTCTTCAGTAAAAGTTACAGCAGCTTAAATCCTTATTAGCCTTACAAGGAGTCAATGCTAACAAATCCGTCAGTATTGATTCCTTTTTTATTCCTCTTCGGTTTACTTGCAATTCATAAACCCGGCCGGGTACTCAAATCTTCCGGAATTCCGCCAATATTTCAATATGCGGGGTATGCGGAAACAAATCAATCAGTTGAATCTCGTTTATTTGCCAGTTGTTTTGTTGAAAGAACCAAGCATCGCGAGCGAAAGTTTCCGGGTTACAGGAGATATAAATAATCGTTTTTAATGCAGCGAAGCAGGAAAAAAAGCCCTGATGCTTTTTCAGTCCGGCGCGTGGCGGGTCTAAAACCAACGTGGTTGCATCGCATGCCGTTTTTTGCATGCTCCTCCAAATTGACGGACTGAAAAGATCCGCGACTCGTGGAGTCACTTTGGTCAAAGCTTTATTTTTCAATAATTGAATGGCATCCGGGTCGGATTCGTAAGCGAGAAGTGCCGTGCAGTTCGATTCCGCAATGATTTGCGTGAAATTTCCCGAACCGCAAAATAATTCCACCACTTTCCCTATCTGAGGGTTGCGAGCGAGCGAATTCCTTAACCACTGTTGCATCCATTGATTTTGCTGCGTGTTACCCTGTTTGAACGGGCGTTTCCGGTTTGCGCGGATTTCCTCCGGTTGCATGTCGTCATCCAGTTCGATGAACAACCAACTGTCTTCACAGTTTTCCTGCCACGTTTTATTGGGTAACTGCTGAATTGCCACTTGCAGCAGATTGCGGCATTGTTCATTGAGTACCAGACAATCATTCACCGGTGCAATTTGCTGCGAGTTTTCGGATACGAAACCGAGCTTCACTCCGTCCGTTTTAATCTGGCAACGGTTGCGGTAGCCATATATTTGCGGCGCTGGCTGAATAGCATTGACATTCAATTGGGACGGATCAAAACCGGCTCGCTGCATGGCATAGAGGAAGCGATTTCGTTTTTGCTCCAGCTGGCTTGTATAATCAGCGATCATCCAGGAGCAACCGGTACAGGGATTTTCTGCCAAGCTGACAAAAGGGCATGCGGGTATTTGTCTTTGTGCGGAAGGTTGCGTGAGCTGTATCAATTTGGCATAGGCAAATTTTTTATTATTCAGCGGCTTGTCAATGGTTTCAAACGCACCGCTATCTCCTGGCCAAGTACCATAAACAAAATAAGAAATGTTATTCTGGGTGTTTTTGACAACACCCAAACCCTTTTGCGATAAATGCGTTACCGTCCCCGTGAATTTCATGATGAATAGTCAGTTATAGTTATTGAAAAGGAAGATCCGTGATGGCGAATCACTTTGAAAATTTTGCTAAAGATCCTGAATTGTTGAAAGCCGATTTGTCACCGTTGCAGTATCAGGTGACACAAAATGCCGGCACCGAACCGCCATTCCAGAATGAATACTGGGATCACAAAGCTGCCGGGATTTATGTTGACATTGTATCGGGTGAACCGCTGTTTGCGTCAATTCATAAATTTGATTCGGGCACCGGCTGGCCCAGTTTTTACCGGCCGATTGACGCGCAGTATATCCGGCTTAAGAGCGATTATGCGTCGTGGATGCCGTGCACGGAAGCCCGCAGCCGTTATGCGGATAGTCATCTGGGGCACGTGTTCAACGACGGCCCGCCGCCAACCGGCCTGCGTTATTGCATCAACTCTGCCGCGTTAAGGTTTGTAAGAAAAGAGGATTTACAAGCGGAAGGTTATGGCGAGTTGATTGCATTATTCGCGGATGAAGAAAGAAAATAGGCTGGCAATGACAGAAACCCGGTCACCCATTGAAGAATTGCTGACGGCGCAACGGCTACCGACCTTATTGCATGCGCTGGTTTGCTTTGCCGGTGTGTTTCTGTTGATTTCGCTCGGCATGTTCGTATTTGCAATCAGCATTCATGCCGTTATTTTTCTGGCATTGATCTGGGTGTGTCTGCAAGCGCGCTGGCTGGGTTATTCCTTTCTCGATATCCGGCGCATGATGGATGATGGCATCATCAAAGCGCTGCCAGCAATCTATATTTTTCTGTTGATCGGCATGGTCATTGCCAGCTTCATGCAGAGCGGCACCATCGCCAGCCTGCTGTATTACGGATTGGATTTGTTGAGTCCGGGCGCATTCCTGGCGGCAGGGTTGGTCTTATGCAGTTTCATGTCGGTTGCTACCGGCACTTCCTGGGGGACGGTTGGAACCGTTGGCGTGGTGTTGATCGGTATCGGTGAAGCGATGAACATTCCGCTGCCGCTCGTGGCCGGTATGATTATTTCCGGCGCCACTTTCGGCGATAAATTATCGCCTATCTCGGATACTACCAATCTGGCGGCCATGAGCGCCGGAACGGGTTTGTACCGGCATATCGGCTCCATGCTCTACACAACGATACCGACGTTACTGATTGTCCTGGTGATCTTCATTATGATCGGAGAGCACTACAGTGATAATGCCTTACCGCGAGCGCATATTGATGAGATCCGTACCGCCTTGGCAAGCGCTTATCAATTAAACGGCTGGGTGACACTGCTGCCGCTGCTGCTGATGTTCGGCTTGAGTATCAAACGATACGCCGCCGAAGTGAGCATGTCATGCAGCATCGTGCTGGCCATGCTGATTGCCATCGCTTATCAAGGCAGGGATGGCGTTGATGTGCTCAATGCATTGTGGGTCAATTCACCGGGTACTACCGGAATTGAAAATATCGACGATTTACTCGGGCGCGGTGGCTTGTTCAGCATGGCGTGGACGCTCTTGCTATCCATCATGGCGCTAGCGCTTGGCGGAATTATGCATCATGCCGGGTTCCTGCAAGTGCTGCTCACGCATATCGTCGCGCGTATTCGGCGCGTCAGCACATTGATCGCGACCACCATCCTGTCCGGGTTGATCGGTAACATTGCGATGGGTGAAGCTTATATCTCGATTATTCTCAATTGCCAGCTGTTCAAGAGCGCGTACCTTGAAAGAAAGGTCGATAGGGCTGTGCTGTCCCGTTCAGTCGAGGAAGGCGCCACCTTGACTACCGGACTCATTCCATGGACAACGGCGGGTACTTTTTATGTCGCGACACTGGGCATTCCAACACTGGATTACGCACCCTATGCTTTGCTGAATTTATTGAATCCTTTCGTTTCCATTGCAATGGCCATCGTTGGAATCGGTTTGTTGCACGAGAAAAATACATCACGGCCGCAGAAGGAATAAAGATGAACGAAGTGTCAAATCAACGCAGTCATTGGAAAACTATACTCATTATTGTGACCGCTCTAATAGGCGGATTTTTATTATCGTTTCTTGGCTTTAGCATACTGGCGAGCGGTATTCCCTGGCTTGTCCAGCTAGTCATGATTTTGCCATTTTTGCTTTTGTCTTACGGTATATTGCGCTGGAGCAGGGGTGCGATAGGGTTGTGTGCTTTTATCGGCATTGGTGCCGCGCCGCTTGGACTATTGGTCATGCAGTTTCGTGATACAAACGGTTCGCACCTGATGCCAATACTGATTGTGACCGGCTGGTTGATTGGAATTTGTGCCGGTTGCTATTGGGGGAAGTTGTCCCGGAAATCTTCAGTAAATTCGTCAAAAGATGTTGTTTCGTTTTGACTTTCTCTTCCGTAAGAAAGTCACTTTTTTCTGCTTAAATGAGCTTAGGCAATGACATTCCCGGGACAGAATTCCTGGTAATCTTAGTCATAACCTACTATTAACTCATTATAAAATAAGGATTAATAGACTATAGATTTAAGTTGTCCCGCAGATTAACATGCAATCGTCATGAGTTCATGCACTGAATCGATTGAACAAAGTTCAGTAGTGAAATTCAAGCGATATCCATTTAATTTTAGCTTTATCAATATTTGCGGGAGTAAGAAATGAGTAAACGATTTTATCTGCACAATACAATGATTGCGGCGATGCTGCTGATGACCGGAGGGTCTGCACACGCTGGACTTTCTTTTGTGGTAACCGATACAGCCACTCGAACCGAAGCATTTAACATCGCAGGATTCGCTACATTGCCCATAGGCTCGGCAGTTAGCCTTGGACATCTCGATTACACCGGGCCTGGGTCGCAAACAGTTACTTATACTTATCTTGGCCAGGAATCCGGTTTTGTTGACAAATTTTATAACACGTTAAGCGGAACCGAACTGCTTGAATCCAATGCAGTTGGAACTTCAGTCAGTTCACTTGTGAGCACGGCCGGGCCGCTGAGCTTCAAATTTGAAGGCGATGCCGGTAAATTTGCTATTAATGGCGGTCACTGGGATACAGGTACATCGATCGGATTGATTGGCACAAATATGCTGGTCGGATCTACAACCTATGCCTACGTGCTTGGTTACAATGACAGCGCGGGCACTAAGCATCTGGGTGATTGGGACGACTTCGTGATCGGTGTAAGTGCTGTTCCTGAACCGGAGACCTATGCAATGTTGTTGGTCGGGCTTGGTTTGGTGGGATTCTCATTAAGTAAGCAAAGACAAAGATAAAGTATCGATGCCGCGTTTTTTCTGATATTTCTACCGGTAAAAGGCGCTATGGTGAATTGGTCTGTATTTAAGCTGACTTACTATAGCGTCTATGCAATAAAATTGATGGAATCTCAGAAAGAAAAGAATGGTAATAAAGATTGGTACCAAATTTAATACGATGAACGATACCGGAATCATACGAAATTGAAATCATTTATCGATATTCAATGCTTGAAAGCTGATAAGAAACGGCAGGAGTATTCTGATTCCGCTTCCTTGAATCGGCGTTTGCATGACCGGCGCCGGCAGTTTGACCGGCGCGATATATCGATTTTACGTGGACAAGTACGCTATGACCGGCGCCGGAATGATCGGCGCGATTTATCCATGCTGCATAAACAGCCGCTCAATATGCGCACGGAATTAGTGAGCGCAGGGTTAACACCGCTGTTTTCTACGGCGGCAGGTTATCGCGCTGATTTGCTTCGTATATGGGCCATTACCGAACAAGTGGATTTAAACAGTCATCTGCGCAGTTATTCGGATAATTCACCTTATATCTGTATCAATCAATACAACATCAAAGAAGCCGAGACCGCAAGCGACAAATTAGGAGAAATATATCCGGATGCCATCCTGATCGATATGCGGCTAACAGCTGACAGAGTGATCGAGCAGTTGCGGATGATCAGAAAAAAGATGGTATCCGTTAAGATAATCCTGCTTTACGAGCAAAATCCTCCGGATTTTATCGATGAGATTATCGAGTTTCGTATATCCGGGTTTTTACCGGTTGGCGCTGATCATAAAATATTTGAAAAAGCGATACAGGTAATCGTTCACAGAAAAGAATTGTGGTTTCCTCATCACGTGGTGCGGTGGATATTTGATGCGTTGTCCGGATGGCACAATACTTCTTGCGCTATTCCGCCAAGAGATATTGTGCTGACTAAAAGTGAACAAGGAATCATAAAATTGGTAACAAAAGGGTTGACCAACAAGCAGATTGCGCAACAGCTTACTGTAAGTCCGGAAACAGTGAAAAAACATTTAAAATCGGTTTTTATCAAAACCGGCGTCCGTAATCGCAGTCAGTTAGTATCCGGTTATTTTTTCAAAATAAATGATTCTAATTAATGCCGTGTTTGTTACTAACGATGCTACTAAAGTGGAGCGAAAACTGGTTGAAAAACAGCAGATTGAAGAACACAGTTAATACCCCGTTACTTGCGGCGGGGTGTTTTATTACGGATTTTTCTGCTGCGCATGGTACCCATTTAGGGAATATTAATTTTAATCATAGTATAGGAATATACGAGGGCAGAAAAAATTTTTCCTAACCTTTAGAAGAATTAACAGATTTGATGTCATTAACTGAGAATGTCAAGTTGATTCTGTAACCTGTGTTAAATGTAAGGCAATGCGTATTTATAAGTGACAGGTAGACAATTAGCAGCAAAGCATAAATTTATCTATCTGAATTTGTGGTTTTAAAAAAGGAGTCTGGAATGAAAAAAAAATTAGCAATTATAACGGCCTCGATACTGAGTATCATTGCAGCACCTTCATTTGCGAGTGTCGGTGACACCGCAACTTATAAATTCGACTTGCCTGCCACATCGTCATTTAGCTCGGGTTATCCCAGTGTTGCAGAACTTAAAATTACAGAAACAGCGCTCGGTGTTGTCACGTTTGAACTAACCCCGAATTGGGCATCCCCGGGTTTTTCGCACGATGATTCGACAGTGAATAGACTCGATTTTGTCTACCAAGGACCGGCACTTACAAGTGCAAACTTTTCGCAACCGGCAATTCATGGCGCTGACATCAATAAATTCACTTACCACAGTGATATTACGATGGACAGTAGTTACAAATCGGATGATCAGCATATCGTGATCGATTGGTTTGCACACAATAAATCCAACCGGTTCGACGATACGCCTTATACCAACAGTATCTGGACAATATCAGGAGCAGGTGTAGACATTACGGACTTTACCGGTACAAAAGCTACAACAACATCGGGTAAACCAGAACCTATTTTTGGCATTATATCGGTAGACCCTTATTCGTTGAAAGATCCTCATCCAACACCTTCAAACTGGGTTTCAGCAGTTCCAGAGCCTGAAACCTATGCGATGCTGCTGATTGGATTGGGATTGATAGGATTTACACGGCGTCATCAAAGAAGTTTGTGATTGATATCTAATAAAGATAAAAATAACGATTCTCTTTTTTAGCACAAACTAGAAAAGAAACTTTCATGAGAGATTCAATGATTCTGATTGAATCTCTTTTTATTTTTTATGATTGTTAATCACGAGAAAGTTTTTTTCATACTTATTTCAGTAATGACAAGAATGAGTTTTTGCTAGGACAAAAATCCTAATAAATCAGTAGGATCGGTCTATTGTATTAAATTACTCTTGAAGTTATTCTAACTACAAGTGATGGAATTTAGCTCTATCTAAAATAGAAAATCAAAATTAAATATTCTTATAGGAGCATTTCAAATGCGTGTTTTATCTGTCGTATCATTGTTCACCTTGCTAAGTGGCCCAGTAGTTGCGGCGCCTGTGGTTTTTGACTTTGCCAACCTCAAGTACATCGGTTCCACCAATAGCGGTTTTCTGCCAACGGATGGTATTTCCTGCACTGGCGGCGATTTGTGCAGTTCAAACATTGCATCGTCACTCAGTGGTGATCTAAGTTTCACCAATGGTGGACTTACCGTACACGCCCAAGGTTCATATAATGGCGGCGCCTTTGGTTCCAAAGCAGCTGTTGTTCAAGATCATGAAAATGGCTACAACGGAAAACTTTCTGGAAAAGATGCCATCGGCGCCGGTTTAGGTGTTTATCACAAGAAGGATGATACCAGTGACGATAACATCACTGAAAAAGAAGCAATCTGGCTGCATTTCGACCAGAATGTTTCATTATCTTCAGTCGGTTTTCGTGCAGAAGGGCATAATACGACTGGCTGGAGCTCTAATGCGACCTTCCAATACAGTTTCGACAATTTAACCTGGACTACAGGATTACTACCAAAAAACGTAGGTCAATTCGCTTTGAGTCACACCGGGCATGATTTCTACTTTAAATTTGGCGGTGCTCATGCAGATCAATTTTATATCAGCTCAATGACGGTATCGGCTGTTCCAGAACCTGAAACTTATGCCATGCTGCTGATTGGATTGGGTTTGGTAAGTTTCTCATTACGCAATAAGAAAGGATAAACGTCATTAAAATAAAGATAAAGAAATCCGGTTCTTTCTAGCGCAAGCTAAAGAAAGAATACTTAGGAGAGATTCAAACGTTTAGAGTTGAATCTCTCTTTTTTATTGTAAATTGGGTAATCTTTTATAACCCGGGGTTAGTGTTTTTTAGAAGACATCAAGCTTTTTCGGCGTGCTGCTTCGGCAAGCCGGAGAAGCTTCCGGATGAGTACAAGAACAAATTCAGAGAAAGAAATCCGCTATCTGATCATGGCAAGACTGCCATTTCGAGCGGTTGTGAGAAATCTTAAAGCGCAGAAACTATCGCTAATAAATCCGGTTTTACCACTACCAATATCACCACCGCAAACAGAACCAATACTGGAAATTCGTTGAACCAGCGGTAAAATACATGGCCGTGCTGGTTGGCGTCGTTTTTAAATGCCGTGACGTATTTTCCGCAGTAATAATGGTAGTAAATCAATATCAAAACCAGCGCAACTTTGGCATACAACCAATCGCCGGAGAAGCCATAGCCCACCCACAGCCACACGCCGAACACCACGGTCAACACTGCGCCGGGAGTCATGATACCGTAATACAGTTTGCGTTCCATGATCTTGAAGCGCTCCTTACCCGGCGCGTCTTCGCACATGACGTGATAGACGAACAAGCGCGGCAGGTAGAAAAGACCAGCAAACCAGGTGACCATGAAAATGATGTGCAATGATTTTATCCAAAGCATGGCAGTGCGATTGATTAGTGTTAAAGTTGGTATGATACTGGGCTTGCGATGTTCGCGCCATCCCTTGGAATCGATGAAACTGCACACTGTTTAAAATTGAATTGAGAAGCGAGATTACGATGAATCAGCACTATCAGAGTTTAGTTCAGAAATTGGAAGAGATTACGCATTTAAACGGTGTCATGAGCACGCTGGGCTGGGATCAGGAAGTGATGATGCCAGTGGGTGCAAGCGATGCACGGGCCAAGCAAATTGCAGCGCTGGCAGGGGTGATTCATGAACGTATGACCGATCCGGCGCTGGGCGAGTGCTTACACGAACTCAAGGAAAAGGATTTGGCTGCTTTGGGCGAGATGGAGCGCTGCAATATTCGTGAGGCGCTGTACAGTTATGAGCTGGAAACGAAAGTGCCGAAACGGCTGGTACAGGAGCTGGCCGAGCTGGGTTCACGCGGGCATGGCGTATGGGTAACTGCGCGTCAGGAAAATAGATTTGCCGATTTTGCACCGGTGCTGAAGCGATTCTTGCAGTTGAAGACCGAGTGGGCGCAGTGTGTGTCGCCGGATTTAGAGCCTTACGATGCGAATATTGATCTGTTTGAACGCGGTACGACGATGGACGTGATCACGCCGGTCTTTGAGCGCCTGAAGCAGGAATTGATACCGCTGATTGCTGCCATTCAAAGCCACCCTGTTCAGCCGGACACGTCATTCTTGCAGGGCAGGTTTGCACTGGACAAGCAGGAAGCATTGGCGCGCAAAATCAGCCAGGACATGGGTTTTAATATTGAGCAGGGGCGTATCGATGTGTCGGTGCATCCGTTTTGCGGCGGCAGTCATCCGACCGATGTGCGCATTACCACGCGTTATAAGGACAGTAATTTTATCGAATCCTTGTATTCGGTGATCCATGAAACCGGCCATGCGCTCTACGAACAGGGGCGCCCGCACGAGCTTGGCGATTTGCCGGTTACGGAATCATTAACGATGGGCATTCATGAATCCCAGTCGCTGTTCTGGGAGCGCATGATCGCGCAAAGCAAGCCCTTTTGCACACATTATTTTGAAACGATCCGCGCGGCATTTCCGGAAAATCTGCAATCCGCGACTGTAGATTCTTTTTATCGCGCGATCAATACGTGCAAGCCGGATTTTATCCGGGTGGAAGCGGATGAGGTAACGTATCCGCTGCATGTTATTTTGCGTTATGAAGTCGAGAAAGGGCTGTTTGATGGATCGATGCGCGTCGATGATTTGCCGGAAATCTGGAATGAATTAATGCAAAAATACCTGGGAATTAAACCGCCGACCGATACGTTGGGGGTATTGCAGGATTCGCATTGGAGCGGTGGGGCGTTCGGGTACTTTCCTTCGTATACGCTGGGTGCGATGTATGCGTGCCAGTTTTATAACACATTGCTGCGCGAGCAATCGGCTACTGAACAAAACATCGCTACAGGAAATTTTGCCCCCATTAAAAATTGGTTAAACGAAAAAATCCATCGCCAGGGTAAACTATACACACCGCAACAGTTGGTTGAGCGTGTTACCGGTGAACCGCTGAATCCGGATTATTTCGTCGAGTATCTGAAGAACAAGTACAGTGAAATTTATCGGTTAGCCTGAGCGCGCCGGTTTTATGCTTGACGGCGACCTTGATTGCTCTCGATCCACTTTTTGACGCGATTGGCGTCGCCGATACGGGTGTTTTTACCCCAGGAATTGAGCAACACAATGACCATCGGCTGCCCGGAGATTTTCGCTTGCATCACCAGACAACGTCCGGCTTCACTCAAATAGCCGGTTTTGGAAACATTGATGTCCCAGCCTTGATTACGCACCAGACTGTTGGAATTGACATACTGCAATTGACCGCGTTTGTTTCCAGGTGATACGGAATGTTGCGATGTGGTGGAGAATTCACGAATAGCCGCGTAGCTATTCGAAGCTGCAACCATTTTGGCGAGATCGCGTGCGGTTGCAACATTGCCGCTATTCAAGCCGGTAGAGTCGACAAAACGGGAGTTGCTCATGCCCAATTTTTTGGCTTTGGTATTCATGGCACTCACAAATGCTTTGGTACCACCGGGAAAAGTGCGGCCAAGCGCTGCTGCTGCGCGATTTTCAGATGACATCAATGCCAATCGCAATAGCTCCTGACGTGGATAAGTGCTGCCAACGGGCAAGCGTGACGATGAGTGTTTCAGCTTATCGACATCAGCGTTCGTGATGGTGATTTTTTCATGCGGCGACAGACGTGCATCAAGGGTAACCATAGCGGTCATTAACTTGGTAATGGAAGCGATGGGCATTACCTTGTCGGCGTTTTTGTCGTAGATAACACGATCATTTTGCGCATTAAATACGAGTGCAGCTTGAGATTTGATATCCGGGTTGTTTTTCTGTGCTAAAGCGTGGCTGGTTAAAAAGGATAGGACACAAAATAAAAAAAATCCCCATTTCATTCTTTCTTCTCTCCTGATGACAAAAAAAGCAAGTTCTTATGAATTTACTTAAGTATTTTTATGAACGAGGATAGTGTCAATTTAGAGTTTTTGTACGCTTCACGCTTAATTTTACTATATCTCGATCTATATTTTTATAAAAATTTGAAAATAAATTCTTTATTTGCAGAAAGTTAACAGATTCTGTTGATGATAACATTACAGAATTCTGTGTAACAGAATGATATTAAAAGCTTAATGCTATCAGCAATTAAAAATAGAGGTGTGTGATATTACAGACTACCTACGGGTGAAAAGGGGCGATTGAGGTTTGCGCGTAAAGCAGAAAGGCATTTTATTTCCGAGGGAAATGATAGGCCAAGCCGATATTTGCTGAATATTTCTCTCGATTCAATCTATTTCTATATCGAATGAAGCAAAAATCAGTTTGTTTATCTAACTTGACCTATTCGCCAGTTACTATAGAACTGACTTATTATTACTTACCAAAATTTGGTTGTTTGATTTTAGCGGGACAGGTGATCATTTCACCGTCGGTGCGATCTCTGATCTTTTCGCCGTCTTTTTTACCTTCGCAAGACATTTTATTCAGAATATCTTGAGCAGCCATTGGTGGCATTTTAGATTCCTTGTTTCCACTTGCCATGGTGACAGAAGAACCCATCAGAAAAACCAAACCAACTGCAGCGATAAGAAATTTGTTCATTTTCCACTCCTATATTAATGTTATGAAGGAAGCCAATTTTATATACCTGACTTACCAACCATGAATTTATCACAATCATAACTGTCAGGCCATTTCTTTTTAAAATCTTGTGTATTGAAGAAGCGAATTTTTATATTAACTTGCAGCTGATCAAACTAAAATTCAGCAGTGCGAAAGCAGTATGCGTCTTTCTGCAACACTAAATCAGAAGAGCCGCAGCGACACGACGCCCTTCTTCAACCAGGATATTATAAGTGCGGCAACAAGCTTTTGTATCCATTATCTCAATTCCGATTCCCAATTTTGTCAATTGACTGAGCAATGTGTGATTGGGGAATTTATGCTGAGCGCCGGTACCGAGGAGGATGATTTCGGGTGAGTGCGGCAACAAGCCTTCAAAATGCTGAACCTGGAGCTCTTGAACGGATAGCACAGGCCAATCCTCAATTAACTGATCAGGCAGCACAATCAAGTTTTTTTCGTAACGCGTTTGATTAATCAATACATATCCTTCACCATAACCCGTGAAAATATACTGCTGTGCGAAATTTGCGAGATGAAGCTTCACTGATCTGTTTCCTCGTGTTTGCGAATCCATCGTGAGCGATTATGCATCATTCCAATCAAGAAACAATCGCTGCCATAAAAGTTTTACCCGGATTGTTTGTTATGGTCTGCTATTTTTTGCTCTACAAAACCAACTAAGGTACCGAGTGTCGCAAATGTTTTTGCACTGATCTCATCATCTTTTATTGCGATGGAGAATTTTTTTTCCAAAGCCAGAATGATTGTTACAACTGCGACGGAATCGAGTTCAGGAATATTGCCGAGTAATATTGTGTCAGACTCTATTGCATCGATCCGCTTATCCAATCCCAAGGTATCAGCCAGAATCTTTTTTATTTCAGTGGTATGGCTTGTGTTTGTCACAATGAGGCGCTTGATTATTATCAGTATTAAAGAAATCTGGTGCTTATTATAAAGCTGATTGAAGATTATGATTGCGGGATTACGCAGTGCTTGCAGAAAATTCCCGGGAACTGCGGGCGTAAAGGGTAAAAACGCTCAGTACGTTACGGCTGAATTTCCACGATTGAATTTGCCCGTGCCAGCCCACTGAGGATCCGGCCTGATTTGTTACGAACCTGAATGACTTGTCCTTCCGCTGCGTTGGCTAATGCCTGGCCTTCCGATCGAATACTGAATCCACGGCCTTGGATCACTAAATTCACTGTCTGACCGCGCATGATCACATAGGGTGCCCGCAGCATTTGCGGACGTATCGGCTGACCGGCGGGCAAGTTGGTGGCGGCGACTTTACCGACAATTTGAGTCGCATCGATGAGTATGCCATCCGGCATTTGCGTCAGATTGACATTCTGCGGTGCGATATCTTCATAACTCAATGTTTGTCCGGTTGATACGGGGCGTGCGATATGTAAAACATCCGCCATGACATTGATCTCAGTCTGTACATAGATAGTCCAAGCTGCGAATTCACTGTCACAGCGGACGCCAATGGAGGTTTTCCCCCATAAACGTCCGCCTGCCGGAACAAAAGGCTCTAATTGAGGACACTTGGGTAATGTTAAATGCTTGTCAATTTGGCCGACATTGATAAGCACCGATCCTGGCAGTGAAGCCGTATTGCTGTAGAGAAAATTCTCAATGGCGTTTTTAATCAGAGGAATTTCTTGATGCGCCACTGCTGCGTTGTGCTGTGAGGCCAGCGCAGAAGAAGCAAGCATTGGCAGACAGAGTATCGTCATTAAGCAACGTATCATAGATTGATCTCACCATTCATTTTTGCCGTATCCGGCAATTATTGCCGCTACCCGAAGCCATATTAAACGAGCATGAAAAAATCCAAGTGCAAAGATAGCACCGCTTTCATGTCTTATTTGCGGATTGGTTGATTAACTTGTGCATATATTATTGCTGGCATGCTAAATGCTAATAGATGAATAGAAAACAATTTCAATCAGGCGGTAGAGACGATGATTAACAAACTTGATAAAGAATTAAATTATCACCACAACGCCCTCAGTTTAAGAGTTGGAAGGCAAGAATTACTTTCCAGCAATGTGGCGAATGCCGATACGCCAAATTTCAAGGCGAAGGATATCGATTTTGCCAGCATGCTTCAGGAAAGATTGTCATCGACGCTTAGCCTGAACAAGGTAACTATGAATACGACATCATCAATGCATATTAATTCTGTTGGCTCTGGAATATTCGGCGATAGCGTTTTATACCGGGTTCCTTTGCAACCCAGCGCGGACGGAAACACGGTGGATATGGATATGGAACGGACTCGATTTGCTGATAATGCCATTAAATATGATGCCAGTATCACATTTATTAACAATGAATTTAGAAACTTAACATCGGCAATGATGGAGAGATAGAAAATGTCACTATTTAATGTATTTGGTATTGCAAGTTCAGCCATGTCCGCACAATCGCAACGTTTGAATGTGGTCGCCAGTAATCTTTCCAATGCCGATAGCGTAACCAGCTCTACCGGTGAACCTTATCGTGGCAGACAGGTGGTTTTCAGTACTTTGCAAGCGGATGCGAATGGTGCCAGTGGCGTTAAGGTTGCGGGTATCGTGCACGATCAATCGCCCATGCGGCAGTTGTTCGAACCTAAACATCCGCTGGCGGATAAAAACGGTTATGTGACGATGCCGAATGTCAATGTTGTCGATGAAATGGTGAATATGATGTCGGCGTCGCGTTCGTATCAAAACAGTGTCGATATGATGAACACCACCAAGTCATTGTTGCAAAAAACACTGACGATCGGTCAATAAAGGAGTAAGCGATGAGCTCAGTTTCGCAAGTAAATACAACAGCAGCTACCGCTGCATCAACCGCTACAACTAGCACTACCAGTACAAAAGATGCTGAAAACCCGCAAGATCGTTTTCTGAAACTTTTAGTCACGCAAATGAAAAATCAAGATCCATTGAAACCGCTGGACAATGCCGAAGTGACTAGTCAATTGGCGCAAATCAGCACGGTATCGGGTCTTGATAAGTTGAATTCAACGCTGCAGCAATTGGTTTCCAGCGCTGAAGATACCCGTTCTGTAGAAGCATTGGGACTAATCGGACACAAAGCATTTGTTCCGGGAACAGCGATTGCACTGAATGGAGATGGCGCCATTGCCGGTATCGAATTGGCGCAACCGGTTGATCAACTCAAAGTTACTATTCTGGATAGTACCGGGGTTGCTATTCGCACAATGGATCTGGGCGCGCAACCGACAGGACTCAGCACGATCGCATGGGACGGTAATACCGACAGTGGCACTAAGGCGGTGGACGGAGACTATACCTTTGCGGTAAGCGCGAAACAAGGCGGTAATGACATTAAAGTCGATACCCTCTCATTTGGAACAGTAAACAGTGTAATGCCTGGCGAGGGTGGTGCGCACCTGGATATGGGGGACAAATTGGGATTGGTTGGTTTGTCTGACATTAAACAGGTGTTTTGATAGGAGATTATTATGACTTTTCAACATGGCTTAAGTGGATTAAATGCAGCATCAACCAACCTGGATGTGATTGGTAATAACATTTCCAATGCGAATACCGCCGGGTTCAAACAGTCCGTCGCGCAATTTTCCGATATTTTTGCAAACTCAATGGAAGGTACAGATACCGCACAGATCGGGATAGGATCAAAAATATCCGCGATTGCACAACAATTTGGTCAAGGTACGATTACACCGACCAGTAATCCATTGGACATTGCGATCAACGGTCAAGGTTTTTTTCGTATGAGCGATAACGGTACAGTAAGCTACAGCCGGAACGGTCAATTCCATGTTGACGATTCCGGTTTTATTGTCGATGCATCGGGTGCCAATTTAACGGGTTTTATGGCTGATGTGAATGGTGATATTAAAGCGAGTGGGGTACCGGCAAATTTAAAATTCGGCACCTCCGATCTTGCACCTAAAGCAACCACCACATTTGATCTGGGATTTAATCTGGACGCACGGAAAGCGGCGATTGCAACACCCTTTAGTGCAACCAATCCGAAGACTTACAACAGCACAACTTCAGGAACAGTAGTGGATAGTCTTGGGAATTCACATGTTCTGTCTTTATATTTTCAGAAAGCGACTGCAACACCCAATACTTGGACTGTCTTCGCCACTGTGGACGGTAAAGTAGACACTGCCGGGATACCTGTTGGTGTCAAAATAGGAGGAAGTACTTCACAATCAATGTTATTTGACGGGGATGGAAAATTACAGAGTATTGCTGCCGCTCCTGCTGGCCCACTGGATTTGGAAATTGATTTTAGCGCCATTAATCCAGCGCTTGGCGCAACAACACCGCAGACCGTCCGTCTCGATATGACAACTGCCACTCAATTTGGCTCTGATTTCGGTGTCAATGCCATTACACAGGATGGGTATACCTCCGGCCGTATGTCAGGTTTTACTATTAGCCCTGATGGCATAATTCTTGGAAATTATAGTAGTGGTCAATCAAAAACATTGGGGCAAATTGTGCTCGCCAACTTTGTCAATCCGCAAGGTTTGGTTCCAATCGGTGATGGTCACTGGGCAGAGACTCCTGGTTCAGGTGAGCCTTTGGTTGGTCCTCCCAAAACCGGAAATCTCGGTGTGCTTCAATCCAACGCTGTTGAAGATTCAAACGTTGATTTGACGGCGGAACTGGTGAAGCTGATTCAAGCGCAACGTTTGTATCAAGCCAGTGCTAAGCAAATTGAGACACAAGATCAGATTATTCAAACCATCACTCAAATTTAGCCCGGCTTTCATTCTGAAAAATCAGATTCTTATTGGAATTGAGTAGAAAATGGATCGACTAATTTATACATCGATGACCGGAGCCAACCATACGCTGAATCAGAAAGCGACTGTTGCTCAGAATCTTGCTAATGCATCAACGACGGGATATCGCGCTGAAAGCAATGCATTTCGCGCGGTTCCGGTATACGGTGATGGTCTGCCGACACGCGCCTTTGTCGTTGATTCAACAACCGGTGCCGATTTCACCCCCGGTGCGATGCAAACTACCGGGCGTGATCTTGATGTTGCAGTTCGCGGTTCCGGATGGATTGCAATTCAATTGGATGATGGCAAGGAAGCCTATACCCGTAATGGCAGTTTGCAAGTCAGTCCCAATGGTATTTTGCAGACAAACGGCGGACATAAAGTGAAAGGCGATACCGGCATTATTTCCCTGCCACCCGACACGCGCATCACCATCGGGGTAGATGGAACCGTTTCATCCGTGCCGATTACGCCTCAGCCCAATACCGTAGCACAAGTAGGCCGGATCAAGCTGGTAAATCCTCCGGAAGATAAGCTTGTAAAAGGCACGGATGGCCTGTTCCGGCTCAAGGATGGCGGTGAAGCGCCTGTTGATGCCAGAGTTAAGCTGGTCGACGGCACATTGGAAGAAAGCAACGTGAATGTGGTGCATGAAATGGTCAACATGATCGACTTGGCCAGGCAATTCGATATGCAAATGAAAATGCTGGATAGCGCGCAGAATAATGCTCAGAAAGCCAGCGAAATCATGGTGGTAAGAGTTTAATTCGATAATAAATTTTAATAGGTAAAGCATATGATACGTTCGCTATGGATCGCTAAAACAGGGCTTGATGCGCAACAAACCAAAATGGATGTGATTTCTAATAACTTAGCGAACGTCAGCACCAATGGATTTAAACGGGCCCGTGCTGTTTTTGAGGATCTGCTGTATCAAACGATACGTCAGCCCGGCGCTCAATCATCGCAACAAACGCAATTACCTTCCGGTTTGCAGTTAGGAACAGGTGTTAAGCCGGTTTCTACCGAAAGTATATTTACTCAAGGTGGATTGCAACAAACCGAGAACCAACGTGATGTCGCCATACGGGGAGTGGGTTTTTTCCAGGTTTTACTACCGGACGGAACAACGGCTTATACCCGCGATGGGGCATTTCAGTCCGATCTGAATGGCCAACTTGTGACTTCCAGCGGTTACGCCGTTCAGCCCGCGATTACCGTTCCACCGAATGCGCTGGGTGTCACGATAGCGCGCGATGGTACGGTATCCGCAACAGTTCCGGGCGCGGTCGCACCCATTCAAGTCGGCAATATTCAATTGGCAAGCTTTGTTAATCCGGCCGGTTTACTGAAAATGGGTGAGAACTTGTATCAGGAAACCGCTTCGAGCGGAGCTCCCAATCAGAATGCGCCGGGTACCAACGGATTGGGGTTGCTGGAACAGAATTTTGTGGAAACTTCAAATGTAAATGTGGTGGAAGAGCTGGTGAATATGATTCAAACCCAGCGCGCCTATGAAATGAATTCCAAATCCATTGAAACTTCGGACCAAATGCTGCAACGATTGGCACAACTATGATTGATCCGGTTATCGGGAGTAGTGTGATGGCGAATGGCAATCGAGTGATGAACAATTTCAACCGGTATTTTTTTATGCTTGTGCTCGGTGCACTCGCAACCGGTTGTGCCATGACACCTTCTACCACTACCTACCAGCCCAATACCTTACGTGCTCCGCAACATGCAGCCGCAGTGGCTCAGCCCAATGGTTCAATTTTGCAAATGGTTCACAGCACAACAGGCGGGGTGCGATATACACCGTTATTTGAAGACCGGCGTGCGAGAAGTATTGGCGATACGATTATTGTCACTTTAAACGAAACAACCAATGCCAGTAAGAGCTCTGGCAGTAACGCGAGCCGCTCTGGCAGCATTGACTTTTCCGTGCCGAGTTTGCTGGGGATTCCGTTAAGTTTATTAAAGAAACACGCAACGGTTGAAGCTAAATCCAATAATAAATTTGATGGCAGCGGTGAAAGCTCAAGCAAAAATAATTTTAAAGGAACTATTACGGTAACAGTTATTGAAGCGCTGCCGAATGGAAATCTGGTCGTGAGTGGTGAGAAACAGATCGGTATCAACCAAGGACAGGAATTCATTCGATTGTCCGGGATCGTGAATCCGACTCATATCATGGGAAATACGATTTCTTCAACGCAGATTGCTGATGCGCGTGTTGAATATCGCAGCAATGGTTATATTGACGAAGCGCAAACGATGGGATGGTTGTCACGTTTCTTTCTTTCGATTACGCCTTTCTAAGCGGGATATTGCTCAAATTGATGAACACTTCAGAAATCGGTATTTAAGATTATGAAAATCAGAAACACCATTATTTTTTCTTTGCTTGCGCTGAACATGCTGCTGCCGGGTATCAGTTTGGCCGATCGCATCAAGGATTTGGCATCGATTCAAGGTGTTCGCAACAATCAATTGATCGGGTATGGGCTGGTAGTCGGTTTGGATGGCAGCGGTGATATGACAACGCAAACGCCATTTACAGTACAGAGTGTCATCAATATGCTGGGCCAATTAGGTGTTAATCTGCCTCCCGGCACTAACCTGCAATTACGTAATGTTGCCGCTGTCATGGTGACAGCGACCATGCCGGCATTTGCCAAACCCGGTCAACATATCGATATCACAGTTTCTTCCATGGGCAACGCCAAAAGCTTAAGGGGCGGAACGCTGCTGCTCACTCCCTTGAAAGGAGCCGACAATCAAGTATATGCAATGGCCCAAGGAAATATTCTGGTCGGCGGTATCGGGGCCGCAGCTGGCGGCAGTAGTGTACAGGTGAATCATCTCAGTGTCGGACGTGTCACAAGTGGCGGTATCGTAGAACGTGAGATTCCAACGACGGTTGGGCAGGGTGATTTTATCAATCTTGAACTGAATACAACGGATTTTACGACAGTAAACCGTATTGTTGATGCGATCAATGGACTTTATCCTACAGCCGCATCCGCAGTGGATGGCCGGGTAGTGCAAGTGAAAGCGCCGGTAGACAATAGTCAGCGCATCATGTTTATTTCTCAGATTGAAAGTCTGGATATCAAACCGGCGAGAGCATCGGCAAAAGTAATTGTTAATTCACGTACCGGTTCAGTAGTCATGAATCAAGCGGTAACGCTTGAATCAAGTGCGGTTGCGCATGGCAATCTGTCCATAATCATCAATACCGAACCGGTGATCAGTCAGCCCGGCCCCTTCGCGCAGCGCGGTGAAACAGTGGTCACACAGCGATCGCAGGTTGAAATCCGTACCGATGAAGGAAATTTAATGTTATTGCCGAATGGTGCGGATCTTGGTGAGGTTGTGAAAGCTTTAACGGCGATCGGCGCTACCACCCAGGACTTGCTATCGATTCTGCAGGCGCTGAAAGCTGCCGGTTCATTGCGCGCTGATTTGGAAATTATTTAACTTACTGGATATTAAGAATGGTTATTTCACCGGATATTTCAAGCAAACTTGCCGTTGATGCCAAAAGTGTTGATGACTTGCATTTAATGGCCAAAAAAAATCCAGACGAAGCGTTACAAAAAGTTGCGCAACAGTTTGAGGCATTATTCATGAACATGCTGCTTAAAAGCATGCGCGAGGCGACACCTAAGGATGGGATATTTGATAGTCAGCAAACGCAGTTTTTTACCCAGATGTATGATCAGCAGCTTGCGCAAAAGATATCCACCAAAGGAATTGGTATTGCTGACATGATGGTTCAGCAATTATCCCGAAATAATAAATCGATCGAGCCACAGACCTCGATCGGGCAAACAAATACCATTTTGTCAGCGATTAATTCCATTCAACAGTCTCCATTGGCTGAAGGTATGCATCCGAATGATAAATCAGGGCAACTGTGGTCAGTCCAGCAAACTTCGTCCAATACGGTGACGCTGGCAGGAAAAATCGATTCTGCAATTGATGGGCTTACCGCGCCGATTCAGACGGACGTACAGAAGAAAAGCACATCCAGCCAATCGGGAAATTTTATCGATAAACTTTTACCGCATGCCAAAATCGCATCCGAATCAACCGGTATTCCACCTAATTTCATGCTGGCGCAGGCTGCACTGGAAAGTGGATGGGGTAAACATGAGATTCGTCATGCGGATAATAGTCCAACTTATAATCTTTTTGGCATCAAGGCCGGTGCTAATTGGAAAGGGGACGTTGTGGAAAAAACAACGACTGAATACATCAATGGTGTGCCACAGAAAGCGATTGAAAAATTTCGTGCATATAGCTCGTATGCTGAGGGATTCAATGACTATGCCAAGTTGCTCATGGATAACCCGCGCTATGCCAAAGTATTGAATTCGACAGATGCCGCAACATTCGCCAATGGCCTTCAACGCGCAGGGTATGCGACTGATCCTATGTATGCAGAGAAATTAATGCGTATCCTGAATAATGAGAAATTGCAGAATCGCGAATTTATTTGATGCAGAATTTTTCTTTAATTCTTTGGCCGGTATGCCGATATTGCCATTATCGTATATTTTTTAAGATCAAGAACTGAAAGAACATTATGGGAAATGGAATTCTTGATATTGCAGTTTCTGGTTTAGCAACTGCGCAAAACCAATTACTTACCACTAGCCATAATATTAGTAATGCGAGTACACCTGGTTTTAATCGTCAGCAAGTCTTGCTCAGCACAAATACGCCACAATCCAGTGGCGCCGGGTTTATTGGCAGCGGTGTACAATCATCGACAGTGCAGCGTATATACAATCAATTTCTTGTTAGCCAATCATTACAAGTACAAACGCAGAGTCAATCGTTGGATAGTAATTATGCTCAGATACAACAGCTGGATAATATGTTTGCTGAGACAACATCCGGGCTCTCACCTACATTGCAAAATTTTTTTAGCGCCGTGCAAGATGTTGCCACAAATCCGGGTGTCATTCCCTCGCGTCAATCGATGCTGAGTAATGCCGATGCGCTTGTGGCGCGTTTTCACAGCATGGATCAACGTATATCGCAAATCAGGGAAGGGATAAATACGCAGATTACCAGTTCAGTAGTTCAGATCAACTCGCTGGCCAAGCAAATCGGAGAAATCAACAAGCAAATTATATGGGCGGAGGGTGCGGCTGGCGGACAACCCGCTAATGATATGCTGGATCAGCGCGATGAACTTATTAATCAATTGAATAAGTTGGTTAATACCGATACTGTGCGGCAAAATGATGGCACGCTAAATGTCTATATCGCGAATGGACAAGCACTAGTCGTAGGTGCACAAACACTTTCTTTGCAAGCGATTAAGTCACCGGATAGTCCGGATAATTTAACGATTGGGTTGGTTAATGGAAATAGCACGATTCAGCTACCTGAAGACCAAATATCGGGGGGTACTTTAGGAGGTCTTATGTCTTTCCGTAACACCTCCCTGGATAATGCACAAAATTCATTAGGAAGAATTGCTATAACGCTAGCGCAAACTTTCAATGCACAGCACCAATTAGGCATGGATTTGAATGGAGATATGGGTACGAATTTCTTCACCCTGCCTTCGCCCAAAGTGATTTCAGCGTCAACTAATAATATTGCATCCAATATCACAGCAGCAATTAGTGACTATAGTGCTTTAACAACAAGTGATTATGAATTCTCGTACGATGGAACAAATTATACGCTGACCCGATTATCCGATAATGTATCGACAACATCTTCAGGCTCATTCCCGGTAACACTGGATGGTGTATCAGTAACTAGCGCTGCAATGCTGGCTAGTGAAAGATTCCGGATTCAACCTACCATCAATGGCGCAAAAGATATCAATGTCAATATCACCGATACGACCAAAATAGCGGCGGCCGGACCCAATCGCACCAGCGCTGCAACTACCAATACCGGAACAGGTACTATTAGTGCAGGAACAGTAAATCCGCTACCACTGAATTCTGATCTTCAGCAGCCGCTCACTATCACATTCCAGTCGCCTTATAATGGAAAATTTGATGTGACAGGGACCGGTACTGGATTACCAGCAACCAATCAGGTGTATACAGCAGGCACTGACATCAGTTTCAATGGTTATACATTTCAAATTAGCGGTAGTCCTGCTGCCGGGGATGTCTTTACAGTCACTCCTAACAATAACGGTGTGGCCGATAATCGTAATATGCTGTTGTTGGGTGCATTGCAAGCAACGAATACGCTGGAGAACGGCACAGCCAATTATCAGACTGCTTATGGGCAGCTTGTCAGTCAGGTTGGTAACAAAACACGCGAGCTGGAAGTAACGAGTAAAGCGCAAGCCAATTTGCTGGCGCAAACTGAGCAATCTATTCAATCGATATCCGGTGTGAATCTGGACGAAGAAGCCGCGAATTTGTTGCGTTTCCAGCAGGCTTATCAAGCTGCCAGTAAAATCATTGAGATGAGCAGTACTTTATTTGACTCAATTCTTCGTTTCGGTTGAAAAATAGGATAGAGGTAACTTGATATGCGAGTGAGTACGGGCACAATTTACGAAACTGGAACTAATTTAATGCTCCAGCAGCAAGAGAAACTGATTAATACACAGCAACAATTGTCTACCGGGCGGCGAATTTTAACACCTTCGGATGATCCGATTTCTGCTGCGCAGGTATTAAATATTTCCCAATCGGAGTCACTGAATAAACAATATTCGGTGAATCGATCCAGTGCAGGTTCCTCGCTTCAACTGGAGGAAAATGTGCTGCGGCAAGTGAACGGAATCCTGCAGGATGTGCACAGCTCAACTGTATATGCGGGAAATGCAACACTGACCGATGCAGATAGAAAGACACTTGCTACTGAATTGCGCAGTAAACTGGAGTCACTCGTTGGTTTAGCCAATACAACCGATGAAAAAGGGCAATTTTTATTCTCAGGATTTCAAGCTAATACCAAACCTTTTGCCCAGACAGGATTAGCTGTACAGTACGTGGGAGATCAAGGACAACGCTTAAACCAAGTGGGTCCTGCGCGTCAACTGGCAGTCAGTGATTCCGGCACGGATGTTTTTGAGCGCATTAAGAACGGAAACGGTGTTTTCGTAACAGCCGCTGGTTCGTCAAACATGGGTAGTGGTGTGATTGATGGGGGATCGGTGCTCACACCTTCGAGCCTTACCGGTGGTAACTATGAGATTACATTTGCTGTGTCGGCAACTGGTGTTACAACATACGATATCGTTAACACCACAACAGGATCAACGGTTTCATCGGCTAATCCTTATGTGAGTAACAATACAGTCAGTTTTGATGGAATGCAATTGAGTATTAAAGGAAATCCGGCTAATGGAGATAAATTTACAGTGTCTCCAAGCAGCAATCAAAGCATTTTCAAAACAGTGGGAGATCTGATTACCGCATTGGAAACGCCGTCAAGCGGACAACCTGGCGGCACCCAGCTGGCGAACAATTTAAAATCAACATTACAAAATATTAATAACAGTTTGGAACATGTGCTGTCGAAACAAGCTTCTATCGGAGCGCGGTTACAAGAGATTGATACTTTGGAAAGTGTTGGCAGTGATCAAAATATTCAATTTGAGCAAATGCTTTCACAACTGCAAGATGTTGACTTTGCGCAAGCAACGTCCGATTTGCAGCGGCAGCAGCTGTATCTTCAAGCTGCGCAGCAGTCGTACATCAAAATTTCCGGACTGTCTCTATTCAATTATATTTAGAGTTGCTCAGCCGCGCTTTTCGCTAGTGCCGCGCTGGTAGTTTATGCCTTGATGGCCGATATCGTGACGGACTTGAGCGCCATCAAAACGGATATTTTCAACCAGTTTATAAGCCGCCTGTTGTGCCATCTTTACACTATCGCCCAATACCGTGACGCATAAAACGCGCCCGCCTGCTGTCACAATTTCATTTCCGTTTTTTCCGCCCATCGACGTTCCAGCGTGAAAAATATGAAAGTTGCCGGTATTTTCCTGTTCTGTGATAAAATCTTGTAAACCGTAGATCACATCATTCTTTCTCGGATTTTCCGGATAACCCTGCGCCGCCATTACAACGCCGAGCGCGGTACGCCGGTCCCATTCAATATCCGCTTGATCGAGTGTCCCATGAACGGCATGCTCGATGAGCGGTAATAGATCGCTTTTCAAACGCAGCATAATCGGCTGCGTTTCCGGATCCCCCAAGCGGCAATTGAACTCCAATACTTTTGCTTGATCTCCGGTTGTGATCATCAAGCCGGCATAAAGAAATCCGGTATAGTGGATGCCATCTTGTTTTAGCCCATTAATGACCGGATCGATAATATTGCGCATGATATGCGCGTGCAGGCTGGGGGAAACAAAAGGAGCGGGTGAATAAGCGCCCATTCCGCCGGTATTGGGGCCCTGGTCACCGTCATAAAGCCGTTTATGGTCCTGACTGGTTACTAACGGAACGATATGATTGCCATCGGTTATGACGATGAAGCTGACTTCCGTGCCTTGAAGAAATTCTTCGATAATGATTTCCTGTCCCGCGCTGCCAAGATGCTTCTCTACTAACAGTGCATTCACAGCGGAATGTGCCTCGTCTTGCGATTGCGCCACGACGACGCCTTTCCCGGCTGCCAGACCGTCGGCTTTAATGACAAGCGGAGCAGGGTGTTGTTCGATATAGGCGTGCGCCAATTCTGGATCTGTAAATCTTGCATAGGCAGCAGTCGGTATGTGATGCCGTTGCATGAATTCCTTGGCAAAGATTTTTGAAGTTTCCAGTTGCGCGGCTTGCCGGGTTGGGCCAAAGATTTTCAGGCCAGCTGCCCGGAATGCATCCACGATACCGGCGGCCAGCGGAATCTCCGGGCCAACTACAGTGATGGCAACCGATTCTTTGGTTGCAAACTCGATCAATTCGGGAATGGAAGTCATCGGGATATTTTCCAGTCCGGGTTCCAATGCAGTACCGGCATTGCCGGGCGCCACAAATACCTTGTGCACGCGCGGCGAAAGGCTTAACTTCCACGCTAAGGCATGTTCTCTGCCGCCGCCGCCGATCACTAATAGTTTCATGATAGCGGGTATCTAATGCCTGAAATGACGAACACCGGTAAATACCATGGTGATCCCTTGCTCGTCAGCCGCGGCAATCACTTCCTGATCGCGGATACTGCCGCCCGGTTGAATGACCGCTGTGGCGCCGGCTTGAACGACTACATCCAAACCATCACGGAACGGGAAGAATGCATCCGATGCGACAACGGATCCCGCTAACGTTAGACCGGCTTGCTGTGCTTTGATGGATGCAATGCGTGCGCTATCCACGCGGCTCATTTGCCCGGCACCGATGCCCACCGTCTGGCCGTTGCGGCAAAATACAATCGCATTGGATTTAACAAATTTCGCAGCGCGCCAGGCGAACAGCAGATCATCCAGTTGCTGCGGTGTCGGTTTTAATTGCGTGACGACTTTTAAATCGGCGGCGGTGATGTTTTGAATATCCGGTGTCTGTACCAGAAGACCGCCGCCAATCCGTTTCAGATCGTAGGTATTGTGTCCTGCCCGTAACGGCACAACCAGTACCCGGATATTATTTTTCTGTGCCAGAAGCTGCTGCGCTTCCGGTGTGATTTCAGGTGCGATAATGACTTCAACGAATTGTTTTAGAATCGCTTCAGCGGTGTCTTTGCCGATACTCCGGTTAAATGCGATGATACCGCCGAAGGCAGAGACGGGGTCAGTCGCAAACGCCAGCTGATAAGCGCGCAGTGTGGTTTCCGCAATGGCTATGCCGCATGGATTGGCGTGTTTGACGATCACACAAGCGGGGTTGTCGAAAGTTTTGACACATTCCCACGCGGCGTCGGTATCGGCGATATTATTGTACGATAGCTCTTTGCCTTGTAACTGCTGATAATTTGCCAGACTGCCCGGTGTGATGGTTTCATCCCGGTAGAAAGCTGCTTTCTGATGCGGGTTTTCGCCATACCGTAAAGGCTGTGCAATGGTGAAATTCAGATTCAGCGAATCGGGGAAATCTTGGTGCCGGTAATCGCTGTCCAGTGCGGTTAGATAGTTGCTGATGGCGCTGTCGTAAGAAGCGGTATGCGTAAATGCTTTCTGCGCCAGCTGGAAGCGCGTGGCCAAGCTGATGGAACCCTTATTTTCCGCCAGCTCCTGGCTGAGCGGTAAATAATCCTGGGGATCGGTGACAATGGCAACTTTCCGGTAATTTTTTGCGGCTGCACGCACCATGGTGGGACCACCGATGTCGATATTCTCAATGGCATCTTCAAAACTGCAATCCGGGTTTGCGATTGTTTGCTTGAAGGGGTAGAGATTCACGATGACCAGTTCGATATTCGGAATCGATGCTTGTTCGAGTGCTTGCTGATGATCGGGTAAATCGTTACGCGCCAGTATGCCGGCGTGAATTTTCGGGTGCAGCGTTTTGACCCGGCCGTCCAGCATTTCCGGGAAGCCGGTATAGTCGCCCACCTCGATCACGTTGATTCCCGTTTGTTGCAATAATTTGGCGGTACCGCCAGTGGACAGAATGGTGACGCCATGCTGAGTCAATTTTTGCGCCAGTTCTATAATTCCGGTTTTGTCCGAAACACTGATGAGTGCGTGTTTAATGGTCATTTAATTTGATATTGCTTCATTTTTTGACGTAGCGTATTGCGGTTTATCCCTAGTAACTCAGCGGCCTGAGTCTGGTTTCCTTTGGTATATTGGATAGCGATTTCAATTAAAGGCTTTTCAACGCTATGCATGACCATATTGTAAATATGGCATGGTTTTTCCCCGTCCAGGTCATTGAGATATCCGCTGATAGCTTTGCGTATGCAAGATGCAATTTCATTTTCCTTGATTGCATTCATAAACTGACTACTCCCCCTCTTTGATATAACTCAATCGTTGACCTTTCTCAGCTAATGTAGAGAAAAACTTATTGGTTTCATAAATTTGTTGATCACTGGTTTGTAACTGATTCATTGACTGACGAAAGCTGGCAGATCCAACCAGTCCCTTGGTATACCAGGAGATATGCTTGCGTGCGATGCGGACACCGGAGTATTCGCCATAGAATTCATATAAATCATGCAAATGATTGATGAGCACATGGTGAATTTCAGATACTTCGGGTGCTTGCAAATGTTGACCGGTGGCGAGGTAGTGATTGATTTCACGGAATATCCATGGCCTGCCTTGCGCGGCGCGGCCTATCATAACCGCGTCTGCATTGGTGTAGGCAAGAATATGGCGGGCTTTTTCCGGTGTCGTGATATCGCCATTGGCGATGACAGGAATTCTAATGGCGGCTTTAACTGCTGCGATGGTGTCGTATTCCGCGGTGCCGGTGTATGCGCACGCGCGTGTGCGGCCGTGGATTGCGAGTGCTTGAATACCGGAATTCTCAGCGATATGCGCAATCGAAAGGGCGTTTTTGTGTTGTTTATCCCAGCCGGTACGTATCTTGAGCGTTACCGGAATATCCACGGCTTTAACTACGGCGTCTAAAATTTTTCCCACTAATTGCTCGTCTTGCAATAAAGCGGAACCGGCCATGACGTTGCAGATTTTTTTGGCCGGGCAGCCCATATTAATATCGATGATCTGAGCGCCATTATCCACATTGTAACGTGCCGCCGCCGCCAGCATTTGCGGATCGGCGCCGGCAATTTGCACGGAAACCGGCGAGACTTCACCCTCATGGTCGGCGCGCCGTTGCGTTTTCTTGGAGCCCCACAGCAATGAATTGCTGGACACCATTTCTGACACCGCCATGCCTGCGCCCATCGTTTTGCACAATTGCCGGAAGGGGCGGTCGGTCACTCCCGCCATTGGCGCGACAATGAGTTTGTTTTTCAGAATGTGTGTGCCAATTTGCATGTAAGCGGTGTGTGTGGGTTAAATAAGCAGTGATTACCGGGAAGCTTTAATCCGAATGACTGGCGTCAAAATTGCCGCATGAGAGTATTCACATAATTCCGCAGCGCATAATGGCGAATTATAGCTTTAGTTTTGCCGGGCAGATAGTGGATAGAGAATGAAATTATCCGCGCGCGCCGAATATCATGCGGCGGGCGACAAATCGTTTCAGCGGCGGCATGCAATCCAGTGTGCTCAAACCGATTCCACACGCATGTTTGAGTATTCCATTGTCATTGGAAAAAAGCTTTATGAGTGAATCGGTAAAAATTCTCCCGCCGCTGCTGTCCATTTGTCTTTTTTGCCGGTAGCCGGACAGCATCGCTGCTGTGCCGATTTCCCGCGATGCGCTTTGGGTATTGATGGCCTCGCAGGCTAATTCGTATGCATCTCTCAATCCCAGGTTAAATCCTTGTCCGGCGACGGGATGCAATGTCTGAGCGGCATTGCCGATTAATGCCGTGCGTTGCGAGGTAGTGGAAATTGCGTGTTTCAGTGTGAGCGGGAATGCCGATCTTTTACCGGCGTGCGTGAATTGTCCAAGCCGATCGCCAAAATGCCGGTGCAAGCGGAGCAGAAAATCACGATCGCTTAACGAGGTGATCTCTTGCACTGCTTCAGGGCTTACCGTCCAAACCAATGCGAAATCTTCATCATTGGGCAGCAATGCGACGGGGCCATCGGCAGTAAAACGCTCGTATGCAACACCGGTTTGTTTTTTCTGCGCTTTGATATTGGCGACCACAGCGAATTGGTGGTAGTCATGCGTCTGATAGACGATATCAGGTAATTGCTGGGCCAGTTTTCCGCCATCGGCCAGGACCAGCAACTGAGCGGTTACTGTCTGTTCTTTTCCCTGGTAATTAAAATGCACCGTGCCTAGGTTCTCAGTGGTCTCTAACCGGGTGACCGCCGCACCGGCAATGTAACCGGCGCTGCTGGCGGTCAAGCGTTGGTGCATCGAGCAAAAAAGATCGTGATAGTTGACCACGAATCCTAACGCCGGAACACCGGCATCTTCCGGCGTTAAAACAGTTTGGCCGAAGCTGCCGCGATTGGAAATATGAATTGTCGTGATCGGTGTTTTTTTTGCCAGCTTGTTCCATACACCCAAACGATGCAGGATTAAGTGGCTGCCGTGCGATAATGCCAGCGGGCGGGGATCTTCATCTTTTTCCGGTACACCGCGTGCTTCCAGCAGCAAACTTGAAATGCCGGTATCCTGCAGCGCAAGCGCCAAAGCCATGCCCACCGGTCCGCCGCCAATGATAACGATGTCGTAATGATCGGTGATCATAGTGTTTCTTGAAGTTTTCGCAGAATATTAATGTGTAGTTGATGGACCGGATGCCATATTTTGTCCGGGAAACCCGGCAGAAACCTCTTCATCCTGATCAGGGTCATGATTGCTGCGTACCGAATACGGCAAGAGAATAGCATATTGCCACGAGTCGTGGAATGTGCCGGGGGAGTCCGCCATGATGCGCAGGCAAGAAAGCGGCTTAAACTGTATAATCGCAGCATTCATTGTCTGAAACCGGTGCTGCGGTGATCATTTGAGAATTTTCTGTGTGAATAAAGGATAGGAAGGAATTTTGCATGATGAGATTTTTTGAAAATAAACTTGCAGGATGGATAATTTTTTTACTGGCCATTATTTCCACTGAAGTCTGCTCAGCGAATGTGGATAGCGAATTGGTCAATGCCGCGGACAAGGGCAACTTTCCACTGGTAAAAAATATACTGGATTCGCAGCGCATTGCACAAGAGGAACTCAATACCGCTTTTCTGGCAGCGGTTAAAAAAGGTCATGCGACTGTAATCGAGCGATTTTTACAAGCGGGTGTGGATGTCAATTTAAGAGCGGATGATCAATATACCCCGCTAATGCGGTCAGCTCGCGATGGCCGTGAACAAGCTGTTGAAGTTTTGCTGGCTGCCGGCGCCGATGTCAATGCGCCTGCTGCGGAAGATGGCACGGCATTGATGATGGCTGCGGAGAAAGACCGGAGGAAAGTCATTGACTTATTGCTGGCGGCGAAAGCGGATGTGAACGCAAAGCGCCCTGACGGCATGACCGCGCTTATGCTGGCCGCGCAGCAAGGCTACCGGCAGATTATTCAAACTTTGATCAATGCCGGCGCCGATGTCAATTATCAATTGGAAAATGGCGCGACAGCACTCATGCTGGCCGCGCAACATGGTCATCTGAGCGCGACGCACGCGTTATTGGCGGCAAACGCCAATCCAAATCTGAAAGCAAGCAATGGCACCACCGCATTGACGTTGGCCAATCGTTACCGCTATCGGGAGATTATTGAATTGTTGGTGAAAGCTGGCGCAAAATAAATTTGAAAATACATGACGTTGTTATCGTTAAACTAAGTGAATAAAGGAAACTACAGATGAAAGTTTTGGCTGTTTTATTATTGGCTGCGACTGTTGCATCGCTTACCGGTTGCGGGGGTGAACCAAAAGGCGATAAATCAGAAGCGGGCTCAATATCCGCGCCGCTGAATGAGATCACCAAACTGGGTGAGATTCCGTCCATCATGAGCGAAGGGCTGACCGAGGAAGAGAAAGCGGAACTAAGAGATCAGATTATGCCCGGCGGTGTCGGTGACGTTAAAGCCGCCGAAGAGAAATTTAAAGCGTTAATGGCCGATGCCAGAGCCGGCGATCCGGCTGCGCAAAATAGCTTGGGTGTCATGTACTACACCGGGGAAGCGGTATCCAAGACCTTATCCGGCCAGGTGTTGAATACTGATCCGGAATTGGCTGCCGGCTGGTTCTTCCGCGCTGCCGAACAAGGCTATGCCGATGCGCAGTTTAATTTGGGACTGATGTATGCAAACGGTGAAGGTGTGCCGCAAGACATGGAACAGGCCGCTGAACTGTTTAAGAGCGCTGCCGAACAAGGCCATGTCGATGCGCAAAATAACCTGGGGGCGATGTATTTCACCGGAGAAGGCGTGGGCAGAGACGAGAAAAAAGCGATCGAATGGTTTGAAAAGGCGGCCGCACAAGGAAATGAAGATGCGCGAGCTAATCTCGATGCGATTAAAGCATCCGGAAAATAATGGTTCTGTTTTCCGGCCGTGCGCTGTTTGGCACGGCCGTATGCTGTTGCTTCACCGGAATTGCAGCAGCTTGCCTAAGGGAAGCGCTAATTAGGAAGCGCTGATTAATTCAACGAACGAGATGAAGTGCGAGGCGCACGGAACGCAACAACCGAGACCTATCAATCTGATAGGCGAGGAAGTGAGTACCGCGCAACGAAGCAATTCACTCGTGCAGTCAATTAATCAGCGCTTTCCTAAGCAATGGTGACTTCGTTGGATAAATACACATCCTGAATGGCGTGAAGCAGTTTGACGCCTTCGGCAAAAGGTTTCTGAAATGCCTTGCGCCCCGAGATTAACCCCATCCCGCCCGCCCGTTTGTTGATGACCGCGGTGCGGATTGCCTGATGTAAATCATCGCTGCCGGATTCACCGCCGGAATTGATCATACCGATCCGCCCCATATAGCAATTGGCGACTTGATACCGTACCAGATCAATCGGGTGTTCCGTTGTCAGCTCACTGTATACCTTAGGGTGCGTTTTGCCGAATTTAATCGCGTTGTATCCGCCATTATTGGTCGCCATTTTTTGCTTAACGATGTCGGCGCCGATGGTTACCGCCAGATGATTGGCTTGACCGGTCAGATCAGCGCTGACGTGAAAATCCTTTTCGGCGGTTTTGAATGCGGCGTTACGGGTATAAGCCCATAAAATGGTGACCATGCCCAGGTTATGCGCATGTTCAAACGCGGCTGAAACTTCCTGGATCTGGCGGCGGGATTCGTCCGAACCAAAAAAAACAGTCGCGCCCACGGCGCAAGCGCCCATATCAAAGGCCTGATTGATGCTGGCAAAAAGTGTTTGGTCATACTTATTGGGATAAGTGAGCAGCTCATTGTGATTGATTTTAAGAATCATCGGAATTTTGTGCGCATAGCGCCGCGCTACGATACCCAGCACACCCAGTGTGGATGCGACACCATTGCAGCCGCCTTCAATCGCCAGATCGACAATGTTCTTGGGATCAAAAAACATGGGATTGGGCGCAAATGAAGCACCGGCCGAGTGTTCGACACCCTGGTCCACGGGGAGCAATGACAAATAACCGGTGCCCGTTAAACGCCCTTGATGATACAGCGCTTGCAGATTGCGCAGTACGCTGGGTTTACGGTCGCTCAATGCCATGACGCGATCGACAAAATCGGCACCGGGCAGCTGCAGGTTTTGCTTCGGCAGGGTGTGGCAGACATGATTGAGCAGTAGCTCGCTTTCATTACCCAGAACGGCGGAAATATTTGTCATTTTCGCTCCTGATTACGTGATGATGGCTTGGTGTGACTTTGATTTGCCTGCAGATAAGTCATCTTAATCGATGTGCCGGGTTGAGAAAATAAGCATTATGCTTATTTCCAATGCACATCAACCAAGTTACGCTGTCTTCATGTTTGAATGACGTTATTGTTAATTGCCAGGCGAATCAGTTGTGTGGTGTTTTGCAATTGTAATTTTCGCATCAGATTGACATGATGAACGCCCACGGTTTTGGGGCTGATGGCGAGTTTTTCCGCGATTTGCGTGCTGGAGTTTCCTTCCGCGATCAGTTTGAAGATTTGAAATTCACGTTTGGTGAGCATATCCAGGGGGTTTTCGCAGGTATCCTTGCGTGTTGCGTTGAGTGCCAGCGTTGCGGCTAACTCCGATTCGATATAAATTCTCCCCGCATTGACTTGCCGCACCGCTTGAATCATTTCGCCAATTCCGCTTTGTTTGCTGAGAAATCCGGTGGCTCCGGCTTTCAATGACCGCTGCGCCATGGTGACATTATTCAACATGCTGAATACCAGGATGTGTGCTGCGGGATCTCTGGCTTTGATGCGCCGGATGGTTTCCAGTCCGCCAATGCCCGGCATGTTCAAGTCCAGAATCGTCACATCCGGTTGATATTCCAGGTAGTACTGGTAGCCGGATTCACCGTCGTCGGCTTCCCCGACGACACAGATATCGGGTGTGCTCTCCAGCAACCGGCGATAGCCGGTGCGCACTACGGGGTGATCATCAATCAACAGGATAGAGATTGGTTTCGTCATAATTTGAGTGTTCAATGGGCAGTTTAATAGTGATTTCCGTGCCTTCATTGCATGCGCTGCGCACCGACAATGTGCCACCCATGGCAATGACACGCTCACGCATACCGAGTAATCCTAATCCGCGAAATTGTTGGTTGATATTATACCCTTTGCCGTTGTCTTCGATGGTGAGCAGCAAGCAATCGTGCGTGCACTCCAAACCGCTCTCACGGCTGAGGTTTATTTGTGCCCAGGTGGCCTCGGAGTGGTTGTAGATATTGTTCAAACCTTCTTGGATGATGCGAAAAATGGCGATATTGATCGATTCATGCAATTTATCCAGTTCACCGCTGACTTTGAATTCAAGAATGATCTGCGGGTGGTGCGTGCTCCATTGCCGTTTCAGTTCCAATAAAGCATCGATCAATCCCAGCGTATCCAGTAATACGGGCCGCAATTTATGCAGCATTTCATGGATTACTTCATTCATTTTCTGAGTACAGTCGCGGATAGCGTGCGCACTGATTGCACTCATCGAGCCGGGTGGTGTGTTATTCAGAATGACTTCATTCTCGATGCGTATCACTGTAAGCCATTGACCTAACTCATCGTGCAATTCACGCGCGAGTGAACGCCGTTCCTTCTCTTGCACTTGAAACAATTCTTTCATCAATCGCCTGTTTTCATTCAATAAATTTCGGTTAAGATTGATGGTTTTCTTAAGTTGGCTGATATCGGACATGATCATAAGGCAAGTGCTGCTATCGCACATGACCGTGCTTTGCAGCCGGAGATAGCTGATATGCTCGTCCACATTCCTGATTTTAAGATCAACTGCGGTTTTGCCCGTGGTAATGAAAACTTTCTGTAGATAATCGACAAAAACTTGTTTGTTGATATCAAAAAAGCATTCCATAAAAGATTTGCCGATCAGCGATTCCCGATTATTGTTGAGCAGTTCCGCGCCCCTGAGATTGAGCGATAAAATGTGCCCGGCTTTGTCTAAAGTCAAGTAGCCGACCGGCGCATATTCGTAAAGATCTTCAAAGCGGCTGTGCGACTCACTTAATTGCTGCTGCGTATCTTTAAGCGCCCGGTACTGCATCTCCAGTTCAAAGTGAGAAGTCTGCAACTCGCTCAGCAACTCGGTTTTGCTGAATTTTATATCGTCATCTTTTCTTCTTTGCTCTTCACTTTGCGTCATACTATCTCCTATTACTCATCCCGCGCATATGCTGGAGCTGTGTCCGGTGATTCAAGCATAGCTGTATTTCATCTGCTAAGGAAGCGCTGATTAATTGACCGTACGAGATGAATTGCTTCGTTGCGCGGTACTCACTGCCTCGCCTATCAGGTTGATAGGTCTCGGTTGTTGCGTTCCGTGCGGCCTCGCACTTCACTCGTACGGTCAATTAATCAGCGCTTCCCTAAGAATACATAATGTTATAGTACCAAATTATTACAAATCATAACGCTATAATTTTATGAGAAAAATCCTACAAACGAGGGAACTGGAGATTGCAGTGAAGGTCGTGGGTGCCGTACGGGTGTTTTAAGCATTGATTGACGCGTGATGAAGGTTGAAACGGTTTGTCAGTCCGATTAAACATTCTGGCTTTTGTGTTGGGGGTTGGTTTGCTGCAGCAGCAAGCCGAATTACCCGCAATCGATTGGGCATGGGGTTTAATCCCGATTCTGGTCGCCAGCGGATGGCTTGCGCGTTATGCATCGGGCACATTGATCACGTTACGCAGAATCTTACTGTGTCTGCTTTTCCTGGGAATCGGGTTTTTCTGGGCTGCGGCTTTGGCACAGTGGCGTTTGTCCGATTTCCTGCCGCCAAGCTGGGAGCGAAAGGATATACAGATAACCGGCGTGGTGGCGAGTGTGCAGCATAGTAATGAACGCGGCATCCGCTTCCGTTTTGATGTAGAGCAGGTGAGTACGCCCGCTGCGGTTGTACCTCAACATCTTTTGTTATCCTGGTTCAAAGAGCGGCAAACGGGAATGCGCCGTTTGGAACTGCCAGTCCTGCATGCGGGGGAGCGCTGGCGTATTACCGTGCGGCTCAAGCAGCCGCATGGCAGCATGAATCCACATGGCTTTGATTATGAAGTATGGGCGTTGGAGCGCAATATCCGTGCAACCGGATACGTGCGTCCATCGGCTGATAATGAGCTCCTGCAGCCGATGGTTTCAAGGCCGGAATACTGGATTGAACATTTTCGCGAGGACATTCAGCAGCGCTTTGCCGCTCATTTATCCGGCCGTTCGTACGCGGGTATATTGCAAGCCCTGGCTATGGGCGATCAACACGCTATCCCGCGCGATCAATGGCAGATATTCACTCGCACCGGCACCAATCACTTGATGGCGATTTCCGGGTTGCATATCACGATGATTTCCAGCATGGTCTTTGTGCTGGTTTTCTGGTTATGGCGTTGCTCGGCTTATTTGACGCTACGCTTGCCGGCGCGCCGGGCTGCTGTTGCGGCTGGGCTGGTTGTGGCATTGGCTTATGCGGTTCTGTCCGGTTTTGCAATTCCCGCGCAGCGGACACTTTATATGCTGGCTGTTGTGGCAATTGCCGTATGGCGAGGGCGGCAATCTTCCGCAACCACGGTGCTGGCATGGGCGCTATTATGGGTGGTTCTGCTCGATCCATGGGCCGTCATGGCGCCCGGGTTTTGGCTGTCATTCGGCGCGATCGGTCTGATTATGCTGATAACGGTAGGGCGGATTGGCAAAGTTCACTGGTTGACCGACTGGCTGCGGGTTCAGTGGGCGATCACCCTGGGGTTAATTCCACTGTTACTGGTTTTCTTCCAGCAAGTACCGATGGTATCGCCGTTTGCCAATGCCATCGCCATTCCGCTGATAAGTCTGGTGGTCGTGCCGCTAACTTTACTGGCGGTGATACCGCTGTTTGACTTTATTTTGCCGCTGGCGCACGAAGTTTTAAGCTTCGTCATGACGATATTGCATGCACTGAGTGATTTTCCACAGGCTGTATGGCAGCAGCATACGCCGCCGCTGTGGACAGTCTTGGCAGCAATTTGCGGAATTTTGTGGATGCTGTTGCCGGGCAGTTTGGCAAGCGGATTCTTGGCGGGTTTCCCGGCGCGTTGGCTCGGTGTGGTGGCGTTATTGCCGATGTTTTGGGTATTGCCTGCGCAACCCAAAACCGGCGAGTTATGGTTGGCGATCCTGGATGTCGGTCAGGGCTTGGCCGTTGTGGCGCGTACCGCGCATCATACGGTGTTGTTTGATACCGGACCTGGTTTTGGCGATACCGATAGCGGCAGCCGCATTATTGTGCCGTTCTTGCGTGGCGAGGGTATACGGAAACTGGATGCCATGATCGTATCGCACGCGGATACAGACCATAGCGGCGGCGCATTGTCGGTCATGAATGAAATACCGGTTGAATTGCTGTTGTCTTCTTTGAACGATCAGCATCCCATCCGGCGCACTGCACGGCATCACGATCAATGCCATGCCGGACAGTCATGGCAATGGGATGGCGTGCATTTTGAGTTGCTGCATCCATTGCCGCAGGATTATGCAAATCCACAGCGCAAAATCAATTCAAACAGTTGCGTGCTAAAGATCACATCGCTGCATGGCAGCGTGTTATTACCGGCGGATATTGAAGGCAAAGATGAACTAGCGCTGCTTAACCGTGCCAGTGAGAAACTTCCCGCAACGGTGCTGATCGCGCCGCACCATGGCAGCCTATCCTCTTCAACACTGAATTTTGTGCAGCAGGTGAGTCCGGCATTGACAGTTTTTACGGCGGGCTACCTGAACCGTTATGGCCATCCGCGCGAAGAAGTAATGACACGTTATCGCAACTTGAACAGCCGCTTGCTGCGCAGTGACAGGGATGGCGCGATCTTGTTGCGGTTTGCCGGCAATGGCTGGCCGGTTGAGAGTTGGAGACAATCAAACCGGCGCTACTGGCATCACAGCACAATCGAATAGAACAGGGGTAGGGGGTATTGATAACCGCAGGCCGTCAGTAAGTAAGCTTCATCTAAGATCGTCATCGGGCAATTCGGTATCGTTAAACAGGATGGTGAACGAAGTGCCCGCGCCGGGTTCACTGGTCACTTTGATTTTTAGTTTATTATTTTCTGCCGCGATTCTTACGATGGACAAGCCGATTCCGCTGGTCGCCTTGTTATGCAGTGCCGCTCTGGGTGAATAAAAATATTCGTTGAATATGTTGGGTAAGTCTTTATTCTCAATACCTATGCCGTGATCGGTAATGGTGATACTGGCACTTTGGTCCCGCTGATTGATGGCGGATGTAATTTCTACCGCTGTATTATCATGCGAATAGGTAATCGCATTGGTAATGATATTTTCCAGAAGTATTTCCAGTTGATCGGGAATGACCTTGCAATAGAAATTCTCAATCGATAGATTGAATGCAATATGCTTGGCATTGGCAACGGGTGTTAATTTCTCGATACATTTTTGCAGTGTGGTTTGAATGTCAATGGTCTCGAATACTGCGGTATTGAGACAGGTGTCTTTCAAGCGCTCGAGTCTGAGCAAGTCCAGAATCAAACTCGACATGCTTTGCGCGCGGCTATCAATCTTGTCCAATGCTTCATTGACGCCGTTTGAAGCATCTCCGCAATAACCCCCTTTAATTAAATTGATTTTGCTGCGGATGGCATCCAGCGGTGATTTAAGCTGATGCGTCATGAGCACGGCGTATTGATCCTTTTCGACTTGCGCCTGATTGATTTGTCTATAGGCATCCAGCAGGTGACGCTCATGCGCCCGAACAATCAAGGAAAGTCTCGAAACCACATACCAAACGATAAAAAATAAGATATCGAGAAAGAACATCCATAACATTGCGCCATCTTTACGCGCATTCTCCGACAGCAGATGATTGTTGACCAATGTGGACAGTGGCGTTTGCGTGATCAGGAAGTTATCGGCAATGATAACTATCGTATCCATGAGGCACACTAAAATGGTGACATACAAGCTTTCACGGGTGGAAAAAAAGATGCAGGCAAGCGCAATATGCAGCACATAGAAAAATGAAATCGGCGTGGTTGTGCTGCCAATATAATGCACGACGACAGATAAACAGATCAAATCAACAATGATCTGTACCCATAAGTTGATCGAGGGGGAATTGTATCTACCCGGTTTGCAACGGTCTAACGCAAAGATGTAAGCAATATTAGCGACTACCAGTACGATGATGATGGCAACCGGCCATTTTTGCTGCTCGCTGATGCCAAATTGCGTCAACACATTCGACGCGGATAGCATCAGGATCTCGAAGAAAACCAATGTGACAATCAATGCCCAGCGGAAAGTAATAAACCAGCGAATATTACTGATTAATACATCATCGCTGAGCTTGAGTTTATCGCCTTTTATTTCAAGCAGAATATTTTGACTATTGGATTTGTCCCAGGAAAATTCAGTTGTTGCCATTTTCACATAATCCAGTTAGGCGGCTTCTCCTGTATGCTTTAACCGATCGTTGATCGTTGCCAACAAGCTTATCGGTTCGACAGGTTTTTCCATGATACACACCCATTCGTGCGAGCCATCCTCAAAATAAGGCCTGATCATATCGCCCAAAGAAGTGAGAAAAATGGTTTGTATTTGTGGAAAGCGCTTGTGGATCTTTGCATAGGTAGTCAAACCGGAATCCATGGATTCGACCATTACATCAAGAATTGCCAGATCAGGGCGTTTGCTTTCATCTTCTAGTGAATCGATAAAATCTTGCATGGACAGATAACTGCTAACTTCATATCCATTTTTGCAAAGAATCCGCTCAACCGCCTCGCGGATATCCGAATCATCGTCAACATGTGCTATTCGTAGTGCCATCATAATTCTCCTAACTTCATCGTGTGAACCCGGTCCGGCTTCTTAAGAAAGAAACCGTTTGCTCACCGGGGATATTCCTGAGCCGATCATATCTTAGCAAATGTGAAGAAGATGTGAACATTGGTTTGTAATCAAGCATAGTAAAGCTATTGTGTAATATAACTACAAGACTATAAGAGATACTCAATCAAATAAACTCCTCCGACACTGCTAAATGGCATGAGTAAAGACAATATCATCGGATGGTGAAGTAACGGCTTAAATATTCCCTCCTTGAAATTTTCAATTTCACTGACCAGCAATTTTAGTTTAACGATGTCGTAAGCTCCCTCGTCAAGTAGACATTGTCCGATATGATCGGCATCTTCAGGTGCATAACCTTGGGCTAATAGCGCTGCTGTAATTGCGTAGCGGCTGCGCAATCGTGTTTCTCTGTCTTCAGCGTAAGCCCCCCCCGGTACCATAACTGCAAGAATGTTGATGTCGCCTGGCTTATCTTTATTGGAAGCGATGGAATTTGCATCAGGGCTGGCAATTTGGCATCCCAATTCTTTTACGGAATGTCATGCATTGCATAATTTTTTGTATTATGACAAATGGATGACTTATTGTCTGTGATTATTATCACAGGCTTGAATTATGCGGGTGACATGCAGAATGGAGGGTGTTGATGGATTGATTAAAGTTGAGTTTATGCAGCGATTACTTTCCTGGCCTTAGAAACTCAATGAACCGTCGGCCCTGCTTCGCGGAATACCGCATCAACGGCAATTGCATCCAAGCGGTACTCACGGTTACAGATGTCATCGTTGACAACGACTTCGCCGAATTCTTTCAGGATTGAATCGACTTCCTCGCGTCCGAGCGAGCGGAGCATGGCGTATATCTTGGCGGGATCTTCCCGGCAACCGTACTGGATGGTTTGCGCATCGAAAATGCGGATGGTTTCTTGATAAAACAGGCGGGTCAGTATTTCTTCCGAGGTCAAATCGAATAAGGCGTGATCATGAACTGTCGCCGCCAGTGCTTCGGCACGCGCCCAGCCATCGGGATCTTGTTGATCGGCATCGGGCAGTTTTTGCAGCAGCAAACCAAAAATAGCGGTATCCGTGGTAATCAGAAATAAACGCGAAGGCAATTGCTCGGATTGGCGGAAGTAATGTTCAAAGATTTCGGCGATATTGTTGCCGTCGAGCGGTACGATGCTTTGATAGCACTCGCGCATCGATGGCATATCCAATGTGATCAACAATTGACCGTGACCGAGCAATTCGGATACAGGCTGCGCTGCGATGTTTTCCGCGTGTTTTGCCATGCCGCGAATATGCAATGTATCGGTGCAATCGATAACCAGCATCGAAACCGGACCATTGCCACTCAATTGGATGGTCAGCCGGCCGGTTTGCTTGAGATTTTCACCCAGCAGCAAGGTGACGGCGCTCATCTCTCCCAGCAGCCGGGTTACCGGTTGCGGATAGTTGCGTCCGGTTAACATCGCCTGCCAGACGGAATCGAGGTGTACTATGGCACCGCGGATATCCAGGTTTTCCAGAAGAAAGCGTTGTACATAGTTGCTCATTCTAAGGCCTTCGGTTGTAAGAAACCGTCATTATAACCGGTTGTGCTGCAATGCCACCCATGCCTGGCCTAACGCAATCGCGCTGTCGTCCGGCAACATGTGCCGCGCGCTGAATATTTTCAAAGACGATGCAGTCAAACGGCGGATCAAGCCGTGCCGCAATATTGCGTTATGAAAACACCCGCCCCCCAGCGCCACATGCGAAATAGTATGTTGCTTGGCCGCCTGTTCAATCCACGCCGCCAATCCGGCAATCAGAGTGGCATGAAATAGCGCGGCGCCATAGGCAACATCGTGTCCGGCATCACGGCAGTCGATCAGTGCCGACAATAAGGGCGAGAAATTCAGTTGATTGTCAGCGCTGATGCGATAACCGTCCATCAGTGCAGCGGTTTTTCCATGCTGTTCAGCGAGTTGCTGCAATTGAATGGCGGCTTGCGCTTCGTGCGATTGAATCGCGTTGACGCCCAGCAATCCGGCCGCCGTGTCGAATAAACGCCCCATGCTGGACGTATGCGGACAATTCAGGTTTTTTGCCAGCATCGCGGCAACCGTCGCAGCCGCCGGTTGATCCGGGAAACGCGCGGTAATTTCAGCGCCGCGGTTTAAACGGAATAACGCTGCCGCAGCCATACGCCACGGCTCCTGTGCGGCGCGATCGCCGCCCGGCAAAGCCAAGGTCGTCAGGTGCCCCAGCCGGTCAAAACGGGCGCCATCGACCAACAGTAGCTCACCGCCCCAAGGCGTGTTGTCCGTTCCCAGACCGACGCCATCCAGCGCCAGACCTAATACCGGTTGAGTCAATTGGTGTTCGGCGCAAATGGCGGCAATGTGGGCATGATGATGTTGCACGGCCAATACGGGAATATGCCGCTGTCCGGCGTATGTTTGCGCAAACTGCGTGCTGTAAAAATCCGGGTGCAGGTCGTGCGTGACGATTTCCGGTTGAATTGCATAATCCAGACACAGGCGCTGCACGGTTCGGTCCAATTGCTCACGAGCCTCCATCGTTGCCAAATCGCCAATCAGCGGAGAGATATGCGCACTATTGCCTCGCGTTACACAAATGGTATTTTTTAGCCAGGCGCCGCAGGCTAGAACGGAAGGACCGTCAATAGCCAGTGCGATAGTGGTGCCGTGTGGATTAACCAAGCGTGGAATCGATGTGTTGCGGAAGCTGGCTCGCTGCTGCTGCGCGATGGCACTCCGCGCTAATCCAATCAATCCATGCCTGCATGCCGCTGCCTAGTGTGGCGGAAATTTGCAGCACGGGCAATCCGGGATGTATACGGTGCGCATAGCTAATAGCCAAATCGACATCAAAAGTTAAGTGGGGCAGCAAATCGCATTTATTCAGCAGCATCAAATCGGCGGCATGGAACATGTCGGGGTATTTCAGCGGTTTGTCTTCGCCTTCGGTGGCGGACAGAATCACCACTTTGTGCGCTTCGCCCAAGTCAAAACCGGATGGGCACACCAGATTGCCGACGTTTTCAATGAATAGCAAACTGTTATCCCGGATCGGCATTTGCTGCAAAGCTTGGCCGATCATGTGCGCATCCAGATGACAACCCTTGCCGGTGTTGATTTGCAGCGCCGGGACACCGGTTGCACGGATCCGCGCGGCGTCGTGATCGGTTTGCTGATCGCCCTCGATCACGGCAATCGGGAACCGGCCGCGCAACATTTCGATCGTTTTGACGAGCACTGTGGTTTTGCCGGAACCCGGACTCGAGACCAGATTCAGCGCAAAAATGCAGTGTTCCGCTAAATACCGGCGATTCTCCGCAGCAAACTGATTATTTTTCGTCAGAATGTCGCGCTCGATTTTAACCATTCTGGATTGGCTCATACCGGGTGCGTGCGTACCCGCGATGCCGGTGCCGAAATGCAGCGTATCTGTTGTGTGATCCGCTGTTACGGGCGCCGCTGCCTGCTCGTGCGCAGGATCATGCGCGGATTGCATCGGGCGATAGCGAAGCCGGGTGTTTGAACGATGCCGCGATGGCATCGATTGACCGTTAATGCGCGTCTGTCCAATGCCGCAGCCACAAGTTGTACACATAATCGATTCCTTTTATTCCACTTCCAATTCCTTGATGCGCATGCCATCGCCTTGCGTGACATGCAGTGCATAGCTGCCGCACTGCGGACACGCCTGATGGTAGGTGGCGATCATCATAACCTGATGGCATTGATCGCACATCGCCTGTCCGGCAATGTCGATAATTTCCAGCTTGGCCTGCCGGGCAATACTGTCTTCCGTTACTACTGTAAAAAAGAAGCGTAGCGATTCCTGTTCGACGCACGCCAGTTGGCCGATTTCCAGCCATACCGTTTTGACTTGTGTGAATTGCTGTTCAACCGCGGCGTCTTCGATGAGTTGTAAGATGCTTTCGGCAAGCGATAGCTCATGCATGTATTACCTCATCAGCCGGCGGCTTACGGGATCAATAAAAAACCGCCATAACCGGCAATGATGATACCGCTAGAACGAATCCACCGGATACCGGCAAATTTTTTGCACAACTGGGCTAAGCCGATGCCGCACAAATGCAACAGCATCGTCGCCAGCATAAAACCCGCAGCGTAGGAGGGCAGCGCTGTACTGGGCGGCATTTCGCTGCCATGCGCATAACCATGGCTGAGCGCAAATAATCCGATCAACAGCGCGCTGATACTGAGCAGTAAATGTTTGCGCCAAGCGAGCAGTGTAAATGGATGTGCGAAGCCGTGCAGCCAACCGTTATGCGGTCCATCGCCGGTATGCGCAGACACCGGTGGTGAAGCCGGTTTTTTCATCGTTGCTGTGGAACCCATTGCTGAATTTTTAAAATGGCGGCGGCCAGATTTTCATTGGCTTGAATGCTCAAATAATCTCCCAATTCAAAACGATAACCGCGGATACGCAGCAGAAAAGCAGGTGGCGCGGTGTGTGAATGGATTTGCTGGTAAACATACAGCAACGCCGCCGGTGTCAAGGCATGGCTGGTATAACTGGCGTCTTTTTCCGCAGTCACGGCTGAAAATTCAAAAGGTTCCTGGCACGACATATCCGCGTCCACAAATATAATCCGGTCAAAGCCCGTTAAATCGGCAGCATGCTCAATCAGTAATTGCATGTCAACAAGGCAAGCGGCATCCGCCAATTGTAACTGAGCGATATGCTCAACCAGCAGGGGGCCTAATGCGTCGTCCCCGCGTCCGGGATTTCCATAGCCGAATAGCAATAATTTGCTCATGCGCTACCCGGGTGCATGAGATGCGTGGTTTTATGACTGCGAGATTGTTTCATTAAAACTGGCCTGTGATTTGTGATGGTGATTTTATGCACTGTTTTACAGAAAGTATGATTTTTCTTTGGCTGCTTGCGGGTTAACTGCCGATTCTGTTCAAGATTGATCTGTCATCCAGGATGAATAAACCGTCATTACGCAGCCTGTATACCGGTACATCGCCTACTCGCAGCAATTCCGATTTCAGTAATAAATAAGTCGCTTATCAAACTTAGTTTAACTGTAACCCTGCGCCGACCGGGACACCGGCCGCTCACCTCCCGGTCAATCCCGACTACAAACTGACTAGGGCACTTTTGGTGCATTCATCTTATTAATTTCATGACACTTTTCCCTATTTAATTCAGAGTGCTTACTGCATCATACGCAGCATGATTGAGCAGTGAATTGTTTGATGTGCAGGTTAAATTTTAAAGGAGCGAAATGATGCAAAGTTATTTTCGATCGGTAGCGGTTTCTGTTGCACTGTGCTTGGGTTCAGTTAGCAGTATCGCTACTGCCGGTGTTTTTGACGGACACACGATCAATTATCAGTACTATTTCCCGAATTTGAGTACGCCGTATGCTTCGGCCGGTAATGGTGATTATCTGGTGAATTCCGGTGTGGAGATATCGAATGTGGTTGATGGTTTCGGTACCATAGACTTCAGCGGCGATGAATTCGTGATTTCCTTCGCGCATAGCGGCAATTTTTCGCCTACTGCATTTAATGGCTTTGCAATTAGTGATGTAACTGCAAGCATCAATCCATTTGCATCATTCAACCTGATTTCGAATACCGCGGTGAGCGGCACACCCACTTTGAGTTTTGATTCAAATCATTTGTATGTGAATTGGACGGGGCTTAATTTCAATCGGGGCGAACTGGTTTTTTCGGTGAGTTCGCTAGCGCCACATTCATATCCACACTCACATCCGGGCACTTCTTTTTCCCATACCATCAGCCCAGTTCCGGAACCCGATACTTATGCGATCTTACTGGCCGGGCTAGGACTGGTAGGCTATAGCGCACGCCGCAAGCAAATTTAATTTGTGTCCGTTGTCCGCGATATGTCTTATGTACATCGGATTACGTAGCAATAAAAAACCGCCACTTCGGGCGGTTTTTTATTTTATGCTTTGATACTTGAGGGTTAGTGCCCAGGTTTGCTGGTACCACCATAAGGCCGTGGATCTTGCCCTTCTTTGAGGCATTCACCATTACCACCTACGCCAAACTTACAATCATCTGTGCTCGCATTGGGATCACCCATGTTGGCGTTTGAACAAGCGGCTAAGAAAACTAATAAAGTTGCAGCAAAAATTGATTTTTTCATCATTCTAATCGTTCCTTTCTTTTAAAATACCCAAATTTAATCAGGGATTCGAGTATATAACAGAACTCCAAATATTCAAACAAGTAGTTTACTGTCCTACTCCCGACTCATAACTACGAAGGATTTCAATCAGATAGTCGCCATATTTGACGAGCTTGCGCGCACCGATACCGCTGATCTGGCGTAATTCATCCTGCGTTTTCGGACACTGCCGCGCCAGTTCGCGCAAGGTCGCATCGTGAAAAATCACATACGCCGGTACGCCATGTTCTTTAGCCATTTTCGCGCGCCATGCGCGTAACTGCTCCCAAAGATATCGTTCGGTTGCATCCAGCAACATCAAATCGCTGCTTGGCCGTTTTTCAAATGCCTGTCCCACCTTGGTTTGCAACCGCAATTGCACGGTTTGCTGTCCCTTCAACACGGTGCGGCTTGCTTCGGTCAGGTGCAATGCGCCATGACTTTCACTGTCGGCCGATAGCAGACCCAGTGCGATGATCTGACGGAATACCGCGCGCCAGGTTTTTTCCGGTAAGTCTTTACCGATGCCGAACGTAGTCAAGCGGTCGTGATGCCATTCTTTGACACGTTCGGTCAGATTGCCGCGCAAAATATCGATCAAGTGACCCGCGCCGAAATTTTGCCCGGCGCGGTAAACGCAGGATAGCGCCTTTTGCACTTCCACCGTTGCATCCCAAACTTGCGGCGGATTCAAACACACATCGCAATTGCCGCAGGCCGCAGTGTCATCCGTAGCTTCACCAAAATAACGCAAAATGCGGAAACGCCGGCAAGTGGTTGTTTCGCATAGCGATAGCATGGCTTCCAGCTTGCGGGCGGCAACTTGTTTAAATTTGAGCTGCGCTTCCGATTCTTCGATCATGCGCCGCTGCTGGATAACATCGCCAAGACCGTATACCATCCAGGCATTGGCCGCTTGTCCGTCGCGCCCGGCGCGGCCGGTTTCCTGGTAATAACCTTCAATGCTTTTGGGCAAATCCAAATGCGCGACAAAACGTACGTCGGGCTTATCAATCCCCATGCCAAAAGCGATGGTGGCAACCATGACAATACCTTCTTCGCGCAGAAATCTTTCCTGATTCAGACTGCGTTCCTGCATGCTCATGCCGGCGTGGTAAGCAATCGCGCGCAAACCCTGCCCGGTCAACCATGCAGCCGTTTCCTCAACTTTTTTGCGCGATAAGCAATAGACAATGCCGGCATCGCCAGGGTGTTCCGTCCGTAAGAAAGTCAATAATTGCGCCCGGCTATTGGCTTTATCGATAATTTGATAGCGGATATTCGGTCGGTCAAAACTGGACACGAATATTCTGGCTTCATCCAATCCGAGCCGCTCAATGATCTCCTTACGGGTATCCATATCGGCTGTTGCCGTCAGTGCGATACGCGGCACGTCCGGAAAACGTTCATGCAGTACCGATAACTGTATGTATTCCGGACGGAAATCATGACCCCACTGCGACACGCAATGCGCTTCGTCAATGGCGAATAGCGCAACCGGAGTGCGTGCGATCAGATTGAGGAAGCGCGCTGTCAACAATCGTTCCGGCGCGACATACAGTAAATCATAGCCGCCCGCCAGAAGCTTCTGTTCAACTTCCGCTGCAGCTTGCTGCGATAACGAAGAATTCAGCACCGCCGCGCGCACCCCTAATTCATGCAGCGCCGCGACTTGATTCTGCATCAAAGCGATCAACGGGGACACGACGATGGCAACACCGTCGCGCAATAAAGCCGGAATTTGATAACACAGTGATTTGCCGCCGCCGGTCGGCATCAAAACCAAGCAATCGCCACCGTTGGCCAGGTGTTCGATAACTTCCGCTTGTTGCCCGCGAAAAGCGGGATAACCAAAAACTTCCTTGAGTATAGTGAGTGCGTTGGACATTCCGGATGTGGTTACTGCATGATCTTGATTTTTCTTCGGTAAGAAACGCTATTTTTTGATTTTACGGAAATAAACGGCACATTCAAGCGATCGCTCCGTCTTACTGTTGTGCGAATCGTAAAGACTTGACCGGCGATAGTACAGTAGAATGCACACCCTGACACTTGGAAGTTTCTGCTGGGTCAGTCCGCAATCGTTTGCATCGTTTCAAATCATTCGCGTTATTGTGCTGGTATAATTCTATCTAATTGCAGCTTTATTTATACAATTTGTCACGCTAGTCTGGAGAGAAAAAATGGTGGTAAATGATGTTTTGAAATTGATTCAAGACAATGAGGTTAAATTTGTTGATTTACGCTTTACCGATACCAATGGTAAAGAACATCATGTTACCGTACCTGCACATACCTTCGATGCGGATAAATTTGAAGATGGCCATCCCTTTGACGGTTCATCGATAGGCGGCTGGAAAGGCATCCAAGCATCCGATATGTTGCTGATCCCGGATCCGGATACCGCCAACATGGATCCCTTCATGGATGAACCGACATTGCTGATGACGTGCGATGTGGTCGAGCCGGCGGACGGCAAGGGCTATAGCCGCGATCCGCGTTCGTTGGCCAAGCGGGGTGAAATTTACTTAAAATCGACCGGTATCGGCGATGTTGCTTATTTCGGCCCGGAGCCGGAGTTTTTTATTTTCGATTCGGTGCGCTGGCATACCGATATGTCCGGCTGCTCGGTCAAAATCGAATCCGAGGAAGCCGCCTGGAGCTCTGCGATCAAATACGAAAGCGGCAATATCGGTCATCGTCCGTCGATCAAAGGCGGTTACTTTCCCGTACCGCCGGTCGATTCGCTGCAAGATATCCGTTCCGCGATGTGCCTGACATTGGAAGACATGGGCATCGGCGTCGAAGTGCATCATCATGAAGTCGCCACGGCGGGTCAATGTGAAATCGGCACCCGTTTCAACAGCCTGGTTAAACGCGCGGACTGGAATCAAGTGCTCAAGTATGTCATCCACAATGTAGCGCATTCATACGGTAAAACAGCCACTTTCATGCCCAAGCCGATCGTCGGTGATGCCGGTTCCGGCATGCATGTGCACCAATCGATCTGGAAAGACGGTAAGAATTTGTTCTCCGGCAACGGCTATGCCGGTTTATCGGAAATCGCGCTGTATTACATCGGCGGTATCCTGAAACACGCCAAAGCGCTGAATGCCATCTGCAACCCCAGCACCAATTCATACAAGCGTCTGGTCGCGGGATATGAAGCACCGGTCAATCTGGCTTACTCCGCCAGCAACCGTTCGGCCTCTATTCGCATTCCGCACACCAGCAGCCCCAAGGGACGGCGTATCGAAGTCCGTTTCCCCGATCCGACCGCCAATCCGTATCTGGCGTTTACTGCGTTGATGATGGCCGGACTCGACGGTATTCAGAACAAAATCCATCCGGGCGATCCGATGGACAAGAATCTGTACGATCTGCCGCCGGAAGAAGCGGCCAAAGTGCCGAATGTGTGCGCGTCATTGGACGAAGCGCTGGATTGTCTGGACAAAGACCGCGATTTTCTGATTCGCGGCGGCGTCTTCTCCAATGACATCATCGATGCGTATATTCAACTGAAAATGGATGAGGTGATTCTACTGCGCACCACGACGCATCCGGTTAAATTTGATATGTATTACAGCTTGTAAATTTGAAAATGCAGGAAATTCAAATTGATTTTAGCCATCGTGACGGAATCGAGGCGCATGAAAAAATAGAACCGTAAAGCGCAATAAGCAGGATTTATTCGCTCTTTTTTTGCTTTTCGTTAGAGAAATCATTGGTAGACTGATCGGGTAGCGGTAATTGTGATCAACATTCTTCTAGCAAAATATGAAAACCGGAACATTACCAATCCTATTCGCCCTTATTTTGTTGAGCTCTTTATCGCAGGCTATTGCTGAAACAAACATCTACAAGCATGTTGATAAAGACGGCAATATCACCTTTACTAACCGCCGTATCCCTAACTCGGAAAAAATATCCATTGCGTCGTATTCCAGAAATTCCGAATCCGCTCCGGCCAAATCACAATCCAATGGAAATGCGCCGCGTATAAAAGATACGACGCAAAAGGAACGCGATACGGTACGCCGCCAGATTCTGCAAAAGGAATTGTCGGCCGAAGAAAAGCATTTCATTGATACGCAAACGCATCTCGATCAATTCGGCGATGCCGCGGAAGCAAGCAATCCGCATGAAAAAGTGGTACAGCTTAGAAATAAATTATTCCAGCATCAAAGAAACATCACTGCCTTAAAGAAAGAACTCGCCAGACTATAATTGCTCTAAAAATCACAACCGGTCCATAGGGTGATGCATGAAAAGAAATAATTTCTTGTTGATTGTTCTGGCTTTTTTTTCCTGTTCAATACAAGCCGGTGTGTATAAGCATGTCGACGAGCGTGGCAACGTGACTTATTCCAACGTACCGTCGAGCAACGCCAAGAAAATTGATTTACCTCCGATTGTGGTCGTGCCTTCGGTCGATTCCGGCGACGTGGAAGAAAGAATCGCAAAACGCCGCGAAGCGATGAAACTCGAGGAACAGCGCGAGAAAATACAAGGCAAAATAACGGAAGAAGAGAAACGTCTCGGCGAATTAAAAAGCGAATACAAAGACGGTGCTCCGGATCGTTTGGGCAGTGAGCGTAATTACCAGCGCTATCTCAACCGGGTCGAGCGGATGCGTGAAGAAATCGACGCCCGGGAAAAGAATCTGGAGACGTTAAAAAAAGGGCTTCAGGAAATATCCCGCAACGACCCGTAATCTCAGTTCAGGCGGATAATTCGGCCACAACGGGTGCATGATCCGAAGGACGTTCCAGCTTGCGCACCGCTTTATCAACCGCGCAGCTTGTGCAGACACTTGCGAGTGCATTGCTCAGTAGAATATGGTCGATGCGCAGTCCCCGGTTCAGGCGGAAAGCCATCATGCGGTAGTCCCACCAGGTATACGATTTCTCCGCTTGCTCGAACAGGCGGAAGCTATCCGTCAATCCCAGCTGCAACAGATCGCCGAAAGCCGCGCGTTCGGGTTGACTGCACAAGACTTTACCTTGCCACAATGGTGGGTCGTACACATCGCGATCTTCCGGCGCGATATTAAAATCGCCCAGAATGGCCAGTTTTTTATAATCCTTCAATTCCTGCTGCAACCATCCGGTCAAGGCAGGCAGCCAGCGTAATTTGTATTGATATTTTTCCGATTCGACCGTATCGCCGTTCGGCACATACGCGGAAATGACGCGCACATCGCCATAGGTTGCCGCCACCACGCGTTTTTGCTCGTCTTCAAACCCCGGTATTGCGGTAATAATGTCGCTTCCTTTCCGCTTGCTGAGAATCGCGACACCGTTATAGGTTTTCTGCCCGATAAAAACCGATTCATAACCAATCGCGGCAATTTCAGCGGCAGGAAAATTTTCATCGGATAATTTGGTTTCCTGCAAACACAGCATATCCGGCTGGTTCGTTTGCAGCCAATCGATTACTTGCGGCAGCCTTACTTTGAGCGAGTTTACATTCCAGGTTGCTAATTTCATGATCAATCCTTGGCGTTATGAATAACCAGCTGGTTAAACGGTATGACCCACTGCTGTTGATTGCAAACCTCAACCGCATAACGTTGTAGCGCCCGTTTAATGGCGAACAGATCTCCCGCGGCCGTGCCATCGAACGTAGCGGCAATCTTGTAATCCAGCGACGACGTATTGGCGTGAGCGAAATGCACCACCAAATCATTCAGCGAGTTGCCGAAGGATTCCAGTTGCAGACCGCGCCGGATACCGGCACATAATATTTCCGGAATCACGGTGGTGCATTGCGATTGATGCTGGTAATCGATACCGAAATCGCTGGTTACAGTAAACCCCAGGGAATAATTTTTCGGCTGCGCGGCCAGGAAATCGGCAATGCTGTACGTGATCGGCATCACCCCGTTGGGCTGCGACAATACAATGCTTTCCAGGGTAATGCATTTCACCATGGCAAAGGTATTATCGGTCAGCATCACGAAATCCCCCCTTTGGCATGGAAACCAAGGCTCGTCTGCGGAGTACGGACGGGAAACGTAATTGGCCAGTTCCGCCAAGGTGAGCCGCAACTCCAACCCGGGTAACATGGGATTGGTCAATTTACTGTAATAATTCAAACTTTCCACCAGCAGCGGGATACCGTTATAGTTGATGCATTCGCCTTCCCTGACGGATCCGGTATTCAATAGTATCCGTAGCTCATTGATATAACTTGGAATAGAGCTTTTCAGCAGCCAAATGATACTCAGCAGCAGTAACACGGTAATACCGGTTAGCACCTGGTCGTTACGCACACTCAGCACATAGAACACCGCTGTGATCGATAGTGCCGCCATCAGAAAATGATAAAACAATGTGCTGATGCGCTGATAATAGGTTCTTCTTTCCTCTTTCTTGCGATGACTCAGCCAGTGCAGCAGCTTCTGCAACGATAGCATCGAGAAATACACGGAAATAAAAGCAGTCAGCGCCATCAACAATGTGGCGCCGCGTCCCGCAGCAAATTGCTGCACATGCTCGCCCAAGGATATTTCCTTGGCGGATTGCGATTTAATCATCTCCTCGAGTTGTAATTGTGCGACCTCCAGAAGATGCTGGTTTTCCAGCAATTGACCGTTCCATTTTTTGCTGATGCGCTCAAACTCGGCGAAAGCCTCTTTTTCAAAACCGGCTGTATTGATTTCCCCGATATGCTTCAGCACTTCATTGATGACACGGATTTGCGATTTATAAAAATCGATTTTCTTTTGCAAGCTATCCGTCTTGCGCTTATTTTCCGTCAATTGGCGTAGTTCGCTCATAATCGGCTGCACAATTTCCAGCAAATCTTTCTGCCAATCGAATTCTCTCTTTTCTATTGTTTCCTCTTTGCTCAGCTCCAAACCCGCCGTCAGAATCATTTCAAATGACGATTTCTGCTCCGCAATGGCATTGCTTAATTCGGTCAATTCCGCCTGGATTCTGTTTTTTTCCTGCTCCGTCCTGGCTTTCGTCAACGCCTTTGACATCGCTTCTGCCTGATCTTTTTGCAGTTTGATGCTGCTGATAATGTCATTGAGCTTTTCAACAACCAGTTCTTTTTGCAGCTCCCTTTCGGTGGCGATCAAAGGAATTTCCAATGTGCTCGCGCTGGTGCCGGAGAGCACCAATGCCAGTAAAAAGAAAACAAACCAACGTAAAGCAAAATCAATTTTCATGTTTTATCGGATCAATAATTGGGTTTTTATTATCAGCACGACCGTCTTGGAAAACCATCTCAGACAGCAAAAAAACGCTCGACTTCCGCCAGATCGCGCGTGCGTTTCATCGGCGGCAGGCTTTGCCATATCTGTTTGCCATAGGCTTTCGTCGTCAAGCGCGGATCGCAAATCATCAACACGCCGCGGTCCGCTTCATCGCGGATCAACCGGCCGGCGCCTTGTTTCAGATTAATGACCGCACGCGGCAATTGATATTCCATAAACGCATTGCGTCCTTCGTTGTTCATTTTATCAATCCGTGCAGCTAGCACCGGATCGTCCGGCGGCGCAAACGGCAGTTTATCGATGATGACCAGCGACAACGCATCGCCGCGTACATCGACACCTTCCCAGAACGATTGGCTGCCAATGAGCACGGCATTGTTCAATGCGCGGAAACGTTCCAGCATATTGGAGCGAGAGCCTTGCCCTTGCAGCAGTAAAGGAAAATCGAAATCCTCGGCGGCTTGCAACAACTCGTGCACACGCTGCATCGCACGTAAACTGGTGCAGAGAAAAAAGGCCCGCCCGCGGCTCGCGCGCAATACCGGCAGCGCCGCTTGAACCACCTGATCGGTGTAGTTCCTTTGCTGCGGTTCCGGCAAACCGGACGGTACGTACAGTAGCGCTTGTTGCGCGAAATCGAACGGACTTTCCCAGCATGCCGTTTGCGCCGCGGTCAATCCCATTTCGTGATTGTAATGGCTGAAGTCCTTTTTTACCGACAAGGTTGCGGAAGTAAAAATCCAGGCACGCGGCGATGAAACCATTTGTCTTTGGAAAATTTCCGCAATCGACAGCGGTGTTGCGTTCAGTTGCAAAGCATGGTGATAGACTTCGACCCAGCGCACATGCTCCTGCATTTCCGTTTCATCGCGCCAGCGTTGCAGCAGATACAAATGCGCCGCCGCGCGCTGGCGGCAATTCTCCAGTCCTTCGGATCGTTCCGCCTGGCTTTCCAGTAATTTTACCAACGTGATCAGTTTTTCCAGCACATCGCCCAGCGCTTGACTGAAACCGCTATTTTGCTTGGCGGCTGCCAGCGACAAGCGCGTATTCTCTTCCGCAATCGTCAAGCGCAAATCGCGCACGGCTTTTTCCATCGCCGCGATCGCGTCGGGCAATCCGGTAAAATCCCCGGCGGCTTGAATCGCTTCCACTTTGGCATCGCGCGCCAAATCGAGCAATTGGCCGGTACTGATCGATTCGCCGAAAAACAAACTGGCGGTTTCCGGCAGCTGATGCGCTTCGTCAAAAATAACCGTATTACACGCCGGCAGCAATTCGGACAATCCTTCATCGCGCAGCATCACATCCGCGAAAAACAGGTGATGATTGACCACCACGATATCCGCCATCAGCGCTTGCTTGCGTGCTTCCATGACGAAACATTTTTTGTAGCTGGGACATTCGGAACCCAGGCAACTGTCGCGTGTCGACGTGACGTTCTGCCAGATCGCGGCATTTTCCGGCACTTCGCTCAGGCCGCTTTTATCGCCGCTCTGACTGCGGCTGGCATAACGCTCGATCAGTTGCAGATAGTGAATCTCATCGCGGTTGATAAAGCTGAGGTGGGTATCCTGCAGGCTTCTTTCCAGGTGATAGTGACACACATAATTCGCCCGTCCTTTCAGCAAAGCCACCGTCACCGGTATTCCCAACGCTGCGCGCACGGTCGGAATGTCGCGATTGAATAACTGATCCTGCAATGTTTTAGTGCCGGTCGAAATAATCACCTTGCCGCCCGCCAGTAACGCCGGCGCCAGATAAGCGAACGTTTTGCCCGTACCGGTTCCTGCTTCGGCCACCAGAATTTGATGCTTGGCGATCGTATCCGCAATCGCCTGCGCCATTTCCACTTGCTGCGCGCGCGTGCGGAAGCCTGCAATGTGTCGGGAGAGCACGCCGCCGGGCGCGAAAATGGCATCGATATCAAGCATAAAATCAGAAAAATGGCTGTCCGGAATCAGTCTACGGTTTGCTTTGACGGAACCGCCATTCTCGGGAATGGATCAACAAAACTTAACGCATTATACTGCGATGCACACCGGTTAGCGACCGATGTTCGTTGCGCCGTGAAGGATGAAGGGGATAATGCCAATAGGATGAATCATTCAGGGTTGATGCAGGGTGAAATTAACGCAGTCCCTTGTATTCCCGCCATCCTCCAAATTCGGTTATTTCTTGCATCCCGTCGCACAGATAGGATTCTCCGAGGATTCCTAAAACTTCCCGGTTGTCAGCCAAGAGAATTTTTCCAACCGAGAGTCCGGCCGGTTCACGGCTTAGCAATTCACCGATATTGGATGAATCTATCGACCATATTTCCAAGGATATTTTCCCGCCGCTGGCACAGCGTTGCATTGCGGGGTGCCGATCGTTAATCGACCAAAGACGATAGAAAGGCGCGGTTAAGGTTTCTTCCACAAATACAGCGCCCAACTCCAGCAGATTGCGGTTTAACGCCAAACCTCTCATCAACGTACCGTTTACGGCAAGCTTGATTTGCATAATTAT
>CP091134.1:1891525-1905469 GCA_021582535.1 Nitrosomonas sp.
TGTGCCATTTACAGCAGTTGGGGCAGAGCTTCTATTCGAGGTATTCAGCCGCCGCTATGAACATGGCGCCACCTTGGTCACATCGAATTTGCCATTTGATGAGTGGACCAGTGTTCTGGGATCAGAACGATTGACCGGTGCGTTACTGGATCGCTTAAACCCACCACGTCCATATTCTCGAAATGAATGGAGAATCTTTTCGTCTGACTACAAGCAAGAAACGGCAAAAGCAGGCCGTACAATCCAAATCAGCAAAGGAGGGGGCTAATCAATATAAGTGATATTGAACGCGCGACAACCTCAAACTATAGAAAATCAAAAGCGCAAAACCAGAGGTCAAAACCTCTTTTTTTATTAACCTAATTGGTACACTCTTCGCCCGATATTTGGTACCTTTTTACTCCGCTATTGACACCTGGCTGGATACCGGCTTTATCCAGCAGACCCAATAGCGGCTTACTGTCATGGCAGTTTGCAGCAGTAGTGGTTACTGCCATGACCAATCCGTTGCTATCGACTACTGTATGCTGCTTGTAACCAAATACCGGTTTGCCGCTCTTTCTGACCCAACGCGCTTCGTTATCCACGCCAGGATGAGTCACTTCAATAACTCGCATCTCTGACTGAGCATCTGCTTCATCATCCCGCTCTTCCCGGTCGTTGATCACTTCATAAGCAGGCCGGGTTTTGGGTTTACGCGGACTCTGCGTAATGCTCGCATCAACATGGCAGCCTTTCCTGACCGTGATATCGTGCATGTGTATTTGCCGATTGACTTGCTCTAATAATCCATCCCAAGCATCGGCTGCCGTCAGCCGGGTTCTGAAACGCGATAACACTGAGTGATCCGGCACATCATCCTCCAGCGGCAACCCCAGAAATCGCATTACATGCAGATTCGAATTTGCCATGTCTTCCACCGACTCATCGCTTAAACCGCCATGCCAGATCCCTACCAGCAGCATCTTGAACAGTAGCAAACCTGAGTATGCAGGGCGCCCTGCCGCATCCGATACCGGTGCGTAATGAACCGCGATTGCTCGATCGATCGTGCTCCAGTCAATCAACTGATCAATCTGCTTTAAGAAATTCCCTTTCCGGGTGCGGCGTGTTACATCATATTCGGAGAAACTCATGCTCATCACTTCAATGCTATTGTTTTAAAATGTAATTATATCACCTGACCCCTTGTCCCAGGATTGTAACCGTGCAAAGGTCTCGAGTTATGTCGATTGACGAAGCATTGCATCAGAAGCTCGGGCAACCGGAGCGTATGGGGAGTGGGCGCGGTGAAGCTCCGCACGCAACCATGCGCGATGAAGCCACGTTGGCGCGACATGCACAAGCGGACTGGGGAGTCGGCGACCTGCTGGGGCAGGCACTGGCCAGAGAGAACATGGCGGTGGCGTGGAAACGCGTCAAAGCCAACAAGGGAAGCGCCGGCGTCGATGGACGAACGGTGCAGGACACGGGCGACTACCTCAAGATCGCATGGCCCGAAATCCGACGCAGATTGCTCGATGGTATTTACCGGCCCAGTCCAGTGCGCCGTGTGGACATTCCCAAGCCGGGTGGCGGGTCACGCGAACTCGGGATACCGACAGTCGTGGACAGATTGATTCAACAGGCCTTGCTACAAGTATTGCAGCCCCTCATCGACCCGACATTCAGCGAACACAGTCACGGCTTCCGGCCGGGGCACAGCGCGCATGATGCGGTGATGAAGGCCCAGCAGTACGTGCAGGCTGGCTACGGGTTCGTGGTAGACGTGGATTTGGAGAAATTCTTCGATCGCGTGAACCACGACATCCTGATGGACCGGCTTGCCAAACGCATTGCGGACAAGCGGATGCTGCGGTTGATCCGTCGCTATCTGCAAGCAGGCATCCTGGCGCATGGCATACGCAGCGATAGGTTCGAGGGTACGCCACAAGGCGGACCGCTGAGTCCGCTACTGGCCAACGTGCTGCTAGACGATGTGGACCGGGAGCTGGAGCGGCGCGGACACAAGTTCGTGCGCTATGCCGATGATTGCAACGTCTATGTTAAGAGTCAGCGAGCAGGAGAACGGATATTGCGGGCATTACGCGGCTGCTACGCGAAGCCGGCACTGAAAGTCAACGAGTCCAAGACGGCAGTGGCCAAGGTCTGGGGACGCAAGTTCTTAGGCTATTGCCTGTACGCCACACCCAAGGGCGAAGTCAAGCTGGCGGTGGCCGACCAGGCCATGTACAAGCTACGTGAACGAATCCGGCAGATAACACGACGCCTCAAAGGGCGCAGCCTCAAACAGATCTCCGTGGAATTGCGGGACTACGTGACGGGATGGAGGTCGTACTTCCGGCTGGCACAGACACCGAGGGTGATGCGCGAGCTCGACGAATGGCTGCGTCACCGGTTGCGCTCCATACAGCTCAAGCAGTGGCGGAACGGGATCACGATATTCCGCGAACTACGCAAGCTGGGTGCGAGCGTCGAGGTGGCCTCGCGTATCGCCGGTAACGCACGTAGCTGGTGGCGTAACAGCCACCGCGGCCTGAACAAGGTGCTATCCGTGAGCTACTTCGATAGCCTGGGAATTCCCAAATTCTCCTGACCTCAACTACTCGAACCGCCCGGTGCGGACCCGCACGCCGGGTGGTGTGGGGGTCCGGTCTTCAGTGACCGGACCCTATCCCGATCCTAATAGCAAGGAAAAAACGCAGATCCAGAAAAATGAATATCGTAACTAGCTAAGCTGTAGTAGTTCAGACGACCTGTTGAAAAGCCTCTGATATACGTTGAGTTAATAATAAAATAAGAGTTTCACTTTTTATTCCTGGTAAAAGATCAATGCAGGGCAAACAAACGCATCAACGGGAATTATTCTCGAATAGCTACTTTTGATGTTTTCAAAGGCGGTGAGATTGAATGTTGACTCAGGAGTTATTAGTGGAAATTCATGTACTACATCGACAAGGGCGAAGTATTCGCCAGATTGCAAGAACCTTAGGAGTTTCGCGAAACACGGTACGCCGTTATTTACGGGATGTCGCCAAGATGCCCGTTTATCACCGCCCCAAGCGGATATGCAAGCTCGAGCCCTTTAAATCCTACCTGCTCGAGCGCATTAATGCGGCAAAGCCTGACTGGATAACGGCGGCAGTGCTGTTTCGCGAACTGCAGGAGCGCGGTTATCAAGGCAAGGAAGGCATTCTGAAGAATTGGTTGCGTCCCTACAAGACGGTTGCACAAGAACCCGTGGTACGTTTTGAAACCGAGCCAGGGCAACAACTGCAGTTGGACTTCACCACCATCAGCCGTGGCCGCCGCAAGATCAAGGCGCTGGTTGCAACGCTGGGGTATAGCCGGGCCAGTTTCGTGCGCTTTAGTGAATCTGAGCGCCAGGAGGATTGGCTGAGTGGCATTGAAGCGGCTTTGCACTACTTTGGAGGCGTACCCAGAGAACTGTTATTCGATAATGCCAAGTGCATCATGATTGAGCGCGATGCTTATGGCGTTGGGCAGCACCGCTGGAACAGCCAGTTGCTTCAGATGGCGCGGGATTACGGCTTTGTGCCGAAAGCATGCCGGCCGTATCGGGCCAGAACCAAAGGCAAGGTGGAGCGTTTCAATATGATATTGCGCAAATGGACGATAGAAGGATTATTCGCTGAAGCCAAACAATTCCATGGATTAAGGCGCGCCCGTTATCGGGGATTACAGAAAGTATCGATTCAAGCTCTGATGACTGCAATGGTGCAGAATATCAAGCGATATCACTAAACAATTACTTGATATTTATAGGGATCTAGGAAGATATCCGTATCTCAGAAAAGAAATATTGAGTCCACAAAATTATCCGTTCTACTTTAAGCACATGCCCAGAACTTTTCTTTATAAACCCACCTTGGCATATAACCAGATTTTCAACAGGCCGTCTGAACTATTACAAATGAAAACGCCTATGCACTGCACAGGCGTTTTATCGAGCAGATTTACAAGAGCCAGAAATTATGTTGATTTCTCGGTGCTTAAATTTTTTAAAAAATCTTTCAGATGCAAAATTCTCTCTTTGGTTCTTGATTCCAAGCAATATAGAGGATTTACACCTAAGTTTAAGCAGTCCGAGTTTTTGAATCTGTTCCAATGCCTTTGAGACGTTATAAAGTTCTCCTTATCTTCATCAGTAAGTTTTTCCATTAATTGTTTTTGCGTGTTTTTCAACTCTATCAATGCGGCTTGATACCGTTCCATTTCGGAATTTTGCGCATACGTTAAACTCGAGAGCGATAATCCAATGCTGCCAAACAGAAAAACAAGTAGATATTTACAAGCAGTTCTCTGCACCTTTATTTCCTCCATTTTTGTGTCGCAAGTCAATTGCTTCGGAGCTTGAATACTTTTTCAGTAAATTTAAAAATAAGCAAAGCTCAATACAAAAGATGGATTGTTTCACAAAAAGTTCACAATTTGAATTTTTGCCAAGTCAGATCAACTCGATAGAGAAGTAAAACGACTTTGTGCGATTGACGGTGGAATCAGGGTGTATGAGACGGTGAAACTTCCGGCGGAGAGATTCGACCGGCATGGGCAAGATACAAATTCCAGCTAAATGGCTGGCCAAACCGGAAGACGAGTATTACTACGAAGGCGCTACAAATTATTTAATCAAGTAGAGAACCTTTACTGTGACAAACCACAGTATGGGCGGTTTTCTTGTTATAAGCCGAGTCGATGATCCTTTATTACCAATAACGTTTCTAATGTTGAGGCTCATGTGCTGGATTAAGCTTGTTAGGTTTTATCGTGCGTCGGAAGAAATACAGCTCGCGCGATTAAGTTTCGATCAGGTCAGGATCAACTATTAGCCCGCTTCATGAGCGGGCTTGGTTTTAATTGGACTCGGGTTGATGCGTGTGAAATGTTGATCAAAAGCCCAGTAAGTTACGAAGGCAATCAAGCACTCCCGAAGAATCGGAGCGATGGCAAAAGAAAAAAATACTGGCTACAAACGCAGTAATCGACAGAGCGAGAACTCCCATGGAAAGCATCAAGCTTTTCTGATCGTATTTAGCCTTGATTACTTGTGCGATATCGTCATACGAGGGTTCAGATAGCTCGATTTTTTCTTCAGGAATGTTCAGAGACTCATTGCTAACTTCCGGATTTATCTTTGGTTCGGTTTTTTTGACCGTATGCGCAGCGGGCTGAGCTTTTTCAACCGCGGGTGGTGTTGATTCTTGCGCTACAGTACCGGTTGCGGGTGAGTGTGTTTCCTGATTCTTTCTTTCCCGGTTGTTGAGTAGAATAATGTAATGAAATACGTCGGTTATCATACCCATTCGCTGTGTCGCTTCATATACATCCTGCGCGTCAACAATGGTTTTATTGCGTTCATACGCAACATTGAGCGATCGATCGCAGAGTGAATTGATGGTCCGTGGCGTTCCTCCCGAACCGAACGCGATCGTGAGTGCTTCCCATCCGGTATCTGAAATGAGCTCAGGTGTTCCTCCTGCCACTTGAATGCGATGTTTGATGTACTGTAACACCCGGTCGATATTCATCTTTCCCAGTGTTTCCAATGCGGCGATCCGCTGCTTAAAGGGCGCCATCTCAGGCCGGTTGATCTTTTCCATCAGCTCTTCCTGACCGAGAAGCAGTAGCTGAATGAGTTTGGTTGATCCTTCCTCAAGGTTGTTGAGCAAGCGAATACCGTTGATTACATCTTCCGTCATCAGATGGGATTCATCCATAATGACTAAGGATTTTTTTCCTTCCGCATTGATTTTTAGTAATGCATTCCGGATATCCCGCATGACGAAGGTTTTTTCCGCCGAAGTCGGTTGTACTCCAAGTTCCTGCGCCAGAAATAAATAAAGATCCGAACTATTTGCAGGTGGTTCGGCCATCCAGATGAGTTTGATGTTTTCGGGAAAATCAGACTTTATCATCTGACTCAACGTTGTTTTCCCGGACCCGATCGGACCGGTGACAACAATCAAGCCACGTCCGCTGAGCAGGGAACCGGATATTTGCTTACGGATCCGGGCATGATCTCCGTGATCATAAAAAAACAATGGATCGGGTACATTCTCGAATGGAAGTCGGTTGAGGTTAAAGTGCTGCGAGTACATGTGCATTAATTGGCTCCCTCTTGCGGCAAAAGTTTTACTTCAACTCTACGGTTTTTGGCCCTACCTTCTTCTGTACTATTGGAAGTTATCGGATGTGTATCACCATAACCGGTAACCGATATCCGATCTTTCGGTATGCCGTGTAAAACCAGTATATTGGCAATCGCCTTTGCGCGGCGTAAAGATAAATCCATATTGTCACTGCCGGATTTGCCTGTTGGTATATTGTCGGTATGACCTTCGATAAGAATGCGGCTGTTTGGAAATGCGGATATTTCCTGCACTAGATTTTCAATCGCGGAATAAGCAACATCCTGTATCACATCCTGGCCGGAACGGAATATCTTGCCGCCGAATACTGTCACGGTGCGCGGTTGAGTATCGGAATTGACCGTCTTAATACCGGCTATTTTATCTTCCGCCGTCGCCACTTTATTTTCAAGCTGTGTGATGGCTTCTTGCATTTCTGCAGCGAAAGCCTTATCGGCCTCCGAATCAACACCTGGCTGGGTCAAGGTATCCGCTGCCGCAGGAGGCATCGGCATGGGTGCCGGTGCCGGTATAATCGACAAGCCGGATTGGTTATTTAAATACGAATAAGCAGTTGTATAACTCTGTAGATTCATAGCCTTATACGTAACGAAAACCGATAAAGCAAAAAATATCACAGACAATCCAATGATAATTGAACGCATAGCGAAGTACTCGTTATATTGATTTTTAATGTGTTGCTGATGCAAGCGAATGTTAACGGATATAAGCTGAAATATTTTAATGTATTGAAAGTTACTTTGCCCAGATGCAGCGGTTAAACCGGCTAGAATGGTTTTTTCTGCACGTGAATCGTGTTCAATTTCCTAGGGTTAATACATTACCTCTAATTTCATTGAATTGCACAAATTTTTTATTGCTTGATGTGATGTTTATCGCATAACTCTTTACAAAAACATGATATGTTAGCAGATATCCATAGCCGGAAATGTTCTTGGTTTGAACGGATAGGCTCGAGAATATCACAGAAACAACCTAATATCGCCAGTGCGCCAATCAAAAAGAATCAAATTCAAATCGATATTGACCGGAAATATGATTTCTTGCCAATCACCACATACTTTTGTACTCAGCAATACCGGTTTATTGTTTTTGATCGGGTTTGACGCTACATTTTGCTTGCGATGGATCAACTGACAGGGGGTAAATGTGAATCAAAAATCGGGCAGCAGTGTAATCGGTACAGACGAACAGATCATTTCCGGCACCAACGGGTGGTTGATGGTAGTGGTATTGCTACCCGCGATATTGTTCGCGGTTTTTTTAGTGGCCACACCGGGTGGTCCTGGCAAATTAATAGCCGGTGCAGCATTGCTTGCGATAGCACTTTTCTGCTGCAAAGGATTATTCACGCTCGAGCCTAACCAGGCAGCGGTCATGATTTTTTTCGGCAGCTACGCCGGAACGGTTAATGAGAGCGGTTTTTTCTGGGTGAATCCGTTTTATAACCGGACTCGCGTGTCCTTACGGATCAATAATTGGAATACGCCGGTTCTCAAAGTCAATGACGAGCGCGGCAGTCCGATCGAAATTGCCGCCGTGATTGCCTGGCGGGTGCAGGATACCGCCAGAGCTGTGTTCGATGTTGAAAGCACATTGAATTACTTGCAAATCCAAAGCGAATCCGCTGTGCGTCAAGTGGCCAGCAGTCACGCCTATGACGCGGCCGAAGGAGGGCAGCGTAAAAGCCTGCGCACCGATCTGGATGCCATTGCCGCGCTGTTGCGTGATTCTATACAGCAACACGTCGAAGTGGCCGGCATTGTCATTGAGGAAGCCAAAATCGCCCATCTCGCTTACGCACCGGAAATCGCCAATGCCATGCTGCGGCGCCAGCAAGCGGAGGCGGTGGTGCAGGCGCGTCAAAAGCTTGTTGACGGCGCGGTCGGTATGGTCGAAGTGGCGTTGAAGAATCTGGAAGACAAAAAAATCGTTACGCTGACACCCGATCAACGCGCAGTGCTGGTCACCAATATGATGACCGTGTTGTTATCGGAATCGGGCGCGCAGCCGGTGATTCAGATGGCGCAATCGACACAATAAATTCGATTGATTAAAAGTTCAAATGAGATAAGAAATTAGGAAATATCATTCATGTTTGACTTTAATTTGAGATATCGCTATATAGTGAAATGCGGTATCGGCAATACTGATTCCATGCAGTAGCAATGCGAGTTTATCGACACTATAAAGGAGAATAACAGCATGTCAGCGACTACAGTTTTTTCAAAAAAATCTTATCGGACCCATAAGCTGTTCATTTGGAGCATGATACTTGTGCCATTTCTGTTCTCGGGTTGCAGCATCGGCGATAAAATCGACAAGTTGACCGACAAGGTCAGCGATGTTGCCGGTGATACCGTTGCCACGCTGGATAACGCTATTGATGCTCTGGACCGGAATTCCGCGTCGTGGCAAGCGGTACTGCAAGATACCACCGCGAAGTTGACGAAAGATGCACAATCCACGGTGCGCAATGAAGTCTCGGATGTGCTGAATCGCAGCGTAGCCGCTACCGGCGATGAATTGCGCTGTAATGTGGATTTTATCGGTACGCGTGTACGCCAGGCTTTGGTGAGAATTCGCGCACGTCTGATGCATCAAGCCATCCCGCCGGTTGAGCCGGCATTGTGTCATGTGGTGCCAGCCGCTGTGGATATGGCGCTGGATCCAAGCCGCCGCAACAAGCTGGAATTTTTTGGCTACGATTTCGATACCACACCGATCAAAGTCACGCTGCACGACACCTCGAGAACACTGGATGTTTCTCCCGAATTAGACCGGTTGACGCACTATCACATGACCCTCAACCTCGGCGCCAACGGTGTTCCTCTGTCCAAAACCAGCGATCGTCTCACATTGGAATGGCAAAATCGTCCTATCTCCAGCATTGCGGTCATTCAGCCCGCGACACCGGTATGCCGGGAAAAAACCGAAACCTATGCGCGCGATACTTATTTATCGCTCACACCGCCTCACACTCGAGGTGATAAGGAATTCAATGGCAATGGCCCCGAAGTTTGGGCTAAAGCAACCTGGAGCATCCAAGGCGCGAACGTGAGCTTGCGGCTCTGGATGAAAGCGCAAGAAACACGGAGCGATTGGACTACCGCGGAAGGTGAGCGCAACGATATTTACTATACGGCTCCCCCCGGCTGGCGCATTGACAGTATCGTCGGCAGTTTGGAAAGCTCAGCGCACTACGTTGACACCGATCATAACGATGATCGTCAGGGTGGCGGCCCAAGCGGGCCGGTGAAGGAATTCAAATTCCGCGGCGATCGCGATGGTGACGATGCCGGCAGCTATACCGGCATGGATGTGACTTTCAATCCGCTGGTGGTGAAATTGGTCGAAGTGGCGAATTGTGCTCCGGCATCGGCGGTCAAATCGTTGCAAATCAAAGACCAGCTTGCGCCTTCCACAATCAAACGTCTGCAACCTATGATGTTGAAGTTGCAGCCAGCAAAACCTTAGTTCCTAGTTATAGGTATAGGGTTGAGCAATCACCGGCTTTGCGCCGGTGATTGTTCTGTCATTTTTTATGAAAACCGTATTACTCAAATTTTCCTGCTTGGGAAAACCATGATTAAGAATGGCCGCTACGGTTCTATCTTCACTGCCTGCAGAATCTCAGGCCATACTGTGTTTTTTTCCTTTATAAATCGTGATGTGTTTTGGGGATTGTTTTCGGATAGCCGCCGGTACGCGGTGCAACCGCATGCATAACACGTGGCGAGCTTTCTCCGCGATGCAAGGCGAAAATTTTGTTTTGCAGCAACTTGTCGGATACCGATACGCGGGCATGCTGGCGCAAATGCGCAACCCAGGATTCAACCGTGAACATCTCGATGAATCGCCCATGATCCTCGACATCCTCGAAAAATCCCCATTGAATGGCGCCGTCGCGGCGGCGGGTTATTTCCAATTCCTGCATCAGCAAATAAAAAGCAGCGCGATCCGCATCGTCGATACGATACTCTAGCGTCACCAGCACGGGGCCGTGATTGTGCGATACAGGAATCACCGGCGCGGGATCGGACCAATGACCCGATGCCGTATAGTCATAGTGTTCGCCCAGATTGAGTTTGAACCGCGCCGTGATCGGGATCAGCAGCAATGCCAAAAAACCCGACGCGGTCAAAGCTTCCGACAAGCCGATCATTTCCGTTGCCTGCCCCCAGCTGAGCGATCCCGCTGCCATCGCACCAAAAACCACCATCTGGAAAATGGCGAGTCCGCGGGCACGGACCCAATCCGGCAGCGCCATTTGCGCAGAAACATTCAACAACGAAACCGCCATGATCCATGACACGCCGCCAGTCAATCCGGCGATCATGCCGGTCACCGCATGCCCGCCATTGGCAAACAGCATGGAGCTCAGTGCGGTTACCGTTGTCGCCACGATCATGATCGTGTTTGTACTGAAATGTTTTTTCATGACAGGCAGTAGAAATGCACCGGATACTGCGCCCATGCCTAGTGCAGTCAATAAAATTCCGTAAAGGCTGGGGCCGCCTTGCAATGTATCCTTAGCGATCAGCGGCAGTAATGCCCAGTAAGCGGATGCGCAAATAAAAAAAGCCAGCGCATGAATCAAGGTGTAACGTAGCGGCTTACTATGCAGGGCGAAGCGGATACCGGCACGCATGGCGCCAGCCAAGCGTTCGCGCGGCAATGCGTCGTCCTGGGCGGTGCTCGCGCGCCACCATAACAGTGCTGCCGCGACGGCAAGATAGGAAATGGCATCCAGAAAAGCCGTCGCCACAGCACCGGCTGCGGCCAGAATAAAACCACCCAATGCCGGGCCGATGGCGCGGGCGATATTCATGCTGACGCCATTCAACACGATGGCGGAACTTAAAGTATCGCGCGGCACAAGGCGAGGCACGATGGCCTGCCATGCGGGCATGGCAAAGGCCGATCCGGTGCCGATAATGAAAGTGAACAGCAGCAGAGTCCAAGCAGTAACGCTGCCGGTCCATAACAGTGCGGTAAAAAGCAACAGTACGGCTGCCAGAAAGATTTGTGTCCACACCAGCAGTTTGCGGCGATCAAAAAGATCACCCAATGCGCCGGCGGGAAGAGCAAAAAGGAAAACCGGCAAAGTCGTTGCCGCTTGTACCATCGATATCATGAAAGGCGATGGGGATAATTCAGTCATCACCCAGCCGGAAGTGACATTGAACATCCACGTGCCGATATTTGAAACCAGTGTGGCAATCCATAGCACCGCAAAAATGCGATGTTTGAAAGGAGAAAATGCAGAACCTGTCATTTCGTTTGCTACCTTCAGTCAGTAAAACAGCCGCAGCCGATCGCCCGGGGATTGTTAAAGCCTGTTACCAGCCGGTTAAGGTGGAGAAATACATCCGATTTAATATTTGTCATGGTTTGAGGCTCCGTTCAAGCAGTTAACCACTATAGCAAGAAGTGCCAGCTGGCTTCGGTTTAGGTACTATACAGCATTCCTGCTCACTCCCAGTTTCTTGGTTTTAAACTGGATTTACCAGTTATCAGCGGCAATGCAATTGCAGTTCGCACGCAATCCAGCATAATCATGAGATACTGAATGTCATCACACAACATCGCATTCAACCATTAACAGGAAAATTTTTTATGACAACTTCGTATATGTACAAAACCTCAGTACCCGTTTTCAAGCAACTGTTGACCAGCTTAAGCGCCATTTTGACCAAAGCGGAAGCCTACGCCACCGGGAAAAAAATTGAACCGGCCGTATTGCTGAACGCCCGGCTGTATCCCGATATGTTTCCTCTGATCCGTCAGGTGCAAGTGGCTGCGGATTTCGCCAAAAGTGTATCAGCCCGGCTGGCGGGGGTTGAGGTGCCAGCCTATGAAGATAATGAGCAGACTTTCGCCGATTTGCAGGCGCGCATCGCTAAAACGTTAGTGTTTATCGAAAGCCTGACACCCGCGCAGTTCGAAGGCAGCGAAGCACGTGATATCGTGTTGCGTCCGGGTACACCAAAAGAGAAAAAGATGATCGGGCACAATTACCTGATCAACTATGGGTTGCCGCAATTCTTCTTCCATGTCACCACTGCTTATGCGATTCTGCGGCACAACGGACTGGAAGTCGGCAAAGGCGATTTCATGGGCAGTTTTTAAGGGTTGTTGCACTATAGGCCTTGCCATTTCTGATCGGCGTTATGAGGAAAGCGAATGAAGCATTTTCTTAATTATGCGGTATCCATCGTCACTTTATTGTTTGCATTCAACACTCATGCGCAGCCATTTCCGAAAGGTAAGTGGGAAGTCACCACGCAAACCATAATGCCTCACATCATGACGCCGATGCCTATCCATAAAGATGTCATTTGCGTGAATGATAAAACCAAGGGAAAACCACCCATTGCGGCGCATGAGTCCTGTGAATTTTTCGATTATAAAATTATCGATAATGATGCTTCATGGCAAATGAAGTGCAAAGGCGAGCTGAAAATGAATGGCGCGGGAAGAATTATTTTCAACTCGGACAACTATAAAGGTTCCGCAATCATCAAAATGAAAATGCCTGACTCGGAACCCATGGAAATAGATCACACATACACAGGCAGGCGGATTGGCGATTGCAAATAATTAACTCTACCGGATTGTCAGGATCCGGCGGTTTCATCAAACCCGGCTGTGGAAGTTGGCGCATTGACGGAATGCTTCCGCGTCAGCCGTCATAATGATTTATGACGCACACTCCGCTTATTTTAAGCAACCTTTCCGTAAACAACCCTGAAATTTCTTGCATAGTAAATGTCATTTTTTTGTCACACTAACTCTTTATCGTATCTGACATTCAATTTTCATGCTGGAGTCAATGTATGCTGGATGTCGATGCGATGTTGAAGGATTATTTTCCGGATACGGAGGTGCAGAGCGATAAACCGCTGATGAAGGCGGCGTCTTCGTTGTTGAAGAAGTTGTTGCATCAGGAAGAGATCAATCGTTTTATCGAGACGCACCGGCATTTGGAAGGATTGGAATTCAACGATGCGGTACTGGAGCATTTTAATTTTTCGTTTCAGGTGTCCAGCAAGGACCGGGCACGCATTCCGGATCAGCGCCGGGTGTTGATTGTGGCCAATCATCCGCTCGGTTCTCTGGACGGATTGGCGTTGTTAAAGCTGGTATCGGAGATTCGCACCGATGTGAAGATTGTGTCGACGAGTTTGCTGAATTGCATCGATCCGCTGAAAAGTTTGTTTTTGCCAATAGATAATTTTTCCAAGGTGGCGAAGCATCGCGACAATTTAAATTTGATTGTCGCGGCGCTGGAGGCAGAGCAAGCGGTGATTGTGTTTCCTACCGGCGAAGTGTCGCGCATTTCCCCGCTGGGAGTGCGCGACGGCAAGTGGAAATCCGGATTTATCTCGTTGGCGAAGAAAACCAAAGCGCCGATTGTGCCGGTGCATATCGGCGGTAAAAATTCCGCGATGTTTTACGGTTTGTCGAGCATTTACAAGCCACTCGGCACGATGATGCTGGTCAATGAAATGTTTAACAAGAAAGGCGGCGAAGTTTCGTTCCGCATCGGCAAACCGATTCCGTGGGAATCGATCGCGGCGATGGATTTATCCAAAAAAGCCGCGGCGAAGCTGATGCGCAAGCAAGTTTACTTGCTCGGCGAGAAGAAAAAGAAGGAATTGTTCAAGCCGATTGAAAATATCATTCATCCTGTCCGCACCAAGTTGATCCGCAAGGAGCTGAAAGCGTCGCAGTTGATCGGCAAAACCCAGGACGGCAAGCATATTTATCT
>CP091134.1:1905569-1907425 GCA_021582535.1 Nitrosomonas sp.
GCCCAGATCACTTCCTTCCAATCGCGCACGTCGATGTCGTCATCGGTAACAATGATGAACTTGGTGTACATGAACTGACGCAAAAAGCTCCAGATACCGAACATCACGCGTTTGCTGTGCCCGGCGTACTGTTTTTTCATGCTGACTACTGCCATGCGGTACGAGCACCCTTCCGGCGGCAGGTAAAAGTCGGTAATTTCCGGGAATTGTTTTTGCAGCAACGGCACGAACACCTCGTTCAGCGCCACGCCCAGAATCGCCGGTTCATCCGGTGGTTTGCCGGTATACGTGGAATGATAAATCGGGTTGCGCCGCATGGTGATGCGATCGATGATAAAGACCGGAAAGGTTTCCTGCTCGTTGTAATAACCCGTATGGTCGCCGTAAGGTCCTTCCAGCGCGGTTTCACCGGGATGAATCGCACCTTCCAGTACAATTTCGGCGCTCGCCGGCACCTGCAGGTCATTACCGATGCATTTCACCACTTCGGTTTTGGCGCCGCGCAGCAGCCCGGCGAACTGATATTCGCTCAAACTATCCGGCACCGGCGTCACGGCGCCGAGTATGGTCGCCGGATCGGCGCCCAAAGCGACTGCCAGCGGATACGGCTTACCCGGATTCAGCAGGCTGAATTCACGGAAATCCAGCGCCCCGCCGCGATGCGCCAGCCAGCGCATGATGACTTTATTCGGGGCGATGACTTGCTGACGGTAAATGCCTAAATTCTGCCGGGTTTTGTTCGGCCCCCGGGTCACCGTCAGACCCCAGGTGATCAGCGGCGCGACATCGCCCGGCCAGCAGGTTTGGATCGGTATGCGGCTCAGATCGACATCGTTGCCTTCCCATACGATTTCCTGACACGGCGCGCTGCTCAATTCTTTCGGCGCCATGTTCAATACTTGCTTTAATACCGGCAGCTTGTCCCAAGCATCTTTCAATCCCTTCGGCGGATCGGGCTCTTTCAGGTACGCCAATAATTTACCGACCTCGCGCAGCGCTTCGACCGATTCCTGCCCCATCCCCAACGCCACGCGCTTGGGTGTGCCGAACAGATTGCCCAGCACCGGCATGCTGTGTCCTTTGGGGTGCTCAAACAAAACCGCCGGGCCTTGCGCTTTCAGGATACGGTCGCAAATTTCCGTCATCTCCAGCGCAGGGTCAATTTCCGTTTGAATGCGCTTGAGTTCACCCATTGCTTCCAACTGTGCAATGAAATCCCGGAGATCTTTATATTGCATGGATCGAATCCTTAATGCGGGAAAATGGCAAAATCGAGCGCGATCCCGGCAAACACCGCCATTCCCACCCAATTGTTGTGCAAAAATGCCTTGAAACACAAAGGCCGGTCACGCTGCCGGATCAATGTATATTGGTAAGCGATTAACCCGATTGCAACCGATAATCCGGCGTAATACGCCCAATTCATCTGCTGTGTTTGTCCGATAATCAGCATGATCACGATGAAACAGGCATGACACACCATGACGCCCAGCACATCAAAACGCCCAAAAGTAATCGCGGAAGTTTGAATGCCGATTTTCAAATCATCCGGTTTATCGACGATGGCATACTCGGTGTCGTACGCAATCACCCAGAACAGATTGGCCAGCATCAAAATCCAAATGATCGGCGGCAGGCTATCGGTTTGCGCGGCAAAAGCCATCGGAATGCCGAAACTGAATGCGATGCCCAGATAAGCTTGCGGCATCGCAAAAAAACGCTTGGTGAACGGATAGCTTGCAGCCAGAAACAGCGCCGGTACCGAAAGCAGGATGGTCAGTTGATTCAAGGGCAGAATCAGCAGAAATGCGCAGATACTCAATCCCGCCGCCAGCAGCAGCGCTTCTTTGGAGCTC
>CP091134.1:1907525-1911052 GCA_021582535.1 Nitrosomonas sp.
TATCGTGCGGCATGGACGGCAGGCGTTACTGATCCTGGGATTGATCGCGATCTACCGCATTTCCGATGTCGTCATGGGCGTCATGAGCAATCCGTTTTATGTCGACATGGGCTACAGCAAGGACGAAGTCGCCACGATCTCCAAAGTGTACGGCGTGATCATGACGATCGCCGGAGCCGCGATCGGTGGGGTGCTGACGGCGAAAATCGGCGTCATGCGCACGCTGTTTCTCGGTGCTGTATTATCCGCCGCGACCAATCTATTGTTTGTCTGGCTCGCCGGGCGCGGCCACGATGTCAGCGGATTGGTGTTCACCATCTCGGCCGACAATCTTTCCGCCGGTATCGCCTCCAGTGCTTTTATCGCTTACTTGTCCGGCCTGACCAACTCGGCGTATTCGGCGACGCAATATGCGATATTCAGCTCGGTGATGTTGCTGTTGCCGAAGTTCATCGCCGGTTTCAGCGGCCAGTTCGTCGATGCTTACGGTTACGAAAGCTTCTTCATCGCCACCGCGTTATTGGGTCTGCCGGTATTGATTTTGGTCTGGCTGACCGGACAAGCGGCATTTACCCATTCCAGCGAATAAACCACCATCATTCATCCATGTCACAAGCACCACAAAAAACCGGCCCCGAAACGGAATACCATGCACTGATCGAAGCGGGCGAACTGAAACCGGATGCCGATCAAGCCCACGCGGTAACCGCACTCGAGCGTCTGTACCGGGATTTGCTCGATCTTCCGGCCGGGCACACGCGCGGCGAGCGTTCCAGATCGCGTTTGTCGACGGTCTTGTTCGGCTGGTTAAACAACAGCAAACCTGCTCCGAAAGGGATTTATCTCTACGGCGGTGTCGGGCGCGGCAAATCGATGCTGATGGATCTGTTTTATGCGGTGGCGCCGGTCACAGCCAAACGGCGCGTGCATTTCCACGAATTCATGCTCGATATTCACGCACGGCTCAAGGCCTGGCATGAGCTTTCCGCGCGCGAAAAAATCCAGCAAGGCGGGCGCGCCAACGATGACGATCCCATGCCGTTCATTGCGCGGAAAATTATCCAGGAAGCGCAACTATTGTGTTTTGACGAACTGCAAGTCACCGATATCGCCGACGCCATGGTGTTGACGCGGCTGTTCAAGGAATTGTTCGCTCAGGGTGTGGTGGTGGTCGCGACATCCAACCGCCCGCCCGATGATCTGTACAAGAATGGTCTGAACCGCCAGCGCTTTCTGCCTTTTATCGCGCAGATCAAGGAGAAGCTGGACATTATTCCGCTCGAAGGGCCGGTCGATTATCGCTACAACCGCCTGCAAGGCGCGGAAACCTATTATTTCCCCATCAATGCGGCAACCACTGCGCAGTTATCGGCGGCGTTCTTCCGCCTCACCGACCGCCGCGTGGAAGACCGCGCCAAAGTGCCGAGCGAAGAACTGATCGTGCAGGGACGCCGGTTGTTTGTGCCGAAGGCGGCGCGCGGCGTTGCCGTTTTCTCGTTTAAACGTTTGTGCGCCAATCCGCTCGGCAGCGCCGACTATCTCGCCATTGCCCGCGCCTATCACACCGTCATCATGGTCGCGATTCCGCAATTCACCAAGGAAAACAGCGATGAAGCCCGGCGCTTCATTCATTTTATCGATGCATTGTACGAACATGGCGTCAAATTCCTCTGTTCCGCCGCCGTACCGCTGCCATCGTTGTATAGCGGCGGCGATGCCGGTTTTGAGTTTGAGCGCACAGTCTCACGCTTGACGGAAATGCAATCGGAAGATTATCTGACCAGAGGTCACGGCAAAATCATTGCCGTCTGAACAAGCCCGGTTTCCCCCCGGTACCGGAAAGAACGGCATCGCGCTGCTGGGATGTCGTATCAAATACAGCACTTGTCGATGTAACACGCTAAATAGCCGTACAGGCCAGCACACCCAGGTAAAAAGCGATTTCAGTGAGCTGCTGCATGGCGCCCAAACAATCCCCCGTATAGCCGCCGATGCGCTTTTTTATCACGAGACTAAACCACACCCAGACAACTACCACCGGCACTAAGCCCAAATACCAGGAGTAATCCAACCAAAGCAGCGGCAACAAACCCGGCAAAGCGGCAATACCGAGATGGGTAAGCGGCATCACGGTCGCAAGAGGTTTGGATTTGCCGGCGTATTTCACATAGCGTTGCGTCACCATCACCAGCACCGCACAAAAACGGCTCACACTATGGCCTGCGATCAGCACTGCCGGTACCAGCAGGGGCGAGAAATGCGTCAGCGCGGTAAATTTCAACAACAACGCCATGACAATGCCCACCGTGCCATAGCTGCCGATCCGGGAATCCTGCATGATGTGCAGTACTTGTTCCTTTTCCCAGCCGCCGCCAAGACCATCGACTGCATCCGTCAAGCCATCTTCGTGGAAAGCGCCGGTGAGCAATAAGGTGGCGACCATACTGAGCAGCACGGCAATGTCCTGCGGCAACACTGTACTGGCAAGCATATACACCATGGCTGCAAACGCTCCCACCATAATACCGACCAAAGGAAAATACTTAGCTGCCAGATTCAATTCCCGTTCCTGAAAATCCGGCAAGTCAGGGACCGGAATACGCGTAAAAAAACCGATAGCGAGTAAAAAGCTGCGCCATTCCTGCTGGAGAAAAGGGCGGTTCGGAGGAGGAGTGTGCGACGGGATCGTCATGGAAGCCGAGTGTAGCGGCAACCGGTTTTTTTCGCTAGTGGCTGCATCAATGAAGATAATTCAAGCCAGACCCATAGCGCAGCTTGTTTTCCCTGAGTGCGGATGCTGGTTTTTACGCACCGGCGGACTGAAAAAACCCCGGAATCGGTGTATTCTAAACTCATTTTTAACCTGCCCATGAGCATGGCACAATGAACATACTGATCACAGGCGCAACCGGGTTTATCGGGCGGCATTTGGTACAGCGTTTACAGCAGGACCAACACACCATAACGGTACTGAGCCGCAACCGCAGCAAGGCAAGCGAACTGCTGAATGTACCCGCATTTGAATGGGATTATGCGACACAGGACGTACCCGCCGAGGCGCTGCACGATTGCCGGATCATCATCAATCTGATGGGTGAGAATCTGGGTGAAGGCCGTTGGACAAACGCACGCAAACATGAGATTTACGCTTCACGCATTCTCAGCACGAGGAAATTGATCGCGGCTGCGCCGGATAGCTTGCAGGCCTTTATCTGCGGCTCCGCCATCGGCATTTATCCGGGCGTTGGCGATGATCTTAATGATGAATCATATGCCGTGCCCGGACAACTCAGTTTTATGCAGACCATATGCCACGATTGGGAACAAGAAGCGGCAAGAATCGAAAGCAAAGGCGTGCGCCGGGTCAGTATTCGCACCGGTGTGGTACTCGGCCATGGCGGCATGCTGAAAAAATTGCTGCCAGTTTTCAAATTGGGCTTGGGCGGGCCGGTTGGCAATGGTCAGCAGTGGCTACCGTGGATACATCTCGAGGACATTGTTTCGGTCTACAGTAATGCTGCGCTGGA
>CP091134.1:1911152-1931326 GCA_021582535.1 Nitrosomonas sp.
TCCGCACGGGCACGATTCGCTGTTTGCTCCAGACAAATACTGTCAATGGCGATTCCACCGGTGCAATTTCCAAAGTTCCGGACATCGCCATCGCGTTATTGGCCTGCAATTGCCCACTGCTGGGATAAACGATAATTTCCAGCGCAGCCAATTGAGCATGCAAACCCACTTCGGTGGCTGTGCCATCGGCGATTTCAAGCTGATCGGTAGCATCGACTTCCGCTTCGACTTTGATGGTTTCCACCGGTGGCCCTTTCAACCGCAACGCCTCGGAACGATCTCCGCTTTCGCCACCGACACCTTGCACTTGCAACGTGCGCGACAGCGTATCCGGGTTATATTGCAGCGCAATAATCCGTCGCATCATCGAAGTCACCGGATCTAGCAGTATGATGCCGCCTTTGAGGAGCTTGGGAGAGTTGGGAAATGAACTCATAGCATAGTTATCCTTTAAGCATTGAATTGCTGCAATACAACTCGTCTACGTGCAGTATATTTAAAGCATCTCTGCAGGATTTTGCGCAAAGCAATAATTCACAAATACCACCCGCTTCGAGCTCGCATTAAAGTCGTCAATCAATCTCATGCCCAATATCTCTATTTCATAGTCACAGAAACTGTCATCTGGTCAGCTCCGGGAGCCCCGCTAACGCTAATGCTAATGCCGGTCCATTTTCCATCCGGCAGATTCAATGCGGGTTTAGTGGCTTTTCCGATCATACGCTTGGTTCCGTTAGGATAAAGATCCGTAGAATCGCCACGATTGCCTTGACCGAATATCTTGCCCAAATCACGCCGTCCATCGGCTTGCATTAACTCAATTGCAAGCGCATTCTCATTATTGACGTCATCAATCTCTTCATCGACAACATAAATCGCAATGCCTTCATCGGGAAGAAAAGCATCTTGGCCGCGCTTACGCCTATATTCCACCAGCACATACTGAGTATCTTTCATCTTGGCCGGATTCTGGATAAACAGGAGCGCTCCGCCTTCAGCAGCGGGATTCAATTTGATGCTACTCGTTGTCTTTGTAATGACTTGCGGCTGCAACCAGCCATGGAACATACGCAACATACCATTTGGCAAGGTTGGCGTTAAACCGCCATTTCCCCAGGATCCTGCGGCCATCAGACAATAATTGCCCAGACCATTGGAGCGTTGCCGTTCAATATCTCCGGTATCGTAATAATCCGCCCAGCGTGCGGCGAGATGACCCCATTCGTGGGCGCAGACCCCCACTGCACAGTCTTCCGGAACAGTAAGATACGTTTTTACCTTAAGGCTTGGGCCAACTGAAATATCGCCCGGAATCACCCATTTGTGACTCCAAATATCATCGCGCTCACCCGTTTCTTCAGCTCCTCTGCCTGCATGAATAATGAAAAGCGCTGTAACAGTCTTTTCTCCCAACGCATCATAGGGTGTAAAATCCACGCCTTGTGCCAACGCAGCCTGAACGGCATCGCGCGCCATCCCTTGCGCATTACGCGGGAACGAGTTATCCATACCGGAATTACCATTTGTATAAAAGGAAATAGGATTCGGCATGCGAAACCAGCCAAATACTTTCCCCTGAACGTCAATGCCCTGCTTTTTAGCTGCATCAAAACCGCTAATCGACCGGTAATACTCACGCATACTACCGGTTGGAAAAACACCGCCTTCACTGAATAACATCTTTTCAAAGGAAGCAGGAGAACGGTTGCCATCATGCGGACGATCCGGAAAATCCACCAGCAACACTAGCGTCTGGATCACACCTTTCAGCGCCTTCGCCGGCCGGTCAATGCGCTGAGGTTCAGTGCTGGGTGCATGTGTTTGAGCGCCATCATCAAGACCGACAAAATTTTCACCGCGGCGGCTGGAACGCCACACCCGGTAATATTGTTCAAAAGTCATCGCGGAAGATAATCTCCGTTCTTGCTTTAATGCCAGAAATCGCGCATAAAGTTGCGCCATCAATTGCGGAGACGGCGGCATTGGACAAAGAACTTTATGGCAACAGCCCGGCTGGTGAAGAACCGTCGGATAAAACAACATTGCAGCGTCTTCCTGCTGTTTTTGTGTATAAATATTCATATCATTCCTTTTAATTTGTATAAAACGCAAAATTGGGTTGAGTTTCTTAAGGAAGCGCTGATTAATTAACTTCACGAGTGAATTGCTTCGTTGCGCGGTACTCACTCCCTCGTCTATCAGATTCCACTTACCCTGAGAACTCGAACAGCATTGTTAGCAATGGGCTCTTCAGGAAAAACCCAGCCGTACAGTGCATAGCTAGCACCTTTTAAAAGCCCTTCTATTCCAGTGCCAGTGGCTTCGAAAGTACCCGGAGCACGTCCTATGCCTTTATTTCCTTTAATGGAAACATCAAGCTTCAAGTCAGGACCGGAATCGAATTGCAAAGTAGCACCTAATGTATACTTGCCTTCACCACCGGAATTAAAAGCCTGGCCTTGTAAAAAATCACCTTTGGCCCATTTCTTGGCGGTAACAGCTGCACCCGGAGAAGCTGCGATTTCAACAAGTGTTGGAAGGATTAAAAAACTCTGATAAATAAATTCCTGGAACTCATAACCAGGAAACCAAGGTAGCTCTCTCTCAGTGGTCATAATTTTCTCCAGTTATTCTAAATTCAAGTATTGTTGTATAAAAAATTCCATATTCGCTGCCATATTTAACGTTGTTTGGTGCATGAAATGCGCCCTGCCTTGTTAAATCAGCCATATCAATCGATATCCGATATCATGGATCCATTTATTAATCCTTTGGGGCCGAGGGTGATCTACCCGGAGCTGACTCTATTGGTCGCTTGACCCAACCCATTTTGGACGGATTGTCAGGATCGCGCAGGCCGATCAGATCGGGGTCATTTTCATCGGCAAGGGGCCGCAATTCGTAGAAGCGCTTCGGGCGTCGCCGGTTCTCGTCGCGATCATCGCGTTCAGCGATCCACCACGCGCCTGTGGGGTCTCGCACCACGCGCGGGAACTCCTGACGTAAAAGGTTCTCGGCCCCTGCTTCGTTGTTATCTACACTTTTCGTGAGCCTTTGGGCTGCCTTCACCGGACCGTTGTATGCATTGACAATATCCTTTAGCATGGTTTTCTTGTCGCCCTTTACAACTTGTTGTTGAGGGTTGAGCGGCGCACCGTGACCTTCGTACAAGTTGTTTCCGCTATCATCCTGATCTACCAGCAACGCGTTCTCTAGACGCCAGGGGCCGAACCAGAACGGTGAGAATGTCAAAGCATCGTAGGCGAGGTGGTTCCAAAAGATGACATGATCTCCGATTAGCAGATCGTCCTCGGACGCCGGTTGCACAGCCTGAAGCGAGACGGCACCGGGCTTACGCGCACGACCTACTTCACGAGAGCCGGGCGGAGTTGGCATCATCACGTCGCCGAATCCCCAATAGGACAAATTCATCGCAATCTCGCCGCTTCGCACTCGCTGGTTAAATACGTCAGGGCCTATGGATTCAGCAAACGCACGTAGATGAATGACAGTGGTCAAGTAATCGCAGTGGATCAAAGTCTTGTCGCAGATCGACGACTGGGAATTGAATAGTTTCACGAGCGCACGGAAGGGATTTCCCCACCCCTCGTGCGTCAGGTTGAACATGTAGAAACCGCCCTCGTCAGCACCTCGCATCCAGTAATCTCGAGCGTCCTTGTTCACATGTGCATTGAAATTGATATTCGGAGGAACATAGCCAGCTTCCCCTTGCTGCCCTTTACCGATGCATACACTAGGGCAAGTGTCCTGTGTGCAGCTTTCGGGGTAATCAAATGCGTCAACCATCTGAGATTCCTGCATAAGTTGGCTGGTACGCATGCGTTTCGATATCTCGACTGCAAGCTCGCTGTCGTCTGCGAAATCGAGCTGGTCACCTTTGATGGCAAAGATGTCGTTCAGAATCTTGCGCGAGAACGGACGATCGGATTTCTCGAAATGCTCTGTGAGAAAGGATTCTTTGTCGAAAGAAAGAAGGCTTAACGCGTATTTGAGTTCTTCACCGGACATCTCGTCGTTAATGCGCCAGCGCAATGTTTCTCCATACAGGAAGTTGTAAGTTTGTTCGAGGTCCTGGGTAGAACGATTGAAGGGTAACAGCGTCGCGTAAATAGCCTCCTCATCCGTGCCAAAGCCCTCTACGGCCTCGCGAAGGCGCTTCGCGGCACGTTCCAAGTTCGTCGTTGCTTCTGGACCAACGGCTATCTCCTGTGTCGTCATTCCGTGACCGCGTCCGAGCAACTGCAGCGCGTACTCCAGTTCGGTGCCACTGAAATCGTCGTTGATGTCGGCGATCATGTCGGCGCCGTCGTGCCGCTGCGCGTATCGTCCGATCAACGTGTCGATCATGCTCGGATCGCGTCGCAATTGCTGGAGTGCCCGGTAGACAGCCTCTTCATCGGTTCCCAGCCCTTCAATGGCCTCGAACACCTGATCGGCTAAGGCGTTGAAATCGACTTTGCCCGGCAGCGGCAACTCGCCAACCACTACCTTGCGCTGTAGGGAAAGACTGTATGAGTTACTGGTTAGATCCTCTTGTGCATTGTTTTGTCCGGCGCCTATACTCTTTGTTCCCGACTGCTGTACCACATGCGTCAACTCATGCGCGATCAACCGTCTCCCCTCGTACGTCCCTGGAGAGAAACGCCCCGCACCAAAGACTATATTGCGCCCTGCTGTGTAGGCATTGGCGTTCACATCCCGCGCCGACTGTTCGGCAACACTACCTGTATGTACCCGCACTTGAGAAAAATCATGCCCAAAACGTTGTTCCATATCCTGCCGCAGCGCCGGTTCGAGCGGCCTACCGGAACCAGAAAGCACGCGATCCACACTGTCAGGCGCAGCATTTGCACCTTCACTCGCATGTCCAGTAAACCTCTGAATGTGCGGCGCCGTGGCATTGACTGCTGAATGTTGCGGTGCTGCCATGACCTGATCGGCCACGCGATCTGCTTCCTGTTCCAAAGGATCATTACTTGCGCCGATGCTGAGCTTCCTTTGTAAAGGTAATTCATCCAATTTTTTCTTTTGCTCGTCAGGTGATTTAAGTTTGAACTCATCACCGAGCAACGATGGCGGTTGCACTCCGAAAGAAGGTTTGGGCATAGTGAGCTGTAAGTCATTCTTCGGCTGCTGCGGCGTTGTCAACCAGGGATATTTTTTAATTGCCGCTTCGATATTCGGGCCGCCAGAGTATTTCTGTACCACTTTTCTGATCGCTTCTTGTTGTGCTTTTTGTTGTAAATCTTCCTGAGAGCCAGGCGGATAACGCAGGCCCGCTTGGAATTTATCTTGGTCGGCAGCCATACGATCTGCCTCGGCACGATTTTTATCCGACTCACTGATGGTCTTTTTGTCAGCGTCACCCTTCGGGGCTTGTTCAGTGAACTTGAGCGTGATCATGGCTTCGGTTGGTTTATCGACCGGCCCTTTATAAGTCAGCTTCACACTAAGGCCAGGGATCAAGCCATCCAAAGGAATTTCCGGAATTTGCGCAGGTAATTCTTTGTGTGTAGCGGCTAATGCCGCTACTGCTCCGGTTGCCGCCGTGCCAGTGATAATCTTGCCCGGCCAAGTCGAAATAAACTCTTTACCTAACTCAGTCGATCCTTTGATCAACTTGTCTTGTTTAATTTTCTCCAATAGTTGCTTGCCTACTGGCGTTTCCAAGAAAGCTTCACCTAGCTTCTCAAGCCCTTCCTGAAATTTCTCTTCATTGGTTTTTTCCTTGGGCATTTCTTGTCGTTGCAATTGCCCGGAGGTCAAGCTAGAGACTGGCAATGGCGCCGCCTTTTTCGCAACGACCTGATCAGCAACCCGATCCGCCTCCAATTCCAACGGATCATTACTCGCACCAATCGTGAGCTTGCGCTGCAATGCCGTTTTTTTCTTGGCGCATTCGGTGCATTCTCCACCCGCCATCGTATGATTGCCGCATGCGCATTTCCGCTGAAGCAGGTTTCCGGAAGATGGGGTAAAAGTTGATGTGCTGGCTTGTTGCGTAGCGGTAGTTTTATTCACGACGGATCCCTCCATACACCGATTGCGCAATTTGCTCACCGAGTCGCACCGGATTGTTATCACCCGATAATTGAATGTTGTTCGAGGCGATGCGAGGTACGGTAAGGTTTTGGGCAAACCCGGATTCAAGTGCGCCGGGCCCTGTCAGCAAGCGGCTCAATTCAGCTTCCAGAGCGGCTTTTACCCAATGCTGCTCGCCCGGTTTGAGATCGATGCCATCCAGCACCACGCGATCGATATGCAGATTGATGTTCATTGCGCCTCCTTGACATCCAGCCACTGAAAATCTGATTTTTTCACGGTGTGCCCGAGTTTTTTGGATTCGGCGCGTGCTGCGTTCAGGATCAACGGCATGGTGATTTTACCGTCCGGTTGTTGTGCGGCGAGGAAAGCAGCGTTCAGTGCGATATTGTGAATATTGCCGCCAGTCAGATTCAATTTTGCCAAGTGCTCGAAATCCAGGTGCTCGTCAACCGGTGCACTGGAAGGAAATACTTTTTGCCATAATTCCTTGCGTTGTTCGAGATCGGGAAATGGGAAATCGACAATAAATCGCAAACGTCTTAAAAAAGCCTTATCAAGCGCACTTTTCATGTTGGTGGCGAGAATCGCAAGGCCGCGGTACGATTCCATGCGCTGCAGCAGATAATTGATTTCGATGTTGGCGTAGCGGTCGTGGCTGTCCTTGACTTCGCTGCGCTTGCCGAATAAGGCATCCGCTTCGTCAAAAAACAGGAAAGCGCCGCTGTCTTCAGCGGCATCGAACAGTTTGCGCAGATTCTTTTCCGTCTCGCCGATGTATTTACTAACGACAGCGGATAAATCGATACGATAGAGATCCAGGTTTAAAGCGTTGGCGATCACTTCCGCGGCCATGGTCTTGCCGGTGCCGCTTTCACCCGAAAACAAGGCATTGACACCTAACCCCCGGTTCATCAGCTGACGGAATCCCCATTCTTCGTAAACCTTGTTACGGTGTTCCACTTGGTCGGTGATTTGCTGCAGCAGCGCTTTTTGTTCCGGTGGCAGTACCAGTTGCTCCCAATCGGCTTTGACATCGATGCGCTGGGCCAATTGATCCATACCTTCACGTGCGGTGGTACGGCAGATCTGCCACAGCGTATGATTAAACTCGAAACCATTGTCGGCTGCTTGATTCAGCGCCCTCTTTGCTAACCGTAAAATTTCATTTTGGTCGAATGAAAATTGCTCTGCCAGACGTTGTGGCTGATCGGCCGATTTACCTTTCAAAGCCTTAATCCAAATTTGTTGCTGTTCTGCGGCTGTCGGTTTGCTCACTTCGATCGACAAGTGGTTGCGCGTCATTCCGGTTTTGGTGTCTTGGATATCGAGAAAAACCACACCGCTGTTTCGCTCCAAAAAGCGTTTGAGTTTTGTTTTTTCGCTATCGGCCATGCCGTCTACTTCGATATACAACGCCAGTGGCATCAGTAACGATTCGCGGTTCCATAGCCGGGTGAAGGTTTCAAAATCGCCAGTGTGATCCGGCAACACTCTGAAACTGATGGTTTTGAGATCCAATCCAAGCGCTGCGGAAACTATCCCGGCCACTTGACGCTTACTCGCCGAATCACGGCCAAGCAGCTCAATCACCGGAATCTGGCTCCAATCATTGGAAAATTTCAAGTTGGCAATGATGGTATCGACGATTTGATGCTGAGAAGGCGGCAGCCGATCTTCGATAATCTGAATATTCATCGGATCAATCAGCGGCGTTAAACGATCATCCAGGTAATTTAACCCCTTCAGATAATTGACAATGCGCTCGTCAATGGCCAACGCGGCATTGGTGAGGGGCTGCGCGCCGGGCTGGTTGATCTCTAGTAAACGCCAGTAACGTAACGGGCCATGCGGCGATAAACTGCCCCAATCCGGGTTTTCAAATAGCGCAAAAGCCAGAGCAAACGTGGGATAAGGTCTTTTCAAATTGTCCGGCACTCTGGCGCAATGAGCGGTAGCTCTCGTATCCAGCGCCACTGCTGCGCACAAGGCCAATATATTGCGGTCAAATTCGGATAGACCGAGATGATTTGCCAATAAACTGAGTGCAGGCGGCGGATTGTTTTTCTCCAGTTCCAGTATTTTCTGGCGTGCACGTTCAATGGCTTCATCGATTGAAGCGCTTGCCGGTGGCGCCAGCATTTTCTTTTCTTCTTTTTCAGTCGTGCAATTGGAGCGGAACCAACTGCGGAGCATTTTTGGTTCCTCTTGCGTGACAGGCGGTTGCGCAACGGGGATAAGCCGCTGCAACCGCAGGCGGATCCAAACAATTACCGCCGCCAGATGCCTGTTGTTGATATCAGCCCAATTCGCCTGACCGCTCATGTGACGCTCACCATTTGGTCGGCAGCAAATTGCAGCGTATCTTTTGAAAAATCAACCGGGATACTATCGATACCATCGATACGCAAACGTACCACATAAGGCGTATTCCTGGCCTTGGCTTGTTTTACAGTAAATGCCAATGTACTCGGTGCCGATGGGTTTGGTGGCGCGATCATCGGTTTATTCAGCGGCACCACCTGATCACCAAACAGCAACGCCACACGTTGATTTGGCAACACCTGAGGTAAGCATTCCACCGTTAATTCGATATCACCGGCAGGTGCTTTACGGGGGCTTATCTTTTTTATGATTGGCGATAACGGCATGGATAACGCATTGCTTGTCAGATTGGGCATATCAGGATGTTGCATCACCAACGACACGGTATAAAACCCTGCCGGCCACTTTGATCCTATCGCCGCATCGTCAGCAGAAGAAGGTATCTTAAAGGTCAATTCAGAATCAGTTCCACTCGCCTCGGGATGGAGATCAATCGACCGTGCCGCCGAGGGATCGGCTGATTCGACCAGCAATGGATGCTGCAAACGGATGATCATATCGTCACCGGTCAATCTCTCTCCCAGTAGGGTAACCGTATCGCCCAGTTCCGCACTGGGTTTCTGACTGGAAAAACGAAAACCGGTTAGTGCCGGCAATGGGGCGGCAGTAACCGTACCGCCCTGATCATCCTTGCCGCGCTTTAATATGGGTAATGGGGCGTTTGTTTTACGTGTGCTTTCAATAAGTACCACGGAAACCTGATAGCAGGTCGAAAGCCTGTATTCTGCGGATTGAAAACTGCTCCATAGCTTGGACATATCATCCAGGCTCAAACTATCCGGTGTAATGCGCACGCGCTCAATTTGATGATGCAGGTCGGAATCCGGTTCAACATTATCGATATCCGATCTTTTAAGTACGGGATTATCGTGCAATATGCTCATTACATTACCCATCAGCTTCTGACCCGAAATATCGTTATCGTCTTCACCGTAAACCGTGATCAAATATTTCAGAATCAATGATAAGGGCGGATAAGACCTTTCCCCATTTTTTACCTCACCCGGCATCGGAAAATTACTAAATGCTGAGTTATGCTGGGTACTGTAAAGAAAAATATTGATTTGATCAGAATTGACATTAATACTACGGGCAACACTTGGCGGCGCGACGGTCACTTTAGCTCCTGAAACTTCTGGAGCTAGTTTTTCTTCTATCAAACCCTTTAAGGTCGCAGTAACCGTTGCAAGTGCATTCGAGCCGCTCATGTCCGCCCCCCAGTTTGGCGCTGCCGCAAATAATCATCCAGACTCATTGCCGGCGATTTTGCCGGTATTTTCTTAGTGGCCGTAGCAGCAGCGGTTGCACGCACTTCAATGCGTCCGATCGTTATCTGGATAGTTGGGGCCGGATTATTGCCGGTTGATCCAGTGGCATGCTGCAAAGCCATTGGTTCAGTAAGCGGTTTGATAATTGCCTGCCTCGATTCTTCAGAAAAAACAGATTGCGTCTGTGCGGATGGCTTCCATTCAAATAGCGGCTCTATGTCAGTGGTTTCGGTATGAGCCTGTTTTTTCTCACTCGGTTTAGCGCTCTGCGTCAGACTCGTTTCCGGTGTTTGCTTTTGCGAATGTTCAATGCTGTTAGGTGCTATAAACGATACCAAAGTGTGTGATGGTGCTTTCCCCTTTTGAATCGTAGCCTTGGTCGAATTGAGATAAGCTTGTTTTTCAATAGATGGCTCGCTGACTGCAACCTGGTCATTTTCTGCAGATCTTTCCATGTCCGAAGCAGAATGGATAGATTGATCCGGCAAAGCATCAACGGAATGTTGCGCAGGTTGAGGTTTTGCTTTTCCATCCTTCTTACCTGGATCATCCGGTGTAGAAACAGTTACTGCCTGATATCGATCCGCACGGCTAAGCTGGATTGCTTGCCCAAGCCGGTTTTCATCATCTTTAGCCGAAGTGGGTTGGCCAGCCGATACATTGGGTTCACTTAATTGTTGCTGCGAAATGTATTCCAGGTTATCTGATGTCGTTTCCGTGGGATCAGACGCAGTAAAAATAGATTCTTGCGATATTTCAAACCGGGACACTGGCCGGGGTTGCACGCCAAGCCCCGGTTGTTGGCTTCTGTTAACTAACTGATTAAGGTAATCGTGCATGATACAGTCTCCATCGATTAACCCAACCCCAGCAATTCAAGGTAAGCACGTCGCCGCACGGTTGTCATGGCAAGGATATCCGTTTCACACCATCCATAGGCGCGCGCCAGCGTGTGGATTTCCCGCAGCATCAGTTTAGCCCAACGATGAATCTCTTCCATTAAATAAGTCACGATATCAAATGCAGCACTCCATGCGTGACTGCAATCCGGACATGTCAGCGCCAATTGGATATTTGCTTGCGGGTCCGCCTCCGCCATACACTTGGTGATGGCTTCTTGCAATGATTCTGGTAGCTGGAAATCACCATTCAGATTCACGGATTCAACATTGTTCCCTGCGGTTCCGGTTATCGAATGAATGCACCGGTTAAGTAGTTGCATACGTGCTTGACCGGCACCGGTACAGATTGCTATCGATAGCAAATCCATGCTGTTGGGCAGCCGGAAATTGACCTCATAACCTGCCAAGGTAAGCGACATTGGGGGAGTTCCTGAATCGTCGGCAACTGCCAATACCGGTTGGGTTTTGATATCAGATGTATTAAAAGCCAATTCAACACGTTGCTGACATTGCGGGCAAGCTACCACGCTGTTCAACTGTGTACCGAATAAACGTTCACGCAATAGCAAGAGCAATGCATCCCGCTGTCCGATACTCAACTGCATGATCTGTTCGGCAGTATATTCCGGAAAAGCTGCTACCAGCACATCGATTGCTTGCTGCATAGGCAATTGACTATAGGTTTTTTCCCATACTGTAAGAAGCTCTGTTGCCGACAAATTACGCATGATCAGCTCTGTTAGATTAAATAATTATGTCGCAAGACTTTCTTCCGCGGGTTCAGCTACTTCCTTGTCGCGCTCCCACCCCTCGTTCTCCAGTTTAATGGTCTGAATCGCAACGGCATTGGCGTTTGCATCGAGGTCGGGTTGCGCCTGGAATTCTGAAACCCAGCAGCGATAAACTTTATAGCTGATCGCTAGCTGCCCCGATTCGTTATACATTTCGATGATGATGTCCTTGCGGAAATCTTTCAGGGAAACTTCCGCTCCCAAACCCGCGCCAAAATTCCAAACTTTATTGGCCCAATTCTCAAATTCAGGGTCATGCGTAACGCCACGCTCTAGGGTAATTGCTTCGTATTTGGTTCGGCCTGGCGATTTTCTGCCGCTCGATGGGTCGCCGCCTTCTCGATGTTCGACCACCTCCGTTGTACGTTTGAGCGCACCCACTTTGCTTACTCCAGCCACGTATTTACCATCCCATTTCACGCGAAATTTGAAATTCTTATAAGGATCAAATCGCTGTGCATTAACGCTGAACTGTACCATAACTGGTTCTCCTTAAACTTCAATTTGCCCAGCCATCTGCTGGAGTTTGATGATGACGAACTCGGCAGGCTTCAGCGGCGCAAAGCCAACCACAATATTGACGATCCCTGAATTGATGTCATTCTGAGTCGTTGTTTCTTTGTCGCATTTGACGAAATAAGCTTCTCTTGGCGTACTGCCTTGAAATGCGCCCTGACGGAAAAGGTTATGCATGAATGCGCCGATATTCAGGCGAATTTGCGCCCATAATGGTTCATCGTTGGGTTCAAATACAATCCATTGCGTGCCGCGATAAAGACTTTCTTCGATGAATAAAGCGGTGCGGCGGACAGGGATATATTTCCATTCGTCAGCGAGTTGATCGGCACCGCGCAGAGTGCGTGAACCCCAAACAATACGCCCAATAATTGGAAATGCTCTCAAACAATTGATGCCCAATGGGTTGAGTTCGCCATTTTCCGCATCGGTGAGATTAACACTTAATTGCGGAACACCTGCTAGTGTAGCTTCAATCCCCGCAGGTGCTTTCCAAACGCCACGCTGATTGTCTGTTCTAGCAAAGATACCGGCAACCGCCCCGCAAGGCACAAACTCCTCAACTTGATTGTCACGCAATGGATTGGGTTGTTTAAGACGGGGGAAAAACAAAGCCGCATTTTTACTCGGAATACCCGGATAGCTATCTTCTTCCTTACTGAAATCTTCTTTTGCTTTAGTTTTTGAATTCCAGGAGCTATGAGGATCAACAATTAATAAAGCACGTCGCTCAGTACAGTAAGTTTCTGCTTCCGCCAATAGATTTTTATCAACATCTTTATTTTGATCCCGATAAGGCGGGATGCATAAAATATTAAACAGGTCAGCTTGTTCTAAGGTATGAATTCCTTTTTTCTCAATCTTGCTTTGTAATGGAAGAAAATCGTTAATAGTTAATTCCAAACCATCCGAAACTGAGTTTGTCTGAAGTTGTTTTGCGTTATCAAGAGCAGTCTTAGCATCTTTTTCAGCATCCTTGATTTTATCCGATACTGCTCCTCCTGCATTTTGGCTTGCCTCCCGTGCAGCCTTTGCTCTGCTATACTCCTTCTCTCTAAGGGTGACGGCATCCACTGTTAGCGGCCATACTGCATCTTGAGCATCTTTAACCGCTACTTGCTTTGATGCATCAGATGGATCGTTATTAAGAGTATCGATAGCATCTAGCAGTGTTTTAAATGTGCTTTTAATTTTCGTGAGATCAGGAGGGCTTGTCAGTGGCCAATCTCCACCATTCCACTTAATTAAAGTTGATTCACCGGCAACTTTGTCATCTGCTGAACCCAATACTCGGTCAATTCGCCGTACGCTATTTTGATCAATTGAAAGATTGAGAAAACGCTCGGAAGTGCCGCTTGCAGTATTTACTACAGTCAAATTAAATAAATCGGTTGTAGCTGGAATATTGTCACTATCAATCATAACCCTTAGATTTGCACCCCATGCACCTTCAGATGCTGCTACAAATTTGATATTGCCGATTTCCAGCTTTGCTTTGCTTAACGCGGAAGCTTTCGCTACTGCAATATCAGCAGCTTTAATTACATCTTCTTTTTTAGCGTTATCTGGTAACTTTCCTATAAGTTCAGCAACCTTCCCGGCTGTTTGCTTCTCTTCTGCAGAACTTTCTCCATCATTAACAATTTCATCTCTTTTTGTATTAGCTGCTGTTTTTGCGGCAGCACCAGTTGCAACCCCTTTAGCTGCATTAGCTACATCATTGGCTACTGTTTCGACACTTTCTCGTCCAGTTTCTTGAAACAATGGATGAAATAGCCTGACAATAATTGCTTGACTTCCACCATTCAGATAAAAATCACGAACTGCGTATCCGAGCGTACTTTCTAACCACAGTCCTCCGAAAATTCGCTCAAATTCAGCATAGCTATTAATCATGATAGCCTTATCGGTAGGCCCTCGTTGAGCGCGCCCAATAAACGCAGTAATGGAAGTCGCCACTCCCGTAATGGTCCGGACCCCACTCGGAATCTCTTCGATATAAACACCTGGATAACTCACTGCAACTGGCATTTTTTGATCTCCTTTCATTTGATCGAGAAACTTACTGAACAATTAGCTTTATTACTTGAAGTGCGATAATAATTTCTGAGTTACACAATCGCTTAGTTATATAGCAAATTGTCGATTTTTCACTTTGCCCCTGTTAAATCAGTTTTCCTTGCGCTTATAAAGAATCGTTTTGTCAATTAGGGCTATCTTTTTAATCAATCCATCTTTAATTAATTGTTCAAGGACACATTCAACTTTCTTCATATCCTCAGCGCAGCATTTGCTAGATAACCACCAATTAACAATGCCATTGAGCGAATCCGCAGCTTCCGGGTGCATTTGCATATACTGCAAAATTTCTTTGCGGATATTGGTTTTAGATGACTCATCTGTTTCCATTACCCGCGCCCCTCCACTGCTATCCCAAACCGATATGTATTAATGAATTATGCAACTACTATGCCAGTCTCAAATATCATCATAATGCCATGATTATAAATGGGTTTAATGAGATTGAATAAATGACGGCCGGGTCGATTTTTACCCATGACAATAACTGCTTGATATGCAATATACCAATTAAAACAGTTAGATATGAATTAAATGACCGAACCTGTGACTGGGCCAATCATGACCCGGTGTTTGATATACATTGAGCTCGATGGTCTATCAACCTATACCGATGTATCAATAAAGTGTAGATAGATAAAATCTATCGTGCACAAATTTTAAATTGGAATTGAAGTGTTATTGAGAGGGATGGCCACAAGTAATGAGATCTTTATCCATGCCGTATTTTTTTAGTAATTTGCCAAACGCACGCCGCTCCTTACCTACTAACCTTGCCGCCTTGGATACATTGCCATCTGCTTTTAGCATAGCTTCCATCAGATAGCTTTTCTCAAAACTTGTAATTACATTTTTTTTTGCTTCATTGAATTTCATATTTATCAAACTGGCTTTACGTCGATCAACGCCTATACGACGATCGGCAGAGTCCATTACCGGAGACTTGATATTAATCAAAGCAGTATCAGCAAGCAGATATTCCCGGCAGATCATGTTTTCTAACTCACGAATATTACCTGGCCATTGATATTGGCTAAACCAGGCGAGGGTTTCAGGATTCAATTTCTTTTGACCTAAGCCATATCGTTTTGCACATGTTTCTAAGAAATGATCCGCTAGCAGTACGGCATCACCATTGCGTTCTCGTAATGCGGGCAACCTAAGATGCATGATCTTAATGCGAAATAATAAATCCATGCGAAAAATACCCTGTTCAGCTAGCTTGACCAAATCCATATTACTGGCAACAATAATCCGAACATTTGCAGCTTGTGATCCATTCGCACCCAGTGGCCGGTACAATTGATCCTGTAAGAACCTGAGCAGCGTGACTTGTGCCTTTGGAGTTAGCGCATCAATTTCATCAAGAAAAAGCGTGCCGTGCTGCGCTTGTGAGATGAGTCCGGGATTGTCCGTTTGTGCGTCGGTATAAGCACCACGTTTATGACCAAATAACTCATTTTCTATCAACAAATCTGGAATTGCCCCGCAATTAACGGGGACAAAAGGATATTTCTGACGGCAGCTACCATAGTGAACTGCTCGAGCTACCAGTTCTTTTCCTGTACCTGTTTCACCTTCAATCAAAACAGGCGCTTCGCAACGTACAATTTTTTCAATAACCTTCAGTATTTCAAGAAAAGCTTGCGACTGTCCAATCATAGAATTTAAATTCCCGGTTAGTGCTTACTCGAAAATTAGGCTAACTATTTAATGTACCAAAATATTATTAATGCTGTAATAAATCCTTACTTATTTCAGTATTCATTATGCGATACATCATTAAATTTCATTTGTGACTTTTCACACTTTATTCAAATCTTTGCAAACACCACTGAATTTTCTCACAGCAAATAGCTTCAATTCTTGATGAATATGTTTTTACGCTTGGAGTTTCAATATTTTTATACTGCACGCTTATGTCATACGATTCCGGTATGGAACGCATGCTTTAACTTTCTTGAGGATAGCCCTGATCTGACTGCCACTGCGTTTTGATTGTTTCATTGCATGTGCGGGTTACTTACCCCACACCCGCCCACACTATAAACTTTTTGTATCTGTTACCGATAAATACAGAAAGCTTACTTAAGATCAATAACCTGATCTTACTCAATAAAATTCAATAGTTTTAATCACACATTAACCTATTACAATTACTACTATGCCAAAATTACGTCTCAAAATTATCAAACAAAAAGTGAAAAAACAGCCACTTCAATCACGCAATCTTCTCAAGAACATCAATTGTTTCGCGTTGGAAAAGATCAACAAGATACTTGATAATGATGTATTACCTTTAATCATCGCACCTTCTATTTTCATGATATTCGCAGGCTTGGAGTGGTGGCGCTGGTATCTGGAAATACCAACACCTATTCCACTACTTTTAACTATTTTCGCTTTGGGTTTAGGTATTTATTGTTCCTACAAATTATTGGGACATAGAAAGAATGAAAATAAACAGCAAGATTTACCGTCAACCATCGATCAGCACCCTGAGCTGCATTAGAAACATCGAAATCTCACTGTATTTATGAGTGATAATTTCTGATATCAATTCGTTTATAGATATAATCGGGCTAACCCGACACAGAAAAAATCCTGAATGCCCGATAAAGTGTATTACAACAGCGCCTGTCCTGTTTGCAATGCAGGCATAAAAGATCAACGCCGGCACATGGAACAGTGCGGAATTAAAGACATAGACTGGGTGGATGTACACAACAACCCGGACACTGTTTCAGAAACGGGCAATCCGTTGGAACAGGTGCGCGAGCGATTGCACGTCAAAGACGATAGTGGCCGCTTACGTATCGGTATCGATGCATTTATCTATCTTTGGCAACGGACTCCGAATCAGCGTTGGCTGGCAAACTTATTGCAATTGCCGGTCATCGGATCACTGGCACGACTCGCCTATAATGGCTTTGCCCGGTTGCTTTACCGCTGGAACCGGGCATTAAAACACTGGTAATTCCCCGGCCTCGTCATTTAAGTAGGCATTTCTCCGGCATTACACCAGTTTCCAGTTCAAAGGGGTACCCGCAAAGAGCGGTATCAATTGTTCTCCAGAATAATCAAACCGCTCCGGGACAATCCAGCTTTCTTTCTTCAGCGTAATCGAACTTGTATTGCGCGGTAATTGGTAAAAATCCGCGCCATGAAAACTGGCGAACGCTTCGAGTTTATTCAGCGCCCCCGCCTGTTCAAAAGCTGCCGCATAGAACTCGATCGCGGCATGCGCTGTGAAAATTCCTGCGCAGCCGCAGGCGTTTTCTTTGCTCATCTGTGCATGCGGTGCACTATCGGTACCGAGAAAAAACTTTGGATTGCCGCTGGCCGCCGCTTCCAGCAAAGCCTGCCGGTGCATTTCACGCTTCAACACCGGTAGGCAATAATGATGCGGACGAATACCGCCTTGAAAAATTGCATTGCGATTCAGCAGCAAATGATGCGCCGTAATTGTTGCGGCAATCCGCTCGGATGACTCGGTTACAAACTGCACGGCATCGCGCGTGGTGACATGCTCAAATACGATGCGCAAATCCGGGAAATGCCGTGTCAACGGTGCCAGTATCCGGTCGATAAAAACTTTCTCACGGTCAAACACATCGACATCGGCGTCTGTCACTTCACCGTGCACCAGCAACGGCAAGTTATTCCGTTCCATCGCCGCGAGCGTGTTATAGCATTTGGCAATATCGGTCACACCGGCATCAGAATTGGTCGTTGCACCCGCCGGGTATAGTTTTACGCCGTATATCACGGCGCTTTCCTTAGCCCGGATGATCTCCGAGGGCGGTGTATTGTCCGTCAGATACAAAGTCATCAACGGTTCAAAATGATTCTGCAACGCTACCGGCAAAGCCGCCAGGATCCGGGTGCGATACGCCAGCGCCATTTCGGTTGTCACCACTGGCGGTTTCAGGTTGGGCATGATGATGGCGCGTGCAAACTGTTTGGCGGTATGTGGCAACACGGCGCGCAACTGTCCGCCATCGCGCAAATGCAAATGCCAATCGTCAGGCCGGGTAATGGTAATGCTGGTCAAGATATATTCGCAGATAGGTTAAATAGCCGCATTATAGCGCAAGCATTCATGCTATCCGGAATCTCCCCCTGCCTTCAAATCCAGCGCCAATTGATACAGCGTGTTTTTGTTTGCGCCGGTAATCGCTGCGGCCAGTTTAACCGCTTGCTTTAATGGCAATTCAGCCAGCAAACAGGTTAAGGTATGCCGAGCTTCGTCGCTGATCTCGGACTTATCTACAATTTCCGCCCCGGATAACAGTAATACGAACTCGCCTTTCTGCTGGTTCGTATCGGCCTGCAACCAAGACAACACGCCGGCTAATGTTCCACTATGAATAGTCTCGAATAATTTGGTTAATTCCCGCGCCAGGGTAATTTCGCGCTGCGCTCCGAAAATATCGATCATGTCCGCGATACATTCCAGAATCCGATGCGGCGCTTCATAAAATATCACGGTATAGGGATGCGATTTTAATGCCGTCAACTCGCGCTTACGCAACCCGCTTTTGGTTGGCAGGAAGCCATAGAACAAAAAATGCGGATTCATCATCCCGGCTGCCGATAAGGCGCAAATGGCCGCATTCGCACCGGGAACCGGAACAACCCGGTAACCGCCTTCACGCACGCGCTGCACGACAATCGCACCGGGATCGGAAATGCCGGGCGTGCCTGCATCGGTTATCAAGGCAACGCTTTTTCCGGAATCCAGCAAAGTGACTATTTTTCCGGCGACTGCCGCTTCGTTATGCTGATGCAACGCGATCAACTTCGCCGTAATGGCATGCACCGCCAACAAATGCTTGGAATTCTGCACATGCTCGGCGGCAATTACGTCCGCTTTCGCCAATAGTTCCAGCGCGCGTAAGCTAATGTCGCTTAAATTTCCTATTGGGGTAGCAACCACATATAATGCGCTTTTTTCCAGCATAATCCTCACTATGCCACGTTTATTGACAATTCTCGCGGTATTACTCCTGGCACTATACGGCAACCCGCCAGCCATGGCCACCGGCGTGGAAGAATCCTCACAGCCGGAAATTGTACCCGGGCCGCTGATCGTTGCACATATTGCACTGTTGCTCCCGCTTGAATCCGTGGCGTTTGCAGAAGCGGCAAATGTAGTCAAAGAAGGATTTGAAGTTGCCGCGCAGCGCGGACAATCGTTGCCGCTGACCATCCGCCTATACCCGACAAGCGATGATCCGCTCGATATCGTGATGAACTATTACCACGCCGTGGCTTCCGGCGCGGCCTTTGTGGTCGGGCCGTTAACGCGGGACGGGGTAGCCGCCATCGCGTCCAATCAAGCACTAGCAGTCCCGACGCTGACACTCAACACGGCCGATAGTCATCAGACCCTGCCCGCCAAACTATACCTATTCGGTTTGCAAACCGATACCGAGGCCGCACAAATCGCAAAACTGGCGCTCGCAAGCGGCAGAAGCCATACCGTCATCATCGGCGACGACAGCGCCCTGTCGAAGCGCCTGCAAAATGCCTTTAAACAGCGATGGCAGGATGAATATGGCAAAACCCTCGAATCGCTGCGCTATAGCGAAAATCCGTTGATATTGCAACAACTGCGCGAATTGACAACCGGTGCCGACCGGCTGGCTTTCCTGGCTTTGGATGCCGCCAAGTCGCGCATCCTGCGCGCCTATCTCGACCCGGAGGCACCGGTGTATGCGACTTCGCAAATTTTTACCGGAACCGATAACTTCCTGTTCAATAGCGATTTGAACGGCATTCAGTTTCTCGACATGCCTTGGCTGCTGCAGCCGGATCATCCCGCCGTCATGGCTTACCGTCACACCGGCAAAGCCCGGAATACCGAAATGGAACGTCTTTACGCGCTGGGTATCGATGCTTTCCGCCTGATGACCAATCTGCTGCAACGGCAATCCGCCAAAGAAATTACTTTCGATGGTGTCACCGGCACTATCCGTTTCGCACCACCCAACTTATTTACTCGCGAACCCGTAGCAGCGCAATTCGACAGCGGTAAAGTGCGGTTGATCGCAGTATCGTCGAACACGCCCGAAACACCGCAGAATACGTCTGAAAATGAAGGGCAGTGACGCCGAGCAGATAGCGCTAACCTACCTTCAGCGGCAAAACCTGGTGCTCGTGGCACA
>CP091134.1:1931426-1939543 GCA_021582535.1 Nitrosomonas sp.
AAACGGCACCTGCCAGTTCCATGCCTCCATGCCTTCGCGCTTATAAAATTCACGTTGAAAGTTCCATAACACCGACTGCGACAGCGGCCTGTCCTGTTCAATGATCGTTGTATTTTCTTTTAGCATGATAAGCGTTGGTTAACGTATCAGAGGTCATTTGTAATGGTAATTGTTTGCTTGGCCGTTTTTTCGTACACGTCTTTGACCTTTTTGATAAAATAAACGTCGCAGGTGATAGTGCTGGGAAATGCATCTGTAACGTAATTGAGAAGGTACGTGTCGGCCAAAGCCTTGTCGGCTGCCTTTAAAGGGCCGACGGGCACTGCACCGTAGGTTGCTGCATGGGTTTTGGTAATAACGTGGCTGGTTACCATGGCGGCCAGCTGGGCTTTTACGGCCTGCCCGGCAAAATGCCCCTGGGATGTTGCGGTTAATTTTGCATTGCCGCCGTAATTAATCGTCACATCATAGTTGGCATACTGGCCAGCTGCTTTTTGAAACCCGATAATGGGCTGCTCGACCCTGTTGCTGTGCAAGCCGTTGAGCGAGCGGGTAAAAGGCGAGAGGTTATTGGCCACGCCAAGCCCGCCCAGCTTTTGGCTAAGGCTGTGCCCCTGCACATATTTATTATTTTTTTTGCCTATCATGGCAACAAATTTTACCCAGTCGGTTGGCCGGGTGGCGCCTACTGGCGTACCTCCTGTCTGCTTATGCAGCGAGGTGGTATTTACGCCGCCGCTGGTATTTTTAGCGGCGTGTGGAATGTATTTAATGGGAGCGGCAGCCAGCTTCGTTACAAGTGTGGGGAAGCCGGTACCCGGGTTAGGATCAACGTTTTGCAAAGCGCTTGTAACTGTAGCAGCCAGCTGGATAACACCATCGGCTTTTTTTGCCATAACCACATCGCCGTCTGCAGCGGCGGCTCCACCCCCATCTCCATTCGCGGCCTGTTCGAGCCTACGTTTTTTAGCCGCCCGGCCCTCGCCGTCGTCACCACCGCCACCATCGTCCCCACCGCCGCCGTTGTTATTGGCTGCTGCCGCTGCCTCAGCAGCTAATGCTGCAACAGCGGCGTCTATTTGTGCCTGGGCGGCGTCTATCAGGGTCTGCGCATTGTCTCCATCGGCTGCCTCCATCGGGCCATGCTCATCGTCTTCGCTGGCCCGTTGTATAACGGCCGAAAGCTGCGCCGTTGGCCGCACCGGGCCGTAAGCGCCTGCTTTTAGCATGGGTTGGGCCACGGCATGGTTCAAAGGCTTTACATTTAAGGCCATTGCGCCCATGCGGTCCGCCTCCGCTTCAAGGGCCGGCGAATCGTTGAGCGCATAGCCCTTGTATTGCCGCGTGGCATTCACGCGGCCCTGCTTTTGCTGCACCACGTGCCAGGCTTCGTGGGGCAGGTGCCTTTCGTTGCCCGGCCCAACGTGTATCTGGTTGCCCTGCGCATAAGCCAGCGCCTTAAGCTGCGCGGGCTGCGCCGAGTTGTAATGCACCCGCACATCGCCCATGTCAAAGCCCGAAAGGCTTTCAATGCCGCTCTTCAGGTTGTCGGGCATGCCCGTGCTGTTGGGCCTGGGCTCAGGAGGCCTGTCGCCCGCAAATTCTTTTTGAAGTTGTGCAACCGGTGAAAGGCCAAATTCGTTGGCTTCTTTATTCGCCTCCTCCTTTAGCTGCATGGCGGGCACCGCAGGTTTTGCAAGGCCACCCCCGCTTTTGTTGGCCGCCGCCTGCGATTGGTTCGATTGCTTTCCGCTATTTTCAGGGGTTTTCAAGTGCAGGCGAGGTATAGGAAAAATAAAAGGTATAGGAAAAATAAACCACCTTTTCCATAAGTTTTAAATGTACTGAAAGCTGGCACAATTGTCAAACACGGTGATAATCGATCAAAAAATAACTGCACTCCGGTTCGGTTAGCGCAAAAAAATCAAAGATTTTGCCGCATTTTGGCGCTTCAGGCGAAAGACGCCAAGGGTAAAGGTCAACCCAGTGATGAAGAGGATTGAAAGGAGCGAGCACGGGATCAGGTTGGCTCGAAAGGATTAAAGATTTGCGCAGATGCTCTAGGCGGCGCCCTGGCAGGCAAACCAAGATGATCAAGAATTTTAGTGATTGCGGCTTTCTCCAAGATGGCGGCGATGATTTTCAGGGCTCCGCCACAGTGCGGACAGTGCTCGATGTCGATATCGAACACCCGCTTTAACAAACGCGCCCAACTGATGCGTACGGAAGCCGAGGAATGCGGCACAGCGTCACTCGCATTTACCACCTGCCCAGCAGCATTGCGTGTCAGCTGTTCATTGGCAATCGCCGGTCGCGTGATGTAACGGCATAGATGCTCCAATTCTTTGCGCTGACTCATGGCGCAACGCACGCCGGCATGCAGGCTAAAGCCATGTGCATTGACGCAGTATTTTTTGTCTGGCTGTAGTTGCACATTTTGTGTGGGCGCAGTTTTCAGTGTCAGCACTTTTTGTCCTGCCCGGCGACCGAGCGCAATCCGGTAGGTGCAGGCCGCCGATTGCAGTGGCGCCAACGCCGCATCCGTTTCCATTTCAGCCAAGTAGCTCATCCCCTACTCCTCAATAAGCGCACCGTGGCAGCTCAATACTTACCAGCTTTTCATGGTTGCAGTCGGCACAACGCAAGCGTAAGAACCCGTGGGTCAGAATGCCACAGAAAGTTCCGATGTGCTCTTGCACCAACCGATACAGAGTGGTTTCTTCCGGTCGGTGCCGTTCATAGCGGAGCTGATTTTCAACCGCCGCGTGTTGAGCTGGTTGGCGCAGGTTCTTTTGGTGGAATTGGGCGCGGGGTGTGGCCGTCGACATGATCTTTGAGAATGAATATTTTCGTTCTCAAAGTATCGACTTCTCGGACTAGGCCTTGAGCTGCTACATAAAATGCTTAAAAGCTGAACAAGACTGAACTGATCGATGCCGTGCTATTATCCGGGCATGCTGGATGAACATTATCCGGTGCAAAGAAAAATGATGACAAGCTCAAGTCAGCCTTATCTTCGTCTGATTTTGGCCATGGGGACCTTGCCTCCAGCGACACTGATACGTCATTCCTTTCCTGAAATGAAAAATACCGGTGAGCGTTTTACTGCCCATTTCATCAGTTCAATTGTCGCTCGGATTCCCAAAGAATTGCTTGATCCAGAAGGAAAATTTGGTGATCTGGAGCTAGGCGTCTGCTATATTGCAGGCGTTGCGGGCAATAATTACAAGCAACAGTTTCATATCCAGTTATCGGCCTTATCAGACAAGTATCCTGTAAAAGATGCAGGTATCGCCTTGCGTTACATGCCCGACGTGGTATCCACGGCCAATCTGGCGCAACTTGAATCGTCGCCAGACCATGTGGTGTTTGTCTGCGCTGTACTGGGTGAACTCTATTACCGAAACGCGGAAACATGGTTTCGGAAAAATCACCAGGATCACAACCCGACCAGCAATTCATTATTGCAGGTACTGGAAAACGAAACTGATCTGAAAACTTGGGATACGATGGATGACGCTACTTTTGACATGCTGGAAAAAGTGCTTGGCAAAGATGCCGGAAAAACCTAGTATTGGCATGCCACTAATTCCGATGGAACTGAAGGCTATTGGAGTAATGTGCAGCCAAGCAAAGAAAAGCGCCGTGTGCCTGCATTGGTGCATGAAGGTTCAGTCCTTTACATTGGCGAAGAACAGGATGCGCCAGTTGCTCTAGATTATAAATTGCGCGGTAGCAACAATGTGTATGTTACCGGTGGCGGTTTGTGGCCGCAGGGCGGCTTCTGGAATCCAACCATGACCATGGTGGCGCTGGCCCAGGATTTGGCCGACAAATTGTGCGAGTAATTAATTAATGACAGGAGAAACTCTCATGATGCCTGATACCCACCCACCTATGAGTGTGGAAGATGTAATGAACACATTCGATGGCGTGTATTTATTTATTAAGAATAAGGATTCTGTTTTTTTATGGTGTAACCAAAATTTTGCTGACTTGGTCGGACAAACCAAGGAACAAATTATTGGTTCCCGGGATGAGCGTGCCGAGCATGTAAAGTTTGATCAGGAAGTCATGAAAAGTAGCAAGCCGGTTCTGAATCTGCATGAAAGTATTTCCGTCCCGGATGGCAAAGGGGGAACCAAGGAGATGCAAATCATCACGCAAAAGGGCTTGTTGCGGCAATTTGGCACAAGGGAAGTTATTGGCATTACTGTTTGCTTTTCCTTACAAAAGGATGCGCAGTACTGGATCAAGGAATTGAGACTAAAACCAATTGATCTTGGAGGGTATTTTGGCAAAGCCGATAAAACCAATGAAGCTATTCTGCGCACAGCCTTGCCGGAACGCTTTGTGGGTGATCGAACATTTTTTTCAACTAATTATTATCTACTGCAATCGCCAAATGTATTGAAACTGCATATGCTGCAACAAGATGAACAATGGTTTTTCCATACCGGCAATCCAGTTCGTTTGCACATCTTTGAGCCAGAAGGCAAATACCACGCAGTGGTGGTCGGTTCCGATACATCGTTAGGACAATTCTTACAATCGGTGGTGCCACATAATACTTGGTTCGGTGCTGAAATACTGGAAGGGGGATATGGTCTGTACGGTTGTAGCTTAGCCCCGGGATGGGATGCTCGTGATTCTTTTATGCCAACGCCGCAACAGGTGACGGCATTGAAACGATGTTTCCCTGAGCAAATTGAAATAATTACCCGGTTGTCTTGAGGCAGATCTAGGAATACAAACCATGCCCCATGGTTGTCAAATAAATAAAGAATGAATTGGGATGCACTATTTTTTGGCATTGAAAATGTGACAGTGCAGTCATTATATTATTCCGCATTCTTCGTATGAAGTACCATATTTTGAATCAAATCATTTGTAAGGTAAGTTTTTTATTTTACTTGTATTGCATCTTGTTATAAAGCGTGCGTCTAGAAATCTGCTGTGGGATGCGGTCAGCGGTAAGGAACTGGCTGTACGGCGTGGACATAAAGATGAGGTTTTCAACGCTCAATTTTCGCCCGATGGCAAATCCATCGTCACCGCAAGCTATGACAAAACCGCCCGGCTGTGGCCATGCGATATTTGCCGTCCGATCGACGAAATCGCCGCCGAATTGCAGCGCCGTATCGGGCGCGATTTGACCGAAGAAGAACGCCGCCGTTTCGGGGTGGCGGATATCTTTGCGCCAGAACAGTAATTTCGAACATACTCGAGGAGATCCGTATGACTGAAAACACGCATGACTCATCGACGAATGCCGAACGCCGCGATATGCAACCGAAAGCAAGCAATGTGCTTGATTGGAGTCCCGAGCACCGGCGCGGATCGATCCATACCGTGTATCAACGCGCCGAGAAACATGCGCTGGATGCGATCGAGTGGTATTTGCTTTCCAAACGCCAAAAGAAATTCTGGGCGCAGGGGCTCAGGCTTGGCACGATCATATTAACGGCACTGGCCGGCCTTTTACCGATCATCAGCGAGATTTATCAATTTTCATCACCGGCTTGGGCTTCCGTTGCTTTGGGATTGGCAGGCGTGATCCTGGTCATCGATAAATTTTGCGGTTATTCATCCGCGTGGATGCGTTTCATTGCCGCCGAGCATCAGATTCGGCAAAGCCTGCACGAGTTCCAGATGGATTATGAGTTGGAACAAGCTGGATGGGATAATGCGCAGCCGAGCGTGGAGCAAACACAGAAAATCCTGAACCGCTGCAAGGCGTTTTTGTATCAGGTGGATGCCATCATCCGGCAGGAAACCGATCAGTGGCTGGCTGAGTTTCAGGATGCGCTGAAGCAGATCGACAATGGCACGAAAGCCAGAACCGCTGCGCAAGACACCAACAAACCGGCGTAACGCTCAAGCGGATTTACCCGGCAGCAACAACCGTCGCGCCCAAGGTATAGGAAAAATAAACCACCTTTTCCATAAGTCTTAAATGTACTGAAAGCTGGCACAATTATCAAACACGGTGATAATCGATCAAAAAATAACTGCATTTCGGTTCGGTTAGCACAAAAAAATCAAAGATTTTGCCGCATCAATGCAGATGAATATTGAGATTAGTCGCCGAACCAAAACGTTGGATAAGCGTAATCGCACCGGTTTGTGCCTCAATCCATTTCAATCCGGCCTGTTTGAATACGGGTGAAAGCAGGTGCGGATGGGCAGCTAATAGATAGCGCAGTGGAATTGGCAGCGAGAGAACCCATTGGCGCACGGGCACATTGGGAATGACGTGATCCTGCAAACGCTGCCATGGAGTTTCGGTATGATTAAATTTTCCCGGATGAACAAACCCCTTATTGTAGAATGGAACTAACGCTGATACAACACAATGCGCAGGCGCTCTATGCGGACATGCAATGGCTGGTGAAGCTGATCGGGCTTCGCATGAAATTATACTGGAACGAAGCTGCCGAACATCAGTCGGTGGAAGAGCTTTTGCCTCCAGATCTGAGTAAGGATCCTTCGGCTTATGCCGGTTTGGTCAGGCAACACGCTTTAACCTTCCGCGAAAGGGTTGTATTACTGTTAGCACTGGCGCCCCACATTCAGCCGCAGTTGCTGGATGTGTTTTTTGTGAAGAACGCCAACTACGACCGTGGCTTCACGGAGTTCGGTGGCATCAAAGGGCAGAACCACGGTGGCTTTATCCCGACAGGTGAAACAGCCGCGTTTATTTTAGCGATAAATGATTTTGAAAAACGCTTTGAGTTGTTCTCCATTTTTTCGGAAGAGCATGTTTTTCGAAGGCTCAACATTCTTCAATTGCAGACACCCGTCATTAACGAACCTTTTTTAAGTGGCGTGATCACCATATCACCCGAATACCTCACCTATATGACATTGGGAACCTCGCACAAGCCGGATTTCAGTACGCAGTTTCCTGCCAGGCGGCTGACCACCGATTCGGAATGGAAACGTAAGCTCCCCCGTCAAGTAGACATTGTCCGATAGAGATTCGGAACCCTGTGTTAGCCGAGGCATGAACTGCACCGGCGGGATGTTACCCAACGCTTCATGCGGTCGGTATTCGTTGTAATCAATCAACCACTGGTCAGTAATGGTTTGAACCTGTTCAAGATTGGTAAAAAGATACGCATCAAGCACCTCAGTGCGGTAAGTCCGGTTAAAGCGCTCGATAAAGGCATTCTGGTTTGGCTTGCCTGGCTGGATATATCGGATGGCGATACTTCTGGCCGCCGCCCATTCGGTGAACATCTGCGAAACCATTTCCGGCCCATTATCCAGCCGTATGGCATTGGGTGCACCATAGCAGTCAATCAGGCGGCTCAACACGCGGATCAACCGCGCAGAAGGAATCGATGTGCCGATTTCGATGGTCAGACACTCCCGGTTTGCTTCATCTATCACATTCAATGTTCGGAACCGCCTGCCACAGTACAAGGTGTCATGCATGAAATCCAGTGCCCAGCAGCAATTCGGTGCGTTGGCCAGCCCCAGCGGTTGTCGAGGTCGATCCGGCAATCTCTTCTTGCATCGCCGAGGCATGTTCAAACCCATATCGCAATATACCCGATGTACGCGTTTCTTGTTCCAGCAGCGACCGTCCAACCGTAGCCTGGCGAAGCACTTCCAGAATCCCCAACGCCCATGCCGGGTCACGATGGCATTGAGCGCATCAATCACTTCGGCATCTCGTTCAGATGCCAGCGCTGGCCTTTTGTAGTACGCCGCCCGCGATAGGTCGGCAATCTGACAGGCGCGCATAATCGACAATCTGGTTTGCACCAACTGCTCGATTACTTCGCGCCTGGCCGACGGCATCAGAATTTTCGGTTTAAAACGTCCTTGATCGCTGCATTCTCCAGCGCCAGATCGGCATACATGCGTTTGAGCTTGGCATTCTCAGCCTCCAGCTCGCGTAATCGCGTAAGCTCGGACACCTGCACGCCTGAGTACTTGCTCTTCCACTGGTAGTACGTCGCGTTGCTAACACCGTGCTTACAGCACAACTCAGCCACCGGCATACCAGCCTCGCCTTCTTTCAGTATTGCAACGATCTGACTTTCTGTAAATCTACTTCTCTTCATGGAAATCTCCGTTATCTGGAGGTCCCGAAATTCTACTGATCT
>CP091134.1:1939643-1946849 GCA_021582535.1 Nitrosomonas sp.
GAACCTTTAAGCTCTCTTGACTATGCTGTATCGCTCGACGGGTTGCCTCTGTCGTGCGGGCGCTTCCGTGCAGTATTTGTCCCATAAATCATCCCTCCTTATCTGACTGTAGTTTACTCCAGCACACTGCGGGACTAAACACCTAGCTCATCCAGAATACACGAACAGAGTTCCTATAACTCATCCGCTGACCGGTTTAAGGTTGCGACGGTTAGCAAGAAGAAAAACGTCCTTTGGATTGGCGCTGCGGTGGAGGCGCTGTAGAACCTTCTGCTGCGTCTCAGGGGTCCAGAAAATCCGCAGACACTCACGTGCCCGAGTTACAGCTGTGTAGAAGATGTTGTGTGTGACGTCGTCTTCATTGGCATCGGTGATCACGATCTTGACGGAGTCATACTCGAGGCCCTGTGCCTTGTGGATCGACACGGCATAGGCTACCTGGAATGGCACGGTAGTGTTCAATGAATCGTCGTCCTCATCACTGATGTCGGATTCGTAGACGGAGAAGCGTACAGTCGATTCATCAATCCATTTGAGCTCATCACCAACGATGTCCAGATTACTAAGCGATAAATCAAGTTCAATGTCGAACTGGATCCGATCAGGAAAGTAGTCGATGCCGATGATCCTGCCCTTCAGGTTGTTATAGATCACCGGTCGGAATCGCTCGGTCTCATTGAAGAGAACAGGATCACCGATCTTGTACGTGGACTCACGCCATGTGGTCGCAGAACCGGGATTGTTGCTCTGCAGAAATCGGTTGATGTTGTTGATGCCGTATAGACCGTCGTAGTTCAAACAAAGAATAATTTCGTCCTGATCCTGATCCTGGGTCTCGAACAGTGTTTTGTTGAGCACGGTCGAGTATTTGTTGCGGGCCATGATCTCGACGAGGTCGTCTTCGATGGCTCGAACCTTGTTCCAGAAACTCAAGAGTGAGTCGTTCTTGGTTCTGAAAGGCGTCGTAAGCTCAAACACCGATGTGCCCGGGATAAATGAACGAATGATTCCGAACCAATTGCCGAACTGTATTGATTCAATCTGATAGACGTCACCGACGAGCACGAGCAGCTTGAAGGAAGTTTTTTCCAGCACTTTGATAAAGTCGGCGTTGCTTACGGTGCTGCACTCGTCGATAACGAGGAGGTCGTACTCCTGACCAGAGATTTTTCTGCCAATCTGGCGTCTGATCGTTCGGAAGTCTGAGTTGCTCTGCTCAGTAACCTTACGCTTGAGGTTGTCGATCGCTGGGTTAGTATGCGCTAGGAAAAGCTTATTCTTGTCGTTAAAGTAGTGCGCGATGTGATTTACCATCGTCGACTTGCCAGTGCCAGCTGCCCCGTAGATCAAGGCAACGCGCGACTGGCTGAACAGCTGCTTGAGCGCATCCGTCTTCGCTGGGTCGTCGATGCGATGAGGAGTTTCGTATAACCAGCGTTCGACGGCCTGTGTGTAACCGTCGATTCGGGACGATGCATACTTTTGAAGCTTCTCGACGATGGAGACAGTTTCGTTCTCGTACTTGCAGATGAAGACGTGCCCCTTGTCGAGCACAAGACGACGCTCCTGATGCTTGTAGTAGAGCTTGTTGTTGTAACTGGAGATCAAGCCATTGACGTCTCTGAATTCCTTGAGATCGGCCACAGACGTGTAGAGGATTCCGTGATGCTCCACGTTGTTCTTCACGCGTCGAGCAAGCAGCTCGTGATCTCGTCCTGTCACATCGAGACTCTCGATGAGATCCCAGTGCCGGGGATTGTGTTCCGGCAATGAAGTGCAGAATGGCATAGTGTCGAAGGGGATGCAGGCGTACTTAAGATTCATCCCGGAAAGACGGTCACAGCTATCCCAGTAGTACTGCGACTTAAGTATCTGGTTGTGCATCCGGAGCATGAGATAGCGGAGGATGTTGCAACCAGCTGCGCCTGTCCTCACGATGCGGCGTACTTCATCCAACACGGGGAATATCTGCGGATTGGCTACGCTAGCTGTACCTTCCGTTCTTACCGTCACGTACTTATCATCAGGCAGGTCAAGAAGGTCGAGCAAACTGCCTGAGCCAGCCGTCAATCCGCGCATCAGGTAGCGATACTCCGGTCCGCTGGTCCGCACTTTCAATCCTATGCCCAAAAGACGTGCGAAGTTGTCGAACTCGCACGGCCGGATCGATACCTCCCACTCGCGGATGATTGTAATCGGCATTGTCTGGTCGAGCACTTCAATAGAGTCCTGCCGGAGTGTCAACAGGGCCGCGTACTTGTCTGTCATATCGATATCGGTAAAGGCGATGATGCGGTCGAACTTACTCACCTTATTGACGGCGCGGTAGAAGGTGACCTCGTAGTAGATACGCCTGCCAACAAAGAAAGGGCGCGTTTTGTGGATGTAGTACCGATGCTTAGGGCGGCCATCCGGTCGAGTTGAGCGGACAGCTTCAATCCTGGTGGCGATCTTCTCGTGGTACTCTCGCATCGACGGATCGAGGTCAACCGGGAAGGCTTCGAGGTTCGCTAGCACTGAGACTCCACAGTTTTCTTGAAGCAAGCTACGGATGCGGTGGAGGTATTCGTAGTACTTGAGCATCAAACGCTCGGAAGCATCTCCGTCCAGAGTGTAGTGAGAGGCACTTATTTGAATCAGTTTGTGGAACTTGCCGAGGAAATTGAACTTTGCCTCGCTCTTGACGAAGGCGAGCCCCAGTTCTATCGCGTTGTATTTGAATTCGGCATCTGGCGAGCCCGCGTGTAGACGGACAGCAACACTCTCGACTAGGTTCCGGAGCTGGGAGAGGATGTTCTGGGAGAGCAATGCTCGCTGATCTGCTAGCGATTCGATATTTTCGACAGATCACCTCGTCAGTATTCTGTATCAGCTCGCTGACCGTGGTCATTAACTATCAAGTCCCGCTTGATTAAAGAAAGTCATGGGCATGCTCTTCTTACTCGTAGCCATCCTGCTGTTATTTTTTCAAGAGATCAATGAACGTTTAATAATTTCGAATTTTACTCAAGCTCAGACAGAATTGGTTGCCCGAAATGATGCAATCTATTACATCAAAAATGAGATCTGTTACTGTAAGCATCATATTATGTCCTTATGTTTCATAGAGATTGATCCATTCAGCACTCATCATTGCAATTTTCGTATAACCCATTATTAATCAAATCCTCAAAACACCATCACATGATCCACCAAATACCTTCTACCCCGATGCACCAGCACCATTTCCGCGACAAACTCCCCCGGTGCTTTCGTGAACAATTGTTTCCACACGAGCGCCGCCGAGTCCGGACGGCGGAAGATGGCGACGGGGGTGCGGGTGATGAAGTAGCCTTTTTCCGCTTGGTACTGCTGGCAGACGCACTGCAAATAGTCCGGTGTGACGATGGCTTTGAGCCGTTCGGTGAAATCGCGCACGTGCCGGGAGTGATCACGCTGGGTGGAGGCATCCATCAAGTTGTCCATGATCGGATTGGCGATAGCCCATAGCTGCTGTTCGCTCATGGTTTCAAAGTTCAGAGTCATTTCCTTCACCGCGAATACCGGTTTTTTATTCTGCGATGCTGATACCCGAGCCGCCCATTTCCTTTGGAACATCTTTCATCTTGGGCAGTCCGTCCACGATTCGCAGCACGGATTCCTGATAATGCACGTGAATGGCCGGTTGGAACGAAAAATTCTGCAGGATGGGGGCGAATATATCGATGAGATTCCAGCCGGGGTGCTCGGAATAAATGTGGCCGCCACAGGTTTTGCACCATTTGCGGGAACTTTGCGCTGTTTTGTTGTAAGTGCCGATGTTTTCCGCACCGCGCGTAATTTGCAGCGCTGTTGGCTTCCATAGCGTAAAAGCATTAACAGGACCGGCAGACCAATGCCGACAGGATTCGCAATGACAATAACCCATCGCATCCGGCTCGCCGGTCACCGTAAATTCAACCGCGCCACAAAAACAATGACCTTTGTATACCTTTTGATTCATGAGATATCTCCTTGTGTAATTTGGAAGAACTACCGGACCGTTTAACTACCTTCCTTGCTTTCCTTCAATATCAGACTGTTTCTTGTAGGCTTCATAAGAAGCGCTGGTGCTTGATAAACACCGAGCGCGTTCCTGTTGATCCATGATTTTGCTGCACTCGTTGCGTTGCCACGATTGCCCGGTGGAGTAGAGTTGCTGCGTGGTGCAGCCGGTTGCTGTCACCATCTTTACAGTGACAGCGATAGCCAGAATGCGCGGATTCATGCGGCGTGTTCGGCGCCGGTGACGTTGATCATCCAGGCGATGCCGAAGCGGTCGGTGAGCATGCCGAAGCGCGGCGACCAGAAGGTTTTGGTCAGTGGCATTTGTACCTGGCCGCCATCCGACAGTGCGGCGAAATAGCGATCCGCTTCGGTTTCGGTAGCGACCGAGATCGACAGCGAGAAACCTTTGAATTGCGCTCCCACCTCGCATCCATCCGAAGCCATGATTACATTGCCGGCGATGCGGAAGCTGGCGTGCATCACCTTGTTTTCAAAACCCGGCGGCAGCATGCCGGGTGGCGTGGGATCGGGGCTTTCGCTGAAGCGCAGCAGCATGTCGACCTGCGCGCCGAGCGCACTGCGGTAGAATTCGAGCGCTTCCTCGCAGCGCCCGCCGAACATCAGATAAGGTTGAATCAACGGATTGGGCATGATGGCTCCTTGTGATGAGTGTTACAACGTTTTTAGATACTCAATGATGGCGAAAGCGCCTTGCTTGTCGCTCGACCAGTTGAGGCGGTAGGTTTTCTTGCCTTCGACGATGTCCTTGTCGTGGCCTTTGTTGCTCAGCGCGGGAACCGCGTTAGTCTGGAACACATAACCTTCTTCTTTACCGCTTGTCTGTTGCGGGTTCCAGGAGAAACCGAGCAGTTTCTGGTCATAATCCAGGCGGCTTTTGACGAAACTGGCGGGGCGTTCGTCCGGCACCAGCAAGTGGTAAACCGTCGGCACCGTGCCATTGTGCAAGTACGGCGCTTGTGCCCACACGCCGCTCAGCGGCCGCGCGTTATAGCCGTGGTGTTCGCTGTTCGGTGACATCAGCAAGTCCTTTTTACCGGCCAGCGAGACGCCGTCAAATTCGGCGCAAGGCTTGATGTCTTTGTTGTACAGCCGGATGGTGGTATCCGGGGAGCAGTTGTCGTACAACCCCTTGCGCGCGGCGTAGTTCAACACTGCACCGACCACGTAAGCCCGCTTCATGCTGGTGCCGAGGTTGTCGTACACCTTGCCGTTTTTCGGTTGATGGCAATCGGCGCAGTGTTCGGCGAATAAATCCTGTCCCTTCTTAGCCAATGCGACATCGACTGCGAACGGATAAGGACTGGCGGGCAGGCCATCAAGCAATTCCTCGGCAAACGCGGCGACGCGCACGTCGGTCTGTTCCAAGCCCAGCGTCAGCATGGCGACCAGGTTGCGGTAGATCGGCATCGGAATATTGCCGTTCCATTGCCCGCCGCCGTTGATCAGGCGTTTGTGGCTTTCATCCCAGCTGGCGAGGCGTTTGTCTTGTTCCCAGACCGACATGAAATCGGTAATGCCCGGCTCCGGCGGCAGGACGATACCGGCAAACCATTTTAATATGGGGGTGCTGCGCAAGCCGATATAACCGTTGATCGCGCTCAAGCCGGTGGCGTCGGCCATGCCGGGAAATCCGGCGATCATGGCGGCTTCAAGACCGGGGTAGTTTTTCGCGACCAGAGCACCAAAGCCTTCGTATTCGGCTTCGACACGTTGCGCGTATTTTTTCACCGTTTGCCCGGCGGTTTTCTTGAACAGCGCGATCTGCGCCGCTTCGTAATCCGCGTCGAATTTTCTGCCTGCGGATTGGTAATTGTTGTAAAAGTAATTCGGGTTTTGCTGGTGTACGGTATCCAATGCGTCCAGCAGCTGTTGCGTTAACACCGCGTAGCGCTCGTCGCCGGTTTTGCCCGCGTAGGCTTTTTGCAGCGTTTGATACGCTTTGACGCGGAACTGCACGATGTTGAATGAGCCGTTCACGCCGCCGTCGAGGTAATCCATTTGGCCGTTTTCCAGCCGTACGCGGCCAATGTGACAGGCGCCGCAGGTGAACGACGCGTAGTCGATGTTGCCTTGCGCTTCGGCCCGGGATAAGCCGCTGAAACCGATGCCGCGCGCGACCGGGAAAGTTTTTTGCCGCTCGTCGATGAACAGACCGATCGCGTCGAGAAAATTCTCTTCGCTGCCCCACAGTTCCGGCGCCAATTTCGGCAGCAGTTTCAATACGACATAGGGAATGCCGTCGGTTTCACTGAAGGCAAAATTGCCGAACCAGTCGTAAGCGACTTGATGAGATTGGAGATAGTCCGATTTTTTCTGTGTTTTTTGAGCCTGCGTTTGCGGCCAGTTATCCGGTACCGGGCTGACATAAGCCGGAGGCGATGGGGCTTCCAAGGGATGCGAACTGCAAGCTGCGAGGGTGATGGCGGATACGGCAAACAGAACAGCGAACCGGGTTTTCATGGCTATTCCTTATTCTGATGTTGAATTGAGGGAATTTTGAGCGATAAAGCTTACAACTCGCGCCGATTGTAGCATAGCTTTAATATGGCTCATGGGGAGCGGATCCGCCGGTTTTTCTGATTTTATCCTGCGTTTATGTGCATACGATTCAAAGATGATTGTACTGTGACTTTTAGCAATGAAATAAGTCATTCACGCTTTAGCTGCAACTATCCGGTTGTGGTTGAAAGAAGGCAATATGCAAAAAAACCGGCAAAGCCCAAAAGGGTTATGGTGATCTGAAGCGAAATATTGGATAAGACAAATAGCACGAACAAAGCTGAACATAGAAAGCGAATCGCGGTAAACTGAAAACTCTGTTTGCTGTAATCCGGGATGAATGCTGTGAGAGTAACCGTATTATGAGTATTAAAAATTCAATCGAAACCAAACTGCAATCATTGCAACCGCAGTTTCTGGAAGTGATTAATGAAAGCGATAAGCACAATGTACCGGAAGGATCCGAATCCCATTTCAAGGTGACTATCGTTTCCGATGTGTTTCATGGAAAAATGCTTGTAGCGCGTCACCGGATGGTGAATGAAATCCTGGCTGATGAGCTGGCGCAATCGATTCATGCACTTGTTCTGCACACCATGACGATGGAGGAATGGTTTGAAAAGAGTGGGGCACGCAACGATTCGCCACCATGCTTGGGGG
>CP091134.1:1946949-1954075 GCA_021582535.1 Nitrosomonas sp.
CACAGGACGAATACGCGCCTTGCCTGACTCAATCGCGGCTAACAACGGATCTCCATGAATTTGGATGCGCTCCCGTGCATAGGACACGACAAGTATGGAATTTGCCGTGGCCGTTCCCATGGCCATGATGGCGCCTGTCAGAGCCGGTACGGAAATATTCGTTTGGGTCAGGAACAGAGCCCAGGCGATACCTGCCAAAGCGCCAGGTAAGGCCGTAATGATGATGAAGGGATCCAGCCAGGATTGAAAATTAATGACAAGCAGGAGATAGATCAGCACGACAGCCGCTATCAGGCCAATAATCAATTCGCCATAGGTAGTAACCATATTCGCAGCTTGTCCGGCGATTTGAACTTCGGAGCCACGAGGGACTAGGTCATCCATCTCATCAACAATCTTCTTGACATCATCCAGCACCCCACCGAGCCCCCGCCCTTCGGCAGACACGTAGACTTCGATCAACGGCATGATACCTCTGTGGGTGACCAGACCAGGCGTTCCCACCGGCGACAGCTTCGTCAGATTGCCCAGAAGCTGATAATCCTCATCCAAACCGCCATCCCCTATCTTTTTGACAGGAATCGTATTCAAGTCATTGACACTTGCGACCTGAGGTTGAGGATTGTATATGTTGATCTGATATGAAACCCCGGTTTTCAGATCCAGCCAGTATTTCTGATCGATCTGCTGGGTTCCGTTAGTCGTCACCAGCATATTCAGGGCAATGTCCGTCTCACTCTTGTTAACACCGAGTCCGAATGTTCTTTGGCCTTCGACAAACATGGTTGGCGTGCGCATGGTTTGCTGGATGACGACATCGGAGGAACCGGGGATTTTACGTAGCCTGGCTTGCAGTTGGCGCGCATACTCGTAGTTTCCGTATATATCCATCCCGTTAACCTGAACAGTAATCGGAGAAGGGGAACCGAAATTCAAAATTTTCGCTATCAGATCGGCTGGCTGAAATGTGAATTCACTCCCTGGATAACGCTCTTTCAAACCTTTATGGAGAATTTCACGGAGATCCCACACTGCCGATTTATCGTTGAACAGGGTAATTGTCAGATCGCAATCCTGCGTTCCGATGGTGGGCGTCGGAATAAAGGCCAAGTTATGCGGCCCGACAGGTAAGCCGCAGTTGCTGACGATGCCTTCGACCTGCCCGGGAAGCAATTCATTGATATCGTTAGAAACAAGCGTGGCGATGCGGTTTGTGGATTCCATCCGTGTACCGAGGGGTGCCCGCATGTGCATCTGAATGGTTCCTGATCTGACTTCAGGGAAGAAATCGCGCCCGTTGAAGTAGAACAAGATAAGAGAGACGAGCGCGAATGCCAGCATGATCGTCGCAAGCCTGCGGCGATTTTCAATCGTGTATTCAAGCAGCCCGCCATACCAGGCACAGAATTGCAGGAAGCGAGCCTCGAATCCCTTCTGAAAACGGGAGAACATCCCCATATGATGCTTTAATTTCTGCTGAAAACCGGCAAACCTCCCCGCTGGCTTTTCATCGCTCTGGTGCGATTCCTTTTCGTGTTCTTCTGCGTGAGGATGCTTAATCAGATATTTCGCCATGGTCGGTACAAGTGTACGCGACAGGATAAAGGACGCCAGCATGGCAAATATCACCGCCAGCGCCATTGGCTTGAACAAAAAACCCGATACGCCAGAAAGCGTGAACAGCGGCAACCAGACAATGCATATACATAATGTAGCAAGCAGCGTTGGAATAACGATCTGATTTGCTGCATCAATGATTGCTTCATCGAGTTCTTTGCCCATCTCCAGGTGAGTATCGATGTTCTCGATCATCACCGTCGCGTCATCGACGAGAATTCCCACCGCCAGCGCCAATCCTCCCAGCGTCATGACGTTCATCGACTCACTCAGCACTTGCAGAAAGATAAGGGAGGTTAAAATACACAACGGAATTGAAGTCGTAACGACTACCATGGGGCGCCATGAGCCAAGCATGACCATGACGATCAAACCAACCAGCAGACCGGCGATCGCCATCTCATGCGTAACCTCCTCAATGGACTCCTTCACGAAGACCGATGCATCGGTAATGATTTTGACATCCACATGAGACGGCACGATCTCCTTGATACGCGGAAGCGCTGCCCTGATGCCGTTGACTACGTCCAGGGTCGATGCCTCACCACTTTTCATGACGACAATAATGACAGCCTGTTTACCATCCACCATTACGGAATTTGTTTGCGGGGGACCTGCAAGCTGAACATCGGCGACGTCACGCAAAAAAACGAAGGCATTACCTTCTCTTTTAATCGGAATACTGTTGAATTCATCGATATCCGGCGGCATTGCGTTTGTCTGAACCATCCAGTCAGTCTGATTGATCTTCATGTCACCCGCGGGCAACACGATATTTTGTCGATCAAAAGCCGCATGAACATCCGTTGGCGACACATTACGAGCCAGTAATTTGTCTTTATCGAGGGATACCAAAAGCTGTTTGGGCTTTCCGCCGTAAGGATGCGGAAGAATCGCCCCCGGAATCACTACGAGCAGGGGTCTGATTTGCGTATAAGCGAGATTATAGAGTTCTGCCGGCGTCATCTCATCTGAGGTAACCTGCAGACTGGCAACCGCTACCGAAGATGCTTCCAGGCGCATGATCATCGGCGGCGAAATATCCGGTGGCAGCGCGTTGACAATAGTCTGGCTTATCGCTGTGACTTCCGCTTCAGCGCCAGGGAGGTTAGTATGGGGCTGAAGAAAAATATTTGTGATACTGATGCCATAGTACGCTTGACTGACGATATCCGAGATACCTTCCACCGTCGAGGTCAGCATGCGCTCGAAGTAAAAAGTGATACGACCGGACACATCCAGCGGCAACATGCCGGCGTAAGCCCAAACTACAGAAATCACGGGAATTTTGATAGCGGGAAAAACATCTGTCGGTGCATGCCGTATCGCTCTGATTCCAAATATAACGATCAGAATTGAAAGAACTACAAAGGTATATGGTCTTCGTAAAGCAATCAGTACAATTTGATTCATACTATGCTCCCGTACTTCTTCGGTAAAAAAAATCGCTTTATCCACAAATACTACGGGTAAGAAGGAGATTTAATCCATTTGCAACTCCCTTTGCCTTTGTGAAGGTTTAGCGCGTTATTAATTTTCAAAAAATGGATGTATTCCCTAAAAAACCTCGGAAGCTTTCAACCACCCGTCTATGTAGTTGCGCTGATTAAGACGAAGTGTCATGTTTTTTATCTTTCATGACGAATTTATTGTTTCATTTATAAAATTAGATGTATATACGAGTGTAACCTTATGGCTAATCAAGTATTGAAGCTGTCTCCGAACTGGCTGGAAGTAACGATCCCGCATCACCAGCTGCTGGCGCGACCCGACGATGGCGGCCAGATCGGACAGCTTTATCGTGCCCAGCGCAGGCATGCCGATCCCAAGGTCGATCAGGCCGTAGGCGGTGTCGCCATCGGCTGGGTCGAGCGAGGCCAGCAGCCAGGTAACATGGGCGTCCGAGGTGAACAAGCGCACCACGGGCAGCGGGTCGGTGTCGTGCCCGGCTGCACGGGCCTGGCCGTTGGCCAGTAGGCGCGTACGCTCGGCGTCGGTGATGAACGGGGTCATGGCTGTGCTCCCACGGGTGCACGAAGGCGCATGTACGGAAGTCAGGAAAGACACGGATCAGGCTCTCCGCTTTTGAAGAAAGCCGCAGATGCGGATTTGAGCAAAGGCGCAAAAACAGGCGAGACGGGATAAATGAGTTAAAGATGACGTGGTTTTAGTTGTGCTGTGAATCGCGCTTCTTTTTTTCTGTCTATGCTGAAGCGAACTTTCCACTGTCCAGCACGGCCGACCGGTGGTCGGATTCACCACTTTCGACGCGGCGATGCGCCCTCTGTGCACTGAACACGGCATCGCGCAGAGGACGCTGGCGCGCCTGTCCGGCATCGAGCGCTCGCAAATGGGCAATGTGGAGCCTGGCGAGCATGCGCTAACCTTGACGATCATCTTAAAAGTTGCCAGGGCGCTGGAATGTAAAGTCTATATTAGCTACTAAAACACAGCAGCTCACAAAGAGGCAATTATAAAATAACCGCCATGGAATCGGCCAGATAAGTCAACAAGAGCGAGTTTTAAAAACCTGCACTCTTTTCAATAACCTCAACGCCGGCGATTTCAGGAGCGCCTGAGAAGACTTGCTTGGCGGCAGCTTTCACACATATCTTGTTGTAACCAGCAAGAACTTTCTTATCATTTACAAATAGTGATCCAAAAACACTGCCCGCCAATTTATGCTTGTTCTCTTCGCAAATCTGATCGAGAAAGCGTCCATCAATTTTTGTGTGCTTCAACGCTACGATGCAGTGTTTTGATACATTCATGTATGTAGCCAATCCATCGGAGAACTCATCTTTTACAACTCCAGTATCAGGGAGCAGTGCGTACTCGCCATCAAAAGCGCAAATCAGAATATTTGTAGTAAATTCTTTTGCTTTGAAAAATTCATCAATAAACCCATCTAGGATCGCACTCTTATCTTCTCCAACGTACAAAAATAATATCAACAATCGAATCCACTCTCGATACTCCTTTGGGGAAACGCCGTATGTGCTACATATGCGAGTTTCCTCAGCTTTATTTTTCGCCTCCAAAGCAGTATAAAGCTCTAGCGCTCCAGCCTCAGCAAGACTGCGATTTAAAGCAAATGCAAAATCTCTCAGTGTATCTTTGATTTTAAATGGATTCCTTATTCCAACCAATATTTTGTATTTATATATAAATTTAATATCATCCAGCACCTCAGATAAATTGCAGCCCTCAATACCGTTTAGTTCAATTTTTCCAGAAATAATGCCAGATGCTGACCTTGCTTTGCCAACCCAGCCAAGAAGGTTGGTGGCTCGCATTGAAAACTCCCCTTCATATCTACCAAAAAGCCCTTCAAGGTTAATTCTTTCTTTTTCTGGAGTACGCAAAATAGTAAATAGATCATGAAATGAAAGATTTCTACATATTGCGACCTTTCCATCAGGCGAAATCCTTGGAGGGCTGACTCCCTCAATATTAAAGCGATATATTTTTACCTTATTTGAATCTGGATTTGCGGAGCATGAGTTCATTCTCTGCTCTGCTTGAGATACAAAATGCTGGTTTTTTGTTAAATTTAAAAATTTATTAATACTCATAACAATTAACTCAAGTGACCAATTTGAAATTATTATATTAAATTTTACGACACAGGAGCACGACATAAATAGTCAATTTGCCGCCATAAAACGCCCTCCTGAAAAGGAGATGCAGTCTCGGTGCTCCTGCATGGTAGGTATGTATGCCTACAACTCGGCACAGTAGTGAACTGACACGCTCGGCAATCCCCTCTGTTGCCCTGCGCGGCAAGCTCTAGCCATGAAAAGTACACCGACACAATGAACCACTTCATCATCATTTCCGGCTGCTCAGGTGGCGGCAAATCAACCTTGCTGGCCGAACTCCAGCAACGCGGATATGCCGTTGTGGAGGAACCCGGACGGCGCATCGTGCAGGAACAAACATGCTCACGCGGACAAGCCCTGCCGTGGCTCAACATGACAGCCTTTCTACGCCGGGCCATCGACGTGGCGCTGGATGACCATGCCAATGTCCCACGCGGCAGCTCGCAATGGGTGGTGGCCTGATCGACGCAGCAGCGGCACTCCAGGAATTGACCGGCGAACCCATTCTGGACACGCTCGGTCAGCAGTATCGCTACCACCCGCACATTTTCTTGGCCCCACCGTGGCCCGACATCTATGTGCAGGACGCGGAGCGCCGCCACGACATGGCTACCCTACCCGCACTGGGCAAGTTCGTGCGGCTCCAGCGCACCTATCCGGCGCTGGGCTATGCGGTATCGCTGCTGCCCAAGGTCGGCGTGGCGCAGCGTGCTGACTTTGTGCTGGACACCCTGGCAGGTCGCTGACCTGTCACGCTACCGCTGGGCCTTTCAACCGGGCGAGGCCACTGCCGCGCCCGGATTTTCGACCATCGACCCGGAAAATGGCGGGCATCCAACCGGTGCCATCGGCCAGCCGTTCCGCTTCTCTGGCAATGTCAGCCTTCTTCAACTTCGCCAGCCGGGTGACGTGCTCCGTTGCGAACTCGCCCACGGCGTCCAGAATCGCGGCCTTCGGTACATGCTGGAAATAGCCTTCGCTGGTCGGTTGCCACCACGCGACCATGTCCAGCACTGTTATTAAAGAGCTTCAAGGAATGAAGATCACTCTGAAAACAACACCTTCCAAAGAAAGTCAGATCATCCTGGATTCGCTGCGAAAAGCCGTAACTCTGGCGCTTGAAAAGAAACGCCGCCTGGGTCAGTACGCCGTGGTGTGGCGAGACGACAAGGCGGTGATGATCGATGAGGATGCACCGAAGGCATCGGAAATTCCTGTCATTTCTGAAGCCGACAGAGACCTTTAAAGAAATATGCTCTACTGCATGTTCCCACTGAAAACAGCGAGATTACCTTTGCTCACCTACCGCAACCATTAACACAAAAATATTGAGCCACATCAGAGTACTATCAGATTAGTTTGATAAAATTCTTTAACCGTAGTGCGAAATGTCACATGCGCATGCGGTTAAATCTGTTAAGCTAATTTTGCTGCTGTTGGCGAATACGGCCTATAGCGCATAGTTCTGTCATTTGCTCCAAATTCTGATTCTCTACAGGCTGTTAGCACTTAGCCTGCCCACACTACGCTGATAAGGAGAACATCATGGCCATAAAAGATAATCCCCGGTTCTACGATCTTATCGTCTTCACTGAATTGGTTGACGTTACAAGCGATACCAAACCACCTGAAGTTTTTGCGTATGCATTCTCGTCCGATGGAAGCATGCTTACCTCTGCGCCAGTTAAAGATGGCGACAAAGCGGCGTTGCGCATTCCTGTATCTGCCAATAAAGAACGGTTGCGCATCCTGGTTGGTCCGGCATCCGAGGAGAAAGACGCCGGGTACGACGATCTGATACGCCGCGGCGCGCAGCAGCAGTTTTTGCTGGTCGATCTCAAGGATTCGATCAAGGAATTGAGATTCCGCGTGTTTCCGGATATTTGGCACTGCTGGTTTTTCCAGGC
>CP091134.1:1954175-1968459 GCA_021582535.1 Nitrosomonas sp.
TTCAGATCAATGTACCTGCACTGGGGACGCATTTTCTGGATGGTGTGATCATTTTTGTTGCGGATACTGTCAATCGCCTGACACGGACAGTCATGACCCGGGTGATGGTGGAAAACCCTGAACGTAAATTGAAGCCGGATATGCTGGCGAATATGCATATCACGGATCCGCAGCACAAAGTAATGGTTGTTCCGGAATCGGCCGTGGTTCGGGAATTGAATCAGGATTATGTCTTCACCGTAATCAGCGATAACCATTTTCAACGCGTGCCGGTTGAATTGGATAAAGAAGTGGCTACCTTACGCCCGGTGTTAAAAGGATTGACGATCGATCAACGCATTGTGACCGCCGGTGCATTTCATTTGGACAGCGAGCGCAAGCTTGCTGAACTGGAGTAATCTATGCTTGCCGCAATCGTACACTTCATGCTCAGGATACGCTTGGTCGTTGCAGTAGTTGCACTGGCACTCTGTGGCGCAGGTATCTATGCCGCGAAACATCTCTCGGTCGATGCTTTTCCGGATGTAACCAATATTCAGGTACAGGTTGCTACGGTAGCGATTGGCCGCAGCCCGGAGGAAATGGAGCGCTTGGTGACCGTACCGGTGGAAATCGCCATGACCGGTCTGCCGGGATTGGTCGAAATGCGCTCGATGAACAAAAGCGGATTATCGTTGATTACGCTGGTATTCACCGATCAGACCGATGTATTTTTTGCGCGCCAGTTAGTGATGGAACGCATTATTGATGTCACGCCACGCTTGATACCCGGCATCACGCCGGTGCTTGGACCCGTTTCTACCGGGCTGGGTGAAGTTTATCAATATACGATTGAACACCCGGATGATGGTAAGCGCGCATTAACCGAAGAAGAATTGATGGAGCGGCGGACTGTTCAAGATTGGGTGGTGCGTCCGATGCTACGCTCGATCCGAGGGGTTGCGGAAATTAATTCGATCGGCGGGTATGTCAAGGAATACCAAGTGTACGCCGATCCGAATAAACTACGGCATTACGATCTGACGTTGACCGATGTCGACCGCGCTTTGGCGAGCAATAATGCCAATGCCAGCGGCAACATATTAGCACTGCAATATGAACAATATCTGATTCGTGGCGTAGGCCTGATTGCCAGTTTGGATGATATCCGCAATATCGTACTCAGAGAAATGGATGGCGTACCGATTTATGTGCGTGACGTTGCACACGTGACTTTTGGCGGGGAAGTACGCCAGGGCGCCAGTATCAAGAACGGTGACACGGAATCGGTCACCGCCATCGTGATGATGCTGCGCGGTGGTAACGCCAAGGAAATTGTCGGGCGAATCAAGGAGAAAGTCGCCGAAATCAATGAACGCGGACTATTACCCGATGGTCTCCAAATAGTGCCTTTTTATGACCGGACCATTATGGTCGATGCCGCACTGGATTCGGTGATTCGTGTATTGGTTGAAGCGTTGGTTTTTGTCATTTTGGTCATGGTTGTCTGCCTGGGCAACTTCCGCATCAGTTTGGTGGTATGCGCGACGCTTATCATTACACCGCTGGTCACATTCATGATCATGAATTATTTTGGTATTCCGGCCAATTTGATGTCATTGGGGGGATTGACAATTGCCATCGGGCTGATGGTCGATCCAACGGTGGTGGTAGTGGAGAATATATTTCTGCGCTTGAGTCATGCTACGGGTGACGAACCCAAGATTGTAACTATTGCTAAAGCAGCAGCCGAAGTGGGTGCACCGGTAATCTACGGTATCGTTATCATTGTCCTTGTTTTTTTACCGCTGATGACCCTCGAAGGCATGGAAGGCAAGATGTTCAGCCCTCTCGCCATCACCATTTCCATTTCATTATTAGTCGCACTGGTCGTTTCGGTAGTACTGTCGCCGGTGCTATGCGATTATGCGCTTAAAGGCGGTAGCGAGAAAGATACTAAAATTGTTGCCATTCTTAAGACGCTTTATTTGCGTTTGCTCTATTTGGCATTAAGAAATCCAAAGGGTACAGCGCTGGTATCCTTAGGTTCTCTGGTGCTTGCAGTTGGTTTGTATCCGTTGCTGGGTAAATCCTTTATCCCGATTATGAAGGAGGGTTCTATTACACCGGTGATTATTCGTGCGCCGTCGATTTCTTTGGACGAAGCTATCAAAATTGAAACGGAGGCCATGAAAGCGATTGCCGCGATCCCTGGTGTTAAATCGGTTGTTTCCAAACTGGGGCGCGGCGATACTCCTGCCGATCCGTCTTCGCAAAACGAATCCGATCCGATTGCCGATCTTGATCTGGCTGGATCCGGCCGCACCCAGGCGGAAATCGAAGAGGATATCCGTAAAGCACTGACTGTGTTACCGGGCGTCAATATCGTGATCTCGCAACCTATCGCGCAGCGGGTGGATGAAATGGTCACAGGGGTGCGCTCGCAAGTCGCGGTCAAAATTTTTGGCGATGACCTGGAAGAATTACGTAAATTGTCCGAACAAGTCGCGCGTATCGTCAAATCTACCCGCGGTGCCCGTGATATCCGTATTGAGCGTTTGTCAGGACAGCAGGAATTAACTATCAATATCGACCGTCGTGCGATTGCCCGTCATGGCCTCAACGTATCGGATGTCAATGAAATGATTGCCACCGCCGTGGGTGGCAAAGCGGTCACGCAGATTTTCGAGGGAGAGCGGCGTTTTACGCTGCTGCTGAGATTCCCGGAAGAGTTCCGCTATGATGTGGAGGCCATCAAGGAGTTGCTGCTCAGACCGGCCATTGTTGGCGCACGGGGTGGGATGGGAGCCGGCGGCATGCTGGTGCCGCTCAGTGCGGTAGCGGAAATTAAAGTAATCGATGGCCCGGCGATTATTTCACGTGAATTTGCCAAACGCCGTGTGGTTGTCGGCGCCAATGTGCATGAACGCGATCTGGGCGGTTTTGTCGCCGAGTTACAGCAGCGGACTGCCAAAGAAATCAAATTACCGCCGGGTTATTATTTTTCCTGGGGTGGACAATTTGAGAATATGGAACGAGCGATGGCGAAATTAGCGGTCATTGTGCCAATCACTTTTGCCGCAATTTTCTTCTTGCTGTTCATGCTATTTAACTCGGTCAAGCTTGCGTTACTGATTTTTACCGCGCTGCCATTTGCTTCGGTGGGTGGTGTTGTCGGATTATTCCTGACGGGTGAGTATCTATCGGTGCCTGCATCGGTGGGTTTCATTGCGGTATGGGGAGTGTCTATTCTGAATGGCGTGGTTTTGGTTTCTTTTATCAAGGAATTGCGAGAGCAGGGGCTGAGTGTTTCGGATGCTGTAAAAACCAGCTGTGAAGCACGTTTCCGCCCTGTGCTGATCACGGCGGCAGCTACCATTCTCGGGCTGGCGCCGTTCTTGATCGCGACCGGCCTCGGTTCCGAGGTGCAGAGGCCGTTAGCCATTGTGGTGATCTGCGGATTGATTACCGCGACTGTGATGACGAAGGTGGTTGTGCCTATGATGTATGGCTGGTTTGACGATCACAAAGATGAAACTCCGCCGCCAGCGCTACCGGATCAACCTGAAGTGGCATCAAGCGCGGTTAAGCATGGTTGATCGGGTTGAAAAGAACATGCAATCACAACAGGCGAAATGCAAGCACAGCCACTAACGTAGGAATCAGCGCCGCGATGAGCAATCCCAACGGATGAATCGATTGCTCATCGAATTTGCTTTTGAGAATCGCAAAACCGGCCGGATTCGGGGCATTGGCGATGACTGTCAATCCGCCTCCGGTTACCGCACCGGCAACCAGTGCGATTTTAAATTCCTCGCTCAATCCTTCAACCAATGATCCCAAGTAAGTGAGCGCTGCATTGTCCGTAATTGCGGTCAATGCGGTAGCGCCAAAGTAGACTGCGGTATCATCCATATCCATGAGGAGCGGTTGCAGCCACCATTGTTGTTGCCCGCCGAGTACCACCAATCCGGCCAGGAAGAATGCGACCAGTAACGCTTCGCGCAGAATCAACGGGCTTTGGAACTGTTGATAGGCAGTGGTAAATCCCAGAAAGAATAAAAAGATTCCCATGAATGCAACCGGATGATGCGCAAAGAGCACAACCAGCGTCAGAAACACCAAATGAACCAGCACCACTGTTAACGGCGTTTTTGAGCCGGCAGTGCTTTTTTCTTGGCCGACATGCCCCAATTCATGGCGGAATAACCAGGTTACGGCTAACGCATTGATAACAACCGCCACTGTCGACTTCCAGCCAAAGTTGGCTATCATGAATGCGATATCCCAATTCCATTTTCCGGCTACCATCAATACCGGAGGTGCGGCAAAGGGAGTCAGCGTGCCGCCAATCGAAATATTGACAAACAATACGCCGATAGTCGCGTATTTCAGGCGAGTGGATATTTCCTTGCTGAACAGAGTATCGCGCAGCATCAGGGCGGCGAGCGTCATCGCGGCGGGTTCGGTGATGAATGACCCCAACAAGGGGACGAAGGCCAGCAATAAAAAGTACATCGCCATTCCTGTACGAACGGGTAGCGCGATTGCCGTACGTTGAACCGCCGTAGCCGCGAAATCCAGAATCGGACGTGTTCCGGCAATCACCATAATAACGAATACAAACATCGGCTCGGTAAAATTGCGCGATTCGAGGTAGGTTATTGCTTCCTGTTGCCCGCTTGCGGCGAATATGCACAGGATCAAGATCAGCGCCCAAAAGCCGAACACCACTTCCACTTCACCCAATAAATGCCAGATCCCGGCGTGGCGCGGCTGGCTATGCGCCAGATGTTCAAAGAATTTGGTTGAGAAAGTGTGAATGATGGCCAAAGCGAATAACGCCGCAGCAATGAGTTGTATAGTAGTTGGATTCATCGTAATGATTATAAGTAGTCAAGCGTACGTGAAGATAACATGCTTTTGTTACAGCATCATATAACTATAAAAATGCCAGATACTTTTTTGACTGCAGGGTTTGTAGGAAATGGATGGGTTATGAGTACGAATTTTTTTCGTATCGTGGAGAAGGGGTATAATCTACGATCTTTATAGATTGTAATTTCTATCTACTATCGCTTCCTCCGGCATAATGAGGTTACTCTGTGTTCAATCCGCGTGCTATTTATTCATCCCATCCTTAACCGTTAGAACGAGCGTTTCATGAAGAACCTATTCGCATTGCTAGTCATGATGCTCATGTCAATTTCCGGGAGCTGGGCGGTGCATGCTGAAATCAATGTGGCGGCGGAGTACAAGGAAACGATCGGTCAGCATATCCGGATTTATCAGGATGAAGATGCTCGTTGGGGCATGAAGGATGCTTTGGTAGCGTATCGAGACGGCCGGTTCGCACAGTCCGCCAATTCCGTCATCAATTTTGGGATTGGTGCAAAACCGGTATGGCTGGCATTTAACGTCAGAAACGACGGACATAACGCAGTGTACCGGAATCTTCTGCTGGAAACTTCCTGGCTGGATAAAGTCGATATTTATTTTATACGGCAGGATGAGCTGACCGGCAGCTATCATACGGGAGACAGCTTACTATTTTTCCAGCGCCCGCTGGATCACCGTTTTTTTGTCGCCGGTCATGATTTTAGCGCCGGTGAGATGACCGTGTTGATCCGGGTGGAATCCGATGATGACATGGTTTTGCCGCTTTACTTCATCAGTAATGAGGCATTGGCGGATAGAGATCAATGGCAGGCGTACAGCTATGGTTTTATGTACGGTGTGATTTTGGCTTTGGTTGCTTACAATGTGATGCTTTATGTTGGATTGCGTACCAGCCCGTATCTGTTTTATTCGCTGTATCTGCTGTTCTTTCTGCTGTTGAACACCGCTTATACCGGTCATGGTTATCAATGGTTGTGGCCGGAATCGCCGCAATGGCAGAAATGGGCCAATCCGGTATTGATCATGGCCTGTACGGTAAGCGGATTGGCATTCGCATTGCAATTTCTCAATATCAAAACCGCTTGGCCTCGTGTATATCGTTTTATCATTACCAGCTCGGCCGTTTTTTGCGCACTCATGCTGTTAGCGATGCTGGCTGGCGAATTTGTCGTATCGCTGCTGATAGCGCTTGCATTTATCTTCTTTTTCTATATTTCTTCGATCGTGCTGGGTGTTATTTCACTGCAAGCCGGTAATCAATTCGCCAAGTATTTTCTGCTGGCGTCGATTTTCACGATATGCGGCGGTGCGATTACCGCCAATGCCGTCTGGGGATTGATTCCGTTTAACGAATGGACTTACCGGGCGACCGATATCGGCATGATGATGGACGCCATCTTACTAGCGCTGGCATTGGCTGAACGCTTTAATATCAATCAGAACGAGAAATTGCTGGCGGAAAAAATGGCCGGTATTGATTCACTGACCAATCTGAATAACCGGCGGTCTTTTTATAAGTATGTTCAACCGATCTGGGCCATGGGATTACGCAGCAAGGGCAGTACCTCCGTCATCATGCTGGATATCGACAATTTCAAGTTGCTCAATGATACTTACGGTCATGCCCTGGGAGACCAGGTTCTGGTGCAACTGGCGGAAACATTGCAGAAAGAAGCACGCAGCGGAGATATTCTGGCGCGTTGGGGAGGCGAGGAGTTTCTGATTTTTCTGCCGGAAACCCGTTTGGCCGATGCGATTGCCATTGCGGAACGGATGCGTAACAAAATCAACGCGATTCAACTGACAAGCGTCAAAGGTGAAAAGCTTTTATTTACCGCCAGTTTTGGCGTCGCTCATACCTTCGTGACCAATGTATCGCTGGATGAATTGATTTCCCAGGCGGATCAACAGCTTTACCGCGCCAAGAAACAGGGACGTAATTGCGTGTGCTCGGATCAATCCGGTTGAATAAAGGCATTGCAGCGGTGAAACGCAATCAGGTTGTTTCACCGCCAATACCGATCCTTGGCGTGATCGCAGCGCTTAATGCAATTCCTGAGAGTCCGCTACGATTTCATCACCCTCATCCTCGGCATCGAGCTCATCGCAGCTTTCTTCCAATTCATCAATCAATCCTACGATCCGGCTATCCGGAATCATGCCATCGGCTAATACGCTGTCATCATCAATATCCGAAGGATCAGCGTTATCCTCATCATCAAACGAAAGTCTTTTCAATGCCACGGCAAACCTCCTTGCGATGTGGGTTGAATACGCTCTCATTAGAACATATGACGGTGCAGTGGAAAGGAAGGATTAGAAAGGGTTCTTTGTAACAATTCCGGGCTTTGGAAAGCGCATTCGGAATAGAAGTTAATGCCGGTTGCCGGGAATCCGGATGATGTCAGTGCGGTGCTGCTAAGGAAGCGCTGATTAATAACTGCACAAGTGATTTGCTTCGTTGCGCGGTACTCACTCCCTCGTCTATCCGATTGATAGGTCCCGGTTGTTGCGTTCCGCGCGCCTCGCACTTCATCTCGTTCGTTGAATTAAGCAGCGCTTTCCTAAGTTACGGAGACCGGTTGTGATAGCCACCGGGTTCGCACCTGCTCGCGATTCAAGGCCAGCCACTGTAATGCAATGATGGCGCTGGCCGAATTGATCCGGCCCGATTGTAGAAATGTGAACGCAGTATCCAGCGGAACGACATGCACTTTGATGTCTTCGTCTTCTTCGGGAGAACCATGAATACCACCGGTTTTTGCCGCATCGGCCCGGCCGCAAAACAGGGCAATGCGTTCGCTGGTGCCGCCGGGGCTGACCAGGAAGTCGCACACCGGGAGCAAATCGGTGATGATGCAATCGGCTTCTTCGATACTTTCGCGTTTGACCACGTCTTGTGCTGTTTCACCACTTTCGATCATGCCGGCGACGATTTCCAGCAGCCAAGGCCCGCCTGGTGCGGTCAGCGCGCCAATGCGGAATTGCTCAATCAGAATGACTGCATCGCGGATCGGATCATACGGCAGGACGGCAGCGGCATGGCCGCGCTCGAACAGCTCACGGCTCAGCGGGCGGCTCCAGCCGCCATTGAATAGCCGGTGACGCAACCGGTATTTTTCTATCCGGAAGAAACCCTCAAAACAAATCATTTTCTCTAAAATTTCTACATCTGCACTCACAGCGGCTTATCCCTTACGGAAAAATTGTCATGCTGCGCGCGTGCTGTGCTACTGCAGCAGCCAGAGCTAACGCAGTCCCAACGTATCCAATGTCACATCGTCATCGTCGTCCAAATCATTCTTGACGGTATCGAATTCGTCATCGTCAAATTCATCTTTGGCAGTCTCAAATTCATCAATTATTTTTGCGAATTTTCCGGGCGGTATTTTGCTGTCCGTCAGAACGTCATCCTCATCATTCAAACTATCAATAGGATAGATACCGTCGTCGTCATCGAAAGAAAGTTCTTTAATCATTACCATTACCTCCATGTCAATATTTTTGAAGATACGCTATTGATAACAGACCCTGCCGCTGAAACAAATAAAGATCACCCGGGGTTTTTCCCGGTAATTCTGAGGTTTGAATAATATTCGTCAAAAAAATCATTTACTAAGCGATGCTTCTTTCCGGCTTCTTAACTTTGCTGATTGCCGGAGCCGATGGTGTTTGAACACTCATCTTTTCCGGTTATTGCCAGCCGGTCACTTCATAGCCTTTCTCTTCCAGGCAGCGCGATACAAAATTGGCATACGCCTGGCTGGGTTGTGAGGAGGATCTCGAGGAAAACAGAATTCCTCGTAATAATCCAGCAACCGCGCCACTGGCCGCACCCACTAAAGAGCCTTGCCCGGCCGCACCGTATATCGCCCCGCCTGCTGCGCCGCTTGCCGCTCCCACGCCGGCTCCCATTGCGGTGCTGGTAGCCACATTACCTAACTGGCCGTCGCCTTCCTTGGCGCCGGCTGATTCAGCCATTTTTCTGCAAACTTCAATATCTTTTTCAGCAGCTGCTTTACCGACAGATAGAAAATGCGTGTTGGGATATATAACAGGTCCGGTGCTGGAGCAAGCCGATAAACCCAGAAAGATTGATCCCGCGATCAACGTTATCCCCAATTTCATTGTTTCACCTCTGGTTGAAGAAATAATACGGACTGAACAGATAGTATAGCGGTTATGGTGCCCACTATTCTGCAAAGTAAGCAGCTAGCGGGCGGAACAGGGCCGATGCGGATTGAAAATTGCCGGGGGGAGTTTGAGGAAACTGAATTGCAATAAAACGGGGTGTGATCACTGATGCGGTAAAAATGCCGCCGCCTATCCATCTGGCAGCGGTATCCGTCAAGTTAGGGAAGCGCTGATTAATTGACTGCACGGGTGAATTGCTTCGTTGCGCGGTACTCACTTCCTTGCCTATCAGATTGATAGGTCCCGGTTGTTGCGTTCCGTGCGCCTCGCACTTCATCTCGTTCGTTGAATTAATCAGCGTTTCCTTAGACGATAACAAACGCTGTGGTTTTATTTGCTGTCTTTTGCGGTTAAAGCACCCAGGAAGGCTTTGACATCCTCGACAAAACCGGGGCCCACTTTCCGTCCGAGCTGATGTTCCGCCATTTCTTCGATGGCTTCGTCCAATGTCTTGACCGAACCGTCATGAAAGTACGGTGCTGTTTTGGTAATGTTTCTGAGACTGGGCACTTTAAATACTTTTTTGTCGGTTTCCAGTCCGGTGACAGCAAACCTGCCGACATCGGATGTTTCATACTCTTCGACAAGGCCGATTTTTTTATAGGAATTGCCGCCGATGGCTACGCCGTTATGACAATTGGCGCATCCCATATGAACGAATTTTTGCAAACCTCTTTTTTCGGTATCATTCAACGCATTCTCATCACCTTTGAGAAAATCGTCAAAGCGCGATGGTGTTATTAGCGTCCGCTCAAAAGCGCCGATGGCTTTACCGACATTTTTGTATTGAATCGGATCTTTTTCATCTTTGAACGCTTCGGCAAACATGGCTTTGTATTCGTCGATCTTTTTCAGTTTGTCGACAACCGCAGCTTCATTCGGCATGCCCATTTCGATCGGATTCAGAATCGGCCCCAACGCTTGTTCTTCAACGTCTTTGGCGCGTCCGTCCCAGAATTGCGCGATATGCAGCGCGGCATTGAACGTGGTGGGAGAATTTCTGCCGCCGCGCTTGCCTTCATGACCCGGTGATGTAGGTTGGCTGTCGACACCGAAATTGTTCAGCTGATGGCAGGAGTTACAGGAAATGGTGTCATTTACTGACAGTTTGGGATCGAGATACAGTTTTTTGCCCAATGCAATTAAAGCAGCATGCTTCTTTTCGTCGATAATCGATGCCGGCAGCGGCTCGAAGAATTGTTTTAAGGTGGTTTTATCGAGTTTGTGGTGGCCACCGTGCATCATGCCGCCCATCCCGTGATGGCCGTCATCATGCATTTCGCTATGATGGTCGCCCTTCTTTTTCGCATCACCCTGATGATCATGCCCGCTTTGAGCATAACTGTATGAACTTACTATGAATGCCAGGAATAAAAATATTTTCATATGACCTCCAAAAAATTAACATTAGCACTTTGATCGGTTTTATTGAATAAGCAAAATGCTTAATTGCAGACAATTACTTACAGGAGAAACGTTTTTTATCTTTCTTATCCGGTTTTCAGCGGAATCGCTGAAGGACGGAGACGTGATACTAGCGGATTTGTTTCTATTGTAGAAGGAGTGTTTCAAATTTATCGGCAGTCATCGGCTTGCTGAAAAAGTTACCTTGCCCGAAATCGCAACCCATTGCAGTCAATAATTCTTTTTGCAAATCGGTTTCGACGCCTTCGGCAATGACCTTCATGCCCAGGCGGTGCGCCATGGTAATAACCGCCTCGCATAGAATTCTGTCGTTGGATTTACTGTCCAGATTGGAGATGAACGAACGGTCGATCTTGAGATAATCGATATCGAATTTCTTCAAATAGGACAGTGAGGAATAACCCGTGCCGAAATCGTCGATGGCCACCTGAACACCCGCATCGCGGTAACGCAATAATTGTTTTACCACCAATTCGTGCACATCGAGCAGCAAGTTTTCGGTAATTTCCACGATGATACTTTGTCCGTCCAGGCCGCGTTCGTTGAGATGATTGACCCAGTCGCTCATTTTGCTGATGAATTGCTTGGGCGATTTATTGATGCTGATCTGAAAACCGGCGTTGAAATGGGTTTGCCAGAGGGCAACCTGACTGACCGCTTGCTTGAAGACCCAATCGCCGATGTCGGTAATGAGATTGGTTTCTTCCGCGATGCTGATAAATTCACCCGGATACACAGTGCCCCGTTCCGGGTGCTGCCAGCGGATCAAGGCTTCGGCTTTGTAGACGTTGCCGGTCGCCAGTTCCACGATCGGTTGATACAGCAAATAAAGCTGCTGATCGCGCAGTGCGCTGCGCAATTCGTACGCGGTTCTGGAACGGATTTCAGTTGCCGCGCGCATATTCGATGTGAAACAGCTCCAGCAGTTGCGGCCATTGTTTTTGGCGGCGTACATGGCTTGGTCGGCATTCTTCATCAATATTTCAACGGTATTTGCGTCATTGGGGAAGAACGTGGCGCCGATACTTGCGGAAACATACGCTTGCTTGGTATTGAGATGAAACGGTTTGGCCAATTCCAGCAAGATCATTTGCATGATCTTTTCGGCGCTGCGTTGCTCGCTGATGCCGTTCAGTATGATGGTAAATTCGTCCCCGCCCAGGCGCGCCACGGTATCGGTTTCCCGCACGCAGCTGCTTAACCGCTTCGCGGCCTCCGCCAGCAGCGCATCGCCTACGCTGTGCCCCAATGAATCGTTAACTTCCTTGAAGCGGTCGAGATCGATAAACAGTACCGCCAATCCCGCGCCGATCCGGGCTGCATTCTTGATGTCATGGTTTAACCGGTCGTAGAACATATTACGGTTCGGTAATCCGGTCAGCGAATCGTAATTGGCTTGCCGCCAGATAATCTCATCCGATTTTTTCTTGCTGGTGATATCGGAAAAGTTGATCAGGTAATAGCTGATCCGGCCGTCTTTGCTGCGTACCGGAATGATATTGAACCACGCCGGATACTCCCGTCCCTGTTTATGCCGGTTCCAGACTTCGCCGTGCCAGTGGTTATGCTGCTTGACGCTTTGCCAGATTTTTTGAAAAAAATTGCTGCCGTGCCGGATGGATGTGACGATGGTTACAGACTTTCCGACGATCTCTTCATCCACATAACCGGTTATTTTGTGCAGCGCCTTGTTGATCGAGATGATGACCTTGTTGGCATCCGCGATCATGATCGCTTCGGTGCTGTTTTCAAAAACCTTGCTGGAAAGATATAACTGCTCGTTGACTTTCTTTTGTTCCAGTGCGATGCCGATAATGAATGAGCCGATTTCCAGCAGTTTGCGGTGAAAAGTGCTGGGTAAGCGATGCTCAAAACTGGACAGCGCAAACGATCCGATGCATTCGCCGCCTTTGCTGCGCACCGGCATGGACCAGCAGGAAAGGATGTTGAAGTCGATGGCCAATTGGCGGATGTTCTGCCAGCGCGGATCATCCAGCGTGCTTTCGATAAAAACCGGTTCCTGGCGAAAAACGGCATTGCCGCAGGAACCGGCTCCCGGGCCCGGACGCAGGCCATTGAGCTGCACAATGCATGCTTCGGGAACACTGGGTGCGGCAAACACATTCATGCATTGCTTTTCCTTGTCCAATAGCATGACCGACGCCACCGCGTTATCCAGCAGTTGCTCCATCAGCAAGCAGACTTTCTCGCAAATTTCCTTGTAGTCATTTCCCAGTACCACCAGCTGAAGAATTTCTTGCTGAAACTGGAGGATCCTGCCCTGTTCGGTGTTGGTCAGGTCAAAATAATTGGTCGGTGCAAAAATCTGCCCGTATAAATCCTTGTTTGCAGGAATATTCTTACTCATTCGCGGTTAGCACTGCCAGTAAGGTTTCATGAGGGTCACAATGGATTGAATACCGGATAGGACGTCAATAAATGAGCTGAGTTGGCCGGAATTATACGATAAATTACTCATATGCTCAAAAACTTACTGCTGGGATAATAACTTACATTCATCCATGTATGCATATCGCCGCATGGAAATATTGGTCAGCGGATTGTTTCAGGATTATTCGCAGCGATATACATTGCCGACAAATATGATTTCCTTATCCGCTCCGGGTATTTCATACCGCCCCGAGTTATTGGAGTAAATGATATGCACGGTGTTGCCGCCCAGTTGCTGCGCTTCGCTTCTTAAGTTGTTGCGGGCCTTGATCAACCGGTCCACATAGAGGGTATTGTCCTCTGCGCTGTCATTTTCTTTCGAGGAACCCTTCACTTTACCGAGCAACTCGCATCCATCGGGACCGTGTTCACCGACCACCATCGTGACGGTTTTGGTTTTTTCCGGTTGCGCCGAAACTCCGGCGCAGCTCAGGATGATTGAAACGAGCATTGCTGCTTGGGTTAACGGGTTTAATTCTTTGCAAACACTCATGGATGACTCCTGATACATACGGATTGTATTCTTAAAGCCGGTTAGCATAGAGAAGCGCAGTACGGCCCGTCAATAGCATTCGTCGAAGCTCAGCCGGATAATGGCGGCAATAGGAGGAAATAAAGCCACTCCCGGCATCTTTTCAAGCGGCTTCCCGGATTATCGTTACTGTATATTGCAGGACTGTAACTAACAGGAGGTGTGACGTTGGATATCATGATTTATATTTCCCTGGCGGGGCTGGCCATTGTGTTTGTGTACGGCGTCATGCTGTACAACAGTCTGGTGGATATTAAGCACAGCGTATCGCAGGCATGGTCGAATATCGATGTTCTTTTGAAGCAGCGCCATGATGAACTGCCTAAGCTGGTGGAAACTTGCAAGCAGTATATGGGTTTTGAACAGGAAACGCTGAAGCAAGTGATTGCGGCGCGTTCGCAGGTCGCCACCGCGCGGGAGACCGGTAATATCGGCGCGCTGGGCGCGGCGGAAAATATGCTGCGCATGGGATTGGGTAATCTGTTTGCCGTGGCGGAAGACTATCCCGAATTGAAAGCCAGCGAGAAATTCCGCCACTTGCAGGCGCGCATCAGCGGATTGGAAAACAGCATCGCCGACCGCCGCGAGTATTACAACGAAGCCGTCAAAATCAACAATGTGCGTATCGAGCAGTTCCCCGATGTCATCATTGCCCATTGGTTTAGATTCAAACCGCGTGATCTGCTGGAATTCAGCGATGCCGATAAGCAGGACGTCAATATCGGCAAGCTGTTCGGTTGACGTGGGGGGCGCATGAATCAAATCCTGGCTGACATTCCGCCGCAGGATTATCCCTATGTGCTG
>CP091134.1:1968559-2001189 GCA_021582535.1 Nitrosomonas sp.
GTATTGCCGCTGGAGAAAAAAGGCGAGTTGATTCAAGCGCACGAGGATTTTCAGATCGTGATTTCGTACAACCCCGGCTATCAAAGCTTGATGAAAGACTTGAAGCAATCGACCAAACAACGGTTTGGCGCGCTCGACTTCAACTACCCAAGCCATGACATCGAAAGCGAAATCGTTGCGCACGAATCCGGTGTAGCCGTCGATGTCGCCGAAAAACTGGTGTCGATCGCGGAACGCGCGCGTAACCTCAAGGGACATGGATTGGATGAAGGGATTTCAACACGGATGTTGATTTACGCCGGCAGCCTGATCGCCAAGAAAGTCGATGCGCATGCGGCTTGCCGTGTAGCTTTGGTGCGTCCGATCACTGACGATCCGGATATGCGCGATGCACTGGATGCGGCTGTCAGCACATTCTTTAATTAGAAGCTGCTATCCGCAAATAGGTTGATTGTTCTGAAACGTAAATAGGTGCTGCCATGAGTATCAATCTGGACGATTATAAAGAATTGCTCGAGGATCTGGAGCCGGAATCGATTGAGCTGCTCAGTCATGCTTGGCCTGAAGCGGCTAAAACTTTCTCAGCGCGTGGATTGGATAACTATCTGAAAGGCGCATCCGCGATCCGCGGATTAGGGCGCGGGCGCAGTTTAGTGGATTGCTGGATCGACGAAACGCCATTAGTCGCTAAAGAAATCGGTGAAGATATTATCAGTGATCTGGCGACCACTGTACTGTCGCTCGCTTCAAGAACTTCGGGCGCTGTCATCGAATTGGTGTTAGCCACTGCCCCGACTGCCGCCAAACGTTTGGGCGATACACAATTGTTCCAGAATTACCTGCAATTCCTGAATACGTTGATTGCCCAGGCGCCGCGTGGTATGCGTCCCATGCTCAGCAAACTGGATATTCTATTCGGCCAGTTGACCCTCGGCGGTCTGCGCCGCTGGGCCATGTGGGGCGCGCACGCGCATCGCACCGATTACGAAGAGCAAATCCGTTATTTCGGACTGGAATCGAAGGAATCGCTCGCGGTATTGCAAAAAGAACGTAAAGGCACGCTGTTCGTTGATGTGCAACGGCGTATCAATATGTATCTACGCGCCTTGTGGGCACGTGATTTCTTTATGAAACCGACTTCCGGCGACTTTGAAACACGTGAAGGCTACAAACCGTTCATTGAAAACTATTTCATCCATCTGCCTGATGCTTACGACAGCTTCGGCGATGTTTCCGCTACCGAAGTCTACCGCGCCGCTGCCGCGCATGCCGCTGCGCATCTGGTAGAAACTAAGGAGCCGATTTCTGCGGAAAGTTTGAATCCGCTGCAAATGGCGGTGATTTCCGTCATTGAAGACGCTCGCATCGAAGAATTATCGATCCGCCGTTTTCCAGGATTGCGTAAAACCTGGTCGGTGTTGCACAACGCAAATCCGGACATGAACGCCACCATGGGCGATTATCTGAATCGCCTGGCACGCGCCCTGCTCGACCCGGATTACAAAGACAAGGATCCGTGGATCGTAGAAGGCCGCAAACTGTTCAAAGCCGCGCACGATAAGCTGGATAACCACAAAACTTCGTGGGACATCGGCGTACAGCTCGCGCACAGTTTCATGGACAAAAAAATTCCCTGCAATCCGCGTACCGACGTGCTCACCGCGCCATATCGCGACGATAACCGCTATTTCTGGGAATTCGAGGAATTCGATTTCAACAAATCGCTGTCCGCTGGATACGACGCGCCCAAACAAGTGCGCAAATACGTCAACGTCATGGAATTTGCCAATGAGCTCGACGTCGAAACCGCCGGTGACGACGCAGAGGAAATCTGGGTCATGGGCACCGAGTTCTTCCCGTACGAAGACATGGGCGTGTCGTACAACGATATGGAAGGCAAGGAACCGGTATCGGCGCCGTACCACTATTCCGAATGGGATTACCAGATTCAGCTAGAACGCCCCGATTGGGCCACAGTGCAGGAAAAACGCGCAAAACTGGGCGACATGCAATGCATCGACGACATCGCCAACCAGTACAAACGGGAAATCGCGCGCATGAAATTCCTGTTGGACGCGATGCAACCGCAAGGCACGCGCCGCATCCGCAAACTGGAAGACGGCGATGAAATCGACATCAACGCCGCGATCCGCTCGATGATCGACATTCGCATGGGCATGCAACCCGATCCACGCATCATGATGCGTTCGGTGCGTAAAGTGCGCGACATTTCCGTGCTGGTATTGCTCGATTTATCCGAATCGACCAACGAAAAAGTCGCCGGACACGACTACTCGGTGCTCGACCTGACGCGCCAAGCGACAGTATTGCTCGCCAACGCCATCAATAAAATCGGCGACCCGTTTGCCATCCATGGCTTCTGTTCGGATGGACGGCACGATGTCGAATATTTCCGCTTCAAGGATTTCGATCAACCCTACGACGAAATCCCCAAAGCCAAACTCGCCGGCATGACCGGGCAACTGTCGACCCGTATGGGTGCCGCGATGCGCCATGCGACGCATTATCTGAAATTGCAAAAATCGGCGAAAAAACTGCTACTCGTCATCACCGACGGCGAACCGGCCGACGTCGACGTGCGCGATCCGCAATACCTGCGCCACGACACCAAAAAAGCCGTCGAAGAAGCCGGCCGCTCCGGTATCCTGACCTATTGCATGAGCCTCGATCCGCGCGCGGATCAGTACGTTTCTCGTATTTTTGGCGAGCGCAATTATCTGGTAGTGGATCACGTGGAACGGCTGCCGGAGAAACTGCCGGTGTTGTATGCGGGCTTAACGCGATAACGTGCTTGCAGGTTTTAAACAATCATGCGGCGCATTCATGGTACGATTAAAAATATTTAAATCGCCCGTATCGGCTTTTAAATTAAAAACAATAACGTACCTATCTTATATAAGAAGTGAGACAACAATGAAAAATAATAAAATTTACTTATCCGTCGTATTGGCATTGATACTTTCTGCGTGGATATCGAAAACCAATGCGGGCCCTGAAGAAATACCCGGAACAAACTTAACGGTCGATTTTGCAGAATCAGTGCTTTCCGGCGCCGGCCGCTTGATTCGTGCGACAAACATTCCGGTGCAATCCGCGGGAATCACCGTTTACTACGATGTAGAGATGGATTTCAGTACGTTAGCCGATGGCTCGTTCGGGGCAAAGCTTATTTCAGCGACGCCATCGACCGGCCCTGTTGCTCCGACTTCCGTCAGCACAATGAATTTCTTGCCGGGTACATATGCCGGCATTGTGTCGGGCGCACCAGCCGCGGCACTGCCTTGTTTGTTCTCGTTAGAAGCCCCGTCGATCGGTGCAGATGGCCGCCGCACTTACATACTGACCATTACATCCAGCGGAACCGGCTGTCCGGCGGGTGTCACTTCGTACAGCTGGCAAACCGGCCCTGCAGCTAATAACAGTATTATCAGTTCAGGCCTTTCAAGAGAAGGCAGCAATTTTGAGACACAAAGCTCGCGGACCTATTCTTACGGTACGGAAATAAGTTCGGCAGGAGCGACCGTCAGAACACAGCAAATTGGCAGCACGCTGACCATTGAGCAAGTCAATAGCGTCGCATCAACTTTTTCCGGAGCAAAAAAACTTACCCTGATCAAGCAATAATGCGCTGCAAATCTGCGGGGTATTAAGGAAGCGCTGATTAATTCAACGAACGCGATGAAGTGCGAGGCGCACGGAACGCAGCAACCAAGACCTATCAATCTGATAGGCGAGGAAGCGAGTACCGCGCAACGAAGCAATTCACTCGTGCAGTCAATTAATCAGCAGCGCTTCCTTAAGTGCATCAGCTTTACCGGCACGGTATACAATGAATGTTTCCGCGCCACGCCAGCTGTAAATAAGCTCGTCAAAAACAGTATTTTCTAATCACTTTATCCGCCGCACAAATAATCAACGCCATCGAAACAGCGCCCGGATCCGGTGTGCCGATACTTTTTTCCGCATGCGGACGTGCACGACCGATTTTGGGTGTGAGATTTTTGGTAGCCTCGGCAGATCGTTCGGCAATTTCCGCAGCCGCTGTCCAGGCTTCGGTGGTTGAAAGACCTCGTACGGCGCCTTGAGTCAAAGCTGCGGAGAATGGATACAGCACGTCGACCAAGGTTTTATCGTTCAATTGCGCTTTACCCAAACTGACGACCGCTTCCAATGCGGCTGTTACACCCGTTGCAAGCATTGCGACGTCCGGTTTGGCTTCATCGCCAAGGGCATTGCCAAGGTTGCGCAGAACGACACCCCACAGCATCCCGGATGTGCCACCTGCGCGATCGGACCAGGCATCACCGGCTACCGTCAGCACTGCGCCTGAACCGGCTTGAGCATCCAATGCTGCTTTGGCGGCTTCAACGGCTGCGGTCAGTCCGCGCTGCATGCCGATGCCGTGATCGCCGTCTCCCGCAATGGCATCCAAACGGCCAAGCTCTTCCTGTTGCAGTGCAATCGCATCCCGGGCCGCTTCAAGTGCGGCAAACACGACTTTTGCAGCAGCTTGTGAATCAGCGGAACCGGTTTTTAACAGCTGCTGATCTTGGGCAGGTTGAACAGCTACGGTGATATTTTCTTCGGATTGCTCCGCTGGCACGATAGTGCCGCGATGAAACGCGGGTGTATCCGCTGCCGCAATCCAGGTCTGTTCAAGTTCATCGTTAAGCCAAAATAACGTCAGTGAGACGCCTGCCATATCGAAGCTGGTAATCAATTCATCCACCACCGGCTCGACGATGATCAGTCCGCGCCTGAATAGCAATTGATCAATTTTGCGGTAAATAACAAACAGTTCTTCGTACTTAACCGCGCCCAAACCGTTCAGGATCACGCCCACGCGCGCACCGGCAGGACTATCAACCGGCGGCGGAATTTCGGCCAGCAGTTTCTCCACCAGCATTTCCGCCAAACCATCGGCAGAAGGCGCATCGACGCGATACAAACCGGGTTCACCGTGAATACCCATGCCGACTTCCATTTTTCCACTGGCAACTTCAAACAACGGCTTATTAGCGCCTGGCAGGGTGCAACCGGAAAAGGCGACACCCAGCGAACGCACGCGCTCTTTGGCTGCTGTGGCAATACGAGCTACTTCATCAAGCGGCTTGCCCGCATCGGCGGCAACAGCGGCGGCTTTGAATACCGGTAAAGTACCGGCAATGCCGCGGCGCTTATGTTGCTCAGCAACTGCGGCCGAAGCGATGTCATCGGTCACCACCACCGAGCGTACATCGATACCTTGCGCGCGGAGCTGTGCTTGTGCTTGCTCGAAATTGAGTACGTCACCGGCATAATTGGCGTAGCAAAACAGAATGCCGCCGCCTGCATTCACCGCTTGTGCAACGTGGCAAATTTGCTGTGCTGACGGTGCGGCAAAAACGTTTCCCAGTGCAGCACCGTGCGCCAATCCTTGACCGACAAACCCGCCAAAAGCGGGGTAATGACCCGATCCGCCGCCGATGATCATGACTGCCTGTCCCGGCTTGGCTTTATGCCGTCGAATTACGCCGCCATTGACACGTTGTATCGTATTCCGGTGCGCGGCTACAAAGCCTTCGACCAGTTCACCGGCAAACTGCGCCGGATTATTGAATAAATAAGTCATTTATGCCGTGCCATTTTCATTAAACATGATCCTGGCAAATCATATAACTACTTCGTGGCGCAGAACAACTATTCAGAAATGAAAAAGGAAGTGAAAGTGATAACAGCTTTTATCATTAACCCAAAAGGCTACTGATTGAATGTAGTGACAAAATCCAGAACTTCTTGAACGTGACCTGGCACTTTCACACCACGCCACTCTTTTCTTAAAATTCCTTGCGCATCAATGACAAATGTACTGCGTTCAATGCCGCGAACTTGCTTGCCGTACATATTTTTCATTTTCATGACGTCAAACAAGTTGCAGATTTTTTCGTCTTCATCACTCAATAATTCAAAGGGAAGCTGCATTTTTTCCTTAAAATTCTGATGCGACTTAACGCTATCCCGTGAAACACCCGCAACGATACAATTTTTCTCAGTAAACTCATGCCAGCGATCACGAAAATCCTGGCCTTCCAAGGTGCAACCCGGAGTATCGTCTTTGGGGTAAAAATAAATGATCACATGCTTTCCCTTTTGAGCTGACAACGAGAATTCTTTATTGTCAGTCGAGAGTAGAACAAAATCCTCAACCGGGTGATTAATCGCTAACATTTTGTTTATGGAACCTGTTTATTGATGACGATCGATATATTGTTGTGGCCCAATTTAACGGGTTCGCTGAATCCTTGCAAATCTCCGCTGGCAGTGATCGCTTGCCCGGATTTCGACACTCTGGCTTCGATCACGACTTCCGGAAAGCTCGACATTTTCATGGTTGGCGTCATCGCCATATCATCCGTCAGCGTGAATGTGGTCGGAAGATCGTTGGCTTTCAACCGCAAGATAGCCAGCGGCATTTTCGGCCCCGATTTGGCGCGAGCGTAAATAAACAAAGTATCATTTGCCGAGATTTTCGCTGCCAGATCACTGCTAATCGATACCTGGCCGGACACTGAAAGCGATGTTGCTGCAGGAGAATCCGAACTCACGGCTTTTTCCACGGGTTGTGCGCTGGCTTCTTGTTTCGATTCCGCAACTTTAACCGCTTGTTCCGGTGCTGCGGGTTTGCCGCCCGAAGCGAGTAATTTAGCTTCGGCGATGCTTTCCTTCACTGATTGGGCTAACGGAGAATCCGCGGGAATTCCTTCCAGCAACTTTTCCCAATGCTCCGCTGCTTGCGCATATCTTTCTTGTTCGAATTCAACCGTGCCCGCTAAAGCCAGTGCTTTAGGGTATTTAGGATCAATGCGTAATGCTTCGTAAATCAATTCGGCCGGTTTACCCGATAAATTGCCCTGATTCTTCATTGCCAGAACATCGGCATAATCGCTCAGTATCTGCGGGCTGCCGGGTATCAATTCCACCAATTTGGCATAGGTATTGCCGGCTTCTGCATATCGCCCCATGATCGCATAGGTGCGACCGAGCATAATCCAGCCTTCGATGTCTTCCGGATTGTTATTCAGCCGCGCAATCAAATTTTCCAATACGGATGCGAAATTATCGTGACCTGTCGGAGCGCCTCCGCCATCACGATTGGTTTGCTGGGTTGCATTGGTAAGCTGCGCTTGCGGTAACAAACCGCGTGTATCGCCGATCACAAGATACAAGCTGATAGCCGCCAATGGCAGCGTCAATGCAATAAAAGTCGACAGTACGGCATTGCGGATTTTCTTATTTTTCCCTATCACCGGTTTATCGCGCTCAGTCACATCCTGCAACATCCGCTGCTGTAGTTCCTGCTTACTTCTGTCATACTGCTCCCGGCTGAGAATATCGTTTTCCAAGTCACGATCAAGTTCGGCGATTTGATCGCGATACACGGTAATGTTGACAGCATCGTGCTCTAAATTTTTAAGCTGATTGTCCCTGCTTCGCAGCAATGTTGGGATAATGAACAACAGTGCGGTGACAATAAAAATCCCAGAAATAACCCAAAAAGCCGTCATACGTTTTTACCTTTTTTATCTTCATTCAGTAACGCTTCCGCTTCTTCAAGCTGTGCTTGTGAAAGCGACACATCTTCTATTTGTACACGCCGGCGTCTCAAATAAACAATCAGTGAACCCAATCCAAATACAAACAAAATGACCGGACCAAACCATAATAGGAATGTGGTGGGTTTAATGGGCGGATCATAAAGAACAAAATCTCCGTATCGATCTACCAGAAACTGGATAATTTCCTGATCGGTTTTATTTGCTTTTATCTGTTCACGAATTTCGCGTCTGATATCGTTTGAGAAATCCGCGCGGGAATCCGCAATGGTTTCATTTTGACAAACCAGGCAACGCAAATTTTCCGTCAACAGCAGCATCCGTTTTTCGACCTCGGGATTTTCCGCGACCGGTACCGCTTCTTTCGACCACCCGGTTAATGGGATAAGCAGAAATAGAACAAAAGCAAGCGCTGCGGCTTTCATTACACCATTAAATTGACGTACCATGACAAAACCAACCTTTATTTATGTGATTCGTACAATCTGCTTACGCTTGTTGCTGCAGTTCTTTGATGAGTGGAATAATGGTTTTTTCAAGCGAATCCACCGTGACAGGTCCGATTTGTTTATGCCGGATGATACCTTTCTTATCAATCACATAAGTTTCAGGAACACCATAAACACCGTAATCGATCCCAACCTTGCCGTCAGGATCGACGATGCTAATGGCGTAAGGATCACCGTAGCGTTTTAGCCATTGCAAAGCAGTATTACGTTCATCTTTGTAATTAAGGCCATAGATTGGAACAATCCCGGTTCTTGCCAATTGCACTAACAGAGGATGTTCATCACGACACGCAACACACCACGATGCCCATACATTCAACATCCAAACCTTACCCAGATTCTCATCTGAAGACATTATCTGTTCAGGTTGGTGTAAATGATTTAACTGGAATTTCGGTGCTGGCTTGTCTATCAACGGCGAAGGCACTTGCCGTGGATTCAATGTCAAACCGACCAGCAAGAATGCTGCCAGCACCATGAAAGCAAATAATGGAATTAAATAGCGCATCATACTTTCGTTGTTTCCGTTGCCAATTCAACCTTATTCACGGATGGTGCAACAGCCACTGGAGGCTCCGCCACTGAACTCTCAGGCTCTTTCTCTTGAACTGTGGCAGCACCTTTTTTGGTGATTTTCAGGCGATAGCGGCGATCAGTGATTGAAGTAATACCGCCGATAGCCATTAATAGACATCCTAACCAAATCCAATCGACAAAAGGTTTATGATAAACGCGAACCACCCAGGCGCCATTAGTCAACGGTTCACCCAAGGCCACATAAAGATCGCGTAAAAAGCCAGTATCGATCGCTGCTTCCGTCATCGCCATACCGGATGCGTTATAAGTGCGTTTTTCCGGATACATATTACGAACAAATTGCTCATCCTTAATGACAGCAATATCGCCGATCACAGCTTTATAATTCGGTCCTACATCATTGCGGGTGCCGTTAAACTGAAAAGTATAGCCACCGACCGTTACTTTGCTGCCAATCTCCATACGCACATCTTTTTCGGTTTCATAGCCATTCACCAAAGTAACGCCAATAATGAATACAGCCACACCGATATGCGCGCAGTGCATACCATAATAACTTCTGGATTGTCTGGTTAACTTGACAAATAAATTGCCTTCACCGCTATTACTGATGCGGTGTTTCAAATTAACGAATGCGCAGACTATGATCCAAAAGGCTAGCAATAAACCAAAGCTAATCATCGGTTTCCATTCACCCATATAATAGGGTGCGATCAGCGCAGAAACCACACTTACGGCAAATGCCCAGCGCAAGCGAATCGCCAATGTCGGCAAGCTCATTTGTTTCCAGCGTGAAATAGGACCAACACCGATCAGAAAAATTGCCGGGGTCATCACAGGCACAAAAATCGCCTCAAAATAAGGAGGACCTACTGATAATTTACCCAGTCCCAATGCATCGATAATCAATGGATAAAGTGTTCCCAGTAAAACGCTTGCTGCTGCAACCAGTAACAAGATATTGTTTGCTAACAGCATGGATTCGCGTGAGAGTAGATCGAATTTGCCGCCCAAACCTACCTTGGGCGCACGCCATGCGAACAATAACAGCGAACTGCTAATTACGATAACCAGAAAAGCGAGGATAAATACACCGCGTGCAGGATCGGTTGCAAACGCATGTACCGAAGTTAAAACGCCTGAACGTACCAGGAACGTTCCTAATAAACTTAAAGCGAATGCGCAAATCGCCAGTAAAACGGTCCAGCTTTTGAAGCTACCGCGTTTCTCGGTAACCGCCAGTGAGTGAACCAAAGCGGTACCGACCAGCCACGGCATAAATGATGCATTCTCGACCGGATCCCAGAACCACCAGCCGCCCCAGCCCAGTTCATAATAAGCCCACCAGCTACCGAGCATGATTCCACATGTCAAAAACACCCATGCGACAATCGTCCATGGACGCGACCAGCGCGCCCAAGTAGCATCCAGCCTTCCGCTTAACAATGCCGCGATAGCAAAAGCAAAAGCGACAGAAAATCCCACATATCCCATATACAACATCGGTGGATGTATCACCATACCGGCGTCCTGCAGCAGCGGATTTAAATCGCTCCCTTCAAATGCGGCAGGTAACAGGCGATCGAATGGATTGGAGGTGAACAGCATAAACACCAGAAAACCGATACTGACCAGCCCTAAAACCCCGAGAACCCGGGCAACGATATCATCCGGTAATTGTTTGCTAAAAACACTGACCGCAACAGACCACCCCGTCAGCATCAAAACCCATAATAATAAAGAACCTTCATGCGAGCCCCAGGTCGCTGCCAAGCGGAAATGAAAAGGCAGTTCCGTATTTGAGTTCTTTGCCACATTCATGACTGAGAAATCACTGCTAATAAAAGAGTAAGCCAAGCATAAGAATGCAATCAGCACGAACACGAATTGTCCTTGCACCACCGGTCTTGCGAGTGCAATCCACGAGGGAATACCGCGAGCCGCGCCGATAATCGGCAGTGTTCCTTGGATAATGGCTAATAATAAGGCAAGAATTAAAGAAAAATTACCAATTTCTGGGATCATGATTTTTTCTTACAAATGAATGGTTATTAAGAATTTGGAAATGATACGCTCAGGCTACATGAGAAAAACCGGGAAAAATTTTACTGCGTTAAGGATGCCTTCTGTGCTTTGGCAGCTTGTTCCAAAGCCTCGGCTGCTTCCGGTGGCATATAATTTTCGTCGTGCTTGGCCAGCACTTCATCCGCTACAAAAATACCATCTGAAGATATTTTCCCTTGCGCTACGACACCTTTACCTTCTCTGAACAAATCAGGCAGTATGCCGGTATACACAACCGGTATTGCTTGGGCGGTATCCGTTACCGAAAAGCGAACCGTTGTCGTGCTGTCATCACGTTTAACACTACCCTCTTCAACTAACCCGCCAATCCGGAAGCTTTTTCCAATCGGCGCTTCTTTTGCAACGACTTGAGATGGGCTGAAGAAGAAAACCAGATTACTTTGAAATGCATTTAATACGAGTACGGCGGCAATGCCTAATGCCGCAACGCCGGACACTATCACTACAAGTTTTTTATGACGTGGTTTCATTTTTTATCTCTTCTTTATTGATGCCGTAAATGAGACTGTATTGTTTTTCCAAAGTTCGGTGGCGTCTTGAAATTAATAAAACCTCACCCACGATACAAATCAGTGTCACAGCGTATGAACCCCACACATAGAGTCCATACCCGCCCATTGAAAAAAACTCCGACCAGCTTGACCAAATCATCATATCGCTCCGTTCTTATGTAACTCAGCCACCCATGCAGTATGGCTCTCGCGTTCCAGAATGATCACACGTGTGCGCTTCAATATCACCGCAATGGAATACATCCAGCTTGCAAATACCATTATCAGCATGCCTGTCAGCATGGTGCTCGCCATCGCGGGTGCTTGATTGACACTGACGGATGCGCCTTGATGCAAGGTATTCCACCATTGCACTGAGAAATAAATGATCGGAACGTTAACCACGCCAACCAAGGCAATGATCGCACCTGCTTTATCTGCGCGGCGCGGGTCATCAATGGCTGCTTGCAATGACATGAAACCGATATAGAGAAAAAACAGGATTAATTCGGAAGTCAGCCGGGCATCCCATACCCACCAGGTTCCCCACATCGGCTTGCCCCATAATGCACCCGTCCAAAGCGCTATAAAGGTAAACATCGCGCCGGTTGGGGCGATAGCTGTTGCAAACATGGAGGAAAGCCGGGTATTAAACGCCAAGCCAATGCCCGCCCAGAACGCCATCACGACATACAGAAACATCGACATCCACGCTGCGGGAACATGAATGAAAATAATTCGGTAAGCTTCACCTTGCTGAAAATCCGTAGGCGCAACAAAAAAACCGACATACAGTCCTACGCCTAAAAGTGCTACCGCAGCAAAAACGAATATCGGAATCATTTTCCCCGCCAGTGAATAAAAACTGGCCGGAGAAGAATATTTGAACCAATTAATAGCCATATTTAAATTTATAATTCTTCACGTTAAATTTCAGTTCTGATTCAGTCCTAAATTTTTAGCCGCCAATTCTATACCAAATCGATACTAAAATGACAAAATCCAGAGTTGACTTTCCAGAAGTGATTTCGATATCTTGAGCGGTTTTGCAGAAAAATTTACGCAGATAATGCAAAAACTTACTGAAATTACCTTCTGCAAGTTAAATCAATTTTACTTTTGCCAGCACTTGTTCTACTCCAGTGAAACACGCAAGGCTGAAGCAGCTGCCCAGGGTGCGAAAACACCAGATACTAAAAGAAATGCGCCGATCAGGGACAAGTGCGCATCAAATTCCATTCCGGACATATTCGCTTCCACCGCACCTGCGCCAAAAATCAGCACTGGAATATAGAGTGGCAGCACCAGTAACGAAACCAATACACCACCACCGCGCAGCCCTAAAGTCAGCGCCGCGCCAATAGCGCCTATTAAACTCAGCACCGGGGTACCCAGTAATAAAGCCGCAGTTAAAACAAGCAATGCTTCCCCCGGCAAGTCATATTGAATACCCAGAACCGGCGCCATCAATACCAGCGGCACTCCGGTTACCAGCCAATGCGCAGCAGCTTTTCCCAGTACTAACAGCGATAACGGCTGCGGTGACAGCAGCATTTGCTCCAGCGTGCCATCCAAATAATCATTAGAAAACATCCGGCCCAACGACAACATGGAAGCCAATAACGCCGCAACCCATACCACACCCGGCGCCATGGTGCGGAGCATATTCATTTCCGGCCCGACACTGAGTGGAAACAAACTCACCACGATAATGAAAAAAAACAGCGTAGTCAGCACATCGGCCTGACGCCGCACCGCCAGCAAAAGATCACGTTTAATTATCCACATAAACATATCAGGCCAGATGTAACTGCGTTGTTGATGTTGCGGTAATATCAATTTCTTGGTGTGTCGTCATGACCACCATGCCGCCTTCCCGCAAATGTTGTTCGAGCAGCTCCTGAATCAATTTAACCGCTGCCACATCCAATGCAACCAAGGGCTCATCCAGAATCCACACAGGGGTTTTACATACCAGCAAACGAGCCAGCGCAACACGGCGCCGCTGGCCTTGCGATAACACCTTGACCGGCAATGCTTCCCTGCCCCGTAAACCAATATGGCCGAGCGCTTCTTTCGCCTGATCAGTGCCGATGTCAAAACCCGCTAGCGCGCTTGAAATACGCAAATTCTCAATCACCGTTAAATCATCTTTCGTGCCGCTTAAATGCCCGATATAAGTCATTGCGCCATAATATTCACCATTCAGCGCGCGAATCGAAGTGCCGCCCCAGAGAATCTCACCGGCGGCGGGGTTGGACAATCCGCACAGCATGCGTAATAAACTGGTCTTTCCGCTGCCATTTGGGCCGCGCACTTGCATCAGGCCGCCCGCCTCAAGTGAAAAACTGACATCTCTAAAAAGCTCGCGATCACCGCGAACACATGCGAGATTGATACCTTGTAGCATTGTTTTATCGATCGATGGAATAGACCGTTGATTATAACGCATTGAGGATACCTATGGCACCGTAGATCGTTCAGCGAGGTATTCTGGGATTCTTGATAACTTTATCAAAAACATCAAATCTGACCGGCAAAATTTTAATCAGATTTCTTCATTTCCAATATACTTTATCGAATCTCAGATCCGGGAATTGCAATAAAGGAGAATGATTTGTTTTTTACGCGCGATGATCGAAAAATCAGCATTATAGGTGGCTTATTATTGCTGGGACTTACGCTGACGACGGGCATTACCGTATACACTGCCATGCGGCAGGAGATCGAGTCGGTGCTGGGTAGAGGATTGGCTGTTGCTTTGCAAGGGAAGTCATTTTTGCTGGAATCTCAAATTGAAAAAGGCTTAGCGGATGCCCGCGCACTATCGCTGCGTCCTTTTATCGTTCAATCGATGCAACAACTCACCGCCGAACCCGGCAATCTCAGTGCATTACATGATTTGATGCGAAATGTTAACTCGCTGCCGGAAGCGGGCTTTTCCGCAGCCATCGTTCATGATATGCGAGGTAAAACACTGTCACAGGTGGGCGAGTTCTCCAAAAGTAAAGAAGCGCTCCGGTTAAACAAAGACACGTTCCTCATATGGGACAAGCAATTATTTCTGCACACCACCAATGATGTGCTCGATCAAGATAAAAAACGTATTGGCAGTATCACTACGCAAGTCAAATTACCGCAGCTCACAAGCCGGTTCATCGGGATAAGATCGATCGGCGAAACCGGCGAGTTTGTTTTGTGTGCAAGACCGGAAGAAGGAAAGCATGAAATGGCTTGTCTGATTAGCCAGATTAACGGCGTCCAATTCAAGCATCTACTTCCGAATGAAAGTATGCCATCCAAGTTTCTGACGATTTACAGGAAAAGCGGGGTTGCCGCCACCATGGATTATCGTCAGGTACCTGTCATAGAAACCTATGCTTCGTTGGATTCCATTGGCCTTAACATGATTCTCAAACTGGATGAAGAAGAATTATTTAAGCCGGTTACCGAAAAGCTGCAAGATATCAGCATTTATCTTGCAGCACTGATTATCGCTGAGATATTGTTATTGAATTGGTTTGTACGCAAACTCATCAAATCGGAAAGAGAAGCGCGAAAAGCCAAAGAAACAGCCGAGCAATTTTCCATTGAATTAAGCCGCAAAGAAAGTGAATTGCGGGAACGCTTGAAAGAAATCACTTGCCTTTATGAAATTCGCCGCAGTATCGGATTGGAATTATCGATAGAAGCAGTCTGCCAGAATATTATCAAGTTTTTAATTCCCGCAATGCAGCATCCGGAACATACATCGATCACGATTGAACTGGATGGAAAGCGTATTTCTTCCTCGCTTGAAACTGAGAATTCCACACATGAATTAACCTCGGATATCTGTATTAATGGTGAGAATCACGGCCAATTAAGTGTTTTTTACCCGGAAAATAAACCTTTCTTAGTCATAGAAGAACAAAGACTCATTAATGCGATTACGAGTGATTTAGCGCTATGGCTTGAACGGAAGCAAGTTGACGAGCTATTGCACGCACGCCTTAAAGAAATTACATGTCTGTATGAAATCCGCCGCAGTATGGGAATGGAGCTTTCGCTGGAGGATGTTTGCTTCAGCATATTCAAATACCTAATACCTGCTTTGCAGTATCCGGAAATTGCTACTGCAATTATCGATGTCAATGGCAAAAATTTCACTTCTCTCCATGAGGATTCCAATCACATCAACCAACTCCAGCCTGTTAGCAAAATAGATACTAACGATTCCGACTTTGAGTCTCAGCATAAAATAGATGAAAATAAATCTGCTTTGCAGTCAAAAATTCGTGTTAACGGAAAAGAATGCGGGCATTTAATTATTTTTTACTCTGAGAACAAACCATTCCGCTTGCCGGAAGAACAGAAACTTGTTAATGCGATTGCCAATGATCTGGGAAGCTGGCTTGAACTTAGACGCTTGGAACAAGCATTGGTATCCGTGGCTGAAGAGCAAGCGCATACAATCGGACAGGAATTACACGATAATGTCGGGCAACAGATCGCTGCGATTGGTTATCAGGCCAGAGTACTCGAAAAGAAAATTTCCGTGTCGACGATCGGGAATGAAAATTTAGCTACATTGGCAGCCTCGATCGCTTCACAAACACAAACTGCGGTGATTCATATCAAGCAGCTTGCACAAGGACTACTGCCATTTGAACTGGAAGCCAATGGCTTGATTCAAGCATTACAAACCTTGGCCACTAGAATCTCAACAACGTATAATATCGACTGTAATTTCTCATGGAATAACATTTGTATAATCAATGACAATAGCGTAGCACTCAATTTGTACCGGATTACGCAGGAGGCTGCAAATAATGCCATACGGCATGGTAAAGCGCAGCATATAACCATTACCTTAACATCAGATGAAAAAACGCTTCGCTTATCAATCTGTGATGATGGGTGTGGCTTTACTGGAATTGATATCAATCATCCGTCGACGCCGGGAATGGGCATTAAAATCATGCAATACCGTGCGAAGCAATTGGGCGCGAAGATGGAAATTTTAGCCCGCAAAGAAGGCGGTACGGAAGTTCGTTTAAAAACACAATTAACTAAGAATGTCGACAATGAAAGCAAAAGTAATGCTCGTTGATGATCATGCCATGTTACGGCATGGCCTTGCAATGCTCATCAATATGGAACCGGATATGGAAGTATTTGCCGAAGCGGGTGATGGCGCTGAAGCAATGGAAATACTCAAGAAAAATAATTCGATCGATATTATTTTATTGGATGTAACACTCAAAACGGTATCGGGACTTGAAGTCATCAAGAGTATCCACGCAGTGGTTCCGGATTTACCGGTGCTTTTTATCTCCATGCATGATGAATCGGTTTATGCTGAACGCGCACTTCGCTCCGGCGCCTTGGGTTATGTCATGAAACACGAACCGGGTGAAGTACTGCTTGAAGCTATCCGTGAGGTTCTGAAAGGTAATGTTTATCTCAGTAAACAGATGCACAAAAAGCTTTTAAAACGAATGGTCATGAAAAGCTCTGAGCCTGAACACCTCATCAATACACTGACGTCCAGTGAACTTGAAGTCTTGCACTTAATAGGGCAAGGGCATAATAGTCACGAAATTTCTCAGATGCTGTGCCGCAGCATTAAAACCATTGACACGCACCGCTTTAATATCCGATCAAAATTAAACCTGAAAGATGGCGCCGATTTGATTCGCTACGCCACGCGCTGGATCTCTCAGCAACAGTAACAATTCAAATGCTATGAAGCATTTCCGAGAATAAGTTTGGGCACATACAATACTAACTTCTCTCAAAAACCCCTACGGCTAAAAATAAATCATGCGATGAAAATTCTGTTTGGCCGTTCTGCTACCAGCATCAGTAAAAAATAGCAATAAAACCAATAATCCAGTTGAAATAATCAACGCGCATGATTCAAAAAAAACCCCGCTGATTACAGCGGGGTTTTCAATTTTCTCAAAGCTGAAGTGTGATATTTCTTGAAGGGTGGCAATTCATTTTTTGAGATATTTCTGGTGCACATCTCAAAATCGAATAATAAAGAAAAAAATAACTGCAGAAATTTAAACATAGAACCCAATTCAACACGCCCATGACCTCCAGGATCATTGTGACATTCTTAAGAAAAATTGTCTTAAGAAGGCTTGGGTTAAGCGGTCCATTTACAATAAATAGGGATTGTAAATATTTTAAGATGAGGCAAAATTACGGTTTAAATCAAAATATAATTGAAAATCTGTAAATTGAAATTACTATAAAAACTTAATTTCTGTTCAAAGATGTTTCATACTCATTGACGTATTTCTTTTTGCTTGCCGACTTTCCAAATTTTAAAGCGATCACGATATAAGCGACAAAAAAGGCTAATCCCAGTTGACCATCGGTAATAATCCAGTTAAAGATATACTGGGTTAGTTCAAACATCGATAGCAGGCTAGCTCCTATAGCGATAATTGCAATAGTAAATATCTGTTTTGTTGACATGATAATTTCCTTAGTATTAAAAATAATTGTTTAGAAGATTCTGCACTTACCTAATCGACTCTCGTTAGACACGCTACTTACCACTCCAAAATAAACATACAGATTTAATTTCCTGCTTTATTTTGAGCGAACCAATAATATTGAAGAGTCAACTTTAGCAACCAACTGTTCGGCTACAGAACCTACGTAGAAACGTTCCAATCCACGACGATTGGATGTTCCCACTACGATCAAATCCGCTTTCCAGTCATAAACAGCGGCAGCAATAGCATCAGCGATACCATTTAATCCATATTCAGCTTCGGCATTGAGGAGGCGGATTTCGACACTTAAAACATTAGTATCGGATTTAGCTTTCTCAAGAATTTCATTGCCTTTGTTCTTATCGGTGTCATTTTCACCACCGATGCAATGAACAATGCACAAAGTTGCGTTATAAGTGTTAGCAATATTGACCCCTTCCGCTAACGCTTGCTGAGCTATCTCACTGCCGTCGACTGCCACCATTATTCTTTTGTACATACACTATTCTCTTAATGAATTCCTATTGGGTTTGCTAACCAAAAAGTAATACTTTTAGTTTTTAAACACCATCGGATTACGACAAGTTATGTGACGGCAATTTGTCTTGCAGATTATTGCTGTTGATTTTTTTCAAATAAACAAAATATTGTTTAATTGCAGAGACTAATAATTTTTTAAACATGACAAATTCTCCTTAATGTATTTCAATACGTTTTTACGGTAATGCTTTGATTCTTCTACTTACAAATCACTAACAGTTTACGAAAAACCATACCATCCAACATGCTTACTGCAAATTGCTATTATCTTTTCTCAGATTATCGAAATAACGTTTGATAACTGATTTTCCAGGCATATTCTCGTGTTTGGTATAAACCAAATAGTGAACAACACCATGGATCAGCATTGCAACCAACAGGCCTTCAAAAATACCTACCTTATAAACCAAGCCCGCTGTCAAGAACGCCAATATCAGCGCATAAGGACCATAATGTGTAACGTGTACCAACCCGGCAATCATCTTATAACCGGTGAACAACATGATGGCCGCCAAAGCAAATTTCGGTAAATAGTCAAGGTAATGCGTATTAAACGTAAAGAAGCACACCACGGAACCAATAACCAAGACCGAGAATTTGGTCATCGCGCCAGCAAGCTTATTGGTCGTACTCTTAGCCAGACCATCCAAATTCGTCATACCACCGAAGAAACTCGAACCTAAATTAGCAATCCAGATTGCAAGCAAGCTATTGTTACTATTGGTTTTACGTTTTAATGGATCAATTTTCTCAATGGCCGCATTACTCATTACCTGTTCAATCACATCCACGATTGCCAGCATGGCGCAGAAAAATATCATGTAAGCCAACATCAAAACTGTTGTATCTTCACTTGGTAATGGCAATTTCAATTGCAGCTCAATATCTTCTACCGAAATCATAGGAACAGACATAAACTGCGCCAGGATCACACCACCGATAATGATCGCAAAATATGGAACCGCCGGTTGTGTATCTTTAAACTTAGCAAACAAGAGTAAAAATAGACCGAGACCGCCCGCTGAAATAGCTGCCATCTGAATGCGCGCTTCATTCCAGAAATCTTCCGTCACCAATTCCGCAGGTATTTCGTAGGTAAATTCCGAGAACTTCAGCAAAATCTTCAATCCAACGCCAGCCAGCAATCCTTCAACCAGATATACCGGAACTGCAACCAGCAAATAACGTTGCCAATTAAACTTCCAAATAATGGCCTGTATAATGGCGGTCATACAAATACAAAATGCCATATTCTGAATACCAAAAGCAGCCACACCCATCGCCAAGACTGGAGCCAATCCGGCCGCAATACCCGGTGATCCAATAAAATTGCCCGGCTTAAACCAGGCATTTATCCATCCGATCAAGGAAGCAAAAGCTACTGTAGCCAAGCCTACTTTGATTGGATAATTCGACATAATCGCAATACCAATCGTTAGTGGAATCGCCATTGCGCCTGTGATTAAACCCGCCGCAGTATCACGAAAAAAATACTGCGACTGAAAAGCAGCTGATCCCTCTTTTTTAACAGTCTCTGCTGTCTTTTGCTGCGAGACTATCGATTCGTCATCTGACCGTGTTGCCATAAAAATACCTCTCTCTCGTAAACTGTTAGTGATAAACTTTATAAAATCTTTTTGTTCAACTAAAAGTAAATTTAATCTTCATAGTCAAACAGCTTGTTGAAGAATTTTTCGTCGTTGAAATAAACCGGCATCCTGCGATCCGTCATTTTTCTGCAACGTATACTTCCAAGATCACAAAACTTCTTTATCTCAGCTTTCGAGATAGCGATTCTTCAAAAAAATAAGCTTAGGTAAATCGTATCGCGTCGGGATTGCCTTGTATATTAGTAAAACCATTATTATTTAATGGGCAAAAATGCCAATCATTGCAGACAAATTCATTACTATTCACTAGCAAATAGATTGCGTGTTTAAAGACAAAAGACTTACTTAGATTAAGTAAATTACTTACATAAAATAAGCAAAAACCTTAGGTTTTTTCTAATTTAATTTCCGGAAAAATTCACTTAAGATAGTTTAATGTTGTAATTTATTTTAATAAATTCATATAACTACATGATGCCAAGAAATCAAATCGATTAAAGCTCAGTAAAGCTTATTTTCAATGACCAGAATGGACATAAGAAAAGAGATCGGTTGCTGAACTGCTGATGGATAGCTAAAACAAACAGAGGTAAAAATAGTGATAAGAAATCGCTATGGACAAAATGGAGGTAAGTGACACCACATTTTACTTATATCGTTCTAAGTATCCGCTTGATATACGGATTAGACTGCAAGTTATTGAAAAATTATAATAATACAGAAATAATCGTAGATTGAATCAATTTCTGGTATCGGAGCGAGGCTGCGAAGTAATAGCAAAAACCGCGCTCCGCTACATCAATATCACATCATACTGCTCTTGCGTATACGATTCCTCGACCTGCAAGCTGATCGGTTTTGCAATAAAATCACCCAGTTGAGCTAAGCTTTGCGACTCTTCATCCAAGAACAAATCGATGACTTGCTGTGATGCCAGAATACGGAATTCATTGGCTTCAAACTGTCTGGCTTCGCGCAGCAGTTCGCGCAATATTTCGTAACAAATGGTTTGCGCAGTTCTGATTTCCCCTCGCCCCTGACAAGTCGGACAGGTTTCACATAACACGTGCGCAAGACTTTCCCGGGTACGCTTGCGTGTCATTTCAACCAACCCCAGCGCACTGAATCCATTGACGGTTATGCGCGTGCGATCCTTGGACAACGCCTTATTGAATTCCGCCAGGACAGCCTGTTTATGTTCCTCGGAATCCATATCGATGAAATCGATAATGATAATGCCACCGAGATTGCGCAGACGCAGCTGTCTGGCAATGACCTGAGCGGCTTCCAGGTTGGTTTTGAAAATAGTGTCATCAAAATTGCGTACACCGATGAATCCGCCGGTATTGACGTCCATTGTGGTCAGTGCCTCGGTCTGATCGATGATCAGATATCCACCGGACTTTAGATTGACACGTTTGGCCAACGACTTCTCAATTTCCTCTTCCACACCGTACAAATCGAATAGCGGGCGATCTCCCGTATACAGTACGATGCGTTCGGCGATGTAGATCATGTAATTGTGCGCGAAGCGGATCAGCCGTTGATAATTCTCCCGCGAATCGACGAAAATCCGGGTGGAATCTTCATCCACAAAATCGCGCAATACCCGATGGCTAAGATCCAGATCCTGATAAAGTAAAACAGGCGCCGCGATCGTTACCGACTTCTGTTGAATGTCGCGCCATAAGCGGTGCAGATACTCCAGATCGGCACGCAAATCAGCCTCGTCAGCGGTTTCCGCCATGGTACGGATAATATATCCGCCTTTTTCTTCCGCCGGTAAAATCTGCTGTAACTTTTCGCGCAACAACTCCCGTTCGCTATCGTCTTCAATACGCTGAGAAATACCGATATGAGATTCCTGCGGCAGGTATACCAGCAAACGGCCCGCCAGGCTTATTTGCGTGGACAACCGCGCACCTTTGGTGCTAATCGCGTCCTTGATCACCTGCACCAGGATGCTGTTCCCTTCATATAACAGTTTTTCAATGGGCTTAGCCGCATCGCCTTCCGGATTGGAATCGCGGATATCCGCCACATGTAAAAATGCAGCGCGATCCAAACCGATATCGACAAAAGCCGACTGCATCCCCGGCAAAACGCGGCTGACACGGCCATTATAGATATTCCCGACAATGCCCCGGCCGCTCGTCCGTTCAATGTGAAGCTCTTGCGTTACACCCTGCTCCAATATGGCTACCCGGGTTTCTTGCGGCGTGATATTAACAAGAATCTCATTGCTCATAGTCAATACAATTAGTTCTCAAATAAATCAAGAATTGGCGGTAACGATTAATCAGACTTAAGATCGCGCTACAACAATCTTATTGGAAAATTTCTATACCGGCTTCTGCCAGCAGCTGCGCTGTTTCATAGAGCGGCAGCCCCATAATGCCGCTATAGCTGCCGGACATCTCGGCAATAAAGGCGGCCGCCATACCTTGAATGGCATATGACCCCGCTTTATCCAGCGCATTATTATTCACTAAATAACTACGAATCTCCCGTTCGCTGATTTCACGAAATCGTACCGTTGACGCCGACAACCGCATTTGCACGTCATCCTTCACGCCGACACCGATTGCCGTCAGAACCTGGTGCGTGCGGCCTGACAAGATTTTCAGCATTTCTTCGGCATGTGCATTGTCTTTCGGTTTCCCGAGAATGCATCCATCAATCGTCACAATGGTATCGGCCACCAATACCGGCAGGACCGGCAAATGGCGTTGCATAATCCGCTTCCAGCCGGCATTCGCTTTGGCCCGCGCCACCCGGTAGATATAATCGGACGGAGCTTCGTCCACCAGCGGCTGCTCATCGATATCGATGACACGCCCTAGTGTTTCACGCATCATCAGTAAATTGAATTTCACCCCAATCTGCCTTAACAATTCACGTCTTCTGGGGCTTCTTGATGCAAGATATATTTGGTTTTCGGAGAGCATTGCGGTTAATCGTTATAAATTGGACACATCAGATTGGTAGTATTAATTCACTCATCGTATCTTACTATGCAAATAAAAAGCAGTACGTACTTACATTTCTTTAGTCTTATTCAAGTTCGATGATAAGGGTGATTTCTGTTAATCGACACAGCGCGATAGATCTGTTCCGCCAGTAACACACGAGCCAGACCATGCGGTAACGTAAACTTCGACAATGCCATCAGTTCATGCGCGGTTCGCTTGATATCACCATGCAATCCATCAGCGCCACCAATGACGAATGCAATGGCTTCACCTGCTGCCATCCATGTGTTGATCACATCGGCGAATTGCACCGTTGTCCATTGCTGACCCCGTTCATCGAGCGCCACAATGTGGCAGTTCGGCGGTAAAACGGCTCGAATCCGCTGGGCTTCCGCTTGCAGAAGCTGTTCGAGCGGTTTTCCGCCACCCCGCTTTTCCGGCTTAATCTCAATTAAATTGACGTTAATTTCATGCGACAAGCGTTTGGCATATTCGGCATAACCTGCTTCTACCCAATCCGGCATTTTGTTTCCAACCGCGAGTATAAAAAATTTCATGACTCGAAGAAATCGATTGATCGTTCTTTAGCGCGTTAATTCCGCTCCGACCATAGCGCTTTCAGATTGTAATATTCGCGCACAGCGGGCAGCATGATATGCACAATCACATCACCCAAATCAACAAGCAACCACTCCCCTGTCTGCTCCCCTTCCATGCTGTAAACCTTTCCCCCGGCGGCTTTAACTTTTTCTTGCACATTATTGGCCAGCGCTTTGGTCTGACGGGTCGAATCGGCACTGGCGATAATGATATATCCAAACATCGAAGTGATTTTGGATACATTGATCACATCAATATCGTGTGCTTTGATTTCCTCCAAGGCATCGACAATGACAGGTACCAGTTTTTCTGAATTCATAGGTTCCCAGTGTATAAGCGATTGAATTTAATATACTCAGCAACGTTCTCGGGCAGCAGGTAGCGTATGCTTTTCCCGGCGCTGATCAACAGCCGTATTTGTGAAGCCGATATTTCCAGCAGCGATGTTTGCGCCATATAAATAAAACCGCAGGATTGCAATTCCAGGTCGCTGACATCGGTGACACAACGGGAAGACAATACCTTCCGCACTTCGCCGGGCAAATTCCGATCTTCCTTGACGGCAACAAACCCTGGCCGGGTAACCACGATGAAATGACACAAATCGAACAACTCATGCCATTCAGACCATTGATTGATCTTAGCAAAGGCATCGATTCCCAATACGAAACAAAGCGCGGTGTTATCTCCCAACTCGCACCGGTACTCCCGCAACGATTGCACCGTTGTGCTGACTCCGGGACGGTTGATCTCCCGCTCATCGAGCGAAAACCGGTTGTTATCCTGAATGGCCAGCCGCACCATGGCCGTGCGATGCCCTCTCGACGCCGTGGGCGCAGCACGTAACCGGGGAGCGCCCGAAGGAACAAAAATCATGCGCCTCAAACCGGCGATATCCAGCAGTTCTTCAGCGATGCGCAAATGTCCATAATGGATGGGATCAAATGTCCCGCCATAAATGCCAATCAGTGGAAACTTATCGGTAACAGCCATGGTTATGAATAAAGAAATTAACGATACGGATCATAGCAACGCCAAACGCATATCCGTCAATACTTCCGACAGATGCGTCGTAAAACGGGCCGCCGTTGCACCATCGATGACACGATGATCATAGGAAAGCGACAAAGGCAGCATTAAGCGGGGCACAAATTGGTGATCGCGATAAACCGGTTTGATACTGGCCTTGGAAATACCCAAAATGGCCACTTCCGGTGCATTGATGATGGGTGTAAAAGCTGTACCGCCAATGCCACCCAGGCTGGAGATGGTAAAGCTCGCGCCTTGCATGTCAGCGGGTTTTAACTTGCCCTCGCGTGCCAGTGCGGACAATCGCGCCAATTCTTCGGCAATGGTGATGATTCCCTTCTGGTCGACATCCTTTATGACCGGCACCACCAGTCCATTGGCGGTATCCACGGCAAAGCCAAGATGGTAATAATGCTTGACGATTAGATTGGCTTCACCATTGCTATCGTTATCCAGCGATGCATTGAATTCGGGAAATTTCTTCAAAGGCGCGATTAACGCTTTCATCAAGAAAGCCAATAAGGTCAGTTTGACTCTATTTTCTTTACCGCTATCGTTGGATTCTTTCCGCAGCGCCTCTAAATCGGTGATATCCGCTTCGTCAAATTGCGTGACGTGCGGAATCATCACCCAGTTGCGGTGTAAATTGGCGCCGGAAATTTGTTTAATGCGCGTTAACGGTTTTAATTCAACCGGACCAAACTTAGCAAAATTCACCTGCGGCCAAGGCAGCAGATTCAATGCCGCACCCATTCCGGTACCACGGGATTTTGACAATTCGGCTTTCACATAAGCCTGCACATCTTCTTTGAGAATGCGGTGTTTGGGGCCGCTGCCGGTAATCAAATCGAGATTGACACCGAGTTCCCGTGCAAAGCGGCGGATCGACGGACTGGCATGCGCTTTGGATGGAGTATTGCTCACCGTGGATATAGTTTGTGGCAGGTTCTGCAGTTGGTTAATAACCGGCTTAGCGTCGTGTTGCGGTGCGATTTCCTTTTGAACCGCGGCAGCCCCGGCAACTTCAGAGAGCGTTTCCGTGCGATTGTCATCGGCAACTTCCAGAGTCAACACCGTGCTGCCTTGCGATACCTTGTCACCCGCTTTGACCAATATTTCCTTCACCAAACCGGAATAAGGCGCTGGAATTTCAATCGTCGCCTTGTCGGATTCGAGCGTAATCAGCGAATCTTCGGCCTTTACCATATCGCCCGTTTTGACCAGCACTTCGATAACCGGTACTTCTTTAAAGTCGCCGATATCCGGAATGAGCACTTCTTTTAATTCAGCCACACGCTTTCCTCACACGCCTTCGAATGGGAGAATGCAATGACGCACATTCATTGTTGTTGATCCATCACCGGTCTAGCTGGTCGCCGGATTGGATTTTTCCGGATCGATACCATACTTCTCAATGGCTTGAGTGACTTGCTGCTGGGTGATTTTTCCTTCTTCCGATAATGCCTTGAGTGCCGCCACGGTAATATAGAACCGGTCGACCTCAAAGAAATGGCGCAGTTTCTGGCGCGTGTCGGAGCGGCCGAAACCATCGGTTCCTAACACGCGATACCTGCCCGGCACAAATTCACGAATCTGATCCGCATAGATTTTCATATAATCCGTCGCGGCCACTACGGGGCCTTTTCTGCCGTTAAGACAATTTTCCACGTGCGATTCTTTTGCCGGTTGTTCCGGATGCAGCATATTCCAACGGGTGACAGCCAAAGCCTCACGTCTTAATTCATTGAAACTGGTCACACTCCAGACATCGGCGTACACGGCATAATCTTGTTCCAGTATCTCTGCGGCGGCAATCGCTTCACGCAGAATGGTTCCGGTACCGAGCAATTGCACACGCGGTTCGTTCTCACTGGCACTCGTTTCACTGAATAAATACATCCCTTTCAAGATATCCTTTTCGGCACCCGATGGCATCTCAGGGTGAGTGTAGTTTTCATTCATCACCGTGATGTAATAATAGATATCTTCCTGCTCCTGGTACATCCGGCGCAGTCCATCCTGGATAATCACAGCCAGTTCATACGCAAATGCCGGATCGTACGCAACGCAATTGGGAATCGTCGATGCAACGACATGACTGTGCCCGTCCTCGTGCTGCAACCCCTCGCCATTCAATGTCGTGCGTCCTGCCGTTCCACCCAGTAAAAAACCGCGGCAGCGCATGTCACCGGCAGCCCATGCCAAATCACCGATACGCTGAAACCCGAACATGGAATAAAAAATAAAAAACGGAATCATTTGGATCCCGTGTGTGCTATAAGCCGTCGCTGCCGCGATCCAGGATGACATAGCGCCCGCTTCGCAGATACCTTCCTGCAGAATTTGCCCATGCTTGTCTTCCTTGTAATACATCAGCTGATCGGCATCCTGCGGCGTATACAATTGACCGCTCGACGACCAGATGCCCAATTGCCGGAACATCCCCTCCATGCCAAACGTACGCGATTCGTCCGCGACAATCGGCACGACATGGCGGCCGATTTGTTTGTCTTTCACCAGAATATTCAAAATCCGCACAAACGCCATCGTGGTCGACGATTCGTGCCCTTCGCCGCTGGCCTTCAGCAGCGCTTGAAAAGCCGACAACGGTGGTACCTGCAATGCTTGCGCACGCGTTTTACGGCGGTGAAAAGTGCCGCCCAACGCTTTGCGCCGCTCGCGCATATACGTCAATTCGGGCGAATTCTCGGCAAACGTCAGATAAGGCACTTCATCGATCTTGTCGTCGGGAATATCCAAACCAAAGCGATTGCGGAACGCTTTTAACGAAGTCGTTCCCATTTTTTTCTGCTGATGGGTAATATTCTGCGCCTCGCCCGCTTCACCCATGCCGTACCCTTTGATCGTTTTGGCCAGAATGACGGTCGGCTGTCCGGTATGTTTTGCCGCTGCCGCATACGCCGCATAGACTTTATGAGGATCATGCCCGCCACGATTCAACCGCCAGATATCGTCATCCGACATAGTGGCGACCATTTCCAGCAATTCCGGATATTTGCCGAAGAAGTGCTCACGCACATACGCACCGTCTCTGGCCTTGAAGTTCTGGTACTCGCCATCGACGCACTCCATCATGCGTTTTTGCAATAAGCCCTTGGTATCTTTCGCCAATAACGGATCCCAATACGACCCCCAGATCACCTTGATGACATTCCAGCCGGCACCGCGAAAAGCGCCTTCCAGCTCCTGGATGACTTTGCCGTTGCCGCGCACCGGACCATCCAGACGTTGCAGATTGCAATTGACGACAAAAATCAGATTATCCAATTTCTCGCGCGATGCCAACGGAATAGCGCCGAGCGACTCGGGCTCATCCATTTCGCCGTCGCCCATGAAAGCCCAGATTTTACGGCCGTCGGTATTGACCAATCCGCGGCTGCCCAGGTATTTCATGAAGCGCGCCTGATAAATCGCCATCAACGGCCCAAGCCCCATGGAAACGGTCGGAAACTGCCAGAAATCAGGCATCAGCCACGGATGCGGATACGAAGACAAGCCATTACCGCCGGTTTCCTGGCGGAAATTATCCAGTTGCTCTTGGCTTAATTCGCCGGATAAAAACGCATAGGCATAAGCGCCCGGGGAAGAATGCCCTTGCACGTAAACTAAATCGCCGCCGTGCGTTTCACACGGCGCATGCCAGAAATGATTGTAGCCCACGTCGTAAAGCGTTGCGGCCGAGGCGAAACTGGCGATGTGCCCGCCGACATTGGTATTTTTGTTGGCGCGCAACACCATCGCCATCGCATTCCAGCGGACATACGAGCGGATCCGGTGCTCGATGGCATTGTCACCCGGCGAACGTGCTTCCTTACCTGTGGGAATGGTATTGATATATGCAGTCGTGGCGCTATAAGGCAGATAAGCCCCGGAACGGCGCGCCTTTTCGATCAGTTTTTCCAGCAGAAAATGAGCACGTTCACCACCGGCATTGGCGATAACCGAATCCAGCGCATCCAGCCATTCTTGTGTTTCCTGCGGATCAATGTCCGGTTGCTGTTCCATGTGCATGCACGCTCATTTAAGTTTATTGACTTGCTTACCCGATTTTAAGACCGGCCTGGGCTCGTTCCGCCGCCAGAATGGTATTGCACAGCAGCATGGTGATGGTCATCGGTCCGACACCTCCTGGAACGGGTGTAATAAAGCCCGCAACTTCCTTGACGGCGTCGTAATCGACATCACCGCAGAGCTTCCCATCCGGCAATCGGTTGATACCGACATCAATGACGACGGCACCAGGTTTTACCATCTCCGCAGTGACCATGCGCGGTTTTCCCGTCGCTACCACCAGAATATCCGCATTCTTGGTAAATTGCTGCAAATTGCGCGTTTTTGAAGTGCAAATGGTCACCGTGGCGCCTTGTTCCAAGAGCATGAATGCCATTGGTTTACCCACAATGTTGCTGCGCCCGATCACGACCGCATGTTGTCCTTCAATCGGAATCCGGTTTCTTTCCAGCATCACCATCACGCCGTACGGTGTGCAAGGAGAAAAAATGGTATTACCGGTAACCAATGCACCAACGTTATACCGATGAAAACCGTCGACATCTTTTTCAACGGCAATCGATGCGATGACGCGGTTATTCTCGAAATGCGCAGGCAACGGCAGTTGAACCAGAATGCCATGGATGTGCGGATTCTGATTGAGCGCTTGAATACACTGCAATACTTCATCTTGATGGGCGTGCTGCGGAAAGTTATGCACTTCGGAATAAATACCGATTTCGCTGCACGCTCTGACTTTATTCCTGACATAGAGACTGGATGCCGCATTATCGCCCACGATAATGACTGCCAACCCTGGCTTGACACCTAATTGAGTCAGTTTTTCCGCGCGCGCGCTCCATTCAGTCCGCACCAATTCGGCCAATTTCTTGCCATCGATAATCTGAGCACTCATTTTTACACCAGCAGCCGGTTGATCAATCCACTTGAATTCTTGCTATACACCGAACAGTTTAGAATATCTTGATTCCGTGAGCAGTGCTAACCCGCTTGTTTTGCTTTTTTGATCTTTGTGCGATAGATGAAAATACCGATCAAAAATACCGGGATGACAAACAACGCCGCAGCAATAAGACCGGTCGCAAGTATCGCAATCGTCGTATTTCCCGGCATAAATAAGGTAACAAACCAGATCACTAAGAAAGCTATCAATAAGCCGCCATACAGCATGATTTTTCTACCGCGGTCATACAAGCGCCAGAATGCGCCGGATACTTGCGTATCATCTACGTAGTGATCAAACACTTCCGCCAGACTGTTATCACCGGGTTCAGATTCATAACCGATGACGACCGCCAATGCATTGTGATCTTCTTCAATCTTGGACATTTTCCTGAGAAACTCAATACGCTTGGCGACTTTCTGCTTGGGCATGCGCTCTTGCACGAAAAATTCCGCCAAAGCCGCGAACGCCAATTCACGCGCATCATCAGCGCTGCCCAAGTTTTCCGCGAACTTCCACATGACACCAAACAAATACAGTTGAATGGTCATGTCTCTGAATTCGGGCGCAAAGTCATAACCCTTGCTCTTAATAAGCTCAAGTTGCGTAGCCTTGACTGCTTTGGCATGCGCGATACAGGCTTCCATGATTGAAACATCCGCACCCGCCGCCTCCGCAGCCGGTACTGCAGGAGCAGATTTATCTGAAACAGCTTCTTTCTCAGTCATTCCCAACCTCATGCTTTTTTATTTTAATCAGAATATTGATGCGCATTATATACTGGCTGAGGAAATCAGGAAAAAGATCGTTCCGGTTTCGTGGCTTTTCCACCATGAGTCCGCATTGGGCGATGTCGTGGATATGCTGTTCTACTAGCGCGGAATAGCTGATAAAACAATGCATTGCTGCGGGTTGGTTGTTAGCGCGCTTGAAGATTAAGGCGCTGCCAAATAGCGGATGTCAGGTTGGCGGAGTTCAACGTATAAAAATGCAATCCGGGCGCACCGGCTTGCAATAGCTGCTCACATAAGCCGGTGACAACATCCAATCCAAAAGCTTGAATCGATTCGCTGTCATCACCATAGCTCTCGAGTTTTTTACGAATCCAGCGCGGAATTTCAGCGCCGCAGGTATCCGAGAATCTCACCAATTGTGAGAATTTATTGATCGGCATGATGCCGGGAACAACAGGAATATTCAAGCCGGCTATCTCGCACAACTCTACAAAATGAAAATAAGCGTCGGCATTATAAAAATATTGCGTAATCGCCGAACTGGCGCCTGTTTCAATTTTACGTTTGAAATTGTCAAAATCCGCTTGCGCAGACCGCGCCTGCGGATGGTATTCCGGGTAAGCCGCCACTTCGATATGGAAAGAAGATCCATATTCCTGCCGGATAAAAGCCACCAGTTCGCTGGCGTAACGAAACTCGCCGGCTTGCGCCATCCCGGAAGGCAAATCACCGCGCAATGCGACAATATGGCGGATCCCCGCTTCATAATACTTTTCCAGAATGGTACGAATGTTCTGTTGCGTTGAGCCGATGCACGATAGGTGCGGCGCAACGACATGACCTTCCGCTTGAATTTCCAGCACGGTCTCGAGCGTCCGCTCGCGCGTCGAACCGCCTGCACCAAAAGTCACTGAAAAGAACTTAGGATTGAATCGCGCCAGCTGCTGGCGTGTCAACCGGAGTTTCTCAACGCCCTCGGGGGTTTGCGGCGGAAAAAGTTCAAAGCTGAAAGCAGGAGGAAATTTTTTTTGTGATTCCATTTTTGCAAGCTCTATGGATACGGAATTAGTACGACTGCTGTCGTAACCACGCACATATAATCAGTATTTTCGTACTGGAAGAACCAGCAGAGCGGATACGAACGCTTATGCCAGTTCTTCCAGGAAAAAGAAAAACAATTAATACCGGTACATCTCAGGTTTGAATGGGCCGTTCTTGCTCAGTCCCAGGTAGTTAGCCTGTTCATCGGTCAATTCAGTGAGTTTCACACCCAATTTGCCGATGTGCAAACGCGCCACTTTTTCATCCAAGTGTTTAGGCAATACATAAACATTTTTCTGATAATTTGCGCCGTTCCGCCATAGTTCCATTTGCGCCAATACTTGATTGGTAAACGAGCTCGACATCACAAAAGATGGGTGGCCGGTCGCACATCCCAGATTCACCAATCTGCCTTGCGCCAGAACGATAATGCGGCGTCCGGTTGGAAATATGACGTGATCCACTTGCGGTTTGATATTTTCCCATTGGTATTTTTGAATGGATGCGATATCAATTTCCGAATCAAAGTGACCAATATTGCAAATGATCGCCTGGTCCTTCATTTTCAACATGTGATCGTGGTTGATGACACGCAGATTACCGGTTGCGGTAACAAAGATATCCGCTTGACTGCAGGCATCGTCCATCGTCACTACGCGATACCCTTCCATCGCAGCTTGCAGCGCGCAAATCGGATCAATTTCAGTGATCCAGACAGTGGCTCCCAAACCTCGCAATGATTGCGCACAGCCTTTACCGACATCGCCATATCCGCAAACCACAGCGATTTTGCCGGCAATCATGACGTCCGTAGCGCGTTTGATACCATCGACCAGCGATTCTCTACAACCGTACAGATTGTCAAACTTTGATTTGGTGACAGAGTCATTCACGTTGAAAGCGGGAAACGGCAGTTCGCCATTTTTTTGCATTTCATACAAACGATGCACCCCGGTCGTGGTTTCCTCGGTTACACCGCGTATCCTGGCCAGATTGGTTGAGTACCAATTGGGTTCGACTGCTAATTTCTTTTTGATCGATGCAAATAATGCGGTTTCTTCCTCGTTACCCGGATTCGCAATAATCGCAGGATTTTTCTCGGCTTTTATGCCCAGAATCAACAACAATGTCGCATCTCCGCCATCATCCAGAATCATGTTGGCGCCAACCGGTTGACCGGCAGCCGTCCATTCAAAAATCTTGTGCGCGTATTCCCAGTAATCCTCAAGCGATTCGCCCTTATAGGCGAATACCGGAATATTTCTGGCAGCAATCGCAGCGGCCGCGTGATCCTGGGTGGAAAAAATATTGCAGGAAGCCCAGCGCACTTCGGCGCCGAGCGCGACCAGTGTTTCAATCAGCACCGCCGTTTGGATCGTCATATGCAAAGAACCGGCAAC
>CP091134.1:2001289-2031344 GCA_021582535.1 Nitrosomonas sp.
TTGTGATCTGATCCGTTCCCATGCGCACCTTGCCCACCAGGTCAACCAGATTTTCGTTCATGGTTTTCAGCGCTTGCAGCAGCCGCCCGGTTTCATTCGTTGAAGTAGCTTCTATCCGGCTGGTGAGGTCGCCGGAGGCTACCGCATTCGCCACCTCAACCGCTTCATGTAATGGGGCAACAATCGAACGCAGTAATAACACGCCAAAAATAACGGCCAATACAGCACCGAGTGCCATCACAGCTACCATAGCCGTAGAGATTTTTTCAAAAGTGCTTTGTGCATCCTGATATTCTTTGGCGCCATCCGTTTTCTGCAAGTCGAGTATTTTGAATAGACTGGTACGTAAAGCAGTAAACTTTGGACCGCCATTGTTGGCCGCATTGTTGGCAGCCGCCTCGAAATCGCCGGCCATTGCATACTGGAACGTCAGCTTGAGTGCGTCAGCATACTCCTTGATCTGATCGGTCACGGTCTTGGATAAGGCGATTTCTTGTTCCGACACATTAGTAGCTTGGTTTTTTACCCACAATTCTTCAATCTCTTTAATCAACTCCACACTTTGTTCGTATTTGGCTTTAGCATTGCTGACATCTTTTTTCCCCACAGAGTCTAGTCCATTAAGGCGAATTGTGTACCAGCGATCAATCATGGTCCCCAAATAAGCTAGGGACATGGTGCGATTTTCGTGCAACCCTTTCAAGCGTCCATTGGAATCATAATAGCTATTTAATCCAAAAGAACCGACACCCAACATCAAAATTGTCAACATACTGATTATAATAAATAAACGAAACTTAATAGTTGTGTCTTTAAACATTACTAGCTCCTTAAGCATTCTCTAAATAAAATTTTCCACTAATGAATACTTCGTTCGATCAAGCCCAAGCCGCTGCCACTCATCAATTTCTCGATATCGATCAATATCAACATGCGCTCGTCGACGGTTCCTAGCCCGGTAATATATTCAATATCAATTAATGAACCTGACTCCGGCGCCGGTCCCTCCCTCAGAGTGATTACATCCGATACCCCATCCACAAAATTCCCGCTACCCGCCCTGTCACATTCAGAATAATCACTACGGTAAATTGAATAGCCATCGCTAATTATTGATAAATATATCGAATTGGTCTTCCCAATATATTCTGCAATCAAATAATTTGTAGGAATGAAGCAGCTGTTTACGGTTGTCTTTTTAAAAAATTCTGTAAGTTTATTCCCATTATTCATTTCAAAGAATGAATATACTGTGTAAGAAATATCTTATAATTAAAATTGAATTACTTTGAATGATCGCTGCAAACCCTTTAAAAGAGTTGTTGTGAACTGCTAAAGTGGCACTGAGGTATGCTGATTTTCATGGAATCTGAAACTTCATCTGATGAAGGGATGAAGCCAAGGATAGCGATGGAGTTACGCGATGCGGGACAAAATCAGTAACTTAAGGTACAGATGAGATAGTGTCAGAACTACCATACATCACTGTAATGGAAACGACAGCTGCCCCGTTCCGGAGCTTTTACTGCATGGCCGCCGCCATCATGATATTTCATTTGAAGCGGCGGAACGATCCTATGACGACACCGAAAACCTCAAATTGCATATCCGGGCGAATGTAAATCGGCCTGTAAGCGCCCGATGAATTGGCCGGCATAAGCCTTGGCATCTTATTCGCCCCGTAATCCAGGATTTTGATGGTGAATTCACGATCCACCACTGCCAGCACGATGTCACCCATCCCCGGTGTTCTTGATCGATCCACCACCACTTTATCATCCGGCAGCAAACCCACATCAATCATCGAATCTCCCTTGATTGTTACAAAGAATGTCGATACCGCATGGTCGATCAGAAACTCACTGATATCCAGGCGTTTTTCGACATGATCATCCGCCGGGCTGGGAAATCCCGCCGCCACTTTGGTGGAAAAAAGCGGCAACAAGGTCGGTTGACTGCTGATCTTGGGAATGAGCAGATCATTCTCTTCGATATTGACAACCGTGGTGTCGCGATCGCCATTCGCTTTTTTGCGTTGGAAAGCTTCCAAGAAACTTTTTATCGTTGCTGTCTGGCTTTCCGGTATGCGCATCGTTGTCGTTGGCTCGCCAAATTTACCCTGGCCGCGCGGCCTGCCTGCATTTTCCCTTTTTCCGCCACGATTTGACATGTTTAAATCACTCCCATTGAAATTCGTAGCGATATTCAAACATGCCTTGTATATTACTGTCAAATAGTCTCATGCAAGAGCTAGCGTCAAACTTAGAATGTTCCGGCTCCGCTCACTTCGGATCAGTAAGCACTGCTCGCGCAGGATGCGCAGATGAATCAATATGGCGCGCGGTTTCCAATGCGCTCTGATAATCTTACGATTATGACTGAGATTGATATCGCTGACGATCAGCTTTCACACTTTATCAGCGATGGTGCGGATTTTTTGCCCCGCCCCAAGGGGCGAGGTAGTTCACTAAAACACTTAAATTGAAGGGATTTAAGCGCTGCGTCGGTTGCCTACGAGAAGTACATTGAGATAATAATCAACGCTACTGCTACTACACCGATGAAAGTCATATTGTAACCAAGCTTTTTAAATGTAATAACATCTTCTGTCTCTAACATTTCCATGATTATCTCCGTCCTTTAACAATTAGTGGAGATTGCATTTTCAAGCAAACCGGCATTCGTTTTATTGATTCAGATCAAGAAATCCGTTCACGGAGGTCAATTTTCTTGATATAGATCAACAAAATGCAAAATATCGATGCATAAAAGACCAAAACTGGATTTTTCCTAATCACACTTATCGCACCGAGGAATAGCAGTATCGCTACAACCATAAACGGTTCCATGAATCGTTTGGCAGACTTCCACCAATCCAGTTCACCATGGCAAAACACAATAAAGCACCCCGCCGTAAACGGTGAGGTATTAAGTACGCTCCTCAAGCTGCTGTTTTTCAAACATCTCATGTCCCAAGGGGCGAGGAATTAAACCCGAAGAGATTAAAGAACGCCCGATACTTTTTTCTGCACCGATAGTTAGAGCTGGTCTGATGGTTCAATGCACAACTGTTAATGAGAATCATTTGCATTTAATAATTATTTCAAGTAAGATGCAGAGCATTCACCTAACGCTTTGGGTGAATAAACCGCAGCAACCAGCGCATTTGGTGTGCGTAGCCGGATGGTGGCATTCAAGTTTGATCATTTGTTTCATTCCTTTAAGCCCATTACACATTACTCTTCCTTTTGTGTAATGGGTTTCTTCTCGTCCATCAATCGTTTCAGTCTATTGACAAACCCGCGTTATCGGGATTACTCCCCTTTGCTACAGAAAAAAACGTAGTCTGGATGGTCTCCTGAGTAACGCGGCGATGAGCCGCAATGTTTCACGTAGTGCAGTTTTTTTTACGTCTAGCGTTCCCGTTTATGGGTGGTATAGACGGGGGCCGCAAGGCTCGCCGGTACGCGTTCCCGGTAGACCAACCCGTTTATTGCCACCCACCCGATTGGTCTCGGCTGTTCGGTTATCCAAACTGAACGGAGAACGCATCATGTCAACACAATTCAAAGTTACATCCACACGTCGCACCCGCAAAGCAAAGTCAGTAGCACATCCCAAAGTCGTAGCGAACATCATTCATTTATCTGCTGAGCGCAAGAAAGAATCTGCGCTAGAAGAATGGAGTTGTGCGTTAAAGGTATACCGGAATACGATGTAACCCGCCGCACTCGGAAAGGGAATTTTCTGAAGCAGATTGATCAACTGATAGACTGGAACGCTATCGAGCAAGCCATCGCAATTCATTACGCTCCGGTGTCGGATGTAGCAGGGCGTCCCGCGTATTCGGGATTGCTGCTGTTAAAATGCCGCTGACAGGAATCTGGAACGGCGGATTAAGCGATGGGTCAGTGGAAGACATAGTGAACTCGAATCTGCATGTGATGCGATTTTTAGGGCTATCGCTGGAAGACGCCGTGCCGGACCACTCCCTGCTATCGCGCTTCCGAACCTGGCTAACGGCGACAGGCGCTTGGGATGGTTTGTTAGCGCGGATAAATGAGCAAATACAAGCGCACGACATCATGATCAGGAGAGGCTGTCATGTTGATGCGAGCATTACACAAAGTTCGCGTAAACCTAAAACCAGGCCTGCTTATGACCAACCATAGAATGGTGCAGATCATTCTATGGTATTTTTGGTCACTGCAATATATATAACTCACTAATATATATTGCTAGTATCAAAATCTATTTCATTCCATCGAGTTCCAGCAGCTTCACTCGGTCTAACCATTGTGTGTAATTGCCACTCAGCAACGAGTAGTTAATTTGATGCTGGCTATTGATAAGGCTTGCATCAACATGGGTAATTGCTCTGGCTTTATCGTTGGCAAGTGTTGTTTTTTTGGTGACTGAAACGCTTGATTGATACCCGATAAAGGGTTTGCGGTTATCATGCCTGAATTGACAGCATAAACCATTATTTCATTTAGACGCTGGCATAGGCGTTTAACCGTGTCTAAGCTACCTTTTGCAGCAACTCTTTGAATTGTCTCAATGGCCTTTACAGCAGTAATTTTGTGTATGGGTACTTTGCCCAAGCTTGGGAATATATGTAGCTCCAGTGAACGCCATATATCAGCAGCATGATTGAGAGTTACCTTGGATTTTTTAATTTCAAGCCAGCGGGCAGAAATATGCTCAAGTGTATTATTTTGAGCGGCTTCATTTAAAAATTTCTTCTCGTCTCTAAATTCTTTGGGATCAATATCTTTAATAAGTAATCTTTTAAGTAATCTTTTGGCTTCATCGCGTTTACTACGTGCTTCAGCAAGAGACAATACAGGATACAACCCAAAACTTAAACAAGTGCGCTTTTTTGTGTGTGGTTTAAGGTAATCAAACAACCACATTTTTGAACCATTGGGCTTGATTCTTAATTGCAGGCCACTTCCATCAGATAAGGTATATATTTTATCTTTTGGTTTTGCTTGTTTGATCTCTGTATTAGTCAATGGTTTTGTTGTTCTGGCCATTTTTAGTAGTACCAATCTTTAAGATATATTCATGGCACTACAATTATACTAGTATTTTATAGCATCATTTAGGATGCTATAGGCAATAAAAAACCCGGAAATACTCTGTTTATGATCATTTCCGGGTTCTTATTGGAACTTGTGATACTTTAAAATGGTGGAGACGGCGGGAATCGAACCCGCGTCCGCAAGCCCTCTACAGACAGTTCTACATACTTAGCCATGTTATTTAATTTAGCCTGGCAACCGCCAACTGGCAAGCTGATGACAGGCGAGTCACCTTGCGTTTAACGTTTTATAAAGTGACCCTATAAAACGCGATCCCCGTTAGTGACTCTGCTGTCTGTTGCCAGACCCGGCGTTGAGGCCCACCGGTGCAGAGGCTAGCCGATTAAGCGGCTAAAGCGTAGTTTTCGTCGTTTGCGACTATTGTTTTCAGATGGATTTACGAGGTAATCTGATCCTCGGTATGCCCTGCGCTGCTTTGCAACCCACGTCGAAACCAGATCGTCCCCGGTATTCGTTTTGGTAGTGCATAGGATGGTGCTGAAACCTAAAAGTTCAAGTCCTATGTGCCGGGTATTCTAACAGAAATAGCCGGTGTTTCTTTACAGATAGCTCAGCAGCTCCGCGGGGTGGTCGATCAGATGCCGGGCGCCCCAGGTTTCGGGCGGCCGATCGTCACCCAGATAGCCATAGCGGGCGACAATGGGCTGCATGCCGGCGGCCAGGCTGGCTTGAACATCGCGGATGTCGTCTCCGAGATAAATGCAATGCGCGGGGGAAATGTTTATTTTATTGCTGGCGGTCAGGAGCGGTTCGGGGTGTGGTTTGGTATTCGCCAATTCATCGCCGCAGACGACGCAGGCAACGCGTTGTGCCAGACCCAGTATTTCAATCAGCGGATGCGCGAAACGCGCCGGTTTGTTGGTGACGATGCCCCAGGGCAAGTTGCGTTGTTCCAGCTGGCCGAGCAACGCATCGACACCGGGAAACAGGCAGGTGTCGTGACAGAGCCGCTCGGTGTAAAAATCGAGAAATTCGTCGCGCATCGATTCATACCCTTGATCGCCCGGTTTAATGTTGAAACCCAGTCCCAGCAGTCCGCGAGATCCGGCGGAAGCGAGGGGTCGGATTGCTGTGATGGGCAGTTCAGGCAAACCGCGAGCCATACGTTGCCGGTTCAAAGCATGGCCGAGATCGGGTGCGGTATCGGCCAGGGTGCCATCGAAATCGAAGAGGACGGCTTTAATCATGGATTCGGTTCAAATGCTGGAGGTGATAGTAAAACAACACAATCTGTTTAGGTGCGGTACGCCATGATGTAGTTCACATCGGTGTCATCTTCCAGTGCGTAGACTTTGGTGACCGGGTTGTATGTCATGCCGATCAATTGCTCGTCCGTCAAACCGGCATTGCGCGCCATGCGCGCAAGTTCGGACGGCTTGATGAATTTTGAGTATTCGTGCGTGCCGCGCGGCAATAACTTCAAGATATATTCCGCGCCGATAATGGCAAACAGATAGGCTTTCGGATTGCGGTTGATAGTCGAGAAGAAAACCCAGCCGCCGGGTTTGGCCAATTGCGTGCAGGAGCGGATAACGCTCATGGGATCGGGTACGTGTTCGAGCATTTCCATGCAGGTCACCACGTCAAAGTGTTGCGGCTGTTCTTTAGCCAGCGATTCCACGGTGATCTTGCGGTAGTCGACGTGATGCCCGCTTTCCAGCAGATGCAGTTTGGCGACCTTGAGCGCTTTGTCGCTGAGATCAATGCCGGTCACGTGCGCGCCCATCGATGCCATGCCCTCGGACAGAATGCCGCCGCCGCAGCCGACATCCAGCACGGTTTTTCCGGTTAAACTTCCAACCAGATCATTGATGTAGTTAAGGCGTAGCGGGTTGATTTCATGCAACGGCTTGAATTCGCTGTTGGGATCCCACCAGCGGTGCGCGAGTTGGCTGAATTTCTCCAGTTCCAGCGGGTCAGCATTGATGCCGTCATTTTCCATATGCATTCCTTTGTGCCTAATTTTTTGATGTGGCCGCGATACGCTCTTGCCAGTATGCGGTTCGGTATTGCAGCTCAACCGGGTTGAGCGTCATCAGTTCTTTATCGTGTAGCAGCATTCTACCATTTACCCACACATGACTCACTTGTTCACGGCTTGCCGTGTAGACTAAATGGGAAGCCGGATCGTAGCAAGGCGCGAGGTTGAGGCCGGAGAAGTCGACTGCGGTAATATCAGCCGCTTTTCCACCGGTTAATGAACCGGTTATTTTTCCCAATCCCAAGGCATTGGCGCCATTCAAGGTCGCCATTTTCAATGCTTGATGCGCGGGCAAGGCATCGGCCCGTCCGCTGGTCGCTTTTGCCAGCAGCGCCGCCAGACGCATTTCCTCGAACATATCCAGGCGATTATTACTGCCCGCGCCATCGGTGCCGAGACCGACATTGATACCTTGATTCAATAAAGGCGCGACCGGCGCTAGTCCGCTGGCGAGCTTCATGTTGGACGAAGGGCAATGCGCGATGCTACAACCGTATTGATGCACCAGTTTTATTTCATGATCGGTCAAATGCGTCATGTGCACCGCAATTAAATTCGGACCGAGCAGCCCCAATTGTTGCAAGCGTTCAATCGGCCGCATGCCGGTTGATTCGAGACTGATGCGGATTTCATCCTGCGTTTCGTGCAAATGGATGTGTATCGGGGTATCGAGCTGTTCCGCGTAAGTCAGAATGTTGCGGAAGGCTTTGTCGCTGACGGTATAAGGCGCGTGCGGCGCGAAACAGAAGGATAGCAGCGGATGCTGATATTGATCCCGCAAATCCAGGCCCTTAGCCAAGTAATCATCCGCATCACTGGCATAAGCGGTGGGAAAGTCAATCACGACCATACCGATGGCAGCGCGCATGCCGGAGCCGATAGCGGCTTCCGCGCAGGATTTCGGAAAAAAGTACATGTCGTTGAAACAAGTAACGCCGCCTTTGATCATCTCGGCGCACGCGAGCTGCGTACCATCCAAAACAAATTGAGCATTAACGTGCTGATTTTCTGCAGGCCAGATGTGCTGATTGAGCCATGCCATCAAAGGTATGTCATCCGCAAGTCCACGCATCAGTGTCATGGCCGCATGGGTATGCAGATTAATCAATCCCGGAATCAGCGCATGATCGCTCAGGGTGATTGTCTGCTTGGCTTGATAACGCAGATTGGCTTCGGACACCGGCAGAATATCCCGGATGATTCCTTTATCGATAGCGATGGCATGTTGATTCAGTACGACCTCAGCAGGCTCAATGGGAATAATCCATTTCGCTTCAATCAGCGTATCGATTTGCTGCAAACCATTCATGCGCTTCGAGTATGTAGAAAGAAAAAAGCCCTGCTCTTAAGGGCAGGGCTTTATGCGTAAAAATAGTGAACCGGTTTCGCTTATCGGGTACCGGCTACTTCGATTTCAACGCGGCGATCAGGCGCCAAACATTCGATCAACGCTTTGGTTTTTTTGTCGCCTACGCAGCTATTACCTGTCACAGGATTAGCTTCGCCTTTGCCATCAACGAAAACACGGCTTGGTTCTATGCCTTTTGAAACCAGATGAGCCTTGACCGATTCAGCACGGCGTATCGAGAGGTTTTTGTTGTATTCATCGGAACCGATGCGGTCAGCATAACCTACAGCGATAATAAGATCGTACTTGACGCCTTTTATGCCGGTTACAAATTCATTCAAAGACTGAATACCATTCGGTTTCAGTTTTGCGCTATCAAAATCAAATAATGCATCGGCAGAGAATGTAATTTTTTCCGGTGCGGTTTTAGCAGCTGCGGCGGCTGCAGGCGCTGCAGCTACAGGCGTAGCTTCGGATTTTTTAGCCAGATCCGGATCACATTCTGGAATCGCCATTGCCGGTGTCCAGTAACCGGTTTGCCAGCACAGACCGGTTGTATTTCTTGCCACTACACCACGATCATCAACACCGTAAGCTTCCGGTTTTTTTACAGTTTTATCTTTATCAATAATTGTTTCTTGTGCCAAAACAGCACCAGAAAACATTACTGGTATAAGAATCATTCCCATGAGAGTATTTTTAGCTGATATTTTCTTCATGCTGTTGTCCTTTTTAATGAAAACTACGGGTTTTAATATTGATATGCAAAAAACTATTCTGCACTTGAAAACTTTCTAGCATTCTACTACTTCATGCTTTTGATTGCGCAATTATCAGTTTGTTTGTTTGTTTTATCAAATCAATATGTTGTAAAATTGCAACAAATTGATATCACCAACCAAGTTGAAATAAAATTAATGACTTAACTTGGATGAGCGATCAATAACCGGTCATTTTTTGATAAAAAATTAACGATATAACAAATCACAAATTATTCCCGCCCATACAGTGCCGCTATTGGCATCACGTTAAAGCCGGTGAATTATTGGCCTATCACACGTATACTGTCCGGCCGCCAAGATGGTGAAATTTCACATCGGCATGATATGCGGGGAAGATTTTCATGAGCCCTTTCAATCAATTCTAAAAACAGTGCCGTATGCCCGATGAAACAGCAGTTCTAACTTTGTCAGCGCAAAATCTAACGCGCCACTATGGTGAAGTTGTTGCAGTTCATCAATTCAACCTGCAGTTGCGGCGCGGCGAGGTGCTGGGATTGCTTGGACCCAATGGCGCGGGTAAATCGACAACGCTGCGCATGTTGACGGGTAATCTTGCACCCAGTAGCGGCGGTATTGAAATTTGCGGCATCGATTTACTGGATAAACCACAGGAAGCCAAAGCCCATGTGGGTTTTTTACCGGAAATTCCGCCGCTTTATTTCGATATGACGGTGGATGAATATTTGCTGCTGGCTGCCCGGTTGCATCGAGTTCCGAAGGAAGCGCTCACAGCGGCGTTGGAAAATGTGAAGCAACGCTGCGGCTTGGAACAGCGAAGCAAGCATTTGATCGGCACATTATCGAAGGGTTATCAGCAACGCGCAGGTATCGCGCAAGCGATCATTCACAACCCCGATGTCATCATTCTGGATGAACCGACAGTGGGCCTTGATCCCAATCAGATGCGCGAAATCCGCCAATTGATCCGCGAATTGGGAGCAGCCAGCAGCGTTATTTTATCGACCCATATCTTGCCGGAAGTTGAGAATGTATGTGACCGGGTACAAATCATGCACCAGGGCGGCATTGTATTCGATCAACCGATGATCGATTTGCGCCAGCAGAATACCAGTCTGGAAACGGTATTCACACAACTTACGCAATAATTGCACGAATCGGAATTTGAAGATGATTGCGACCATTATCCGTAAAGAACTGCATATGCTGTTCATTTCGCCGCTGGCCTGGCTATTACTGGCGTTGGTCCAGCTCGTGCTGGCGTGGGTTTTTCTGGTACGGCTGGATGCATTTCTGGAAATTCAGCCGCAATTGATGCAAATTGCCAATCCTCCCGGCGTTACCGAGATTATCGTGACGCCCGTCTTTGCGGTAGCTGCAATCGTTTTACTGATGATTACACCATTACTATCGATGCGCCTTATCGCCGAGGAACGCCGCAACCGCACGTTGACACTCTTGATTTCCGCGCCGGTTTCGATGACGGATATCGTGCTGGGTAAGTTTCTCGGCTTAATGGTATTTTTTTCCGCGATCATCGGTCTGATTGTCGCTCTATGCGTTTCATTGCGCACCGGCGGCATGATGGACTTCGGATTGTTGCTCAGTAACACGATAGGGTTGCTGCTGACTGTCGCCTGTTCTTCTGCGCTTGGGCTGTATATTTCCAGCCTGACCGCGCAACCGTCGATTGCCGCGGCAGGTACTCTGGGCGTGTTGCTAGGATTATGGCTGATCGATCTGGCGGCAAGCGCAGCACAAAGCTGGCTGCACTATTTTTCGTTGCTGAAACATTTCGGCCATTTCAATCAAGGTCTGATCGATACCTTGAGTGTCGCCTATTTCATTTTGTTTACCGTTATCTTTCTGCTGTTGACGATTCACCGTCTGGATGGAGAACGGCTGCATGGCTGAGCTGGATAAGAAATTGCAGCGGCAAAACCGGATACACCATGGTCTGTTTGTCATTCTGCTGCTGCTATTGGTTTTCTTACTTGGATATCTGGCCCAGCAAACCCGGCAGCAATGGGACATCAGTCAGAACGGGCGTAACAGCCTGAGTGAAGCCAGCGTGGAGATCCTGCAAAAATTGCATGGGCCGGTCGAGGTAACCGCGTATGCCACTGAGCAAGATGCGCAACTGGGCGACATCCGCCGCATCATTACTGATTTTATCGCGATGTATCAGCGCATTAAGCCGGATCTGTCGCTGTTGTTCATCGATCCGGTGGAACAACCATTGTTGGCGCAGGAAGCCGATGTGCAGGTCAATGGTGAAATGATCATTCGATTCAATCAGCGCGTTGAACACTTGCTCACCATCAACGAGCAAACATTTTCCAATGCATTGATGCGGCTGGCGCGCGCCGAGGATAAGCTGATTGTGGCGCTCAGCGGTCATGGTGAACGCAAGCTGGACGGTAATGCCAATTACGATCTCGGCGAATTCGGCAAGCACTTGCGCACCAACGGTTTTAACAGCCAACCACTCAATCTCGCCATTGAACACGATATCCCCGCCACTGCGAGCATGCTGCTCATTGCGTCACCACAAACCGACTTGTTGCCGGGAGAAGTGCAAAAGCTGCTGGATTATATCGGCCGTGGCGGCAATTTGCTCTGGCTGGTCGATCAGGAATCGTTGCGCGGACTATTGCCGCTGACGGAAAAATTGCGCTTGTCGCTGACCCCGGGTGTCGTCGCCGATCCCCAGGCGGTGGAACTCAAAGCGCCGATCACCTTCGCCTTGGGCGCGATTTACGGGCCGCATGTCATTACCAATGATTTTAATTACATCACCGTATTTCCCTTCGCGCGTCAGATTGAGATGGATGAGAACGAGGATTGGAGCGGTGTTGCACTGGTTGAAGCGGCACCGCAAGGCTGGGTGGAAACCGGTGATCTGAATGGAGAAATCCGGTTTGACCAGGATGCCGATATACCGGGGCCGGTCAGTATTGCCGTGGCCTTGACGCGCACTATCCAGGATCGCGAGCAACGCATTGCCGTGGTCGGCAGCGGGCATTTTCTTGCCAATACTTATCTGGGCAACGGCAGTAATCTGGATTTCGGCATTAACCTGATCAACTGGCTGACCGGTGATGAAGAGCTGATTGTGATTCAACCGCGTGCAACGCTGGATAGCAGCCTGGTCTTGAGTGAATTTGAACTGACACTGATCGCGTTGGTTTTTTTAGTGGTATTACCCCTGCTGTTCCTGACATGCGGGGGTGTAATTTGGTGGCGCCGCCGGAGAAAAATATGACCATGACGCATCATGCACGGCTGAATCTCATTATGGTTGCCACGATTGGCAGCTTGCTGTTGTTTCTTTACTTTAAACCACAATCCCACGGTAACCCGGAATACTCAATCGCCAGCAATTCTGCCGAAACCGTGCAGAGTGTGCATATCGTCAGGCCGCAACAGGAAATCACGCTCAAGCGGCTAAACGATCATTGGTATCTGACAACGCCCCTGCACGCCCGGGCTAACGAAGAAAAGATCCGGAGAATTCTGGAAATTCTCCAGGCCAAGAGTCAGCAACGTTTTCCGCTGACTGATTTAGGACGGTTCGGCTTGGAGCGGCCGAATGTGCTGTTAACCGTTGACCGCTCACAGTTTGGCTTTGGCGGATTTGCACCCACCACCAATCAGCAATATGTGGCGGCCGGCGATCATGTGTATCTGATTGCGCCGCGTCATGCGCTAGCCTTGCCGGGCAGCGTGAACGATTTGATCGATTCCAGGCTGCTAGCGTCCGGCGAAATTCCGGTTAAGTTTGAATTGCCGCATTTCGCAGCGGAATTTCACCATCCCCATTGGCGGGTGACATTGCAACGATCGGACCATGCCGTCACCGACACTGCATTGAAAGACTGGATTCAACTATGGCGGACGGCCAGCGCCGCGGAACTGATAGTGGTGTCGCAACTAGGATCTGATTTTGTTGCAACCGGTGTGGTGAAAATCGGTTTACAGGATGGCCGGCAAATCGATCTGAAAATATTGCACAATGCCGTTTCGATTGTTTTAGTGCGATCCGGTGAGGAAACCGGTTACCGGTTTCCGCTGGATACCGGCCGGCATTTACTCGATCCGGCCACGCCAGTACCTGCTGAGACTGAGCGCTGATGCCGGAATTACCAGAAGTCGAAACAACGCGGCGCGGCATTGCACCCCATATCGCGGGACAAACGATTGCCCAAATCATCGTCCGCAATCCCCGGTTACGCTGGCCGGTACCGGATGAGTTACCGTCATTATTGGCGGGACTCACGATCCAGACCGTAACCCGGCGCGCCAAATATCTGCTGCTGGATTGCGGTACGGGAACGCTGATCATGCATTTGGGAATGTCGGGAAGCTTACGTATTCTGCCGCCATCCCAAAACACTGAGCTTCCGCCGGGAAAGCATGATCATTTTGACTTGATTCTGCGGGATCGCACGGTCTTAAGGTTGCGCGATCCACGCCGTTTTGGCGCCGTGTTATGGCAAACCGGGGATGTTTTACAGCATCCGCTGCTACAGAATCTCGGCCCGGAACCCTTAACGGCGGATTTCGATGCCGCGCGGTTATTCGCGAAAACCAGAGGCAGCCGTGTCAGTATCAAGCAAACGCTGATGAATCATCACGTAGTAGTCGGTGTCGGCAATATTTATGCGAACGAGGCCTTGTTTCTGGCCGGAATCAATCCCAAAATTGCCGCTGGCAGAATTGGCATGACGCGGTATGAGCGGTTGGTGCAGGCAGTTAAACACACTTTGCAGCAGGCAATCGAAGCGGGCGGCAGCAGTTTGCGCGATTTTGTGAACAGCGACGGAACTCCCGGCTACTTCCAGCAGCACTATTGGGTTTATGGGCGTGAAGGCGAGCGCTGTAAACAATGTGAGGGTATTATCCAATACATCAGACAAGGTCAACGCGCCAGTTTTTATTGCCCGGCTTGCCAGCACTGACCTCAGTTCAATCAACGTAACGAGAAAATGACTATGAATATTTCGTTCATCGGCGGCGGTAATATGGCTTCCGCCTTAATCAGCGGATTGTTGCAACAAGGGTATGCAGCCCGGCAACTCAGTGTGGTGGAAATTAATGCCGGCAGCCGCGAAAAATTGCAGCAAGCGTTCGACATTACGGCAGTGGCCGATCTCGCCGAAGGCATTGCCGCCAGCGATGTCATCCTGTTGTCGGTAAAACCGCAGCAATTGTTTGAATTGACGCAGAAACTCGCACCGTTATTGAACAATCAGTTGGCGATATCGATTGCCGCCGGAATTCGCGCCACCGACATCATGCGCTGGCTGGGCGGATATCAGCGCGTTGTGCGCGCCATGCCCAATACGCCTTCGCTGGTGCGTTCCGGTGTCACCGGTCTATATGCCTCACCCAGCGTGGATGCACGCGACAGAACGAACGCTGAATCGATCCTCGCGGCGGTAGGTTCGACCCTGTGGGTGGATGACGAAGAAATGCTGCACGCCGTGACGGCGATTTCCGGCAGCGGTCCCGCTTATGTGTTCTACTTCATTGAAGCGATGCAACAGGCCGCGATGGAATTAGGCCTGTCAGCGGCTCAAGCAAGGCAACTCAGTTTGCAGACATTCGCGGGCGCCAGCAAACTGGCCAGTTCGAGCGAGGAAGATGCAGCCGTATTGCGCGCCCGGGTGACCTCCAAAGGCGGCACCACCGAGCAGGCGATACAAACTATGGAAAAAAATGATATTAAGTGTAAGATCATTACTGCCATCCATGCCGCGAATAAACGCTCACGGGAATTAAGTGACGAGTTCGGCAGAATATAATGTTCGCGATAACTCATTAGCGATTTCTTAATTATCGATTATAGTTTTTCTGGAAAATTGTTATGTCCAATCAAATCCTGATTTTTCTTGTTGATACTATTCTGGGGTTGTTTTCCTTGGCGTTGTTATTGCGTTTTTATTTTCAATTATTGCGCGTTCCTTACTACAACTCGGTCTCGCAGTTTCTGATCGCAGTGACCGATTTTATTGTGCGTCCGGCACGCCGGTTCATTCCCGGCTGGGCGGGGATCGATCTATCGACATTGGTGCTGGCGTGGCTGCTGGAATGCATCATCATAGCCAGCATGTACATGGTGCAAGGGTATGATTTCGAGATCAATATCGTCACCTCATTGGGCGTGATGGGATTGCTGGGCATCGTTGAGATCATTAAGACGACGCTCTATATCGTGTTGATGATGATCATCATGCAAGCCGTTTTGTCGTGGGTTAACCCGCACAGTCCGCTGGCGCCGCTGCTGGATAGTTTTACCCGTCCGTTCCTGGCCGTTTTCCGCAAACGCATACCACCGGTCGCCAATGTCGACTTGTCACCCTTGTTTGTGCTGATCCTGATTCAAGTGTTATTGATGGTCGTGGCCGGCGTGAATAAGGAAATCGTCGCGATGCTCCTCTAACTGATCGACCAGCATGGGATGGTACCGGTACGATGATGCGGATAATCTCGTGCTGACACTGCACATTCAGCCGGGTGCAAAAAATACCGCTGCGGCCGGTTTGCATGGCGATGCGCTAAAAATAAAACTTGCAGCGCCGCCGGTGGAAGGCAAAGCGAATACCGCCTTACTGAAATTTCTTGCCGAACGTTTTGATGTGCCGCTTTCCCGTGTGATCTTGAAACAGGGCGATAAATCGCGCCATAAAGTGATCGTGATTCAGCAATCCGCGCATGATCCGGCAGTGTTATTGGATGGATCATGCGGTTAATTACCGCATCGGATCAGCTCGCACTGAAAAGGTCCAAGAAAATCAATTCACGCGCGCTTTTGCTGTTTTGGAGAAGATTTCATGAAACGACGCACTGTGTTACAAGCGCTGGCCGCAGCCGCCGTGATTCCGCTGGTTCCCGCCTGCTTGCGCACGGCGGCGGTTGGTGAAGCGGCCAGCCCGGTCACGCCGCTCAATAAACCGCATGAAGAATGGCGCAAGTTGCTTTCACCCAGAGCTTATCAAATCTTGTTTGAAGAAGCCACCGAGCGCCCGGAATCGAGCAATCTGGTGTATGAGGATCGCGCAGGCACATTCATTTGCGCCGCTTGCTATCTACCGCTGTTTGACAGCGCGCATAAATATGAAAGCTGGACCGGCTGGCCCAGTTTCACCCAGCCGATTGCCGGACACATCGCCACCCGACTCGATTTCAAACTGATCAAACCGCGCACCGGATACCACTGCGCACGCTGCGGCGGGCACCAAGGCCATGTGTTCAAAGACGGCCCGCCGCCGCGCGGCGAACGCTGGTGCAACAACGGCATTGCGCTCAATTTTGTGCCGCAAGACGACCCGCTGCCGGCGTTCAGAAGCTGATTTACCGGTTGCGCCTTAGCGGCAGCGTCACGCAAAAAGATTGGTTATTTCATTCTGAATTTCGTGACTGAATCCTGCGTCACAACCGTTTCCCGCAGCAGCACTTTAAGGCCGCACAACCGCCCCCACACGGCAGCCCATACCCGCAACAGTAAAGGAACTTCCGGCATGATCCATATTTCCGTCACACGCCTGTCGGCGCGCTGCCAGCCGCGCAACCAGACCCTGAGCATCGAGCTCAGCTGCAAAGGATGATGATACATCTGCAAGCAAATCAAGCGGGAAGATTGCCCTGGCGTCAGCCAATGCACCGCACCACCGGCACGAAACACAGTGTCAATCGCGGTTAGAAAATTTTCCGGAAAATCGGTCAATGCGCAGTTGCCGGTAAGCAATAGTATGTTCCGTTGCGCTGCCGGATAACGCGCTAAATACAACGCACGATTGCGCCGCGCCAGTGCGACACGACCATCACCGAACGACCCCGCGCCTTTATGATAAATCCATGCTGCCGGGTGAACACCAAAACGCCAGCCGCGCAAATCGAGACGGCGGCCGAGATCGATATCCTCGTAATAACCGCGGCCAAATACTGGATCGAAACCGCCAATTTCCAGAAAAGCAGCGCGGCGGATCAGGATCGCGTGGCCGCGCAGATAGTACGTCCGGATGTAATGACCTTCGCCAATTAAATAGCGGCTAAAATCATATCTGTCATAGCTATTACCCGCAGGAATAATGGCGGCCAGTTTGGGATCAGCCTCGAATGCCGAACAAAGCGGCGGCAGAATATTCCGGTTCACTTCGGTGTCGGAGTTAAGGATCAACACATAATCGGCATTTGAACGGCTGACTGCCGCGTTCACGGAAAAGCCGAAACCTTGGTTGTTTTCCGCATGACAGACCTCCACGCATCGGTACGGCAAGCAATCCAGCATCTCGCGCGTCTCGCGGTCCGATGCATCGTCCTGAATCAGCACGCGGCCAATCGACTCCCCCAGATGGGTAATCACCGAGTCGATACAACGTCTCGTCAGCTCCGGCGCGTTGTAAACCGGAATGACGACATCAATGGATTTTCCGGACATGGGCGGCAATTTATTTTCCATCGGTTGATTGCTGTATTGCCGGATCGCGGCAACTGTCTTCCAGTAGCGTGACATAGCGCGATAAGACATTGTCATCGGATGAGCCATTGATAATTTCGCGCAGGAAACGCTGACGGTGTTCTTCCACATAAAATGAATCACAGCCACTCGATAGCAATTCAGCGATTTTTTGGTATACATCGTCCCGGCAACGCAACTCGGTTTCGGGCATAAACCCGGCGATCGTCGAGCGGCCCGCATGCAGATAATCGGCTGCCAGCACCGGCTTTCCCGCTTTAACCGCTTCATAAACAACCGATGTTGCAAGATCGATCACAGCATCGGCCCAATTCAACAGATGAATGGAATGCATCTCATCCCCGGCCACGCTGACATTCGGCAAGCGTGTTATGGCCGCAGCCCGGGTCAGGGGTTGCCGCCAGCCGCCACGAGTGTGCGGCTTAATGATGATTTCCACATTGGGAAAAGCCGCAATCATCTGCACCACTTCGCTGACCTCCTCCCAGAACGTTGTGAAATCGCTTTTCCTCAGAAAGAGGACCAGTTTGAGCCGGTTCTCAGCACGCACGAGCGGTGAAGGCAGCTGCAACTCCGCCAATACCGCCAACCATTCGCTGCAATAACGCGGCGAGCCCAGCACCGCTAAAGACTGGGCGGGTACGAAGGGACGAAACCGCACGGCGCACAATTCGTTTGGCACGACCACTTTGTCGAATATCCCGCCAGCGGAGTACATCGAATCCGGCTCCAGTTTCCATTCATGATGCCGGATCAGTTGGTTGGCGTGCGGACTATCGCCATGCGGCAAAGAAACCGTGCCAAGACCTGTGGCGCGCGCCATGGTAACCACCATTTCGACCCACTCGATACAAACCGGTGAGTTTCGCGTGATCCAATCAAAGATCACCACACCGGTTGCGGTTGCGCTTTTGCCGAAGCTTCTTTCCAACAAGCGGTGCGCCGTTTTGCGCCAGATATGCTGACGTTTTTCCCTACCGTAGATCTGCACCAGCCGGTTGATCACAGGATTTAACCATGAGCGCCGCAAACCCGGAGACATCAGCAATGTCTGCAATCGCCACAGCATAAAATCCAGCGGCGGCAACAGCTCCCGGATATGCGCAACGCGCACGCCAGCCAGCTTGCGCAAGAACTGAATCCGGTAATCACTACAGGCGTTGTCCTTGCCGATCAATACCACGTCGCAGATATGGCCCGATTCAGCCCACTTGAAAATTACCGGGGTGATATGATCGATATCGTTGTAATGACGGAGAAAAAAAAGCGCTTTCGTATCGTTATCCGGCAGGATTCCTGAGCGCATCACGTCACCCGGCTCTGTATGTGGCATGCTGAATGCCTATGGAACGGTCTGGGTAGAATTTTTCATTCTCAAAATGAAATCACACACCTCGCGCACAGCCCCCTGGCCGCCGGAACGCGTGCAACAATACTGCACTTTGCTCAGGACTTGCGCCACGGCATCGGCCGGACAACAAGCCAAACCGACATTTTCCAAGCACTCCAAGTCGCTGAGATCGTCGCCAATATAGGCCATATCCTGCAACGCAATACCCCAACGTTGCGCCAATTCTTTCAGCAGCAAAAATTTGTTTCCTACACCCGGATAGTACTCCTCAATCCACAGCTTTTTCATTCGCGCGGCCACTGCGGGACTGTTTTCTCTGCTCATGACACAAATGCCGATGCCCTGCTCACGCAACAGTTGCAAGCCATGCGCATCGCGCGTATTGAATTTTTTCAGCGCTTCACCGTCCGGTCCATAGTACATACCCCCATCCGTCAATGTTCCGTCCACATCCAGAACCAGCGCTTTCACCCGTTTGGCATTCTCACCCGCGGGCTTTAATTGTTGCCGCAGCAGAAGCTGCTCGACGATCATCCAATCGGTATCGTCGTCAATCTCAACCGCCGTTTCCGACGCCATTTCATGAATGCCGATCCGTCCGCCCAAACGGCTGCCCAGATCGTCCAGCAATTTCGCCGTTGTTAAATAGAAAGCGCCGTTTTCCATCAAGCAGCCGGGAAAATCCTGACGCCGCGGGCGTTTTCCCGGATCGTAATTAATCGGTACGGCGGTTTCCGTCCAGAAAAAACGCTTGGATCGCACCGCCGTCAGCAGCGAATCGAGATTCTCGTGTAGAAATTTTCGCTTGGCGGCAATGAAATCATGCGCTTGGGTGAGCGGCGAAGTAGCCTGAATCAAGCACAGCACATCGAAAGAAACGCGCTGTTTGAATTCGAGCATCGCGCTTTCCGTGCTGGCGGTATCGCTACAGGTGACCGCCGAGCGATCCAGCACTTTCACGGATGTTGAGAATTCATCCAGCACTTTCTGGTGGATTCTCGCTGAATCCGTCGCCACATAGATTTCATCAAAACATTGCGATGCGATAGCCTGTTCCAGACTCCACGCGAACAACGGCCGCCCGGCAATATCACGCACATTCTTATCAATGATCGATTTTGAATTGGCGCGCAGCGGCATAAAAGCAACCCAACGCATCAATTGAAATGAACTCCCTGCAACCGTTTCAGTTTGGCGCGTTGCGGCGCTTCGATTTGCAGGATCGGCATTTCCTTAAGCGTTAACGCCCGTGAAACAGCACGCACATCGCGGACTAACCGGCGCAATCCGTCCGGCTCCAGCGAAGCGGCATGATCGGTTCCTTTCCAAGTGCGATCCAGCGTAAAGTGGCGTTCGATCCAGGTTGCACCCAGAGCAACCGCAGCGATATCCACGGCAATGCCGAGATGATGCCCGGAAAAACCGATTTCCTTGATACGCGTGCCGAAGCGTTCATTCAATGTTTGCAGTTCGAGCAAGCACACTTGCTCGAACGGAACGGGATAACCGGATGTGCAGGCGTACAAAACAGTTCGCTCAGCCGCATGACACCGTTCCATCAGCTGCACGATTTGTTCTTGCTCTTCATACGTGGTCATGCCCACGGAAATGTGAATATCGCCGCGATAATTCCGAGCGAGGAATTCCAGCATTGCAAAATTGAGATTACACGCCGAGGGTATTTTGATGAATTCAGGGTTAAGACTGGCAATTTGCTTGGCTGAGGTCGGATCCCACACCGAGGTCGAGTAACCGATGCCGAACTCCTTGCAGCATTGCTGCAATTGCCGGTGCTGCTCAACATCGAACTCGAGAAATTCGCGATGCGCGCCATAAGTATCGCCATAGCTATTCTGCGTATTCGGGTGGGGAGCGCTATATTCCTCGGGGGTGAGCAATTCCTTGTTGGAACGCTTTTGAAACTTAACAAAATCACATTTGGCAAACGTCGCCGCGATACCGATCATTTCCTTGGCTATTTCGATATCGCCCTTATGATTACAACCGATTTCAGCAATAACTTTGGGTATTTTCATAAACAACCTTTGTCTTCTCCGTCATAAAATCCTTTCGATTGTGCCATCCAGCGAAATTTAGCTTGCCACCCAGTTGGACGATTTGTTTCCCTTGAGATAAGCGCTACGCCGCTGCGGCGACAGCAAATCCAAATCGGGAAACCATGGCATGTGTAATGCGGAGAAATCGCCGGCAACCCGCACCGCGTCGAAAAAATCTCCGTTATAGTATTGCTTGTGATAAATCGCGAAGGTGGTATCGATGGATGCTGCGTAGAGCTCCAACTGATCGTGCTTGAGCGGCTTGGTCCAGAATCGCGCTTCCCATTCCGCTACCGCCATTAATCGCTCGCAAGGAACAATATTACCCATCCTTGTTTTCGTGCGCTTATCCGTCAAATCGTACCGCACTTGATAAGGCAATGCGAAACCGGCTTTAAAACATTTGAATTGATCGCAAACGCCGATCAGCTGATGGATGAAATCTACCGGCAGGCACTCGTTAAACAACAGATCGGGATCGGTATAACCGAATGTATCCGGCAAAACATCGTAAACCGGACCATGAAACCCGGCGCGCGCGCCCAAGTTGACCGGTGACCGAACCACTAAGGCTTTTCCGGTTGCGGCAATAGCGGCAAGAATATCGCGTGTTTCGGCGTCATTCGATGCATTGTCGATCACAACCGGTTGGATCGATTGCGCATTGAGCTGCCGAACGCAATGATCCACATAAACGCCATTATTGTAGGACACGACCAGAATCGGCACCGGATCTCCGAGCGCTTCGACTGCCGCTTTGACCTGATGCGCAAGTTTAGCGATAGGCCTCTTATGCATCATTTGCTGAAAAATATTTTTCATGACTCAATCAGGCAACAACTTGTTGTTTTCATTGCTCACGGCAGGATAGCTTTCGTTCGCAGCAGCGGAACGTAATCCCTGCCCGGTTCTGCGCTTGTCCGTGGAACGCACCATGAACAGATGCTTGGAGTGCTGTTCGATTTTGATATGATCGAAACGATGCAAGAGTTGACCAAACCGGGCGATCTTATGCTCGATCTCAGTCACCGGTATTTCCGGGAAGCGGTGATCGTGATACGCCAGCCGGTTCGGCCCGGGACGGCGCATGTACAGGTTTGTCAATGCTGCTTTCAGTTTGGTAAATAACCAGCCCTGCACATAAGCGCCGATCGGACTGCGCGGCGGTTGTTTTTCGCTGTAACCGCAGCTTTCCAAAACATCGACGATCCGTTCACAGGCTAATGGCCCCTGCTGCGCCGCTAGATAATAATCGATCAACGCTTGCCGCTCCGCTCCATCGGCGCTGCCCAGTTCGCCAGCCAGAACCCGCTGCACAGTATTTTGCAATTCCGCGAAATTAAAGCATTGGTGACTCAGTTTTGTTGGCAGACCCTGAAAATCGTAATCGTAAAACTCGTTTAGCGTTGCCAGATAAGAAATGGCCGGAACCCCGAGAACGTAAGCTTCCAAGCCGGTGGTACAGCCATTGTGCACCAGCGCCTTTGCCGCCAGCAGCCACGGGATGACATTACCTTCATTAATCACCACGATCCGTTCATTCCAAGCGGCGATTTCCTGGTAAATCTGATAGCTTTCGCTGGGATGCGGCCGCACTACGATGGTTCTGCCGGGAAACGCTTGCGCCAGCGCCGGAATCAATTGTTTAAAATCTTCCAGCACAGCCAGTTTATGATCCCTCAAGCCTTCGGCAAATTGCTGGTTCATGCCGATTCCCGATTGTCCGCGCTTGGCTGTTTTGCGAGCATCCTTCGACGGTTTAAACAAGCCGATGCTGGGAATGAAAGGATTTACATCGCTGAAATTGGTGTTGATGAGAATGAAATCGCCATAAAGACCACGCAACCGGCTGACTTCCGGATCGAAGTACGGACGCAGTTCCGGCCGCAGCATATCGCCGCGCGGGTTGCCGGTAATGTGGATCGGCATGTCCTGCGGCAACTCGGGGTACTGCCGCAATAAATCGGCGTTTTCCTGCCCCCAGGCAAAAATATGCGACACTTTTTTAACCGTTGCGGGCGAAAGCCGGAGTGTGAAGTAGGTATCGGCGGGCGGATGCACCAACGCTTCTTCTTCCCACGCCACAATGTCATGACCGAGCTGGCGCAGAGCCTTGAACATCGAATTGCTCAGGCTGCGCATGCTTTTCGCCACATAAACGCCGCGCGGAACCGAAGCCACCTGGAAATGCGTGAAAGCCCGCGAACCCATCAGTACCGGAAAACCGCGCTCGGCTGCAATGCAGGACAATAGAATTTTCGCATCCAGTTCGCGCACCTGGCTTTCTACCGGGATAATCAATGTTGATGCCGAATCGCTCATCGCGCCACTCTCTCCATCAGGCAGTCACTAAATCCGTTGGTAACGATACTGAAGAATCTCTTTCTTCCAGCCAGTCGCAGCGCGCCGACAAAGCCTGGAACAGCAAAGGATCACTGGAAATCGCGGCAATCTCGTGGTTCAGCCAGAAAGAAGGTTTGGTCCAATTAAAACTGCCAAAAATAGACCATACCTGCCCGCGATCTTCCACCAGCACCAGTTTCAAATGCATGGGCAGATCGTCCTGATTCCTGCTGCGCTTGAACTGAATTCCGGCAGCAATCAAACGCTGCTCCACTTTGGTTGTAACACGCCTATACGTTGATTCCGCAAATATCTCCAGCGACACGCCACGGTGCGCGAGTTCGATCATAAAATTAACCGCCGCATTGGTTCTGATGTGCGACGCAAAAATGCGCACATGCGCTTGGTCGCTGATATTGCTCAAGAAATGCATGACCGGATGGGAATGCGTGCGCGGCCAGAAATGAATCGTCGTATCGGTACCCTGGATTGCGTTATTGGCCTCGGCGGAAAAACGGTAGAATAACCCCGGCGGGGTTTTATGCAGACTTCGTGCGTGCCGCACAAGCTGCGCGACCAACCGCGCATCTTCCAGCCCGATCAGAGCGTTATAGCCTCTGTCATGATCGCCGATCTCGCGAATGATGTCGGGTCTATTTTCCGGATGATTTCCCGAGGGATTGAAGGAACCGATAAATGCGATCGGCTTCGGATGCGAAAAACAATACAGTTTTTCATGCAATTGCGGCCCCCATGCCCTCCCCGGCGGCGCCGGCATGCCCGGAAAAACCACTACCCGCAGGCCGTCGCCTAGACCGTCCGGCCCCGCCAGCAGCGCGATCACGGCTTCATTGGCATCGGCAGTGCGCGGCTTGCCTGCCAGGCTTACAGTCACGTTAACCCCTCTTTTGCGCGCTTGAATCAGCGCTTGCGCCAGCTTCAGGTCACGAAAATAGTATGTAACCCAATCGATCGAACCACCGGCTGGAACAGCGGTGATGCGCGCTTCCAGCATATCGCGCAAATAACCGGCCGGCTGATCGGGACCACCGAAATAGACTTCCGCAGACGAATTTATTGCCATCATCAACACCCCTGAAGAATGTATTGCTCCAGAAACCCGCTTCCTCAAACAAACTGCCCGTACTTACACCAACGCTTCGCCGATCAGCCTTTCCAGGATGCGCAACGGCGATCGCGACGGATCGTTCATGGCTTCCACCGGTAAATAAAACGTTTGATCCAGACTGTGTTGTCCCGATATCGCACCGTGCAACACCAAGTCTGTAATGGCAATCCAGCTCGAACCGGCTGGAAATTCCATCAGCTCACGCGGCGCTGAGACCTGGTATTCCTTATCGCGCATACCGAGCGCACGAAGCGCCGCGATATATTGATCGTATTTGGTCTTAACGCCGTCGATGAGACCGATACGTGCCAGCAAGATAGAAAGCCAGGATGGTCCGCTGACTTTCACATCCGGCAGAAAACGCTGCACAAACGGTTCAAATGGCTCACCGAGCTGCCAGATGCGCAATCGATTGACCGGATTGATATTGGTAAAGACCCGCAGCATGCTGCGTCCTTGCGTGGGGTATCCATAACTGGAGTCAATATGCAGCGCCTGCGTGCTATTGCGCGGAAAAGGCCGGTACGTGACCCGTTTGCGATCCAATGCCTGCTGATAACTGGGGAATAATTGCGCGATGATGCTTTCTGTCCATTGCCCATAGCGCGCCATGATGGCTTCAAGATCGGGACGCGCCGTGTCTTTGATTTGCGCGCGCATCATCTTCCCTTGTATCTGCGCATAATGATATTTCTTGATGTGACCGCTTTCCGGATCAAAAATAATCGTCGGTTTGCCATTTTCGACATCGGGCACTCGCGTCAGGATATTCGCCGTATCCGATATCAATACTCGTTCTCGCTCGGATAATTCGAATCCCCCTTTGGGAAGATAAATAAGACCGCCACCTTCCAAGGTTTGAATGGCCATACGCCGCACCTCAGCAGCCAACAAATCGGTACCCGGCTCTATCGTCAACATCTTCAGGATTCCAGCCTCTTCATCTTTGGCAACGTGCTCTTCATTTACCATCATCGATCCTTGATTTACCCGGCGGCACAAAGTGCTTGCCGTAATTTAGCGACGGATTGTTGCTTCTTTATTACAAGGTGCTGCACGTTCCCATTACCATCATCCGTACAACAGAAAAAAGATGCTTCTTACCAATTTTCTTCATACTTGGTTTCAATTGTCCGGTTCAAGTTGAATGCCAGGAGCCTCCCCAAGCGTTCATTGCCTAAAGGCCCCTTCTGGGCGCGCTGGATGATATCCAGATCCGGCGCTTTATTGGCTTCGATCAAGCAAGGACCGTCTGAAAGCAACGCCACATCCCAACCAATGACCACCTGGTCGGGAAAGAGGCGGACATGGGCGTTTTGCACAAAATCGATCATCTTTTCCCAACCAGGAAGCTTGCGATGTGTAATCGTGGCATTGGATAATGGATGCCGCTCGTACCAGCCGTCAGTCACCAAGCCCCAGCCGCCGCGCGTACCCTCCTCTAGCACGCCTGTTTTGATATTGACGTTGGCTGCGATGCCGCCAGCGTGATAGTTATCGACGATAGCATCGGTATTGCGCTTCATGCGGAAGACCGCATTGGTGACTTCATAACCGCCGCTTTCGTTGCGGCAACTCATGACACGCACGGTCGCCAGCGTGCCGCAGGCCAAATCGGCAATACCCGGATGATTGATCAGCCGCGGCTGCACGATATACGCAGTATGTTTTGAATTCTTCCGCAACAACGCAATCACTTGATCGCCGCTGACAAAACTGCCGTCACTGCACAGATACTGTCCGGATTCCATATAATCCCAACGGATAGTGCCTCTCCCGCCTTGTCCATTGAGCGGTTTGACAAAGAGATCGCACGCGGGCAGACCGGATCCATCGTGGTCAACCGGTATTACTTCCCCGCCTTTAACTATCCAAAAAATCGGCGCTGCGGTAACGCCCTGTTTCCGGCAATGCGCCATAAAGAGCGTTTTGTCCTTGATGCATAGCGTGGTTCGCTCGGCAGGAACGGGAAGTCCGCCATTGTTGTCGCGTAAGAAGCGGTAAAGCCCCGCTTTGGTTTCAAAGCGATTCAGGTATTCGTTAGCACGCTGACGCTTGTCGTCATCGTGCAATTCAAAGATATAGTACCAAGGCGGCAAGATCGCAAAACGGCTTGCCACAGCGATCTGCTCGTAAACTTGCCGGATTATTCCCTTGCCGGTGCGCTTTTTGATTGCGCGCCCATTGAAAGTTGTGAAAACCAAAGTCAGCACGATAATCATGACCGGCAAGAAGGGCAATGTGACCAGCATAATGCACCGGTCGGCAAGATTCGCTTCACGCCAGATGATGCGCCGGAAGCATCGATGAATCGAGGTGGCCGCCGTATCATCCGCAGATAATTGCGTAAAAATCCACCTTGCTCCGCTAAAATCCCTAACAATTCTGTCAAAGCCCAAATCAATAGCCATTCATTCTTTTCCTATTTATACTGGCGGCAATTTCATCGCACAGAACACTTGATTCACACCATGCACACTGCGCATTCAATACAGCCGATCTTCTTCAAATCATTGATAGAATACCGATAAAACATATTGCATAATAATATAATAACAATAATGAATTAATTGTGAATGTAGTGTAGGAAGAGTCTTAATTTCCCATAAGCAAATCCCTTATTTTTAAAATTAACCATTCCACTTTCAGAGCCGAGATCCCCTTGACACAATTTTCCGTAGTAATACCGACACTCAACGAAGCCGATAATATCGACCCCTTATTAACCAGCTTGTTTGCACTGAATCTCCCGCCGGACAGCTTTGAAGTTATTTTTGTCGACGACGGTTCAAAGGACGGCACTCCGGAAAAAGTACGGGCGTGGGAGAAAAAGGCGCCGGTGCGGCTCATTGAGCGCACAGAGAAACCGGATTTGACGGCATCGATTCTGGCTGGCGCCGCGCAGGCACAGAGCGATGTCATTGTGGTCATGGACGCCGATCTGAGCCATCCGCCCGAACAACTTTCCGCCGTCGTAGCGCCCGTGCTGAATGGCAGTCACGATGTCTCCATCGGCAGCCGCTATGTTCCGGGCGGCCGCACCGAAGGCTGGCCGTTACACCGGCAATGGCTATCGCGCATCGGCGGCTCGCTGGCACGCCCGCTGTGCGATGTCAACGATGCCACTTCGGGCTTTTTTGCATTCCGCCGCGAGCTGACGTCGACCATTTCCGGGAAGGCGCACGGCTATAAAATCCTGCTCGAATTGTTGATGGCCGGACAAGGCACGCTGAAAGTGGTGGAAGTGCCCATCTGTTTCCGTGACCGGACACGCGGCACTTCAAAGTTGTCCTTTCACCACCAATGGGCTTATCTGCAACGCTTGCTTGCGCTTTCCGGCGGCGCCACCATTCACAACGCCGGGCGTGTCATTTTGATCGGACTGCTCTGCGCGCTGATCGATATCGGGTTGTTTCAGATCCTGAAAAGCAACGGCGCAGGGCTGGCAGCGGCTCATATCGGGAGTTTTCTTGCCGCAGCGGCGGTATTTCTCGCTTTTAATTCCGGCGGATTGTTCCGCTCCCGGCAAACCAACTCACTGCAGTGGTCCCGCATCGGCCGTATCGCTGCGGTCGGCAGTATTGCGTTGCTGTCACGCGGCGGTTTGCTGGCCTTGCTTGTTGATACCTGGCAGGTAGCGCCGCTTTGGGCCATTCTCACCGCCACGGTCACTAGCGCAATCGTCTGCTATCTGGGATCGATCTTCTACATATTTCCGGCACAAGACAACCGTCCTACTGTCGATACGCGCTGGCGCGTGGCCGCAATCGGCATCGTACCGTTCATTATATTGTTCCGTTTGATTTATCTTGGCGAAACGCAACTGATTCCGGACGAAGCCTATTACTGGAACTATACCCAGCACATGGATTTAAGTTTTTACGATCATCCGCCCATGGTGGCGTGGCTGATCTGGCTGGGCACGGCAATTGCCGGCGATAATGAATTCGGTGTCAGGATCGGAGCATTCATCTGCGGCTTGATCACGATGGGTTTTCTTTATGCTTTGGCCAAAAACCTGTACGACAAATCCACCGGCATACGCACGGTACTGCTGCTGGCGGTACTGCCATTCACCTTCGCTACCGGCTTCCTCATGACTACGGACGCTCCGGTAATCGCCGCCTGGGCAGCCACACTCTATTACATGGAACGCGCCTTGATCGCAAACCGCAGTTCAGCCTGGTTAGGCATGGGAATCGCTTTCGGTCTCGGCATTTTATCCAAATATACGCTTGGATTGCTCGGCGCTGCCGCATTATTATTTGTGCTCATCGACCCGGTTGCGCGCCGCTGGTTGTTCCGCCCCCATCCGTACCTTGCTGCATTGCTGGCGCTGCTGTTGTTTTCCCCGGTTATCATCTGGAACTTGGAACATCACTGGTCTTCGATCATGTTCCAGTCATCGCGCATCCGCGGTGCCGGTGACGATCAGTTCTCGGTTCATTTACTGCTCGTCAACCTGCTGGTATTGCTCACGCCGACGGGTTTGATCGCCGCGCTATTGGCATTGCTGCCCGGGAAAAAACACGGCACAGGCGATTTTGCGCACAGACGCATGCTGTTTGTATGCCTATTCACTGGAGTACCGCTGGTGATATTTCTGGTACTCAGCAGCTTGGACTCGTTGCGTTTTCATTGGACCGCCCCGTTATGGCTTGCCATTATCCCAACCATGGCCTGGATGATGGGACAGAACTTCAGTCCGCGCAGCTTCGCAAACCGTATCCAAGCCGCGTGGAAGCCGACCATCGCCATTTCCATAGCGGTGTACGCATTGATAATGCACTATGTGGTGCTGGGGATTCCGGGGATTCCATATCCCGAGTTGATGAACCGCTACTTTTGGCGCGAAGCGACCATTGAGATCGAAAAAATTGCGGAAGATGTGCAGCAACAAACCGGACAGAAACCCTTGGTCGTCGGCATGAGCAAATGGTCGGTTGCCAGTGCACTGACATTCTACAATCAGCACGGTGAGTCGATGGATATCCGCGCGCGCAATATGTTTGGCGATAGCGGCGCCATGTATGAAGTCTGGCACCCATCGGAACCGCCCGTCACCCGGCCGATTATCCTGGTCAGTATGGCGCGGCATCATCTGGAGCACGGCCGTGCCGGTAACGATATTTCCAAGCATCTCGACCAACCCGGCCCTGTCCATAGCCTGGTTGTCATGCGCGAAGGCAAACCGCTGCGCTTCGTTTATTACAGAATTGCACAAGGATATTCAGGTCTTTGATACCGATCCGCCGCTTTTGCAGAAATAACCGGAAATGACAGTTGTTAATCGCTAGAAGCCTCGTTACACTTTCAGGCTCTACCGCATGACACACATTATTCATAACAGACGATGCAAACCGACTGGACACATCCAGACGTGGTGCAATGGTGTCAGTATTTACTCGACAGCTACGCACACTGGGTCAAACAGGAATTGATTGAACGGACCGGCACCCCGCGGGAACAAGCGGAGCGGCTATTCGACAGCGCGTTTGTGGTGGCATCGCACGGTA
>CP091134.1:2031444-2037922 GCA_021582535.1 Nitrosomonas sp.
CACAATTCCATTTGTGTCGCTTCGTCAATGACGCCCAGTTTGCTGACCAGGCGGGTTTTATCGACAGCGCGGATTTGATCGAGCAAAATCAAACCCTGTTTTTCCTTGAAACTGCAAGCAACCCGGCAGGGAAATTCAAAACCGCGGCTGGTCATCGGCGCCATGAGTACGGTGGATAAAGCGGAAAGCTCATTCGGGGAAATAACAACGCAAGGTCTTGTCTTGTTGATTTCCGAGCCTTGCGTCGGATCGAGCTGCACCAGCCAAACCTGGAATCGCGAAATTCTCGGCATTACCAGCCCGAATCATCATCGGTAGACAACGGCGCATTCAACCATTCCTGATCCAGTGGCTCCGTACCGTGAGCCTTCAAGGTCTCCGCAATGGATTCCCGCCAACCTTCCCGCGCCGGTTTCGTAGGCGAAATCAACAAACCACCCTCCACGACTTGCAATTGCAAATCCTTACCTGCCAAGTCGGCTTGTTCAATGAGCGGCTTGGGAATACGGATGCCTTGGGAATTGCCGATTTTGATGAGATGAGTCATGAGAAACGTGAGTAGATTACAGTAACGGCAAACTATAATGTAATTACTTTGGGCATACAAGCAATCCGATATTTATTTTTCCCCATTGGCTTGCGGTCAGCCGCAGCATATAAGACACAAATAATCATCAATGGCGTTTTTCCCACAACCGCGCCATCATATTCAGCATTATGGCAAAATTAATGACACAAACCGAAGTACAGCTCGCCCCCCAAGGACAGTTAGTGATTCCAGCGCAACTTAGGCGTTCGCTCGGATTTGAATCCGGAGATAGCCTGATCGCGCGCACGGAAGACGACCGTTTGATTCTGGAAAAAACCGAAACGATCAAGCAAAGACTCAAAAACCGCTTTGCTCACTTACCGCAAACCGCCAGTCTCGCTGAGGAATTGATTGCTGACCGGCGGGAAAAAGCGAAACGGGAAAATAGTCAATGACGATGGTTCTGGATGCTTCCGCTTTGCTAGCTTTCTACAAAATGAACCCTGCTGTTGCGGCAAAAACTTCGGTTTACGACGGATATCTCTCGAATTCGGGAAGCTCGTGAACATGCGCCATCCACTTGAGCCGTTCAGCGACTTGGACTTGCACTGTGGGCGGAAGCGCATCGGGATCGTCAAGCGTTGCTGTTTGCACGTCTACAAGACCAGGAAGAATTGCCGCATTGCGGTAAAACAGGCCGCTTCCGCAATCGGCGCAGAAACTGCGCATCGCACTACCCGACGAGTTGATGGTCTTCGGCTGCCCTTTCGTCACCGTCAAAGCCGATTCGGGATACATCGCCCAAGTCACCATCGGGGCACCCGCGCTCCGCCGGCAGTCGCTGCAATGACACACAGCGACAACCTTCGGTTCACCCGCGAATTGATAGCGGATTGCACCGCATAAGCATTGTCCAAAGTAACTCACAAAAACACCTCCATAGATCCCGTGGGGTAAATCAAAGAGTGATCCGTCAGAATCAAAACTGGCTTCAGTAAATCATCCCAAGCGATCATCACTTTCGTTCGGTGAATCATTCAGATGGAATTCTTCCATTCAGTGGATTATTCTAGCGAGACGCTTTTAGCTTCTGTCTTACGCACAGTTCAGATCGTGACACACCTAGCGATCACGCTCTAATCTTACTTCTCTAAGCTTCAGTTTTTTCTAAGATTCGCGGACTGGCAATCGCTTTGCTTCGAACAATCAGGACGGTCGGGCGGGATTCGAACCCGCGTCTCCCTTGTATCAGGGTATCTTACATTGGAATACCGACCGGAATTTTGTGCACGTTTCCTCCACTTACTCTTATCATCAAACCATTTTTGCATCCTTTCAGGGATAAAAACAGCTACCTGTGCCGCAATCAAAATAGCAGTCAGTTCCTTAAGGCGTTTTTCATCAAAATGACTTACTGCAAGCTTAGCGTACAAGTCGAAGAAACGGGTATCAAGCTTTGGTTTGACTGCAAAGGGAGGTTTTGGGAGCCTGAGTCGAATAATCTCCAAGAGACGATTGAGTGCCTTACTCAAATCAACTTTCGCCAAGTCATCAATCTCACGCTCGACTGCTCGTATCGTTTGTCCGTTAGCTATTCGCCAATTGTTGAACGACGATGACTTTTGGTAGACACTGAGATTGAGACTGGAAGTGATCAGTTGATTTGATTCACTGATAAGAATACCAACTGGCTGAAATTCAGCAAATGCTTTTAAATTTCGATCCGTAGCTTGCACTTTTCTAACGCGTCCATCTGACACAAAATGAAGTAATCCTTTCTCAGCATTGAGCAGAAAACCGTCATCGATCAGGGTGGTTCGCAGTGGTCTTCGACATCTGAATCTCGGATTCACTCGCTGTACTTTGTAAGGAAGTTGTGAAGCTAAACGTTTAACCTTTTTAGAAAATGAAGGTATCTGTGTTGCAACAACCACAGTTCCTGCAAGTGCCAGCATTGAGATCAACACAAGCCTTCGGTCCATTCTGTCCAGTTCAGGAAGTCGATCATTTGACTCCATAGCCTCCCTTAAAGCAGCCTTTGGGGGTAAAAACCACCAAGCGATCGATAGTAATGCCACCGTCAATGCGAGAAATAAGCTCAATAAAATCGGGATTGCGTTACCGATCACATCGCCATGATGCAGCGCTCTGAAAAACTGCCAATTAATCTCAAGCAACCAGCCGTTGAGTATGCAGAAAACCGTCAGCAATCCAAGTAATGGTAAGCGATTCCACCTACCTTCTGGCTCTGCATTCAACAGCGAGCGCACTTCGCTGGAAGCGGGTAAGGGAAAAAGTAGTGGACTGTTAGGCGCAGCTAGGTGTGCGAATTTACTTTTGTCTGTGTCCAACCCGAAAAATCTAGCGGCTTTGACCAAACAGACAATGGCATTTCTGCGAATTGATAGTAGATACAAAAGGATTGCCAACGAAGCAGCCTGTATTAGGGTTGAAGCATAGAAAAGCGGAATCTTTTGTTTTTCGACCCCAGGAAGAAAAAGATCTACCGTGGCTTCCTTCGCCTCACGTAACAATGCTCTCCGCTTGTGTTTCAGTTCTTTCGTATTTCCTATAATCTTATAGAATACTTCTAGCTCTTCCCCTTCGAGTTTTTTTGGCTCCTCTGACTTCTTCTGGGGTTCGAAGCCGCGTTCATTCTTAAGGATTCTGTCACGCTCAAAGAGCTTCTTTCGCGTTTCCTTTTGAATTTCGATCTGGTCATAGAACAATCTAAACCGGTAAAAGTGCTTTTCTGCGACAGTGTGAATTGAATAAGTAGACACAATTAACGTGACAAGAAGTATAAGCGCTCTATTGTTAAGTTGCTTGATAGCATCTCGTGCTAAGTTCAAATAGTGCAATACCTTTTCGTCATCGGAAAAGGATCCTGTCCCATCAGCAGATCGAGTAGAAGTTGTCTCATTTAGATTCATGCGTGGTTACTCATATTTTGTAAAAGACACGCGGAAGCAAAACACAGTATATTTTTTAGACTACATCTAAATTTGATAGGGAATCAAATCTTTTTCACTTCTTCGTTTTACAACACACTCGTCGGCGGATGATTACCAATATAATCAATAATATCCCCCACACTGCGAAGATTCTTGACTTCCTCGCCGTCGAACGTGACGCCGAAGGCGTCTTCCGCGTCGAACAGCAGTTGCACGGTGTCCATCGAGTCGAGTCCGAGTTCTTCGAATTTGGATGCGGTGGTGATGGTGGATGTGTCGATGTTTTCAACTTTTGACGCGATAAATTCGATGACTTTCGCTTCGAGTTCTGCTGTATCCATGTCTATTGACACCTTTTAAAGAGTTGTAAAAACGATGCTGACGTTGTTGCCGCCGAATCCGAATGCATTGCACAGAGCGGTCTGCGCTTTTTTCTCCACTGCGCTATTGGGCGTGTAGTTCAAGTCGCACTCGGGATCGGCTTCGAGCAAATTGATCGTGGGATGTATCGTGCCCGTTTGCAAAGTCATGATCGCGGCAATACTGCCGATGGCTGCGGAAGCGCCAATGCTGTGGCCGATCATCGATTTGGTGGCGCTGATCGGTATTTCCGGCGCGCGCTCAGCGAACAATTGCTTGATCGCCTTGGTTTCGACCACATCGCCGATGGGTGTGGAAGTGGCGTGGGCGTTGATATAGTCGACTTGGCCGGATGTCATGCCGGCATCGTCCAATGCGGCCTGCATCGCGGCGACTTGCCCGTCGATATCCGGTGCGACGATGTGCGTGGCATCACAGGCGCAACCGTAACCGGCCAGCCGGGCGTAAATTTTCGCGCCGCGTTTTTGCGCGGCGTCTTCCCGTTCCAACACCAGGATGCCCGCACCTTCGCCCATGACAAAACCGTCGCGGCCTTTGGCAAACGGACGCGAGGCATGCGCCGGATCGGCATTAAAACCGGTGGACAATGCGAACAACGCCTCGAAACCCGTCATTGTGAGCGGCAATACGCACGCTTCCGCGCCCCCCGTAACGACGGCGTCGGCTTTTCCCGTGCGTAACAAATCCAGCGCCATGCCAATCGCATTGGCAGCTGACGAGCATGCCGTGCTGCACGTCAGATTCGGGCCTTTAAGGCCGTATTTGGTGGCTATCCAGGCCGCGGCGGAATTGGCCATGATGCGCGGAACGGAAAAAGGCGGAACGGATTTGTTTTGCAGCCTGCGGGCGGCTGAGAATTCAAAGGTTGAGAATCCCCCCATGCCCGATCCCAAGCTTACGGCTAAACGCCGCGGCTGATAGCCTTCAAGACCTTGCGCATCTTCCAGCGCTTGTTGTGCCGCGTGTAAAGCGAGTTGGGTAAACCGGTCGGTCTGTTCGATCTGTTTGGCGGAAAGAAATAAGGCGGGATCAAAACCGGTCACTTCACCGGCAATTTTCGAGCGTTGTTTGGTAGCGTCGAAGCTTTGAATACCGCCGATTCCACTCACACCAGCCACTGCATTTTTCCAGAATTGATCAACGCTCGCGCCGATCGGTGAAACAATCCCCATTCCAGTGACAACGATGCGCATACAAAGATTCTACAGAGGGTTTTAAGGCAGGATTATCGTAAAATTAAACGAGTTTTTTCAGCGCTGAATATACTGAATGCCGGGTAGACTGTCAAACGCGCCGTGAATGGAAAAATGCCGTGATTTTTTGATCCTGCGGTATCATCCAAACCCAGGTATCCGCGTTGTTTAAGGATACTTTGAGAAAGGTAGCGAGCGATGGCCAAGCGCAGTATTTTTCAGATTTTTTTAAGAAAGCGCTGATTAATTCAACGAACGGGATGTTATGAAAAGCACAACGCGCATCATTTTCTTAAAACGGGCGGTTTCTGTTGTAATGGGAATGCTCATCATCGGATGCTCCACGGATAATAATCTTAAAGCCAATCCGCCCGGCAAGCAGGACAATAACCAGACAACCGCAACGGAACCCGCACAGCAAGGGGAAACGATGAAATTTTCTATCAAACCGCCGGAAAGCTGGCTCTGGTCGCACGACATTACGCCGGATTATATCGATGACGTGCTCATGCCGGGCATGCACTTGGCGCGCCTTTCCAGTTATGGCGCGGATAAAAACCGCCGTTTCGCCGCAATCGTTTACCGCGAACCCGGCATTGAAGGGCATTATCTGCGCGATGTTCCAGCGGCGGGGCTTGCTGGCAAAATTGCCGGCATGGCCGCCCGCCCCATATCGATAACCGCCGCTGAAATCGAGGGTCAGTTACGTTTTTCGCTGGCGTTACAAAAAGGACCGGAACCCAAAACCAAGGTGTTGACCGGCCTGGACGAAGCCGGACTCAGTCAACTAGCCAACGACCAGCAGCGGATTGCTGACTTCACCACCTACGTCGATGGCGGTATGCGCAAATACGCGGCGATTGTCGAGGAACGTCCGGGGCCCTCAATGATCCTGACCCGCGTAACGGCGGAAGAATTGGACGCCCAATTACGCAAACACAATGCTACACCGCTGCGAATCCGCGGTTTTTCTGAAAATGGCGTGCGCTACTTTACGGCAGTTGCGGAACGTCTCGATGCTGGAAAATGGGCCTGGTACGACGCTATCGATGGCGATACCGTCGGCAGCAAACTTGAGAAACACAATGCCTATCCGTTCGATCTGGAGGCCTATCGTACCGGTCAAGGCGTGCGCTTTACGGTGGTCATGTACCGCGGCCGGAATTAGGAAAACGCTGAAAAACGACTGCGCTCGGCCATCAATACTTGCCGACACTCGAGCCGTCCGCCAGCTGACCGCTCGGTTGCGGACAGTGAATCGCACGGCCCAACACCGTCTTGAAAGCAAATTCCGGACGCCGCTGCCAGGACAGTGAAAAAGCTTGTTTACTCCCCGGAAACTGCTGTTTAGCATCAGAATCCGCAAACCGCCGCACGATATCCCGGTAAAACGCTTCGCGCTGCCAGTAATTGACATGAAT
>CP091134.1:2038022-2041666 GCA_021582535.1 Nitrosomonas sp.
TGCGTTCCGTGCGCCTCGCACTTCATCTCGTTCGTTGAATTAATCAGCGCTTCCTTAGCAAGGCTTCATACGCCGCAACACCAGAAGTACTTGATTTTCTTCTTCCGTGCGTTTCTCTGCTTTTATACCAACTCCCCACTGATTACTTATCCTATTGCTTAATATGATCAAAGTAAAGAAACATCTGATTCGTACAATCAATTCAAACGTATGAGCGGCAAAGAATCGTGGCTGTCCCATCATACCAAGTATGAATTTTCTGATGCTTGCCTTTCTGTCTGTGTCATCGTGAGCATACGCGTTTTCATCGACGGTTAAAACCGAACTGATCACTCATGAGTTGATGCTGATCATAATAAGCGCAACAAAAACAGCATACATCCACCATCGCAAACCGCAATGCGCTCACTTAGTGGCATGCAGCTGTGGTTTTTATCACAGACTGAACCGGCAAAAAATCATATCTTTTGACACCTGCTTCGATTTTTCCGGTTTTATGCAGAACCGCTTCAGCAACGCAATGACCCACCCTGTTTGAGGAGATATATGATGAAAGTAAAAACATTAGCAACAGCGATCCTGGGTTTGACCCTGTCCATGATTATCACGCACACGCATGCATCGCACGCGGACGGCACCAACACTTCGGAGCTGGTGCACAACGCCGATCTGATTTTCGAAGGCAAAGTGGTCAACATCGAATACCGCACCTCGGATGTTTTGAAAGCGGACGATGTATCCATGCCGCATACCTACGTCACTTACGAGATCACCAAAAACTTCAAAGGCCGCTCCAGTGAAGATAAATTAATCACGCTGCGCTTCCGCGGCGGGCCTGACGATGCCGGCAATACCCTGATTATTCCGGGTGTACCGTTATTCCAAACGGACGATCAAGACATCGTGTTCGTGCGCGGTAACGGCGTGGAAATTTCACCGGTGGTCGGCGGTAACTTCGGCCGTTTCCGCATCAGCAAAGACGCCGTGCATTCGGATACCTGGCAAGAAATCTGGCTGCTGAGCAATGGCCAGCTCGACCAAGGCAAATTTAATGAAGAAAAGAAAAGCGTGACTCACCGCATCGGTGTCCACGAGTTTACCTTTGAAACCGAAAGCAAATCGGAATGGACTCCGCCAGCCGATGCTAAAAAGCTGACACCGGCGCAATTCCGTAAATTCCTCGGCGACAGCGTGAATCAGCACTATACCCCGCAAGCACTCAGCACACTCAAAGCAGCCCGAAGCGTTCCGGTTCATGAACGATTCTCCATTGGAAAAGCAAAACCACTGGCCGCACCGGCTGTAGCACCGATTACCCACAAGCTTGATCCGGAAGCGATACGCCCGGAAGAAATGACGATCCGCAAGCATTAAAACGCATTTCCGCACGGAATCTGAACACGGCATTCACAGCATGAACCAACGATTAGGAGACTTATCATGAACGCATCGCGATTTAACCAACTACTTGCCGCGCTGTTTCTGGCAACCATGACTCAGCAGGCATCCGCTTACACCACGATCAAATGCGGCGGCAGTTCAACCAAATGGAGCGGCAACAATTACACCGTTCGCGCATCATCCGTCGGCTTTCCCGTGGGCCCCTGGCGGGATGCTCTATCCTCCGTGGTTTCGCACTGGAACGGCAATCCCAGTAATTTAAGCTTCGGCGTGGTCTGGAATGAACCCGGTGTTGCCGCCAACAACAATGAAAACGAAGCCTGGTGGGAAGCCAATAACGGCCCGAACATCGGCACCTATCCGGCAGTCACTTACGTATGGTTTAAAGGCGATTGCACGCTGAAAGAAGCGGATGTCATATTCAATAACAGCGTGGCCTTTCACTACACCACCAGCAAAACCAGTCTCTGGCCTTACGGTGGCGCGAACCGGCCATTCCAAACGACTGCCATGCACGAATTCGGCCATGCCGCCGGATTGGCGCATACCGCCAATACCTATAACATCATGGGATCCGATTGGACGCATATCCACGCCAACGGCGCGACCGCAACCGCCTACAGCGGCGAGGATGCCAACAATGGATTGGTAGCGGTGTACGGCCTGTGGACAGGCGGCCCGGAAGACCTCGGCGTGGTGCACTGGAAACATACCGGCAGCAGTGGCGAATACAGTACGCATGGCCGCACCCGCATTCTCGATACGTCGAATATCGAACTGGCAAAGGTGGCTGGCACGGCCGAACCCGTGTATCGCGTCAACAAAGGACAAACCGTCAAGCTCGAGCTGACCTATGAAAATCTTGGCAAAACCAGTCCGCTGACCGCCAAAGTTGGCTATTACCTATCCAGTAATGACACCATCAGCGTGGCCGACCGGTTCCTGGGCGAAGGCACCGTCACCTTATACCGGGGCTTTCCGGACACCACCTTCAATACCTTCCTGGTCGTCCCATCCGACCTGGTCAGCGGACAGACCTATTGGGTCGGCGCCATCATCGATTACAACAATGCGTATAGCGAACGCAGCGAAACCAATAACGCCACGTACATTGGCATTCGCGTAAACTAAATCTGTCAAGATTCGCCGCGTCAACAAAAAAACTGCTCCGTTTGCATCAACCAATGCGGGCGGAGCAGTTTTCGTTTGGAAAACGGTCATTTTTCCAATACGTAATAATGGTTAAAAATAACCTTCAGGAAACTTGTGATTTGTTTTGCCAGGTAATGTCTATTTTTCGATGCTGGGAAACGCAATCTCTTAAATACAAATTGATAAGACTTTGGTAAGGCACCCCCGTCTCATCGGCCATTTTCTTGAAATAACCGATAACATCTTCGCTCAACCGCATCGTCACGAATTTCTTAAGCTTGGCGGCATACGGATTTTTACGGGATTTCATTTTTGACAAATCATATTCAGCTTTCATAACACTTCACCACGATAAAATTGACGTTCCGATTGCGTTGCTTTTCATGCCGATATAATCCGGATGACATTTCATGAATCCCGCTCGCAGTAGCAAATGATCAATATTCGAGCTTCTACTCATTCCGAGCATCAAAAACCGATCTTCTGAAACAGAATCCTCATCAAAAAACTGCACGGCAAAATCATCATAAAATACGGATTGTGCTTCTTCAAAAGATATTCCATGTTTCTTCCGGTTTGACGCCGCTTTATTGGAATCCCACTCGAACTTAATCATGCATACATTGTATGCACACAATCCTTGAAGTCAAGGAATCTCAAGAAAGTGCAAAACAAAAACCCAGCCGAAGCTGGGTTGCTTTCACTACTAACACGCACAAAGATCAAGCTGCTTCTTTCAGCTTTCTCCGGTATACCATGAAACTCATCAACCCCAAGCCGGCCAAAAGCATCGCATACGTTTCCGGTTCGGGTACTGCGGTGATAACCGTTAAGGAAATTTTACCGCCTTCGGTGTTAAGATCAACCCCCAATCCATCGCCTAAACCAGCATAAGTGAAATTGACCGTTCCAAGGCCGCTTAAACTGTCCGCAACCAGGAAATCCCAGTGATCGCCGACTGAAGGAATAAAACCATCAATGAAATCGAACTTGAAATTACCGCCGGTAAAGAAAGCATTGCCATCGATATCTAGCACATCGAACTGGCCGCTATTCAACCCTGCGATTTCAAAAATATAATTCCCGCTACT
>CP091134.1:2041766-2065461 GCA_021582535.1 Nitrosomonas sp.
AGGCGATCGCCGCGTGCGTCAAGGAAGGTTTGCGCGTGGCCGGGTTGCCGGAAAGCGCGGTGCAAGTGATCGAAACCACTGATCGCGCTGCGGTGGGCGAGCTGATTACGATGAAGGATTTCGTCGATGTGATCGTGCCGCGCGGCGGCAAGGGACTGATCGAGCGCATCGCCAACGAAGCGCGTATCCCGGTAATCAAGCATCTGGATGGTGTCTGTCATGTATACATCGACGATCAGGCGGATTTCGACAAGGCGATCCGCATTGCCGACAATGCCAAAACGCAGCGCTACGGCACTTGCAACACGATGGAAACGTTGCTGATCCATGCCGGCATCGCACAGAAAATCCTGCCTGCGCTAAGCAAGATTTATTTCGATAAAAGTGTTGAATTGCGCGGCGATGCGGCAGCGCGCGGCATCGTTCCGCAAATCAAGGAAGCCACCGAACAGGATTGGTACGAGGAATATCTTGCACCGATTCTGAGCATCCGCATCGTCGACGGGCTGGATCAAGCAATCGATCACATTACCAAATACGGCTCGCAGCACACCGATGCGATCGTCACGGAAAACTACACGCACGCACGCCGTTTTCTGCGCGAAGTCGATTCCAGTTCGGTGATGGTCAATACCACCACGCGTTTTGCCGACGGCTTCGAATACGGTCTGGGTGCTGAAATCGGTATCTCGACCGACAAGATCCACGCGCGCGGCCCGGTCGGCCTGGAAGGATTGACCAGCCAGAAATTCATCGTGCTGGGTGACGGCCAGTTGCGGCAATAACTCGTTGTCGGCCGGTTTGATAGTACGTAAGCCAACGCTTATTTCAGCCAAAGGATGCTATGACGCAAGTTGTTGAAATAAAAATTCCCGATATCGGCGATTTCAAGGATGTTCCGGTCATCGAAGTGCTTGTTACGCCCGGCGATGCGGTTGAAAAGGAAACTTCGCTGATCACGCTGGAAACCGAAAAAGCTTCGCTGGAAGTGCCCGCGCCGCAAGCCGGCGTGGTGCAAGATCTCAAGGTTAAAGTCGGCGATAAAGTATCGGAAGGCACGGTCATCTTGACGTTGGCAATCGCTGAACAAACCGCTGCACAGCCGACGCACCCCGAATCAACTGCCAGCACAACCGAAGAAACGCCCACACCCGTGACAGCAAAACCCGCTGCAACCCCGCAACCAGTTACACCAGGCGATATGCACGCCGATGTGGTCGTGCTCGGCGCCGGGCCGGGCGGTTATACCGCCGCTTTCCGCGCAGCCGATCTGGGCAAGAAAGTGATTCTGATCGAACGCTATCCTTCGCTTGGCGGCGTGTGTCTGAATGTCGGTTGCATCCCGTCCAAAGCGTTGCTGCATGCGGCTAAAGTCATCACCGAGGCGGACGAAGTGGCAGCGCACGGGATTGTATTCGGCAAACCGCAAGTCGACCTCGACAAGCTGCGCGGCTGGAAGGAATCGGTCATCGGCAAACTGACCAAGGGGCTGAAAGCGTTAGCTAAACAGCGCAAGGTCGAAGTCATTCACGGCAGCGGGAAATTTGCCACGGCACATAGCATTCAAGTCGAAACGACGGAAGGATCGAAAACGGTTTCGTTCGACCACTGCATTATCGCCGCCGGTTCCAGCGTCACGCGCATTCCCGGTTTTCCGTACGACGATCCGCGCCTGATCGATTCCACCGGCGCGCTGGCGTTGAGCGACGTGCCGCAACGCATGCTGATCATCGGCGGCGGCATCATCGGTCTGGAAATGGCCACGGTTTATTCTGCGCTGGGCAGCAAAATCAGCGTGGTGGAATGGATGGATCAATTGATTCCGGGCGCCGATCCGGATCTGGTCAAACCGCTGCAGCGCCGCATTAGTAAACGCTACGAAGCGATTTATCTGAAAACCAAAGTCACCCAAATAGAAGCTGCTGAGTCCGGGTTGATCGCCACGTTCGATGGCGATAATGCGCCGCAACCGCAGACGTATGATCGCATTCTGATGGCGGTCGGGCGACGTCCGAATGGACGCGAGATTGGCGCCGAAGCAATCGGCATTCAGGTCAACGAACGCGGCTTTATCCCGGTCGATGCGCAAATGCGCACCAATCTGCCGCATATTTTCGCCATCGGCGACATCGCCGGAGAACCGATGCTGGCGCATAAAGCCACGTACGAAGGCAAGCTGGCCGCCGAAGTGATTGCCGGACATAAAGCCGTCTTCGACGCGCGCACGATTCCGTCGGTCGCCTACACCGACCCGGAAATCGCCTGGATGGGCCTGACCGAGAAAGAAGCGATCAAGCAAGGTATCGATTACGAGAAAGCCGTCTTCCCGTGGGCTGCCAGTGGCCGCGCGATATCGATGGCGCGCGAGGAAGGCTTGACGCAACTGCTGCTGGACAAAACCACGCGCCGCATACTCGGCGCCGGCATGACCGGCATCAATGCCGGTGAGTTGATCGCCGAGACGGTGCTGGCGCTGGAGATGGGCGCGGATATGCAGGATCTCAGCCTGACCATCCATCCGCATCCGACACTTTCGGAAACCGTGCTGTTTGCCGCGGAAATGGCGGAAGGAACTATCACCGATCTTTTCCTGCCCAAGAAATAGCCTTCCGCACCGGCATTGACTTCCCGCTCCGATCCCATAATGAATTCCAACTTGTTACCGCATTGATCATGATCTCAAAAAAAACCTTTTTGCTTTTATCCGCATGGCTGATGGTCTTAACCGGACTCACCGGTCAGGCATGGGCAACGCATATTTCCCAGCCGGTGCTGATTGATCCCAAGACACAGTACGCCGCCGGTGAAACCGTCATTCTGCACGGCAGGGTGGACTACAACGAACGACCGGCTCCGGATGTTTTGCTCAATTTCAAGTTGATTCGCGCTGACGGATCGATAGCAACCGATCAATCCTATCCGAGCGATCAGAACGGGCTGTTCGAATTCAAATTCGATACCCGCAACGAAAAAGCGGGGCGTTATCAATTTACCGTGACATCACACTGCCTGGAAATTCACCGCTACGCCTGCACATACAAAAACCAGACCTTATCGATTCATCTACAATAACAGAGCACACAATTATCTTGCCGGATGAACCGCTGTATCACCCTATTGGCGGACATTGCGATGCGGCATCCGGCACAACCGGCCCGCTTTACGGGTACCATTTATTCAGCAGTAATGCCATACTCTCAAAGAATTAGAAAACACGGTCATGAGAATCGCTCATTTATACTACTTCACTAAAATTTCCGGCCATTGCTTAATCATACTCGCGTGCTTCATGCTATCCGCTTGCAATCCGCAGACCGATCAATTATCCGAGCGCGAAGCCCGCGTCAATGCACGGGAATCCGAGCTGGTCACGTTGTTCGCCGAACTGGTCGAGCTGAAAAAATCGCTGGAAAAAGATCAGCCGGATAAACATTCCGCTGGCGATGACAATGCCAATGCCCTCAAAGCGGATGAGTGCGTTTGCGAAAATACGGAAACATCCGCCGCGCAGAAAGGCAGCGGGAAAATCGACGCCAAAACCGTGCTGGGCGGCATAGAGATGGTGCATCTTGATCCGCCGGGCCTTGAATTCAGCGCACGCATCGATACCGGCGCGCAAACGTCGTCGTTAAATGCACTCGATATTGTCGAATTCGAGCGGGATGGAAAACCCTTTGTGAAATTCAATTTAATTCACCCGCAAACCGGGGAAAAAATAGAACTCACTCGGCGTCTGCGCCGTTACGCACGCGTCAAGGAGCTGGGAAACCGCGAATCGCAACGCCGCCCGGTGGTCAGAATGCGCGTGATACTGGCCGATATCGATGAGCAGATCAATTTCACCTTGGAAAATCGCAGCCGGTTTAAGCACCAGGTGCTGATCGGACGCAACTTGCTGCAAGACCTGGCCATCGTCGATGTCAGCAAAAAAACCGATCCGGTGACAGCCGATAATCCCGCAGCCGCCACGACAAAATAATGTATGCCAAATTAAGACTCTATATCGTAGTCATCCTGCTCCTGGGATTAGGAATCGGTTTGACCTTGTACAAGCATTTCGCTTTGGGGTTTCCGTTATCGCCGGATGACAAAAAATCGGTGTGGACTATCGAAGCCAGAATCGATTTCGCCGCGCGCGGCAATCCCGTCATCGTTTCCTTCGCACTACCGCCGCAAACACCGGGCGTTGTTTTCATGGAAGAGGATTTCGCTTCGTCCGATTACGGCTTCAGCGAGTTGACTTCACCGTCCGGACGGCGCGCGCAGTGGAGCAAACGGGCGGCATCCGGCTTGCAGACGGCTTATTATCGCCTGAGTATGTACGAAACCGGACAGATCGCTCATCCCACTGCGGCGGCGGATCTCCCGCCCGAGCCGGAAAAGCCCGAGTTTGACGAGGTGCTGAAAACGGCGGCGACGACCTTACTGGATCAGGTGCGCAGCAAATCCGCCAACACCGAAATTTTCACCCGGGAACTGATCACCACGTTAAATTCCAAAGCGCCCAGCCAGAATCTGAGTTTGCTGATCAATGAACAATCCAGCGAAGATTACAAAACGCACTTGATCATCAACTTGCTGGCGCTGGAAGGCATCAGCGCGCGCATCGTGCGCGGCTTGTACTTGGAAGACGGGCGGCGCAGACAGTCGCTGACCAATTTTGTGGAAGTGTACATCGGTAACGAGTGGCTGCTGTTCAATCAGAACTCGGGGAAAAGCGGGAAACCGAAAAAATTCCTGGTTTGGCAACGCGGCGACCAATCCCTGCTGGATGTGGTCGGCGGTAAAAACTCGCAGATATCCTTTTCCATTATCCGCAATGTTCATTCCACCCGCGATCTGGTGGTGCGCGACAGTATGAACAAGCAAGCCGGAATCATCGACTTTTCCATTTACAGCCTGCCGATCGAACAACAGAACGCATTCAAAATGATTTTGCTGCTGCCGATCGGCGCGTTGATCGTGGTCATCATGCGCTTGTTGATCGGTATCCGCACGTCCGGCACGTTCATGCCGATCCTGATTGCATTGGCGCTGATACAGACCACATTGCTCACCGGTCTGATCATTTTTCTCACCGTGGTGGGCACGGGACTGCTGATCCGATCCTATTTGTCGCGCCTGAACTTATTGTTTGTCGCGCGGATCTCGGCGGTGATCATTGTGGTCATCGCCATTATTGCGAGTATCAGCATTCTGAGTAACAAACTCGGTCTCGATCAGGCCATGACGGTGACTTTCTTCCCGATGATCATTCTGTCCTGGACTATTGAGCGCATGTCGGTGCTGTGGGAGGAGGATGGCCCCCGGGAGGTTTTCATCCAGGGCGGCGGCAGTTTGTTGACCGCGGTTATTGCTTATCTGTTCATGACCAACCGGACGATTGAGTACTTAACCTTCAATTTCCCCGAGCTGATGCTGGTCAATCTGGCGCTGATCCTGATTCTCGGACAATATACCGGTTACCGGTTATCCGAGCTGTACCGTTTCCATGCCCTGGAACGACGCAATGTTGCTGGCAAGCGCTAAGAAACTGAGAAGTTTCGGCATCATCGGCATGAACCAAAGAAATTTTGGTTTGATCTCGCGCTATAATCCGCGCCGCTTATACCCGCTGGTCGACGACAAGTTAAAAACCAAACTGCTGGCCCAGCAAGCCGGGATCACGGTGCCTCAATTGCTCGGTACCGTGCAGTATCAGCATGACGTGAAAGCGCTGAAGGAAATACTGCATCCGTACAGCCAGTTCGTCATCAAGCCGGTCAAGGGCAGCGGCGGCAAGGGCATTCTGGTGATCACCGAACATGATCATAATCTCTATTTCAAACCCAGCGGCGATGCGATGCAGCTGGCCGATATCGAACGGCATGTATCGAATATTCTGAGCGGTTTGCATAGCTTGGGCGGCAAACCCGATACCGTGATGATCGAATCGCTGATCCAGCTTGACCCGGTTTTTTCCGACTATAGCTATGAAGGCATTCCCGATATCCGCATCATCGTGTTGCGCGGTTATCCCATCATGTCGATGCTGCGCCTGACCACCCACGCTTCCGATGGCAAGGCGAATCTGCATCAGGGCGCAGTCGGCGTTGGCATCGATATCGGAACAGGCCGCGCGTTACACGCGGTGCAGTATGGGGAATCCGTCACGCACCATCCGGACACACGCAAGACTTTTTCTGAATTGACCGTGCCGCATTGGGATAAGCTGTTGCAATTGGCTGCTGCTTGTTACGAGATGACCGGTTTGGGTTACTTGGGCGCGGATTTGGTGTTGGACAGGGATCAAGGGCCGATGATCATCGAGCTTAACGCCCGCCCGGGTCTTGCCATTCAGGTGGCTAATCGCGCCGGTCTGGCGCCGCGCGTTGCAGTCATCGAAGCGATCAAAACCATTGATCCCGATCCGCAATCCCGCGCCGCTTTCAGCAAGCGGCAATTCGCTTTCGCTGCGGATATCCATCCGCCCCGCTTGCTGCGCACCCGCAGCGATGACCGGTAACTACGCGGATTCAATCCCCGGCATTCACAATCACCTTGTTGCGCCCTCTTTGTTTCGCCTGATAAAGCGCTTTATCGGCCGCTTCACTCAGGCTGACGGCATCGGGAAAATGCGCCAGATCGGCAATCCCGCAACTGAAATTCACCGAAAACTCTTCATCGTGGCTCAGATGCAGCAAGCGCGAGAAAACCGTGCGTATCTCATCGATCACTTTGGCCGCCGATGCCGCATCGGTATCGTTCATGATCACGGCAAATTCCTCGCCGCCATAGCGTCCGACGATATCCGTTTCGCGCAGGCGCTGTTTCAGCAACCGTGCCAGGCTCTTGAGCACACGATCGCCCGCGGCATGTCCGTAGGTATCGTTCACTTTCTTGAAGAAGTCGATATCCACCATCGCCAGCGAGAGCGGTGAGCTCAAGCGGCTGGACCGTATCACTTCGCGCGCCAATTCTTCCTTGATCGCGGTGTGATTGAGCAAGCCGGTTAAACCGTCATGAATCATCAGCGAACGCAAAAAGCGCGCGCGCGTCGCCCGTGTCGTCACTGCCGAAACCAAATGCCCGGCGCCGATCGGTTTGACCAGAAAATCATCGCCGCACAAACTCATGGCTTCCGCTTGGGTATTGAAATCATTTTCCGAAGACAGATACACGATCGGCGTGCTCAGAAAACCATCGATTTGCCGGATGACTCGCGCCAGTTCGACGCCATTGCACCCCGGCATATACAAGTCCATCAGAATCAGATCAGGATTGAAATCGTTCAATGCGCCCAGCAGCTTCAGCGGTTCTGCCACGGCTTTAACCAGCATCCCGGCTTGTTCCAGTATCGTGGCATGGTACGCCAATATGGTTTGGCTATCATCCACAATCAAAACCCGGAACGGCTCCTGAATTTGCGACGCCGTAATCAAATCGAGTTGATCGATCAATTCGGTGGAGTTGATCGGCTTGGTGAAATACGCCACGCCGCCGGCACGCACGGCACCGAGCCGGTACGCCATAGCGTCGTGCGTCGAGATAAAGATTACCCGGGCCGGTTGCGCCAGCTCTTTCTGAATCTGCTCCATGACCAGAATACCGCCCATTTCATCTTCCGGAAACTCAACATCCATCAGGATGATGGCATCGGGCCTGTGCTGCACGGCAGCGCGGAATTTATCCAGATGATTGAACACTTCCACTTCGTAACCGTAATAGCGCAGTTGCAGTGCAAGCTCCTGAGCGGCTTCGGCATCCGCTTCCACGACATATATCAGGCTGGATGTTGGCGCATTCGGCAACAGTGCATTGTCATCATGGACCGGCAAAGCGGCATCCTGTGTTTGCTTGGATTCCTGCGCGATAGAAATCCGCTTCAAGGCATCGATCTGCTGCAAAATCCGGCTCGATTGCGAATCGTCTAGCGGAGCCGTAACCTGCAACATGCTCTTCAGGATTTTTTCCAGCGCGCGCGCTTCGATACTTAGTTCCGGGTAACCGAACGTTTTACCATTGCTGACTAAATGGTGCACGGAACGATGCATTTCCTGCAAAGCTTTGCTATCCCACTCCGATCGCAGCTTTTGCCATAGGGATTCAATTTCACTGATCCGGTGCGGCAGCTCTTGCGCAAATGCAGCCAACACCAAACGCATCCTTTCCTGAAATTCTTTGTGCTCTTTAGTAATCATGATAAGGTATCCAATCTTGCCTGCTCTTTGCAGTTTAATGCATAGGATTTATGTCTCTGTGATAAAAACTGCCGTGCCGCGGCAGTCAGAGCAAAAGCATCCATTGCGGGTTAACGTTTCTTACAATCTTTATATCTTTTGCAGCCAGTGTATTCAAAAAAAGGAAATTCAATTTCACAATCTAACCCCTAAAAGCCGATCACTAAATTAATTTACTTTTAAATTTCATTAGCATCATATAGAGAACTGAAAGTGAAATGTCAAAATCATTTTTATCCGGGCTTGTTGATCATCGATTAAACACACTCATCAGCGTTTTTACCCGATTCTCCGTGCTCCAGGCATTACACCCTATTCAGCCGTATTGACCGGATTAGAAGAGAAACAAACACTTTCCCGATAACGCTTATCGCTCATTTGCAATTATGCAACACACAACACGCTTCCGGATTCTGCTCGCCACCATCGTCATCACTGCCATCACGCTCATAGTGTTTGCCCTCGGCCCGCTTCTGACCGCTCCGGCACCCACGGCGGTAAGCACGCTGTCAGCGGATTTTCCGGTTGAATCCGTGGAAATCCCCGCACAACAGGGGGTTAGCGTGCATGGCTGGCTGGCTCGCGGAAAACCCGGCGGCGGCGCGCTGCTGCTGGTGCATTCGATGCGCAGCAACCGGATGGAAATGCTGAGCCGGGCGCGATTCCTGAAGGATCAAGGATACAGTGTGCTGTTTATCGATCTGCAAGCGCATGGAGAAACTGCCGGAGATCACATCACGTTCGGCTTGCGCGAAGCGGAAAATGTCGAAGCGTCCGTCGCTTTTCTGCGCAAGACCTTTCCGTCCGAACGAATTGGCGCGATCGGCGCTTCTCTCGGCGCTGCCGCGATTGTGCTCGCGCAGCGGAATCTGAAACTGGACGCCGCCATTCTGGAGTCGCTTCACCCCACCATCGAAGAAGCGGTTGATAACCGGTTAAAGCTGCATTTCGGCGATCATGGTTCGATCCTGTTGCCGCTGATGTTGTGGCAGCTATCGTTTTACCTGGATGTTTCCCTGGATGCGCTGAGTCCGATCACGCGGATCAATAACCTCAGCGCGCCGGTATTGTTCATTTCCGGAACGCATGATGTGCACACAACGCAACCGGAAACCGAACGCCTGTACGCCGCGGCGAGATTTCCCAAGGAATTATGGATCGTCCCCGGCGCGCGGCATTTCAACATGCACAACTACGCGGGCAGAGAATACGAGCAGCGCGTCAATGATTTTTTGTCCTATTATCTGCGCCCGCATGATGGCGGATAGCGCGGCACCATTGCGGCTTTCGCGCGCACAGATATGCTACGGAAACGCTGATTAATCCGGCGGACGAGATGAAGCACGAGGCGCACGGAACACAGCAGCCGAGACCTATCAACAAGATAGACGAGGGAGCGAGTACCGCGCAACGAAGTGATTCGCTCGTATAGTCAATTAATCAGCGTTTCCCTAAAGGGCCTGCCTGTTTTAGAATGCGTATTCCGTTTTTGCATCCACTCAACAAAAAAGAACTCAACATGAATCATTATCAGAATATTTTGCTCGCTGTCGATTTCACCGATCATGGCCAGACTGTCGCACAAAAAGCGCAATCGCTGGCAGAGCAGTTTAATGCGCGGCTTCACATCATTCATGTGCTGGATAACATTCCCATGCCTGACACGCCTTATGGCACGGTGATTCCACTCGATGAGGATTCATCGGATGATTTGCTGGAGGCGGAAAAAAACAAATTCATCCGGATGAGCGATCAGCTCGGTATTGCGGCGAAACGGCGCTGGTTCATTTGGGGCGAACCGCAACAGGAAATTATCCGGCTGGCCGCGCAAGAACGGATCGATTTGATTGTCGCCGGTTCTCACGGACGGCACGGATTGGCGGTGCTGATGGGCTCGACGGCGTCAGGAATTCTCTATCACGCGCAATGTGACGTGCTGGCCGTTCACCTGTAAGCGCGTCAGGCAATAACGCCGGTGTGACCGGGCAGCGTCAGTTCCGCCAGAATTGCCACCACTTTTTTCCGCCCACTTCGGGTAACTCGGTCAAAAAGTAACTTTTAGGAAAATTGATTCGCATCACGCGTTCCGCATCCTCGCGCAAATCGTGCATATCCAGCGCTTCGTAAGCTTTGATCATGATATATAAGGCTTCTTCGGTAGCCGGGGTGCGGGGATATTCCTTCACCACGTTTTGCGCCCGGTTGGCCGCAGCGACATAGGCTTTGCGCTTCATGTAGTAACGCGCGACGTGAATATCGCTCATGGCGATGGAATTCAGCAAATACGCCATCCGCTGTCTGGAATCGGCGGCATATTTGCTCTCCGGGTAACGCGTCACCAATTCCTTGAAATTCTCAAATGACTCGTACGATGCTTTTGAATCGCGCTCGCTCATATCCTGCTTCAGCGGGCCTCTGAGCAAGAATCCCATCATGCCCCAGTTATCGTTAAAGTTTGCTAATGCCTTAATATAATAAGCATAATCTACATTCTGATGATTCGGGTGCAACTTGATGAACCGGTCCGTTGCCGCGATCGCGGAAGCATGCTCTTCGTTTTTGTAATGCGCATAGGCAATCTCAAGCTGCGCCTGCTGCGCAATCCGGCCATAAGGATAACGTGCTTCCAATGACTCATACAGCTTGATAGCCGCAGTATAATTGCCCTCATTAAGTTTTTCTTTCGCTTCCGAATAAAACCTATTGGCCGACCAGTCCTGCTGATCTTCCGTGCGATCCTGCAATATTTTGCACGCGGATAACGTTAACAACAGAATAAAAGCTAAACTACGTAACATGACGAATTCCATAAAAAACAAAGATGCAGCCGGGGATTATAGCGTAAAGCCGCCAGCGCAAGCACGCAATGAACTTACCGCGCCTGTGATTGAATTAACGATTCCCGCGGATTATGCCGGCTTACGTCTTGATCAAGCATTGGCGAAACTGTTGCCGGATTGGTCGCGCAGCCGGTTGCAAACATGGATTGGCGAGGACAGGGTCACGCTGGACGGGGTGAAAACCAGTGTAAAGCAGAAAGTATGGGGGAATGAACATATCCGGATCACACCGCAGGACAGCGCTGCGGAATCGGCGTACACGGCGGAAGCGATCAGCCTGACCATCGTGTACGAAGATGAAGCGCTCATCGTCGTCAACAAGCCCGCCGGTCTGGTTACCCATCCGGGCAATGGCAACTGGCAGGGCACTTTGCTGAATGCCTTACTGTACCACGCGCCGCAATTGGAAAACGTGCCGCGGGCCGGCATCGTTCACCGTTTGGACAAAGATACCAGCGGATTATTGGTTGTAGCCAAAACGCTCGAAGCGCAAACGAACCTGGTGCGCCAGTTGCAGCAACGCACGGTGAAACGCGATTATCTGGCGCTGGTTTTAGGTGAAATTACACAAGCGGGCAGTGTCGATGCACCGGTCGGACGCCACCCCGTTCACCGTACGAAAATGGCGGTAATCCGCACAGGAAAACCGGCAGTTACGCATTATCAAGTGCTCGAGAATTTTTCCGGTTGCACTTTGCTGCAATGCAGTCTTGAAACGGGACGCACACATCAGATACGGGTGCATATGCATTCTATCGGGCACCCGCTGGCGGGCGATCCGGTTTACGGCGGCCATCCCAAGCATATCAAGCAAGCCATCGGACAACTATTAGCTGATTTCCCCCGGCAGGCATTGCACGCTCAGAAACTGGCGCTCACTCACCCGCAAACAAAACAACTGCTGGCATGGGAAGCCGATGTGCCAGCCGATATGGATAGTCTATTGCACACAGTGCGGCAATACAGCCAGCCGGATGTATCAGCGTTTCCTTAGGGAAGCGTCATGAGCGGTTCCGCTCAGGCCGCAGCGGCGCAAGCTGCGCACAAGAACTCCGTTTCAAAGCACAGCGGAGTCCTTCGACAGATTCTCCGGATCGCCGGAGTACCGGAAAAGTAGGGACAATCAGTACACCTGATGCGGTAATACCGTATCAATCATTGCGGAATAAAAAAATGCGCCCTTGGGCGCATTTTTTTGTTTCATATTTCATAACTCTCGTCACATGTATCAAACTATAAACTTAGAAAGGCAAAATCGCATCCAGTGAAAATACGATCTGATCCTTGTTGCCGCCAAAAGGCCGGTAAGCCGAAGCTTGCAGCGATTCGTGCAATGCATCCACACGGTCATAACGGATATTCGGACGGATGTTCAATTGTTTCAGTCCTTGCCAGCCGATTTTTAATGTTTTAGCAGCTTTCCAGTTCGCGCCGAGAGTCACTGCATAATAATCGGCGGGAGTACTGGTACCCAGCAAGCCGATGTTACTCGCGAAACTTCTTCCCGTGTAATCGGTTGCCGCGGTCACCCTGCCCGGCGCAAACACACGGAAGCCGTCACGATCGCGAAACCATTCAGCCCGCACACCGACCGATACATCCGGCGTCACATCATAGTAAAAGTGCGAATTAACACCATACCATTCCGCATCTTTGACGACACCGGAATATACGTTATTGAATAACATAACGTTATCCGCAAAACCGTGGTCATGTTGCAGAATCAGATGCGTTCTATCTGTAAATTGATGTTTCAGGACGATGCTGTACATTCCCCAAAAACTGCTGTTGCGGGTTGAAGTCGTGCTGCCGGTACCGCTGACATTGAGAGAAGTTTTGTGATCATTACTGCTCCACGTGACACCACCGATCCCGCCCCAATTTTCCATCTGTTTGTCAAAGTTACCATCCCAGCCGCCTGTTCCGCTACCGCCGATGGTACCAAACATCGCTACGATGTTTTTATTGACGTTGTAGTTACCCAATATACCGGTATGCGTAAAAGGCTCGCCGTACTGCATCGTATAGGCATGGGTGTAGAAGAAGTTGTTGGGCGCCGGAACCGTTTCATACCCGATTGGCGTATAGAAATGACCTACTTTAATATTCAAGCCATTACCGATTGGCGCATATACCTCGGCAAAGGCTTGCGGAATTGCAATGCCATAGGTGCGGCTGGAATTACAGCATATCTCCAGATCCCAATTACCTCTATCCGCTAACGGCCTGCCGTTATTCACATCAAAAGCGGGATTACCGTAAGCTTGGGTGAAAATAGCATCGGTACCGAACATGAAATCAGCCCGGAAACCAAAATCCCAACCTCTCCCTTCTGTTTTTACCCCGCGTTGTATGAAGAAATTTAATTGATTTAACTGAAACCTGTTCGCTTGATCCGCGAAAGTAACCGGCCCCATGAAACCGTGCGTCTGGCTTGGGTTAAACGTTGCGCCGCCTTGCACCCAGCCACCAAACTCAATGCCGCTATTTTTAATTGCTTTGGCAAAAGGATTATTATTTAAACTGTCGGTACTTATCACGCTGTTTGCATGAACACCAGATGAACTCATACCAAGCAGTAACAACCCTCCTGCCACAGCATGCGTCATCTGTTTTTTGTCGATCGCTTTATACGCCATTCTTCCCCCTCTTTAAAAAAGACTAAAAAAACAAACAAATAACAGAACCCCAAAAACCATAACCAGCACATGGATTGAACTCTAACACCGAATTGCTTGAAGGGTCAACGCAAACCTTCGGGATATTTGACGGATCAGAAAAAAATATAACACGGAAAATTGTGTTGTGCAGACTCGTTGTTGATACTGGATCCGTCCACTGAAGTATTAACGGAAATACGCGCTTAATATTTAATTTTTCCTACAGTATGTAGGTAAAACCTTACATGCATTCTATATCCTAACCCTGTAATACGCCCACTGCTGTTAAAGTTTTGAAACAACCGCTCCGTTAAAAGCAAATCTGATACCGACAGTTTAAATGCAGGTTCGCGTCCCGTGATCCGATTGACTGGTCCGTTGAGCAAATTTTCACGATTAACTTTACGCAAACGATTATGGATTTGATACCCATACAAACAACAGACTTGATGGTTGGCCAACCGCTGCCGTGGGATTTATTCGATCAGGGCCGTCAGCCCATACAAAAGCGCGGTTACATTTTCAAGACGGAAGATGAGTTAAAACAGCTGGAAGAATTACCGGTCTTTCGCATGGAAAAACAAGATCCGGAACAAGTGGAACCCGTTGCTCATTCACCGGAAAAAACCGGCTTTGAAGATATGCATCTGAAAGTAGGCCATAAAATGCATCTTACTTTAGCCACGTATTCAAAAAATGCCAGCGACAGCAATTCGTGCGGGGTTTCCATGATCGGCTATGTGCCAGACAGCACTCTGATTGTTTCCATGCCTGCATCCGATCAATTAATCGGTGAACCGTTTATTGAAGGCGATCAAATTCACGTTCGCTTAATTACCGGGCAGTATGCGTATAAATTTACCGTTTTTGTCGACAAGATTATCAGGGTGCCTTTTAAATACTTACACTTGTCTTTCCCCAAAGACATACAGGGGCAAAGTATCCGGAAGTCACGCCGGATCAAATGCAATTTCCCCGCGACGGTTGCTGAGAAATCAATTCCGATCAGCATCACGGATCTCAGTATCTGCGGTGCCGGAATCACGTCGAGTCTGCCGCTGGGAACATTAGGTTCGGAAGTTACGTTATCTTTTGCTATTACCTTACATGACAGGGAGATACCTTTATCCATCAAGGCGACCATCAGATCCGCCAAGCAAAGCGCCAAGAAAAATCAGAAAATAATCTGCACGGGCGTTGAGTATACCGGCATCAAACCGGATCAAGTATTTGCTCTACGTCACTTGATTTACCAGGAAATAGTTGAACATCCTGAAAATGTGATTTAAACGATGGTGAGGATCCCTTCTCACCGTCGTTTCCCATCTACCAGAAACCCCAATTACCTGTCACCACGATCCATATACCCAATACCGCATTGGTAACGGCATGTGCGAGAATCGGCAACCACAGTGTTCTGCTGCGCGTGTACAACAGACCATAGACAATACCGGCAAATAACCCGGCCAGCCACAAGCTGTGCGCGAGCGCAAATAAGGCGGCAACGATGCCGAAGGCCTTAATTCCGACCTGCGCCGGATTGACGCTCAGAAAATTGGGATGCTCAATCCAACGCATCAGAAATGACCGCCAGAAAAGCTCTTCCATCACCGGAACCACCAGCGCCGCACCGACGATCCGCACCGTCACAAGAAACCAGTCAATCTCGCCGTTATCGCGCGGATCAAACCCCACCGCTTCACCCATCACCATCCAATCCGCCGTCAGATTAATCCACGCGATAAAGACCACGATACCGGCGACCAGCGCGGCCCCCCAAATCCGCAAGCCCGCACCGCTGGGCCAGCGCAATTCGCTGTAAGCGCTTCGCATCGCCCACAACAAACTAGCTACGACTGTGATTTTCACCGCGTAGAGCAGACGCAATTCATCGGCTTGCCAGCCAAACTTCAACAACAAGTCTTCCAATATCATGAAAAAAACATAGGCGGCAAAAGGCGCAATCCGGTATAGATTCGTACGATCAATCATTGATCAATTCCTTATTAAATTTCTTGTGATGGGCGGTGAACAACAGCGGGCACTCAATCCATGGATCTCATCCCAGCCAGTGTATAAGAGCGGGTAAAAATCAAAATAGCAATAAAAACCAGTTACCTGTCCTTTATCGAATATTAACGTCAACCGCATTACGATGAAATCACAACACCAGCGGCAATTCGCGCTGACGGGAAGCCTCGGCCGCCGGCACGGCAGTCTCGGCGCACAGCGCGCTGACTTTCACACCCAGTAACCGGATCTTCTTCTGCAACGGCACCCGGCGTAGACATTCCCCGGCAGCCCGGCGTATCCGGACCGGATCGTTGGTATAGGCAGGCAGGGAAAAATCGCGCGTGATGGTGCGGAAATCCTCGAAACGCAGTTTGATACTGATGGTACGCCCGGCATAGCCCTTGCGTTTCAAATCACCGGCAACCTGCACGCACAATGCGGTAAATGCCTCGGACAAATCGGGGCGATCCTGGCGCGGATGCAGGTCGCGCTCAAACGTGGTTTCCCGGCTGATGGACTTGGGTTCCGCATTCGTGATCACCGGACGCTGATCGATACCGCGCGACACCTCATACAACCAGGCCGAGTAACTACGCCCGAAGTGCATCTGAAGCAAACTCAATTCGGCGCGCGCCAATTCGGCAATCGTCGTGATTCCCAATGACGCGAGCCTATTGGCCGCTTTGGGGCCGATACCGTTGATTTTCCGCACCGGCAACGGCCAAATCCGCTCCGCGATGTCATCAAACGCCAGAATGGTCAAACCATCGGGCTTGTCCAGATCGGAGCAGATTTTTGCCAACAGTTTATTCGGCGTGATACCAATCGAACACGATAGCCCGGTCGCATCTTTCACCGCCTGCTTAATCCGCCGCGCCAGCGGCAGCGTATCTTCCGGCAGACCGGTCAAATCGATATAGATCTCATCAATGCCCGAATCTTCAATCTGCGCGGCAATTCCGGCAACCGCAGCTTTAAACAAGCGCGAATAATGGCGGTAAACAGGAAAATCAACCGGCAGCAGAATCGCATCCGGCGCCAGCTGCGCCGCTTTCATTACTCCCATGGCGGAATGAACACCCAGCGCACGCGCTTCATACGTAGCGGTCGTAATGACACCGCGCCCGGCATAATCGCGCAAACGGTAAAAATGCCGCTTGCCATCGGCTTGCAGCACCGGCTGATGCTCATCCCGCCCGCCGATCACAACCGGCAAACCGCGCAATTCGGGATAACGCAGCAACTCGACCGAGGCGTAAAAAGCATCCATGTCCAGATGCGCGATGCGGCGTTGCGGGGTATTCATTGTTTACACGATAGCAAAATGAGGATTGTGATAAATTACACCATAAAACCGGTATCAGTCAGCGCGGCATCTGCTTTGGCCGCAGGCCTTTTACTTTTATTGTTCGAGATTGCACGATCAACAAAGCAAAATAATATGCATTGGACAGTCTATATCCTAAGGTGCGCCGATGGAAGCCTGTATACCGGAATCACAACGGATCTGATACGCCGGGTCAAAGCGCACGACGCAAGTAAAGGCGCGCGCTATACCCAGGGCCGTGGACCATTCCAGCTGGTACACCAAGAATTCTATAAAAACCGCGCAGAAGCGACAAAAAGAGAACTGTCGATAAAATCCCTATCGCGCAGCCAAAAGCTGGAATTAATTTCCGCATACTCAGCATCTTTAACATCAGCGTGAAAAGCACACAAGAATCATCCTGCCCGTGTAGCAGCGGCAAACCATATAGCAGCTGTTGCGGCCGTTATCTGGATCAAAACGAAACCGCCGCCACGGCGGAAAACCTGATGCGCTCACGCTACAGCGCATATACATTGACGCGCGAAGACTATCTGCTGGCCACCTGGCATCCCCGTACACGCCCGGCATCGCTGGATTTGACCGGACAACCGGCACAGCAATGGCTGGGGCTAACCGTTAAACGGCATGAACAAACTGCTGCGGATCGAGCCATCGTGGAATTCGTTGCACGTTACAAAATCAACGGCCGGGCGCACCGCTTGCACGAAATCAGCAGCTTCATGCGGGAAAATGGCCGGTGGTTTTATGTGGATGGTGAGATTCTGTGAATTTTGCGGGATTGCGCTCCAACATACCCGGTTCTTTGAATCGCGAAAGATGTTCCGCCAGCGCTTAAGGCGATGCTTTATTTCCCACACCAAAAAATTGCGCGATCAAGGCTATAAGATCAACGATCGATTGAATATTCCGCGCACCGGTAAAAAACCGTCCGTCTTCGATCATATCGCCCCATAAGAACACGCCCAGCCCGCCAATTTCCTTCGATTGATTCAATAGATAGGCATTCAGGTACAGTTGATCCGCGAGCGTTTCGACATCCTCAAAGAGTTTGTCAGCCAAGAATCCTCCGGGTACTAAAAATAACTTACGGCCTATCGGATTCGCTGATTCGAGCGCCTGCATGGTATTCCACACCCCTGTTCCATAATCAATGTGCGAGTTATAACCCAGTTCCGGCGAACCACAGGAATAAAAATCGCCATAACAATCAAAACCCAAATACTCGGCGTCATCCAGCATAATCGCGAGTTCATCGGGATAAGCCTGTTTTTGCAGGACTAACTCGGCCCAAGCCTCAATATGCATCACGCCTGATCCCGGAAATTGCTGTCTGAGCAATCGCCCCGCCGATCTCAATACAGACAAAGTGTCCGCATAGCGATTTTCGATATCACGGCATGCCTTGGGTTTTCCTTCGTTACACGCCTTTCGTATCGTCCACAACGGTTCATCGAGTAAAAATAAAATTTCTCTATGGCGCACGGCGGACATCGCAATTGCATCAATAATCCCATACGGATCGTTCCGGTACATGCCGGTTTCCGGATCAAACAGCAGGTTGCCAATCGAAATCACCGGAAGCATCTTGTACACATTAGCATCAAGATAGCGTGTAATTTCATCGACACTCTTCGGTGCAAATCCAAACGCATTACTGAATTCTGCTATTTCATCGATGTGTCCGGCCGCATTCAAAAATGATCCCATGATTTTTTGAGGCCGGTCGGTATTGAAATACGATGCCTGAGCATCAGCCGGAGATAACAAAATAACCAGTATAAAAGCAATATACCTATCCATGCGTCCTCCATCTTCTTCACCATGGATTCAGTATAAGGCTATGATTACTATTGTTCTGTGCGAAAACTCACGGAATTATTACGATTAAACACGAACTACTTGTCCGGATAAATTGCCGATAAAAAATTGAATCTCACAACGCCTCGTAACGGATCTCCACCACTTCCAGTTCTTCCAATCCACCCGGCGTATGCAGTTTCACCACATCGCCTTCATGCGCCTTGAGCAGCGCTTTGGCGAGCGGGGAAATCCAGCTGATACGGCCGCGGCCGGGATCGGCTTCGTCCATGCCGACGATGCTGTAGGTGTGTTCCTCGCCCTGGCTATTGCAAATGGTCACGGTAGCGCCGAAAAATACTTGATCGCATTCGCCGCGTTGCGCGGGGTCGACCACTTCGGCGTTATCCAGGCGTTTGGATAAAAATCGCAGACGCCGGTCGATTTCGCGCAGACGCCGCTTGCCGTAGATATAATCGCCATTTTCCGAGCGGTCGCCATTGGAAGCCGCCCAGGTAATGGTTTTAACCAATTCCGGGCGTTCCACTTTCCACAACTGATCAAACTCATCCTTCAGCCGCTGATGGCCCGCCGGGGTGATGTAGTTTTTCAAGCCCTGCGGTAATTTCGGCGTATCGTCCGGTTCGTCGTCGTCTTCGTTTTCCTTGGTAAAGGCTTTATTCATAGTCACCATTATTATCAGCAGAAGGGAATCGCTACGATAGCGGTCTTCCCTGCTCTATTCAAGATCATTCACCGCACCGGCCCTCCTATCTTGCAAAACAAGGAAGAAACCTTACGTTCAGCACAGTATCTAATGATCGTACTCATCAGGAGGTCATCATGCTAATGAACCGGCGCCAATTTTTGAGCATATCCGGCGCAACAGCCTGTATGGCTGCATGCTCGCCTCAGGCTCTCGCAACGCAAACACTGACGCGGGCTCCGCAACAAAACGCCGCAACCACATTGAAAGCCATGCGGCATCTGTCGCAACAACGCGGCCGGTTGCTCGGCTATCCCATCAATATGACCACTCCGCCGGATGAGTTTTTCGCCTGGCGCAATGAACTCGCGGCTGTGGGTTTCAATCAATTCGCTTTCAACAATGTCGGCAATCCTTACGATCATAGCCATATCCCGTTTAATTGCCATCCGTTTGAGAAAGAATTGATCGATCGCTTCGGCGCAGTGTATGGCTTCGCACCCGACAATATCTGGGGATTCCTCACCAACAGCGGCACCGACAGCAATATGCACGGACTGTATATGGGCCGTACGATTCTTAAAAGCCGCAGCGGCGTCATGCCGAAAATTTATTTCACGCGCGAAGCGCATTATTCGATTCAGATTCTGCGCGACCTGTTGCAGCTCGACTGGGTGGTGGTAGGCACTCGGCCCGATGGCAGCATGGACGCCAATGATCTGGAACGGCAGTTGAATGCCAATCCCGATCATCCCGCCTTGGTGGTTGCCACCATTGGCACCACGTTCAAAGGCGCGATTGATCCGATCGATGCGATCCAAGCCAAACTGAAACAACGCACCGCCTATCTTCACTTGGACGCCGCGCTATTCGGCGGCTATTTGCCGCACACCGCGTTTGCCGCCGACTTGCGGCACAATGTCAGCCATCCGGTTTCCAAGGCAGGACTGAAACGCTACGATTCCATCGCCGTTTCCTGTCACAAATTTTTTGGCTTCCCCTCGCCCGCCGGATTGTTCATCACCCCGCGCACGAACTTTGAAGCATTCCGCACCCAGTTCAGCCAAATTCACGACCCGGAATACATCCAGCAAGTACCCGGCACGATCAGCTGTTCGCGCGATGCCGTCAAACCGGCTGAATTCTACTTTTTCAGTTCCGAATCGGCGTTTGCCCGGCAAGCCGCCGATGCCAAAGCAATGCTCGATAACACCACTTATTTACTGAAAGAAATGAACAATCACTACAGTTACCTGCGGCCGGTGCGCGCCAATGACCGCTCGAATACGGTTTATTTCATCACCCCGAGTAAAACCATCGTCGATCATTACTCATTGGCGACCATGCAACTCGATATTGACGGGGAACGGACACCCTGTGCGCATGTCGTGGTAATGCCGCATGCCAAGAAGGAAATTCTCGACCGGTTTCTAACCGACTTGCGCAAATCCTGATGGCGGCATCAATGCACAACGGTGCGGGAAAACACATTGATCACGGCCACGCCCGCGATGATCAGAGCCAAACCGATCAACGCGGGCGTATCCAGCGATTGCCCAAGAAAAAGCCAGCCGCTCAGCGCGATCAATACGATGCCGACGCCTGACCAGATCGCGTACGCCACACCGACCGGAATAGTCTTAAGCGTCAGCGACAGCAAGTAAAAAGCCAGCAGATAACCCACGACAACCACCAGCGATGGCCATAACCGGGTAAACCCGTCGGCCGCTTTCAGGAATGATGTCGCGATCACTTCGCTGACGATGGCGACGGCAAGAAAAATCCATTGTTGCATGGGCATCACTCCCTATAGCTTGAAAGTCACGCACACCGGTTTTAACCGGATGCATTGAAATAACCGCGCTATGTTACCAAAACAAGATTGAGTAAAACCAAACCGCAGCATGAGTACTGCATGATGATGAACATGACGGCTGAGTGCCGGCAGTCCGATGGATGATAAAAAAACCGGCGCTGCGCGTTATCGCAACGCCGGTTCCTTTAGGCCGGTCAATAATTATCTTATGATCAGGCAGCCGTTACTTGCTTGCGGCGGTAACCGGCAAAACCGAGTACACCCAGACCTGCCAGCAGCATGGCATAGGTTTCAGGTTCCGGCACTAAGCTAACGTGAAAACTTCCCCAAGATGGATGATTAATGTCGGAATCTGGTAATGACTTAGTATCCAATACGATACTGACATAATAAGTAGCATTTCCAGCATTCAGGCTAATCGTATCGGTTGAAAGAGGTGCAGTAGTATAGTTTTCTAAGACACCATCAGCATAGCTTGTTCCACCCCAAACAAAGGTACTCGGACTGGAAACTACTGGATCTGAAGGTGAAAGATCCCAATAATAACCAGACGTGCTAACAGTAACAATGAAAGCATCCCAATACCCAGTTCCAGGACCAGTTGGTGCACTGTATGAATCCCAACTATAAAGATCGGAATCAAACTCCATTGCAAAATTATTACTATTGACCGTAAAACCTGCGCCAAAAATACCCGACGGTTGGAGCCCAGAGTCTGGTGAGCCGATTTCGGCAACACCAGCAACTGCAGTAACACCAAATGCTAAAGCATTAGCATCGGGACTTATAACCCAACTCAAAGCATGAGCATTCCCTGTAAATCCGCTCACGCCTACTATGATGCCAGCTGATGCAACCACTGCATTAATAGATTTTTTCATGACGATATCCTCTTGAAATTAAAAAAGACGGAATTGGTGCTTTCTAAACATATTACCCCTTAACCTCAAAGTGCTTGCGGCAACAAGTAACACCTGACACTATTCGCGAGTTTTCCCACAGAAAAATCCTTTTATTAACTGTAAAAATTCCCTCCTCTATTTTCTCTTTTTTTTTATTATTGTGTACTGATTTTTGTACTAATTATGGGTAAGGTACAGTGCATCGGTAATCTGGTTGAACGGTTGGTTCTGAAAAAAATTATCGATATTGCCCGCCAGTTGATCCAGCAAGCGCTGCCGCGATTCGCGGCTGGCCCAGGCGATGTGCGGTGTGACGATCAAATTCGGCGGCAGCTCGCGCAGAATCCGGTTATCCGGACCGGGCGGTTCACCCTGAATCACGTCGATAGCTGCTCCGGCGATCTGTCCGCTTGATAAGTTCGATAACAAATCGGCTTCGTTGACCAATCCGCCGCGCGCGGTATTGATCAGATACGCCGTTGGTTTCATCAGCTCGAATTCCCGGCGGCTGATCAGCTGCTGCGTATCCGGCGACAACGGACAATGCAGGGTGATGAAATCCGCCTGCCGCAGCACCTCGTCAAACGCGATTCTACCCGCGCGCGGCGGCTTGCCTTTGTGCTCCGCGATCAGCACCTGCATGCCGAATGCCTGCGCGACGTGCGCTACCGCCTGCCCGAGCTCGCCGTGGCCGATGATGCCGAACGTTTTGCCGGACAATTCCATGACCGGGTAATCGAGCGGACAGAAAAATTGGCTTTGCTGCCAGCCGCCGCGCTTGACCAGCGCTTGGTAATCAGAAAAATGTCGCGCCATGTTCAGCATCAGCATGAACACATGCTGCACCACCGACGGCGTAGCATAACCGCGCACGTTGCACACCGGAATGTTGCGCCCGGCGGCGGCCGCGAGGTCGACATTGTTGTACCCGGTTGCCGCCACGCAAATGAGTTGCAGATTTTCCGCCGCGTCAATCGCCGCGCGGCTGATAAACACCTTGTTGCTGACGATCACCTCAGCCGCGCGGATTCTTTCCGGCACTTCCGCTTCGGTGGAATCGTGATGATACTGCCACGGCGATACCGCCCGCTCCAGCACCGCGCAATCCATATCGCCGCGGGTGACCGAACCAAAATCCAGAAAAACAGCGCGCATCTCAATACTCCGGGAATAATGAAAAATCATACCACAAGCACCGCTTGGACGTTCCCGCGGCGATCACGTAGAATCGTGCGGGTCAAAATAAATAAGGAAGTTCTTAAAAATGTAGCGAGCGGCGGTCAGGCAAGGCGAAATCAGATGAAAAAGCGCAGTTTACAAGATGTAAATGAGCATTTTGAGTCTGATTTCAACACAGCATGATCGAGCGCAGTAGTTTTTCAGAGCTTCCTTTGAATATGCCGACATTCAAG
>CP091134.1:2065561-2121992 GCA_021582535.1 Nitrosomonas sp.
TTTTGGTCTAAATGGCGAGCCGATCTTAAGTGAAGAAGGGTTTGCAAAAGTTATTCGAGCTTATGATGAGCGTGGGAATAAAACAGAAGAAGCTTACTACGGTATCGATGGTGCGCCCAAATTACATCGAAAAGGCTATGCAAAAGAAGTCAATCTCTACGACAATTACGGGAATATTGCAGAAACTCAATATTTCGATCTGGATGGAAGCAAGGTAACACCGTTAAGTGAATAGTGTGAGAGGTTAACCGATCGGATCTGAACAAATACCCTTCATCGCGCTATCAACAACTAATTGATGCTCACTCATTTTACTCTACAAAATCGTAATAGTAATATCACGTTCTTTTCCAGAAAAGAATGGGGAATTATTGGTATCTGTGCAGTATTGGTCATCATTTTAGGGGTTGCGGGTTACGCAAATCTCCATCCGGATGCTTCGCTATCCGATCAGTTGTACAAAACCTTGGGATTATTTACCCTCGGATTTTCCGCACCGACCGGAAACATTCCCTGGCAACTGAATGTGGCGCGTTGGTTAGCGCCAGCTTTACTCAGCTACGCTGCGGTTAAAACCATTCTGTTGATGCTGCACGGTCAATTGGTATTGCTGCGTATCCGGCGCTTACAAGATCATGCCGTGGTCTGCGGCTTGGGTGAGTATGGCTGGCCTGTCGTGCAGGCGTTGGCGGGCAAGGGTATTCCCACGGTAGTGATTGAATCCGATACGATGCATAGCCACCTGGGTTGGGCGGATAATGCGGGGGTTTATGTGTTGCCCGGCAATGCCCGCGATGTCAATAATCTGGTGAGAGTCAATGTGACGCAGGCGAGATACTTGCTGGCGGTGACTGAAAACGATGCCGCCAATACCGAAATGATTGTTCAAGCTTATCAACTGAAGCAAGCAGATCCAGAGTCGCCGCTATTAAAATGCGTCGCGCATGTGCAAAGCCATGAATTGGCGGCGGTGTTGTATGACGATGCGGTTTTCTCGCAGGATTCTGTCCATTTCTCCGCTCGCATCATCAACCGGCAGCAACTGGCGGCGCGCTGGTTGTTGTTGCATCACGGCCCGGATACCGAACTCATCCATGATATTCCCGGTTTGGAGGAAATCAGAGTCCTGCTGCTCGGCAGCCATGCGTTTGTGGAGGATTTGATCGTACGGCTGGCCAAGCTGGGGCATTATGGTACTGCTCACCCTATTCACATCACATTGGCAGGCCCGCAAGCGGCGGCTCAACTTGAGGTTATCAATAAACGCTGGCCGGTTTTACCGGACATCATCAATATCAAAGCGAAAGACATCGCGTTAAGTTTCTTGAGCGCGCAAAACGCGCAGCAACTGATCAACAGCTTTAAACCGCATTTGATTTACCTGTGCGCCGCCGATACCGAGTCCACGTTGATCGGCGCAAAAGCGCTGGCGCGCTTGACGTTGCACTGCCCGGTTATCGTGTGCCAGTTTGCCGATGATTTGCTGACCCGGAGTATTGAACCCGCCTTTCAATCCCATACCCGGTTTAAATTTGTGTATCCCACCCGGGAAATTTTCGCTGTAGCGGCTATTTTCGACGCAACACAGGATCAATTGGCAATCGCCATTCACAATCATTATGTCGAATCGCAAATTGCAGCGGGCGATACGGTGGCAAACAATACCTCGCTGGTGCGCTGGGAGGACTTGCCCGAAACTTTGAAAGACGCCAACCGCAATCAGGCCGATCATCTGCAAATCAAATGCCGCGTCATCACCGGATCGCTGCATTACACGCCGGAACAGATTGAATACGCACTTTGCGACAAAAAAACCCTGGAGCGCCTGGCGCGCATGGAACACGAACGCTGGGTGGCGGAAAAGCGGCTGGATGGCTGGCATTATACCGAGGGCGCAAAAAACATCGCTGCGCGCTTGTCTCCCAGCTTGGTTTCATGGGAACAATTGCCGGAAAGCGAAAGGCAGAAAGATCGCGACGCGGTACACAATATTCCTTCACTGCTGCAGTGGATTGCATTACAACATCAGTCAAGCGGGTCATCATGAATCATCAATCAGACTTAAGCGTTTATGAAAAAATGGTTACAAACCCGCTCGCACCGATGACGTTACGCATTGGTGTAGCAGGGCATCGAGCATTACCGCACGACCAGCTGCCACGCTTGCGTGAGGAGGTCAGTGCAATCTATGCGGATATTCATCGCATCATGCAGCAGACTGCCGCTGCTGAAACAGCAGCCGTACTTTATGATAAAGATACCAAACCCGTCATCCGCATCATTTCTTCACTGGCGGAAGGTGCTGACCGGTTGTGCATTGATCCGGATCTGATTGCGTTTGAACACGAACTGGCCTGCATTCTTCCCTTCCTGAAAGAAGAATTTGAGCGGGATTTCTTGCCAGAAAATAGTGCTATCGATAATCAGCAAGGCACAATGGCCGAATTTAACGCTATTTTGGAACGTACCGGGTATGGCCAGGCGGATGCGCAAGTGATCGAACTGGATGGCAATCCTGATAACCGGGATGAAGCCTATAACCATTGCAGCCAATTGCTGGCGGCGCATAGTGATATTCTGATTGCGGTATACGATGGCGATGATTCCAAGAATACGGGAACTGCGGCAGCGGTGAAAGCCGCCAAGTGCAATGGCGTTCCAGTGATTCATATCTCCACTCTAGCGGATACGCCACCGCAGCTTCATTGTTCAACACGATTTGGTCATGAACCCTGCGATATTCCCTGCACCACTGATCTGTTACAGAAGGAGTTGCAGCGAGTTTTGTTATTTTCAGATCTGCTGGATCAAGCAGGGTCTGATAACAAAATAGACCCTGTGCGCAAACAAAAAATACTGGCGCGTTTTAAACAATACCAAGCAGAAGCAAATCTGCAACTCACGCGAGACCGGCCGGATTTTGACGATGCAGGGCCCATCATACTGGGACAAAAATATAAAAATAAAGCAGCCGAAGCATTTGATTTTTTAAAAAAGAAAATTGCTTCACCGGAAAAAATACAAGAGGAGCTAAAGCGCCTGAAAAAGGCAGCCGGCGATTCGGCAGCAACCGAGAAATCGGAAAGTGTTGAACAGCAGCGTTCCAAACCAAGCCTGAACAGATATTTTGCAGCTTATCTGCGCGCAGACCGTTTGGCGAATTATTATGCCAGTAGTCATCGCAGTATTTTCGTGTTGATCTACCTGCTGGGTGCAGCGGCTCTGATTACAGCCGCCACCGCACTGCTTTTTCAAGCAATAAAATGGGTAGTGTTGCTATGCGTGGTGTTTGAGCTGGCGTTTCTGATGACGATTTTTGTACTTTATTGGCACGACCATCGGCAGAAATATCATGATCGCTGGCTGGAATACCGCTGTCTGGCCGAGTTTCTGCGGCCCATGCGGTATCTGTCATTGCTGGGCAGCCCCTACGCAATCGGTAATCTCCGCGATACCGGAGAATACCTCCACCGGGAAGTGATCGGACACAGCGCTGTCGGGCGAAGCTGGCTGTATATCTATACCGAAACCATCAATCGCTGGGCGGGTTTTAATGCCTGCCGCCTGGATACAGACTGTAAACATGCTGTCAGTCATTTCATTAGAACCACCTGGCTCAATGGGCAAATCAGTTATCACACCTATAATGCGGCAGCCATGCGAATTGTGGGACATAGCCTCGGACGATTGAGCTTCGGGTTATTTGTCGCCACCGTACTCATTGTGATACTGAAATTAATTATCGTGGGCAGGGGGCTAGCCATAGATCCTGAAATGGCACACGGTTTGATTGCCGACTCTTTTGCATGGCTGGCAGCCATTCTGCCCACACTTGCCGCCACAGCCTATGCGATTCGTAACCATGCCGAGTTTGATATCTCGGCACAGCGCTCACTCTCCATGCGCACCGCGCTGATATCCCGGCGTAAGCAACTAATGCCCGGACGGGCAATCCTGACATCCAGCCAAATGGCCATGATCTTGAGTGACATTGCTACCGTTACCATCAAAGAAACGGCAGATTGGCTGGAGATTTACGAAGTGAAAGAATCTGAATTGGGGTGATGCAGGGAATCGCTGAACAAATCCTGGGTTTGGGATAATAGTGCTTCCTGATAACTTTCTAAAATACGCCATGTCACGCTAGTCGAGCTTTGCTGATCATTAGTTCCCTCAGAAACTTAAAATTCTTGCGCGGTAAATTGCTAAACGCTCTATTTCTGACTCATTTTATCGTCGAGATGCTCGACCCGGACTTTGGCGACGCCGTGCAAGCCGATTTTTTTCGCCGCGCCGTGCGATAGATCGATGATTCTGCCTTTCTTGAACGGCCCGCGATCGTTGACCAGAACATCGACATGACGGCCGTTTTGCAAATTGGTCACCCGCACGCGCGACGGCAACGGCAATGTTTTATGCGCGGCGGTTAAGCCATGCGGGACGAAGCGTGTTCCCATCGCGGTGCGATTGCCCGATTCCGAGCCATACCAGGAGGCATGGCCGACTTCCCGGTAGCCGGCAGCCGAGCGCATCGGGTAGTAGGTGACGCCGTTTATCGTGTAAGGTTTGTTGTAAGGCGCGGTGAGATTGGGGTTGCGTTGACTGCCTGCATCGGGTGAACGCTGCGAGGTGCCGGAGAACATCGAAGCGCAGCCGCTGATCAAACCGGCGGTCAGTAGCATGACGCCCAGATGCTTGCGATAGGTTGACTGTTGCAGGGTATCTTTCATACACAAGTTTCCAAAACGCACTGAATTATAACGGTATCCGGCTGCCAATAGCTATGATCGATGGCATGAGCTTTTGTTCGCACTACAAGATCTTGAATTTGCATTGATCAATCATATTATCATCGCAAGCCGGTGCTGAAGCGGCAAGATTGCGCCAGCGCATTCAACGACAAAGGAAGAGGGATTAAACGATGACGGATAACAGCCACATTAAAATCAATGGTGCGATCGTACACGAGAGTCCTTACGGCATGCTGCGCGAGCCGACTTTTTCGGGCGTGCTCTCCTTCATGCGGCGCAATTACAGCAAGGATATTACCGGGGCCGATCTGGTGATCAGCGGTATTCCGTTTGATCTGGCGGTGACTTACCGCTCCGGCACGCGCTTCGGACCGCAGGGCATCCGCTTGGCGTCGGCGGAAGTGGCGTCGATGAAACCTTATCCGTGGGGGTTCGATCCGTTCGAGAACCTTGCCGTGATCGATTTTGGTGATTGCTATCTCGATGTGCATAATCCGATGACGATCCATGAGGCGATTACCGCTCATGCCCGGCATATTCTGGCATCGGGTGCGCGCATGCTAACGTTCGGCGGCGATCACTATATCAGTTATCCGTTGCTGAGAGCGCATGCGGAAAAGTTTGGCGCGCCGCTGGCGCTGATTCATTTCGATGCGCATAGCGATACCTGGTCAGACGATACGCCGAGTTCGCTGAATCACGGTTCGATGTTTTATAAAGCCGTGCAGGATGGATTGATCGATCCCAAACACTCGGTACAAATCGGTATCCGCACCTGGAATGACGATTTCATGGGCATACATGTCTTGGATGCGACCTGGGTGCACCGGCATGGCAGCGATGCGGTGATCGCCGAAGTTGAACGTATCGTCGGCGATCGCCCGGTTTATTTCACCTTTGATATCGATTGCCTCGATCCGGCGTATGCGCCCGGCACCGGCACGCCGGTGTGCGGCGGACTGACCACCGCGCAGGCGCTGGCGATCATTCGCGGTTTTACCGGCATTAATCTGATCGGTATGGATATCGTGGAAGTGTCGCCGCCCTATGATCACAGCCAGATCACGGCGCTCGCCGCGGCGCATATCGCCTGCGATCTGATTTGCTTGCTGGCAAAACGCAAAGCGGACGGGTTGCTGCACATTTGACCGGGTGACTTTAAGGAAGCGCAGATTAATTCAACGAACGAGATGAAGTGCGAGGCGCACGGAACGCAACACCGGGCTGCATTCCGAGAAACCTTTCAGGCCATAAATATTGAGTCTGAAATTGTTACTGACTCGTTGTGAAAGATAGAGTGTGAGGCCTCTGTTGTCTTGCAGCCGCACCGGCGATTGCCCCATGTTGTAACTCGTTCCCGAAGTGACGGTTCCGGATAAGCGCTAACCGATCCCGGCCGCGCCATAAAATACGTTGCGAAACGTCACATTGGATGGATTGCCGAGGATCCGGCAGCCGAAAGTTGCGCTGAGTGTGAAATGCTTGGCATATCGCTGCGAATGAAATTTTTTTCATTCGGATGGATTCAAGTTTTTGTTCTAGGAATGCGAATCGCTTGTTTGCCCGGGGGTTTTTTCCGGCTCGACCGGCTCGCTGTAATAATAAATGCCAAATGTCATGCGGTAATCCGGCTCGCATTTTTGCGCATCGGTTTTTTCCAGTTCCAGAGCGGTCTTGTTGACCGCAAGCAAGGATTCCATGCCCAGTTGCGCGGATTTCTCAGCGAGTATTTTGACGGAATCGGCGCTCAATCCATCATAGTAAACACTGCGCTCCAGGAAAGGCTGATTGTGACCGAGCAAGTTGCTGGTTGCCGCCGCCGCGTGATCGTGCAAGTTATGGCCAAAATAAAAAACTTTCTCGTCAAAGCCATGCGCGGGAATGAACGCCGCTGTATTGAGACAAACGCGGTTTTCTTCGTCGAAGTGAGCCACGCCGAGCCTTAACCACTCATCCAGCACAACCCGTGAGCGGATATCGCAGCTCACACTGGCAACTAATCCTTCAAAAGAAATATCGCCACCTTCCCGGGCGAATCTTGGCAGCCGTTTGGGTTGATTGTTTTCGTCCAGATAACGGGGATCACTGCTCCAGAGACTGACTAGCCGGGCGCCGAGTGAAACCGCTTGCGGCGTGGTTTCGGTGTCGGCATAACTGCCATGGCGCAATCGCTTGATGTCTTTGCGGTGAATACCGGTCAGCAAACTGAGATGACTATCCGTCGAAGGCTTTTCACCGATTTTGAAGTCGTTTGCCGCCACTTCAACATATAAATCTTTCAGCATTTCCGTCAGGAAGGGATAGGTAATTCCTTTGGCCAGCATCAGTTTGATGAATGGACGTAATACCCGGCGCACTGCTGTGATCAGTGCCGGTGAAAGGTTTGAATGGGTTGAATGAACACCGTGCATAACAATTGTCCGCGAGGAAATTAAACGCCATTAACTAATGATTGCAAATCATTTTAGCATGTTGTGGGAAAATATCACACAAATCATTGACATGGAATTTTTTCCCACGTATAGTTCATTGTGTGCGGGAAAATATCACACAAAAAAGAATGATGGCTTTCAAAAATGACGGATTAAATCAAAAGAGAGGTTCTATATGTTTCAGAAATCAAAATCAGTCGCCAGAAAGATAACGGGCGTCATCGTTTGCAGCTCAACAGCTTTGGCTTTGTCAGTAAGCAATGTTTGGGCTGGCGATAATCAAGTTAATTTTGCACTGACCGATATCCCGGGCCGCTGGTTTGATACCGGATCGTCAGTCGCGGGGAGCCGCTCGATTGCTATCGCCGCACCGGGTGTGCGGGTCAATTTTTCCGGTAATTCGAACACCGTGCATACCAGAAGCAGTTTGATCTATCCAACCGGCGCAGCCGGTATGCCGTTCAATACCGAGCCGAAGAAAGGCGGTGACAGTCTGACACTGACAACGCCGGGACTGTATGTCTTTACTTGCAGTATTCACCCGTACATGTTCGGTGCGGTGATTGTGGACGATCCGGCAACTACCGGGCTGGATCTGGGTTCTTCACTCAGCTTGATCAACGGTATTACGGTTCCAAGCAGCAGCGATCTGGCCACACGTTTGTTGCGTACTTTCTTCATCGCGACCAATCCCGCCAACTGGCAGGATTATGCGAAAAATACCCCGTGGCATATCACCTATCCGAACGTTGACGTGCGTGTCGACATCGGCGTTGTCAATTTGCCCGCCGTATTGAATGCACGCTACGGCAATGACATCAATCTATCCGCTTTGCAAAATCCTGCGATCCCGGCGGTTGGAGAAATCTGGGCGGCGACGCAATTTGAGATGACCGCGGGAAAAGAAAAACCAGGTACGGTATCGGCGATTGACGGTAACTCCTGGCAAGTCACGCGCAAAGTAGCGCTACCCTCGATCAAAATGAACAATCCGCATAACATGTGGACGGACAGGGATCAGAATGTGATTTACGTGACGCAATGGTTTGACAAGAAACTGACGGTTTATGACCGCAAAACCGGCGCGCTGATCCGCAACGTATCGGTAGGTGAAGCGCCCGCGCATGTGATGACGCTGACCGATACGGATAGACTGCATATTACCAACAATGGTGATACCCGCACGGATTCCGTGATGGAATTGAGTCCATTGGCCACTCAGGTGTTGCGCCGGGTGGATATCGGCCGCGGCAACGCGCATGCGCACTGGATGAGTCATGACGGTAAAACCATGGTGACGCCGAATGTGCTGAGCGGTGATACCACGCAATATAATTTCAAAACAAACTCCATTGACGCGATTCTGCCGGTCAGCGGCCAATTCAGCCATCCGTTGGCCACTGGCATGATGCCGGATGCCAGCAAATATTACGTCGCCAATTTGCTGGATAGCACCATCACGGCGGTCGATATGGTAACGCATACCGTTATCAAGCACATCAACCTGATCGAACATTACAATCCCGTATCCGGAGCGATTTCCGGGCCTGTCGGCGCATTACCGATTCAAACCCCGGTATCGCCGGATGGGAAAAATATGGTTACGGCGAACACATTGACCGGTACCATCACCATCGTTGATACACGCCCCAATCTGGCGACAACCGATGAAGTGGTGGCCATGCTGCCGTGCGATCCGGGCTGTCATGGCGTGCAATACGGCGCCAAGAAAGGTGGCGGCTACTATGCCTATGTCACGAGTAAATTCTCGAACAGAATGCTGATCGTCGATCCAGATCCCAACGGCGATGGCGATCCATCCGATGCCAAAATCGCCGGTAAAGTCGGACTCTTCGCCGCAAGCTCTACCGCGAAGGATGACACGATTACGGCTAATCCTGGCATGGGAGGACAAGGTATTCTGCCGATTCCGCTGGTTTATAACGGCTGGGTTCAGAATTTGCCGGCAGCATGGCGCAATCAATTGACTGCGGCACAACAAGATCCAATTAAGTAACGGAATGTCGGATAAGAAGATATTTTCAGAAACATGTTGTTAATTTAAATGTTGTACAGTGTTTGTTACCTTTATCAATGAGGAGGAAAAATGAGTTCAGGGCATGACGGACGTGATGATGATTCATCGGGACACGAGCACAAAGCCTTCAAATTTACAATTTCGGCTGGCAAGGTAACGGCTGCGTTTGAGCTGGATGATGGTGTATGGGAATCAAAATCGATCGACGATGACGGCAGTGAAACCTATGTAGTGGAAGGAACCGAGGTCGTTCGTACCGAGGTCAAACCTTTCGGTACGGAAATAACCCGCTACGCCGACGCCGATGGCGATGGCACTTACTTGCGTGTTTCGGAGCAATGGACAGTTTCGCCGGGTGCCAGCGGCACGGTTCCTAAGTTTTCCGGGATACTGAGATTCTCACCTACCGATAGCGATGATGCGATTGCAGTGCGCGCCGGTGAAGACTGCTCCGGCGGACGCGGTTCCGATGATTTTGTAATCCGCGATGCATCGCATTTGCGCATCGATGATTTCAGTTCATTGGAGCATGATACGCTGGTATTCGATACCGGCCTTGGCTTAACGTCGAGGGAACACTTGGCCAGCTTTGTTACCGGTATTCATCAGGAAGGCGCCAATTTCATTGTGAACTTCGGTTCCGATGTCTCAATCACGCTAGTCGGCGTGCAACCGGATCACATCAGCTGGGATGATGTCAGCGTACTGAGCTAGCATCCGCGCATCAAGGGGTTTTTAACCCCTCCCCCGTTTATCAATTTCAGCTTCTCGCGGAACTTCCCAAAACAGGCCGTATCGCCCCGTTTTGGGAAGCAGGGGGGTATTTTCTAAAAAATGGGCTAACCGGGCATTTTTTGGAATTCACAGATAAAGGAATTTACCATGAACACTTTATCGATCAGCCAAGAGCGTTTGCTGCAAGCGAAGATTGCTTATACACCGCGCAACGAAGTGATTCGCCTTATAGTCAATTAATCAGCGTTTCCTCAGCAAACCGGTCGCGGTTTGAGATGGATTATTTGGGGAGCAATTGTTTATTACCGGTATCTTGTGCTATGGCTGCGAGTATTGTGCCGCGTTCAAAACCGATGGAACGGGCGTGGTGTTGCAACGTACTCTGCAAACGGATTCGCGCCAGAAGTACTTTTTGTATATGCCGCGGCAAGGTGGAAATGCCGCAAAAATTTTTATTACGGTGCATGGCATTTCGCGCAATGTGCGCGAGCATGCCAAAGAATTTGCTTCTTATGCAGAGAAATATGGCGTTGTGATGATTGCACCCTATTTTCCCGCGGATTGTTTTCCCGATTATCCGCGGCTGGGGCGTAAAGGCAACCGCGCGGATATCGTGCTCGATGCAATTGTGGCCGAGGTCGTGCAACTAACATAAGAAAAGAAAAAAAGAAAACCGGGTTTTTTCTATGGTAATGCGGGAACCGGATTCCGGTAAAGACAATTTTTTACTGCAGCGGATTCAGCCTTCACTTGTCTTGGGTGCTGTTTAACGGCGATGTTTCCTTCCGCCGGATCCGGCCGTACAATCCGCTTACACTGGAAAACATCAGTTCGCTGGGCGCGGTGCAACTGGCCGGGCGGTATACGGTTTAAACCTCGATGACAAAGCGTTTGCGCATGGCTTGTTTGACCCGGATCACGCGATTAGAAAAGCGCAGGATTTCGGCATCGGCATTAATTGGTATCTCAATCGCAATATTCAATTCCAATTGGATTACAATCAGACCCATGTCACGGGCGGTGCGGTGGTGGAGCGGGCCGGGCGGAAGAAAAGGTGTTGTTCTCGCGCATGCGAATTGCGTTCTGAGTTGTTTCTCACGGATTCAAATCAACCGGTTTTCACTTTCAGCTTCGGAATGAATGCGCTATAGTGAAAAACGGTTATGTTCCGGTATCGCAGTTTGATCATGATGCGCGGGCAATTGCATCACATATAAAAAGGAAAACTCATGGCAAATTGGTTTGAAAATAATTCATTATCGATTGGGCGTACCCCGCTGGTGCGGCTCAATCGGGTGACTGACGGGGCGGCGGCATTGGTGCTGGGGAAAATCGAAGGACGCAATCCGGCATATTCGGTGAAATGCCGCATCGGCGCGGCGATGATCGACGACGCGGAACGCAGAGGTTTGCTGGGTTCAGGAAAAGAAATTGTCGAACCGACCAGCGGCAATACCGGGATTGCATTGGCGTTTGTCGCAGCGGCGCGGGGAATTCCGCTGACCTTGACGATGCCGGAAACGATGAGCGTGGAACGGCGCAAATTACTGGTTGCGCTCGGCGCCAAACTGGAATTGACCGAAGGCGCGCGTGGCATGAACGGCGCTTTGGCCAAGGCGGAAGAAATCGTCGCTTCTGATCCCGGCCGCTATGTGTTGTTGCAACAGTTCAAGAATCCCGCCAATCCGGCCATCCACGAGAAAACCACCGGCCCGGAAATCTGGGACGATACCGATGGCGCGGTCGATATTTTTGTCGCGGGCGTGGGAACGGGCGGCACGATTACCGGTGTTTCGCGTTATCTCAAGCAAACCAAAGGCAAAGCCATTACCTCGGTGGCGGTGGAGCCTACCGCAAGCCCGGTGTTGTCGCAGAAGCGCGCAGGCGTCTCATTGGCGCCCGGGCCGCATAAAATTCAAGGGATCGGCGCCGGTTTTGTGCCGGATAATCTCGATCTTTCGCTGGTCGATGAAATCGAACAAGTCAGCAATGAAGAAGCCATACTGTATGCCCGGCGTCTGGCGCGCGAAGAGGGGATTTTGGCGGGTATTTCCTGCGGCGCTGCGGTAGCGGCTGCGGTGCGTCACGCCAAACGCCCTGAGAATGCAGGTAAAACCATCGTGGTGATACTGCCGGATTCCGCCGAACGTTATCTGAGCAGTATTCTTTTTGAAGGTATGTTTGATGCGCAAGGCTTGGCAACAGAGTGAACAATAGCAAGCGGACACGGGACCTTTTGCTGCGCAGCGCGCAGCTGGATGTGGATAGTATCGTAGCGGAGCTGCGCACGCTGCGGCTGGCGTCATTGGAAAGCCGCAACCGGCATGACCGGCCGCCCCGGCTGCCGTCGCGCAGGATTCTGGCCAGTGTTGCGGAAGGCTTGAGCGCGGCCATGTTTCCGAACCGGCTGGGTTCGTCGGAGCTGGCGGACGAAGGCATCGATCATTATGTCGGGCATACCTTGAATATGACGTTGCGCGAGCTGATGGTGCAGATTCAAAATGAACTGCACTATAACTCGGGACTGGAAATGCTCAGCGATGAGGATCGCGCGCACTCGATCGCCATTACGCAATCCTTTGCCAAACGTTTACCGCAAATCCGCACGCTGCTGGAAAGCGATATCAAGGCGGCGTATGAGGGTGATCCGGCGGCGCGCAATCTCGATGAAGTGCTGGTGTGTTATCCCGGCATCATGGCGATCTTGCACTACCGGCTGGCGCATGTTCTGTATGGCTTGGGCGTGCCGTTGATCGCGCGCATGATTTCGGAAATCGCGCACTCGGTAACCGGTATCGAAATCCATCCCGGAGCGCAGATCGGTGGCAGTTTCTTTATCGATCACGGTACCGGCGTGGTGATCGGCGAAACCGCCATCATCGGGCAGAATGTCCGCTTGTATCAGGCGGTGACACTCGGTGCGAAACGTTTCCCGGTGGACGAGAACGGCGCGTTGGTAAAAGGGAATCTGCGCCATCCGATTGTCGAGGACGATGTGGTGATTTATGCCGGCGCTACGATATTGGGGCGTATTACCATCGGGCGCGGATCGACGATTGGCGGCAATGTCTGGTTGACGCGCAGCGTGCCGCCGGGCAGTAATATTTCCCAAGCGCAGATGCGCCAGGAAGTGTACGAAAATGGCGCTGGAATTTGATTTGTGCGATTTTATTTTAAACAAGGGAAATTATGACGGCTCATAAACTCATACTGACGCTGGATGACGCGAAGAAAATAGCCGCCGGAGCGGAAGCGGAAGCCAAACGGAATGGCTGGCCGGTGGTCATCGCCATTGTCGACGATGGCGGGCATTTATTGCATCTGCAACGCCTTGACGGGGCGCAGTACGGCAGTATCCAAGTCGCGATTGAAAAAGCGTGCGCGGCGATCGCATTCCGCCGTCCGACTAAAATATGGGAAGAAAATATTGCCGCAGGGCATTTGCGCTATTTGAATTTGCCTGGAACATTACCGATCGAGGGCGGCTTACCGGTTACGGTCGACAATCAATTTACCGGCGCGGTCGGTGTCAGTGGTGTGCGGTCGCATCAGGATGCGCAGATTGCTCAGGCCGGGATTGATGCTTTGTTATCGAATAAGTAAGCCGTAGTATCCGCGGGCTGTTTTTTATATCGCCGGGAAAAACCGGCGGCCATTCAAATCTGCTGTTCTTCATCCGCCTGGCCTAGGTAAATGAGGATGGCGGCAATGATCATCGCTAAACGGAATGCAGCCTGCTGCCCATTGGCTGTTTCCGATTGCCACATCAGAAACCATTCGCCGCCGATCGTCATGAATCCGGTAAACCACAGTAAAAAACCCAATGTCAGTCCGAGAATTGCCAAACCTTTTGCTTGATTGAATGCGATGGGGGTTTGGATGCTCCGGTATAAACGCAAACCGCCAAGCCAGCACAGCGCGGCAATAGCGATTTCGGTGCCTATGATGAGGCTGTAAACGGTGTGATGCATGACCGGAGAATGAATGGCGCGCCATAACCCTTGATTACCGGGAAACGTGGTGTCCATCATCAGCACATGGGTTACCAGCGTGAAATTCGAGTTGTAGTCGGTGAGGTTATTGAACGCCACCAGCGAAGCATATAGTGCGAAAGCCAGCACCAAGACAAGTTTTGATATTCTCGTATACATGACTCTGACTCAAGCGGGAATGCTGAGTATCGATGAGGAAATTACAGAAGAGATTCTGCTTTGGTTGAAACCCGGCCAGATTAGTCAGAGGCATGTCTGACCGGGGTATTAATGCGCAATACTACATTGCGTGGAAATTACGAAACTTGTTGAATTCCGGACAATAACCAGGTGGCGTTAGGATCTTTCAGATCTTTTTGCACGTGCCAGATTTCATCGAACGCTTCCGGTTCGCCGTTTGGAAGTTCGCGCAGCTGGCCGGTGAAACGCACACTGGCAATCGCCATGTCCTCGGTGGTTTCCACTTCCAGTAAGTTGGCATCGATAAACATGACTTCCGATTTTTGTTGCGTATCGCCCCTTTCCTGCATTTGCTCGCTGATTTCCGCCAGCATTTCTGCGGTTGTGAAATCACGGATTTCATTGATATCGCCACGATCATGCGCGGCCTGTAAGCGGATGAACGAAGCTTTGGCGTTGCGGATGAAAGGTTCTACTTTGAAATCCGCAGGAATATTCGGTTGCTGATATGCGCTTCCGCTGTCTTCACCGGACGCAGTTTCTGCGGGTGCAGTGAAGGGTGGCGTATTGAAGCGGTCTTGCGTGCCTGCCGCTGCGCCCATGCCGGAATATTGCATCGAAGCGGCGTGCTCCGCTCTGGGTTTTCGCAGCATACGGATGACGAAGAAAACAACGCCGATCAGTAACGCCATAATCACAAAATCCATCATGTTGATATTTTCAAACGCGCCGCCCATGAAGAGCGCAGCCAATAAGCCGCCCGCGGCCAGGCCCGCTAATGCGCCGCCCCATTTGCTGCCAGCGGAAGGAGCCGCGGCTGGTGTTGCAGCAGGTGCTGCTTTTTGCGTATTGGGTGCTGCTTGCTGCTGATTGACCGATTGACGTTGCGTGCCGATATTTTTACCGCCGCCCATACGTTTTGCTTCCGCATCGAAAGCGAGCAATCCAAAACTGAGAAAAGCCAAAGTCAGAAAGGTGAGTGTCTGCTTCATCATTTTGTCTCCCAAACTGTTATTAAAAGATTGAGTATAGCATCGTGCTTGTATCACCAGCTATACAGAATTTTTCGACCTTGAATGTCCTGAAAAATTTCAAGTTGTTTTTTCTACTGCTGATAATGGATGAAATGCCTGACGGCACTAGCGCAGCAAGAGCAGACGGGGAATTGCGTCACGCTCAATCCGCACAATCGCATTTTGGCTAAATTGCTGCCCCAATGACTGTGCGCTGGGTATATCGATTCCGGGGATAAAAAAACTTTTTTCTGCCGGCCATACGCCAGCCGGGTCCGTGTGCACACTTTCAATGCCTTGATAGGCATGACAGGTCAGGAAATGTCTGAGCGATTCATGCGCCGCTGCATTTTCTTCATCACTGAGTAATTGGCTGTACGGGTTATAGGCGCTGATGATCGCCGCGCACGATTGATTGCACGTAGCCAGGAATTGCGCGAGCGGTTCGGAGTATTGATCGATTCTGAGCGTAATGCAGTCAGCTGCGGTGCCGATCCGGTAATCCGCATGGGTGTAGTTTGCGATCAGTAAACCGGAGATGGTTGAGGAAATCGGATTTTTCCGGTCAATGTTCGTGCGCATGGCCATGCTCATGCTCATGCGCGTGATCCTTGGCGGAATGGACGAGTTCATCGTATTGCTCGGGTGTCATTTGGCTCATTTTCAGGATGAAGGCGGCCATCGCCCAAATCGAGTCATCGTCGTGACTAAGCCCCCAAGCCGGCATGGCGGTCATTTTCAAACCGTTTTTGATTACCCAGAAATATTCCTTGGCGCGATCCTGTTTTTCGGCTTGATCGATGACCGGTCCGCGCTGATGAAATACCGGCGGCTGAGGGTATAAACCGACAGAGAGTTCCGTGGGCTTCAAGCCGGGTGCAAGATGACAGACCGGGCACATAGCATCGTAGTGAACCGCGCCGGCCAGCAGCAGCTTCTCATCATCCAAAGGCGGTACTGTCAGATTCTTGGCGCGTGCTTCAATGGAGCTTTCACGCACCCACTCGATGATTTTTTCAGTGATGGCCCAATGTTTCTCGGTGGCTGCCATATTGTAAGCACCGGAACCAAGCGCGGTTATGATCAGAGCGAGTAATACCAAAAACAAACTCAGAATCTTTTTCATGATTTCACCTCGTTTTATTAGATGATTGAGTGCTGATTGCTTGGGCCGGGTAGCTTTGTGATCATCCTACTTTCAATTCCGGTGAGAATCAACTTGCATTCTCGGGATCGGCGGATTTGCCGCTTTCCAGCTTGGTTTGAATGCTGGCGTGATCAAGATGCGGCGCAAACATTTCGATGAAATCAAAAATATAACCGCGGATATAGCTGTTGCGGCTGATACCGATGCGTGTGGTGCTGGGTTCAAACAGATGACTGGCATCGATGGACCGGAGGTTTTTGTCGCGCTTGGCGTCAAAAGCCATGTTGGCAAGAATGCCAACGCCCAGTCCCAATTCCACATAGGTTTTAATCACGTCAGAGTCAATCGCGGTGAGTACCACATTGGGTTCCAGCCCGTGGCTTGCGAATGCCTGGTTGATTTTTGAGCGACCGGTAAAAGTGGAATCATAAGTAATGATGGGATATCGGTTGATTGCTTCCAGCGTAAGCTTTTTTAATTTCAGCAACGGATGTTTGGGCGGCACGATGATGCAGCGGTTCCACTGATAGCAGGGCAGCATGACAAGCTCTTGATATTGTTCCAGCGCTTCGGTGGCGATTCCGATATCCGCTTCACCCGAAGTGACCAAAGCGGCAATCTGTACCGGGCTGCCTTGCCGCAAAATGAGTTTGACCTTCGGGTAGCGCGCGGTAAACCGTTGGATCACGGGCGGCAAGGAATAGCGCGCCTGGGTGTGAGTGGTCGCGATGGTTAACGTGCCGCCGGCTTCATTGGTGAATTCTTGCGCTATTTTCTTCAAATTGTCAGCATCGCGCAGCATCTTGACGGCTGTTTGTATGATCAATTGTCCTGGCGGTGTTATTTTTACAATGCGTTTGCCATTGCGCATAAAAATATCGACCCCGAGTTCTTCTTCGAGCAATTGGATCTGTTTGCTGATCGCCGGTTGAGAGGTGTGCAGATTTTTTGCCGCCCTGGATAAATTCATATCCTGATTGGCGGTTTCGCATAAATAGCGCAGTTGCTGAAGTTTCATAGGTTACGCCTGCTAATAGAAAATGGTGATATATATCTAATATAATATTATTTTGATTTGTAAATAGGTATTGATATCATGCCATGCGGTTAAAAGGGAAAAATGCAGTTGCAAGATTTATTCTGTCAGGTTCTCTGATCAGTTTCATTTATCATACACACTAGAGTTGATTGCCGTGACAAGTTACAGGCGATTGCGCTTGGTTTTTTGATAAAATAACAAATTACGCTAAGCAATACGATTGCGGTGTGTTCAAAAAATTTTAATAGAAGCGTAGAAGCTGTTCCGTGCATCAGAATGACAGGTGAATGGCTAGGGTGGCGGATTGTTGGTTCATTGGCAGGTCTCGGCAATTCCCATTAATGAAACAAGGATTGATTAATGAGTACAAATATTGAGAATAAACCGAAACAAGTAACATGGTTTAATGGTTGTGGCGGACGGATCGGTATCGTGGTGGGTGAAAGCGGTGAACATGCCTATATCGGTATGGCATTGCGGCATGATGAAGACGATGATGTGGACCATATCATGAAGTATGGTGCCAAATTTCCATTGGATGCGGCCTTATTGCTGCCGGTGTCGAAACGGTATACGCACGAATCCTAAAGGTATAATCCATTGGGTATCTTTGAATGAATAGGCGGGGAAATTAACGATGTATCACTATGATGAATATGATCAGCAAATAGTGGATGAACGTGTCAGGCAGTACCGCGATCAGGTGCGCCGCCGTCTTTCCGGCGAATTGACCGAACAGGAGTTTTTGCCGTTGCGGCTGCAAAACGGTTTGTACATGCAAATACATGGTTACATGTTACGGATTGCGGTGCCCTACGGCCTGATTTCTTCGCAGCAGATGCGCATGTTTGCGCATATTGCGCGTAAGTATGATCGCGGCTACGGTCATTTCACCACACGTCAGAACATTCAGTTCAATTGGCTCAAATTGCAGGATACGCCGGATATTCTCGCCGATTTGGCGTCGGTGCAAATGCACGGTATTCAAACCTCCGGCAACTGTGTTCGCAACATCACCTCGGACGAATTTGCCGGTGTTGCGCAGGATGAAGTGGTGGATCCGCGTCCGTATGCCGAGATTTTGCGCCAATGGAGCACGTTTCACCCGGAATTTGCTTATTTGCCGCGCAAATTCAAGATCGCCATCAGCGGCGGTAAAGAAGACCGTGCAGCCATTTATGCGCACGATATTGGATTGGCGGCTATCAAAAATGCGCAAGGCGAAGCTGGCTTCCGGGTTGTGGTGGGCGGCGGATTGGGACGTACACCGGTCATCGGCAGCGTAATCCGTGAATTTGTGCCATGGCAGCATATTCTGACGTATGTCGAGTCCATTTTGCGGATATATAACCAATATGGCCGCCGTGACAATAAATACAAAGCACGTATCAAGATTCTGGTCAAAGCGCTGGGGATCGATGAATTCAAACGTCAGGTCGAAGCCGACTGGGCGGATCTGAAGGACGGTCCCGGCACGTTAACCGGTGAGGAAATCAACCGGGTTGCATCGTTCTTTACCGATCCGGCGTATGAAACATTACCCGATCATGATTCGAAGCTGAATGAATTCAAAGCGGACAGCCGCTCGTTCTCGAATTGGTTATCGCGTAACGTCAAACCGCACCGGATTCCCGGTTATGCGATTGTCGTATTGTCATTGAAAAAACCGGGCAATGCACCCGGCGATGCGACCGCTGAGCAAATGGATTTTGTTGCGGATCTGGCGGATCGCTACAGTTGCGGTGAATTGCGCATCACGCATAAACAAAATCTGGTATTGGCGGATGTCCGGCAAAAGGATTTGATCAGTCTGTGGCAAGAGGCTTCCGCTCAAGAGTTGACGACGCCGAATATCGGTATGCTGACGGATATTATCAGTTGCCCGGGCGCGGAATTTTGCACGCTGGCCAACGCACGCTCGATTCCGCTGGCGAAGTTGATCGCCGAGCGCTTTGAGAATCTCGATTATTTGTACGATATCGGTGAAATCACGCTGAATATTTCGGGCTGCGTCAATGCCTGCGGGCAGCACCACATCGGCAATATCGGTATCACCGGTGTGGAGAAGAAAGACCACGACGAGTGGTATCAAGTATCGATCGGTGGCGCGGAAGGTAATGACAGCTCGATCAGCAAAATTATCGGCCCTTCCTTTACTTTTGATCAAGTACCGGAAGTCATCGAGCGTTTGATTCATGTCTATCTGCGTGAACGCTTTGAGGCCGAGAGCTTTATCGACACGGTGCGCCGTATCGGTCATGCACCGTTCAAAGAACATGTGTATGCGACCGGTTTCGCCGCGCAGGAAGACGAAGCCGACGGCAAACACGTCGTGCTGCCCGCGCAATATGAGGTGCCTTATTATTCACCCAGGTTTTAATGAACATGATTATCAAAAATAAAACGATTGTCGCGGATGATTGGACAGTATTGCGGTTGCAGGAACAAGAAACACCGGAAAACGTTATTGTTGCAGCCGGTAAAGTCATCGTGCCGCTGAAAGTATGGCAGGCGCAACGCGCAGCATTGCAGGATCGCAAGGAAATCGGCGTATGGCTGGCCAGCGATGAACGGCCTGAAGAATTGAAAGGCGATATAGAAAAATTTTCCGTGATTGCGGTTGATTTTCCGAAATTCTCGGACGGCCGCGGTTACTCGATCGCCTTCAATCTGCGTGCACGCTTAGGGTATAGCGGAGAATTGCGTGCGATTGGCGATGTGTTGCGCGATCAGTTGTTTTATTTGCAGCGCGTGGGTTTTGACGCGTTTGCGCCGCGCCCGGACCGGAAAATTGAAGAGGTAATAAAAGGTTTGAGTGATTTTTCCGAAGTGTATCAAACTTCGTTTGATCAAAAACTGCCGCTGTTCCGGCGTGTGCAGCGCAAAGCAAATGAAGCGGCATCCAGCCAATGAGTGATGTGCAACAAAAAATCGCGCAGGTTGTTGCGGTTCTGACCGAAACAATCCGTGATTTTGCGCCGGTTACCTTTGCCAACAGTCTGGGCGCGGAAGATATGGTCTTGACCGATATCATTGACCGCTATCAGCTCGATATCGATATGTTCAGTCTGGATACCGGCCGCTTGCCGCAAGAGACTTATGATTTGATGCAAGTCGTGCGGGAACGGTACAAAACGCCGCTGCGTATCTATTTTCCCAATGTAAAACAGGTTGAAGCGTATGTCGCCGAGCATGGCGTCAATGGGTTTTATGACAGTATCGAGTTGCGCAAGGCATGCTGCCATATCCGTAAAGTCGAGCCGCTGCGCCGCGCCTTGCAGGGGAAGCGCGCCTGGATCACCGGAATCAGAAGCGAACAAGCGTCGACCCGGTCGAATTTGAAAGTATCGGCTTACGACATGGACAATCGCATGCAGAAGGTCAATCCGTTACTGGAATGGTCCAATGCGGAAGTCTGGGAATATCTCAAGCACTATGACGTGCCTTATAACAAACTGCATGACAAATTTTATCCCAGTATCGGCTGCGCGCCTTGCACCCGCGCCATTACGCCGGGGGAAGACATCCGTTCCGGGCGCTGGTGGTGGGAAGCGCCGGAAACCAAAGAATGCGGATTGCACAGCGGCAAGGTTGTACCCATAAAATAACATCTGCGATTTGTTTGATGCGCCATCGTTGTAAACCGTCTCAGTTCGGCTGGAAACAGCTCAACTGAGCATGCCGAGTATGTTGAGAGAAAGAAAATGAGTAACCATCCTTTTAGCCATCTCGATGCGCTGGAAAGCGAAGCGATCCATATCATGCGTGAAGTTGCGGCGGAATGCGCTAACCCGGTTCTGCTGTTTTCCGGTGGCAAGGATTCGATTGTTTTATTGCGTCTGGCAGAGAAAGCCTTCCGTCCCGGCCGCTTTCCATTTCCACTGATGCATATCGATACCGAGCATAACTTTCCGGAAGTGATCGCGTTTCGCGACCATCGCGTGAAGGAATTGGGCGAGCGGCTGATCGTGCGCAGCATGGAGGATTCGATTAAAAAAGGCCGGGTGGTGTTGCGTTCGGAAACGCAGAGCCGTAATGCTTTTCAATCGGTGACGCTGCTGGATGCCATCGCGGAATTCAAATTTGACGCATGCATCGGCGGGGCGCGCCGCGATGAGGAAAAAGCGCGCGCCAAAGAACGGATTTTTTCTTTCCGCGATGAATTCGGTCAATGGGATCCGAAAAATCAGCGTCCGGAATTATGGGATATTTACAATACCCGCACGCATCCGGGAGAAAATATCCGGGTATTTCCGATCAGCAATTGGACGGAACTCGATGTTTGGGAATATATCGCGCGCGAGAAATTGGAAGTGCCGGAGATTTATTTTGCTCATACGCGCGAAGTGATCCGCCGTGCCGCAGGTTTGCTGCCGGTTTCCCATCTGGTGCAACCGCAGGCGGGTGAGAAAGTCGAGCGCATCGTGGTGCGTTTCCGCACCGTGGGCGACATGAGCTGCACCTGTCCGGTGGAATCGGATGCGGCAACTGTCGAGGAGATCATTGCGGAAACGGCAATGACGCGGATTACCGAACGCGGTGCGACGCGCATGGACGATCAAACATCGGAAGCATCGATGGAACTGCGCAAAAAAGAGGGGTACTTCTAAAAAGCAGCTGCGTCAGCGTGCGCTGACTAATCCAAGCATATCCGGGTGCGAATCAATCAATTCTTAATAATTTTTCCATGGTATTACCCATTTCCAGAAGGTTCTTAAATGTCGGCGATTGAAAAAATCTCACTTGATCAAACCGGACTGTTGCGCTTTATTACCGCCGGCAGCGTGGACGACGGTAAAAGCACATTGATTGGCCGTTTACTGCATGACTCAAAGTCTATTTTTGAAGATCAGTTAACTTCCATTACCAATACAACGCGTAAGCGCGGTGCCGAAGGTGTCGATTTATCGTTACTGACCGACGGATTGCAGGCCGAGCGTGAGCAAGGGATTACCATCGATGTGGCGTACCGCTATTTCGCCACGCCCAAACGCAAGTTCATCATTGCCGATACGCCCGGGCATGAACAATATACCCGTAATATGGTCACCGGTGCGTCGACGGCGAATCTGGCGATCATTCTGATCGATGCGCGTAAAGGCGTGCTGACACAATCGCGCCGCCACGCTTATCTGGCGAGTTTGGTGGGGATTCCGCATCTGGTCGTGGCAGTCAACAAAATGGATTTGGTGGATTACTCGCGAGCGGTTTTTGAGAAAATTTGCAGCGACTTCAGCGCATTTGCAGAGAAGCTTAATCTGCGCAATATCGCCTATATCCCGATGTCGGCGCTGAATGGCGATATGGTGGTTGAACGCGGCGATCATCTCAACTGGTATCAAGGCGCAACCTTAATGGATTTGCTCGAAACGGTATCCATCGAGGACGATATCAACCGCGAAGATTTCCGCTTCCCGGTGCAATGGGTGTGCCGACCGCAAACGAAGGAATTGCACGACTTTCGCGGTTACATGGGGCGCATCGAATCGGGTTCGGTGCGGACGGGCGATGCCGTGACGGTGCTTCCGTCCGGTCTGAGTTCACGTATCAAGGAAATTCTCGTGTACGAAGGGCCGGTTGATGAAGCCTTTGCACCGCAATCGGTCACATTGACCATCGAGGATCATTTGGATATTTCCCGCGGCGATATGCTGGTGAAGATAGGCGATACTCCGCAGGTTACCAAGGCGTTTGATGCGATGCTGTGCTGGCTTTCCGAACAGCCGCCGGATTTGAACCGGAAATATCTGATCAAACAAACGGCGCGTGTTGTTAAATCCGTTATCAGCCGGATTGATTATCGTGTCGATGTCAATACAATGGCGCAGGAAGCGGTGAATGCGCTGAAAATGAATGACATCGCACATGTCGGACTGAAAGTGCAATTACCCCTGGTGTGCGACGATTATGCAGGTAATCGCGCCACCGGATGCTTCATTATCATTGATGAAAGTAGCAACAACACAGTGGCTGCCGGTATGATTTTACCTGCTGAGGGATCGGCATAAATTCGCGAAAACGAATGTTTGCTTGATGGCCGCTGCGGGATCTGAACGACAATAAAACTGAAGTTGTGTTTAAGGAAGCGCTGATTAATTCAACGAACGGGATGAAGTGCGAGGCGCACGGAACGCAACAACCGAAACCTATCAATCTGATAGGCGAGGAAGTGAGTGCCGCGCAACGAAGCAATTCACTCGTGCAGTAATTAATCAGCACTTCCTTAATATTGCCGTGCTTTTTCCCCGTAGATTCGGGAGAGATTCATTGCGGCCGTGGTGCGTATTTCCGAGTGATATCAAATCAAGTATGCGATAAATTCGCGGATACAGGTAGAATACCGGCTGGAATCCATCGGGCTGGACGTGCAAGGAAAATATTAAATCAAGCTAACAGTATGAATTTAATAAAAAACAAGATAAGAAACTGAAGGGATTTACTATCCTGGTGGTGGAAGATAACGAGTTAAACCAGCAAGTTGCAAAAGGCTTGCTGGAATATAATGGTGCGACTGTAGCGATAGCCAATCATGGGAAAGAAGCATTGGAGATGTTGAGTAAATCTCCCTTTGATTGCGTATTGATGGACATTCAAATGCCCGTGATGGATGGTCTGGAAGCCACGCAGCTAATCCGCGCCAACCCGCAGTGTCCGGATACTTTGATCATTGCTGTAACAGCCAATGCGGATCAGCATCACAAAGATTTATGCCAAAGCGCGGGTATGAATGATTTTTTGGCAAAACCAATTGATCCGGAACGATTAGTCGATACGCTATTAAAGTGGTTGATACCAAAGCCGGACATACAGATCTCGTGAGCGCTAAAAGATAAAAAATGAATGGTTTTTTCTTGCTGAAGCGGCGGCATCCGATTGAGTATTAATTAAATTTCCGGATGAACAACGAAAAGCCGATACGTGTGCTGGTGCTTGATGATGACAGATTTATGCTTGAATTTGTCAGTCATTTGCTCAGGGATCTGGGTGTCAGCGAAGTGCTGGTTGCCGAGGATGGCAAGGCCGGCTTGTTTGTTATGTCCGCGCAAGTCTCTGCGATTGACTTGCTGATTTGTGACATTGAAATGCCGGGGATGGATGGCATTGAGTTTTTGCGCAATATAGCGGATCAATATTACAGCGGTAAGATCGTGTTATTTTCCGGCGTTGATCCCGATTTGCTCAAAGCAACGGAGCGCTTGGCTTCCGTGCGCGGATTGAATGTCATTAGCACATTGACCAAACCGGTGACGGTCGGTTCGCTGGTAGCCATTTTGGCGCAACTATCGATACCCATCCCGAGGCGCCCTGATCCCGCCCGGATACGGCAGATTTTTACGGTGGAAGAGATTCAACAAGCCTTGGCGGCGGATCAGATCGATTTATTTTATCAACCCAAAATCGCCGTTTCCAGCCGCCGTGTTACCAGCGTCGAATGCCTGGCACGATGGCGCCATGCGCAATACGGATATGTTTCTCCGGATAACTTCATACCCGTCATTGAGCAAAGTGAATTGATTAATGACTTTACTCGCGATGTATTAAGAAAATCCGCGCAACAACTGGATTTATGGCTGCAGGAAGGGCTTGATTTAAAAATTTCCGTCAATGTTTCAATGGAAAATCTGGACCGGTTTAATTTGCCGGAAATTTATGAAACGGCCGTGCGCGAGTGTTATGTGCCGATTGACCGGATAACATTGGAAATTACCGAAGGCAAGCTGGGAAAGGATTTTGCGCAATCCCTGGATATTCTGACGCGGCTTAGGTTGAAAGGGTTCGGATTGGCTATCGATGATTTTGGCATCGGCTACTCATCGATGGAAACGCTCAAACACATGCCTTTTACCGAACTCAAAGTCGACCGGATTTTCGCGCATGGCGCGGCAAAAGATCCGGCAACTCGCGCCATTCTGGAGTCGAGTATAAAATTGGGTAAGGCGCTTGGTTTGAATGTGGTGGTGGAAGGCATTGAAGCCGGAACAGATTACCAGCTGGCGGTAGAGCTCGGATGTGATGAAATTCAAGGATTTTTTATTGCAAAACCGATGCCCGGCGGTGAGTTTACCGAATGGTTAGCGAAATATGAAAAAACAATCGATGAGCGATTCTAAACCAGCAGGGTTTTGAACAATAACCAAACACCGGTGGTAAGTACATTCGTATAAAATTGAGTAATAAGAGACTAATTGATTAAGAATATGACAAAAATGGATGCAACGTTGCACACTGAAACGGGAACAATCGCTGATACATCAAATTTTAGTTTTGGCTTTACCATAGCCGATTTCTACCGGCGTAGCGGCTTGGTCAAGCTGGATCAAGTATTTCTGGATTTTCTTCGCACCGGCGATGAAGCGCTGTACAAAAAATTAGAGATCGCGCGCGCGCATCCTGATGATTTACTGCCTAAAGACGAATCCGCTTTATTGATCGAGATTGCACCTTGGCTGGAAGATTTTATTGCCCGGTTGTTCAACATTGAGACCGAAGTGCAGCAATTGGCGGCGCGGCATCATGAATTGGCGCCACTGTATTTTTGTAAGCGGCAATTTGTTCAGCGCCGCGCCAAAAGCAAAGTGAGTGATGAAGAGCTGGCGGGTATTGATGGCTTGGCGCTGGAAAAAGAACTGGCGGCGGAATTCGGCGAGGTTTTCTCAGAGCTGGCTTTTGCCACCAAAGTAACCCAGTGGATGGATGCGGAGGCAGAAAACGAAGCGCGTTTGAATAAAGCGTTGCATTATGCCGCTTGGGCGCTACGCACACCGGCAGGTCAGCAGCATACGCATCAGGGTATTTTGTTCAAATCGCCTGCAAAGCTGGATTTTCAGCATCTGTTGTCGCTGCAAACGGATGATTCGGCCGGTTATACGATGCACCGGCTTGAGCATTTGCGTGAACGTAACGGTTTCGCATTGACCGATAACGGCACCGATCTGATGGGTGCGCTCGATGAGACCAATTACTGCATCTGGTGCCATGAGCAGGGCAAGGACTCGTGCTCCAAGGGATTGATACAAAAATCCAAGTCTCCGGATGAGCCATCCGCATTCAAACGCAGCGAACTGGGTGCATTGCTGGCGGGTTGTCCGCTGGAAGAACGTATTTCGGAGTTTCATAAACTCAAATCGCAGGGTGTTGCGGTGGGCAGTTTGGCCATGATTACGCTGGATAATCCGATGTGCGCCGGTACCGGTCACCGGATCTGCAACGATTGCATGAAATCCTGCATTTATCAGAAGCAAGAGCCGGTTGATATTCCGCAAGCCGAGACCCGTACGTTGAAGGACGTATTGGCGCTGCCGTGGGGATTTGAGATTTATAGCCTGCTGACGCGCTGGAATCCTTTGAACCTGCATCGTCCGGTTCCGAAACCGGCATCCGGGCGCAAGGTTCTGGTGGTGGGCATGGGGCCCGCCGGTTACACGCTGGCACATCATTTAATGAATGAAGGGCACACCGTCGTCGGCATTGACGGACTTAAGATCGAACCTTTGCCGGGAGACATCTCGGGTGTTAACCAGAAGGGTGAGCGTGTGCCATTTCAAGCGATCCGCCTTGCCAGTACGCTGGAAGAAAATCTGGATCAACGTATGCCGGGCGGTTTCGGCGGGGTGGCGGAATACGGCATTACCGTGCGCTGGAATAAAAACTTTCTGAAATTGATCCGCTTGTTACTGGAACGCCGGGAAGAGTTTGCATTGTTCGGCGGTGTGCGTTTTGGCGGCACATTGACGACCGATGATGCTTTTACCATGGGATTCGACCATGTAGCCTTGGCTGCGGGCGCCGGACGGCCGACTGTGCTGGATTTGCCGAATGGATTGGCGCGCGGTGTACGGGCGGCATCGGATTTTCTGATGGGATTGCAACTGACAGGAGCCGCGCAGAGCGATTCCATTGCCAATATGCAGTTACGTTTGCCGGTGGTGGTGATTGGCGGCGGTTTGACCGCGATCGATACCGCAACGGAAGCACTGGCGTATTATCCGGTACAGGTGGAAAAGTTCTTGCAGCGTTATGAAATTCTAACGGCAGTGCAGGGAGAGGCGGCAATCCGCGCCGTATGGGATGAGGAAGAACAGCAAATTGCCGATGAATTTCTCGCGCATGCCCGTGCCATCCGTGCCGAGCGTGCGGCTGCCGGACAGGAAAAACGCACGCCGCGGATCATCCCTTTGCTGCAATCCTGGGGTGGCGCAACCATTGCTTACCGCAAGCGCTTGATCGATAGTCCTTCCTATACGCTGAACCATGAAGAAGTGGAGAAAGCGCTGGAAGAAGGGATCTGGTTTGCCGAGGGAATGACGCCAACACGAGTTAACATTGATGCCTGGGGACATACCCAGTCGGTGCAATTTGCCGTACAGAAACGCGATGAAGCCGGGCAGTGGCAGGATGCCGGCAAGGTTGAGTTACCGGCGCGCGCTTTGCTCGTTGCCGCGGGAACGCAACCCAATACGGTACTGGCGCGCGAAGATGAAAGGATCTATCAACTCGATGGCCGCTACTTCAATGCCTGCGATGAAGAGGGTAATCCGATCAAGCCGACGTATGCCAATCCCAAACCGGACTATCCGTCGGTATTGCTGAGCCGTTACAAGGATGCGCAAGATGGCCGTTTCATCAGCTTCTTTGGCGATTTGCATCCTTCTTATTCGGGCAACGTCGTGAAAGCGATGTCCAGCGCCAAACAAGGTTATCCGGTGGTAAGCCGGGTACTGGAGCGGATCAAACCGTCACTGGATCAATCCACCGGGCAATTCTTTGCAAATTTGAACAACCGGCTGCGGGCAATGGTTTACAAAGTGGAAAGACTTGCTCCGAATATTATCGAAGTGGTTGTGCATGCGCCGATGGCGGCAGAACATTTTCAGCCGGGTCAGTTTTACCGCTTCCAGAATTTTGCCACACTGGCGACACAGGCCGAAAATACCCGGCTGGCAATGGAAGGTCTTGCATTGACGGGAGCCTCGGTGGACATTGAACGCGGGCTGGTTTCCCTCATTGTTCTGGAAATGGGAGGATCTTCCGATCTGTGCGCGATGCTGAAACCGGATGAGCCGGTTGTGCTGATGGGGCCAACGGGAACGCCGACGGAAATTCCATCCAATGAAACCGTGGTGCTGGTGGGCGGCGGTTTAGGCAATGCGGTGCTGTTTTCCATTGGCGCGGCGGCACGCGCAGCCGGATCGAAAGTGCTGTATTTCGCCGGCTACAAAAAACTGGTCGACCGTTACAAAGTGGCGGAAATTGAAGCTGCGGCTGACATCGTGGTATGGTGCTGCGATGAAGCGCCGGGTTTTACAGCGACGCGTCCGCAAGATAAAAGTTATGCCGGGAATATCGTCCAAGCCATGGTGGCTTATGCCAGCGGTGAACTGGGTGCGCAGCCGGTGGCCTTGTCCGATGCCGATCATATTATTGCAATCGGTTCGGATCGCATGATGGCGGCGGTCGGGGTTGCACGACATCATCAGTTGAAGCCTTACTTAAAAGCCGATCATTTTGCGATCGGTTCGATCAACTCGCCGATGCAGTGCATGATGAAGGAAATCTGCGCGCAGTGCCTGCAACCGCATGAAGATCCTGAGACCGGAAAAATTACCTATGTGTTCTCCTGCTTTAATCAGGATCAGCCATTGGATCAGGTCGATTTCCCCGGACTTGCAACGCGCTTGCGGCAGAATACGGTGCAAGAGAAACTGACCAGCCGCTGGATCAACCGTTGTTTAAAAACCGGAGTATGACGAAAGTGATAAAACAAGTCGAAGCAGGATCGGATCCGGAAGCGCCGTTACCGGTTGATATTTCCGTGATGAGTCAGATGTTTCATAACAACTCAGCGCTGGTGCGTAAATTCGGCCTCAAATTTATCGAAGTGGCCAATGACACCTTAGTGGAAATGAAAGCCGCGCAGGCTGAAAAAGATTTACTGGCGCTGGGCCGCTTAGGGCATAAATTGAAATCTTCGGCCAGAACGATCGGTGCCGCGGGTTTTGCCGATTTATGCGAAGCGCTTGAGACCGCGGGTATCAATAATAACTGGTCCGACGCGGAATCGTTACTGACGAAGATCCCGCCCTTGCTGGAGCGGATTACCCAACAATTGGGAAACGAATTCAGCAAAATGAGCGAGTGAGCTTCGTGGCAAAACCGCTTATTGTTTTGCCGGCAGCTTAAGGAAACGCTGATTAATTCGGCGGACGAGATGAAGCACGAGGCGCACGGAACACAGCAACCAAGACCTATCCATAAGCTAGGCGAGGGAGCGAGTAGCGCGCAACGAAGTGATTCGCTCGTATAGTCAATTAATCAGCGTTTCCTTAAGAAAAATGTAGTGAGTGTAAGTGGCGGAGCGGCCGGTTTCATCCGCTGCTCTGTACGCTTCATGTGTTGTCATTATCACTACAATAAACCGGGCGAGCCGTCAAAGAATCAAGTCATATCAAGTTTTTCCTGATCCAATTAATGGCATTGCGTGCAAATTGATTTATAATCCGCAATTCATTAAAAAATTAAGCACAATTTTAGTTTTTATTTGCAAGCAGGTTGGCAAGAAAAGGGAGATTATCAATGCATATAGGCATACCAGCAGAGATTCGCGGCGAAGAAACGCGTGTAGCAGCTACACCGGAGACCGTGAAAAAATATACTGCCAAGGGTGTTCATAAGGTTTCAGTGCAATCAGGCGCTGGGGCGGGAGCGAGTATACCGGATTCGGCCTATCAGGAAGCCGGCGCGACGATTGTCGCAGACGCGGCTGAGTTGTATGCGCAAGCGCAAATTGTACTCAAAGTGCGTGGCCCGGAATCCGCCGAGCTAGCCATGATACGCAAGGATGCGGTATTGCTGGGGTTATTGTCGCCGCATCATAAGGAAAGTGTCGATGCGCTGACGCAGCATGGGTTGACCGCATTCGCGATGGAGAAACTGCCACGCATTTCGCGTGCGCAAAACATGGATGTTTTGTCATCGCAGGCCAACATTGCGGGCTATAAAGCAGTGATCATGGCGGCCAACGTGTATCAAAAATTCTTTCCCATGTTGATGACCGCGGCGGGTACTGTCAAAGCGGCACGGGTATTGATTTTGGGCGCGGGGGTTGCCGGTTTGCAAGCGATTGCAACGGCGAAAAGATTAGGGGCTGTGGTTGAAGCTTTTGATGTGCGCCCGGCGGTGAAAGAACAAGTGGAAAGTTTGGGCGCCAAGTTTGTGGAAGTGCCGCTCAGCGACGAAGAAAAAGCCAAGGCTGAGACAGCAGGCGGCTATGCGACCGAAATGTCGGACGATTACAAACGCCGTCAAGGTGAGTTGGTGCATGAGCGTGCGATCGCGGCGGACATTATTATCACCACTGCGCTAATTCCAGGACGTCCGGCACCGGTCCTGATCAAGGAAGAAACCGTGCAGGCGATGAAACCCGGTTCGGTTATTGTCGATATGGCGGTTGAGGCGGGCGGCAATTGTCCGTTGTCGGAATTGAATAAAACGGTTGTCAAACATGGCGTGCATCTCATCGGTATTGCGAATCTGCCCGGTTTGGTGGCAGCGGATGCCAGCACTTTGTATGCGCGCAACCTGATGAATTTTCTGAATCTGATGCTTGATCCGGCAAGCGGTGAATTAAAAATAGATCGTACGGATGAGATCATTGCGGGAACATTACTGTGCGGCGGCGGAGAGATCGCCGCTAAGTCATAATTTAAAGGAGTAATCATGATTGGTGAAGTCGATCCGGTGATTGTCAATTTAACGGTCTTTGTGCTGGCTATTTTTGTCGGCTACCATGTGGTGTGGAACGTTACACCGGCGTTGCATACCCCGCTCATGTCGGTAACCAACGCCATTTCCGGCATTATTTTGGTCGGCGCCATGCTGGCGGCCGGTCCTGCGGAAACCGACTGGGGTGTCTGGCTGGGCGCCGCAGCGGTTACGTTGGCTGCGATTAATGTATTCGGCGGGTTTCTGGTAAGTCAGCGCATGCTGGAAATGTTCAAGAAAAAAGATAAAAAAGGAAACGCCTAAATGTCAGCAAATCTGGTTGCACTTGCATATTTAGTAGCTTCGGTATTCTTCATACTGGCATTAAAGGGGCTTAGCTCGCCCGAGTCTGCGCGCCGCGGCAATCTTTTTGGCATGATTGGCATGACGATTGCTGTTGCCACAACACTGACACTGACGCAAAACTGGATTTTGATTTTAGGTTGTATCGCCGTGGGCGGTGTGATCGGCGCAATCGTGGCGCAACGCGTGCAAATGACCGCAATGCCGGAGCTGGTTGCATTCATGCATTCACTGGTTGGTTTGGCGGCGGTTTTTATCGCGATTGCAGCAGTCAATAATCCGGTTTCGTTCGGCTTGCCCGCGGTATTGCCTGCGGGCAGTAAGCTGGAGCTGTTTTTGGGCACGTTTATCGGCGCCATGACATGGTCAGGCTCCGTCATTGCATTCTTAAAACTGTCAGGGCGGATGAGCGGCACGCCGATCGTATTTAGCGGTCAGCATGCGGTTAATTTGTTGCTGGCACTCGCGATGGTTGGCTGCGGTTTATGGTTCTTCTTCAGTGAAACGACCAATTGGACCGCATTTATTGCCATGACCGCAATTGCATTTGTGCTGGGATTCCTGATTATCATTCCAATCGGTGGCGCGGATATGCCGGTGGTGATTTCCATGTTGAACTCCTACTCAGGCTGGGCTGCGGCAGGTATCGGCTTCTCGTTGGGTAATCCAATGCTGATCATCGCCGGATCGTTAGTGGGCAGTTCGGGTGCGATTCTCTCGTATATCATGTGTAAAGCGATGAATCGTCCGTTCTTGTCCGTTATTCTGGGCGGGTTTGGCAGTGATGGCGGTACTGCGGCAGCGGATAGCGGTGAGCAAAAAACCTACCGTAGCGGTAGTGCCGACGACGCAGCCTTCCTGATGGGAAATGCCGATAGCGTGATTATCGTGCCGGGTTACGGTTTGGCAGTTGCCAGAGCGCAGCATGCGGTGAAAGAATTGGCTGAAAAGTTGCATGAAAAAGGCGTCAATGTGCGCTTTGCCATCCATCCTGTCGCCGGACGTATGCCGGGTCATATGAACGTATTGCTGGCGGAAGCTGAAATTCCTTACGAGCAAGTGCAGGAGATGGAAGAAATCAACAGTGACTTCTCGAATACCGATGTGGTTTTGGTATTGGGCGCGAATGATGTGGTGAATCCTGCGGCCTATGTTGCGGGCAGCCCGATTTATGGCATGCCGATATTGGATGCGCATAAAGCGCGCACCGTTATGGTGGTTAAGCGCAGTATGGCGGTCGGTTATGCCGGGCTTGATAATGATCTGTTCTATATGGATAAAACCATGATGATTTTTGGCGATGCCAAGAAAGTTGTGGAGAGTCTGGTTAAAGCTTTGTGATGTAACAGATTTAGAATCTAAAAACAAAAGGCGCAATTACAATTAATTGCGCCTTTTGTTTTTTTATCAATGCGTTTTTTCAATGCTACAGCGCTAAGCAACCGATTCAAGATCGTTGAACGGATGCGGTTTAGCAATACCAAATCCTTGCGCATAGTCCACGCCAATTTCCCGCAGCTTCGCAGTGATGTCATCGGTTTCAACGAGCTCAGCGATGGTTTGAGTACCGGCTTTAGTGGCAAATTCGTTAATACTGATTATTTTGGCCAAGTCATCCTCATCGCGCAGTATGTTGCAAACAATGCTTCCGTCAATTTTCAGATAATCGACTTTGATCTTATCGAGCAGACTGAATGATTCCGGAGTTTCATTGAAGCTGCATAGTGACACCAGGCACCCTAATTCACGAATTTTATTGGTAAACGTGCACGTGTCATTGGTAAGGGTTTCCGCATCGGAAATTTCAACTTCAAAACAAAGGCTGAAAGCTGGGACTCCGGTTCTTTTTAATAAATCCTGAATGAAACCGGGGAAGGCCTGGTCATTTAGAGAGTCTTTGGCAACATTCAAATAAAATACGGAATTGGCATTAGGGTGATCCGACAGCCAGTGGATAATGTGATTAATGATCCACCGATCCAGCTTGGGCATCATCTTGAATTGATCGACAAGCGGTAGGAACGAGCCTGGGGGCATGAGATTATTTTCTTCCTCGTGCATACGGATCAGAATCTCGTAATGGGAAGACGAAGAAACAGAAGGCTTGATGGGAATTATTTTCTGGCAATATAAATTAAATTCCCCGCCTTCAATGGCCTGAGCGATGCGCGCCGCGGTTACGCCCTGTTGTTTAGACATTTGCGTGTTTGGCTGAGGGCTGGCTTCTTTCTTAACAGGTACTGGATCAGATTTCTTGGGTTCCGCTTTTACTGCATTTTCTTCTTTGATGTTTCTTGATGAAACGCGGATTTTTTCTTGCGCCCGCGGTGTGTGCAATGTATAGAAGCCGATTGTTTTACCTTTATTATCAAGATGCGGAAGGTATTGTTCCGTGAAAATATAAGGAAAACCTTTGGTGGATTTAAGGACACGTTCGTTATGTATGGTTTTCCCGGCTAAGATTTCTTCAATACGATTCTGAATATCGGAGAAAAATTCTTCATTTGAAAATTCCTTTAAATACCGGCCATCGATCTGATCGGGTTTTAGTCCGAACCAGCGGCGGAAAATCCGGTTATGGTAGCGGCAACGCAGATCGTTATTAAAATATGCCAGCATGACCGGAATGTTTTCATCGATAAATTGCGATTTCACTTTATTCTCAGAAGCGGTCTTTTCCGCCCATAACCGGTGTTTAATTTCATTACCTAGCCTTTCTTTGGTGACAATAAGCTGATCGGAAAGATTCCGGGTATTTTTCTCTGCGCGTGCTATCTGAATGATTGTAATCAACATCATGAAGATTAATGAAAACCATAATGCAGTTTGCCAGTGCGGTTCGATTTCGGCGATCAAGTATGATCCGGCGGCTAGGGTTACAGCCAGCATGAATGCAATGCTGATGGCCAAATAAGGCTTAACAATATTAAATAAAGAAGTTTTTTGCACGGTAATTCCTTATTCCTGTTAGCTGAAGTGCTTGATAAAGGGGTTGGCTGTAAAAATATCGCAATACTGTTTGTTCATAATCCGGCTAGTGTTTTCTACTGTGGATGGAAAGCGGTTTGGTTATACGCCAGAATTTCCATAAGTCGGAACGTGTCAGTGAAAAGTCTCGCGATGAAGTTTCATTTAACGCCGTGATGGTCAATTGATTGATTTTTCCTTCCTTTAATGCTGCATGTAAAGGAGAGAACCAGTTTCGCTCCATATCCTTAAGTGCTTCACGCCAGCCGTAGGCATTTCTGTATTGAGCTTTCCCTCGCAATGAATCCAATACAACAAGATGATCACCGTCTGGTCGTGTCATGAGCCATTCTTCCGCATTGGCCGGTAGATTTGAATGGCTTGTACCATTGGCGAGTGCCAATGCGCGAGGAAAATCATCATTACTCCACACATGCGAATAAGGCGATCGGACAAATTGCGGCATGTTTCCGCCACCCCATAGCCAGATGCTATTAATGGTCAATTCACCACGCGATTCACGTGCTTGATTGACCGGGTGCTCATGCAACAACATTTGAATTTCATTGAAAATTTTATGCCATAGGATGCTGTCAGCACCGGATGGCAAAAAATTATTGATGTTCTTACAAGTAACCTGGCTAAGCGTATGCGTGTGTATTTCTGCCATTGCGGGTAAGCGTATGTACCACCGGTCCGGTCGCAATGACAAGAAAGTGAAACCATCATGACTGAAATTATGATTGATATCTTGTATCAATTCATTGGTTTCTTCTTCGGTGATCCGGAAAGCTTGGCTATCAGCGAGCATGATATGATTTTGTTCAATGCGAAGGTGAACAGGATCGGCACGCATCCAGAAATCTTTACTGGCTTTTGCCAGGTCAGGAGCATCGGCATGCAACATGATTGGTGCAATAGGCCAGTTATTTTGTTGTCGTGCGATATGAAACTGTTGGCACAGCCAAGCTTCCGTTTCATGTATCGGATTTGTCGAGGAGATGCTTTTTGATAACAGTGTTTCCAGGCGACGCGTTGATAATTCGTCATAAATGTTTTGCTGCAATGCATCAGGCCAGAATAGATCGGGTATGAGAAGATTTAAATTCATTGTAGAGAATAAATCACCTGAGGTAATTTTGGTAATTGATTGATTTTGCTGACTTGAGTTTGGGTGCTGATTCGGATGGTCAGCATTAATAATGGGTTTTGCTGATATTGTCTGTCATGGAAAGGTATCCTGTTTATAACGTATAATGCACATTGAGTTTAAGTCCATTCCAGTGTAACAGTGAGAAGACTTTTCTTGTGGTGCGGTTGGGATAGGGCGGTCATGTAGTTTTGCATAAAAAATCCCCGATAATTGGCTCATTATAAATTGTATTTGAATACTTGGAGATGCTATGTATCAGCATATAAAGATACCCAGTGATGGAGAAAAAATCCGGATCAGTACCGATGGTTTGTTGAAAGTACCTGATAATCCAATCCTTCCTTTCATTGAAGGTGACGGGATTGGTATTGATATTACTCCAGTAATGAAAAAAGTTGTTGATTCGGCGGTTGAAAAGGCCTATGGGGGGAAACGCAAGATTTCATGGATGGAAATCTATGCAGGTGAGAAAGCAACGCAAGTGTATGGGCCGGATGTGTGGTTACCGGATGAAACCTTACAAGCCGCAAAAGAGTTCGTGGTTTCCATCAAAGGTCCGCTCACAACTCCGGTGGGTGGGGGTATTCGTTCGATTAACGTCGCGTTGCGTCAGCAGCTCGATTTATATATCTGCCTGCGGCCTGTGCGCTATTTTAGCGGCGTGCCCAGTCCGGTGAAAAGTCCGGAAAAAACGGATATGGTCATTTTCCGGGAAAATTCCGAGGATATTTATGCCGGTATTGAATGGGAAGCGGAATCCGAATCTGCTAAAAAAGTAATTGATTTCTTGCTTAAAGATATGGGGGTAACGAGTATACGTTTTCCTCAAACCTCCGGTATCGGTATTAAGCCCGTCTCAAGAGAAGGTACGGAACGTTTTGTACGCAAAGCCATTCAGTATGCCATAGACAATCAGCGCAAATCGGTAACGCTGGTGCATAAAGGCAATATCATGAAGTTTACCGAAGGCGCATTTAAAAAATGGAGTTATGCAGTAGCAGCCAATGAATTCGGGGCAGAGTTGCTGGATGGCGGTCCATGGATGAAATTGCCGCCGGAAAAGGGCGGAATTATCGTTAAAGATGTGATCGCGGATGCTTTTTTGCAGCAAATCTTATTGCGTCCGGAAGAATATGATGTGGTGGCTACTTTAAATCTGAACGGCGATTATATTTCTGATGCTTTGGCCGCGCAGGTCGGGGGGATCGGCATTGCGCCGGGAGCTAATTTGAGTGATTCTGTTGCGATCTTTGAGGCTACGCATGGCACTGCACCTAAATATGCCGGGAAAGATCAGGTAAATCCCGGTTCGATTATATTGTCCGCGGAGATGATGCTGCGTCATTTGGGTTGGGTGGAAGCAGCCGAGATGATTATCAAAGCGATGGAAGCAACTATTCAACATAAGATTGTCACTTATGACTTTGCGCGATTAATGCCGGGCGCTCAGCAGGTTTCTTGCTCTGCTTTTGGGAATGCGATGATTAAATATCTAGCTTAATAAAGATAGGATTTGAGAAAGAAGGCAAAAAAATGCCTCTTCCTGTAACAGGAAGAGGCATTTTACTATCAGGCTAAAACCTTATTATTGTCAATAAGTCCTAAACCAGTATTTTATAAAAGTTAAGTGGATTGGATATTAGAGGCTTGTTTTCCTTTAGGTCCTTGAGTGACATCAAAACTCACTTTTTGACCTTCTTTAAGGGTTTTAAATCCGGACATGTTGATTGCTGAGAAGTGCGCGAATAAATCTTCACTGCCGTCATCTGGAGTAATAAAACCAAAACCTTTGGAATCGTTGAACCATTTTACTGTACCTGTTGCCATTTCTACTTCCTATATAAAAAACTGGGCCGGAAACCCTAATACTATTTGAATTTCAAGACCATTGACGGATAAAACCAGTACCGCTGAAAACTTGAAGTCAAACGCCATTTGCTGTTTTACGCAAATCCAGGGTTAAAGTCAAGAGGTTACGGGGTATTTATGTTAGCGGATTTGGTAATTATCTTAAGAGACTTGAAAATTTTGTCGTAATCGTCAAATATGTTATTACTGGAAAGAAGTATTTTTATGCTAATTATATTTATAATTGGAGTCAGATAGGGAAAGCGTGATGACGGAAAGTAACACAGAAGCCGTTAAACTTGCAGAGGATAAGGTAAAGCATGAACCGCCCCCACTGTATAAGATACTATTATTGAATGATGATTTTACACCGATGGAGTTTGTGATTGAGGTGTTGAAACTATTTTTTTCTATGAATCAAGAGCAAGCGACGCGAATAATGTTAAAGGTGCATACGGAGGGAGTTGGAGTGTGTGGCATTTACCCTAGTGATATCGCAAGTACAAAGGTTAAGCAAGTGGTTGAATTTGCCAGGAAGAATCAACATCCACTTAGATGCGTAATGGAGGAAAACTGAAATGATCGCGCCAGATTTGGAAGTCAGTTTGCACATGGCGTTTGTGGAGTCCAGGCAGAAACGCTATGAATTCATTACGGTGGAGCATTTGTTGCTGGCAATGCTGGATAACGCAAGCGCTGCTGAAGTATTGAGTGCTTGCTTAGTCGATATTGAAGAGTTGCGGTTGGTATTACTGGATCATATTTCACGGCATACCCCAGTCATTAAAGGCAGCGAAGAAGTTGACACGCAACCGACCTTGGGTTTTCAGCGGGTGATACAACGTGCCATATTGCATGTTCAGTCATCGGGGAAAAAAGAAGTGACCGGTGCTAATGTACTGGTGTCAATTTTCGGCGAAAAGGATTCCCACGCGGTTTATTTCTTGCATCAAAGAGGTGTGACACGTTTGGATGTGGTCAATTACATCTCGCATAATATCCGGAAAGTACCGCAAGAGAATGATGCTAAAACCGGGAGCGAAGGAGAGACAGAGCACGAATCGAATGCCGGTGGATTGCTCGAAAATTACACGGTGAATCTCAATCATCTGGCGCTTATCAATAAAATCGATCCATTAATCGGGCGTGAAAAGGAAATCGAGCGCGTTATACAAACGTTATGCCGGCGCCGTAAGAATAACCCTTTGCTGGTTGGTGAAGCGGGTGTCGGAAAAACGGCAATCGCAGAAGGCTTGGCAAAACGTATTGTTGAAGAAGATGTGCCTGATCTTCTGCTCAAGCATCAGATTTATGCGCTTGATATGGGAGCATTGTTGGCCGGTACCAAATATCGCGGTGATTTTGAGCAGCGCTTAAAAACGTTGCTAAAACAACTCACTGATAATCCTGCTGCGATTCTATTCATCGATGAAATTCATACACTCATCGGCGCGGGCGCTGCATCCGGTGGAGTACTGGATGCATCGAATCTGCTGAAACCGGTTTTAAGTTCGGGGCAATTGCGATGTATTGGTGCTACCACTTTCAGTGAGTATCGTGGAATCTTCGAGAAAGATCATGCATTATCAAGGCGTTTCCAGCAAATAGAAGTAAATGAGCCCAGTGTTGATGAGACAGTGGCTATTTTGCGCGGGTTGAAATCGCGCTACGAGCAGCACCACAAGGTTAAATATACTGCTGGTGCATTAGTTTCTGCAGCAGAACTATCGGAACGCTATATTAACGATAGGCATTTGCCGGACAAAGCCATCGATGTGCTCGATGAAGCGGGGGCTGCGCAACGATTATTACCGAAATCGAAGAAACGTAAAGTTATCGGCAAAAGTGAAATTGAAAGTGTGGTTGCAAAAATTGCACGAATTCCACCGCAGAATATTTCGACCAATGATCGTAATAAGTTGAGAACACTGAGCCGTGATATGAAAGCGGTTGTTTTTGGGCAGGATAATGCAATCAATGCATTGACGTCCGCGATCAAGATGGCAAGAAGCGGACTTGGCAATCCACGGAAACCGGTGGGTTCTTTCCTTTTTTCGGGCCCAACCGGGGTGGGAAAAACCGAAGTCGCACGGCAACTGGCCTATGCATTAGGCATTCATTTGCATCGCTTTGACATGTCTGAATACATGGAACGTCATGCGGTGTCGCGCTTGATCGGCGCACCGCCCGGGTATGTCGGATATGATCAGGGCGGTTTGCTGACGGAAGCGATGATTAAGCATCCCTATTCGGTTCTATTATTTGATGAGATCGAAAAAGCGCATACGGATGTTTTCAATATTCTGCTGCAAGTCATGGATTATGGGACGTTGACGGACAATAATGGCCGTAAAGCTGATTTTCGCAACGTCATTATCATTATGACTACCAATGCAGGCGCCGAGTCTTTGATCAAATCCTCCATCGGATTTACACAATCGAAGTCTGCGGGTGATGAATTGGCCGATATTAAGAAGCTTTTCACACCTGAATTCCGCAATCGGCTCGATGCCATTATTTCGTTTGCGCCGCTAAATCAGGAAATTATTTTGCAGGTAACCGATAAATTCTTGATTCAGCTGGAAACTCAACTGCATGAGAAGAAAGTGGAAGCGACATTTACGGATAAATTGCGGAATCATCTTGCAAAATACGGCTTCGACCCGCTCATGGGGGCTCGTCCGATGGAACGGTTGATACAAGACACCATTCGCAGTGCGTTAGCCGACGAATTGTTGTTCGGGCGTTTAGTCAGCGGTGGTAAAGTGACTGTTGACATCGACGGTAACGATAAGGTGGTGCTGCTATTTGAGGAAGAAGCCGCAATTATTTGAATCCCGTTGCAACGAAATAAAAGTGCGCTACAGATATTTTTCTGTAGAATCAATGAAATAATGTCGCGCGCTTTTATTTTTGTCCTGTCTTTATTACCGTTAATTCAGACGGCGTTTGCGCAAATTTATCAATGACGATTGGCGTGTCTGGGCTGAAAGGCGCGCCAATATTGCATAACGAAGCAAAGGTTTGGATAGGAACTGCTGGGAAAATCCACGTACAAGAAAAGTCATTGAGAGTCAAAAACAATTTCCCGGGAAAGCCAAAGAATAGTCTAAAATCATGGATGCGGACTGCCGGCAATTAAGATAAATTCAAACCTTATACAAAGAATTTCCTTTCTTTTTTGTGCTGCTGCCATGAGATCAGCTATCAGCGTTTCGACAGGTAGTGGTAATATACAGATTTTCTCGGTTCCAAAAAATTTCAAAGGATTGGTATCACCATGTTTTCGCAGAAACACACAATAGAAAATGTCGACCCGGAATTATGGCAGGCGATTAAAGGGGAGATGCAACGTCAAGAAGACTATATCGAATTAATTGCTTCGGAAAATTATGCAAGCCCCGCAGTCATGCAGGCCCAAGGTTCTGTTTTAACCAATAAATACGCCGAAGGCTATCCCGCAAAACGCTATTATGGCGGCTGTATGTATGCGGATCAGGTGGAGCAATTGGCGATTGATCGTTTAAAAGCGCTTTTCGGTGCTGAATATGTCAATGTACAACCGCACTCAGGATCTCAAGCCAATGCGGCTGTCTATCTATCCGTGCTCAAGCCTGGCGATACTCTGCTAGGCATGTCGCTCGCGCACGGAGGGCATTTAACACACGGCTCCAGCGTGAGCATGAGTGGAAAGATTTTTAATTCGATTTCGTATGGTTTGCATCCGGATACTGAGCTACTGGATTATGACGAGGTTGAGCGGTTGGCCCATGAGCATAAACCGAAAATGATCGTTGCGGGTGCTTCTTCATACGCGCGAGTCATTGATTGGGGGCGTTTTCGCAAAATTGCTGATGCCGTAGGCGCCTATCTGTTCGTCGATATGGCGCATTATGCCGGACTGGTTGCTGCCGGTTTTTATCCTAATCCCGTTGGCATCGCGGATTTCGTGACGAGTACCACGCATAAAACCCTGCGTGGTCCACGCGGCGGCATTATCATGGCCAAGCCGGAGCATGAGAAAGCACTGAATTCCGCTATTTTTCCGCAAACTCAGGGCGGTCCGCTGATGCATGTGATTGCTGCCAAAGCAGTGGCATTTAAGGAAGCGGCCAGCAAGGAATTCAAGGATTATCAAGAACAGGTGATCGAGAATGCGCGAGTCATGGCGAAAGTGCTGACCAACCGCGGTTTGCGCATCGTATCCGGACAGACCGATTGTCATATGTTCTTGGTTGATCTGCGGGCGATGAATCTGACCGGAAAGCAGGCGGAAGCATCGTTGGAACATGCGCATATTACGGTGAATAAAAACGCTATCCCGAACGATCCGCAGAAACCTTTCGTGACCAGCGGTATTCGTGTCGGTTCACCGGCGATAACCACGAGAGGTTTTAAAGAACTGGAAGCGGAACAACTGGCTAATCTGATTGCCGATGTATTAGCGGCGCCGGAAGATACGACTGTTTTGTCACGCGTGGCTACTGAAGCAAAAAAATTGTGCGCAAAATTTCCGGTTTATGGATAAGCCTCATCAACCTGGACGGAAGTGAAAAATCGTCTGTTCAGGTTGTTATTGCGGGTTTAATTGCGTATGAAATGTCCTTTTTGTAATGCCGATGACACCAATGTCATCGATTCGAGGGTTAGCGAGGATGGTCACAAGATTCGCCGCCGCCGCCGCTGCCCTGCCTGTGATAAGCGTTTTACCACATACGAGACCGTTGAGCTCCGTTTGCCGCAGGTGGTCAAACACGATGGCAGCCGGACGGAGTTTGACCGCAACAAATTGCTGACGGGTTTTAAGCGGGCGCTGCACAAGCGCCCGGTTCCCACCAGTTATGTCGATGCCGCGATCGATCGCATTGTGCAGAAGTTTTTAGCAATGGGGGAGCGCGAAGTTTCCTCGCGCAGCATCGGTGAAAGCGTGATGGAAGAGCTGTATAAACTCGATAAGGTTGCCTATATCCGCTTCGCATCGGTTTATAAAAGCTTCCAGGATGTGGATGACTTTCGCGATGCAATCAAGGAAGTGCAAAAACCGCATCAGCCGTTGCCAACCAAGAAAGTATCCTGAATCAATAGAATGGCTCCGGGCGTTCTATTGCCAGTACAGTCCATTACTCCATCGCAATAACAGTATCGATGTTTTCTGCCGCAGATTATGCCTTCATGTCGCACGCCTTGCGCTTAGCTGAGCGAGGACTGTATAGCACCACACCCAATCCGCGTGTCGGTTGTGTGATTGTGCGCGATGGGCAGATTGCGGGCAGCGGCTGGCATGAAAAAGCGGGACAGCCACATGCGGAAATTAATGCTTTGACTGCTGCGGGGACTGCAACGCGTGGTGCGACCGCTTATGTGACGTTGGAGCCTTGCAGTCATCACGGCCGGACGCCGCCTTGCACCGATGCTTTGATCGCCGCGGGCATCGCACGGGTCGTTATGGCGATGGAAGACCCCAATCCGCTGGTATCCGGGCGTGGGCAGGCTGTATTGCAGCAGGCCGGGGTTATGGTGCAGACGGGATTGCTGCAAGCCGAAGCGCATGCATTGAACGCCGGTTTTGTTTCCCGCATGACGCGAAAAAAGCCTTGGGTGCGTTTAAAAACAGCCGCCAGCCTGGATGGTAAGACTGCATTGAATAATGGTGTCAGCCAGTGGATTACCGGTGAAGCGGCGCGGTGCGATGGCCACCGGTGGCGGGCGCGTTCATGCGCTATCATGACGGGCATCGGTACTGTAAAGTCCGATGATCCGCAATTGTCAGTCCGGCATATCGAAACAGATCGTCAACCCAGGAAAGTCGTTGTCGATAGCCATTTGACGATACCTTTGGAGGCTCGCTTGCTGCAAGGCCGGGAAGAAACATTCATTTTCACCGCCCATGCAGAGAATCCGGAAAAAAAGGCCGCGCTGAGTCGGATGAATGCCCGGGTTATTGCGTTACCGGACGCCAAAGGTGCGGTTGATCTGCAACAAATGATGACGGTGCTGGCTGAATCCGGAATCAATGAAGTGCTGGTGGAAGCCGGTAGCGGGCTTAATGGCGCTCTGGTTGAAGCCGGATTAGTGGATGAGTTAATTATTTATGTTGCCCCGCATTTAATCGGTAATAATGCGCAGGGTATGATTGCATTACCTGAGCTGACCGATCTTGAGCGCAAGAAAAAGCTTAAGATTCAGGATGTACGCATGATCGGTCAGGATATCCGGATAATTGCAGGGTTTCTATAAGACTTGTCATTCACGTAGCGGCCGTTTGGCGAGCTTACGCTGCAATGTACGGCGATGCATGTTTAATATTCTGGCGGTGACCGAGATATTGTTGTCGTTCTCGGTGAGGATGCGTTGAATGTATTCCCATTCCAACCGGCCTACGGATAAAGGATGCGCGCTGATCGGAATATTCGCTTCCCCGACTGTGCGTTCAAAAGCCGCCATGATTTCATCCGCGTCGACCGGCTTGGCGAGATAATGCGTGGCACCGAGTTTGATCGCTTCTACCGCAGTGGCGATGCTGGCATACCCCGTTAACATGACGATGCGGGTGCCCGGATCCAGGTTTCTTAATTTCTCAACCAGTACTAAGCCTGATTCACTGGATAATTTCAGATCGACAATTGCATATTCCGGTGTGGACATTTCAGCCAGACTCAACGCATCATCGATCGTGTGCGCGCAGGTGATGCTAAAGCCTCGTTTTGTAAGCGCTTTGGACAATACATCACAAAAAACCTCATCGTCGTCGACGATCAGTAAACTCGGGTATTCGCTATTATCCGTTAATGAAGGTTCAATCATGCTATTCATCCTATTAGCGGTAAAACAACCTGTGTGCAGGCTCCGCCGCCTTCGAGATTAAACAAGCGGACACTGCCGCCAAATCGCTCAATATTGGCATTGGCGAGGAACAAGCCGATGCCGAAGCCTTGTCCCGGTGCCTTGGTGGAAAAGAAAGCTTCGCCGGCACGCTGCATTACTTCCGCAGATAAACCTTTGCCATCATCGTTAATTTCCAGTTTAAGCTCCAGATTACTGTCCCAATGACTTTTAATTTCAATGCATTCGGACGACGCATCCGCTGCATTATTCAGCAGATTTAACAGCGATTGGCTTAATAATTGATTGTCCATAATTTTGGGAGCTGGCAGGTCACCTGTGCTTTGATAAGTGAACTTAACCGAGGGGCGTATCAGTTTCCATTTGTCGAGAATCTGATTAAGAAAGATGTCGACGGATAATTCGCTGCCATGCTCGGCTCTGGCCTGGCCTGCTTTCGCCAATAGCTGCGTTAAAGTTTGCTTGCAGTGTGCGATCTGATCACGAAGAATATGGATGTTATTCTGGAATTCAGCGTCCTGTGTGTATTCCTGCTGTAATTCTCCCGCGACGACGGCCATGGTCGAGAGTGGCGTGCCGAGTTCATGCGCGGCACCGGCAGCTAAAGTGCCCAGCGCGATGATTTGCTCATTGCGCAATGCATGCTCGCGCGCCTTGGCGAGATCCTGATCCCGTTCGCGGATGGAGGAACTCATTCTCACGACGAACCATGCAATGATGACGGTACTTAACACAAAAGCCAGCCACATCCCTGATACATGCAACGCAAATTCAGTCAGATGCTTGTTGTGGTCGTGCGGTAACGGCACGTAATTGAACAACAACAAGGTGTAGCAGGCGATTGTAATGATCGCCATGGTCCAGGTGTAACGCCACGGCAGCGTGGCCGCGGCTATCGTCATCGGTAGCAGAAATAATGAGATAAATGGATTCGTAGAGCCGCCGCTGAAATACAGCAATGTGCTGAGTGCCAGGACATCGATCTGGAGTTGTAAAAAGAATTCCAGGTGGGATACCGGCCAATTGCGATGCAAGCGGATCCATGTCAGTAGATTTAACAGAGCGAGCAACGTGACCACGGTGATCATTTGCGTCCAGGGAATGACGATATCGATAGTCCAATACACTAAAGCAAAGGTCAGGCACTGCGCGGCAATGGCGATGTTTCGTAGCAGAAACAGGCGCTGCAAATTTTTACTGAGGGGCGATTGACTGAGATCACTGAACATTTAGGATGGTGCAGCTTTAATTGCCTGGGAAACCTGTAACATTAGCTTAAATTATTCTGTATGGCTATGCGACAAATTGTCTCAGGTATAATTCGACAAGATTGAAATAGAAAAATCAACGGATGTATTCATGTTGTACAGCAAACGGCATTGTGAAAAACATGGCGGTACGAACATTTGCCGGAATCGTGGTAAGCGGCGGTTTTTTCGGTTAGAATCGTGGGCCGGTTTTATGGTAGATTGGGAGTTGGCGTTATCTTATTGAATTTATTTTATGATTCTAATCCTAATCCCTGCTCCCAGTATCCGGCCTGTTGGCGCGGAATATTAGTAGTAGTTGATGGCGCACTTGGCCAACTTACCGGGAATATCGAGACGAATTCATACTGAAGTGGGTACCGAACAGACGCTGACGGAAATCTACCTGATTGGTAATACCAAAGTGTTGTCGGCTGAGGAAGTCAGCAGCCTTCCTTGTGTTGACCGGGTAGTCTGGATTTCCGAGGAATATCGTATTGCACTGGCGGGCTCGCTATCGAGCAGCGTAAAAAAATAATAGTGCCAAATTTTAATGCCTGATGTTTGTATCAGAGAATGAGTATAGGCAAGCTATCCATTGTTGGAGGATAAATAGATGATCAAAGTACTACTTTCAAACCCGAGGGGTTTTTGTGCCGGTGTGGATCGTGCGATAGAAATTGTGGAGCGTGCATTAACGATGCACGGAGCGCCGATTTATGTGCGCCATGAAGTCGTTCACAACCGTTTCGTGGTCGAGAATCTCGAGAAGAAAGGCGCCGTATTTGTTGAAAATCTGGATGAAGTGCCGCAAGACAGCATTCTGATTTTCAGTGCGCACGGTGTATCGCACGCGGTACGGCGCGAGGCGGCGGATCGGAAACTGAAGGTATTTGACGCAACTTGCCCGCTGGTCACCAAAGTGCATGTGGAAGTAGCCAAAATGCGCAAAGAGGGCAAGGAAATTATCATGATCGGCCACCAAGGGCACCCGGAAGTTGAAGGCACGATGGGGCAGATTGAAGGTGACGATAAAGGGATGTATCTGGTAGAAACTGAAACGGATGTAGATACCTTAAAGGTTAAGGACGAAACGAATTTGGCGTATGTGACGCAGACGACATTGTCGGTCGACGATGCTGCGCGCATTGTGGATGCCTTAAAGAAACGATTTCCAATGATTACCGGCCCTAAAAAAGACGATATTTGCTATGCCACGCAGAACCGTCAGGATGCCGTTAAGAAAATGGTTAATCAATGCGATCTGGTCATCGTGGTCGGTTCTCCCAATAGTTCAAATTCTAACCGGTTATGTGAAGTTGCACGGAATGCCAATGTAGAATCGTATATGGTGGATCGTGCCGAGCAATTACAAGAAGCCTGGTTTGTCGGGAAGAAAATTATCGGTATTACGGCCGGAGCTTCTGCGCCGGAAATTCTGGTACAACAAGTGATTTCCCGGCTTAAGCAAATTGGAGCCGAACAAATCGGCGAAGATGTGACGATAGAAGAATTAAGTGGCGTGGTGGAATCGGTGGTGTTTCCATTGCCCAAAGCTTGATATTTTTTAGTTAGTATCCCATCCCGCCTGGTAAGGAGCGGTATCAAACGGTTGTGCTGCTCCAGTCATTTCATTTACCAGAATTTCCGCACTGGCAGGGGCCATCGTGACACCATAGCGGAAGTGCCCGCTATTAATCAGAAGATTGCGAATGACCGGATGCCGTCCAATGGTGGGGATATTCTCTAATGAAGCCGGACGTAATCCTGACCAGTGCTGCTTGATGGGCATTTTCTCAAGTGCCGGCAGAATGGCTTGAGCTTGCTCAAGCAGAGAATCGCGCGCGGCTGTTGTCGTTTGCTTGTCAAATCCTGCATCCTCCAAAGTACTGCCAATGAGTAAATGACCATCGCGGCGTGGAATAAGATACAAGTCATTCTGTACGATAATGGCTGGTATAGGGGGCGTGTCAAATTTAAATAGTAGCATTTGCCCTTTCACCGGCTTGATATCCAATTTGAGTGCATGGATTCCCAAAATTTTGGTACTCCAAGCACCTGCGCACACAATATAGTTATCGGCCGGAAATTCTCCACATAATGTAGCAAGGGATTGTATGTGCCGGTCTGTTATTTTTAGATGACTGACCGCGCAGTTTTCAATGATCCTCCCACCCAATAGTTCAACTCGGCTACGCAGCGCACGTAAGAGTCTTGGGTTACGGACTTGAGCAACATCCGGCAGGAATAAAGCATAATTCTGAGCTTTATTCATCCGATCAGCAGTAACGGCGGCATGGATTGAATGAATATCACAAGCCGTACGCTGTTCTAGTTTCATTCCTCGCATAGAACACCACCGTCGCGCAGTTTCTTCATTATAGGGTGGCAAAATCAACATACCGGATATTTCGTACTCCGGGTCAATTCCAGAAGTTTCACGCAATACGGAAACCCACTCCGGAAATTGCAACGCACTATAGCTGGTAAGACTTGTAACCGCATCGGAATAGCGCCAAGGAAAAAGTGGCGACAAAATACCGCCACCAGCCCAGGATGATTCTTGCCCGGTTTTGTTGCGCTCAAGAATCGTAACTTTGGCGCCCTGAACTAAAAGGTGTTCTGCCGTTGCAAGCCCTATGATTCCTGCGCCGATGACGATGACATCTTGTTTCATAATGGCTTGAGAGTTTGTTTTTGCTGAAAGGTGTAATTTTGGTAAGGCAAATTCTATTCCCTACCGATAATTGGAAAATGCTTTGTACTGAATTCATGGATTGTGCTCGAAAAGCTAAAGTTTGTCTAAATTATGGCCGCTAAAATCTAGCCGATAGATAGTACTAATTGAGTCCAGAGAGATAAAAGAAAAGAGTATGGAAGTATGCAAATGGGAAATAGACAGCTAGTTAACCGGTTGTATCAGCATGGTTTCACTTTGACTGAATTGTTGGTCACCTTAAGTGTGGCCAGTATTCTGTTAACAGTTGCCGTACCTAGCTACCGCATGTTTGTACAAGACAATTTGCTGACGATGCAAAGCAATAACTTTTATTCCGCGCTGGCTTTAGCGAAAAGTGAAGCCATTCGCCGTAGCCGTTCCATTACCCTTTGCCCAAGTACAAATGGAACCGGTTGTACCGGCGGAGTTGTCTGGTCGAATGGCTGGCTGGTTTTTTTGGATGTCAATAATAATGGCGTGGTTGAGGCGGGTGAGGAAATTCTGCAAGTTGGCCCCGCTTTTACAGGCGGCAATACATTTACCGGGGCAAAGCCAAGAGTGATATTCACGGCTAATGGTTTTTCGATGGGATCCAACGATACTTTTACATTATGTGATAGCCGGGGAGCATCGTATTCCAAAGCCATTATCTTAAATAATCAAGGCCGCTTTCGCTCTGAGATAGGTACTGGAACATGCGGATAAATAGGGTATTTTTAATAAGAAATCAAATGCGAGTCAACGGTTTCAGTTTAATAGAAGTGCTGATTACAATCCTAATCGTTTCATTTGGTTTATTGAGCATGGCAGCATTGGTTGTGTCAGGTGCGCGCGGCAACAATGTCGCATACTACCGTTCGATAGCCAGTAAACAAACAGAGGATATCGCCGATCGTATGCGTGCCAATATTGCTGGTGTAACTGCCGGTGCATACAACGCACTTTCGGCAAGTATCCCCAGTAGCTCGGATTGTGCAGCCAGTGCATGCAGTGCGACGCAAATGGCTGCTTATGATCATGCGCAATGGAACACAGCAAACGCAAGATTACTTCCCGGTGGAGTGGGAACCGTGACCGGAAACTTAACAGTGGGGTACGTAATTACCTTGATGTGGACAGAGAAAGAAATGAATGGCGATATTGATCCTAATGCTGATCCAAGCTGCCCTGTAGGTGTGAATACACGATGTTTTGTCACAAGGATTGCGCCATGATGACTTCATCAGTCAACCAAAATAGATTCACGGATTATCGGGGAAATGGTGTGCCGGGGACTCAGCATGGATTTACTCTGGTCGAGTTGATGGTTGGCATGACAATAGGTTTGGTATTGCTGCTTGTTATCGGCAGCGTATTTGTCAGCAGCCGACAAGTTTTCCGCGAACAAGAAGATAATGCGCGCGTACAAGAAGGTGGACGTTTCGCGCTAGAGATTATTGGACGCAGCATCAAGCAAGCCGGACATGTGGAAATGCCTTTCACGGGCTTTAAAGTAGCTTTCGCAGGAACTGCAATTAGCGGTACTAATGGCGATACCGGTATAGCGGATACATTGACTTTGCAATATGAGGGCGCAATGGGGGATAGTAATTGCGAAGGAAAGGGAGTTACTGTAGCGGGCACAATTATTCAGAATTATTTCAACATTGATGCCGCTAATGCGGAATTGCAGTGCGACGGCCAAATTTCGGATACTCCGACTGCGCCTGGAGTGCCGCCATCAGGTCAAGTTTTATTAAGCAACGTAGAAGATTTACAAATTCTTTATGGAATAGATAACGACGGTGATCAATCCGTCGATCAATATATCGCGTTACCTGCGGATTGGAATGATGTTGTTACCGCACGTGTTTGCGTTTTGGTTCGTTCGGAAAAGACCAATGTTGTTTCTGCAGGTAATTATCTTGATTGCAGTGGAACATCAATCGCAATTCCATCCGATAGGCGACTAAGAAGGGCTTTTACGGCGACATTTAATTTACGTAACCGCATCAATGGTACGCCATGAATATAGAACTTTCTCTTCGGCAGCGGCAAAGTGGAGCAGTATTCGTAACAGGTCTGATTTTCTTGCTGGTTTTGTCACTTCTTGGGATAACAGCTGCAAAAATGGCGACGGTAGAAGAACGGATGTCCGCCAATATACGGGACCGTATGATTACAACCCAAGCAGCTGAAATGGCTTTGCGTTATGCCGAGCATCATATTCGCGACAATGATCCTTCCACGAATTCCCCCAGATCAATCGAAGGGATGAGTGAATTCGATACAAACTGTACCGATGGATTTTGTTATTACGGCTCCGGCGTTGATGCTCCAAGTACGCCTTCATGGATGACATACTGCACTCCGACTTGCCCTATCAGTTATGTTGCAGGTAATACTTTCAGAGTTGACGGTGTTGCGTATATCGCACCTATTTTGCCGGCTGGCGTACCAGCGCCGACTTATTTGATCGAAGGGATTCAAAAAACGCCACCAGGTAATTTTTTAAGATACTACTACCGTATTACGGTTCGAGCTCAAGGAGCCAAGCAAGGTACCGTCGTGTGGTTACAAGAAATTTTCAGGCCATAAGTATTAACTGTAGGGGTATAAAGATTATGAAGAAAATATTTGTTACAGTGAAGCATCTGATTGGCTTCTTACTGGCTATCTTGACGAATAGTGTTCTGGCGCTACCTCCCCTTTCAAATACCCCTCTTTTTCTGGGCGGCAATATTTCTCCCAATGTCATGTTCACACTTGATGATTCGGGATCGATGCATTTTGAGGTGATGCCGGAAGATTTGATTCTTCAAGATGTGCGTTATATGTTTCCTCGTGCGTCAGGTGTTTATGGTGCGGCAGACTACAACAATTATGTTGTCGATTTTGATCCAGCAAACCGATATGCTGCGTCGTTACGATCCAGTTCTGTCAATAAAATTTATTATGACCCGACTGTGAGATATTTACCTTGGAGTAATGCCGATGGATCGCTGATGAGTAATGCTAATGCTACCTGCGCTTACCATAATCCATTCAATACCGCGGCAGGCTGCCGCAATCTTACGGTGAGCAATACACAGACTGCAAGTTGGCTGAAAGATAATGGCACCAGATCGTCCAGTTCGTCAAAATCTTTCTATCCTGCTGTATATTTTAAATACAACTCAGGCAGTATCAATGTCGCAAGTAGTTACACGGAAGTTAAGATCATTTCGACGACTGCTACTTATGCCGGCGGATCAAACCGCACGGATTGTGTTGCCGCTCCTACTTGTACGTATGCTGAAGAAATTCAAAACTTTGCTAATTGGTACACATACTATCGTTCTCGTATTTTATTGGCGCGTGCGGGGGTTGGCCGGGCATTTGCAGCACAAGGAAATACCATGCGTGTCGGTTTTGCGGCTATCAATAAAGCTTCTACAACAATCGACGGTGTGGCGACAACAGTAGTAAAAACTGGTGTAAGGCAATTTACCGGTACCGATAGGACAAATTTTTTTACCAATCTTTATGATCATGATATTCCAGCATTGGGCACACCACTGCGGGAAGCGGTATTAGCGGTAGGCAATTATTTCAAGAGAACAGATGATAAAGGTCCTTGGGGTCTGACACCCGGCTCTACCGGCGGTACGCAACATGAATGCCGGCAGAATTATAATATTTTGATGACAGATGGCTACTGGACAGAAGGTTCTGTGTCAGGTTTGGATAATTCCGATAATTTATCCGGTTCCACCATAACAAATAACTCTTCACCGGCAATTCCGGCAACTTACACCTATACTCCGGCCCTCCCTTATTCGGATGCTTATAGCGCTACATTAGCTGATGCAGCAATGCAATATTGGAAGAATGATTTGCGTACGGATTTATCGAACAAAGTGCCAACCAATCCTCACGATCCGGCTTTCTGGCAGCACCTGGTAACTTTTACCGTTGGCTTGGGTGTGATGACGGGTACATTGACCGCATTACCTTCAGGGGCGGCAACTTGGCCGGATCCGACAACGGGTGATGCGGTGAAAATAGATGATCTGTGGCACGCTGCTGTGAATGGGAGAGGGGAATTCTTTAGTGCCGCGGATCCTGTTGCATTTTCCAATGCATTGACCAGTGCGCTTAAAACTATCGTGGCACGGACAGGCTCGGCGTCAGCAGTAGCAACCAATTCAAATTCATTAACGACAAACGGTCGTGTTTACCAAGCAAAGTTTAATAGTGGTGATTGGAGTGGACAGTTATTATCGATCCCGGTTAGCTCTGCAGGAGTTCACGGTGCCACTGAATGGGATGCCGGACAAGTTTCACTTGCATCGGGAACAATTGCACCAGCTTCCCGTGTCATTATTACAAAAGGCGGTAGTGACGGGATTTCATTTGAATATACTAATTTAACCGATGCGCAAAAAGCTTTCCTCAATAAAAATGCTGCAGGTACTACCGATAATTGCGGTCCGGAGAGGGTGGCATTTTTACGGGGAGATTCAGCACATGAGGGTGCAAGTGGCACGTTTACATGCGCCAGCTCCACTTCCATCAATAATTTCCGTACTCGCCCAAACAGTAAATTGGGAGATATCGTTAACTCAGGTCCAATTTATGTCGGAAAACCTATGGCGGGTTATTCGGATGTCGATCACCCCGGTTACGCATCATTCAAGAATAACTATAAAGATCGAACTCCAATGATATATGTTGGTGCCAATGATGGAATGTTACACGGATTCAATGCTTGCATTGCCGGGGTGACGGCAGGATGTACGACCGCAAATGCCGGTAAAGAACAGCTGGTCTATATTCCTAGCATGGTTTATGAAAATCTAAGTAGATTAACAGACAAAGATTACACTTCCAATCATCGCTATTTTGTCGATGGCTCTCCTATGGCGGGTGATGTTTACTCGACATCAACCTCGAGCTGGAAAAGTATCCTTGTCGGCGGTATGAATGGTGGCGGTCAGGGTTACTATGCACTGGATGTTACGAATCCAACCGATGCATCAAAGGCAGCACCGACTTTTACTGCGACAAATGCGGCAAATATATTACTGTGGGAATTCACCAGCGCCGACGATAATGACATGGGATATAGCCACAATCTGCCGCAAGTTAACGCATTTACCGGTCAAGCAACGCAGATTGTCAAGATGGAGAACAATCAATGGGCTGTGATAGTTGGTAATGGTTATAACAGCGCAGGCGGTAAGGCGGTTCTTTATATCCTGTTTATTACTGGAGGAGAGGATGGCTGGACCATTGGGACGGATTACATTAAGTTGATTGCCGATTCAGGTACTGGCAATGGCCTTTCGACACCGACACCGTTTGATACTAATGGCAATGGCAAGGCCGATGTGATTTATGCCGGTGATATCAAGGGCAATTTGTGGAAGTTTGATGTAAGCTCGGCCACGCCCTCGAGTTGGAATGTGGCAATTGGCGGAACACCTTTATTTGTGTCCGGTACGTCGAAACCGATCATTGCTCCACCTTCCATAAGCTTTCATCCTAAAGGCGGCCGGTTGGTTTTATTCGGCACTGGAAAGTACCTGGAAACTGCTGATACTACCAGCATCAATACTCAGACGATCTACGGGATATGGGATAACAATACCGCAGCAACGATAACGGCAGATGCGCTGGTTCAGCAAGTGATGACGGATGGAGCGACCAGGACGGCGACGCAAAACGCTGTATCCTACTCAACTACGATTAAGGGGTGGTATGTCAATTTGCCGGTCAGTGGTGAGAGACTTACAGGTGTGCCCAGTTTGGAAGACGGGATTTTTGTGTTCACGAGTATTGTGCCTTCCGCATCGCCTTGCGATTTTGGCGGTAGAGGGCTCGTGAATGCGGTCGATTTCCTGACTGGAGGCATGCTTTCTTCACCGGCGTTTGACACCAATAGAAATAGAATTCTCTCGCTTGATGATGGACTGTCAGCAGGTGTGGAAATTGGATTTGCTGTGGGAGGAGTTACGCGTATCAGAGGTTCTGCAGATGACGATAAGTTAGTGTTTTCAAGAGCTGATGGTTCGCCCGAACAAGTAACAACAACGAAAGGCGCTGCCGGATTACGTGGCCGGGTTACGTGGCGAGAGCTGATGCATTGATACTAAATCAATGAATATGATAAAAATTAGATTCTAGGAGATTAAAAAGACTATGGATTCAACACCCCGTTTATTTAGAGTGATGGGTTTTACTTTGATTGAGCTCATGATTACAGTTGCAATTCTAGGTATTCTTGCTTCAATTGCTGTGCCGTCTTATCAGAACTATGTAAGGCAATCTAACCGGGCTGTTGCGAAGTCACTGCTTTATGAAAACGCTCAATTTATGGAGCGTTTTTATTCTCAGAACAATCAATATGATGCAACGGTAGGTGCTAATGGTATAGCAAACACAGGAGGTGACGATATCGCCGTTACTTTGCCGGTTACGCAATCACCGAGAAGTGGGACAGCGCAATACAATATTTCGCTTCAAGCGGTTGCCGACAACACTTTTGTCCTACAGGCAGTACCGGTTAATTCGATGGCCGGTGATATATGCGGCACACTGACTTTGAGCAATACGGGAGCTCAGGGTGCGGGCGGAAGTATTGCGGATTGCTGGAATCGCTGATTGCAATCCTGTAAGGCACTTCTGCACCCCTAGAAAATCTCTTTGCTTATTCTTTGATTTCCTGTTCAATCTGGTCGGCTGTTACGTGGCGCACATCCTTGCCTTTTACCATGTACACAACGTATTCGGACATATTTTTGGCATGATCGCCGATGCGTTCAATGGCTTTGGCGATAAATACTATTTCCAGGCAAGTTGAAATTTTCCTGGGATCTTCCATCATAAAAGTAATCAGTTGACGCAAGATGGAGCGGAATTCTTCATCGACGAATTCATCCTGCCGCACAATTTGCGCAGCGGCATTTAAATCCAAGCGGGCGAAGGAATCGAGCGCCTTGTGCAGCATATCCATGGCGATACTGGCGACATGCTTAACTTCATTAAAACGCGGAATGTGCATACGATCCGTTGAATAAATCAGTTTTGCCATGCGGGCGATTTTTGCAGCTTCGTCGCCGATGCGCTCCAAATCGGTAATTGTCTTGATCACCATCATAATCATGCGCAAATCGCTTGCCGTCGGTTGTCTGCGCGCAATAATCTGATTACAGATCTCATCAATCGAAACTTCCATCGCATTGACACGGTGATCACGGGTAATCACCAGATCAATCAGCTCTTCATTGCCACTCGTCAAAGCATCGATCGCATTCTCGATTTGTTCTTCAACAAAGCCCCCCATCTGCAAAACGCGCGTGCGCACTTCTTCAAGGTCAGCGTCGAACTGCTTGGAAATATGTTCTTTAGTTGCCATGGTCTGCCTTTTGAGGATTTGAAGTATGTGACGCTGTGCGGTCTTAATTATCCATGCTTTATATTAATCAGACAGTAATGGTGCGTACACCTTTATCTGTTCCCAATAATAACGTATCTGCCGGACGCCGGGCAAAAAGGCCGTTGGTTACAACACCGGTAATCTGATTGAGCGTTGCTTCCAATTCAACCGGATTCATAATTTGCAAACCATGCACATCCAGGATGACATTACCATTATCCGTGACGAAACCCTGACGTAATGCCGGATGTCCGCCCAGGTGCACAATCTCGCGCGCCACATAGCTGCGCGCCATCGGTATGACTTCAACGGGCAGCGGGAAGTTGCCAAGAATATTCACCAATTTGCTTTGATCGGTAATGCAGATAAATTTCCGGGCAACCGCCGCGACAATTTTCTCCCGTGTCAACGCGCCGCCGCCGCCTTTGATCATATGCAAGTGTTCGGTGATCTCATCCGCGCCATCGACATACACGGGAAGATCGATGACATTATTCAGATCCAGTACTTCGATACCATGACCTTTGAGGCGTTGTGCCGTTACGTCTGAACTGGCAACCGCGCCTTCGATTTTATTTTTAATTTTGGCTAATTCATCGATAAAGTAATTAGCGGTGGAGCCTGTGCCTACCCCAACAATACAACCCACCGGAATATGCTGAATTGCAGCTGCTGCAACCGCTCGTTTTTGTTCGTCTTGTGTCATTTATGGCCCTATCCAGACAAAAATTGATATAGCCTGTCAGGATAGCGTTATCTGCGAATTTAGACAATGCTTCTAGCGATCCGCGTTATCAATCAAGCTTGGGAAAATCGCCGGGTTTGTAGACGGCGATGTGCCTGATCAATCCCTCCGGTGTGAAG
>CP091134.1:2122092-2123353 GCA_021582535.1 Nitrosomonas sp.
TATAGGCGCATCGACCCGCTTCCTTTTGCTTATAGGTAGTACCGAGACGAGTCTCAATGTTTTCATAAAGTTCACCTTCATCAGAATGGAATGAATTTCCTGGAGCCTTCAGCCTATTATCGCGCATCTTGCGGCCTCCCATAAAATTACCTGACCAATGCCCGTTTTTGCTTGATTTCCTGCCGCTCAGGTTCAATAGGTACTTGTAACTTCAATAAGCTGTCCTGTTTAGCCTGCTGAGATATTTTTTCAACAACCGATCCAACTTGTCGTTTGACTGCCTCAATACCCAACGCGCTTTTATTGGCGAGATCATTAAAATCATTTAATTTCTTTGAGTCCCGCTCACTCGGCGCAAAAACCGGAAATACTGCCACACCATCAACTAAACTTGCTGCTTCAAGCGCTTTTTCCTTGCCGGGGTTTTTGCCAAGGGTGGATTCCAGGTGATGATCATCGTCACCTGCGATGACGATTGGCTTGTGCGGGTATTTATGATGTAAATCCTGCGCGACTTTGGGTAAGTTACCTGAATCAAAAGCGGCTATAACAGGATAATTCAGCCCCTGAGATAATGTATCTGCGGTGGCATAACCTTCAGCAATTACAATGGCAGGTAATTTGTTAATTGCTGCATCCAATCCCTGACCTGCATTACCCGCCACATGAAAGTTATTCTCTTTCTTGCTACCCGCTGCAAAAAGCTTTGCACCACTGGGTTGTATTGTTTGCACACTCCAGATCTGACCATTAATATCTTGTACAGCCAGCAATAAATCACCGGCAGTCAGTACAATATTGTCTGGATTTTCCTCACGTAGTAGCCTGACTTCCTGCCAGTTCTGACCAATTTTGATGATTGAATCGGTTGGCAAATCATGCACATTCTGCGGCACGATTCTCAAATCGCCTGGCCGGGCATGCTTCTCTTTCAGATAAGGATGTTCGGAATCGGCAGCAGGTGCGATAGTCAGCAATTGTTGAATTGCATCAGCAACTTTAATTTGCTGCGCATGTTGTTCGGTTTTTCTGTTCTGCTGCTTGATAGCGGCTTGGGCGATCAGTTCAGATTTCTGCTCATCCGTTAACGAATACCCCTTAGCCTTCCAGCGAATTTCAATACCGGTTCGATTGTTCTTGAAATATCCGGCAGGATGACCATCCAGATGCGCCACATAAAAACCTGATTTCTCACCGGATTTGTCGCTTTCAACTTTAATTCTGTGTGTGCTGCCATCCATCACCGGATGATTGCCATCAA
>CP091134.1:2123453-2127996 GCA_021582535.1 Nitrosomonas sp.
TGATGCGTTCCAGGGAAATGATTTAGAGCAAACCGACGCAGCGAGCCGGCCGAATGATTTCACTCCGGAAAATACGCCGGATAACAGCGCTGATACAGCATCCGGTAGCGATGGGCCTGCGGATGAAGCCTTAAAAAAAGAATTACCGGATCAATCCGTTGATAGCGCTTCGGATCCAAGTCAAGGTGCTCAAGCGGATGCTCAGGGTCAACAAAATGATTCAGGTCCGAATGCGGAATCTACCGATTCAACGCAATCCGCAGGGACAAAGGATTCTACTGGGACTGCCGAAACTGTTTCTACTGCGGGTGACCAATCCATCCAGAATGGCAGTACCGCCGTTCAAGACGGTTCCTCCACACAAAATGTGAATATTCAGAACAATACGAATGTAGATCAAAATACTGCCGGAAATGATCATGGCCATCATCATGGAGGAGGGCATCATCATCACGATAACTTTGGTTTAGGATTTGGTTTAGGTCTGGGCGTGGGGATGGGATTCGGATTCGGGCCATTTGGTTATTACAGTCCGTTTGTTCCCTTCGGTTATTATGGTTTCGGCGGACCATTTAGCAGCTTTGGTTTTTACGGCGGCCGGGGTGTTGGTGTTGGATTCTATAATAGTTATGCCGGTTTTGGCCCTTATCGCTATTTTGAACCGTATTATCCCTTAGGCGGATATCTGGCTGCCTCGCCGGTGTTTTCGTCATCCATGGCATTAGCGCCGGCCAGAGCGCCTACTTATGTGCAACGTAACGAAGTTTCCGGACCCGCGCCTGTGCAGCAAAAAAACTACTGGTATTATTGCCGCAAGCCGGAAGGATACTATCCCTATGTGAAGCAATGCTCAGGCCAATGGATCAAAGTTCCGCCGCAACCTTCGTGAGTCTTTGATTCCATAAGCTGATTCCATAAGTGCTCGGATCAAGAGTAAACAGACTTGCATGTCATTAAGGCGATACCTGAGTTACCCCAGGTATCGCCTCATTTCAATCAACGTTTATTGTTAAAATTCTTCCCAATCCTCTTTACCGCCTGATGCAACCTTGCGGGTTGGCATCGCTAATTTCTCTGGCGCCGTTTCTGCCTTGGTATTCACCGCAGCTTTCCTGGTTACTGATCCACGGTTGGGTAGCATGGTCACTACAGCAGGGTTTTTTGTGGCCGGCACGACTGCGGTTTGTTCACCATGGTGCGCGAATTTGAACACACTTACCGCTTGAATTAGTACCTTCGATTGTTCCTTCATGGATTCGGCAGCGGCGGATGCTTCTTCTACCAAGGCTGCATTTTGTTGAGTCACTTCATCCATTTGGGTTACTGCCTGGTTGATTTGTTCTATTCCGGAACTTTGCTCCTGTGATGCGGCTGAGATTTCGCTCATGATATCGGTTACACGTTTTACAGCGGTAACGATCTCGTCCATGGTTGATCCCGCTTCATCCACCAGTTTTGTGCCTTCGTCCACTTTTGCCACGGAATCATTGATCAATTCCTTGATCTCCTTGGCTGCCGCTGCTGATCGTTGCGCCAGTGTGCGGACTTCTGTCGCCACGACTGCGAAACCTCTTCCTTGTTCTCCAGCGCGGGCTGCTTCCACTGCGGCATTCAATGCCAGTATATTGGTTTGGAATGCAATGCCATCGATGACGCTGATAATCTCAACCACTTTCTTCGAGCTGTCATTGATCGAGTTCATCGTTTGCACCACTTGTCCAACCACAGCGCCACCTTTCATCGCCACTTCCGATGCGCCTACGGCTAATTGATTCGCTTGGCGTGCATTATCCGCATTTTGTCTCACGGTTGATGTCAATTCTTCCATCGAAGATGCGGTTTCCTCCAAGCTTGAAGCTTGTTCTTCCGTGCGGTGGCTTAAATCCGAGTTACCCGATGCAATCTCACCGGATGCGGTTGCTATGGATTCCGTGCTATTGCGTACTTTACCGACCAAATCCAGCAAATTAGAGTTCATCGTTTTCAGAGCTTGCAGTAAACGTCCCATTTCATTGGTTGAGTACACTTCAATCCGGCTGGTGAGATCGCCGGAGGCAACAGCATTGGCTACTGTAATTGCTTCGTTCAGCGGTCTAATGATGGCGCGTATCAGTAACAGTCCTGCGACCACAGCCAGAATTAAACCTAATACAATCATGCTATTACTAACCGTCAGTAATTCCTGGTACGCTTGATGTGCTGCTTTGTATTCATTGGATCCCAATACTCGTTGCAAATCGAGCAATTTGAACATGGTGGCATGGGCTGCATCAAATTTGGCAAACATATCATCATGCAGATTTTGTTGCGCGGCTTTAAATTCTTTGTTCAGCGCCAAGCTCATCGAGTGATCGACAGATTGTGACAAACCTCTCCATTGCTGCTCAAAATCCTTGGCTAACGCAGCTTCTTCGGGAGTTAACTTCGTTGCCATATATTTCGGCCATAGTGTGGCTATTTCTTCAAATCTCTGATCACTCAGTGATTTTCTTTCAGACACAATGGCCGGATTTTCAGAATAACTTGAAATTACAGTATTAAAACGGATACGTTGAATGCGATCCAACACCACACCCAGATCGCCCAAAGGCAAAACGCGATCGTCATAAACACCTTTGAATGCGCTATTCATTTGGTTCATACCATAAATTCCCATACCGCCAATGCTAACCAGTAGAACAGAAAGAAATCCAATGACAATGGTCAGTCGAGATTTAATGGTCATGTTTTTAAGCATTACGATTCTCCTTTAAGAATATTTTATAAAATTTGTTGATTAATTAATGTTATGTGCAATAAGGCCCATGTCACTGCGGCTCATTAGCTTTTCGATGTCGATCAATATCAGCATCCGCTCATCCACCGTACCCAGGCCCGTGATATATTCCGTATCAATCACCGAGCCTAAACCCGGTGCTTGGCGCATCTGTTCATCCGCCAGAGTAATCACATCTGATACCCCATCAACTACAATCCCCATCACCCGGCCTGCTACCATGAGTATGATGACCACTGTGAATTGATCATACGTTGCGTGGCCCAGATTAAACTTTATCCGCATGTCGATGATCGGGACGATAATGCCGCGCAGATTGATTACGCCCTTGATATAATCTGGCGAATTAGCAATATGCGTAATGGAATCGTACCCTCGGATTTCTTGTACCTTCAGAATCTCAATCCCATATTCCTCGCCTCCTAAACGAAACGTCAGAAACTCATTCGTAACCAGATCGATTGCTACCGCTGGTACCCCGGCTACGCTATTTGCTTTCAGTTCTTGCAATGACATTGATTCCTCCACTAGCTGTAATAAAACCTAATTCGTACTCTCAATCGTTTAGATGATTCTTTGAATAAAAACACATTGCTGCGTTGGAATAAACTATACCTGCGGGAACTTGCTGAATTGTTGAGAGAATGTAAACTTTTTGCAAACTATCAGACACAAAGAAAAGACCAGCGCATGACCTCAAGCAGTCGTGCGGTTTGGCGGCGATGCGCCAGTTGATGAAACCTGATGCAAACTAGAAAGTGTCTCTGGAAAACGCTAGATGCCGCGAAGGGTGAGAGGTGTTTTTCCGGCGTGCGCCGGGTGGTTGTAAGCGCGTTGGGTAATCTGTAATCTATAGCCAGCGCGCCAGTCTGCTGGAATGATTGAAATTTTATTTTTTTACTGGAATTAATAATGAAGAAAAAACAAATAGTAACCCTGATTGCTTTCTTGCCGGTCATGCCGCTGCTAACCGGCTGCTGGACGTTAGTGGCCGCCGGGGCGGGTGCCTACGGGGGGTATAAAATGAAGGAAAACGGTTATACCTTGCAAAATCCGATCACCAAAGAAAAGAAATCCAACAAATGAAATTGGATTATTTCACTGCTTTCGCTGTGTCTTCCGGATTTTCTTTTTTCCGGAAACTGTCATAAATCATCAACGCGGCACCGATAAAAATAGCGGAATCGGCGATATTAAACGCCGGCCAATGGTAATTCCCAATATAGAAATCCAGAAAATCGACCACATGACCGAGCGTAATGCGGTCGTATAAATTTCCCAGTGCGCCGCCCAGAATCAAACTCAGCGATACACAAAATAATTTCTCCTGCTGGTATTTATTGAGCAAAAAGATAATCACTAAGGCCGCACTGCCCGCGATTCCGCTCAGGAACCAGCGTTGCCAGCCGGGTTGCTCGCTGAGGAAACTGAATGCGGCACCGGGATTGTAGGTCAGCACCAAGTTGAAAAAACCGGTGAGCGGGATGCGCTCACCGAATTCCAGCGTGGATTCGACCCAGTATTTACTGGCGAGATCCAATATCAGAACAATCAAAGCGATGCTCAAGCTGATGTAAAGTTTCATAATAAGACAGTCTTCTTTTCAGTGATTAGCCGTGAAACTTCATGCAAAGTGCCGTTCTTCGCCGCTGCCATGCAGATTGGCAACGCAGCGTGCGCATAACGTGGGATGTTCCGCATGCTGGCCGGTATCCTGGCGGTAGTGCCAGCACCGTTCGCATTTCGTATGCGCGCTGGATGTCACGG
>CP091134.1:2128096-2136136 GCA_021582535.1 Nitrosomonas sp.
AACGAATCTTCCTTGGTTTGCCACGCCATTCAATAATCCGATCCAGAGCCCGTATAACGCGTTCTGATGGAAGCGATACATCCACTTCGATTCCCAATCCCTCACGGTTGAAGTCATCGAGCACATTAAAGGTTCGAAAAGACCTGCCATTGGTGAGTTGATCAGCCATAAAGTCCATCGACCATGTATCATTGGGCCGGTCTGGCACAGCTAGTGGTTCCGGCTTCTCTCGCTTTAACCGCTTACGCGGCTTAATTCGTAAATTCAATTCCAACTCACGGTAAATACGATACACGCGTTTGTGATTCCATCCAAAACTCTTCACATTACGCAAATAAAGAAAGCATAAGCCAAAGCCAAAGCCAAAGCCAAAGCCCCAGCGCTTGTGGCAAGCAGTCAAACGTAGTAGCCAATCGGCAATTTCCTCGTTCTCATCGTTGAGCGCCGGCCGATACCGATAGCAGCTCTCAGAAATGCCAAATGTTATACAGGCCAAAACGATACTAACGGACTTATCCTGTACTGCCCACCGTGCCATCACTTTGCGCTGTGAGGGCTTTACCACTTTTTTCCGAGTACTTCCTTCAACAGCTCATTCTGCATCTGGCTTTCCGCATACATCCGCTTTAACCGCTTGTTTTCCTCAGCCATCGCCTTCATTTCTGATAGTAAGGCTGCATCCATCCCCCCATACTTGCTTCGCCATTTATAAAAACTTGCAGTACTCATTCCATATTCTCGGCATAAATCTGACACAGGAATTCCTCCTTCAGCTTGCTTCAATATCTGCATGATCTGGCTTTCCGTAAATCGTTGCTTCTTCATCAGTAAAATTCCTCTTCGTCTATGATAGAAAATTCTACTGCTTTGCTCCTTTAATTTTTGGGGGGATTACCTGAGTACTTGCTCTTCCACTGATAGTACGTGGCGTTGCTAACACCGTGCTTACGGCACAACTCAGCCACCGGCATACCAACCTCGCCTTCTTTCAGTATTGCAACGATCTGACTTTCTGTAAATCTACTTCTCTTCATGGAAATCTCCGTTATCGGGAGGTTCCGAAATTCTACTGATCTTTGTCTACTTACAGGGGGAGTTTACGACCCCAGTTTAGGTCAAAATTGTAAGAGGTGGGGCAATTTTATATTGTCGTTTTAGATAGTTTAGTGGGTCAAAATTCAATTGCCGTTGATACTATATTTCGACTTCTTCATCGTAGAGCTCCTTTTGGTTAAGAAATTCTACTTCAAACTGGCTCAATTTACCGAGGAGACTACACTTACACTTAAGAGATTCTGATATTTGTGGCGAGCAAAATCACAACAGAAATCACGAACGCTGTGTATATACTTATCCTGTCTTGCACAGCAAATATCACCGGATCATCGTGCATCTCACCGCGATGTGCTTTTAACCAAGCACGACTGATCCAGTAAAGTAAAAAAGGGAGTATTACCCAAAGAATTTGAGGGTTCTCATATAACTTATTCACATCTGGACTGTTCAGATATAGCGCCATCACTAGTACGGAAAGAAGTCCACTGGCTATTCCAAGACTCATGAGCAAAGGAAGATCGCTTACATGATAACCTCGGCCTAATGCATTAACTTTATTTTCTTGCAATACAATTAATAACTCAGAGTAGCGCTTGACTAATGCAAGACTAAGAAACAAAAACATAGAAAATGCTAAAAGCCAAAATGAAGGTGCAATGCTTGTTGCGGCAGCGCCAGCAATTATGCGGAAAGTATATAGACCAGCAAGGCTTATCACATCTATCAAAATACTGTTTTTGAGCCAAATTGAATATATTAGAGTCATTAAGTAGTAACTAAAAAGCACCAGTAGGAAAAGACTTGGTAGCATCACAGAAATGGCAAAGGCTGCAGCTAATAATAGCGGAATTAGCAGCACACCGTGTGCAATTGGGATTGCTCCTGAAGCAAAAGGTCGATTCCTTTTTCTTGGATGTGCTCGATCCGAAGGTAAATCAAGAAGATCATTCAGCAGGTATACACTCGAGGCGCACAATCCATAGGCTAAAAATGCTTCGATTGAATTTGTGACTAGTTGAAGATCCGTGACTTTATGTGCTGCTAGTAACGGCAGGAATATCAAAACATTCTTCAACCATTGGTGTATGCGCAAAGCCTTTAAATAATGAGAAAGCTGCCGTGGTTCTGGCGGGAAGATCTTTACTAATTTACAGTCCTGTACTACTTCCTTTACTAGAGAAGTCGAAGCATTAACCATAACAGCGCCAGCCGCATGCCGCCACACATCAAGGTCAACTCGACTATTACCGATATAATCAAAACCTCTTTCACCGAACATTTCCACCAATAAGTTAGCTTTATTGCTACCTGATAAGTTTATATTACTATTAGTAGCAACAACTTTATTGAAAATACCAAGATGTTCCGCTATAGCCTTAGCAAATTTATGGTGTGAAGCAGTTGCTAGTATTATTTGCCGCCCCTCATCTCGTTCGGACTTTAGATAATTGACCAGGGATTCGTTGTAAGGTAGCAGGGCTGCATCAATAATCACTCGGTCTGCTAATTGGGATTTCATGAAAGCCTTGCCGCGTAGCAACCAATATGGCAAGAATAAAAGTGAGAAAACGGACTGCTTCATTAACCTGAAAACAGCTTCATGCAACAAATCGGTACGCAATAAGGTTCCATCGCAATCTACGCACAATGGCAATTTCTTCATAGCTTTAACCTAACTGCGTGCAATGAGAATTACGCCAGCAGTCACAAATAGTGTTCCGATTAGGCGAAAAAAGGTAATATCATCTCCCATCAAGAATTTACCCAGAATCATGGTCAATATGAAACCTATTCCGACGAAAGGATAAGCCATGCTTACTTCGACTCTCGCCAAAACAAATAACCAAACTAGAGCGCCCAAAAAATACATCACAAGCCCACCAATCACCCAGGGATTAATGGCGATTTGTTTCGCAATCTCAAATGGTGAACCAAATTTCATTACCTGAGTAATAGGCGTACTCGACATTCCAGTCTTTAGAGTAATTTGAGCAATTGCCGAGAGAGAGACGCTGAAAAATACCAATGCGAACAAGGACCATTTCATAATGAAGTTTCACTTTTTTTGATGTGGGTGGTAAGCCTATTCATAATTAATACCATGCCATAAACAGCTAGCAAGACAATTGCAGCTTCCGATGGAGCGCGATGACGAGATTGTACATAATCTACCACCTGAGAAAAAACAAAGGTATATAACGGTAAGGAGATCAGTAACCAAGTTATATAACGATCATTTATTTCTTTTCCTTTAGATGAAACCAGTCGCCATCCTCCCACAATTGCAATTACGATCATAAATAGCATAAGAATTGATCCAAGTAATGAGATAATTAAAACTTGTCCATCATTCTGCCAAAAGTAATGCACAACCCCCATTAATCCTTGTTCTGCAAATATTTTTCTCCATCCAGTACGACCATCTTGAAACTGAGTACGTGCTGTCTTGTTGAGCTCCAAATAATCAATTGAAATTCGCTCTACACCAGACTTGCCAACAAGAACAATAATGTCCCGCGCCAAATGCTGAGCAAAAAAGAACGGATAGTCAGCTACGAAACGAAAATATGCTACCGTTCCTAGAGTGCCTTTTTCACCCTGATTAAGATATATTTTGCGAGTCTGGTCTGCTTGTTCTGTTGGCATAGCATCACTAATTCGCAAAACTCGTTGATATAGATTGTGCTCCATATCGTGAGGAGATTTTCCAAAACCAAATTTCCCTGTTTGAGTACCCATAAACCCCATCCAAAGCACAATGGGTAAGTAAGCAAGAATGAGGTAAATTACACCAGATTGCACTTTTGTTCCACGCATTAACGTTAATCCGACGATCATTGGCCATAGCAAAGTTACAGGACGAATTAGAGTGGCTATACCTACTAGCAATGCACCTATTATCAAACATCGATTATTACCCCTCTCATTTCTCAGAAACTCTATAGTCAACCACAATGAAATTACCAAAAAAGGAGTATGCAGCGCTTCTGAGATTAGTTGATGTGGAAAGACTAAAGTGTGAGGTAGAAACAAATATATTCCAGCAGCTAAACTTGATTGCCGAACTGACAATCCTATTAGGTAGCCAATACGGTAAACTCCCCATCCAGACAATAGGGCTATTCCTACTTGAAATAGAATCAAACCGAATTTGCCACCCAATTCAAGCAAAATAGCATGAAAAATATAATCACCAATGACTCCATGACTAGTCAGAAAATCTGTCGCTTGGTTGTTTGCAAAAGCATCTATAATACCGTGCATAGCATCCCATCTACTTAATGCGCGATCCGCATTAAAAAAGATGGTAATGTTCGACAAATCACGCAGCAGCATCAATAGATGCACGCTAAGTGCAAAGGCTAGCGTAAAGAATGGGGAATACTTCTCTTTCAGCAAAATTTTAATCATTTAAACTAAACCTATTCAAACTTCCGCTGGAGATGTACAGTTAAATCTCCCGATTGTGATTTGTAGTTCTTAACGCTACTTCTGGATTTATGAGTTTATATAAAAATTAGACTTGTTGTGAGTGCTATACACTTTACAATCTTGATTGTATTCTAAGGCGTGTTGTATAGCTATTTTACTAGCTAGAAATGATTTGATTAAGTATGAGAAAATGTCTTAACCAGCTTCTCCTTTATTTCTATAAAATTCTGACTTATTTTTTTCGTTTCCTCACTATGTTTCAATAATATGATTCTATAATATTCTTTGAATATAACTGGAGATTTTTATATTGTCAAACAACTAGGGGAATCCCAAGCAAGTGTAGTCTCCTCGAATTTTTGATTCAATCAAAAGAAAAGTAGAGGTTATTGAGATTTTGCCATAGTGAACTGGATAGGTGGAAGTCTGCCAAGCGATTCATGGGATCGTTCATGGTTGTAGCGATTCCGCCATTCCTTAGTCATTCAGCGCACTTTATTAAGTGTTTCAAGAACGTAGCAATCCAGCACCTCGGTACGATAAGTGCGATTAAAAGCTATGATTATTTCTGATGTATAGCAGGAGAAGAAAGCGGTGTAACCTATTGGTAAAGATCTCGCCAGATCAACCAATAAAAAAGGAAACACCACAATGACAGACAGTAATGTTTTAAAGCTGAATATACCAGATCATCCGCTGCAGGAAATATTGAGGGAAGGAGCACGTAAGATGCTGGCTACCGCCATTGAAGCGGAAGTAGTCGCTTTCCTCAAGCAGCACGGCAGTTTAAAAACTGACGAGGGGAAAACGGTGGTGGTCAGGAATGGTTATCTGCCGAAACGTGCCATTCAAATGGGGCCCGGTAATATTGAAGTCAAAGCGTAAGCTCCCAAGGTTCGTGATCGTTCAGGCTCCGGCATTAAATTTAACAGCAGCTTGATACCACCGTATTTGAAATGTACCCGGAACATAGAGGAATTTCTCCCCTGGTTATATCTGAGAGGCATTTCAACAGGAGATTTTGCCGAGACGCTGAAACACTTTCTGGGGTCAGATGCGCCGGGATTGTCATCTGCCGCGACCGGGCGTTTAAAGCAGGAATGGGAACAGGATTATCAAAACTAGAGTCACCGCGACCTGAGCAAAAAGCGTTACGTTTATGTCTGGGCTGATGGCATCTACAGTACTGTGAGAATGGACGGCCGACTATGTTTTCTGGTGATTATTGTCTCTGATGAGACGAGGCGTAGGAATTGCTGGCATTGCCGGACGGTTATCGTGAGTCTGAGGCAAGCTGGACGGAAGTGTTAATGGGCTTGAAGCAGCGCGGCCTTGAATATGCGCCAAGACTGGCTGTTGGTGACGGTGTCCTGGGATTGTGGAAAGCTATTGCCAAATGCTGGCCTCAGACCGATCAACAACGTTGTTGGGTGCATAAGACAGTAAATGTATTGGAAAAACTTCCCAAAGCCATGCAGCCCAAGGTCTGGCAAGCAAAAACACGTGGAAAAGCTTATGAAGCATTTGATCACTGTATCGCGCGTTTCAATCCAAAATATCCAAAAGCCATGGAATGCCTGGCTAAAGATAAAGCTTCCATGCTGACTTTCTACGATTATCCTGCCGGGAACTGGCAGCACATCAGAACAACTAACCCGGTTGCATCTGTATTTGCCGCTGTCAGATTGAGAACAGCCAAAACCAAAAACTACGGCAGCCGGACGACAACGCTGACCATGGTATTCAAACTTATGGAAATGGCTCGGAAAAAATGGTTAGTATCAGTGGCTCCAGAAAAGGAATCAGTGGTCAGCAATCTGGATTGTGGGTGGAGATGGCGAGAATCATTCGCGAAGTACGACCTAAATTCGTGTTCGTGGAAAATTCGCCAGCAATCACTTGGAAACTTGGCCAAAATCGGGATGGATGAGCGATGGGGAATGTTCAGCGCAGCAGAAATTGGCGGGCGACGGAAATTCATTTCGCCTCACCCAATGGCATGCCGATGTGACAGCACTGATGAACGACGTATCTGTGATTGGTGGTGGGCAGAACTGAGCGTCTGTCGGCCATTCAGACCGCAGAATTTTACCCAATCAGTTCCACCCATAAGAAACGAGAATCCTGTTACTTCTGACTTAGACGTTCGCAATAGCGCTATTAGGAGGTGGCCCAGCTCGCAAAAGGAATGGAAGAGAAAAGCGAGCTGGACCGTGGGAAAGTAAGCCAGTACTAACTCAACCATCCGACTACGCATATAAATATGCGCTGGTTGATGCGGTATATTCAACTTAAGAGCTAGATGAATGTTTTGCATCTTACCTAAAATAATTATTAAATGCAAATGATTCTCATTAACAATTGTGTATTGAACCATCAGACCAGATCTAACCATCGGCGCAGAAAATAATATCGGTCGTTCTTTCATAATGTCACTCATTGGTCTAAATAGTGCACCATATGTCTAAAATCTACGTGAAAACATTGATTCGATCTCAGTCAAAGCGACGCCTGTAAGTGTTTTCTGCTGTGCGAGAACAGAACTTTAACCGGATGCAAACCAGCTTTTTCTAGCATGGTTAGTGCGGTTTGACGGCTACACTTTGTGTATTCTGGTGATTTGGTCAACTGTCATCATATCAATATTGGAGCCAGTAATCGTGATAGTCATTCCGTTTGGCATCTCAAGTCGCAAACAAAAATTTTCCGGTAATTTCACTGTTTCTTGAACTTTTTGAGATTTAACCGCATTTCTCTCTGGTTTTGCCTTTTCGGATGGCGGTGCTGAATTGTACGTCGTCAAAGCAATTTGGACAGATGATTGCCTAGATTAAGAGATGTTTTAGCTCATCAGGTCTGAGTTTGTTAATTTTTTAGCATAAAACATCTGGCGTCGCAAAGCTAAGGTTCGCCGCTTTATTTTTTCTCTTTCATCCAAAATAGATTGTCCCCGGCCATAAAAGACATCGGCCGGTGTTAGATTATTGAGTGATTCATGATAGCGCTCATGGTTATAGTAATCGACAAACTGTCGAATACGATCTTCCAATTCGTTAGGGAAGTAGTAGTTTTCCAGCAAAATCTGGTTCTTCAATGAACGATGCCAGCGCTCGATCTTGCCTTGAGTCTGAGGATGAAGGGTTTGCCGCGTGCGTGTGCCATATTCTGATTTTCAAGGTAATGGACTAACTCACTTGAAATATAACTTGGACCGTTGTCACTCAGTAATCGAGGTTTATGTTTGATTTTGATCTGGTTAAACCGAGAGAAATCATCCAGCACGTTCGATAATGTTAATGGCGGAGTAAAAAAGTACCAAATAACGCGAAAATCAGTACCAAATTGCGCGATTTGTCACAGCTGGTGAGTGAATTTCACGTCATAGCTAATGAATTGGTTGCGACCTAGAACCTGAAAGTCCGGCGATCAGTGCGTATCACCGTAACTCCAAGAAAAATATGGCTCCCCGACCAGGGCTCGAACCTGGGACCTGCGGATTAACAGAAGCAGCCACCGGAAAAGTTATGCCTGCAAAGTCGAAGAAAAGATAGC
>CP091134.1:2136236-2139902 GCA_021582535.1 Nitrosomonas sp.
CGCAATTTATCCCTGCTGCGGCAAGATGGCATAACAATAATTGGCCCAGCCAGCGGCGAGCAAGCCTGCGGTGAAATAGGGATGGGCCGTATGCTGGAAGCCGATGAACTGGCCGAAGCCGTGCAAATGATTCTTCAGACCGTTCCGTTGTTACAGGGCAAAAAAGTTTTACTGACCGCAGGCCCTACATTTGAAGCGATCGATGCGGTGCGAGGCATATCCAACCGCAGTTCCGGAAAGATGGGCTACGCCATTGCACAAGCGGCAGCCGAGGCCGGTGCAATCGTTACGCTTATTTCCGGACCGGTATGCTTGACGCCCCCTGCCGTCAACCAATTCATCGCAGTGGTCGGTGCCGAAGATATGCTGCGTGCAGTGCAAGCGGAAATAGCGCAAGCCGATATTTTTATCAGTGTGGCTGCCGTTGCGGATTACCGCGCAGCCCAGCTCAGTCAGCAAAAGATAAAGAAATCTGCTGGCAAACTACTGTTGGAGCTGGTTCCTACCGTGGATATACTGGAAACGGTGGCAAATTTGCCGAAACCGCCTTTCTGCGTCGGTTTCGCAGCGGAAACAGAGAATCTTGAAGAGAACGCGGCAATAAAGCGGCGCAAAAAGAATGTGCCGCTAGTGGTGGCTAATTTGGCGCAGGACGCGATCGGTTCCGATGAAAGCGAATTGATTTTATTGGATGGCGCCGGTAAGCACGTTCTTCCCAAAGCATCTAAAATAGAGCAAGCACGGCGTTTGATCAAACATATCCATCTGCTATACAACCTACCTAATAAAAAAGAATGAAAAAAATCGATATTAAAATTCTGGACGCGCGTTTGCACGAACAGCTTCCGGCTTATGCCACACCGGGTTCAGCCGGATTGGATTTGCGCGCCTGTATTGAGCAACCGATGACGATCAATCCGGGAGAAACCAGCTTGATCCCAACTGGCATTGCGATCCATCTGGCCGATACCGGGTTGGCGGCGTTGGTATTGCCGCGCTCGGGACTCGGTCATAAACACGGCATTGTCCTGGGAAATCTGGTTGGACTGATCGATTCGGATTATCAAGGACAGATTCTGGTCTCGTGCTGGAACCGGGGGCAGACCTTATTCCAGCTGAATCCGCTGGAGCGCATCGCGCAGCTTGTGATCGTTCCCGTGATTCAGGTTGAATTCAACCGGGTGGACAGTTTCGATCAAAGTCACCGCGGTGAGGATGGATTCGGCAGCACCGGCAAGCATTGATGCGCTGGTTTGCAATACAACTGGCTGTGTTGGGATGGCTGCCTGTCAGTGCTTATTGCGCTGAAGTCAACGTTATTCCATTGACAATATCCGGCTATGAAATTGCTGCGGAAGTGGCGCATACCCAGCTATCGCGTTCGCAAGGCTTGATGTACCGCGAATTGCTGGCAGAAAACACCGGTATGCTGTTTGTTTTTCCGAGCAGCGGCTATTACAGCATGTGGATGAAAAATACTTATATTCCGTTGAGCGTCGCTTTTATCGATGTGCGCGGTGTCATTCTGAATATTGCCGAGATGCAGCCGGAGACGCTGACATCGCATGATGCGGCGGGAATGGCGAAATATGCGCTGGAAATGAATAAAGGGTGGTTCGCGGCAAGAAAGATAACGGCGGGCGCTCAAGTCATCGGGTTGGAACGGGCGCCCGCTGCCGATTGATCAGCGATTCCCTAATGCATGCGCGGCATCATACCCTTGAGCCCGCGCATCATTTTAGAGATTCCGCCTTTATTCATCATCTTCATCATTTTCTGGGCTTGCTCGAATTGCGCTAGCAGGCGATTGACTTCTTGCACGGTAACACCCGCACCCGCCGCGATGCGGCGCTTGCGCGAAGCTTTGAGAATTTCCGGTTTTTTTCGTTCCTGCTGAGTCATGGAATTGATAATGCCTACTGTGCGGTGAATGATTTTGTCATCCACTTTAACGTTTTGCGCGGCCTGGCTGAATTGCGCCGGCAGTTTATCCATCAATGCGCTCATACCGCCCATCTTGTGCATTTGCTGAAATTGCGCTTTGAAATCATTCAAGTCGAACGACTTGCCTGATTTCATTTTCTTCATCAGTTTTTCGGCTTCTTCCTGATCGGCATTGCGCTGCGCTTCTTCGATCAACCCCAGCACATCACCCATGCCGAGAATACGCGACGCCATCCGGTCCGGATGGAAGATTTCGAGTCCGGTTAATTTTTCCGCGACACCGGCGAATTTAATCGGTTTACCGGTGATGTGCTTGACCGATAAGGCCGCGCCACCACGTGCGTCACCATCGAGTTTGGTGAGAATGACGCCGGTTAACGGTAGCGCATCGGAGAATGCCTTGGCGGTGTTAACCGCATCCTGTCCCTGCATTGCATCCACGACGAACAAGGTTTCGATCGGCTTCAACAGTGCTTCCAGTTCGCTGATTTCCTGCATCATGGCTTCGTCGATACCTAACCGGCCGGCAGTGTCGACGATCATGACTTCATGGTGATGCCGGCGCGCAAAATCCAATGCGGCTGCACCGATTTCGCCGGGTTTCTGCCCATCTTTAACCGGGAAGAAATCGGCGCCGGTTTGCTGGGCCAGCAGTTCCAGCTGGTGAATCGCGGCCGGGCGGTAGATGTCACAAGACACTAACAATACTTTCTTTTTCTTGTTCTCCATGATCCACTTGGCCAGCTTGCCGCTGCTCGTGGTCTTACCGGCGCCCTGCAATCCCGCCATGAGGATGACGGCCGGGGGAACTGTCGCAAGATTAATGTCGGTTTTTTCTCCCCCCATAATGGCGATTAATTCCTGGTACACTACGCCAACCAAGGCTTGACCAGGAGTGAGGCTGCTCATGACGGCTTGGCCGACGGCTTTTTCTTTAATGCTGGCAATGAAATCTTTGACGACCGGTAAAGCGACATCGGCTTCCAGCAGTGCCAGGCGAATCTCGCGCAAAGCATCCTGGATATTGCTTTCCGTAAGCCTTGCTTCTCCGCGCAATGTTTTAATGACGCCACTGAGCCGGCTTGTCAGGTTATCAAACATACTGTAGACCTCATAAAATAAGATGAATTTAGAACAATGGGCGTATCCGGGATTAACAAATTCCGGGTGAGTGCTTTGAATTTGTTAACGTGCCATGTAGACTTAACAGTTATTTCTGCCTTTTAAAACTGATACCCTCAATGACCAGCATTTTAACTTATCCTGCGGCTTTTTTGCTTTATATACTGATCGGTTGGTATTTTTGGCGCGCGACGTGGGGGCACTCTTCATTGCCCGCAAATGATCGTGCGCCCGTATCGGTCACCTGGATGCATTATGCCATGCTTATTCCTTTGTCATTGCACGCCATCACACTTTATCAATCGATGTTTGCCGGTGCGGGATTGAGTTTCGGGTTAAGCAATGCAATTTCAGTGATTGTTTGGCTGACTGCCTTTATTTACTGGTTCTCGGGATTTTTTCAACGGTTGCAAGGATTGCAAACGCTGGTTGCGCCCGTTGCCGCAGCTTCCGCTATTGCGGTTTTATTGCCGCTGTTTTTTCCATCGCTGCGGACGCTCGAGAATACCGAATTGCCAGCATTTAAAGCGCATTTGCTGGTTGCCATGATGGCTTACAGCCTGCTGACCATCGCAGCATTGCATGCCTTGCTGATGACCG
>CP091134.1:2140002-2142885 GCA_021582535.1 Nitrosomonas sp.
TATCGGTTTTATCGGTCTCGGCATCATGGGCAAGCCCATGGCGGGGCATTTGATCAAAGGCGGGTACCGTCTGTTTTTACAGTCGCGCAGCGGCGTGCCTGCGGATTTGGTCGCATTGGGCGGCAGTGCTGTATCTTCGCCCGAGGAAGTGGCGCGGCATGCGGACATCATCATTACCATGTTGCCGGATACGCCGGATGTGGAGAAAGTGTTGTTCGGCGTGGATGGTGTTACCGAGGGGTTGCAAGCCGATCCTGGCCGGAGCCGGATCATCGTCGATATGAGTTCGATCTCGCCGCTGGCGACGCGCGAATTTGCCGCGCGGTTGAATGCGCTCGGGCACGACTACGCCGATGCGCCGGTTTCCGGGGGCGATGTGGGAGCGCAGAATGCCACGTTGACGATCATGGTCGGCGCAAATGCGGCGGTGTTTGAAAAAATCAAACCGGTGCTGGAATTGATGGGGAAAACGGTGACGCATATCGGCGACGTCGGTGCCGGGCAGGTGTGCAAGGTTGCCAACCAGATCGTTGTTTCGTCGGCGATCGAAGCGGTGGCGGAAGCGTTGCTGTTCGCATCCAAAGCCGGTGTCGATCCGGGCAAGGTGCGGCAAGCGTTGCTCGGCGGGTTTGCTGCATCGAAGGCGCTGGAAGTGCATGGACAGCGCATGATCGAGCGGCGTTTCGAGCCGGGATTTCGCATCGAATTGCACCATAAGGATTTGAACATCGCGTTGCAAAGCGCCGCGGAATTGGGCGTGAGCCTGCCGAATACGGCGGCGGTACGCGAATTGTTTTCCGCTTGTCTCGCGCACGGCGGCGCAACATGGGATAATTCCGCCATTGTCAAAATGCTGGAAAAACTGGCCAACCACGAAATTCAAAAACAGCCTGAGTAATCACATGCCTTCTCAAGAACTGGTCAATAAACTGCGGGCTTTCTTACCGCATGAAGCGGTGTTGTATGAAGCCGAGGATTTGAAACCGTACGAGTGCGACGGTTTGTCGGCTTACCGGCAATTGCCGATGATCGTGGTATTGCCGCACAGCGAAGAACAGATCGTTAAAATTTTGCAGCTTTGCTACGCGACGAAAACACCTGTGGTGGCGCGCGGCGCCGGGACCGGTTTATCGGGCGGGGCGTTGCCGCACGCCGAAGGCGTTTTGTTGTCGCTGGCCAAATTGAAGCAAATCATCGCCATCGATCCTTTGGCGCGCACCGCGCGCGTGCAGCCCGGCGTGCGCAATCTGGCGATCAGCGAAGCAGCGGCGGCGTATGGTTTGTACTACGCCCCGGATCCTTCGTCGCAGATCGCCTGTTCGATCGGCGGCAACGTCGCGGAAAATTCCGGTGGCGTGCATTGTCTGAAGTACGGCTTGACCGTGCATAATATTCTCAAATTGCGGGTGTTGACGATGGACGGCGAGTGCCTGGAAATCGGCGGCGATAGCCTGGACAGCGCGGGTTATGACTTGCTGGCACTGATGACGGGTAGTGAAGGCATGCTCGGTATCGTCACGGAAATCACTGTCAAGCTGATTCCCAAACCGGAAAAAGCGCAATTGGTCATGGCTGCATTCGACGATGTGCAGAAGGCCGGTAGCGCAGTGGCGAATATCATCGGCGCGGGTATCATCCCCGCCGGGATGGAGATGATGGATAAGATTACGATTCATGCGGTGGAGGAGTTTCTGCATGCCGGTTATGATTTGGCGGCGGAAGCGATTTTATTGTGCGAATCGGATGGTAGTACCGAGGAAGTGGCGGATGAGATCCGGCGGGTGAATGCCATCATGCAGCAAAGCGGCGCGACTAACATCAGCACGTCGCGCGATGAAGCCGAACGGCTCAAGTTCTGGGCCGGGCGTAAAGCGGCTTTTCCCGCCGCGGGGCGGGTTTCGCCGGATTATTACTGCATGGACGGCACCATTCCGCGCAAGCATTTAGCTGGTGTGCTGCGCGGTATCGAAGAGCTTTCGCAAGCCTATGGATTGCGCTGCATGAATGTGTTTCACGCCGGGGACGGCAATTTGCATCCGCTGATTCTGTACGATGCGAATCAACCGGGTGAATTGGAAAAGACCGAGGAATTCGGTGGAAAAATACTGGAAATGTGCATTCATGCCGGTGGCACGATCACCGGGGAGCATGGCGTGGGAATGGAAAAAATCAATCAGATGTGTTCACAATTCGGCAGCGGCGAACTGGCCATGTTTCATGCCGTGAAGGCGGCGTTCGATCCGGCGGGTTTGCTCAATCCGGGCAAAGCGGTGCCTGAGTTGCACCGCTGTGCGGAACTGGGGGCGATGCATGTGCATCGCGGTGAGCAGAAATTTGCCGATTTACCGCGTTTCTGAATGCCATGCCGACTACGATCGATCAATACCAAGCAATTATCCGCGCCGCGGCTGAATCTAAAACCCTGTTGCGAATACACGGCGGCGGCACTAAGGATTTTTACGGTAATCCGGCAGGAGAGCAAAACAGCACGCTGCTGGATATGACGGATTACCACGGTATCGTGGATTACGAACCGACCGAACTGGTGATCACGGCGCGCGCCGGGACGCGGCTGGCGGATCTGGAGGCTGTGCTCGATCAGCATGGTCAGATGCTGGCGTTTGAACCGCCTTATTTTGGCGCGGCGGCTACCTTGGGCGGCTGTGTTGCCGCCGGACTGTCCGGCCCGCGCCGCGCTGCGGCCGGTAGTGTGCGCGATTTTGTGCTGGGCGTGCGTATGCTCGATGGGAAAAGCGAGGATTTACATTTTGGCGGGCAAGTCATGAAGAATGTCGCCGGTTACGATGTCGCACGATTAATGGCGGGATCGATGGGCACGCTCGGTGTGTTGCTCGAGGTTTCGCTCAAAGTTTTACCCAAACC
>CP091134.1:2142985-2144399 GCA_021582535.1 Nitrosomonas sp.
GCCTGCTGCGTCACTTCCTCGCCCAGCACCTCGTGACGCACATTGTTCAACAACAAACGCGCGGTGACATAACTGTACGCTGGATCTTTCTCGATCAGCACGCGCGCCGACAGCACCAGCGATTTGTTGACTTCATCGAGCGACACGCCGTCGTACAGATCCTTGACAGTGGCTTTCAGAATCAGCGCGGGATCGACGGTATTGCCCAAACCGGTGCAGGACGATTCGATCAATGCGGATAATTTGGCCACATCCAGTGGCACGCGTTGCCCGTTATCCTCCACATAGAGTGTTTCCGCAGTCGTCTCGGCAGCCGATTTCTGTTTCAGCTTGGCACGTTCGCGTGCGCGTTCCTCGCGGTACAACACATAAGCGCGCGCCACATCGTGCTGGCCCGAGCGCATCAATGCCAGCTCGACTTGATCCTGAATATCCTCGATATGGAACGTGCCGCTGTCCGGCTGGCGGCGCAGCAAGGCATTGACCACTTCCTCGGTCAGGCTGGCCACGACTTCGCGCACTCGCACCGATGCCGCGCCCTGCCCGCCATCGACGGCAATAAACGCCTTGGTCAGCGCCACCGAAATCTTGCCCGGCTCGAACGCCACCACCGCACCGTTGCGGCGGATGATTTTATGCTGGGAAAAACGCGGATTTTGTACTGGTATATCCATAAAACTTTGACTTCCGGAAACAGGTTTGAGGTGAGTTTGTTCTGTCGCGAGCTGCATTGGTGATTCCTCCTGACTGATGATTCATCAAAGAAAAATACAAATTTCTGTTGATTCAATGGAATAGCATTATTTGAGTAGAACCACAATATCTAGTGGTTGATGGAGAATGCTATGGCACTAATGGTACAACACAAATTATTTTTTGTGCAGAAAAATTTTGCGGATTTTTTGATTTGAAATCAAAAAATCGATCATTTTTTGCCTAAGATTAATTGCTATCAGGAAGTTAAGATTGCATTGACGCGTGATGCTAATTTGCAACGGTTGTTGAAAAATTCAAAAGCTGTTCACAGCGGCCTACCAAATTTATGATTAAATTTGAGCGTATGATTAGCCGTCATGACCTTTGCAGAAACTTAAGGGTAAAATTTTACCTGTATCTCAAATAACAGAATGGAGGCCTAAGCCCCCATTCTGTTATAGGCAAAACCTAAGGAAACGCTGATTAATTCAGCGAACGGGATGAAGCACGAGGCGCACGGAACACAGCAACCAGACCTATCAATAAATAAGATAAGCGAGGGAGCGAGTACCGCGCAACGAAGTGATTCGCTCGTATAGTCAATTAATCAGCGTTTCCCTAAATCATATAGCAGATAACTTTCTATAACGCGCCATGAATCCCAATAAGCCCAGTCCAGCTAGCAACATTGCATAAGTCTCCGGTTCTGGAATTGCTG
>CP091134.1:2144499-2184745 GCA_021582535.1 Nitrosomonas sp.
CTATAGTGGTGCGCATGAATTAGCGAAGCAATTAACAGGAAGTGAAGACGGGGACATAACGAAAGCGGATTACGACAAGTGGCCCGGTGGTAAGGAAAACAGCATGTCCGTGTCCGATCTGTATGAAATTGCTGCAACGCAACCCGCTGCATCGTTGTGTGAAGTGCATTTTATCGGACATGCGATTGCGGATGGCCCGGTAATCGTGAATACCCCTAACTATAAACGCAAACAGTTTGATAAAGATGCGCGGCGGGATGATTTTACGGATTCCGAGCTTGCCCATGTTTTCGGCGGACAGGATCTGGCCAAGTTTCAAGCTGCTTTTACAAGTGATGCGTTTTTGGTTGTCTGGGGGTGTGAAGCGAGCCGTTATCCCCAATTGCTGATTCTTCAAGCGAAAGCAAAAGGCAGAATTTCATTGACCAAGAATGAAGAAAAACAATATCGCGCTAAACTGGATGCCGTGCTCGGTAAAGAACGTGATGAATTGCGTGCATTGATGAGTAATCTGTATGCAAAGTATCTTGCTAAGGCAGCAGCCAAACCGGTTTACTCCGCTCCGCCCGGGACCGGTTCGGTGCACGAAGGTGAGAAAAATACCGATACGAGTGGCGCAGTATTTGATCCGGTGATGATGCATGTGGAGTTGTCACAGCACAAGAGTCAATTACGTTTTTACAAAGAAATGGGTGTGGATTTTATTGATAGTGGCGCATTCAAACCCACTAGCTCAGTGGCCGTCGAGTATCAGGGACTTGGACGCGGCTATGCGATTTATAAGCCCTAATCATCTTATGATTACGGAAAGATAGACCGGTATTTTTCTGCACGGGCTATAACTGACGCTATCCTGTGTGTCAGGTTGCCTGCTCACAGCGGATTGTAACCTTGGTTTCGCGCACAATATACCGGCGTTCATTCAACGTGCTATCCCAGAAAATTGCTAATGATAAGATGATCCCATGAAATTAGGCGATCTGAAAAACTGGACGGACTACTGGGAGCAGCTCCGTACCGCGCTGCTGGAGCCCAGTGTTGATAAGTCCCTGCTGGAGGCATCGTTGCGCGAAGCGCGCGCCAAGATGCCGGTGCCGGTGTTGTGGCTGCTGGGCAAGACGCAATCCGGCAAGACCTCGATCATCCGGGCATTGACCGGCAGCGCGGCGGCGGAGATCGGCAATGGCTTCCAGCCGTGCACGCGCAGTGCGCGGTTTTACGATTTTCCGGCCGAAGCGCCGCTGGTACGGTTCCTGGATACACGCGGCCTGGGCGAAGTGGCGTACGATCCCGCTGACGATATGCAGTACTGCGAAGCGCAAGCGCATTTGCTGGTGGCGGTGATGAAAGTGGCGGATGTGCATCAGGCTGCGGTGTTCGATGTGTTGCAGGCGATTCGCCGGCGTCACCCGGAATGGCCGTTGCTGATCGTGCAGACCGGCTTGCACGAGCTGTATCCCGGTCAATGCGCGCATATTCAGCCGTGGCCGTATGGCAGCGATCCTTTGCCTGATTCCATTCCGCTCGATTTGCGCCGCGCTTTGCAGGCGCAGCGCGCTGCTTTGGAGCCACTGCCCGGTTTTGCCCCGGTGCGCTGGGTGGCGGTCGATTTGACGTTGCCGGAAGATGGCTTGGCGCCGCCGGATTACGGCCTGGAAGCGTTGTGGCAGGCAATCGAAGCGCTGACATCCTTGGGTTTGCAGCATCAGCTGAGCGGTGACCAGGAAGTGCAGGATTTGTATGCGCGTACCGCGCATCAGCATATCGCGGGTTATGCGCTGACTGCGGCGGGTTTGGGTGCTTTGCCGGTGGTGGATTGGGTTGCGGTGTCGGCGGTACAGGCGAAACTGTTGCATAGTCTGGCGCTGCTGTACGGGCAGCGCTGGGACAAAAGTACCATCACGGAATTTACCGGTTTGGCGGGTGCCGGGATTGCCTCCGGTTATCTGGCCCGGTTGCTGAGCCGGACGGTGGCGAAAGTGATTCCGGTTTTCGGACAAACCGTGGGTGCGCTATGGGGGGCGAGCTCCAGCGGTGCAACCACGTACGCGCTGGGCAAGGCGGCGATCTATTTCTTTACGCGGCGTAAGGACGGTCTGAATGTGGATGCGGATACCTTGCGGCAGATTTATGCGGCAGAACTGGAGCGCAGCGCATCGATACTCAAAGACCGTCTGCGGGGAAAATCCGCATGAAAACACCGTTGTCCGTCGTTAATCCGCTGCGGTTACTGGTTTTCGTTCTGATGCTGTTGCCGCTGCTGGCGCTGCTGGGATTGGGTTTCTTCTGGCTGTGGCAGAGCGGCAATTTGCAGTATTGGTTGATCGCCCTGGTGGTTTGCGGTGGCCTGGGATACGGCTTGCAGTATTTGCTGGTGCGGCAGGAGCGGCAATTGTTAACGGATTCGGCCACTGAACCTAATCCGGACTGGCCGCCGAGCGCGGATGCGGTCTGGCAGCAAGTTGAAGCGCTGGCGCAGACGTGTAATCCACAGGATTGGCCGATCGAGGAGGGCACCTGGGTGCTGGCGCTGGGACAGAAAACGCTGGAAACGGTTGCGCATCGTTATCACCCGGATGTCGAGAAACCGTTGCTGGAACTGACCATACCGCATACCTTGATGATTATCGAGCGGGCGAGCCGCGATCTGCGCCAGGATGTCGCGGAAAAAATACCGTTCAGCAATCGCCTGACCATCGGCGATTTGTTCCGGATACAGCGCTGGAAGGCTAAGGCGGAACGGCTGTTTGGTATTTATCGCGCCGGCAGCCTGCTCATCAATCCGGCCAATGCTTTACTCAGCGAAGCGTGGCGGCATTTGCGCGAGCGCAGTTTTGACCAGGCCAAGGATGAATTGCACCGCTGGTTTTTGCGTACCTATGTGTGCAAAGTGGGGTACTACGCAATTGATCTGTATAGCGGCCGTTTGCCGTTAGGCGATGAAGAATTTGTGACTGCGCCAACCCCGGAATCCAAAGCCGATCTGGGGCAGGTCGAAGAAACCGCAAAACCTGCTATTGAGCCGTTGCGCATTCTTGTTTTAGGGCGGGCCAACTCGGGTAAATCGAGCCTCATCAATGCATTGTTTGGCACACTGACAACGGCTGCCGATGTGCTGCCGGACACCACGCAAACCGTTAAACCGTTTGTCTTGTCGCGCGAAGGTTTAACGCCAGCGCTGATTTTCGATAGCCCGGGGTGCGACAGCGCATTGTTTGATCAGCAGCGGATGCTGACCGCGGCAGAAAATGCCGATCTGATTTTGTGGCTGAGCCCGGCCAACCGGCCCGACCGGCAGACTGAGCGCGATTGCCTGGACATATTGCGCGCCACCCAAGCCGCGCGAACCGATCGCCGTCCGCCGCCGCTACTGGTGGTGGCGAGTTTTATCGATCGCTTACGGCCGGTCAGCGAATGGCAACCACCGTACGACCTGGCGCATCCGGCGGGTAGCAAGGCAATCCATATCGCCGCGGCGGTGCGGGTTATTGCGGCCGATCTGGCGGTACCGGTTGAGCAGGTGATTCCTGTCTGTCTGCTGGCGGGTAAAGTTTATAATGTCGACGATACCCTTTGGGCCGCGATTCTGAATTATCAGGATGAAGCGTTGCGGGTGCGGCTGATGCGCTGCCTGGACGCCAGAAAGCGCGCCGAAGACTGGGTCATGCTGCGGCGGCAGATGGCTGGTGCAGGCCGGTTTGTGCGGGATTTGCCGGATATATTGGGAAAACGCACCGGACGGTAATGGGTTGGTTATGGAAATACATCAGTAAACCGGATTTGGCATATACTGCGATCCATCTCAATGCGCCCGGATTGCATCATTTTTAATCATCAATTGAATCACTCAGTGAAGCGCGCCTTAACCGTAGTTTTCCTATTATTTGCTGTGGGGCTGATCGTACTGGCGGTTGTGCCGGATCGCGCGCGGGCGCAATACTGGTGGAACGCGAGCCGTGAACCGGTGGGTCTGGCGCCCGATCCCGCGTCAACACCGGAAGCGATCGTGCAGGTGTATGGCGCACGTGCATTCAGCTGGCGCGGCTACTTGGGGATTCATACCTGGATTGCGGTGAAACCCACGGCGGCGCAGTCGTACACCATTTATGAGGTGATCGGCTGGTTGCAGCGCCGTAAGCTTCCGGTGGTGGTGATTTATGAGAATGTGCCGGACCGGCGCTGGTACGGCAATATGCCGGAGCTTTTGCTGGAGAAACGGGGCGATGGCGTGGACGCGCTGATCGAAAAAATTGACCAGGCGGCACAAAGTTACCCGTACGCAAAGGATTACACGATTTGGCCCGGCCCCAATTCCAATACCTTTACGGCCTGGATTTCCCGGGCTGTTCCGGAACTGCAACTGGATCTGCCGCCCACCGCGATTGGCAAGGATTACCTGGGTTACCGGCTGGTTTCGCAAGCACCGAGCGGCAGCGGCTTCCAAGTTTCCGTCTTTGGTTTGCTGGGTGTGCTGGTCAGCGCGGTGGAAGGCGTCGAGTTCAATTTGCTGGGATTATCGTTCGGTGTCGATCTCGATCCGCCCGCGCTCAAGTTGCCGCTGCTCGGGCGCAAAGAATTGCATTCATGGTTTGAGCCTGCGGTTGAAAATTAATTGCATTCTTCTTTAAACCTTGCGTCCACGGTATTTAATTGATAATTATTCTTATTCATACTATAGTAACCCTCAACAATTAATCCACTTGATGAACCTTTCTGCCTGGAATTTTTTATGTTGAAATCGAATGTAAGCCGTTTATATCTTGCCGTTTTTTTTCTTTTCTCTTCGCCGATCGCACCGCTGGCGCATGCTGAGGAAGTGGTTGTTTATTCCGCGCGGATTGAGCAACTCATCAAACCGATGTTTGATGCGTTTACCAAGGAAACCGGAATCAAGGTCAAATACACCACGGATAATGAGGGCGCATTGCTTGCCCGGCTGGAAGCGGAGGGAAAAAATACCCCTGCGGATCTGCTGATTACTTCCGATGTCGGTAACCTTTGGGCGGCGGCACGGGCAGGCTTATTGAAGCCGGTGCAATCGAGTGCGCTGGAAGCCAATATCCCGGCGCACTTGCGCGACCCTCAGCAGGAATGGTTCGGTTTGTCGATCCGGGCGCGCACGCTGATTTATAACACCAAGAAGGTGAAGCCTTCAGAGCTTTCGACTTACGAAGACTTGGCCGATCCGAAGTGGAACAAGCGGTTGTGTCTGCGCACATCGAAGAAAGTCTATAACCAATCCCTGGTGGCGATGATGATTGCCGAACATGGCGAGGCCGAGACCGAGAAAATTGTTAAAGGCTGGGTGGCCAATCTGGCAACCGATCCATTATCCGATGACACCCGGGCTTTGGAATTCGTCGCTGCCGGTAAATGCGATGTGACGGTGGTCAATACTTATTACTATGGCCGGTTGATGAAGAAAGATCCGAATTTGCCTTTGGCGGTTTTCTGGCCGAACCAGAATGATGGCGGTGTGCACGTCAATATTTCCGGCGCCGGTGTCACGCGCCATGGCCGTAACGCGCAAGCCGCGATTAAATTGCTGGAATTTCTGTCATCCGACAAAGCGCAAAATCTTTTTGCCGATGTGAATATGGAATATCCGGTCAATCCGAAGATTGCGGCGGATCCGTTTGTCGCGGCATGGGGCAGTTTCAAGCAAAATCCGATGAATCTGGTGAAGGCCGGCGAATTGCAGACCACCGCGGTGAAACTGATGGACCGGGTGGGTTATCAATAAAAAGGCACGGCCGCTACAAAGATCAATGCGGCGTGAGCGCTAGAAAACAATAGTTTCTCACGCCAGTTTTTTCGTTCTGTTTCTTCACCAACATGTCATGGCCATTTGGCGCTCGGTTCCTTTCATAGCTGCTGCATTGGTACTGGCGCCCGTGGGCGTGATCATGTCCGCTTTTTTTGCGCCGGCTAGCGATGTTTGGCAGCATCTGCTTGAAACGACGCTGCTCCAGCTGCTGATTAACACGTTCTGGCTGGCCTTGGGTGTCGTTAGCGGGACTGCGCTATTGGGCATCAGTCTGGCGTGGCTCACGGCAGTTTATGACTTCACCGGACGGCGGTTTTTTTCCTGGGCATTGCTGTTGCCGATGGCGATGCCCGCTTATGTCACCGCTTTTGTCGCGCTGGGGTTGTTTGATTTTACCGGCCCGGTACAAACTTTGTTGCGCGCCTGGCTGGATTCCGATTTATCCTGGTTTCCGGATATCCGTGGCAGGGCCGGCGTGATTGTGGTGATGACGCTGGCTTTTTATCCTTATGTTTATTTACTGGCGCGCAATGCTTTTCTGAGTCAAGGCAAACGCTCGCTGGAAGTAGCGCAATCGCTGGGCTTCAATCGTAAGCAAGGATTCTTCAAGGTGGTGTTGCCGATGGCCCGTCCCTGGATAGCCGGAGGCGTAATGCTGGTGCTGATGGAAACGCTGGCGGATTTCGGTACGGTGGCGGTGTTTAATTACAACACCTTCACGACTGCGATTTACAAAGCGTGGTTCAGCATGTTTTCGCTGCCCGCGGCTTCGCAGCTCGCTTCGTTATTGATTCTGATCATTTTTGTTGTGATTGTATTGGAACAGCAGTTCCGGTTGCGTATGCGTTATGCGGAAAGCAAAAGAACCGAGTGTGCGCAGCGTATCCGGTTGACGGGATGGTCTAACTGGCTGGTGGCCGGTTTTGTCCTGAGCGTCTTGTTTCTGGCATTTCTGCTGCCGGTACTGCAATTGTGCCAGTGGGCGATGCGATCGTTTACGCAAGATTATGACGTGGCCCGCTATCTGGAATTTCTCTGGCATTCGTTATCGCTGTCCGGTCTGGCGGCTTTGTTGATCTGCTTGGTTGTCATTGCCATGGTTTATGCGGCACGGCGTTATCCCGGCGCGGCCACGCGCTATGCGATACGCATTGCCACGATCGGCTATGCGCTGCCCGGCACGGTGCTGGCGATCGGCGTGTATGTGCCGCTGGTTTGGCTCGATGGGCGGCTCAGCGAGTGGATGATGAACTGGCTACAAATCGAGACGGGGCAGTTGATCCAGGGTACGCTGATGATTATGTTGATCGCCTATTTGATCCGCTTCATGGCGGTCAGCCATTACCCGATTGATGGCGCGATGCAACGGATTACGCCTAATATCGACGAAGCGGCGATGAGTTTCGGGTTGCATGGCTGGGCGATGATCCGGAAAGTGCACATTCCGATATTGAAACCGGGAATTTTTACGGCGGCGACTTTGGTGTTTGTCGATGTCATGAAAGAGATGCCGATTACGCTGATGACGAGGCCTTTTGGCTGGGATACACTGGCGGTGCGAATTTATGAAATGACTTCCGAAGGGCAATGGGAGCAGGCCGCGTTGCCCGCGGTTACGCTGGTGCTGGCCGGGCTGATTCCGATTTTCTTGTTTATGCGACAAACTGAGAAGTGAACCGATGAGTACAGGGTTGCTGCAACTGAATCACGTTGTGCAAGCGTATGGCGAGCAGGTCGTTATCCGTAACTTATCTTTGCAATTGCAGAAGGGGCGGATCGGTTGTTTGCTCGGCCCGAGCGGCTGCGGCAAGACCACTGCCTTGCGTTGTATCGCCGGTTTTGAGCGGGTTGCGGCCGGAGAAATCGTGCTCAATGGCGCTTGTGTGAGCAGTGCGGATTCCTTCGTGCCGCCGGAACAACGGCGGATCGGCATGGTGTTCCAGGATTATGCGTTGTTTCCGCATCTGGATGTGGCCGCCAATATCGGTTTTGGTCTGCACCGGTTAACACGGGTGGAGCGTGAGCGGCGAATTGAAGAATTGCTGCATGTCGTGCATTTGGCCGGCGTTGCGAAAAAATATCCGCACGAATTGTCAGGCGGGCAGCAGCAGCGCGTTGCACTGGCGCGTGCGCTGGCGCCGGGACCGGATCTGTTGCTGCTGGATGAGCCGTTTTCCAATCTGGATGTGAGTTTGCGTGAGCGGTTGAGCACGGAAGTCCGCGAGATCATCAAGCAGCAAGGAACCACCGCGATTCTGGTGACGCATGATCAGGCGGAAGCGTTCGCGATTGCCGATGAGATCGGCGTGATGAATCACGGCGAGATTCAACAGTGGGATACGGCGTTCAATCTGTATCACCGTCCGGCCAACCGTTTTGTGGCTAACTTTATCGGTCAGGGGGTATTTCTGCCCGGTAAAGTGATCAATGCGCAGCAGGTTGAAATTGAATTGGGTGTGTTAAACGGGGTAGTTCCGCAGCACTGTGAAGCCGGTTGCAGCGTCGATGTATTGCTGCGTCCGGATGACATTGTGCACGATGATAGCAGCGCGATGCAGGCAACGGTGGTTCATAAAGCATTCCGCGGCGCGGAGATTTTGTATACGTTGTGTCTGGCGGGCGGAGCCAGAGTGCTTGCGCTCGCTCCCAGCCATCATGACCATGCGATTGGCGGGAAAATAGGGATCAGACTCGAAGCCGACCATATTGTGGCATTTCAACAAGTGGAAGGATGATTGGCCGATTCCGGTTCCTGCGAGTGTGAGACAATATCCCGAGGTTTCTTCCGGGCGCTATTTTAAGGAAACGCTGATTAATTCGGCGGACGAGATGAAGCACGAGGCGCACGGAACACAGCAACCGAGACCTATCCATAAGATAGGCGAGGGAGCGAGTACCGCGCAACGAAGTGATTCGCACGTATAGTCAATTAATCAGCGTTTCCTTAAAAAGCTACTTCCCTTTTAACAGTTTTTTCTATAGCATAACCATTTAGTTTTATACCACTCTTTTACAGCGTTATTCCAATCAATCCCGTAAACCAATCTTTGAGATAATTAGGTTTACTCTTCTTAATACTGAATAATTGAATGAGGATCATATGAGTCAGCATATTCATTACGTTACTGATGCTAATTTTGATGCGGAAGTTTTGCAATCGACAACCCCTGTGCTGGTGGATTACTGGGCGGAATGGTGCGGTCCTTGTAAAATGATAGCGCCGATACTCGACGAAATTGCGAACGAATATGGTGAACGCCTTAAAGTAGCTAAATTGAATATCGATGAAAATCAGCTAACGCCGCCGAAATACGGTATTCGCGGTATCCCGACCCTGATGCTGTTTAAAAACGGCAATATCGAGGCTACCAAAGTCGGAGCTTTATCAAAATCACAATTAACCGCCTTTATTGACAGCCATATTTAAACCCGCTAGTCTACTGAACCTGATAGATTTGTGGACTAGGTGACTGGTAAAGCCCACACCACCTTATATTTAATAATCCCATCCGTAACAACTTTCCTTCCAGCATCATTATCTTTCACCTAAGTATTATTTTTTCACGAGCTTTTTCATGCGCTTATCCGATTTAAAAAACCTACACGTCACTGAACTAGTAAAAATGGCCGTCGAGAACGAAATTGATGGAGCCAACCGAATGCGGAAACAGGATCTGATTTTCGCATTGCTTAAAAATCAGGCGCGCAAGGGCGAAAATATCTACGGTCATGGGACGCTGGAAGTATTACAGGATGGTTTTGGATTTCTACGTTCTCCGGATACGTCTTATCTGGCCGGGCCTGATGATATTTATATCTCACCCAGTCAGATCCGGCGCTTTAACCTGCATACCGGGGATTCGATCGACGGTGAGATTCGCCCGCCGAAGGAAGGGGAACGTTATTTTGCGCTGGTAAAAGTTGATAAAGTCAATAATGAGCCGCCGGAAAATTCCAAACAGAAAATCCTGTTTGAAAATTTGACGCCGTTGTTTCCGGATGAGCGGCTCGTACTCGAACGCGATATCAAAGCCGAGGAGAATATCACCAGCCGCATCATCGATTTAATCGCTCCGATTGGAAAGGGACAGCGCGGTTTGTTAGTGGCCAGCCCCAAGTCGGGTAAAACCGTGATGTTGCAACACATTGCGCACGCCATTGCGGCTAATTATCCGGACGTGATTTTGATGGTGCTGCTGATTGATGAACGCCCGGAAGAAGTGACGGAAATGATCCGCTCGGTGCGAGGGGAAGTCATTTCGTCCACTTTTGATGAAGCGGCCACACGGCATGTGCAAGTCGCCGAAATGGTTATTGAGAAAGCCAAACGTTTGGTTGAGCATAAGAAAGATGTTGTGATACTGCTGGATTCGATTACAAGGCTGGCACGCGCTTATAACGCGGTGGTACCGGCTTCCGGCAAAGTGCTGACCGGTGGTGTGGACGCCAGTGCGTTGCAGCGGCCCAAGCGTTTCTTCGGCGCGGCGCGCAATATTGAAGAGGGCGGATCGTTGACGATCATCGCGACAGCGCTGATTGACACGGGATCACGCATGGACGATGTAATTTATGAAGAATTTAAGGGTACCGGCAATATGGAAATTCATCTTGACCGGAAAATGGCCGAGAAACGGATATATCCGGCGATTAATGTGAACCGGTCAGGAACCCGCCGGGAGGAATTACTGATTTCTCCCGATGTGCTGCAAAAAATCTGGGTACTGCGCAAGTTACTGCATCCGATGGACGATATGGATGCGATGGCGTTTTTACTGGATAAAATCAAGGCGACCAAGAATAATTCCGACTTTTTTGATTCCATGCGGCGGGTTTAAGATTCAATTTTCACAGTTGCACCAATACGTACATTAAAGGATAATACACCGCTTTTTAATCTTCCCATCGGGGATGGAATAATTAAGGATATAGGCAATGAAAGCAGACATTCATCCAGACTATCAGGAAATTACTGTGACTTGCAGTTGCGGTAATGTTTTTAAGACACGTTCTACCATGAACAAGCCATTGAATATTGAGGTATGTTCGCTTTGTCATCCGTTCTACACGGGCAAACAGAAAATTGTGGATACAGCCGGAAGGGTTGAGAAATTCCGTCAGAAATATAGCAAGCAAACGCGCAATTAATTGCCAGAAAGCAAGTAATATCAGGTTTCTACTAAGATTCCTGATGGTGAACCCGGGTAACGGAACTTCTTCCGGATTCTACTACTTGATTCTATTAAATAGTCTCTTTAATAATGTACGGCGAGCCAGATAGTTTCATTGTCTGGATCTGTCCATGACACTTTGTGCTTTTTATGGGCGGGGATATTAATAAAATCTCCCTCATTAAGATGTACGGATGTTCCATCTTCAAAAGACAGTGCCGCCTTGCCTTTTAATACCATAACCCACTCGTTCTTCTCCTGATCATACCAGCCGGATTCCGGCGATTTTTGCCCTTTCGAGATGATCTTTTCGATCACCACTTTGTCGTTTCCGGCCAGAAATTCAAACAATTCCTGATCCAGGTTTGGGGGGATTCCGGTGAAAATATTGTGTGATTTCATCTGAAGAAATAAATAAAGTTGTGTGAATTCTTTAGCTTGTATGGTAATGCCACGGTGAATTTTCTGCTTGAAAATGGCTTTTGTGTATTTATTATGCCGTGGCGCAAGGTCGAATTGGAGTTGGTGCGTTGCAAATCTTCAGATCCATTTCCATTCTGCATTCATAAAGCTAAAAATTTTCATAAAACTATGCTATAAACACCAATCAAAATTTTCCTGTTAACTTCAAAGAATCAGAGGCTTCTTTTGATGATCAGAAAAACGAGTTCAAATCCGAAGAAGTTGACTGCAATAAAACAAAAATCGCCCATAAACCCATCTATTCCATCTCATCAACCAGTTGATTCTGAAAGAACATTATTCCCGGTGGTGGGTATTGGTGTTTTAGCTACGGAACTCAGGTCTCTGCGGCAGTTTTTTACCCGGATGCCAGCGGATAGCGGCGCGGCTTTTGTCGTTATTCAACAATCAGATGCGATGCAAGAAAATCTATCTCCTCAACAACTGCAAGATGTTACCAGCATGAAGATAGTGCACGTGGAAAATCTGATGGAAGTGCAGCCTGATTGTATCTATATTGTTGCGCAATCAAACAAGAATGTCTTTATTTCCAAAGGATTTTTGTGTTTATTTGACGCCGAGACGGAGCATGCATCGAATTTCTTAATCGATTTTTTCTTCCACAGCTTGGCGGAAGAATATAGGGAATCGGCGGTTGGTGTTATTTTTTCCGGTTCGGGTGCAAACGGTACTCAGGGTTTACGCGCCATACGGAAAAAAGGAGGACTGGCGCTGGTGCAGGATTCTATGTCCAATGAATCGGATGGTATGCGGGATTGCGCGATTGAAGCAAGCACGGTGGATACGCTCGTAGCACCCGACGTTTTACCGGATATTGTTACCAGTTATTTGAAATCCAAATCGCAAGGATTTCATCTTACCGGTGCCATGAGTGAAGTTGTGCAACTCTTGTCCAGGCGGATGGGTAATGATTTCTCTCAGTATAAGAGAAGCACGCTGTATCGTCGTGTGGACCGGCGGATGCAGCAGAATCAGATCAGTAAGGTTGAGGATTATGTGCATTTCTTAAACGAGAACCCTATTGAACTGGACTTACTGTTTAAAGAGCTATTAATCAATGTGACGCATTTTTTCCGCGACCCGGTCATGTGGCAGTATGTTAAAGCGGAGATTATTCCTCCCATTCTAGCAGCCCATCCTGAAGGAAAAACAGTGCGAATCTGGGTGCCTGCTTGTTCAACTGGAGAAGAGGCTTATGGATTCGCCATTCTTTTCCGGGAAGCTTTGGAACAAAGAGGAGTGCAAGACCGGTACTTGGTGAAAATATTTGCCACCGATCTGGATCAGGATGCCATCACGAAGGCCCGGCAGGGTTTTTATCCCATAACGATCAGTCAATATATTTCACTGGAACGCTTAAACCGGTTTTTCGTCAAGCACGAAAATGGTTACCGGGTTTGTAATGAAATACGCCAGATGGTGATATTCGCGCCACAAAATCTTATTGCCGATGTGCCATTTTCCAAGCTGGATATTTTGTCGTGCCGGAATTTACTGATTTATCTGGATCGCGAATTACAAAAAAGATTATTCCCGCTGTTTTATTATGCACTGAATCCTGGCGGTATTTTGCTATTGGGAACTGCGGAATCGATCGATTATTTTCCGGAGATGTTTACTCCGCTGGAACGCAGTCTGGCAGTGTACAAACGTCTTGATAATGGATTGCCGCAAAAAAGGCGCAATCTGATTCAGGGCTTCTCTCTTCAAGCGATGACCAAGAAAAATCCATCGATCAGTCTGGAAGAAATCCTACAGCTTTCTAACATTGAACAAACAGTCGATTTATCGGAAAAAAACGATGATATTGTATTGGCGATGATGACTGAACTGCAGCTGATGCGTGAGGAGATGCAAGCCACTCATGAGGAAATGCAAACTTCGCAAGAAGAGCTGAGATCCAGCAACGAAGAGCTGCAATCGACCAATGAAGAGTTGCTGTCGACGAATAAAGAATTACAAGCAGCCAATGCAGCGTTAGTTGCTTCCAAGTCTAAATTAAAATTACTTTACAAGGAATTGCAAACCACCAATGCGGAACTGACAACTTACCTTGAAGCCATTGGGCAGCTTGCGTTGGTTTCCGTAAGTGACCGTTCCGGCCGGATCATTGAAGCCAATGATCGTTTTTGTGAGACTAGCGGGTATGGCTGCTCCGAACTTATCGGGCAGGATCATCGCATTCTCAACTCCGGCGTGCATTCGAGCGACTTTTTTATAGACATGTGGGAAACCATTACCAATGGCAAAATTTGGCATAAAGAGATTTGTAACCGGAGAAAGAGTGGTAGCTTGTACTGGGTGGATTCCACTATCGTTCCGTTCAAAGACAGTAACGGCCGGATAATTCGTTATATATCCGTCCGCGTCGATATTACCGCGCGTAAACAGAAAGAATTGATTTTGCACGAACGGCTAAAGGAAAGAACGTGTTTATATGCGATCCGGCGGGAGATGGAACAAGACCTTTCTGTCGGAGAGCTTTGTGAACGGATATTCGATCATCTGATTCCGGCAATGCAGTTTCCCGACCATGCGGCCTGCATGATCAGTATTTATGAGCAACGCTATACTTCAAGTCACTATAACGAAGATCTGACTCATGGGATTTTCGCAAGAATCAAAGTGGATGGGCATTTTTGCGGTCAATTGCAGGTTTTCTACCGGGAAGAAAAGTCATTCATGCTGCCGGACGAACAAAACCTGATTAATTATATTGCGGATGATTTCAGGTTATGGCTGGAGCGCAGGCAATTGGAGCAGCATATCAGTTTTATGGCAAATCATGATGTGCTGACAGGACTGCCGAATCGATTGTTGTTGCAGGATCGCTTGTCGCAAGCACTGGCGCATAATCAGCGTCATCATGATTTTTCAGCGGTGCTGTTTATAGATCTGGATCACTTCAAAGTCGTGAATGACACGCTGGGTCATGGCTTTGGCGATTTGCTGCTAAAAGAAGTGGCTGTAAGGCTTTTATCCAGCATACGCAGCGAGGATACGGCATCCCGTCAAGGCGGGGATGAGTTTATCGTGATATTGACGGAAATCACTGATCTGGAGGATGTTGAATCGATAGCGAAAAAGATATTGCACTTGCTGGCGCTCCCGTATCATATTAATGAACGGATACTCCATATTGACAGCAGTATCGGAATTGCGCTGTATCCCAAGGATGGTAAGGATGTCGATGCATTGTTAAAACATAGCGATCTGGCGATGTATCACGCGAAAGCTACGGGGCGCAGCAACTATCAGTTTTATTCGGCCGAGATGGATCGTTTGATTCAAGAGAAGCACGAGCTGGGTAACGATTTGCATAGAGCCATAAGAAATAACGAGTTGATATTGTATTATCAACCGATTATTGATATGGACACCAATCATCTGGTTAGTCTGGAAGTGCTGTTGCGCTGGCAGCATCCTGAAAAGGGATTGATTCCGCCCGTTCAGTTCATAAAGCTGGCCGAGGAAACGGGTCTGATTTTACCGATTGGGGATTGGGTTATCAGATCGGTGTGTGAGCAGCTGAAAGCGTGGCAAGATCAAGGATTGAATGTACCCAGAATTGCTATCAATCTTTCCGTCAAACAGTTTCAGAAAAAACTGTTTGTACAAGATGTGGCGAATATTCTAACGCAAGCAAAAGTTTCAGCGAGTTGCTTGACTTTGGAGATTACAGAAAGCATGCTGGCTGATAATATCGTGGAGGTGAATGAAACGCTGCAACAATTAAGTGCAATGGGGTTCAAGATATCGATCGATGATTTTGGGACCGGCTATTCTAATTTGAGTTATTTGAAGCACTATACGATTGATGCACTTAAAATTGATCGTTCTTTTGTGCGTGATATCGCTATCGATGAGAATGATGCGGCAATCGTTACGGCGATTATTGCAATGGCTGGCAGCTTGAATATTCAGGTAATAGCGGAAGGCGTTGAATCAAAGGAACAAATTGATTTTCTCAAACAGCGCGGATGCAGCCAATATCAAGGATTTTATTTTAGTAAACCACTTTCTGTGTTAGAAACTATTCGGGAATTAAAGCGATTTAACAACCCTTGTGTCAATTAATATCATGGGGTAAATCGTTGGTATGGGATATTGGGGTTGGTTAGACAAATTGCTCGATAGTAGTAGAAACTGAGAGTCATTTAAGAGCAGAGCGGTACCATGGTTGTCTAGCCAGTTGATGCGATTGGCAGTGCAGACGGCGATATCGGGTAAAGTATCAATTCAAAGCGTTATTATTGTGACTTTTGGTAAGCTGAGGCTATTTCACGCTTTCGTTTGTCACATGATGACAATAAAAGTGCGCGAAAATTGTATTGCTTGAATCTTCTTGGGACTCTGCCAAATGGCGGTTCACAAGACTTAATCATGTTTTTGTTAACTTTGGTAACAGAAATAGAGAGATATTCAAGGTTCAAGGTATATCATATGACTAATAATCTTATGATAGAGATGACTTTGAAGGAACAAGTCAGTAAAGTTCTTTGTCATATATTTTTTAGATAAATTAATCGGTTATGCAGAGTATTCCGTGCGCAAAGGTGAACCTTAAGTATTGAATCGGAATATGTTTTGTATATTGTTGATTATCAACGTATATTGATGTTCTTTATAAAGAAATACTTTAAGTATTAAAGTTTATAATTTAATTGTCGTATCCAGGCTTCAGAGATGATCAATGGAACGTATTGTTCTCATTCTGCGGTTAGGCATTGTGTAAAGATGTGCGTTGGATTTTTTTGAGTTTGTTTCATTATATTTGTAATCATTAAGGGAAATATTATGGTATTGGCAAATACTCGGACGGCACTAATAGGATTCACGATTGGTTTCGCTTTAGTTCTCGCGGCTTGTGACAGCAATGAGCCAAAAGAAAAAAAAACTGGGCAGGCACTGGTTAGTGTCAATGGTAAAGAAGTTACCATGCTTCAGCTAAATGAAGAAATCAAGCGTGCCAATGTCCGTCCTGAACAGTATGAAGCCGCGAGTAAGCAGCTTTTGGAATCACTGATTGTTCGTCAATTAATTCTTGATGAGGCGGTTCACAATAAGCTGGATCGTACTCCTGATGTAATGCAAGCACGCGATCGTGCAAATGCGCAAGTGATAGCGCAAGCTTACATGCAAGGTATTGTGAGTAAAATTGCTAAACCGTCTCAAACTGAGATCGATGAGTATTTCCAGAAACATCCTGAGTTTTTCTCTCAGCGTAAGCAACTTGATTTGATAACAGTTCGTGTTGCAACTAAGGATCTCAGTAGTGAATTAAAGAAAACTATCGATGCAGCAAAGTCTGTGGATCAGGTTGTGACTTGGCTTGACAAGAATAAAGTTCCGTATCTCAGAAGCTTGGCATCACGTAGTAGCACCGACCTGCCTCCTCAAATGGCTAAAATGCTACAGGAAAAAAGTAAGGACACTATTTTTATCGTTAACGAGCAAGAGAATAGTTTGCTGATTTCGGTTAATGCAATAAAGGATAGTCCTATTACACTGGCGGTTGCTGCACCTCAAATTGAGCGATTTTTGTTGAACCAAAAGTATAAGGAAGCAACTGATGCGGAAGTCGCACGTTTACGCACAGCTGCAAAAATAGAATATTTGAATGCAAAAGCATCAGAATCCAGTGCTGCTGAGAAGCAGGCAGTTCCACAAGCTGCTCCAAGTGCTGATAATGCAACAAATAATTTAAATCTGACGGAGCCAGCCTCAAACAGTTCTATCGAGCGTGGTATTATGGGGCTAAAGTAAGCGCATGTTTATACTGAGTAGTTTATCTTTTCTGATGTAATGTTCAGTACAGTATGAATTAAGGATTATAGGCAAATGATAAGTGTTATGAAGACAGTGAAGATTTTAGCGATAGTCATTACTTTGTTATGGGTTGGTTGTGTTGGGAATGCGGTGGCTGCGGAGACAGGGGAAAGCGCATTAGGACCTGGTGATGCGCTAAGAGTGTTTGTTTACGGCCATCCGGATATGACTACCGAAACGAAAGTGAGTGAGACTGGGAAAATAACATTTCCCCTTCTGGGTGAAATCGTAGTAGATGGACTAACCCCGTCAGCTGCAGAAAGAAAGATAGCAAATCTTCTGGAAAGTCGGGATATTCTGCGTAAACCGCAAGTTATGATCGTTACTGCTTCGTTACAGAGTCAGATGGTATCGGTGCTTGGTAATGTTCGTAATCAGGGGCGCTATCCTATCGAAGGGAAACGCAGTTTAACCGAGATTCTTGCGATGGCAGGAGGTGTCGTTCCTGAAGGAGGAGAGCTTGTTGTTCTGATTCGTGCCGATGGAAATAAATTTATTAAGGAAGTGATAGATATACAGGAAATGGTTCGTACTGGCGATCTATCGCGGGATTTAAATATACAGAGTAATGATTTTATTTATGTTGAACGGGCCCCGAGATTTTATATCTATGGTGAAGTACAGCGTGCCGGAGCATATAGACTTGAACGCAATATGACGGTGATACAAGCTCTGTCAGTAGGTGGTGGATTAACACAGCGTGGGACTGAGCGAGGATTAAAGATTCAACGTCGTGACACAGAAGGTAATTTACAGATATTTATTCCGAAATCCAGTGATTTAGTGCAACCTGACGATGTAATCTATATCAAGGAAAGTCTGTTCTAATTTTAACTCTTGAATTTCTTATACTAAATTTATTTAAAACAATTATCGTAACTTATTAGGTTCAGACTGGGGCTTGCACATGGATTTCTCTCGTTTTTTTCTAATCATATTGGCTCGGCGAAAACTGATTTTATTCACATTGATTGTTACGATATTAACAACTTCAGTCGTAAGTCTACTTCTGCCCAAAAGCTATAAATCTACAGCTACGCTTGTTCTTACTTACAAAGGGGCTGATCCTGTAACAGGAATGGTTTCGCCAGCGCAGTTGAGTTCTGGCTATTTGGCGACACAATTAGATGTTATTAAGAGCACTAGAATTGCATTGATGGTGGTGGATCAACTTAGACTTGATCAGAACGATGTGGTAAGGAGGCAATTTGAAGAAAGTGGGAGTAATTTAGGTTTACGTGAGTGGTTGGCTGCTTTACTACTGAAGAACTTGGATATTGAAACTTCTCGTGATAGCAGTGTGATTGGTATTAGTTATAAAGGTGCAGATCCCACATTTACTTCAATTATTGCAAACGCATTCGCGAATGCTTATCAGGAAATAAGTATTCGCCTTACGGTGGAACCTTCGCAAAAAGCCGCAGCTTATTTTACGGATCAGCTTAATTTATTACGTGAAAGACTTGAGACAGCCCAGAAAAAACTAACCGAGTATCAACAGGAAGCAGGAATCATTGATGCTGATGTTCGGCTTGATATTGAGACAAAACGTTTAAATGATCTCTCTAGTCAACTAGTATCCGCTCAAGCGGAATTGATGGGAACTATTGCAGAACAAGACATCAAGCACCGAGGAGGTGAAAGTAGCAATATTGCTAAGAATGCAATGATCAGTAATCTCAAGTTAAATTTGTCGCAAGCGGAATCGAGATTTTCTGAAGTCTCACAGAAACTGGGTCATAATCATCCTAGTTATGCGGGTGCTAAAGCTGAGATGGAAAAATTGAGGGCGGAACTTAATAAACATATCAGAACTACTACTGACTCTGCTGTCAGTCAGGAAAGAGAAATACGAGCAGCATTGGAAGAACAGAAAGCTAAAGTGTTAGCTCTAAATCAGGCTAGAAATGAATTGTATCTTCATTTCAAAGAAGTAGAGGGCGCTCAACAAGCATACAATAATGCTATGCAGCGTTTAAATCAGACTAGCCTTGAAGGACAAGCTAATTTATCAAGTGTCTCTATACTGGATACGGCAAAAATACCCGATAAAGCGGATAGTCCGAAATTGCTGTTAAACATTGTTTTGTCCGTCATTCTAGGAACTCTGCTTGGGCTTGGAATGGGTTTACTTGCGGAGATGATTGATCGCCGCGTGCGTTCTCCTGAAGATCTTGTCGATGTGCTTCATGTACCTGTACTTGGTGTGATAAAAAAAGGAATACCAAAACAAAAACGCCTGCAATTGAGCTGGCCACGTTTAATACGGTGAACCGGTCTAGACTCAAAATATGGAGAATAAAATGAGTATTACAAGTTCCTCAGAAACCAGGAAACTTAGCGATCCGGGTTCTATTAGCGCGAATCCGTCTCATATCCGGAAGTTTAGTATTGGACATATCCTTCTGGATATGGGAAAAATTACACCAGTTGAAGCTGAACGTGTGCTGCGCTTACAAAAAGAGACTGGATTGCGTTTTGGTGATGCTGCACTTAAATTGGGCTTAATTACTGAAGCTGACATACAGCTGGTTTTGGCGCAGCAATTTGATTACCCATATTTATTGCCTGGTCAGGGGAATCACCCGCCAGAATTGGTTGTTGCTTATCAACCATTCGGCGCTCAAGTAGAAGTTTTTCGTGCGGTACGTAGTCAATTGATGTTGCGCTGGTTTACTTCAGGTCATAAAGCACTCGCAGTAGTAAGTTATAACCTGGGTGATGGTGTAAGCCTATTTGCAGCAAATCTCGCGGTTGTGTTTTCTCAACTTGGGGAACGTACATTACTGATAGATGCTAACTTACGTTGTCCTCAACAGCATGAGATATTCAATTTAAGAAACAGGCAAGGACTATCCGATGTGCTTGCCGGCCGAGCAAATATTTCCGAAGTAATTGCAAAAATAGATTCGTTTATTGATCTTTCCGTATTACCGGCAGGAACACTTCCGCCGAATCCTTTGGAGCTTCTCAATCGGAGCTTATTTGATGAATTAAATAATCAACTTGCCAATCAATTCGATGTAATTCTTTATGATACTCTAGCTGTTTCAAGTGGTGCCGATGCACTTGCTATTGCAGCTTGTACGGATGGAGTACTGGTGGTTGCGCACAAAAATAATACCCGACTAAGTGATATCAACATGATTAATGAGCAGCTTAAGTGCAGTGGAGCCGAAGTGGTTGGTTCTGTATTAATTGACTTCTAGAATAAAAAAACTATGCTCTCATTTACTCATCAACAACATCGTGATTTAAAGTCAGTCATCTCTGATTGGTGGCCTATTTTGCTAGGATTGTTGATTTTATATGTTCCCACTTTTTATGATCTTACCAATGGAATTTGGTCTAAAGAAGAACAAGCGCATGGGCCAATTATACTAATGCTTTCACTTTGGTTAATGTATCGCAAATGGATGGAAATGATCAATAAGAGTGAGGGGAAATCAACTGCTTTCTTTGGATGGATAGTTTTCTTTGTGGCTCTGGTTCTTTATATTATCGGGCGTTCACAACAAATATTAGTGTTTGAAATGGGTTCTTTTATATGGATACTAGCGGCTGTTATCCTTATAAAACGAGGTTACATCGCTTTGAAGGTAATGTGGTTCCCATTGTTTTTTTTACTCTTTATGATTCCGCTGCCTGGACAAGTGGTCAGCCTACTTACTATGCCTATGAAAATGGCAGTTTCATTTGTGGCAGAGCATATCTTATTCTGGGCTAATTATCCAATAGCCAGGAATGGCGTTATCCTGCAAATTGGGCAATATCAGCTCCTTGTTGCAGATGCTTGCGCTGGACTTCAAACATTGCTGACATTGGAGGCGCTTGGGTTGTTTTATTTGAACCTTGTGCATCACACCTCCGTATTACGTAATGTAACATTAGCTATTTTAATTGTACCCATTTCTTTTACTGCTAATGTTATTCGCGTTATCGTACTTACGTTGATTACTTACCACTATGGTGATGCGGCAGGTCAAGGATTTCTTCATGGTTTTGCTGGCATGGTTCTGTTTATCAGTGCATTAATACTCATTCTGGGTGTCGATGCGGCACTGCAATATTTCATTAGAGGGCAGCCTATTAATGCTTCGCATTCTGCCATGAGTAGTAGTTAATTATTTTCGTACTGTACGAATAATACGAAAATTATTTAATAAAAATATTTGAAATTGAGAATAAAGGTGGTGGAATGAGAAAGTCGATAATTATCAGTATTTTTTTGGGTATATTGATGGTGTCATCGGGAGCATTAACTAAAGCATTAACTCCGACTAAGAAAATTGCAGATCAGCAAGAAAGAATTGATCTTGAGATCATGATTCCAACCGAATTTGGAGATTGGCGTGTCGACAAATCGATTATTCCGTTGCAGGTAGATGCTGAAACACAAGCCATGCTAGACAAAATATACAATCAAACTTTGTCGAGGACTTACGTAAATTCTATAGGCGAACGTATTATGCTTTCTGTAGCTTATGGGGGTGATCAAAGCGATAATCTAGCTGTTCATAAACCTGAAGTATGTTATTACGCGCAAGGCTTTGAGATAATGAAAACTTATGCAGATGAATTGCTTACACAATATGGAAGATTACCGATTAAGCGTTTGTTGGCTGTAAAAGGTTATCGTAATGAACCGATTACTTATTGGGTAACAGTTGGTAACAAAGCTGTTTTACCTGGTATTGATGAGAAATTGCAACAACTAAAGTATGGTTTGACTGGGAATGTGCCTGATGGAATGTTGGTACGTGTATCTTCTATTGATTCTGATAAAAACAAAGCCTATCAGCTTCAAACTATTTTTATTCAGAACTTATTGTCTTCTGTTAATGCTAGTGAACGTATTAGATTAATAGGATCTTTTGGTGTATAAGCATGTTTTTTGGATCTTAAGAAGTTAAATCGGGTTTAGACGTAATAATTTTAGGATTGCATAATAGAGTTATTATCACTCTGATGATTAAAACGAAATTCGGTTTCTTCAGATATAGAAAAAGGTATGCTCAGACGAACCATAGAATTTAACCAAATGTCTTTTTGCGAAACTCTAGAAAGATTTGATACATGAACCCAGAAATCTTTATCCAAGCCAATATCGGTCAGTTCATAATAGTCATATTATCTATCGGAATAGGATACAGCATCTCGCGTTACATGCTTACTGATAATGGTTTTTTGCAATGTTGCGTTAGAGTAATCCGGCAGAATCTCTGTATAAACGTTTTCTTGGCATTTCAGGATACCAAAGATGATCGTTTTGCCATATGCTCCTCATCCTCCTTTACCTCAACACGATTGTTGTACACTAAAATAAAATTCTAGATCTCTATGGAATCTATCGGAAGCGATTCAAGCTCGTAGCAATGAGCATGTACTGTCGCGCACTTTAAGGTGTATATGCTATTAATGGATTGAAGCGAAATGCCAGTAAACTCCGCTGCGCTGTTTGCGGTGAAATCCAGAGAAAACACCGGATTATCTGAATATTGCTTCTCTGATACGAGAATGGGAATAGTATCTGTTTTTTACTCTTTTCTCAATAACTTGGTGCACTTTGATAAGGTGCTGAACTTTCTAGGCTTCTTAATAAGAAAAACATGTCAGTTGAACTAGGTGATAAGAAAGTATTTTATTTTATCGTGTTAGTCAGTGCACTAATGGCGATATTGTTTGGTTTGATTGCGGTGACGGCCAATCCAGTTATTATTAGCCTCGCAGTAGCTCTTATAGTAGGTGCGATTTTGTTAACTAGAGTGGACTGGATTGTTTGGTCAATCTTATTGCTGGGGTTGCTAGTGACAGGGCTACTTCCATTATTTTTTGATTATTTCGCTTCAAAAGCAGCTTGGGGAGTTTCATTGCTTGGTTTTATATCGATGCTCATAGCATTAGCAAAAATTATTACGACACCAGATGCCAGAAAAAATACGCCTGTTTTCGTATGGATTGCTCTTTCTTTTATGGTTTATGCATTGATTAATATGCTTATACAGTGGCATTCTTTTGGTGAAACATTTAGCGGCTTTAAGCGTTATTTTCAAGTATGGGGATTACTTTTTGTTTTATGCTGGATGGCATTCGATAAACAGAAGATTGACTATTGGAGGATTTTTTTTCTATTTGTTGCATTAGTACAGCTACCCTTCGCAATTTATGAACGAATTGTTTACGTTCCTATTCGAGAAGGACTAAAGCATTTATATCCAGGATTGGTTCCTATCGATGTTGTTAGTGGAACTTTCGGAGCAAGTCTTACTGCTGGGGGGGCGAGTGCAGAGATGGCTATTTTCCTTATCGTTATGCTAGCTCTCTTAATAACGCGATGGAAGGAGAAAGTGTTATCTACCAATAAATTTTTACTGTTTGTGCCCATAATTTTAGCGCCATTATTGTTGTCAGAAGTAAAAGCGGTAGTTATCATGCTTCCGCTGATATTTCTAATGATTTACCGTAATGAGATGCTAACACATCTTTATTACAGATTAATTGGTTTTGCCTTTATTGCAACATTCGTTGTAGTTGCAAGCTATGCTCATCTGCTTGCCGTATCTCAGAGTCAAGGTAATGAAATCAGTGTGAGTAAATACATTGAAGATACTCTAGCATATAACCTTTATGATAAAGGTCATTCGGGAGGGAATACATTAAATCGTACCACTGTACTGTCTTTTTGGATTGAGAAACAAGGTCTTCATGATCCAATATCCTTTGTATTTGGAAATGGATTAGGTAGCTCACATATTGCAGCTGGGCATGTGTCTATGCGTTATTTTGGTTACGGCATTGGGTTAACGGCAGTATCTACTCTGCTCTGGGAATTGGGTATATTTGGTTTTGGTCTATTTTTAGCTATCCTTATTTTTGCCTGGGGGTGTGCTGAGCGATTGCGACGAGAATCAACTATACCAGAAATTAGAGCTGATGCTCTTGCTATACAGTCAACCTTGGTGATATTTGCTTTTTACCTGTTTTATCGTGCAGGAATGTTAGAAAATATTGGCCTCCAGATTCTGTTTACTACCCTGTTGGGTTATCTGGCCTGGTTGTATCGTTGGCATTCATACAAGTAATAAATGCGCATGAGCATTTCACCATACTCTAGTATTACGTTTAAGCGCAATACAATACATTTCATCGCTGGTAAGATGGCTACAGCACTGCTCACCTTCGTTACTTTGCTTTGGTTGGTGCGTCTGTTGTCGACGGGAGAATATGGTGCCTATGTTGTGTTAGTGGCTGGAATGGAAATCACACTGGCTATTACAACGTTGGGCCTACCGTGGGTGACGGCGCGTTATTTGCCAGAATTTCGGTTGTATGCCAGTGGGAAAATGCTGATGCATTTTGTGTGGCAAGTTATTGCCTGGATTGCTCTATTTCTTATTGCGGGTGCATTATTGCTCTTGGCGGCAGTACCATGGCTGCTGCCGTCGGAATTTTTACAATATGCAGATGTGGTTAAACTATATTTGCTGTTATTGCTCATTGAGGGTCTAGGGCGGTACATTCGGGAAAGCATTCTGGGACCTCTAATGCAGCAAGGTTGGGCGCAAATCAGTCAAGTGGTGCGTAATCTAGTCTTTCTGCTGTCAATTAGTATTACAGTCTCTCAAGGAACAGTCCATCTGTACCATGTGGTGTCTGCCGAATTGGTAGCATCGGTTTTCGGTACAATACTGGCATTGTATGGAATGACTCGGTATTTGCATATGTATCGTGATTTGCAGGGAAAAAATAGCTGGCAACCACCGGAGTGGTCCGAGATGTGGCGTATTGCGCGTTACATGTATCTCGGTAATCTTGTCACCCAAGCCTATAATCCACAAGTGTTTGTATTTCTGATTCAGCGTTACCTGGGGTTGGAGGCTACCGCGTTGTTCGGTTTTTTGCGTAGTTTATATGGACAAGTTGCCAATTATTTGCCAGCTACATTACTGTCTAATTTAATTAGACCTAAGCTGATGGCTTCTTTCGTGGGTACAGGTGGAATGACTGAATTGACGCGCAGTGCCAATCTCGTTGGTAAGTTGAGCATGTTTGCGCTAATGCCCATATTGATTTTTGTTTGGCTAGCTGGGAGTGAGTTGATAAACTTGCTCAGCGGCGGCAAATTCAACGAAGCAGATTCTTATCTGGCGGGCTTGTTGTTGGCATTGATACCATTGAGTCAGCGCCAGTTACTGGAAATCGTGGCAGTGGCCAGCGAGAAAAGTCATCTATGTTCATGGGGGGCTGTTCTTGGTATGCTGGCCTTGCCAATGGCTTATTTACTGCTCGAATCAGGTCAGGGCTTATGGAGTGTCATCACCTCGATCATTGTGAGCCAAATATTATTTAGCGGCACGCTTCTTATTGCTTTAACACATACTACCACTTATTATTTTGATGTCATCGGATTCTTTAAACTAATTGTGGCAGCTGTGATCGGATTTGTTTTTACACAGCAACTCGCATTCTCAATTCAAAGTTGGTTAGATTTACTTCTCACAGCTATTTTTTCTTGTAGTCTTTTTCTGTTGATATCTTTTTTCATTAAGCCATTTTATATGGAAGAGCGGGAAAGACTGAATCGGTTATTTAATCGTAAGATTTTTATTTGGTAACTCACGCAAGATCAATATTGTGTTACTGTCATTTTCTTCTCTGCAAATTACCGATTCAGATCCTTCTTAATCTGAGTGGTGGAAATTTCCGGTGTGCGAGGTAAGTACACCACCTCGCAACCTTCTTCTTTCAGAAAGTCGAATTTTCCTTCCCAGTCATCGCCAATCGCGAACACATCAGCATGATATTTATGCATATCATTACGCTTCTGATTCCAGTTTTCCTCCCGGATAACCAGATCTACATAGCGGACAGCCTCAAGCAGCTGTTTACGCTTTTCATAATCGAAGTAGCATTTTTTGTGCTTCTCATTCCAATTGAATTCGTCAGTGGACAAACCAACGATTAGATAATCACCCATGGCCTTTACCCGGCGCAGCAGGTTGATGTGCCCATAATGTAGAAGATCAAACGTACCGTATGTAATTACCCGTTTCATAATTCCCGAAGTCCTCTTAGCATTTTTTCAGTTTCGTCCGAATTCTAGCCTTGATGTGCCGCACCGTATTGCGTGCACTGACGTATGCTTCTTCGCTCCAAGTGCCATTGCGCCAGACCACATCTTTTTTTGCGCGCAACCCTTTGAGAGCCTCCATTGCCTCAGAGCGATACGGATAAAAATACAGCTCCGTGATGCGTTTTAGCTCGCCTTTGTCGTTGTCATACCGATCGCGTTCCAACAGATTATACCGTTCCTGCGGGTCCCACTCTAGATCGTAAAGCTCCTCGGTGCGGCTGCGCTTATTATAGATGTATTTATAGCGCTGTCCGATGACAGCGAGCCTTCGGTCTGGTTGGCAGTAATACTGGGTATCCGTCAGCACATAATCATGTTTCGGGATTCTCCCCTCCAAAATGATATCCATCAAATCGGTATGGGAAGTAATCCCCTCCACCTTCTTAAGTCCATCAATACGAGGCGTGATCAACGGCACTTGGCATGTCAAATTGTATACATGGAAGCCGTAAGCCATGATGTTCTTGTGCAGATTCATATGGCCGTGATCCGCTGTAATGTAAATAGATTCATCACCGTATTTCTTGCGCGCGAATCCGAGAATCTCGTCGAAGACGTCAATGTCATCGCCGTAGCTACACCGGCCGCGCAGAACATGCGGCAGATGCATCCAGATAAACTGTTTTGGCGTGAGTGGAATGCTGTTCAGCTTGTCATAGATCAACTGTTTCGTTTTTTCCAGCAGGACATCGTCGCGCTCCAGTGTAAAATCGTGTGGACGCTGGATAGCACAGGTCTGTTGCATCTCCAGTACATGGATATGCGTCCTGCTCTCATCGCCAAAGCAACGCACATACGGCCAAGCCCCGGTCATATAGTCCGGCGACCAGAGAATATGACAATCGTAACCTTCAGCCTGCAAACGACTGAAAATCGTTTCGAATTGCGTGGGTTGCACCTCCGTGTAAAACTTGCGATCCGTAAACTCATAGGGGTTTTTACCGGTCAGCATTGCACTGAACGCCATGGAAGTAGAAGCGGCTGCCGTATAATGTCGAAGGAATTCGGTTCCGTTTTCTACCATTTCATCAAAATTGGGGGTTTTCCAGTAACTGTTGCCGTAGCGTGGAAAATTTTCCATGCTCATTGCATCCTTTGAATAAAGAAGAATTATTTTCTGCATTGGTAATGTGATCTTTTTCCCGAAACAATCAAAAATTACCGTTTCCTCTACTGTCATTAGGGACAGAACTGGATACGAATATGCTTTTCCTTTAAGGTTTAGCCTGGATTTTTCAGTAACAAAATGGCTCTGTCGTAAAAAAGAGAAGCCTCGGATAATTAATTTCAATATCACTATTGTACTAGAAGTTAATTCTACTTTGTTAGGTTATAAAAAGATCATAAAAGATTGTATTTGCTGCTAACATAGCATTATGATAAGAAAATGTGCTTATAAACTCATTCATGCAATTCGAGCTAAAATTCAAAGTTATGGTAAATGGGGAGGGGCTAAACTTTAGTGATCTGGCAAAGCAATTTAATATACCGGAGTAAAATCGGTTAATTTTTTCAATGCTAATTTATTTTCTATTACCAAGGATTTATGAGTATTCGTCTTCTTTACTTGATAGCTGAAACCTATCCGACTTTTCGAGTAGATGTGCATGTATTATTCGGTAAGGTTTTGCCGCGCCATAATGTTCAATCAGATATTGTCGCAGGAAAAACCAAAGGCGATAAAGGAACTATTAATTGGGGAGGGGGAGAGACTTATCTCTGCAATGTTTCCGGTGGAGTAGCTTGGAGATATATCAGCACCTTTCTGCATGGGATTAGATTCATGCTTAAAGCGGATAGAAACCGATATCAAGCTATCCAAGTGCGTGATATGCCAATATTAGCAACAATTGGATTTCTGATAGCTCGATTCAAAAGACTTAAATTTTTTTATTGGATGTCATATCCTATACCTGAAGGATCAATATCATTAGCGCGTGATCGAGGATTATCTTCAGGTTTTATAAAATTTCTCTTTCCGTTGATAAAAGGTCATATAGGCAATTTATTATTATATCATTTTGTATTGCCAATGACAGATCATGTATTTGTGCAATCTGATCGAATGAAAGATGACCTGATCGGACGGGGTATTCATTCAGAGAAAATGACCCCAGTTCCCATGGGTGTGGATATTGAAGCATTACAAGATTTAGATATACGACCAGTGAGTGATGTACGGCTTGAAGGTAAGAGAGTACTTGTTTATTTGGGTACTCTTGATCGGCCACGCCGAATCGAAGTTTTGTTTGAAATGCTTGCCATTGTAAAGGATCAATTCCCTAACGTAGTGTTGATACTTGTTGGTGATACACATGAGGAGGAGCACCGAAACTGGTTGAAGATGAAAGCTAACGAAGTAGGAATTAGGGATAATCTTTTATGGACCGGTTGGATACCGATGAGTGAGGGGTGGCGTTACGTGCGAACGGCTGAAGTGGGTTTGTCTCCAATTCCACGTGGTAACCTATTGGATGTTTCATCGCCGACTAAGGTACCTGAGTACCTTGCTTTGGGTGTGCCTGTAGTATGCAACGACAATCCGGATCAAGAACGGGTGATTAGGGAGAGTAAAGCAGGTATATGTGTGTTTTATTCGGCTGCCGATTTTGCAAATGCTGTAATAAGTATGCTGTCCTTGGATGAAAAAACACGAAATGAACTGGGTATGAGAGGAAGAAATTACGTGAGTCAATATAGAGACTATCGAGTGATAGGAGATAATGTGGTTAATTCGTATAACAATTTATTTTCAAGAGATAATTAGTATCCTTTCTTGAACATTCAGAATTCGCATGAACTGCAGGAGGGAGCAGCAAGTTCTGGATTGCGAGAGAATTTATACTCTTTGCATAAAAAAACCTGATGAAATGAGGGGGAATTTAAGTGCCGGCCGATGCTTTTTCCATGCTCGTTAAGACCAACGATTGATCTACAATGCCCATTGGTGGTATTGGCAAATCGACTGCCGTGGTCCGGTATTGAGGCAGTACTTGCATCTGCTTTCGGGCGAAAGATCGCAAAGTGAAGTATTGGAGACTAATGATCTCTCGACACAATATTGGCGATTGCCAGTGGGGAGGCGTGAGTTGCAAGTTAGCCTCGTTTGCTGATCCGGTTGATGATTTTCTTGCTGTATTTGAAGCATGCGTTCAATCTCAATGGCGGAGAAGTAGTCTTTACTGGTCGGAAAATGTAGTGTGGTAGAGTATGCAGCGGCCAGGAAACTACACACAGGAGCTGTTCTGCGGTGCCACGTAGACCAGTTTTTTTCGCACCGTCATTGGTAAAGCTGGTGTGAGAGTGCTGCTAACGTAGTGACCGATACTGTGGTACGGAAGGTCAATAAAATATTTTAATTCAATGAGTAACTGTTGATGCGATGCACTTTATGCACCGGAGGGGTGTGTCGGTAAGGGCAGCGCGTAAGACTTACGGGTCCAAAGTTAAAGTCAGTACCGCCGTTACATACAAAAGTGGCTTGATAGCGGATACCGGGACCTTCCTCGATAATCCAATTATGAGGGTCACATTCTTCACAAACAGTTCGAACAAAACCGGATACTACTCGGAGGCACCAAGTCAACGCCCAAGCAAGTCATTGTCGATCTCGGGTTTTGCGGGGTGGATGCTGATAATCCGGAAATGGGAATCGTCCATCGCGGCAAGCGCCAGCAAGTAGTAGAACCTGCAATTGGATATCTGATATCGGGTCAACGAATGGATCGTTGTTGGTTACCGGGCAAGTTGGGTGGTGCACTGCATGCTGTGGTGCTATGTGCTGCAGACTACACTTACGCTGGCTGATGAGAACAACACGCTGTTTGGTTTTAGAATGCTTTATTACAACTTGCGTTGCTTTAGCTAATCAATTGCTTTTACGCAAAAGACCTTTATTGGCATGGCTACGTGAATTTTGCAAAGGTGGCTAAGTAGAGATAAAATAAATAAAAAATATTGCTATGTTTCAGCATTTTATTGAACACGTTATATCGTAATAGGGTTTCTAGTGCATCAATTCAGTCAACTTGCAATTCCTCAAACTCTTGCTGTGGAGATGGGGTATTTTTGGATCCCTTTTAGGGGCTACAAATTATAAGTCCTCGGTTCTGCCGGAGACGATTTAACTTAAGGATTCTGTAGTGATTAAAATCATGTTGCTTGGACCTTCTCTTGCTGCTGTGAGTGGCGTCAGTACACATTTGAACCAGTTATTCCATTCACCGCTCGCCAAAGAATTTAATTTACTTCACTTTCAGGTGGGTAGTGAGGGCAGGCAAGAATCGAAGGTATCAAAAATAATCCGTTTCTTGTTGAGTCCGGCTCAATTATTCGTGAAGCTGATTCAAGAAAATCCACAGATTGTGCACTTGAATACTTCATTGGAATACAGAAGCTATTGGCGTGATGTTGCGTACTTGGTAGTTGCACGGATTTTGGGCAAGAAAATTGTGTATCAAGTGCATGGTGGTGCAATGCCGCAGGTTTTTTTTGAAAATAACCGGTTATTGACGGGCATCCTGAGATGGGTTTTTCGTTCGGCGGATGCAGTGGTACTGCTTTCGCAAGAAGAGTTGCGCGCTTACCAGGATTTTGTTCCCAATCATCATTTGGAAGTGATTCCAAATGCTATTGAGATTGGCATTGATCCCGAATGGAAGAAAAATTCAACTATACGGGATAAACCATTGCAGCTGGTTTTTGTGGGACGGCTTGCAGCAGTCAAAGGTATTTTTGAGATCATCGAAGCTATAGAACTTATTCGTGATCAAGGTAGAAATATTCGATTGATTATTGCTGGTAGCGGTCCGGATGAAGATAGGTTGATGACCATGGTTAACGCAAAGGGCCTTAATGACTGTGTTAGTTTTGTGGGGGCTGTATATGGCCAAGAAAAGGATCGGATATGGCAGGAGGCTGATTTGTTTGTGTTTCCAACTTACCATCGTGAGGGACTGCCATATGCATTGCTGGAAAGCATGGCGGCACGCACACCGCCAGTCATTAGCCCGGTTGGTGCCATTCCGGATGTGATGTCGGATGGAGTGCATGGTGTTTTTGTGCCATCCAGGCAACCGGAAGTGCTAGCAAAAGCGATTGAACAGCTCGATGATGATCGGGACTCAATTTCCCGGATGGGGGAAGCAGGCAGGGAGCGAGTTGAAAGTTATTATACAGTTTCCAGATTAGCGGAAGATTTTTGTCATCTGTACCATCGTCTTATGAAATGAAGTTATTTTTGGCTTTAGAAAAGAAAGGTAAGGTGTCTTATGTGCGGTATTGCTGGTTTTGCAGGGCCATTCACCAATGAGATTGATGCGGGTACTGCATTGCGCAATATGTCCGCCACAATCAGTCACCGTGGACCGGATGACGATGGATTTCTTGAAACTGCTACGCGTGATGGCCGTTATCAGATAGGCTTGGCCCATCGCCGTCTCTCCATTATTGATCTTTCTACGGGCCATCAACCCATGGGCAATGAAGATGGCACGGTCCAAGTAATATTCAACGGTGAGATTTACAATTTCCATTCATTGCGTGATCAATTAATTGCACTGGGTCATCATTTCGTAACCAATTCCGATACAGAAACCATTGTCCATGCCTATGAACAATGGGGAGAGCGTTGTGTTGAATATTTCCGTGGCATGTTTGCCTTTGCCATCTGGGATAGTCACAAAGAACGCCTGTTTTTAGCCCGCGACCGCTTTGGCAAGAAACCGATGTTTCTGTGCGAGACCCACGGTGTTTTGTTGTTTGCTTCCGAAATTAAATCCATTCTGGCTTTTCCCGGAGTTCATGCCGAAGTTGATACGGTAGCGGTATGGGATTATTTCGCCTACCGCTATGTTCCAGCTCCCGCCACACTGTTTCGCGGCATTCGCAAGTTGATGCCGGGGTGCTATGCGATTTGGGAAAAAGGAATATTGACTGAAAAATGTTATTACCGGCCTCCGGACCGGGAAGTGTTTGTTGATTCTCCTTTGCCGGCTGATCCGGTGGGCGCTTTTCTCGATATACTTGATCAAGCCGTTAATATCCGCATGATTGCGGATGTTCCGTTCGGGGCGTTTCTATCTGGCGGTATTGATTCTTCAGCAGTTGTTGGTCTCATGTCCCGTCATTCCGCACAGCCGGTCAAAACTTTCTCTGTAGGATTTTCCGAGGCTCGCTACAGTGAGCTGGGTTATGCTAAGACCATCGCAGAACAATTCAAAACAGATCATCATGAATTGGTGGTTTCGCAAGAGCACTTGATGCAATACTTGCCAGACTTGGTGCGTTTCCGTGATGCTCCTGTGGCCGAACCGTCGGATATTCCGATTTATCTTCTGGCAAAAGAAGCGCGGAAAACAGTCAAAATGGTACTGACTGGCGAAGGCTCGGACGAGTTTCTGGGAGGATATCCGAAGCATGTCTTTGAGCGCTACGCCGGATGGTACCAAACGATACCGGGTGCTATGCGTCATGGCTTACTCGAACCTTTGGTGCAATCGCTGCCGTATCGTTTCCGGCGAGCTAAGACGGCTATCGTTAATTTCGGATTGGATCGGTTTGAAGAGCGGATGCCACGCTGGTTCGGCGCTTTATCAGACGCGGAACGTAAGGATTTAGTGGCGTTATCTCAGCCAGTGAATCGTGCCAGCGAAGTGCAATTTGATACTTCCCCCGAGAATAGTCCTTTGCGTCGCATTCTTTACTTTGATCAGACGAGTTGGTTGCCGGATAACTTGCTCGAACGCGGGGACCGGATGACGATGGCTGCTTCCCTGGAAGCGCGGATGCCTTTTATGGATCATGAATTGGCCGCGTTTGTGTCCAGTCTGCCGGACAAGTACCGCGTGCGTGGACATACCACGAAGTGGATACTTCGTGAAGCAATGAAACGATTACTCCCGCCAGCCATTTTGCAGCGTCCGAAAGTAGGTTTTCGCGTACCGGTCAACGAGTGGTTCCAAGGCCCAATGCGAGAGTATCTCTATGAACATTTGAAGAGTTCTACATCATTGACCCGGGAATATTACCGGCCTGCGATGCTTGATAAAGTTCTGACCGATCATGTGACAGGCCGCCAAAATCACGAAAAACTGTTGTGGAGTATGCTTAATCTCGAGATCTGGCACCGTCAGTATCTGAAATAATGCTGCTGACAAGTTTTAGATGGCATTATAAGAATAAATTCTATCGATGTTTCTGAAATCAATTTTCAGATTCATTTTCATCCATGAGCATCAGCTGAGAAAGTAAGATAGTTAATTTCATCAACCATGAGTAACCTTGCTTGGAAATTTAATCGCTTGCGCACAATGGGATTACCGGAAATCGGTTATCGCATCCGTCAAGCTATCCAGACTAAAACGGAGCTGCTCACTGTTCGCCCGGACCGGCGACTTCCATCACCGGATTGCTCCCGTGTTGGTAATGCTTGGCTGAATCCGCTTCCGCGCAGTATGGATTCCGGGTTATATTGTGCTGCGGCAGATCGGGTGCTCGCCGGTTATCACGATGTTTTTGCCTTGCATAATGTGCAGTTAGGTTTTCCACCCCGATGGAATCGTGATCCCAAGACAGGTATCGAAGCACCGCTTGTTTTTGGTAAAACACTGGATTATCGCGATGAGCGATTGGTCGGTGATATCAAATATCTTTGGGAACCCAACCGTCATCTTCATCTGACTACGCTCGCGCAAGCTTATCACCTGAGCGGTGATGTGCGTTACGCAGAGGGTGTGCAAATACTGCTTGAATCATGGTTTGATCAATGTCCCTATCCGTCCGGGGTGAACTGGACCAGTTCGCTGGAACTTGCCATTCGGCTTGTGAATTGGTCGTTCACTTGGCATTTGCTGGGTGGCGAGCATAGTCCTCTGTTTAATTCAGAAAGCGGGCAACAATTTAAGCGCCGCTGGCTGGATAGTATCTATCAGCACAGTCACTTTATAGCGGGTTATCTGTCGCGGCACTCATCGGCTAACAATCATCTTTTCGGTGAGTTGATGGGATTATTGGTAGCGGCAATGACCTGGCCTTACTGGCCGGAAAGCAGCCGTTGGCAGCGGCAAGCTTACACTGAGCTTGAAGCCGAAGCGCTTAAACAGAATGCGACTGACGGAGTGAATCGTGAACAAGCGATCTATTATCAGCACGAAGTCATCGACATGATGTTCATTTGCTGGATTATAGGCCGGGCAAACGGTATCGATTTTTCTTGGAATTTCACCGCCCGGCTTGAGCGCATGCTGGAGTTTATTGCGTCTCTTATGGATGTTACGGGTGCCGTTCCAATGATTGGCGATGCCGATGGCGCTCTGATGGTGCATTGGAGCAAGGAACATAACTGGAATGTTTACCGTTCGCAGCTGGCTACCGGCGCGGTATTGTTCAATCGGCCTGATTTTAAAGTCAAAGCGAAGCGCTTCGATGATAAAAGTTGCTGGCTGCTGGGCGAAGATGCCAGGCGCCAATTCGATTCGATGGTACTCAACGAGAACCCATCGACTTTGCCGCGGGAGTTTCGCGATGGCGGTTACTTTATTCTCGGCAGTCAACTCGACACCGCCGATGAAATCCGTATCGTAGCCGATGCGGGGCCGCTCGGGTATCTTTCCATTGCCGCGCATGGGCATGCCGACGCTTTGTCGTTTACTTTATCGGTTGCGGGGTATGCGTTATTGGTTGATCCCGGAACTTATGCATTTCATACACAGAAAAAGTGGCGTGATTATTTTCGCGGTACTTCGGCTCACAACACTGTGAGAGTGGATGGCGTTGATCAATCCGAATCCGGCGGCAATTTTATGTGGTTGCGTAAGGCGAATGTCCGCTGTGAGAACTGGGAAAGCGATCAGAATCGAGACTGCCTGATCGCTAGCCACGATGGCTATGCGCGTTTGCCCGATCCGGTTATTCACCGCAGAAAAATAGAATTCCTGAAGAATGAGGGAATTATCAGAGTGGAAGATGTTCTTGAATGCGCCAAGGAACATACCATTGAACTTAATTGGCATTTTGCCGAAATGTGCGAAGTGCGGATTGAACCGGGCAAAGTACTAGCAACTGTGGCCAATGTCAGTATGGAAATGACGATGCCGGACTGTGATGGACAGCCGGAATTGATGCGTGGCGAAGATGAGCCGCCGTCCGGCTGGGTGTCACGCAGCTTTGATGAGAAAGTGCCGGCGCCGACAGTGACGTGGCGGGAAAAGATTACCGGCACTACGAGAAGATTGACCATTTTACGGATTCTAGCGGGTTATAATACCTAGAATTTTGCGAGAAGATTGAAAAACAGATTCTGATCAATGAATTAAAGGAGTCACATGAAGATAAGTATATTCGGTTTAGGGTATGTGGGGACTGTTTCTGCCGGGTGTCTGGCTACGGATGGGCATTCTGTGATCGGGGTCGATCCCAACAAAACGAAAGTTGATTTGATCAATCAAGGCGTATCACCGATTGTCGAGAAGGATATCGGGGAAATGATTGCAGCAGCGGCTAAGAATAATGTGCTGCGAGCAACTTTAGATGTGCGTGACGCGGTTATAAATTCCGATATTTCATTGGTTTGCGTGGGAACGCCTTCACAACTGAACGGCAATCTGGATTTAAGTCATGTCCGCAAAGTCTGCGAACAAATTGGCGCGGCGCTTAAAGAAAAAAGCGCTTTTCATGTAGTTGTAGCGCGCAGCACCATGCTGCCGGGTTCCATGCGCACTGTCGTCATTCCCGCATTGGAATCCTATTCCGGAAAGAAAGCGGGGGTCGATTTCGGGGTATGCAACAATCCGGAATTTCTGCGCGAAGGTACGGCCGTATTTGATTATTACAATCCACCCAAAACCGTAATCGGCGAAACGGACAGCAAGGCTGGTGAGTTACTGATGCAATTGTATGCAAAAATGACCGCGCCGCTTATCCGCACCGAAGTGGAAACGGCGGAGATGGTTAAATATGCCGATAACACCTGGCATGCGGTCAAAGTGGCATTTGCCAATGAAATCGGCAATCTCTCCAAAGCGGAAGGTATCGATGGTCATAAAGTGATGGAAATTTTTTGTCAGGATACCAAACTGAATCTGTCTCCCTATTACATGAAACCTGGATTTGCTTTTGGCGGTTCATGCCTGCCCAAGGACGTGCGCGCTTTGATGTATAAAGGCAAGAGTCTGGATATGGATTTGCCGCTCATTAATGCCATTCTGCCGTCAAATCAGCGGCAGATTGAGAAAGGTATCAAAATGATCGTCGAAAAAGGGAACAAGAAAATCGGTATCCTGGGGTTTTCTTTTAAAGCGGGTACCGATGATTTACGCGAATCACCTCTCGTCGAAGTCATTGAGTATCTGATCGGCAAAGGATATGAGCTTAAGTTATATGATAAAAATGTGAATCTGGCAGCGTTGACCGGTGCGAATCAGGATTATATTCTGAATCATATTCCGCATATTTCTAAATTAATGGCTTCTTCAATGGAAGAAGTGCTCAATTTCGCACAAACGATTGTCATTGGTAATGGTGCCCCAGAGTTCCGTAATGTCCCGGGCGAAATAAAATCCGGGCAAGTAGTGGTGGATCTGGTCCGGATAGTGCCTAAATTAAGTGGAGAGCAATATGATGGAATTTGCTGGTAATTGCCAAATGTGGATTTTGCTGACCCTGGAGCGGTAATCCTTGCTGATTTAATGTATCAGCAATTAAGTTCGGTACCGTCAAGAATCCTTGTGGTGGGTTGTGGAAAAGGATCGAAGCGGCTGTCCTGGCGCAGCATCTGAGAGCATCGGTTACCGGCATCGATATTCTCACAGACTTTGACACACGAGCCAGCCAGTTTGCCGATTTGTGCCGCGGGGATGCAACACGGATGGAGTTTGCGGATGAGAGTTTTGATTTTGTTTATCTCTTTCACGCGCTTGAGCACATTCCGGATTTTCGTGCAGTCCTGCACGAAATGCGGCATGTGCTTCGTCCTGATGGCGGTTGGATGATCGGCACACCGAATAGTAAGTGGATTATTGGTTATCTTGGTAGTAAAGATGCATCGACAGCGGAAAAATTGTGGTGGAATTTGACTGACTGGAACGCGAAGTTGTGTGGGTGTTTCCGGAATGAATTCGGTGCGCATGCCGGATACACAAAAGAAGAATTGCGTGACGAGCTGACAAGAGTTTTCAGTGCGGTAATGGATATTACGCTTGATTATTATCGCGATGTTTATTCCAGCAAGCGTGGCTTGATTGAAGCCATCGGTCAAAGCGGTGTTGCGCCCTGGCTGCTGCCTTGTGTTTACTTTACAGGACGGCACTGAGTTTATGATTACAAGACCTTCTACTTGATTTTAATAGAAAATTTGCCTTCTGGGTTATTAAACATTAAACAATCCTTGAGCAGATTCAGGAGAAAGAATAATGAGCCACAAAACATCGTTCATCATCGAAGAATCGGAAAGTATATTAGCGCGGTTTCGCATCCGCTTCCGCCAGCGCAGAGCGAAAATCTTCCGGGAACATTTTGATCTCACCGCAGAAACGCGAATACTGGATCTAGGAGGATGGAACGGCACCTATATGCACGCAATACTGGAAAATTCTCCGGTATCGCCTGTCAATGTTTATGTGGCCGATATCAATGAACAAGCGGTTAATGAAGCAGCGGCGCGTTATGGGTTCACTCCGGTTGTTATACCGGAAACGGGTTCACTGCCTTTTTCAGATAAGTTTTTCGATATTGTATTTTGTTCTTCGGTGATTGAGCATGTTACAGTGCCGAAGGAAGAAGTGTGGACATTGGTCTCCGGTCAACGTTTCAAGGATATTGCACAGACTCGTCAGGATGAATTTGCGAATGAGATTCGCCGCCTGGGTAAGGGATATTTTGTGCAGGCGCCATACCGGTGGTTTCCTATTGAAACGCATTCCTGGCTTCCTTTTGTCAGTTACCTGCCGCGCCGGCTTCAGGTGCTGCTGATACGGTTTACCAACCGGTTCTGGATAAAAAAAACCAGCCCTGATTTTTACTTGCCAACTATGCGAGACATGGAGCGTTACTTTCCGGATGCGAGTATTCTCAAGGAATATGCACTTGGTATGACTAAGTCACTCATTGCTTATCGGCGGAACTGACGAAATGTCACGTATTACTAAACGCCGGGTACTTATCTTAGTCGAAAATCTTCCTTCTCCATTTGATCGCCGGGTATGGCAGGAAGCAACAACACTGCATGACAATGGCTATGTTGTTTCCATTATCTGTCCTACGGGTAAAGGTTATGAAAAGGAATATGAAGTCATTGATGGGATTCATATTTATCGCTATCACTTACCGTTTGAAGCCGAAGGTGCGAAAGGGTACTTAATTGAATATTCTGTGGCTTTATTTCATACCTTCCGGCTTGCCTGGAAAGTGCAGTTTTCTCACGGATTCGATGTGATTCATGCGTGTAATCCACCCGATTTGCTATTTCTGATCGGTGGTTTCTTTAAGCTGTTTTTGCGTAAGAAATTTCTGTTTGACCATCATGATATCAATCCGGAACTCTATGAAGCTAAGTTCGGACGGCGTGATTTTTTTTATAGGCTGATGGTATTGTTTGAGCGCTTGACATTCAAGACTGCAGATATTTCTATTGCCACTAACGAATCTTATAAGAAGATCGCGATAGAGCGCGGTGGTATGAATCCAACCAAAGTTTTTGTTGTGCGCAGCGGACCTAAATTGGACCGGTTACGTATTCTGCCACCTAAACCGGAACTTAAACACGGACGGCAATATCTGGTGGGTTATGTTGGCGTAATGGGGGCGCAAGAAGGGATCGATCTACTGCTACAGTCCGCACGGTACTTGATAAAAGATTTAGGCCGCTCCGATGTGCATTTCGGGCTGGTTGGCGGTGGTACATCTCTGGATGAAATGAAGCAAATGGCTATCGATCTAGGAATCAGTGAATTCATAACGTTCACTGGACGAGTTCCTGATCAGGAGTTGCTAGAAATGCTCAATACCGCCGATATCTGTGTGAATCCGGATGTCGCCAACGAAATGAATGATAAATCCACCATGAATAAGATCATGGAATACATGGCACTAGCTAAACCAATCGTTCAATTCGATCTCACCGAAGGCCGGGTTTCAGCACAGGATGCATCGCTATATGCAAAGAAAAATGATCCGGTAGACCTGGCACTGAAAATTGTGCGATTGCTGGATGATCCCCAGTTACGAGAACAGATGGGAGAATTCGGCCGCAATCGCGTAAGGAATGAACTGGAATGGCAATATGAAGCGCCAAAGTTATTGGCTGCGTATGAGATGCTATATTTGATGGGAAGAAATTAACCGCTGATTAAGATCTGAAGTCCAAGAACATTAACTTAATTAATAATGAAAAATTGCAAATCACTACTTCGTTAGTATCAATCCAAAGAATTGCTGCAAATAAATAAAACCAACTTGAATAATATCATTTTGTCTGGAGTTAACATAATAATTATTATTATGTTATTGTTACTTACTTTCCTTAGCTTTGCTGTTACAACTGCAGTTCATGCAGCGAATCTGCTTTTTAAATCGAATTTTGGTCCTGGTGTTTCACTCACAGCACCGTATAACTTCACCACTAATGGAGCTTGGCAAGCTTTCTCAGGCACTGACAAAGAGACCGGTTACAGTTGGCCAGTTTCTGCATTGGGTTCGGATTTCTCCGGAATTCAATTGATTACTGTTGATCCTATCACTTCCTCGACGATTGGGAAGTATATATCTAATGAAATCAGATCAGTGACCGGACCCAAAGGAAACCTGGTTAATGAGGTTTTCCAGAACGTAAAAATAAAAGGCAGTGCAGGGCAAGGCGGTTCGCAAGCCCCG
>CP091134.1:2184845-2188443 GCA_021582535.1 Nitrosomonas sp.
GAGTTTGTCGATTTTCACGGTGATGCTGCGCTGCTTGCCATCGCGGACGATATCGAATTCCACTTTGCTGCCCGGTTGCGCCAATGCGACCTGATTGCGGAAATCGCCGGTATCGCTCACCGGCCGTCCCTGATAATTCACGATCACATCACCGGCTTTGAGGCCGGCTTTTTCGGCAGGCGAGTTTTTTGTCACTTGCGCGATCAAAATACCTTTGTCATTTTTCAAATCGAAGGATTTGACCAAATCGGCGGTCAGCGGTTGAATCATGATGCCCAAGTAACCCCGCACCACTTCGCCCTTGTCGATCAGTTGATTGGCGATACGCTCAACCAGATTGATCGGAATGGCGAAGCCGATGCCCATGTAACCGCCGCTGCGGCTGAAAATCGCGGTATTCATACCGATCACCTCGCCATCCAGATTGACCAGCGGTCCGCCGGAATTGCCGGGATTGATCGCGGCGTCGGTTTGAATGAAGTCTTCGTAATCGCTAATACCGAGCGAAGTTCTGCCTTTCGCGCTGACCACACCGACCGTCAAGGTATGACTCAGCCCAAACGGATTTCCGATCGCCACCACCCATTCGCCCACTTCCAATTGGGCATAATCACCGATTTGCACTGCGGGCAGATCGCTGGCTTCGATTTCGATCACGGCGATATCCGATTTGGGGTCGGTGCCTTTGATTTTTGCTTCAAACTCACGGCCATCGAGAAACTTGACGCTGATTTTGTCATTCCCTTCGATCACATGATTATTCGTCAGGATATAGGTTTTTTTATTGTTGGCCGCAAAAACAAAGCCGGAACCTTGCCCGACAACCGAGCGTTGCTTGCCTTGCTGTGGTTTCTTTCCCGGTGCATTAAAGCGGGGAGAATCGGGCAGGCGATCGCCAAAGAAGCGCCGGAAAAATTCATCGCCGAATGGAAAGTTATCGCCGCCCCCATTGCCAAATGGGAAACCGAACGGCGACATCTGCGCCGCTTCGGTTTCCCGTTCAACTTGAATCAGTACCACCGACGGTGAAACTTTACGCGCCACTGCGGCAAACGCCTTGCCGGTTTGACGCAAACTTTCCACGCCATTGCCCTGCTGCGCCCATAGATCAACCGGCATCAGCAGCGCCAGCGTCAACAGCACAATTAAATTACGATATCCAAGCATGATTCGCTCCTCCGATCGACAAAAAAATGTTTGATAAATTAGGCCAGCAATAATTTGGGGCTGCTGATGCAAATTACAAGTAACCTTTACTCAGTGAGCGAATCTGATAGTATTTTTTATTTCAGGATAAAAACGCATGATTATTGTCATTTCACCGGCAAAAACACTGGATTTTGAAACACCTCCATTGACGCAAGCGCATACACAGCCGGATTTTCTCGACGATTCGGCAATGTTGATCGATGCACTCAGAAAACTGGAGCCCAGCCAAATCGGTGCGATGATGTCGATCAGCTCTAAATTGGCCACGCTCAACTCGAACCGCTACTTTGCCTGGAATCGGCCGTTTACGCTGAGAAATGCCAAACAAGCGATTCTCGCGTTCAAAGGCGATGTCTATACTGGCCTGGATGCCGATACGATGACCGGAAACGAACTGGCGTTCGCGCAAGATCATTTGCGCATTTTGTCGGGACTGTATGGCGTGCTGCGCCCGCTGGATCTGATGCAACCTTACCGGCTGGAAATGGGCACTCAGTTCAAAAATCCGCGCGGCAATAATTTGTACGAATTCTGGGGCGATAAAATCACCCAAGCGCTCAACCGGGATTTGGCGCAACAAAAAGACGGCACTCTGATCAACCTCGCTTCCCATGAATATTTCCAGTCCGTCCAGCCCGGCAAACTCAATGCACGGATCATCACTCCGGTTTTCAAGGATCAGAAAAACGGTGTTTACAAAATCATCAGTTTCTTCGCCAAGAAAGCCCGCGGCATGATGAGCCGCTACATTATCCAGAACAAACTCACAAACCCCGAAGCCATTAAAAACTTCGATGTGGCGGGCTACCGCTTCAGTCAGGAAGATAGTGGCAAGGATGAATGGATCTTTACCCGCGCGGAATCGAAATCAGCATGACCTTCAGCAAGTATTTATGTGAGCAGAATCAATGAACACCGGACAATCCATCGAACTGGCAAGAAACTATGTCACTTTATCGAACAATCACGGCCTGGTGCAGATCGAGCGTCTATTTGCGGCCGATGCCACTTATTATTCCGCTTACTTCGGTGAATACAAAGGCGGTTCGGCCATCCATGCCATGATGGTCAGCTTCTTTGATCGCTTTCCCGATGCCCATTGGGAAGTTACCGAATATCGCGGCATTGAAAATAATGGCGTGGAATTCGCGTTTACAATGACCGGTATCGATGCTTCTTCCAGAGAGCAGGTAAAACGGGAAGGATTGGAACGCATATACTTCACACCGGAAGGATTGATCAGGCACATTGCCGTCTGCAAACCCGGTGATTTTCCCAAGCTTGATTGACAACGCGGATCGCTAGAAGCATTGTCTAAATTCGCAGATAACGCTATCCTGACAGGCTATATCAATTTTTGTCTGGATAGGGCCATAAATGACACAAGACGAACAAAAACGAGCAGTTGCAGCAGCTGCAATTCAGCATATTCCGGTGGGTTGTATTGTTGGGGTAGGCACTGGCTCCACTGCTAATTACTTTATCGATGAATTAGCCAAAATTAAAAATAAAATCGAAGGCGCGGTTGCCAGTTCAGATGTAACGGCGCAACGTCTGAAAGGTCATGGTATTGAAGTACTGGATCTGAATAATGTCATCGATCTTCCCGTGTATGTCGATGGCGCGGATGAGATCACCGAACACTTGCATATGATCAAAGGTGGCGGCGGTGCGCTGACACGAGAGAAAATTGTCGCGGCGGTTGCCCGGAAATTTATCTGCATTACCGATCAAAGCAAATTAGTGAATATTCTTGGCAACTTCCCATTACCCGTTGAAGTCATACCGATGGCACGCAGCTATGTGGCGCGTGAGATTGTGCACTTAGGCGGACATCCGGCCTTGCGTCAGGGTTTCGTCACGGATAATGGTAACGTCATCCTGGATGTGCATGGTTTACAGATTATGAATCCGGTTGAATTGGAAGCAACGCTCAATCAGATTACCGGTGTTGTAACCAACGGCCTTTTTGCCCGGCGTCCGGCGGATACGTTATTATTGGGAACAGACAACGGTGTACGCACCATTACTGTGTGATTAGTATTAAGCATGGATAATTAAGACCGTAAAGCATTACATACTTTGAATCCTCAAAAGGCAGACCATGGCAACTAAAGAACATATTTCCAAGCAGTTCGACGCTGACCTTGAAGAAGTGCGCACGCGCGTTTTGCAAATGGGGGGCTTTGTTGAAGAACAAATCGAGAATGCGATCGATGCTTTAACGAGTGGCAATGAAGAGCTGATTGATCTGGTAATTACCCGTGATCACCGTGTCAACGCGATGGAAGTTTCGATTGATGAGATCTGCAATCAGATTATTGCGCGCAGACAACCGACGGCAAGCGATTTGCGCATGATTATGATGGTGATCAAGACAATTACCGAT
>CP091134.1:2188543-2189902 GCA_021582535.1 Nitrosomonas sp.
TGTATCAGACGATGCTCGGTATCTGGCCGCTGGCAGCGCTGACTGCCGATGAGCACGGTGCATTGCTGGCGCGCCTCGAAGCTTACATGATCAAAGCCGTGCGCGAAGCAAAGCAACATACCAGTTGGTTCAATCCCGACACGGTTTATGAAGAGGGTTTGCTGAGTTTTATCGGACAAATCACGAATCTCGCCGAAAAGAATGTTTTTCTCGCCGATTTCATCGATTTTAACCGGCATATCGCGCACTGTGGCTTGTTCAATTCACTCAGCCAGACCCTTCTCAAACTGTCGGTTCCAGGCGTACCTGATATTTATCAAGGCAACGAGCTGTGGGAATTCAATTTGGTCGACCCGGATAATCGCCGTCCGGTTGATTATTCGCAACGTCAGCAATTGCTGGAGCGCATCAAAGAATCTGTGGCCGTTCCACAAATCCGGCTGGCTTCAGCAGTCCGGGAATTCCTCGATGATTGTGCCGATGGACGCGCTAAGTTGTATTTAACCTGGCAATTGCTGCAAATCCGCAAGCAATGGCCGGAAGTTTTTCAGAACGGCGCTTATGTGCCACTGCCTGCTTCGGGTGAACACAAAGAGCATATTTGCGCTTTCATGCGGCAAACCGAAGCAATCAACCTGATTATCATCGCACCGCGCTGGTTTTCCCGGCTGCTAACGACAGCGAATAAAAAATATCCGTTGAACGAAGCGGTGTGGGGTAACGCAACCTGGATCGAGATTGCACAGCCGGTTGCAATAGTAAAAAATCATGGTTTGAATCTGTTAACCGGTGAGACCATAGCGCTGACGGAAATAAACGGAACTCTCGCGCTGGCTGCGGCTGATGCATTGATGTCGTTTCCGGTGGCGTTAATCCGGGTTTAATTCTATTGCTGGATCCGGTTGCGGCGGCCCGGCAGTTTGCGCGTAACAAAGTAACTACCGGAGTTATTCGTTTATATGATGGAACCCTTGCGCTGTTATCAGTCTCAATACAATACATCGATGTTTGAAGTTGCAATACGTCTTTCTCATCACTGAAAAGTCATAACACTTATTCTCCAATTGCTGACTATTTTTCTGAAGCTCCGGTTTTATTTGGTTGTACTGGAGGTGTTGGAAAGCCCGGAAGGCTTGCGCCTGCTGGATCGATTGCGCAGCTTCGGCGCTAAACTCAGATCCGGATTGCAGCAGCTGGGCTTTGAAACCTTATCCGGAGAGCATCCCATCGTGCCAGTCTTCGTCCGCGATACCGCTAAACCGCCGCATTGGTGGCGCATTTGTTCGATCACGGCATTCTTGCCACCGGTTTGAATTATCCGGTCGTGCCGCAAGGCGACCAGGAAATCCGCTTGCAGGT
>CP091134.1:2190002-2193337 GCA_021582535.1 Nitrosomonas sp.
GCCAGTTGATATTCGTTCATTTTTTCCTCTGGTAATCGTGGGGTGAAATTTGTTCTACGAGAACATACACTTCATTGTTGATGATTTTATAGCACGGTAGGCTGAGCTGCCAAAGAAAACTCAACACTCCCCGCTGCGAACGGCCGCATCTTACCATCACACTGCTACCCCTCTTAGCAATCGGACAAAGGGATTTTCCTGTACCGCCGGTGCATTCATGCTCATGAAAACCCCGTAAAAGTAAGTTCATTATTTTCCCGCCTGAAGGAACCCTTTCCCTTTAGCCGTGCCAATACTTGTAGAATAAGCCACTCGAACGATGGCGATAGTTCATTTCTCAGCATTCAAGATTTATTAATCTCATTATCAGTTGATTCGATTCTGTTATATCCGTTTTTGTATGATTGCGCTATTGGTCTTATCGGGTTTCCACGCGGTTGCGCAAGAAACTTCCGATTTGCCCGGTAAGCCGGTTATCGTCTCCTTATCGGCGCCGCAACCGGTAAAAGAATTACTCGATAAATATATTCAATTACCTGCAGAGCCATTCGCCAGCGAGTTTGATGAAAACATATTCGTGCATCGTTTACAAAAAGAAATCAAGGAAATTATGGCGACTGAAGGTTACTTCAATGTCATGATCTCGGTAACAAAACCGGCGCCAGAGCAATCAATCGAGATCAAAATTGATCCTGGCGAATTGACTCGCGTAGGCTCGGTTAATCTTGAATTTGCTGGCGATATTACCAATGGCGATGAAGAACACCGCAAGCGTATCGAGCAGCTTCGCGCTGTGTGGCCGTTAAAAACCGGGCAGCCCTTTCGCTCCGCCGATTGGGAGCAGGCAAAATCCGCTTTGATTGGTAGCATCACCCAACAAGCATTCGCCGCCGCCGTCATCACGAGCAGCCAGGCCAGCGTCGACCCCGGCGCAGCGCGCGCTGACCTGACCGTCACGATCGATTCCGGGCCGGTTTTCTATCTTGGAGAAACTCAAGTTTCCGGCCTGGAGCGTTACGATGCATCACTGATCACGCGGCTTGCGCCTTTCAAGCCAGGGGATATTTATCAACGTGATTTATTGCATCAATATCAACTCGCATTGCAGAAAACACCGCAATTCAGCACGGTTACAGTCAGTATCGCGCCCGATATCGCCCAGCACCGGTCGATACCGGTTAAAGTCATGCTGACGGAAGCGCAAGCGCAACGTTTTGCCTTCGGCGCTGGTTACAGCTCGAATAATGGTGCGCGCGGCGAAATCAATTACCAGTATCATAATTTATTCGACCGCGCTTGGAATCTCACCAGTTTGCTGCGGCTCGAGCAAAAGCGGCAAACGTTTCTGGCGGGGATCGATACCTTACCCGATCAAAACAATATCAACCATTCGCTCAGCGCCAGCCTGCAGATGACGGATATCGCAGGCTTGAAAACCGATGTGCAAAAAGCCGGCCTGACGCGCAATTACCAGACGCCGACGACAACCATGCAACTCGGTTTGAATTGGCAACGCGAGCATAAAAAACCCGATGGCGCGAACGATCAGATCAATCAGGCGCTGGTACTGGATTGGCGCTGGCGGCGGCGGATCGTCGACGATCCGGTCAATGTCCGGCGCGGCGATATCACTGAAATACGCATCGGTGGCGGCAGCCGGCAATTGCTGTCGGATCAGGATTTTATCCGTACTTATGCCAACCATCAGAGCTGGTGGCCGGTGGGGTCGCGCGATACATTCTTTCTGCGGGCTGAGGTCGGTTATACATTAGCTCCGTCGCGCTTCGGTATTCCGCAGGAATATCTGTTTCGCGCCGGTGGTATTCAATCGCTGCGCGGTTACGCTTTTAAAAGTATCGGCGTGCACGAAGGCAGCGCCGTGGTCGGCGGCCGAACGATGGCAACCGGTACTGCCGAGTATACGCATTGGCTGACCCATCAATGGGGTGCGGCGGCGTTTGCCGATATCGGCAGTGCGGCCGACCGCTGGCAAGATATGCGGATGTTTCTCGGCTATGGTGCGGGGGTGCGCTGGCGCAGTCCGGCGGGACCGCTCGCGCTCGATCTGGCGCGAGGCCACGAAACCGGTTCGCTACACGTGCATTTCTCAATGGCTGTCGCTTTCTGATAGACCGTGAATCATTTATGACCGATCAACACACCGGAAATCCGTCCCTCCCGCAAACCGCGCGGCGATATCGCAAGCTGGCGATCAGCCTATTGCTTTTGCTGGCGCTGGTAACCGCCGCCGGTTATTGGTTGCTGTACAGCGCATCCGGATTGCAATCGACGGCCGCCGCTGTTAACCGCTGGAGCGGTGGCATGGTCCGGTTGACCGGTGTGCACGGCACGCTGCAAGACCTGCACGTTGAAAATATTCATTTCAACAACGCTGAACTGGCGCTGACGCTGGAGAATCTCCACCTTCACTGGAATCCCGGGCAATTGTTGCAGCGGCGGATCAATATCAACCGGTTGGTGTTGGAATCGATCCGCATCGATCCGCACACGATTGAGACCGCGCCCGCCGCCCCGCAACCGCCGGACAGTTTGCTGCTGCCGTTCGGATTATCGATCGCGGAATTGACTGCCGGTTCAATTCATCTCAATGCGGCAACCCAGGAAAATGCCGCGCCGGTAATATCCAATTTGGCACTGACACTGGAAAGCGACGGCAAACTTCACCGGCTCACACAGCTGAATTTCGCAACGCCGTGGACAACTGTCGAATCGCAAGCGGAACTTGACGGCAGTGCGCCGTTTGCGTTGAATGCCCGTATTGGCGCCAGTGCTGCTGGTTCATGGGGCGGTATCGACACAACCGTTACCGGCAATCTGGAGCAGCTCACGATTCAATCCGCCAGCCGGCCGCCGGCCGCCCAAATGACGCTGCAAGCACAAGTGCAGCCGTTTGCCGCGAACCCGGTTACGCAGCTACACGCTATCCTGGAACAGTGGAATCCGGCTGATTTTGCGGCCAATGCACCGCAAGCGAAATTGTCTGTGTCGGCACAGTTGATGCAAAATGAGGCCGGGCAATTGGCCGGTAACATCAACATCGAAAATCACGCGCCCGCGCCGCTCGATCAAAATGGGATTCCGCTGTCCGTCATTGATACTCGCGTGCAAATCTCTCTGGAATTGCTGACGCTACCGGATCTGCATGTGCAATCCGGAAAAGATGGAGTTGTGCGCGGAGCGTTGGCTTGGGATTGGAGCAAGCACGCCCTCACCGCGGACTTAGCGGTTGAGCGGCTCGATCCGCAGCAACTCGACAGCCGCCTGCAAACCGCCGCAATTTCCGGCAAGATCGAGCTCAGCGGCGGTGCGGAAAA
>CP091134.1:2193437-2195581 GCA_021582535.1 Nitrosomonas sp.
ATTTCTGGCAGCAATCGCAGCGGCCGCGTGATCCTGGGTGGAAAAAATATTGCAGGAAGCCCAGCGCACTTCGGCGCCGAGCGCGACCAGTGTTTCAATCAGCACCGCCGTTTGGATCGTCATATGCAAAGAACCGGCAACCCTGGCACCTGCCAATGGCTTCTGGTTTGCATATTCTTTACGTAATGCCATTAAGCCTGGCATCTCCGTTTCAGCGATCGCAATTTCTTTACGTCCCCATTCCGCCAATGCAATATCGGCAACTTTATAGTCGGTAAAGAAACTACCATCGGAATTAAGCACAGCGTTCATAATAATCATCTCCTCAATTTATGAACGAGCGCCGTTGTGACAAATACCCGCCTATGCTGAGCCTCACGGAACCAGCCGCTGCAGCGCTCCTCATCATAGGGGAAAACCAATTAAAGGTTATTGATGTCGGTAAAGATTACAGAAAATTTAGAGACCGGCATCAGCACGTAATTGTGCGGCCTTATCCGTAGCTTCCCAGGTAAACTCTGGAAGTTCACGTCCAAAATGCCCATAGGCAGCCGTTTTGGCATAGATAGGGCGTAACAGGTTAAGCGCATGAATGATACCGCGAGGACGTAAATCAAAATGCTTTTCGATGAGCTGAACAATCTTTTCATCGGCAATTTTACCCGTACCGAATGTATTGACCATCAGTGAAACAGGACGTGCAACACCAATGGCATAAGCAACCTGCACTTCGCACTTACTGGCAATTCCTGCTGCCACGATATTTTTAGCTACATAACGTCCGGCATAGGTCGCGGATCGATCTACCTTGGATGGATCTTTGCCGGAAAAAGCGCCGCCGCCATGATGCGCTGAACCACCGTAGCTATCGACAATGATCTTGCGGCCGGTCAAGCCGCAATCGCCCATCGGCCCACCCACCACGAAACGCCCGGTGGGGTTCACCAAATATTGAATACGGCTACTGATCATCGAAGCAGGCAATACCGGTTTGATGACTTCTTCAATAACCGCTTCGCTCAAAGCGGAATGTGAAATATCCGGATCATGCTGCGTGGAAATCACCACTGTTTCGATTTGCTGCGGCTTACCGTTTTGATAACGCACTGAAACTTGTGATTTGGCATCAGGGCGCAACCAAGGCAATTGGCCTTTCTTTCTCAGTTCGGCTTGCCGTTCGACTAAACGATGCGCATAAAAAATGGGCATCGGCATTAATTGTGGTGTTTCGTCGCAAGCGTAACCAAACATAAGGCCCTGATCGCCCGCTCCTTGTTCCATTTCTTCTTCTTTGGAACGATTCACACCTTGGGCGATATCCGGCGATTGTTTGTTGAATGCGGTCAATACGGCGCACGTGGTCGAATCGAAGCCGATATTCGAACTGGTATAACCGATATTCTTGACCGTTTCACGCGCAATAATATTGTAATCAACCGATGCATGGGTCGTTATCTCGCCTGATAATACAATCAACCCGGTACTGCATAACGTTTCGCACGCAACACGCGCATTAGGATCTTGACTCAAAATTGCATCCAATACAGCATCAGAAATCTGATCGGCAACCTTGTCAGGATGTCCTTCAGAAACAGACTCAGAAGTAAAAAGATATTCACTCATAATTTAACCAATAAAATAATGATAAGTTTTAAGTATAGCGGATTGCGTCTTTGAAAATAGAGCTCTGTCAATTTCGACAATGCAATTGTGACGGAAGATAAGCCATGCATCATAGAAATAGACCATGATTAGCTGATCTGTTTCATTGTGCTGTCAATAACAACGTGCTTTATGCTTGCATGTGTTTGCTGAGTAAATCCGCGATTCCATTTCTTTTCGAAAAATGAATTCTCTATTGGATCCAGCTTATACATAAACATAATCAGCTTGGTAGCGTGTATTACCCATTCGCACCCGTAGCTGTAAGAAATTCTAACCCAATTTGTTAAAAATATCGAATAAGGGACGGTAGAGAAGCGAGGAAGTGGATTTTCTTATCGAAAAAGTATTGTTAAAAATAAATTTATGAGAACATGCTATGGGAAGGCTATGTACTGTCAAACGCATCAATTTTTGTCCACTGTAAACTCTGAGAATCTCAAGTTAATGAACCGTCAATTCATGGAAGTTACATTTACCCG
>CP091134.1:2195681-2200730 GCA_021582535.1 Nitrosomonas sp.
TTACGCAGTGAGCGGTGGGCATGCGAGCGATTGCAAACTTTTACCGGTAAAACGATCGGTATCCGGGTGCCGCCGTTGGTTAACTTCAGTGTACTCATCGATGCGGCGGGAGAGATGCAACAAGCCAGCAATGCTATAGGCACGGACGCGACGCTTACTTTTTCACCGTTGATTGTGTCCAAGCTACTGGCACGGAAAACAAGCGCATTCGATGCGATCGCCATTACCGGTGATCAATCGCTGGCGGATGAATTGATCGCGATTGGCAAGCAAATCGATCTTCGTATCATTTTCGAGCAGGATCTGAGCAAAACGATCGGTGATATTCCCGCCCATCGTGTCGCCCAGGCAAGCGAGCATCTCATTCGGTGGCCGGTTGACAATGTTGACCGCTTGTCGCAGGCGCTTGCCGAATATTGGACCGAGGAAAGCGGTTTTCTGACAAAACCCGCGGCTATCGAACACTTTGCACAGGAAGTGCAAAACTTGCAGTTCGATGCCGAGCAATTGGAACAACGATTAAACCAGCTTACCCGATAAAACAGCTGAGACAGTGAAAAATCAAATGCGCATACATGCTTTCTCTCGCGGCAAACGGAATACCCATCAGACATGAATAACAATCCATTGGCGCTGTTTTAACGGCCACGCCAGGCTTCTCCCACCACCGCTTTCTCATCATACATGCGCTTATTCCGCCTCTTAAAAATTCAATACGTCGCGTTCCAATTCGGATTGGACGAGTTTGTCCTGAGCCATAGCCGGTTAAGGTTCCTGCGCGTCATTGTCAAGACATTAACCTTTTGGCGGAATCTGGATAAACCACGCGGCGTAAGGTTGCGGCTGGCTTTGGCGACATTAGGCCCGATTTTTGTGAAATTCGGCCAAATGCTGTCGACCCGGCGCGATATATTGCCGCAGGATATCGCCGACGAATTGGCCAAGCTTCAGGATCAGGTGCCGCCGTTTGCTTCCGACCTGGTATTTACCATCTTGGAAAAAGAATACGGTCAGAAGGTTGAAGAAGTTTTTTTCAAGTTTGATTCGACACCCATCGCCAGCGCATCGGTCGCGCAAGTTCATCTGGCGGTGTTGCATGACGGCACCGAAGTCGCTGTCAAAATATTACGCCCCAATCTCGCGGAAGTGATTAGTCATGACATTGCGTTGATGGACACCGGCGCCTGGTTGGCTGAAGCACTGTGGGCCGACGGCAAACGCCTGAAATTGCGCCAGGTTGTTTCAGAGTTCGCCCGGCATTTGGACGACGAACTGGACTTGATGCGCGAAGCGGCCAATTGCAGCCAGCTACGCCGCAATTTCCTGGATTCTCCACTGTTACTGGTGCCCGAAGTGTATTGGGATTACTGCCGCAACAGCGTCATGGTGATGGAGCGCGTCAAAGGCATTCCGATCAGCCATGTCGACGAATTAATCGCGCAAGGCACCGATATCCCGCAACTGGCGCGCGTCGGGGTGGAAATATTCTTCACCCAGGTATTCCGCGACGGTTATTTCCATGCCGACATGCATCCGGGAAACATCTTCGTCGGTAAGGATGGCCGCTACATCGCGGTCGATTTCGGCATTATGGGAACGCTCAGCGATGAAGATAAAAATTATCTGGCGCAAAATTTCCTGGCGTTTTTCCGCCGCGATTACGCGCGCGTTGCGCAAGCGCACGTCGAGGCCGGATGGGCGCCTAAAGATACCCGGGTGGACGATTTCGAGTCCGCCATCCGGGCTGTCTGTGAACCGATTTTCGACAAACCGCTGAAGGAAATCTCATTCGGACGCGTTCTGCTGCAATTATTCCAGGCATCGCGGCAATTCAACGTCGAAATTCAGCCGCAATTGGTCCTGCTGCAAAAAACCCTGCTCAATATCGAAGGCCTGGGACGCGACCTGGATCCCAATCTGGATCTATGGAAAACCGCCAAGCCATTCCTGGAAAACTGGATGTCGGAACAAATCGGCCTGCGCGGATTCGCCAGCCGGGTACAAAAAGAAGCGCCCAACTGGGCTGTCATCCTGCCGGAATTTCCCCGCTTGGTTCATCAGATGCTGGCCGAGAACCGCAATCACGAACTGGAAAAAAGAATGACCGATCTGGTGGCTGAAGAAAAACGCCAAAACCGTTTACTCTTGCTTATTGCAATGCTGCTAGCCGGATTGCTGGCGTGGCAGATATTTCAGTAATTCCGCACAACATCAGCGCAAGCCGGAAGCGAATGATCATCAGCCCGGTAAACCTTGCTGAGGAAGCTCTGAAAAAGGTAGCGAGCGTAGTAGTTTTTCAGCGCTTTCCTAAAGTAACCGCTTTCTTCCCGTTGATAAGCGCATGACACTCCTAGAAATCCGTAATGTGACCAAACGGTTCGGCAATTTTACCGCGGTGAACAATGTCAGCATCGCCGTCGAAGCCGGGGAATTTTTTACCTTGCTGGGTCCTTCCGGCTGCGGCAAGACAACGCTGCTGCGCATGATCGCCGGTTTTGATGCGCCCGACAACGGGGAAATTTTACTCGACGGCGCAGACATCGTCGGCCTGCCGCCGGAAAAACGCCCGTTTCATACGGTTTTCCAAAGCTATGCGCTATTCCCGCATATGACGGTCGCCGGTAATATCGGATTCCCGCTGAAAATGGCGGGTAAAACACTGGTGGAAATCAAAACCCGGGTTACCGAGACCTTGGCGGAAGTCGAACTGACGCCATTCGCCGATCACTACCCGCATGAATTATCCGGCGGACAAAAACAACGCGTGGCCTTTGCCCGCGGGCTGATCAATCAGCCGCGTCTGTTATTGCTGGACGAGCCATTGGGTGCGCTGGATGAAAAGTTGCGCGAGAATATGCAACGCGAATTGATCAATTTACAGGCCAATGCCGGTGTCACGTTCATTTATGTCACGCACGCCCAGAACGAAGCCTTGGCGCTATCGCATCGCATTGCCGTGATGAATCGAGGCAGCATCGAGCAAATCGACGAACCGTCGCGTATCTACAATTTCCCGGCCAATCGTTTCGTGGCTGATTTCATCGGTAAGATCAATATGTTGAAAGCCCAGGTTAGTGAGGTTTCCGCCTCGCATTTAAAATTAACAGTGACAGGTCTGGGAGAAGTCATGGCGCCGGTCAGCGGCCAAGTCAAAGCGGGCGATCAGGGCGTTTTCGCCGTGCGTCCGGAACAAGTCCGTATCGTTGCACAGTCACCGGACAGCGCGGCTGAATCGCAACTACTCGGGAAAATAAAGGATTTCCTGTATATCGGCGATGTCACCACGTATATCATCGAACTGGCCAACGGCACATTGATCGAAGCATTGCTTCCCAATTCCGTACCGGGTCATGCCAAGCTTTTTGACATCGGCGATTCCGTAGTGATCAGCTGGCAAGAACAATCCGCGCAATTCTTGCCTGATTAACCCGGTCCCGGGTCTATTCCTTGCAAGCAAAAGAAACAGGATTCTGCACCAGTCAAACTGCATCTGCCGCGATACTATTCGCTCTTATTGTTTAAGATCGCGATCAGGCTCAATGAATCCGGTAAAAAATAATCGAAACCACACAGTTTGAAATCCTCCTCAGTCCAATGCGATCGATGATTCTCCAGGGGATTTGCCTGGACTTCTTGTTCAATGAATTCCTTCGGTGTGCTGACAAGGACAGAACCCTTGCATACCCGCTGACACTCTTTTAGAAAAATGACGCCCTGTTCTTTATCAAAATGCTCCAGAATATCGATCGCAAGCACTAAGTCGTAAATTTTATCTCCCAGTCCCGATAGCAATTTCAGCGCTTCACCGATGTACAGATTGGTGTATGAATACTCGTGCACCGCAGTAATATAGCCTGCAAAACCTTCAATCCCGTCGATTCTAACCTTCCATTGATCCCTGCTGCGTTGGCGTGCATTTGGACCGTCAATTTCAAAAAGATTTACATTTTCCAAGTTTGTGCGCAGCAAAAATCCATACTGCCCCATCCCAATGCCGATATCGAGAATTGATTCCGGATTCTGCTGCTCAGCGAAACCAACGATTGTGCTGAGCTGATTACTATAGCTAAATGGCATTTTCTTGTCCTTTGATGGGATTTACGTCAATTGATTGATAAATTTTCACGAGGTCTAAGGAAGCGCTGATTAATTGACTGCACGAGCGAATTGCTTCGTTGCGCGGTACTCACTCCCTCGCCTATCAGATTGATATGTCCCGGTTGTTGCGTTCCGTGCACCTCGCACTTCATCTCGTTCGTTGAATTAATCAGCGCTTCCCTAAGTATAGGGGAAAAATAAATGCGTTTTATATCAAAAAATGTACCGGCCGGGGCGCTGGACACCGAATCGATGCCTGTATTAATTAAAAATCTCTTTCATGACCCTCGTGTAAAATAACCGCACGGAAACTTCAAGCGTCATTCCACTGGATCAATCGCCCAATTAAAAACATGCAAACATCCAGCCGTCTTGTCAAATGGCTCATCAGCATACCGCCGCTCGCTTTCTTGCTGATATTCTTCGCCGCGCCGAGTTTGATCATGATCTTTACATCATTCCGTCTGCCGGGCGAATTCGGCGGGCTGGCGCCGGTTCATGTCCTGCCTGGCGATACAAACGAAGAATCCGGTTTGACGCTTGAAACGTATCAATTCTTCTTCAGCGATTTCATCTACTTCGAGATATTTCTCAAATCGTTCACGGTGGCTGCCCTCACCACGGTCATTTGCATCGCCATGGCTTATCCGCTGGCGTTGCTGATCGCCCGCAGCGAGAAAAGATTCCGTAATCTGATGATCATGCTGGTGGTGCTGCCGTTCGCCAGTAATTTTCTGATCCGCATTTATGCCTGGATGATCATTCTCGGCCCGGAATCGGCGCTCAGTCATTTGATCAACACTGTGCTGGCGGTTTTCGGCATCGCACCGGTGACGCTGCTTTTTTCTCCGTTTGCGGTGTTGATCGGAATGATTTATGTCCACTTGCCCTTTATGATCCTGCCGCTGTACACCAATCTGGAAAAGCATGATCCGATTCTGCTCGATGCCG
>CP091134.1:2200830-2212934 GCA_021582535.1 Nitrosomonas sp.
ATTTCAGACCAATAACTATTCGACAATAAACGCTTGGCCATTATTTCCTGGTTAGCGGTGATTTCGCCGAGTCCCATGAAGTGCTGGCGGTTATATAAGCGTATTACTTCCCCGGCCGGCATAGCGTTGCTATCCGGTTGATATTCCACGGTGCGGCCTTGTTGCAGCAGTAATGCCGGTTGATCGTCCAGCGTGACTGCGGGGTATGCTTGCAATAAGCAATCGACCGGCAGTAAACACGCATCTCTTTCAATCGCGCTCATTTCCTCCAGCGCCGGTAGCGTGTGTGCTTGAGATACCTGGAAACGATCGATAGCGGTACGGCGCAAACTCAGCAGGTACGCGCCGCCGCATCCCAGTGCCGTGCCGATATCCTCCGCCAGTGTCCGGATGTAAGTACCGGTGCCGCATTGAATAGTCAATTGCAATTCATTGTGCAGCAATGACTGGATTTGTATTCCGTGAATGATGACTTCGCGTGCCTGCCGTTCAATGATTTCGCCGCTTCTGGCATAGGCATACAGCGGTTTTCCTTGATGTTTAAGCGCGCTGTACATGGGCGGGGTCTGCATGATGGGACCTATAAAATCCTGTATGGCGTGTTCGCATGCGGAGAAAGCCGGATAGGGCACGGCTGCGGCCACTTGACTGATTTCTCCTTCCGCATCGCCCGTGGTGCTCATAAAACCCAGTTTCAGGGTCGTTTCGTAGGTTTTATTGGCGCCCAGCAGCACTGATGAGAACTTGGTGGCTTCGCCAAAACAGACCGGAAGCAATCCGGTCGCCATGGGATCCAGCGTGCCGGTATGTCCGCATTTGGTTGCGGAGAAAAGATGCTTTGCGACCTGGATGGCTTTGTTGGATGAAATATTGAGCGGTTTATCCAATAACAGGACACCGCTGATATTGCGTTTTGCCGGCTTAGTCAAATGAGTGCGGAGGTTTTGTCAGTGCGGTGGTCAGCCGGTTTGTTCAGGATCCGGATCGAGATGGTGCGCCGCCTTATCTTGCGCGATGGCATCGTCGATTAATTTGGACAGACGCACGCCGCGCTCGACCGATGCATCAAAAACAAAGTGCAGTTGCGGCGTGATTCGTAATTTCATCCGGTGGGCGAGATGGGTACGCAAAAAACCTTTGGCATGTTCCAAACCTTTTTCCACCAGCACATTCTCTTCTTTACTGCATAACGTGGTGTAAAAGACTTTGGCATAACTGTAATCGCGGGTTACTTCGACGGCCGTGATCGTGATTTGCCGTACCCGCGGATCTTTGATTTCATTTTGCACCAAGTCCGCCAATTCCCGCTGTATTTGGTCGGCAACACGCAGGGTACGGGAAAAATCTCTGGGCATATCGGCTATTGCGAATCAGGATACTGATTACAGAGACCGTGCGGTCTCGACAATTTCATAAATTTCCAGTTGATCACCGACCTGAATATCATTGAAATTTTTTAGCGATAAACCGCATTCAAACCCTTCCCGGACTTCCTTGGCATCATCTTTGAAGCGTTTCAGCGAATCGAGTTCGCAGCTGTGGATTACCAGACCATCCCGTAACACTCTGACGAGTGAGCTTCTTTTGACGATGCCATCGAGCACATAACATCCGGCAACCACGCCCACTTTAGGAATGCGATAAATTTCACGGATATCGATGAGACCGATGATGCTTTCCTTGCGATCGGGCGACATCATGCCGGACAGTGCCGCTTTAATTTCATCGACCGCTTCGTAAATAATATTGTAGTAGCGCACATCGACGCCACTGGAAGCGATCAATTTGCGCGCGCTTGCATCCGCGCGGACATTAAAGCCAATAATAACGGCTTTGGATGCCAATGACAGATTGACGTCGGACTCGATAATCGCGCCCACGCCACTGTGGATGATATTGACCTTGACTTCGTCCGTGGAAATTTTCTGCAGCGCGTAGGCCAATGCTTCACATGAACCCTGCACATCGGCTTTGATGATCAGGGATAGAATTTTGACATCTTCTTGCTGGTCGAAAACATTCTCAAGTTTCGCAGCCTGTTGTTTGGCGAGTTTCACATCACGGTATTTACCTTGCCGGAACAGTGCGATTTCCCGTGCTTTCCGCTCGTCATCAAGCACCAGCACGGTTTCACCGGCTTCGGGCACTTCCGATAATCCTTGAATTTCAACCGGAATGGACGTTCCCGCCTGTTTGATCGCTTTGCCATTTTCATCGTTCATGCCGCGAACTTTGCCAAACACTGCGCCCGCCAATATCACATCGCCGCGATTCAGCGTTCCGGATTGCACCAGGATGGTTGCGACCGGGCCGCGGCCTTTATCGAGCCGTGATTCGATCACAACGCCTTTTGCAGCGGTTTTGGTCGGTGCTTTCAGTTCCAGCACTTCGGCTTGCAGCAATATACTTTCCAGCAGACTGTCAATGCCTTGACCTGTTTTAGCCGATACTTCGACGAACATCGTATCGCCGCCCCAATCTTCCGGGACTACTTCATGCGCAACCAGTTCGTGCCGGATCCGTTCGGCATTGGCTTCGGGTTTGTCGATTTTATTGACGGCCACAATGATGGGAATCTTGGCTGCTTTGGCATGGTGAACGGCTTCGATGGTTTGCGGCATGACGCCGTCATCCGCCGCGACGACAAGAATAACGATATCCGTGATCTTGGTGCCGCGTGCACGCATGGCCGTAAAGGCTTCATGCCCCGGGGTATCGAGAAAGGTGATCATGCCGTGATCGGTTTCCACATGATAAGCGCCGATGTGCTGGGTTATTCCACCCGCTTCACCACCGGCGACACGGGTGCGGCGGATATAGTCCAACAATGAAGTTTTACCGTGATCGACATGCCCCATGACCGTGACCACGGGTGCGCGCGGAAACAATTCAGCTTCACCGGTCGATGATTCGTGATCGGCAAGAAAATTCTCGGGATTATCGATCTCGGCATATTTGGCGATATGCCCCATTTCTTCGACGACAATCATAGCCGTATCCTGATCCAGCATTTGATTGATGGTCACCATGCTGCCCATCTTCATTAGTACTTTGATGACGTCGGCGGCTTTTACCGACATTTTTTGTGCGAGAGCACCTACGGAAATGGTTTCTGGCACCATGATTTCGCGCACGATGGGTTCCGTCGGTGCGGAAAAGGCGTGCATATTCTGTTCTTCGGCATGCGCCGGTTTGCTATGTTTTTCCCTGCGTGTACGCCAGCCTTGTTGACCGTTGGTAAGATCGCCGCGGGTTTTGACACCGCGTTTTTTGGTGTTTTCATCTTTCCAGACGACTTGCTGCTTGGCTTGTTTTTTCTTTTTCTCGACTTTTTCTTCCGGTTTCACCGCCGGTTTGTGCAGTGTTCCATCGGTCGAGGCAGCTTGGGTATCATCCGCGCGTTGTCCGGTTTCGGCTTTCTTGGCGGTGGTTGACGGATTGTTGATTTCTGCTTCTGCGGGCGTTGCCAATCCCGGTTTGATTGCTCCCGGTGCGGCTTCAACTTCAGTGGCTTTTTCCGGTTCCGCTGCGGCTTTGCTGGTAGTGTCGGTAGATTCGGGTTTCTTGCGCGCTCTTTTCTGTTTAATCTCTTCAGCCTGACGCGCCATCAATTCCGCTTGCTTGCGCGCTTCTTCGCTGCGCAGAGCCAGCTGTTCCGCATCAATGATGGAGACCGGTTCCTTGCCCGGCGGACTGACGGCATCCAGCGGCTTGACGGTTTCTTGGGAAGTTTCAGCTTCAGCCGGCATGCCCGGTTTTGTCAGCACGCGTCTTTTTCTGACTTCCACTTGAATCGTCCGTGCCCGGCCCGTGCTGTCGGATTTTCGTATTTCGGAAGTTTGGCGGCGTGTTAACGTGACTTTGCTGCGAGTCTCAGTGGTGCCATGAGTTTTTCTTAGATAATCGAGTAACTGCGCTTTATCTTGCTCGGTTAAACTGTCTTCCGCCAGCGTTTTTTTTACGCCGGCAGCTTTAAGTTGTTCCAGCAAAACTGCCGGTAACAAACCCAGTTCATTAGCAAATTGTTCCACACTCATTTGAGCCATTTATAACCCTTCAACAAACAAAACGACAAGCAGGCTTCCGGAAATAAACAACAATCCGGTTAATTTATTACTAACCGGGTGTTTAAATCAAGTAAACCATGGTTCACGTGCTTTGATAATTAATTGATTTGCACGTTCAATATCAATACCGGTTATCTCAACCAGATCATCGGCGGCCAGATCGGCTAAATCAGCTTGTGTATTAATACCTTTTGCCGCCAGCTCGCGCACGATATTAATATCCATACCTTCTATGGCAAGCAGATCTTCCGCGACATGCTCAACTTTTTCTTCATTCACAATGGCATCCGTGAGCAATACGTTACGCGCGCGATTGCGGATCTCGGTAACCGTTTCTTCATCCAGGGATTCGATTTCCAGCATCTCATTCAGTGGCACGTAAGCCACTTCTTCCAGCGTAACGAAGCCTTCTTGCACAAGAATTTCCGCGATTTCTTCGTCGACATCGAGTTTCTGCATAAAGAGCTGGCAGATTTGCGATGATTCCTGCTCATGCTTGGCTTTGGATTCTTCCACCGTCATGATGTTAAGTTCCCAGCCGGTCAACTCGGAAGCCAAGCGCACATTTTGTCCACCGCGGCCGATGGCCTGCGCCAGATTATCATCATCGACCACGATGTCCATGCTGTGCTTTTCTTCGTCGACCATGATGCTGCTGATTTCTGCGGGCGCCAGCGCATTGATGATAAAAGTCGCGGGGTCGTCCGACCACAGCACGATATCAACGCGTTCGCCCGCCAGTTCACTGATGACCGCCTGAACTCTCGAGCCACGCATCCCGACGCAAGTACCGATCGGGTCGACACGCTGATCGTTCGATTTGACGGCAATCTTGGCGCGCGATCCGGGATCACGGGCTGCCGCTTTGATTTCCAGCAGACCTTCCTCAATCTCCGGCACTTCCAGTTCAAACAACTTCATCAGAAATTCAGGGGAATTGCGCGAGAGCTTCAATTGCGGCCCTCTGGCAGCGCGATCCACTTTATGCAGATAAGCCCGGACCCGGTCGCCGACACGCAGGTTTTCTTTCGGTATCATCTGGTCGCGGGGGAGTTCCGCTTCGATCTTGCCGGATTCGATAATGGCATTGCCACGTTCCATGCGTTTAATCGTGCCGGTAATTAAATAATCTCCGCGTTCCAGGAAATCATTCAATGTTTGCTCACGTTCGGCATCGCGTATTTTCTGGAAAATGACTTGTTTTGCGGCTTGCGCGCCGATACGCCCGAACTCGATGGGTTCCAGCGGTTTTTCCAGAAAATTGCCAACCTGAATATCCGCATCGGTTTCCGCCGCATCACTTAAGGCGATCTGGCGCTCAGGATCTTCCACTGCACCATCCTCAACAACCAGCCAGCGGCGGAAGGATTGGTGATCTCCTGTGGCTCTGTCAATAGAAACCCGAGTCTCGATATCCTCTTGAAATCGTTTTTTCGTAGCGGATGCCAATGCGAGCTCCAGCGCAGTGAAAACAATCTCTTTTTCCACCGCTTTCTCGCGTGCCAATGCATCAACCAACAGTAAAATTTCGCGGCTCATAGTCCTCCAGCCAAATCTATATACCTACAATTTTGGAACCAAACGCGCTTTTCCAAGGTTACTCAATTCAAGATCAAACAATTTTCCTTCGCTTTCCAGTTTTATTATGCCATTATTTATTTCCCGCAAAACTCCCACGAAATTCCGTTGCCCTTGAATCGGGATACGCAGTTTTAATTTGACCGTTTCTCCTTTGAAACGGATAAAATCCGCTTCTTTCCGCAACGGCCTGTCTAATCCGGGCGATGACACTTCCAGCCGGCCGTAATCGATGTTTTCAACTGCAAACAACCGGCTCAGATGATTGCTGATCGCTACACAATCATCGATGTTAATACCGCCCTCTTTGTCGACAAATATTCTTAATAATTTGTTGTGTGCTAGCCGTTCCACTTCAACCAACTCGTAACCCATTCCTTGCAGAGTCGATTCCAATAATTCCTCTAATACCATAGCTCCACCACAAATAAAAAATGGGCTGAAAAAGCCCATCGAATTTATTGATTTTATTTTAACAAATATTTGTGAAATAAGAAACATAAACTTTCGCCAGAGGTAATATTCCCGGCGATTTTCAGTGCCTTACCGGTATTCTCCGGATGGCCTGTTTAATGATATTCTGGGAGCGCAGTTTTTAACCGGCCCGAAATTAAGAGGTATAAGGCGCCTGGAGCCAATGATACAATTCGGTCTCAGTGTATTGAACGAATGAATACCGGAGATAGTGCATGTCGACGATTGAATCAGTTTTAAATGAAACCCGTATTTTTCCGCCCTCTGACCAATTTTCCAGTCAGGCCAATGTATCCAGCTTTCAAGCCTATCAAGCTTTGTGTGCGGAAGCGGAACAGGATTACCAGCATTTCTGGGCTAAACGGGCGAAAGAGCGGATTCTTTGGCACAAGCCTTTTACCCAAATACTGGATGATCGTAATGCACCGTTTTACAAATGGTTCACCGATGGCGAGTTGAACGTTTCCTATAACTGCCTGGACCGGCATCTGGCAACTCAAGCGGATAAAACCGCCATTATTTTTGAGTCCGACGACGGCGAGGTGATACGGTCGACCTACCGTGATCTCCATCAACGGGTTTGCCAGCTCGCCAATGCATTGAAAGCACGCAATATCAAGAAAGGTGACCGGGTCGTCATTTACATGCCGATGCGCATTGAAGCGGTGGTCGCCATGCAAGCCTGCGCCCGTATCGGTGCGACTCACTCCGTGGTATTCGGCGGTTTTTCCGCCAAAAGCCTGCATGAGCGCATTCACGACGCCGGCGCCGTAGCGATTATCACAGCCGATGAGCAGGTGCGCGGCGGCAAGCATCATCCACTCAAGGCGACCGTTGACGAAGCCATACGCATGAATGACATAACATCGGTGCAATTGATTGTGGTGTATCAACGCACCGGCGGGGATATTCCGTTTAATCCGCCGCGCGATGTCTGGTGGCATGAGATTACCCGGAACGCCGGTAGCGAATGCGAACCGGAATGGGTTGACGCCGAGCATCCTTTGTTTACGCTGTATACCTCCGGATCGACCGGTAAGCCCAAAGGTGTTCAACATTCCAGCGCGGGTTATTTACTGGGCGCTATCGTTAGCATGCAATGGATTTTTGACTATAAACCGGCGGACATATTCTGGTGTACGGCCGATGTCGGCTGGATCACCGGTCATAGCTATGTCACGTACGGACCGCTCGCCATGGGAGCCACTCAAGTGATTTTCGAGGGAATTCCCACCTATCCGCACGCCGGGCGTTTCTGGGAAATCATTCAGAAGCATAAGGTGACCACGTTCTACACTGCACCCACGGCCATCCGCTCGTTGATCAAACTGGGCGGCGATCTGCCCGCGCAATACGATCTCTCGTCGTTGCGGTTATTGGGTTCAGTCGGGGAGCCGATCAATCCCGAAGCCTGGATGTGGTTTTATGAAAAAGTAGGGCGGTCGCGTTGCCCCATTGCCGATACCTGGTGGCAGACGGAAACCGGTTGCCACATGATCGCGCCCACACCGGGTGCAGTCGCGCTCAAGCCCGGTTCCTGCACGTTCCCGTTACCGGGAATTTTCGCGGCGGTTGTCGATGAAGCCGGTCATGAGGTCGAAAACGGTAAAGGTGGCTTTCTGGTGATTAAAAAGCCTTTTCCTTCACAAATCCGCACCTTGTGGGGTGACCCGGAGCGTTTCAAAAAAACCTATTTCCCCGACGATACCGGTCATGGAAAATATTATCTGGCGGGCGACTCCGCTTACCGCGATAAGGATGGTTACTTCTGGATCATGGGGCGCGTCGATGACGTGCTGAACGTTTCCGGGCATCGCTTGGGTACGATGGAAATTGAATCGGCATTGGTTGCCCATCCTTTGGTGGCGGAAGCGGCGGTGGTTGGCAAGCCGCATGAAATCAAAGGCGAAGCGGTGATTGCGTTTGTCGTATTAAAAGGCAAATATCCGCATGGCGAAGAAGCGGCGCAGATCACGGGTACTTTGCGTGACTGGGTGGCGAAGGAGATCGGCCCGATTGCCAAGCCCGATGAAATCCGTTTCGGAGAAAATCTGCCCAAGACACGGTCGGGAAAAATCATGCGCCGGTTGTTGCGCACGCTCGCCAAAGGCGAGGAAATCACACAGGATATTTCCACGCTGGAAAACCCGGCGATCTTGGAACAGTTGAAATATCCGTCCAAATAACATTCAACATTACCTTTTAAGGTTCGAGAAAAAACCGGAACAATATGTCATTACCGCTAGTTATAGATTATGAACATGGCATCAGTGCCATTGATGCGCAGTTTCACCGCCCCAAACGCGCGGCGATTCACCTGATTGCCGAGAAAGGCGCGGCCGCGCTGGTGGATACTGGCACCTCGTTTTCCATTCCCGGTGTCATCGCGTCGCTCGAACACAAGCACATTGCCGTTGAAGATGTCGCTTATGTCATTTTGACGCATATCCATCTCGATCATGCCGGTGGCGCGAGCGAGTGCATGCGGCTTTTTCCCAATGCCAAATTGGTTGTGCATCCGCGCGGCGCGAGCCATATGGCGAATCCGGCGCGGCTGGTCGCCGGTGCCATGGGGGTTTATGGCGAAGCTGAATTCAAGCGCGTGTACGGTGAGATCTATCCGATCGATGCCGCGCGGATTATTGAGGCGCCGGATGAAAGCCGCATCGATCTGAACGGCCGCTCATTACTGTTTCTCGATACGCCGGGACATGCGCGCCACCATAATTGCATCTTCGATGAGCGCAGCCAGTCTTTTTTCACCGGTGATACATTCGGTGTTTCGTACCGGGAATTCGACACTAATGGTTTGGAATTTGTTTTCCCGACCACCTCGCCGGTGCAATTCGATCCTGCCGCAGCGCACGCTTCGATTGACCGCATTATGCGCTATCAGCCACGCTACGCTTATCTGACCCACTATAGCCAGATCGGCAATCTCGTGCATCATGCGCAATCTCTGCATGAATTGCTCGATGCGCACGTCGAAATTGCGCAGCGCGCAAAAAATAATGAAGACCGCCAAGCGGTAATTTCAAAAGCTTTACGGGAAATATTGCTGCAACGGCTGACGCAGCAGGGTTGCCGGTTGCCGCTGGATGCGATTGATGAGCTTCTGCGCTCGGATATCCGGTTGAATACACAAGGGTTGATTCATTGGCTCGATCAACCGACGGAGCGTTTCAAACAGCTTTGATTGGGAAGAGACCGGTCTTGGCAGTCCAATAAAAAAATGGGGTTAAGGCGGAGAGCCTTAACCCCATTATTTAGGGAAGCGCTGATTAATTGACTGTACGAGTGAATTGCTTCGTTGCGCGGTACTCACTTCCCCGCCTATCAGATTGATAGGTCTCGGTTGTTGCGTTCCGTGCGCCTCGCACTTCATCTCGTTCGTTGAATTAATCAGCGCTTCCTTAGGAGAGCCTTACGCTGTAACTTTTTTGCTCGAGTAATGAGTTCTGGTTTTGGTTGAACTTGCTGCCATGGCGATGACCAAGTAGTTTACGTACAGAATCGTACCAAGAATGATGTCGGAGATAACCCATTCGGTTGCCGATTCCGGTAAATCAAACATCGATAAAACACCAAAGAATGTGCTGCTGATCACCAATGCCGAAATAATAAAAATATGACCTGTTTTCATGAGAATTTCCTTATTTAAAATATGTTGAAGTTGTTTGAAAAAAGCGTTTACGGCAGTTGGATAGAAATCTTCACAAAAAGTTCACACTAATTTCACATTTATTTCACATCTATTGGTTTTCTATCTGAAAGATAAAGAAATTTTTTTTAAAAAAATAATAAAAAATCAGTAAAAAATGTAATCCACCAAATTAAGCTAAAATGATCCTGATTAAATATTGAGGGAGATTTAGTGGATGAATACGTTGTTTTCACCGCTCAAACTGGGTGCGCTGACGGTTCCGAACCGCATTTTCATGGCGCCGCTGACGCGCTGCCGGGCGGGTGACGAGCATATTCCGAATGCGCTGATGGCGGAGTATTACGCCCAACGGGCAAGTGCCGGTTTGATCATTGCCGAAGCGACCATGGCTATCGAAGGGCATTCGGCCTTCTGGAAGGAACCGGGTATTCATTCCGCGCAGCAAATTACCGGCTGGCGGCTGGTGACCGATGCGGTGCATGCCGCCGGTGGCAGAATCTTCCTGCAACTCTGGCATGGCGGCAGGGCCTGCCATCCATTGCTCAATCGCGGCGCGCAGCCGGTCGCGCCCAGTGCCATCGCCATCGCCGACGAAGTGCGCACGCCGGAAGGAAAAAAGCCGTATGCCGTGCCGCGTGAATTGCGTGACGACGAATTGCCCGGTATTGTCGCCGGATTTAAACAAGCTGCGCAGAATGCCCAAAGTGCAGGTTTTGACGGCATTGAGATTCACGGTGCGAACGGTTATCTGTTGGATGAGTTTTTGCGCGATGGCTCGAACAAACGCAGCGGCCCTTACGGCGGTCCGGTTGAAAATCGCGCGCGTTTGACGCTGGAAGTGCTCGAAGCGGTCAGCGCCGTGTGGGGCAGCGGCCACGTGGGATTGCGTATTTCGCCGCTGAGCAGTTACAACAGCATGATCGACAGCGATCCGGCCGGATTATCCGCCTGGCTCGCCAACCGCCTCAACGATTATCACCTGGCGTACTTGCATGTGATACGGGGCGATGTTTATCAGCAGCAAAGCGGTGACGTGATGACGCCGATCCGGCAGCACTATAAAGGCGTGCTGATCGGCAATATGGGTTACAGCGGCGAGGAAGCCAGTAAAGATATCGCCGCAGGAAAAGTCGATGCCGTGGCTTTCGGCGCCAGCTTTCTGGCGAACCCCGACTTGCCGGCGCGGATCAAAACCGGCGCGGCGCTCAATCCGCCCAATCCGGCCACGTTTTATACGTGGGACGCACAAGGCTATACCGATTACCCGGCATTAACCACTGCGTGAGTACATAGAAATGCGGCTGCTATCCATTTCGTTACCAGCTACGACAAATCGTACTTGTGGCTGCTGGCAAGAACCCCAACGGTCAGCGATGCCTTGCTGGAGCGGTTTGTACGTAGAGCCGCAGAACTGGGTTTTGAATCGGATAAGCTGATATTTCCAAAGCAGAATTAGCGCTAATGCTATGCAACAGTTACTGATTACACTCGGAGTCTTGCTACTCGTACTCGGCCTCGGCCTGCTGTGGCCCTGGCTGTCGCAATTGCCGCTCGGCCGCTTGCCCGGTGATATCCACATCGAACGCGAGAATTTCAGCTTTCATTTTCCGCTGATGACCGGCTTGGTGATTTCTGTCGTGCTGACACTGATACTGTGGTGGTTGCGGAAGTGAATCATGCAGTGAAGATTTTTTCGCTGCTGCCGGATATAGTTTCCCGGTTTTTGTTAGGAATCCGTGCTGTCCAGATGCCGAAGATTCCAGTCTGAATTAATAACCAACGAGGATTTTTGCGATGCCATACGCCATTTATCGAACAATCATCATCAGCCTGATATTTCTTCTTTGTGTGGGATTCAACGTGGCGGCACAAACCACTGCCGCATCTGCACCTACGCGCACGACGCTGGCCGAAGTGCTGGCCAAAATTCCCGGGCCGGATGGCGAGCGGTATGCGGTCGGCATGGAGCGCGGCTCATTGCGCTTGCTCGTTTATGCTCCAAAAGGCAAGGACACGCAAACACCGCATGAACAAGACGAAGTGTATATCGTGGTAAAAGGCAAAGGCACTTTTTTCGACGGCAAGCAACGCGTGCCTTTCGAGCCCAATGACGTGCTGTTTGTGCCTGCCGGCGCTGAACACCGCTTTGAAAATTTCAGCGATGATTTTGTCGCATGGGTGGTTTTTTACGGGCCGCAAGGCGGAGAAAAAGAATAGGTGCTGATCACCCTTTCATTTTTTATAAACAGCAACCCCAACCCGGTCGATATGCGCGATCAAGCCGGTGTTCTCAAGCTGGCGGTATTGCGACAGGTCGACGG
>CP091134.1:2213034-2225048 GCA_021582535.1 Nitrosomonas sp.
TTCAGGCTCTCTTGACTATGTTGTATCGCTCGACGCACTGCCTCCGTCGTACGGGCGCTTCCATGCAGTATTTGTCCCATAACTCCTCCTTTCGTAGCTGTTCATATATTAACACCAGCATACCGTGGGACTAAACACCTAGTACATCAATATCCCCGGCAATGACCGGGTACTGCCGTTCTTCGCTGAGCAAGGATGGGTGTGATTCGCATCTTGACCGACCGTGGTACCGAATATTGCGACAAGCCGGAGAATCACGATTACCAGCTCTATCTGGCACTCAATGACATTGAGCATTCCAAAACGAAAGCCAATCATCCGCAGACCAACGGTATTTGCGAGCGTTTCCACAAAACCATCTTGCCAGGAGTTCTACCAGGTAGCATTCCGGCGCAAGATCTACCAATCGATCGAGGAGTTACAACACGATTTGGATGACTGGATGGCGTATTATAACGGCACGCGAACTCACCAAGGAAAGATGTGCTGTGGGCGTACCCCATTGCAAACTGAGTTATAATAGAACCTGGTGTTTGAGGTATTGAAAAATAGCGGTGTATCTGGTTGATTAGTTGTTGCCAAACAATATAACCAACCGAAGAGGAATACACCGCTATGAGTAAGAGTAACGTTATTGAGTTATCAGATCCAGATTTGTTTACAGATTCATTGACAGAATTAATCGGCGTTGATGTCCGTGGCCGGAAGCGTTTTTTGGCGATCGAAGATGGTATGAGGGAGTCGACCCAAAGCTGGCGGGAAGAGTTGTTGATGCTCAAGGCCCGCGGCACGAATGCCCCAAAAATGGCAATCGGTGATGGGGTGATGGGGTGATGGGCTTTTGGTCAGCCCCTGAGGAAATTTATCCAGACACAAGACATCAACGTTGCTGCACATGATGTTCAAGTTGGCCGAATGTGCGCAGAACAAGTGGCGGCGGCAACGAGGATTTGACTACCTCGCCAAAGTCATTACAGGGGTCAAATTTATTGATGGTATCGAGGCAGCAACAATAGATCAGAATGCAGCTTGATGAAATCTCTGAACACCACTTTTGACAATAACTCTTGCAAACTTTAATTGACGCAAAGGAGGTATGGGACGATAAAATCACCGCATTGAATAACTGAATTTGATCTAACAGGCACATCGTCAAATCGGGTGACTGTCAGATCGGGTCTGAATTACTACACATGAAAAACGAAGGTAAACTGGCTCAAGGGCAGTCTTGGCGATGCCCTCAATGCCGTCCTATGATGTCAAATGAAAAGCAATTTAATCAAATTGACCAGATGTCGCGCAATTGGTAAGTTTTAAATTTTCACTCCAAGTATTTTGGAAGTACAAAATCAAGTTTCGCTTTGGGTCGATACTGGCAATCGCATGACTAATGGTTCATTTAAAATTCTGACTTATAATATCCACAAAGGGTTTAGCGCTACTAACTTGCGTTTTATTCTGCATGAAATCAAGAATTCATTACGCTACGTCAATGCCGATATAGTTTTTCTGCAAGAAATACACGGTGAACGTACTATTTCGAACAATCGGTTCACTGACTGGCCCAATAACCGGCAATTTGAATTTCTGGCCGATCAAGTCTGGCACCATTATGCTTATGGTAAGAATGCTATTTATAAGTCGGGTCATCACGGCAATGCGATTTTGAGTAAATATCCCTTTGTTGAATGGAAAAATATTAATGTTTCGTTATTTAAGTCAGCCAGTCGGAGTTTGTTACACGGGACCATTCAAATTCCCGGAACCAATGAGAGAATTCATGTCATCTGCGTACATTTAGGATTATTTGAGCAAGAGAGAGCGCGTCAGCTCTCAACACTGGTAAAACGTATCAATTCACATATTCCGGCGAACGAGCCACTGATTATTGCCGGTGATTTTAATGATTGGCGCGGTCGTGCCGAACATTTTTTACATCAGGATTTAGGTGTTAAGGAGGCATTTAAAATCACCCATGGTGTATATGCACGAACATTCCCTGCTTGGTTGCCCATGTTATCCATGGATCGAATTTATTACCGTGATCTGGATATTGTCAGTTGTAATTACCTTCAAGGGCAACCGTGGCGTCATTTATCCGATCATATTCCATTGCTTGCAGAATTTCGATTAACTTAAGCTTTCAGCTTCCTGATATCAAAGAAGAAAATAGTGCGTAAATATTGTAGCTCAATGTTTAATCACAGATTCGGTTATATTCTCCTCGGCATTTGATTGTAAGACAGGCTGCGAAATTGGTGCAGGAAATAGTTCCGGTTTATGCTCCAGCGCAATGTCAAGTACTTGATCAATCCATTTAACTGGATAAATGGTCAATTGGCTCTTTATATTAGCTGGAATCTCAGTCAAGTCTTTCACATTCTTTTCCGGAATGATGACTGATTTAATACCGCCGCGATGCGCCGCCAATAATTTTTCTTTTAAACCGCCGATTGGAAGCACTTCACCTCTGAGGGTAATTTCTCCAGTCATGGCGACATCAGCTCTTACAGCAATATTTGTAAGAACTGATACCATTGCGACACATATGCCAATCCCCGCACTCGGCCCATCCTTGGGCGTTGCCCCTTCAGGAAGGTGAATGTGAATGTCATTCTTTTGGTAAAAATCTTCCGCTATTCCCAGCAGGTGAGAACGGCTCCGGACCACCGAAAGCGCCGCCTGAATAGATTCTTGCATCACTTCACCGAGTTGTCCGGTTGTGATAGTTTTTCCTTTTCCTGCCAGCACCACTGCTTCAATAGTGAGTAATTCACCGCCAACCTCGGTCCATGCTAGACCAGTTACCTGTCCAACTTGATTTTTTTCTTCTGCTACACCATAAGTAAAACGTCTTACGCCTAAGAATTTATCAAGATTGCGAGAAGTAACGGTAATTTTGTTTTTACCTTTTTTGAGCAACATTGCTTTCACGGCTTTCCGGCAAATTTTTGAAATTTCCCGTTCCATTGCGCGCACGCCCGCTTCTCTCGTGTAGTAACGCGCAATATCCCGCAACGCGGATTCCGAAACAGTCAGTTCATTTTCTTCAAGACCATGATTCTGCATCTGTTTTGTTAATAAATAGTGTGTCGATATATTCAGCTTTTCATCTTCCGTATACCCTGATAACTGAATGACTTCCATGCGATCAAGCAGTGCGGGTGGAATATTCAGTGTATTTGCAGTGGCTACAAACATCACATCGGATAAGTCGTACTCTACTTCGATATAGTGATCGACAAACGTGCTATTCTGTTCTGGGTCAAGAACTTCCAGTAGTGCAGATGCCGGATCTCCACGGAAATCCATACCCATCTTATCGACTTCATCAAGCAGGAATAATGGATTCTTGACGCCAACCTTGCTCATATTGTGCAAGATCTTACCCGGCATTGATCCGATATACGTTTTTCTGTGACCGCGAATTTCAGCTTCATCGCGCACGCCACCTAATGACATACGTACAAATTTTCGGTTTGTGGCATGAGCGATCGATTGCCCTAATGAAGTTTTACCGACACCCGGAGGACCAACCAAGCAAAGAATCGGTGCTTTTAATTTGCTGACACGTTGCTGAACCGCAAGATATTCGACGATCCGTTCTTTTACTTTTTCCAAACCATAATGATCTTTTTCCAATTTTGCTTCTGCCGCTTTAAGATCCTGATTGATCTTACTTTTCTTTTTCCAAGGTAAAGTTACCAGTGCATCAATATAATTACGCACTACCGTTGCTTCGGCAGACATTGGGGACATCAAACGCAGTTTTTTTAATTCCGATTCGGCCTTGGCGAGCACTTCTTTCGGCATTTGAGCAGATTTGATTTTTTTCTCAATTTCATCGATGTCTGCGCCATCTTCGCCCTCGCCTAATTCTTTCTGAATAGCTTTTACTTGCTCGTTAAGATAGTAGTCACGCTGACTTTTTTCCATCTGGCGCTTTACTCTACCGCGAATACGTTTTTCAACTTGTAAAATATCTAATTCAGTTTCTAATAATCCTAATAAATGCTCCAGGCGTTTAGATACCTCAAAAATTTCAAGTATTTCTTGTTTTTGCTCAAGTTTTAACGGCAAGTAGGCAGCAATCGTATCAGCAAGACGGCCGGCATCATCAATGCCTCCCAATGAAGTAATGATCTCCGGTGGAATTTTTTTATTGAGTTTCACATATTGATCAAATTGAGTCAGAATAGCGCGGCGCATCGCTTCCACTTCCGGATTTTCCGTGGTATCGGATCGGACTTGCACTGCTCTGCCAGAATAATGAGTTTCAGAATCAACTAACTCCTGAATACGAGCCCGATGATTACCTTCCACCAGAACCTTGACGGTACCGTCAGGTAACTTCAGCATTTGTAACAAGCTGGCAATACTGCATACATCGTAAAGATCTTCAGGAGCAGGGTCATCCTTTGACGCTACTTTCTGGGCAACCAGCAGAATATTCTTATTCGACTCCATAGCCAGTTCCAGTGCTTTGATGGATTTCTGTCTACCGACAAATAATGGAATGACCATATGCGGAAAAACAACTACGTCTCGCAAAGGCAACAGCGGTAGCACCAACTGTTCAGAATCTTCAATCAAAGAAGTCATATCCACTCATTTAATAAATTCACAACTGATTAATAAAATATGTGCACAAACGAGAAATACAAGATGACTATTAAAAATACCGGCACAAGGCTAGGAAAACACTGATTCATTGACTATACGAGTGAATCACTTCGTGCGCGATACTCGCTCCCTCGCCTATCTTATTGGTATGTCTCGGTTGCTGTGTTCCGTGCGCCTCGTGCTTCATCTCGTTCGCCGAATTAATCAGCGTTTCTCTAGCTATCTGTAAATACTTCATATAATGTCGTTATCAAATATGTATGGTTCTTTACAGATAGCACTGCCAATCAAGTCTTCTTAATTACTTGGAACGCTTAGCAATTTTGGGTTGATCCGAGTAAATTAAAATTGGTTTGATATCATCATTGGTCGAATTATAGTCAATGACCACTTTTGTCACATTCTCGAGCGACGGAAGATCGTACATAATATCCAGCAATATTTCTTCAAGAATTGAACGTAAGCCACGCGCACCGGTTTTACGTGTTAAGGCCCTCTTAGCAATCGCTTTAAGTGCTGGCTCCCGGAACTCTAAGTCAACGCCCCCTTCCATATTGAACATTTTCCAATATTGTTTAACGAGTGCATTCTTCGGTTCCGTTAAAATTTGAATTAATGCCGCTTCGTTGAGTTCTTCCAGTGTGGCAACCACTGGTAAACGCCCAACAAACTCGGGGATCAAACCAAATTTCACTAAATCTTCAGGCTCTACTTGTTGCAGCACCTTATTCATATCTTTGCGTGTATGGCTTTTTACATCGACGCCAAAACCAATTCCACCTTTTTCGGTGCGCGCCCTGATCACTTTATCGAGACCATCAAATGCACCACCGCAAATGAACAGAATATTGGTCGTATCCACTTGGATGAATTCTTGATTAGGATGCTTCCGGCCGCCTTGAGGAGGAACCATCGCAATAGTGCCTTCAATTAATTTCAATAATGCCTGTTGCACGCCTTCACCGGAGACATCACGTGTAATGGATGGATTATCTGATTTGCGTGAAATTTTATCGATTTCATCAATGTAAACGATACCACGTTGCGCTTTCTCGGCATCATAATTACATTTTTGCAGTAATTTCTGGATAATATTTTCTACGTCTTCACCAACATAACCTGCTTCGGTCAGAGCCGTAGCATCCGCCATGATGAAAGGAACATCCAGGAGCCGGGCTAGGGTTTGCGCCAGTAATGTTTTACCCGAACCTGTTGGACCGACAAGCAGAATGTTGCTTTTTGATAGCTCGATATCATCGGCTTCATCTGATTTTGTTACATTTCTCAGCCGCTTATAATGATTATAAACTGCCACAGAAAGAATTTTCTTCGCGGACTCCTGCCCGATTACATATTGATCAAGTATTTGGCAGATCTCACGAGGTACCGGCAAGTTTGATTTGACTAACTTGGTTGCCTCATCACCTTGCATTTCTTCGCGAATGATGTCATTGCATAAATCAATACATTCATCGCAAATAAAGACCGAAGGGCCTGCAATCAGTTTTCTTACTTCATGCTGACTCTTGCCACAAAAAGAACAATAAAGAAGTTTCTCGCTACTAGCTTTGTCTGGCATATTTTTGTCCCACCGTAATCGAGTTTAGGTAACCGTGTTTAAACAAGTTTTGCACAAGCATTCGTTAACTTGCGCTTACATCTCTTTGTGCCAATACCGCATCTACCAATCCATAATTTACAGATTCTGTAGCACTCATAAAATTATCTCGATCTGTATCTTTTTCGACATCGGAAACCGGGCGCCCGGTATGTTTTGCCATGATCTCATTTAACCGGGCTTTAAGATATAATATCTCACGTGCATGTATCTCGATATCCGAAGCCTGTCCCTGAAAACCTCCAAGCGGTTGATGAATCATAACGCGTGAATTCGGTAAACAATAACGCTTACCTTTCGCGCCTGCGGTTAAAAGTAGTGCTCCCATACTTGCTGCTTGACCGATACATAAAGTACTGACATCCGGTTTTATATACTGCATTGTGTCATAAATGGCCAAACCGGCGGATACCATTCCTCCCGGGGAGTTAATATAAAAATGAATATCTTTTTCTGAATTTTCAGATTCAAGAAACAAAAACTGTGCAACTACCAGATTTGCACTGGCTTCGGTAACGGGGCCAACCAGGAATACAACCCTTTCCTTTAATAAGCGCGAATAAATATCATAAGCACGCTCACCGCGTCCGCTGGTTTCTATCACCATCGGAATCAATCCCAGATTCCTTGGTTCCAGATCATGCATATTATCAAAAATTTGCTTCATTTCAGGATATCCCCATCAGCTCGTCGAAAGTTACGGTTTTGTTGATTAATTTTATTTTTCCGAGCGCCCAATCCACTACATTTTCTTCCAGAGCTAATGATTCCGCTTCTTGCAATCGTTCTGAAGAAGCATAATGCCATTTAACAACCTGTTCCGGATTTTCATAACTTTGTGCTGCATCTTCTATAATTCTGCGAACCTGTTCCGGAGTTGCTTTCAGCGCATGCACTTTTACAAGTTCCGCCAGAATCAACCCTAGTTTTACGCGATATTCCGCTTTTTCTTTAAAAAGATCCGTTGATAGCGATATTTCCTTGGCTTTCATCCCGCGTGCTTCCAAATCGCTTTTCGCGTTTTGCAGTAATCTTTCTTTTTCTTGATTAATCAATACGCTTGGTGCATCGATTTGCGTCGTGCTCAATAACGCCTGCATAATTTGTTCTTTCAGTTTTGACCTGGCTCGCTTGGAAACTTCACGTTCAAGATCTTTTTGTATTCCCTCGCGCAGCTTTTGAAGATCTCCATCGGGGATACCTAACGATTTGGCAAATTCGGCATCGACGGTTGGCAATACCGGTTCTGCCAATTCATTCAATGTAACTTCAAAAGTAACGGTTTTTCCAGCAATTTCTTTACCATGATAATCCTCAGGAAAAACCACATCGAATGATTTACTGCTACCGGCTTGCATATCAATGAGCGCAGCTTCAAAATCCTTGAGAAATTTGCCATCGCCCAGAATCAAGTACACATCGTTAGATTTACCGCCCGCAAAATCATTCCCATCGATGGTGCCGTGATAATCGATCTTGACCCGATCACCTTTTTTTGCAGGACGATTGGCCGGTTGATAGGCCACACGCTGTTTACATATCATATCAAGCGTCTTGTCGATATCCGTTTCACCAACTTTCGCAGTGGGCTGCTCAATACTTTGATTACTTAAATCACCTAATACGATCTCGGGGTACACTTCAAATATTGCGCTTACGGTATATTGCGAGTCGTTGCCATCAGTCGCTTTTGCTTCAAAACGCGGATAACCGGCCACTTGCAGGTTCTGCTGCTGAACAGTGTCTTTGAATTCTTTATGTACCGCATCGTTCAATACATCTTGCTGAACTTGCACTCCATACATTTGAGTAATTATTTTCAATGGGACTTTTCCAGGGCGGAAACCATGCAATTTGGCTGTTCTCGCCAGCCGCTGCAAGCGGTTATCAATTTCACTCTGTAATTTCTCCAGAGAAATTGCGATATCAAAACGACGTTCTAGTGCACCGAGGTTTTCTACATTTGATCCCATTCAAGTTCCCGACTGATTAAATATTTTTCAATATATTGCAATAACATCCGGTTATTTCTTGATATACCGGACAACCGGATAAAAAGATTGCTGCTAAAGATAATTTGGTGCGAAAGGGGGGACTCGAACCCCCACACCTTTCGGCGTCAGAACCTAAATCTGGTGCGTCTACCAATTCCGCCACTTTCGCAAGTCAATTTATTGTAACGATTATACCTTTTAATCCCGCTGATCGCAGCCAGATCATTCAATTACTGTGCTAATTGGCAAGAGACAGTTTGCCCGTTCACACCTTTGCTATCCGGTCCCATCAAATACAGATAGGTTGCCGCTAAATCTTCCGGGCGGCGCATCGTTTGTTTGACTTCGCCAGGATGCGTCATAATCCGTTGCGGTGAATTGACAATCCCGGGCACGATAGAATTCATACGTAAATTGGGCAATGTTTCCCATTCATCGGCCTGTATCTTCATCAGAGCGTGAATCCCTGCGTTGGCTACGGCAAAACCACCCCAATACGCCGAAGGATTCAGTCCGTGCGAATTTGTCGTCATGATCACACTCGCATCCGGTGAAGCTTTCAATAAGGGCAAGCATGCTTTTGTGACCGCGAAGCGCGCGATCAGGTTTACCTGGAGCAACGAGCGAAACTGTGCAACCGATTGATGTTCCAACGGACTTAAACCTGGCAGCGAGGCTGCATTATGCAAAATTCCATCCAACCGGCCGAGTTGTTGGGCAATTGCTTGCGCCAGCGTGGCAAAATCTTTGTCCTCGGCTTTTTCGAGATCAAGCGGATAAATAAGCGCTTGCGCTTTACCGAGTGCTTCAATCTCATCGTAAACAGTTTCCAGCTTTTTAACTTTACGCCCATGCAAAATCACGGTAGCGCCATGATTTGCATACGCCAAAGCTGCCGCACGCCCCAACCCCTGCCCTGCGCCAGTCACTAGAATAACGCGATTGAGCAATAAATCTGCAGGTGGTGAGTAGCTTTCTATTTTATCCATACCGTAGAATTTATCACGACAATACATTTTCAGATAAAAATATAACGCCTGATAAGTATCTCTATTCCTCCAATTAAAATTCCATTTGCATAAAAAAACAGACTCCAAGAAATATTGAAGTCTGTTTAGGGAAGCGCTGGTTAATTCAACGAACGCGATGAAGTGCGAGGCGCACGGAACATAACAACCGGGACCTATCGATTTGATAGGCGAGGGAGTGAGTACCGCGCAACGAAGCAATTCACTCGTACAGTCAATTAATCAGCACTTCCTTAGGTATCAAAACTCTAAGTTGCGCTGGAATAGTAATTATTACATATCCATGCCACCCATACCGCCCATACCGCCCATGCCACCCATACCGCCGCCGGCTGGTGCTTCTTCCTTCGGCAATTCAGCGACCATCGCATCAGTAGTCAACATCAGACTGGCAACCGAAGCCGCATTTTGTAATGCAGAACGGGTCACTTTGGTAGGATCCAGCACGCCCATTGCAACTAAGTCACCATATTCACTGGTTGCGGCATTGTAACCAAAATTACCTTGACCTTCCGTGACTTTATTCACGACAACTGAGGGTTCATCGCCGCAGTTAGTGACAATCTGGCGCAATGGTTCTTCAAGAGCGCGCAGCACGATCTTAATACCGGCATCCTGATCATGATTGTCGCCTTTAGTTTTCTTAACAATCGGGATCGTGCGCAACAGTGCTACGCCACCGCCCGGTATCACGCCTTCCTCAACCGCTGCACGGGTTGCATGCAGCGCATCTTCAACACGTGCTTTTTTCTCTTTCATCTCAACTTCGGTTGCAGCGCCGACCTTGATCAATGCAACACCGCCTGCCAGCTTAGCCACACGTTCCTGCAATTTTTCCTTATCGTAGTCGCTGGTCGCTTCTTCAATTTGCGTGCGAATTTGTTTCACGCGCGCTTCAATCGCTTTGGCATCGCCCGCACCATCAATGATGGTGGTATTTTCTTTGCCGACTTCGATACGTTTTGCTTGTCCCAAGTCATTGAGGGTTGCTTTTTCAAGCGTCAGACCCACTTCTTCCGCAATCACGGTACCGCCGGTCAAGATGGCAATATCTTCCAGCATGGCTTTACGGCGATCACCGAAGCCAGGCGCTTTAACCGCGCAGGTTTTAAGAATGCCGCGGATATTGTTGACCACGAGAGTAGCCAGCGCTTCGCCATCGACATCTTCCGCAATAATCAACAAAGGCTTGCCTGCTTTTGCGACTTGTTCCAATACCGGTAATAAGTCGCGGATGTTGGAGATTTTTTTGTCGTGCAGTAAAACAAATGGATTATCGAGCAATGCAATTTGTTTTTCCGCGCTGCTGACAAAATAAGGCGATAAATAACCGCGATCGAATTGCATACCTTCCACGACTTCCAGCTCATTTTGCAATCCGGAACCGTCTTCTACCGTGATCACGCCCTCTTTACCGACTTTGTCCATTGCGTCGGCAATGATTTTGCCGATTTCGGTATCGGAGTTTGCGGAAATACTGCCTACTTGCGCAATTTCTTTCGCTGTTGCACAGGGTTTTGACAGTTTTTTCAATTCCCCGACAGCCGCAGTCACAGCTTTATCAATGCCCCGTTTGAGGTCCATTGGATTCATGCCGGCTGCTACATACTTCATGCCTTCTTTGACAATCGCTTGTGCTAACACGGTTGCTGTGGTGGTTCCATCACCTGCCACATCCGATGTTTTGCTGGCCACTTCTTTCAGCATCTGTGCGCCCATATTTTCGAATTTGTCTTTTAATTCGATTTCTTTCGCCACTGAAACACCATCCTTGGTAATCGTTGGCGCGCCATAAGAGCGATCCAAAACCACATTACGGCCTTTCGGACCCAATGTCACTTTAACCGCATCAGCTAAAATATTGACACCGGCTACCATTCTATGACGTGCTGAATCACCAAACTTCACTTCTTTTGCTGACATAACTTTTCTCCTAATCTCTCAACAACATATTGTCTTTAGCGAATAATTGAACCGGTGCAATTAATCTTCAATTACACCCATGATATCTTCTTCCCGCATGACCAAAAGTTCTTCACCTTGAACTTTGACAGACTGTCCGGCATATTTTCCAAACAATACTTTATCGCCCACTTTAACTTCCAATGGACGCACTTTTCCATCATCGCCGACTTTTCCTTTTCCTATTGCGAGAATCTCACCTTGATCAGGTTTTTCCGCAGCACTGTCCGGGATAACAATACCTGAAGCGGTTTTGCGTTCATCTTCCAATCGCTTGACAATCACACGATCATGCAAAGGGCGAATTTTCATACTGTTTTCTCCTGTTAAAATTAAAAAGCCAAAATTTATGAAATACACAGTATTTCATGTATAAATCTCTAATAAGTCAGAATGCTAATACGCGGGTGAGATGGTGTTAGCACTCATTAACTATGAGTGCTAATAATAGGGGCTTTGACTGGGAATTTCAAGATCAAGTTACAGGAATATTTTCTAATGCATTGTAATAAATAGAATAAAAATAGATTCCGTATGAAGAATTCCATTTTTGTTTTCTATTTTTTGCGATCGCCAATTATGTGAACCGATTTAGGGCATGGCGGTTTTTCCGACATTTATTCCGTGATGACTCCACCGCCAAGACATACCCTACTTTCATAAATCACGACCGACTGTCCCGGTGTGATGGCCCATTGCCGTTGCGCGAAATCGATCCGGCAATGATTTTGCGACAATTCTGTGATAGCACAGGGAGCGTCAACTTGGCGGTAGCGTGTTTTGGCGGCA
>CP091134.1:2225148-2233603 GCA_021582535.1 Nitrosomonas sp.
ATTGAAAAATGTTTCCATTAATGAACCGTTTTTTTCCGGACATTTCCCCCATCATCCCGTCATGCCGGGTGTTTTGATTGTCGAAGCATTAGCGCAAGCTGCCGCGATCCTGACTCTGAGAACCGAAGATACGGTTAACAAAGAAGACACCGTTTACTATTTTGTCGGTATCGACGGTGTCCGTTTCAAGAAACCGGTCATCGCCGGTGATCAGTTAATCCTAAAAGTGGCCATCGAACGGCAGATCAAAGGACTGTGGAAGTATTCGGCGCGCGCCGAGGTCGATGGACAGCTCGTGACGGAAGCTCAACTGATGTGCACCTCCAGAAGTGTCTAGGATTAAATCCTGTCGATTGAGATAGTGACTGCAGCGGGAGCTGAAGTATCGTAACGCCATGCGCCAATGAGCTGATTTGCGGCGTCGACGAAGCTGGCCGGGGACCCCTCGCCGGACCCGTTTATGCAGCTTGTGTGGTGCTGAAAGCCGATCACCCGATTACTGGACTGGCCGATTCTAAGAAGTTAAGCGAAAACAAGCGCGATGCGCTTGCGATCATGATCAAACAACATGCGGCCGCATGGGCCGTGGCATCGGCTACAGTCGAAGAAATCGATCAGCTCAATATCCTGCAAGCAAGCTTATTGGCCATGCAACGTGCCGTGAAAAGCTTACCGTTTGTGCCCGAGATCGCGCTCGTCGATGGAAATCAAAGCCCGCGTTTGCCATGTCCGGTGCGCACCATCATCCGGGGTGACAGTCTGATACCCGCCATTTCAGCCGCTTCCATTTTAGCCAAAACCGCACGTGATGCGGAAATGAAGCGATTGCACCAGCTTTATCCGTGCTATGGTTTTGATAAGCACAAGGGCTACGGAACCAAAGCGCATTTGGCTGCACTGCATGAATATGGCGCTTGTAAAATACACCGGCAAAGTTTTGCGCCGGTAAATGCTTTAAACCTGCGGTGATCATTGAGTCACCACGATGGCTTTCATACTGCATCATCTTTTAAAACCAAATTAGAGCTAGCTGTAGGATGTGCTTCACACAGTGAGGCGCATCATTCGCAATGAATACTTCTTGACCGTGCTACAAGACAAATCACAATACCATTGCACAAGCCTGGCGTTTTGCAGGAAATGACAGGACAGAGCCGTAACCGCGTGTTCATTTTTGCCGGATATTGGGCCGCTTTTAGCGATTGAGGCGATTAACGTCAGCGAATCGTTCCGCAGGTCTGGGATATCTCAAGTAGCGTTCGCTATACCTGAGATTCGCTCAGTTTGTCCTGCAACAATGTTATGATTTGCTTCTGAATATGAACCCATCGCTGGAGAAATCATGCGTGACTCAGAACCTCAATCCGGTTTGAATTTTAATTTCATCGTGCCAATTGCCATGTTGGCTGTTTTGTTGCTGGTGCCTTTTTCGATCAATGCGGTGTTGCATATGTTGTCGGCTAAAAGGATACATAACCCGGTGATCATGAAATTGCCGCTGGATAGCACGGTGATTACGATTCCGTCCGAGGTAAAACAATATGAACCGTTTGAAGTGGCGGTCAATTTGGAAACAAAACATCTTGCCAAGTTTTTGAATGAGATTGTCGCGACGGCGTCCGAAGGGACTTCGATACATGGAATTCGCGGTGTTGTGTCGCCCAATATGAGGGCCGAGATCGCTGGCGATGATTTTGAAATTGACAGATTGGGCGCGCAGGATCCGGTTTCGGATTATGGCGGCACGGCCAAATGGCGCTGGCGTGTGACGCCGGAATCATCCGGGGAGCAGATGTTGAAGTTTCAGCTGCATATAGTGACGCAAGATAATGCGCAGACAGACACTAAAGTGCTGGGTCTCGCCGAAGCGAATTTTTCCGTTCAGGCGAATCTGTCGGAGTGGATGAAACGGAACGGAGGCTGGGTTGCTGTGCTGCTGACGGTACTTGCGGCGGCCTTTTATGGCTTGCGGCGGCGTTACGCTCGTTAGTTACCTATCTGATTTGTAATGGGAATTGTAATAATCGTATTGAATGGTTTTTTCAGGACGCTTGAAAAAAAATAATTGATCCTTATATCAGGTTTGAAAGTGTACTTTTTGTAACTGTGAAAACGCTGCATTGAACATAGAGCAATTTGAGATTGAATGAGGCGTTGGTGTTGAACTTACACAATGTGCTTTTTTAATTGATAAGGAGAAATTGAGTATGGCTATTACACGTTATGAACCTTGGGGATTGCTGAGTCAACTGCAAAGAGAATTGGAGCGCAGCGTTGCGGAAGGCTCTACTGCAACGGCGGAATGGTCTCCTGCGGTGGATATTAAGGAAGAAGCGGACAAATTTGTCATTCATGCGGATATTCCAGGGGTGAAACCGGAAGAAATCGATATCAGCATGGAAGATGGCGTACTCACCATCAAAGGTGAGAAAAAATCGGAAAGTAAAACCGAAAAAGAAGGCTACAAGCGCGTTGAGCGTACATACGGTTCCTTCTACCGGCGCTTCAGTCTGCCGGATACCGCTAACGCTGAAGCGATTTCCGCATCGTCAAAACACGGTGTGCTGGAAGTGGTTATACCGAAGCGTGAAGCTGTGCAACCGAAGAAGATTAACGTCACCGCGGTGGCCGAGTAATGCAGTCTTTTTGACGCGCAGCGATGCGAAATGGAGCCTTCGGGCTCCATTTTTATTACCCCTGTTTTGCCAAGCGGGCTAAAGCATGACAGAATTGCCCCCCTTGGTTTATCGGGAAATGCAAAATCAATAACTTGATGAATCCTGCAATCGTTTTTATCCAAATTAAACTTCACTGATGCCGCTCATTACACTGGAAAATGCCTGTCTGGCTTTTGGCCACCATGCTCTGCTCGATCATGCCAACTTGCAACTCGACTCGGGCGAGCGTGCCGGTCTGATCGGCAGAAACGGGGGCGGTAAATCAAGTTTACTGCGATCATTGGCTGGCGAGATTAAACTCGATGATGGCCGGCTCTGGCGTGCGCCTAATTTAAAGCTGGCGTATGTATCGCAAGAGCCGCTGTTGAATCCCGCCAATACGGTATATCAAGAAGTTTCCACGGGTTTGGGTAATATCAGCCGGATATTGCTGGAGTATCACGCTGTCTCGCATGCATTAGGCGAAACACCGGAAAATACCGAAGCGTTGCTGATCCGTCTGCAAGATCTGCAAGGCGCTTTGGAAGTCGATGGCGGATGGAACCTGCAAGCAAAAATAGAAACAGTGATCGATAAACTGAATTTGCCTGCGGATACCTTGATTGATCATCTCTCCGGAGGGTTAAAAAAGCGGGTGGCGCTGGCGCGTGCGCTGGTGATATCGCCGGATGTGCTGTTACTGGATGAACCCACCAATCATCTGGATTTTTCTTCCATTGAATGGCTGGAGGGATTACTGCGGGATTTTTCCGGTAGCGTTTTGTTTATTACGCACGACCGCCGTTTTCTCGATAACGTGGCGACCAGAATTATTGAGCTGGATCGCGGAAATTTACAGGCTTTTTCCGGCAATTTCTCCGGTTATCAGCGCCAGAAAGCGGAAATGATGGAAGTCGAGGCGATACATAACCGGAAATTCGATAAATTCCTGGCGCAGGAAGAGGTTTGGATACGCAAAGGGATCGAAGCGCGGCGTACTCGTAACGAAGGCAGAGTGCGCAGACTTGAAGCATTGCGTCTGGAACGCGCGGCGCGTAGGGACAAGGTCGGAAAGGCCAATATCAATGTCGATGCGGGTGAGCGTTCGGGCAAGCTGGTTGCTGAGCTGGAGCAGGTTAGTAAAAGCTACGGTGATAAAGCGATTATCAAGGATTTCTCCTGCCGTATTATGCGCGGTGACCGGGTGGGGTTGCTGGGGCCGAATGGTGCTGGAAAATCGACGCTATTAAAATTGATTCTGGGTGAATTGCAACCGGATTCCGGCAGCATTCAGCAAGGTACCAAGCTGTCGGTTGCTTATTTCGATCAGATGCGCGAGCAGCTCAATGAAGAAATGGTTCTGACGGATACTATCAGTCCGGGTTCGGATTTTGTTGAGATTAACGGTAAACGCAAGCATGTCATCAGTTATCTGGAGGATTTTTTGTTTCCGCCGGAACGCGCTCGTTCGCCCGTCAAATCACTTTCAGGCGGCGAACGCAATCGTTTGCTGCTGGCGCGATTGTTTACCCGCCCTGCCAATGTGCTGGTTCTGGACGAACCCACCAACGATCTGGATATCGAAACGCTGGAATTGCTGGAAGCCTTGCTGCAGGATTATTCCGGCACGTTGTTTTTGGTCAGTCATGACCGGGAATTTCTGGATAATGTCGTTACACAAGTAATTGCATTTGAAGGAAATGGAAAATTATGTGAATATATTGGCGGTTATGAAGATTGGATACGTGCAAAACAGTTTGAAGATAATAGCAATCAGCAAAAAATATTATCGAAGCAGTCGGAAACCTCACCAAACAGTGGCTCTACAGCGCCAAAGCCTGCTCGGATTAAAAAACTGAGTTATCAGGAAGCACGTGAGCTTGAAGCATTACCTGGTAAAATTGATACGTTGGAACGGGAGCAGGCTAATATTACTTTACGCTTGAACGAACCGACAATTTATCGTGATCACCCAGACGAAGTAAAAGCATTGCAAACACGCTTAGCAGCGATTGAAAAAGAATTGACAGACTGCCTTGCAAAATGGGAAGAATTAGAGTCGAAATCTATTGCAAAAACGTAGCTTCGGCAACAAATTTCCCCATAAACAACATGGACATGCTTACACTTATTCATTGACCAAATCGGGCGCATCGTTTAAAGTTCAACTTTTGAGAGAAGGAGGCTTACATGAAACAAAAATCGATTATGAATTTATTACTTGCCTTGGGCATGTTCTTGGCATTTTCGGGAGCAACTCAAGCAGCTGGAGACGCAGCGGCAGCAAAAGACAAGTTATCAATGTGTGCAGGTTGTCACGGAATCGTAGGTTATAAAACAGCTTTTCCTAGCGCTTATCATGTTCCCAAACTGGGCGGACAACATGCAGAATATATCATTAAAGCGTTAGAAGGTTACAAAAATGGTTCACGTAGCCATCCTACCATGACGGCCTTGGCTAAGACATTGTCTCAACAAGATATAGAAGATCTTGCTGCATACTATTCTAAAAATTAACTGAGTCATTCACGCAAGGAACGAATTATGAAGAATTATTTAATTGCCGCACTGAGCGGAGCAGCATTGATATTATCAAGTCAAGTAATGGCTGCTGATATTGAAGCGGGTAAAAGTAAAGCAGCTGAAGTTTGTGCTTCCTGTCATGGTGTTGACGGTAATAGCCCGGCACCAAATTTCCCCAAAATTGGCGGACAATACAGAACGTACATCGCAAAAGCATTGAAAGATTATAAATCCGGCACCCGGAATGATCCGATTATGGCGGGAATGACTGCCAATTTGACTCCGGCCGATATTGAAAACCTGGCTTTCTATTATTCCAGCCAGGCAGGTAGTCTGAATTCAAACAAATAATATTTATTTGAGCTGACAACGAATTCAAAGGCGGGATAAATACCAGTTGATGGTTTTATCCCGCTTTCATTTTAATTGACCGAACCTAGCTGCTTATCCAAACAATCGAAATAGATACCGGCATCCGGCGCGGACTGCGTACGCTGTGCTTGCCATATCATTTCTGCCAAACATTCCATCGTCTGATGCGCAGCAACGTGTTCACTTCCGCAATTTTTCTGTAGGCGGGCAAATCGCTCGCAAATTCCAACCGGTTGATTAATGGACAGCTGTTCTTTGATCGCTACGTGCATGCTCATGTGCAGAAATGGATTCGTGTCACCCATTTCCGGTAAGTAATCCTTATCCAAGTAGCGCTCAGGGTCGTTGAGAATGTCATGGTATTCCGGGTGCAGCAGTATGACCTCGAGTGCGATCGTTTCGATACCGGATAATATTTCCCGCTGGCGGTACTTACGCCATGTGTCGAAAAATAATTGCCGTGCCTGTTCTCTCGATGGTTTAAACATAGATCGTGTGATTAGAGTGCAAAATTTTTGTCTTTGAATTCACATAAATGATTGATCGTGCAAATTGCACAGGCCGGTTTTCTGGCTTTGCAAATATACCGGCCATGAAGGATCAGCCAATGGTGCGCATCATGACGAAATTCCTTCGGTACTGCTTTGAGCAGCTTTAACTCGACTTCCAGCACATTTTTGCCCGGTGCTAGTCCGGTGCGATTGGCAACCCGGAAAATATGCGTATCCACTGCTATCGTGGGTTCGCCAAACGCGGTATTCAGAATGACATTGGCAGTTTTACGTCCGACGCCGGGCAATGCTTCCAGTTGCTCGCGCGTACGGGGTACTTCGCTGTTATGCTGTTGTGTCAGCAATTGGCAGGTCGCCAGAATATTTTTCGCCTTGGTTTTATATAACCCGATGCTTTTGATAAATTCCAGCAAACCCGCTTCACCCAAAGCAAGAATTTTCTCCGGTGTATTGGCTTGAGGAAATAATTTCCGTGTTGCCAGATTCACGCTCTTGTCGGTAGCTTGCGCCGATAAAATAACCGCGATCAGCAGCTCAAAAGGGGAGCGATATTCCAGCTCGGTCGTTGGGTGCGGATTGCTTGATTGCAAGCAAGTAAAGATTTCGTGCCGCTTGGCTGAATTCATGTCATTTTACCGGCAGCCGGTTATTATCAGCTTGGGCGCGGATGGCCATGGCACGTTTTAAGGCTGCTTGCACGATGGCGCGCTTACGTTCTTCCGCTGCAGTTGGAGTTATTTTCGGCTGCGCAATGGCTTTGGACTTGGGCGCTTTTGGACTGATTTGTTTTTCTCTTGCTAATCGCTGTAATCTGAATTGATACCGTGAGCGCGCGCTATCGGCGGCTTGCTTCTGCCGTATATCGCCGGTCTTCTCAGCGGCCGGTATGAGGCTGATACAGTCCATGGGGCAAGGTGCGATACATAACTCGCAGCCGGTGCATTCCGCGGCGATGACTGTGTGCATTTGTTTGCCAGCCCCAACGATGGCATCGACAGGACAAACCCGGGTACAAAACGTGCAGCCGATACATAACTGTTCGTCAATTCTGGCAACAACTTTACCGGGCCGGGGAAAGCCATGCGACGTGTTCAACGGTTTGGATGGAACCCCCAATAATTGTGCCAATTTCCGGATACCTTCCTGATCGCCGGGAGGGCATTGATTAATATCCGCCCGGCCTGCGGCTATCGCTTCCGCGTAAGGCCTGCAACCCGGAAAGCCGCATTTTCCGCATTGTGTTTGCGGCAATAGCGCGTCGATTTGTTCTATCAACAACTGATTCATGTTAATTCAGTTCTTTTGCGTGATCAGCACAGATAGCCCGTGCAATTTCCTTAACCAAATCCGGGCCGCGATAAATCAAACCGGTATAAACCTGTACCAGGCTCGCGCCAGCCGCCAGCTTGTCTTGCGCGTCATGCGCCGACAAGATGCCGCCGACGCCGATAACCGGTATGGCGCCGTGCAGCAGACTATGCAATTGCCGAATAACCGCTGTGGCGCGTTGCGTCAACGGAGCACCGCTCAATCCACCGCTTTCCTGAGCGGCCGGCAAGTGCTCGATGCCTGTCCGTGCAATTGTAGTATTGGTGGCAATGACACCGTCAATGCAATGTTTTATCAGCAGTGCGGCAATCGATTGGATCTGTGTTTCGTCCAGATCGGGGGCGATTTTGACCGCCATCGGCACATATTTTCCATGTACTTGCGCCAGCTTGGCTTGTTCCGATTTTAATTGATCGAGTAACCGATCGAGTGCATCGGCGCTTTGCAACTGGCGCAAATTCTGTGTGTTGGGCGACGAAATATTGACAGTGACGTAGCTGGCATACGGGTAAACCTTCTGTAAACCGGTTCGATAATCGTCAACCGCATTTTCCAGCGGGGTATCGAAATTCTTACCGATATTGATACCGAGTATGCCTCGATAAGCTGAATGTCTGACGTTTTCAACCAATTGATCGGCGCCAAGATTATTGAAACCCAGCCGGTTGATGATTGCACTGGCTTCGGGAACACGAAATATCCGCGGCGCCGGATTTCCCGGTTGCGGCCGTGGCGTGACAGTGCCGATTTCGATAAAGCCGAATCCCAGCATGGCCAGCGCATCCAGGTATTCGCCATTTTTATCCAATCCGGCGGCAAGCCCGACCGGATTGGGAAAATTTAATCCCATGACAGTGCGAGACGGACAATCGATGGCAGCGGATGTTAATAAACCCAGCTTTCTGGCCAGCTCGATGCCATTGAACGTGACGCGATGCGCGGATTCGGGATCAAGCTTAAAGAGAAGCGGACGAAGAAGTGTGTAGAACATGCCGGGATTTTAGTTTGAAGAGTTGCCGGTTTGAATCGATTTCACGAAAGAATGCTGCTATCCAGCAAAAC
>CP091134.1:2233703-2241019 GCA_021582535.1 Nitrosomonas sp.
CGCACCAGCAAGCGTATGTGCAACGTTTGATCACTTTGGCGGGTGGCACAGCCACACTGAATACCGCCGGACGTTTCGCCGCGGTCGGGTTATTCGGCGCGTTGATCGATGCCGTCGTTTTCCAGTGGATGATCAGCCGTGACGCCGGCCTTGCACTGGCTCACTTCATCAGCTTCTTCGTCGCCGCAGTCACCAACTACACGTTCAATTCAAAGTGGTCATTCCGCGAACATCATGCGGGTTATCTCAAATGGCATCAATTCGGCCGTTTTCTGACCGTCGGCGCGCTGGCATTATTATTGCGCGGCGGTGTCCTGGCCCTGCTGGTTTATGTGTGGCATATACCGCCCTTACTGGCGATATTTCCCGCTATCGTGGCCACTGCGGCGGTCAATTATCTGGGCTCGGCCTTTTATGTATTCCCCAGCGAGAAAGATCTGCCCTCGTGGGATATACGCTGGCGCACCGCGGCGATCGGCATTGTGCTGTTTGCCATATTGTTACGCCTGGTTTATTTCGGCCTGGCGCAGCTCATACCGGATGAAACGTATTACTGGCAGTATGCGCAACACATGGACCTGAGCTTCTATGATCACCCGCCCATGGTGGCGTGGTTAATCTGGTTCGGCACCGCTGTTGTGGGTCATAATGAATTTGGCGTACGCATCGGCGCGCTGCTGTGCGGCTCGATTACCTTGGGTTATTTGTACGCGCTGGCGCAGAATCTGTACGACAAATCCACCGCGATGCGCACTTTGTTATTGCTGGCCATTCTGCCGCTGGGATTCGGTTCCGGTCTGCTCATGACGCCTGACGCGCCGTTGGTCGCGGCCTGGGCTGCCACGCTGTATTACATGGAACGCGCGCTGGTTGCCGGTCAACGCACGGCGTGGCTGGGTATGGGAATCGCTTTCGGCGCCGGATTATTATCCAAATATACGATCGGATTACTCGGTATCGCAGCGCTGGTGTTCGTCATCCTAGACCCGGCAGCGCGGCGCTGGATGAAACGTTTTCATCCCTATCTGGCGGCACTGCTGGCGTTATTACTTTTTTCACCGGTCATTATCTGGAACTATGAGAATGACTGGGCATCGTTTGCTTTTCAATCGAACCAGCTGCTGACGGATCGCCATGAATTCGCCGTGCATTTTTTAATTTTTCACATTTTGGTGTTACTTACCCCGATCGGCTTTGCTGCGGCGCTGCTCGCCTTGTTCTCGAATAAACCCTCCGAGGATCGGCCATTCGAGCGCAGGCGTCAGTTATTTGTACAGATTTTCACCGGCGTTCCGTTTTGTATTTTTTTCGCCATCAGCACTTTTGAAACACCGCGTTTTCATTGGACCGGCCCGATCTGGCTCGCGGTTTTACCCGCCATCGCTTGGATGATCGGCCAAACGGATCAAGTCAGCGCCTTCGCCAGACGGATTCAAGCCAGCTGGCGGTTGACCATCATCAGCTGTATTTTTGTCTATGCTTTCGTGTTGCACTACGTGGTATTGGGAATACCGGGTGTGCCTTATCATATGTTCACGGAACATTATTTCTGGCGGGAGACGGCCGGTGAAATCACGCAAATTGCCGCGGAAGTAAAGCATCAGACCGGCCAGGAACCGATTATTGTCGGCATGAGCAAATGGTCCGTTGCCAGCGCGTTATATTTTTATACGCACGGCGACGATCCATTGGATATCCGCTCACGCAACATGTTTGGCGACAGCGGCGCCATGTACGAATACTGGCTGCCGTCTCAGGAAGCGGCTGACCGTCCCATCATCCAGGTGGGCATGAAACGCCGCCATTTGGAAAAAACCCGCACGAAAAATGATATTAACCACATGCTGGATCACCCCGGCCCTATCGAATACCGGGTCATCGAACGCTACGGCACACCAGTGCGGCGTGTTTATTACCGGATTTCCCAGGGATTCAAGGGAATCAGCTGATCCGGGATGCGGCGAAACCGGAAAATCCTTTATTTGATCTCGTAATCGGCAATCTGCCAGGTGTCATCTTTTGCTTTTGCCAGCGTGATGGTCTCCAATGCCAGACCTTTCTCTCCGAAAGTGGTGTAAAACTGCAACACAACATACTCTCCGTCGGGAAATCCCGATAACGACTTGGTCGCACCGGCGGTTGCGATATAGCGCGCATTCATCGCGCCACGCGGCGTTCTGATCGCAGTGATCGATTTAATCCATGCGCCTTCGGATGTTTTCCCCTTGAATAGCGGCGATGCGTTCTCCCAGCTATCTTTATAATCGCCGCTGTCCACCAGCTTTAACCATATGCGCGCGCTGCTTTCAACTTTCTCGAGAATGTTGTCATCTTGCGCATACCCGGTGCCGGTACAAAAAAACAGCAATAACAGCATCATGAATCGTTTCATTGTTGAATACCCCGTCAGTAAAATTTCTTTGCGCATAGCGTCAGTCATGCGGGAAAAACCCGCCCATGATCCAGATCGAAGCAATGCCCAGTAAAATCAATGTCACCTGTTGAATGGTCGCATGAATCTCCGGGCGTTTATGCAAACCGGGAATCAGATCCGACATCGCCACATAAATCATGCTCGCCGAAGCGATCGCCAGTAACGGCTGCACCAGGAAATTCATGTTATGCAGCATGAAATAAGCCAGCACACCACCCACGAGTGTGGCAAAACTGGATAGCAGGTTCATCAAGAATGCCATGCGGCGGGTATAGCCGGAATTCAGCAGAATAATAAAATCGCCCGCTTCCTGCGGGATTTCATGGGCGATAATCGCAATCGATGTGACGATCCCCAATTGCACATCCACCATGAAGGCAGCCGCGATCAAAATGCCATCGACAAAATTATGGAAAGTATCCCCGACAATCACCATCATACCGCTGCGTCCGTGATCGTGATCGCGATGACCGGCAGCGGATGAAACCGAAGTGACCGTGGTGTCATGTGCGTGTAACAGATCATGCGCTTCGCAATCCTCCAAATGGCAATGACGCCATAGCACCAGCTTTTCCAGGATAAAAAATACCAGAATGCCGAGCAATACGATAAGCGTTATTTGCTTCGGATCATCCGAAAGTTCAAGCGCTTCGGGTAACGTATTCAGGAAAGCGGCGCCCAGTAAGGCGCCGATGGCATACGATACCAGCATGGAAAGCCACGATACCCGGGCATTGAGTGCCAGTATTGCAGCAAACAGTAAACTCAATATCCCGCCCAGCAAGCTGGCGGTTATGATCCAGGTCAGCGTCGACATAAAACCAATGACAAAAGAAAGGCCGGATTATACGCTGTTACAATCTAATAAATTAACAAGTTAAAGAATTTTTACGCCAGCCAGATCAAGGCCGCCATGCGGCCGGTCTCACCATCGCGGCGGTAGGAAAAAAAACGCGCGGGATCGCTATAAGTGCAGACACCACCGCCGTAAATTTCCGTAATACCGGCGCTGGCCAGCCGCTGCCGCGCCAGCAGAAAAATATCCGCCAGCCATTTTTTTTCATGCTGACTGTTTCTGGGCACGAAGGCTTGCGCCGCTTGCGCGTCATGCCGCACAAAAGTGTCATAAACATCCTCGCCGACCTCAAAATGATCCGGTCCGATCGCCGGCCCCAGCCACGCCATCAGCTTACGCTGATCCACTTGCATCTCAGCGATGGATTGCTCGATGATTCCGCCAGCCAATCCGCGCCATCCGGCATGCACAATACCCACCGTGGTTCCTGCCGCATCGCACAGAAACACCGGCAAGCAATCCGCCACCATGACCGCGCACACGGTGCCTGGCTTGCGGCTGAGCACGGCATCGCCCTCCGGCACCGCCGCTTCGGCATGATCGATCCAGATGGGTGAGATACCGTGCACTTGTTTCAACCATTTCGGTTCGTTCGGCAAATGGCGGCGCAGTAAAGCGCGATTGCACGTCACATGCGCGACATCATCATTGACATGCGCCCCCAAATTCAGCGAAGCGTAAACATCATTCGCACCACGGCTGACGCCACCATTGCGGGTTGTAAACAACGCTTTCACATTGGCTGGCGCGGGCCAGTCCGGGATTATCCAATCGTTCATAGAGCGCTACCAGTCATTAATTACCGCAAGTGAATTCATACTGTCTTTTACTGATAAAAATAAAGCTTATCTTAACCAGCCGATTAGAACGAAGAAAAGACATTTCTGGGTTAGAATACCGGCCATGAAAATCAACGATCCAGCATCAGTGCAAAAAGCATTGATCAGTTTATCCCGAAATTAAATCCTGAAAATCGATCACTACAATACAAGCCCGATATAGGTGTCACAGATGAATTATATAAAAAACTTGGTAAATTTTACGCGCGCATTCATTATTTTCCCGGTCATGGCAGCAATATTGACCGTCTCCGCCGCTCAGGCTTCTTCCGATGATGAAGCCGAATTTCTTAAAGCGGCATTCTCCGGACAACCGGAAAATCTCAAGCAATTACTGGACAAGGGCGTCAACGTCAATTATCAGAATGACAAGGGATTCAGCGCGCTGATCGTTGCTTCGCAATACGGGCACGCCGATAACGTCAACTTGCTGCTGGAAAAAAATGCCGATGTTAATCTGAAAAATGCGGGCGGCGTTACCGCGCTGATCATCGCCGCCAAAAACGGCCATGCCGATGTAGTCAATGCTCTACTAGCGAAAGGTGCGCAAATTAATGCGCAAACAACCGACGGCATCACCGCTTTGATGCTGGCGATCCAGAAAGGTCATGAAAGCATTGCCGATACCTTGCTGGAAAAAGGCGCGGACATTCATTTGCAAACGCAGGACAAGCTCACCGCCTTGATCATCGCTGCCATGGACGGCAGAGCCGGCATGGTCGACAAACTGCTGGCAAAAGGCGCGAAAATCGATGCGCAAGCCGCCGATAATACCACCGCGCTATATATGGCGGCCAGAAACGGCCATACCGCGATCGTCAAAACATTGCTGGCGAAGAATGCGCCGGTCGATGTGGTGGCGATCAACGATACCACGCCACTCTACATCGCGGCACAGAACGGACATGGTGAAATTGTCGATGCGCTGCTGGCAAAAGGCGCTAAAACCGACGTACAGGATAAAAACGGCGCAACATCGCTCACGCTGGCTGCGTTGATCGGCCACGCCGATGTGGTCAAAGCCTTGATCAAGCATGGCGCCAAAGTCGATCATCGAGCCACCAACGGATTCACGCCGCTGATTCTGGCAGCGCAAAACGGCCATACCCCGGTCATTGATATATTGCTGGAAAATGGCGCAAAAATCGATCTGCAAAACGATGATGGCATAACCGCCTTGATGTGGGCTGCATTACACGACCATGCGGATGCCGTGAAAGTACTGCTGGCCAAAGGCGCTGACCCGAAAATCAAAAGCAAGACCGAAAAAACCGCAGCTGAAATAGCCAAGGATCCGGTCATCATCGAAATATTGCAAGCCGCCGTCAAATAAATTACCCCGCTGCCGCGATGTCTCCGCATAGCCATCCACCAAGCAAGAAACCTCTGGTGTTCGCGCATCGCGGCGCAAACCGGGAAGCCTTTGAAAATACCCGCAGCGCTTTCGATAAAGCTCTAGGGTATGCCATCGACGGCATCGAAACCGATGTGCAGTTGAGCCGCGATGAAGTTGCGGTGCTATGGCACGACCGCTTCCTCAACAAAATCGGCCTGGACGGCAAGCGCATCGACGATTTCGATTACCGCGAGCTCAAAGCATTGATCCATCCGCAATCGGACGGCGAAGGCATCATGACCTTGCAGGATTTTCTGGCCGCTTACCGCACCCGCTGCCGTTTACTGCTTGAGATCAAAAATCGCGACTGGGAAGCGGTTTCCCGCCATCAATTGAAAATCCGCAAAACACTGGATCTGACCGGCGAAAATCCCGAGCACCGCATCATGGTTTCGTCGTTCAATCTGGCCAGTCTCGAATATGCGCACCAATACCGGCCGGGATTCCCGCTGGTATACAATTTTGAAGACGACCAAACCGTCGCGGATGCGCGTACGCTTTTAAGCACGCATGCATTCCTTCACGGGCTTTGTGTGCCAATTCAAAATCTGGATCGTGAGATGGTCGATTTGTTACGTCAACAGGATAAATGTGTCGCAGTTTATACCTGTAACAGCGATAGCGAAATCAGCAAAGCCTTGCAACTAGGCGTCGATGTTCTGATCAGCGATGTACCGCAACAAGCACTGACGCTGCGCGATCGATGAAACGGGATTTCGCAGCGCTACAACATCAATCGTTCGATCTTCTGATATGCGGCGGCGGCATATACGGCGCATGGACTGCGTATGACGCCGCATTGCGCGGCCTGAAAGTCGCCCTCATCGAACAAAACGACTGGGCCGGCGCCACGTCGTCCGCCTCGAGCAAATTGATTCATGGCGGCCTGCGCTACTTGGAAACATACGACCTCAAACTGGTCAGCAAATCGCTGAAAGAACGCACCCTGCTGCTGCATAACGCGCCGCACCGCATTTGGCCGTTACGTTTTGGCGTACCCGTGTACGCGCAGCAGCGCTTAAACCGCTTGCAACTAAAACTGGGGCTAGCGCTGTACGACTTTCTGGCGCATGATCCGGAACCGCACATGCAGCACCGCTATTTCAATCCGGAACAATTCACTGCGCATTTTCCGGCGCTCACCGAGGTTGCATTGAAAGGCGGTTTCACGTATGCCGATGCGCAAACCGACGATGCACGCTTGGTGCTGGAACTCATCGCCGGTGCGCAGGCAGCTGGCGCGCACTGCGTCAATTATTGCCAGCTGGTGCGATTATTGGAAACCGATGGTAAAGCGGACGGCGCAATCATCCGCGATCAGCTCACGCAAACCGGACTGGAAATCCGTGCCAAGCAAATCGTTTTCACCACCGGCCAGTGGCTGGCGCAAGAGCCGCCCAGCCGGGATTGGTGCCGTCTGGCCAAAGGTGTGCATCTGCTCATGCCCGCCGTGCTGAACGATGAAGCCTTGCTGCTGACTGCGCAATCCGATGGCCGGGTGTTTTTTATGATTCCCTGGTACGGCCTAACGCTCCTCGGTACTACCGACACCGATTTCAACGGCGATGTGGAATCGGTTCGTGTCGATGACAGCGATATCGATTATCTGCTCGCTGCTGCCAACCGTTATCTGAAAACGCCGTGGAGCAAAACCGACATCATTGGCCGTTTTGCCGGCGTGCGGGTTTTTAAGCAACCTGCAAAAACTGCCTCTGCCAGCTCACCTTCCGCGATCAGCCGCGATTGGGAATTGAAAACCGCCGCCAACGGCGTGCACTATGCCATCGGCGG
>CP091134.1:2241119-2245093 GCA_021582535.1 Nitrosomonas sp.
TCCGTCCCGATGGGATGGTGAATACCGTCATTTCGCGCGCATTTTCCGAGCTCGGCGAATTCATCGCGTTAACGCAACACTTGGCCGGGGAAAATACTGCCAGCTGCCGCTGGGTTGCGATGAAAGCCAATTGCACGGAACAAGAACGCCAGCAAATCCGTGCACCGTTTACGATTGAAAAGACGGTCGCGCTGCATGTGCCTGGATTGGATGCCGCCCGACAACTGATTATCATCCAACAGAACAGCTTTGATTCCGCGTCATGAATACAGGAGCTAAGCCCGTGACCAAAATTCTAGCCATTACCAATCAAAAAGGCGGTGTCGGCAAAACCACCACCAGCGTGAATCTGGCCGCAAGCTTGGCGGCTGCCGATAAATGCGTGCTGCTGATCGATCTCGATCCGCAAGGGAACGCCACAATGGGCAGCGGCACCAACAAACAAACGCTGAAAACTACGATCTATCACGTGTTGCTCGGTCACACGGGAATACAGCAAGCGTTGGTGAGCAGTGCACAAGGAAAATACGATTTGATTCCCGCCAACCGTGATCTGGCGGGCGCGGAAGTCGAGATGGTCGATTTTCCGCAGCGCGAAGCGCGGTTAAAGACCGCACTGGAAGAGATTCAGGACGAATACGATTATATTTTGATCGATTGTCCGCCCGCGCTGAACTTGCTGACATTGAACGGTTTATGCGCCGCGCATGCGGTGATGATTCCGATGCAATGCGAATATTACGCGCTGGAAGGTTTGAGCGATCTGGTCAATACCATCAAGCGGGTGCGCAGCAGCTTCAATCCGGTGTTGCGCATCGAAGGGTTGCTGCGCACCATGTTCGATCCGCGCAATATTCTGGCGCAGCAGGTTTCCGATCAGTTGCAGAAGCATTTCGGCGACAAGGTTTACCGCACCGTGATCCCGCGCAATGTGCGCCTGGCCGAAGCGCCCGGTTTTGGCTTGCCGGTGTTGTATCACGATGGGCAATCCAAGGGCGCGCAGGCCTACCTCGATTTAGCCAAGGAAATTCTTGCGGGTAATCCTGCTTGAAGGAAATAAGGAACCCAATGAAATGACAAAACAAAAAGGATTAGGGCGCGGGCTGGATGCTTTGTTGTCGGGCGATGGCAATGCGGCGCTGGCGGAAGATTCGTTGCAGAATATCGAGATCGCCCAATTGCAACCCGGCAAATATCAACCCAGAACCAATATGGATCAGGTGGCTTTGGCGGAACTGGCCGGATCGATCAAAGCGCAGGGTGTGATGCAGCCGATTCTGGTACGGCCCATCAGTGATGACCGCTTCGAGATCATCGCCGGGGAACGCCGCTGGCGCGCCGCGCAATTGGCCGGACTGACCGAAGTGCCCGCGCTGATCCGCAAAGTCGCCGATGAATCGGCGCTGGCGATGTCGCTGATCGAAAATATTCAACGGGAAAACCTGAATCCGCTCGAAGAAGCCATGGGGATTCAGCGCCTGATCAATGAATTCGGCATGACGCATCAAACAGCGGGTGAGGCGCTGGGCAATTCGCGCAGCACGATTTCCAATTTGCTGCGCCTGCTGAATCTGTCCGCTCCGGTACAGGAATTGATGATGCAGGGTAAAATCGATATGGGGCATGGACGCGCCCTGTTGCCGCTAGCGCCGGTGCAGCAGATTAAGATCGCCAATGTGATCGTGCAAAAACAGCTGTCGGTGCGCGAAACGGAAAGAATCGTCAACCAGATCGAGCATCCGGCGCCGAAAAAAGTGCAGAAGCCCGACCGCGATCTGTTGCGGTTGCAAGAGAATGTTTCCGAGCGCCTCGGTGCGCAGGTAGCGATCAAGCCGAAAAAGAACGGCCAGGGCAATATCGTGATCCACTATACCAGTTTGGATCAATTGGATGATATTCTCAGCAAATTCTAGAATGAGCGAATAAGGAAAATTATGGACGCAAGGTTATTGGATATTTTGGTGTGCCCGTTGTGCAAAGGGCCGTTGCTCTACAAAAAAGACGATAAGGAATTGATCTGCAAACCCGACCGGCTGGCATTCCAAATCAAGGACGGCATCCCGGTGATGCTGGAGGACGAAGCGCGCCGGATACCGGACGACGTTGAAATAAAATAACGCCGCATAGCACACATTATGAATTCATGCATAACGCTTGAGCCGCGCGTTGCGGCTATCCTGGGCGCACTGGTTGCCGATGCCGCTGCGCTCGGTTTGCATTGGTTGTACGATGCCGAACGCATCGCGCAGATCGAGAAAGCCAAAGGATTGGTTTTTCTGCAACCGGATGCTGACGATTACGCCGGTGTCAGCGGCTACTTTGCGCACGGGCAAAAAACAGCCGGCGATTCATCCGCGTACGGCGAGTTATGTTTGCTGATGCTGCAGCATTTCACGCAGCATGGGCAGTTTGATCGTGTCGCCTATCAAACCGAGTATCGTAGTTATTTCGGCCCGGGCGGCGCTTATGTGGGGTATGTCGATTCGCCGACGCGGCAAACCTTGCAAACGCTGTTGCCGCTGAAGCCGGAAGAATTCCCGGAAATATCCGGTGCCGACGATGATCAATTTGCCGCGCTGGCCACATTGCCGGTTGTGGTTGCCACGCATAGCGGATCGCTGCCAGCATTAAAAGCCAAAATCGATCAGGTGGTACGGCTGACCAATCATAACGATACGGCGGTTGCGGCGGCGCAGTATGCCGGGTGTGTGTTGCTGGATCTGCTGCACGGACAATCGATCCGGCACGCGCTCAACCACGCGTTGCCGCACGCCGGCGAGAAACTCGCGCCGCTGCTGGAAGAAGCGTTGCAAATTGGCACATTTGACAGCAAAGCGGCAGCCAAACGCTTCGGCTCGGCTTGTCATGTTCCGGAAGGGATGCCGGTCATTGCACATATCGCCCGGCACGCTCCCGATTACCGCACCGCAGTTGAAGAAAATATCCGCATCGGCGGCGATAGCTGCGGGCGCGCCATCATACTCGGTGCGATCATGGCGGCTAGTACCGCACAGCAAAATGGATCAGCTGCTGCAATTCCGCTCGAGTGGGCGGCGCGCTACCGGAAGCTATTAACGGCGGCCAGTGGGTGCGCACGGCTCTGATGGCTGCGGTAATCTACAGTACACACGATTATTGATGAACCAATAAATGGTGACCCGAAAGCAAATCCCCGGTCGCTGTCATTTGATTCAGAGGAAGCGGCATGGCTCGTTTTAGAAATGATCTTTTCATCAGCTACTCGCACATCGACAATCAGCCGCTGAGGCCGGAAGACAAAGGCTGGATCAGCCGTTTTCATGCTTCGCTGGAGGCGCTCTTAAGCATGCGGATGGGGCAGGCGGCGAAAATCTGGCGCGACGATAAGCTGCAAGGGAACGACATATTTTCCGACGAAATCATCCAGCAATTCGCCCAAACGGCGGTATTTTTATCGATCCTGACACCGCGTTATCTCAAATCCGAGTGGTGCACCCGGGAAGTCCGCGAATTTTGCGAGCAGGCGAAGCAAAGCGGCGGAGTCGTTATCGATAATAAAGCCAGAATCTTCAAAATCATGAAAACGCCGATAGATACGCAAGAATTTTTACCGCCGGTAATAAAAGATATCCTGGGGTATGAATTTTTCAGCTTGGAAGACGGCACGCCGCTTGAGCTGGACCCGGCTTATGGCGATAAGTTTGCGCAAGACTTCAACCGCAAGGTGGGAAAATTGGCGTGGGATATTTCGCAACTGCTGAAACAGTTGGCAAGCGATGCGGAAGCCGATGCTCAGAACACCGGCGCGCAAGCGGTGCCGAAAGCAACCGTGTATCTGGCGGAGTGCAGTTATGACCGGAAAGGAATCCGGGAAATTCTGGAAGGCGACTTGCGCTGTCACGGCTACACGGTATTGCCGGATCAGCAGTTGCCGCGCGATGAAGCAGGCTATGTCGCGGCGGTTGAGGCGCTGTTGGCGCGCAGCAAATTTTCCA
>CP091134.1:2245193-2246879 GCA_021582535.1 Nitrosomonas sp.
ATAGGCATTCAGCAGCCAATCACATAAATATGCAGCTTTTAGGTGATTCACACTATATAACACTTACTGTTTCTGATAATGGCGCCGGCTTTGATGTCAAAGATATCAAACCTGGCAGGGGTTTGAAAAATATGAAGGAGCGTATGGAAAAATTAAATGGGACACTCGAAATAACTTCTTCAAGTCAAGGATCAACTATTATTGCCAAAGTACCTCGTGAAAATTAAATGAATAAAGGACATCTGTAAATGAAGAAAGATTCCATCGATATCTTGTTGGTTGAAGATCATCCACTTGTAGTCACCTCGGAAATTAGATCCAACTTAAAGTAGAGTTTTCTTAACCCAAAGGAGCTCTATGATGAAGAAATCGAAGTATAGTGAACAGCAAATCATTGCCTTACTCAGGGAAGTTGAGTTAGGTGCCAAAGTCACCGAGACATGCCGCAAGTACGGCATCAGTGATGCGACATACTACAAATGGAAATCCGCATATGGTGGTATGGATGCATCGCAACTCAAGCAGTTGAAGGAACTTCAAGCCGAGAATGCCAAGCTCAAGAGGATGTATGCTGAGCTAGCGCTGATGCACAATGCGTTGCAGGATGTTGTCGCAAAAAAGCTATAGCCCCGGCGAAAAAGGTTGAGATAGTTCAGTTTATGACTGCGGAACATGGGTTATCTTCCCGTCAGGCCTGCCGGGTGATCCGGATGGCGAGATCGTTACTCTATTACCGGGCCAGCAGCAAGAATGACGAAGACGTGATTGAAGCCATTAACGCTTACATAGCAAGAAATCCCAAACATGGATTTGGTTTGCTGGTATCGAGTTTCAAACTCAAGCAGCAACCTTGGGGGAAAACAGTGTTATGGCGGATTTATTGCAAGCTTAAACTGAATCTGCCGCGCCGGGGCAAGAAGCGGTTGCCGGAAAGAATCCGAGAATCTTTGGAAGTTCCTGCTCTTCCCAATCAGACCTGGTCTGCTGATTTCATGAGCGATAGTCTATGGAATGGACGGCGATTTCGCACCCTGAATGTCCTGGATGATTACAACCGGCAGGCGCTGCGCATTGAGATCGATACCAGCCTATCGGCCTCCCGCGTTGTCCGGGCATTGAATGAACTCATTGAAATTCATGGTAAGCCGAAGCGCTTGCGTGTCGATAATGGCCCTGAATTTATCAGCAAATTACTGGCTGATTGGGCCCTGCATCATGGCATCGACTTACGATTCATTCAACCCGGAAAGCCTACCCAGAATGCTTACATCGAAAGGTTTAATCGCACTTATCGTACCGAGGTGCTGGATTGCTACGTTTTTGAAACACTTAATGAAGTGCGCCGAATGACTGAGGAATGGCGGTATCGCTACAACCATGAACGACCCCATGAATCGCTTGGCAGACTTCCACCTATCCAGTTCACTATGGCAAAATCACAATAACCTCTACTTTTGATTGGATCAAAAATTCGAGGTGACTACAAATATACCTTTAAAAAGCGCTTCCGCTCTAACTAGCGTAAAGCCGTTTTCCGATGGTAATCTTCTAAAATCTCCATATGTACTAATATTTAATGTGTTTATTAAATTCCAAAATTCTTTCATTAGAGATCGGTAATCAACTTCAAAAATTTTTTTCACAAACCCAATGAAATGATAAGCTTCCCAAGTATGTTGGAGGTAC
>CP091134.1:2246979-2249383 GCA_021582535.1 Nitrosomonas sp.
GGTGTAACCGGCGGTGTAGCCGCTTACAAAGCAGCGGAATTGGCCCGTCTGCTGACACAGGGAGGAATTGATGTGCAAACCGTTATGACGCAAGCTGCTTGCCGTTTTGTCGGTCCCGTCACTTTCCAGTCTTTAACCGGCAATCCTGTCTATACCGATCTATGGGATGCCAATGCCCTGCATAACATGGCGCACATCAACCTGTCCCGCGATGCCGATATGATTTTGGCAGCACCGGCCAGTGCGGACTTTATCGCCAAACTGGCCCATGGCATGGCCGATGATTTGCTGACAACGCTCTGTCTGGCGCGAGATTGTCCGTTGATGGTAGCTCCCGCAATGAACCGGCAAATGTGGGAGAATCCGGCGACCCAGCGCAATTTATCCCTGCTGCGGCAAGATGGCATAACAATAGCTGGTCCAGCCAGCGGCGAGCAAGCCTGCGGTGAAATAGGGATGGGCCGTATGCTGGAAGCCGATGAACTGGCCGAAGCCGTGCAAATGATTCTTCAAACCGCTCCGTTGTTGCAGGGCAAAAAAGTTTTACTGACCGCAGGCCCTACATTTGAAGCGATCGATGCGGTGCGAGGCATATCCAATCGCAGTTCCGGAAAAATGGGCTACGCCATTGCACAAGCGGCAGCCGAGGCTGGTGCAACCGTTACGCTTATTTCCGGACCGGTATGCTTGACACCGCCTGCCGTCAACCAATTCATCGCAGTGGTCGGCGCCGAGGACATGTTGCGTGCAGTGCAAGCGGAAATGGCGCAAGCCGATATTTTTATCAGTGTCGCTGCCGTTGCGGATTACCGCGCAGCTCAGCTCAGTCAGCAAAAGATAAAGAAATCTGCTGGCAAGCTGCTGCTGGAATTGATTCCTACTGTGGATATACTGGAAACGGTGGCAAATTTGCCGAAACCGCCTTTTTGCGTCGGTTTCGCAGCGGAAACGGAGAATCTTGAAAAAAACGCGGCCATAAAGCGACGCAAAAAGAATGTGCCGCTAGTAGTGGCCAATTTGGCGCAGGATGCGATCGGTTCCGATGAAAGTGAATTGATTTTATTGGATGACGCTGGCAAGCACGTTCTTCCCAGAGCATCTAAAATAGAGCAAGCACGGCGTTTGATCAAACATATCCATCTGCTATACAACTCACCTAATAGAAAAGAATGAAAAAAATCGATATTAAAATTCTGGATGCGCGTTTGCATGAACAGCTTCCGGCCTATGCCACACCGGGTTCAGCCGGATTGGATTTGCGCGCTTGCATTGAGCAGCCGATGACGATCAATCCCGGAGAAACCTGCTTGATTCCAACCGGCATTGCGATCCATCTGGCCGATACCGGATTGGCCGCATTGGTATTGCCGCGCTCAGGACTCGGCCATAAACACGGCATTGTCCTGGGTAATCTGGTCGGACTGATTGATTCGGATTATCAAGGACAGATTCTGGTCTCGTGCTGGAACCGGGGACAGGCATCATTCCAGCTGAACCCGCTGGAGCGCATTGCGCAGCTTGTGATCGTCCCGGTGATTCAGGTTGAATTCAACCGGGTGGACAGTTTCGATCAAAGTCACCGCGGTGAAGACGGTTTTGGCAGCACCGGCAAGCATTGATGCGCTGGTTTGCAATACAACTGGCTGTGTTGGGATTGCTGCCTGTCAGTGCTTATTGCTCTGAAGTCAACGTTATTCCATTGACAATATCCGGTTATGAAATTGCCGCGGAAGTGGCGCATACCCAGCTATCGCGCTCGCAAGGATTGATGTACCGGGAATCGCTGGAAGAAAATACCGGTATGCTGTTTGTTTTTCCGAGCAGCGGTTATTACAGCATGTGGATGAGAAATACTTATATTCCGTTGAGCGTCGCTTTTATCGATGTACGCGGTGTCATTCTGAATATTGCCGACATGCAGCCGGAGACGTTGACGTCGCACGATGCAGCGGGAATGGCGAAATATGCCTTGGAAGTGAATAAGGGATGGTTTGCAGCCAGAAAGATAACCGCGGGCGCCCAAGTCACCGGGTTGGAACGAGCGCCCGTTGCCGATTGATAAGCTAAGGAAGCGCTGATTAATTGACTGTACGAGTGAATTGCTTCATTGCGCGGTACTCACTGCCTCGCCTATCAGATTGATAGGTTTTGGTTGCTGTGTTCCGTGCGCCTCGCACTTCATCTCGTTCGCCGAATTAATCAGCGTTTCCCTAATGCATGCGCGGCATCATACCCTTGAGCCCGCGCATCATTTTAGAGATCCCGCCTTTATTCATCATCTTCATCATTTTCTGGGCTTGCTCGAATTGTGCTAGCAGGCGGTTGACTTCTTGCACGGTAACACCCGCACCCGCCGCGATGCGGCGCTTGCGCGAAGCTTTGAGAATTTCCGGTTTTTTTCGTT
>CP091134.1:2249483-2250778 GCA_021582535.1 Nitrosomonas sp.
TTCATGGGAAATGTTTACGGCTATGCCGCTTTTGTACTGCCTCTGCTGTACGGTTCCTGGAAAATGGTGGTGTACCATTTCATATCGGGACCGCTGCTGGCCTATATGACCACTGATGACATGAACGAATGGGCAGCTGTCTGGTGCCTGTATTCCATCGGCTTGCTGTTGCTGATGATTAAAACACCGGTCCGGCAATATTTGTATGTAAACAGCTGGTACGGATTGCCTCTGCCAAAATTTTTACGTACATCCTCGCGCACTTGAAACTGGCCGGGAACAGCATCATCGCATCAAACAATAACTCGCGCTGATATAAACCCCTCCGTTTCGGACACAACTCCTCTCAATCAGAATATCAGCGCTTTCCTAAAGCTTTTACCTCATTGCATCGTTGTAAACAACAGGTTGTTTCCGGTCTATTTTTCAATTTTGAAGGACGATTGTAATGAAAAATTTTTATAAATCTGTAATGAGTATCCTACTGGTAACCCCGATATACGCTTCGGCGGCCGTCGATCTTGTCACTAATGGCAGTTTTGAAGCCGATTTGCAAGACAATGGCTCATGGAATCTTTATTCAACTTTGGTTGGATGGAGCGGCGCTCCGGATATCGAACTGCGCAACAATGTCGCCGGATCCGCTTTTGATGGTTCAAATTTTGTCGAATTGGACACGAACTCGAACAGTTCAATTTCCCAATTGTTGACTGGCGCGCCTGGGTTGTATCAACTCAGCTTCTGGTATTCGGCCCGCCCCGGTACCGCTAGTGACACCAACGATTTGTCGTTCACATTGGACGGTTCGGCGCCGGTCACCGTTTTGACCGGTGTCGGTGGAGGAAGCGATCATAACTGGCAAAATTATTCGGCGCTATTTAACTTTGACGGTGAGGCGCTGCTGACTTTCAGTGCCGCCGGAAAAAGCGATAGCCTCGGTGGCTCACTCGATATGATCTCAATGACCAGTACGATACCTGAACCGAAAACTGTCGAAATGATACTGGTTGGTTTTTTATTACTGGGCCTTACGCTTCGCCGCACCAGTAAAGCTTATTTCTCAAGAAATAAGCTTTAACAATCATAGCTGATTGGGATAGGTCGCGAGCCAAAAATAGAACCACCTAATTTTTGCTGCGCGACCTCGCAATCGAGAATTCTGCTGTATTCCCCCTACCGGATTGGCTTCGTGTTTTATTCTGACCAGACTTCAAAACAACGGCTCCAGCCGTAACGCAGTATAAATCCTCTCACGATGATCCTGGCTCACGCCCGCGGCATCGGCAAAGTCACGC
>CP091134.1:2250878-2258008 GCA_021582535.1 Nitrosomonas sp.
TCCTGCCGCGAAGGCGTGTGCGGTTCGGATGCGATGAATATCAACGGGCGCAATGGATTGGCGTGCATTACGCCGATCCGCAGTCTGAAAGAGCCGGTGGAAATACGGCCGTTGCCGGGATTGCCGGTGATTCGCGATCTGATCGTGGATATGACGCAATTCTTTCAACAGTACCATTCGATCAAACCTTATTTGATCAACAACGATCCGCCGCCTGAGACGGAGCGGTTGCAGTCGCCGGAAGAAAGAGCGGCGCTGGACGGCGTTTATGAGTGCATTTTATGCGCGTGCTGCACCACTGCCTGTCCGTCGTTCTGGTGGAATCCGGATAAATTTGTCGGTCCTGCCGGATTGCTCCAAGCTTACCGGTTCTTGGCGGATAGCCGCGATCAAGCGACCGCTGAACGGCTGGATAATCTGGAAGATCCTTACCGGCTGTTTCGCTGCCATTCCATCATGAATTGCGCCGATGCCTGTCCTAAAGGCTTGAATCCTACCGAGGCAATCGGCAAAATCAAGGACATGATGGTCAAAAGAACGGTATGAAGGAATTCGAACGTGCCCGCTGGCGCTGCCGGCGCGGCCTGCTCGAATTGGATATTATTTTGCAGCGTTTTATGGATCAGCATTACGCGCAATTGGATCAGCAAGGATTGGAACAATTTGAACGATTACTGTCCTTACCGGATAATGACCTGTGGGATTTGATTGCAGCAAAACAAATCAACCGCGATAGTGACTTGCAGGCAGTTTTGGAATTACTACAAAAGAGTTAGGTTTCCAGTGGTATTCTGGCAGCTCCGGAACCTGATAACAGTGCATACTCATTAAATCATACGCAACAAGTGGAGAAGTCATATGGCACAAAAAGGCACAGCGACTCTGAATCTGAATAACGGCAGCGCGCCAATCGAGCTGCCGGTTTTATCCGGAACTATGGGTCCGGATGTGATCGATATCCGTAAGCTGCACGCACAGAGTGGTTTGTTTACTTATGATCCCGGTTTTTTGTCGACCGCGAGCAATAGCTCCACCATTACCTTCATCGATGGCGACAAGGGCATATTGCTGTATCGCGGCTATCCGATCGAACAATTGGCGCTGCATTGCGATTTCATCGATGTTTGCTATTTGTTGCTGCATGGCGAATTACCGGCGCCGGAACAGAAAAAAACCTTTGATGGCGCGATCAAAAGCCATTCGATGTTGCACGAACAACTGGTGCGGTTTTACAGCGGATTCCGCCGTGACGCCCATCCGATGGCGGTGATGGTCGGCGTGGTCGGTGCGTTGTCGGCGTTTTATCATGACGCATTGAATATTTCCGATCCGTCGCATCGCGAGCAATCGGCATTCCGCTTGATCGCCAAATTGCCGACGATTACCGCAATGGCGTACAAATACAATATCGGGCAACCGTATGTTTACCCGCAAAACAACCTGAGTTACGCGGAAAATTTCCTGCACATGATGTTCTCCGTGCCGACGGAAAAATACGAGGCCAATCCGGTGATTGTGCGCGCATTGGACCGGATTCTGATTTTGCACGCCGATCATGAGCAAAATGCATCCACCTCGACCGTGCGTCTGGCGGGTTCCAGCGGCGCCAATCCGTTTGCCTGCATTTCCGCCGGTATTTCCTGCCTGTGGGGGCCTGCGCATGGCGGCGCGAACGAAGCCTGCCTGCATATGCTGGAGGAGATCGGCGATGTGTCGCGTATCGATGAGTTCATCCGGCGCGCTAAAAACAAAGAGGATAATTACCGGCTCATGGGATTCGGCCACCGGGTTTATAAGAACATGGATCCGCGCGCGAAACTGATGCGCGAAACCTGCCACGAAGTGTTGAATGAGCTGGGATTGCACAACGACCGCTTGTTCAAACTGGCGTTGCAGCTGGAAAAAATCGCCTTGGAAGACGATTATTTCATTTCGCGCAAGCTCTATCCGAATGTCGATTTTTATTCCGGTATCGTGCAACGGGCCTTGGGTATCCCGACCAGCATGTTTACCGCGATTTTCGCGATGGCGCGTACCGTTGGCTGGGTGGCGCAATGGAGTGAGATGGTGTCCGATCCGGATTATAAAATCGGGCGTCCGCGTCAGCTCTATACGGGCACGACGATGCGCGATGTGCCTAGTTCGTATATCAAAAAATAGCCGTTCTTTATTTTAGGCTGCTGACCTTATGAATAAGCCGTTGTTGGATGATACGCTCTTGTCCGGCGCGAATGCCGCGTTTGTCGAGGCGGTTTATGACGAGTATCTGCATAATCCCAATTCGGTCGCGCTCGCCTGGCGTGAATACTTTGACCAGCTCGCGAAGCAGCCGGAAGCTGCCGCAACGCGGCAAACACAACCGCCGGTAAGCGGTGCGACGGCTCCCGCTCCCACCACGAGACCTTCCGGTAGAGAAACACAAACCGTATTACCCGAAGCGGTGGCCGCGGATACGGACGATCGTAAGCAAGTCGCCGTGCTGCAACTGATCAACATGCACCGCTATCTGGGTTTGAATCTGGCCAAGCTGGATCCGCTCGGACTGAAACAGCAAGCGGACGTGCCCGAACTCAATCCGGCGCATTACGGTTTTACCGAAGCCGATATGGATAAGGTATTCAACACCGGTTCTTTGGTCGGCCCAGAACATGCCACGTTGCGCGAGATATTGCAGATTCTGCGGGAAACCTACTGCGGTTCGGTCGGTGCCGAATATATGTATATCTCTTCGGTAGAGCAGAAACGCTGGATTCAGGCGCGGCTGGAAGGCCAGCGATCGAATCCGGATTATCCGGCGGATTATAAGCGCCATATCCTTGAACGGCTCAATGCCGCGGAAGGGCTGGAGAAGTATCTGCACACCCGCTATGTCGGGCAAAAGCGCTTCTCCGGCGAAGGCAACGAGAGCCTGATTCCGCTGCTGGATAATCTGATTCATAGAGCGGGTAAAGCCGGTGTGCAGCAGATCATCATGGGCATGGCGCATCGCGCCCGGCTCAATGTGCTGGTCAATACGCTGGGGAAAATGCCCGCCGACCTGTTTCGTGAGTTTGAAGGAAAGCAACCGGAGGCGTTACCATCCGGCGACGTGAAATATCATCAGGGATTTTCGTCCGCGATCAAAACCACGGATGGCATCGTGCGCTTGGCGCTGGCGTTCAATCCGTCGCACCTGGAGATTGTCAATCCGGTGGTGGAAGGTTCGGTGCGCGCGCGCCAGCACCTGCTGAACGACAAATTGGGCGATCGCGTGTTGCCGGTGCTGATTCACGGTGATGCGGCCTTTGCCGGGCAAGGCGTGGTGATGGAAACGCTGAATTTGTCGCAAACCCGCGGTTACGGCACCGGCGGCACGGTGCACATCATCATCAATAACCAGATCGGTTTTACTACATCCGATCCGCGCGACAGCCGTTCGACCTTGTACTGCACCGATGTCGCCAAAATGATCGAAGCGCCGATTTTTCATGTCAATGGTGACGATCCGGAAGCGGTGTTGATGGTAGCCGAATTGGCGCTGGATTTCCGCATGCGCTTTCATAAGGATGTGGTGATCGATATGGTGTGCTTCCGCCGCCTTGGTCACAATGAGCAAGATGAGCCGATGGTGACGCAACCGCGTATGTATCAGATCATCAATCAGCATCCCGGCACCCGCAAATGCTATGCCGATAAGCTGATTGGCGAAGGCGTGATCAAACCGGAAGACGCGGATCAGCTGGTGCAAGCATATCGCGAAGCGATGGATGAAGGTGTCAATCCGAATAAGACTGTTTGCTATGACTACAAGTCGCCGTATGCCATCAATTGGGAGCCTTTTGTTCAGCCCTGCAAATGGAACAAGAAGGTTAAAACCGGTGTTGCGCTGCAAACGTTGAAACAGCTTGCATTGCGGCTGACGGATATTCCCGAAGGTTTCAAATTGCATTCACGGGTGGAAAAAATCATTGCCGACCGGCGCTCGATGGGGAATGGCGAATTGCCGCTCGATTGGGGCATGGCGGAGAATCTGGCGTACGCATCCTTGTTGAAGGAAGGGTATCCGGTCAGACTGTCGGGGCAGGATTCCGGGCGCGGTACTTTTTTTCACCGCCACGCCGTGCTGCACGATCAAGTCGCGGCTGATCAGAACGAACGGATTTATGTGCCGTTGCGCCATTTGTATCCTGAGCAGCCGGATTTTGTTGTCATCGACTCGATGTTGTCGGAAGAAGCGGTACTGGGTTTTGAATACGGTTACGCCACCACGCAACCGGCGGAATTGGTGATCTGGGAAGCGCAGTTTGGCGATTTTGCCAACGGCGCGCAGGTGGTGATCGATCAGTTCATTGCCTCGGGTGAGGCCAAATGGGGCCGTTTGTGCGGCTTGGTGATGATGTTGCCGCATGGTTACGAAGGGCAGGGGCCGGAACATTCTTCCGCGCGGCTGGAGCGCTATTTGCAATTATGCGCGGATTACAATATTCAGGTGTGCGTGCCGTCGACCCCGGCGCAAATGTTTCATGTGCTACGGCGGCAGATGATCCGTCCGATCCGCAAGCCGCTGGTCATCATGAGTCCGAAAAGCATGCTGCGCCATAAAGAATCGGTGTCCAGCCTGGATGAACTGGCGCACGGTCATTTTTATCCGGTCATTTCCGAAACTGAGAATCTGGATTCCAATCAAGTAAAACGTATCATCGCTTGCAGCGGGAAAATTTATTACGAGCTGATGGCATACCGCAAAGAACAGCAAATTTCAAATATGGCCATTATCCGCTTGGAACAGCTTTACCCGTTCCCGCATGAGGAATTTCAAGCCGAGATCGATCGCTTCAGCAACGCCAAAGAGGTCGTCTGGTGTCAGGAAGAGCCGGGCAATCAAGGCGCATGGCATCGCATTCAACACTATTTATTGCGCCATATGAAACCGGATCAGGTGCTGGGCTATGCGCTGCGCGCGTCTTCGGCCTCTCCTGCGGTCGGTTACACGGCAAGACACAAATTTACGCAGAATGAATTAATCGTCGCAGCATTCCGAGAAAAAATTTAGTACGAGGGCGCCATGCTGATTGAAGTCAAAGTTCCCGCATTATCCGAATCCGTAGCGGAAGCTACGTTAATCTCCTGGCACAAGAAAGCCGGGGAATACGTCAACCGGTCGGAAAACCTGATCGACATCGAAACCGACAAAGTCGTGCTGGAACTGCCCGCGCCCAGCGCCGGTGTATTGGCTAAAGTGCTGAAAGAGGATGGCGCAACCGTCGTCAGCGGCGAAGTGATCGCGATGATTGAAACCGAAGCAACCGTTCAACCGGAAAGTGAAGTCAAACCGGCTCCCGCTGCGAGTAAACAGGTGCAAGCTCCTGTTGCAGTAAGCGCAGAGAAGGCGAGCGTAGAAGCAGTCGATACCGCAATCCCGATGCTGATGCCGGCAGCACGCAAACTGGCGGAAGAAAATAATCTGAAAGCGACGGAAACGTCGGCGATCAAGGGCACCGGTCTCGGCGGGCGAATTACCAAAGAGGATGTGCAAGCGTATATGGCGAGCAAGTCCGGCGCGGTTGCGAAAGTTGAGATTGAGTCCACGGCAACGGGTAAACCGGCAACAGGAGCGCGTACCGAACGCCGGGTGGCCATGTCGCGCTTGCGCCAGCGTATTGCGGAGCGTTTGGTGGAGTCACAATCGACCGCAGCGATTCTGACTACGTTCAATGAAGTCAATATGCAAGCGATCATCGATCTGCGCACGCGCTATAAAACCGAATTTGAAAAGGAACACGGCGTCAAGCTGGGTTTCATGTCGTTCTTCGTCAAGGCGGTGATTGCCGCGTTAAAGAAATACCCGGTCGTCAACGCCTCGGTGGAGGGCAACGAAATTGTCTACCACGATTACTACGACATCGGCATCGCCGTCGGCAGCCCGCGCGGACTGGTCGTGCCGGTCATCCGTGACGCGGACAGACTGTCGCTGGCGGAAATCGAATTACAAATCGCCGATTTCGCCAAACGCGCGCAGGACGGCAAACTGACCATAGAAGAACTCAGCGGCGGTACCTTCTCGATCACCAATGGCGGCGTATTCGGTTCGATGCTATCGACCCCGATCATCAATCCGCCGCAAAGCGCGATTCTCGGTATCCACGCCACCAAGGAACGCCCGGTGGTCGAAAACGGCCAAATCGTCATCCACCCGATGAATTATCTGGCGCTATCGTACGATCACCGCATCATCGACGGCCGTGAAGCGGTGTTGTCGCTGGTCGCAATGAAAGAAGCGCTGGAGTACCCGATGAGCCCGTTGTTGGAGAAATGAAGAAATGTAGGTACCGATGAGATCGATGCGCCTCTTTGTATCGGCGCATCCTACCGTGCTGAATGTTCAACATATCACTTACATAGTTTTTCTATTGTTTAACATTCCAAAATCAAAAGGTAGAAATGGTTATAAGCTCTGGAAAAATTCCTATAGCACTACAAACTCGCCCCGCGCGGGTTTTTATTGTTTGAGATGTGGTAATCTGAACAGACTTCCGGTCAAAAATGAAATTATGAGTAATGCAACTTCACAACGGAGTTTTCATATGCATATACCTATTAATGGCTTACTGGCGGTTTTAATTTTTGGGTCTGTTTATATAACGAGTTCAGCGGCTTTTGCTCAATCAAACCAGCCATTAGATTTGGATGTCGAGAAACCAATTGATATGTCAGAATCCGGACGCATTCCGGAAGAGGTCGACAGACGGCCTGAAACAACAAATCCCCCGGATAGATATAAAAAGCAACAAGATAATTCCGTTACTCCCTCACCTTATACAACAAGACCCACAATAGAAAATCCAGACAATTCCATAGGGCCAAATAGTAAATATAGATATCCGTAGGACTAACTGGTCTGTCCTGAATAACACCTAACATCATTCAGCACCAAGCGCCGATTGATCCGTCGTCGATGACTGAAGTGGCGCCATTAAGCTGTACAACCTGAAAGCGAAGTTAAGCTCTGACAAGGTGGGTTAATCAAGCTCAGGCGGCCTGATGAATTGTTGTGTATTGCCAATAAACTTCATTCGGTGTTTGGTTATCAAGATTCTGATGAAAACGCTCCTGATTATACCAATCAAACCACTGAGTCAGGTTTTGCCTTA
>CP091134.1:2258108-2261075 GCA_021582535.1 Nitrosomonas sp.
TTTCCTCTCCACGTATCGCAGCCAACGCCACTTTTGCCTTGAATTCACTTGAATATTGCTTGCGTTTCTTACTCATCTCATTGCTCCTTCTAGCACAATGTCAGAGCTTAACTGCTTGTACAGTTTTTGGGGGCCACTTCACTCTGCCCTCTTCCACCGCTTTTTTGATGATGTACCAAACCGCATAGTCAGAGCTTAACTGCTTGTACACTTTTTGGGGGCCACTTCACGCCTTCCGTGTATTTCTCATTGTTGTGGTGAATATTCCGGGTAACTTTGTATTTCATTTTCCGCTCCTGTGATTTTATGAATCAGAAATAATTCGCCTTACCTGCCGGTCGGTCAGGTCGTATTTCATGGCAATATCCCGATGGCTCATGCTTTTTTTGGCGCCTTCGATAATTGCCTGATGCCGTTTTTTGATTTCAAGGCTTGAAAGCATGGGTAAGGTCAATGCCACGCCATCGAAATGAAATATCATTTTCTCGGTATTTTCTGCGCCTACGATGATATTCAGCCGCTTACGTGACCGGTCGCTGTTCGAAACATGCAGGCGCGTACCGCCAAAAACCGTGCATAGCCGGGTAAAAGCGTCATCCCCGATCAGGCTTAACAGCTCTTGATTTTCGTTATTGTCGTTTACGGGCATATCAGCTTGCACTTGTGAATATGGAATATTGTCCACGGCATAATGCCAAGCTGAATGAATTGAAATAAGGCGGAAGGCTTTCCGCCCTTTGGGGTTTGGAAATCTTGGAATTAAATCTGATTGAAAAACGGGCGGGAGGCCGGACTCCCTCCATCAACGAATCTATGAAACGTTTCTGTGGACTCCGAAATTTCCACAGCTCACCCGTCTAAATCTTTAAAAATACTTTGCGGATGGTGGGTCCCCCCAGCCCGCCCCACATATCACTCCGGCATTGCTGCCGTGTTACGGCCGGGAGAATATTACCGTGTCACACCCGCGTTTTCCATTCTATACCTTACTCTATTGCAGTTTCAACATTTCCCAATATGTATTTTTCTTGATATTTATCAGCTTTTTGAACAAGGCATGATAATTTTAAGATGAAGCTATCGATATAATTGGCGGAGTAATACAGCGGAAACGCTTCTTTAATGAGCCGATACGGCTTTTTGACTGCGTTGTTCAGTTGATCTTTACCTTCGGGTTGGAATAGTATTTCGTCTATATCCTACAAAACAAAAACTTATCTACGGAATTTAAACGATAGAATTAATAAGATATTGTTACTCTCCGGTTTTGATGAAAGTAAATAACGATAAAGATTGTAATTACTACATTCATCTCCATTTATAAGATAATTTTAATTTCATGGGAGCAGGATATGCGCGGTTTTCTATCGCTCACGGTAATTCTCTATGCGCTTCTGTTAAGCGGCTGTAGTTACAATACGCTGCAAACCACTGATGAACAAATTAAAGCCAGTTGGGCGGAAGTTTTGAATCAATATAAGCGTCGCGCTGATTTAGTGCCTAATCTGGTCAATACGGTTAAGGGATTTGCCGCACAAGAAAAAGATGTGCTGCTCGGCGTCACGACGGCCCGCTCCAGAGTCGGCGGTATTCAGGTCAGCCCGGAGTTGCTCAATAATCCCGAAGCTTTCGCCAAATTCCAGAACGCACAAGGTGAATTATCGAGTGCACTCTCTCGGTTATTGGTCGTCACTGAGAACTATCCCGAATTAAAGTCGGATGCGAATTTCCGCGATTTGCAGGCGCAACTGGAAGGTACCGAGAATCGTATTACCGTGGCACGCAATCGTTATATCAAGGCGGTGCAGGAATACAATATCGTGGTGCGCTCTTTCCCCGGCAATCTCACGGCAATGATGTTTGGTTTTCAAACCAAACCCAGTTTTACTGTGGAAAATGAGCAAGAAATAACGGCGGCGCCCCAAGTGGATTTTGGTGCGCCCGCACCGGCGGCAAAATAAGTCACTATGATACTCACCAGAATGATCCGGACGGGAATAACAGCATGGTTGCTCATAACCACGCTGTTTGGCGCTGCGCTCGCTATGGCCGATGCAGCCATTCCTCCGCTCAAAGCACGTGTCAACGATTTGACCGCAACCCTCTCCGCCAGTGAAGTCATGCATCTGGAGCAGAAATTGCTGGCATTTGAGAAAACCAAAGGCAGTCAGATTGCGGTATTAATGATTCCGACTACACAACCTGAGACCATTGAGCAGTATTCCATGCGCGTGGCGGAAGCATGGCAATTGGGGCGTAAAGGCATAGACGATGGTATTTTATTGCTCATCGCCAAGAACGATCGCGCTTTGCGCATCGAAGTCGGCTATGGATTGGAAGGCGCGGTGCCGGATGCGATGGCCAAACGCATTATCGCGGATATCATGACGCCGCATTTCAAACTGGGGCATTTTGCCAATGGCATCGAGGCCGGAATCGAGGCCATCATCCATCTGATTCAAGGTGAACCGCTACCGCTTCCTAAAAACTCCCATAACAGTAATAGCGCTGCGGGTGAGCATTCTCCGGTTGAGAATTTTGTCTCCCTCCTGATCGGAGCGATGGTGCTGGGAAGAATTTTACAAGTTTTTCTTGGCCGCCTTGCCGGCGCAATGGTCACCGGTATTGGCGTGGGATTCATCGGGTGGTTATCTTTTGCGTCGATGACAGCTGCCATTCTGATTGCGATCGCGGTGTTTTTCGTCAATCTCTTTTTGAATAGCGGCGGAGGAATTTATCGAACCGGGCGCGGCGGCTGGTCAGATCGCAGTTACCGGCACGATGGCTTTGATCGTGGCGGTTTCGGCGGTGGTGGCTTTGGTGGCGGGGGCGGCGGTTTTGGCGGTGGTGGCGCATCGGGGAGATGGTAGATGAATTTTGCTCGTATTTTGCGCCATTTATTAACCGGACAATTGACCCAACGCCGCATATTCCCACCCGCATCGCTGGCAGCGATCGAACAGGCGA
>CP091134.1:2261175-2265783 GCA_021582535.1 Nitrosomonas sp.
GAAATGCCGGTGATGAATGGGTATCAGGCGGCGGAGAAAATCCGGCAATGGGAACGGGAAACCGGAACAGCGCATCTGCCTATCGTTGCCTTGACTGCGAATGCCTTCGAGGATAACCGTCAGCGGTGCTTTGCCGCAGGTATGGATGACTTTCTTGCCAAACCCGTCAATATGAATCTGTTGGCGGTGACGCTGAACAAGTGGACCGACCGGCACAGCGGCTCGAGCCGCTAGAAAAAATCATTCAACCCGTTACCAGTAGCGGAAATTGCCGGTATCCAAGTGAACAAAGTTGGAAGAAGGATAATAACCGACGCCACCGGCTTGCAGCGACATCGCAGCAGAGCGAATATCCGAGAGTTTCCGGCCCGGCAGGCGGATATCGATGGCTTTGCCGTGCGTATGCATGCTGTTCTTGGCAACACCGCCGCTTTGTTCGGCCAGTTTGGCGTTGGTGGCGGGTGAGCGGTAGGCCGAAATGACGTGGAATTCTTGCCGGGTGCCTAAGCGGTGTTGCAGTAAATGGAGTAAATCGAACAGGTCGGGATCGATGGAACGCCGGTCGCCGGTGCGATGATCGCGCAATACGTGGTTGATCGCACGCATGCCTTCCGGAATATAGCGGCCATTGGCCCAAAACACGGCTTGTGTGCGTTCGCCGGTATGTAAATTAAGGAAACTGAGCTTCTTTTCAAACGGTCTTCTGATCGCTGCATGCGCGGTCGATGCCGCCAAGGGTAGTGCTAGTGCGGCGCAGGTGCCCAATCCTGCACGTAAAAAACGGCGGCGGCTTAATTCCGGTGCTTGTTCTGATTCTGATGAGTTTGCTTGATTGAATAAACTTCGTATCATCGGCTGTTTTCTCCCTGAAAATCTTGCGAATGTGTGCGAATAATCAATTGCTACCAGCGAGCATACCGCAAAGTGCTTGAATCCCGGTCATAAATATCGGGGTAAAAATGCACCAATTTGTCCGGCCCGTTAGCCCAGGCCGTAATATACACTAAGTAAATCGGCAGCGGTTTAGGTAAATGCGTGGTGATGGTTTTGTCGCCTTCCATATTTTCCGTGAATTTTTCCCATAAACTTTCTTTGTTCAAAGCGAAAGCCGCCAATTCCAGCGGCTTTTCCAGCCGGATGCAGCCGGAACTGAACGTGCGGATATCGCGCTGGAACAGCGATTTGGACGGCGTATCGTGCAGATAGATATCGAAAGAATTGGCGAACATGAACTTGAGCCGGCCCAGCGCGTTGTGCTTGCCGGGATCCTGGCGCAGGACATAAGGAAATCCTCGCTTGAGGCTATGCCAATCGATGGTATCCGGGTCGATGGGTTCGCCGTTGCGGTTATTGCCGGGATAAATCTTGAAACCGCCATGCGTGAAGAACATCGGGTCGCTTTGCTGCTTCGGCAGCAGATCCTTGACCGCAATGCTGACCGGTACATTCCAATAGGGATTGATCACCATGTGCGACAGCGCGCCGTTGAAACTCGGTGTGCTGCGGTAGTCGCGCCCGACGATGATGCGCATATCCAGAACTTGCGCGTCGTTTTCAAACGCGGAAAGCTTGAAACCGGCGGTATTGACCAGTAAATAGCGCGCACCCAAATTTCTTGGCAGCCAGCGCAAGCGCTCCATGTTGATGCGTAGCTGGCGGATTTTCCAGGTCAGCGGCCGATTCAAGGCGCGAAGGGTGTTTTTGCCGATCACGCCGTCGCTGTTCAAGCCGTGCTGCGCTTGAAAAGCTTTCACCGCCGCCACCAGCTCGTGATCGTAGTGCTGGTTTCCGCTGGCAGCGATGCGATATTCGGCAACGCCATCGGCCGCATACGCTTGCACCATGCGCTGACGGATCAAGGGAATGTGCGGGTGGGTGTCGCCCGGCCGTATCGAGGGTGAGCTGGGAATATGAACCCATTCGATGTGATTACCGGCAAGCTGGCGGTAGTGCGCCAAGGTTTGTTTGAGCGACTGATAACTGGGATTCTTCGGGGATAACTCATCGAACGCCTGTTGCAAGCGATCTTTCTTGAGCGCTTCCTGCAAGAACGCGACGGCATCGAAAGTGCGCTGTGGAATGTGCCAATCCTTGTCCGCCGCGGTTGCCGTCAAATGCCCGCGCGCCAAATCCCGCGCCAGCATCAGCACGGCATGCGTTGTCAGCACTTCCAGCTCGACCGCTGCGGACGAGGATTGTCCGGCGCGGTGCTGTAATTGCTGCAAATGTTGCAGTTGATAATCTTCGCTATCCAGCCCTTCGGTTTCCGCGTTGGCGATGAACGTTAACGCCGTGTCGAGTAAAGACGATGCCGGGTTTGGCGTGACCCATACCGGCTGGGAATGGCGCGCGGCATAGAAGCGCTGCAAATCGGCAAGCCCGTTTTTGTTCAGCGAAAGCGACGCGGGTTTTGCGAGCTGCCGTTCGATTTCTTTCGCATCCGCGATCAGCGCGGAGGTGACCGATGGATTGCACAGAAGAAACAAACAACAGAAAAACTGGAAATGCGGTAAGAAAATTTTATTTTGAAAGCGGCGCACGCAGCGGTTCCTTTGCTGGACAGTGTGATTAAATGAAGTTGCCGGGATTTTATCATCAATGCCGTACCGTCATGTATGTGCCTGAAACGGGGAATCACCTTTTATTTTTCTGTTTTGCGCGCTGTGAAAATCTGATCGATCGGATTGCGCGGCAGCATCATTGACGGAGTCTGCGCCTTTCCGTATATTTTTCCCGCAGCAGAAACGGTTACCCGCTTCCCTGAATCAATCATTGAGAAAAATACCAATCATGACAGCCAAACAACACGTGCAGCATTTACTGGATTTCATCGACCAAAGCCCGAGCCCCTGGCATGCGGTGGCTACGGTCGAAGCGGCGATTCAGGCGGCGCAATTTGTCCGTCTGGACGAAACCGCCAAATGGCAGTTGCAAGCGGGCGGGCGGTATTACGTCGTGCGCGACGATTCGTCGATTGTGCTGTTCGTGCCGGGAAATAAAGCCCCGGCCGAATCGGGCTTCAAAATTGTTGGCGCGCACACCGATTCACCCGGGTTCCGCATCCGGCCGAACGCCGCGAGTGTGAGCGACGGTCTTGCCCGGCTTGGTGTCGAAATTTACGGCGGGCCGATTCTCGCGACCTTTGCCGATCGTGACTTAAGCCTCGCCGGACGCATCAGTTACCTCGACGAGCACGGAAATCTCGCTTACAAACGGGTGCGCTTCGACCGGCCGTTGCTGCGTTTGCCGAATCTGGCGATTCACATGAACCGCGGCGTCAACGAGGACGGCTTGAAGCTGCATAAACAAAACGAACTGCCGCTGCTGTTCGCGCAATTGACTCGCGACCAGTTACCGAAACCTTATTTTCTGCAACTGCTGGAACAAGCAACGGGTATCGGCGCCAAGCAACTGCTGTCGTGGGATCTGACGGTATACGATACGCAAAAGGGTGCGTTCTGGGGCGCGAATGAGGAATTTTACGCCGACAGCCAGATCGACAATCTGGCCTCCTGTCACGCCGCGCTGCAAGCCTTGCTGGACGATAGTGTGCTGAATCACGCGGAAAGCACGGTGGTGTGCGCGTTTTTCGATCACGAGGAAATCGGCAGCGAAAGCCATATCGGCGCGGGTGGCAGCTTTTTGTCCGATGTGTTGCAACGCATCAGCAGCGTGGCTTCATCCGAGCGCGAAGACACGGCGCGCGCGCTGGCGCACAGCTTTCTGATCAGCGCCGACATGGCGCACGCCTATCACCCCAACTTCCCTTCGGCGTACGACGCCGACCATCGCGTTTTCGTCAACAAGGGTCCGGTGATCAAATCCAACGCCAACCGCCGCTACAGCTCGGAAAGTGTGTCGATTGCACATTTCATCCAATGGTGCGAAGAAGCCGGTGTCCCCCATCAACGCTACTCACACCGCAGCGACCTGCCGTGCGGCAGCACCATCGGCCCGATCGCCTCGGCAAAACTCGGCATCCGTAGCGTCGATGTCGGCTGCCCGATGTGGGCGATGCACAGCATCCGCGAAAGCGCCGGTGTGCAGGATCATGGGTATATGATCCAAGTGTTGAGGCGGTTTTTTTGCGGTTAGGTGTGGCAAGTATGTCCGATCCCGCGCGTATTTTCTTGATCCTAACCTCCGCATATTGCTGAACGAAATATGATTTTTAATCTCTAGGGTATAATCCTGGAAAAAACTGAAAGAGGATAAAATCATGGAACTATCCGCAGTATTGACACCGGCACCGGAAGGCGGTTATGTCGCTTTTAACCCGGAAACCGGGACGACCACGCAAGGCGAAACCGTTGAAGAAGCATTAGCCAATCTGGCTGAAGCAACCGGGCTGTATCTTGAAGAATTTCCGATGACCATTACATCCCGTGCATTGCTAACAACCTTCCAAATTCCCGAACATGCCTAAATTGCCCGTTGTTTCGGGAATGGAAGCAATCCGGGCATTGGAACGTTTGGGCTTCACTGTAGTTCGCCAGCGCGGCAGCCATATCATATTGCGAAGAGGTGCAGCCGGTTGTGTTGTACCCAATCACCACGAATTAAAAACCGGAACTCTGGCCGGAATACTTAAGCAAGCTGGGATATCAC
>CP091134.1:2265883-2269595 GCA_021582535.1 Nitrosomonas sp.
ATCTGATCGAGCGCCAGCGCGCGCACGATCATGGTGATGGTCTGGTTGCCCGAATTGCCGCCGATGCCGGCGATAATCGGCATCAGCGCGGCGAGCGCAACCAGTTTTTCGATCGAATCTTCAAACAAGCCGATGACGCGCGAGGCGATGAACGCGGTGACCAGATTGACGGCCAGCCACACCCAGCGGTTTTTAACGCTCTTTAACACCGGCGCAAAGAGATCCTCCTCTTCGCTCAAACCGGCCAGATTCAACGCTTCGTTCTCGGCTTTGTCGCGGATGAAATCGATCACGGTGTTGACCGTGACGCGACCCAGCAGTTTGTCATTTTCATCCACTACGGACGCGGAAACCAGGTCGTAGCGCTCGAACGCATTGGCCGCCTGTTGGGCGACATCGTCCGGTTGCAATTTGATTATTTCGTTGGTCATGACATCGGCAACCAGGGTATCCGGATCGCTGACCAGCAGGCGATTGATCAGCAGCACGCCTTTCAACACTTCATTCCGGTCGACCACGAAGAGCTGGTCGGTATGGTCGGGCATTTCGTCCAGCATGCGCAAATAGCGCAACACCACCTCCATGCGGACATCTTCGCGGATCGTGATGACATCGAAATCCATCAAGGCGCCGACGGAATCCTCCGGGTACGACATGGCGGCGCGCACTTGTTCGCGCTCTTCCACGGGGAGCGAGCGGAAAACGTCGTCCATGACTTCCTGCGGCAAATCAGGGGCAAGGTCGGCGATTTCGTCGGCATCCAGGTATTCGGTGGCCGCGACCAATTCCTGATTGTGCATGTCGGTAATCAGCGTGGCGCGGACGGCGTCGGAGGTTTCCAGCAGTACTTCCCCGTCCCGGTCGGTTTTGACCATGCTCCAGATCAACAGCCGGTCTTCCAGCGGCAACGCTTCGAGGATCAGCGCGATGTCGGCGGGGTGGAGTTGATCCAGGAAAGTTTGCAGCTCGGACAGATTTTGTTTCTGCACCGTGGATTCAGCCAGCGATTCATCCGGCGCATCCTGCAAATTCACCAGCCCTTCGACCAATTTGTATTTGCGTAACAGAAACGTGACCTGCTGCAGCGGTGTCGGTGAATTGTCCTGATCGTTGTCTTTATCCGTTTCTGTCATAACAGGTTTGCGCTAGCTAGTGAAGCAGTTTTCTCGTTGGGAATAAATTCAGCCTGTGCTTATACGCTGAATAGTTTGCAATTTGATGACCGGAAAGTATAACCCTCCCTACGATGCCAATACCATCAAATTGTCCGATGGATAGTGAAATCATTTAAGGGGCCGCTGATATAAGTCCTTCGACAGGCTCAGGATGAACGGTAATATATTGATTACGTTCGTGGTGAGCTTGTCGAACCATGGATGTAATCAACTTGATCAGACTTCAAGTGGTTTGATGGAATTGCAACAACACTGCTTTTAATCGGAAAAGCATCCGCTGGTGCTGAATACATTCAGGTCAGTGATTTCAGCAGAGCAATCACCGGTTTCGTCTGAGGTCTGATGCCACGCCAAATGTAGAAAGATTCCGCTGCTTGTTCGACCAGCATACCGATACCGTCAGCTATCCGACGTGCGCCATTTTGCTGGGCGTACTGGAGAAACCGTGTGGGTTCGTGACTGTACATCATGTCGTAGGCGAGCGCCGCTTGCGCGAAAACACTAGCGGGTAACTCAGGCAATGCATTGTGCAGACTGGCGGAAGTGGCATTGATGATGATGTCAAAATGCTCATCGGCGAAATACATAAAATCGCCTGCGGCAATGTTGCCATAGGTGTTGAATCGCCTCCATAGTGCTGCTGCTTTTTCAGGGGTGCGGTTGGCGATTGCCAGCAAAGCGGGTTGCTGTTGCAGGAGTGGCAGGATTACCCCTTGCGCTGCACCACCCGCACCCATAAGCAGTATGCGTTTTCCTGCGAGGGGAATTCCCAGATTGCATTCGATGTCGCGGACTAACCCGATGCCGTCGGTGTTATCGCCGAGAATTTCATCGTTTTCAAATTTAAGCGTATTGACGGCCTGTGCGATGCCTGCCCGCTCGGTTAAACGGGTTGCCAGTTGATAGGCTTCCAGCTTAAAAGGCACGGTGACATTCAATCCCTTTCCGCCCCGTTGACGGAAGTCTTGCACGGTTGCCTCGAAACCATCCAGCGGTGCCAGCAAGGCAACGTATTGCATGGCCTGATTCGTTTGTTGCGCAAAAGCGGTATGGATCAACGGTGATTTGCTATGTGAAACAGGGTTGCCGATTACGGCATAAGAATCGAGCATGGCTGGTATCTCTGATTATTGACTCAGCAACATATCGGAAGCGGCGAATACCCAGGTACGAGTGATGTGCAAAATATCCGTGTCCTGGCTGATATCCGGCGGAAAGGGCGCGAATCCGTTTTGCCCGGCGAGTTTAACGATATTGACAGCCGCTTCGTCGAGAATTTTTTCTCCCGATGAGCGGTTGATTTCAATCGATTCCAGACTGCCATCGGCGCGGATACCGACGGTCAGTTGCAGGTTGCCATAAAGCTTTTCTTTTCTGGCGGCTTCCGGGTAATTCAAGTTACCGATCCGTTCGACCTTGATGCGCCAATCTTCGACGTAGCGGGCAAACCGGTATTCTTTGGTGCGCGCACCGACAAATTTGCGTTTGGGGCGTTTTTGATAACTATCATGGTCTTGATCGATCTGTGCTCTCAGCCGGGCAATATCCAGGCTGCGCAGCAGTAAATCGGTCGAGTCGACTGCGGCTGATTTACTTTCCAGTTCGTTTTTGTGTTCCTTGGGCAGTTCGATCTGAGGCGTTTCGCTGATAGCGGCCATCAGCTTTTTGGCTTCCTGTTCCAGTTGTTTAACTTTTTGCTGCGCAACGCTCTCAGCGATAACCGGTTTGTTTCTTGGTAGTACCGGGAATGGCGTTTTTGCCCGGCGATCCTCTTCCGTGTTGCCTCCGCCATCCAGATTATCTTGCGCCAATAATTGCGATTCTTTCGGTTTTGTCTGTGTTTTGTTGTTAACCAGCACGACTTCCAAGGATGAAGCAATTTTGTCGGATTTCGGTTGAGGAAACTGGAAAGTCACACCAAAGAATACGATGGCATGTAACAGCAGAGAAGCAATCATCGCGGCAACTAGACGATGGCTCTGTAAGTACTGATAACCAGCCAGCGCTAAAGGTGAAGTTGCGAGAGTTTGAGTGGTCACAGCCTAAGGGTTAAACCTTGAAGTTAAGTCTATACACTACAGATGATGGCATTATTTTAGGCAACAACAATGGGCTTGTCACATGAATCATGCAGATTTATGGAAGATAGGTCTTTATGCATCCAGTTTTTGCAAAAATTCCGCATGCAAGGTGCGTTCCAGCAAATCGATCCCGGATAATTTGAGTTTGACATAAGCGCCAGGCGCCATTTCAGGCAACGAAGGAACGCGCGCGATGAATGGAATATGATCCAGTTTTACCAAATTTTCTTTGATAACCTGAGCATTGGCGGTTTGAATTTTTTCCTGCAATAACCAGCGCAGGCACCAGTAACGTTCCATGGCGCGCTGGAATTCGCCATAAATTCCGTAAGCTGTCTCAAAGTCGCGCATGGCGATTAAAAGACTGTTGCTGTCCTTGTGGTAGAGAGGCGCTTCGTTGCGCAGCATGGCGATGAGTTGCCGTTGATTGAGCAGATCGACATACCGCCGCATCGG
>CP091134.1:2269695-2275579 GCA_021582535.1 Nitrosomonas sp.
AACCGGTTGTCACACTATCGGAGCGGCTCAAACGCATCGCCCCCGGTTCGCTCGGGCATTGCTTTTATGCCAGCGACGGCGCGTCGGCGATTGAGATCGCGTTAAAAATGAGCTTCCACTACTGGTTGTTGTGCGGGCAGCCGCAAAAGAATGGTTTTATCAGTCTGCAGAATGATTACCATGGCGAAACGCTCGGCGCGTTATCGGTCACCGATGTGGCTATTTTCCGCGAAACCTATGCGCCACTGCTCAGACTCTGCACTCATCTCCCCACACCGGATTGGCGCTACGCGGAAGCGGGCGAATCCGCCGAAAGTTATGCGCTCCGCGCCGCTGCGGCATTGGAACGCTATCTGGCGGAACATCATGCGCAAACCGCCGCGCTGATTCTTGAACCGCTGGTTCAAGGCGCGGCCGGCATGGGCATGTATCACCCCGTTTATCTGCAACGCGCCCGGGAAATTTGCGATCGCTATCAAGTGCACCTGATCGCCGATGAAATCGCGGTCGGTTTTGGCCGCACCGGAACGCTATTTGCCTGCAACCAAGCCGGTATCGCACCGGATTTCTTATGCTTGTCGAAAGGCTTGAGCGGCGGTTACTTGCCGCTTTCCGTCGTAATGACGACCGATGCGGTTTTTCAAGCTTTTTACGATGATAAAACCGCGCGCGCTTTTTTACATTCGCATTCGCACAGCGGCAATGCGCTGGCGTGCCGCGCGGCTTTAGCGTCTCTGGATATTCTTGAGCAAGACCGGGTTATTACAACCAACACACGCAAGACCGCGTACCTGAATCGCATCGCAGCACCGTTAGCGGCTCATCCCAAAGTCCGGAATTTCCGCAATTGCGGCATGATCTGGGCTTTCGAGGTTGAAACGGACGATGCCGATTTTGCCGCGCAATGCTTTCAAGCCGGATTGAAGCAACAATTAGTGTTGCGCCCATTGGGAAAAACCGTTTATTTCATGCCGCCCTACATCATTAGTGAGCAGGAAATGGATTTACTGGTCGACGGCACATTGCACGTGCTGAACACGCTCTAACTTCATAACAGCGAGTGAATGCGATGAAACTGACTTTTTTAGGTGCAGCGGGTGAAGTAACCGGTTCCAGTTATCTGATCGAAACCGGATCGGTCCGTTTTTTGGTCGATTGCGGCATGTTTCAGGGCGGACGCGAAGCCGACAAAAAAAACCGCACGGCATTTAAATACGATCCCAAAACCATCGATTTTGTCTTGCTGACGCATGCGCATATCGATCATTCCGGTTTGTTGCCGCGGTTAAGCGCATGGGGGTTTCGCGGTCCGGTTTATTGCACGGCGGCAACGGCGGATTTATTGCAGGTGATGTTGAAGGATAGCGCTTACATTCAAGAGAAGGAAATCGAATGGCGCAATCAATCGCGCCGCCGCGGTCAATCCGCTCAGGATCTTGCACCGCTTTACACCGTGACACAGGCGGAAGCGCTGTTAAAGCAATTGCAGCGTGTCGATTACAATAGCGAACTCAACCCGCATCCGTCGATACGCTGCTGTTTCCGCGAGGCCGGTCATATTCTCGGCTCCGCCATCATCGAATTGTGGGTCAAGAAACAGTCCGGGGACAAAAAAATTGTGTTCTCCGGCGATCTGGGGAAACCCGGCCATCCGATTGTGCGCGATCCCGCTTTCATCCGCCAGACCGACATTCTGCTGATCGAATCGACTTACGGTAACCGCCTGCACCGCAGCATGCCGGATACCATCGACGAGCTTGTCTATGCCATTGACAACACGCTCGTGCACAAAGGCGGCAACGTCATCATCCCGGCTTTTACCGTCGGACGCACGCAGGATTTGTTGTTTTTGCTCATCGATTTGTACCGCCAGGGCAAACTGGGTGAAATGGCGATTTATGTCGATTCGCCGATGGCGCGAGCGGCAACCGAAATCACGCTGAAACATCTGGCACTGCTCGACCCGGAAGCTTCAGATGCGCTGCACTGGATGAATCAGAATGTGCAAAAACCGCGCATTCATTTTGTGCAGGATATCGAAGAATCCATGCAGCTCAATCATATCAAACACGGCATTATCATCATTTCAGCCAGCGGCATGTGCGACGCCGGCCGTATCAAGCATCACCTGAAATACAACCTTGACCGCGCCGAATGCAGCATTCTGATCACCGGATTCCAGGCGGAAAGAACATTGGGCCGGCGGCTTGTCGACGGCGCAAAACAAGTCAAGATTTTTGGCCAGGAGATTCACGTCAGAGCCGCCATTTATACCATCGGCGGACTCTCAGCCCACGCCGATCAGGCCGATCTGCTCAATTGGCTGGGCCACTTTGAAAAAGCGCCGGAAAAGATTTTTGTAGTACACGGCGAACTCAGCAACTCCACCGCCTTAGCCGCTGCCATTCAGGAAAAACTCCATTGGACGGCAACTATCCCGGAATATTTGTCGGCTGTTACACTGTAAATCCGCTGTACCGGCTATAGCTGCACCCTCCATGCGGACTCAATCCACTGAGGAATCACCGGCATGCAAGAACGATATGCAGCGCGTGATGAGCGGCACACACGCCCCATCGACCAGCAATTAACCGCCCGGAACGAAAAATTGTCCGGCACTCAGCCCGTAAAACAAGTCGTTTTTGTAAATTTCTTGTAATCTTTTACACGCAATATCAACGCCTAATGACATTTATCCCGGTTAAAGTATGGCTTGAAAATCGCGAGGCGTTATAATACCGGCTAATAACTGAGTAAACTACTAAACATTATCCTATGCAACAGACTTTATTCCAAAGAACACCTCTGCTGGACGGCGACGATATCACCGCAAAACGGGCGGAAATTCGCGCTTATTTTCACACCACGCTGGATCGTTACGAGCAGCTTTTTGAAACGCTGCGCAATGACGAAGCCTACTATAAAAAACCGATTTCACTGCGTCACCCGCTGATTTTTTATCTGGGACATACGGCTACTTTTTTCGTCAATAAATTGATTCTTGCCGGATTGATCGGCGAGCGCATCAATCCCCGGCTGGAATCGATTTTCGCCGTCGGCGTCGATGAAATGAGCTGGGACGATCTCGACAGCACGCACTATGACTGGCCCAGCGTCGGCGAAGTATTCGCTTACCGTAAAACCATGCGCGCCATGGTCGACCAACTGATCACGACGATGCCGCTGGTGCTGCCGATCACGTGGGAAAGCTCTTGGTGGCCGATTGTGATGGGGATCGAACATGAGCGCATCCATCTGGAAACATCGTCAGTTCTGATCCGCCAGCATGCCCTGCATTTCGTGCAACCGCACCCGGACTGGCAACCCTGCCGCAAATCCGGCACCGCGCCACAAAATACATTAGTCGATGTTACCGCCGGAGCGGTCACGCTGCATAAAACCAAAACCAATCATCAGCACTACGGCTGGGATAACGAATACGGCCTTCACACCGCCGATATCGCCGCTTTTCAGGCAAGCAAATATTTAGTCAGCAACCGGGAATTTTTGGCTTTTGTCGAAGCCAATGGCTATCGCACGGAAAGTTATTGGCAGGAGGAAGGCCGCTCCTGGCAAAAATTCACGCAAGCCGAACATCCCACGTTCTGGATCAAGAAAGGTACTGACTGGTGTTTGCGGCTGATGACCGAGGAAGTGCCGATGCCGTGGGATTGGCCGGTCGAAGTCAATTATCATGAAGCGAAAGCGTTCTGTAATTGGAAAACCGCCGCAACAAAACAACCGGTACGGCTGCCGACCGAGGACGAATGGTACCGCTTGTACGATGTTGCCGGTCTGACAGAAGTACCGGATGACCGCAAGGCCGCTGGCAATCTACACTTGGATTATTACGCCTCGAGCTGTCCGGTCACGGAATTTCCACAAGGCGAGTTTTTCGACATCGTTGGAAATGTCTGGCAATGGACCGAAACGCCGACGTACCCGTTTGAAGGTTTCGATGTGCATCCGCTGTATGACGATTTCACCACGCCAACATTCGATAATCAGCACAATCTGATCAAAGGCGGTTCGTGGATCGCTTGCGGCAACGAATCGATACGCAGCTCGCGCTATGCCTTCCGCCGCCATTTCTTCCAGCACGCCGGTTTCCGCTACGTGGTATCAAACGCCCCGGCCACCTTGCCCAGTTCCAATTACGAAACCGACAAACTGCTGTCCGAATACGCCGAATTTCACTACGGCGACAGCTATTTCGACGTGCCGAATTTCTCCAAAGCATTGGCGGAAATCGCCATCGCTGCGATGGGCAACCGCCCTAAGCGCACCGCACTGGATTTGGGCTGCGCGTCCGGCCGCTCGACCTTCGAGCTGGCGAAAGTGTTCGATCACGTCACCGGTGTCGATTTTTCCGCGCGTTTCATCGGCCAAGGTGTGCAACTCGCACAGCAAGGCATACTGCGTTACACCCTGGCCGACGAAGGCGAGCTGGTGTCGTACAAGGAACGCACGCTGAGCAATCTGGGGTTGGATCACGTCAAGAATAAGGTCGAGTTTTTCCAGGGCGATGCCTGTAATCTGAAACCGATTTTCACCGGCTACGACCTGATCCTCGCCGCCAATCTGATCGACCGCCTGTACGATCCGGCCAAATTACTCAATAGCATCCACACGCGCATCAATCCGGGTGGACTGTTGATGATCACGTCGCCGTACACCTGGCTCACCGAACACACCAAGAAAGAAGCATGGATCGGCGGTTTTAAACGCGATGGCGAGAATTTCACCACGCTCGACGGCCTGAAAGAAATGCTCGGCCAGCACTTCCGCCTGATTCAAGGCCCGCAGGCGGTGCCGTTCGTGATCCGCGAAACCAAACGCAAATTCCAGCACACGCTGGCGGAAGTCACCATCTGGGAGCGGATCGCTTGAGCGACGCGTTCGATTTCGACCGGAAAATCGATCGCACAGGCACGCACAGCGTCAAATACGACAGCCGCCTGGCGGTGTTCGGCAAAGCCGACGTCATCCCCGCGTGGGTGGCGGACATGGACTTCGCCGCCCCGCCCGCCGTCACACGCGCACTGACCGAGCGCGCACAACATCCGATATACGGTTACACGCTGTTTCCCGATAGCCTTTACGAGGCGCTGATCGATTGGCTACAACGGCGGCACAACTGGATCGTGCAACGCGACTGGATCGTCATGTGCCCGGGCGTGGTGCCGTCGATCAACGCCGCCGTGATGGCGCTGACGCAACCGGGCGAAGCCATCATCGTTCAACCACCGGTGTATTTCCCGTTTTTCTCCGCCGCCACACAAACCGGCCGCAAGCTGATGCAAAACCCGCTGCGGTTGGACAACAGCCGCTACACCATCGACTTCGATCACTTAGAACAATGCGCCCAGCAAGCCAAATTCCTGCTACTGTGCTCGCCGCACAACCCGGTCGGGCGCGTGTGGCAACCGGAAGAACTGGAGCAATTACTGCAACTCGCCACAACGCACAAGCTGGTGGTTTTTTCCGACGAAATCCATCACGATCTGACCTACCCCGGCCAGCAACACCACGTCCTCGGTGCGCAGGCAACCGATCGGCATTCCGTCATCACCTCCGTCGCACCGAGCAAAACCTTCAACATCCCCGGCTTGAACCTGTCAGCGCTGATCGTTCCCGACAAAACCATACGCAACGCGATCAATCAAGTATTCAGCAGCCTGCACGTCAGCGCCTCCAATCCATTCAGCGTTACCGCCTTTGAAGCCGCCTACCGCGACGGCGAAGCCTGGCTGGAAGCACTAAAAATCTATCTGTGCGAAACGCGCGACGCGATCGAATCGTATCTCGCTGAACACTTACCGGAAATCAAAGCGATCCCAGCCGAAGGCACCTACCTGCTATGGCTCGACTGCCGCGCCATGAA
>CP091134.1:2275679-2279639 GCA_021582535.1 Nitrosomonas sp.
TGATTTCGGTAATTGTTGAACCTGCAACAGTCGCTTTGGATGAGTTTCCTGCCCTAATTGCTTCATTAAGATCTTGCAATGCATTTTGCATTTCCGCGCGTTGCAATGAACCTACACGCAATTCCAAGTCAGGTAGGATGATATTCACATACAGATTTACGCTCACTGCAGCGACGGCAGCCAGATTCTTATCACTAGTAAGCGTTGACTCAGCTTGGCTAATATATCTTCTTGCCTGACCAATAGCGCCTTTATTGATTTCGATAACGATGTCATTAGCAATCACATTAGCCAAATCACCCGTTAATTGCGTTTTGATTTCGTCATTGCCAACCGGGTTATCCTGAGCGATAAAGACTTCAACAGTTTTATAGAGAAGCTCAGCTTCTTTTTGATCCACTCTAGCTTTATCAGCTTCGGCAGTTCTATTGTTTATTAATGTTCCAACTTCACCCAGCGTTCCTTTCAGAAAACCACCAACCAGCGGAACAATAACGTTTTCCCGTGCTATCGCAACATGGTTCCGATCATCCGCATTGGCTTTATTTAAAGCATCCCTGCCATTCATAAGTGCCAGCGTGACCTGATCATCCAGATCCGGGTTAGTGCCATCCTTGATCGTTAGTTTATCGGCTGACAGTACTTTGTAAGTTCCGCTTGTAACACTGATAAGTGCTTGATAGGCTGAGTGTGCTCTATCCCACTCCAACGCCAACTGACTCGTTGTCATACCGTCGAAATTATCAAGCACCAATGTCGTCCGGTCATAAACGCCAATTGCAAAGATTTGCTGCAGCAATCTATTAACCGTTTGTGCAGACAACGCCACCTGATTTCCATTTTTAATGGATTCAATAGCTGCCAGAATATCATGATCACTTGTCAATCCGTACTTTTGACCAATGAACTGAGTTACTTCCTGCAATTCTGCTCCATATGCAGCAACGATAGCATTCGCATCTATGGGATCTTTCGCAACCGCACTCGCAATCGCCTTATAACCAGCGACAGCATTGTCAACCAGCGCTGTATCACTTGTAGCGCTGTATGAAGCCAAATTGAGCTCTTTCTCGTAGTTGTCAAAAATCGTTTTTATAACAGCTTGTGCTTCTGCAGATTTAGCAGCATCCTCTGCTTTAACTGCACTATTCAGATTATTCAATGCCGTTAACAGATTGCCACGCACTGTCGCACCCAATCGTAACTCAAGATCAGGCATGAAGATCTCGGCAAATTCCTTTGTACCTGATGCTTCCGCCATTTTTCCTTCTCGGTCGGCAGCTGTTGCAATGTTAGCCATCTCACCTCTTGCTCGACCAAGCATTCCTTTGTTTAAATCGCTCACGATCTCGTCCACGACAAGATCCGAACCATCGCCTGTCAACCGGGCTTTAATGGACAAATTACCTACCGGATTATCGCGCGAAACATTAGATTCGATAATGCGGTAAAAAATTTCCCCTTCTTTGAGTTCCTTGCGCAACTCTTCTAGGTCTGAATTTCTACTTTCAATAGCGCCCGCCACTTCGCGCAAAACAGCATTGTAATATGCCCGGGTAAGCGATGATATTCTTGTAACATAACGCTCCACCGCGAGAACACCAGCATCTTCTGCCGGATTGCTTTTATTCAACGCCGCTCTAATTCGTGCAACCGACTCGTTAAACGAGACATCTGCCGCCGGATTGTTACCTTCCACAATCGACAATCTGTCCGCACTGAGTACCTGGTTGGCTCTCGCAACATTTGCAGAGAGCGGTTGATAGGCTGCTACCATCTGATCCAGCATCGGAACCAATTCCGCAGTTGTTAACGTCGGAAATTGACTACGCATAGACGACATGCGGTTAAAAACAATCTGATAAAACACGCGCTGCAGAGTCTTGTCGACTACCTGGGCTGCCAATGCAGGCTCATTATCGTCCTTGATCTCGTCAATTGCAGCCAAGACATCGCTATCCAGCTTTAGGGTATTAGCTGTATCGACTTCCTGCGTTAGCGTTTGCAACGCACCTGCATAAGCACTTGCAATAGCATCTCCATTAATTGGTGTTTGTCTTCGCAGCGTTCCTATCGTTTGATAAGCTGTAACAGCGGCCTGAATTGCACTGACATCAGCAAGAGCTGCGATTGACAAGCTCGCGTTACTCATACAACACACAATAAAAATAAATCTCACAACCAGAGATTTATACATCGAAGACATGAGTCTTTTTAATAAAAACATTATGGGAAACTCCTTTCTAAAATTAACTTACACCAATCTATACAAATTATTATTTGGTAATAATAATTATAATGATAATGATTACTATTTGCAATGTTGTCAATGACGGAGTAAAAAGGTACCCAATAGCGCGCCAACAGTGTACCAGTTAGGTTAAGAAAAAAGAGGGATTTGCCCTCCGGTTTTGCGCCTCTGATTTTTATTTCTTGTGTTTCAGTCAAAGCGCAGTGCATCCCCTAAATCTTTTAGGGGCTGTAGTAGATTAGGTGTTTAGTCCCACGGTATGCTGGAATGGGTCGACGTTAAATCGTTCAGGCTCTTTTGTCCCTATTTTGCAAATGTATTCATAAGGCGTGAGGCCCTTGAGGGTTTTTAATCGTCTGGCGAAGTTATAAGCCATCACAAAAGTATGTAGATGAGCCTTCAACTGGTCATATGAATCATAGTAAAGCGTTTCACAGTCGCTTCTTTGATTGTTCTATTCATGCGCTCGACCTGTCCGTTCGTCCAGGGATGTTTTGGTTTTGTAAGTCTGTGTTCGATGCCATACTCACCGCAGACGCGATCATCTTTGTGGAACGCTCATGCAGCTTTTGTGTAAGCGTACTTTGATGTGCGGGCGCTTCCATGCAGAATTGTCCCATCATTCTTCCTTCCGTAGCTGTTCGTATATTACACCAGCATACCGGGGGACTAAACACCTAGTGAATCGAAAATGCTTCGTCAAATTCTTGCCACGATATCGCACCTGCAAGCTTCAACAATGGATAATTGACATCCAGTTGCATCAGCATAAATCTGTTCCAAACAAATCGATGGATCGTATTGCCACGTCTTAGCATTCTTAATCACCATTTCGACCAGAAATAGGACGCTATTTTAACATTCCTGGTCGTTATGCTCATCAAAAGAAAGAATTTTACTGCACAAGACCAAGTGCTTGCTGATATTGCGAACGACTAGGCATACAAATCCGTTGCATTCATTATCTCCGAATTTCCCTAACTGTAAACCTGAATTTAATCTTTATAATCACAGAATATCCCATCGCCACACGGAAAGCCATCCCATATCTCCAGCCCTGTTGAATGTGATTCAACTGTTGAATAGCCTCCGCTATAAGGGTTATTCACCATAATCCGGTTTATCGGAAGATTGTAGTCTCCCATATTCGGACCATGATAATCAGCAATCACTTCACCATCTACCGCTGCCCAGAAACGCCCGTCACTACCACTTGACCGGTGCCAGTAAACCTCAAATTTAAACCACTTATCAATAGGGACCTCAACAGTATGATTATCTTGATACCAGTAATCAACTCTGGTGGCGAATGCACCAGCAACATTGTCACCCTTTGTTTGCCAGTAGAGTTGGCCATCAGATCCTTTCATGACAAACACGATTATCCTATAATCACCAGATCCTCCTATATTCCCATATCCACCCGTCTTAAATTCAAACTGCGTGCGCCAGTTCCCGGCAGATATTGTGGAATCCAGTTTGGTGGGAAAATCTGCCGGATATTTGAACCAGTAGGTTATATACAAATCCTTAACATCCCCGATCGTAAAGGGTCTTTTAATCAACAGCGGGGCTTGCGAACCGCCTTGCCCTGCACTGCCTTTTATTTTTACGTTCTGGAAAACCTCATTAACCAGGTTTCCTTTGGGTCCGGTCACTGATCTGATTTCATTAGATATATACTTCCCAATCGTCGAGGAAGTGATAGG
>CP091134.1:2279739-2286414 GCA_021582535.1 Nitrosomonas sp.
ACCTAAGGAAGTGCTGATTAATTCAACGAACGAGATGAAGTGCGAGGCGTACGGAACGCAACAACCGGAACCTATCAATCTGATAGGCGAGGGAGTGAGTACCGCGCAACGAAGCAATTCACTCGTGCAATTAATTAATCAGCGCTTCCCTAAGTTACACACAAGAAAGACGATATAGATTGCCATGTCAGTGCGCGTAAAAGTATGCGGAATTACCCGCAGTGAAGACGCAATTGCAGCGATTCAGAACGGTGTTGATGCCATCGGTTTTGTTTTCTGGCCACACAGCGCGCGCTATATTGATCCGGAATCCGCGCGCCGGATTGCCGAAGTGATTCCTCCTTTCATCTGCACGGTCGGTGTCTATGTCGACCCGGATGCGGCTTGGGTCGAAGAAACCGCGCGTATTGCCAAACTCAATCTGCTGCAATTTCATGGTGATGAATCGCCGGAATTCTGCAATCAATTTCCCCAGCCTTATATTAAAGCGATTCGAGTCAAACCGGACACAGATTTGCTACAATATGCCCAACGTTACGGGGCGGCAAAAGGGTTATTACTCGATACTTATGCTGCGGACATGCCCGGAGGTACTGGACATGCGTTTGATTGGCAACTCATTCCGCAGCAATTGTCTCTACCGCTCATTCTTTCCGGTGGTTTGAATCCCGACAATGTGGCAAGAGCGATCAAACAAACCCAGCCTTGGGCGGTTGATGTTTCAAGTGGTGTGGAAGCCTCAAAAGGAATTAAGGATGAGAAAAAAATTATTGCTTTCATGCAAGGAGTTAAACAATTGTGAGTGCTTATGATCTGCCGAATAAAGAAGGCCATTTTGGTCCCTATGGCGGCATATTTGTCGCTGAAACGTTAATTTCAGCTCTGGAAGATTTGCGCAAGCAATATGAATTTTATCGCGATGATCCCGAATTCAAAGCAGAATTTGCCTACGAATTAAAACATTATGTCGGGCGTCCCAGTCCTATTTATCACGCCAAAAGATGGTCGGAGCATTTAGGGGGCGCGCAGATACTGTTAAAGCGCGAAGATTTAAACCATACCGGCGCGCACAAAATCAACAACACCATAGGCCAAGCTTTGCTCGCACGGCGTATGGGTAAAAAGCGGGTCATTGCAGAAACCGGTGCGGGCCAGCATGGCGTGGCCAGTGCGACGGTAGCGGCGCGTTACGGTATGGAATGCGTGGTTTACATGGGTTCCGAAGATGTGAAACGGCAAGCCACCAATGTTTATCGCATGAAATTGCTCGGCGCCACCGTAGTGCCGGTCGAATCCGGATCACGGACCTTAAAAGACGCCTTGAATGAAGCGATGCGCGACTGGGTCACCAACGTTGAGGATACTTTTTACATCATCGGTACCGTAGCAGGACCGCATCCCTATCCGATGATGGTGAGAGATTTTCAGGCGGTCATCGGGAATGAAGCCAAGGTACAAATGCAAGAGGATTTCAACCGTCAACCGGATGCACTGATCGCTTGTGTCGGCGGTGGATCGAATGCGATCGGCTTATTTTATCCGTATATTGACGATACCCATGTGCGCTTGATCGGCGTGGAGGCAGCGGGAAAAGGTATTGATACACATCAGCATGCGGCAACGTTATCAACGGGTAAACCGGGCGTGTTGCATGGTAACCGCACTTATCTGATCCAAGATGACAATGGTCAGATCATTGAAACCCATTCGATTTCAGCCGGTCTTGATTATCCCGGTGTGGGACCGGAGCATGCCTGGCTTAAAGATTGCGGCCGTGCTGAATATGTCGCGATCACCGACGATGAAGCATTGGAAGCATTTCATACGCTGTGCCGCTATGAAGGTATCATGCCGGCGCTGGAGTCAAGCCATGCGCTGGCTTACGCTGCCAAATATGCGCCTACTTTACCCAAAGACAAACTGTTGCTGGTGAATTTGTCCGGGCGAGGTGACAAGGATATGGTAACGGTTGCGCAAATGTCCGGTTTAACGCTGTAATGAGTGAATAGCGGTATTTTGCAGTTTTCTGAGAAGAATTGAGAGCGGATGAGCACATGAGCTTTATAAAGAGTTTACTGAATATTTTCAGCGATCAGGATGACGCTAAAAAAATAAATCGTATTGCCACAAAATTCGCTGCACTAAAAAGTCAAAACCGGAAAGCATTAATTCCATTTATTACCGCCGGTGATCCTAACCCGGAAATAACCGTTCTATTGATGCATCAGCTGGTTCAATCCGGCGCCGATATCATCGAACTGGGTGTGCCTTTTTCCGACCCTATGGCGGATGGGCCGACTATTCAAAGATCGTCCGAGCGTGCGTTAAAGCATCACGTCAGTCTGCATGATGTTTTGCATATGGTAAGCGAATTCAGAAAAACGGATAGCACGACACCGGTGGTTTTAATGGGGTATGCCAATCCGGTTGAAGCTTTGGGCTATGCAGCTTTTGCCGCCAAAGCGAAAGATTGCGGTGTCGATGGTGTTTTGATCGTCGATTATCCGCCTGAAGAATCCGCTGAATGGGTGCAATGCCTGGAACAACAGGAAATCGATGCGATCTTTTTACTGTCCCCGACAACACCGCAAGCACGCATTGAACAAGTGGCAAAAATGGCCAGAGGTTACGTTTACTATGTTTCCCTTAAAGGAGTAACCGGCGCATCCCACCTGAATCTTCAAGATGTCAGCGCGATGCTGGCACAATTACGCCAATATATCGCATTGCCGATCGGTGTCGGATTTGGCATTCGCGATGGCGCAACAGCCAAAGCTGTCGCCGGTCTGGCCGATGCCGTGGTGGTTGGCAGCCGCATCATCGAGGAAATCGAAAAATCTCCGGAAGCCGAGTTGCTCGGGAACGTGGGAAATCTGATTGGCACCTTGCGTAAAGCCATTGATGAGAATTGAAACAATGTTTAAAACACGTTTTAGGAAACGTTACAGATGAGCTGGTTTCAGAACATTATCCCGCCTAAAATCAAAAGAAAAGAAGCGGGTGAGAAGAAAATAGTGCCGGAAGGTTTATGGAGTAAGTGCCGTACTTGCGAAGCGGTTCTATACTACACGGATTTGGTCAAGAATTTGAATGTCTGCCCTAAATGTGATTTCCATAATCGTATTTCGGCAAGAAACCGTCTCGATCAACTGCTGGATCCGGAAGGACGGTATGAAATCGGCGCTGAAGTGGTTGCCACCGATGCGTTGAAATTCAAGGATAGCAAACGTTATACGGATCGCTTGGCGCAGGCGAAAGAAAACACCGACGAGCAAGATTCCTTAGTGGTGCTGCAAGGCACCATCAAAACGATGCCGGTCGTTGTTGCGGTATTTGAATTCGGTTTCATGGGCGGTTCGATGGGTTCCGTCGTTGGCGAGCGATTCGTGCGCGGCGTTAAAACCTGTATCGATCATCATTTACCCTTTATTTGCTTCAGCGCCAGCGGTGGAGCCCGTATGCAAGAAGGTTTGTTCTCCTTGATGCAAATGGCGAAAACAACGGCCGTACTGACTAAATTGAGTCATCGTAAATTACCGTTCATATCGGTTTTGACCGATCCGACCATGGGTGGCGTATCCGCCAGTTTTGCCTTTCTTGGCGATGTGGTGATCGCCGAACCCGGCGCACTGATCGGTTTTGCCGGACCGCGTGTCATTGAGCAAACGGTGCGTCAAACACTTCCGGATGGCTTCCAGCGAGCTGAATTTTTATTGCAGCATGGCGCGATCGATATGATCGTCGACCGGCGGCAAATGCGTGACAAGATTGTCAATCTCTGTACGCAACTGATGCGTATTCCTGCGCCTATTCCTTAAACGCCGTTTATCATTTCACTTCCTGTTAAATACAGGCACGCCCAATGGAAGCTGATTCGCTTGCTGATTGGTTAACATATCTGGAATCACTTCATCCCAAAACGATTGAAATGGGATTGGCGCGTGTCAACCGGGTTCGATCCAAACTTGCTTTAACACCGCAATTTCCCATTATCATAGTGGGAGGCACAAACGGTAAGGGATCGGTTTGTGCAATGCTGGAGTCGATATTATTCTGCGCTGGCTACAAAGTGGGGTGTTATACCTCGCCACATTTGCTGCGCTATAACGAGCGGGTCCGCATCGATAAAAATGAAGTGGATGATAAAAGTCTGTGTGACGCTTTTGCACACATCGATGCCGCCAGAAAGAACTGCGATACTTCATTGACCTTTTTTGAATTTGGCACATTGGCGGCGATGTGGATATTCATTCAAGCGCGTGTTGATGTGGCGATCTTGGAAGTCGGTCTCGGCGGGCGTCTGGATGCGGTGAACATATTCGATGCGGATTGTGCAATCATAACCAGTATCGATCTTGATCACATGGATTATCTGGGGGATACGCGGGAAAAAATAGGCTTTGAAAAAGCCGCAATTTTTAGAAAAGACAAACCGGCCATTTGTGCGGAAGCCGACATACCTGATTCTGTTCATCAGCACATTGAAACTTCCGGCGCCCAATTTTTCCGTTTGACCAAAGAATTCGGTTACTCAAACAAAGGCATGCAATGGGATTACTGGGGGCCGAAAGGGTGGCGGCATTCCCTTCCATTCCCCGCATTGCGGGGTGTCAAGCAACTGCAAAATGCCAGTGCTTGCCTGGCCGCATTGGATACCTTGTGTGAATTGTTACCGGTCAGTATGAAAGACATCCGGCAAGGATTGGGTGAAGCGGTCATAACAGGCAGATTTCAAATGGTTTCGACACAACCGATGATTATTTTGGATGTCGCTCATAATCCCGCGGCAGCCGCTGTTTTAGCGGAAAACTTGGCGGCGGCGAAACCATCCGGCCGCACCTATGCGGTATTTTCCATGCTGCAAGACAAAGATATCCAGGGTGTCATTCAAACATTAAAAAACGATATCGATTTCTGGCTGGTATCGGCTATACAATCTCCTCGCGCCGCATCGGCCGATTATTTGATCAATGAAATTCATAAAGCGGGTATTTCAAGCGATACGGATGTTATTTTCCGGTTTTCCGACAGTGTCGCGGCTTTTGTTTTTGCCTGTGAACAAGCCGGTAAAAATGATAGAATTTGCATATTTGGATCGTTCTATACGGTAAGCGGCGTGTTGCAGTATTTGAGCACACAACAGAGCAGGTAATAATTGGCTATTTCAAATGAATAAAAATATCAGTGAAGAAGAATTATTACTCAGGAAACGCGCAAGGCGGCGTCTGGTTGGCGCTATCATACTGGTACTTGCTGCTGTGATTATATTACCGGCTATATTCGATGAGCCAAAAGGCGGAAGTGAAAAACAGGAAATCGCTATCAATTTGCCGGCGGCTAAGAGCAACAAAAATAATTTGGCGCTTAAAGAAGAGCCTGTGAATAATGAATTTCCCGGCATCGACGATGAGGCATCGCCTGAGTTACCCGGCAAATATAAAGCAGGTTCGCAGCATCATGATGAATTGTCCGGAATGTCAAACGAACAGAAACGCATTCCAATTCCAGGCATTAAACCAAGATTTGACCGGCGTCCGGTAGCCGTTGCCCCTGAAGTGAAAAACAGCGCTGCAGCAAATACCCCAGCAGCCGCAACTGCCCCAGCTCCCGCTCCCGCGCCTGCGGCAACTTCAGCAAATCCATCCGCAGCAGCGCCTGTAGCGGTACCGGCGGATGCAGCTAAAGCGTTTGTCGTGCAACTGGGCGCATTTTCCGATCAGGCGAAAGCCAAACAGCAGCATGCCAATCTATTATCGAGCGGGTTTAAAGCCTACACTGAAACGCTGAAAGTCGATCACAATGAAGTGACGCGTGTGCGGATCGGTCCTTTCACGACACGAAGCGCCGCGGAAGCCGAATTAAAGAAACTAAAAAAGATTGGACTGGACGGCGTAGTGGCTCCCAAATAAGCTGATAATGGAATGGTTTTTATTTTTCTGTTATGAATCAACGAGAATTGGATTGATTTTAACTGATGACCGCGTTTGATTATGTCGTTTCCGGTATTTTTCTTGTTTCAATACTTTTAAGCATTTTCCGGGGATTTGTCCGGGAAACGCTATCCATTGCCGGTTGGGTAGTTGCTTTTATAGTAGCCAGTGCGTACGGATCGTTTTTTGAACAATTTTTACCGGTTGAAATTATCGGTGAGACATTGCGCATTTCGATTGCATTTGTTTTAACGTTTCTTGCGGTATTGCTGATCACTGCACTGGGGACTATGTTGCTCACTTCATTGATCAAAGGTATCGGACTGGGATTCATCGACCGGTTGTTCGGTTCTATTTTTGGTCTTTTAAGGGCACTGGCGATTGTAACGTTACTGACTTTAATCGCCGGATTAACGACAATTCCAAATCAGGTATTTTGGCAGCAAGCAGTTTTGAGCCGTCCTTTGGAAGCGATTGCACTGCTAGTGTTACCGTGGCTTCCGGCCGATCTGTCAAAACGCGTTAGTTTTGAACGAAAAGAAATTCTTAAGATGGACCAGGGACAACAAAATTAACGGAGCATTTCTATGTGTGGAATTCTCGGCATTGTTGCAAAATCACCCGCCAATCAGTTACTTTATGATGGTTTGCTCATGTTGCAGCATCGCGGGCAGGATGCAAGCGGCATTGTAACAGCGCAAGGGAATACCTTTCACATGCATAAAGGTTTGGGTTTGGTGCGTGA
>CP091134.1:2286514-2307549 GCA_021582535.1 Nitrosomonas sp.
GCGTGAGCGTTGGGTTGGATTGGCCAATGACAATTGGGGTGAAGTAAAATTCGGTCGTGTTCAATCACCATTTAAAGATTTCGCTGGTGGTATGACTATTGATCCATTCGCATATACAACCCTGCAAGCATCAGGTAGCGGTGGTACTATGTCGGCATCAGCAAATGGTCTGGGTTCAGGAGCCAATGGTTTCGTAAATAGCGCAGCTCGCTATGACTCACCAAAAGTTGAAGGTTTTAGCTTCTCAGGTATATTAATGCCAGGTGACTCTAACAGATTAGATCCTGCAAATGTTATCGCTCCATCAGGTAGCTTTGCTGGCAGTCAATCAAATTCGGGCGGTGAAGATGGCGAATGGGACTTCCAAGTTGCAGGTAAATACGAAGCTCAATTCCAGGGCCATAATTTAGCGGTATTTGGTGGTTATTCTCGCGATAATCTCAGCACGCGTCAAAGAACAGGTAACGCAGGTTATCCCGCTTTAGTTAACAATGAGCATATCTGGCGTGGTGGTGCATCATGGAGTTTCCAAAACTTTAAATTGAATGGCCAGTATGAAAATATTAACAATGCCGTAGGTGCAGCGACTTGTACCAATGCCGGTATGTTGGGTAACCCAGCAACAGGTTCACCTGATTCACGTGGACAATGCAACTCAGCGATGAACTGGGGCGGTGACGGTAACATCTGGTTTGCGGGCGGTCAATATGACTGGGGTAACACCAGCTTTATCGCTCAAGGCGGTATGACAAATGCGCATGGGTTAGCAGGTGGTGCATCACGCCGTGAAGTGAGCAGCTTTACTGTGGGTGCTATACATCATCTCAGCAAACGTTCTAGCCTCTTTGGTGGTTATCAACGTGCAATGGTTGATGATAGAAACGCTGTATTCAGAGATAGCAACACCTATAGCATAGGTATGCGTCACAACTTCTAAGAAAGTTTTAGTCTCATAAAAAAGGCACCGATTGGTGCCTTTTTTATTGTCAGAAAGAAATATAATAAATCCTTATTAGCCTTTTTCTGGTTGCGAATTTGTAATTCAGGAAATATTGAAGGATTTTTAAAGGAGAATTTGCAGTTATGAGTATGAAGAAATGGACTGACGAAGAACTGATTACTACGCGCGACAATCTGGATGCATGGGATAAACGAAGGAAGAGTTCGGGCGCGGGCTCAAAAATGTGGTTATTGACAGCACTTTTGGGTGCATTTGCCATTTCGACCGGGGTCGCATTTATCTTCCTTGATGGTATCGATGTGATGAGCGTGATATTGATCATTATGGGCGCGGTGACATGTTTTTCCTGGTACAGAAGTGACAAGCAACTTAAAGACAATATTGGATTTCTGGCCGAAATCAACAAAGAGATTAAAGCGCGAAAATTGAAAGATACTTCAAAATCCATCCATAAAATGGATGGGCAAATAAAAGAAGTCAAAGAGGACGAAAAGCAAGAGCCGTCTGTAACGGAATCTCAGGTTGCTGATAAGAAATAAAGAAAGCGGAATCAGAGCGCCAACTCCGGTATGAAAATGGGTAATTTATGGGCAACATTTGTTCAATTTGTTGTTTCCAAAGTAGTACGTCCAGAAAAAGATCATTTGCCAGATGATCTGTGTGAACCATCGGATTTAAGTGCGGAAGATGGTTTGATTTTTAAAGCGCTTTGTCAATTTGTATGGGTTCAGGGTGATTTGCTGCCACTTATTTTTGATGTGGAAAATGAGATTTATACGAAGCAAGGAATTACCCGATCGACACTCAAGCGCCTTGAAGAGATCGGTCTGATTGTGTTTGAGAACAATGGCTTTATTAAGAAAGGCTACGGCAAACATACGCGGTTGTTTTATGACGGTAAGCCAACGAAAATAGGATTCCAGCGGGATGCTGATAATTACCTGGACTTGGGGCATGTATTGCTGACCGGGCGCGGTAAGAAATTAGCGCTGAATCTTAAAGCGCCGGGAAACCGGCAATTCTATGAATATGTCATCACAAGATGGTTTCAGCAAGGACTGGTATTGTCATCAATACAAGTGGATCGCAATCGAGAAAAGAGTTCTCTGAATTACACATGCTCAATCAAAGAATGAGAATGGCGCGGTAGTCATTTACATTGGTGAAAGTTGGGCCTGTGATCACTAAATCGTTTAATTGCTGAAAAAACGTATAGGCATCGTTATTGGCCAGATACGCTGCAGCATCCAAACCAAGTCTTTCCGCACGATGGAACGAATCCGGTGCAATGAATGCACCGGCATTGTTTTCGCTGCCATCCAATCCATCCGTATCGCAGGCAAGGGCGTAGATCGCTTCTGTGCCTGCGAGCTCGATCAATAGCGCTAGCAGAAACTCGGCATTGCGTCCGCCGCGGCCTTTACCTTTGACCGTAACGGTGGTTTCGCCGCCCGATAACAGAACGACAGGTGCTTTCAATCCTTGCGGGTAGTGAAGGATCTCTTTGGCGAAAGCGGCGTAGCTTTTGGCGATTTCGCGAGATTCACCGCTCACGGTGTCGCCCAGAATCAAAGGCGTGATACCGAAATTCTTAAAATACTCAGCCGCTGCGGCCAGTGACTGATGCGCATTGGCGATAATCCGGTTTTCTACGCGGGTAAAAATAGCGGAACCGGGCTTGGGTGTTTCATTTGCAGCACCGGCTTTTCCTGTCAGTAATGCTTGCTTAACTGCTGGCGGCACATCGAGATCGTAGCGCTCCAATACCGTAAGTGCATCGGAAAAGGTAGTCGGATCGGGTGCGCAGGGACCGGAAGCAATATGAGTTGCGGCATCGCCGGTAACATCGGAAATGATCAAGGCCAGTAGCGGTGCCTTGCAAACGGCGGCGAGCCTGCCGCCTTGAATAGCCGATAAATGCTTGCGCACCGTGTTGATTTCTTGAATGCTCGCGCCGCAACGTAATAATTGCTGCGTAATTTCTTTCAGGTCGGGCAACGAAATGCCCGCTATGGGCAGGGAAAGCAAGCTGGAACCGCCGCCACTGAACAAGCACAATAACAAATCATCAGCGCTTAATGCTTGAACCATCGAGAGGATTTCCTGCGCCGCTTGCGCGCCATGATCATCAGGGATGGGATGTCCGGCTTCAACGACTCTAATTTTATGCGTGGGTAGCGTGTGTCCGTAGCGCGTGACTACCAGACCATCGAGCTGGGCATTCGCGGGCCAGGCATTTTCAACCGCCTGCGCCATGGCCGCCGCCGCTTTCCCGGCGCCGACAACGAGTGTGCGGCCTGCGGGAGGGCTGGGGAGATGTTGCGGCACGATATGCGCTGGATCAGCAGCTTTCACAGCCACTGAGAAACTTTCCAGCAAATAGCCGCGCGGACTCATTTTGTCAGCATCGATTGCAGGTAATGGCCGGTAAAACTGTTTGTGTTGGCGGCAATGTCTTCCGGTGTGCCTTCCGCGATAATGCATCCGCCCCCGTCACCGCCTTCGGGACCCAAATCAATAATCCAGTCGGCAGTTTTAATGACATCCAGGTTGTGTTCAATCACCACCACGGTGTTGCCATGATCGCGCAACCGGTGTAATACTTTCAACAACAGATCAATATCCTGAAAATGCAAACCGGTGGTGGGTTCGTCCAGTATATACAACGTGCGCCCGGTATCGCGCTTGGATAGCTCGAGCGATAATTTCACCCGCTGCGCTTCTCCGCCGGAGAGCGTGGTAGCGGATTGTCCCAGAGTAATATAGCCAAGACCGACCTCCAGCAGCGTTTGCAGTTTACGGGCAACCACCGGTACCGGTGTGAAGAATTCATGTGCGTTTTCCACCGTCATTTGCAGTACTTCGTTGATATTTTTTCCCTTATATTGGATTTCCAGCGTTTCGCGGTTATAGCGGCGGCCATGGCAAACATCGCAGGTGACATAAATATCCGGCAGAAAATGCATTTCCACCTTGATGACGCCATCGCCCTGGCAAGATTCGCAGCGTCCGCCTTTGACATTGAATGAAAAGCGGCCGGGCGCATAACCGCGTTCGCGCGCTTGCGGCACACCGGCGAACAATTCCCGGATCGGCGTGAATAAACCGGTATACGTGGCCGGATTGGAACGCGGGGTGCGTCCGATCGGGCTTTGATCCATATTGATTACTTTGTCGAAAAAAGCCAGTCCATCAATCTGCTGATAAGGTGCGGGCTCGGCATTACTGGCGTACAGGTGCCGGGCGACCGCGCGATGCAGCGTTTCATTGATCAGCGTGGATTTTCCCGATCCTGAAACACCGGTGACACAAATAAAGAGCCCAACCGGCAGGTTCAGCGTCACGTTTTTGAGATTATTCCCGGAAGCGCCTTCAATCCGTAGCATGCGCTCATGGTTGAGCGGATGGCGCATTTCCGGGATGTGGATCGATAATTTTCCGGATAAGTATTTGCCGGTCAGAGAATGATCGTCCTCCTGGATGGCTTGCGGACTGCCTTGCGCAACCACGAAGCCGCCATGCTCACCGGCACCGGGTCCCATGTCGACGACATAATCCGCAAGCAGTATGGCATCCTGGTCGTGCTCGACAACGATGACGCTGTTGCTCAAATCACGCAAGTGTTTGAGCGTATCCAGCAGGCGGCCGTTATCGCGTTGATGCAAACCGATGGAAGGCTCGTCCAGAACATACATGACACCGGTCAGGCCGGAGCCGATCTGGCTGGCCAGACGGATACGCTGCGATTCGCCGCCCGATAATGTATCGGCTGAGCGATCCAGCGATAGGTAATCCAATCCGACATTGTTGAGGAATTGCAGGCGGCTGGAAATTTCCTTGACGATGCGCTCGGCGATCGATTGTTTGTGACCTGTTAATGCAATTTGATCAAAGAATTGCTTGGCTTTTTTGAGCGGGAAAGCGCTAATTTCATAAATCGCCTGGCCGGCAACATGCACATGGCGCGCGGCCTGGCATAAGCGCGTGCCCTGACATTCCGGACAGACTTGCGCATTGAGATATTTGGCCAGCTCTTCGCGCACGGTTTGCGATTCGGTTTCCTTATAGCGCCGCGTCAGATTCGGAATAATCCCCTCGAAAGGATGTATCTCCTGCTGCTTACGTCCGCTGTCGGTTAAATAGGAGAAATGGATTTTTTCCTTGCCGGAACCGTGCAGGATAATGTTGCGAATCGGTTCGTCCAGATTCTCAAAGGGCGTTTCCAGATCGAATTGATAATGTTCCGCCAGACTGGTCAATAGTTGAAAGTAAAATTGATTGCGCCGGTCCCAGTTCTTGACCGCACCGGCGGCCAGTGACAGATGCGGAAAAGCGACCACCCGCGCCGGATCAAAGAATGTGATCTGTCCCAAACCATCGCACTTGGTGCAGGCACCCAGCGGGTTATTGAATGAAAATAATCTCGGTTCAAGTTCTGACAAGGAATAACTGCACACCGGGCAACTGAATTTGGCGGAGAACAAATGTTCATGGCCGCTATCCATCTCAACCGCCAGCGCGCGCCCTTCGGAATGACGTAATGCCACTTCAAATGATTCCGCCAGCCGCTGTTTGGCATCCGGAGAAACTTTCAGGCGATCAATCACGACTTCAATCGTGTGTTTCTTGGTTTTTTGCAGCTTGGGCAACGCGTCGATTTCATGCACCTCGCCGTCGATCCGTAAGCGCACAAAACCTTGTGCGCGTAACTCATCAAATAAATCGGATTGTTCGCCTTTGCGTTCCACGATCAACGGAGAGAGGATCATCAGGCGGGTATCGGGCGGCAGCTGCAATACATGATCGACCATTTGCGCAACGCTTTGCGCGGTCAGCGTGATATTGTGTTCGGGACAGTAAGGGTCACCGACCCGGGCGAACAGCAAACGCAGATAATCATGAATTTCCGTGACCGTGCCTACCGTCGAACGCGGATTGTGCGAGGTTGCTTTTTGTTCGATGGCGATGGCCGGAGAAAGTCCTTCGATCAAGTCGACATCGGGTTTTTCCATCAGCTGCAAAAATTGTCTGGCGTACGCCGAAAGCGATTCCACGTAACGCCGCTGACCCTCCGCGTAAAGCGTATCGAATGCCAGTGAAGATTTGCCCGATCCCGACAGTCCGGTAATAACGACTAGCTTATTGCGCGGCAGATCGAGGCTGATGTTTTTCAGGTTGTGCGTGCGTGCACCACGTATTCTTATGGATTCCATGAACTATCTATGTATGAGTCAACCTGCTAATATACCCAACTTTTTAGGAATATCACAACCTGATTCATGTCTGCTTCCTCTTCAACTGAAAAAATGTCCCCGGCGGAGTTGCGTGCGACCATCGGTTTAGCCGGTGTATATGGCTTGCGTATGCTGGGTTTGTTTATCATTTTGCCGGTGTTTGCTTTTTACGCTGAGGACTTGCCGGGTGGAGACAATTACACCTTGGTCGGCATCGCACTGGGAGCATATGGTCTCACGCAGGCTGTGCTGCAAATCCCTTTCGGCTGGCTATCCGATCGTATCGGACGCAAGCCCGTCATCTATCTGGGATTGATTCTGTTTGCTGTGGGCAGCTTGATCGCAGCGATGGCCGCCGATATTTATTGGGTGATCGCGGGGCGGATCATTCAAGGCGCCGGTGCTATCTCCGCGGCTGTGATGGCGCTGGCAGCGGATCTGACGCGCGAAGAACATCGCACCAAAGCGATGGCGGCCATCGGCATGACGATCGGCACAGTGTTCGCCATTTCCTTGATTGCCGCACCGGTTCTGAATCAGTGGATCGGTGTACCGGGGATTTTTGCCATGACCGGTATATTGGCGCTGCTGGCTATGATCGTAGTGAAGAAAGTCATTCCTGATCCGGTTATCAGCCGTTTTCATTCCGACACGGAAGCATCGCCGGCGAGTTTTGCCAGCGTATTGCGCAATACGCAGCTGCTGCGTTTGAATTACGGCATTTTTGCGTTACATGCCGCGTTGATGGCGCTGTGGCTGGTGGTGCCGTTGACCTTACGCCAGGCGGGCATGGCTGCGGACGATCACTGGCAGATATATTTGCCGGTTCTGATTATGTCGATCGTTCTAATCGTTCCGGCCATTATTTACGCCGAGAAAAAGGCCAAATTAAAACCGGTATTTATCGCGGCCGTTGCGACATTGCTGACAGGCCAGCTGTTACTGGCGATTACTTTGGATTCAATCTGGGGTACGGCTGCTGCATTATTGGTTTTTTTCACAGCATTCAATTTGCTGGAAGCCAGTTTACCATCGTTGATTTCGAAAATCGCACCAGTCGGAGCGAAAGGAACGGCAATCGGGATTTACAGCAGTACACAGTTTCTGGGGGCGTTTGCCGGGGCCGCAGTAGGCGGTCACTTGGTTGCCGCGTATGGTAGCGATGCGTTGTACGCGTTCTGCGGGGCGTTATTGCTGGTATGGTTGATACTGGCTGCTACGATGCAGGCGCCGGCAGCAGTACGCTCCAAAATGTACCATGTGCAGGAAATGGATACAGATCAGTCGGAAGCGCTTTCACGTCAGCTCGCGGCGATACCCGGTGTATATGAAGCCTTGGTGCTGGTCAATGAGAGGGTGGCGTATCTGAAAGTTGACATGAAGGGCTTCGATGAAGAGAAAGTGATTAAATTGCTTGGGGAGGAAACATAAATGGCGTCGCTCAATAAAGTCATACTCATCGGTAATTTGGGTAAAGATCCGGAAACGCGTTACATGTCAAATGGTGATGCGGTGACCAATATTACATTGGCAACGACGGATACTTGGAAAGATAAAAATGGCGAAAAGCAAGAGAAAACGGAGTGGCATCGTGTCACTTTTTACCGGAAACTTGCTGAAATTGCGGGAGAGTATTTAAAGAAAGGCCGCTCGGTTTATGTCGAAGGCAGGCTTGAAACCCGTAAATGGACGGACAAGAACGGCGTGGAGCGGTATACGACGGATATTATTGCCAGTGATATGAAAATGCTGGGGAACCGGTCGGGAAGCGGCAGTTTTGAGTCGGCGCCTGACCATGAAGAGGATAACTCAAGTTCTAACCGGTCTTCTTCGTCAGGCAAGGCGCCAAGTGGATTTGATGATATGGATGATGATATTCCATTCTGACCGGCCAGAATGCGAGTGTGCTAACGTTTTTCAGGTAAGCGGACTATTCCCAGCCGGCGTTCTGCGATAGAGATATTTGATTGCCGGCGGGGTGGTAATGAAAATTCAATGCTTTCGATACTGCCGCCAATATCTTTGGCCATATTTCTGAACTCGAGCGCCAGCATGCATTTGGGAACAATAAACGTTTGCTTGAATCCAGACTTGAAATGAACAAGAATTTTCATAACTTTTTCCAGGTAAGTTTTATTTATTAATGGCTTAGTCAATAAATTAACAGCGATGAAGCTGTTTCAACGACCTAAAAAAAATAAACTTTAGTGGATATTGGTTATGGTTCCTTATCGCAGTGGAATTGTTCGTCGTGGGATATCCATTCTGATGGATTCCTCATTCAGTGGATTTCACAACCCTGCTGGTAGTATTTTCTGAGCAAGATAGTGACTATCCTGATACAGCCATTGCAACCAGCACGCCGATTCCCGCTTTAAAAGTATTAACTCCGGAACGCGCAAGCAGTACGCATGGTTTTCCGGAATACTTGCAGTAATGTTTTACGGTGAAGAAAGCTTCATGATTCACGCAGTCAACCGGACAAATGATCATATCGGCTTGTTTCAGGAGTTTTGGCAGATCTTCCAGATGATCGTGTGAGCCGCCATGGAACCCCATAAAACAACCGTCGCAGCTTTTTACCAATTGATTGTATTCCGGATAAAGCCTAATCCGTCCCCCAACACATAAAACAGATCGTCCGGCTAATTGGCAACCGGTATTATATTGATGATCCGTTTGACAGTACTTTCTATTGACTTCAGTTAAATACGCTGCTTTGACCAGCGGTGCCCAATCAACGACAGGGATGCTCTTATTCGATATCCTGCGGGGATTGGTAATCTTTGGATTGGTGTGATCGAGCCTTTGCTGCCACGCACGCGCCAATTTTGTGAAACTGCGCCGGCAGCAGGATACGAAAGTATCCGCGGATTCTGAAGCCGTGAAATGATCATGAGGAATCGTGCTAGAAGTATTAGCCAGTGCCAGTTTCTTTAGAAATTTCATTGTGATATCTCCTGAGAATCATCAGCGAATAAAAAATTGGCTGGCTGACCTGGAGGCAGGCTGGCTGGCTAAATGTGCCGCTGAAGAAGGAAGAGGTAAACTTCAGCGGCAGAAAAACTATATCTGACTTTGCAGCCAGTTATGGATACCGATTTTTTGCATGACATTGAGTTGAGTTTCTAACCAGTCAATGTGTTCCTCGGTATCTTCCAAAATCCGTTCAAAAACCTCACGCGATACATAATCTTGCTCTGATTCGCAAGCCGCTATTGCAGCGAGCAGCGTGCCTCGCGAAACTAACTCAAGTTTTAAATCACATGCGACGCACTCTTCAGCGGTTTCTCCGATCATTAACTTACCGAGATCCTGCAAATTAGGTAATCCTTCCAGTAGCAAGATCCGCTCAATTAGCGCATCGGCATGTTTCATCTCTTCGCACGATTCTTCAAACTCGTGTTTTCCCAAACTATTGAATCCCCAGTTTCTGTACATGCGTGCATGAAGAAAATATTGGTTAATGGCAGTTAGTTCATGCTGCAATTGCTGATTCAACCAGCGAATAATATCTGCGTTACCTTTCATTTTTAGCTCCTAAGATATGTCCGGATGGTGAGAAGATATCGCTCTGTATGGTATTTATTACTTGCTGGATCCAGCATTTTTGCAGAGGAAACCCCGGCATTACCCCAGATTATGCATCCACTCAGCCGTACGATTCATGATGATTTACGACTAGCGAGAGTGCTAGTAGACTGCAAGCATTAATATACATGATATGTGTCTTTTATCCACTATTTGTTCAGAATTAACTTGCCATTCCGCGTGCGGCGCAGCGAATATTGCTCGCCTTTATGCAGTATCAACACAACATCGCCATTTTTGAATAGCACATCGCTATTGATCAATGTGCTTAAGTTTAATAAATCCGATTTGGGTGAATTTCTTATGATTGTTTGAGATGGGTTGGTGGTGTTCATAGTTAATTAGAATTACATATAATGAGAATGATTCTCATTATATGTAATTCATGATGAAATGCAAGACCCCGTTGGAGATTTTGTTTGAGCAAGTAGATCAATCGGGATAGTCATCAAAATTTGAGGCGGTTTTGTTGGTGCTGTCAATAGATAAGTGTATACTGCAAATCTGCGGTCTGAGTAATTGCAAGCTATTGAGATTTATCGTTAAAGTTTCTGTGAATAATTGAACTGCTCAGTATGAATGAGTAGGGTGCTTTGATTCTACAATGATGATCGAACGGCGTAATTTCTATCGAATTCTACATGTTCAGCCCGATGCGCCGATGGCGGTGATAACAGAGAGCTATCGGGTGTTGATGCGAAAGCTGAACATTCGTGCTGATCTGAATAGTCCGGATTGGAATGCCAGCTTACTCAATATAGCCTATAACACCTTGCGCGATCCCGTTAAGCGTGCTGCCTATGATCGTGAGTTGCTGAAGCGCTATCATATTAGAATCCTGAGCCAGGGTGCGTTGGGTTCTACAGCGGAGGCTGAAGTAGAAAGTGCAAGAAGTGAACAACCGTCCGGATCGAATCAACGCAATTATTACCGGATACTGCAAATCCAGCCTGATGCACCGATTGTCACAATCAAGGCAAGCTATCAGGCGTTAAAAAAGAGCACTGCTGGAGATACCGCATTACTTGATGAAGCCTATCGAATTTTGTCCGATCCCGGGATGCGTCAGCAATATGATGATATATTCGCGGGAGGATTGTTTCGTGCAGCGAGAAAAACCACGCAACAAAATAGTAATCTGCATGGGTTGACTGTCCGGGAGAACAACCCACCACCATTTGCTATTGAACAGTACCGGCCGGTTATCACGCGTTATTGCTCGTTTTGCAAAACCCCCAATGTGCCGCAATCCGGCGTGTATCAAAGTGAGAATTGCCTCGAATGCGGGAGTCCATTGCTTTTATTGCAGCATGAGAATCAGGAATCATCGCAGCGCGCCATGCGGCGGATCGATACCAGCGGAAAGTTTACGTTTTACTTATTCTGGCCGGGACAGCCATGCCTGGGGACATGTCAGGATCTTTCACCGATGGGAATACGCTTCATGACTACTGAGATACTCGATTCCAATGACGTCATTAAAATTGATGCGCCCAGTTTCCAGGCAGTGGCTGAGGTAACGCATAAGCGTCGTGAGAAAAAAGGGTTTTCGGTTGGAACTCGTTTTATTGCCATCAAATTTGACCAGCGCTATGGGAATTTTGTCACGGTGCAGGTATGAACCGATGATAAAATAGCCGGGTTAATTAAGGAAACGCTGATTAATTAACTGCGCGAGTGAATTGCTTCGTTGCGCGATACTTACTCCCTCGCCTATCAGATTGATAGGTCCCGGTTGTTGCGTTCCGTGCGCCTCGCACTTCATCTCGTTCGTTGAATTATCAGCGCTTCCTTGATAACAGTTCATCACATCAAATCAAGTTGACCGGTATCTTAAAGTAGGCGACACCATTTGTCTCGACCGGCGGCAATTTCCCTGCTCTGATATTCACCTGTATCGAAGGCAGCAATAAATTGGGCATCTCCAGGGTTGCGTCACGCTGGTTGCGCATGCTGACAAAGGTATTTTCATCAATACCGTCATGAACATGAATATTGCGCGCGCGTTGCTGTGCCACAGTGCTCTCCCATACAGCCGTGCGCGCAGCGGGAGGGTAGTCATGGCACATAAAGAGCCGCGTTGTGGGTGGCAGAGCCAGTATTTTCCGGATGGAATGAAACAGCTGATGCGCGTCCCCTCCCGGGAAATCCGCACGTGCCGTGCCGATGTCCGGCATGAAAAGCGTATCGCCGACAAACACGGCATCGTCGAATTGATAAGCCAAATCAGCGGGGGTGTGGCCGGATACGGAGATGGCTTTGCCCGTTAAATTCCCAACCGAGAATAACTCGCCATCTGCAAACAGGTGATCGAAATGATGGCCATCGGGAACGAACTCATCGCCGAGATTGAAAATTTTTTTGAACGTCTTCTGTACGGCGGGAATATGATCGCCAATGCCGGTTTTTCCACCCACTTGATGTTTGAGGTAATCGGCGGATGACAAATGGTCTGCATGCGCATGCGTTTCCAATATCCACTCAACCGATAACCGCCGCTCATGGATGAATGCAATCAACTTGTCCGCAGAATGTGTGCTGATTCTACCCGATTTGGGATCGTAATCCAGAACTGGATCAATAATGGCGCAATTTCCACCCGATTCGTCAAACACAACATAACTGACGGTCCAGGTTGCCGGATCGTAGAATGCTTGAATAGTAGGCTTCATTACGTTCTCCTGTTATATTATTAAGAAAAATCTTACATATCATATTGCATTTATCTATAATTATACAATATTACATATTGTCATTAATTTATATATTATGATCGAAATGCAAGAGCAGGAGGAAATCAACCATGTCTATCACTTTTGATTTAATACCATGGCATGCGCTGACCGGTGGTTTTGTCATAGGAATTGCGGTGACCTTGCTACTATTTTTTGATGGCCGCATTGCCGGCATATCCGGAATTGTGGGGGGATTATACCGGGTAAAAAAAGGCGACATCAGCTGGCGTGTTGCGTTTATTTTTGGACTTATCGTGTCGGCGCTCATCTGGAAGCTTTTTTTTGACATGCCGCCGATACGAATAGAAACCAGCCATGTGATGCTCGCGCTCGCGGGCCTGTTGGTGGGCTATGGTACCCGCCTGGGTTCCGGGTGTACCAGCGGTCATGGGGTATGCGGTATATCGCGCCAGTCGCCGCGTTCCATTGCAGCGACGGCGGTGTTCATGCTGACTGGTTTCGTGGCGGTTTATTTGCTGCGGCATGTTTTAACTATTTAGTCTGGATAAATTGATTATCGGAGAATCAAAATGGCTAGTTTTATCGCGTTAATCGCCGGGATTATTTTCGGTCTTGGGATCATTGCCTCAGGCATGGTTAATCCGGCGCTGGTTTTGGCATTTCTTGATGTGGCTGGCGATTGGGATGCTACGTTGCTATGGGTGATGGGAGGTGCAGTGACTGTTGGTACTATCGCATTTATGCTGGCCAAGAAGCGTAAGCAATCCTATCTCGGTTTGCCGATGCAGATACCTGGCGTGGCTAAAATAGATGGCCGCTTGCTTTCAGGAAGTCTTTTGTTCGGAATTGGCTGGGGCATTGCAGGCATTTGTCCCGGACCGGCCTTGGTATTAATGGGAACAGGCAACAGCGATGCTCTGGTGTTTTTAGTTGCGATGCTGCTGGGGATGGGGGGTTACCAAATGACGCAAGATCGTGGCTGATTTGATGCAAATGGATTAGAATCTTAATTATTCAATAAAATATTATTTTATTATCCTAATCTTATTAATATAAGTTAACGTAAAGAATTAATAAATCATGAAAACAGATTCAGCCTTAAACGATATCGCAGCGCTGCATACATCCGCATCGGAGGCTTGCGCTTTACTGAAAATATTGGCTAACGAAGACCGGTTGCTCATTTTATGCGAATTGACCAAGGGAACCCGGAATGTGGGCGAGCTGGAAGAATTGCTGGGTATTCATCAACCCACCTTGTCGCAGCAGTTGACAGTGTTGCGTGAAGAGAATTTGGTTGCGACGGAGCGTCGCGGAAAATACATTTACTACAGTTTGGCAAGCCAGGATGCCGTCAAAATCATGGAAACGCTATTCAGTCTGTATTGTAAAAAACATGCCGGTTAAAGGAAAAGCGCGGTCATGCTGTTATCGGTTTGATGGATCGTTCTAGCGGCAGTTTTTCGTGATACCGGTTTCCGCAATGGCCGTGGATTATCTTATTTTATCTGCATGTTACAAGGAATATGTCCGGCGATCTGCGGATTGCTGACAGCAAAACAGGAACTACAGCAGTGCCTGCTGTAGTTCCTGCGAGTGTTTCGTTAAGGAAGCGCTGATTAATTGACTGTACGGGTGAATTGCTTCGTTGCGCGGTACTCACTCCCTCGCCTATCAGATTGATATGTTTCGGTTGTTGCGTTCCGTGCGCCTCGCACTTCATCTCGTTCGTTGAATTAATCAGCGCTTCCTTAATGAATGTTTTTAAATTGCGCTGAACCGGTTGACAGGTAAAGTCAAAGCTGAAGCTCAGTTCAGCATGATTTCACGCAGTTTTTCTTCCAATGGAGGGCGCAAGCCGGTTTTACGAGCCTCCTCGATCGCTACTTCAGGGTCAACGCCTTTGGTGATGCGATAGCTGGCCCACATGGCGCTTGCCCGGTTACCCGATCCGCAATGAATCAGTACCGGTGTCTGCGCCGATTCAAACACTTTAGTGAATTGCGCCACTTGTTCCTTAGTAATGCCGGCCACCGTCGTTGGAATGTTGAAATAGGCGATGCCAACCGAATCGACCAATCCTTTTTCTTCGGCAGTTCCTTCGTTCTTGGTACGTAAATCAATAACCGTTTTGAAGCCGGTAGCTGATAGTGCTTGCACGCCGCCATCGCTGATCATTCCTGATATGGCAACTTGTTCCGTAGCGCGGCTGTAATTCTGAACGGGAATTACTTGGTGCGCGAACGGCACCCGGCCTCCCGCAGCTTGTGTCAGGCCGGTAAACAACACACCCGCCAGCGCTATCAGAATGATAGAGTATTTCATAGAAAGCCCCATTTGCTGTGTTAAGTGAAAAAAGATTGTTTTCATTGTAGCCGGACTGAATAATGAAATACAAATTATTCCTGCCGGTTCCGCGCTATGGGATGGACGCAATGCAACCGGATAAATTTCATCAAAGGTAAACGCTTATGCCGCATGAACACGCATCGGAAGCCGGCGGAACATCCGTATGGCATACCTATTCCCCGCAGCAAGCGCTGGATGCGCTGAATACCGGAAGCGACGGACTATCGCAAACGGAAGCGCGGCGGCGGCTTGAGCGTTATGGCGCAAACCGTTTGAAGCCGCCGCAGGCGAAGAGTGCCATGATGCGGTTTCTACTGCAGTTTCATAATGTGCTGATTTATATCTTGCTGATCGCATCGGTGTTGACTGCCGTTCTCGGGCACTGGGTGGATAGCGGTGTCATTCTGGGTGTGGTGGTCATTAATGCCATCATCGGCTTCGTGCAAGAAGGCAAAGCGGAAAAAGCGCTCAATGCAATCCGGCGCATGCTGTCGCTTGCTGCGATTGTGATGCGCGCGGGGCAACGGGAACAGATTCCGGCAGAGCAACTGGCGCCCGGTGATATTGTTCTGCTGCAAGCCGGCGACAAGGTACCGGCCGATTTGCGCTTGCTTCACTGTAAAAACCTGCGTATCGAGGAAGCCGCATTGACCGGAGAATCACAAGCGGTGGAGAAATCCGTCAATGCGGTTGAAGCCGTGACGGCTATCGGCGAGCGTTTCTGCATGGCCTACTCCGGTACGCTGGTGGTTTATGGGCAAGGAACGGGCGTGGTGGTCGCCACCGGCCAGCAGACCGAGATCGGCCGTATCAGCCAGATGATTGCGCAAGTCGATAAGCTGACCTCGCCGCTCCTGCGGCAAATGGCGGTTTTTGCCCGCTGGCTGACGCTGACGGTGTTATTGCTGGCGGCCGGTATTTTTGTGTACGGATTATTATGGCAAGACTATCCGCTCAGCGAAATTTTTATGGCAGCAATCAGCATGGCGATCGCGGCCGTGCCGGAAGAGTTACCGGCCATCATGACGATCACGCTGGCATTGGGAGTGCAGAATATGGCGCGGCGCAGCGCCATTGTGCGCAGACTCCCGGCGGTCGAAACGCTGGGCGCCGTGACAGTCATCTGCACCGACAAGACCGGAACGCTGACGCGCAACGAAATGACCGTGCAGCGCGTAATCATTGCCGACGATCAAGTGCAGGTCAGTGGTGTGGGTTATGCGCCCAAGGGTGGTTTTAGCCGGGATGGCGCGGAAATTTCCAGCGCCGGTCATGCCGGTCTGCAGGAACTGTGCCGCGCCGGCTTGTTGTGTAATGACGCTCTGCTGCGGCAAGGCGATGATACTTGGGAAATTCAAGGTGATCCGACCGAAGGTGCGCTGATTACCTTGGCGCTGAAGGCTGCGCTGGATCCTGTGCAGCAACATGAGCAGCTGCCGCGCATTGATGTGATTCCGTTTGAGCCGGAACACCGTTTTATGGCGACACTGCATCATGACCGCACCGGGCAAAGCCTGGTGTATGTCAAAGGCGCGCCGGAAAGAGTGCTGGTGATGTGCAGTCAGCAGCGCAGCCAAGGGGAGGATCGCCCGCTTCAGTCCGATTTCTGGCAGGCCGGAATACGCGAGGCAAGCGAGAATGGGCAGCGTATCCTCGCCATTGCCAGCCGTGTGCTGCCGGTAAAGCAATACACATTGGCGATGTCCGATGTGGAAACCGGATTCACTTTGCTCGGATTGGTTGGCATTATGGATCCGCCGCGCGAGGAAGCTATTGCCGCTGTGCAACAATGTCATGCCGCGGGCATTCGCGTCAAAATGATTACCGGCGATCACCGCGTCACCGCCGCCGCGATTGGCGCAAGCCTGGACATTGGTGATGGTCAGCGGAGCGTGACGGGAGTTGAGCTGGACGGAATGGACGATGCGCAATTGCGGCGGACGGCTGCGGCTGTGGATATTTTTGCCCGCGCCGATCCGGGGCATAAGCTGCGTCTGGTGAACGCTTTACAGAATAACGGTGAGATTGTTGCCATGACCGGTGACGGTGTGAACGATGCGCCAGCCTTAAAGCGCGCCGATATCGGTGTGGCCATGGGACGGAAAGGTACCGAGGTGGCCAAGGAAGCGGCTGAAATGGTGCTGACGGACGATAACTTCGCGTCGATTGCGCATGCCGTGGAAGAAGGCCGCACAGTCTACGATAATATCCGCAAAACAATGGTGTATGTGCTGCCGACCAATGGCGGTGAGGCCGGATTGGTGCTGCTGGCCATCATGTTTGGAATGGCGTTGCCGATTACGCCGCTGCAAATTTTATGGATTAACATGGTCACGACGGTGACGTTGGCGATTTCTCTGTCGTTTGAACGGCCCGAAATGAATGTGATGTCACGTCCGCCGCATGATCCGCATGCGCCGGTTTTGTCGGGTTTCCTGGTGTGGCGTATCGTTTTTGTCACGCTCTTGATGATTGGCGGCAGCTTTGCCTTGTATTTCTGGGAGCTGGCGCAAGGTTCGAGTGTTGAACTTGGCCGCACCGTGGTGGTGAATGTGCTGGTGCTATGTGAAATCGTCTACTTATTCAATTGCCGCTATTTGATCGCTTCCGTATGTTCGCGCCAGGGTATGCTGGGTAATCGCTATGTGGTGCTGGCGGCGGGTTCGTTATTGGTATTGCAGTTGCTGCTTACTTACTTGCCCGTCATGCAACAGCTATTCGGTACCGTTGCACTGGATGCCGCAGCTTGGGGACGTATTGCCGCAGTGAGTTTGATTTTGTTTGCAGCGATTGAATTTGAAAAATACTGGTTGCGGCGCAGGGGAATCACGGATTGGTGAAGGGCCAATTTATCCAGTCAAGTATAAATTGGCCCGTTTTCATCCCCTAACCGGCGGATGCAGTTTTCAACATTACAGCGCTGCGAGGAAAGCCACGAGATCGGCTTTTTCTCTTTCGGTCAGACCGATATTGAAGCGGGTGTTGTAAAACTCAACCACGGATTGCAGATCCGGTGCAGAGCCATCGTGGAAGTAAGGTGGGCGTGAAGCAACCGAACGCAGGATCGGTCCTTTGAAGCGGCCAATATCCTTCCATTTGCCGGTCAGCAACGCACGGCCTGGATCGGTCGTTTTGACGATTTCACCGGTCGTTTTGTTTTTCAGGGTGTACAGCGGCATATCCGGTGTGCGGCGCGATTCATCGGCAATACCGATATCCAGAGGCATTGGTGTGGAGTGATTGCCCGAATTCGGGGCGTTATGGCATGTTGTGCATGTGCCTGGCAGTACGCTCACGGCCAAATCATCATTAATACCTTTTACCCCTTTGATCAAGATCGGTTTGCTGTTGAATAGCGCTTGTCCGCGTGCAATGGCAGCGCGTGCGCTTTTGGTGCCATGAGTGGATTTGTTTGTTTTAAAGCGATTCCAGCTGTCATAGAGCGTCATCGCATTGGGATTGAAAGGTTCGCGTGTTTTGTAGTCACCCGCTAATGTATCGTTAATACCAAAGTGATATTTTTGTTTTTTCAGCGCTTTAGGTCCGCCGAGCGCATTTTCTTCGGTAAGTTCGCCGGCGTCATTATCTTCAATTTGCGCAGTAAATAATCCCGATTCAAATGCCACGATCGCGTTGCGTTCCGCTTCGGTCAGATCGCGCAGCGCTTCGGCATGGCCCCGTGTGGCGTGATTGGCTTGGGTGCCCAAGTCAAACGATACCGGAGAGAAGCAAGTCGATGTGCCATAAATACAATCACCGGAGCCTGGCTTCAGCGTTGTTTCGCGGCCGTCCCACATGACGGTGCTGAGAAACTTCAGGTTGGTCGTCGGCATCGGGCGGCGGAATAAAGACAACTCGGTTTCGCTGGCGAACCCGTACGGATCGTCGGCTTCGATCAATTCAAATTCAGCGCCGCTGGGGATACCGATTCCCACACGGATATTGGCTTTTTCCAGCAGCATGCTGTAAGCCGCGCGGCGTTTTGTAACCGTAGTCACGTCCGCGAGGGGAGAGTTGGCGCCATCCACCAGACGGAAAAGCGGATCCAATCCTTTTGTTTTATTGAAAAGTTTCTTTACTTCTTGCGGGGTGATGGTCCATCCTTGATTCGGTGCGTGGCAGGAAGCGCAGCTGCGGCCATTGGTTCCGATACTTTTGAAAAATGGGTTATTCAGATCGATGAAACCTGCTGTGCTATAGGTCGCATCTTTCCCATGGCTATTTTCCGCGCTGAACATATTAGGCAGGCGGTTTGAATGACGATCATGATCGTCATCGCGATCATGACTATCTTTGGCAAACGCGGGCGCTGCCAGCATGATAAGTAATGCCGATATTGCTGGCAGCATAATGTTGTTCTTGTTTTTCAATTACTTTCTCCTGTTTGTAGATAAAATGGCTAAATCCTTCTCAAAATTTAGCGCAACAAAGTTTCAGCCAAATGCTGAAAATTGGGGCGTAGTCTAGTCGAATAAGTTAAGCACGGCTATAGTCTTGTTGAACTAGTGGTTATAGTCTAAATAACCTAGCAGTCTTGCGCTGTGAGAAAAATCACAATGCCAGAATTAAATGCGGAATCTCGTTTGATTGATGCAACATACGGGGATAGATTCTGATCAGGAAAGGCCGGGCGGTCTGGCACCAGCGCAATTGACGCGGAAGGTATTGAGCAGAGGCTCTTGCTGCTTATCAACCGATGGATTTCATGGTGGCAGTACAATCCAGTACTTTTGTCCGTGCTTTTTACCTGACAAGACTGCGATTCAAAGCCTCCTGAACGATCAGGTCCATCAGATCGGGGGCGTTGACACCGATGTGGCGCCAGGCCATGACAAAAGGAGCCCAGGCGGACAGACCCGGCATGGTGTTGACTTCGTTCAGAATAGGGCTTTGCGGCCCTAGGAAGCAATCAATACGAGCCAATCCGCGCATATCCAGAGCCCGCCATACCTTGAGCGCAAAATCCTGAAGCTGGGCGGTTGTGTCCGCGTCCAGCCGGGCGGGCACAATGTCGTCCAAAGCATCAGCGCTGTCCTTTGCCTCGTAATCGTAGCTATCGGAGCGGAGGGTGGATTCCGCCACTGCTGAAATCAGCGGTTGGGCTTGATTGCCGACGATACCGGTGACGTATTCAATGCCCTGAGCCTGAGCCTCAATCAGAATGCGGCTATCCCGGTTCAAGGCCGCCTGGATGGCTGGAGCCAGATCTTCAAAGCGCGTGACCCGGCTGAGGCCGATGGAGGAACCGAGCCGGGCGGGTTTGATAAAGAGCGGCAGTCCCAAAGGGCGGCAGCGTTCCAGGCAAGCGGCCGGATCTTTGCCCCAGGCGGCGCTGTCGATGGCGGTCCACGGCGCTACAGCCAACCCTACGGCTTCACAACATTGCTTGGTCAGGATTTTGTCGATCCCCAGTGCCAAGCCTTCCAGGTTGCAGCCTCCATACGGTAAACCTAAGAATTCCAACAGGCCCTGTATGCTGCCATCTTCACCACCTTGACCATGAAAGACCGGCAATTTACATTAGCGCCGCCCGTCGTACCAAATCGGTAGTTTCTTTTTATCCTGCAGCGTCTTACGTGGACTGAACATGACGCTGAAGATTTGCCCGGCGATTTCCCGGCCGGTATAGAGTTTTACCTTGCGCGGTGAAGTCACCAGCGGGTGGCGGGTCAAGATGGTGAATTTCAAGCCGCGCTTGCGGCCCCATTGCTTGAGCAGTTGACTGAGATCGATTTCATCGGCGGCGAACAATTCCTGGTTAAAGCCGCCCACGTCGCGAAACGCATCGGTACGGCAAACGACCAGCGCGCCGGATGCCCAGTGGAAAGTGACTGAGCACACGGTCCATAGCCGCATCGCGGCATTGCCCCACCACGGCAAATCGGGCATGTGCATGACGCTGCCGCAACCGACGTACTTTCCGCCTTCGATCATGCGCAGAATATCGGCGACCATGCCGGGATTCAACAAGCTGTCGGCATCGACGAACAGCAACCAGTCGCCCGTGGCTGCGGCAGCACCGGTGTTGCGCGCGCGGCCGATTTGATTGACCGGCTCGAATACCACTTTTGCCCCTGCTTGCGTGGCCAGCTCCGCGGTTTTGTCGGTGGAGTTGTTGTCCACGACGATGACTTCATGAGTAAAGCCGGGTTTTGCGTTGGCGCTGACCGATACTGTGATGGAGTCCAAACAGTCCAAGATCAG
>CP091134.1:2307649-2309581 GCA_021582535.1 Nitrosomonas sp.
CGCAGGCGGGCTTTTTCTTCTTCGCTATCGGTCAGATAATCCGTCACCCAGGCAGGTGAGATCGGTGTGAAAAAACCGCGCAATCCCGGCCAGGACAATACCTCGAACAAACCATCTAACACGGGCACGGTCACCAGCGAGAACAATTGATTAAACAGCATCAAAGGCAGCGATTCATCCTGCGGATGCAGAAAATGCGTTTCCGCGTGGAAAGACAGTTTGATCAGCGGATTCGCCAGCCAGCCGCGCCAGCCCGGCGGCTCGCTGACGGCAAATGCCGGAGCGAGAAAAACCACACCCCGTAGCCGCTCGCGTAGGTCGGATTCGTTTTGATGGTCGAGCAAATACGATGCGGTCACCAGCCCACCCAGACTGTGCGCCACGATGAACACCGGCCGTTGCGATTGATCTTGCGCATCGCACTGCGTCATAAAAACGTGCAACGCCCGGTCCAACGTCTGCCGCAATGGTTCCAGATCGGTTAAAGCCGATTGCGCCAGATAGGCATCGCTGACATCGACCCGGCCTGCCCCTTCTGTCAGCATCCGATCCGCACGGCGCAACACCGGATTGGAAAGGCCATGCGCATAATGATCGAATCCGGCAACAAAATAGCGTTGAGAAAAATACTGCGCCACCTCGCCATAACGCCCGATATGCTCGTTCATGCCATGCACCAGCAACACACAGGTGGATGCCTGACTGGGTTCCGTTGGCGACAAGGTGCGCAGAATCAGCGGTTTCTCACCGCCCGCACCGATCACAGTTTCTTCTCCCCAACGGGGATAAGGAGCCGTGACAAACGGCCGGTGAACACAACCGGAAAGTACTATCAGCAGGAGAAAAAAGACCATTCCAGCTGTTAAATGATTTTTGTGAACCATTGCCACGATGCATTTACGCTCACAAAACCAGCGGAATCAGAACGCTACCAACCGCATAAAAATCAGCCCGGAATCTCAGCCTCGACGAGCTTCGCCAGCAGCGTGAGCGATTCCTGCCAGCCGAGGTAGCAAGCTTCGGCTGGGATCACTGCCGGCACACCTTCTTGCACGATGTTCAACTCGGTACCGCAGGAAACCGGTTTTAACGATACCGTTACCTGCATTTCCCCCAGCAGGTTCGGATCATCGAACTTATCGGTATAGTGGATACGCTCAAACGGCTCCAACTCCAGATATTCACCGCCGAACGAATGACTATGCCCGCTGCTAAAGTTCGTAAAAGACATCTTAAAGCGACCGCCGACCCTCGCATCAAAATGGTGAACCTTAGCTGTGAAACCGTTCGGCGGCAACCACTTGACCATCGCATCGGCATCCAGAAAAGCCCGGTAAATTCTCTCGGGCGGCGCACGCAGCACGCGATGAAGACGGATGGTATGAGTAGACATGGTTATGCTCCTTTCGATAGCGGATTATTCAACAACCTGTTAATAGGCAAACAACTCTTGCAATCGCCCGCACAATTCCATTTGTGTCACTTCGTCAATGACGCCGAGTTTGCTGACCAGGCGCATTTTATCGACAGCGCGGATTTGATCGAGCAAAATCAAACCCTGTTTTTCCTTGAAACTGCAAGTAACCCGGCAGGGAAATTCAAAACCGCGGCTGGTCATCGGCGCCATGAGTACGGTGGATAAAGCGGAAAGCTCATTCGGGGAAATAACAACGCAAGGTCTTGTCTTGTTGATTTCCGAGCCTTGCATCGGATCGAGCTGCACTAGCCATACCTGGAACCGCGAAATTCTCGGCATTACCAGTCCGAATCGTCATCGGTAGACAACGGCGCATTCAGCCATTCCTGATCCAGCGGCTCCGTACCGTGAGCCTTCAAGGTCTCCGCAATGGATTCCCGCCAACCTTCCCGCGCCGGTTTCGTAGGCGAAATCAACAAACCACCCTCCACGACTTGCAATTGCAAATCCTTACC
>CP091134.1:2309681-2330087 GCA_021582535.1 Nitrosomonas sp.
CTGCTCGTTGTACTGGCCGTGCTGAGCGTGTTGTATTGGTACTGGACGGAACTGCAAGGTGCGGGCAATCTGAATTTTTATATCGTGATGCAGTTTTATTCGATTCTGCTGATCGTCTGGATCAGCTTGCGCTTTCCATCGCGGTACACGCATGGCAACGGCATCTATCAGATCATCGCGCTCTACGCGGTCGCAAAGGTATTTGAAATGCTGGATGCGCAAATTTTTGCCTGGACAAATGGCTGGATCAGTGGCCATACACTCAAGCATTTGGTTGCGGCGTTTGCGGCTTATGGGATTGTGCGGGTGCTGCGGGATCGGAGGTTTGTAAGGTGTCAATAAGCGAAGCGCATTGCACCGGAATTTTTCAGACTTTATTCTGATTATTAATTGTGTCTAGTTTTGCTTGTAGGTGATCAGACATCATTTTTGCCAAATTGACGAAATCTTTCAATCGTTTGATCCGACTTTCAATTTCCTTCCGCTCTTCATTAGTTGCAGTTTCTTCGTCACTTAGTTCAGCTTCATTTGAAACAAATCGTATGACTGACAAATAACTATCATTTGCTGCTCCAGCTGCTCCAGCAAGAGTGACCCACTCCTTGGATTTTTCAATTGCATCTTGAGCAGCGCAAGTCAAACAAAAGCGAATCAGAAGTCTGGCTGTGTAATCTACTTTATCAGCACTTTCGAGCCAGATGGCGCTTTCCGTATTTTTCTGTGTCTTTGCTGCTTCGCGGGCAGATTGAAAATATCTCGGAGTATTGCTGTTCGGATCGAGACTTTCAAGTGTTCTCAGGATAGGTTCATAGTCTTGGAAAGGTCGTTTGCCATTTGGCATCGCTGTGTGATGATTCCAGAGCTCGAGAATTGCACTCGCACATTTGGAACGCTGCTCGTCTCGATTATCTTCGTTTGCTATCTCTGCACTATAGATTAATTCCGCAATATAGTGCGCCATCCACCGGCCAAGCGTATCGGCAGACTGATCAAGACCGAGTTCTGCGACAAGCTGCTTGCCCAGTTTTAGAACATTATCAAACTGTGCAGAATCTACCATCAGATTTGAGTAGATAGATTTTTGTATAGGGCGGGATGTATCCAAAGTCATTTTCTCTTTTATAGCGATAATGGAGAATGTTTCTTTCGATCTGAACTTCTATGATCAGGTTTTTGTTAGTACGATTAAGCAAATCTGTCAAGTAACCAAAATCTGCAATAAGTCTTCTACCCTGCTCGACAGCACTATCATCATCTTTGTTTTGGTGTCGGCCCCAAATTTCGCACCAAAGAACATTCTGGTTACTATCTTCTCGTTTCCAAGCTCTACCTTCGACATCTGAAACGATTGGTAGTACTTCCAAAACCTCACTTCCTGGCCGGATGGATGGAAACCTTATATCGCTCGACCAGGGATCAAATTCATCAAGCCCGCCGCCTCGAGTTCGATCAACAAGCCAACCTTTAAGTTGATATTCTCCTTGATTGATTTGAAGATCGCTATCCGCGTCAGGGATGCAATAATGTATGGAGTTGGTCGCTGTTTGCAATGCCCGCAAGAGGGCGTTCGATTTTTCGCAGGATACGAAAGCGCTACTGATGCGAACAGATTCTTCCCGCTTTCCGGATTTAGTGATCCAATGCCCCCAGACATTCATTCGCTGGTCATTAATTCCCAGTAATCTATCGAAATCAGAAACATGAATTGACCATGGCCATTCATCAATGTCCTCTTTTTGATTCTTCCAATCTGGCCACTCAAGAGGCTGTGGGTCGCGCCGATCAGCGAGCCAGTTTCCGTCCTTTCGAGATAATTTGTGACTATCTATCCAGTGTTGAAACTCATTCTCGGGATCGTTTGGATCTTGATGTAGTGGCCTGCTAAGCAATAACTTTCCTGCTACAATCATCATGCCGTGATAAGCCAAATAAAATTCGAGATCGTCTGTTTCTGGAGTAGATCCATGCGAATGAGATGTTTCACCATCTGAAAAAAGGTGTTTGTATTGCCTTTGATCGTTTCTCCAAATTTCACGAGAACCGAATCCCCATTTGGACTCGATGACATGAGCGACTTCTTTTGAAATATCAGCTTGGGATAGTGAAAACAATCGACCCAGGCTTGAAAACCAATAAGGCCCGATATCGAGTCCAAAGTAATATTCCCAGTCATGCGAAGTTGTTGATTCTTCCCCTCTCTGCTTGTCAACTCGATCCCAATTTTTGGAAAACTCTACTGGTAGATTCGAAGTGTTTACGGAAAGAAGCTTATTGGTAGTTTCGTCGCCCACACTCAAATATTGGGTGTCGATGAGAGCTAGTAACGCTTTTGCCGCAAAATCTCGAATCAGCACGTGTGGATTATCCAAGGCAATATTCGTAAGAAAAACTGAAAAGGGTTTAATGGCATTCGGGCTTTCCAGTGCTGCTCGCGCCAGTGCGATAAGGAGCCATTGAAGGGCGTGTAGTTCGTAGAAATGCAACGTACGGCCGGCGAAAGGCCCTGCCTTTCCAATTTCAGCGAGATTTATCAGCTCTCTCAGGATATCACTGCGATCCAGAACACACAGCCCCCGGGCAGCGTGAGCCGCTTGCCAGCGAAGCGAACTGTTGGGAGCGGCTAGACCGGCCCAGATGTAGCCTGCTATCGCACAACTGATGTCTGTGGGTGGAGCAAGATCGGTAGACCACTCACCATCGCCATCATTCTCTTTCAAAAAGTCATCGAACAGATCAAGTCCGAATCTGAGTGTATCCAGCGCCTCGCTCTGATTAATCCGAAGAGTTAAAAGCCCGGTAAGCGTGAACAGTCGACCTGATGTTAACTCTTCTGTCGTTTCGGAAATCGCTTCGAGTACGATGTTCGCAATATCGCTTTCCGAAAGGCCGGATAGCTCACATATGGTATTTAGAGGTAAAACTTCATAATAACGACTTTTTGTAATTTCCATACAATAGCGTCGGCAGTAGATTTTCAACGTATCGCAAAGTGCCGATTTTATGGCCAGTCGCTGTTTCCAATCATTAGGCAACTGTTCAAGAAATTTCCGGAATTCGTACAATTCAAACTGAGGAACTTCCGGTAGTGCTCTGACGAACTCGACTTCTTGTCCAACTATGACCCGTTTACACGCTTCATGAAAAAAATGATCAGCATACCAAGGGGACTCCGAGCATTTGAATCGGTGATAAGCTTCTGAAATTCCATTTGGATAATTCAGGTCGAGGCCAGTAAATGTTGCATTCCAATCTCGTTGCGCTTCATGTGGTGATACGCTGTTGCCGAAGTTATGATCGTTTGATTGGCGGGAACGCCCTTTCTGTTCGCTAAATGCAATTACCTCGTCAATGCCATCTAGAGCTAGGCCGTGCGATGTAGCGATGGCGCTCATTTTTCGCCACGTAGACACATCGTGTTCGTCCAATCGCATGTAGCGGTAGAGATAGTTCGATACTGCATCCTTCTGTGACTTGGATTTGCAGGCTTCGAGCGCCGAGCTCAACAACTGCGCTTCGTTCCATTGGGCGCGAAAGCCTATGAGCGACATAGGCGCCAACGGATCAAGACTTCGATTCTCCACGAGAAATTTAATAGCTTCCGGCAATAACCGTTCTGGTCGACCGAACTTCCTGTCTCGCCATCGGCTAAGAATTGTCATGCAGGACGATGGACACAGGGCAGCGATCGCTCTGACCGTCGCTTCCCAGTCATAATGCTTATCCCGATCAATATAGTCATAGGTGAGTTCTGCACACCGCGAGAGTTTATAGGCGATTTCTGGAACAGGTTTGCTGGGATCGGCAGCGCGATCAGCCAGATAGAGGATGGATGACCAGCGATCCAGATTCTCATCACCAATGTTGCTGGCAACTTCCACAGTGTGATCAAAATATGCACTGGCCTCGAGTTTGCTGACGGCCAAGATCGCTCGTGCGATTTGAATATATGAAGTAACTTTCGAGTTGGCATCTTCCCTGGCGTTTTTTGTCAATTCAAATGATTTTCTAGCGTAATCGAATGATCTAGACTGTATTGGTTCATGACGCGCTGCGATACGGGTGATGTTATTGAGCGTCGTTGTAAAGAGCGGATGTTTGAGCGAAGCAATCCAACCATCGAATTCATCCAGTCTAACTTCTTGCGACCCACCAGCCATTACCAAAATGTCGAACCAAAGCCGTGCGATCTCATTAGACGTATGCGATTCTTCGCGATAGCTGGTTTTGGTTGCTTTAGAAGAAGTGATGCGAGTGTTTGTTATGGCAGTGCCTAATTGGTTTTTTGGCAATTTACCGAGAAAAACACGAGCCCAGAGTTGGTGCCAGGGTAAAAGCGCTCCTACATTTTCTTTGAATTCTCGTGCATCTTGTGAATCGTAATGTGCGTTTTGTTTCTCTAGTTCTTTCCGTAATTCGAGATGCGCGAGGTCATTCAGTTCTAGAATTTGATCATCCAGCGCTGCTTTAAGTAAATAAGCACGGAGCAAATGAAACCTTGAGCCACCGAAGCGAGATGAAAGACTACGCGGCGGATTATCAGGAAGATAACGATTGAGAAGAGATGCGAATTCATTCGAAGTGCGCAACGAAAGTTGACATCCTGCTTCTACGAGTGCAGTCACGGCTCCGAGCAGATTTTCTTCGTGATCAAATCGTTCATCTGACGACAACTTCACTCTCGAATTACTCAGTAAACGCAATGTGCGTTCTACTGCTTTCCTGGGTGGACACTTGTGAATGCGCCGTAATTCTACGGTGATCGCAAGAATAAGACCCAGATCATTTCCTGCCGCTAAGGCGAGTTCATCTAAGTCAGGATATCGCTTATGATCGATAAGTCTCTTGGCGAGGATTGTTCCCGCCCTAAAAGAAATATCACGTGGTTTCCAGCTGCGAAGATAATTTGCAGCATCAGCCGTACTGTGAACATTTAGGTGGACCATTGCCATTTCGGCGATGTCAGTATCTTCAAGCGTTTCGTTATGTCGCTCGTCTTTGTTGAGTTTTGACCAATTTCTGAGCCACTCATGGGCCATTCGCAGACGGCTGCGTGCGTCACCGTGTAAATCAGGTTGTGCAGAAAGTAATCCTGCTTCATAGGCATGATGAGAACCAAGCCAACTGCCTCCGAATGTCCGTCGCGATACCAGTTCTTGGACAAGATTCACATCCATAAACACGGCAGCCAAATCCGTGTTTTCTTGGATAAGATTGTTTTGACGATTTTCACCAGCCGTTTCGCCTCCGGCTTTTAGGGCAAGCTTTGCTGCATCTGAGTAGCGTTTTGCACGTAGGCTGGCCTTAAGAGCGAACTGGAGTCGTTGCAGTTGCACATCACGTCTCTCAAGGGGGCTACCGTCAGGAAGTCCCTCGGACGATAGAGCCAAATCCATCAACTCGGAGAATTGACCTGCTTCCAGCATCAACTGCGGAAGCGTTGCTGCCGCATACGCACTTTTTGAAGCGAGAGGTTTTAAAATTCCGATGAATTCTGCAAGTTTAGTTGCTTTTGGTTTGAATCGCTCTCTAAACCAGGTTTCCGCTGGCTCGTCGAAAAATTGGATTGTCTCACCAGTCATCATAAGAGGGCGACCAAGATCAATGGCAAAGCTTCTAATGGCCGCTTCTTCCACTCCGGAAATCAATGCGAGAACTTTGATTGGGATGAGTGGCCGAAGAGTAGCTAGCCCTGTACAGATAAGATCAATCTGCTCACATTCCGTTTCTCCATCACGATCTCGAAGCTGGTTGATTGCGTGTTCGAGCAGATTTGAAATCGTATCCTCGATGGTAGTTGGGTTCGGACCAAGAGTCCGGAGAATTTCGTGTAAAGGGGCTGTGCGTGAGAGCGATGTCGCCTGTACACGGGGATTCTGCGAGCTTAACCGGTGAAATTCGTCAATATCGTACTCCGTTGCCGCAGGAAACTTCTGTCGAAGCAATGTTGCTGTTTCTGATCGGCTGAACGTTTGCAATTCACGTTGAAGAGAGTTCAATGGAGGATCGAGCAGCTTACGCCGATGGGTTCTGCAAGTCACAACCAATCGCACGCCTTCTGGCAAGTTTTCACGCAACAAATCACGAGCGAAAGAGCGCGATTCGCCTATTTCTTCCGCCGCCATTTGTGCGTTATCGGCGGCGTCTATAATGATGCACAGCAATGCTTCCGGATGTATCGCTCGTATTGAATTGATGCTTTGGTCAATCCGGTGCTTGAATGCTTTTAGGTATGCTGTTGCATCAGCATGCGGTGTCGGGATGAGCGGATGACAGAAGCTCATGCCTGCAAGTTCGTTTGCGATTTGCACCAGAGCGTCTTTATGTCGATGTCGGAATGCGCTTCTGCTGCGATATTGCCCGTTGCCAAAGCAATCATACAAAATGCATACAGAGCTCTGAGGAAGACCGAACTTTATCTGTGTCGAAAAAACGGATTTACCCACGCCGCCATCCGCGTGAATAATGACGGGGGAGTTAGTGGCGATAATGTCGGCTATAATTGCTGTGTACTGTTCTCGAGGCACAGCAGCATCTGTTTTAGTTATGAGGCAGTGCGCAGGGAAAAGGCTATTCTCGTCAGTCTTGAGCGCTCGAAGTACATCGATTTTGGTGATTGTTGGATTATTTGAGCTTTCTGAGAGTGCTTTTCGATTTACTAGTTCTTTGAGCTGTACCGGTGCATCCATATCAGCATCGGGGAGATAACCATTGATATCTTGCACCAAGATGTTGCGTTGATTCCAGTAACCCTCATGCTGGCCTTCAAGATGCAACAGTCTGCAAAAACGTGACAATTCGCCACTCTTTAATCCTGTATGTTTCTCTAGCTTTGTTAATTCTTTTGGGTGGCGTGGATTGGTTTCGGAGGCAGCATCAGCTAAAGTTTCAAGAATGTCAGAGCTTGTGGGGCGATTGGAAATAAAGAAGAATTGCAGTTTCTGATCGCATGGCTCAGAGCCAAATTGTAGACAAAGAGCGCTATATCGTTTAGCAAATCCTTTAAGTGTTTTTTCTAGGCCACTTGCTGTCCACGGTTTATTCTGAGTTTGGGTCGAATGCTTAAGTTGGTAATATCTGACTGAATCAGCTTGCTCAAAATTCTCATTTCCATAATATTCAGCAATGTCGATAAGTTCTTCGCCTTCTTCTATGGCAGAACTTCCATTACTCTCAGAGACAGATGCACCTTCGATTGAAATTGCCGCCAATCCAGAGGACTGTGAAAGCAATAACAAACAACGCCTTGCAGCCCACAAATAGTGGAATTGGTCGCCGTCTCTACTAAAGCGAACTAATTCGCTGTTGTTACTCATATTAAAATTAGATGCCGAATCAGATGGTTTTATTGTAACCAACTAGCGATAACTGCAAAACTGAGGAAGCTTGCCTAATTAGACTTTTGTGATATAAGACTTTATGCCACTTTTGATAAAAGTATCACGTTATTGGTTATGTTTTGTTGGTACGAAAGGAGATTCTCTTAAATTTCTTGAATAAAGTGCACCTCATCATCACTCTATCACCCCAGATTCAAATCCTCCTGCAGCGTCCGGCGGGCGATAAACCCTGAACGCGATTCTCCTGCTGCTTTTGCTGCTGCATCGATACGGCGCAATACGCGGGCAGGGAGTGTGATATTGACTCTTTCCACTTTATCCGACAATTCCGATATATCAATCGTAACAATCGCCCAGATCCAGCCTGAATATTCAGGGTTGGATTGATGTTCGGCGATGGGATGTGGTGCGGGGATGGCGCCACCGCTGTCGATGGTTTCTTCCAGCCACAATTCGATGGCTTCTTTGGCGTTATCGATGGCTTCGTCCAAAGTGTCGCCTGCCGAAAAGCAGCCAGGCAGATCGGGAACAATGACACCGAAAGCATGTTTTTCAGTACCTGGTTCAATTACAATAGGAAATCTCATTTTTGCTCCTTTATTTCAACCCGGCTTGTTTCAATAATTTGTGAACAAGGCCAATACCCAAATCTTTTTTCGGATGAGGAACGGTGATGTGACCGTTTCGTTCCGGATGTGTGTAGATATGATGTGATCCTTTAACGCTCCGCAAAACCCATCCTGCTTTTTCGAGCTGTTTGATAATTTCTGCGCTATTCATCATGTGTAGTATACACACTATGAATAGAAAGTGATGTTAACGAATGCGTGTTGGCGTTGGGAAAATGCGATGTGATGAATCGCTTTGCCCCGCTAGTGCGGAGCAAAGGATGTTAGAAGCGGTTACTTGGTGCGTGCAGACTGATAACCGGCTTTGTTGCCGTTATTACTGCGGAAAGAATTGCCACGGTTTTCCTGATCGAATGGACGGCCGCGTTGTCCGCTGCGGGTTCTGCCTGATTCGTTGGCGGCGCCGAAGGCGGGGCGGTTGTCTTGGTTTGAGAAAGGTGAGCGTTTACGTTTTTGTGTCACGCTCGGCGCGCTTTTCGGGCCATTACTCTGGAAACGCGGTTTGACGCGTGGTTCCAGTCCGGGAATGATGTGTGAAGCGATGCGCTGTCCGGTGTAGCGTTCGATTTTCGACAAGTGCGCGCTGTCTTTATTGGATGCAAACGAGACGGCAATGCCCGCTGCACCCGCGCGGCCTGTACGGCCGATGCGATGCACATAGTCTTCGGCGAATTTGGGCAGGTCGAAATTGATCACGTGCGTGATATCGGCCACATCGATACCGCGGGCTGCGACATCGGTTGCCACCAGCACTTGCAAGCCGCCGTTACGTAGCCGGGTCAATGTGCGGGTACGTTCGCGTTGATTCATATCGCCGTGTAGTGCCGCTGCTGAAAAGCCTTGCGCATATAAATTATCGGCCAAGGTGTCCGCATCGCGTTTGGTCGCTGTGAAAACGATGGCTTGCTTCACTTTCTCGTCGCGCAGCACATGATCCAGCAGGCGGTTCTTGTGCGACATGTCATCGGCATAATGTAACCGTTGTTCGATGTTATCGAGTTTGGCTTTTTGCGAGGCTACTTGAATACGTTTTGGCGTTTTCAATAGTTTTGCCGCAACTTTATCGATAGCATTGTCGAGCGTAGCGGAGAACAGCAAAGTCTGGCGCGTGTCGGGGGTTGCAGCTGCAATGGTTTCGACATCGTCGATGAAACCCATGTCCAGCATACGATCGGCTTCATCAAGCACGAGCATTTGCAAACGTTTGAAATCGATACGGCCACGTTGAATGTGGTCGATCAACCGGCCGGGTGTTGCAACCAGAATGTCAACGGGTTGTGACAACAGTTTGTTTTGCAGGGGATACGGCATGCCGCCCAGAATGCTGACCACGTTGATACGCGGCAGATATTTGCCATATTTTTTGGCTGCTTCGGAAACTTGCAATGCCAGTTCGCGGGTTGGCGTCAATACCAGTATACGCGGTCCGCGGCTGCGCGCTTGTGACGGTGTTGCCAGCAGATGCAATGCGGGCAGCATGAAAGCGGCGGTTTTGCCGGTTCCGGTTTGTGCCGATGCCATGACGTCGTGACCGGCTATCAATTCGGGTATTGCTTGTTTCTGAATCGGGGTCGGGACGGTGTATCCCGCTTCGCTGATTGCTTTGATAATAGCAGAGTTTAGATTTAAATCTTCAAAAGACACGTTGATTTCCTAAAAAAGTGAAATAGAACGCGCGGGCAAGAAAACATTGCCAAAATGGTGATGGTGCATAACCTTGCAAGCGCATTAATAAAGCATCGCCGCTAACCAAAGTTGTTGCACATTTTCCGGAAAAACTTGAAAAATTAAGGAGAGGCCAGGAACGATGAGACCAGAAAAAGTTGATCGAATCAAAGATTCCGATCAACTTAGGCCGCGAAGTATAGCGGGTTCTTCTCGAGCATGCAAATTATTCGCAGCCGGTAAGTTACTGAATGATGGCTTTGGCGAACTTTCGTTTGCCGACCTGAATAACGACGGATTCCCCCCGTTTAATCTTGGTGGACTTATCTTCCACTTTTTCACCATCCAATTTGACCGCGCCTTGTTCGATCATGCGCAGCGCTTCGCTGGTGCTGGCGGTCAATCCGGTTTGTTTTAATAATTGCACCAGCGGGATTTCGCCATCCGTGGTTGGGATGATTTTTTCCGGTATGTCGTCGGGCAGTGCGCCGTGTCTGAAACGCGCTTCAAAATCGGCCAGCGCTTCTTCGGCAGCTTGCTGGCTATGAAAACGCGCGACGATTTCCTGCGCGAGCTTGACCTTGATATCGCGCGGATTGCGGCCATTTTCGACTTCTTCGCGCCATGTCCGGATGGTTGGCAACGATTCAAAAGAAAGCAGTTCCAGATAGCGCCACATCAATTGATCCGATACCGACATCAGCTTGCCGAAAATTTCTTTCGGGCTTTCCGTGATGCCGACATAATTATTCAGCGACTTGGACATTTTGTTGACACCATCGAGTCCTTCCAGCAGCGGCATCATGAGAATGCACTGCTGCGGCTGGCCGAAGTGCCTTTGTAACTCCCGTCCCATCAGCAGGTTGAATTTTTGATCGGTGCCACCTAATTCCAGATCCGCTTTCAGTGCGACGGAATCGTACCCCTGTATTAAAGGATAAAGAAATTCATGAATGGCGATGGCTTGGTTGTTGCGATAGCGTTTATCGAAATCGTCGCGCTCCAGCATACGGGCGACGGTATGCGTGGCAGCCAGTTTGATCAGATCGGCGGCATTCAGCTTATCCATCCAGGTGGAGTTGAACACGACTTCGGTTTGTTCCTGTCTCAATATTTTAAAAACCTGCGTGGTATAGGATTGGGCGTTTGCCGCGACTTGTTCGCGTGTCAGGGGCGGGCGGGTGCTGTTCTTTCCGCTGGGGTCGCCGATCATGCCGGTGAAATCGCCGATCAGGAACAGAATGTGATGCCCCATATCCTGTAACTGACGCAATTTATTCAATAAAACCGTGTGTCCAAGGTGCAAATCCGGGGCTGTCGGGTCGAATCCCGCTTTGACACGCAACGGATTTCCGGAAATAAGCTTACTTTCCAGCTCTGTTTCCACTAATAGTTCGTGACTGCCGCGTTTTATAATTTCAAGATCAGATAATATTGATTTTTTCACGATATTGCTAAATTTATGATTTTTATTAAAATTTGTGTAATTAAAGAGAGTTTGTTAGTACAATATTAGTTGTTTTCTAGTACAAATTAACTATTTTCATGTTAGACTCGCGCCTGTTTGCAAAAATGATACAAATGACTGGAGGTACTTCATAGATGCTATATACGCTTATTAGCAATAAACAAGGGATTCTAGCTCAAAAATCATCAAAACTAACAAAAAAATCAATTCGCTGGCTGGTGGCTTTATCCAGCATACCGTTATTCGGTATAGTCACTGCATTCGGTATTGCACCTAATTCCCCCTCATTTGAAGAAATCCAAGTCGAAGAAGTCGTTCTGGATATATCCATTCCCGAGGTTATTGCTGAGGCTCAAGCGAATCAAACTTTCTGGCGCCAGGAAAATATCCGCCGTGGCGACACAATTGCAGCGATCTTAAACCGCTTGGACGTAAGTGATCAGGATTCAACCGATTTTCTGCAGGCTGCGCGCGGAAGCCGCGCAATGCGCCAATTGAAACCGGGACAAACCGTTTATGCGCAAACCACAGCGGACGGCGAGTTGTTAACGTTGCGCTATTTCTTCGGTAACGAAGAGCTGTTTTTGATGGAAAAAACAGATGACGCATTCAAGATGACCGAACAGCCGGTCGAGCTGGATACGCGGATTCATATGAAGTCCGGCGAAATTAACAGCTCACTGTTTGCAGCAACCGATAATGCCGGCATACCCAATAACATCGCGATGCAATTGACTGAAATTTTTGCATCGGAAATCGATTTTTACCGTGATTTACGCCAGGGTGATCGTTTTACGGTCGTCTATGAAACATTCGCCAATGACAATGGCAAGCGCGCCAAAACCGGCCGCGTTTTAGCGGCTGAATTTGTCAATAAAGGCAAATCGCATCAAGCGATATACTTCAGAGCATCGAACGGTGCGGACGGATATTACACCCCGGAAGGGGAAAGTTTACGTAAAGCATTCCTGCTTTCACCGCTCACTTTTTCGCGCGTCAGTTCCGGTTTTACCAATGCGCGTTTTCATCCCATCCTGAAAGAGTGGCGCGCCCATAGAGGCATAGATTATGCCGCGCCGGCCGGTACGCCGGTTAAAGCCACGGCCAGTGGGATCGTGGCGTTTTCAGGTTCACAAAAAGGATACGGTAACTTGGTTGTGCTGAAACACAATGGCAAATACGAAACCGCGTATGGGCATTTATCGCGATTTGCCAGTGGGATGAGTAAAGGTAAGCGTATCAGCCAGGGAGACGTGATCGGTTATGTCGGCTCGACCGGCATGGCGACCGGCCCGCACTTGCACTATGAATTGCGCATCGACGGTGTGCAGCGCGATCCGACTAACGTGGTGCTGCCGTCGGCACCGCCGATTGCAAAACGGGACTTGAATACTTTCCAGAGGGAAACCCATGCGCTGGTTGCACGTTTGAACATCATGCGTAATATTCATCTCGCTGCACTGGAATAATTCCGGCTTATCATCCCGGACGGCGGTTTTTGACGTAACACCGCCGTCATCAACTCTGCTTTAAGCATCGAAGAAATCGTTGGAATCCGCATACTTTATCGGCATCATGTCCGGCACCAGTCTGGACGGTGTGGATGCCGTTCTGGCGGATTTCAGCGCGGCAGCGCCGGTGCTGCGGCAAACTTTCTTTTGTCCGTACGATGACGAATTGCGCCAGCAGTTATTGGCGCTGCATCAACCCGGTCACGATGAACTGAATCGCGCGGCTATTCTCAGTAATCAACTGTCTTTCCTGTATGCACAGGCCACTGCGGGGGTGCTGGAAAACACCGGCATCGCGGCGCGGCAAGTCGCTGCCATCGGGTGTCATGGCCAAACGATCCGGCATTGTCCCGAAACCGGTAAGAATTACACCATTCAGCTCATCAACGCCGCTTTGCTGGCGGAATTGACGCGGATTACCGTCGTTGCGGATTTCAGGAGCCGCGATATTGCGGCGGGCGGGCAGGGCGCGCCACTGGTTCCGGCGTTTCACCATGCGGTTTTTAAACATGCCAATCATCATCGCGTCATCGTCAATATTGGCGGCATCGCGAATATCACCCGCCTCGATCCCCGTCTGCCTGTCAGCGGTTTCGATTGCGGTCCGGGGAATTTGTTAATGGACGCCTGGTGCTCGCGTCATACCGGAAATACGTATGACAAAGACGGACAATGGGCGGCTGGCGGCCGCATCATTCCCGCGTTGCTGGAGCACTGCTTGTCCGAGGATTTTTTTGCCCGCAAACCGCCCAAAAGTACCGGCAGGGATCTGTTTAATCTGCATTGGCTGGAACAAAAGCTATGTGGTGACGAAGCACCGCACGATGTGCAGGCTACGTTGCTGCAATTGACGGCAATGACGATTGCGCGGTCGATACAGGAACATTGCCCGGCGGCTGAAGAAATCTATCTCTGTGGCGGGGGGGCGCATAATACCGTGCTGGTTGATCGTTTGACCGCCAGTATGCCGGGAAAAATTGTGGCGTTGACCGATCAACTCGGTGTCGCGGCCGATTGGGTGGAAGCATTTGCATTCGCCTGGCTGGCGCACCAGGCTATTGTGCGGAAAACGGGCAGTTTGGCGGAAGTGACCGGTGCTAAAGGAAACAGGATTTTAGGCGCGATTTATCCTGCCTGAATGGGGCTCGATGAACACTGCCGCGTGCAATTTATACCGAGAACGACGAACCGCAACCGCAAGTGCTGCTGGCGCCAGGGTTTTTGATGACAAACTGAGCGCCTTTTATATTTTCCTGATAATCAATTTCAGCGCCGATCAGGTACTGAAAACTCATTGGATCGACCAGGAGCTTGACGCCGTTTTTCTCCATGATGGTGTCATCTTCGTTGATGGTTTCATCAAAAGTAAAACCATACTGAAAGCCCGAGCAGCCGCCGCCGCTGACAAAGACTCTGAGTTTAAGATTATTGTTGCCTTCTTCGTCAATCAATTGTTTGACTTTGAAAGCCGCATTTTCAGTAAATAAAAGAGGGGTGTGATTTTCAGTGCTCATATTGGTTTGATCCTCATAATTTTTTCAGTATAGCAAACATCCGGCAGCTTGCTCGCTATGATGCTTCCTTTTCTGCCGCTATATGTGGCTGATCAGCCGAGGGTGGCAATAATGTTATCATTTTCTCGAGTTGTTGCGCATTCCCGGATTCCGGCTTGTTGTGATGGAGCATTTTTCCGTCAACGGAAGCGCCGAGCTGGATCTCTATCGAACCGTACCGCACGTCGCCATGTACGTTCGCTTTTTCCTGTAATTCCAAATAGCCTGATGCATCGATAGGACCGATTACCGTACCGTTGATGACAACATTCGCGGCCTTTATTTTCCCTTGGATGCGGCCTTCGGTACTGAGAACCAGGGTGCTGTGCTCGTCATCGGTCGCAATGACATTGCCGGTAATATGCCCGTCAATTCGCAGGCCGCCGGTGAAATGAATATCGCCTGAAATATTTGTATTTGCGCCAATCAAGGTATCGATATGATGATGGAGCTGGTTTTTCTTTTTTCTACCGAACATATTCTTTCTCCTTCACGATGCCGGTTGGACAGTTTCAGTAACGATAGGTTTTTTGTCGCCATTCTTGTAAATTTGTACTTGGATGTTTTCCACGATGGTGTCCGGAGAGACTTGGAAATGCTCTTCCAATCGATGGATGAACTTGAAGCTGATGGGAAAATCCTGTTTGGAATTCTTGTTGATCAGCGGTATTACTTTACTTTTATCTTTCTGCAGTAATTTTACTTTGAACCTTAAGCTTCCCTTGAAATCATTCGGTCTTTCCCCACCCTGGATGAGTGTGAGTGCGTAGCGGTACTGGCCCGGTGTTTGCGTTTCTTTCAGGCTGAATTGATAAATGGAAATCCCGCTTTTTGTATTGTTGGCGACAAGATTGTGGAAAAACTCCAGTTTTTCCTTGAGATGATCATTTTCTGTAGCGAGCGACTTGACCTCTTCGGCGAGATTCTGGTTGGCGGTATTGCTGATTTGCAATTGTTGAATCAAATCACCAATCTGCGTGCACAATTTTTGTTTCTTGGTTTGCCGGCAACTGCCTGGATCAAATAGATACGACGTTTTTTCCTCGCTCCTGTCGTCCAGCTCATCCACTGAGTACCGGCCTGCTTCGTACATGCCCCAGGAAAGCGCAGCCAGTAAGGAGCAGACTATTGCAGCGGCTGCCAAGTAGAATTGCCAGGAACGGTGCGGGCGCACGACAACGCGCTGGGAGAGAATCCGCGGTTTTTTCTGGAAAAGCTTGAACACCGCTAAGCGCTCTGCTGATGCAAATTCGATTTATGCGTGAACACCGGCGTATTCGGCATTGTCAGGGCAGGAGCGGAACCTGATTGATGCCGAGTGTTTCAGGCAAGCCGAACAGGATGTTCATGTTTTGTATCGCTTGTCCTGCCGCACCTTTGACCAGATTATCGGTTACCGACAGGATCACGACGGTATCGCTGTTTTGCGGTTGATGCACGGCAATGCGGCACAGGTTGGAACCGCGCACGGAACGGGTTTCCGGGTGTTTACCGGCGGGTAGCACATCGACGAAAGCTTCATTTTGGTAACGTTTCTCGTACAGCGCTTGCAAATCCACTGGTTTGGTCAGCTTGGCGTAGAGTGTTGCATGAATACCGCGAATCATCGGCACCAGATGCGGGACAAACGTCAAACCGACCGGTTTTTTGGCTACATTGGCAAGACCCTGCTTAATCTCCGGCAGATGCCGGTGTCCCGGAACACCGTAAGCTTTGAAATTATCCGATGCTTCGGCGTGCAGCGTATGTACTTCGGCTTTGCGGCCTGCGCCGGAAACGCCGGATTTGACATCGGCGATCAGATGTTTGATATCGATCACGCCGGCTTCGATCAGCGGCAAGAAACCCAGTTGCACGGCTGTTGGATAACAGCCTGGATTGGCGATCAAGCGCGCATTCTTGACTTGCGCACGGTTAATTTCCGGCAACCCGTACACAGCCTCGGCAACCAGATTGGGACAGGCATGCTGCATGCCGTACCATTTTTCCCATTCTGCGACATCCTTGATGCGAAAATCAGCCGCCAGATCGATGACTTTTACATCCGCTTTCAACAGGGATTCCGCTTGCTGCATGGCAATGCCATTCGGTGTGGCAAAGAAAACCACATCGCACTGGGTGAGTTTTGCATCGGCCGGATCGCTGAACTTGAGATCGATGTGTCCGCGCAGATTGGTGAATAATTCCGCAACGCTCATGCCCGCTTCGCTGCGCGATGTAATCGCCTTGATTTTCACTTTGGGATGTTGCGCCAGTAAGCGTAATAGCTCTACGCCTGTGTAACCGGTTCCACCGACAATGCCGACATTGATCATCGTAACTCCTGTGATATTTCTTCGCTTTAGGTTTTACTTGTTTGTTATCCAATAAAAAAGCCGCCCGGAAGGAGGCGGCTTTTTGATAATCCCTGCGATAAAAAAATTATCGTTTAGAGAATTGTTTGCGTCGCCGGGCTTTCCGTAAGCCTACTTTTTTCCTTTCCACTTCACGTGCATCGCGAGTAACCAGTCCTGCTTTGCTGAGGACAGATTTTAAAGCTGAATCGTAATCGATCAGTGCACGCGTAATGCCATGACGCACTGCACCAGCCTGACCGGATTCGCCGCCGCCATGAATGTTGACCATAATATCAAAAGTATTGGCATTATTTGTAAGTTCTAGCGGCTGTCTTGCGATCATGCGGCCCGTTTCGCGGGAGAAGTAAACATCAATCGGTTTATCGTTGATGATAATCGCGCCTTTTCCCGGTTTGATAAAAACACGAGCGACAGCGCTTTTACGCCGGCCAGTACCATAGTTATATTGAGTAGCCATAAATATTATGCTCGGATTTCAAGTGGTTTTGGTTGTTGAGCGGCGTGTGGATGCGTATCGCCAGCGTATATTTTCAATTTTTTTAACATCGCATAGCCCAGCGGTCCTTTAGGCAGCATGCCTTTGACAGCCTTTTCAAGCGGGCGGGTTGGAAAACGCGCGTGCATTTTCTTGAAATTGGTCGCGTAGATCCCGCCTGGATAACCGCTATGGCGATAATAAATTTTATCTTCCGCTTTATTGCCCGTGACACGCAATTTGTCGGCATTGACTACAACGATATAGTCGCCGGTATCAACGTGCGGTGTATAAATGGGTTTGTGCTTGCCGCGTAAACGGTAAGCAATCTGCGAAGCAAGGCGGCCCAAAACTTTACCGGTCGCGTCAATGACAAACCAGTCATGATTTACTTCGTGTGGTTTGGCTGAAAATGTTTTCACAAAAACCTGTCCTGCGTATTCAAAAAGAGCCGCGAATTTTAAGTCAGGGATCAACAAAAGTCAAATATAGAATGCGTTATTTTATGCCGGGTTGGCGTATTTTTGTAATAAACCGGAAGCCAGCACGGCTTACCGAAGAATGATGGATTTTAAACCAATCGCCGCTATAATCTCATCCTATAAGGGATGACAAGCATTCCACCTTAACGTATCAATCACATACCGAGAGACCCGCTTTGAAAGAAAAACCAGAAACCAATCCTTCCGTTGATGCCACGCCGGCCAATTTCATCCGCAACATTATCGACGAAGATAACCGTACCGGTAAATGGAACGGCCGTGTGGAAACGCGCTTCCCGCCCGAGCCCAATGGCTATTTGCACATCGGTCACGCCAAGAGCATTTGCCTGAATTTCGGTATCGCGCATGACTACGGCGGGGTGTGTCATTTGCGTTTCGACGATACCAATCCGGAGAAGGAAGCGCAGGAATATGTCGACTCGATTTGCGACAGCGTGTCATGGCTGGGGTTTGATTGGGGCCAGCACCTGTATTATTCGTCCGATTACTTCGATCAACTGTACGAATTTGCCGAGTACCTGATCACTCAGGGCAAAGCCTACGTCGAGAGCCTTTCTGCTGAGGAAATCCGCGAATACCGCGGCACACTCGTTCATCCCGGAAAGAACAGCCCTTACCGTGACCGCCCAGCCGCAGAAAGCCTGGATTTATTCCGCCGCATGAAGGCCGGTGAGTTTCCGGATGGCCAATACGTATTGCGCGCCAAGATCGACATGGCATCGCCCAACATCAACATGCGCGACCCGGTGATTTACCGCATCCGTCACGTGCATCACCAGCGCACCGGCAATCAATGGTGCATTTATCCGATGTACGATTACACGCATTGTATTTCCGATGCCTTGGAACGCATCACGCACTCCCTGTGCACTTTGGAATTTGAAGATCACCGTCCGCTGTATGATTGGGTGCTGGATCAACTGGCGGATAAAGTGCCATGCCATCCGCAGCAGATCGAATTCGCCCGGCTCAATCTGACCTACACGGTCATGAGCAAACGCAAACTGATTGAATTGGTGGAAAGTAAACTGGTCGACGGTTGGGACGATCCGCGCTTGAGCACCCTCGCCGGTGTGCGCCGCCGCGGTTTCACGCCGCGAGCGATCCGCCTGTTTGCCGAGCGCATCGGCATCAGTAAGGCCGATTCCTGGATCGACATGAGCATACTGGAAGATTGCCTGCGCGAGGACTTGAACGAGCATGCACCGCGCCGCATCGCCATTCTCAAACCACTGAAGCTGATCATCGACAACTATCCGGAAGACCAGCAAGAAGACTGCTGTGCGCCGGATCACCCGCAAAAACCGGAGTGGGGCAGACGCACGATCCCGTTTTCCAAAGTGCTGTACATCGAACGCGACGATTTCATGGAAGTGCCCGCCAAGGGCTATTTCCGCCTGTCTCCCGGCGCGGAGGTGCGGCTGCGCTATGCCTTCATCGTCAAATGCGTGCAAGTCGATAAAAATGCGCAAGGCGACATCGAAGCGATTCATTGCACTTACGATCCCGATACCAAAAGCGGAACGCCCGGCGCGGATAGCCGCAAAGTCAAAGGCAATATCCATTGGCTCTCGGCCAAGCATGCGCAAGTGGCGGAAGTGCGCTTGTACGACCGCTTGTTTACCGATCCCCATCCGGATAGCGGCGACAAGGATTACAAAACCGCACTGAATCCCGGATCGAAACAAATCATCACCGCGTATGTGGAACAATCGCTGTGCGATGCGCAACCGGAACAAAGCTTTCAGTTTGAGCGCAACGGCTACTTCGTCGCCGACCGGCTCGATATGAAACCCGGTAAACCGGTGTTCAATCGCGCGGTGACGTTGCGCGATTCGTGGGGTAAGGCGGCAAGCTCGTAACCGTGTGCGGCTGGATTGAAAATTCAATCACCAGGCAATTCCCAGCCGGTCAAATATGGCCTGCTCGTAGCACCGCATACTTTTTCAGTATTTCTTCATGAAATGACGGCGGTAAGCGTGCCCAGTCGCGTGCTTCGATGACAATCGGAATATTCGACTGTTGCAAAGCTTGTAAAAAGGCATCCAGATCTTCCAGCGGAATCGGACTTAAATCCGGCGTGCGCAAAACCAGATCCAGATCACTGGCTTCATGGGCGTCGCCATTGACTCGCGAACCATAGGCCCAAGCGGTGACAGCCGGTAAATGCGCATGCAGCAACTCTATCAGCCGCTTGCGGTCTTGTTCGCGTAATAAAAGCCGAATTGTCATTGCTGCCGGAATACCTCGGAGATACGGCGGGCGTCCTGTATGAATTGGGGCAGCAGCCGCAGGGTTTCATTGGCAAAACCTTCGCCGTAATCGTGCGCGGTGTCGTTGCGGTTATCGCGATAAACTAGCCAGCGTTCCGCTTCATCAAGCGAAATCAATCCATGCTTGGCCGCCTGGCGGAAAATATCTTTGAACAGTAATTGATCGACCTGCTTGTTCGAAGCGAAATAAGGTTTTAAGCATTTCTTCAGCAGCTTACCGGTTTGCTCTAAAATGATCTCGAATTCCTTGATGCAGGCCGCACGATAAATATCGTACATATCACTGTCTTGCGGCTGCTGGTTCAAACCGTCGAACGCCCGGTTCAAGGTGGCGATGCAGCGGACGAAATAATCGGTATTCAGTGAACTCATTGCAACTGGTTTTCAGAGAAATTGCTTTAATGGATGTTTAAGGCAAGTGAGCGTACCGCTGGCTGAGTGTTATTGAAAATGAAAATAAAGCAAAAGAATGATTCATTTACCAGCAGTACAGTCAAAATATAACCTGTGTAGAGCTGTTTCTTAATTACTTCGGTGCTTCCTTTTTAGGTTTTTTCGCTTCCTTGGTTTTGCGTTGCTGTCCTTTGGCCATGATGGTCTCCTGGTGTGATGGTTGTTACATCATAAACTGAATG
>CP091134.1:2330187-2333093 GCA_021582535.1 Nitrosomonas sp.
CGGCGCCAGCGGATTTCTCGGCAGCCACGTCGCGGACGCATTATCGGCCGCAGGTTACCGGGTACGGCTATTCGACCGCAGTCCGTCGCCGTATCTGAAAAGCAATCAGGAAATGATCATCGGCGACATCATGAATCTCGATCAAGTGACCGCAGCCGCCAAGGGCACTTCCATCGTATACAACTTCGCCGCCATTGCCGACATCGACGAAGCCAACGACAAACCGATCCCGACCGCGACCATCAACGTACTGGGCAACATGCACGCGTTGGAAGCCGCGCGTGTCGCCGGGGCGCGCCGGTTTGTGTTCGCCAGCAGCATTTATGTCTATTCCGAATCCGGCTCTTTCTATCGCGCCAGTAAGCAAGCGGCGGAACGCTTCACCGAAACCTATCACGAGCGCTACGGCCTGGATTACAGCATTCTGCGCTATGGCTCGCTATATGGGCGGCGCTCCGATAAACGCAACGGCATCTACCGCATGCTGCACGAAGCGGTCGCACATCATTCCATCACATATAAGGGCAGCGGTGACGCCATGCGTGAATATATCCATGTGGAAGATGCCGCGCGCATGAGCGTGCAAATACTGGCGCCCGAATTCGCCAACCGGCACATGATTCTGACCGGTCAGGAAAGACTGCGCATCAAGGATGTCATGACGATGATCTCGGAAATCCTGCCATGGCCGGTGGAATTGCATTTCGACGAAGCCAACGCGGTGCATCACTACGAAATTACGCCGTATGCGTTTCAACCGCGCGTTGGCCGCAAGCTGGTGCTGAACGAGCATGTCGATCTGGGACAAGGCATCCTCGATTGTTTGCGCGAAATCCACCAGGACTTGCATCACGGTGACGAGAATGACGATGCTACGCCTTCCACGTCGGACAATCGCGCCTAGTCATGAGCAATTTTAACTGGCAGGCGATCATTTTTGATTTCGATGGCGTCGTGGTGGAATCCGGCAAAATCAAAACCCAGGCATTCGCGGAACTGTATCGTCCGTACGGCGCAGACATCGTCGCGGCGGTGGTGCAATTTCACACGCAAAACGGCGGCATGTCGCGCTACCGCAAATTCCGCCACTTCCAGCAACACTTTCTCAACCTACCGCCGCTGACGGAGGCAGAAGAAAAACAACTGGATATCCGCTTTTCCGAACTGGTGGTAGAAGCCGTCATCGCCGCCGAAGCCGTACCCGGCGCAATCGAACTGATCCGCCAGCAATCCCTAAAAATTCCGTTGTTCGTCGCCTCCGGCACACCGGAAGTTGAACTTAAAGTGATCGTTGAGCGACGCGGCCTGGCACCTTATTTCACCGCTGTACGCGGCGCACCGGCGCTGAAAAAAACCATCATCGCGGAGATCTTATCCGCGCATAACCTGAAACCCGAATCAGTGCTGATGATCGGCGACGCGATGGCGGATTTGGAAGGCGCACAAGCCAACCACACCGCATTCCTGGGCCGCGTCTTCCCCGGCGACCCGAACCCGTTCCCGGCGCATATCGAGATCGTCCCGGATTTACGCGGCTTAGTGCAATAACACCAGCAGTTCCATGATGCAAAGGCGCGTTTATCCGGATATCGAATCGTTAAGCCAAGGCTTCGCCGATTTTGCCGCTGCCGCATTACGCGGCACCCTAAGCCGCAAACCCCAAGCCACCCTGGTCGTCCCCGGCGGCAATACCCCACGTCACTACCTGCCCGCGCTGGCAAAATGTAAGCTGCCTTGGGAGCGTATCACTGTCACGTTGTCCGATGAGCGCTGGGTCGATGTGAACGATGCACAATCCAACGAGCATCTGGTCAAGCAACACCTGATGAATCACCTACCCGAAAACACGCGCTTTGTAGGACTCAAAACCGATCATAGCAATCCCTTTGACGCCATCGAAACAATCCACCAGCGTTTGGATAAGCTGCCGCTGCCATTGAGTTTGACGATATTGGGACTGGGCGAAGATGGGCACATCGCTTCGCTGTTTCCCGGCATGAATCCCGATTTAATTGATACGCATCACTGCATCGCCGTCGCACCGCCGGTTGCGCCATCGCTGCGCGTCAGTCTTTCGTTGAAACTGCTGGCGGAAAGCGAGCAGATTGTGCTGGTGGTTACGGGGGAGAATAAGCGGCGGTTGTTGGATCGGTTAACAACAAATCCAGATTCCAAAATACCTTTCATTTGGCTATCACAACTTGTGAATTCAAAAATTACAATTCTTGAGACCAATGGAAAATAAAGTGGTGAATCAAGACTACTCATTGGTAATCGTCGTAGGGACTGGCGCTAGCAAGGAAGCTGCCCTTCCAATTGGTTATGAGCTAAAAAACGGATAGCGATGGCACTGAAAACTCGACTTGAAAGCACGGTAGGATGTGCCGATGCAAAGAGGCGCATCAGATCAGCCGCCAATCCGCTCCTGCATCCACCGACGAAATTCATCTCGATCAATCAACTGCACGGTACCTGCTTCAACTTCAGCAAGGCGGCGCAGAATTTCCTTGTCCCAAGCCTCCAATGCATCCGCATCATCGGGCGCATCCAAGCTTTTAACCAAAGCATGCGCCAACTCGGCACGCTCTGCTCAGAACGAAGCTTATTCAATGTCTCAGTTTCCACACTGCTCCCAAAATAAATATAGACTCATGATATTCTCGGTGCGTAACCTCATCAAGTTGATGACCATGAATCGATCGGACTTAAGCAATCATGAATTGGATTATGATCATCAAATACCTTGCTCCAACCGGTATTGCAGAGCGGATCCGGGCAGATCGCGCGGGGCTATCGCGGTGTGCATTACCATCGGCTTATCCATCGCATCCATACCGGGAGGTTGTCATGACAGATGAATTTCAGATCAGTGGTCAGAATGCGGCAGCATTGTTCACGCTCAAGCT
>CP091134.1:2333193-2335165 GCA_021582535.1 Nitrosomonas sp.
TACACACCAAGTTCCATTTTCCCAATCTTCTCTTGCAGCCATACCGGATCCAAATCCGCGCCATTTGGTCATGTGAGCATACCGAGTTCAATACGAACTTGATTAAATAATTGCGCATCTTTCAAGGCTGAATAAATACCGGCTTTTTCACTAAAAATAAGTTGCGACATATCGACGGTACCGGCCACGCCGTCGTTACAAGTCACTGAAATACAATAATCAGGTAGTACAACAACGGTGCGTGCTCGCCACGGCGGCTGATGCGGTAACTTTACTGGTGTTAATTTTTCTGTCGGCATTAATTCAAGTTGCTTATTTATATACATCTTTACGATGACCGACAGTTAATACCAATACTGTCAGTTTCTCGTCTTCAATATGACAAATCATGCGATAGTCTCGCACACGGTAGCGCCACAAATTGGAAAGATCATGAGTCAATTGTTTTCCAAATCTGCGCGGATCTTCACCGGTTGCGATACGTTCACGGAAATATCTCAGGATGTCCTGTTGCGCGGGATGATCAAGTTTTCGCAGCTCTTTTACTGCTGCATCGTCAAACTCAACCTTCCAGATCAATACCTTTCTCCACTTCGTCCAATGTCCAGTATTTGCCTGCTTTTTCCAGACGATCTATCGCCAAGTATTTTTCTTCCAATTCATCGAGATGCTCCAAAATCGCTTCGCGTACGTAATAAGTTTTAGTGCGACCGGTTTTTGCAGCCAGTTCAGCCAGACGATTTTCGATTTCTTCGGGTAATTTAATTGCTAGCATGTTGTTCTCCTGCGATGATCATCCCATTACATAGTTGTGAAAAACTAAAGTTACCTGCTAATCGGCTTATACCGTATCCGTTTCGGTTTCGCGCCTTCCTCGCCCAGGCGTTTTTTCTTGTCGGCTTCGTATTCCTGGTAGTTGCCGTTGAAGAAGGTCCATTGCGAGTCGCCTTCGGCGGCGAGGATGTGGGTGGCGATGCGATCCAGAAACCAGCGGTCGTGCGAGATGACGAGTACGCAACCGGCGAATTCGAGCAGGGCGTCTTCCAGCGCACGCAAGGTTTCCACATCAAGGTCGTTGGACGGCTCGTCGAGCAGCAGCACGTTGCCACCGGCGATCAGGGTTTGCGCCAGGTGCAGACGGCCGCGTTCACCGCCGGAGAGCTGACCGATGACTTTTTGCTGGTCGCTGCCTTTGAAGTTGAATCGGCCCAGATACGCGCGCGCCGGGGTGGTGTATTTGCCCACGACGAGCAGATCGTTGCCGCCGGAAATGGCGTCGAATACGGTTTTGTCGTTTTCCAGCGAGTCGCGTGCTTGATCGACGTGCGCAATCTGCACGGTGTGGCCGATTTTAACGATGCCGGAATCAGGTTGTTCCTTGCCGGTAATCAGCTTGAACAAGGTCGATTTACCCGCACCGTTCGGGCCGATGATACCGACGATCGCGCCCGGCGGGATTTTGAAGCTGAGATTGTCGATCAGCAGCCGGTCACCGTAGGATTTCGACACACCGTTAAACTCAATGACTTCATTGCCCAGGCGTTCGCCAACAGGAATGAAAATTTCCTGCGTTTCGTTGCGCTTTTGGTATTCCTGCGAATTGAGTTCTTCAAAGCGGGCGATACGCGCCTTGGATTTGGCCTGACGGCCTTTGGGATTTTGCCGCACCCATTCCAGCTCCTGTTTCATCGCTTTCATGTGCGCATCGATCTGCTTGTTTTCCTGCTCCAGGCGCGCTTCTTTTTGCTCCAGCCAGCTGGAGTAATTGCCTTTCCACGGGATACCGTGACCGCGGTCGAGCTCGAGAATCCATTCGGCGGCGTTGTCGAGGAAGTAGCGGTCATGCGTCACTGCGACGACAGTGCCGGGGAAGCGCACCAGGAATTGCTCCAGCCATTCGACCGATTCGGCGTCCAAATGGTTGGTCGGCTCGTCGAGCAGCAGCATATCGGGTTTTTCCAGCAGCAGCTTG
>CP091134.1:2335265-2336975 GCA_021582535.1 Nitrosomonas sp.
TAATGGGTAGTAGTTTACCTATATTCGGTTTTAACAGGGTAATTTATAATGCGCGAGTATCGCTTCTAACAGGCCAATGTTCAAGGGAAATTTTGATATCAATTTAGACTTCTTAAAGCTGAAGTCGCCGCCATTGATCGGTGTGGACATCAGTTCCTCATCCGTGAAGATGGTTGAGTTATCGATGATTGGCAAAGACAATCAAGCTTACCGCATAGAACGCTATGTGATCGAATCCCTACCGGCTGACGCCATGCAGGATGGCGGAATAGCCAATATGGAAGCCGTGACGGAAAGCCTGCGGCGCGGCTGGAAGCGGATGGGGACGCGGCAAAAGAATGTGGCGCTCGCACTGCCCGCGACGGATGTGATTACCAAGAAAATTGTAGTGCCAGCCGGGCAACGCGAGGAAGATCTGGTTTTTCAAGTAGAAAATGAAGCCAGTCAATATATTCCTTTTCCGCTGGATGAAGTGGATCTGGATTTTCAAGTAACCCGATCCGTTCCGGATAACCCGGAGGAAGTCGAAGTGCTGATTGCGGCTTCGCGTAAGGAGAAAGTAGAAGATCGTGTGGCTGCCGCGCTTGCAGCCGGTATGAAGACAGTGATCATGGATGTTGAGCCGTATGCGGCCCAAGCGGCATTTGAATTGACGCTGCGTCAATTGCCGGGCGGCGGAAAAGATCAAGTGATCGCACTGGTTGATATTGGTGCAACCGTCATGAAGGTCAACGTGCTGTTGAATGATGAATCGCTTTATACGCGCGACCAGCACTTCGGCGGCGATCAGCTGACACAGGAAATTCACAATCAATTTAATCTGTCTCTGGAAGAATCGGAGGCTGCCAAACGCGGCGGGAGTCTGCCGGGAAATTACCAGGCGGAAGTATTGCAACCATTTTGCGAAACCCTGGCGATTGAAGTGATGCGCGCCATACAGTTCTTTTACACTTCAACGCAATACACTGAAGTGAATTATATTTTTATAGCAGGAGGATGCGCTGTCATACCGGGATTGGATGCCATCATTGCTGCACGTACGCAGGTCAGCACACTTGTTGTGAACCCATTTGCAAACATGGAGTTATCAAGCCGCATCATTTCGCGGCAATTAAACCAGGACGCGCCTTCACTTTTGATCGCCTGCGGTCTGGCTTTGCGGAGCTTTGATCCATCATGATCCGCATCAATCTGCTGCCTCACCGTGAACTGAAGCGTAAAGCACAGCAACAGCAGATCGCGATCCTGGCCGGTGTGGCCGGTTTTCTGGGGATTGCGGCTGTCTGGAGTGTTTATGCGATGATCGACGGCGAAATAGAAAATCAAAATGCCCGTAATCAATTTTTGCAAAGCCGGATCGCTGCTTTGGATACAGAGATTGCTGAAATCCGAAATATCAAAACACAGACTCAGGAGCTGTTGTCGCGTAAATTGGTGGTGGAAACCCTGCAGAATAGCCGCTCTGAAGTCGTGCACTTGCTGGATCAGCTGGTAAGGCAGCTTCCCGATGGCGTGTATCTGCAAAGTGTGAAGCAGAATGATCAGATTATTACGCTCATGGCGTATGCGCAATCCAAAGCCTGGGTATCCATGCTGATGCGTAATCTCGAATCATCGCCTTGGCTTGAATCACCGCTATTGGTGGAAATTAAGGCGATAACGGTTAATAACATCCGTCAGAACGAATTCAATATGAGAATCAAGCTCAGA
>CP091134.1:2337075-2340960 GCA_021582535.1 Nitrosomonas sp.
TGGAGAAACCCGTGAAGTTAAGATGGAAGCCAAAGATGCGTTGTGGGAAGTACAACGTTTGATGGCACTGTTGGGTGATCCGGAAAGCCGCTTTGGTGGCTTGTTGATGACCTGGGATGAAGCAGGCAATCGTTATATCAATAGTATTGCTGGCGCGGTAATTCCAGTCTTTACCAAACTGTAAGAGAAGTTAAGTATCAACACCGGTACACCACTGTCGAAAGACAGCCGGTGTACCGGTTTTTTATTTTCTTCTTTCTGTTTGAGTGCGTTGCATCTTGCACTCATATCAATGTAGTGCTGTGATCGTCAAAAATCGTACTTGTAATCGCTGATAGTTTCTAGTTGCAACGGGTTTTGATTTCCCGTTGTTCAGCGGCTAAGAGCAAGAGAATCAATCGTTAGTGCGGATTCTGGTATAAGAACTTTGATACATTCATTCATCGAGCAAATTCGGCTACGATTGGGGCATATCAATAAAAAGGGGAACGCATGCAGCATAATCCAGGATTCTTACAATTAGTGGAACAAGCCAGACAGCGAGTGAAAGAATGTACAGTAGCTGATATTCAAGCTCGGCTGGCGCGTGGTGAACAATTCCATTTTATCGATGTGCGGGAAGATCATGAATTCTGGGTAGATCATGCTGCGGGTGCTCGCCATCTTGGAAAAGGGATTATTGAACGTGATATTGAAACTGTAGTACCGGATAAGCAGGCACCTATCGTGTTGTATTGCGGAGGCGGTTACCGTTCGATCTTGGTGGCGGATGCATTGCAACAAATGGGGTATCGCAATGTCCAGTCGATGGAGGGAGGGATCAGAGCATTACGCGATGCGGGCTTCCCCCTTGAGAAAGATAAATCGATTTAGAAAGAAAATACACATTGAAGTATCTGTAACCCGATAACAATACTGAATTAACTGGTTATTGAGCTAAGGAAGCGCTGATTGATTGACTGCAACGAGTGAATTGCTTCGTTGTGCGGTATTCTATCAGATTGATAGGTCTCGGTTGTTGCGTTCCGTGCGCCTCGCACTTCATCTCGTTCGTTGAATTAATCAGCGCTTCCCTAACTACCCAGAAAAATATCAACCATGTTTTTTCATCAGCTGTATAACAAGTAAGTTTTATTTCTTTGCAGTTTCCCGAATGCGAGCAGCGCGGGTATTGAGCGTATTTTGTTCTCCGTTATCGGGTACCATGTGCGCCCGCTCAAGCGGTAAAGTCTCTCCACGAAAAAATTTCGGTTCTCGTAAATTCCACACTACCATTAGCGGAACACCAAAAAGTAGTGCAACCACGCCAATCAAGAACACGGTGCCAATCCCCGCAATTGATCCACTCGATCCATAACTAGGATCCATCATGTTCCATGCCTGAATGATGCCTACCGCAATTAGAATGATGGCGGCAATCGAAGGGAGAATGACTTGAGAAATGGTGGTATGCCAATGGTTGAATGCGGTACGGTGAAAATACAGCACACAGGACAGCGCAGCTACAGTGTAGTAAGTACATACCGCGATACTGACGCTATGGATCGAATCCTTGACGATCGATTCGCTGATGAGACTCAACGTGATATAGATAACCAGCGTCATCAAACCGATCGTCCAAGTAGCAAATCTGGGTGTTTGCGTTGCCTCATTGACGGAAGAGAATTTGCGCGGAATGGCGCGATAGGTTGCCATGGCCAGCGCAGCGCGCGCGGCTGGCATGATTGTCGACATGGTGGCTGAAAAAGCCGAAATTGCTATGATCAAGGCCGCAACAAATGTCCCTTTGGCTCCGATCATACTGGTTGCCAGAACCGTGATGATCGAATCGATATTATCCTTGAAGGTCAAACTCGAATTGTCATGCGCATCAATGCCCGCGTACGCCAGGGCCGCGGTTGCGAAAACGACATAGGTGGCAACCGTGATGATCATGGCAATGATGCCGCTCCGTCCCGCCTGTTCGGCGCTGCCGCTGGTTTCTTCCGACATGGCCAGCGATGCGTCAAATCCCCAGAAAATGAATAATGCCACCAGAAATCCATTCAGAAATGCATGAAACGATGAAATCGCAAACGGATTAAACCATTCGAGTGACATTGGCTCGGCCGTGTGCACGGCATTGCCTTGCAGAACTTGTATGTACAACACCGCGGCGAGAGCGATGAGTCCGCCGTATTGCGTCATCGTCAGGATCATGGTGGTGCGCGATGATTCCTCGGCGCCTAGTGCCGTCAGATAGGTCGTGCTCAAGATAAATAAGATCGCGACGCCAAAGTGGAACCATAACGGTGTTTCCGTCATATTCAGAATGATGGCCAGTGCATCGACGATGATCTGTGTCGCTGCAACGCCGGCCAACACGCTTGCCAATAACAGCGCCCAGCCGCCAAACCAGCCGAAACGCGGGCCGATCGCTTTGGTTCCCCAGGTAAATACGGTTCCGGAATCGGGCGCCGAAGTGGTCAGATGCTTATAAGACAGCGCCACAAAGAACATGGGGATCACCGATAAAATAAATACGATCGGCAACTGATAACCGCTCTGGGAAGCGCCGTATCCCAGCGCGCCGGTTAACGAATAGGCCGGTGCGGTAGCGGCGAGGCCGATCGTAACGGCCGCCGATTTCGATACCGATCCTTTTTTTAATCCTTTGGCTTTCAGGCCGTGCATTACCGTTTCTTCGTGCATGTCATTCCTCATGTTTTACCGGAGCGCTGAGAAAGCAAAACTCCCAGGTTTGCGCTGGAAAGTAGCAAAGATTGGTAATGAAGTCAAAAGCCGTGAGTGAACAGCAAAGTACCCGGTTTCACTGGATTCTCATGCGATACGCCAGAAAATAAAGCGCCCGAACCGGCAAAAGCGATCCATCACCGCTGTAGTATTTTCAGGACGGATGCTCTGTTTGGTCCAGGAGCCCATGATGTCCGACGAACCAATACCTGTCATGGTGATGAAATAAGGATCCGTTGCGGTAATTGCAAAGCGGTTGCAGCATGGATGCCCTCGTAAGGATTACCGGCGCTGTCGGTAATAACCCCATTTGCAAACTCGATGTGATACAGAGTATGCGGCAGCAAATTTTCTACCGGGCTGATGATCGTATCGCCGTACTCATGGAATATTATTTGATTGGTATCATGGATATCGATGATGCGGGTGTCCGTGTCGCTGCTGATTGTAATCTTGCCGTTACCTGCCATCACTGGCTCGTCAAAAAGCAATTGAATACCACTCCGGGGCGAAGCGCAGTTGTTCATTCCAAAGAAAACTGACGGGCAGGAATGGCTGGCCGTCACTTGCCATAAAATTGGTGCCACTCAATGCGGGATTGGATTCAACCGGTGTGAAACTGAATCCGGATGGATCGCCGGAACCTGCAAAAGCATTGCCTGTAGTATCGGTGATAGTTCCAGCGGGGATTGGGACGCGATAGTTCGTGTCGGGAATCAAATCGGCTGCCGGGTTGATAATCACGGAATTACCGGTCAATTTACTGCTGCTTAAAGTAATACTGCGTTTCTAAAGCTCAGTTCGATACTGTCATCGGCTTTTAGCGCCGGTGCATGTCTCGGACGTTGCACGTTACGGATTTTTTTGCTGGGATTGGCGGCATCGGTTGTCCTTTTGGCAAGAGAAGGTTGAACTGTGTCTTCGGCATAAATGATGGCGCATGACCTGTCATCAACGCCGGTGATTATCGCGGAACACCAGTCCGGACAAGTTGGCGATTAACCGTAGAAAATACTGGGTTTTTGGAAGAAGCTGTTTGGATGTGCGAATAGCTAATTCAAATAGATTCGACAGCAATTCAGTGTGGATGAGGCCAAGCGGATTGAACTAATCAGCCATCAGCCGGTGTACGCCAGTCCGGTTTGCGCGAGT
>CP091134.1:2341060-2344201 GCA_021582535.1 Nitrosomonas sp.
CCACGAAACCGGCGAGAGCGCTCAAAAGAAAGGCAGCAAAGCTGAGTTTTCATTGAAATAAGCGCTCACGCAATGTGCATGCTCAACCGCATCCGATTAACCCGCTTCGATAACCATTACTTATTCTGACGCATGAAAAACCTGACCCCTCTATTTTTTGTAAAATTGGCTTGTCCGCTGCTCATCCTCGCGCTGGGATTTCTGATCGCAACGCCATCCCAGTCTGCCGGAACACTCAATATCATTCCGCAAGATGCACCAGATGCTTGCAATAAACGCACCGCGCAGGTCAGGGTGACGGTAAAAAATGTAACAGCCGGTGGCGCTTTGAACATCGAGCTGTACGATGATCCGGATCATTTTCTCTCCAAAAAAGGGCGCAAACGCAAAGTGCGCATTCCGGCAGCCGCCGGACAACAAACCGCTTGCATCAATCTTGAACGGGCCGGTACTTATGCCGTGGCGGTTTATCAGGACTTGGACGGTGACCGGAAATTGAAAAAGAACTGGAATCTGTTACCGCTCGAACCTTTTGGCCTATCGAACAATCCTGAACAACCGGCCGGTTTTCCCAGATTCGGCGATTCGGCATTTACCACCGGTAAGCTCGGCGCGGATATCGTGATCAATCTGCAGCAACCTTAATACGCGTGTCATGCCGCGTATGCTGCTCAATCTGCTGATCGCGCTGGTTGTCGCATATGTAGTGATTGTTTTGCTGGTGTATGTTGGTCAATCCCGTCTGGTTTATTTCCCGGAAAAACAGCTCGGCAATACCCCCGGCGCAGTCGGGCTGGATTATAGCTCCGTCAGCATCCCAACCAGCGACGGCGAAACCCTGCATGGCTGGTGGATGCCCGTGCCGGATGCCAAAGGCACGGTATTGTTCTTTCATGGCAACGCCGGCAATATTTCCCATCGCATCAATTACCTGACCATGTTCAAACGGCTGGGGTATAACGCATTATTGTTCGATTATCGCGGTTATGGTCAGAGCAGCGGCACGCCGTCGGAATCCGGCACATATCTGGATGCGCAAGCAGCTTGGTATTATTTGACCGCAACCAAAGGAATTGCGCCTGAACGGATCGTCCTGTTCGGTGAATCGCTCGGCGGCGCGGTGGCAGCGTGGCTGGCAGCCCGGGAGAAACCCGGTTTGCTGGTGTTGGCTTCAACCTTTACCTCGGTTCCCGAACTGGCTGGGGAAATTTACCCGTTCCTGCCGGTGCGGTGGATCAGCCGCTTTGCATACAACACGCAAGCATCGCTACAGTCGGTATCCTGTCCGGTTTTCATCGCGCACAGTCCGCAGGATGACATCGTTCCGTTTCATCATAGCGAGCGGTTGTTTCAGACGGCGCCCGAGCCAAAGCAATTTCTGCCGCTGGAAGGCGGTCACAATACCGGCTTCATTTTTATGCAACCGGCGTGGAAAAGAACTTTGGGTGCTTTTATGGACGAACAGTTACGCTAGGGTAAATGCTCATCGCTTCGTTAATCCCTTTGATTCCCGCGCTCATGATCTTTCTTGCCGCGATTTCCGTGATCGTCCTTATCGTGATTCTTGTGATCTCCGCGGCCCGGGTGATCACGGTCACCGTATCCACCTTGAGAGTTTTCCTGCGGATAGCGGCGTGATTCACCGTAGCGTTCGCGGTAACGATCCGAATCGCGCCCCTCATCATAGCGGCCCGGATTATCGTATTGTCTGTTTGAATATATCTGCTGGCTCTGATAATGCGGCAGATAAACATCGTTGTACCAGTTCCGTTGCACAAAATAGACCGGTTGATAGCAGGCGTTGTAACGATGACAGTATTTGTCCCAGCGTTTGGCATGGCCGGGCGGCACGTACAGATAAACCGGCTGCTGTTGAACAGCGGCAGCGGGAGGAATTGCCAAAACAGGGTTCGGATAAATCAATTGCGGCACCGGATACTGATTGCCCAGCGTAATTTGACCATAAAACCCGGGCTGGCCGATGCTGATGGTAACCCCTACATCACTTGCCAATACTGGTATCGGAACGACTAAAATCATTACTGCCAGCAAAAAATTTCGCATCTGCATACCTCTTGTGCATAAAAAATCATGATTGATATGGAAGTGGCCCTATTGCCGCCCAGCTACTTTTGACCAAATAGTACTGCACTCGCCGTAAAAAAGTAAAAAATAAATCCATGCCTAAAAACGACTCGCTTCACCTATAATCATTACCGGCAAATTGCTTTGTTTTTCCGTAACGTACGATTCCGGAGCCGAAAATTTCTGATATTGAACGCAATATTTATGACCTGGCGGTAAAAACAGGGCAAAACCTTATGCAACACGGCTGGATGCTGGTAACGGCGGAATCCTGTACCGGTGGCTGGATGGGGCAGGCTGTAACGGCGGTGTCCGGCAGCTCGGCTTGGTACGAGCGCGGCTACATCACCTATAGCAATACCGCCAAATGCGAAATGCTCGGCGTACAACAAGCTACTTTGGATCAGCATGGCGCCGTTTCCCCGCAAACCGCGCAGGAGATGGCCATCGGCGCGCTCAACCGCAGTCATGCGCAGATCAGTGTATCGATTACCGGGATCGCCGGGCCGGATGGCGGCACGGCCATCAAACCGGTCGGCATGGTGTGCTTCGCCTGGGCCACTCAGGATGGCTCAGTACAGCAGGAAACGCATTATTTTAGCGGCGACCGCGAAGCCATCCGGCGTCAGGCAGTAGCTACAGCCTTAGCAGGCGTACTGACTATGTTGAACCATACAGCAACCGTAGCTTGAAATGACAAACGATTCAAATCAGTGCTCGCCCGACTGCATGCTGGTCTGCGTAATAATACGGTCGCAGTAAGCAATTGCGATGGCCGACAGCAAAAACGCCATGTGGATGCCGGTTTGCGCCAGCAGCGTTTTTTCGTCATACGCACTGGCGTTGATGAACGTTTTCAGCAGATGGATCGACGAAATCCCGATAATCGCCGTGGCCAATTTAACTTTCAACACCGAAGCATTGACATGCGACAACCATTCCGGCTGATCCGGATGTCCTTCCAGATTCATGCGCGAAACGAAGGTCTCATACCCGCCGATAATGACCATGATCAGCAGATTCGAAATCATCACCACGTCGATCAAACCCAGTACC
>CP091134.1:2344301-2357055 GCA_021582535.1 Nitrosomonas sp.
CATAACATGCGCGTTTTAAAAGATACCGTGGTCTCACTCAACTATGAATTATCGGACGCTTCGGGAAAAATTCTGGAGAAAACAGATACACCGATCAGTTATTTACACGGCGGCTATGGCGGTATTTTTCCCTTGGTTGAAGAAGCGCTGCATGAAAAGGAGGTTGGTCATTCCTGCACGGTTTCGATGGAGCCGGAAGATACTTTCGGTGAGTATGACGCCGAATTAATCCGCGTGGAGCCGCGCAATTCATTCCCCGATAATGTGGCAATCGGTATGCACTTTGAAGGCGGCGCGGAAGATTCCGATGATTTTATTCTCTACAAAGTCACTGACGTGACGGAAGACTCGGTTATTGTCGACGGTAACCACCCCTTTGCCGGAATGCGGTTGAATTTTGCCTGTACCGTGACGGATGTGCGCCCGGCTACGGAGGAAGAAATCGCGCATGAGCATGTTCACGGCGCGCACGGGCATGAGCACGAGCATTAATGCAGCAAAAATTGCGCTGGAGCGATAAAAGTCAGCTGTTATTCGCAGTACCCAAGGCTTCTTTCAATAAATAGAGTTGTTCCAATGCCTGCCGGGGATTCAATTCATCCGGCGAAAGGTTTTGCAGCATGGTAATGACGGGATGTTCTTGCACGCTTTCCTCTTGCGGCCCGGCAATCGAAACAGAAAACAGATCCAATTGCGGTTCTTGCTTCACACTTTCCTGTTCCAATTTGATCAAGTGTTTTTTCGCCAGCTTGATCACCGCTTCGGGAACGCCTGCGAGTGCAGCCACTTGCAGGCCGTAACTTTGACTGGCGGGTCCTTCGGCAACTTTGTGCAGAAAAACAATGCGGTGCTTATACTCGACCGCATCCAAATGCACGTTTTGGAGCTGCTTGAATTCTTCCGCAAGTTTGGTCAATTCAAAATAATGCGTGGCAAAAAGGGTAAAACTGCGGTTCTTGACCAGTAGATGGCGGGCAATGGCAAACGCCAACGCCAAACCATCAAATGTCGACGTGCCGCGCCCGACTTCGTCCATCAACACCAGGCTGTGCGCCGTGGCGTTATGCAGAATGTTGGCGGTTTCGGTCATTTCCACCATAAATGTCGAGCGTCCGCTGGCCAGATCGTCGGCGGCGCCGATGCGGGTAAAGATTTGATCCAGCATACCCATTTGCACTGCTTTAGCCGGCACATAACTGCCGCAATGCGCCAGCAAGGCGATCAACGCGATTTGCCGCATGTAGGTTGATTTGCCGCCCATATTCGGACCGGTAATCATCAGCATACGCGGTTTTCCGCTATGCTCGCCGCCCAGCTGCACATCATTGGCGACAAAGTTTTCCACCTGCTGTTCCACCACCGGATGGCGGCCGGTGTCTATGGTAAACACATCCTCACCGGCTAACTGCGGAGCAGCGTAATCGAGTGCTTGCGCACGTTCGGCAAATGCGCACAGAACGTCGATTTCCGCAACGCTCGCGGCGATTTTTTGCAGCGCATGAATATACCGGGCAAGCGCATTCAGCAATCCCTCGTACAAATATTTTTCCCGCGCCAGCGCCCGGTCTTGCGCGGATAAGGCTTTGTCTTCGAAAGTCTTCAGTTCCGGCGTAATGTAGCGCTCGGCATTCTTTAACGTTTGCCTGCGCCGGTAATCGGCGGGGATTTTCTCGCTGTGCGCATGCGTGACTTCGATATAAAAACCATGCACACGGTTATATTCCACCTTCAGGTTAGGAATGCCGGTGCGTTCCTTTTCGCGCATTTCCAGTTGCAACAAAAATTCACCGCAATTGTTTTGCAGCGCACGCAACTCATCGAGCTCGGCGTCAAAACCGTCGGCGATGACATTACCTTCGCGCAACACCACGCCCGGCTCCGGCAACAACGCTTTGCTCAGTAATTCAACCACCGCAGGTTCAATCTGCATGACGTGAAGCAATTGACCGATGCGCTCGCTGTTACAGTGAGCGGTCGCCTGGATGACTTGCGGCAGCAGTTTCAAACTGTCGCGCAAACCCGATAAATCCCTTGGCCGTGCCGATTTCAGCGCAATACGCGCGGTGATGCGTTCGATATCGGCACATTGCCGCAACAGGATGCGCACGGCCGCAAAATGATGCTGCCCGTTTTCTCCGATCAATGCGGCTACACTGTCGAGCCGTTGTTGTATGACAGCGCGATCGCGCAGCGGATGATGCAGCCAGAATTGCAGCAAGCGGCTGCCCATATTGGTGGCGCAGGTGTCGAGCAACGACAGCAACGTCGGCGATCGCTCGGCGCGTATCGTTTCGGAAATTTCCAAATTGCGGCGCGTTGCGGCATCCATGCGCACATAAATGCTCTCCCGCTCCGCTTGCAGCGACGAAATATGCGGCGCGGCGGATCCCTGCGTCAGGCGCGTGTATTCCAATAATGCCCCGGCGGCGCACAGCGCGGTGGACAAATCCTCGCAACCGAAACCGCTGAGATCATGTGTTGCAAATTGCCGCGTCAGCGTATTGCGCGTGCTGTCATGATCGAACTGCCACAGCGGCAAACGCTTCAACGCCCAGTTTCTTCCTTGTAGCTCAGGCAAATTCAATGACTCGGGCAAAAGAATCTCCGCCGGTTGCAAACGTTCCAGCTCGCTGAGCAGATTGTGCGGCGCCGTTTCCAGCACGCGTAACTGCCCCGCCGCGAGATTCAGCCAGGCCAACCCCAAGGCCGATTCCTGTATCGACAGCGCCAATAAGATGCAATCGCGTTTATCTTCCAGCAATGCCGCATCGGTCAGCGTTCCCGGCGTGATAATGCGCGTCACTTCGCGGGCTACCGGCCCCTTGCTGGCCGCCGGATCACCGACCTGCTCGCAGATCGCAATGGATTCGCCCGCTTTGACCAGCTTGGCCAGATACTGCTCGGCCGCATGGTAGGGCACGCCCGCCATTTTGATGGGCTCTCCGGCAGAAGCGCCGCGCTGTGTCAGCGTGATTCCCAGCAGTTTTGCCGCTTTTTCCGCATCGTCAAAAAACAATTCATAAAAATCCCCCATGCGGTAAAACATCAGCATGTCCGGATGCTGCGCCTTGATGCGCAAATATTGCTGCATCATCGGTGTATGCTGTTCCTTTGGGGTTTTCATTGATTCGTGCCTGATAATTTGCGTAGCGGAAAGTGCATCATCCGGTGCAATCTTCCGTTTGAGGTAAATGTCCTGATGCCAAATCAATTCTTTTTAATCGCAGCATGGATGCAAAATAAGATAAGCCTGTAACCGGATGGATAAATCGAGCAGAACCGCCGTTGGCGGCACCTCAACATTTGTCTCCATTATAGGCAAATTATTCAGAAAATTTCGGGAAATTGACCTGCCGGATCAGGTTACAACCGGCGCAACGATTAAATGACCGGGCGGATTAGCCTAAGCGCTATCCCAACCGTTGATGATTGTTGATATATTTCAATGCGCAAGACAAATAAACTCACAAAAAAACTGACTGACCCATTACACTGAAGCAATCGCAAGCGGCACGACATTAGCGCATTGAATTAACCGGCGTGTAAAATGGAAGATGCTGCTTTATGATGTGAAACACTCACTGTAATTCTTCTTTTGAATAGGCGCTTATACCATGCGAACAATTCTTTTTTTGCTGGCACTGACTTTTTCCCTCGCGGTTTGGGCTGATGAGAATAAGGGTACGGATACGGAAAAGCAAATGCGTCAGCTGGAAAAAGCGTTAGCTCGCATACAGCAAGAATCTCAATCCACTCAACAGCAATTCATGATGATTCAGGAATTACGCCGCAATGACATGGCTGAGCCTCCCATGAATATACCGCTGCCGAGCACGCCCGGACAAAGTATTCCGGTGCCCAATTACAATAATTTAATGCAGCAGAAACAGGAAAGGGATCAACGGATTGAAAAATATACAGCCGACTTAAACCGGCTGTATGCGCGCTTCACAGAACTGGAAAATGAAAAACAGGTTATCCTGGAACAAATAAGATCACTGGAACAAAAGACGGAAGAATGACGATTAAGCGGTGCGGATTCAATCCGGTAAAAACGGTTGCTGGCTGCTACTTGCCTTCAAAATTCTTGAACCAGATGTCATAAATTTCGTCCGTCCATAGGGATTTGATCCAGACGATCACATCATCCACCTGCTGTTCGGTCAGTTTACTTTCCCACGCTGGCATAGAGCCAATTTCGGGTGGTGTTCCTTTGAGTATCGTTTTTTTCAAAATGTCGGTCGAATGATGCCAGGCATGCGCGGTGCTATCCAACGGCGGTGGCGGATATTTTCCATCCGCACCAGGTTTGCGCCATTCCGGGGTCGCTTCTCCGTTAGGCCCATGGCATCCAATACAATTGGCGTTATAGACACTCTCACCGCGTTTGATTTGCGCTTGATCCAAATTCCGCTTTATTAAGCCCGTCTTGCTATCGACCTGATGTTGACCGGAAGAAGCGCCGGGCGGCGCAGAATTACCGCAGCCCAGCATCGTTGCAGCAAAAATGCAAAGCACCGCATTACGTACGATCATGAAAAACCGCTACTACTTCAAGCGCATCACAGAACCGCTTTTCTCCGGCTCAGCAGCCGGTTCCGCTTCTTGCACCGTTTTCTTGGCATAAGGGTCATAGCGGTGATAAATCTTCGTATCCTTGCGCGCTTGATCCCGTTCTTCGATCAGCAGAACGTTATACGGATCGACTCGTCCACTGCCTTCCATACCCGGTGTGCCGTGCGGCATATCAGGCACCGATAAGCCGACGGCTTTGGGTTTTTCCTTCAGCATGCGAATGATATCCGGCGCCGGTACATGCCCTTCAATCGCATAGCCGTTGATCAATGCGGTATGGCAAGAACCCAGGGATTCGGAAATGCCCGATTTTTTGCGGATTTCCTTATTGCCCACATCGTGCGTTTTTACGGTAAAACCGTGATCGCGCATGTGATCGACCCATTTAGCGCAGCATCCGCAGGTCGGGCTTTTATAAACATCGACCGTCGTTGTAGCGGCTACTTGCGCAGCAACACCTAACAATCCGGCCGCCAGTATCGCACCTATTCGTAATTTCATTTTTTCTCCACAATGATTGTTCCATGCATCTTCTTAAAATGGCCCGGCAACGGGCAGGCAAAATCGATCGTTCCTGCGTGCGTGAATTGCCAGATCAATTCTTTTTGCTCGCCCGGCTCCAATTGCAGCAGATGAGCTTCGGTGTGCTCCTTATCAGGATACATGCGCCGCATATTAGCAACTTTTTTCAACTCCGCCATCGAACCCAGCAACATTTCGTGCAGGTGATTACCGCCATTTTTAACCACGAACCGAATCGTTTCGCCTTCGTTTACTTTGACCTCAGCCGGTAAAAACATATTATCCACTTGTGTCAGCTTGATGATACGGGATACTTTGTCCGCCTCACCCGGCCTGCCAATATCCACTTCAACATTGGAATGGTTGGTATTCGAGTAACTACTGGTTGAAAACAAGACCAAGACCACAAATGGTATAATCCCGTTCATAGAATTCTCCTGAAATAATTCCCGAACCTGTTTATCCGTCTTGATTAGAATTCGGCTATGCTAAATTGTTCCACTTTATTTGTCTAATATTCCGCCACCAATATCCTGCATTTTGCCGGGTTAAAAAGATCATTTTCATCCACTGGAATCCCATAAAGTATGCAACAAAAACAACAATATAATACCAATAAGCTGCAAAAACGCCTGCGGCGGCTGGCCGGTACTGCGATTGCTGATTTCAATATGATCGAGGCCGGTGACCGGGTGATGGTCTGTTTGTCCGGCGGCAAGGATAGTTATGCTTTACTGGATATCCTGCGCAATCTGCAAGCGCATGCGCCATTGGAATTCGAGCTGATCGCGGTCAATCTGGATCAAAAGCAACCCGGTTTTCCCGAGCAGGTACTACCCGGCTACCTGACGGAAATCGGCATGCCTTTCCGTATCGTCGAACAAGATACTTACAGCGTTGTGAAGCGCGTCATCGCGGAAGGAAAAACCACATGCAGCCTTTGCTCGCGTTTGCGCCGCGGCGTGCTTTACCGGGTTGCCAGCGAACTGGGCGCCACCAAAATCGCGCTGGGCCATCATCGCGACGACATCCTGGAAACCTTGTTTCTGAATATGTTTTATGGCGGAAAACTGAAAGCGATGCCGCCCAAGCTGGTCAGCGACGATGGCAAGCACATCGTTATCCGGCCGCTGGCTTACTGCAAGGAAAAGGATTTGGCAGCGTACGCCGCCATTGCAAATTTTCCAATCATTCCCTGCAACTTATGCGGATCTCAGCCGAACTTACAACGCCAGGTCATCAAAGAAATGTTGCAACAATGGGATAAAAAATTTCCCGGCCGGCTGGAAACCATGTTCCGCGCCTTACAAAACATTCAACCATCGCATTTGGCCGATACTTCCCGCTATGACTTCTTCAATCTGAAAGCGCAAGATCAACCCTTCATCGACGGCGACACGGCGTTCGATGAAGAAACTTTTGAGCCGAATATCGAAGAAATGCTAACCCTTGGCACGGAAGAAACGGACGATCGTTCGCTCGTTTCATCATCATGACCGGCGATTTCCATGCACGGGCGGCACCCATTTGAAAGTCATCGCGACCAAACCGGCAAACACAATATAAACCGCTGTTAATACACCTTCCGGCGCATCGTAAAATAGGATGCGATGAAGCCAATGCTGGATAAAACCGCCACCGGTTTCAACCCGGCGCAAGGTATTTTCCCATGCTGTCAGCGGACAAACGACGCCTATCAAAGACTCCATCACGACCAATACAATCGCGCCAAGATGTAAATAACGAAACCACGGATTCCTGACAAAGCGCAGCTTAAACCACGCCCCCAGCCAAATGGCCGGCAGACTTCCAACCACAAACAGCACGTACAAAAAATGGACGATCAGTACAATGTCAGCCAATGGCGTGTTTGATCGGGTAATTTTTCATTAACGATGACCGGCGCAGCAACTCATCGCGCCATTGAGGCAGGAATGAATTGCAAGTTGTATGGAAAACAAAAACTTGCAATTCACTGGTACAAGCAATTTAATAATCACCGGTTCCCTGGGTTCGCATATCATTCTTGATAAACCGAATGCCACTGACACCGCGTGCAATCGCCATCGCTTTATCGATATCGTCGCGAGAATTGACGGTGCCGCTCAGTTCTACCACACCCTTCACGGTTCTGACATTGATTTCGAAAGGCCGCAACGAGGGCTCATCGATAATGGCTTCGTGAACCTTGGTGGTAATGACGATATCATCGTATTGCTCTGTGCTTCCCTCATACTTAGGCGCCGACGTGCAGGCCGGGAAAAAAGCCATTTGCGCAATTAAAAAGAAAATAACGAAACGGCTATTGCGATCAAGTTTTACCATGATGAGGTTCCCTTAAATGAATAGTGGAAAATATTCCTCGTCACACTTAAGGAAGCGCTGATTAATTGACTGTACGAGCGAATCACTTCGTTGCACGGCACTCGCTCCCTCGACTATCAGATTGATAGGTCCCGGTTGTTGCGTTCCGTGCGCCTCGCACTTCATTTCGTCCGCCGAATTAATCAGCCGTTTCCTTAGATTAAAGACCCTTGCGTTACTGCCTTCTGAACTTGATTCAATCCAAAATTAACAGTGTTATTGAATTTCCGCTAAGTATTCGCAAAATCAGAATGCGAGGTTTTGTATGGACAGAGTAGCTCGCGCGCATACCAGTATAAAAAGCATTCCATTCCTGCAATAAATATTACCTGAATATCATGCACTGCAACTGCTTTTTTGGCATGCTTGCGCAATAGATGTCAAACTATTAACTGGTTTTTTCTGGCGGTTGTGCTGGTGAATTTTCCTTGAGTAACGGAAGGACCAATTTTTCCAGTTTTTTCAGATTGACCCGTCCTACATAGGTTTCCGCAATTTCACCGGAACGGTTAATGACCACGGTATACGGCAATACCGACATGCGGTTGCCAGCAGCCGCAGCCAGTGACCATGCATCCATGCTGCCGACCAGTACGGGATAGTTGATGCCGAATTCCTGGCTGAACATTTTCACTTTGTCAGCTTGATCCAGCGCAATGCCGACAAACACCAACCCTTGTTCGCGGTATTTTTCCTGCGCCTCGACAAATTCAGGGATTTCCTCTTGGCAGGGTGTACACCAGGTAGCCCAAAAATTCACCACCAGCACTTTTCCAAGCCATTGCGAAACTGCCTGATTTTCGCCGTGAATATCCGGTAAATTAGCCTCGAGAATGGCTTTCGCACCTTGCTGGCTTTCTGCACTGGATAATTCCACCTGATACGACTCCGTCAATACGGATCGCAGAAATGAGCCTGCTCCCAGTGCAAATAATGCGACACAAACATACAAAAAAATCTGCTTAAATTTTGACATCACGAAATCCTTTGATAGTTTTCCAGCTTGAAGAAACTTGATATTGGGTTTTAGTGCGCGCAAATACAATGCAAGAAGTTTAGATTTTGGCATCGCTACTTCACTTCCTTAGATAATTTTCAATCGGCAGAAACCTACGGTGAGGTTTGATGCACACCTAAATCAAAACGGCGTTCAACACGGTTAAGAAATCATTTTTATTCAGAAAGCCGATCACTTTAATATCAGGCACATCGTTGCCTTGGCGATCGATAAACAGAATGCCCGGCGGGCCGAATAGCTTAAAGCGTTTCAATAAAGCCGCATCATCCGGCGTGCCGCCGGTCACGTCGACTTGCAGCAACACGACATCCTTCAAGCGCGATTGCACTTTGGCATCGGACAACGTAAAGCGATCCATTTCCTTGCAGGAAACGCACCAATCCGCATGAAATCTAACCATAACGTGCTTGCCTTTGGATTGGCGGATTTGCTCATCCAATTCCGCGACTGTTTTTACCCCCTGGAAAGGTAAGGCCGGATAGCTGGAAGCTGCCACCTCTTGACCGCTTGCCGCATCCGCTGCCAAGTTCAGTTTTGAAAGCGGCTGCAACACATCGCGGCTGCCGGATAACACGCCGATTAATATTGCTATCCCCACCAGCAAAGCAATGACGCCGATGCCCTTGAGAAATTTTTGCAAACCCGAAGCGCGCTCCGGCAGCGGATCGATCGCATGCAGATAAATTGCCGAGATAATGAGCAACGCCGCCCACAACAGCATATGCACCACGTCGTTAATAACCGGAGAGATCAACCAGATAGCGACGCCGAGCAGTAATACGCCAAAGAACCGCTTGATCGATTCCATCCATGCGCCGGCTTTTGGCAACAACGCACCGGCGGATGTGCCCAGCAACAGTAAGGGCACACCCATCCCCAGCGCCATGACGAATAGTGCCGAACCGCCCAGGATCACATCGCGGGTCTGGCTGATGTACAGTAAAGCACCCGCCAAAGGCGCCGCGACGCAAGGCCCGACGATCAGCGCCGACAATGCGCCCATGCCGAACACACTGGTCAAATGGCCGCCTTTAAGGTGACCGGCTTCCTCGGATAGCTTGGTCTGCAAAGCACCGGGTAATTGCAATTCATAAAAACCAAACATGGAAAAAGACAGCAGCACAAAAATCACTGCAAACGAGCCCAGCACCCAGGCATTCTGCAATGCCGCCGACAGCATTGCGCCCGATAATCCAGCCGCCACACCGGCAATGGCATACGTGATTGCCATGCCCAGCACATACGCCAATGCCAGGATAAATCCATGACTTTTAGTCACGTGTTTACCGTGATTGGCAATAATTCCCGACAAAATCGGAAACATCGGAAATACACACGGGGTAAACGACAGCAACAGGCCGATGCCGAAAAATCCGGTCAGGATCAACCAGAAATCTCCGGTTTGAAACATTTGGTCAATTTTGTACGCCTCGGTCTCAATAGCAGGCGCTTTGGACGGCATGCGGAACAATTCCGCGGTAGCATCCACCTCAGCCGCAGCCGCCGGGTTGCTCACAGCGTTAGCAACCGCGCCGATAGCAGCTTTCACCGCCGGTAATGTCAGGTCGATGGCTTTATGAATCGGCGCGTAACAAACCCCGACCGGCTCATTACAACCCTGATAAGTCGCCGATAGCATCAGCGGTTGCTCGCTTGCGGAATCCTCGCGTTTTAGCGAAATGATGGCTTGTACCGGACTGTAATAGACTTCTGTTTGACCAAATGTCGCATCTTCTTTCATTTTACCCGGCGGCAACATCACTTTTTCAATCACCATGCCATCTTGCTTTGGCTCAAACACGATTTTGTCGCGATACAGATAATAATCCTTGGCCGGCGTCAGGCTCGCGATCAACGTGTTGCCATCACGCACTTCCACCGTTAGCTTGAATGCTTCATCCGGCGGCAAGAGTTCTTGCGCATTGCTTTGCCCCAGATTGATACCCAGCCCCTGCAGTTTCTGGAACAAGCTGAAAGATCCGCTTTCCTGAGCGGAAACAGCGGTACTGGCCAAACATAAAATCAGTAACAAAAATTGGATTGATCGCATCGGTATTCAGTAGTGTTTAATCGGAATCTGATAGTGGTGTTGTGTCGGCGATCCACTGCAAATAAGCAGGCAGCCCACCGGTTATAGGAACCATAATCACTTCAGGAAGTTCATAAGGATGCATCATCTTGATCAACTGTTCAACCCGGTCATAATGCTGCTTCCGGGTTTTGATCAAAACCGGAACTTCCCCGGCCGATTCGATTTTGCCTTGCCAGCGATAGATCGAAGCACAGGGACTCAGCACATTGACGCACGCCGCCAAGCGCTGTTCGATTAAAGCTTCAGCCAGTAGCGTGGCTGTTTTTTGATCGGGGAAGTTGGAGATGATAAGTACCGCTTCCATTGGCGTTATCGGTTAGTACACAATAAATAGCTGATTTTACCTTGCTTAGCGGTGCAATGGACAGTTGTGATAGCAAACCCGCGCACTGGGCATGCCGCGCCAATACGCATATACTTAAAAAATAATTAATCGCAAGGAGTGGAGCAAATGAAAGGACTATTTAACTTGGTTATAGCGCTATCGATCATTACCCCGGTCACGGTATTTTTTGGCTACATCATCATGGATGAAGGCGATCAATTCACGGCCGAACATTATATGGTGACGGGATTAAGCACCATTCCCTTCATTTTCGCGCTGCTCGTCAAATTTCTGATGACAGGCGCGGAAAAAGAATAGCAAACCATTCTCCCAAAATGGCCCTAATAAACTCGAGCAATCCCGGTGACAAAGTTGCACGAAAATTCTTTGCGCCAATCTCAACGCCTCTCACGGTTACTTACATTCCAGTAGTTGAACTTAGGATCAGTATTAAAAATAGGTACTTGCTAAAAACTTTAAAGAGCTGTTTTTATTTTCCGTAAGAAGTTACTTACAGTAAAAGCTTGCTTAAGTTTACAAGAGTAAAAATCCCATCGCAGATGATTTTCCTCCAGCAATTACTGAATTGTTTATAGCAGCGGTGATACCCAAGCTATCTAATCAAAACAACTTAACAAAAATGGAGTAAGTACCATGATGCTGTTAAATCGCATGAATATGTCACAGAAGCTAACTATCCTGGTTGTATTTTTACTGCTGATAGCGGCAGTGCCGATGACGCTTTACGTCAAGACTGTAATCCACGATCTTGATATCACCAAGCGTGAAGCAGTCGGTACAGGGCCCATCATTGCTTTACAAAAAGCCGTGCAGTATCTTCAGCAACATCGGGGCCTATCGACCGCATTATTGAATGGGAATGATGCGCTTGCCAGTCGCATCTCCGAAACCCAGCGTGAATTGAACAAAGCCATCGATTTAGTCGACGCCAATCTCAAAGAAGCCGATATATCGGCTCAAAACGTATCGCTTTGGTCTATCCAAAAACAGCGCATTCTCGACATTCAAAAAATTGTCCTTGCGCGCCAGCTCAAGGCACCTGAAAGCACCGCACAGCACACAAAAATAGTTCAAGATCTCATGCTCCTCAGCGAAGAAGTACTCATCGAATCCGGTCTATTGCTTGATCCTGTAAAAAATACTTATTTCCTGATGAATGTAACCATGCTGAATACGCCCAGGCTAGCAGAAAATATCGGCCAAATGCGGGCAACCGGTACATCGCTTCTGGCTGCGGGAAAAATAGATGTAGAAACGCATACTAAACTGGCAGGGATATTTGGCAATGTCAATCAGTTCTTTTCTGATTTCATCCGCAATGTCGAGAGAGTCATGCAATCCGATGCAGACATGAAAGCCGCACTGGGATCAAAAAGCAATGAAGTCAGGACGATGATAGATAAAACACTGCAGATGACCAATCAGGAATTGTTACAAGCAAAAGAATTAAAACTACCGTCAACTGAATATTTTGCTGAGTCTACGCGCACCATCGATGCGATCTATGACTATAATTTCCTTGCCGCCGACTATCTGGTGCAAGCGCTTCAAACCCGTCAGGAAAATCTGCAGCAGACCGTTTATTTTATGGTTGGCGTAATAGTGGCTTTGCTGACTTTGGCGATTATGTTCGCGGTCTTTATCGTACGCGGCATCACCTGTCGGATGCAAGAAGCCATCAATATCGCCAATGCCATAGCCTCCGGCGACCTCACCAGCCGGATAGAAGCTACTTCAACGAATGAAACCGGGCGGCTGCTGCAAGCGCTGAAAACCATGAACGAAAATCTGGTTGACCTGGTGGGCAAGGTGCGCATGGGAACGGATCAGATCACAA
>CP091134.1:2357155-2361107 GCA_021582535.1 Nitrosomonas sp.
GGCAGTCGATCGCATCGACGATACCGTGGCGCATCTGTACGATCCGTTTCATCCGGCGATCTTATGGCTGGTTTCGCATGTCATTCAAAGCGCCAATCGCGCCAAAGTGCCGGTATCGATTTGCGGGGAAATGGCGGGTGACAAGCAGTTCACGCGGTTGCTGCTGGGCTTGGGGTTGCAGCAGTTTTCCATGTATCCGGCGCAGTTGCTGACGGTGAAAAACCAGATTTTGAAAAGTCATTTGCCTGATATCATTCCGTTGGCGCAAAAAATCATCAAAGCCGATCAACCGGAAAAAATCGCCGCGTTGATGGCCAAGTTGAATGATTAAAACGCGCTGTCGGGTTGAATCATGGTTTTCCCTAGTGTACGCGGTTTTTTTGGCGATATAATGAAGCCGATATATTGCGTTATTTCATCCGGATTCTTCTAATTTCTATACATGCAAGATTCAAAATCAGTCGGTGTGGTAACACCGCAGTACGTGCAGATTGATAAGCCGTTGCAGTTGAAAAGCGGATTGTCGCTGGAAAGCTATCACTTGGTGTACGAGACCTACGGGCAGTTAAATGCCGCGCGCTCCAATGCGATCTTGATTTGTCACGCGCTTTCCGGCAGTCACCATGTCGCCGGTGTGTATGCGGAAAATGAGAAGAGCATCGGCTGGTGGGACAACATGGTGGGGCCCGGCAAGCCGATCGATACCAATCGTTTTTTTGTCATCGGTGTTAATAACTTGGGCGGCTGTCATGGCTCTACCGGCCCGGCCAGTATCGATCCGCGCACCGGCAAGCATTATGGCGCGAGTTTTCCGGTGGTGACGGTGGAAGACTGGGTCGAAGCGCAGGCGCAATTGGCCGAACATTTGGGGATTGAACAATTTGCTGCCATTGTTGGCGGCAGCTTGGGCGGTATGCAGGCGATGCAGTGGACGCTCGATTATCCGGAAAGCGTGCGCCATGCATTGGTGATCGCAGCCGCGCCAAAATTGACCGCGCAGAACATCGCGTTTAATGATGTGGCCCGCCAGGCGATCATGACCGACCAGGAATTTTACGGCGGCAATTTTTATGCCTACGACACCTTGCCGCGCCGTGGTTTGCGGCTGGCGCGCATGCTGGGGCATATCACCTATCTGTCCGACGATTCGATGGCGGCGAAGTTTGGCCGCAGTTTGCGCAAGGATGAGCTTTCTTTCGGCTTCGATGTGGAGTTTGAAATCGAATCGTATTTGCGCTATCAAGGCGACAAATTCGCCGATTTGTTCGATGCCAACAGCTATCTGCTGATGACCAAGGCGCTCGATTATTTCGATCCCGCCGCGGCGTACGGTGGCGATCTGAGTGCGGCATTCCGCGCGGCCAAGGCGAATTTTCTGGTGGTTTCGTTTACTTCGGACTGGCGTTTCTCGCCGCAGCGTTCCCAGGAAATCGTCAAAGCGCTGTTGGATAATGAGCTGAACGTCAGTTACGCGGAAATCAGCTCCAGCCATGGGCACGACTCGTTTCTGATGGAACCGTCCTGTTATCACCAGCTGGTACGGGCGTATATGGACAATATTACGATCTAAGTAAAATCATGACTAATACCCCAGCACCTTCCACCCTTGCATTACGTCCGGACTTTGCTGCCATTGCCGAATGGATCAAACCCGGTGCGAAAATACTCGATTTGGGCTGCGGCGACGGTTCATTGCTGCGTTATTTGCGCGACACGCGCAATGTGTTCGGTTACGGTGTCGAAATCGACGAGGCCAATCTGCTGAAATGTTTCCGCAACGGCATTAACGTGATCCAGAATGATCTGGAAGCGGGGTTATCGAGCTTTGCCTCGGATTCGTTCGATTATGTGATTTTGTCGCAAACCTTGCAGGCGATGCGGCATACCGAGGGCATCATTCAGGAAATGTTGCGTGTCGGTAAGGAAGGCATCGTTTCGTTTCCCAATTTCGGCAACTGGAAAAACCGCATGCAGGTGATTTCCGGCCGGATGCCGGTGTCGGAGACACTGCCATACCGCTGGTACAACACGCCCAATATCCATCTCTGCACGCTGGGCGATTTTGAAGAACTGTGCCAGCAATGCGACGCACGCATTCTGGAGCGCAAAGTGATGAGCAATCATTACCGCCCAGTTAATTCTCTGCCGAATCTGCGCGGCATGCTGGCGTTTTACCGCTTTGAACGGCGGACGTGATTTCTGGCCGCTGAGCAACCCGGCAACAACTGTAATTTACCGCGCCGTATTTCCGCCCTGTGTTTTGGCGATTCCCATTTGTTCCAGCGCTTTCAGTTCCGCCACGGAAAAGCCCGCTTGCTGTCTTGCTTCGTAGTGGAACGGGCCCAATACTTGTCCGCTAAAGTATTGTCCGACTAATGTATGAAATGTGTGCTCCGGATCGAGTCCGCGTTGCCGGCATAAATACTGGAACCAGTGCGATCCGATCGCGACATGCCCGATTTCGTCGCGCCAGATGATCTCCAGCACCGTCGCCGTCTCCTCATCACCCGCTTGGCGCAGCCGCTGGATCATGCCGGGCGTCACGTCCAGTCCTCTGGCTTCCAATACGCGTGGCACCAGCGCCATGCGCACCAGCGGATCGAATGCCGTGCGCGTGGCCATGTCCCACAAGCCGTTATGCGCCGGAAAATCGCCGTAATCGCTGCCGAGTTCGTTCAGGCGTTCGCGCAGCAATTGGAAGTGATACGCTTCCTCAACCGCTACCGTTATCCAATCGTGATAAAACGCTGGCGGCAGATCGCGGAAACGATACACCGCATCCCACGCCAGATTGACGGCGTTGAACTCGATGTGCGTGATCGCATGAATCAAAGCCGCTAACCCTTCTTTCGTGTTCAAACGGCGTTTCGGCACATCAACCGGCGCGACCAGCTCAGGCTTCATCGGGCGTCCGGGTTCTTCAACCGGCTCGGGCTTACCTGGGGATTGCAGCGAAAACAGGCCATCCCGCCATACCTGCGCGGTTTGCCGGGTCAAATGCAGTTTTGTTTCGATTTCACCGGCTGCAAGGCAGCGGGCTGCGGCATCAAACAAGGATTCCATAACTCAGGCAGATCAAAGAATTCAATCGCGGTATTTTCCCGTGTTTTGAGCGGAATGGCCAATCCGGCGATGCGGAACCGGCGGTAAAAAAGAAATTCTGGTTCAAACGGAAAGATCGCTGTATTCTTGGATGACAGAAATTTTCTTTAATCACTATCCGTTGAGCGACCTCACTGCTATGGCTGATATACCGGGCGATCCATCACTTCAAGTTCACTTGCCGGAAGGGCAACCGGTATTGCGCATGGTGCCGATGCCAGCGAATACCAATTATGCGGGCGATATTTTCGGCGGCTGGATCATGTCGCAAGTCGATATGGCAGGCAGTATTCCGGCGATCCGCCGCGCGCGCGGACGGGTTGCGACCGTGGCGGTCAATTCCTTCGTATTCAAACATCCGGTGTTTGTCGGCGATCTGGTCAGTTTTTATGCCGATATCGTCAAGATCGGGCGCACTTCGATCACCGTCGACGTGGTCGTTTATGCGCAACGCGGCGTGCGCGAAGGCGGCGAGGAAATCTGCATCAAAGTGACTGAAGCGGTGCTGACGTATGTCGCGATCGACAACAACCGCAAGCCAAGAGCGGTGCCGCAGGATTGAAGCGGTTGCGTTGAAACCCGGCAGTGCTGAGCTGCCGTCTATATTTATTTTGGGGGCAGTGATGGAAACTGAGACATTGAATAAGTTTCGTTCTGAAGTGTTAATGCTACCGGAAGCAGAGCGTGCCGAGTTGGCGCATGCTTTGGTTAAAAGCTTGGATGCGCCCGATGATGTGGATGCATTGGAGGCTTGGGACAAGGAAATTCTGCGCCGCCTTGCTGAAGTTGAAGCAGGTACCGTGCAGTTGATTGATCGAGATGAATTTCGTCGGCGGATGCAGGAGCGGAT
>CP091134.1:2361207-2362827 GCA_021582535.1 Nitrosomonas sp.
GGCCGTTTACCGGCGATTACGCCGGAATTCTGCTGTATCAGACCTTGCATAAATACGGCTTTGCCACCCACCATGAATCGGTGTCGGCCGACGATGGATTGCAGTTGACCGGCTGCCGCATTACCAATGCGGTGAAATGCCTGCCGCCGGAAAACAAGCCGGTGCCGCAGGAAATCAAGCAGTGCAATCAATATCTGTCGGTTGAACTCAATCAGTTTGTGCAACAAGGTGGTGTCGCCGTGCTCGCGCTGGGTACGGTGGCGCATCAAGCGGTGCTGCTGGCAATGCGGCTGAAGGCGAAGGATTATCCGTTTGGTCACGGCCGGGTGCATCAGCTACCGCCAGGCAATGGCGTACGGCTTTATGACAGTTATCATTGCAGCCGCTACAATACGCAAACCAAGCGCCTGACGGCAGAAATGTTCGCGCAGGTGTTTGCGGACATCGTTGCTGATATACAACCATAACAACCAATTCAAGGAGAGATTCACATGCCTTACGTCAATATCCGCGTGGCGGGCACATTAACGCGCGAGCAAAAACGGCAGATCGCCGAGGAACTGACCGATACGCTGGAGCGCATCGCCAAGAAACCGAAATCGTATACTTACATCTGTTTTGACGAACTGCCGGACGAAAACTGGGCGGTGGCGGGAAAATTGCTCGGTAGCGAGGATTAAGCCGTTTGACGAACAGCGGTTTTAACGCCAAGGAATTTTGCCGGGACCTGCCGCTGCAGCCCGGCGTTTATCGCATGCTGAACGCCAAAGGCGAGGTGATCTACGTCGGCAAGGCGGTCAGTCTCAGAAAGCGCGTTTCTTCCTATTTCCAGAAAAGCAATCTGGCGCCCCGGACGCAGTTGATGGTGTCGCAAGTGAGCGGCATCGAAACCACGGTGACGCGCTCGGAAGCCGAAGCGCTGCTGCTGGAAAACAATCTGATCAAAAGCCTGAAGCCGCGCTACAACATTCTGTTCCGCGACGATAAGTCGTATCCGTATGTGATTCTGAGTGGACACGAATTTCCCCGGCTGGGGTTTTACCGCGGCGTGCTGGATAAAACGCACCAGTATTTCGGGCCTTATCCGAACGCCGGTATCGTGCGCGAAAGCATTCAATTGCTACAAAAAATTTTCCGCCTGCGCACCTGCGAGGACAGTGTGTTCAGCAATCGCACCCGGCCTTGTTTGCTGTATCAGATCAAACGTTGCAGCGGGCCGTGCATCCAGCAGATCAGCCCGCAGGAATATCAGGCGGATGTGAATAATGCCGAATTGTTTCTACAAGGCAAGCAAACGGAAGTGATGGAAGTGATCAACGCCAAGATGCTGCAGGCTTCCGAACAGTTGGAATTTGAACAGGCCGCGCTATTGCGCGATCAGATTCAAGCGCTACGGCGTATTCGCGAGAAGCAGTTCGTCGATAGCGGCAAGGCGCTCGATGCCGATGTGGTGGCTTGCGTGGTGTCGCCGGACGGTTCCGGCAAAGTGTGCGTCAACTTGGCGATGATCCGCGGCGGGCGGCATTTGGGTGATAAAAGCTTTTTTCCGCAGAACGCCGATGATTACAGCGCGGCCAACGTCATCGAAGCATTCCTGGCGCAGCATTATCTGAATCGCAG
>CP091134.1:2362927-2368828 GCA_021582535.1 Nitrosomonas sp.
AGCCGGTGCCGATGTGATTGTGGTCGACACCGCGCATGGTCACTCGCAAAGCGTGCTGGACCGTATCGCATGGGTCAAAAAGAATTTGCCGGCGGTGCAAGTCATTGGCGGAAACGTGGCGACGGCAGCGGCAGCCAGAGCGCTGGTCGATCATGGCGCGGATGCGGTGAAAGTAGGGATCGGTCCCGGTTCCATTTGCACCACGCGTATCGTCGCGGGTGTCGGGATTCCGCAAGTTACCGCGATTCATAATGTTTCCGAAGCATTGAAAGGAAGCGGTGTGCCGATGATAGCCGATGGCGGTATCCGCTATTCCGGCGATATTGCCAAAGCGCTGGCGGCGGGTGCGAATACCGTGATGCTCGGCGGATTGTTTGCCGGCACGACGGAAGCGCCGGGCGAGATTGAATTGTTCCAGGGACGTTCGTACAAAAGCTACCGCGGCATGGGTTCGCTTTCCGCCATGCAACAAGGATCGAGTGACCGCTATTTCCAGGATAAAGAACAGAAAAACAACGACAAACTGGTTCCCGAAGGTGTGGAAGGCCGGGTTCCATTCAAAGGCAATATGTCGGCCGTGATCCATCAGTTGATGGGGGGCGTGCGTTCGAGCATGGGTTATCTGGGTTGTGAAACCATTGCCGCGATGCACGAAAAAGCCGAGTTTGTCGAAATCACCTCAGCCGGTATCCGCGAATCGCATGTGCACGATGTACAGATCACCAAAGAAGCGCCTAACTATCACGTCAAATAAGAATTCTCTTCAATGCATCAGAAAATCCTCATCCTGGACTTCGGTTCGCAGTACACGCAATTGATTGCACGGCGTGTGCGTGAAACGAATGTGTACTGCGAATTGCATCCGTACGATGTCGATCCCGAATTTATCAAAGCCTTTGCACCCAATGGAATTATCCTTTCCGGCGGTCCTGCTTCAGTGACTGAAGAAGAAACACCGCGCGCGCCGCACATTGTTTTTGAGCTGGGTGTACCGGTGCTGGGGATCTGCTACGGTATGCAGACGATGGCGGCACAATTGAGCGGTACGGTTGAAAATGCCGCCGTGCGTGAGTTTGGTTATGCCGAGATACAGACGACGCAACACGGTGCGTTGTTTCAAGACATACAAGATCGCACCAGCTCGGATGGAAACAATGTGCTGGATGTCTGGATGAGCCATGGCGATGCGGTGATAGCATTGCCCGCCGGATTTGAGGTGATGGCGTGTAACGCGGCGACACCGATTGCGGCGATGGCGGATGACCGGCGGCGCTTTTACGGTATCCAGTTCCACCCCGAAGTGACGCATACGCCGCAAGGCAAGGCGATCATCGAGCGGTTTGTGCATGGTATCTGCGGCATCGGGCACGATTGGAATATGCCGGATTATGTCGAAGAAGCGATCGGTAAAATTCGCGCAACGGTGGGTAACGATCAGGTGATTCTGGGTTTGTCCGGCGGTGTGGATTCCTCGGTGGCGGCAGCGCTGATCCATCGCGCCATCGGTGATCAGCTGACCTGTGTTTTCGTCGACAATGGCTTGCTGCGCGCCAATGAAGCCAGACAAGTCATGGAAACGTTTGCTAAGAATTTGGCGGTTAAAGTGATTCACGTCGATGCCAGCCGGGATTTTTATCGCAGCCTGACTGGCATTACCGATCCGGAAGCCAAGCGGAAAATTATCGGCCGGGAATTTGTCGAAGTATTTCAGCGTGAATCGGCCAAAATCAGCGACGCCAAATGGCTGGCGCAAGGCACAATTTATCCTGATGTGATCGAATCCGCCGGCGGGAAAACCAAGAAAGCGCACACCATCAAGTCGCATCACAACGTCGGCGGGTTGCCGGAGACGATGCACCTGAAATTACTCGAACCATTACGTGAACTGTTCAAGGATGAAGTGCGCGAATTGGGCTTAGTACTGGGTTTGCCACGCGACATGGTTTTCCGCCACCCGTTTCCCGGTCCCGGTTTGGGTGTGCGCATACTGGGCGAAGTGAAATACGAATACGCCGAATTATTACGACAGGCCGATCACATTTTTATCGAAGAATTGCAGCATTCCGGCTGGTACGAAAAAACTTCGCAAGCGTTCGCGGTGTTTTTGCCGGTCAAATCCGTCGGCGTGATGGGGGACGGGCGCACTTACGAATACGTCATCGCCTTGCGAGCGGTGCAAACCCAGGATTTCATGACCGCTAACTGGGCGGAACTACCGTATTCGTTACTCAGCAAGGTTTCCAACCGGATTATTAACGAAATCCGCGGCATCAATCGCGTGGTTTACGACATCTCCGGCAAACCGCCGGCGACGATCGAGTGGGAGTGAAATATACTAATCCAACGTCATCCATATTGTCTGGGACCTTTGTAAAATCACGTAAATTTCTTATTTCAATGTAATTCTGGGCTTGCATGTAAGTGATGAGAAATTTTTTAGCTCATTTTTCTACAAATGAACTGGGAATAGTCACTATTGCCGATCTAGAGGACGCAATATCTCTATGTTTGCATGATCATTCGACGATTAACAAAGAGTCTGGGTAACCTTTTCAAGTTATACGCCATCGCCAGTAGCATGCGCCAAGGCCAGGCCGCGATAACGCAGGATTTTGGTATTGAACCAACGTGCCTGGCTGCCGAAGGTGCGCTCTACAACATAACGAGCTTTCGTGATCAGACTGTTGCGTCGTAACTGCCGCCGCGTCAATGGGTTATTCTTTGTAGCCTTATCCTGAATACCGTTTTAATATCGCGCGACTTCAAAGCATCGTGATGTTTCTGGCTGCAATACACCTTATCGGCGTGAATACGGATTCCCGGCTGAATATTGGTTTTGTCGAGCAGGCCCAGCAGCGGTTTGCTGTCATGGCAATTGGCCGCGGTGGTTTCAACCGTCAGCTTCCTTCCAGCAACATCCTGAATAGCAGCAATCCCGAATATGCCGGACGGCTTGCTGCATCCGATACCGGAGCGTAATGAATGCGATGGCGTGCTCGGTAGCATCCCAGTCTATCAATTGATCAATCTGCTTCAGAAAATTCCCTTTACGGGTGCGGCGGGTTACATCGTATTCCGAAAAACTCATGCTTAACACTTAAATGCTGTTGTTCTAAAACGCAATTATAGCATCTTAGCCATTCTCCAGAAATTGTTACCGCGCAAAGGTCTCGAGCAATTAATGCGACTTTATCAGTTGATTGTTACGCCTCTATGTCAAGAAATAATGATGTTCTGGCCAGAGGGATGAATGGACTCGGAGCCACTGGAAATGAATGGGTTCCTCCGGTGGCAGCAAGAGCTTGGAAGGTTTTAAAAAAGGCGCTAAAAAATGACCAGATGCAACTACAACATCAAACACAGAGGTGTAAAGAAACAAGTATTTTATAGCCGATTGGGTTTGCGCGGTAGGGTTATTGGTGGCGACAGCCTCTTAGTTCAACAAAATATGTTGGGGGTAAGCAGGAACGGTCTCAGAAAAGAACACCAGCGTCGGTTAGCGATAACTGATCCTATTAATAATTAATATTCTCAAATGAGAATAAAACTCATTTACAAGTGTATATGATGTCAGGTAGAATGCAAATCATTCATCTTCATAAGTTGAATATACCGCACCAGTCAGCGCGTTCCTATGCGCGTAGCCGGATGATTGGACGTGTTGTAGTTGTTGGCTTCCCCCCCAGTACATCGCCATGTTTCTCTTCCTTCTCTAGGTGTACTGGGTTCTTTGTGGGTGGTTATCACATGAATCTGGCAGCCGCTATCAATCCAGCTTATTCAATTGTTGCAGATTCAGTCAGATCCCGTGTTGCCTCTTCGATTATGGCTTCGGATACACCATGTTTTTTTAGCGCCTCGATCAATCGCGTTGTTGACATGCCGGAATACCGTTCTTCGTCTTTGCGCAATCCTTCGCTGGTATATGATTTCAGTAGTGTCTGGTATCCGGAAAACCCTTTGTGGGGAGCGATTTCTTTCATAGATTCCACCACATCGACCGGGATACACAGTGTAATGGATGTCATTTTTCAGCCGTTTTTTAAGCGACCAGAGAGCATAGTCAAATTCCTCCTTGGATTCAGCGCGGCGCGCGAAAATGATGCGAATGTACGATTCCTCGATTTCAATGTGAACCACGTAGAGCAAGCACCCGGCCAAGTCAAAGCCAATAGCGGCATGGCGTGCTTTATCGTTACCCAATCCTTCGTAGGTTCCGGATCGGACATCGCGGCAGCTGTGATGGCTGCATCTTCTTCCGGTGTCGGCCAGATTGTTCCTGGTTTAAGTTTCGGCACAATGCTTGACCTCCAGCTTCAGCCCAAGTGTTTTGATGACTTTCATGATCGTGGAAAACTCAGGGTTACCTTCAGCGGACAAGGCTTTAGCCCTTCCCGCGCAAGTCCGGTATCGCGGGCAAGCTGGCTCATGCCGTGCGTGCGCGCAATATCACCCAGCGCGGCACGGATCAAGCTGCCATCGCCCGGGTCTTCCTCAATGCAGGCTTCGAAATACAGGCGCATGTCTTCTTCATCTTTAAGATAATCCGCAACATCCCAACGGGGAAATTTCTCAGCCATGGTTCACTCCTTCCAATCTTTTACAATCAAGATAGCGCGAGTAATATCTGCTTCCTGAGTGGATTTATCGCCACCAGCCAGCAACACAATCACTATCGGCCCGCTACGCATGAAATATATCCGATAACCCGGACCGTGATCGATACGCAGCTCGCTAATTCCATCGCGTACCGGTTTGCTGTCACCAAAATTTCCAGCAGACAAACGCCGGATGCGCGATTGGATGCGTGTTACCGCGACACGGTCTTTCAGCACCAGCGGTCATTTTTCAAATGCCTCGAATTTAATGACCTCATACTGGATTTGCTGCCGGCATGACGGAAAGAGAGATCCCTTCCCATCTGATGTTTCGAGATCCATACATGGACGCCCACATTTCAATAGCTGATGATGAATTGGTTTAGATTGCGGCCATACATTCGGATTATGAGATATTCCGCATCCGGGAAATTCGAGATCATTCGTCTGGTGAACAATCCAATTTATCAGTATGTCAAACACTGCTGCGGCTTGGTATTCGTAAATCCACTTTCTATAATTGGCTGAAGTGCTATCAACAGGTGGCATAGATGGACTAGAAGATCAAAAAAACTGCCCCGGATTGGTATGGAATAGATTGCCGGAAGACCGGCAAGCGGAGATTATCAAGCTCGCTTTGGAAAAGCCTGAACTGTCACCACGGGAATTAGCTGTGACGTATATTGATGAACAATCCAGCTTTGTATCGGAATCGTCAGTTTATCGGCTACTGAAAGCCCATGATCTGATTACAAGCCCAGCTTATATTCTCATGCAGGCAAGAGACAAGTTTCAGCATCCCGCAACGCGTGTCAATGAAATGTGGCAAACCGATTTCACCTATTTCAAAATAATCGGTTGGGGCTGGTATTATTTATCGACTGTGCTGGATGACTTCTCGCGATTTATTATCGCCTGGCGGCTTTGTACTACCATGAGTACTCATGATGTAGTCGATACGCTGGATGATGCATTGTGCTTTACAGGACTTGACCAGATCAAAGTCAAACATAAACCGCGATTATTAAGTGACAATGGCCCGAGTTATATTTCGAGTGAATTGGCGCATTATCTTGCAGATCGAAATATGATCCATACACGCGGCAAACCTTATCATCCACAAATTCAGGGTAAAATCGAACACTGGCATCGTTCATTGAAGAACCAGATTTTGCTGGAAAACTACTACTTCCCTAACGAATTGGAAGATCGTATTCGACAGTTTGTCGATTACTATAACCATGAGCGCTTTCATGAATCACTCAATAATCTAACACCGGCCGATGTCTTTTATGGCCGGGGA
>CP091134.1:2368928-2372186 GCA_021582535.1 Nitrosomonas sp.
TGAACGTGACGCGATGCGCGGATTCGGGATCAAGCTTAAAGAGAAGCGGACGAAGAAGTGTGTAGAACATGCCGGGATTTTAGTTTGAAGAGTTGCCGGTTTGAATCGATTTCACGAAAGAATGCTGCTATCCAGCAAAACCCACTGATTGTTAATCAAGATTTCAAGCGGTTGAAAATTGGCTTTATAACGCATTTTCCGGTTTTCTTTGATCCAATAGCCCAGGTAAAGATACTCCAAATGGTGCTCCCGGCACTGTTCAATCTGCCATAGGATGTTGTAAGTTCCAAAACTCGCCTGAGCGACCTCGGCATCGTAGAAAGTATAAACCGACGATAGTCCGTCCGGCAGCACATCGATAATACTGACCATGCGCAATTGTTCCTTGTCATGGAATTCGACCAATTTGGAATTCACATGACTCTGCAATAGAAAATTGTGATACTGCTCGCGGCAATCATTATCCATGCCGCCGCCAAAATGGCGATGGGTCTGATAGCGTTGATAAAGCGCGTAATGCGCCGGTTTGTAATGCAACGGATGCACGGTGGCGGATAAATGCTGATGTTGTTTCCAGGCACGGCGCTGCGCGCGCTTGGGCACAAAGCCGGTTACCTTGACCCGCACGGAAAGACAAGCATGACAATGCTCGCAGCAAGGCCGGTAAGTATAATGGCCGCTGCGGCGGAAACCGGCTTGTACTAATTTTCCATAAGCTTGCGCATCGATATGATGTTCCGGCGTGACGACCTCGGAGCAAGCGAGCTTGCCGGGCAAGTAACTGCATGAATAAGGATTGGTGGTGTGAAATTTAAGCACGGGTATCTTTCATTATTCGATTGGAATGCGATCAAAATTCCATGTGTTGCCGGGTTCGATTCCGGTTATTAAGTCATCGAGCATTTGACTGAATTCCGCTCGTGAAATTTCCCGCGCACCCAAAGACGCCAGATGGCCGGTTCTGACCTGGCAATCGATCAAGCCAAATTGCCAATATTGTAGCTGCTTTACCAGGTGCACAAAGGCGATTTTTGATGCATCCGGCTGGCGCGAGAACATCGATTCGCCAAAAAACACTTTTCCTAGTGCAACACCATAAAGCCCGCCGGCGAGCTCACCATTGATCCAGGTTTCCACCGAATGCGCCAGCCCCATTTGGTGAAGAGCGCTATAAGCGGCCACCATTTGCGGGTGTATCCAAGTGCCGGCCTGATCTTTGCGCGGCGCGGCACAGGCTTGCATAACCTGGATAAAACTGCGGTCGGTGCAAATGTGGTAATGGTCTTTTTTCAATGTTTTGCGTAATGACCGGGAAATTTTTAATTCGACAGGAAACAGCACCATTCGCGGATCCGGACTCCACCAAAGGATCGGATCATCTTCATTGAACCAAGGAAAAATGCCTTTGCAATAAGCCGCAAGCAAGCGTTGCGGTGATAAATCCCCTCCCACAGCCAATAACCCGTTGGGCTCGGTAAGCGCATTTTCCACGGGTGGAAATGGTGTTAAAGAGTTCATTTTGGCAATAATTTCTCTATCTATTTAATTCATCAATGATTTTATCAAATCGTCGATTGGGAAAATATGTGACATATATCCCGAAGTACCGCTCTGCATGTTGATTGGTCAAATATCCCGCTGGGTATGATAAATATCCCGGTTTTTGAGGATATTTTAAATCAAACACTTCTGCTGCAAGCAGCAAAGTATTAACGGCGTTCTTCGTCCAGGTTGATGCAGATCAATGTATCTGTAAATCTTTTTTTTTATGCTGTCATGGTTGAAGTCAGTTGCTAATAAAAAAACTAACCCTCTAAAGGAGAATTATATGAAGTATTTTTCACTCAATAAAAAATTAACTGTCAATTTTCTTGCCGGTTCGGTTTTAGCCGCTACTGCGATGGCTGCGCCTCAAGCTGTGGCACGTGATGCAACTGCTGAGCGCATTAAGCAATTAGAACAAAGCTTGCAGGCCATTCAAGTTGAATTACAAAGAATGAAATCTGAATCCGCTCAGGCTGCACAAAAGGTTAAAAGTATAGAACAAGCCACTACTCAGACAGAACAGAAAATAAATAGTCTTGAAGAGAAGAAGGCAGTGCTCGTAGAAAGGGTAGATCCAATAACACAACGGATTGGTTCAGATATAACGGAAAAAACGCGTATGTTGCATTTCCGTGGTGGTTTTGCACATATGATGAATCACCGCGAAGGTGTCACCATACAAAATCCGGTATTGCCGATTGGTGCGCAGGATCAAGCGGATAAACAAGGCTGGTATGTGGGTGCAGGCATTGATTGGGGGTTGACCAGAGATATGTGGGGGGTCATGCCAAAAACAACTGTTTTTGCGGAACTGATGTTCGAGTACAAACAATTCGGTGCTCATGTTCTGGGTAACGGTGCGGTAGGTAATGCACCGAGTATGTTAGCGGGCGGTGCATACAATCCGATTAATGTAACAGTCAGTCAATTTACAGTATCAGCTTCACCTAAAATCAAATTTCTTGAGGGGTCAAAAATTAGACCCTGGATTATTCCTGCGGGTTTAGCCGTTCATGTCATGAGTCCACCGTCTAATTCGATCACCTATATCGTGCCAGGTGTTCAATTTGGCGCAGGTATTGACTACAACATCTGGAAGGACTTTTTTGTAGGCGTTGAGGGTCGCTATCAGCTGGTTGCAGGCAGATCGGATGGTGTAAATTTGAGCGGCATGACCGCGGGTGGTTATGTTGGAATAGGTTTTTAAAGCGTAGTTCATCTTTCTATTTATTGCTCCGTACGCAGCAGCCAGAAGAGTATCAGCGCGTAGCGAAGCCTTGACACCTCGTTATTCGTTTAGCGAGGTGTTTTTTTATGTATATCTCTGGAGTGCCAGAGACACCACACTGATGTATTGACGGAAATATGACCGGGAAGCTTGTTGCCAGTCAATTTTAATTTGATACGATTGGTAAAAATACGAAGATCCATGACACATATTGGGTATATTTCGATTGTGCCGAATGATAAAACGCAACTGCCAGCTTAAGCTGGCAGTTGCGTTGTTGTGGTTACGATTAGATTAATGCCCTACAGGATTGCGTTGTGCGGCTGTTAAACCGCTTTTCCATACATCCGGCAGGTTTTGCACCCAGCCATTATAGACATTAGGAATAGCCAATACACCTTGACCTCCGAATCCAGGCAAGCGGTTTACGGTATCATCAGTAGCCGTATTTTCGCTGCTTACGAGGGGAACATAACCAGCGATTC
>CP091134.1:2372286-2373704 GCA_021582535.1 Nitrosomonas sp.
CTCCCATGTTAAGTGCCGCAACTTTCTCTTCTTCGCTATCGCGAGCTGATAACACAATAATGGGCATTTTCGACCAACTGCGGATTTGCCGGATGATTTCTTTTCCATCGGAATCAGGTAAGCCAAGATCAATAATGGCAAGATCAGGCTGCCTAGTAGAGGCTTCAATTAAACCTCGTGTACCACTATCCGCTTCGATGACATCAAAATTCTCTGCTTCCAGTGCTATACGTACGAACCGACGAATCTGATTTTCATCTTCGATAATCAGAATGCGAGGTATTTTCATAACAGTTCTTCTGGTATGGGAGCGATCCCAAGTGGTAGTGTCACAATAAAGCGGGCTCCACCTTCAACTCTGTTTTCTGCAGAAATTTTTCCACCATGAGCTTCTACGATTGCCTTGCAAAGAGCCAAGCCAAGACCAACCCCTGGTTTGTTGGATTCGATTTCTCCACGTACAAATTTATCGAATATCTTGGTTTCTTGACCAGGAGATAAACCCGGTCCGTTATCTTCGATCACAATAGTTATTTCATTTTTCTCAGCGGCGGCTGAAACCCAAATAGTACTGCCAGCAGGTGTAAACTTGGCAGCATTGTCTAGCAGATTTACAATGCCCCGTCGAATTAGAATCGGATCGCATTCACATAATGGTAGGTTGGAAGGAATTGAAATAATCAGTTTGTTTTTAGTCAGCACATGACGAAGTTGCATACATGCGCTGCCGACAATCTCCTCTATTGATTGCCAATCCTTTTTCAGCTTTACGCCACCAGTCTGTAATCGTGCCATTTCGAGTAGATTTGTGACCAACTCAGACATTTGCTGTGCTTCGTTCTGGATAGCAAGGGCGAGTTCCTTTTGGGAATTTTCTGGTAGGTTTCTATTGGCAAGTGTGCTAGCTAATCCTACCAAAGCGGTCAATGGAGTGCGCAAATCATGTGAGATTGCTGAAAGTAATGAGTTACGCAACCGTTCTCCCTCCATTGAGACCAATGCATCCTGTGCAATCTCGACATAGTGGACACGTTCCAAAGCCAGTGCAATTTGTGCCGCGAAGGTATCGAGTAAGCGTTTTTCCTCCGGCTCATTAAGAAAAAGCAAATCCTTGGCTTCCAGAACGAGTACCCCGCGAGTACGCATTGGTGCTTTAAGTGGCAGGTAATGTGAAGCGGTTGCAGACAATGTATGTGTACCAAGACCGGCAGGCAATTGATGATCGTAAACCCACTGTGCAACAGCGGTATCGATTGTCGGTTGAAAGGATGATGTGCCAGCTACTTTCGTCTTCTCTTGGCTACTGGGCAGGAGCACCGCTACTGCTGAATTAAATATTCCACTTACATTCCGGTTTGCAATCTCAACTACTTGTTCAACGGTTAATGCGCCAGATAACTCTTTGGAAAGGACTGCCA
>CP091134.1:2373804-2388089 GCA_021582535.1 Nitrosomonas sp.
GCTCTGAAAAACTACTGCGCTCGTTCAAGCTGCGTTGAAATCAGGCTCAAAATGCTCATTTACTCGATGTAAATTGCGCTTTTTCACCTGATTTCGCCTTGCCTGATCATCGCTCGCTACCTTTTTCAGAGCTTCCTTAGCAATGTCAGTTTATTTCTTTAAATAATTTTGTAAAAGTATCGCCCACATATTGGATCTGATCGCGAGTATGCGCCGCGTTCACGCTGCATCGCACCAGCGATTTACCTTCCGGCGCCGCGGGCGGCAAAATCAAATTCACATAAATATTGTGCTCAAGCAGTCTTTGCCATAGCAACAGGGCTTGTTGCGGTGTGTCCACAACCGCTGCGATAACCGGACCAGGATCCGGGCCAAGTTCATAACCGGCTTCCTTGAGGGCAGAATAAAGCTGCGTGCAGTTATTCCATAATTGTTTCCGCAGATGACTTCCGTTGCGCAATAATTCCAATGCTGCGCGGGTTGAAGCAATCGTTGCAGGAGATGGAGATGCGGTAAAGATATAGGGGTGGCTGATATAGCGCAATTGCTCGAGCTGTGGATGATTGCTCACACAAAATCCGCCGATACTGCACAAGCTTTTACTAAAGGTTCCGGTAATAAAATCAACTTCTTTCAACAACCCTGTTTTTTCCACCAGACCTTGGCCTGTTTCACCCAAAACGCCCAATGAATGCGCTTCATCAAGGAGCAAAATACAACCATACTGATTTTTTAATCTGACAATTTCCGCCAAAGGCGCCTGATCGCCCAGCATGCTATAAATTCCTTCGGCAATAATCAGCGTAGTTTCAATGCGATTACCCAGCCGGCGCAGGCGTTTCTCCATGTCAACCGTATCATTGTGCTTGAAGCGAATGATATCCGCCCCGCTGAGGATACAGCCATCATAGATACTCGCATGGGAATCGCCATCGATTAATACCGTATCCCCCGGCCCGACCAAACCGGAAATCGTACCGAGGTTCGCTTGATAGCCTGTTGTGAAAACGATGCTGGAACTGCATTGATAAAAATCGGCGAATTCCCTTTCCAAAGCGCGATGGCCGAAATAGCTGCCATTCGCCATTCGCGACCCCGTGGTGCCGGTACCTTCCTTATCAATAGCATCGTGCGCGGCTTGGATACACTCCGGAGCAAAAGTCAAACCCAGATAGTTATTAGTACCCAACAGGAGTACGCGGCGATCTCCAATCCTGGCCTCTGTCGCAGAATATACTTCTTCGATCGGAATGCCAAAAGCTCCCACACCATTAGGTAGAAGCGCTATTCTTGCAGCTGCGGCTGCATCAATTTTCTCGAGCAGATTCATTATGACGCTGATTTAATTTTATAGACCAAGTCGACCAATTCACGGACAGTTTGCACATCGGTTAACGCGTTGATCGGGATTGAAACATCGAAAGTATCTTCAATTTCCATGATCAGATTAAGAAGTTTAATCGAGTCAATGGATAATTGGCTTATCAGATTGGTCTCGGGAGTAATTTGCGCATTGGAATTGGTTAAACTACTTAGGCGATCACAGAGCAATTGCATGATCTCATCGTAATTACTTTCAGTCATAGATTAAATTCAGCGTGGTTAAATTTTGAAGTTAGATTATTTCAGATAATACATCTTGTAAACGAATACTCGGCCGCCACGCGGGAAGTGCACGGATTAACGGCGTATTATCACATACCCAGTCAGGATGTTGTAGCTCATTCACTTTTCCCGGAGTCAGCATGGGGGAATACCGCAGCAATCGAGCAAGCCAAAGGTTCGTTGAAGCGATGGTTCGAATAAGCATATTGGGTACCGTAATACAATGCACCGGGCGCTTCCATACTCGTTGCGCCATCTCAGCCAAACCCTGATAGCTGTATCCTCCCGGTGTACCGTCGTCCAGCTCAAAAACTCCATTGTGGTTATTCTCGGAGGCTAACCAGGCTTCCACAGCGGAAACCAAATCATATACATGAATTAACCCGACCCGATTGTTGAGTTTTCCGACAACCGGAAATATTCCACGATGCATTGCTTGGAACAACGGCTTTAACTCTTTATCGCCAGGACCATAAACAGCCGTCGGCCGGAATATTGTCCACCGTAATGCCTCTGAGTCTGTAACAAGCGCTTGCTCCGACAAGTATTTACTTTGTGCATACCAGGATAGTTCCGGTTGCCGCGCAGCTAGAGATGATATTAATAAGAACCGAGGAGATTGTTTTTCTTGAGCAATAGCACGTAAAAGATTCTGGGTGCCCGTGATATTGATACGTGAAAATTCACGAAAAGAACTGCCTCTTACTGTTGCAGCGCAGTGAATAACAAACGCTGCATCATCGACTAAATGATGCAGCGCTGTCAGATTATCTAAGTCACCTTGAATCCATTGGATGGACTCATTACTTGAAGATCGATTTGTCCGGGTGAGCGCACGAACATTCCATCCGCTCTGAATCAGTTTTTTTACTAATACACTACCAATAAAGCCAGTAGCACCGGTTACGGCTACTATTCTGGTACGCGCGTTATCTATCACCCGATTCTACAAAAGACAATTGCCCCGTCAAGTTTGTCCTCTGTATGTAACCTTGTCTTGCTGCGAAACGTGACAATTTTCCGGAAGAGGTACGCGGTAAAGTATGCGGCGGAACCAATTCCACAACACAATTAACTCCAAACGCCATATAAACAAGCTGTTGCAGCCTAGTTGTCAATGACTGACGCTCTGCGACAGAAGTGAGCCTGCATTCAATAACCAGCACGATAGTTGTGGTGCCATCTTCATCATTTACCCCGAATGCAGACGCTTCACGCGATCTGACTTCCGGTTGCTGTTCCGCTAATTCTTCTATATCTTGCGCACGAATATTCCGGCCATTCACAATGATGACATCGGTACGGCGCCCAGTAATGTACAAATCACCTTCAAATAGAAACCCGATATCGCCGGTATCAAGCCAATTACCAGACTTTAGTGCTTTATTAGTTTCTTCCGGATTATTGTAATAGCCGGTCATCACGCTATCGCCATGCACTAGAACACTACCAACCATCATTTCCGATAATTGCTGACCATCTTCATCAACTATCTTCACGATATGACCAGGTAGCGGCTGTCCGCAGTTCACAAACTCATTTTGCTTACGCCCATCAGCTTGCAATCTAACAGCCATTCTTTTATCAATCAGTGTTTTACTATCAACCTGTATGCTTTTGCACCCTTCACCAATCTTTGAAAAAGTAACTGCAAGAGTTGACTCTGCAAGACCATAGCAAGGCAAAAAAGCATTCTCATCAAAACCTGCTGATGCAAATTTCTCCGCAAAGTTTCTCAAAGTTTCAGGCCGGATCATTTCAGCTCCAATGCCAGCAGCTCGCCAAGAACTCAAATCCAGTTCTTTAAGATCCGATTCCCTTACCCGAAGAGTACAAAGCTTAAGTCCAAAAGGCTGACTGAAAGCTACGGTACAACGATTACGGCTGATTAAGCGCAACCATTGCAAGGGTCTAATAGCAAAATCCCGTGTCGCCAAATAGTCGACAGAAATTTGTGTAACCATAGGCGCCAGAACCAAGCCAACCAATCCCATATCATGATAAAAAGGCAACCACGATGCTGATCGATCATCAGGTTTTATTTCCAAACCATTGCGAACTATACCTTGCAAGTTACACATCAACGCCCGCTCGGTAATAATCACACCCCTAGGTGTACGCGTACTACCTGAGGTAAATTGCAAGTAAGCGGTTTCATCAGGATGATTGGGTTGTAACTCGACATCCAGTTCCGGCAATTCACTTAATTTTCCCGGAGTACCCGCCCACTGTATGTGAGTGACTCCTGCAACGGCTTCTTCCAGAAAACCAAAATAATCAATATTTGCCAGTGCGATACTCGCTTGACTACTCTCAAGCATACCTCTCAACTGCTGAACATATATTACATGACTGCCAAGATTAACTGGAATCGGCATCGCGAACGGAACCAAACCGGCATAACGGCATGCGAAAAACAATTTGACAAACTCAGGTGAAGTATCAGCAACGATTGCCACTCGGCTGCCACGAGGTAAATTAAAACCCGACAAACGCCGAGCCAATGTACGGGCGTTATGCCGAAGCGCGCTGTAAGGCAAAATCGAACGCAAGTTGCCTCTCGCGTCATAAAAGTTATACCCCGTTACCCCTTCCGCTGCGTACTCTAATGCACTCGTTAAAGTATTAAAACCGGCCAATTGCTGCGTTAGCGTATTGAGCGTCGGCGTCGGCATTAACTGTAATTCGCTTGAAGGTTGAAAATCAAACGCTTGCGTTAACGGAGCGTTCAACTTGGTTATTGTCGAACTCAAGATCTTCCCCTCGAAGTAATAGTACTTGTCATCTTGCTTTGACTGGCAAGAAATTCTGGTTGAGCGTGCCAACTCTGATCATTAATCTTAAATAATGCACTTTTTGCTGGCTGGAAAATTTTCATTCAAACGCTTACCGCTGACATTGCTTAATGAATATAAGTGTGTCATATTTGACCAATCCGCAGCTTATATAAGGTGCTTTTCCCTGTCAAGGCAATATTAAGCTGGTGTTGCACCAAAACAACAACCGGCTTAATCATCAATTTTCAGCACATCAAATAGTTTCTGGATTATAGCGGATAACACCTTTTGCAGATGTTTTTACAGAAGAGAATGACCATGGTACAGAACTTCAGTGAAGCCTGGATTGAGTAACATCCCTCAATTCACTGACGCGCCAAAACAAACTCCTTTTAGCGCTTTGATCGATAGGAAGATGAACCGTTTACTACTGTTTTAGGTAACAAATCATCTGACTGCTGCTCTTTCAAAACAGAAGCAATCCGGTTACGGGAATGTTCCGCAGCGGCAATCTCGGCTCGAATCCGTGCAGTTGCAGCCGCAGTTGCTTCCTTATCCGCCTGGGAACGCACAAATAACGCTTCTTTCGCCATGACCTCAACAGCTTCCCTTGCCGTCGCCGCTTCCAGGGCTTTTGATTCCAATGCGATACGTTCCTGCATGGCAACTAGCGCAGCGGATTCTTTTCTGGCTTTTTCCAAAGCGATTCTCGTTGCGTTCTTTTCCGCTTCGAGCTGGGCTCTGGCTTTATTCGTTGCGATAATCTTCGCTTGCGCTCTGGTAATTGCCAGTCCTGTAATTTTTTGCTCAATTTCAAGGCGCTCAGCCACTGCACGTTTCGCATCGGTTATCGTTCTCGTGCGTATCTCCGCATCTTCCTGCAAGCGTTGCTCCAAGTCCGCTTTACTGTTTGCTTCCTCAGCCGCAAGCATATCCATCTGCGCTTTTGCCTCCGCTGCGGCTCTCAATCGCAATTCGACTGACAATCTGCTTTTTGCTGCATTCCTTGCGGCTTTCTCGGCTTCGGCGCGAGCTTCAGCTTCTTTCATTGCTTCTTCGTCCGCTTTGATCCGTTTCTGATATTCTCTCGCCGCAGCGGCTTCCGCTTTCTTTTTCTCGTTGGCCATTGCTTTAGCCTCTTTCTCAGCACGCAAAGCCGTTTCCGCTGCAGCGAGCGCTTCGGCTTCAATTTGCATCCGCTGATTGGCTTCTTCCAGCAACTCGGATTCGGCAGTCAAGCGAGCTTTTACCGCATCGGCGGCGGTATGTTCTTTTGCCAGGATCGATTCAGCCATTTCAGCAGCCACTTTATCCGCATCGGCTCTATCACGTGCCACTATGGCAGCTTGCGCGTCCAATTCAGCTCTTTTTCCGGCTTGCTCGGCTGCAATCGCCTCGGCTTCGGCTTTCTTCAGCGCGGCTTGTACTGCGGCAGTTTCCGCTTTCAGCCTGTCTTCTTCTCTTTCTTTTGCTTTTTTCTCTTCATACAAACGGCGATCGGCTTGCGCCAGCGCTTGTGCTTCCAGTTGCAAGCGGGTTTGCACATCTTCAAGAGCCTGCCTCTCAATCTCCTCACGGGCTTTAGCCAATGCCGTCACCTTTTGCGCTTCCTGAATCCTTGCTTGTTCCAGCGCTGCCGCAGCAGTTTCCGCTTCAATCGCGGCCTGCGCAGCAAGCTGCGCTTCTTCCGCCACTTTGCTTCGATTCAGCGCAGCTTCCGCAGCTTCACTTTCCTTTAATGCTGCGGCATGCGCTTGATCCAGAACGGCTGCTTCTTGCTCAACGCGCCTTTGCATTTTCTCGACAATCGAAGCTTCCGCTCTGATTTTGGCTTCCAGTAAAGCACTCAACGCTTTTTCGGCTTTGATTTTTTCTTCCGCCAGCAGCTTGCCTTTCAGCTCCAATTCACGGCGCACATTGGCCTCTCTGATAGCCAGGGTTTCCAGCTTGGCCCTGGCCCGGGCTTGATCGGTAGCAATCGCTTCAGCTTGAATTCTCGACTCAGCCGCAATTCTGGCATTAGCTTCGGCTCTCGCCCGCGCTTCAGCAGTTACTTTCGCAATATTTTCCGCTTCAATCCGCTTATGAGCCTCTTTGATGGCCTGATCCTCCGCGCTCAACCGGTTACGGTAGGCGGAATCCAGCAGTTGCTTGATCTCATCGGCCGATGCAAATTGCTGATTGGAATCAGCCACGTGATCGGGCTGCGACTCATCATCAGACGCGGCAATCTCGTCACCGGGTTGAGATTCCGGTGATGTCGACAACTTGCGCAACGAACTGAATAAACGCGACTTAAATGTCATAAATGATTAACCGAACCAGCAATTATCGAAACACGCTCATATTAATAATCAGCAGCTTTTCTTGATATATAGATACTCACTTTAGCAGCTTTGAATAAATTGCTTGCCTTGAAAAAGAAGGGAAAAATTGTCTGTTTATACGCCGAGATGCAAAAATTCAGTTTACTTAAAGATCTACAGCCCATTGCTGCTGTGAAAATTGGATAAACAGCTATGGCATATTGATTTTATTGACATTTAGAATCCCCATCATCAGATTCAAACCGTCCTGCACCAAATGTTCCAGAATCGGCGCATAAAAAGGCATACTCAGCGCCATCACAAGCAGACCGATGGACAGTGTCAGGGGAAAACCCACCGCAAAAATATTCAACTGCGGTGCCACGCGTGTCAGGATACCCAAAGCCAGGTTAGTGATCAGCAATGCAGTAAGAACAGGCAGCGACAATTGCAAGCCGGATTTAAAGATTTCACTGCCCCAGTTGGCAAGCGTCGTAAATGTCGCGTTCGTCATTCCTTCCAGCCCAATCGGCAGGGTGCTGAAGCTCTGCGAAATCAATGCGATCATTATCAGATGCCCGTCGATGGCAAGAAACGCCAAACTGGCAATCACACCCAGAAAGCGGCCTACAATATCAATCTGGCCGGAATTATGCGGATCGAAGAAAATTGCGAAACCCAGCCCCATTTGCAATCCGATCAATTCGCCCGCCATTTCCACCGCCACAAAAACAACCCGCATGACCAAACCCATGGCAATGCCGATCAATATTTGCTGCAACAAAATGGCAAAACCGACGCCCGAGGCGGGATCAATCTGCGGCAATGACTTTTCCACCAATGGCATAACCAGCACAGTAATCATCACTGCCAACCCCAATTTGACCCGCACCGGAACACTGGGGTTGCCCAAAAGGGGGGCGGTTGCGACCAATGCCAGGATTCTGCTGAGCGGCCAAAGAAATGCTCCCAGCAACGTGTTTAATTCGGCAGTAGTGATACTGATCATGACAATCGATCACTCATGCAGAGGATCGGCACAACCGGTTTCTGGCCAACACAGTAGCGAAGATTTCTCCAAGATCAACCGACCGCCAGCCAAGGAATACTGGTAAAAAGGCGCTGCATATAATCGGTCATGAGGGTAATCATCCAAGGCCCGGCCAATACGATGACCAAGAACATAACCAGCAATTTCGGTATGAATGACAAAGTCATTTCATTGATCTGCGTGGCCGCTTGAAAGATGCTCACCAGCAAACCGGTTGCCAACGCCGACAGCAACAGCGGTGCAGAAATCATGAAGGTGATTTCAAGCGCCTGCCGGCCGATTGTCATTGCACTTTCTGGAGTCATAATGAATTTCCTTTCAGGTATAGAAGCTTTGTGTCAGCGAACCGATAATTAAATGCCAGCCGTCGACCAGAACAAAAAGCATTAATTTGAACGGCAGTGAAATAATCATCGGCGACAGCATCATCATACCCATCGCCATCAATACGCTTGACACCACCAGATCGATGATCAGGAAGGGAATAAAGATAACGAAACCGATCTGAAATGCGGTTTTCAACTCGCTGGTGATATACGCGGGCACCAGTATTTTCAGCGGCACCTTGTCGCGGCTTTCAATTTCCTCACTGCCGGAGATCTGCACAAACAGCGCCAAATCCGTTTCCCGGGTTTGATGCAGCATGAATTCTTTCAGCGGCACGCTGGCTTTATCGGCCGCTGCCATGATATTGATTTTGTCTTGCGAAAACGGCAAATACGCTTCGTTGTATACCCGGTCTATAACCGGCGACATGATAAAAAAGGTCAGAAACAACGCCAAACCAAGCAGCACCTGGTTAGGAGGAGAGGATTGCGTGCCCAGGGCCAGCCTGAGCAAAGACAAGACAATGATAATACGCGTAAAACTCGACATCATTAATACCACCGCGGGTAAAAACGTCAGCGAGGTCAGCAGGATCAGCGTTTGCAGGCTCAGCGAATAAGTTGCGCTTCCGTCGGCGTTCGGTGAACTGGTGAATGCCGGAAAACCGGACTTCTGCGCGAAAGCAGGCACGGCGATCAATCCGGCCAATAACAGCATGGCCCGTAATGCGTTACGCATGTTCAAGTTACGCAAGCCGCGCTCAAGAACCGTTCTGAATCCATACCATGGAAACAAGGAACGAGTGACGGACACACATCGGTTATGCATTTTCTTTTTCCATGCTCTGATTAAGCTGCGTGGCGAATGTTTCCACCGGGGGATGATCCGGCTTCGTGCCGGGCGCATCGGATACCGGTTTGGTCATGATGTGGAGCTTATTGACACGGCCGGGCGCCACACCGAGCACCAGCCAGGTCTGATCGATTTCGACCACCACAACCCGTTCTCTCTGCCCCACTCCGGCAGCTGCGACAACTTTGACAACGCCCGCTGCCGCTACGGGTATCAATGAGAAGCGCTTCAGCAACCACGCGCCTCCCACGATCACGGCCAATACCAGCAATAACGCGCCGGTCATTTGCACCGTGCTTTCAGTAGATATCACCGGAGCAGGCGGCACGTAACTGGGTTTCCCGGTTTCCGCAACCGCGGAAAATGACAGTGTCAGCAGCAAGAACATTCCATAGCGAATTAGCATGGCTGTACTCTAGCGGTTAAGTTTGCGAATACGTTCACTGGGCGTGATGATGTCGGTCAAACGGATACCGAATTTATCATTCACCACTACGACCTCGCCTTGTGCGATCAGACAACCATTGACCAGCACATCCATCGGTTCTCCGGCCATGCCGTCCAATTCCACCACCGAACCCTGAGCGAGTTGCAGCAAATTCTTGATGGCAATCTTGGTGCGGCCCAGTTCAACCGTCATCTGCACGGGAATATCGAGAATCAAGTCGATATCATGACGGGTATTATTCGCTACACCGTCTTTGGAAAATTCCTGAAAAACTGAGGCGGATGCCGTTTGTGTTCCTATCAGGGGGTTACTATTCTTCTCCATGGACGGGCTTTGATCGGATGCTGCTTGTTCCGCCATCGCAGCAGCCCAGTCATCTACTTCCGTTTCTTGTCCTGCGGAATCATTATGCGCAGACGCCGCCTGTTCCGCCATTGCAGCAGCCCAGTCGCCGGTCTCGGTTTGATCGTTTGCTGTAGTCTCAGACATTTCACCACTCTCCAATAAATTATTCAGACTCGGACGGCGCAATCATATTGTTGACTCTCAGCGCATAACGCCCATTCATGGTGCCATAGCGGCAATCCATAACCGGCACTCCGTCGATGTGCGCAGTAATGGACTTAGGAATCTCCAGCGGGATGATATCCCCGGTTTGCATGCTGAGAATCTGCTCAAAAGTCACTTTCGTCTGTCCGAGATTAGCAACCAATTCCACTTCCGCCCCTTGTACTTGTTGTGACAATAATTTGATCCAGCGCTTGTCGACTTCCAGGTGATCACCTTGCAGCGCGCTATACAAAGTATCGCGGATGGGTTCAATCATCGAATAAGGAATACAGACATGGAATTCACCACCCTGGTTACCCATATCGATATCAAAAGTGACGGTCACGACGACCTCGTTCGGTGTTGCGATCGTGGCAAACTGCGGGTTCACTTCCGAACGGATGTATTCAAACTTTACCGGATACACCGATTTCCACGATTTTTCATAATCTTCAAATACCACTTCGAGCAAACGATGAATAATGCGTTGCTCCGTCTGGGTAAAATCCCTTCCTTCCACGCGCGTGTGGTATCTGCCATCGCCGCCAAACAAGTTATCCACAATCAGGAAAATCAAATTGGGATCAAAAACAAACAACGCCGTACCGCGCAATGGTTTCATATGCACCATGTTGAGGTTGGTCGGCACCACCAAGTTACGCACGAACTCGCTAAACTTGATCACCTTGACCGGACCGACGGCAATGTCCACTGTGCGGCGCATGAAATTGAACAAGCCGATGCGGAAGAAGCGCGCAAAACGTTCATTGATAATCTCGTAGGTCGGCATCCGGCCACGAACAATGCGTTCCTGCGTTGCGAGGTTATAAGGCCGGACCCCGCCACGATCCTCTTCCTCCTGCACTTCATCGCTCTCGCCCGTGGCGCCTTTGAGAAGTGCATCGACCTCGTCTTGTGAAAGAAAATCTTCAGCCATGAATGATTACTGAATTACAAATGATGTGAATAACACTTCCCGCACATCTTCTTGCAGATCTTCCGAACCCAGCGATTGCTTGATTTCTTCAACGATCTGCTGGCTTAATAATTGTTTCCCTTGAATGCCTGCAATATCGGTTGCCTTTTTGCTGGACAGCAGCATCAGAATCCGGTTGCGGATATCCGGCATTTGTTTGGTAATTTCTTGCACGACCTCGGTTTCGCGGACTTTTACGGTCAATCCGACCTGGAGATATTGACTGTTGTCTTCCGGTTGCAAATTAACCGTAAAAATATCCAGTTCCATGAATTTAGTCGGCTTAGCTTTTGGTTTTTCCGGTTCGGCTTCTTCGCCGCCTGACATCTTCATGAAGTACCATGTGCCACCAGCGCCTGCACCGATCGCAATGATTGCTATCAAGATGATAATGATCAGTCCTTTCTTACTTTTTTTACCTTCTGCAGCTGGTGCTTCCATCGTTTTTGCCATTTTGCGCCACTCCTCATTGAATGAAATCCATTATGGGCGAGATGATCATGAACCGATGTCACAAATAACACTGAAATAATGTCGCTATTTTCAGCTAGGAAAGCTGGTGGGAGATTCAGCGTATCTGCGCTGATTTTTGTTTTGAAAACAAAGGAATTTTGATGAATTTGAAGCAGGCGGTTAATTGCTGTTTGAATTGCATAGAAACCGGAATCCGGGTGAATCGACCAAGATCAGGGGCATCGGTCACGCCGATACAAGACTGAAAGCGTGACCGATAATACATACGGGATTGTCATTGTGTAAAAACCAACTGACCGGACTAGTCATCACGCATACGTATTAACCAGACCTTGATGTCTGACCGGCACAGCAGCCGTTTGAACTTGGCCGGTTACTTCCTGCCGCAGGCCACTCATACTGCCCGTGTCTTTTCCAGCATACTGCGCTTGTTGCTGTTTATTTTCCTGTTGAAATGAATCAGCGCCAACCATGACATTACCCAGTTGAATCCCATTCTCCGCCATCATTTCCCGTAGTCTCGGCAAAGCTTCCTGAATAGCGTCGCGTACCGCTGAATGAGGTGATACGAATTGCGCGGTCGCTTGATCTTGCGTAATACTCAACATCACTTCAACCGGTCCGAGATGAGCCGGGTTCAGACGGATCTCAGCAACCTGGTGTTGCTGCGTTGTCAACCAGACAACTTTTTGCGCAAATTCACCGCCCCATCTGTGCTGACCTACGGGCGCATCGACTTTGACATCCGGTGAAACCGCACTCTGCGAAGTTGCAGCTGCGGTGCTATTTAAGCCGAGTGATGGTGTCGTTATCGGTTCTTCCTGAGTTTTAAATATCGGTGCTGCGCTGTCGAGTTGAATATCTTCCTTCATTTCTGAAGAGGGTAAAAATTTGCCGTAAGCGGCAGAATCTGCCGTTCCAAAATATTGCCAATAATTATTGGACAACGAAGCCGGATTGCCCGCAACTGAATTTGCCTGGCTTTGGCCTTGCTGCAGCAGTTGATTGGCAGCCGGAATCACGGCATGGGCAATTTGTTCACCTTCCTGAGGCAATGCTGTATTGACCGGTGACAAAGTCACGCCTTGCGGCAGCGCGGATGCCGCCATCATCGCATCCGGATTGACTACGGTTCCCATGGCCTGTAACGACGGCGTCGTTTTGAATGCCGTTGCCGCATCAGTCAACAAGCTTTGAATAAAACTGTTAGTACCCTCCGCAGGAGCATCCGCAGCGGAATCCGTATCCTTATCTTTTTCAGGAATTGTGTTATCCGAACGCTCTTGAGCGGCAGCATTCGCTGCGTCATTCTGCTTATCCTGCTTTTCTGTTGCTTCTGATACTTGACGATCGAGGACTTTACCGAAGTCTTCCGTCACCGCATCGTTAGTGTTAGTCCCTGATGAGCCGGCACTTATCAGCGCTGCTGTGCTTTCACCCGACGATTTGATTTGAGGTGCAACCGATATGTTTAACATAGGCTTATAGTCTCGTACGATTAATTAATGCTACGAATGAATAAGCAATATCTATACCAATCCAGCTATTGCTATGGTTGTAATCAACTTTCCTTGACAGAAGAAGCATTACGATGAAAGGAATTCAGAGCAAATTCATCCAGTATCTTTTGCTCTTGTTTTATTTGTTTTTGATTTTCAGCACTTTGTTGACGCTGGAATAAGGTATCGAAGGATTTTAATTTACGCTGGCAGGATAAAAACTCATCGTTACCTGCGTTTCTTTTATTTTGCGCATGCAAAACCGCTTGACGTTGTTCCGTGATGGCCGCATCCAGCTTATCCATGAATGCAATAAAATTAAGCCATTCGATATGATCAATCCCTGTTGTGGTGAAATTCTGAAAATGCGATTGATAACTATGGCGGTATTGCAACAGCAAATTTAATTTCTTTTCCGCTTCCTGCTGTTGAAAATTTAACTTTCCCAAATGCTTTGCGGAAGCATCCGTTTGTTGCTGCGCCAATTCCAGCAGTAGTTTCAGCGATGACGTTGTTGGCATGATCATTTATCCTTGGTTAGCGGATTCCTTCGCTCTCGAACAACCTGGATAGTTTTGCAAGGCTATCGGCAAAGTTTTCGTGTTGAAACATATTTTGCAGTAAAAATTTCTCCAACGACGGGTAAAGCCGGATAGCCCGGTCCAGCTCCGGATCCGTACCCGCGACATAAGCACCAACACTGATCAAGTCATGACTGCGCTGATAGCGTGAATAGAGACTCTTGAACAACCGCGCCAGATTAGTCTGCTGCTGGGGCACTACGCTGGTCATGACACGGCTGATCGAAGCTTCGATGTCGATGGCGGGATAGTGCCCCGACTCAGCCAGTCTTCGTGACAGGACAATATGACCGTCCAGAATGGCACGTGCACTATCGGCGATCGGATCATTCTGATCGTCTCCTTCAGCCAACACGGTATAAAAGGCCGTGATCGAACCGCTATTTTGATTGCCGTTACCGGCCCGCTCCACCAATTGCGGCAATTTGGCAAACACTGATGGCGGATAGCCTTTAGTCGCCGGAGGCTCGCCAATCGCCAGAGAAATTTCCCGTTGCGCCATGGCGTAACGGGTCAATGAATCCATAATGAGCAGCACATGTTTACCGCTATCGCGAAAGTACTCGGCAATGGCCGTTGCATAGGCTGCGCCTTGCAGACGAAGTAACGGCGAGGTATCGGCAGGCGCGGCAACCACCACGGAACGCGCGAGTCCCTCTTCTCCGAGAATGTTTTCGATAAATTCCTTAACCTCACGCCCCCGTTCACCGATCAGGCCGACCACGATGACATCGGCCTGGGTGTAGCGCGCCATCATGCCCAGCAGCACCGACTTGCCCACGCCCGAGCCCGCGAACAGCCCCAGGCGCTGGCCGCGCCCCACGGTGAGCAGCGCGTTGA
>CP091134.1:2388189-2401292 GCA_021582535.1 Nitrosomonas sp.
TGGCTAATGCGGCAGACCGGCCAATCATTTATCGTGAACAGTATCGCTCGAATTATCGCCAGACTTATGCACGCATCAATCGGTTTGCTGCTGCGATGGCGGCGTCGGGTATCAAACGCGGCGACGTTATTGCGGTGATGGATCACGATAGTCACCGCTATTTTGAGTGTTACTTTGCGATTCCAATGTATGGAGCCGTTATGATGACTGTCAACAGCCGGTTGACGCCGGCTCAGATCGTCTACACCCTGAATCATTCGCAAGCCGCGTTGTTATTGCTGCATGCCGATTTCATGCCGGTCATCGAAAACATTCGGCAGCAATTGACGGGAATACGGAAAATCATCGTGCTGAGCGATGGCGATGCATTACCGTCCACTTCGCTGAACTTGGATGACGAGTATGAAACCTGGCTGAAGGACCGGCCTGATCATTTCGGTTTTGCCGATTTTGACGAAAACACACGAGCGACGGTTTTTTATACCACCGGTACGACCGGATTGCCCAAGGGCGTTTTTTATACCCATAGACAGTTGATGCTGCATACCCTGGCGGCAGGTATGGCGCTAGCGGCACCGGCAAGGCAGCAGCGATTTCACGCCAGCGATGTGTATATGCCGCTGACGCCGATGTTTCATGTACACGCCTGGGGGATTCCCTACATCGCTACGTTACTGGGCGTCAAGCAGGTTTATCCGGGCCGCTACACGGCTGAATCGTTGCTGCGGTTGATCGTTCAGGAGCGCGTGACCTTCTCGCATTGCGTGCCGACGTTATTGAAAATGATCCTAGCGGCGGCGCAAGCGGCTGGTGCCGATTTGCGCGGCTGGAAAGTGGTGGTGGGTGGTTCGGCGCTGCCGCAAGCTTTGGCCGGGCAAGCATTGGATATGGGAATTGATTGTTTCGCCGGTTACGGGTTATCCGAAACCGCACCGATTCTGACGCTGGCGCAAGCGATCGAGGAGTCGGACAATGCCCCGCGAACGGATGAAGATGTGTCGATGACTCAACGCTGCAGTGCCGGACGTGCGATTCCACTGGTGGATGTGCAGATTGTCGATGGCGCGATGCAGCCCCAGGCCCGCGATGGTTGCAGCAACGGTGAAATTGCAGTACGTGCGCCGTGGCTGACGCAAGGCTATCTGAATGATGCCGAAGCCAGCGCGACCCTTTGGCAAGGAGGGTATCTGCATACCCAGGACATCGGCGTGATGAGTGCGGATGGTTATCTGCGTATTACCGATCGACTCAAGGATGTGATCAAGGTGGCAGGGGAGTGGGTATCGTCGCTGGAAGTGGAAAATGCCCTGGCTTCCGTTGCCGGTGTCAGGGAAGTTGCGGTGATCGGAATAGCGGATTCACGCTGGGGGGAAAGGCCGCTGGCTCTGCTGATGGTGGATCCGGTAATGTTTGACGAATCTGCGGCGCAGCAACAAATTCGTTCATTGGTTTCGCAAGGCGTGATTTCCAAACATGCACTGCTGACTCAGTTCAAGCAGGTCGAGTGCATTGCCAAAACCAGCGTCGGCAAGGTCGATAAAAAAGCATTACGTTGCGAACATGGAGTCGTTCATCGTTAAACCCGGAATGAGATTGATGAAATATTTTTTTGCCGGTTGTGCACTGTTATCTGTTTTGGTGCTGAATGCGTGCCAAACGGCTGAACCATTACCAGTCAAGCACGGAAATCCCGAAATTTTGTGGGACACCTGGGGTGTTCCGCACATCGTTGCGACTCACGACAGCGATGCTTTTTATGCGTTTGGCTGGGCACAGATGCGCAGCCACGCCGATTTGCTGCTCAAACTGTATGCGATGGCGCGGGGACGCGGTGCCGAATACTTTGGTGAAGACTATCTGGCTGCTGATCGCTCGGTTCGTTTGCTCGGTATTCCAGCTTTAGCTGAGCGGTGGTATCAGCAGCAGGAAGCCGGGTTTAAAAACAATTTGGTGGCGTTTGCAGCAGGTATCAACGATTTTGCGCAGCGCCATCCGGAGGCGGTTTCCGATCAGGTTAAAGCCATACTGCCGGTTACACCGCAAGACATCATTGCACATACCACGCGAGTAATGACTATTTTTGTCGCTGCCATTTCGGAATGCGGCGCCGTGTTGCCGGGCTTGAATTTTAATCATCAACTGGCAGGCTCAAACGGCTGGGCGCTGGGTGCCAAGTTTTCCAGCAGTGGCAATACGATGCTGCTTGCCAACCCCCATCTAAGCTGGCACGGTATGGAAACGCTATTTGAAACACATATTCTGTTGCCCGATGTGAATCTCTATGGCGCAGCTTTGGTTGGATCTCCCGTGTTACAAATCGCATTCAACGATTATCTGGGTTGGACGCATACGGTGAATCCCATGGATGGTTGTGATTTATACCGGCTGAGGTTGGCGGGTGATCATTTGAATGAGGGTTACTGGCTCGATGGTGAAGTAAATGCTTTCGAGGTGAGCAGCGAAATTATATTGATTCGCCGGGACGATGGTCGTATGGAGAGTGAAGTCTTGACTATCCGCCGTGCGGCGCAGGGGCCTGTGATCGAGCATGCAGGAGAAATGCTGTCGATTCGTCTGGCATTGCTTGCAACGCAGCGATTGGCAAGGATGAATCAACAATGGTGGGAAATGGGACGTGCGACCGATTTGGTGAGATTCCAGGAAATCCTGGCGGGCGGTCATTTGCCTTTATTCAATGTGATTTATGCTGATGTGAACAAGCATATTCTGCTGGCGTATAACGGCATCATTCCGCAGCGCGCGACCGGCGACACGGCTTTTTGGCGAAAACCCGTGATTGGCGATGATTCCCGGTTGATCTGGAAGGACATGCATCACTACCAGGATTTGCCCAAGGCCGTGAATCCGCATTCCGGTTGGTTGCAAAATAGTAATGGCGCGCCATGGTATATGACCTTGCCCATTCTTGAGAAGAATCAGTACCCGCAAAATATGACTGCCGATGTCACCAATAATCGTGAATTGCAAAGCCTGCGAATGTTGGCGTCCCGGTCAAGAATGAGTTTTGCAGAGCTGATCGCCGCCAAGCATTCGACCCACTCGCTGGCAGCGGATCAATTGTTGGATGATTTGTTATCCATCGCGCCTGCCAGCAACGACCCGCTCGTGCATCAGGCTGCGGCAATATGGCATCAATGGGATCGCCAATTTCTGGCGGAAAGCCGCGGGGCAAGGCTTTTCAGTCTCTGGTTCGAGAAATGGGTTGAAGCCACGATCGCCAAAGCAATCAGGGCAAACCCCGATTATGTATTTACCCCCGATCAGTTACTGGGCGGTCTTTTTTACTCACAGCCATTTGATTCTTCAGAACCGCTGATTACACCACATGGTCTGGCTGACAAACCGCTTGCATTGAATGCCTTACGCGAAGCCATCGCGCAATTACTTGCCGAGACAGGAAGACTTGATATTACCTGGGGTGAGGTCGCCCGCTTGCGTCGTGACGGATCCGATTTGCCTGGTAATGGCGCTGATACGGACTTGGGAGTTTTCAGGGAAATTGTCTACGAACCGGATGCCGATGGAAAATTAAAATCATCTTATGGAGACTCTTTTATTGCAGTCATTGAATTTTCCAAACCGGTGCGTGCACAAGTGCTGATGACCTACGGTAATGCAACACAACCTCCATTTTTTGAAACGTATAACCCATTAGAGCTAGCCGCAAAACAGCAATTACGTCCTGCCTGGCGCAGTCGAAATGAGATTGAGGGTAATGTGAAACTTCGTGAAATTCTGTCTTACGATACGCCGGATACTTATGAAAATAGAACACGGTAGCCAGTTTTTGCAGCTTGAATTTATCTGAAAAGATGTTATTGAATAGCTAGTTGATACCAAGTTCGACAAGCAGACTTTGTTGCTTGGTTAATTTTAAATCGCTACATTCAAACTGTTATGGTCAATTACGACCGGGATCAACAACAATGCTTACTCCAGATTTATCCGGTGGCATCCGCTGCTAGCCCGTTACAAAAGGCGGGCGGTAAGATGTGCAATATGTAATAATAAAATACAACTAATGCAATAATTCAATTAGTTATATTTGAGATATGGCGGAGAAGGCAGGATTCGAACCCGCAGTTTAAATAAATAATATTATATTTATCAATTGCTTATAATTGCAATGTTGCCTAAAAATAAGCATAAGTTGGCATGTTTTGGCATAGTTTGGGCAACATTTAGGGCAACATCTTTTTGCGATTAACAGAAAGAGACCTACATGGACGCTCACATTTTGCAAGGCGTTCAATTGTAGATGATGAATTGGTTTGGATTGCGGCCATACATTCGGATTATTAGACCAATATTGTTTTTGAGTATTGGTCTTTTTTATTTATAGTTTTTTATAAAGCTAGTTTCTTATTCTTCAAAATTATTAAATTAATCAAAATTAGTTTACTTCCTCTGTCAATGCGTTGAATCTCTTCGGGTTTAATCCCCCGCTGCTTGCGGGGGGTATTCTATTATTCTATTTAAGCCACATCCAAATTCCCATCGTTATCATCATCAGATTTTCGGTTAAGGACACAAAGCCAAGTGGAACTTTGCTATTGCCGCCGACGCAAGCACATTTTAATTCGCGCTTATCAATATACACGGCCTTAAACACAGAAATCGCACCAACAGTGCCGATAAATAGCGCTATCGGAGAAGATAGCCAAACGAACGTGCCTGCAATCATCAAGATGCCAGCAATTGCTTCCCCAAAGGGATAAAAATAGCTGTATCGCCCCACTTTCTAGCGAGCAGATCATAGTTCAGGAACATGGTTGAAAAGCTCTCGATATCCTGCATTTCTGAATTGCAAGCAAGCACATCGCAATCGAGATAAACCATTCTAAGGTGTGGGCAGTCAGCAATGGACAATCAGCAATGGTCTCTTCTGGAAAATTAAACGATCTCTGGGTACAATCTGTCATTGACAATTCTTCTCTTTTATGCAACGGATTATAAAAGATTTAACAGGAATTGCCCCCACTCATGCAATATTCAGGCTAAGGCGGAAAAAGCAGTATTTGTACCTCAGGAAAGTAAGTGTTATTTTATGTCTTTTCTATTAATAAGGAGCGAATATGGGAGCAGCTTCATCATCCAGCAATTTCAATCATGGCTATCCTTCACCCGGGCCGCAATTGCCTACGGGTCAGGAAGTGATGGATCATGTGTTTTTTTCTTCCAAAACAACCTGGAAGGAAATTCGCGAAGAACGCGAATTCGACTTTATCGTCATCGGTAGTGGGCCCTGCGGCTATGGATTTGTTGAGCGTATTTATCGAAACAATCCTAAAGCACGCATCTTGATGATCGAACGGGGACCGTTTTTTTTGCCGGAGCATTTCCAGAATCTGCCGTTGCCATTTAAAAACACGTTAGGAGGTCTGTCGGAAACCTTTCCGTGGACTTTGTCCATTAAAACCCAAAATGCCGAATATATAAAATGGCAGCATGGCATGGTTCCGTTTTTCGGTGGCCGTTCAACACTATGGAGCGCTTGGTGCCCTTGTCCGACGCCTAAAGAAATGCGCGATTGGCCACCGGAAGTCATTACGGTGGTCCAGGATTATTTCAGCGAGGCCAAAAAGGTATTAAACGTAATAAACGCCGACGAGATTGACGCAGATGTCTGCGAAACCAGCAATTGCAAACGCCCCATCTACGGCGAAATGCAAAAAATACTCACTAAAAAAATACAAGATGAACAAACCAAAGTTGAATCCTTGACCCGTGTCATTCCCGCGCCACTGGCTGTCAACGATCCTAATGTGCCGGGCATCGACTTTAATAAATTCGCCACACCGGGTCCTTTGCTGGAAATAGCCGAGATACAAAAAGAGCGTGCCAGAAATAATAACGAGGGATCCTTTGAAATCGTTACTAATTGTGTCGTGCAACGGATACTTCAGCAGGCCAACCATGGACAAGACAATAAGATGATCGCGAAGGCGGTCGCGCTAGAAACCTCGCGTGGCGTCGTCAATATAGGCGAAGCCAAGCTGATTCTGGCCATGGGAACTTTGCCGCCAACGACGTTATTGCAAAACTCTTTTCCAAACCTGGTTCAAGCAGGGCGCCGCTTTACGGCGCATTTCATTACCTCCGTCGCAGCCCGCATTCCACGTAAGGACTATGAGTTCCGGGAAAAATTGGGGGATTTGGAGTTGGCTGCTATCTATATTGCCGGTGAGGATAAGGTAGTAAACCGGCAGTTTCACATTCAAATGTCGGTATTGTCGGACCGCAATCCCAAGAAGAACGCCGCCAATGCGCTGCGGCATATGCCCGATGTCGTGGCAACGGCCTCAATGGCACAGTTGCTGTCCTCAGAGGATTACCTGGTATTCATTTGCGCGGTACTGGGAGAACTGGATGAATCCAACACGGACAATCATTTCCTGAGGAACGGCGAATCTGACCCTACCACCAACGATACACTTCAAGCTCTGGAAAATGACGTGGACGCAACTACGTGGAATACAATGGATGACAGCACTTTTCAGGTTTTGGAAAAAATTCTGTCGCCTAAGGGAGCTGGCCGAGTGGAATATTGGCACGGTCAACCGGATGATGGAAAATGGCTCAAAGAACGGCCACGTAAGGATCAAATTCGCGTACCAGGACTCGTGCATGAAGGATCGACCTTGTTTATAGGTAAGGAAGATGATCCTAATGCCGTGGTTGGTTTGGACTACCGGCCAAAGGGCGTGGAAAACGTTTATGTTACAGGCGGAGGACTTTGGCCGACTTCCGGTTCTTGGAATCCTACCCCGACTATGGTTGCCCTGGCTCAGAATCTTGCCGACCGACTATGCAAAAAAGGTAACCATAATAGATAATGAGGATCTTGGATATTTGTTTAGATCGGATAATATAGGTTTACCGGAGTAATGGCATTACCTCAGATTTTCATAAGTTACGCCCATGTCGATAATGAAACGGTGCTGAAGGGGGAAGAGGGCTGGATAACTCTGCTGCATCGGTTGCTCGAATTGCGTCTCACTCAATTGCTCGGTGAACGTCCCAAAGTATGGCGCGATCCGCAAATGGCCGGTAATGCTCCGATCACAGGAACGTTGTTGGAGCAACTGCAATGCGCTGACTATATGATTTCGGTCATTTCTCCCCGCTACCTGAAATCGGATTGGTGTCGTCGTGAAATTGAGTCGTTTTTTGCTCGCTTCAAAGAAGCCGATCGCATTTTCAAAGTTTTGAAAACCGAGGTTCCGCTGAATCAACTTCCAGAATCAGTCCGAGATTCTTTGTCCTACACTTTTTTCCGAATTGATCCAGATACGGGGCGTCCGCGTGAATTCAAATTGTATTCATCCACGATGGCTCAGGAATTCGTGGATCGCATAGAGGATTTGGCTTATGATCTGTTTCGCAGCATTCAGCGCTATCATGCGTGTGCGGCTTTGGAACAGACGATACATGCCGATACCGGTACGATTTCGGTTTTCCTGGCGGAGACGACTCAGTCTCAGCAAAAAAACCGTGATCTTCTGCGCCGCGAGTTACTGGAGCATGGCTATCGCGTGTTGCCTGATTGTCCCTTGATGTCTGAGCGGGAACATATTGTCAATTCGGTTAACGCGGCATTGGCCGAAAGCAAATTCGCCATCCATCTGTTGGATACACGTTATGGCTTCATTCCCGAGGAGGCGGACGTTTCCATTATCGAACTTCAAGAACAGCTTTCCGCGGACTGGTCGCGTAAAAATGGGCTTCCGCGGTTAATATACCTTCCGCCGAATATTCAGTGTCAGGATGAGCGCCAGCGCCAATTCATTAGCCGCGTGCAGAGCGATAATAATCGCACGACTGAGCTGGTATCGTCTTCTCAAGATGAATTGTACCAAATCATCCGCGACAAGCTGGAAGCGCTTAAAACTGATGCCGGTAAACCTCGGGTGAGTATCAACCCCGATAGGGCTATGGATGTTTATATCATTTGTCATGAAAACGACTATGAAGCAGCCGAGCAGATTGAAGATTACCTATTCGGTCAAGGTATGGACCCCATTTTGCCATTGATTGACGGTAGCAATGCAGCTCGGCAAGAAGATCATCAACGCAATCTGGATCATTGCGATGCGGTGTTGATTTACTACGGAAATTCTGATGAGTCTTGGCTGCGCAAAATGCGCTTCGATCTCGACCAAGCTGTGGCGGAACGCACGCACGGTTTTTTTGCCAAAGGCGTATTAATTGGTCCGCCCAACAATCACCGCAAACACCGCATACGCTCACAGGATCTGATCATCCTGAAGAATGTGGAGCACTTGGATGTCAGTTTATTAAGTGAGTTCGTTGATCTGATCCGCAGCAGATGAATACTGAACCGTATACTTCAAATCCATTTATTGGTCTCAGGCCGTTTTCCCGCGAATTTGCCCATCTGTTCTTCGGTCGCGACGGTCACGCGGCGGACATGATTCGAAAACTATGCCGAAAACGTTTTTTAGCCGTTGTTGGAACGTCTGGAAGCGGAAAATCCTCTTTAGTCGGAGCCGGTTTAATCCCCACTTTGCTGGAAAATGGTGCCGGCGAAACCGGCTCTCCTTGGCGAGTTGCATGGATGCGCCCCGGAGCTGAGCCCGTCAGTAATCTTGCGCATGCCTTGGCACAGGCTCTTCCTTGCGCTCAGCAAGAAGATCTGTATCGGATGGTATTAGCCGGCACGCTCAGACGCAGTTCTCTAGGTTTGGTTCAAGTAGTCGAACAAGCTCGAATTAAGGAAAGGCTAGTCTTGTGCGTGGACCAGTTCGAGGAGGTATTCCGCTATGTTCCCAGTCAGGACAGAAGTGAACAATCATCCTTTGTCAATTTAATGTTGGAAGCCACGAAACAGTCCCGGGTGCCGATCTTTATCTGCATAACGATGCGTTCGGAATTTTTCGGAGAGTGTGCGAGATTTTACGGGCTGCCGGAAACCATCAATGAAGGTCAGTACCTTGTTCCGCGGATGACCCGTTCCGAGCGTAAAGCAGCCATTGTCGGACCGATGGAAGTAGCTGGGCTGAATATCAGTAATCGGCTACTGCAGAAGCTGCTAAATGATTTGGGGGAAGTAGCAGCGGATTATCTGCCGACCCTGCAACACGTCTTGATGCGTACATTCGCTTATTGGCGAATCCATTGCCAGCAAGATCCGACAATGGATCTGCCTCACTATGAAGCGGTGGGAACTATTGAGAATGCCCTGGATAAACACGCCGAATCCATTTTTCAAAGTCTCAATGAAGCAGAACAGGTTCTGACCGAATCCGTTTTTAAGCGTTTGACTTTACGCGTCGATAATGGCGACATTCGCCATCCTGCATCATGCGCCGTTCTTGCCGATGTGGCATCGGTAGGCTTGAACGATTTGATTTCTGTGATTGAGCGCTTTCGCCAGATAGACACCGCCTTTCTGATGCCTGTGCCGCCCGTCGCTCTGGAATCGGCCACCACGGTCGATGTATCCCATGAAAGTTTGATGCGGATTTGGCGACGACTGCGACGCTGGGTCGAGGAAGAAGCTCAATCGGCCTTTATCTATCGACGATTGCGGGAAAACGCGGAGTTGCATGCCCAATACAAAAGTGAGCTTCTGACTGGGCGGGATTTGGAAATAACTGCCGCATGGTACGAGTCAAACCGTCCCAACCTTGCCTGGGCCGACCGCTACGGCGGTGGCTTTGAGACTGCAAAAAAATTTTTGCTCGACAGCCAAAAGAAGGAGCAGGAAACCAAAGCGTTGGAAAAACTGATTGCCGAGCGGGATGCCGAGGTTCAAGCCATGCGTGAACAAAGCTCTGTACTGCGCAATGTCCTCAGCAGTATTCCGCATCGGGTATTCTGGAAAAATTGGGATTCCGTTTATCAAGGAGCAAATGAAAAGTTTGCCAGATCGGCAGGGTTATCCTCGTCAGAAGAAATCATCGGCAAGACCGATTATGATTTGGTCTGGACGCATGAGGAAGCCGATTATTATCGTCAGTGCGACCGAGAAGTCATGGAATTGGGGCAGCCTTTAACCGGGATTGAGGAGAGTCAGCTGACTTCCAATGGAGAAACCGCTACGGTTCTTACGGATAAGGTTCCTCTGCGCAACTCTTTGGGCGAGATCAACGGTATCCTGGGCATTTCCTTGGATATAACTGAACGCAAACACAGCGAAGAAATTTTACAGCAGGCCTTGAACGAAGCGCTCCGACAAGAGCAATGTCGACTTGATCTGGAAAGCATGATCACGCAAAAGCTGCAAATATTGGTTCAAACTGTCGAAGCTGTCCGGTCAGACAATGCTGATTCGTATGATTCTGGATTCTGTAGGATTCAAACCCAAATTCTGGCATTGTTGGACTTAATCTCCTCCAAGTCGCATTAAATCATTTGTCTTGCATGTTGACGCCGATCGAAAATTGATAATCATCTAGCCGTCCTCCGTTCTGGCGGCAGCCGAAAGGGATAAAGTTAAAGGTTCGAACCAACCTTATCGACGGAGGACGAGATGTTATTTTGCGGCATAGACCTGCATGTCAATGACGGTACCGGATAGCGCAGAAATCAAATTGCCTGCAACGTCGTAAGCATATTGATATATCCCACCAGCAGAATCGGTCATCGTCTGGATGCGACTGGAGCCATCACAAATAATCCGAATGTATGGCCGCAATCTAAACCAATTCATCATCAGTTATTGAATGCCTTGCAAAATGTGGGCGTCCATGTAATGTCTCAGAGAATTCTCGGTTCTTTTGTTTCAATTAAAAACAACAATGTTATAGGTTTCAGTTTGCTATATATATCACTGAGTGCTATATTCTATTGAAGGTAGATACAGGATGATAATTTACAAGACACGATGGTTTGATCGTTGGGCAAACAAACAAGGATTGACCTCGGTCAGTCTTTGCGCAGCCGTACGTGAGATGACTAAGGGGCTGTATGACGCCGACCTCGGCAATGGGTTACTAAAAAAACGAATTGCGCGACCAGGGCAAGGAAAGAGAAGTGGCTTTCGCACATTGGTCGCCACCAACAAAGGAAACCGTTGGATATTCTTATTTGGCTTCCCAAAGAACGAACGTAGCAACATCGACAAAGATGAAGAGATAGCGCTAAAGCTGTTGGCTGCTCACCTGCTGTCACTAACTGCGCAGGCACTCGATCAAGCACAACATGCGGGAGAATTAATGGAGGTTAATTGCGATGCGCAAGACTAAATCAACCATTCTTGAGGCTGTACATGATACGGCCAAGGGTTTACACAAGGCTGGCGTGTTGGATCAGGTTACGCTGCGTGAATTCGATCGATTGTGCTTGCCGCCTATTGAACCGTTGGGACCGGAGCAGATAAAACAAATTCGCGAAGCTACACGGGTCAGTCAGGCGGTGTTTGCTGCCATACTAAATACAAGTGTTTCGACAGTACAAAAATGGGAAATCGGACAGAAACGGCCAACAGGTACCGCTCTTAAGTTGCTACATCTTGTACAAAAGCGCGGTCTGGAAGCTGTTGTCTGAATGGGTTAATTTCCTCCTCTTGCAGCAATCTATGTACTTATGCAGCAGGGGAACCTATGTGCGGTGATATTGAGTACCAGGGTCAGAAGTCTTATATTACACAATCGGATGCGCGGTTGCCGGTACGTTTGCGAGATGGCCATGTTACCTGGATAACGTGAGGTAGACGCAGGGATGAAGCTACCGGTAGATTTCCGAATGGCGGCTGGGCACGACTGAATTCCATCAAAAGCGGCAAATGGAAACACTGGCATCCAAGACCGGTTTTAATTGCCGCTACCAGTTCATGGAAAAAGATTGTGACGACCAATCTCGCTGGGTACCTTTGGATACAAGAATGGCGATTCAAGGACTATTGGCAGAAAGAGATGATGAAATGCGGGTTTATGTGATGATTATCAACACCCCACCTGAATTGCTTGGATACATGACCGATGGCCAAGATTGGTTCGATTGAAGGATTAATAACCTATAAATTCTTGGATTAAATCTGACATCTTCAACAGCCTTCTTCACGTTGCGCCATGTGTCGTCAATGTATTTTTCAGCAACAAAAACAGCCATTTGCCCACCCACTTTGCTTCTGGCTGAAAGTTCTTCCCTTTGTAGATCGCTGTGATAAATGCCGCATGAGCGACTTCGCTGGGATTTCCTTCTTCAACAGACTGCACAACCTCGGCTTCAAAGTCCTTCTTTACGCCAACCAGTTTCTTATTTGTCATCTTTGCATGCACCAGTTTATTAGCGGTAATTCATTTTTAGGCTGAACGAGATGGACGCTGCAAGTGGTAACTTTTGTACACTAATTTATGCCAGACAAATCAAATTTTCAGCGTTCTTTTATTCTTAAGCGCATCTATCAGAGTTAATGTAGCTTTCTCCCCATCATACGTAATAGCTACATCTTTCCCGGCAATAGCTTTGCCATCAATAGCATTTAACTGGTGCACAATACAATCTTTGTTGACTTGTTGACTTGTTGATAGAACACAGCATTTTCTTTATCAACAAGAATAATTTGCCCTTCATACTGATTTTTATCACTCGGAGTTTTGGCTAAATAAGTATTGTAGACCCCCGGCTTGATACCTTCATCAACCTTCTTGATAGTGCCAACCGTTTCCCATTCATTATTATTCTGAGTTTGTAGAATCTTTTGTCCATTCATTACAATCATTCGTAGCTTTACGGGTATCATAATTTCAAATTAGGTGTTTAGTCCCACGGTATGCTGGAATGGGTCAACGTTAAATCGTTCAGGCTCTTTTGTCCATATTTTGCAAATGTATTCATAAGGCGTGAGGCCCTTGAGGGTTTTTAGTCGTCTGGCGAAGTTATAAGCCATCACAAAAGTATGTAGATGAGCCTTCAACTGGTCATGTGAATCATAGTAATAGCGTTTCACAGTCGCTTCTCTGATTGTTCTATTCATGCGCTCGACCTGTCCGTTCGTCCGGGGATGTTTTGGTTTCGTGAGTCTGTGTTCGATGCCATACTCAGCGCAGACGCGATCAAAAATATGTATAAGGCGTATTGATCGCAAGCGCGGTTGGTGAACTGGATACCATTGG
>CP091134.1:2401392-2404988 GCA_021582535.1 Nitrosomonas sp.
AATCGATCGCCTGCCACTACCTGGTCCAGGTTGATTTCCTCTTCGGTATCGCCATCACCAAGACGGCGGGCGGTAGTCGGTGACAATTTGAGCAAAGCTTTGATCGCACCCGACGTGCGTTCACGGGCGCGCAATTCCAGCACCTGACCCAATAACACCAGCACGGTGATGACTGCCGCAGCCTCGAAATAAACCGCGACCGAACCATCATCGCCGCGGAAGATATCAGGAAAAAGACCGGGCGCGACGGTTGCGACGATGCTATAGATCCATGCCACGCCGGTACCCATCGCAATGAGTGTAAACATATTGAGTGCGCGATTCCGAATCGATTGCCAGCCGCGCACAAAAAACGGCCACCCCGCCCACCAAACCACCGGTGTTGCCAATGACAATTGCAGCCAATTGGAGGTTTGGGGTGGCACTACATGTGCCAATCCGATCAAATGGCCGCCCATCTCCATGATGAAGACCGGCGCGGTTAATAGGAGGCCAATCCAGAAGCGGCGGGTCATATCCACGAGTTCCTCGCTCGGCGCAGCATTCAGCGATACTTCGGCCGGCTCCAGCGCCATGCCGCAAATCGGACAGCTTCCCGGCCCGATTTGCCGCACTTGCGGATGCATGGGACAGGTATAAACAGCATCAGGCATAGATTCTCCGCTAGAAGCTTTACTGGCCAAATAAGTACCGGGTGCGGTCACGAATTTGTCGCGGCAGTGGGCCGAACAGAAATAGTAAGTCCGTTCATTATGTTCCGCGTGGTATTTTGCGTTATGCACGTCGACTTGCATGCCGCAAACAGGATCAATCGCTACAGACGAATTACCCGTGTAATGCTCGTCGCCATGCTGTTTATGTTCGTGCTGCTCGTGCGTCATAACTTGCCATCCTTTAGAACATTGTCATTACCTTTACAAACTTAAGCACATAGATCTAATTGCTGTTAGCTTGAACAAACTCTGCAAACCCAGTAAGAAAATCTTGAAATTGCTTACGTACCGCTTCATCGACCATCTCACCTGATTCGTTAAAAACGTGCTGTGCCCGCGATACGAGTAGCCGTCCACCAAACCATGGACGCACACCTAATGTCCGTAATACAGGAAGCCAAGCATTTTGGGACAGAACTGTACCGAATCCGCCAGGCGACGCACCGATCACCGCAACCGGACAATCACCAAAAATTCGTGCAATACCGCTGGGTGGCCGCGATAGCCAGTCGATCGCATTTTTGAATACACCCGGTATGGAATTGTTGTACTCCGGGGTGGCTAACAATAATCCATCAGCGGCAGCAATTTTTTCTTGCAGCACAAGAATCGCTTCAGGAATGCCCTCATTGACCTCGACATCTCCGTCATAGAGCGGGATGCCCTTGAGTGTCGCGATCTCCAGCGTAACACCACTCGGCATTAGCCCTGCAGCCGTGCGCAACAAGGCGGTATTAAACGAACCACTACGCAGACTTCCTGTAATTCCGATGATTTTTGTCATGGCATCCTCCTGCTTGTTGATGAACCTGAAAAAGCTACTCACGATAATTACTGTATAGCGCTACTGCATTGCATGCAACTGAACCGCTTGTAATACGAATACGGATTCAAAGTCAGAGCGAATGGGAAAAATTCATGCCAGAGGCAATAAAATTGCTCGGCTTTATTTGATCGTAACATGATATTTTCTTCCCCATTCGTCCATCGCAAACAGAATAGCTTTAAGTGAATGCCCTACCGGAGACAGCGAATATTCAACGTGTGGAGGAATCTCGTTGAAATTATTTCTGATGACCAATTGATCGGCTTCCATCTCTCGCAACTGTCGGCTTAAGGTACGATGAGTAATGCCTGTCAAATCCCTTTGCAGCTGGTTAAATCGCATGGTGCCGTTTAATAGCTGATGAATAATCAAAACCTTCCAACGTCCCCCGATCACTTTCAAAGTAACTTCGACAGGACAGCAAACTGCTTTGCCTGGCATTTTTAACCTCCTTTTTTGACGGTATCCTTTTTGTGCGTACTTGTAATCCAAGCTGATGATATTAATCTATCACGTAAATATAAAATTCTTGTGGAGGGTAATAAGCCATGGCGACGATACGACCTGCAGCATCCGCCAAGAAACTATTGCGCATTCAACGAAATGTCCATCAACATTGGGTGGGTGACGGTTTCCCGGTACGTTCCTTGTTTTCATATCCGGAACTGGGCTCGATGATCAGTCCTTTCCTATTGTTTGATTATGCCGGGCCGATGGAATTTTCACCGACCGAACAGCGCCACGGGGTGGGAGAACATCCACACCGCGGTTTTGAAACAGTCACTATCGTGTATAGCGGTGAAGTGGAGCATCGCGACAGTTCCGGTGGCGGGGGCAAAATCGGCCCCGGTGATGTGCAGTGGATGACGGCTGCTTCCGGCCTGGTTCATGAAGAATTCCATGGCCGCGACTTCGCGCGGCGTGGCGGCGTGCTGGAGATGGTGCAGTTGTGGGTCAACTTGCCAGCCAAGGACAAGATGTCGCCACCCCGCTATCAAAGTATTCTGGCGAGTCAAATTCCTGTCATCGATCTGCCGGAGAATAAAGGCCGGGTGCATGTCATTGCAGGAAAATTCGGTGAAGCTACCGGGCCAGCCCATACCTTTACGCCGATGGACGTATGGGATTTGCGCTTGACCAGCGATCAGTCTATCGACCTTGCCGTGCCGGATGGTTACAACACCTTGCTGGCAGTGCTGAAGGGATCGGTGCGTGTCAATAATTCTGAAATTATCAATACAGCGGAGGTCGGTCTGTTTGACCGGACCGGCGATCATATCCGCATCAGCAGCGACCCCGAAACCATCGCGCTGTTATTGGGCGGTGAACCGATCGACGAACCGATCGCAGGCAGCGGCCCGTTTGTGATGAATACTGCCGAGGAAATCCGCCAGGCCAAGATAGACTATCAGAGCGGCAAGATGGGAAAAATATCCCGGACACATACGGCATAGATTGCTACTAATCAGTCGATTTCGCTATGAGGTTACATCCTTTTCATCACAGGAAAAGCAATAAGCCATATAAATCTCGGCGACACTATGGCCAAAGACTCAATTGTTAAACGAATTTGGCATGCAGGTCATTACAGTTGATACTCCCTTGCAGCTATTTCAAGATTGCAGAGCACCTGAGACCGACTGGAAACGCAGGTATTATCAATACCGATCACTAGACACTTCAATGTGTGATCTTGATCAGGAATTATGACGAGTCTCGATCTAAACAGAATTCAAGGAGCCATAAATAAATGACACTAGAAGAAAAACTCAACGATCTGAATCAGATGATTCTGAAGAGCGAAATTCTGGAATCGATGGACAAGTATTACCATCCCGATTGCATTGTGATCGAAAAAAATGATGTGGTGGCGAAAGGATTGCAACAAGCCAAAGCCCGGGAATCCGAATTGTTCGAAGGCGTAGAAGCATGGCTCAAATCGGAAATCGTATCGACCGCCGTAGGAGAAAACGTCACAATGACCGAGTGGCATTATGAATACAAACATAAAGACTTGGGCCACAAAAAGTTTGATCAAGTGGCGGTACAACACTGGA
>CP091134.1:2405088-2407184 GCA_021582535.1 Nitrosomonas sp.
TAGTGAACTGAATTGCAATCATTCTGAATGGCTACAGTGGGCTTCTTTCTGGCTAGTACTGCATGATTTGGGTAAATTTAGCGAAGCTTTTCAATCACAGAAACCTGAACTCTTTGAAATATTGCAAGGACGAAAACCCAATTCAGAAAAATCCTATACCGAACGCCATGATTCATTGGGGCAATGGCTGTGGTGCGACTATCTTGCCGATCATGCAATTGAAGGCCGCTGGTTTGGCGAAACAACTAAAGCACGAATGTCTGACCTCGATACTTGGATGCGATCTGTCACGGGGCATCATGGTCAACCGCCGAAAGTGCCCCCTGCTTTCTGTGATATCAGCGGTTATTACTCTAAGTCAGATAAAAAAACATCGCTTGCATTTGTCGAAACCATGCGTGAACTGCTATTGCCGTGGGCAGCAGCAAATGTGCCTGTCGCGCTCGATGCCACCAAGTTTGAGCATATCAGCCATACATTATCCTGGTGGTTTGCTGGAATTACGGTGTTTGCCGACTGGCTTGGCTCCAATACCGATTATTTTCCCTATCAGGCCGCACATATGTCATCAGAGGAATACTGGCGCTATGCTCGTCAGCAAGCAAAACAGGCATTAAAAGATAGTGGCGTGGTATCCCATAAAGTTGTTGCAAATCTCATTTTTTCTGATCTTTTTAAAAAAATTCCGATTCCTTCCCCTTTGCAGCAATGGGCTATAGACACAGACATATCGGGAGAACCACAGATATTTTTGTTGGAAGACGTAACCGGTGCAGGTAAGACAGAAGCCGCTCTGACACTTGCCTACCGCTTAATGGCAAATGGCGCAGCAAACGGTTTTTTCATTGGACTACCTACAATGGCTACTGCTAACGCAATGTACGATCGAACAGCCAATTTTTACAAGGCATTATTTGAAGGCGATGCCAATCTGGTATTAGCCCATGGTAGCCGCCAACTGGTGGAGAGTTTCGCGAAATCTATTCTTCCGTACTCACATACTAAATATGATCCTGAGCAACAGGATGAAACAGCATCGGCACGCTGTACAGCTTGGCTGGCAGATCACAATAAGCGTGCATTATTATCTCAAGCGGGTGTCGGTACCATAGACCAAGTTTTGCTTGGCGTGTTGCACAGCAAACATCAATCCTTGCGGTTGCTCGGCTTGTTCCACAAGGTGCTGATCGTTGATGAAGTTCATGCCTGCGATGCTTATATGCAAGGTGTGCTGGAAGCGCTTCTGGAATTTCATGCACGTGCTGGCGGCAGCGCGATTTTGTTGTCGGCAACTCTGCCAAACCGGATGAAACAGGCTTTCTTGAATGCTTATGCCAACGGACGCAACGGTCTCTGTCCAGATATTAAAAAAGATGAATACCCACTCGCAACAACTTGGCGCGCATCGAACACCGAGCCAGACGAGATTGCGTTAGCCACGCGCGAGGCCGTAAAACGCAGAGTTGTTATTGATTACCGCCATCAACAAACCGAGATTGTCGCGATAATTGACGAGGCATTGGCTACCGGGCAATGCGTCTGTTGGATACGCAATACCGTGACGGATGCCACGGAAGCGTTTGAATTATTCGCTGAACGTTTGCCGCAAGAAAAACTTATCCTGTTCCATGCCCGTTTTGCTTTGAGCGATAGGCTGGCGAAGGAGGAAGATATTCTCACCGCCTTTGGTTCAGATGGTAACGCAAGCAAACGCTCAGGTCGTTTAGTGATTGCAACCCAAGTGATCGAGCAATCACTGGATGTGGATTTCGATCTGCTGATCAGCGACTTGGCGCCGATTGATCGTCTGATCCAAAGAGCCGGACGTTTACGACGGCACAATCGTGACGGATCGGGTAATCGCCTGGCGATTGGCGAACAGGATCAACGGGGTATGCCGCACATGGTAGTCTTTGGTCCTGCATGGAATGAAGAACCGGCGGCGCATTGGTTCAAAGCCGCATTCCCCAAAGCAGCGGGAGTCTATCCCGATCATTCGCAATTGTGGCTAACGGCGAGAGCTTTACAGGTTGGCAGGTTCACTATGCCAGAAGATGCCCGCACATTGATCGAAGGCGTATTTGGCGATGCCTCGG
>CP091134.1:2407284-2411642 GCA_021582535.1 Nitrosomonas sp.
GCTTTTGCCGTACAAGTGCAATTTGGCCGAAGGATGTTGCAGCACGGCATTCCAGTCGGGTTCACCGTTGCGCCACGCACCGCCGAGCAGATTGATCATCACCGCGGCGCTGTGTTGCGTGGTGGCGCCGAGCGGCAGGCCACATAGCGTGCGCACTTGCTGCTCGAATTGCGACGTGACGCAGGCGTCGATCGAATAATGCCCGCTGTTGTGCGGACGCGGCGCGATTTCGTTGATCACCAGCATATCGTCGTGCAATACAAAAAATTCCACGCACAGTACGCCTTGATAATTCAGTTTTTTAACCACCTGACCGGCCATCTCTTGCGCTTGCGCGGCCAATTGCGGCGAAATTCTCGCCGGGACGATGCTGACATCCAGGATACCGTTGACATGCTGATTCTCGGCGACCGGAAACGTTTGCATTTCACCATTACCGCCGCGCGCCACGACCACCGAAATCTCGCATTTCAGCGGCATGAATTTTTCCAGTACGCACACGGCGTGATTCAGCTGCTCATACGCCGCCAGCAATTCCGCGTCGCTGGATACTTTGATTTGTCCTTTACCGTCGTAACCGAACTGACTGACTTTCAGGATACCGGGCAGCAGCTCCGCGGCATCCTGATCGGCAAAATCATCCGGCTGCTGGATGACCGCAAACGGGGCGACGGCAAAGCCATTGATACCGAGAAATTGTTTTTCCGCAATTCTGTTTTGCGCGACCGAAACGCTGTAGGCATCCGGGCTGACGACACACGATTTGGCCAGTTTTCGCAGCGAATTGGCGGGGATGTTTTCAAATTCGGTGGTAATCGCCGCGCATTGGCTGCCGAGTTTTTCCAGCGCTGCTTGATCGGCATAACCGGCGCAGATGAAATCGTCCGCAACCCGCCCGGCCGGGCTGGCGCTATCCGGATCCAGCACCGTAACTGGGTAGCCCATTTGCTGCGCGGCTTGCACGAACATGCGCCCGAGCTGTCCGCCTCCCAGCACACCGAGCATCGCGTCAGGCATGATCGCCATTATTCCGGCAACTCGGCGTTAAGAACCGATTCGGTTTGTTTCCGCCGGTACTCGTCCAACTGCGCGCTCAATTCACTGTTATTCACCGCCAATAACGCAACGGCGAACAATCCGGCGTTGGCCGCTCCGGCCTGGCCGATGGCAAACGTGGCGACCGGTATGCCTTTCGGCATTTGCACGATCGACAGCAATGAATCCAAGCCTTGCAGATGTCTGGAGTTCACCGGCACGCCCAGCACCGGCAGCGTGGTTTTCGCCGCGACCATGCCCGGCAAATGCGCCGCCCCGCCGGCACCGGCGATGATGCATTTAATGCCGCGCGCCTCGGCTTCTTCGGCGAACTGAAACAGCAAATCCGGCGTGCGATGCGCCGAAACCACCTTGGCTTCATAGGCGATATGAAATTCATCCAGGATAGCAACCGCATGCTGCATCACATCCCAATCGCTTTTACTTCCCATCACTACGCTGATTAATGGTTTAATCATTTCACTGTAACTGGCAAAAAATTAAAATTAAATATCCAAGAGAATGTTGTACTATCACACCCTGAAAGCACGGCTGGCTATTTTATAAGTCTGTGCAATAATCGTGTAATTTATTTCGATCGCTGCCATAAAAAACACAACTGGTATTATACTCACCTGATTTAACAGCGAGCTTTTCATTGATTTGCGTTTAAAACTTTACGAGCTATCAATACAACCGGCATTTGCATGAATTTTCAACGCGGAAAACAAAATAACGATCCGGAAATCAATCTGATACCGATGATCGATGTGTTATTGGTGATTTTGATTTTTTTAGTGGTGACGACGACCTATTCAAAATTTGCCGAGCTTGAAATCAGTTTGCCGGAAACCAGTGCGGAACAAGTCGACAAAAATATCGAGAAACCGGACAACATCGATATCACGGTAAGCGCGCTGGGCGATTACACCATCAACCGGGTAGCCATTAAATCCGCCAGTATCGAGAGTCTGCGCGATGCCTTAACGGCTGCGGCCAGGAATCAGCCGGATCCGTTCATCATCATCAACGCGGATGCGAAGGCGACACACCAATCGGTGATTACGGTTATGGAAGCGGCGCGCTTGGCAGGCTACAATAAAATCACGTTCACCACGGAAACGAACAATACCCCATAAGGGAAGTGATCAAATGTTTGATTTGCTCAAGAATTATTACAATAAACTCACTAAGGAGACCCATATGTCCACAATCAATGTCGATAATTTTTCCCAAGCTGCTCAAGCCGGTACACAATATATTCTGGCACCCCTGCCCTACGCAAACACTGCGCTGGATCCGGTCATTAGCGCCAACACGCTGAGTTTTCACTACGGCAAGCACCACAAAACCTATGTCGATAACTTGAATAATCTGCTGGCGAATAGCGATCTGGCCGGTAAATCGCTGGAGGATATTATCCGCGCATCCGCCGGGCAAGCGGATAAAGCCGCGATTTTCAACAACGCCGCGCAAGTCTGGAACCATATGTTCTATTGGCATAGCCTGAAACCGAATGGCGGTGGCGAACCTTCCGCAGCACTGAAGCAAAAAATCGAAGCCTCATTCGGCAGTCTGGAAGCGTGCAAAAAAGAATTCGCGCAAGCGGCGCTGACCCAGTTCGGCAGCGGCTGGGCGTGGCTGGTTGTGGACGGCGGTAAAATCGCGATCGTTAAAACCGGCAACGCGGAAACACCGATCACCAAAAATATCCGCCCCCTGCTGACCATCGACGTATGGGAACACGCTTATTACCTGGATTATCAAAACCGCCGCGCCGATTACGCCAATGCGATTTTGGATAAGTTAATCAATTGGGATTTTGCGGAAGCTAACCTCGGATAATTCCGGACTTTATGACTGATATCACGATCGCTCTGTCAAAAGGGCGAATTTTTGAAGACACGGCGCCGCTGTTGAAAGCGGCGGGAATCATTGCGCTGGACGATCCCGAATCGTCGCGCAAATTGATTCTATCCACCAACCGGGACAATGTCCGTCTGATTATCGTGCGCGCCTCGGATGTGCCGACTTATGTGCAATACGGCGCGGCCGATCTGGGCATTGCCGGGAAAGATGTGCTGCAGGAACATGGCGGCGCCGGGCTGTATCAACCACTGGATCTGAATATCGCGCGCTGCCGCATGATGGTGGCTGTTCCCAATGGTTTCGATTACGACTCCGCCGTGCGTCAAGGCGCACGGTTACGCATTGCCACCAAATACGTGCAAACCGCGCGCGAGCACTTTGCCGCAAAAGGTGTGCATGTCGATCTGATCAAATTGTACGGTTCGATGGAACTGGCGCCATTGGTCGGACTGGCCGATGCCATCGTCGATCTCGTGTCCAGCGGTAACACCTTAAAGGCCAATAATCTTGTCGCAGTCGAAGAGATCACGCAGATTTCGTCCCGGTTGATTGTCAACCAGGCTGCACTGAAACTGAAACGGGATGCCATTCAGCCGGTGCTGGATGCATTTTCCGCTGCGGTGAAACAGTAAATCGCCGTGCGCATCTGAAACCCATTCATACCATGATTCAAATAAAACGATTCAACTCCACTGACCCCGATTTCAATTCCGATCTCGACAAGCTCCTGGCTTTTGAAAATGCCCAGGATGACGCAGTCGATGTCACGGTTGCCAACATCCTCGCCGATATCCGCAGCCGCAAGGATGCCGCGCTGATCGAATACACCAACCGTTTCGACCGGCTGACCATTCAATCCGCCAAAGACCTCGAGCTGACGCAGGATCAATTGCAGCATTCGTTAGCAACACTGCCGGATGCTGAACGGACGGCATTGCAGCAGGCGGCGGAACGGGTGCGCAGCTATCACGAGAAACAACCGCTCAGTTCCTGGCAATACACCGATGCCGATGGCACGTTATTGGGACAGAAAGTTACCGCGCTGGATCGTGTCGGTCTTTACGTGCCGGGCGGCAAAGCTTCGTACCCATCGTCGGTGCTAATGAATGCGATCCCGGCCAAAGTCGCCGGTGTGCAAGAATTGATCATGGTTGTTCCCACCCCGAACGGCGAACGCAATGATATGGTGCTGGCAGCCGCGGCCATTAGTAAAGTGGATCGCGTTTTCACCATCGGCGGCGCGCAAGCGATCGGCGCATTGGCGTACGGCACCGAAACTGTGCCGCCGGTCGACAAAATCGTCGGCCCCGGTAATGCGTATGTTGCAGCGGCCAAACGCCGGGTGTTCGGCATCGTCGGTATCGATATGGTGGCCGGGCCTTCTGAAATCCTGGTGATTTGCGACGGCAAAACCGATCCCGACTGGATTGCGATGGATTTGTTTTCCCAGGCCG
>CP091134.1:2411742-2415806 GCA_021582535.1 Nitrosomonas sp.
TCAAACAAAGCCCGGTCACACCTGCACTGACCTCCGCACCGCTGCGGCGCATGCTGCGCCCGAACGGCCGCTTGCAAAAACTCTCGGCCTTTGACGAACGCATTCATCCGAACAAATTGATCACGCGCGTCAACGACGGTATTGTCACCGCCGCGCCGCCGCATGTGGTGCCTGCTTCACTGCCCACCTTGGACAATCTATCGCAGGATGCGCAACCGAAAAACGTACCGGCTTGGTTGCTGGATTTGCTGAAACGCTACCCGTTCATTCCCTATCTTTTGTTGGCGCTCGTTTTACTGCTGATCATCGTGCTGGCGGTCATCGGTGCCAGCGCCGGAATCTGGGCTGTAGCGGCGGCGCTAAGTGCGGGATTATTGTGGGCTTACCGCACGGCACAGCGTTTAATTACACAAATGAATCAAGCCGATTCGATATCCGAAACCGGGCAAACACCGGCTGCAGTGGATTCCATGCCGCCAAGCAGTAATTTTGTGCTGACGCCGGAACTGAATCTGCTGGCATTGGATCCGGCCAATCCGCCGCAACCGGCTAGCACCGGTGCAGTCGACAATGCGCAATCGAGCCGCTTCAAAACCGCGCTGAAAGATTCTTACACACTGCTGCAAAACGGCCTGCAGGCGGGTGTCATTCCTGCAGCCGTACCGGTGAACGTCGCCCAATTGGCAACGGATACGCTGGTCAAGCTGAATCCGGCGGTGACGATTCCGAAATGGACGCTGGGCAAAATCCTGCTACCGGCGCATATCCTCGAGTTGATCGGCGAGAAATTTGTCGAGGCGATGGCGTACCCGGAACTCGATGTCCCGATGTACAAACCGCTGGTCGATAAATCCACCGAGTTGTTTGTGCCGAACCTGAATTTCATCGCACAAAACACCATCACGTTATTGAAAACCAACCAACCGTTCATCGAGTCGTACATGGTCGGCCTCAATCATGAATTCGCGCGCGAATTGTTGTGGCGCGAATATCCGACCGATCAGCGCGGCTCCTACTTCCGTCAGTTCTGGGACATCAGCGGTTTTCTCAGTCCGACCGAAGACAGCAAACAACGCCGCGAGGAATTGAAAGACATTCCGCCAATTCACCGCTGGTCGCGATTCTCCAAACTCGGCGAACACGACAATCGCGAACAAGGTCTGGAAAACGAAGAGGAATTGGTACTGGTGATTCGCGGCGAATTGCTGAAAAAATACCCGAATGCAGTGATTTATGCGCAAAAAGCCAAATGGCAGCCGATCAGCGCTACCAATCCGGCGCCGAACAAAAAAACCGAACGGGTGTTCGACGACAGCGTACCGATCAAAACGCCGCTGTACGAAGCGCAAGTCAAACCGGACATTTACTTTTTCGGCTTCGATTTAACCGAAGAAGAAGCGCGCGGCAATCCCGAGGTTGACGACGAGCCGGGCTGGTTCTTCGTGATCAAGGAACGGCCGGGTGAACCGCGCTTCGGCCTGGATATCAGCCGCAAAAGCACCGACCCCATTCAGGTCTGGAACGATCTGGCTTGGGCGGATGTAGCACCCGGCATCAGTGACGGCGAATTTATCGACATCGCCGCCGCACCCGCACTCAGCCTGCCCAACACAGAACCAGGCGGCACCGCGCAGGAAAAAGCGGAGCAGTGGAAAGAGGATCATTTGCTGAGCTGGACAAACAATATCAATTCGGCGGAACTGGCTTACATTTTATTCCAGGCGCCGGTGCTCGTCGGTGTGCATGCTGCCGAAATGCTGCCGCGCGATTAAGCATGGTTACATAAGTACAAAATCTCAACCGACAGAAATGGCTTATGACTCAATTTAAAGACACGCAAGAGCAGATCGATCAAGCACGCCGCCAGCACCGGCAAAGCCGGCTGAACTGGTCTGCCGCCAACGAGAAGCTGCAAAAAACCGAGCGTTCGATCGCATCGTTGCGCCGCCGCTCCGACGGTGCAGCCAAGGAGCAATTACAGGCGTTGCTGCGCGAGCAAGAAACGCTACGGGCTGATACCGCCAAGCTGCAAGCCGAGCTTGAGCGGAACCGGCAAGTACTGATCGACCGGGAATCGCTGTTCGAGACTTTCTCCGATCCGACCCAGAATATCAGCCAGTTGAACGATATCCATCCGATCCTGCTGTTTCCGCTGCGCATCGAAACGCGCTTCAAAAAAGTCACCGGCCCCGGCGGACGCGATGTCAGTACCGATCAGTTGTGGGTGCGCGTCTACCCGGACGACATCAGCGTCGACACTTTTGAAGAAATTCCCTCCGAAGTCGAAATCAGCAACACCCGCATTTATTGGACCAATATCTGGAAAGCGGGCAGCGTCGACAGCGAAAAACGCGCGGCGTGGCAAGCGCTGGTCAAAAGCCACGGCGTCGGCCGGGCGTATTGGTTGAGTCAATTATTCAAGCCGCTGAATCTGGCTGAAGAACCAGTCAAAGCGGATGGCGATTATATTTTGGTAATCGTGTCCGAGCAGCCGCTGCCCGCAGCCGAAAAACCGCTTGTGCAGCAATACTGGCAAACGGTATTCAACTCCAATAACGATGCAACCGCATTGGACGCGGCGTACACCACGCTCAAGAATGCTCTCGGCGAAGCCCGCGCACAGGAAATCATTGCGTCGTACCAGCCGCAGAATTTGAACGTCAAACCAGCGCAACCCGAAACCATCACCAACGTGCGCGTCGAATTCCTGGAGTTACCCGTCGTCAGTGGAACCGATACGCAGCTGCAAGCTTGGACCAATCCGGCACGCGTGGCGCTGTTGCCGGAACGCTTTGTGGTGATGGGTTTCAACGGCAAGGAACAAACGCTATTGCACATCGGCCGTCCGGTACCTTCGGAGCTGATCGTCGGACCCAATCCCAATGCCCCGGAAGATCAGCAGTTACGTCTCGAAGACGACGAACTGATCGTACCGGACGAAATGAAATGGGTCACCGATTTTGACGAAGCAGTCGCCAAAGGCATGGGCTTCAAGATTAACCTGAACGAGATCCAGGCGCGGCGAGGTTTCGACCGGTTATTCGTGCTCGGTGTACGGCTCAGCGCCGATGTCGATAAAAGCCGTGAGCAATTACAGCAGTTGATTCAGCATCATCAGCGCAGTCGCAAAGGATTCAGTTTCCTGATGCAAGGCGCGCCGACCAACAACGTCGAAGATCAGGAAAGCGGCTATACCTGGTTCAGCGACGCCGATGCCAGTTACGATCATTATTTCAACCAGTACGCCGCTGACGACGATCCAGCCGATTGGCGCACGCGCAAAGACGGCCGCTGGTTGGCAAACAGCCTGGGGCTCGACCCGGCAATCCTGAAGCTATCGCCGCAATATTACGCCAATGATCAGCTGGAAGCCCGGGCGATGAACGAAGCATTATGGCCGGCAACACTGGGTTATTTCATGGATCAGATGATGGAACCGGTGTTCAGCGACGACACCATCACTGCTACGCGCAACTATTTCAACCGCTACGTGCTCGGCCGCGGCACGCTGCCAGCGATCCGCATCGGCAAGCAACCGTACGGCATCTTGCCAGCCACGCCGTTCTCGCGCATGGCATGGATCAATCGCAAATTGTTCAACGACGACCGGTTGGAGCCGCACATTTCCGGTTCTTTCCTGTTTTTTTCCCGGCTCTACAGTCTTATTAAGAAGGCCGATGAGCGCTGGACTTCACTGTTGCCACAGGTATCGTACGTCGGCAAACCGCAAACCGATCCGCAACAAGCCTTGCTCGACATCGTCGGCCTGCACCCCGCATCGGTCGAGTTTTATCAACGCTACGCGGAAAGTGCCGAGCAGCTCTACAACCGCTATAAAACTTCCGGTATCAATAGCGCGATTTACGCCACGATTGCCTCACTGTTTTATACCCAAAGCGGCCTTGCGCTGCTGGCGCAATTGGGCTACTCGGCGCAGGACAACAACAAAATTCCCGATATTCTGAATAAATTCTTTACGCTTGCCGCCAACCTGCTGAAAGGCCCGCTGATCGACGATCAAGCGCTGTCCGAGTTCAATCCGGTGCGGATTTATCACACCACCA
>CP091134.1:2415906-2419858 GCA_021582535.1 Nitrosomonas sp.
GATGGAGGCCGAGCGCTTAGCGCCGGTTTATGAGATGGCGGTGTTTGGCGATGACAATACCGCGCATATTAATTTTAGTGCATACGAGATCGGTATACCGGAGCTGGCATTTATCGCTGAGAATCGCCAACTGCAAACGGCAGTCTGGGAAGCGCTCAAATCCTCGAATGAAAATCTGCGCATTTTTTGTCCGGCAAAATGCACTGCGATTACCTGGCAGGAATCTCATGTCGAGGTGCAACTGGAAGATGGCAGCCAGCTTGAGGCCGCTTTGGTGGTGGGCGCGGACGGTGTGAATTCCTGGGTGCGTAGGCAAGCGGAGATTGACGTGTCGCGCCATGCATACAACCAGATCGGTGTGGTCGCCAATTTCAGCACGGAACGGCCGCATCGCCAGATTGCTCAGCAATGGTTCAGGCGCGACGGTGTGCTGGCGTTGTTGCCGCTTCCCGGCAAGCGGGTGTCGATGGTATGGTCGACGACCGGGGATCACGCGGATTTTCTGCGCAATTTACCCGCGGATGAACTTTGCCAGCGCGTCGAGGAAGCTGCTTCGCATACCCTGGGTAAATTGCAGTTGGTTACCCCGCCCGTGGGTTTTCCGTTGAATTTTGTGCACGTGGAGAAGCTGATCAAGCCGCGGCTGGTGCTGATCGGCGATGCAGCGCACGGTATTCATCCGCTGGCCGGGCAGGGCGTGAATCTGGGATTGCGCGATACCCGCGAGCTGGCGGCGATTCTCAATGCGCGCGGGATGCGTACCGATTGCGGCGATTTTATGTTGCTGCGGCGTTACGAACTAGCGCGCAAGGAAGATATTCTGGCGTTGGAACTGGTCACCGACGGATTGCAGAAATTGTTCAACAACTCCAATCCGACCTTGGCGCGCTTGCGCAATCTCGGGCTTGAAATCACCAACCGCTTGCCGCTGATCAAAAATCGCTTGATGCAGCACGCTTTGAATTAAATTTTATTTTCTAATACTGGAGTCATTATGGCCACGCGCTTAAAGCTTTTCATCTCAATTCTGGCAATCAGTTTTTTCTCCGGATCCGCCTGGGCCGATGAGGAAGCGTTAAGGAAAGCCATTCAACCGCATTTTGCCGGAAGCACTATCGATAGCGTGAAAAAAACGCCTTACCTGGGCTTGTATGAAGTGGTTGTCGGCGACGAAGTATTTTATACCGATGATAAAGCGGATTATTTTTTCTTCGGCCATGTGATCAATACCAAAACCCGGGTGAGCATGACCAACGAGCGCATCCAGGAAATCAAAGCGGCGCGGCGCGTACCATTGGAATCACTGCCGTTGCAGCATGCCATCAAAATCGTCAAAGGCGACGGTAAGCGCAAGCTGGCCGTGTACACCGATCCCAATTGCCCGTATTGCAAGCAATTGGAGAAAGAACTGCTGAGCATCAACAATGTTACGATCTATACGCTGCTTTACCCGGTATTGAAGGGTTCGATGGAATTGTCGAAAAAAATCTGGTGTTCCAAGGATCAAATCAAAGCCTGGGATGACTTTATGCTGAAGGGCGTTGCGCCATCCAGTTCAGAGTGTGACACACCGCTGGATGCATTGGTGAAATCAGGTCACGAGAATAAAGTAACGGGCACGCCGACGTTGATTTTTGCCGATGGTTCGATTGTCGGCGGGATGATTCCCGCTGCAACCATCGAGGAAAAGCTGGAAAGCGCGAACAAGAGCAAATAAATTTCAAGTAGACGGTTTATAAAAAGCTTGCCGGGGAAATCCGGCAAGCTTTTTTATTGCCGTGAGAGTGCGGGTGGCTTAGCGTCGCGCGGCATCAACACCCACATTTTTCCGCGCTGTTTCATTTTCCCTGCCTGATTACCGGCTTCATGGCCGAATCCCCAGAAGAAATCCGCACGGATGCCGCCCTTGATGGCGCTGCCGACATCCTGCGCCACCATCAGGCGGTTCAGCGGTTTGTTGCTGTTGGGCCAGGTTGTTGCCAGAAACACCGGCGCGCCTTGCGGGATCGACAGCGGATCGATCGCAATGCTGCGTCCGGCGGTCAACGGCACGCCCAAAGCGCCGATCGGTCCGGATAAATCGGACGGCAGTTCGCGGAAAAATACATAGCGGGCGTTTTGCTGCAACAGTTCGGGCAGTTTTTTAGGGTTTTGCTGCCCCCATTGCTTGATGCCCTGCATGGAGGCCTTTTCCAGCGGCAATTCGCCGCGTTCGACCAGAAGTTTGCCGATCGAATTATACGGGTAGCCGTTTTGATCGGCGAAACCGATTTTCATCGTCTCCCCGCTATCGAGCACGATCCGGCCGGAGCCTTGCACGTGCAGGAAAAACAATTCGACTTCGTCTTCCACCCACAGGAGTTCGTAGCCATTCAGCAATTTCGGGTTATTCATGATGTCCGCCCGGCTGTGATAAGGGACGACTTTGCGTCCATTCAGGCGGCCGCGCAAACGCAGGTCTTTCAATTCCGGATACGCCGTGCCTAACTCGATGGTCAGCAGATCATCGGGCGCGGCATACACCGGGTAGCGGTAACGGCTTGAGGGTTTGCGGCTGCCTTTCAGCAGGGGTTCGTAGTAGCCGGTGATCAATCCTTCTTCGGTGTTGTCGGTATTGATGATTTGATACGGCGTGAAATAGGTTTCAAAAAAGTTTCTCAACGCGGCGTTATCGGTTTTCTTCAGTGTCCCGGCCAGTCTGCAAGTTTCCTTCCAAGCCGGTTGCTTGCTTAAAACCGTGCAGCTTTTCTGAAATGCTTGCCACGCCGGTTGCAGATCGTCGTGTTTCCAGCCGGTCAATGCAGGCCACTGAACGCGTTTGTGCACCGATTTTGTCAGGGGTTTTTCCGCTGGCGGCGGTGCGACCGCTTCCGCCGGTTCGCTGGGCGGCAGCGTGGGACTGATGGTTCCGGTGGCGCAAGCGGTGAGTAGCAGGTATGAAACGGCAATAATAAAACTTAATTGGTTTTTCATCGGATTTTGGTTAGAGTAACGGTCTGATTTTAACTTGAGCGTATCTTACATTATGAATTGGTGGTGGCTTGTAATCGAAGCGGCAGTGGCGATGGGTTTGTTTTTGTTTGTCATCTGGTGGACCATGTTCTCAGGCAGAAAGAAGAAGGACGATGACAACGATAACAAGGATCAATAGATGACAAACCCTTACCTCAGGTTCGTCGTGACTGCTGTGCTATAAATACCGCCAGATTGCGGTTGCGCTACACCGGATTTTCAATATCGATAAACTGATGCTGGATGCCGAATTTCTGGGCGATGTGATCGCCCACCGCTTGCACGCCGTACCGCTCCGTCGCATGATGCCCCGCCGCGATAAATGCGACACCGGATTCACGCGCGGCGTGCACATTCTGCTCCGAGATCTCTCCGGTAATATAGGCATCCACACCCAACTGAATGGCCGCGTCGAAATAACCTTGCGCGGCGCCGGTACACCACGCGATCTGCCGGATGGGCTTGCCGGGATCGCCGATGATCATCGGCTTGCGTAACAACGTGCGGGATATTTTTTCGGCCAATGCGCTTAACGTCGTGACTTGCGCTAATTCTCCCTGAGCGGCGATGTCCTGTTCGCCAAACCGGCCTGTTTCGATCAATCCCAGTTTTTTTCCCAGAATGGCATTGTTGCCTAAATGCGGATGCACATCCAACGGCAGATGATAAGCGAATAAATTGATGTGCTGCTGCATCAGCAACGCAATGCGGCGGCTTTTCATGCCGGTGATGCGCATGTCCTCGCCGCGCCAGAAATAGCCGTGATGCACGAGAATGGCATCCGCTTTGGCTGCGGCGGCAGCTTGCAGCAGATCGAACGAGGCGGTGACGCCGCTGATCATGATATGAATGCTGTCGCGCCCTTCCACTTGCAGGCCATTTGGGCAATAATCATGAAAACGGGATATGTCCAGTAATTGGTTCAGATGATTTTCCAGTT
>CP091134.1:2419958-2422811 GCA_021582535.1 Nitrosomonas sp.
CATCCCTATTCCCAAAATACTTCCAAAGTGATATTTTTATTTCGCTACAATATGTTCGGTAGTGTTTTTCTGTTTTCTTAATGTTAATTAACCGGCTTATCAGCGTGGCTTCGCATGAACTATAGACCCAATTTCAATCTGGCAGCTTTTGATTCGCTCGAATCGCAGCAAAAGCGGTTGTCTTTACTGTGCAAAACCGCGGAGATCGGTGAGTGGTCTTATGTTTTCTCCACGGATTTTACCGTTTGGTCGGATTATCTCTATGATTTTTACGAATTAGATAAGGATTTTGAATGCGCCGAGCTGTTGCAAAGCACACAGCTCTATCAGGGTTCTGAAAAAGAAAAAATGCAAGCTCTGATTGCGCATGTCACGGCTACGAAAAAAGAACGTAGCGATGATTTCATGATTGTCATGCGGGATGGCCGGGTCAAATGGCATACCACCACGATTCATCCGATTCTGGACGCGTATGGCGAAATCACAGGTTTGTACGGTATCTTGCAAAATATTACCGCGCGGAAAAACAGTGAGCTGGATTTGCAACGGATGGCCTATGTGGCCGAGAAAACCAATGGTATCGTAATGATCACCGATCCCGAGAAGAAGATTATCTGGATCAATAACAGTTTTGAAGAAATCCTGGGATACCGGTCGGAAGAGGTCATAGGGCTTGATCCGGCTGCTTTTCTCCAAGGCGAGGAAACATCGGCCGGGACTATCCGCGAGATTGCCCGCTCACTCCGCAGCAGTGGAACTTTTTCCGGTGAAATTCTGAATTACACCAAAAGCGGTGAAAAAATATGGCTTTATCTCAATATTGCCGCGGTATACGATGACGCGGGAAGATTGATCAATTATGTTGCGGTAGAAAATGACATCACGGTGATCAAGACAGCCGAGCACCGGCTGCAAAAAGCCATGGAGAAAGAGCGTGAACTCAACCGCTTTAAAACCCAGTTTGTCAGTCTGGCGTCACACCAATTCCGCACGCCGCTTGCAACCATCCGCTCCAGCATCGATCTGCTGGATCTGAGAATGGAATCAACCGGACTGAGTGCTTCTTTTATCGAGTTTTTTCAGAAGCACAAAGCCATTATGGCGGAAGAAACAACCCGCATGACCGAGTTGATGGAAAATATTCTGGATATCGGCCGGATCGACGAGGGCAAGATTGAACTGACCAGGAAGCATCTTCCCTTCCGGCAATTCATGGACGCATTTGTGCAATCGAATGTTGAACCCGACGAGCAGCAAAGGAAGCTGGATTATCGTTTTGACGCACCCGACTGCATCGTCAATATGGATGAAATTCTGTTGCGAAATGTGCTACGCAATGTCGTGTCGAATGCATTCAAGTATTCCGAAGGGAAACAAGCCCCGGAAATGACCGTGAAATTGCAAGATGGCGTCTATTTAATTACCGTTAAAGATTATGGCATCGGTATTCCGGAAAAGGATCAAGCGTTTCTGTTTCAGTCGTTTTTCCGCGCGTCAAACGCCAAGGTATATCCAGGGAGCGGGCTCGGTTTGATGATTGCGAAGAAACTGATCACATTGCACGGCGGGGATATCAGTCTTGAAAGCAGGGCCGGTAGCGGCTGCACGATCACCATTCAATTACCGGTATGAACATCCGATGAATAATCCGCTGATTCTCGTGGTGGAAGATGAAAATGCATTGCGCGAAAACATCACCGCCATTATTGCGCATTACGGATTCCGGGTCATCAGCGCGCCATCCGGTGAAGCCGGTGTAAAAATGGCGGTGGAATCAAATCCGGACATTATTATCTGCGACATCATGCTGCCGGGAATCGACGGTTTTGAAGTGCTGGCACAAATCAAGCAGGCTCAGCAATCGGCAACTCACGCATTTATTTTTCTTACCGCAAAGTCAACGCGCTCGGATACCCGTGCGGGTATGAACATGGGCGCGGATGATTACCTTACCAAACCGTTCACGAAAGAGGAATTGTTAAACAGCATCAAAGCCCGGATGGAGAAATTGGCGCAAATACGGCAGAGTCAACCGGAAAAGGATGCGTTGATCGAGGCATCGCTGGAAAAAATAACGAGTCTTACCAAGGCGGAACGTAAGGTGCTCAACAAGATAGCCGAGGGCTTCACGACACCGCAGATTGCCGAGAAACTGTTCGTGAGCAAAAAAACGGTTGAAAATCATCGTGTCAACATTTCCCGCAAACTCGATCTGAGCGGCCCGAATAGCCTGATCAATTTTGCGTTGCGATTAAGAGCGCAAAAATCAACTATTCCTTTCCCCGATAATGTGCCTGCTGCACCATCTCATTGAACTTCTGAACGTAGAAATTTTTGTCCCTATCACAGCGAGCGGATAAGTTTCGCTGCCTTGCTTTAAAAAATCCCTTTTGCCGCGCTGAAGAACCGCACGGCGATCATTAAAAATGAGTGGATCCACTCATTGTAAAAGCCTGATGATCAGTTATTCTTAATTGCGTAAAAAAGGCCATGAAAGCAATAACAGCGGTCCGTAATTGCTACTTGGATGGCCGTGTTACGCAGTGTTAATTAACTTAATCAATGGAGGATATGATGGCAACAACTTATGGCACGAGTAGTAGTGCATCAAGTGCTGACTATGATATGTCGCTGTGGTACGACTCGAAGTACTACAAGCTGGGCATGTTGACGATGCTCTTGGTAGCGATATTCTGGATCTGGTACCAAAGAACGTTTGCATACTCACATGGCATGGATTCGATGGAACCGGAATTTGACAAGGTATGGATGGGACTGTGGCGTGTCCACATGACGCTGATGCCTTTGTTTGCGTTAGTAACCTGGGGCTGGATCCTGAAAACCCGTGACACC
>CP091134.1:2422911-2472956 GCA_021582535.1 Nitrosomonas sp.
CGCTACAATGGCCTGGCTTTTTTCAACAATGATCAATTAAGCCATTCCGGATTCGACGCATTACAGCTTAAAACCGATGTGCTTGGCGGTGATGGCCAATATCGCGGAAGCATTCGTTTCAATGGCGATATGCAGCTGGCAGCGCATAAGGAAATCATTCTGGATACACCCAGTATCGAAACTTCCGGCAGCCAGGTCGGTTTGAACACGACCTATGCCGCGCTGGGATCCACGCAAAGCCGCATCGATACGCAATTATCGCAAGGTTTATTCGATACCCGGCTGGTGCCAAATGCAGTAGGCGGTGCAGGACGGTTCTCGGTTGCGGCGAAAGGGATTGATTTGGTTGGCGGCCTGAGTTTTAACGGTTTCGGCCAGGCTGAATTGTTCAGCGCAGGCGATGTGCGCGCCGTGGGCATTCAGATAAGACCGGACACGAAAAACTTTCTGGGCACATTCAAATTTGCGGGTGATTTGGCGATCACCGCCTCGCAATTGTATACCGCGACATTGACCGATTATACGTTTGCGCTCGGTGGTACGGGCCAGGAAACGCTGACCGTTCAGCAAGGCGCCGGTACACAAGCACCTGTGCTCTCCGCAGGCGGCAGTCTGACGATCAATGCGCCGAACATTAAGCAGCAAGGCACCATCAAGGTTCCATTCGGCAGCATCAATCTGAATGCCGGCAATTATTTGGAATTGGCGCCCGGCAGTTATACCTCGGTATCGGGTAACAACTTAACCGTACCGTTTGGCCGCGGTGCAGCCGGTATTAATTGGCTGTATCCAATGACAGCCGATGGCGCGATTAACCGGCTGATTTCGTCGCCGCCGGAAAAACGGCTGGTGCTGACGGGTACCAACGTTGAATTACAACAAGGCGCCAAACTTGATTTGTCGGGCGGTGGCGATTTGTATGCCTACGAATTCATTCCGGGTCCGGGCGGGTCACGCGATATTCTGGATTCAAGCGTTGCCGGTTATGTTCCTAAATTTGCAGTGCTGCCAGATTTCAATCCGGCTCTGACGCCGATCGATCCGCTGGAGTTTTCATCAGCTAACTTGCATGTTGGCGACAGCGTGTATCTGAGCGCCGGTTCCGCCTTGAAAGAAGGCTGGTATACCTTACTGCCCGCACACTACGCCTTGCTGCCCGGCGCGTATCTGATCACACCAAGGCCGGACATTCCGGATATTACACCGAGCCAGCGCTTTACTGATTTTACCGGTGCAACGATCGTTTCCGGGCACTATGGCACGGCCGCCGCCGATATTCAAAATCCCCGCACGCAAGGTTTCTCCGTGGCGCCGGGAACGCAAGCGCGGCTTTTTTCCGAATATACCGATTATTCCGCCAATCAGTTTTTTGCCAAAGTGGCGGAGCAAAATGGCACTGTGCGTCCACAACTGCCTGAGGATGCGGGCAGTCTGGCAATCACCACGCGTGAGCATCTGACACTGGCAGCCGATCTGGCGGCGTTTCCCGCCAAAAACGGCAGGGGCGGGCAAGTGGATATCAGTGCCGACCGCTTGGCCATTGTAGGGCGCCAGGAGGATTTGCTGGCGCCGGTTCCCGGTACAGTCAAATTACTGGCTGACGATCTGAACCGCTTAAATGCGCCCAGCCTGCTGCTCGGCGGGGTGCGTGGAAAAGATGCGAGAGGGCAACGGGTAACGGTAACCGCACAAAACCTGAATATCGATGGAAATAGTCATTTGCAGGGCCAAGAAATCATTCTGGCGGCACGTGATGAAGTGAGGGTTTCTTCCGGTGCGTTGATCGAAAGCAAAAAAAATGGCGGCGGCACGGCAGCGGATCTGTTTATCGAAAACAGCGGCGCAACCAATAGCGATGGCGCATTGTTGCGGGTTTCCTCCTTCAATCAAGTAGGGTTGAACCGTGACCGCAGTGTTACCGGCAGTACCGGTGTTTTGACCATTGAAGAAGGCGCGCGGCTGAAAGCGGATGCTTCAATGGCGCTCGATTCCACCAGAAATACGGTATTTGACGGCCTTATCGATATGAATGGCGGTTCGCTGGCGTTGAAATCCAGCCGCATCAGCGCGGGTGCCGCGCCGCTTGGCACGGAAGGGCTGGTGCTGAAGAATATTCCCTTGAATCTCACTGAGCTGAAGTTGATCAGTACATCCGATTTCGATTTGTACGGCGATGTCGTTTTGCAATCCAAGCAGCTTGAAATCAACGCGGCGCGAATCAATGGCTTCAATAATGCGGGTCTCGGTGCGCAGATCAATGCGGATAGCGTTACTTTCAGAAATCCGGGCTTCAATTCCGCTCGGACCGGCACGGGCGCAGGTACGTTAACGCTGAATGTGAAAGATATCCTGCTGGCGGAAGGCGATTATGCCATTTCCGGTTTCAGTAACGCCACCTTCAATGCATCCAATGCGATTACCGGATTGGGGCTAATGCAGGATGCGCAAACCGGCAATAGCACTTTGGCCAAGCCAGGTTCGTTAAGCGTAGCCGGAGATCTGAATTTAAATGCCGCTTATTTTGCCGGCAATTCCGGTTCCACTACGCGTATTGATGCCAGCGGTCACCAAATCAACTTTAACCGGCTGGGCAGCACTGTGCCGGGAAGATCCGCAGGGTTGGGATCGGCATGGTCGGTAACAGCCGATGCAATTGCCGGTAATGGTTTTTTCGATTTGCCGGGGGGTATTCTTGAGTTACATGCGCTGGCCGGTGATATCAATCTGAATAACGGTGCGCGGATCGACGTTTCAGGCCGTGCCGTGCCATTCGCAGAACTGACTCGGTATGCGCCGGCAGGGCGCGTTGTATTGTCGGCCGACGCTGGGAATATTAATTTTGAAAGCGATGCGAACATTCGGCTTGCCGGTGCGGCGGGCAGCGAAGCCAATCAGATTCAGAATGCCGGCAAGGCTGGCACGTTGTACGTTCAAGTTCCCAAAGGTCAGTTCAACTGGCGCGGCGACATTGACGCATCGGCTCCTGCAAACTCCCAAGGCGGGAGCATCCGTTTGGATGCGGATAATTTTGGCGCGGATGGCTTGTCCGCGTTGAATGCCAAGTTAGCGGAGGCGGGATTCAATCAGGAATTGAGCCTGCGCCAGCGTCATGGCGATATCGCAATCGCTGCGGCCGATACGATCAAAGCCGATCAATTCAATCTGACTGCCGATCAAGGGAAAGTCACTATCGCAGGCCGGATCGACGCCGGAGGCGATGCTGCCGGTTCAGTCAATATCTACGGTGCGGATGGTATCGCGCTGGGTTCCACCGGCGCAATTACGGCTAAAGCAAGCGCGAATGGCGCAAAAGGCGGCAGCGTGACCTTGGATACCGTGCACCGGCAGGACGCTGGCAGCGGCTTGCTGGATTTATCCGCTTCCGGCGCGACGATCGATGTTTCCGGCGGCAGTGGCGGTGCTGGCGGCGATGTCCATTTACGCACCGGCAGGGATACGAATCATGCCGTTGCGGTTTCTGCGATCAATACGCGCATTACCGGCGCTGATCCGGATCACGCTGTGCTCGAAGCGGCCCGGGTTTATTCCGGTCAATCGGTCATTACGAGTGATGCCATCCAGGCGTGGAAAGCCGACACCGCTGCATTCATGGCGAACAAACCGTCGCTGGCGAATCTTTCCGGAACGGCGCTGCAATTTTTACCGAGCATAGAAATACAAAGCACAGGTGATTTGACGCTGCAAGATCGCTGGGATTTCATGGAAGGCGCGTGGAATGAAAAAACGCAGAGCTGGGATTCCAACTGGCGCTACTCGGCTTCGGACGGACAAAAAACATTACCGGGTTTTCTTACCCTGAGAGCCAATAACAATCTCAATATCAATGCCTCATTAACCGACGCTTTTGCGAGCACCCCCATCGCCGGCCAGAAACCGGAAAACCGTTTCCCTGACATGATACAGCCGGGCTTATCCTGGAGTTATGGTTTATATGCAGGCGGCGACATCAATCTGGCAGCAACCGATAATCGATCGAGTCCGGCCCAGGTGGTCGTCCGGACGGGTACCGGCAGTATTGATGTGGAAGCGGGAAATGATGTGCGCTATCTGAGTGATCCCGGTGATGCAAAAGCCGCGGCAGCGATGTATACCATGGGCACACCCGCACAGTACACGCGCGGTCAGTTATTGGCTGGCAGTATTCCTGGCGCGCCTGCGCGTTTTCCCGGCGAGTCTGACGCCGATTATTTGAACCGGCTCGATCCGGCGTGGTTAAACAGCGTGTTGCGGTATGGGTTTGCCAATGAGGTTTTGCTGGGCACACAGTTTGTTGTGGCGGATTATCCGACGCAAGGCGGCGATATCTCGATCCATGCCGGAGGAGACATACAAGGCATTGCAACCGGCCAGAAAATCAGTGACTGGCTGGTGCGCAGCGGTGTTTGGGATGTGAATCACAGGCCCACAGCCTGGGGTATCAATATCAGCGGCGATACTTTCAGTAGCCGCGGCGTTAGAACGTTTAACCAGAATGTCGGGGCGCTTGGCGGCGGTGAAGTGACGATTGAAGCCGGCGGCGATATCCGCAATTTATCCGCAATGCTGCCTACCACGGGTAAGCCGCTCGGGACGATTAACGCCATTTCCGGTTTTTCCACCACCTGGAGCGCAAACGGTACGGAGATTAATGGCGGTGGCACATTGTCGGTTACGGCGGGCAATAACATCGCCGGCGGTGAATATTATGTCGGCAAGGGACAAGCCAATATAACCGCGGGCGGCAGTTATTCCGCATCGGCGGAAGCAGGCACCGCGCTTCATCTGGGCGATGCGCAGGTCAATGTCAGTGCGCGCAATGACCTGGTTCTGGCGTCGGTGGACAATCCCACGATACGCGGTCAGGATTCTTTACCGGCCGGTTCCGGCGGTACCGATTCGCGCTTTTTTACTTACAGTGACCGAAGTGCGATTTCACTTTCAACAACCGGCGGCAGCATAGTCCTGAATAACACCCCCGAACCGGGATTCGGTTTCAGCGTGTACCCCGGCACTTTGAAAACGGTTGCGTACTCCGGCGACATTCGTATCAATAATTCGATGACATTGTTTCCGTCATCCCAAGGTCAATTTGAGTTGCTGGCGCAGAGAAATATATCCGCAGATAGAAGTGCCGCGCAGTTCTTTAATATCGGCATGTCCAATACGGATATTTCATTGCTGCCAGGTATCGCTTCACCCGCGCAGCAAGTCGAAGGTAATTTGGTCAGCGGTATTATCCGCGCGCGCGAACGTCTTAATCTGACCACGCCGGATCCGCTCCTTATCAATGCACCGGTCCCGGTGCATTTGGGCAACGCCGGCAAACCTGCGGTCATTGCGAATTTGGGTGATATCGCATTTGCCACCGATAAGGAAGCGACCTTTTATTTGCCCAAAGCTGCCGAATTTGTTGCTGGCCGGGACATCAAGAATCTGACCCTGAAAGGGCAGAATCTGGCGGCTGATGATATTACCCGCGTACAGGCGGGACGAAATATCCTGTACGACACGATCATCAATAACGATGGAAATATTCTTTCCAATATCAGAAAGCTGGAGCTTGGCGGGCCGGGTCAATTGCAAGTGCTGGCTGGGGAAAGCATCAATCTCGGCAGCTCTAACGGCATTCAAACCATCGGTAATTTATTCAACCGCACGTTGAGCGACGAGGGTGGCGCGGCGATTACGATTCTGACCGGTTTGGCCGGGAAAATGGATTTGGCCGGTTTTATCAAGCGTTATGAAAATACCGATAAATATCGAGAAATCCTGCAAGGGCTCGCCGATTTGCCGGAAAGTGAACAACGCCAGCATCTGGGTACGTTGTTGAATGTTTTTTACAATGAAATCAAAGAATCCGCATCGGCCGCGGCAGCTGCGCCCGAATCAAAACGCAAGGATCTTTACGAACGCGGCTTTGAAGCGATCAAAACGCTTTTCCCGGATGAATCCTATAGCGGAAATCTCGGTTTGGTATTCAGTCAGATTAAAACCTTGGACGGTGGCGACATCAATCTGGCGGTGCCCGGGGGTAATGTCGATGTCGGCCTGGCCGGACAATTGGCGGGGATTCGCAAAACCCCGGAACAACTGGGCCTGGTGGTGCAGCAGAAGGGTAATCTCAGCGCTGTAGTCAATGACAATTTCAATGTCAATCAGTCCCGTGTCTTTACTTTACTCGGTGGAGACATTCTCGTGTGGTCGTCCGAAGGCAGTATCGACGCCGGCAAAGGCGCTAAATCCGCGATCTCTGCACCGCCGCCAGTCAGCGTGGTGGACGAACGCGGCAACATCGTCACCATTTTCCCGCCGATCGTGTCCGGCAGCGGCATACAAGCGGTCGGTAAGGGAAATGTGGTATTGGCCGCGCCGGTGGGGGTGGTGGATGCCGGTGAAGCGGGTATCAGCGGCAGTCAAGTTGTGATCGCGGCAACGGCGGTGATTGGCGCTTCCAATATTCAAGCGTCGGGCGGCACGGTGGGTGTGCCAACCAGTGTTGTCGCGCCGACCGGCGTGGCCGGCGCGGATGGCGCCGCTGCCAGTGTGGCGCAATCGGCAGCGCAATCCGCGTCACGTGGAAGCTCCGGGCGCGAGCAGGATGACAAAAATAAACAGAAGGGAGTCAGCCTGTTGAGCACTGATGTGGTCAGCTACGGCGATTGCAGTGTGAAAGACATCAAGGAAGGAAAGAAAGGTTGCGGTGATTAAACGCACGGTATTTATTTTTGCTATGGGAATCGTTGGTCAATGAAGAAATTTTTGTGTATGCATCGTTTTATATTGCTGTTGATACTGACATTAGTCTCTGTGGAGGGTCGCGCCTGGTGGAATGATGCATGGCCTTCACGCAAACAATTGACGGTTGATGCCAGCATTACCGGGGCTGATATACAGGGTACCGTGCAGGATTTTCCGGTGCTGGTGCGTTTGCACAGCGGTAATTTTGGTTTTTTTCTCGATCTGGCGGAAAACGGTAAAGATCTGCGCTTTATGCAGCAGGATAAAACCGCGCTTAAGCATGATGTGGAAAAGATCGACTCATTGGTAGAGCTTGGTTTGGTCTGGGTCAAGTTACCCGTGATTCGTGGCGGTATCAGTAGTGACAATTTCACTATGTATTACGGCAATGCCAATGCGGCAAACGGTTCCGATCCCCAAGGCATTTACGATGTCAATCAAGTGCTGACCTACCATTTCAAGGAGGGCGAAGCGCTGCCTCAGGATGCGACGGCTTATTTACTGCACGCAAACGATTCCAAAGCCATTATCGATCCGAATGGATATATCGCCGCCGCTGCGCGTTTTGAAGGACAAGGCGGGATTAAAGCAAGTGCGCAGCCGGCGCTGGAGATCGATCCGGAAAATGGCTGGACATTCAGCACCTGGATTAGAACCGAGCAGGAGCAGAATGCCACGATTCTGCAGGCCAAGGATGCCACTGCCCAGCTGGAAATCAAGTTACAAGGCGCATTTGTACAAGCCAGTTATCAAAACGGCAGCGGCAGTGCGAACCAAACCGGTGCAATCAGCTTGACTCCGGGACAGTGGCAGCATTTGGCGCTGGTGGTTGAGAAAAACAATTTGCTGCTTTATCTCGATGGCGTACAGGTGGCTAACGCGCCGATCGCATTGAAACCATTTTCACCGGCACTTTTAATCGGTTCATCCGAAGCAGGGGCGCATCTGACCGGTTGGCTGGATGAAGTGCAAATCGCCAAGATTGCGCGCAGTCCGGATTGGATTAAGTTGCAATTCCGCAGCCAGAGCCCCGATTTTACCGTGATCAATTTCGGTTCCGACGAATCGGCGGAAGGCGGCGCCAGTGTCAGTTATGGCCGGATTATTCTGGAGAACCTGACGGTCGACGGCTGGGTCGTGATCGCGTTGTGCGGTGTGATGCTGGTCGTCGGTCTGATGGTGATGATTGGCAAGGGTGTCACTTTGAAGCAGGCGAGAAAGGAAAACGCCGCGTTTCTGTACCAGTACCGGAATATTAATGTCTCCAACCTGGATTCATTGGATCACGACGAAAACGAACAGGACCAACCGGCTGAGGATTCCGATTTTCTGGCGATGTTTGGCAAGCACGACCACTTCCAGGGCTCTCCGATCTATCGTGTTTATCATGTCGGCGTACAAGAATTACGCAAGCGGATCAATGGCAACCAGACCGCACTGAGTTCCGAAGCATTGAACGTGATTCGCGCCCGGCTGGATGCCGCGGTTGTCCGGGAACATCAGAAACTCAACAAGAATATGGTGTTGCTGACAATCTCGATTTCCGGCGGCCCATTCCTCGGGCTATTGGGCACGGTCATGGGCGTGATGATTACCTTTGCAGTGATCGCCGCAACCGGCGACGTTAATATCAATTCAATCGCCCCCGGTATTTCCGCGGCATTGGCCGCAACCGTTGCCGGTCTTGCCGTGGCCATTCCGACCTTGTTTGCCTACAACTATTTGCTGGTGCAAATCAAAGATATCACGGCTGACATGCATGTATTCACCGATGAGTTTCTGGCCGTGGTTTCCGAACGTATCGCCGAAAGACAAAAAAGGAGCGAGTCATGAAAGTTGGCGAAGACGACAAAATTTATGACGATATTAACATTACCCCAATGCTGGACGTGGCTTATGTATTGGTGATCGTTTTCATCATCATGACGACCGCGTCAGTGGAGGGGATCGCTGTCAACTTGCCGAAGGCCAGCAGCACACCGTCATTGAGCAAACCGAAAACCAAAGCCATTTCGATTACTCAGGACGGCACGATTTATCTGGATACTTATCCGGTATCGATTGCCGACCTGGAAACCCGGCTGGGTCAATACAAGGCCGCCAATCCCGATTTGCCGGTAATACTCAAGGCCGATGCCACGATTCAGTACGAGAAGGTCATTGAAGTGCTCGATGTGGTATCGCGGCTTGAGATTAGCCAGCTGGGCTTGGTTACACAGAAACTGGTGAAGTAGGGTTCGTCCGAAGTGAAAAAAAACGAGCATTGGCTACGCCGCCTGCCCATCATTATCGGAGTGATACTGGCTGTCAGTATTGTGGCGGTCATTTATTACATCCAAAGCCAGTTCGATAAACCGGTACAGACTAAAAAACCAGTCCAGCAAATTACGGTTATCCAGCCACCTCCGCCTCCGCCGCCGCCTCCACCCGAGGAAAAGATTCCGGAACCGGAGCCGCAGCCCATCGAAGAGCCTGAACCTGAAAGTGAGCCGGAACCGTCGCCGGACGATTCTGATGCGGACGCACCTGCCGGTGATGAGCTGGGACTGGACGCGGAAGGCGCTGCCGGGAGCGATAGTTTCGGTTTGCTCGGTAAAAAGGGCGGGCGCGGTTTGCTGGGCGGAGGCGGTGGAAATGCCATTTTGTGGTATGGCAACCAGGTCAAGCAAAGTTTGGAAGAAGAATTACAAACGCTGCTGGCTGACAGTGGCGCCCGGAAGGAAAGATATAGCGTGCTGCTGAATATCTGGATCAATCCCGATGGGCGTATTGGCCGCGCGGAACTGATCGGCTCCAGCGGTAAGAAAGATGTCGATCAGAGCATTCAGGCGGCACTGCCCAAACTGCGCATCGCGATCGGTAAAGCGCCGCCGCAAAATATGCCGCAACCGCTAAAAATAAAATTGATATCAAGGATTTAATGTGACGAATCATATGATGACTTTATTGACCGCCAACCTGAAATCTCTTATTTTCAAGAGAAACATAATGATTTCGAGAATGATCATCGCCGTTTTACTGGCCAGCATGATACCGGTGCCGGCCATGGCCGATGAAAAGAGCGAATTGCTCAAGCTCAAGGAAAAAATCGCTAACGAGCGTGAGGAGCTTCTGGAACTCAAGAATACCACCACCAATTTGATCGAATTGTTTGTTGAGCAAGGTTTGCTGGACAAAGAGAAAGCCAAGGTGCTGGTGAATGCGGCGAAAAAGAAAGCCGCGCAGGAAGCCAGAGATCAAATAGCGAAAGAACGCGCCGAAGAAAAACGGGTGGCGGAGCCGAAAGTTGTGAAAAGTACGGTGCCGGATAAACCGGCTGGCGAGAAAGTAAAAGGAAAAGGACCGGTTTTCGTCGGTTATGTGCCGGAATTCGTCAAGGATGAGATACGCCAGCAGGTCCGCGCGGATCTTAAAGATGAAGTTGTTCAGGAAGTGAAGGCCAATGCGAAGAAAGAAGCATGGGGTGTTCCCGCTGCTTTGCCGGAATGGCTTAACAGAACGAGATTTACTTTCGACATGCGTTTGCGAGGTTCTCATGATTTCTTCGGAAACGGCAATTCCCCCTATCTCGATTATTTAGCGATCAACCGCGAAGGCGGTCATATCCCGGCGTTTCAGAACAATGCGGAATTTTTAAATACACAGCAGGATCGTTTGGCTTTTAGTCAGCGTTTCCGTGCCGGTTTTGAAATGGATATTACCGATAGCCTCAAAGCAGGTGTGCGTCTGGCGACCAGTAATATGCGAAGCCCGGTTTCTAATGATCAGAATTTGGGGGTTACCGGGCAGAGCTACGAGCTTGCAATCGATCGAGGATTTTTGCAATACGATTATCGCGACGAAAAAGGCAGAGACCGGTTCAGTGTGTACGGCGGCCGTTTCCGCAATCCGTTCTTCTCCACCGACGTGATGTACGATTCCGATTTGAGTTTCGAGGGATTCGCGGCTACTTTCCGCCAGCGCTTCAATGAAGATGCGCCCAATGTCAAAAACTATAAACCGCCTGCACTGGTGGATCTGGGCGGCCGTTTCGGTATTAATATGGGGCCGCAAACACCGAATACATTGTATGCAACCGTGGGTGTTTTCCCGATTCAGGAAGTCAATCTGTCGGAAAGGGATAAATGGCTGTTCGGCGGACAAGTCGGGGTGGATTGGCTGGTGCAAGATCAATCGCGCTTCAAGATGGCGGCCAGTTTTTATCACTTTCAAAATATCCGCGCCCGCGCCAATGCGAGCAATAGCTTCACCAACGATTGGACAGCACCGCAATTTGTGCAGTGGGGCAATACCATGGTGCCGATTAACGTGAATGAAGGTAATGAACTTGACGGCACGCCGATCAACAGCCGTTGTACCAATACGCAAAGCTTCGTGGGGCAAGGTTGCTTGTACGGATTGGCGTCCGGTTTCGATATCTTCAACTTTACCGCGTTATACGATTATGCCGGTTTTGCACCAGTCAATGTGATGTTTACTTTTGATTTTACAAAGAACTTTGGCTATAACGCCAATCGTATCCAAAACGAATTCAATAATCGTCTGCTCGATAATCGCAGTAGAACGACCGCGTACCAATTCCGTATGGACGTGGGCGACCGTGATGCGCTGAAGTTCAAGAATTGGAACGCATTTTTTGCTTACCGCTATATCGAACGCGACGCTGTCCTGGATGCCTTTACGGATTCGGTATTTCATCTGGGCGGCACCAACGCGCAAGGCTGGTGGATCGGGGGTAATTACGGCATTGCCAATAACACTTGGGTTAATCTCCGCTGGATGAGCGCATCCGCTATTCATGGACCGACACTCAACGTAGATTCACTGTTGCTGGATCTGAATGTGCGTTTTTAGATGAGAGGCCCGGTAATGAGAATAAAAAAAACAGGAACAAGAACAGCTGCTTTAACATCCCTGCTGTTTTGCCTGCTGGTATTGAACGCGCCGGCAATTCATGCGCAAGCGCCTAAGCAGAGTAATGCCGGGGATCAAGCGTTAAGAAAAGCGCAAGGCATGCTGCGGCAGATAGGTCAGGAGAAAGCGGCGCTGGAAGCGGAGAAATCGGAACTGTTGCAACAGGTTAAAAATCTGGAAGCGGAAGTCAAACGATTGCAGCCGTTGCAACAAGAGATTAATCGTTATCGCGCCAGCACGGAAAACCTTCAGGGTATTAAAGGGAAGCTGGAGTCGGATTTGGAAAAAGCGCGGAAACGAGCGCAGACACAATCAAACAAGCAACGGAAAATTATTGACCAGGCCCGTCAGATTCAAAACGATAATCAGCTATTGGCGGCTGCGGTGCAGGAGCGTGAACAATGGATCAATGTATGCACCGCCAATAATACCGATCTGGTTGAAATTAACCAGGAATTGTTGAATAAATATCAGCAGAAAGGTTTTTTTCAAAAGCTGGGTGAACTGGAGTTGCTGACGGGTATTTCCAATGTAACGACTGAAAATTTAGTCGAGAGTTACCAGTATCGATTGGAAGATTTGACGGTTACCCGGATTCAAAAAGCTGCTGAAAATTATTAATTCTATCTTTTTTGCTGCGATAGCAGGCAATTGGAGTACGTTGTTGTTTCAATGATCCGGAGCTCGTGCTGGCTATTTTTCCCCGCTCTGCCGGGTTTCCGGTTCAGCGGAAATCTTTATCGCCGCTCATCAGCCACCAATGATCTTTCAGTGTCTCCGGTAAGGGGCCATCGCTCCAGGCATTTGCGGGTATATGGATGTTCACTGCCTGTTGAGTGCCGCCTGTAACGGCAAAGTGGCGGGCGAAATTCTCGGTAATCCGGCAAAACACCCTTGTGGCGCCCTGCAGCCTCGCCAGCCTTCTGGCATGAGTGATCAATAGCGGGATTTCAGCCAATGGTGCAATTAAATCAAGGATTTCACAACCTTCGGGATCGAAGCGCAGTACCAGGATGCCGCGCGCGCGCGGGCTGAAACGGCTTTTTATCAATATTACCTGATAGCGTTGCTGCGGATGATTAAGGTATCGGTGCAGCACATATTCCCAATCGCGCACGCCGACAATCGCGCCGTGCAGATCTTTGGCCATGCGTTGCCAGCATTGATTGACCGTGGCTTTTGTTAGGCTGGTTTGATCGCCGCTCAGCAGGTGCAAACGTGTTCCCCATAATGGGAAACGTGATCGTGTGCTCCATGAGAATTCAGTCATGCGTCCGACTGCTGCATATAATCCATGCCGCTCCGCAATTTTCATGTGGCGTTCGTTCGGAAAGCCAAAACCGACCAGATAGGGTTTGCCATAGCCGATGAAACGTTCCAGAAAAGTTGCCGTCGTCAGGAAAAATGGCCCCTTGCGGGTGAGTATGCCGCGTTCACTCGTATCAACCATGACATCGCAAATCTGTACGGCCATTTGCGGCTGGCCGAAGAACAGAATTTTCCGGCCTATACCGCCATAATGAGCGATCAGCTTATCGCCCAGCCACGCGCCAACTTGATGGTTCAAATTGGAGCCGTATTTCCACTGCCAGGTAGTCGGCGTCATGTCATGATGAAAGGTATCTTTGAACAATCCCAGCATTGCCGGGATATGATTTTTGCCCAGAAGCTGCAAGCGCCATTTGGGAAGTGACTTTTTTCTGAAATGCAGCAAAGCGTAGCCATGATGGCCGCTCGCATATTTATTGCGATAGTTCCGGTTTGATTCGTCCAGCTGTTGCAGTTGCTCGGTGTTCAGAGCAAGGTCCTGCAGCAGATTTCTCCGGTGGGTCGTGGTCATCCGGAGCAGGTGATCCAGTGTGGGGGCGGCCATCGTGGATAGATCCAAGTGTTCAAGCAGCTCGAATCCAAATCGCCCGGCCAGCGCTATGATGTCCTGCAACAGATGGAGTCTGCTAATTCCGACGCTATCATACTTAAGCGCGAATTCATCGATAATGATCAAGTCACCCGATAAGGCGAGCAGATTCATCGCTTTCTTGAAAATCAACAACGGTTCGATGTATTGCGCCGATTCCTGGAATAATACGGCATCGAAGCTGCCAGGCCCGGCTGTGAATGCTTCCAGAGAATGGTGGCTAACGGAAACTTCCGGCCCCAATGATTTCTGAATGTATTTCAGTTGTTGGATATCGGCAGTGATGCCATGCACATCATAACCGTGCTGGTGAAGTAAAGAAAAGGTGGTGCCAAGGCCAACGTCGACCTGCAGAATGCGGCACGGGGGAAGCGGCAGCCGCGCCATCAGCAGATTGGTGGAAAATTGCTGTGCGGTAGTTAAGCTGGTTTTATCATTCTCAAATAATCCATAATGCAGATAGACGGCTTTATCTTCCTGCAATGACAGTGCATGGGCATAGACATTCGCCGGGAATGTCAAATCTCTGAAGGGAGAAGAGGGTGTAGACATGCCCGCAGCGGCAAAAGTGTCGGCCTGCCGGTAGTGCTGGGTGTCTGGTAGCAGATGATGATTTATTGACTTAGTCATTATGGGGAACCGCGTTATTTTCCCATTGATGAGGAATTGAAAAATATCCTTGTAAGCGCCCTGCTTGTTTGACTTGCAAGTTTGCTACAGCTTCGGCTGCATCATAAAGATGCAAACCGCGTTCACACAGCAAATATACATTAATCAGATATTCGCCCTTAAGCAGCGGCAACTGATCCAGTCCGAGGCAGACCTGTCCTGCACCGGATGGCGCACGCTGCAGAGCAAATTGATCTTCCCATGTTGCCGCACTGGTGATCGTGCGTCCATCCTTGGTTTGTATTGTCATGGCAATCGTGGGACAGGGCAGCGCGGGATCGGAAGTAAACGCCACTTCGATCATCATGCGTGATTCCCCGCTTGTAACTATAGCCTGTTGAACGGGCATATCATTGACGTGTAATTTGATTCCTTCCAGACGCGCGCTACCGGTTCCATGTTTTGTATTTGCTGCCGGTTCAGTGCGAGCGGCGGCGGGCGTTTCAAGCGTTGCATTCCAAGCGTTTTTATCCAGAAATGTCTGATAAGCGGATACCACTTGCGCTGATTCACCATCCAATACGATCTCGCCTTTATTGATCCAAATGGCGCGCGCACACAAGGATTCAACTTGAAAGAGCGAATGTGAGCAAAACAATATCGTTTTTCCGGCATCGCGCATCCGCATGATACGATCAAATGATTTGCGGGCAAAAGCGCCATCGCCGACGGACAAAGCCTCGTCGATTACCAGAATATCCGGGTCTACATTAATCGCAACGGAAAATGCCAGACGAACATACATGCCGCTGGAATAAGTTTTGACCGGTTGATCGATGAAGTCGCGCACACCGGAGAAATCTATGATGTGTTCAATGCGATCAGCAATTTCGGATTGACTGAGCCCCATGATCGCTGCGCTCATGAGAACATTTTCGCGTCCGGTGAACTCGGGATTGAATCCGGCGCCGAGTTCCAGCAAGGCGGCTATCCGGCCATTGACTCGAACATTGCCGCGCGTTGGTGTCAAGGTGCCGCAAACCAATTGCAGCAGTGTCGATTTTCCGGAACCATTTTGACCTACGATACCGACTACTTCTCCGGGCATGATCGTCAAATTGATATCATGTAACGCCCACAGTTCACGATAGTATTGCCGCGCACCTAACCAGCAGTGCGGCCATAAGAATTGTTTGAGACGATCCGTCGGGTGTCCGTACAGTTGATAGCATTTGGAGAGATTGAGTGCTGCAATAGCGGATTCAGAATTTGCGGTACTAAAGAACATCAGCAAATCCTTTGCGCGTTTTGTTAAACCACAGCAGACCAGTCCAGGCAATGAGCAAAGCAAAGAGATAATACAGAATCAAGCTGCTCCAGTCCGGCAATTGCCCGTACAGAATGACTGCTCGCGCTTGCTCGATGATTAGAGTCAGCGGGTTAAGGAACAGATAATCACGAATAGACTCCGGCAACGCGGAAGCAGGGTAAAAAATAGGGCTAAGAAATAGCAGCATGGTTAAGACCAGGCCAATGAATTGACCGATATCACGAACAAAAACTCCGATTGAAGCCAGTATCCAGGATAATCCCAGGGTAAGCAAAACGAGCGGCAGCAAAATCACCGGTAGAAAAATGATTGTCCATTCAATAGGGTGATTGGTGATCAATAAAAAAGAAAATAATACTAAAAAACTAATCCCGGCATGAAATAGCGCAGAGCATAAAGAAATCAAAGGCAGAATCTCAAGGGGGAAAATGATTTTCTTGACGTAATTGATATTGGCCAATATCAATCCGGGAGCGCGGGCAAGGCATTCGGAAAATAAGTTGAATAGAATTAATCCGGTAAATAGCAGTAAGGCAAATGCAAATTCATCATCATGTATAGCAGGGCCGTTGTGCGAATCCAGCCGTACCTTAAACACCACACTAAAAACAAACGTGTAGATAGACAGCATTAAAATGGGATTGATGAATGTCCATAGCAAACCGAGAAATGAACCGCGATACCGGCTAATTACCTCCCGTTTGGTCATTTGCAGGATGAGTGGATAGTGTTGCCGTAAAGTAAGAAAGCTATTAAAAAAAGTAGTATTGGGCAAATGCAAGAATTTGGATAAACAACAGTGAAATTGACGGGCGTATTATCGCAGAAAAATTAACAAAAATATCGGATAGAAACGGGGTGATTTGACCTGACTAATCTCTTCAAGGCATTCTGAAGCGGATTACATCCGGATTCGCCAATAATTTAAGCGCTTATTTGCCGAAATCGGATACCTCGCTCTGAATTGAGATTGAGTATGGGATAGATATTGCTTTGTCTTTACCTGTAAGCTTTCACGAAAGCATGATCGTTAATTGATTTAAATTCTAACGTATTATCCCAAGCTGTATTGTTGCAAATAAGCAACATATTCAATGCAAACTTCCGTCACATACTTGCAAAGCGGTTTTGTTTTCGGCAGAATGCGCTTTAACTTGGCTTTTGTGGTATCTTCTGGCAGTTATACTATTAACTGTATAGAGGTTACATAGAGACAAAGTGAAAAGTGAAAAACTTGCAAGTAATTTACTTTCGTAACTATTTTTAATTTCTTATCAAGGGAGCTCCCATGGCTATAAGTGATACACAGAAAGCAGACATTTTGAAGGTTGTTGCAGGCTTGTTTAATGCTGCACCTGGAGGATATCAGTCTGAGTTGGAAAATTTTATTTCAAATGGCGGGACTGTCCAGCAACTATCACATGAACTCAGTCTCAATCCGATATTCATCAGTAGTGTTCTGGCTGGTAGCAATACAGTCGGAGATAAAGTCAATATTCTGATGAATCACTTCGGTGTGGCTGCAGATTCTTCTTCGACTAGTGCGGGCTCCCAAGCGCATGCATATTTTCAAGCACGTCTTGAACACGGCGATAACATTGGTGATATCGTATACGACGCTGTAACCTTTTTGTCAGCAACAACTGATCCTGCATTTGCTGGAGCTAAAAACTTGCTGGATAACAAAGCAAAAGTGGCTGACGCTTTTTCCAAAGTTAGTGATTCTACTGATTTCAATGCTTTGAAAAATATTCTGAGTACGGTGACTGGTGCTGCACCTTATACAGACGCAGATGTTGCTAATATATTTAATGGCATCAAATTTGATTTGACAAATGGTACTGATATTGCGACGGCAAATGTTTTCAATTCTGGCTTAGTTTATAATCCGGCCGGTACGGATCGGATTAATGCTTTGCAGTCCGAAGATAATTTGACAGGTGTGGGGACTAATCCAACGCTGAATGCGACTTTGGGGAATGCGAATGATAATGGCGCTTCAAGTATTACTCCTACCTTAAGCAATATTCAAGCTATTAATCTTGATATTACTGGTAATACCAATACATTGGATGTCCGTTTTGCGGATAGTTTGCAAACACTATCCGTTAATAAGTTAACCGCAGAAGCAACAAACGGTATTACTATTCAAAATATCAATCAACCTGCTGCTAATTTGACTGCCAAAAACAGTGCTGCAGTTGATAATAGTGTTAATTTTTTATATTCGGATGGGGTTTTGGATGGTACGACTGCTGGTGGTGATGCGGAAACCGGAAACTTAACAATTTCTAATTTACAAGCTGATCCGCTACAGGTGGGTAATTCTGCTGCGACCCAAGGTTTTGAGAATCTCACTCTTAATGCTACTAGCACTAACTTGATTAAAGCGTTCAAAGCAACCGATCTGGAAAATTTAACTGTCAAAGGCTCCGGTTCGTTAACTATTCTCAATACAATCGCTCATACGGATGGTACCCAATTCAAAGCCGGAGGCCTCGACATTGGTAATGGTCTGGGAGTTCGCGGCATTGATGCTGGTGGATTCACGGGCACTGCGAATATCGATATTTCTCCTGCAGTTGGTGGTCATGCAGATCCTGCCGATTCAGGTTCCAAATATTACACGACAATTAAAGGTGGTACTGGAGACGATGCTTTCTGGACAAATACTGCCTTGGCAGCTGATTCAGCTACATTGCGTGATACGTTAGATGGTGGAACAGGCGCTAATAGACTGATCGCGATTGATGCCGGTGTGGTAAAAACAGGAAAAAATCTTCCTTCTATCACAAATGTGCAAACATTGGATCTGCGTTTACAGGCGGGTGCTACAGAAACCGCTTATGTGACAGCGTTCGATTCGACTCTGACTACCGTTAATTTGCGTAATGAGCAAAAGTGGGACGGAGCTGCTTCAGTGAATGGTACTTTCAACCTGCGTGAAGTTGGCGCGACTCTGGCGGCTGGCGGCATTAATCTGTTGCATGCATCTGGTGCGGGTGCAACAGGTAAAGGTACTGATACTGCGGCAGTTGATACGGTGAATATTCGCTTGGCTGATGCAACTGGGTCAGGTGATACTGTTGTTCTGAATGTTAATTCAGATTTGAATACTTCTAGCTCTTATGATTATGCAATTGGTCTGGAAGTGGAAAAAGATTCTGGTGGTAACTACAAAGGTTGGGTTGAGAATTTAACTGTCAATGACAATGACAAAGAATCTAACACTGTTACAGGTATTACCGGTAACGATTCAAAAGGCAATACAACGGCACTTGGCTTGACTGGCACTGTGACTTTCAAAGGTGGCGTGGCAGGTAATAGCTACACGGTTGATCCTGTATTAAATGCAAAAACAGTCGATGCTTCAGGTCAAGCAAGTGATGTTTCATTGAAAGTTGGTAATCCCCTGGATAGCAACAATTATGGAACTACAGTTTTGGCGCAAACGGTTAAGCTTGGTACCGGTAATGATACATTGACGATGGATGGACTTGATGTTCTGAATGGCAATGATACAGTGACCGATGCTGGTGGTACTGATACTTTACGGGCACTTTTCTCGAAAGATGTTACTGGTACTTTGACTTTGGATGCCATAGAGAAATTCCAAATTGCGGCAACGAACAATGCTGCAGTTGATATGGTCAAAGTTACCGGTTTGACAGAGTTAGCTTTGTTGTCAGATTTCGCAATTAATAACAACAACGAAGTATTCACTACAGGTGTAACCCCGGGTCAAGTGAGTGTGACAGATATTATTACACTATCAAATACCACGTTGAACACTGTTAATTTCTTTGGCGATCAGGACGGTACCGACGTCGATGGCGGTGATAGCAATAATATCGATGATTCAGGTGCGTACACACAAACATTCAATGGGTTGACATTGTCCAATAATACTGGTGCGACAGTTACTATGGCAATATCTGCGCCGTTGAATAATATCGGTGCTACTGAGAGTGATCCAGGCGACGGCGATGGTATTAAGGCGTACAACCTTGGTAAATTAACAACGCATGGAGTGTCGACTCTGAATATCACCGTATCAAACGAATATTCGGAAGATGGCACAACCGTCAAAGCAACAGATGCTAAGACAACTATCAACAATATTTTTGATAAAGATCTGGTGACCTTTACTGCAATAGCAAAGGGATCTCTGGATGTGGGAACAGTTTCCGGTAACGCAACAGGCAATAACATCAAGACTTTTGATGTTTCAGCAGTGGGTGGGAATTTTACCGGCGACGTGCTGGCGCTTGGTGATGCAGCAACCGTCACTTTGGCAGCTGGTGATAATGATTTCTCAGCTTTGGGATCGGCTGGTAAAGGTGTGGTTATCAATTCTTTTGCTGGTAAAGATGATATCGAAGGTACAGCACAATCGGATACCTTTAATGCAGGAGCCGGTAACGATACGATCAGAGGTGATCGTGGCGATAACGTCATCAGCGCGGGTTCCGGTGATGATACCGTTGAAGCTAAAGACGGTAACAATACCGTATCGTTTGGAACCGGGGTTAATGAAATTGCAACAATTAACCTTAACACTGGCTTGGATGGCAGCAAATCAACGAACGTATTTACGCTGGATGGCTCCGTTGCATTAGTCAATATTGACAGCAATGGTGACAACACCCTAGACGTCATCAAAGTGTTAGCCGTCGGTAGTGGATCATCGCTGCGTGTTGATTGGACTGGTAGCACTTTGAATGAGAGTACTGCTCTGCTGGATGGTAGTAAAGCAGTAACCGGCGCTGGTGCGGCCTACAATGGCGATGCCAATGCTAACTTTGTAATTGCCGGTGCTGGTGAAGCAACAACATTCACTGGTGGTGCAGGCAACGATGTCTTGATCAAAACCGATGCTGCAGCAGTAACATTTAGTGGTGGCGCCGGTAATGATGCCTTTGTCGGTAATAAAACAGTTGCTAATGATGTAACCGGCGGAGCTGGTGCGGATATAGCAGTCTTGGCAGACGATGGCACCAAAGTGGCTAATGCGACTGCAGCTGTGGTTCATATTGCTGATGGCGACTCAACTGCTTCAGCTTATGATCAAGTGTATGGCTATAATACGGCTGCTGCTGCAACTAACACATTGGATCTGGTCTTTACCAATATTCAGGCAAATACTGCAGGCACTGATGGCAGTGACGTTAACAATGTTAAGTCACATGCCATAACGAGTGGTGTAGTTACATTTGACGATATTGATGCCTTCGGTGGTGCAGTGGCGGTCGGTACCGGTGAAAATCAGCTGAGCCTAAGTGATGTGTTGTCTTATCTCTCGAGTAATCTTAACGGCACGAGCGCTACGGTTGGTTTTGCTTACGATGGTAATGGTGACGGAGATACAACAGATACCGTTGATAGCTTCTTCATCTACCAAGATGGCGCAAGCGATACAGTGGTTCAATTGGTTGGTGTTCAAGCTGCCAACGGTGCCAATATTGCTGCAGTTGGTACGGCCGCAGGTGCAGATACGATAGTTATTAGCTAATGCGTGTTTGCTGGGCAGTTTTTGTTCGGCATTAGTTCTAAAAAACCTCGACTCTCTAATAGAGTCGAGGTTTTTTCATTTTTACAGAGGGTAAAGCATGAATGATTGGACATCCGGTTATGTGGCGGATATAAATTATATTTACGGTTACTATTCTGAACTTAGCCCACTAAGGGTGAAATTGGCGCTCACGAACGCAGGTTTTCGATCACCTGAAATTGGTATGGCTTGTGAGCTAGGTTTTGGCCAAGGAATTAGTGTCAATTTGCATGCCGCTGGTTCTACCGCCGCATGGTACGGAACAGATTTTAATCCGGCACAAGCAGGATTTGCTCAGGAATTAGCGCAGGCTTCGGGATCTGGTGCACGCTTGTATGATCAAGCGTTCGAGGAATTTTGCTCGCGCAATGATCTTCCTGATTTTGACTATATTGGTTTGCATGGAATATGGAGTTGGATATCGGATGACAATAGGCGTGTTATAGTTGACTTTGCTCGTCGTAAACTAAAAGTCGGTGGCGTACTTTATATTAGCTATAACACTTTTCCCGGCTGGGCATCATTTGTGCCAATGAGGCATTTATTAACGACGCATGGCGAAGTGATAGGCGCTGAAGGGCATGGTATTGTGAATCGGATTAATGAAGCAATTAATTTTGCGGAAAAGCTGCTCGCGGTTAATCCCGGTTATGCTCGCGCGAATCCGCAACTGGCAGAACGGATGAAACATATCAAAGGACAAAACCGCCATTATCTTGCACACGAGTATTTTAATCGCGATTGGCATCCCGTTCACTTTGCGACTATGACCGAATGGCTAGCAGCAGCCAAACTTAATTTCGCTTGTTCAGTGCATTTGCTGGATCATATCAACGTATTAAATCTATCAAATGAACAACAAGAATTCTTAAACAACATTCCAGATGCGATGCTTAGAGAAAGCGTACGCGATTTTATAGTCAATCAACAATTTCGGCGTGACTATTGGATAAAAGGTGGGCGAAGAATATCCAGCATTGAACAAATAGAGTTAACTCGAACAATTAAGGTAATAATGATGGTTCAGCGTGTTGACGCTCTGATGGAAGTAACTGGTACTCTTGGAAAAGCGACACTCAATGAAGCGGTTTATGAGCCAATTCTGGATCTTTTATCAGACCATAAGATTAAATCAGTTAGTCAAATCGAAGAAGCTCTTAGAAATAGAGGAATAACCCTCACACAAATAATGCAGGCAGTGATGATTTTAGTAAGCACGGGGCAAATTGCATTAGTACAAGAAGAAAATGCAGTCTCCAAAGCAAGAAAACAAACCGATAAACTAAATCAATATCTTCTGAAGAAAGCTTTCAGCAGTGAAGAAATTAATTTTCTTGTCAGTCCTGTCACCGGTGGAGGGATAGCTGTCGGACGATTTCAACAATTGTTTGTGCTAGCAATGAGCAAAGGAAAAGTAAATATAAATGATTGTGTGCAATTTGCGTGGCAAGTAATAGTGGCGCAAGGGCAAAAAATTATCAAAGATGAAAAAGTATTGCAAAGCGAGCAAGAGAATCTAGAAGAATTAACAAAGCTAGCGAGAACTTTCTTTGAAAAACAAATACCTGTTCTTAAGGCATTACAGATCCTATAATAAGATCAATTAGATTATCTCGGACGAACGAAAGGTATATGAATGTTGTAGCCGCCAAGATTTTATGGAGAATTATAACAATAAAGAAATGCAGATTGATGATGTTTTTTTAAGCTAAAGTAGCATTTATTTGCTGGCATACAGAAACTGGGTTAATTGCCTGCGTGATTGGTCTACCTATCACTAAGTAATGCGCACCGCTGAGAATAGCTTGTCTAGGAGTGGAGATTCGTTTTTGATCATCGGACTGACCATCGGCAAATCGGATTCCCGGTGTTACCAAACAAAATTGACTCCCCAGCTGCTGGCGCAGGTGATTGGCTTCGAGGGGAGAGCACACTACGCCATCAAGCCCACAATCACTTGTGAGTCGCGCCAAGCGTTCGACAATCTGTTCCGGGGATCCTTGTAAGCCAATATCCGTAATATCACTTTGATCCATACTCGTCAGTAAAGTGACCGCGATAAGCTTAGTTGCAGATCCATGCGGAATAGCTGCACGCGCTGCCGTTAGCATTTTCCGGCCGCCCAATGCATGAACGTTGATCATCCATACGCCCAGATTAGCTGCTGCTTTGCAAGCGCTGGCGACAGTATTGGGGATATCGTGAAATTTGAGATCCAGGAATACTTCAAATCCCTGATGCGTGAGCTTCTCGATGAGCTGCGGACCAGCCGCTGTAAAAAGCTCCTTACCTACTTTCAAACGGCATAAATCAGGCTGTAATTTTTTTACGAGGGGAAGCGCATCTTCGGCACTGGGAAAATCCAGTGCCACAATAATGCGAGGATCATGCATAGGGATTATTGATTATGGCAGCGGCATCGAACGAAAATAGCAGTGATGAGCACACCCGCCGCAAAGAAAATCAACAGTGCTACGCTCAAGGGAAGTTCAATGGATTGAGATGGATCCAGATAATATTGAAGCGCAACAGGCTGAGAGTTTTTTGAAGCGAATACGGCAAGAATAACAAAGACCGCGATACGCAAAAGCCAGGTAATTAGATTGATCATGATGAGTTTGCCTACGAGTTGATAGATGTCTTAATTACTGAACTGACAAAAAAGCTGATTTACAACTTGCCCGAAGAAATTCCGGCGCTTTTTTCTTGGAGAGCGCTTCAAAAATTCAGTAGCGCTCTCCATGCTATCTTTTATTTCCTTTCTTTGTAATCAACACGCTCGCGCATTTCTTTTCCTGCTTTGAAATGCGGAACATATTTTTCCGGTACCTTAACTTTCTCACCCGATTTTGGATTCCGCCCAATCCGTGGCGGCCTGTAATTCAGATCAAAGCTGCCAAAGCCGCGAATCTCAATACGCTGACCTTTCGCCAGGCTTTTTGCCATGGCATCAATAATCATTTTGACTGAGAGCTCGGCATCCTTGGTAACCAATTGCGGAAATCGTGCCGCAAGTCGAGTAATTAATTCAGATTTTGTCATGAATTTTCCTTATTGCTCTGTATTCTTGCTATCCATTTTGGCTTTCAGCAAAGCACCCAGACTGGTAGTTCCAGCGTTGGCCGGTGTTTTGATTTTTTGCATAGCAGTGGATTCATCCGATTTATCTTTCGCTTTGATGGAAAGATTGATGGTGCGGTTTTTACGGTCGATATTGATAATCATGGTTTCGACCTTATCGCCTTCTTTCAAATGTGTGCGAATATCTTCAACGCGGTCACGCGATACCTCGGAAGCGCGCAAATAGCCTTCCACATCGTTCGTCAGGGCTATGACAGCGCCTTTCGCATCAATGGATTTTACAGTGCCTTCGATGATACTGTTTTTATCATGTTCAGCAACAAAACTGGTGAAAGGATCGCCTTCCATTTGTTTGATACCGAGCGAAATACGCTCGCGTTCGACATCGATAGAAAGAATAATGGCTTCAACCTCATCACCTTTCTTGTAATTGAGCACCGCTTCTTCACCGGGTTGGTTCCAGGATAGATCGGACAGATGCACAAGCCCGTCAATATTGCCTGGCAAGCCGATAAATACGCCAAAGTCGGTGATGGATTTGATTTGACCGTTAACTTTGTCGCCTTTTTCATGGGTTGCAGCGAATTCTTCCCATGGATTGGTTTGGCATTGCTTCATGCCGAGTGATATACGGCGGCGTTCTTCATCGATCTCAAGGATCATGACTTCGACTTCATCACCTAACTGTACAATCTTGGAAGGATAAACATTTTTGTTGGTCCAATCCATTTCCGAGACATGCACCAATCCTTCAATACCTTGTTCGATTTCAATGAATGCGCCGTAATCGGTCAGGTTGGTGACTTTGCCGAACAGACGGGTACGTGCCGGATAGCGCCGTGACAAACCAACCCACGGATCTTCGCTCAGTTGTTTCATACCCAGTGAAACACGATTTTTTTCCTGATCGAATTTGAGAACCTTGGCAGTAACTTCATCACCGATATTGACGACTTCGGAAGGATGTTTAACGCGGCGCCATGCCAGATCGGTAATATGCAGCAGACCGTCTATGCCGCCCAGATCGACGAATGCGCCGTAGTCGGTAATATTTTTAACGATACCATGAACAACCGAACCTTCCTGCAGATTGGACAACAAGGTTTCGCGATCGGCGCCTTGTGTCGCTTCCAATACCGCACGGCGTGATACCACCACGTTATTGCGTTTGCGGTCCAGTTTGATGACCTTGAATTCCATTTCCTTATTTTCATAAGGTGTGGTGTCTTTGACCGGACGGATATCCACCAGAGAGCCGGGCAAAAAGGCGCGGATACCGTTGATCATGGCGGTCAGGCCACCTTTCACTTTACCGTTGACCATACCGGTCACTATCTTACCGCTTTCCATGGCTTCTTCCAGATCATGCCAGGCGGTCAGGCGCTTGGCTTTGTCACGGGAAAGCCGTGTTTCTCCATAACCGTCTTCGAGAGACTCGATGGCAACACTGATAAAATCGCCCGGTTTAACTTCGATTTCGCCGCGGTCGTTTTTGAATTCTTCGACCGGGATAAAACTTTCGGATTTAAGGCCGGCGTTAACAACGACGATGTTATAGTCAACACGGACTACTTCGGCGGTGATTACTTCGCCGATACGCATTTCCTGGCGCGAGAGGCTTTCTTCAAAAAGTGCGGCGAAACTATCGGGAGAGTTCTGGTTTGCAGTAGAAGCTTTAGTCATTATAAAAATACCTGATTTATCATTCCGGCTGGACTGGTATCCTGCGGATTGGGTTGGTTAATAAAAATGTTTGAAACAACAATTACTCCATTTTCTTTTCTGCACGGGAAGGTTAAGAAAAGCGGCTTTATTTCGTGTTCAAACGCGGGTTTTTGCAAGGACGTCATTATACCAGGAGAGCACTGCATCTTGCGCCTGGGATATGGTCAATGAAGTCGTATCCAGCAATTTAGCATCAATCCCTTGTTGTAAAGGCGCGATACTGCGATTGCTATCGCGTTCATCCCGTTTCCGGATATCCTGCAATAAGTCGGCGATATTAGCACTCATTTCTTTCTCTATCAACTGCTTATACCGTCTTTGCGCACGTACTTCCGCACTGGCGGTTAAATAAATTTTGAGAATGGCATCGGGAAAGATAACGGAACCCATGTCACGTCCATCCGTCACCAGCCCGGGCAGCTGACGAAATGCGCGCTGCCGCTCGGTAAGCGCGGCGCGAACCTGCGGGTAAGCGGCCAGCTGGGAAGCCACGATGCCGCATTGCTCGGTGCGGATAGCGTCCGTGACAATGATATCGTCCAGGTAAATGTGCTCGTCCTTGAAAAAGACATTCAGATGGGTGGCAATTTCCGCGACTGCGCCGGGATCTTGAGTATCCGTATTCAACTGTATCGTTTTCAATGCGACCAGACGGTAAAGCGCGCCGCTGTCGAGGTAATGGAAACCAAGCTTGCGGGCAACCAGTTGAGCGATAGTGCCTTTACCGGATGCGGATGGGCCATCGATGGCGATGACGGGAATCTTATTCGTATTCATGCAGCAGTTTTGTTATGAATTAAATGGGCGGGGTGCAGATTATTTCATTTCAGGGTGAATTATTTGTGAAAATTTCTCAAAATAATCAGGAAATGTTTTGGCGACGCAACCGGGATCGTTAATCCGCACCGGTGCTCCCAAGGACGCCAAGGCAAAGCACATGGCCATGCGGTGATCGTCATAGGTATCGATGGCGGCATGGGGAGTTAAGCCATGCGCGGGCGGCGTGATGCGCAGATAATCCGCGCCTTCTTCCACAATCGCGCCTAATTTGCGCAATTCCATTGACATGGCGGCGAGACGATCCGTTTCTTTCAAGCGCCAGCTGGCAATATTGCGTAACGTGCTGACACCTTCGGCGAATAATGCTGTGACGGCCAGTGTCATGGCTGCATCGGGAATATGATTGCAATCCAGATCGATAGCGCGGAGCAGTTTTCCGTTGTTGCTGGCTTCAAGCCAATTTTCCCCCATTGATACGTCCGCACCCATCAATTCGAGTGCAGCAGCAAAGCGGATATCGCCTTGCGCACTGCCGCGGCCGACGCCCTGAACGCGAACCGGGCCATGCCCGATCGCACCGGCTGCGAGGAAATACGAAGCGGACGATGCATCGCCTTCGACAAAAATGTGACCGGGGCTACGGTATTTTTGTTGCGCCGGTATGATGAATTGCTGCCAGCCGGAATGTTCGACCTGCACGCCAAAATGGCGCATTTGCGCCAGTGTTAACTCAATATAGGGCTGGGAAATGAGCGTGCCGGATACATTGATGATGGATTTTTTTCCGCTTAATGGCAGTGCCATCAGCAATCCGGTAAGAAACTGACTGGAAACGTCGCCTTTGACGGTCACGGTTTGAATACCGGCCTGATCTAGCAGTGCAGCCGGTCTGATCTCTACGGGAGGAAAGCCGGGATTGCCCAGATAGCTGATGTCCGCGCCCAATTGCCGCAATGCATCGACCAAGTCCGCAATCGGCCGCTCATGCATGCGCGCTACGCCGGATAAACGATAATGCCCATGCAGCAAAGATAATACCGCCACCAAAGGACGAAAAGCAGTACCGGCATTGCCGAGAAATAGGTCGGCCTCTTTGACCGGAAATACGCCTTCCCCACCGGTGATCGTGTAATCATTATTGCCCGTGTGCGTGATGGACACACCCAAGCGGGTCAGTGCATCCAGCATGCGGGCGGTGTCGTCGGAAGCCAATAAATCATGAATTTCCGTAGCGCCTTCCGCCAATGCGGCAAGCAAAAGAATGCGATTCGAGATACTCTTTGATCCGGGTAATTGCACAGTGCCCTGAGCATTCTTGGCAAACGGGAGGTCAAGCCATTTCATGGTGTATGCAGGTGAAAATTGTAAGATGATATCCCATAAAGATATTGAAAGCGTAATTTTATTGATTCTCGGGAAGCGCCGGTTCTATGGAAATTGTTTGGATAGATTTATTGCATTTGGAAAAATCTTTATTAAACTATCGCGTTTGAGGTAATCTATCTTTTTTACAAAAAAGACACTTTATATAAAAGAGGTTGATGAATGGAAGATGCAGAAATTGTTTTAATGTTTTCTTTGCTAATGATCCCAGCGGCTATCTGGCTGCAGCTGTGGGTAAAGAATCGTAGAGAGAAACGCAGAAATGATTTGGGTGAGGAGGAATTTGAAAATACGGCGCGGGCGTTCGGGTCGATTATTCTTGAGGGTACGGCGATTGTAGGCGGACTCATCATGATTATCATGGGCTCCAGCGGTGTGCTCAAGTACGTCCTTAATTTTTATAATGCATAAAAACCGTATTAAGTATTAACTGTCCGGGCCATTAGCGCAGACTAATGCCCGGAAATTTTTTGTCACTGGCTTTCGGATGTGCTGGCGGGCTGATATGAAACCAGCGCTGCGCAGCTTATACATCATGAAGTTGTACTGTCGGCTGCCGGGGTTTCCGCTACCGCTTGTTTCGTTTTAGATTTTGTTCCGGCCGCTTTTTTGGGCGCTTTCTGCTCAAACTCGAAACCTATTTTTCCATCCGTGTTTCTCACCAGATAAGCCGAGAAAGGCTTGCCTTTCTTGGAAATGAATTTGGTCAGCAGATCAGTCCTGCCGGTTTCCAGCAGTTTGGTGATTTGTTCGTGTTCTATCGGGCGTTCAAGGATGATTTTGCCGGTTTTGAAATTGCAGGTACGGTTAGCACCGGTAGATTTCTCGCAGACATACTGTAGGCCGTGTTCATACACCGCATGGCTGCATTTCGGACACTTGCCCAAGGATACTTGGCCGCTGAAATCGACTTCTTCGTGATTGTCATTGTTGTTGCCAAAATCAAATTTCATCTCGAACGTGTCGGTGAGTTTGATCATGGCGTTGAACAACTGCCCCATTTTGCTCCGGAAACCTTGTAGCGGGCCGACTTCCCGCTGGGTGATGAGTGTTTCCATCTCTTCCACTTCAAACTGACGGCCCGCCAGAATTTTCCATAGCGCGAAGTCGCATTTCTGGCATTGAAACTTTTTATAGGTTTCGTGCACGGTTCCGCCACATTTTGGGCATGGGGATTGAAGTGTCGCAAAGTCCCCGGCAATGGTTTCGCCGCGATGTGTTTTAGCTTGTTCCACGATATGCCGCGTCATTTCGGCAATTTTTTCCATGAATGCGGCGCGTTTAAGATTGCCTTGCTCAATTTGGCGCAGCTGGAATTCCCAGTTGCCGGTTAACTCAGGTGAAATCAATTCAGGGATCTTGAGGCCGCGCAATAGCGTGATCAAGGAAAAGGCTTTGGCCGTCGGATGCAGTTCACGGCCAATGCGCTGGATATAATTTTCAAATACCAATCCCTCGATAATCGCTGCCCGTGTTGCCGGAGTTCCCAATCCTTTGGTGTTCATCGCCGCACGCAATTCTTCATCCTCTACCAGTTTGCCCGCACCTTCCATCGCGGAAAGCAGTGTCGCTTCATTGAATCGTGCCGGCGGCCGGGTCTGATTGGCGATAATTTCGATCGCTTGGGTGGTAACGGATTCACCGGGCGTAATGGCGACAAGCGTTGTATCTTCTTCCTGATCATCCGGTTTGACAGACTTGCCGTAAACCGCTTGCCAGCCTGGATTGACCATGACTTTACCTTCCGTTTTGAACGGTTCATTTTCAACCCGAGTGATGCGGGTAGTGACCAGAAATTCAGCAGCAGGAAAGAAAATGGCCAGGAAACGCTTGGTGACCAAATCGTACAGCTTGGCTTCGATTTCGTTTAACTTGGTCGGATTTAACGAGGTCGGAATGATGGCAAAGTGATCCGAGATCTTGGCGTTGTTGAAGATGCGTTTGTTCGGCACAACCCAGTTGGATGCCAGAACTTGCCGGGCAAACTTGCCATAATCCGTATTTTCCAGACTGAGCAAAGTGTCTTTGACAGTGGCGATATAGTCTTCCGGCAATGCGCGTGAATCGGTACGCGGATAAGTCAGCACCTTGTGTTTTTCATACAAGGCCTGCGCCAGTCCCAGAGTCGTTTTGGCGGAAAAACCGAAGCGGCTGTTGGCATCGCGTTGCAAGCTGGTCAGGTCGTAGAGCAACGGACAGATTTCTTTGCTGGGTTTGCTTTCTTCGCTTACGTGCCCCGGTTTTCCCTGGCATTTGCCGCGGATGGCTTCAGCTTGCTTTTGTTCCCATAGCCGTTCCGGTTTTGCTTCCTGGGCGGCTCTATCCTTGTTGAATTTTTCATCAAACCACCGGCCGGTGTAAATGCCATTGCCGGTTTCAAACGTGCCGTGAATCTCCCAATAATTTTGCGGGCGGAATTTTTTAATTTTTTCTTCGCGTTCGACCAAAATCGCCAATGTGGGCGTCTGTACCCGTCCCACAGTGGTTTTGTGGAATCCGCCTTCCTGTGAGTTGAACGCAGTCATGGCGCGCGTACCGTTAATGCCGACCAGCCAATCCGATTCCGACCGGCTGACCGCCGCCTCAGCCAATGATTGCACAGCCGAGTTATCCAGTAACCGGGTGAATCCATCGCGTATGGCATCGGGTGTCATCGATTGCAGCCACAGGCGCTTTACCGGTTTGCTTGCGCCGACATGGCGCAGAATATAGTAAAAGATCAATTCGCCTTCGCGTCCCGCGTCACAGGCATTGATGAGCGTTTCGATATCTTTGCGTTTGATGAGCTTGCTGAGAAGTTTCAACCGTGCGGAAGTTTTTTCGATCGGATTCAAATCAAAATGCGGCGGAATAACCGGCAAATTGGCAAAACTCCATTTGCCGCGTTTGACTTCGTATTCTTCCGGAATGACGAGCTCAAGCAAATGACCTACCGCGGAAGAGACCACGTATTGATCACTCTCGAAGTAATCCGTGTGTTTGGTAAAGCCGCCCAATGCCCGCGCAATATCCGCTGCAACAGAAGGTTTTTCTGCAATAATCAGCGATTTACTCATTAGTTTCCCGACAGAAATCATTCATCGGCACTGTGTTTCCCAGCCTTTGGGTTACTGGATGTATCAGGGTTGCAAACATGGTCAGAATTTAATGCGTGTATTGTGGAGGTATTCACTCCGGCAGCCATTGTTTTAGATGCGGCTTAAATATGAAATGGATTTTTTCTTAGTGCCGGTAATGCGAGTCGCTGACGATCAGCAATTTCTCAAGAACAGCATCATCAGTCAGCTGATTTTGAATCCATAGTTCGGTTAAAACAATCAGTTTTATTTTTTCCAGACTGGAGGAATTTTCATCCATGGCCAATACACGGTCGATTAACAATTCCCGCTGTAATGGGTTAATGATGCGGGCTTGTTCCAGGAAGAAAATGAATCCCCGTCCTTCGGTGTCGATTCTTTCCATCTCATATTCAGTATAGCAGCGGAAAGAATCGTTTTCGGCGAAACTGGCAGGATAATTGCCAATATCATGGCGTTCGAGTTCCGAGAGCCAGTTCAGGGTCTCATGAATATCCTCGTCGGCGAATCCGGCCATGGTCAGTTTGCGCGTCAGTGTCGCGGAATCCGGATAACTGCCCGAGTCAAAGAAATTTTCAAATAAATAAACGAGTATATCGAACATAATTGTGTCTAAAAAAGCGAGTATGTTTACAGATCAGTGCTTCCGGTTAATGCCATCACATCGATTGAATCCGCTGGTAACATCCTCCCGGCAAACTGCTGATCTGACCGTCAAGCTCGAGCGTTAATAGCATGGCTGATACAATCTCAGCCGTCAAGCCGCTGCGCGAACAGAGCGTATCAATATCAACGACATCATAACCTAGGTGTTTGAGTAATACCGTATTTTCGGCTGGCTGTGTGGCGGAAAATTCTTTTTTTGCGGCGCTATTCTCATGCCGGGTTAAGGGTAAATAATTCAATTCATCCAAGATATCCTGGGTATTTTCAACCAATTTGGCGCCTTGTTTAATCAATGCATGACAGCCTTTTGACAGGGGTGAATGTATCGAACCCGGAATTGCCATGACTTCGCGTCCTTGCTCCAATGCTTGCCGGGCTGTGATCAATGACCCGCTCTGTAATGCCGCTTCCACCACCAGGCAGCCGTGGCTCATACCGCTGATGATACGATTTCTGCGCGGAAAGTTCCTGCCGATGGCAGGGGTACCCAGTGGAAATTCGGAGATTAACGCGCCTTCTTTGGCCAGCTTGTGCGCAAGCGGGTGATTCTTCGCCGGATAAACGATATCCAAGCCGGTGCCGACAACGGCGATACTGGAGGCTAAGCCGCGCAAACCGCCGTGGTGCGCGGCGGTATCGATACCCAGTGCCATACCGCTGATGATGCATAATCCGGCGTTGCTGGCGGCTTCGGAAAAGGCTTCCGCATTCGATAAACCTTGTGGCGTGGCATTGCGGCTGCCGACCACGGCCAGTGCCGAATGCTGTAACAGTTCTCGTTGGCCTTTGAAATACAGCAGCGGGGGCGGGGCGTCAATATTGAGTAACTGCGCCGGGTAATCGGAATCGGCCAAAGTGATGACCGCGTTGACCGGATCTTCCAGCCAGCGGAATACGGCGGTGATTTTATGTGGATCGGCGCCTTGCGAGATGCGTTGCGCGATGGGTTTTTTTACGATGCGCTCCAAGGCGCTAATATGCGCTGACAGGATGGCCGCGGGATTGCCAAAGGCGATCAGAAGTCCGCGGATGGACTCGCCCCCCAAGCCGTCGATCAGATTAAGACTCAGCCATGCTTCAAGATCCGGTGCATGTTTCATGACGATACGCGTTAATTTCAGGGCGTTTTGACAGCGTCCAATACTTTGATGGCTTGCGTGCTTTGTACGACCAGTGCATAGGATATTTTCTCAAAGACGCGGAAGATGAATACCAATCCGGTTCGTTCGTCAGGTAATTGCACCATTTGCCCTTTGAGCGACTTGGCTTGGCTTCTGCGGTAGATTGCCAGAACATGGCCCATTTCCAGGCCATCCAACCCGCCTTTATTGAGTGTGACGATGTCGCCCCTGCCAATCTCGGTGACACCGCCATAAACCGAGATAATCCTGCCCTTGAGCGAAAAATCCGGCGCATGCGGGGCGTAATTGTTGAAGATAGTATCGGGCGCCGGAACCAAACGGTCGCCTTTCAGAATCTCTTCCGAAGCGTGTGTGATGATGACCGTGCTGACATCCGAGAAAGCATTCACTTTGGCATTGCCCAGGTAAGTCGCTTCAAAACCGAGAACGGCGCCTTTTTGATCCGGATCCTTCAGCGCTTTGCCGGGACGGAAAATTTGCCATGCCGAGCCCTTGTCTTTAGGCAGTTCGCTGACATAAGCGATATTGCCCGTGCTCAAAGCGACCCGGCCTTCGCTCGAATCCAATATATACGGCGCATTGTCGAGACCGTCTTTTTCGATGACCAGCGGCTGGCTCAGGAAAGGTTCGATCGCCGCTGCCGGGATGCTGGGGATTGCCGAAGTGCCTGACTGCTCTGTGCGGATTTTCGGTGATAATTTGACGGTTTTTACACCGTATTCATCGTCCTCCGAAAGGCGTAAGCGGATTCCGTGCCGTGATTTTTCCAGTATGACAACGTCGCCGGGGTAAATCTTGTGCGGATTTTTTACCTGCGCGCGATTGAGCCCCCAGATTTCCGGCCAGCGCCAAGGATCTTTCAGAAACCGGGAAGCAATTCCCCATAGCGTATCGCCCGGTACGACCACATGATGATCGGGCGTGTCACTCCGCAATTCGATCTCTTGAGACTTTGCTGACGTGACGGAAAGCAGGCCCAGAAATAAAATCATAGTTATAATAAGCTTTCGCATGGATGATCTCACAGGCAGTGATAACGCATACAGAATGATTGGTTAATGATACGGTCTAAATGCGGAATTGGGTTTATTAAACTACACATTTTTTTCATGGCTATTCTAAAAATACTACAATATCCGGATGAAAGGCTACATACTGTAGCGATTCCCGTAGCGCAAGTCACGGATGAAATCCGTTCGCTGATAAGCGATATGACTGAAACGATGTACGCTGCGCCCGGTATCGGGCTGGCTGCAACCCAGGTGGATGTGCACGAGCGCATCATTGTGATCGATACTTCGGAAGCGCGCGATGAATTGCTCGTGTTGATCAATCCGGAAATTATCGCCAGTAACGGGCTATCGGATTATGAGGAAGGTTGTTTGTCAGTACCCGGCATCTATGGGAAAGTGCGGCGCGCCGAATCCGTCACCGTGAAAGCTTTGAATGCACAAGGCGAATTCTTTGTCCTGGATGCCGATGGATTATTGGCAGTATGTATTCAACACGAAATGGATCACTTGGCGGGAAAAGTGTTTGTGGAATACTGGTCAAAGCTCAAGCAATCGCGCACGTTGGCCAAATTAAAGAAAAAACAGCGCAGTACCATGTAGCAGGACGCATGTTGACATAAGATAACGCTGTGCGCTGCATCCGGATCTTCTGAATAAATAATCCGATTCATTGGTACGATTGAATCCCGCTATCCCAATTAACAAGTAATCGATGCGCTAGCATGAAAATCATATTTGCTGGAACCCCTGTCTTTGCTGCGACGGCACTGGATGCGCTGATTCAGGCGGGACATGAGGTCGTCATGGTGTTGACCCAGCCGGACCGCCCTGCGGGCAGAGGAATGAAAGCCGCCGCCAGTGCCGTTAAATTGCTGGCCGAACAGCATCATCTGGCATTATTGCAGCCCTTGACCCTGAAAACTGCCGATATGCAACAGCAATTGCAGGCATTGCACGCGGATGTGATGGTTGTGGCGGCGTATGGATTGATTTTGCCGCAAGCGGTGCTGGATATTCCCCGCCTGGGATGCTTGAATATTCATGCTTCGCTCTTGCCGCGCTGGCGGGGCGCCGCGCCGATTCAACGCGCCATTCTGGCGGGCGATTGTGAGACCGGTATCACCATCATGCAGATGGATGCCGGATTGGATACCGGTGCCATTTTGTTAATCCATCGCGTGGCAATCACGCCGGACGATACCATGCAATCACTGCACGATAAATTAAGTATGTGCGGCGCGCGCAGCATCGTTGAAGCGCTGACGCTGCTATCTCAGAAAAAACTGGTTCCCGTGCTGCAAGATGCGGCGCAAGCCTGCTATGCAGCCAAGATAACCAAAGCCGAGGCGGAAATTGATTGGCGGCACAGCGCGCAGCAGCTAGACCGGATGGTGCGGACATTCAATCCGAGTCCGGGCGCCTATGCGCATTTCCGGGATATGGCGCTGAAGATCTGGCAAGCTGAAGCGCTGGACGGAAATGCAGGAAAGCCGGGAGAAATCGTTGCAGTGGATCGTGCGGGTATCACGGTCGCCTGCGGCTCGGGTTTGTTACGGATCGCAATGGTGCAGAAACCCGGCGGCAAAAAAATGAGCGCGGCGGATTTTCTTGCCGGCAATCCGATAGAACCGGGCGAGTGTTTTATGACAACGCATCAGCCTGCGGCATCGCATGATTAAGGCACAGCTGGCGGCAGCTTCCGCGATCGGTAAAGTGCTGGCGGGATCAAGCCTGACCGGCGTGCTGCAGGATGTCTGGCGTGCCGATCCCATGTTATCGAAACAACAAAAAGGCGCCATTCAGGATTTAAGTTATGGTGTCCTGCGTTTTTACGGTCAATTACAAGCGATTCTCGCGTTGTTACTGAAAAAACCGTTACGCGATAAAAGCTTGCAGCAGCTGCTGCTCGTGAGCCTGTATCAATTGCAGTACAGTAAGGCATCCCCGCATACGGTAGTGGATCAAGCCGTATCTGCTTCGCGCTCCTTGGCGCATGGTCAAGGGATGCAAGGACTGGTGAATGCCGTTTTGCGTAATTTTATCCGCCAACGTGAGCGCTTGTTGCAACAGGCGGCCGCCCATGAGGACGGACTTTACTCATATCCGCAGTGGTGGATTGACAAGTTGCGCCAGCAATATCCGGAAAAATTCCACACGATACTGCAAGCCGGTAACAAACGCCCTCCGATGACGTTACGGGTGAATCAACGTAAAATCAGCGTGGCGGCTTATTGTGATTTATTGACGGAACAAGCGATGCCAGCGGAATTACTCGGGTCCGGCGCACTGCAACTGAATCAGCCGGTTGCGGTGGAGCATCTGCCCGGTTTCAGCGCCGGACTGGTGACTGTGCAAGATGCCGGAGCGCAGCTTGCCGCACCGTTTCTGGATGTGCATGATGGCATGCGGGTATTGGATGCGTGCGCGGCTCCGGGAGGGAAAAGCACGCATGTGCTGGAATTGGCCGATGTTGCATTGACGATACTGGATAATGAAGCGGCAAGATTGGCCCAGGTGCAACAGAATTTGCAGCGTTTGAGTATGACGGCGGAAAAGGTGGTGTGCGGCGATGCGTCGGATCCCGATGCCTGGTGGGATGGCCGCTGCTATGACCGTATTCTGGCGGATGTGCCTTGCTCGGCATCCGGAGTGGTTTGCCGGCATCCGGATATCAAATGGTTGCGGCGTGAAAGCGATCTGGTCAAATTTGCAGAAATTCAACAAGCAATTTTGCATGCCTTGTGGAAAATTTTGAGCAAGGGTGGTAAGTTGCTGTATGTGACTTGTTCAGTTTTCGCTGAAGAAAATACCATGCAGATTGAAAAATTCCTTAACTATCAACCCAATGCAAGCTTACTACCGCTTTCCGCAGCGGCAATGGCGGATGGACAACTGTTACCCGATATTCGACATGATGGCTTCTTCTATACCTTACTGCAAAAAGCCTGATCCGCAAGTGCGCCGAATAAAGCGGCCCTCCCTCAATCTTGTACTTTTGTTGCTGATTTTGTTATCGCCAATGTCCGTTGTGCGGGCGGAAGGTATCCGGATAAAATCCGTCAGTCTGGCGGCAACCGAGCAAGGTTATACCATCAGCATGGATTCCGAGATTACGCTGAACGAGACTCTGGAACAGACGCTGGAGAAAGGCATCGTGCTGTATTTCGTCACTAAATTCGGCTTGCTGGATGCGCGCTGGTATAAGCTCAATGAGGAAGTGGCGCGCAGTAAGTTTGTGGTCGGCTTGCGCTATTATGCGCTAACACGGCAATATCACCTGAATCATCCGGTGTTTTCACAAAGCTATTCTTCGTTAAACGAAGCATTGCAGGCATTGGGGCGGATACGCGATCTGCCCTTGACGGCTAAAACTGAATTAAAGCCGGACGCCGATTATGTGGCGTCGTTGCGAGTCTGGCTCGATCTGACGCGGATGCCAAAGCCGTTCCAGGTTGAAACATTGGGTTCCAGCCAGTGGAATTTGAGTTCGGATAAACTGGAATGGCACATGAAACTGCCGACACCCGGGGAACCGTTACAGATTAAAGGTCATTGATGAAATACGTGGTCATTGTGGGCGCCGGTGTGGGGGCTGTGATGCTCTTTCTGCTGGCTACCGCAGGCGCCAATACCGAGTTTTTTGAACGGAAGTACCGCTTATTGCTGGGCATCAATATCGCTTTTGTGATCTTTTTCATGGCGATCCTGGGATTTCTGCTGTGGCGGTTCAGACGCCGCCTCAAATCAGGTGTTTTCGGGTCCCGGCTGGCGTTACGGCTGATGCTGGTTTTTTCCATGATGGCGACACTTCCCGGTGTTTTGGTGTATGCCGTATCGGTTCAGTTTCTTGAAAAGAGTATCGAGTCCTGGTTTGACGTGAAAGTGGATCGCGCTCTGGAAGGCGGCTTGAATCTGGGCCATACCATGCTGGATAATCTGCTGGAGGAATTGCAGCGCAAAGCGCAGGCAACGGCGTTAGTATTGTCCGATCCGGCTAATCCACCTTTATTGGTGCTGAATGAATTACTGCTGCAATCGCAGGTGGAAGAAGCGACTTTGTTTAACCAGGATGGCAAAGTCATCGCTTTTTCCAGCGAGAGTAATCTGGCGTTATTTCCCGGAATGCCGAATGCAGTCGTCATGCGCTATATCCGGATGCAGAAAGCGTATGGCGCGATTGAGTCGATTACCGGTAAAGGTTTGTATTTGCGCGTGGTCGCTCCGGTTAATGTGCTGAGTTTGAAAGAGGATATCCGGATGCTTCAACTGCTGCAGCCGGTTCCGCTGCAATTGGCAAAAGACGCCGAACGGGTGCAGGCCGGTTATCAGGATTACCAGGAACTTTCCTTGTCGCGTCACGGATTGACCCGGCTGTATAGCGTCACCTTGACGCTGGCTTTGTTGTTATCGTTGTTTTCGGCATTGGCGACGGCTTCATTGCTCAGTGAGAAACTGAGCGCTCCGCTGGGCATGCTGGCGGAAGGCACGCGGGCGATTGCGCAAGGCGACTACAGCCGCAGACATCTGGTGCAAAGTAGCGACGAATTGGGTGTGTTGACGGAGTCCTTCAATTTGATGACGCAACAATTGGAGGAAGCGCGCGCGGCGGCGCTGCATAATCAGCAGGCGGTCGAGAGTGCGCGCGCGCACTTGGAAAGTATCCTGGCGAATTTGTCATCGGGCGTGTTGGTATTCGATGATCAATTGGTATTATCCAAGGCCAATCGCAGTGCCGAGCAGATCCTGCAAATCCCGCTGATCAGCCTGGACGGTTCGATTATCGAAGGTTGTGTGAGCAATCAACCGCAACTGGATACCTTGATTGCCGAGATCAAAGCGGGATTTAATTCCGGGGAAAGCGGCGTTTGGCAGCGCCAATTGACGCGTTCGGAAGATGGCCGTAATCAGGTCTTGTTGCTGCGAGGGACACGCTTGCCCAAGATATCGGGCGGTGGCGGTGTGGTGGTTTTTGATGACATCACCAATCTATTGCAAGTGCAGCGCGCGGTTGCCTGGGGTGAGGTTGCACGCCGGCTGGCGCATGAAATTAAAAATCCGCTGACACCGATTCAACTGTCCGCCGAGCGCGTGCAGCATAAATTAATCAATAAACTCAATGAAGAAGATGCCAAGATATTGCGGCGTTCTACTGAAACCATTGTTAATCAGGTGGAAGCCCTGAAACGGATGGTGAATGAATTTAATCAGTATGCGCGCGTGCCTGAGCTGCAATTGCATCAACTCGATTTTAACCGGCTGGTGCGCGAGGTATTGTCGCTTTATGAGACCGCGAATATGGCGGCTGAGAATAGCAAGCATGTGCAAATCCAGCAGCTATTGGCGGGCGATTTGCCGCTGATCAAAGGCGATTCGGCGCAATTGCGCCAAGTGTTGCACAATTTGCTGCAAAATGCGCAAGACGCGCTGATTGATACGCCGCATCCCGTGATCGAGGTAAAAACCGGAAAAGTGCATGGCGGGGTGCAACTCAGTGTGCGTGATAACGGCTGCGGTTTTTCGGATGAAATCAGAGCCCGGGTTTTTGAGCCTTATGTCACCACCAAGGCCAAGGGAACCGGATTGGGATTGCCGATTGTGAAGAAAATTGTTGAAGAACATGAAGGGATTATCCATATCGAAAATATTAAACCGCAGGGCGCGCAAATTTCAATTATCCTGCCAGCGGTGGAGAAAAGCGCATCCACCAACGATAACCGGCTGGCGGTTCATTAGGGAAACGCTGATTAATTCGGCGGACGAGATGAAGCACGAGGCGCACGGAACACAGCAACCAGGACATATCCATAAGATAGGCGAGGGAGCGAGTAGCGCGCAACGAAGTGATTCGCTCGTATAGTCAATTATCAGCGTTTCTCTTAGGGAACAACCGGTGATACAGCAAGGATGAATAAAATCTTTCCTGGCAAGATATCCGTCAATCAAAAAACTTGGAATCCATAGATGACCGTGAAATTTGACAGTTGTAGCTAAGCTGATTAGATTTCAGTAGTGGAGATAACACTCAATGATAACGAACAATACAATACTGGTTGTTGATGACGAAATTGGCATCCGCGAATTGCTGTCTGAAATTTTGCGGGATGAAGGATATCGCGTGGCGTTGGCCGAAAATGCCGAGCAGGCCCGGGTCTGGCGCGCGCAAACGCGCCCCGATCTGGTGCTGCTGGATATCTGGATGCCCGATACCGATGGTATTACGCTGCTGAAAGAGTGGGCGAGCAACGGCTTGCTGACGATGCCGGTGATCATGATGTCCGGACATGGCACGATTGATACGGCGGTGGAAGCCACCCGCATTGGCGCATTCGGTTATCTGGAAAAGCCGATACCGTTGCAGAAGCTGTTGAGCACGGTCAGCAAGGCTTTGCGCGGTGCGCAGAATAAGCAGCAATCGGCGCTGTCACTGGCCAGTCTGGGTAAGGGTGCTTTGATTCTTGATCTGAGAAAAAGGCTGGAACAAGTGGTGAACTTGAAAACACCTGTGCTGCTGATGGGTGAACCGGGCGCGGGTGCGGAAATCTGCGCACGTTTTATGCATCGTCCGGGCACACCGTGGGTGGAACCCGAGACGTTGACAGGATTGGCCGAATCCCCGCTGGATTTGCTGGAGCTTGCACGTGACGGGTTGTTATTTCTTAAGGATGTCGGTGAGATCAGTAAACTGGCGCAGAAAGGCTTGCTGTTATTGCTGAGTAAGCTGGAGAAGTATAACGTCCGGCTGGTTTGTGCCACATCGCAACCGTTGGCGGAGTTGACCGCGCAAGGCGCTTATCATCCCAAGCTGTACGAAATCTTGAGCAGTCTCAGCATCGGCATTCCGGCATTGCGGGCGCACCGGGAGGACATTCCCGAGCTGGCCGGTCAAATTTTGTCGCGTTTCGTTGAATCGGGAGAGGCTTCGTCCACGTTACAATTCAGTACCGCAGCGTTAAATTGCCTGCGCAATTACGACTGGCCCGGCAATCTGACGCAGTTAACCGGCGTGGTGCATTCGCTGGCGCTGACTTGCACGTCTGATGAGATTTCGGTCGAAGCCGTGCAGCAGGCGATGGTTTTCCCGGAATCGGCCGCGTCATCAGTTTCACCGGAGATTCCTCTCGATCTTTCCCTGCGCGAAGCGCGCGATTTGTTTGAAAAAACTTACTTTGAGAGATTAATCGACCAAGAAAATGGCAACATGACGCGAGTCGCGGAACGCGCTGGATTAGAGCGGACTCACCTGTACCGCAAAATAAAATTATTGGGAATTAAACTGCGGGGCAACTGATTTTTTAAAGAAATTCCGCTGCTACCGGATTGGTTTTAGGCGCAAAAAATGAAGGTCTCTAGTTGTCGTATCCTCTATCTTAGGGGATAATATCGCATTTATTTATTTGCCGATACGATGTGTTCCTATTCAATTGGCGCACAGTTCGATCTTTTCTATTCGTTTAAAATATTAGGGAGTTAGTGTTAATGGGGACATTCAAGGATTTTGACGCGCCGGTGTTTAAGGATTTAACCAGCGCAATTCGTGCATTGGCGATGGATGCTGTGCAAAAAGCCAATTCCGGTCACCCCGGTATGCCGATGGGAATGGCGGAAATCGCTGAAGTGCTGTGGATTCATCATCTGCGTCATAATCCTGGCAATCCGGGGTGGGTTGATCGTGACCGGTTTATTCTTTCCAACGGGCATGGATCGATGCTGATTTATGCTTTATTGCATCTGACGGGCTACGATCTGCCGATGGAAGAGATTAAGAAATTCCGGCAATTTCATTCCAAGACACCCGGCCATCCGGAATATGGCTACACACCGGGTGTTGAAACCACAACCGGCCCATTGGGTCAGGGCATTACCAACGCCGTGGGCATGGCGCTGGCGGAAAAAATACTCGCCGCTGAATTTAACCGTCCCGGTTATAACATTGTCGATCATCATACTTACGTTTTTCTGGGCGATGGCTGTCTGATGGAAGGTATTTCGCACGAAGCTTGTTCCTTGGCGGGCACTTTAGGTTTGGGAAAACTGATTTGTTTCTACGATGATAATGGCATTTCCATCGATGGTCATGTGGAAGGCTGGTTTACCGATGACACGCCGAAACGGTTTGAGTCTTATGGCTGGCATGTAGTGCCTAACGTTAACGGGCACGATCCGGTGGCTATTGAAGCAGCGATTGAAGCCGCTAAAAAAGTCAATGACAAGCCAACAATGATCTGCTGCAAAACGGTTATCGGATTGGGATCACCCAATATGGCCAATACCCATTCGGTACACGGCGCCGCATTGGGTGACGCGGAAATCGCCGCTGCCCGTCCGCACATCGGCTGGCATCATTCGCCTTTTGAGATTCCGCAAGAAGTATACAGCGCCTGGGATGCAAGAGCGAAAGGGCAAGCGCTGGAAACGGAATGGAATCAGAAATTTGCCGAATACGCGGAAAAATATCCTGCTGAAGCGGCCGAATTCAATCGCCGCACTGCAGGAGAATTGCCTGCTAACTGGCGCAGTCATGTCGATGGTGTGATCAATCAAGTCAACGCAAAAGCGGAAACTATCGCCAGCCGTAAAGCTTCGCAAAATGCGATTGAAGGTTTGGCTCCTGTTTTGCCTGAATTAATCGGCGGTTCTGCCGACTTGGCCGGTTCCAATCTGACCTTGTGGTCAGGCTCCAAGGGGATCAGCAAACAAAACGGCGGTAACTACGTGTATTACGGTGTGCGCGAATTCGGCATGAGTGCCATGATGAATGGCTTGTCGTTGCATGGCGGCTTGATTCCTTACGGCGCCACTTTCCTGATGTTCTCCGAATATGCGCGTAATGCATTGCGCATGGCGGCGTTAATGAAGATCCGCAATATTTTTGTCTTCACGCACGACTCCATTGGTCTGGGTGAAGATGGTCCGACGCATCAGCCGGTAGAACAAACCGCAACCTTGCGTTTAATCCCTAACATGGATGTATGGCGTCCTTGCGATACGGTGGAATCGACCGTGTCATGGGCGCGTGCCATCGAACGCAGAAACGGTCCGTCGACATTGATATTCAGCCGTCAGAATCTGCCGTTCCAGAAACGCGATGCCGCGACCATCAAGCTGATCGATAAAGGCGGTTATATATTATCCGAAGCCGGTAATGGCAAGCCGCAAGCAATTTTGATCGCGACAGGCTCAGAAGTGGGGCTGGCCATGAATGCGCAAAAAGCGCTGGCGGAAGAAGGCATTCATGTGCGCGTGGTTTCCATGCCATGCACCAATGTATTTGACCGTCAGGAACCATCTTACAAGGACAGTGTCTTGCTGAAGGGCGTCAAACGCGTCGCGGTAGAAGCCGGGGTAACTGATTTCTGGCGTAAGTATGTCGGGCTGGATGGCGCGGTAGTCGGTATGGATACCTTCGGTGAATCAGCGCCTGCGGATGTGTTATTCAAGCATTTTGGCTTTACTATCGAGAATGTTGTTAAAACAGTGAAAGGCATTCTCTGATCCGAATATATGATTAAAGCAGAGGGGCGGTGATTTTTATCCGCCTGCAAGCAACAAGTTTCTTATTCAAGGAGTTTTAGTATGACAATTAAGGTTGGTATTAATGGGTTTGGTCGTATCGGGCGTATGGTTTTCCGCTCAGCCGTGCAGAATTTCTCAGATATCGAAATCGTTGCCATTAACGATTTGCTGGAACCGGATTATCTGGCGTATATGTTAAAGCATGACTCAGTGCACGGCCGCTTCCAGGGTGACATTGCGATTGATGGAAATACACTGGTGGTCAATGGAAAAAGAATCCGGTTAACAGCCGTTAAAGATCCGGCTGAGCTGAAATGGAATGAAGTCGGCGCGGAAGTTGTGGTTGAATCGACAGGTCTCTTTCTGACTAAGGAAACCTGTGAAAAACATTTAGCGGCTGGCGCCAAGAAAGTCATCATGTCCGCACCATCCAAAGACGATACACCGATGTTTGTGTATGGCGTGAATGACAAATCCTACAAAGGCGAAAGCATTATTTCCAATGCTTCCTGCACCACCAACTGCCTTGCGCCGATCGCCAAAGTATTGAACGATAAATGGGGCATCAAACGTGGTCTGATGACTACCGTGCATGCCGCAACCGCAACGCAAAAAACCGTCGATGGCCCATCCAATAAAGACTGGCGCGGTGGCCGCGGTATTCTGGAAAATATCATCCCTTCCTCAACCGGCGCTGCTAAAGCAGTGGGCGTTGTGATTCCGCAACTGAACAAAAAACTGACCGATATGGCTTTCCGTGTTCCGACATCGGATGTATCAGTGGTTGATTTGACCTGTGAGCTGGAAAAAGAAGCGACCTACGACGAAATTTGCAAAGCGATGAAAGAAGCTTCCGAAGGTGCCATGAAAGGCGTGCTCGGCTATACCGATCAAAAAGTGGTATCCACCGACTTCCGCGGTGAAAGCTGCACCTCCATTTTCGACGCCGAAGCAGGTATGGCGTTGGATAAAAGCTTCGTCAAAGTGGTTGCGTGGTACGACAATGAATGGGGTTATTCCACCAAAGTACTGGAGATGGTGCGTACTGTCGCCAAGTAGTTTTGTATGCTCAGATAGCAATCAAAATAGAGTATCCTGATTGCTATCTGATTAAATAGTTAATTTATTAAGACATAAAGGGTAGCGCTGCTATCCTTTATATTTTGTCAAAGACAATTCTGGAGCTTATCGTGTCCGTTATTAAACTAGTTGACCTTGACCTTAAAGGTAAACGTGTATTTATTCGCGCTGATCTGAATGTCCCTGTAAAAGATGGAAAAGTGACCTCGGATGCACGCATTACCGCCTCGATGGCGACCATTAATCACTGCATCAAACAAGGCGCGAAGGTCATGGTGACCTCGCACTTGGGCCGCCCTGAAGAAGGCGTGTGGACTGAAGAGAATTCTCTGAAACCGGTAGCTGATAATATTGCCGGCCGTCTGGGAAAACCAGTGCGTTTAATCAAGGACTGGGTTGATGGCGGATTTGATGTTGCAGCTGGAGAATTGGTCGTGCTGGAAAACTGCCGCATCAATAAGGGCGAAAAGAAAAATGTCGAAGAAACTGCGCAAAAATACGCAAAACTGTGCGATGTCTTTGTCATGGATGCATTCGGCACCGCGCATCGCGCGGAAGCTTCAACCCACGGTATCGCTAAATATGCGCCGGTGGCTTGCGCCGGTATCCTGCTGACAGAAGAATTGGATGCATTGACCAAAGCGCTGTTGAGTCCGGCGCGTCCGATGGTGGCGATTGTCGGCGGCTCGAAAGTTTCCACCAAGCTGACCGTGCTGGAGTCATTGTCCGAAAAAGTGGATCAATTGGTGGTCGGTGGCGGGATTGCCAATACCTTCCTGAAAGCGACCGGTAAAAATGTCGGCAAATCGTTGTGTGAAGATGATTTGGTTCCAACAGCCAAGGCCTTGATGGATAAAATGGCAAAACGTAATGCTTCGATTCCGATTGCGATCGACGTAGTGACCGGCAAAAAATTCGATGCCAATGAACCTGCGGTATTGAAAGATGCTGGCGCTGTGGCGGACGATGACATGATTTTTGATATCGGCCCGAAAAGTGCGCAGGAATTGGTGGATATCATCATGAAAGCCGGCACGGTGGTATGGAACGGCCCGGTGGGCGTATTTGAGTTTGATCAATTCGGCGCCGGAACCGAAAAAATCGCCCGTGCGATCGCGGAAACGAAGGCTTTCACGTTGGCAGGCGGCGGTGATACCATTGCAGCTATTCAAAAGTATGATATTTACGACAAAGTTTCCTATATTTCAACCGCAGGCGGGGCATTCCTGGAGTTCCTGGAAGGTAAAAAACTCCCGGCAGTAGAAATATTGGAGACGCGTGCCAAATAATCAATCAGAAAAATCATGATCCGTAGAACAAAAATTGTAGCGACCCTGGGTCCCGCCTGTAACAATCCAAAAATCTTGGATCGTTTAATCCGGGCCGGTGTTGATGTTGTCCGGATCAATTTTTCGCATGGCACGCGCGAACAGCATATCGAATTCGCCGAAATGACACGGTCGCTGGCGCGAGCTGCGGGTCTTACAGTCGGCGTACTGGCCGATCTGCAAGGGCCGAAAATACGCGTCGGCAGATTCGAGCACGGCAAGATCAGGCTCGAAGTCGGCGATCAATTCATTCTGGATGCCAATTGTGAATTAGGCAATCAGGAAAGAGTCGGTCTGGATTATAAGGAATTACCGAACGATCTGGAAACCGGCGCTACGCTGATGCTGGATGATGGCCGCATTGTATTGGGCGTATCGCATGTGAAAGGTCATCAGGTGTTCTGCGTGGTCGAGCAGGGCGGCATACTGTCGAACAATAAAGGCATTAACCGTAAAGGCGGCGGACTCGGTGCGCCAGCGCTGACCAGCAAGGATCTGGAAGATATCAAAACAGCAGCCGAACTGGGCGCGGATTACTTGGCCGTATCGTTTGTCCGCTCAGGCGACGATATCCGCCAAGCACGTGCACTGTTTCACGAGGCGGGTGGCAGAGGCATGATCATGGCCAAGATCGAACGCTCCGAGGCCATTCTTGCTTTGGACGATATTCTCGAAGCATCGGATGCCATTATGGTGGCGCGCGGTGATCTGGCGGTTGAAGTCGGCGATGCCGCCGTCCCGGCGTTGCAAAAACGAATGATCCGCTCCGCGCGCGCCAACAATAAAACCGTTGTCACCGCTACGCAAATGATGGAATCGATGATTACCAATCCGATTCCAACCCGTGCGGAAGTGTCGGACGTGGCCAATGCGGTGCTGGATGGCACCGATGCGGTCATGCTGTCGGCGGAATCCGCCGCCGGTGAATATCCGGTGGAAGCGGTCGAAGCGATGGCCAGAGTTTGCCTGGAAGCGGAAAAGGAATATCTGGTCAACACCGACCGGCGGATGCAGAATATCAATCCGGCGACCATCGAAGAAGCCATTGCCCGCGCCACCATGTACACTGCCAGCGGCTTGCAGATTCGCGCTATTGCCGCACTGACGCAAAGCGGCGTGACCGCCTTGCTGATGTCGCGCAGAAGTTCCAAGGTGCCTATTTTTGCGTTGAGCCCGAATGAAGAAACGCGCAGAAGGGTAACGTTGTTCAGAGGTGTATATCCGGTGGAATTCGGCGCAGGATTGAACGATCCGGAAGAAATTCTGAATCTGGCCGAACAGGAATTACTCAATCGCGGCGTGGTGCGCAGCGGTGATATCATGGTGATGACGATCGGCGAGCCGGTGGGTAAAACCGGTGGCACCAATACGATGAAAATCATCAGAGTCGGCGAATGGAAAACAAGACAAGGTATTGATGCAAAATAAACTGTCTGCGAATGCGAATCTGGCATTGGAGCAGCGCGAACGGCAGTGGAAAGAATCAAAAGGTATTTATTAAGAATAATGACTTATACTGGTATGCAATTTTATTAAGATAATTATTAAGGAGATCTAAATGGCACTCGTATCATTAAGACAACTACTCGATCATGCAGCGGAAAACGGTTACGGCTTGCCCGCTTTTAACGTCAACAACCTGGAACAGATCCAGGCGATCATGCAAGCAGCGGACGAATGCAACAGCCCGGTCATCATGCAAGGTTCCGCCGGTGCGAGAAAATATGCCGGTGAAGCATTTTTGCGTCATTTGATTGAAGCCGCCGTTGAATCCTATCCGCATATCCCGATTGTGATGCATCAGGATCATGGTGCTTCTCCTTCCGTTTGCGTTAACGCGATCCGTAGCGGTTTCTCAAGCGTCATGATGGATGGCTCGTTGCAAGCAGACGCCAAAACACCGTCTTCGTACGAATACAACGTTAATGTCACAGCCGATGTCGTTAACATCGCGCACTCCGTTGGCGTATCGGTAGAAGGCGAACTGGGTTGCCTGGGATCTCTGGAATCCGGCATGGGTGAAGCCGAAGACGGTCACGGCGCGGAAGGCGTGTTATCACACGATCAGCTGCTGACCGATCCGGAAGAAGCCGCCGACTTTGTGCGCAAAACCGGCGTGGATGCCTTGGCGATTGCTATCGGAACCTCGCACGGCGCGTACAAATTTACCCGCAAACCTACCGGCGATATTCTGGCGATCCAACGCATCAAGGAAATCCATGCACGTATCCCCAACACGCATTTGGTCATGCACGGCTCCAGCTCAGTACCGCAAGAATGGCTGGAAATCATCCGTCAATTCGGCGGCGACATCAAAGAAACCTACGGTGTTCCGGTCGAAGAAATTCAACAAGGGATCAAGTATGGTGTGCGTAAAGTCAATATCGACACGGATATCCGCCTGGCGATGACCGGCGCGATCCGCCGTAGCCTGGAAAAAGACAAAAGCAATTTCGATCCGCGCAAATTCCTGAAGGAAGCGACCGCAGCGGCCAAAGACATTTGTAAAGCACGCTTCGAAGCCTTCGGCTGCGCCGGACAGGCCGGAAAAATCAAACCAATTTCCCTGGAAAGTATGGCAAGTCGTTATGCTAAAGGTGAGTTGAACGCGGTAATTAAGTAATCAAAGTCCAGTAGTATTCAATATTCCCATGATTGATTGTGCGGTTTGCATTATCAATCATGGAATTCAAGTCAAATAGCTTCGATAGCATTTTCATAAGTCTTGAATTTCGCTCATTATGAGTCGTATCGCTCTAATTCTTGGTACTGATCATCGTTTTCAGTGAAAAAGTCCGGATTTTTCCGATTCACAGCATCAGCAATTTATTGCTTTTGTTGTGACTACAGCGCGAGCTTATAAGGTAGTCGCGTTTGCCGAGGAAAATAATTCTGAAGCACTAGACGAAAAAGGTAAAAAGGAGTCAGTCATTCAAATAATGGCGTGTGAACTTGCGATACCGCGCAGACATTGTGATCCGACCGTCAGAAACGAGCAATGCTGCGATTTTTCAGGAGAACGATATTCGCGCAATGGCTTTTTTAGAAGGAACCACCGAATCAATTATCCAACAACGAATCGAGAAATCGATGCGGGACGGTGAGCACTATTGGTTCGAGCAACTTCAGGAATTCAATATGTGGCCAGTGCTTTTTATATGTGGTGCTGTTCACTCTTTGCTGTTTTTTGATTTATTACAAGCAAATAATATTGATGCAGTTTTCCTTGCTAAAGATTGGAATATCTAAAATTTTGATCGGGTTAAATGTATCGAAGAGTTGTTCTTAACCATAATTTATCGTCTATCTCTTGGAGAAAATGCTACATATCTCTACATCATATTTCGAAGTGTTCTGAGAAATAACGATAGGTTTTGTAATAATGGTGATGCGTCAGTTACTATGATTCGCTTTTAGGTGGCACATACCCCGCCGCCTGTTCCGCACCTTCCCCAAAAAAATGTGCTTCCATTTGTTCCGCCAGATATTTCCGTGCTTTGGCGTCTGAGAGATTCAAGCGGTTTTCGTTGACCAGCGTGGTTTGGTGCTTGATCCACTGACTCCAGGCTTCCTTGGAAACATTTTCAAAAATTCGCTTGCCCAGTTCGCCGGGGTAAGTTTGAAAATCCAGGCCTTCAGCTTCACGGCCCAGTTTGATGCATTTCACCATTCTTGCCATTTCGTATCCTTGCTCCAAGTCAGTAAAAGAGTATTGGAAATTCTCTGAACCACGTATCGCCGTTCGCGCTGAGCATGTCGAAGGACAAGGTCAGAGTTTCCTTTTGCGGAAAGACCGGCATTATGAAACGTTCGTTTCATCGAGTAAACAGCCGGGGCGTATTTTGTATGGAAAAATTACAAATGCTTGATCAGCACTTTCGAGCGGCGCTGGTAGTTATATAAATTCTGTTTGGTTTTCGGTAATTCAGCCGGTGTGGCTGGATTAAAACCGTGTTCGATGAACCAATGCGTGGCATGGGTGGTGAGCACGAACAGTTTGTGGATGCCTTGCGCGATGGTTTTGTTTTCAATGTGCTTGAGCAGGCGTTCGCCGTGTCCCTGATCGCGGTAATCCGGGTGGATCGCCAAACAGGCGAGTTCGCACGCGTGTTCTTCGGGGAAGGGGTACAGCGCGGCGCAGCCGAGGATGATGCCGTCGTGCTCGAATACGGTAAACCGGTCGATTTCGATTTCCAG
>CP091134.1:2473056-2476587 GCA_021582535.1 Nitrosomonas sp.
TTTCCATTATCAGTGGGATCGATGTTTCCAAAGCGGTTTATCAAACCTTCATTCACTGCAAATAGAGGTATCTGATTGGTTGCGCGCCAGTCTGCATGGTACGCGTTAACGCCCACGCTGATACCCCAATTACCTTGATCGAGGCTATATTTAACCATGCCGTTAAACTTGAGTGCATTCTGAGCCAATACCCAGGGACCATCATAAGCATTCACATCGCCCGCATAGAGTAGATGGCCATCTCCTATGCGGTTTGAATGAGCTACCACACCACGGTAAAAGCCAAATGATCCCCCTGTGAATTTGGCGAAACCTTGAGGAAGGGAATTGAAGGTAGTTATCTTGGCATGACCCGCGGAAGAAAAATCCCCTTGATCTGCATAATAAGGACCTTTCCCATATTGAACATTATCTATCAATTCAGGGATGAGACCGTTGAGATCCATGTACCCCTGTCCATGAGCGTGGCTGGGCAGATTGATTGGGACGCCATCCACAAAGGTGGCGAAATCGGTACCGTGATCAAGATTGAATCCCCGTAGGAAATACTGATTGGCTTTGCCATCACCACTATGCTGTGTTGCAATCATTCCAGGAATAAACTCGACGACTTCGCCAACACGTAAAAGCGGACGGTTCTTGATTTGCTCTTGACCAATAAACCCTTGCGATGCGGATTGTGTTTCGCCAACAAGACGAGTGGCGCGCTCTTTCCCTCGCACTGTTATCTCCTTTAGCTTGACTACAGATGCCTCGCTTACTTTATCGATTCCGGGTTTTTTCTCTGATTTGGCAGAGCGCATAATATCTTGCGAGGCAGTGTCAGCGAACCGGATCTTGCGTTTAATGGTAGTATCCTTTCCGGCTTGTTCCGTGTAATAGGGTCCTTTCAGGTACTGAATATTGCGGATCAATTCGGGAATGATGAAATTGGTGTCCGCCCAGCCTTGATCATGTTCATGCGAGCGCTGGTTGACCAGCATGCCGTCGACGGTAATCCGCAAATCCGTATCATGATCGAGGTTGAAGCCGCGCAAAAAATACTGGTTGGCTTTGTCTTCGCCTTCGCTGCTATGCTGCGTTACCGCCAAGTCCGGCACAGTCCCCAGTAATTCGCCGGGACGGTAAACGGTGCTTGGATCAAGTTGCTGCTTAAGCACCGTGCCTTCGTTGGCGGAATCGGCACTACCGGTCAATTCCCATGCATTGGCGTGTACCGTCATTTTCTTCAATGACGGTACGCCGGCCGCGTTGGCCGTCGTTTGCGAGCAGATTAATAAATACAGCATGCAGCATGCAAATATCCACCGCAATGATGCAACAAGTTTGGCTGCTTCTTCCATGTTATTACTTAGGGAAACGCTGATTAATTGACTGTACGAGCGAATCGATTCGTTGCGCGGTACTCGCTCCCTCGCCTATCTTGTTGATATGTCTCGATCGCTGCGTTCCGTGCGCCTATCGCTTCATCTCGTTCGCCGAATTAATCAGCGCTTCCTTAGCATTGAATTGAATTTTTTTACGTACAAGTAGGAGATTGCTGACGCTATGTTATGATAAATTATTCTTTTTTCATACACTATCGAAATTAACATGAGGAAGAATCGGCTATGAAAATACCCATGAACGGCGCGGCAACGTGGTTGTTATGCGCAGTGGCGCTCTTTTTTCAACATTTGTTGCTTGCCTCGGACGGTCGCGAAAAACCGAATGTTGTGACAACGGTTTCCCCGATCACCAATATGGTGCAAAACATCGGCGGAACGCATATCAGGGTTACGGGAATCGTTCCCGATGGTGTCGATTCGCATACTTTCGAACCTATTCCTTCCGACATAAAAACGCTGCAAGCGGCGAAACTGATCGTCATGAACGGTCTCGATCTGGAATTGCCTACATTAAAACTAGCGGAGAAGGTCAAGAAAACGGCAACGCCGATCCTGCAACTGGGAAACCGCGCGCTTAAAGAAGAAGATTGGCGGTATGACTTCAGTTTTCCGCGCGAGCACGGTCATCCCAACCCCCATGTATGGCTCAATATTGAATTGGCGATGCGGTATGCGGAAATTATTCGCGAAGAGCTTATCGCTTTGGATCCAACCAATAAAGTGGCTTATCAGGTGAATGCAGCAACTTACCTTGGTAAACTGCAAAAATTGGATCAAGCGATCTTTGCCTGTGTCGAGACAATTCCTGAAAAGAATCGCAAGCTGGTCACCTATCATGATTCTTTTGCGTATTTTGCGCCGCGCTACGGCATGACCGTGATTGCGGCCGTGCAGCCTGCCGATTTTTCCGAACCGGGACCGCAGGAAGTGATGAATATCATTAAGCAAATCAAAAAAAACGGCGTGCCCGCGATTTTCGGTTCGGAAGTTTTTCCCAGTAAAGTGATGGAGCAAATCGCGCGCGAAGCGAACGTCAAATTCGTCGATCAGCTTTCCGACGACGAATTGCCCACACCGCCGCATCACTCTTTCATCGGTATGATGGCTAATAATATGGCAATCATGACGGAAGCGCTGGGCGGCAACCCGGACTGCATGGCGAAGATCGATACCGGCAATATCCGTTTCTAGCATGTCATCCAATCTCGCGGTCAAACTGAGCGATGTTACCGCCGGTTATGAGCGGAATATCCTCTTCGCCGGTCTCTCGCTGGAAATCGGCGCCGGCCGGTTTACCGGCATCGTAGGGCCGACCGCCTGCGGTAAAACCACGCTGCTCAAGGTCATGCTCGGCGTGCACCCGGTGATTGCGGGTAGTATCCGGTTGCACGATGCGCCGGTAAGCCGGATAAGATCGAACACGATCGGTTATGTGCCGCAGCTCGGCAATACCGATTGGCATTTCCCGGTAACCGTTGAAGAAGTCATCACGATGGGGCTTTATACCAACGGGCGCATCTGGCCTTGGCTGAGTAAAAAAGAGCGCGGTAAAATTCAGGCGATTGCGCACAGACTGGGCATTCTGGATTGCTTGCGGCATCCTGTCGGCAATTTGTCGGGTGGTCAGCGGCAACGCGCATTTCTGGCGCGCGCGCTGATCAACAACCCTAAGATCCTGATACTCGACGAACCTACCTCGGGAGTCGATATCAGAACGCAACACGAAATATTGCACTTGCTGAACGACATCAACGCCGAAGGTATCACCATTGTACTGACGACGCACGATCTGAACGCCGTAGCGTCGCATTTGCCGTGGGTGATTTGTTTCAATCGCGGCATGGTCGCGCAAGGACGCCCCAATGAGATTTTCACCAACGAAATTCTGACGCGGACATACGGCGGCGACATTGTCATCGTCAAGCACCAGGGGCATCTCTTGATCGCCAACAGCACGCCGCTCAACTTCGCCGATGACAGCAAATGGTAGAGTACATTCTCGAACCGTTCGACTATGATTTTTTCCGCCGTGGCTTGCTGGCCGCGCTCATGGTCGGCGCATTGGGCGGCTTGATCGGTGTCTATGTGGTGCTGCGCGGCATGAGTTATATCGGCCATGGATTGTCTCACGCAGTGATCGGCG
>CP091134.1:2476687-2482440 GCA_021582535.1 Nitrosomonas sp.
GATTTTTAACCCGGATACATAGGCGTTCTGTTTATTCACATCCTGGCAGGCGCCAATACCGGCATGGATTTTCGACTTTGCCGCCTGCTCGAACAGATGTTTATCGGGATAGGCGACACCTTTTATCGATTTATCCAGCAATGCAACGAGAACGCCGTTGAGCGAGGTAAACAGCGCATCGCCCATCAGCACATCGAGGAAGCTCTGACTGATGACGGCATCGGCATAGCGGTAATATTGTTGGATCACCGGCGTCAGTTTATCCACCAGATCGGGATAATCTTTAAGCGCTTCCGCGATGGACGCTTGCAAAGCCGCTACGTTATCGAATTTCTTATTCACCAGCTTGGACAATTGCGCATAGATCTGACCTTTGCCTTGCAGGATTTTGAAATCTTCCGCCGCCAGCTGATAGAAATTGATCATCGGCTGGTTTTTACTCACCGTTATCGTTTCCGGCTGGGGATCAAACACCTGTAGATAGAAGTACACGAGATCGAGCAGTGCTTGATCCGTTCCGCTGCGCCGCACCTTGTAATAACTATTCTTCTGCACTTCCGGCTGATCGTCATTCCACAGCGCAAAATCCGCGCTGACCAGCACTTTCGCTTCTTCCGGAAACATATTCGTGAAAGACGCGATACGCTCCAGACGGTTCTTGGTTTCATTCACATATTGACCAATAGGCTCTATCTTGAAATCGTGAATAAACCGTTGCAGCCAGTACAGCGTCACCGGCCCCATCATCCCGTCTGTCAGCGGACGCCGGCTCTGCGCAACATCTTTGTTCCAATCCCGGTCGCCTTGATAAATCAACGCCAGATTGCGCTGTATGCGGGTGACGGTGGGTTTATCCAGCCGTTTGAATTTTTCTTGATCGAGCAGGCGATCGTACTGCGCGTCCACTGCCAGCGCAGCGGAAACGCAACAGCTTAAAAGAACGCATACCATCCAGTAAAGGAAATATTTTTTCATCGCATACTCACAGTGTCCGGCCTTCTTTTAGCAATTCTTTGATCACGCCCTTGATCAGATCATCCTGAATAATCACATCGCGCTTCATCCGTATCGCCTGAATGGCGGCGTAGCGCACCGCATTGGTAATAGCGCCGCCCGAAAGCTCATAGCTCTCCGCCAGCTTTGCCAAATCGGCATCCGCCGCCAGCAAGCGGCTGCTGGCAAACATACCTTGCCACAATCTTAAGCGCTGTTCGGCATCCGGCATCGCAAAATGCACCGAGGTCTGGAAACGCCGGGCAAAGGCTTCATCGATGTTGGTTTTCAAATTGGTCGCCAGAATCACCACACCGGGATAATCCTCGACGCGCTGCAATAAATACGATACCTCCTGGTTCGCGTAGCGGTCATTCGAGCTGCTGGTTTGCGTTCTTTTACCGAATAACGCATCCGCTTCATCGAAGAAAAGAATCCAATTCTTGTTAGCCGCTTGATCAAACACATTCGCCAGGTTCTTTTCGGTCTCGCCGATATATTTGGATACCACCATCGACAGATCGATGCGGTACACATCGACGCCGATGCTCGATCCGATCAAAGTCGCGGTCAGTGTTTTTCCCGTGCCGGGAGGGCCGTAAAATAACGCGCGGTAACCCGGCTTGATATTCCTGCCCAGATTCCATTGCTGCAAAATAGTGTGCGAATGCCGCAGCCAGGTGTTGATATTGTCGATTTCATCCATCACTTCCGGATCGAGCACCAGATCATCCCAAGTCAACGACGTGCTGATCAGCTTTGCCGGGAAATGAATACCGTAATCGGGTTTATCGTGACGCCCCAGCGTCAACCGGTTCAAATACTCGACCGTCATCATCAGCATGGCGCTCAAAAAGGGCTCACCGCTGGCGATATGTTCCACCTTGATGATCTGCTGTTTGGATAAATAATGATCAGGCTGGAACAGGCGCATCACGTCAAAACGTTTTGCCAGATCGTCTCCCGCCAGAATGAAAACAGCCGTCTCGCAGGTGGGTAAAAATCCGCTGTGTCCTTTGCCTTTCCATCCGCCAAATTCGGTAAATCCCCGCGCGGTCTCCTGGTTGCTCAATAAAAAAGTATCCAGCACATGCGGCTGAATATGCGGCAGCAGCGCCAGAATGATCACCAGGCGCTCATCGAATCCCATGGCGTATTCCCGCACCAGCTGCGCATATTCCGATTGCTCCTCAGCAATATCCGGCGGCGGTAGCTGATGAATATCTTCAATCGCGCCTTCCCGGCAGAAATAAATGTCACAGCGTGCCGCCAGCACCGCTTTGAACCAGGCTATTTCTTTTTCCAGCGCAGCTGCGTTTGCACTACTTTCCATCGCTGACTATGCTTCCCTTATAAGACTGATCCGATTAGCGCCAGGTAACATGAACCGCCCGCTCCATCCAGCTGTGCTTGATGACGGAAAAACTCCACGGCAAGCTATCCAGCAGCATATCAAACACGCCGGGTTCGACTGTCAAATACCACATGCCATCCTCTTTTAATTGCAACTTTCCTTTCCGCCGCAGGAATGTCTCGCGCAAACCGCTGATCGAGGTATTACCGATGGTTGTCCAGTTCTGAATCATGCCGCGGATCAGTCCTTCGATCGTTTCCTGTTCCTGCGCGCTGATGTCTATCTCCCGGCAGATCGGAATGCCGGTCGATACCCCGCATAGAATTTTGTTCAGTATCAGCTGGAATTCCGGCGATTGCGTTTGCTCGTTCACCATAAACTGCAGCAAGTGCACCGCACGCTCGGCTGCTTGTCGATCGACAAAAGCGCCCTCCCCGACCAATTTCAGCATGCTGAAAAGCCGTGGTAAATAAGGCGCTGCCAGCACCTGCCCGGCATTATCGATATAAATCTCCTCGGTGACACCGGTTGATTCAGTTCTATTCAGCAAGGCATCCCAATCGATGGCCGCTGCTTGCTCAAGCGGCAACGGTGGATTGACCCCGGTTTTGACCAATGGATTTTCCATTCCGCTGTGCGGCGAATCAGCCGGGGTTTCGATCAGTGCCTGTAACAATAAACGAATCGCAGCGGCAGTTTTATTTCCCGCCAGCGCCTCATACCAAGCCCGTAGCGTGATCTGCGCATCGGTCTCGTCCGATACGCCACGTGCGAGTGCTTGCAAGTAAGCCGCCGGAGTGATCTCAGCGGTCTCCAGGGTCAACAGATAGCGCAAGCTGGCGGCCCATAAGTGCTGTTGCCATTGCTGCCGGTTGCTTTGTTCGGTCACCCTGTAAAGCTTGTCTGCCTGCGCCAGCAGGTGTTCGTTCAGCACTGCCGCTTGCGGCGCCAGCAGGTATGCGATATCCATCCGTACGGATCGCGGTAGTTTGTTCACCCAATCGGGTACGGCTATCGTACGCAATGTCATGCGCAACCGTTGTCTGAGTTCAACCGGTTGAGTGCCTGTTTCAACCGTTACATGATGCGCATCGATCAGCCGTGCTTCACGCAAAGCTGCGATTACTGTCGCGTACAGTGCTGCATCGCCTGCCGGGAAGTGTTTTTTGGTTGATTGTAGAATTGATCTGGCTCCTGATTCTGACTCGACTTGCTTGTCTTGTTTGTTCCAATCTTCACGGGCATTACTAGGCTGAGAAAGTGTTTGCTGTGACTGGGCCGCAATCGCTTCCAGGTCGATTTCCCGATCCTGCAGTAACTCTTCCAGCAACAGCCGGTAGTAGGCCTGCCGGTCATTGACGCGATCCGCGTGTTTCTCTATCGCTTGCAGGAAAGTAAACCGGTCGGTAGTGTCACTGGCGGATTCCATGTGCAGCAGTTGTTCAATCAGGCTGTACAACTCGAATGCATCCAGTGGCGCCGGATGATCGATTGCGAAGCGTTGCCGGAGTTGCCGGTAAGCAGCATTTGCTGCGCTTTCCGGGTTCAGCTTCTGAACGGAATGCGGAGTTTCTTCGACTGCCGACTGCCGTGATGATGCACCGCCGATGAGGGTTCGCAATAACGTCGCTATCGCACCGCCGCTTTCGCTCTGTTCCAACGCTGCGTGCCAGGCGCGGAGCGTGGTCTGTAAGTCCGCTTCTTCCGGAGAGACAGCGCGCACGAGCGCTTGCAAGTAGGCGGCCGGATCGATCTCCGTAGCGGTTCCGGACAGCAGATAATCCAGACTCACGTCCCACAGCCGTTGCTTCCAGTGTTTCTGCGTTGTTTTTGGGAGCGATCCGGATAACCGGTACAGGGCGGCGCTATGCGCCAGCAGGCGTTCGATCAGCAGCGCCGCTGGCGGCGACAGCCAGTAGCTGATATCGAGCAGAATCGGTTGCGGCAACTGGAATAGCTGGGGTTTGATTTGCGGCGATTGCAGCAAACGCTGCAACCGTTGCCGCCGCTCCGCCGCTTGCAACCGCAGTAAGATCGAAGCAAAATCTGCGTCGATCAGCTTCGCCTGTTGCAGCACCGCTACGATGCGGGAATACAACGCGTCATGCACCGGTTGGATTTGTTTCGCTTCAGCGGGTTGCGCAGCGATCTGCGGCAATCTGATTTCTTCTACATTCTCGGTCTCGCTTACCGCCTGCGGTTTTGCCGGTTCACGGTGTGCCACATCCGTTCGTCCCTTTGCTTGGGCACTCGCAGTAAGGTCTCTCAGCAATGTATGCAACGTACCGGAAGTCTTACTCTGCGCCAGCGCCTCATGCCAAGCCCGTAGCGTGATCTGCGCATCGGCCTCATCCGATACATCGCGTACGAGTGCTTGCAGGTAAGCCGCCGGTGTGATCTCAGCGCTGTCCAGGGTCAACAGATAACGCAGGCTGGCAACCCATAAGCGCTGTTGCCATTGTTGCCGGTTGCTTTGTCCGCTTAACCCGCTCACCCGGTATAACTTGTCTGTCTGCGCCAGCAGATGTTCGTTCAGCACTGCCGCTTGCGGCGCCAGCAGATAAGCGATATCCATCCGTATGGATTGCGGCAGTTTATCCACCCAATCGGGTACGGCTATCGTACGCAATGTCATGCGTAACCGTTGTCTGAGTTCAGCCGGTTGAATACCTGTTTCCATCGCTGCGCGCTGTGCATCGATCAGCCGTGCTTTGCGCAAGGCTGCGAGTACTGTTACGTACAGTGCTGCATCGCCTGCCGGGGAGTGTTGTTTCGTTGCGTGTTGTGGCGTTGATCCGATTACTGATTCTGACTCGACTTGCTTGTCTTGTTCGCTCCAATCTTCGCGGGCATTACTAGGCTGAGAAGGTGTTTGCTGCGACTGGGCCGCAATCGCTTCCAGGTCGATTTCCCGATCCTGCAGTAATTCTTCCAGCAACAGCCGGTAGTAGGCTTGCCGGTCATTGACCTGATCCGCGTGTCTTTCTATCGCTTGCAGGAAGGTGTGCCGGTCGGTAGCGTCGCTGGCGGATTCCAATTGCAGCAGCTGTTCAATCAGGCTGTGCAATTCGATTGCATCCAGTGGCGCCGGATGACCGGTTGCGAAGCGTTGCTGGAGTTGCCGGTAAGCAGCATTTGCTGCGCTTTCCGGATTCAGCGCCTGAACGGAATGCGGGGTTTCTTCCACTGCCGACTGCCATGCCGGTGCACCGCCGATGAGGGTTCGCAATATCGTCGCTATCGCACCACCGGTTTCGCTGTGTTCCAGCGCTGCGTGCCAGACGCGGAGCGTGGTCTGCAAGTCCGCTTCTTCCGGAGAAACAGTGCGCACGAGTGCTTGCAAGTAAACAACCGGATCGATCTCCGTAGCGGTTCCGGACAGCAGATAATCCAGACTTGCGCCCCA
>CP091134.1:2482540-2490218 GCA_021582535.1 Nitrosomonas sp.
TTGCATCGACCGCACCATATCGCGCAATCGGTTCCTGCGTGAATTCAACGCCAAGCGTCATCATGCGATCGTAAGCCGAACGGCAGTCATCAACGATTAGCACCAAGGGTGGCATCGCACCTTTTGCAACCAGCTCACGCATCGTCTGCACCGTTGCAGCATCCAAAAAAGGTGTCTGCGGTGCAAATAGACCCAGTTGAAAAGACGGTTGCCCCGGGTGCTGCACCGTCAACCAGCGATAATCGCCGTTGCGAGCATCGGTATGAACACGAAACCCCAGCTTACCGACATAAAACTCAATGGCTTCGTCCTGATCGCGAACATACAACCCCACCACTCCAATACCCTCACTCATGGCACCTCCGATTCATTTGACGCGGCGATACTAACATCCGCTTCCAGCCTTCGCTTCTCCAAAACTGCGATCGTCAGATCGGGGCGGTTTGCCGCACTCAAATAACAACCGGGCACGCTGTCACGCTGATGAGGCTCAATCTGCTCGCGTTTGCGCAGTTCACCCGGGCTTTCGCCGGTAATGTCATGAAAGATTCGGCCAAAGGTGCCCAGGCTGTTCCAGCCGGTCTGAAAAGCAATGTCGGTAATCGGCATTTCACTGTCACGCAGCAAAGCCTTGGCACGCTCAATACGGCGTGTCAGCAAATAGCGATGTGGTGGTACACCAAAGGCCTCTTTGAACGACCGTGCAAAATGTGCTTCAGAAACATTACTGATGCGCGCCAGCCGCTCAACCGCCATTCTTCTTGCGACGTTGCATCCATACAATCCTTGGCGCGCAACAGGCGTCGCAATAATTCGGGACCTTGAGCCATCGTATTATTTACCCCGTTAATAGATGCAAACCCAGTTCGTTCACTAAACAGGAACATATAAAGCCAACGTAGTGGCGCAGTATTACGAATTGCAGAAACTGACGCAAAAATAACTCATATGAAAGTATAAAAACGAGAAATAAAATCTCGCCCGCAAGCGGGCACCTACAATAGTTTGTATTTCACTTTACACTTTACATATACCGACATATATCAATTAATGTAACTTCCGTCTTATGCGAAGTTTTCCAATCTGCTACTGATAAAGCGCAAAAATAACCTACCGATTATTATAATGATTGCATTTCTACATACCATTGAGGAGCAGAGCAATCGATGTTTATTGAGAAACACACAAATGATGCATCGCTGAATTTAGGGTTTGAATGGAATTTTGAGCAACTTGAGAAAGAGTTTCCTTCTATTCGGTTAACCAACCTTAATGACAGATCTTTTCTTTATCACCAAGGAGATAAATGCTCAAGTCTTATCTTGATAAAAGGTGGTATCGTTAAACTTTCTCATCTAACTGCACAAGGAAATGAGCTTACTTTTGCGCTCCTAAGAAAAGGAGATATAGTCGGATGTTTGGATATAGTGAATGCTGATCATGTTATGGAAGAAAACGCTCAGGCACTCGGGAAGGTTGATTTTTATCGCATTGAATGTAATGACTTCAAGAAATTAATAACTTTGCGAAGCGATTTATCCTGGTCAGTTTTAACATCAATCTATGCTCGCAAGCAACAGATCGAACGCAAATTGATTGCTACTCATACTCAGCCAGTCAGGCAAAGGGTTATCAAAATGCTTTTTGAACTTGCTCAATTATTTGGAACACGATGTCTACATGGATATGCGCTGGAAATTTTTCTTACCCAACAAGAGCTGGCAGATCTAGTAGGTGCAAGTCGCTCTGTTGTAAGTACTATTATGAATAATTTTAGAGATCAGGGAGTATTGAATTATACGAGAGAACAAATTTGTATTAATGACTCAGCCTTAATATCAATTGAGCTTTCATCTGAGTCGTGACTTTTTTCATGGAAGGTGTTTTCTAAATAACAGACTTAAGTGAAGCATTCTATTAAAGTACCACATATCATCATCTTTAATAAAAGGAATGCTCTAATGAAGATAATTTCACCTCGTAGTCATGGGTACTTAGATTTTCTTACAGTTGTTATATTCGCGCTAGCTCCAACACTACTGGATTTGAGCAAGGTGCCCGCTATACTGTCTTACGGATTAGCAGCAGCTCATCTTGTTGTGACACTAATTTCCGGGTTTCCCACTGCCGCTTTTAAGCTTATACCATTTATTGTACAAGGTTGGATTGAGCGCGTTGTTGGGCCAGCATTAATTATTGCACCTTTTGCCCTGAGTTTCTCCGACGAGATTTTAGCTAGCAACTTTTTTATTGCAATGGGAGTTATTATTATTGCTGTAGGATTTTTCACCAATTATCAAGGTGATAACCGCTCATACTAGAATAGAAAAAATAATATTTTAAGTAGTAATAAGATGTTAATTATTAAAAATATAATCGTATAATCGCTTGAGGCTTATTGTACAACCGAATAATCAGGAGCTATCGCTCCTATTTTTTTACTTATAAGTCAGTGCATAACGCGCGATCTTACATTGACAACGGACAGTTATTTTGAAGCAGGCATTGACGGTTCTTACGTTCAAAAGCTGGTGCAAGCACTGCTTCGATCTGAGGCCATGAATTGATTTGTCAATACCGCCAAGGGGCGGTGCAAATCAATCATCTAGTCTAGACGAGCATGGAAAAAGTCATCAGCCGACATTTAAGTTTCCCCTCATTCCTTCAGGATTAGCGCATTCATCTACAGCTTTATCCACAGATTTTGTGGAAAAGATTTCTTACTGATTATTGGTATTTGAAGAAGGGAGTCGAGCTTCTAGCCAATCAGCCCACTTGACCGCCCTGACGATCAAATCAGCCCGATACTTTGCATTATATTTTGGAGTACGCGAATGATAGTTGGCCGCTCTTGTCCAGATGTCGCCTTTATCATTTTTGATATGCAGCCGCACACGCCAGGCGGCCAGATCATAGGCATAACACCCCGGATTTGCTACATGATCAGGCGTGATGCCATATTTGGATAAATCTTGAAGGAACAAAGTATTAAACTGCATTGAGCCAACATCATGCGTGCCGTCTCTATTACTGACCCATTGACCCGGTTTACCGCCCTCTTTTTCGGCTATCGCCAGTAAGATATTCGCGGGTATTTCATACTTGATGGCAGCAGCGATTGAGCACACTACTCTTTCTTGTATATCCGGCGGCAAATCCATCATCAAGTGAATCGCTTAAATGCCATATCCATTATTTACCCCTTCCTTGCGAAATATTGTTCATACCTGATGATTCCTGAGCCTGGCCTTTTTCAATGGCACTGCGCAAAGCATCCGTTCCCGCACTTCTTGCTACTGTCAGCCGACCGGCTGCCGCTGTGCCGCCATAAGATGCAACGGCTGCCACTGTGCCTGCCGCTGCCATAAAGCCACCCGCACCATAACTGCCAATTCCGACAGTCGAACCTATGCTACTACCCGTTATAATGCCAGCCAGCAACAGCGGCAATCTGGAAATCAATACAAAAAATGCAATCGTAAAAATCAGCATAACCGCCAGTTCTTCATAATTCAGAACGTTTTTACCCATTTTGGCGTAAAAACTAGATAACAGATCACTGCCAATACCGACGATCAGGAGCATCACAAATAGCTGGATACCAACACCCAAAACCGTTTTAAAGTAATTTATGGCGATGTCGGATGTCCAGCGTGCGCCGCCAAAGCCTAAAAAGAAGATTCCTGCATACATGAGTACCCAAGATGAAATTAACAAAAGCAGCATGTTCACTGCAATTACAGCTAAAACAATGAGAACTATCAACGATATGATGACAGCAATCAGGCTATCGACCGGTTGCAGTAATGTAAGATTACTCGTTGCTTGATTCCAGATTAAAACACCTATATCCATAATACTGGAATGACTGGCACCACTTGGTAGGCCAGCAGCAGTACCGCCTAACTGCTGCATCGAGGCAATAATAGTACCCGCAATATTGTGTCCAGACACTGCATTAGTCAGCAGCCAGAAGTAAAACCCGGTGAAGATAATAAAACGGGTAAACTCAGCAAAGAAATCCCCGATATCGGCTTTCCGCAATAGCATCATTCCAAATGTCCACACCATTGAAATCAACACCAACGTCCAGAACAAGCGCTCAGCAGCGCCTTGAATGACCGTTTGCCAAGATTTGGCTTTTCCTAAAAACTTCTGAATTACCTGATCTAATACACTTTGATTCGTAGCAGGATCAATGTAAGCAAGCTCTGCAAATACAACAGATGAGAAACTTAACAATACAATAAAAACAAGGAAAATTACGCCTGGATTCTTAAGCATCTTGCTATTCCCATAATATGTAATTAGCTACTCAGCACCATCCATTTGTTTCTTAAATTTATCAGGATCAGAAATATCCATTTCAAGCCAGTTCTTTCTTTCCGGCATTTCACTTAATTCCTTCTTAGGCTCTTTCAATTCAAGCTTGCCATCGCCATCCTTATAACACCCTGACAACAGCACCAAAGACAATGAACAAAAAACTGCAATAATCAAATGACCATTTTTCATCGGTATCTCCTTGAGTTAGTGTTTCAAAAGGCATCTCTGACAGACCAGTTTCTACCCACTGGCAATATTTCAGGACTCAATCGCTTGGTTGCCGCCTCACGCGCAGCCTGCTGCATGGCCTTTTGGTCTACCTCGGCCTGACTTAGCGTATTGGCAGCATTATGCTGGGCAATGAGCATTTGACGCATTTGCAGCAATTGGTTTGCCTGGTATGCGGCCAGCTGATTGGCATATTGCAGGGCTTCCATTTGCCCTTTGGCAGACTCGGTTCTTTGTTGTAAGACTTGCAGATGAGCGGCATCCAGTGGAATCTGATTCTGATGTTCGCTCAAACCGCGCAAGAGCGAATCATTGGCATTTTTTTGTGCATCGGTGCTGGTATTTTGTCCGTCCTGCAACAGTTTCCAGGCGGAATCGTTGCATTTTTCCTGCAAACTAAAGCAAGGGGAACTGCGATAATATTCAACATTGCGAAACCGCTGCATATAACCATCCAGTCCTCCATACTGCTGTTCATAATAGCGTATGGTATTGGTCAAATAGAGCAACCGGTTCATCGTATATTGCGCTTGCGCCCAAACATAGGCAGGCGGAGCCAGCGTGTTACGGATCATGTTTTCATATTGCTGCAATTGCGTCTGATACTGCTCGATCTGCTTCAGCGTTTGCGCAACATTCTCAATAGCAGTCGTAGTGGTTTGTTTGATATTCGCCATATCAATGACAGCAAGACCGCCTGCTTTGATAACCGATGAATAACCGCCATTACCCAGAATGATCAGGATTACTATCAACTGTGAGACTATATTTTTACTGTTTGTCATGTTCAAACGCTCCTTGCATTAATAATCAAATGATTGATACGGTTTGGAAAACCTCATGTCTTTGGTAACAATGATGTTAAAGCGATACCCCGGCCTGATTTCAAGGGTGGGTGATATATTCAGGTTTTTGCGGATGAGATTGGCTGTCACCAATCCCAATTGCTGACCCAGCGATTGGCTCATGATACTCCCGGCATTTTGCCGTCCGAACGCACCGCCTGCATCACGCTGGCTGTACGCGGCACCAGCCACAATCGCCGACATGATCAGGGCTGATCCGAAGATACGCAGATAATGGTTATTCACCAGATCCTTAAACCCTGCATAGCCCACCCCATCAGCACCCGGCATGGCACCGATATCCATGGTTTTACCATCCGGAAAGATGATGCGTTGCCAGGCAACTAGAACACGTGCCTGACCAAATTCCACTTCGCTGGAATACGTACCCACCAATCTAGAACCTTGCGGAATCAAACGCCATTTACCGATGGGTGAATCATAAATATGCTGGCTTACCTGCGCCATGATCTGCCCAGGCAGACTGGAATTAATACCGGATATCAAGGTTGCCGGTATGACAAACCCGGTTTGTAGGACATAGGGGGATACTGGCTTTTGCACTTCGTTATTCAATTTCCAACGCGCTTCTCCTTCTGCCGAATCAAAGCGCGAATAATCCCTATCCCGTGTACCAACCTCATCATCGAGCAAGCGAGGTGTTCCATCATCCATGAATTCATCACTTCTACCCGTTCCCATTCCTACGGCTACACTTGATCCCCCATCCTGCCGCAACTGCGCCAGGCGCGCATGATAAGCAGCCGTAGGATCTTCGCGCAGGTTTGCATCAATCTGTTGACGCACCGATGCCAATTTAGCCAACATTTCTTCGCGTGTTTTAGGTGCTCCGGTGTTAGCTAAATCCGGTGATGATCCGGTACTTCTGGGTGCAACGACATTCACATTGGTTTTGGCCTTGATCGCTTCTTCCAGCTGCTGGCGTTTCAGCATCCGAATATGCGCAATATCAGCATAAAGCGATGGATCCGGTGCATTAGCTGATGGCGGCAGAGGCGGCCGATCCAGATCCGATGGTCGCTCAATGATAATTCCCTGCAGGGGTGCTTTTTCGGTTAAATCGGGAGTTTTAGTCTGAGTTTTGGGTTCGATAATGCCGCCGATATAGTCTTTGGCAATCAGTGAGGCAAAAGAATTGCTCGACTGCGTGTCATGATTACCATCAAAATCGTATTGACTGCGTTCAGCTGCGCGATTCATGGCAACGACCATCATGAGCAGCATGAATGTGAGCATAATCCCGCCAAAGATAATAATCGGCAGGTTATTGACGCGCCGCACCCCGACACTTTTGGTAACTACATCCGGGGATGAATCAGGCGACAGGAGTTTTGAATTGGTTGACATCACTCTTACCCCCTTATTCTTTTATCACCCAAAGACCGGCAGGATGGATACTGTCTGCCTGTACCGCGAATGCACGCGATAAGCGCATATCGTCAATCATGAGTTTGACATGATACAAATCACCCGACTCGTCAATGATGTAACTCAAGATCAAGCCTTTTTGCGGTTCAGTATCAGGTTGATGCGGCACAGCAAAGATTTGTTGCTGAATTGATTGCTGAATCGCTTCCTGAACCGCGAACCCTTCAAGACGCAGGTTTTCAATCAATGCTTTGCCAAACGGATCATTAACCACATGGCGCAAATTAAACTGGGTATTGGCCGCCGGGTACAGCCGCACTATTTGGGCTGTAACATCATCAGCCATGACTTTGCTGTATGTAGTTGAAGGATTTTGAATAAAATTGCCATACGGTTGGCTTACACAACCATTCAGTAGCAATAAAACCAACATGAAGCTAAAAACAGAGTTGGATGCGGTGATCATTTTATTCATCATTAATTCCCCCGCGTAATCGTCACCCGGCTTTGATTGCCACCGACACCCGCAATCAGAATCGCACGATCAAACACGGTATCTACGATATAGCGATCGCCCTGCAAACGGTAATTCACCATAACCGTTTCATCCTCGCTAAAAATGCCGCCTTCTTTGTTCAGTAGCAGCAAAGTCGGTGCTTCCGTTTGCGCCATGATGGCAGGCATTTGTATGATGGTTTTCTGACCGTCGTTATAAACACGCAGCGGTTTCCAAGCGGCATCCCCAGACACTGCATACGCAAAATCCAGATTGCCCAGATATTCCCCGGTTTCAGAAATGGTGCGCGATCTCCTGACTCCCATCGCATGGCTTTCCTTATCTCTAATCGCATCCCATTTAATCAGCGCATCTTCCGGATAAGTAAAACTCA
>CP091134.1:2490318-2522456 GCA_021582535.1 Nitrosomonas sp.
GCCAGCAGCACCGCTTGATGCGCCACCGTACCCAGCGCCAGCACGGCAACACCGCCTTGTTGCACAAACTGATTCAGTTCAACCGACAGATATTGATTGCATTGCTTGATTTCTTGCGGAACCGGTTTATTTTCCGGCGGCAGGCATTTCACCGCATTGGTGATGCGGCAGCCGGTCAGTTGCAATCCATCATCGGCCGACACCGATTCATGATGAGTGGCAAAGCCATATTTATGCAAGGTTTGATACAGCAAAATTCCGGCGTAATCGCCGGTAAACGGCCGCCCGGTGCGGTTGGCGCCGTGCATGCCGGGCGCCAGGCCCACAATCAGCAGTTTGGGGTTCGCGTCGCCGAATGCATTGACGGGGCGCGCATGATAATCCGGGTGCTGCGTTCTGACCGTTTGCAAAAAACCGGCCAGGCGCGGACATTGCGTGCAATCCAGGATATTCAAACTGTCGCAAGCGGGTGTTAAAGAATCATTTGTCATGAAGAAAACCGGAAAAATGGATTAGCCGCAGCGGCTCGATCAATTCGCAAATAGGCTGCATTATCGCCTGCGCGCTCTATAAATCAAACAACGTAATGAAAGATCACAGTTGCTTCACAATCCGCCGGATGGCGTTATCTTCCTGACTGACGCTCGCTGCGAAGCCAAGCCGATGAACCAATTCCAGCATCGACCGGTTGGTTGCCAGCACTTCACCTTCCATGACTTTGATACCCTTGGCGCGGGCGGCATCGAACAGGCAGTTCATCAACTTGTTGCCGATGCCTTTGTTCTGCCACTCGTCCGCGACAACCAGGGCGAACTCGCAGGATCGGCCATCGGCGCTCGCCACATACCGGCATACGCCCAATTCCTTTTCCCGGTTATCCTGTTTCAGTACGGCGATGAGCGCCATTTCGCGGTCGTAGTCGATTTGCGTGAAACGCACCAGCATGCTCTGGGAAAGCTCTTGCAGCGTATCCATGAAGCGGAAATATTTTGCTTCGGCGGACAATCCGCGCACAAATTCCTGCTCTATTTCCGCATCCTCCGGGCGTATCGGCCGGATCGTCAGGCCGGTGCCATCCGGCAATTGCCAGTGCGTAATCAAGTGGGCGGGATACGGGTGTATCGCCATGTGCGCGTAGCGATCGGCCGAAGGCAGCAGATAATCCACGACAATGCGCGCATCGACCGCGCATGCGCCGTTTTCATCGACGATCAGCGGATTGATATCCATTTCCTTGATCCACGGCAATGCGCACAGCATTTCCGACACGCGCAACAGAACGTTTTCCAGCGCCGCCATGTCGATCGCGGGCATATGACGGAAAGCGCCCAGCAGTTTGGCGATCCGTGTGCGCTGAATCATGTCTTTCACCAAGAAACCGTTCAACGGCGGCAAAGCCACGGTGCGATCGCCCAGCACTTCGACCAGCACACCGCCCGCGCCGAAAGTAATAACCGGACCAAATACCGCATCCGTCGTCACACCGGCCATCAATTCCCGGCCATTGGGTTTGACCACCATCGGTTCAACGGCGATGCCGTCGATCCTTGCGCCGGGATTTTTCTTTTGCACCGATTGGATAATGTCGTGATACGCCGCGCGCACCGCCTGCGCATTACCAAGATTGAGACGGATTCCGCCAACATCGGATTTATGCGTGATATCCGGCGAATTGATTTTCATCACCACCGGAAAGCCGAATTCTTCCGCAATCAACAGGGCTTCGTTCGGAGAGCGGACCACCACGGTTTTGGCGATCGGAATGCGAAACGCCGCCAGAATCGCTTTCGACTCGATTTCGCTCAGTATCTTGCGATGCTCTGCCAGCACGCCCTCAATCAACAAGCGCGCGCCTTCTTCGTCCGGCACGCTGTGATCGGCTATCGGGCCGGGGGTTTGCAGCAGCAGTTTTTGATTTTGATAATACGCGGAGATAAAGGAAAACACTTCAACAGCGGGTTCCGGGGTGCGGAAGTTGGGAATTCCTGCCCGATTGAACGCTTGCCTGCCGGCGTCGACCTGCACTTCTCCCATCCAGCAAGCGATCAGCGGTTTGTCGAATTTTGCCGCGAGTTCAATGATCGCATCGGCCACTGCCAGCGGTTGCGTCATCGCTTGCGGCGTCAGAATCACCAGTACGCCGTCCACACCGTCATCCTGCAAACAGTGCGCGACGGCATGGCGGTAACGTTCCGCAGTCGCATCGCCGATGATATCCAACGGATTCGCGCGCGACCACGTATCCGGCAAAACCGCGTTCAGTTGCGCTAACGTGCCGTCGGACAACGTAGCCATCGTCACCCCCAGATCAGCCGCCCGATCCGCCGCCATGACGCCGGGACCGCCGCCGTTGGTGACAATCGCCAGCCGGTTGCCGCCCGGGCGGAAATGGGTTGAGAGCGCTTTGGCTGCGGAGAATAATTGCACGATCGTGTCGACCCGGACCACCCCGGCGCGCTGCAAGGCCGCATCGAATACATCGTCCGAGCCGACCAGAGCGCCGGTATGGGAAAGCGCCGCTTTGGAACCCGCTGCGTGACGGCCTGCTTTGACGATAAAGATCGGTTTGATCCGCGCCACCGCGCGCAACGCGCTCATAAAGCCGCGGGCATGCTGCACGCCTTCGATATACAGCAAAATACTGTCGGTGTGCGGATCAGACGCCAGGTAATCGAGTATCTCGCCAAAATCCATGCCGGCGGCGGAACCCATGGAAATGATGCTGGAAAAACCGACATCGTTGGGCCGCGCCCAATCCATGATGGCGGTGCAGAATGCGCCGGATTGCGAAATCAGCGCCAATCCGCCCGCTTTTGCGCCGCCGTTGCTGAACGTGGCGTTCAATCCCGACGCCGGGCACAAAATGCCCAGACAATTCGGCCCGATCAGCCGCATGCCGTAACGCCGGGCGTTTTCAACCACGGCCTGTTCCAGCGCGGCGCCCTGCGCTCCGGTTTCCCTGAATCCCGCCGACAATACCAGAGCAAAGCGCACGCCGCGTTTGCCGCACGACTCGATGATATCCGGCACTATCGCCGCGCGGGTGATGATGACCGCCAGATCGACCGGTTCGGCAATCGACTCAATACTGACATAAGCCGGGAGACCCTGGATTTCAGCGTGATTCGGATTCACCGGATACAGTTTGCCCTGATAACCGCTATCCAGCATATTCTTGAACACGACGCCGCCGACCGAATCCAATCGGCTGCTGGCGCCGATCACGGCGACGGAACGCGGGGAGAAAAGCTGGCTGAGGTAATGTTTACTCATCAAGTGGCCCATTTCAGTTCAGGAAGATACGGAAAGATGCCGGGAGAAGTCCGTTTCCGCTGTAGCGGCCAATCTAATCCGATCGTATGAGTCAGTCAATCCGCAGTCGTGTATTGAAATTTAAGCGTTGCATCCGGGCGACCGGAAGATGAGCAACCGCGTTTTCCGGTTTAACCGTATTTTTTGCGGTTACGTCTGCGCCGGTTGTGCGCGCGCCGTTGTTCATCCTCGGTTGGCGGCGCGGGCTTTTTACCGGCGTAAGGATTGTGTCCGACTTTAAAATCGACCCGCAACGGCGTGCCTTTGAGTTCAAAAGTCTCGCGAAAGGTGTTTTCGAGATAGCGCCGGTAAGTTTCCGGCACATGCTCGAGCATGCTGCCGTGCACGATGATCAACGGCGGATTGGAGCCGCCTTGATGGGCGTAGCGCATTTTCGGACGGGACATGCCGCCGCGCGGCGGCGGGTGTTTTTCGACCGCGGCTATCAATGCGCGCGTCAGTTTCGGTGTCGGCAAATGCGCCATGGCGGCGGCATAAGCCTGATCGATCGAAGGCAGCAAACTCTTCATACCGGTGCCGTGCAGCGCGGAAATGTAGTGCAATTGCGCGAAGCTGAGAAATGCCAGTTTGCGGTTTAATTCGCGTTTAATCGTATCGCGCTCGTAATCATCCAGACCATCCCATTTATTCACCACGATCACCAGCGCGCGGCCGGTTTCCAGAATAAACCCGGCGATGTGCGCGTCCTGATCGGAAATTTCATTGCGCGCGTCCAGCACCAGCACGACGACATTGGCGTCTTCGATCGTTTGCAGCGTCTTGATGACGGAGAATTTTTCCACGATTTCATGTACCTGACCGCGACGGCGCAATCCGGCCGTATCAATCAGCGTGTATTGTTTGTCCCGATGCGTGAAATCGATATAAATGCTGTCGCGTGTGGTGCCCGGCTGATCGAAAGCGATCACCCGCTCTTCGCCAAGCAGCGTATTGACCAGCGTGGATTTTCCGACATTCGGACGGCCCACGATGGCAATTTTAGGATGCTTGCTTTCAGGCGTTTCTTCTTCGGCATCGGGAAAATCCGCCAAGGCCAGATCGGCAAGTTCCTGGATGTTATCGCCGTGCATGGCTGAAATTGCGCAGGGATCGCCCAGACCTAACTCATAAAACTCCGCCGTGACGACGGCGGTGGCCATTCCTTCGGTTTTATTCACCACCAGCAGAATCTTTTGCCCGGATTTGCGCAATTGCTCGGCGATGATTTTGTCGTGCGCGGTCACGCCTTGACGGCCATCGACGATGAACATCACTTTATCGGCTTCGTCGATGGCTTGCAGCGTCTGCTTGGCCATGGCGTGCAGAATGCCTTCCTTGACGACCGGTTCCAGACCGCCGGTATCCATCACCAGATAAGGCTTATCCCCTACCCGGCCTTGACCGTAATGCCGGTCCCGCGTCAAACCGGGGATATCGGCGACGATGGCATCGCGCGTACGCGTCAGGCGGTTAAATAAGGTCGATTTGCCGACATTCGGACGGCCAACCAGAACAAGAGTGGGTTTCATGATATTTACTGCTACCGTAACACGTTATGTGTCGTCAAATGGAAAGAATGAAGCGGCTAGAATTGCGTGCTGAAAGCGTAAACACCGCCCTTTGTTGTCTGCACCACAAAACCATCCGGCAAAACACTGGCCGCATTATGAATCACACTGCCATCGGTGGCGGCGCGGGCCACCAATGCGCCATCATAATTGCGCAATACATTAACAAAACCCTGATCGTCCGCGACCACGATATACTGTCCGATGATGACAGGCCGGGTTAATTTCTTGCTCCCCAGCCGACTTTGTTTCCACATACCGGCGCCGCTCAGCAGATCGTAGGCCGCCACCACGCCGTTATCCTCGGTTACATACACATAATCGTTATCCATCACCAAGCCTGCGCTGCTGGAGGATTCGCGCGACCAGATATACGCGCCGTCGTTAATCGCAAAGCAAGCGACACGCCCTTGGTACGCAACCGCGCAGACGAGGCGATTGTTAATCACAGGCGCGCTGGTGATATCCGTCATGCGCTCCAATTCGGTCACGCCACGCGGTTGCGAAACGGCGACTTCCCAGCCGATGTTGCCGTTGAATAAACTCATCGCCACCATTTTCCCACCGGGAAAACCGGCGAATATGGCGCCATGCGCCAGTGTTATTCCGGCCGTGCTGCGCACCGTCAGTGACGGTGTCGCGCCTTGGTAAATCCATTTCCGCTTGCCATCGAGGGCATCCAATGCAAATATGCGGCCGTCGACAGTACGCACGGCCACGATATTGTTCTGCACTTGCGGCGGACTCAGGATTTCGCTGGTGACCGATGCTTGCCATAACATATGACCGGATTCATTATAAGCAAGCACTTCGCCTTTGAATGTTCCGATCAGAATCAACCCTTCACCAATACCCACGCCGGCGGAAAATTTGTTCTTGGATTTGACCTGCCACTCCTGCTTGCCCGTTGCGGCGTTATATTTGGTCAGTTTACCGGCTTCACCGGCAACATAAACTGCGCCATTGTCGTATGCGGTATAGAAGGAAGCGATTTCGTTCTCGCCAGCCTTATCTTTCCACTTCAGCGGAATACGATCGGCTGCCTTTAAAGCGTCCAGTTCTTCTTTTTCATAAACGATCGGCTCATCGGTGATCAGCAGATCGGATATTCCCGTGCTCATCGATTCGATGACCCGCATATCGAAGGGATTGAACGTGCTGCAGCCTGACAGCCACAGCGCAACGATCAACCAGGAAGGAAATAAACGCCCGGATCGGACGAAACTCGGCAACACAGCCACTGTAGCGATGGATCTAATCGGAATCGCCCAAGGCGTCCAGTTTCATTTGGACGATATTGAAGTAATTGTTACTTTTACTCATTTTATCAATTGCTTCCTGATAACTCAGTTTAGCCTCGGCAATCTTGCCGGCTGCCACTTGAATATCGCCTTTGCGATCCAAATACAATCCGGCGAAAGTTTTGCCGTGTCCGGTGCTCAACAACCGTAATGCTTCGTCGTATTTTCCTTCGTCCAGTAAGATGCTGGATATTCTTAAGCGCGCCAGATCGTGCATTTCAGTTTCTTTGGCATGACCGATGATCCATTGCAGGGTTTGTATGGCATGTTTGTTATTGCCCGCCTGAACATCGGCTTGCGCGGCGATCAGTGCCGCCCGGGGCGCATAGCCGCTGGATGGATAGCCTGTTGTCAGCAGTTGCGCCGCATCGTTGATTTTTGCCGCATCCTCACTGGTTTGCACCTGCTGCAACAAAGCGTACAAATCGGCTGCTTGCAGTGCCTGCTTTTGCTGATAATACTGCCAGGCTTTGGTGCCGCCAGCCGTGACAAGAACCGCGATCAAAACAATGGTGATCGTATTGCCGTACCGGTTCCACCACGCAGCGAATCCTTCAATTCTTTCCTGATCTTCGTGAGAATATGCCATGGTATTTTCCTGATTAATGCTGATTGATTGAAGATAATATTATTTATGAATTAATTCAGTAACGGTGTTTAATTTCACCCTTGCCTGTTCGACCGGCTCACGCAATGGTTTGAGCGTCACTTCTTGCGCCTGGCATTCATCATCGCCGATAATCATGGCATAGCGGGCACCGGATCCATCGGCCTTTTTCATTTGCGATTTGAAGCTGCCGCCGCCGCAATGCAGAATGACATCAAACCCTTCATCGCGGAGAAATTCAGCGCATGTCCAGGCGTAATCCATCGCCTGATCCCCTTGATGAACGATATAAATATCCGGCACCCGTTGCGCAATTTCCTTACCGCATTCCTGCATCAATGCCAGCAGGCGTTCGATCCCCATGGCAAAACCGCAAGCCGGTGAAGGCTTGCCGCCTACTTGTTCAATCAAGCCATCGTAACGTCCGCCCGCGCACACGGTTCCTTGCGCGCCGAGCTTGTCGGTGACCCATTCAAATACGGTGCGATTGTAATAATCAAGCCCGCGGACCAAGCGCAGGTTAATTTCAAAATTAATACCCCGCGCCCGCAGAATATGCTGCAAAGATTCAAAATGGCTGAGCGATTCGGCGTCCAGATCATCCATCAGTTTCGGCGCATTGTTGATGATGTTCTGCATGCCCGGATTTTTGCTGTCGAGTATCCGCAGCGGATTAGTGTGCAAGCGTCTCAGCGCATCTTCATCCAGCGCATCGCGGTGCTGTTCAAAGTATTTGATCAACCGGGCACGATGCAGCGCACGCGACTCGGCGTTGCCGAGTGTACTGATTTCCAGCCGTAAACCGGAAATTCCCAGTAAATCCCACAGACGCGCGCACATCACGATCAGCTCCGCGTCGATATCCGGCCCGGCGTAACCCAATGCTTCCACACCGACTTGATGAAATTGCCGGTAGCGGCCTTTTTGCGGACGCTCGTGGCGGAACATCGGACCGGCATAATACAAGCGCTGCGGACCGGCATATAACAAATTATGCTCGATCACTGCGCGTACACAAGATGCCGTGCCTTCCGGCCGCAGCGTTAGACTGTCATTGTTGAGATGATCCACGAAGGTATACATCTCTTTTTCGACAATATCGGTCACTTCTCCAATGGAGCGGATAAATAGATCGGTTTGTTCGACGATAGGGGTGCGGATGTTGCGGTAGCCATACGCGGCGAGCCACTGCTGCACCGTTTGTTCAAAATACGCCCAGAGATACGATTCATCCGGCAGGATGTCGTTCATCCCGCGGATTGCTTTAACACCATTAGCCATCAGACCGCTTTTCTCGGATACTTTTCGCTGACATATCGATCGACAATCGCGCGGAATTCGTTGGCGATATTATCACCCTTCAAGGTGACGGTTTTTTGCCCGTCCACGAATACCGGCGCCACCGGATTTTCACCGGAACCCGGCAAGCTGATGCCGATATTGGCATGCTTGCTTTCACCCGGGCCGTTGACCACGCATCCCATCACAGCCAGTGACATATTTTCAACGCCATCGTATTGCTCGCGCCACACCACCATTTCGTCACGCACATACGCTTGGATACTTTCCGCCAGTTCCTGGAAATACGTGCTGGTGGTGCGGCCGCATCCCGGGCATGCCGCCACCAGCGGAACAAACGCGCGCAATCCCATCGTTTGCAAAATCTCTTGTGCGACAATCACTTCGCGCGAACGGCTGCCGCCCGGTTCCGGTGTCAACGAGATACGAATCGTATCGCCGATACCTTCCTGCAACAGCACGGCCAATGCCGCCGTGGATGCGACGATCCCTTTGGAACCCATGCCCGCTTCAGTCAATCCCAGATGCAAAGCATAATCACAGCGCGCAGCCAATTCGCGATAGACCATAATCAAGTCCTGCACACCGCTGACCTTGCACGATAAAACAATCTTATTGCGGTTCAAGCCGATTTCTTCCGCCTTGGCCGCGCTTTCCAGCGCCGAGGTGATCAGCGCTTCGCGCATGACGTATTTGGCATCTTGCGGATCGCTGGAAGCGGCATTTTGGTCCATGATGCGCGCCAGCATTTCCGGATCGAGACTTCCCCAATTGACACCGATACGCACCGGTTTGTCATATTTACACGCAGTCTCGATCAACGTAGCGAATTGCTCATCGCGTTTCTTACCGTGCCCGACATTTCCCGGATTGATCCGGAATTTCGCCAGAGCCTTGGCGCAATCGGGATAACTGGTCAGCAGCTTGTGGCCGTTAAAGTGGAAATCACCGACCAGCGGCACATGGCAGCCCATATCATCCAAACGCGCGCGGATTCCGGCTACCGCTTTCGCCGCTTCCATCGAATTGACGGTGATACGCACCAATTCGGATCCGGCGCGCGCCAATTGCGCAACTTGTTCGGTCGTGGCAATTTCATCAACCGTATCCGTATTCGTCATGGATTGCACTACGACCGGCGCACCGCCACCCAGCATGATAGAACCGATCCGGACACCCACACTGGATCGGCGATTTATTGCAGAACTATTCTCAGGCATAATTTAATTGTATTGAGATCAAAAGATTACAGGTAAATTTATTCGAGCGTGAAACGCGCGGTTCCACCTTGTCTCTTGTAGGATGAAATATCGATTTCCTTGTCATTATAGGTGAGATTGACGCCTGATGCATTGCCAATGACCAGGGATAGCGGCCGCTTACCCGTGACAATCTGCTCGCTACCGCTCTTTTTGAGCTGCTCGAACACCGTCACACCTTTGCCATCCACCACTTTGATCCATGAATCGCCGGTAAATTTGAAATATAAATGCCCGGTGTTTTTATCGACAGCAGCGGTTTTCTCGGTTTTTTCGGTTTTCTCGGCTTTTTCAACAACAGACTTATTTTCTGCCGCGCTTTCAGCTTTTGCATCCGCCTGAACCGCCGCATTTTCCGCGCCGGAAACCGTATTACTCACGTCCGATGGCTTATTGGCCGGTAAGTCAGATGTATTGAATGTATTTTTAACCACTCCCGGCAAAGGCAGTTGAATTTCCACTGAGGTTGTCGCGGATTCCGTTTTTGTTTCTTTTATTTCTTCACTTGCGGCGCTGATATCAGAATTTTTATTCCAGCCGCCGTTTTCAAAAAGGAAATACGCGCCCAGGATGATGACAAACAAAATGATTGCAATGATCAATGAATGATTGCCAGGCTTTTCACGATTCGACGAAAACGATATTTGTTTGTTTTTAAACGGCGTACGCTCGTAAGTCGATATCACCCGGGTCGATTCGGGAAGCATTTGCAGCAACGGAATGGGATCCAGCTGAACCAGATTGGCATAATTGCGGATAAAGCCGCGCAGAAAAGTCCGTCCGGGTAATTTCTCAAAATCTTCTTTTTCTATCGCTTCAATCTGCTGCGCCGACAACCGCAATTGCCGCGATACATCATCAATACTCAAACCTTTGGCCGTTCTCGCATTCCGCAACAAGTGCCCGACGCTTTGTACGACACTCGCCGAGTCGATAGCGTTGAATTCATTTCTGGCCGTCTTATTGTCAAATGAAGTATTCATGCTGTTGTAGTTATTATTCGTTTGCAATTGCTCTTGATGACTATCCAAAGCGGAAGCCAGCGGACCGGAATCGTTCGCGGGTTTGTCAGGCGCCGGCTCGATTGTTTCCGTCGCGATTATCGGTATATTTCCATGCGTCACTGGATCCGGTGAAGCATTCTCAGGAAACGAACGATCATTGCTGCTCTTTTCATCAGTCATCGTCATTATCTCATCCTTCCTTCTCGAACTATGGCCGTTTCTTTAGATTCCGGAAAATGTTTCTGCAACTGAAAAATATAGCTCTCAGCGGCTAATTGATTACCCATTGCCTGTTCAATCTTTATCGCCATCAGCAGACTCTCGGCTGTTTGCGTGTTATTTTGCAAAAACAGCGCGAGCTTGGATTTTGCATCGGCTAAATTGCCGCGTTGAAAATCGATATCAATCAGTCCGATCGCTGCGGGCACATAATTGGACTTTAAGGATAATGCTTTTTGTAAAAAAACTTTTGCCTCAGTGTAATTCTGGCGCTTAGCCTCGCAAATCCCGGCGTTGGTATAAGACATTTCCGGTGTTGCGTAGAGAGGATCTTTAGCAGCCGCCATAAAATGATCAATGGCTTGATCCATGCGTTGCGAAAAGCGCTGGCATAAGAACCATCCGTAGTTATTGCGGATTTCCGAATTCCTCGGCGCCAAGCGAATAGCGCGCTCAAAATTATCCAGTGCTTTGCTATCTTCATTCAACGTCATATTAATCAGCCCCAGCACATTGTAGGCCAGCGCATAATTGGATTGCGCTTTTAATGCTTCGTTAACTTCTTCGATCGCCACATCGAGCTGACCGCGGTAAAAATATTCCGCCGCCAGTTCCGTATGAATCTTTGCGCTTTGAAAAGCCCGGTCCGAGTTTGCTTGAACCGGCATTCCGTTATTCATCGACTGTTGCACGCAACCGCCGAACCCTATCAGAAATTGCAGCAGTATGAAAAAAAATAACAGCTTTTTTTTCACTGCATCGCCTCTGTCTTTAAATTAGCCGTACGGCGTGTTTTGTCTTTCACCTGCCCGGCAAGCTGACCGCATGCCGCCGCAATATCGTCACCACGGGTTTTCCGCACCGTAGTCACCAATCCCGCTTGCATCAATATATCGCGGAAAATCCGCACAGCTTCGGCGCTTGAGCGCTTGAAACCGGAGCCCGGGAATGAATTGAACGGAATTAAATTAAATTTGCAGGGAACATCCTGCACCAGTTTTATCAGCTCGCGCGCATGCGCAACACTGTCATTCACACCGTCCAGCATGACATACTCAAACGTGATGAAATCACGCGGCGCCGACGGCAGATAGCGCTGACAGGCAGCCAACAACTCCTTGATCGGATACTTCTTATTGATCGGCACCAGTTGATCGCGCAATGCATCGTTCGGCGCATGCAAGGAAATCGCCAAAGCGACCGGACAACGCTCGCGCAATCGATCGATGGCGGGCACCAGCCCGGATGTGCTGACCGTGACACGCCGGCGCGAAAGACCATAAGCATGATCATCCAGCATGATGTCCAGCGCGGTTACCACATTATCAAAATTGGCCAGCGGTTCACCCATGCCCATCATCACCACATTGGTCACGGCCCTGTGTGCATGGGAAGTATGATCACCGGTATTCAATCCAACTGTTTTGTTGGCAATCCACAACTGCCCGATAATTTCGGCCACTGTTAAATTACGATTAAAGCCTTGTTTTCCCGTTGAACAGAAGGTACAGGCCAAAGCGCATCCTACCTGACTGGAGACGCATAACGTGCCGCGATTAGCTTCCGGTATGAATACCGTTTCTATGCCATTGCCGGAATCGACGGACAGCAGCCATTTGCGGGTACCGTCTGCGGCGACATGATCAGAAGTGATCTGCGGCAATTCGATAACCGCCATCGCAGCGAGTTTTTCACGCAAACTTTTGGCCAAGTCACTCATCGCAGCAAAATCAGCGGTACCGGATTGATGAATCCAGTGCAGCAGCTGTTTGGCACGAAAAGGTTTTTCGCCTATTCCGGTGCAAAGATCAGCCAGACCTTTGCCATCGTAATTTAACAGATTGATTGTCACTATTGAGCTACAGCACGCAGTGCTTCAACGGGAATGGATATTTAATGTTGGAAAAAAACAGGCGATTTCAACCGCGGCCGTTTCCGGCGCATCGGAGCCATGTACCGCATTGGCATCAATGCTGTCGGCAAAGTCGGCGCGAATCGTTCCTTTCTCTGCTTTCTTGGGATCGGTAGCGCCCATTAGATCGCGGTTCTTTTTAATGGCTTCATCCCCTTCCAATACTTGCACCATCACAGGACCCGAGGTCATGAATTTAACCAGATCGTTAAAAAACGGACGCGCACGATGCACGGCGTAAAATTGCTCAGCTTCGGCTTGTGACAAATGCATCATTCGCGCTGCAATGATTTTCAAACCATTTGATTCAAAACGGGAATAAATTTGCCCAATCACATTCTTCGCCACAGCGTCCGGTTTAATGATGGATAGTGTCCTTTCAATTGCCATTAAATACTCCAATAAATTAGTAAATTAAGCGGTGTATTTTAACAAAAAAACAACCGGGATTCGTAAAACATATGGATTAATTCCGGTGTCGGGCGTTTTTCGTTGCGAAATCCATGCAATCAACGCACCGGTCAGGAGCGATAAAGAAAAATGCTTATCTCATTTGCCTGGGCTTAGGGCGATCACGAAAATATTGTTTATTTTCATAGTAGACCTCACTGTCGTTATCGCCAATCCAGCCCGGATATCCCAAAAGCGGAACCGGCACCAAATCGGAACTCGACGATAATGTTTGCAATAAATACAGTTCCAGCATGGCATCGATAGCACACAATTGCGCCGGTAAATCCTGCGCAAAGAAAGCTTCCGGCACATTAAAAATTACCGTTTTGCCCGTCATACCGGCATAGGGATTCAATGCCTTCTCGTACAGTCCATGGCCAAAAACAAAAAAGCGCATTGATGACAACACCGCTTTACGCTGCCGCCAAAACAATTCCTTCCATTCAAAATCTCTTATCAACTGGATTAATGCTGCCTGACTGCATGCGACAATCACGCCAGATTCATCGAACAGCGTTGCAGCATCTCGTAATTTGCAACGATTCCGGTCCTGATTGGATAACTCAACCAACTGTGCTTGATAGTGCAGCTGGTTCAGCGCGGATTTAGCGTGCGGGAAAATTTGCCATACCAAAGCATTAAAAAAATCGTGCCAATTCTTTACTCGGGTCGGTACCTGACCGGTCAAATAAATTCCGGATTCGTATCGTTGCTCAGCATCAAGCTTTCCGGGAAGTTGAGGTACAAAGCTGACCGGTTTTCCGGATCGGGTCAGCATTTCCCGGCTCTGCAAGGCGCAGAGCTTATTTAGATCGTCAGGCTCGGGCCAGGATTGCTGATTCTTGAAATTACTTTGCAGGTACAAAAAAGGCCTAAATATCGGCGAAAGCTCAATAAAATCAGGATTCCACTGTTGCACATTCATTCCTGACTTCAATTTGACCGGAATTATTACTGCTTCAACGGGTATGGGTTAGTGATTATCCGCAGGTAGGCTGTTATCCAGTAGATTTTGAGCACGCAAGAGTTTCAGATGATCCAACCCAAAATGAATAAACGCGAGCGCCGTATAAATTGGCGCCAGCAAATTGAGTACCGGTATGAATTGAATTAATCCGGTTAACAATCCCAATCCCCACAACGAATATCTGTTTTCTGCACATATCGTCTTGATTTCTTGTTTGCTGGCATGCTCCGATAATGCATCGTAGCGGAATAGTTGCTGATTCATAAAGGCGGCGGCAGCAAAAGGAATAATGATACCCGCCCCTACCGCCCATAACGGTAACGTGACCACCCAAATGAGTATAAAAATACCGCACGCCAGCATTGCATTGATGACACTGCCGGCGATGGAACCGCCATATTCCCGCTTGAGTTCGGGATAGTCGCGATTCGCCACCAGATTGATAAGCGCTGGCATTACAAAAATAGCGGTAATCATCAATGTTGTCATTATTACGAGCGGCACGTATATCATAAAGTATATGAGATTCTGAATAACAGCGGACACCCAATCAGACTCGAGATTCCGCAACCATTCGCCGACTCCGATTTGATCAAATAACATGGCAACTAATTCAGAAAAACTATTCTGAAAAACAAAACCGATGATGAACCAGAATAGGATCGAAACCAAAATTGGCCAAATAATGATCCAAGCAATCTTGAAACGTACTAAGTCACGAAATGCGCTGGCACTTGCTTTAAATATGAAAGACATTTAGCTACCAGTTAAAAATAATATATGATGGTTTTCGAAGAAAATTGATTATCTACGATATCTATTTAGTTTACCAGTCACCAAAATCCAGCAAAATAATAGAATTATATATTTAAAAAACACTGAATTTCATTTCAACTTGTGTCGTAACAGCATTACAACAATAGAAAATTTAATCATTTGCTTTAATATTCCTAAGTTTCATGAAAAAGCTTTGATTACTAAAGTTCTACACAAAGGTGTCGATATGGCACTCAATGAATTTCGTCAAGAGGTCTAAAAATGAAAATAGATAAATCATTACAGCCAGTGTCAACTGTATCCGTCAGTGATGGAAAAAGGCGTGCTGATATCACACCCAGCACGGATGCAAGTCAAGAAAATAGTGTCCATTTAAGCTCGAATGCAGCGAAACTGCAAAGTATTGATAGCAGTTCCGCAAATGGCTCAATTGTAAATACAGCGCGTGTAGCGGAAATAAAACAAGCGATTAGCGAAGGTAATTTTCAGATAAATCCTGAGGTTGTAGCTGATCGATTACTCGAAACAGTTAAAGAATTAATTCAATCTAAGAAAGGTGCCGTCTAATGTCTCCATCACAGCACGTAATGTGCTTTTTGAAAGAATTAAAGGATGAAAAAGGTATTTTTCAAGCTTTTATTGAAATTCTCAAGAAAGAAGAAAATGCACTCGTGGAAGGAAAAATAGAAGCGATAGATTTCCTGGCTTACGATAAATCACGTTTAATCGAAGAATTGATTCAGTTTGATGAACATCGCACTGATTATCTTAAGAAACAAGGACTCAATCTGGAGAAAAACAGTATTGATACCTGGTTGATGGGACTAATCGAACAACATTCAGATCTATTAGAAGTAAAAAATTTATGGAATGAATTACTCGATTTAGCAAGAATAGCTCAACAGCTGAATCATTCAAACGGCTTGATGATTTCAACTCAACTGCAACATAATCAACGCGCTTTCGCTGCACTGCACTGTGCGGCAGGAAATGTTTCGCTCTATGGCCCAAAAGGTCAAACTTACATTTGATCTTAGTTGTAATCACTCAACGATAGGAATTTCAGTTACTTTATCCGGATCGGCAGATAAAATCATAACCGATACCCGGCGGTTTCTTTTTCTTCCCTCAGGGGTGTCATTACTTTCTATCGGCCGATTCTCGCCATATCCCACTGCAGTCAGCCGGTGCGCTTCAACGCCATTTTCTATAAATAATCTGACTACGCTGCTGGCACGAGCAGTCGATAATTCCCAGTTTGATGGAAAACTGCCATTATGGATCGGTAAATTATCCGTATGCCCTTCGACATGAATTTCGTGTTCATGACCTTTGATCACATTAGCTACGGCCTGCAGCGTCAAGCTTGAATTCTCAGCCAGTTTAGCTTGTCCTGGTGAAAAAAGAACGCTGGCATTGATCTCAACCGTTATTCCCAAAGAACTTTGGGTAATTCTCACTTGACCATCCTTCACTAAAGGATCCAAAGCATGAAGAATATTCTTCGCCATGCTTTTCATTTTTTCTTGTTTTTTCGCTTTATGAATACTGAGATTATCAATCAGTTTGATTGAATCCGTTTCATTTGATGGATGGATATTAATCGGTATAAATTCCGTGGATTGCACCGGCACCGCGTTTGTCGGATTACTGCTCTTAAATGCGCTCACTAACGAAGAACTGAGAACGCGGTACTTCCCTTCATTCACCGATGAAACGGCATACATCACCACAAAAAAAGCAAACAGCAGCGTGATGAAATCAGCATACGACACCAGCCAGCGTTCCTGATTTTCAGTGTGATCATCATTTTTTTGTTTTCTTTTTCTCAGCATCGGATTTCCAAAAATTATTGACTGATCGGTATTCCGCTTGCAGCAGATTTAAATGAAATAGCCGTTCAAACGGCTCTCGATGAGGCGCGGATGCTCGCCATGCGCAATCGCCACAAAGCCATCGACCAGAATTTCCTGCATCACGACATGCTCGCCGATGATCGTTTTGAGTTTATTGGCTACCGGCAAGAAAACCAGATTGGCTAATCCCACACCGTAGACTGTCGCCACAAAAGCAACCGCAATACCGTTTCCCAGAAGATTGGGATCGGACAAGTTTTCCATTACGTGAATCAATCCGAGTACAGCGCCTAAAATACCAATCGTCGGCGCATAACCGCCGGCAGCCTCCCAGATCCGGGCCGATTGACGTTGATGATTCTCCAAAGCCAAGACATCGATTTCCAAAGCCTCGCGCAGTTTTTCCGGCGGGCTGCCATCCGCCAGCAGCTGCAATCCCTTCTTTGTCAGCGGATCTTTGACGCCGGGGACAAGTTCTTCCAGCGCCAATAACCCATCCTTCCGGGATATTTGTGCCCAATTGATAATTTGTTTAATCAGCGCTTGCGGAGATTGTTCCGGTGGAAAGAAAACCCATGCGCCCATTCGCAGCCCATTGATAAAAATTTTCATCGGGCTTTGCAGTAAAACCGCTCCGACAGTACCGCCCATCACGATCATAAACGCGGCCGCTTGCAACAAAGAACTGATATGCCCGCCTTCCAGAAACTGCCCGCCTACGATCGCCACCAAGGCCAGCAGAATGCCGAAGACGCTGTTCAAATCCATCTTTGATTTTTTAAGCATCACATAATCCGTTTAATGGCGCGGATAGTCCGGTATAAAACACCTTAAAGATTTCTTAAGCGGCTACGCAGCCTTGCCACTGCTTGCGTGTGCAGCTGACATACGCGGGATTCGCTGACACCAAGCACTTCACCGATTTCCCTTAAATTCATTTCCTGCTCGTAATGCATGCCCATGACCTGTTTCTCCCGCGGCGGGAGGTTATCAATGGCAGCAATCAATGTGCTGCGGAAATTCTCATCCAGCAGCGCATTCAGCGGATCGCCTTCGGAATCAATATAAAGGCGATCCAGAAACGGTTCTTCATCTTCCTGCTGGAAATCTTCGTAATAAATTAACTGTGCGCCGCGTGCGCTTTGCAGGGTCTCGTGATATTCATCCAGTGACATATCCAGCTCGGCCGCCAAATCCAGCTCACTCGGCGCGCAACCATTGCGTTGTTCCAGCATATTCACCGCCGCTTCGATCCGGCGCATCTTTTTCCGGATGCTGCGCGGCAGCCAATCGGCTTCGCGCAATTCATCCAGAATCGAACCGCGTATCCGTTGCGCCGCATAACTCTCAAACTGGCGTCCGTAAGATCCCTCGTAGCGATTAATCGCATCCAGCAAACCGATCATGCCCGCCTGAATCAAATCATCGACCTGTACGCTAGCTGGCAGACGCGTCATCATATGGTAAGCAATGCGCTTGACCAGCGGCGTAAATTCAGTGATAAATTGTTCTTTATCAATCGTTTTAGTTCCAGTCGCAGTATACATATTCAATCACACCGTAAAATTAGCCATGCTCAGATGACTCGTCATAATCAATCGCTGCATGAAATGATCCATTCCCCCGCTATATTTATCCGGGCAAGTAGAGCGCAAAATATTTTCTGCCACATGCCGGAAACAAATAGCCGCTTGCGAAGCCGGAAACATCTCGATCACCGGCTTACACAATTGCGTTGCACTGCGTAATCGCTCATCACTTTCAACGTAACCGGCATATTCAAGCGATACCGACAAATACTGGCGCGCCACCCGGTATAAATTCTGGTAAATCATCAATGCTTCCGTTTCCGATTCAACCTTATTCACTAAAATCAGAAAATGCTGCTTGGAATACTCCTGGCTCATGATTTTGATCAGCGCGTAAGCGCCGGTAATCGATGCCGCAGAACCGGAAATCACGATCATGACTTGCTCCGAAGCCAGGCTTAACGGTAGAACATGCGTCGTGCCGGTCATGGCGGTATCGATCAACACGATATCAACCGGCTCCGTCAGTTCGGAAAAGCTTTTAACCAGCCAATCCTGTTCCAGCGGATTCAACGTGTTCAATGCATGAATGCCACGCATCGCCGATAAGATCGTGATATTTTCCGGGCCTTGCAGCAGCACCTGGTCGAGTCTTTTATCCTTGTGAATCACATGCAGTAAATCGAAACGCGCCTGCAAACCCAAACTGGTGCAAATATTGTTATGGCAAGGATTCTCATCGATCAACAAAACCCGTTGGCCGTTCTGCGCCAGCGCTGCGGCAAGATTCACAACCACACTGGTTTTCCCCACCCGCGATTTACCGCCGGCAATGGTAAAAACGCGCGCCGGATCACGCTTCTGATAGGAAATCAGATTGCGTAAGCCCGCGGCCTGGTCTTGTAAAATCAGCCTAGTCATACATGAATCCCGCTAATGATCTTTCTTCCGGTGGCGCTGGCTCGGTGTTCCGGGTCGCCATGACCAACGCGAACTCGGCATCCTGTAAAGTAAAAGCCGTATCACCCGGCGCCGATTTAAAAATGCGATGCAGCAAATAGCGCGAATTGGCGCTGTGAATATCCTCCGGAACCTTCTGCCCGTTGGCGACATAGTGCAGCGGCAACTTTCTCCGGATGACGACATCCAGCGCCACACCCAGGCTCGCGGCTTCATCGATTTTTGTGATGATGCAACCGTAAATCCCATTCTTCTGATAGGCGGCAATCACTTCATCCAATGTGCTGCCGCTGGATGTGGCGCTGAGAATGAGCATGCGTTTCACATCCGCGCCGCAGTTGCTGAGCATGGCAATTTGCTGCGCCACCATTTGATCGCGCTGGCTCATGCCCACGGTATCGATCAGCACCATATGCTTATTCTTGAGTTCCGACAGCGTCAGCTGCAAATCCTCGGTATCCTTGATGTTGCGTACGGGAATACCCAATAATTGTCCATAAATTCTCAATTGTTCATGACCGCCGATACGGTAACTATCGGTCGTCAGCAGCGCCACCTTGTCGGCGCCATGCCGGATCACGCAACGCGCCGCCAGTTTCGCTGTGGTGGTGGTTTTACCGACGCCGGTCGGGCCGATCAGTGCATAAACCCCGCCCTTCTCAATCATGTCGTCACTGGCCGCAGTACGCAGATTAAATGCCAGCGCGGATATGGCTTGTTTCAGACTGTGCTCGTAATCAAGACCGGCGGATAATTTGTCGATCAGACGACGCGCCAGTAGCGGGCTGAATCCCGTATCCAGGAGGGTACGTAACAGCTTTACTTTTTCCGGGCTGCGTTGGGTGAAACTCCCCCAAGCCACCGTAGCAAGCTGATCTTCCAGCGTGCTTTTCATTGCTTGGATCTCCGCGATGATGTCCTTGGCTAAGGATGCGGATAGCACATCGCTCGACGTTTTGCGGGATTCCGCCGGTTCATTGCCCATTGGCGGCATGGCCGGATACGGATACGGTTCCGCCGCGCTCAGCATTTTGCTTTGTTCATAATGCGAAATACCCTGCGACGGCGGCATTGACGGCATTGATTTCATTGACGGCATAGCCGGTATTGACGGTGTGTGAGGTTGTACCAGATCGGTCATATCGGAATCCGCCAGTGCCATGATTTCCACGCCGTCCCGGGTTTTCCGGTTCGACAGAATGACCGCGTCCTCACCCAATTCCTCTTTGACGTGACGGAGCGCTTCGCGGGATGTGGAAGCAAGATAGCGTTTTACTTTCATTTGTTACCTCCAATCACGGCAGTGATTTTGATTTTTCGTGAATCCGGGATTTCAGAATGCGCCAACACCCTTAACTGCGGAATTGCGCGGCGTAAAAATTTGGCCAGCAGGAAGCGGATCGGACCCGGCGCCAGCAACACCATCGGCAATCCCAATTTTTCCTGCTGTTGCGCTGCGTTACGGGCTTCCCGCAACAAGGTATCGGCCAGCCCGGGTTCGATCCCGGCGCCTTGTCCGCCGCCAGTCTGCATAACCTGACCCAGTATGTTTTCCAGGTCATGATGCAGGCTCATGACTTGCACTTCGGAACCGGCAGGATAAAATTGATCGACGATCGCACGCCCCAGAGCGGTTCTGACCACTGCGGTCAGTTCGATCGCATCTTGTGTATGCGCTGCATATTCGGTCAGCACATCAATGATGGTGCGCATGTCGCGGATATGCACATTTTCTTCCAATAAATTGTGCAAAACTTTTTGTACCGTCGATAACGGCAGCAACTTCGGCACCAAATCTTCGATAAGTTTCGGAAACTGCGCATTGAGATGATCCAGCAGCTTCTGCAATTCCTGCCGTCCCAGCAACTCGGCCGCGTGCATATGAATCAAATGATTGATATGGGTGGTCACCACGGTGCTGGCATCGACCACGGTATAACCGTTGATTTGCGCTTGTTCACGCAAATTGGCTTCGATCCAAACGGCGGGCAGACCAAACGCCGGATCGCTTGTTACTGTACCCGGCAACTGCGCGGTGACACGGCCCGGATTGATCGCCAGATACATGCCGGAATACGACTCGCCTTGCCCGATGATCGAACCTTTTAACGTGATGCAATAAGCATTCGGACGCAGTTCCAGGTTGTCGCGGATATGAATGACCGGCGGCAGGAAACCGATCTCCTGGGCGAATTTTCTGCGGATGCCGTTGATTCTTTTCAGCAGATCGCCCTGTTGCGCTTTATCGACCAAAGGAATCAAGCGATAGCCGACTTCCAATCCCAACGTATCAATCGGCGTGACGTCGCTCCAGCTTGCATCCGTTTTTTCGATGGAAGGCAATTCCGGAACCACCGTCTCAACCGGCTTAACAACCGGGTTGTTAATTTTAAAGTAGGCGATTCCACCCAAAATGGACGAAATCAGCAGAAATACAAAATTCGGCATGCCGGGAATCATTCCCATCACACCTAAAATGACCGCAGTAATGACCAGTATTTGCGGTTGATTGAATAGCTGATTCAGAACTTGTTCGCCCAGATCCTCGTCGGTAGTGACACGGCTCACCATCAAACCGGCGGCGGTCGAAATAATCAGTGCCGGGATTTGCCCGACCAAGCCGTCGCCGATAGTCAACAAGGTATAATTCTTTGCCGCCACGCCCAGATCCAGATCATGTTGCATGACACCGACAATCAACCCACCGATGATGGTAATCAACATAATCAAGATGCCGGCAATGGCATCGCCGCGCACGAATTTGCTGGCACCATCCATGGAACCGTAAAAATCCGCTTCCTGAGAAATAGTCGCTCTGCGTTTGCGCGCTTCATCCTCGCCGATCAAGCCGGCGTTCAGGTCGGCATCGATCGCCATTTGCTTACCCGGCATGGCGTCCAAGGTGAAACGCGCGCTGACTTCGGCAATCCGTCCCGCACCTTTGGTAATCACAACAAAGTTGATCACCACCAGAATAATGAATACGACGATACCGACGGCGTAATTTCCGCCCACCAGAAAGTGTCCGAACGCTTCGATCACTTTACCGGCCGCATCGGGCCCGGTATGACCGTCGAGCAATACCACCCGGGTGGAAGCGATGTTCAACGATAACCGCAGCAAAGTAGTAATCAGCAGAATCGTCGGGAAAACCGCGAAATCGAGCGGATTCCGGGTATACAGACTGACCATCAGCACGATGATCGATACCGCGATATTGAACGTGAAGAACACATCCAGAATGAATGGCGGCAACGGTAACACCATCATGGCCAGAATCATAATAATCAATATTGGCCCGGCCAAATTCTTAAGATTATTAAGCATTCCTACGGATGACAATGTAGCTGCATTATTCATAGTGTGGTCGATAAAAACTGATAATCAATCATGTCCAACGTTATCCGGTCCCGCTAGACTGCCTGCTGTCCCGGATCCAATTCCGCCGGAACCGGCACATCCACCGGCGGCTGCGGTGCTTTGCCGCCGTATTCGTTATAGCGCTTCAACTGGAAAACATAAGCCAGCACTTCGGCAACTGCGGTATACAATTTTTCCGGTATTTCACTTTCCAATTCGGCGTGGTGATATAAAGCACGCGCCAGCGGCGGGGCTTCCAGAATCGGGATACGATGTTCTTCGGCGACTTCACGGATACGCGCCGCCAGTAAATGCACGCCCTTGGCGATGACTTTCGGCGCCCGCATGCCGCTCTGATAGCGCAACGCCACGGCGTAATGCGTCGGGTTTGTGACAATCACGTCGGCTTTCGGCACCTCCGCCATCATGCGGCGGCGCGCGGCTTCCCGTTGCAGACCGCGAATACGCGCCTTGATGAACGGATCGCCCTCGCTTTCCTTGTATTCTTTGCGGATTTCTTCCTTGGTCATGCGCAATTGTTTGGCATGTTCCCAGAGCTTGTAAGGCACATCGATCACTACAACCACAATCATCGCGCCCACGATCAACAGAAAACTCATGGTCAGAAATTCACCCGTGCGGCTGATGCCAAGATCGACAGGCATGGTCAGCAGCATCATCACGGATTCCTTGTTGCTCCAGATCACCAATGCGGCGACACTGCCGATCACGACCGTCTTAAGAAGCGCTTTCACCAGCTCGACCAGGCTGTGCACGGAGAAAATCCGGCCAATGCCTTTAATGGGGTCAAGGCGGTCAAATTTGGGCATCAGCGCCTTGGTGCTGAACATCCAGCCGCTCAAGGACATCGGTGCGAAGAATGCTACGACCAGGAGCAAAAACAACAAAGGCGCGATTGCGATCAAAGCTTCAAAAGCAAGCTCATACATGCGATTGATCATCAGGTCCGGCTGGAATGCCAGCTCCCGGTCCATTTGCATACCCGCTTTCATGAGTTTCAACAGCTTGTCCATCATGCCGGTTCCCATGAACAGTATTCCGGCAGCGGACGCCAGCAATACAGTAAACGTAGTCAGTTCCAGAGAACGCGCAACCTGACCTTCCTCTCGCGCTTTCTCTATGCGCTTCGGCGTCGCCTCCTCGGTACGTTCTAAATCGCTATCTTCAGCCATGACAAACTCCAAATATCTGCAAATGAATTATCATTGCGAACACCGGGATTCAATAGCGGGAATAAAGAAGGAATCATCCCCTTTATTATCGAAACATTGAAAACAACGAACAATAATTATTAACATCAATATTTTATATAATAATTCACGCATGATATCGCGCATTCTGTGTATGCCGTTCATCGGTACTCACCTTACGATCTAATTACTTTCATTTCCTTATGCAGTCTACGTTACGTTTTATCCGCCCCTTCCTGATAACAAGCCTGCTAATCATCTGCTTATCGATGCTTACAGCAGTTTTATTATTGCGTGGCAGCTTGCCGCGCTATGACGGCGAAACGGCATTACCCGGCTTAGCCGCCACGGTATTCATCGACCGGGATGCCTTGGGCAGTGTTACATTGCAAGGTCAGAACCGGCTGGATCTGGTGCAGGCGCTGGGTTTCGTGCATGCGCAGGAACGTTTCTTCGAGATGGATTTGATGCGCCGCCAGGCGGCGGGTGAATTGGCCGAACTATTCGGCTCCGGTGCAGCGCCGCATGACCGTAAAGCACGGTTATTCCGCATGCGCGCCCGCGCAACCGAAGTGCTGAATCAGCTTTCCGGAGAACAGCGGCAATTGCTCGATGCCTACCGAAGCGGCGTGAATCAAGGTCTCGCCGCTTTGGCGGTGCGCCCGTTTCCTTATTTACTGACACAAAACCAGCCTGTCGCTTGGCGCAACGAAGACAGTATCCTGGTCATTTATGCGATGTTTTTTACCTTGAACGAAGAAAATATCGACCGGGAGCTGGCGCTATCGCGCATGCGCGCAACACTACCCGCCTCGGTCTATCAATTTCTGACGCAGAATGCCGGAAATTGGGATGCGCCGCTGCTGGACGCGCCGGTAGTCCAGGCACAGCTCCCGCCGGCAACCGATATCAATCTGCAAGCGCTGGACAAACATTTATTCAAGGATGACCGCCCGGGTACGGAACAATCCCCGGGCAGTAACAGTTTCGCGGTTTCCGGCGCGTTGGCCGATGGCGCCGCAATCGTCGCCAACGACATGCATTTGACGCTGCGGGTGCCGAATCTGTGGTTCCGTTCCCGGCTGATTTATCCCGGTACGGCTGCAACAGAGCAACTCCATGACATCACCGGCATCAGCTTGCCCGGCGTGCCTTCGATCGTAACCGGATCGAACCGGCACATCGCCTGGAGTTTTACCAATAGCCACGGTGATTTTTCCGATTGGGTACGCATTACCATCGATAGCAGCGATAACACACGCTATCTCGGCGCGGCCGGCTGGCAACCGCTGCGAATCGCCGAAGAAACTATCCGCATCCGCAACGCCCCGGACGAACTGTTGACGATTGCCGAAACCGAATGGGGACCGGTCATTGCGGAAGATCATGATAAAACGCCGTTGGCGCTGGTTTGGACTGCACTGCGGCCGGAAGCCGTCAATCTCAATCTGATCCAACTGGAACAAGCAAAAACCGCCGCACAAGCCGCAAACATTGCGCAACGATTTGGCATTCCGGTACAGAACTTCATCGCCGGTGATCGCGACGGCAATATCAGTTGGACGCTCGCAGGCCGCATTCCCGCCCGTTCCGGCCATTATGACGCGCAAATACCCGCCGATTGGACGCAGCCCGATACCGGTTGGCATGGCTGGCTCGATCCCGGGCATTATCCGGTGCTTCACAATCCTGCCTCGCAACGGTTATGGTCGGCCAATTCCCGTACCGTTTCGGGTGAACAGCTTGCATTACTTGGTAACGGTGGTTTCGATCTGGGCGCACGCGCCACGCAAATCCGTGACAGCTTATTGGCGCGCGAGCAGTTTACGGTCGATGACTTGCAGGCCATTCAATTGGATTATCGCGCGCTGTTGCTAACCCGTTGGTATCAATTACTGCAAACCACACTCGACACGGCGGACGGCGCGGCTTCATGGATTCCGCTAATGAAAACCGCGCTTGCCGGCTGGAATGAACAAGCTGCCGCGGATTCCGTCGCATACCGCATCGTGCGCGCGTACCGCTATGAAGTGATGAAAACCGTGCTGAACGGATTCGCCGCGCCGGTGCGGCAACATCATGAAAATTTTGAACTGCCCAGACTCAGCCAAACCGAATCGATACTCTGGCAATTGATCGAGCATCAGCCGCAGCATCTGCTTCCGTCGCCGTATAAAACCTGGAATGAATTGCTCTACCGCTGCGCACAAACGATTGCAACGCAATTGCAGCAGGATGGCGGTATTACCGGACAAAGCTGGGGAATGCAAAACACGGCACAAATCAAACATCCGCTCAGCCGGAAACTGCCCGCATGGATCGCGCAATGGCTGGATATGCCGCACGACCCGCTGCCCGGCGATCACAACATGCCACGCGTACAATCGCCCAACTTCGGTGCGTCACAACGCTCGGTGGTTGCGCCGGGACAGGAGGAGCAAGGGTATTTTGATATGCCCGGCGGGCAAAGCGGACACCCGTTGTCACCGTATTACGGCAGCGGACACACCAACTGGGTTAGCGGAAAACCAACAGCGTTTCTTCCGGGGGTTGCTGAAAGGCAGATGAAACTTGTTCCAAATTTAAGCGGCAAAGTTACTGATTAGAGATTCTCAGATATTTCCAAATCAGGATGATAAGTATGAAAAAAGAATTCATACAATGGATGTTCTGCTTCACGCCAGAGCGAATTAACATCAGAAACCCGTAATTTGAGTACACGATGAGGTATGTCTCCAATATGGGGCATGGAAATACAATTGTCTTCTGCGAAAACATCTTTGAATAGCAAACTGAGATACAGCTTATGCAACGGACTACGCGCGCAAATCACCATCCAATCGATTTTTCTGGCAAGACATATGAGGTAGAATGCTTTGAATAGTGCATCGCGCGCTAAGCTAGCCCCCCCCCCCCGCGGTGGCTATTCATCACACTGAAACGCACTGCTTCGGCTAACGCGGCGGAACGGATTTCAGCGGGCAAATTAGCCGCCTGCTCCAATGGTAACGGCCCATTGCAATTGGTATGAATGCGCATCGTCACAAGTGGCGCATTATCCTGTTTGGAAAGCGCCAATAGAACCAGCGTGTCCGTTTCAAAATCAGCCGGTTCAGGCGATGCCAGCGATTGGGCAAATTGCGGCAAATGCCTGCCATATGCTTGCTGCCGGATCTGGGTCACGCGGTTCAGATCGTCCAAGCTGGTAGCAAGAATCACCCGGAAAGGCAGTTCCTCGACTGGCAAACCGTTTTCTTTTTTTGGTAAGGGAGCTGAATCCTGCGTTAATGCATTCTGTTTGATCATGAGAAAGTTATTCTCACTAAATTATCATAAGGCGGATTACATGAATTTGAGTGTTAACTGATAATTCAACCTAATGTTTCTTCTGCCCGTTGCGGGCTTCCGTTTCTTCAATGATCTGCGCGTCTTCGATGATCACGGTCTGATCCGTTTCCGCTTGCCGGCCGGCATCGCCGGGATGTTGCATGGCGTTTTCGTACTTCCTGCGCAGCCACCAGAAGCGTGTCCCAACCACCAAAATGGCCACCGCCAGCAAAGCAAGAAAAGCGGCAAAAAAGAATATGCCAAGTACGACCATGATCGCCACAACGGGAATGAGTATCGCATAGGTCAACCAGCGATTCACCGGAGAAACCGGCACGCGCTGATATTGACCCGATTCGTCCTGGCGGTACTCGGAAACCCTGCTGATAATAATTTTCCTTTCTTCGTCGCTCATTGCATCAACTCCTCTATTTCGGCAATTGTTTTAGGCGCCGCCTGCGTCAAAATCTCATGACCCAATGGGGTAACCACGACATCGTCTTCAATTCGGATACCGATATTCCAGAAATGTTCCGGCACATTATCCGCCGGGCGGATGTAACACCCCGGTTCAACGGTCAGCACCATGCCGGGCTGCAATGCGCGCCATTCGCCCTTCTGCTTGTATTCACCGGCATCGTGCACATCCATGCCCAACCAGTGCCCGGTTCTGTGCATGTAAAAACGCTTGTAATCTTCCGATTCCAGCACCGCATCGACACTGCCTTGGCACAACCCCAGATCGATAAAACCCTGCACCAAAACGTGCAATGCCGCCTGATGCGGATCATTCCAGCACTTTTCCGGTTGCACCTGCGCAATCGCCGCAGCTTGCGCGGCCAGCACCAGCTGATACACATCGCGCTGCGCAGCGGTAAATTTACCGTTCACCGGAAATGTCCGGGTGATATCCGACGCATAGCCATCCAACTCGCACCCGGCGTCGATCAGTAACAAATCGCCCGATTTCAGCTCGGCGTCATTCTGCACATAATGCAGCACACACGCATTGGCGCCGCCCGCCACAATGGAAGTATAAGCCGGTGCCTGCGCCCCATGCCGGTAGAAGGTATAAAGCAATTCCGCTTCGATCTCAAATTCGCGCATACCCGGACGCACCGTCTGCATCGCGCGTTGATGCGCTTGCGCCGAAATATCCACAGCACGCTGCATGACTTGCAATTCGCCGGTGTCTTTGATCAAACGCATTTCATCCAATAATACCCGGCTATCGCGGATTTGCTCCGGTGCCGCGACACCCGTGCGGGCTTGTTCGCGCACCCGGTTTAACCAGCCGATAACGCGTTGATCCCACGCCGCGTCCAATCCCAACGCCGTATAAACAGCCGTTTGATCGGCCAATAACTTGGGCAGCAATTCATCCAGCTGATCGATTGGATGTGCTTCGTCAAAACCGAATATTGTTTTGGCGGCCTCGGGGCCATAACGGAAACCATCCCAGATCTCGCGTTCCTGGTCTTTCTGACGGCAGAATAAAATATGCTTCACCGGCGTTTTATCATTCGCGGCAACAAGCACCAGCACTGCTTCGGGTTCGCGGAATCCGGTCAAATAATAAAAATAACTGTCGAACCGGTACGGATAATGCGCATCCCGGTTACGCAACCGTTCCGGCGCTGTCGGAATGACTGCGATACCGGATTGCATCTCGTTTGCCAAATGCTGGCGGCGTGCGATGAAGTGCTGGAAATGTGTCATAGATAAATTTCGTTGAGTTGCTAATTGGACCGCGCCAGTGACGATTGTGCGCGGTAATTGAGTTGTTTGTCCAGCCATTCAAGCCGCTGCGGTGTCCCGACATCGACCCATTGCCCGGAAAAATATTCACCGCTGATTTTTCCTTCTGCCATGGCTTGCCGCAGCAGCGGCGCCAGTTTTACCGGCAAACCGGGTGATATACCGTTAAAGAACTGTGCGCGATAGATGCCGATGCCGCTGAATGTCAGCTTAGAATTACCGGTTAGCTGTACTTGACCGCCTTGCAACGCAAAATCGCCACCGGCATGATGCGGTGGATTGTCAATCAATACCAGATGAGCAAGCCGCCGGTTTGTGTCTGTTTGCATCGCATGCAAAACCGGCAGCAACACCGCGTAGTCCATATCGCAAAAAATATCCGCGTTGACGACGAGAAACGGCAGACTAGCGGATTCATCCGTCAACAAGGGCAACGCATTGGCTATCCCACCCGCCGTTTCCAGCACCACTTTTTCGGGCGAATAGCAAATAGTAACACCATAACGTTCACCGCAACCCAATGCATTCTCTATCATTTCTCCCAAATACGCATGATTGATGACGATATCGGTAAAACCCGCGTGCGCCAGATTGTGCAATTGATATTCGATCAACGCGGAACCGCCCGCTTTCAACAAAGGTTTCGGCAACGCATCGGTCAGCGGGCGCATGCGCTCGCCGCGTCCGGCCGCGAGAATCATCGCTTTATAGGGAATGGGTTTAGAAGGTATAACCAACTTTCTGACCTGATTCAACCGGATCCGGATGCAATTCATCCAGCAAATTCAGCAACGGATGAAGTTCGCGATAACGTTCGCAGGCTTTGCGCAGATATTCCATCACCAGCGGCATATCGTTCAGATAGTTTGCTTTCCCGTCGCGGTAATTCAGGCGGGCAAAAATACCCAGCACCTTGAGATGACGCTGCACGCCCATCCATTCAAAATCCCGGTAAAATTCCGCGAAATCGGCGGCGACCGGCAATCCGGCCTTGCGCGCTTTTTCCCAATAACGGATCGTCCAATCCAGAATGCGCTCCTCGTCCCAACGGATATAGGCATCCTTGAAAAGTGACACCAGATCGTAGGTAACCGGGCCAAAAACGGCATCCTGGAAATCGATGACGCCCGGATTCGGGGATGCCACCATCAAATTGCGCGAGTGATAGTCGCGATGCACCAATACTCTGGGTTGCGCCAGATTGTTTTGCAGTATCCGGGCAAAAACTGCGCGTAAAACGGCTTGTTGCTGTTCCGATAAATCCGCTTGCAAATGCTTTGCGATATACCAATCCGGAAACAAATCCAATTCCCGTTGCAACAAGGCTTCATCGTAAGCCGGTAAATTTTCCGCCTGGTGCGACAACTGCATGCTGATCAGCGCATCCATCGCTTCACCGTACAACTGGCTGGCATCGCCGGGCTGGTCACTCAATGCCTGCAAAAATGTCGTATTGCCCAGATCGGACAACAACAAAAAACCCAAATCCAAATTTTGCGCCAGTATCTCCGGCACATGCACACCGCTGGCCGCGAGAATTTCCGCAACGCGCAGGAACGGCGTGCAGTCTTCCCGTTGCGGCGGCGCATCCATGACGATGAATGTCCGATCGCCCAACGCCGCACGAAAATAACGGCGGAAGCTGGCATCCGCGGATGCAGGCTGCAAAGTAAACGGCTGCGCGGGAAATTGATCCTGCAGCCAACGTTCAAGTAATTGTTTACGTTCCATTGATGTACCCGGATAATTTACCGGTATTAAAACAAAGCATTAATTGAGTGTATTCATCTATTCACCGGCTGGCGGCAACATGGCACAATAACCGGCGATTGTTAACAGCTTGTTTAAACTGGAACCCAATTCAATAACAGTGGATAATCCGTTTTCGTAAAGTAAAAAGTGTTTTGGATTTTATCACGTAGCCATCCCAATCAGCTGATCAACTGGTAAGTCATCAACAAGGAGAACATCAATGCTTAACAAAAATGTAATCGACGAAATCAATACCAAAGTCAGCGAAATATTGCAAAACAGCCCGGCCAAGGATATCGAAAAAAATATCCGCGTCCTGTTATCGGGCGCATTCTCACGGCTTGATCTCGTTACGCGCGATGAATTTGATATCCAGCAGGAAGTTTTGCAACGCACCCGGGAGAAACTAATACTTCTCGAGGCCAGGGTCACTGAACTGGAAGCACGCTTTAATCAACCGACCTCCGCATCAGCGGAACGAAATGTGACCCCGGATCAAATACAAACCGAAGGGTAAGTTACACAAATCATCACTCCTGGCTTCGTTCAGACCTGCTCCAGACCGTACTTGCGCCTCTAGGATTGCGACTCGCCTATGTCTCTCGCTGTTTTGTATAGCCGGGCGCTGGCAGGTATTCAAGCACCGCTGGTGACGGTGGAAACGCACATCGCCAACGGTTTGCCCAGCTTCACCATCGTCGGACTCCCCGATACCGAAGTGAAAGAAAGCAAAGACCGTGTCCGCGCAGCGTTGCAAAACGCGCAATTCAAAATCCCCGCGCAACGCATTACCGTGAATCTGGCACCCGCCGATCTACCCAAAGAAAGCGGGCGCTTCGATTTGCCCATCGCCTTGGGAATACTCGCGGCGACGGGGCAGATTCCCGGCGACAAGCTGGATCAATACGAATGGGCCGGAGAACTCGCGCTGACCGGCGAATTGCGGCCAATCCACGGCGCGCTGGCAATGACTTACAATGCCTCGCAATCCGGCCGGAGTTTTGTGTTACCGCAACAAAACGCCGCCGAAGCGGCACTCGTCCACAACGCCACGATTTATGCCGCCAAGTCGCTGCTGCAAGTATGCGCACACTTGAGCGGACGCGAATCCTTACCGGTATATCAAAATACGCTCGAAAATGACAAGGATTCCAGCAGCTCAGCTTATCCGGACTTGGATGAAGTCAAAGGGCAAGCGCATGCCAAACGTGCACTGGAAATCGCTGCCGCCGGTGATCACAGCCTGCTGATGATCGGCCCGCCGGGTACTGGAAAATCGATGCTGGCGGCGCGCTTCCCCGGTATTCTGCCACCCATGACCGAAGCGGAAGCGCTAGAATCCGCCGCAATCCAATCACTGAGCCAGGGTAGCTTCAATATCGCTAACTGGAAGAAACGCCCATTCCGCTCTCCGCACCACACCGCATCCGGCATCGCGCTCGTCGGCGGCGGCAGCCACCCGCGCCCCGGGGAAATTTCACTGGCGATGCACGGCGTACTCTTCTTGGACGAACTGGCCGAATTCGACCGTAAAGTCCTGGAAGTCCTGCGCGAACCGCTCGAATCCGGAAAAATCACCATCTCCCGCGCCGCCCGACAAGCCGAATTTCCGGCGCAATTTCAGCTGATTGGCGCGATGAACCCCTGAGGTTGCGTAGCCAAATTGTCGTGATTTAAGGGGCTATAAATAGAATTTATAGCCCCATC
>CP091134.1:2522556-2546036 GCA_021582535.1 Nitrosomonas sp.
GTGGCCAAGAGCACCGGCCAATCGCAACCGGCGGGTTCGGGTTGTAGTGCTGCATCTAGCGCAATAGCCTATGACGCCAACGGCAATGCCGCCAGCCGGGCCGATTTCAATGGCAATAAGACCTGTTATGCGTATGATCTGGCCCGGAACCTGGAGATTGCCCGGCTTGAAGGGCTGAGTAGCGGCAGTAGCTGCCCGGGAGATCTGTTTAGTTATACACCTGCTGCCAACAGCAGCGAGCGTAAAATCCTCACGACCTGGCATGCGAGCTTTCGGCTACCCACGCTCATCACCGAATCCGGACGGGAAACCGGTTTTGTCTACGACACGCACGGCAATATCACGCAACATCAAGTCAAGGATACCGTAACCAATGACACGCGCACCTGGAGTACCAGCTATAGTTATCACCCCGGCATTCCCGGTGTCATCCTGCAAAAAACCGACGATGGTCCACGTACCGATGTAACCGACATTACCACCACCGATTATTACGCCCCCGATGCCGCCTGTACCGGGGGCCATTCCGGTTGCCGCACACAAGTTTCAAACATCACCAATGCCTTGGGACAGGTCACGCAAATCACGCGCTACAATGCGCATGGCCAGCCGGAACAAATCATCGATCCCAACAACCTGACCACAACGCTGGTTTACGATGTGCGTCAACGCTTGCTGTCACGAACCGTTGGCACGGAAATCACCGGCTACCAATACGACAATGTAGGTCAGCTCAAGAAAATCACCTTCCCCGATAACAGTTTCTTAAGCTACACCTACGATGCTGCACATCGTTTGACCGATATTGCCGATAACTTGGGTAATCGCGTGCACTATACGCTGGATGCTATGAGTAACCGCACCCAGGAAGAATGGTTCGATCCCAGCAATAATCTCGCACGAACCCAACAACGCGAATTCGATGCCTTGAGCCGGTTATGGAAAGACACCGGCGCACAAAGCCAGATCACGCAGTATCAATACGACGCGCAAGGCAACCTGAAACAGATTGCCGATCCGTTGTTGCATACCGCCACCTATCAGTTCGATACGCGCAACCGCCTGAAGCAATCAACCGATCCCACCAATGGCATTACGCAACAAACGCTGGATGCGCTCGATCGGCTCACACAGGTAACCGATCCGCGAAATATTGCCACCACCTACACAGTCAACGGCTTTGGCGATGTGACCCGGGAAATCTCCGCCGATCGCGGCACCACGACCTACACCTATGACGGCGCCGGCAACCTCAAAACCGTCACCGATGCACGAGGTATCAAACACACCTATACCTGGGATGCGCTGAACCGCCCCACTCAACGTACCCATACCACGGTTGCCGGAGTTCCCGGCGCAACCGCGCTGACCTGGAGCTACGACGCGGGCAGCAATGGCATTGGCCGCTTAACCGGCCTGTCGGACGAATCGGGGTCTACCAGCTTCAGTTATGACTCGCACGGGCGTTTGCTCAACACACTACAGATCGCAAGGATAAACAATGCCAGCTACACGCAAACGCTCAGCTACCACTACGACAGCTTGGGCCGCATAAACCAAACCACGTACCCATCCGGCACGCAAATCACCACCAGCTATGGCGCCGACGGCCGCCCAAGCGAAATCCGCGTCAATGGTAACCTGCTGCTGGGTAACATTGTTTACCAGCCGTTTGGCGCACCGAAAAGCTGGACCTGGGGTAACGGTCAGATACATATCTGCAGCTTTGACCAGGACGGTCAACTCAAAACCCACCCCATCGGCGGCGATACCCGCACACTGACCTACGATGCGGCCAGCCGCATCATCAACACGGCGGATACCAATAATCCGGTGTACAACCGCAGCTATGACTATGACGCGCTGGATCGCTTAACCAGCCAGTCGGACAACAGCGGATTCAAATTGTGGGGGTATGACGCCAACAGCAACCGCGCCCAGGCGCAATTTGGCGCCACCGGTTATCCGTACACAATCGCGAGTACCAGCAACCGCCTGCAAACCGTGGCCGGGCCGGTGATGAAAACATACAACTACGATGCTGCCGGCAATCCGCTGAGCGATGGCGCGGCCACGTTTACCTGGAATGCTGCCGGCAAACTATTGTCGACGGTCAAGAACGGCAAAACGCACGTGTACAGATACAACGCGCTGGATCAGCGCATCAGCAAGAATGGCCCGCTGAGCCCGAACTTTTTCTTCTTCTACGATTCCGCCGGGCAATTGATCGGCGAATATAAAGACAACGCTGCTACAACCACACCAACCGATGATTGGCTGGTGCGGCAGGAAACCGTCTGGCTGGAAGATATTCCAGTGGCCGTGATCAAGAAACCCACCGCAACCGGCCCGATCCAGGTGTACTTCATTCACACCGACCACCTCAACACCCCGAGAGTGATCGTGGATCAAACCAACACCATCGTCTGGCGCTGGGACAACACCCATGCCTTCGGCGCCAATCTATCCGATGAAGACCCGGATGGAAACAGCCAACCGTTTGAATACAACCTGCGATTCCCGGGGCAGTATTTCGATAAGGAAACCAATCTTCACTACAACTATTTCCGCTATTATGAACCGGAGACGGGGCGGTACATCAGTCCTGATCCGATTGGACTTGCCGGAGGACTTAATACTTATGGGTATGTGCGCGGGAATCCAGTTTTGAATTTTGATCTGCTGGGCTTGGAACTAATTTCGTTTGAGGAAGGGCAACGGATTACTGAAGTTGCCAGAACTTGGTCAGGAGTACCTTATTATGAAAATGGTGGTGCAAGGTCAAGTCGAGATAGCGCTGATTGTTCTGGGTCTATTTGGAAAATCTATGAGGAGGCAGGTTATCCTTATGAATATTCAAATTCTAATATGGTTCCGAATAACCCACGTTTTAAGCCTGCTCCTGATAATAAGCCTCAGCCGGGTGACGTGGGACAATGGAATGGTCATGTATTAATTTTCGATCCTAAAGCAGGTGCTAGATATGATTCCTGGTCTGCTCGCAGACCAGGGGTGCCATTTGGTGCTGCTCAGATAATATGGTGGGAAAAATCAATGGGGCCAGTAACATGGTATCGCTATGACAAACCAATCAATAATATTAAGTAGGAAGCATATAATATCCATACTTTTAGCCATTGTATGCTGTGTATCATTCAATCATAGTATCTGGGCTAAATCGCTAAATGGAGTTGAAGTAGATGCTGTAAGGATTGTTGCGGAAAAATTTTGCTACGCTGACTTTGAGGGCAATCCAGATATACGTATGGATATTGCAAAATATACAACAAGTCGACGAAAAGAAGAGAGCAGAAAAGATCCTGAATTACTTGGAAAAGTTATTGCATTTGAGGCGGATCCAATTTTTGTTGTTAAATCATTTGAAATCACAAATATTTTAGTTGAGAAAAATACCGCTGTTGTAACAGTCGTTTTTGATCGGATAGCAAAAAGTATGGGTAGTGGGCTACCTGGAAGAAAAATAATTGCTGATGATTTGAAACAAGATGTTGTAAAACTCCAGTTAATTCGCAATCAAGAAAATTGGTGGATTTTGGATCCTCCAATACCACGGGTGTCAGTAAAAGCGTTACATCAATTTTATAAAGATAGAATTGATAGCATGGCTGACTGGATTTTTACAAAGCGAGTCTCTGATTCCCAAAAAAATAATTATGAAGAAATGAATAAAACTTTAGAAATATTGAAGTCGCTAATGTAAGCAAGTAGCCGGATAAGCTTGCATCATCCAGGACAGCAAGAAACCGTCTGGCTGGACGATATTCCGGTCGCCGTGATCACCAAAGCCACCGCCACCAGCCCAATCCAAGTGTACTTCATCCACACCGACCACCTCAACACCTCCGAGAGTGATCGTGGATCAAAGCAACACCATCGTCTGGCGCTGGGAGAACACCCACGCCTTCGGCGCCAATCTACCTGATGAAGACCCGGACGGAAACAGTCAGTCGTTTGAATACAACCCCCGATTCCCCGCGCAGTATTTCGATAGGGAGACCGGTCTGCATTACAACTACTTCCGTTGCTATGAGCCTGAGACCGGAAGATACATCAGCCCTGATCCGATTGGGCTGGCGGGGGAATTAATATCTATGGGTATGTAAATGGAAATCCGTTGAATCTCGTTGATCCACTAGGGCTGGATGCTGAAGTTAAATTACCTCCGGCAAAGCCGGAGGCTTATTGGGTGAACTGTACGATAGCGTAATATCCACGAAGCAGTACCTTTAGCCGACAAAGTAAAAGTAAGCCCATCTCCATCTGCTTTTGCGATGAGACTTCCCGCCTTAGTCCAATTCCGAATTTGAATATCAGTTAAGAGTAATTATTGGGTGTGTGGGTGCTGCTGAGATGATTTGGAATGTGACTACAGATTACAGAAGGTGAGCTCAAATTTGACATCACCTTCATAAACTTTGTTTTTTTGGTTCGTGTGCATCGGAATGAAACGGATATTCAGTGCATATTTATTAGCACTGATCTCGGGCACACAGGGCAATTGATCGCTTAAATTCAATCTCAGCATGTGTGCAGTATATTCCGATCCCGTTTGCTGGAAAATGCCCTGATTTGCTACCACTTGCAAGGTTCTGCCACTTTTTCTCAGCAGGTAAAGCACAATTCCAAATGCGTTCCGAATAGGCTGGAACGGTGTTAGCCACTCGTCGAAGTCTTTGTGACGATGGGCAGGATCCAAATTCAACCAGTAATGATAGGATGGTAGGTCAAATACACAGCAACCACCGGGTATCCCAATGCGTTGCTTGATTGCCATTAACCATTCATTTTCACGCAGATGCTCACCGACTTTACCGGGGAAATCCAGCATTTCCCGGAAGGTGATTTTTATGTCATTGAGTACATTATCCAATGCGGTTTCTGAGACCTCGGGATTTTTTCGCAGCATTTCGAGTATTTGTTTTTGCCGCTCAAGTTCTTGCAATAAATCTGATTTGATATCAGCCCGGCTGGTGATCTCAAGCACTTCAAACAGGGCGATAAGCGACGCATGGTGCTCGGTAGCGGTATCTTTCGTAGAGAAGAAATCAATCTTATTAAATAGATCCTCAAGTCGAAGAAGGGTACGGATGCGCTCATTAAGCGGGTGTTCGTAACAAATCACAATAGTTATCCACAAGAGAAATTAGAGGTATTGAAGCTTTGCTGCAATTAAGATTATTTCACAATAAAAATAAATTTTCCCAAATAATTTCTTTAGTGCAAGTTTATGGTATCTGATTTATTCTTAGAAAGAATCATATACTTATGATGTAGCTGGATGACTTGTGTCTTCAGGAAATCGACACCCTGATTATTGGTAATTATATCATCGGTTTTTTGTAGGCGGGTTTGCCGGGAAATCTGCTGCGCTATGATCGCCTTCACTTGTTGCTCCGATAATTGACTGCGTGCCATTGTGCGTGAAATTTGCATTGATTCCTCGCAGTCAACTACCAGGCTGCGCTGAATGATGTCGTCGTAATCATCCGTTTCAAATAATAAGGGAACCACAAGTACGATATAAGGTGACCGGGTCTGCTCAATTTGCTCGACTACTTCTCTTAGAATCAACGGATGAAGGATTTTTTCCAGTTTACGCCGCGCATGACTGTCCGAGAATACCTGATTGCGCATTTTTTCTCTATCCAGAGAACCATTCGCTGTTAAGAAGGCGTCTCCGAATGAATCTCTTATCAAACCGATGGCGTGACCATCTGGCTGGGTTAATTTCCGGGCAATCACATCGGTATCAATGACATCAATACCCAATTCAGCGAAAAATTGACTAGCACTTGATTTTCCACAACCGATTCCGCCAGTAAGTCCAACTATAAAAGTCATTGATTAAAATAAACCAAAATAGGTATGAATGAGCTGCTCTCCCCAGAATAAAGCAATAAGCGCTCCACCAACCAGATAGGGGCCGAATGGAATAGGGATACTCTTATTCAGCTTGGCGGCAAGAATCAGTCCGATGCCAACCAGCGCGCCGACCAGAGATGAGGAAAGTATCACCAAGGGAAGTTTGCTCCAGCCTAACCATGCACCAATTGCAGCTAACAGTTTGAAATCGCCGTACCCCATGCCCTCTTTACCGGTTATCAGTTTAAAGCACCAGTAAACCGACCACAAGGAGAGATAACCGGCGATAGCGCCAATTACCGCTGATTGAATATCGGTAAAGCCATGATTGATATTAACCAATAGACCGATCCATAGTAATGGCAACGTTATATCATCCGGTAATAATTGCGTATCCAGATCAATAACAGCCAAGGTAATGAGCGACCATACGAAGATAAATGCTGCAAGCGCAACAAAGCCGTAACCGAAATGCCAAGCAACAAAACCGCTAATTATAGCGGTTGCAGCTTCTACCATGGGATAGCGCGGAGAAATGCGCGCATGGCATTGAGAGCAGCGTCCTCGTAGGAAAAGGTAGCTAATAACCGGAATATTTTCCCATGCGGTTATTTTGTGTCCGCAGTGTATACACGTTGAACGCGGCGTAAGAAGATTAAATTCGGGTAATGCTTGGATCGCTTCACCTTGAAGCTCCGCGCATTGTTGCAGCCAATTCCTTTTCATCATTTCAGGCAGCCGGTAAATCACGACATTCAGAAAGCTCCCGACCATTAAACCGAGTATTGTTGTGCAGGATACGAAGAAAACAGGTGAATCTTGCAATATAGATAAAAATGACATGTTTTGGGGGAAATTATGTTTAACCAGCAACCATACCCATTTTGAAGATAGGCAAGTACATCGCAACAACCATACCGCCAATGAGTGTGCCCAATACGACCATAATGATAGGTTCCATCAGGCTGGAAAGCGCGGCAACCGCATCATCCACCTCCGCTTCATAGAAATCGGCAATTTTACTGAGCATCGAGTCAAGTGATCCGGCTTCCTCACCAATGGCGACCATTTGGATGACCATATTGGGGAAAACATTGGTGCCGGCCATCGAAGACGTCAAGCTGTTACCGGTACTGACTTCAAGCTGGATGGTCTTAGTGGCTTCGTAATAAATAAAATTTCCGGCAGCGCCCGCCACGGAATCCAATGACTCTACCAATGGGACACCGGCAGCAAACATGGTTGATAGTGTGCGAGACCAGCGTGCGATCGTGGCTTTGCGAATGACCTCACCGAAAATCGGTAATTTGAGTGCAAGACGATCCATGACCCGTTGCATGCGAACCGAGCGTTTCCAGGCATATAAGAAGCCATAAATCGCACCGCCCAGAACGCCTAGAATGGCCCACCAATAGGCGACAAAGAAATCCGAGAGCTTCATGACCAGAAGCGTTGGAGCAGGCAATTCAGCGCCGAATCCTTCAAATAAATCTTTGAAAGCCGGGATGACAAAAATCATAATGACCGCAGTAATGATAAATGCAACCACAATAATTGAAATCGGGTAGAAGAGTGCGGATTTGATTTTTCCCTTGATAGCCTGAATTTTTTCTTTATAAGTAGCCAGACGATCCAAAATACCATCCAGAATACCAGCCGCTTCACCCGCACCGACAAGATTGCAATAGAGTGCATCAAAATACAGCGGGTATTTCCGGAAAGCATCCGTCAAATTGCTACCGGTTTCCACATCAGCTTTGATGTCCAATAGCAATTTACTTAAAGCGCGATTGCTGTGACCTCTTCCTACGATATCGAAAGCTTGTAATAGCGGCACACCCGATTTCATCATGGTGGCCAGTTGACGTGTAAATAACGTGACATCTTTGTCTGTTATTTTACCGCCGGATTGGGTTTTCTTGATTTTTGTGACTTTAATTCCTTGGCGGCGCAATGTGGAAGTCACAACAACTGTTCCGGCAGCGCGCATCTCCCCCTTCAGCTGTTTGCCCGCTTTGTCCTTTCCTTCCCATGAATAATTGATTTCTTTTACTTTCTTTTCTGCGTGCGCTGTGACAGTTGCCATAGTTAACTCCTAAGAACAGGGGCTCTCATGAATATCAATACGTTAGAAATGCTGCAGAGGCTAAAATTCTGCTATGGTTGTTGACAACAAAACCCAAATGATTGTTTTGAGATTGTGCGGAATTAACGGCAGAGTTTTGTATAGTCTTAGTGTTAATTTGAGAAACTGAACCAGCGTAGGATGCAACCGCAAGACTTTATGAATTGTTAGCTCGAGCGGCTTTAACGCCTTCATAAACGGTTGGGTATAACAATTGAATGCGCAATTCTTTCTTCATTCTAAGATTCTTGAGCTGCCTGGATTCTTTCATGAAAGATAGCATACTCGGTGATATTTGCTCGTAAGCTTGGCTCCGGCTGATGCGAGGAGGATGCGGTAAATCAAAATGATCCGCGACCAGATCAAAATATTCTCCCATTTTGAGCCGGGAGTCATCACAGGTATGGTAAATCCTGCCTGATTTGGTGTGATGCAAAGCAGCATAAATGATTCGCGCAAGATCATCCGCGTGAATATGATTGGTATAGCCGTCTTCGCTAGCCAATATTGCCGGATGGCCTTCACGTAACCGCTTTAATGGCAGCCGGTCCGCCGCATAGATTCCGGGAACGCGTAAAATGGAGACAGGAACGTGATTTCGTTTACCCCAGCTGCGTATTTGCTTTTCAGCATCAATACGCCGTATTGCCCGGTCATTTTCGGGCTTAACGGGGTGAGTTTCATCGATCAATGCGCCGTGACAATTACCATAAACGCCACTGGTACTGATATAGATAAATCGTTGTGGTAGAATCAGCGCACGATTTTTAGTTCGCTTGGTTAATGCGGACAGTAAATGCGCGGTTCGATGATCGCGTAATCCTTGGTTGGGTGGAGGGGCCAGATGCAATATCAACTGTGCAATTCCAGCGAGTTTCTCAAGACTCTTCGGAGAATCCAGATTTCCGTAAACTGGAATAATTCCATGTGATCGTAAATGGTCGGAGTTATCTAAGTTGCGGTACAGACCGAGAATCCGGTAATGTGTTTGTAATAGTGGCGCTGTTCTAAGCGCGACATCACCACAACCAATAATTAATACTGTTTTCTTCATATAAGTTATTTGTTTTTAATTATTATATTTTCTATTTGTTTGCTACTCAATGTCGCATCAAATCATTATTCAGCCCAGCGGGCATGTGTTCCAGGTTGAGCCTGGAGAAACCATTCTTGAAGCGGCTCTGCGTGAAGGATTCTCGCTGCCCTATGGTTGCCGCAATGGTTCCTGCGGTATTTGCAAGGGAAGAATCATTCAGGGAACAGTCGCTTATGGCAATTACAGTGAAGAAACCTTGACTGAAGAAGATAAGCGTGCCGGCAATGCATTGTTTTGCTGCGCTTCCCCATTGAGTGATTTGGTAATCGAGTGTCACGAAATCGGTGCAATCAAAGATATTGAAATTAAGACCTTGCCCTGTCGTGTACATAGGCTCGATCTTGTTGCTCCGGACGTGATGATCATCTCTCTAAAACTTCCAACCAATCAGCGATTACAATTTTTGGCCGGCCAGTATATCGATATTTTGCTCAAAGATGGTAAACGGCGCAGCTTTTCCTTAGCAAACGCACCACATGACGACGAATTGCTGCAATTGCATGTGCGCAATTATCCGGGCGGCGCATTTACAGAGCATGTTTTTACGGACATGAAAGTTAAGGATATGCTTCGTTTCACAGGCCCATTGGGTTCATTCTTCTTGCGGGATACGCCCTCCGATACCGCCATTACGTTCCTGGCAAGCGGTACTGGATTTGCACCGATAAAAAGTATTCTCGAGCATATTTTTTATCAAGACAGTAATCGGAATGAAAAAAGGAGAATGACACTGTACTGGGGAGCACGTACAAAAGCTGATTTATATCTGATGGATTTAGCCGAAAGCTGGCAACAGCAGCACGATAATTTTACTTTTATTCCCGTGCTGTCGGATCCGTTGTCATCGGACAACTGGCAGGGGAGAACGGGTCTGGTGCATGAGGCTGTCATGCAGGATCATCACAATCTGGAAAAGCATCAAGTGTATGCTTGCGGTGTTCCTGCCATGGTCAAAGCTGCTTACCATGATTTTACCGGTTATCGCAGCTTGCCAAAAGATGCTTTCTTTTCCGATGTATTCACGCCTTCAACCAGCAATCCCCAAGTTGCCCGGGAATCCTAGCGTTCTAACTGAGTTGTTTGAGTGTTAATTGCAACCCTTTATTGTAATGATCCATTGCCAATTCATGTTTTCCGAGTTTTTCATTTAACTGCGCTAGGGCAAAATGCGCTTTGTGTCCGGGTTCAACAGATAAGCTTGCTTCCAGGTAATTTTGCGCTTTACCCCAAAGCTCACAATACGTACAGAGTTTACCCAGCGTTAGCAGTAAAATCGCATTATTGGGGTGTGATCTGAGCCATACTTCGGCACATTCGATTTGTCTGCTGACGTGATAATCCAAACATTCCGAATACAGCTCTATCAATTCGTTATCCCATGTCATCGGGATATTCGCTTCAATAATTTTATTGGCCATATTACAGTTACCTAACGAGATATAGGCACGCACGGCTGCGACAGAAAGCTTGCTGTCCATTTTGTCCAGCGGTGATATGCATTGCCAATATTGATTCAATGACTGCAAATCGGTAGCTTTGCTTTTGATATTTTCTATTTGCGCATCGTGTTTTAATTTTCTTACCAGCGTCTTGTTCGCTGATTGGCGTTTTGCCAATATATCAGCCAATTCAAGAACCGCATCCCAATTACCGGCTTGCTGCTGAGCCTCCAGCTCCAGCTGCAGAACGGCAATGGATTGCAACCCACCTTCTGAATAGAGCGACTGCAATATTCTAAGGGCTTCTTGATAGTCCCCTTTTTGCAACATAAATTCGGTTTTGGCGGCAAGGCACAATGATTTTTCATCCGGTGCTTGGGCCAGCGCAGTGTTCAAATATTGATCACGCGCAGCCACTTCATTAAGTATTTGAGCCGAGCGGGCTGCAATAACAGCGCTGATTGCTTTGGCCGTCGATGAATCGGCTAGCTTAAGCGCAATCGCTGTATTTTTTTGTGATTTAACGTAGTCGCCTTCAAAATAAGCTTTTAATCCGGACAAGAGCATTTCATCCGTTTTTTTATGGCGATGCCGTTGACTGAAACCAAAAATCCCCAGAATAAACCGGACCAGAATATAAAAAACAAAAAAGGCTACTGCTGCCGCAAGGATGAATTGATCCAGCGGTAATTCCAGTTGATAAGGCGGCATCTCGATGAGCGCGCGCCCTGTTGTGTTTTTAGCAGCTAGCGTGACAGCTACAGCAGCAGCGAATAGTGCCAATAGCCAGAGTATCAGTTTCATATATTCTCCTCATTGCAGTAGAGATGATCATTGTTAATATTGAACCGCCGATTGCAAATTACATGAACATCCGTTCGGTTGTACTATTTTCCGGTTACCTGAAAGTATGCTTGTAAGCCTTTCAGTAAGCCTTCGTCACCTGTGGAAGGCGCTTTTATGATTTTTTCCAGCCCTAACTCTTTGGCCGTTTGGGCAATTCGTTCATGAACTGTAAAAACCGGCGTTAATTTCAGCAATTGTTGGCCAAGCATGCCTATTATGTCAAATAAATTATGCAGTCCTTCGCTGCTGGTGATGATCACGGCATGTATTTTGCCTTGTGACCAATCAGCAAGTAGCGGTGCTGTATCAAGGTCGGGTTTTCTGCGCTGATAACATTCGGCGTATTCGAGATAAGCACCGCGTTGCGCGAGGGTGTCGCCTAATAATTGCCGGCCGCCATTGCCGCGAAAGATGACAACTCGCTGTCCGGCCATGTGCTGTAGCTGATCGAGCTTGAGTAGCGCTTCGCTATCGGAATGCTCGGTTGGAATGAGCACATCATTGACGCCATATTGCTTCAAAGTATCTGCACTGCCTTTCCCGACCGCGGCAAATTTCAGATGCGGCGGCAGCAATGCATGCTGCCTGGTTATCAACGGCATGCTTTTGTTGACGGCATTGGGGCTGACAAAGATTGCCCAGTCGAATTCATTCAAGCGCTTGATCAGATCGGTTAAAGGACTCAGATCGGTGACATCGGCGATTTCCAGTACAGGAAGCAAAATCGGATTACCGCCCAGCGCGCGGATACCTTCCGCAAGAACAGCGGATTGATGCTCAGGGCGGGTGACCAGTATATTAAGACCGGTAAGTTGTGTGCTCGCAGGCAATGTTATTTCCAGCCCTCTGCGGGGACCAAGGTTGCCAGAATTTCACCGGCGCCTTTGTTGATCAGCTTTTGCGCTAATTGCTGTCCCATCGTAATGCCGGTCTCTGGTTTACCATTCAGCGCATCGCTGACAATACGTTTGCCATCAGGCTGCGCCACGAATCCGCGCAGCTGGAGTATGCCGTTGCTGATTTCAGCAAACGCGCCCAGCGGCACTTGGCAACTGCCGCCCAATACACGGCTCAAGGCTCGCTCGGCTTCGACGCAATAAGCGGTTTCCTGATGATGCAGCGGTTGCATCAGCGCAACCAGATCGGTGCGATCCGCCCGGCATTCGATACCCAATGCGCCTTGACCTACCGCGGGCAGGCTTTGCTCGGGACTCAGCAATGCGGTGATGCGATCGGATAATCCCAGCCGTTTTAAACCGGCGGCAGCCAGAATGATTGCGGCATATTGCCCTTCGTCGAGTTTACGCAGCCGGGTCTGCACATTGCCGCGCAGGGGATGAACGTCGAGATGCGGGAATTGCGCGCGCAATTGGCTTTCGCGCCGCAAACTCGAGGTGCCGACGACGCTGCCCTCAGGCAACGCATCCAGGCCGCTATAATGAATGGAAACAAACGCATCGCGCGGATCTTCCCGCTCCGTTATGGCGGCCAGCGCAAACCCTTCCGGCACATTCATTGGCATATCTTTCATCGAATGCACTGCGATGTCGGCCCGGCCGTCTTCCAATGCCTGTTCGAGCTCTTTAATGAACAGGCCTTTTCCGCCAATTTTTGCTAAGGATTGATCCAGTATTTGATCGCCGCGTGTCGTCATCCCAAGTATGCTGACTTCAGTTTGCGGGTATAATTCGCCGAGACGTTTTTGGATAAATTTGGCTTGCCACATAGCGAGTAAACTTTCTCGCGATGCAATGATGATTTTCTGTGGAGATAAAAGTGAGTTGGGCATTAATAGTATAAAATGAAAAAATTACAAAAAATTTTGTATGATGATTATTTTAGCATGGCCGGTACGGACTTTGCGTGTTGCAAGCACGCGCCGGATTCTTTTTTGATCGTGGGTATGTAATGCGATGAGCGCTGCTGATTCAGGGAATAATAGTGCCAATAATAAATTGGTGAATGATAAAGACTTACCATTGCGCGAGGATATTCGTTTTCTCGGGCGTATGCTGGGCGATACGTTGCGGGAGCAAGACGGGGATAGCGCTTTTGAACTGGTCGAGAATATACGTCAGACCGCGATTCGTTTTCATCGAGATCAGGACCCCAAGGCGCGCGAGGAGCTGGATGCGATACTTAACCGTTTGAGCGATGAGAACTCCTTGCCCGTTGTTCGCGCCTTCAGTTATTTTTCATTGCTTTCCAACATTGCCGAGGATGTGCATCACAACCGGCGGCGGCGTGCGCATTTGCGCGCAGAATCCCCGCTGCAGGAAGGCAGCTTGACGCTGGCGCTTGAGCGTGTGCTAAGCAGCAGCAACAATGCCCCCGCTATTCTTTTCGATTTCTTCAGGAAAGCGGTTGTGTCGCCGGTTCTAACAGCGCACCCGACAGAAGTGCAGCGGCGGAGTATATTGGACTGTCAGCTCACCATTGAGCGGTTGTTAAGAGAACGGGCGCGGACAGAGCTGACGCCCAACGAATTGCGTCATAACGAAGAAAATTTACGGGCAACCATTGAAATTCTGTGGCAAACGCGCATGCTGCGGCCAAGCCGGTTATCGGTCAACGATGAAATCGAGAACGGTTTGACTTTTTACAGCTATACGTTCTTGACTGAAATTCCTTATATTTATGCAAAGATTGAAGATTTTCTCGAACGCCGCTTGAATCAAAGCGAAATTCCCGCGGTTTCCTCATTCTTGCGCATCGGCAGCTGGATCGGCGGCGACCGCGACGGCAATCCTTTTGTCACACATGATGTCATGTTGCGTGCGGTTGAGCGTCAATCATCAGTCGCGCTGGATTATTACATCGATGCGGCGCAAAAAATTGGCCGTTCGATGAGTTTGACCGAGCAACTGGTCAAGGTCAGCGATGATGTCAAGGAATTGGTGGCTACCGCACCTGATATTCCCAACCGGTCCGATGAGCCCTATCGCCGGATTTTTCTCAGTATCGGCGCGCGTTTGGTTGCGACCGCCGGGCAATTCGGGCACCAAGTCTTGCAGCTCAGCTCGGCGGAAAAGCGAGAACCTTATGCCGACTGTGCAGAGTTTCTGCGGGATCTCGATACCATCATTGCTTCATTGAAACAGCACAAATCCGCCTGGATTGCTCGCGGAGCACTACGCAATTTGCGCCGCGCCGCGGATGTCTTCGGGTTTCATTTAACTCCGCTGGATATGCGGCAACACAGCAAAATTCACGAGCAAGTGGTCAGTGAATTATTTCAGCATCACACAGGCAAAAACGGTTATACGCAACTCGATCACAAACAACGCACCGAGTGGCTGTTGAACGAAATCGGTCAATCCCGGCCGATACTCGCGACTTATGACGGTTTTTCCGAACTGGCGCAATCGGAATTGCGCATTTTGCACTGTGCTGCTGATATTCACCGCCGGTTTGGGCGCGCCTCCCTGCCGAATTACATTATTTCCATGACAACCAGCATTATCAATGTCCTGGAAGTCGCTTATCTGCTGCAGCAAGTCGGTCTATTGCAAAGCGGTGAAACACCGCAATTGCACCTGAATATTATTCCGCTGTTCGAAACGATCTCGGATTTACGAGTTTGCGGCGAAATTATGGATCAATTATTCTCGACGCCATACTATCGCCAGTTGCTGGTTTCGCGCGGCAATGTGCAAGAAGTCATGCTCGGTTACTCGGATAGTAACAAAGACGGCGGTTTTATCACGTCAAACTGGGAAATTTATAAAGCCGAAATTGAGCTGACCAAAGTTTTTGCCAAGCATGAAGTGGAGCTGCGTCTGTTTCATGGCCGTGGCGGCACGGTAGGCCGAGGTGGCGGACCCAGCTATCAGAGTATTCTGGCGCAGCCGCCGGGTAGCGTGAACGGTCAAATACGCGTTACCGAGCAAGGAGAGGTGATCAGCAGTAAATACGCCGAACCTGAAATCGGACGGCGCAATCTCGAGACACTGGTGGCCGCGACAATGGAAGCGACACTGCTGAGTCGTGATTCGCTTGGCGCGAATGCAGACCGCTATTACCGGGTGATGGAAAAACTGGCGTCCGGCTCTTTTGCGGCTTACCGTAATTTGGTATACGAAACTGAGGGATTTAAAAAATTCTTCCTGGAGTCCACGCCGATCCGGGAAATGTCCGGACTGCACATTGGCAGCAGGCCGCCGTCGCGCAAGAATTCCGATGCGATTGAAGATTTACGCGCGATTCCCTGGGTATTCAGCTGGAGTTTGAGCCGGATGATGCTGCCGGGATGGTATGGGTTTGGGCATGCGGTGGAAGCTTTTGTCAGTCATGAAGATCAGAATGGTCAAGGGTTGGCGTTATTGCAGGAGATGTACCGGGAATGGCCGTTCATGCAAACATTATTGTCGAACATGGACATGGTGCTGGCTAAAACGGACATGGGTATCGCCTCCCGTTATGCGGAATTAGTCGAAGATGTGGCGTTACGCGAGCAGATTTTCGGGCGCATCAAAGAAGAATGGTCAAGAAGTCAAAAATGGCTATTCGCCGTGACCGGTCATACCGAGTTGCTGCAAGATAATCCGACGTTAGCGCGCAGTATCCGCAATAGAACGCCGTATATTGATCCGCTCAATCATTTGCAGGTGGAGTTGCTACGCCGTTACCGCTCGGGTGAGGATAGCGAGGAAGTTAAACGTTCCATTCATCTGACCATCAATGGTGTAACCGCCGGTTTGCGCAATAGCGGTTAATCTCCGGGTATGGATTTTCCTTATTTACTTTTAGTGAACGCACTGCGGGAGGTATTGGGGTGCAAATAAAACGATTCATTTTTATTGTGCTGTTCAGTCTTTATGCACAATGGGCCTGGGCCACATTGCCGATCCAATACTGGCAAACAGCTTCCGGCGCGCGCGTGTATTTTGTCGAGAATCATGACTTGCCCATATTGGATATCAGCGTTGAATTTGCCGCCGGTAGCGGTATGGATAGCGCCGCTCAATCCGGCCGCGCCAGTCTGGTGCAGCATATGCTGAGTCTTGGCGCGGGCGGCTTAACGGAAGACCAGATTGCGACAGCGTTGGCCGATGTCGGCGCGCAACTGAAGAACCATTTCGACCGTGATCGTGCCGGGATTGCTTTGCGCACCTTGAGCAGTGAGCGGGAGCGCAAACAAGCGCTCGATATATTGGCGCGTACAATTCAGCAGCCGGAATTTCCACAAGAGGTTGTGGTGCGGGAAAAAGCCCGGATCATTGCCAGTATCAAAGAGTCCAGCACAAAACCGGATTACATCGGTGACCGTGAGTTGATGAAGATGCTGTATGGCGATCATCCATACGGATTCAATGAAATGGGTGAAATTGAGCCGTTGAACCGGCTGCAGCGGGAAGATCTGCTGGCTTTTTACCGCTCCTATTATGTCGCCAAGAATGCCGTGATCGCCATCATGGGCGATATCACCCGGCTTGAGGCGGCAGCGCTTGCGGAATCGCTCACCGGCAACTTACCTGCCGATGGCGCGAAGACCGGGATTGCGCCGGTGTCAATCCCGGCAGCGGGGATAAAAAGAATTCCCCATCCTGCCACGCAAAGCCATATCCAACTGGCCTATCCGGGGCTGCGGCGCAGTGATCCGGATTATTTTCCCCTGCTGGTTGGCAACCACATTCTGGGCGGCGGCGGATTTGTTTCGCGCCTGATGGAAGAAATCCGCCAGAAGCGCGGCTTGGCTTACAGTGTGTATAGCTTCTTTTCTCCCTATCAGGAGCAAGGACCGTTTCAAATCGGTTTGCAAACCAAAAAGGAACAATCGGAAGAAGCATTGGCTTTGACGCACCAAGTATTGAAAGATTTTGTCGCCAATGGGCCGACAGAAGATGAATTAACGGCGGCGAAGCAAAATATTATCGGTGGTTTCCCGCTTCGTATCGACAGCAATAGCAAAATATTGGGTTTTCTGTCCGTGATCGGTTTTTATCGTTTACCGCTGACCTATTTGACGGATTACTTGGAAGCCGTTGAGGCGGTTACCACCGAGCAGATCCGGCAGGCATTTCAGCGCCGGATTCAGCCTGACGGTATGGTGACCGTGATCGTGGGTGCGATCGAATAAAATTTGTGCCAATGGCTTTAACCCGCGGAAAAGTTCGTATCATCGGCGGTCAGTGGCGCAGCCGTTTATTGGCTTTTCCCGAACATCCCGATTTAAGACCCACCGCCGATCGAATCCGTGAAACGCTGTTTAATTGGCTGGGACAGGATTTGAGCGGCAGGCGTTGTCTCGATTTATTTGCCGGAAGCGGAGCGTTAGGTTTCGAGGCGGCATCCCGCGGCGCGGCATCAGTGGTGATGGTGGATGCCGATGCGGGAATCTATCGCATGCTGCGGGAGAATAAGGAAAAATTGCAAGCAACACAGGTTGAGCTGGTCATGATGAATGCACTGAATTTTTTGAAGTCGGATACGCGGAAATTTGATGTTATTTTTCTCGATCCTCCTTACCGTCTGGCGTTGTTACCGGAATTGCTGCCCCTATTGCCATGTCATCTTGAAACGGGCGGGCTGGTTTACGCTGAAGACCAAGGCAATTGGACTGCGGATGTGCAATGGCAGGTAAAGCGCGACACAAGAGCCGGCAGTGTGCATTACCGGCTGCTGGAGCTGGCGCAGCATGGATAAAGCGATTTATCCCGGCACCTTTGATCCGATAACCCGCGGACATGAGGATCTGGTCCGGCGGGCCGCGCGTTTGTTTGATCAAGTGGTGGTGGCGGTAGCCGTAAGCAGCAGCAAGAAGCCTTTTTTCACACTCGAGGAGCGCGTGGAAATGGCGCAGGAAGTCTTGTCCGGCTGTGCGAACGTCACGATTATGCCCTTTTCCGGCTTGTTGATGAATTTTCTGCAACAACAGAATGCGCGCATCATTTTGCGCGGTTTGCGCGCGGCGTCCGACTTTGAATATGAATTCCAGATGGCGGGAATGAATCGTGGCTTGTATCCCGATGTCGAGACTTTGTTCATGACGCCGTCCGAACAATATATGTTCATTTCCGCCACCATGGTACGTGAGATCGCTTCGCTAGGCGGGAATGCGGATGCATTTGTACATCCCCTGGTGGCTAAAAAGCTGCATGAAAAGATTATTAATCAATAGTTTTGCGAGAATTAAATGGCATTAATCATTACCGATGAGTGTATCAATTGCGATGTTTGTGAACCCGAGTGCCCGAATGGGGCCATTTCCCAGGGTGAGGAAATTTACCGGATCAATCCGGCCTTATGCACCGAGTGTGTCGGGCATTATAACGAGCCGCAATGCGTGGAAGTATGTCCGGTGGATTGCATTTCGCCCAATCCCGATGTGATTGAAAGTAAGGAACAACTGCAAGCAAAATATCAGGCGCTTATTTCCCCTAAGAAATAAAGTATTTCGCAATACACTTCCCGTCCCACTGATCCTTCCCGACGAAATCCGATAGTTTTCCCCGTTTAATCGTCAGCGTAACCCTTCCGGTTTTAGTTTAATCTTAGTAAGTGTTTAACTTCCTAAGGAAGCGCTGATTAATTGACTGCACGAGTGAATTGCTTCGTTGCGCGATACTTACTCCCTCGCCTATCAGATTGATAGGTTCCGGTTGTTGCGTTCCGTACGCCTCGCACTTCATCTCGTTCGTTGAATTAATCAGCACTTCCTTAGGTATATATCGATAACCCCGAAATGACCAGAAGCTGGGAAAACTCCGGCAGACCCCAGTCAGCATCATATTTCACGCCCGCCAGATACAATCCTGCAGGAGAAAATGTCGGCGCCGCATATGTCCGGTTACGGCTGTCCAGCAGCGTATGCATCCATTCGACAGAATACTTGCCTTTACCGATATAAACAAGGCAACCGATAATATTTCTCACCATGTGATGCAAAAATGCATTTGCACATAGCTCAAAAACAAATAAATTCCCTTGACGGGAAATAGTCAGACGGGTGATTGTCCGTACCGGAGATTGCGCTTGACACTCCGCCGCACGGAATGCGGAGAAATCATGCTCGCCCACCAGGATAGCGCCCGCACTTTGCATGTGCTCCAATTGCAGCGGGTGATGATACCATCCCACCTTATTGTTATTGAGGCCGGGACGGGCCGGTTGATTTAATAACAAATAGATATAGCGCCGTTCTAAAGCACTATATCTTGCATGGAATTCACCGGATACTTCAGCTGCCCATAGAATGGCAATATCATTGGGCAAGAGCGCATTGACACCGCGTATCCATGCACTGACCGGACGTTGCGCCGATGTATCAAAGTGAACGACTTGATAAAGCGCATGCACGCCCGTATCGGTGCGGCCCGCAGTGATGATGCGAATTTTTTCCTGTGCGATCTTGGATAGAATTGCCTCAAGCGTATCCTGAATCGAGCAGCCTTGCGGTTGACTTTGCCATCCGCAATAACGGCTGCCGTCATACTCTAAAACCAGCGCTATCCGCACAAACTAGAATTGCCATACAGGTTGATTGGGTGCAATGTGCGTTAAGAAGCAATTTTTACAGGCTCTTCAGCATTTTCTTTGCAGCTTTCTTTTGCTTTTCATCGCCGTCCCGGATGACTTCCTCAAGCATTTCTTTGGCGCCTTCCTTATCGTCCATTTCTTGATAAGCTTTTGCCAAGTCGAGCTTGGTTTCCACTTCCTGCCATTGCTCGCTCTTTTCATTCAGGTCAGGATTTTCATCCTTCTCTTGCGCTTGGATGGAATCTTCAAGATTCAAATCAATACCGGCTAAACCGGGTATGTTGGATTCCAATTCCGGTTCAATGGCTTCATGCGCAACATCCAGTGATGAATCAAACTCCAGAGGTTCATCCAATCCGGAGAGCTTCTCACTGCTGCCAGCAGCTATTGATTCGTCATCCAGTGCAGGCACTTCGATTTCATTCACTGTTTTATCTTCAGTGAAATCAATATCAGAATCGCCTAGATCAAAATCCAATTTTTCATCGTCTGACGCATTGTCATTTAAATTGACAGAATCGAGAGATTTGTCCGAATCGTCAAAATTAATTTCCAGCGCGTAATCTGAAGCGTTCTCAGATGCTTGCAATTCTTCCGCAGCGTTCGATAATCCAGCTTCATCGTCAATCAATGATTGATTGGCAGCCACTTGCTGCTTAGCATCAACAGCTTCGTCACTTAAATCGAAATCAATCTGATTGGCCGGGCTGGTCGAGTCCTGACCGGAATCAGCTGCTTGATCATACTCTTCTGCAAAATTATCCTGCCCATTCTCATCAATAGGCTGTTCATCCTGCTGCAACTCATCGGCGGATTGTTCATCGTCAACTTGTGATTCTGAAACAGCATCATATTGCGCGACATTGTCTTCGTAATACTTTGCATCCTTATCAAATTCTTCATCTTCGGAAGCAGCATTAATATTCTGATACGTTAAATCATCCTCTGCAGCAGGTACATCAGCCGCTGCATCCGTTGCGGCTTGGGCAGCAGTCATTGTCGCCATACGCGATCGCATGGCGGAAGAGAAATTTTCTTTCTTGTCTTCCTCTTCGTCACTGACTTCTTCCGATTGGTTGCGGCGTCTCTTAATAATCAGCAGAAGCAGCGACAACCCTAGCACCGATACGGCAGCAATATACTCAATGTAATTGAATAACAGATCGACCCAGGACTGACCCTCAGCGTCTTCTGGCGGCAGGGGTAATGGAGTCACTGGCGCAGTCTTTGCTGCTTCGGGCGCCGGTTGAGCGGCTGGAATCTCTTGCACTGCTGCGGATTCAGCTTGCAGCTTCGGATCTTTTTCAGGTGTCGCGTCTACTGCAGGTGCAGTTTGGATTTCCGGTTTAACAGTAGTTTTGGGAGCCGGTTCCGCTTTGAGTTGGGCCTGAGCCAGAACGGAATCCTTCAACTCTAACAATTGCTTAAGATTATCAATGCTTTTTTCCAGCATCGCCACACGTTCATTGGCTTCCTTCAAAGCCAGATTTCGTGCGATGGCATCTTCCTCCATCATACGCAGACGATCCACCAGATTTGCGTCAGGAATCTTACCGTCCTTATCCGGCAATTGAGCCCCGCTGGATAGTTTCAAAACCTCTTTGGATGCGCTTGGTGTTGCAGCGGATTTCTTATCGAGAGTGGTTGTGATCTGACCTTGATCCGATTGGTTGGCCGTGCGGGATGCCGGTGATTCTCTGCTAATGTCTGCCAGTTTTCCACGATAACTGCGCCAATCCGCAGTCTGCATTTTGATTTCAGCTTTTGCGGCTGCTGTATCAACCGATGCAATTTCATTTTTCTCGGGTATTTTCAGCACTGCACCGGCTTTGAGCAGATTCATGTTGTCTGCAATAAAGGCATCCCGGTTTGCATGATAGAGCGCCACCAGCATTTGATTAAGATCGACACCGGCTGGTAACACCTGGCGTGCGATGGATGACAGGGTATCCCCCCGTTTTACCGGCCCGTAGGATTTTTTCGTTTGCCCCGAGGCATTATTTTTGCGTTTCGATGATGAACTTGTAGTTTGGTTATCTTTTTCAGCGCCGGGTGTTCTTTCCTCATCCAGGCGGGTTGTCACTATCGCCGGAATGGAATTGGTGCTGGCTGCCGCAACATTCTGCGTATTGGCTTCAACCGGATCAAGCAGAACCGTATATTCACGTAATATCCGCCCTGAAGACCAGCTTAGCTCCATCAATATCATCAAAAAGGGATCGTTGACAGCTTGCGGAGAGGTCAGCTTGATATAGGGATTGCCGTTCGACCGTAATTCTACCGAAGCTTTGACAGCCGATAGCACGGACTCATAGTTGATACCGGCTTGCGCAAACGCTTCCCGAGTGGCGACACTGGCTTTTAGAGATGCCACATCATCGCTGCTGGTAGTGACAATCTCGATTTCAGCGGCAAGCGGTTGTCCCAAAGCGGAATTGAGTGTCAGCTTACCAAGTCCTGCGGCTTGAACAGCAGCCCATGGCAACATCAGAACGATTACAAGCAAGCTTACTCTGAAAGATGTTTTATACACCGAAGTACCCTCTCTAGTTTTTTTGAAAAAAGATATCGAAAGGCTAACATTGTGACGCAATCATGTAAGCTGGGATTATGCCTTAAATTACAGGCTAATTCATATAAAACAGACCTATAATTGTTAAAATGTATCTGAAGTGTGAAGAAATGAGAATTTTAATGCTGAATCAGTATGCGCAGCATTCTTCGCAGCGGTTCTGCCGCGCCCCATAATAATTGATCGCCGACGGTGAAAACGGATAAATATTCTTTACCCATCGCTAACTTACGTAATCGCCCCACTGGTATTGATAAGGAACCTGTTACGGCAGTCGGTGTTAATCTGGAAGTGGTTGCTTCTCTTTCGTTAGGAACGATCTGCACCCAATCATTGGATTGAGCGATAATTTCTTCGATCTCATCCAATGGCACATCTTGTTTTAGTTTGATGGTGAGCGCCTGGCTATGGCAACGCATTGCACCGACGCGCACGCAGATGCCATCGACAGGAATTTGCCGGTCGCTGCTTCCAAGAATCTTGTTGGTTTCCGCTTGTCCTTTCCATTCTTCCCGGCTTTGCCCATTGGCGGCTTCTTTATCGATCCAAGGGATCAAACTGCCCGCCAGCGGCACACCGAAATTTTCCGTAGGGAATTTCTTATCACGTAATGTGCCGGCGACTTCACGGTCAATTTCCAGAATACTGGAAGCAGGGTCGTTCAATAAATCCTTGGCTACGCGATGCGCTTCGCCCATTTGCTGCAGTAATTCGCGCATATTCTTGGCGCCTGCACCGGAGGCTGCCTGATAAGTCATGGCGCTCATCCATTCCACCATACCTCTTTCAAAAAGGCCGCCGACCGCCATCAGCATCAAGCTGACCGTGCAATTACCACCGATATAATTTTTTACACCGTCATGCAACGCTTGTTCAATTACCGGCTTATTGACCGGATCCAATATGATCACGGCATCTTTTTCCATACGTAATGCGGATGCTGCATCGATCCAATAGCCTTGCCAGCCGGATTGGCGCAATTGCTTGAAAACCTGATTGGTGTAATCTCCACCCTGGCAGGAAATGATGATATCCATTGCG
>CP091134.1:2546136-2553505 GCA_021582535.1 Nitrosomonas sp.
GCCAGCATCATCGAAAATGCATGCGGCATGCTGGCGCATTTGGCGCTGAGTAAGAAAGTGGAGTTGACGCTATTCATCGATCCCGCGATCCCGGAAAATGTATTGGGCGATCCGCTGCGCTTGCGTCAGGTGCTGGTGAATATCATTAATAACGCGATCAAATTTTCCAGTAAACAGGAAAAACAAGGTAAGGTATCAGTGCGGGTATTATTGACGGAATCCAATCCGGATCAGGTAGTGGTGACCTTCCAGGTAACCGATAACGGCATCGGTATGGATAAGGAAACGCAGGAAAAGCTTTTCAAATCTTTTTCCCAAGGTGATCCTTCCACCACCCGGCGCTTTGGCGGTACCGGGCTCGGCCTGGCGATCTCCCATCATCTCGCGGAGCTGATGGATGCGGAAATAACCGTGCAAAGCGAACCGCAACAAGGTTCGACCTTTATCATACAAATGCCCTTCAAACCGCTGCCGGCGGCTGCCGTCGCCGATCACAAGATCGAAGATCTGGAAGGCATGAATTGCTTGATACTGGGTGACAACGATAGCCTGAGCAATGATCTGGCCGTTTACTTAAAAAGTGCCGGTGCGCAGGTTGAGCAAATAACGGATCTTGACCGGGCCGGTCAATTTATTCAGGGGCTTGCACCGGGTCTATGGCTTGTTGTCATCGATGCCGGGCAGCATGCGCCGCTCATCAAGGAATTGCGTGCCGCGTTTAACGCCCGCGCGAAAGAAATAACAGGCGCCGCGAAAACCGCACCGGAAACAGCGCAATCTTCTATTGAACCGCGTTTTGTCGTGATCAAGCGTGGCCGCCGCCGGCAAGCGCGCATCGAAGATATCGATATCATTACGTTGGACGGCGATGTCATGTACCGTCAATCGTTACTGCGTGCAATGGCGATCGCCGCCGGCAAAGTGGAAATGAACACGGAAACCGCACCGGTCGTCAATTTACTGAAATCCGGGCCGGCGCCGATGCTGCGCGAAGAGGCTTTGCGGCAGGGTAAACTCATCCTGGTGGCGGAGGATAACGACATCAACCAGAAAGTCATCCGCCAGCAACTTAACTTGCTTGGCTACGCTGCGGATATTGCCAACGATGGGCGTGAAGCGCTGAAACGATTGCAGAACTGCAATTACGCGCTGCTGCTGACCGATTTGCATATGCCCGAAATGGACGGCTTTGAATTGACGAAGGAAATCCGTTCCCAAGATTCCGCCTGGCAACATATGCCGATTGTCGCACTGACTGCCAATGCGTTGAAAGGCGAAAGGGAACATTGCCTGAATGCCGGTATGGACGATTATTTGAGCAAACCGGTGCAGCTTGACGATTTACGCCGGATTCTGGAGCAGTATCTGCCGGGTGACAAACCGGCAGCAGCGGCGCAATCCGTTATTTCCGCACCCGCAGCCGTAAACACAAACGTGGCGGAAGCGGCCAAAGTGACGGTGGATGTGCACGTGCTGGAAAAATTGGTTGGCGACGATCCAGAGATGATCCAGGAAATGCTGCTGGATTTTCGCGCCAGTGCGGAAAAAATCGCAACCGAACTGCACACAGCCTATCAAGCAGGCCAGTTTGCTACAGCCGGATCATTGGCGCATAAACTGAAATCGTCTTCGCGTTCCGTGGGTGCGCTGGCGCTGGGTGAGTTATGCGCGGCGATGGAGCAAGCGGGGAAAAATAACGATGCGGCGGAATTAGCCGTGCTGCTACCGCAGTTTGACGCGCAGCTGATTGCAGTCAAAGCCTGTCTTGATGGGTTATGTGCGCAAGACGGGAAAAACGCCTGATCCTGCTTGACTAGGATGCCGGGGGATTATCCAGTAACCCGGCGCGTACCCTGTTTTGCCATTCTTCCATCCAGCGTGGCAAGTCATCGGCAAGCAGCGGTTCGGATATAAAATTCCCTTGAGCCATATCGCATCCCGTCTCGCGTAACAGTTCCCAGTCGTTGCGATCCTCGACACCTTCCGCGACGATGTCCATACCGAGCTGTTTGCCCATCGCCAAGCTGGCATCGTAAATAGCGCGCAGCGTATCGTCGCTCCAGGCGCGATGCACGAAGCCTTGATCGATCTTCAGTTCATTGAAGGGAATATCGCGCAGTTGCGATAGAGATGAGTGCCCGGTGCCGAAATCGTCAATGGACAAATGAAACCGTTTGAGCCGCAGGCGGGTGAGAATTTCCAGCGGAATGCGCGCATCCGGGCCCATGACCTGGCTTTCGGTGATTTCGATGACGATTTTTTGCGGCGGCAGATTATTCTCGTTGACGAGATTGACCACCATGTCTTGAAAATTCAAGGAAGCGAGATTATCCATGGTGACATTGATGGACACGCGTAATGTGAGTCCGCTTTGATGCCATTTTCCCGCCTGAACAATCGCCTGTGTCAGCACCAAGCGCGTCAGATCATCGATCAGGTTATTGTCTTCCGCAATGTGAATAAACCGGTCCGGCATGATCACACCGTCCTGCGGGTGATGCCAGCGCACCAGCGTTTCCACGCCAATCACGTCACCGTTTTCAACCGATACTTTGGGCTGGTAATAATTCACCAGCTCCTGATGGGCAATGGCCGATTTAATATCGTCCGCACTATAGATTTTACGGCTGGGTGACAGTGGATTTAATGCATTCGCGGTCCATCCCAGCAGAATTTCCGCTAATTTACCGGGATCGACGGGTTTATGCACATAGCCGAGCATCGGTATCTTGTGTGCATGCACCAGTCTTTCAGCGGTTTTTAACATCCGTTCATCTTCACCGCTGACCAAAACCAGCTTGCCGTGATATTGGCGATCCACCAGATAACGGACAAACTCAATGCCGTCCATATCCGGCATATTCAGGTCGAGCAGGATCAAATCCGGGCACGTATCCGCATGATCGATTTTCTTGAGCGCATCCGAACCATTGTCGCAGGTTGTGATAGCGGTATAACCCAGCTTGACCAGCATCCGCGACAGCAGCTTGAGCATGAAGGTGTCGTCATCAAGGATCAGTATCTTAATGTGAGATGCGCTATCCATATGATTTTTTCTAATAGGAACGGATTGGAATGCTAAATACAATGATTCTCGGAATATCAGCGCATGATCATACACTGTGTATCGATAAAGAGGATAGCGATCGTGTTTTTCCGTTATGCGATGGGATGCTGGCGATGGTTACCGGCCGGGAGCCGGTTTAAGGTCATAGGGATGCAGGATTGCAAGCCGATGACGGAAAGATGAAATCAATCATCAATCAGTACATGACCGAAGAAAGCAAACACACCGATTGCGATGCCGGTGACGAATTGCGCATGCACCAGATAAGAAAATTTTTTCAATTCGACCGGCGAATAGCGCAAGGTTAAAAACAAACCGAAAAACCCCTGCCACAGCACCAGCGCCAATAACGCCGGAAAGAAAAGGATATGACTGTAACGCGAAAATCCCATCATCCCGATATGCAGCAGGATGATGGCAACCGCCGCGATACCGAAATAAATATGCGTGCGGTTCAACCAGATCAACAAACGGTTCAACTGCGATGATTCAAGCGGAGCGATATAGTCCGGGAGCAGACGCTGCGCCAATTTTCCTTGACCCAGCAACAGTTTTAATAAGGTGCGGAAATAAATAAATACCAGCAGCGCCAGCCCCGCTTTGCCAAACCCTTCACCGATTTCGGTGAGGAATGTTTCGCGTTCTTCCGGAATGGGATGAACCGAATAAGCGTAAATAAAATACGCCAATGAAATCAGCGAAATTACCGCCGTATAAAGCAGAATGTTGCGGATATTTTTCAGTGATTGCTGCCTATCAGTCATTTGTTTACCGGATAACCCGTCACTTTCAGAATTTCCCAGTCGAAATCATGAACACCGGCGACATCATCGGGCAAAGCCATCGATAGCGCGCCCTTGGATAGCGGTGGCAGATCCAGATCGATGTGATGCACCCTCGGATCATGCGACATGTTCGCATGCATGTGCATGTGATGATGGTCATGCACCGGTGTCATGCTGACCATGAGTTGCGTGATATGGTATTGATCGTTGCCGTTGTAAATCGTGCCGCTGAAAATCCCCCAACCGAATCCGGCATCGATTTTTAGCTTCTGAATGGCATCTTGCGGTAATGCAATCAGTTCCGTGTTCGATGGCGGTTGGTCCGCTTGCGCGTTCGAGGAAATGATCGGTAGAGTCAGTAATAATCCGGCGAACAGCCTGAAGTATTTTTCCCGTTTAACGATGCGTATAGCCATTGGATCCCTTCAAATATTATGTGTGTGATGGTGTTAAGAACAGGAATTATGCCAAAAATGAAACAGCCTCGTGAGACTTTGCTCAGAGGCTGTTTCATTGCGACCAGTAACCCATTTGATGACTCTGCGTGAGCAGAGTTTATTTTAGCCGTTGTGATGAGAGATTAAGCAGCTTGTTGTTTTCTGTGATTTGCCATGAATCCGATCGGAGAAGTGCATCTGGTTTTGCACTGTATTTGCAGATAGGGAATGAAATCGAACAGTGAAATGGCAATCAGATCGGCATAGAATCGAGTGAATCAAGGTTAAAAACTACCGGTAAACTTGCTCATTCAGCAACAGCCGCGCTTCAGCAATCACTTCCGACGCCACCATTCCCACCATCCCATGATGTTGCTGCACCCAGCGGTCCGCTGCGGCGCCGTGCAGATAAACCGCCAGTAACAACGCGTCCCCGGGATTCAAACCTTGGGCGACCAACGCACTCATCATTCCGGCTAATACATCGCCGGTTCCGGCGGTGCTGAGCGCAGGGTTGCCGCTGGTGTTCAGGTAGCGTGTTCCATCCGGGAAACAGCAAATGCTGCCCGCGCCTTTCAGCACGACATGGCAATTGAATTGCTGTGCGATTTGCAGCGCCGTATTCATGCGGTTTTGCTGCACGGCGGCGGTGCCGGTGTTCAGCAGGCGTGCGGCTTCGGCGGGGTGGGGTGTCAGGATGGTGGCAGCGCTGCGTTGACTGAGTGTCTTCGCCAGCGGTAAATGCTGTGCGATCAGGTTGAGCGCATCGGCGTCGATGATCAGCGTGCAATCAGTGGTGAGCGCTTTCTCCAGCCACGACAATGCTTCCGCCGATTGCCCCAGACCGGGGCCAACGATCAAACAGTTGAGCGGTGTCAGCGTGAACAACCCGGACGGTGCGCGCAGCATCAGCTCCGGCTGGGAAAAATCGACCGGCGGCGCATTGTCTGCCAGCAAACCGAGATAAACACGCCCCGCGCCTAAGTGCAAGGCAGCACGGCCTGCCAACAGCGCCGCACCGGTCATGCCGGTCGATCCGCCGAGGATGGCAACGTTACCGAACGTGCCTTTATGGCTATTGGCGCGGCGCGCAGGCGGCAGTAACGATTGCGCAAGTTTCTGATTCAGCAGCCAAGTGCGCGGTTCAGGCGGTGCGGGCAGCTGAATATCCAAATTGCGCAACACGACCGTGCCGCAGCATTCCGGGCCGGAATGGGTGAACAAACCGGGTTTTAAACCAATAAAAGTGATCGTCAACGTGGCGCGAATGGCGACGCCGTAAACGCAACCGTCATCGCTACCCAGCCCGGATGGAATATCCAGCGCAACGATGGGAACCGCCATTGGATTGACGGTTTCAATCCAGTCGCGGTATTTTCCTTCGATCGGGCGATGTTGCGATTGGTCCAGGCCAATGCCGAATAAACCGTCGACCACGATATCCCAGTTTCGATCGCCATCCGGTATTCCGGCGTAAATGTCGCCGCCGATGTCGAACCAGGCTTGCAGAGCTTGTTTGGCATCCGGCGGAACACGGTTGCCGTCGCCGCCGAATACCACGGTGACGGCGTTGCCCCATTCCTGTAAATAACGCGCCACGACGAATGCGTCGCCGCCGTTGTTACCCGGTCCGGCCAGCACCAGGATTTGATGCCCCGGGCCTTTCAACAACTGATCGCGGATCACTTGCGCTGCCGCCAAACCTGCTTTTTCCATCAAGCGGGGCGGTTTGGGCAGCCTTGCCGCTTGTTGTTCAATGTCGCGGATTTCAGCGGTGAGGAAAACCGGGTCGGCGGATATCATAGTTGTACGCGGATTGGATGATCAGCGATAAGTACATCTTCTCGTGTAAAATTGCAATCTTTAAATTACCGCCTTATTTCCTCTAATGCTCCAATTCTGTGGTGGACGTGCGCTTTCCCCGTTTCGTCTGGAAAAATTACGTAAAGAAATTAACGCACTGAATCTGCCGGTATCCGCTTTGTATAGCGAATACTGGCATTTCTGTTCGATCACACGAAACCTGCAAGACGCTGAGCTGAACGCATTGCGCAAATTGCTCAACCACGATCAAACACAGGAAAACGCGCGCCATCCCGGTGAATTCTTTCTGGTGTTGCCGCGTCCCGGCACGATTTCGCCGTGGTCGACCAAAGCCACCGATATCGCGCGGCACTGCGGATTAGCGGCGGTCGAGCGTATCGAACGCGGCATTGCTTATTACATTCAATGCGATGCACCGCTCTCCGCCGGGGATAAAGCGCGCCTCAAGGCATTGCTGCACGATCGCATGACCGAAGCGGTGTTTTATTCGTTCGACGATGCGGCCAGATTATTCCAGCATTTTGCGCCGCAACCGCTCAACACGGTTGATGTGCTGGGCGGCGGCGCTGGTGCGTTGCGGCAAGCGAATCAAACGATGGGGCTGGCGCTATCGGCGGATGAAATTGATTACCTGGCGTATCACTTCCAGCAGATGCAGCGCAATCCCACCGATGTCGAACTGATGATGTTCGCGCAGGCGAATTCCGAGCATTGCCGTCATAAAATATTCAACGCCGACTGGATCATCGACGGTAAACCGCAAGATAAATCGCTGTTCGCCATGATTCGCAACACGCACCAAACCCACCCGCAAGGCACGCTGGTGGCGTATGCCGATAATGCCAGCGTGATCGAAGGCGCAACCATTCAGCGTTTTTATCCGGGCGGCGGGCAGGTTTATGGCTATGCCGAAGAAAAAACGCATGTGTTGATGAAGGTCGAAACGCACAATCACCCGACCGCGATTTCACCATTTCCCGGCGCGGCGACCGGTGTCGGCGGGGAAATCCGCGACGAAGGCGCGACCGGGCGTGGCGCGAAACCGAAAGCCGGGTTATGCGGTTTTTCGGTATCCAATCTGAACATTCCGGATTTTGTGCAACCGTGGGAAGTCGATCGAAGCAACGGTCAATCCTATGGCAAACCCGGGCGTATCGCGTCGGCGTTGCAAATCATGCTGGAAGGTCCGATCGGCGGCGCGGCGTTCAACAATGAATTCGGCCGCCCCAATCTGGCGGGTTATTTCCGTACCTTTG
>CP091134.1:2553605-2557123 GCA_021582535.1 Nitrosomonas sp.
TACCTATCCTACTGACAGCAAATTAGCGATCAAAATCATTAATCGCCTGAACAAGATTGGTAAAATCCATCGTATCTGCCAGCGGCGTACATTCGTGAAAGAAGTGAAATCATTGTGCTTGGCTATCCGACATTTTCGCCACGTTACCAAAAGAGCGAAAGCAAAACGGGCACTCAAAAGATTGAGAACGATTGCCGGTATTTTGATACGGGAATTACGCAGAGAGTTGCCGCAACACTGTTTGTTTGAGCGCTACCAAAAGGATTTTCTACTGTATGAGCGGGTTTTAGCGCAGCAACCGAAGGATACACACAAGATCTACTCGCTGCATGAACCGCAAGTGTACTGTGTGGCCAAGGGAAAAGACCACAAGCAATACGAGTACGGCAGCAAGGCATCGATCTACGCGTTACCAGAAAGACAAAAAGCGCAAACAATGCAGAAGACGTGCAGCGATCGAACCGGTTATCGGTCATTTGAAATCAGATTACAGATTGGCGGGAAACTTCTTAAAAGGAGCTATTGGCGATCGTATCAATTTATTGATGGCCGCTTGCGCTTGGAATCTGAAACTATGGCTGCTGGCCATTTTTTGGCTGTTTTTCCCGTGGAGAAAATCACAAAATTTCCCAATCTTTCGATGAAAATCCAACCAATGAAAGTTATTTCCCTCAATGAAAGAAAATATCAGATTCAATTACTCAACTACAATTGTTGGGTACCTTTTTCAGGGACGACTAATTAACTGCACGAGCGAATTACTTCGTTGCGCGGTACTTACTCCCTCGTCTATCTTGTTGATATGTCACGGTTACTGTGTTCCGTGCGCCTCGTGCTTCATCTCGTTCGCCGAATTAATCAGCGTTTCCTTAGCTTGCACCGGTGATGGCAATGACGTGGTTTGAATTTGATAGGCGTCATGACAGGCAATGCACTTGGCCATGGCATCGCTCAACTGCCGCAGCGTGAGCTTGGAGTCCTTCTTGGATTCGGCATCCGCGGCAATTTGATCGAAATCCTGATGCAAGGACATGCCGAGCTGCATGAATTCCCTGGGCAGCACACTCTTGAGATGATCCTCGGCTTTATGCGCCATGCCCGATCCCAGAGGGCGGGCGTACCTGGAGACCGACGCCATGTCATCCGTCGCAAGCGCCGCCAGAATGTCCCGTGTACCCGACAACAATGCCCGCATTTCCTCCAGCACGTGACTACGTTGAGCTCCCGAGAGTGTAAGGATTTGCCGGTTGTCGTTATCGGCCGCGAGGGTTGCGGTTGAAATTGAGACCAGCAAACAGGCAATGATCATTCGAGTTTTTCGCATTTGATGCTCCTTGATAGCAATAGATTGATCGTTCAAATTTACCAGTCTGGCGCGTTTTGCTGCAATCGCTCCGGTGAAATGCTGAAAACAGCATTTAACAATTCGACTGCCGGTAGCTTCATGTCCCCGCAAAATTTATCCGCAAGCTCGCTTCCGATAATCGCTTTGCGACATCAAGATTCCCCGGTCATACCGAACTCAATCGGCGTTTTGACATAGAACACCTTCACGTCTTCCTGCTTCAGATGCTCGAACATGCGCTCCGCCTGCTGTGCGCTGACAGCCATCGTTACTTCGACCGGCTGATCGGCCAGTTCAAAGAAATGCGCCGAATGCAGCTTACGGTCATGTCCGAAGCCTTCGGTGGCAACAGTCAGTGTTGCGCCGCCGATGCCCAGTTTCATGGCGGCTTGCACTAGCCATTCCCCGAGCGGCAGGTGATGGTGCTGGCGGTCTTGCTGGGTGAAGAAAGTCAGTTGATAGCCTTTCATCATGGCATTCTCCCTGAAATCAGATGGTTTTGAACGCGGAAACGGTCGCCAGGCCCAGCATCGTCATCACCAAAGAACCGATCACATGCGCACTGATTGCGCCAACAGCCCACAGCATGCGCCCTTCTTGAATCAGGGTCGTGACCTCGGCGGAGAACGTGGAAAACGTGGTCAGTCCGCCCAAAAAGCCGGTGATGACAAACAGGCGCCACTCGGGCGCAAAACCGGGATGATGGGCAAAAACGGCAAGCGCGACACCGATCAGGTAGCCGCCGATCAGATTCGCCGCCAACGTACCGGGCGGAATGGCCGGAAACAGCGCGTTGAGCGACATGCCCAGCCACCAGCGCAGCACGGCGCCGAGAGATGCTCCCAAACAAATGGCTAATAGCGAATTGAAAATAAATTTGTCCTCGCTCGATTGAATTTTTCATGTTCCATCATCGATGGATCACTTAGGCCGGCAGTCATATCTGTCACTAGTGATGCCAAGTTCAATGGATCAATCCACTTCGGCGGATTCTGCAATACATACCCTAAAACATTCACTCCCCCCGCCAATCCAATCGGATCGGGACTGATGTATCTTCCGGTTTCCGGCTCATAATAGCGGAAATAGTTATAGTGAGGATTGGTTTCCTTATCGAAATCTGCCCCGGGAAGCGGGGGTTGTATTCAAAAATCTGCGTTGCATCAACGAGATTTTCGATGGGCAAGTTCGCGCCGAAGGCGTGCGTATTGTCCCAGCGCCAAACAATGGTGTTAGTTTGATCCACGATCACTCTCGGGGTGTTGAGGTGGTCGGTGTGGATGAAGTACACCTGGATCGGGCTGGTGGCGGTGGGTTGGTGATTACGCCGACCGGAATATCACCCTGCCAGACGGTTTCTTGCTGTCCTGGATGGTGCAAGCCTATCTGGACTACTTGTGCCGATCAATTAATCGGCGGGATTGTAGAAGTTGAAATATTTCGAACTCAATATATTAAACGATAATGTATTGTTTATTGTAGAACAAAACTTGACGCGCACTCTATTCAACGTAAGGTAATACCCGAATTGCCTCTATTTCAATTTTGTTGCAAAGATCTTCTAAGTGTCTGGGACATTTTTCACTATACATTCCAGTCGCAAAGCTGGAATGGTTTCGTCAATGTGCTCAATTAGAAATTTCTGAAATACAGGTTGCTGTATTAATGTTCTACTCATTAATTGAACTTCTGCCCATTGCTCTGCGAGTAAGAGAGAAATAGATTCGCTAAATCCTTCTGCTATCGCTCCATCATCACAATGGCTATATCGTTTAAATTGCTGGTAGAGTTCATCCCAAGAATTCACTGCTGCTACTGCAGCCTCAGCAGATCGTGCTTCTTCTTCTGAACAAATCACTCTATTCGCTAAGGCGTTCGGTATCCAGCATAATAAAATTATTGCTAACAAAATATGACTCGTTTCTTGCCCCATCGTTATCTCACCGTAATCGTCTTTAGCGGATCAGTTTTATATAGTAATTGTGCTCTTTTCTCTTTCAAATATCACATCAGATAATCCGAAAAAATCTAACCTACTAGGTGTTTAGTCCCACGGTATGCTGGTGTAATATATGAACAGCTACGAAAGGAGGAGTTATGGGACAAATACTGCATGGAAGCGCCCGTACGACGGAGGCAGTGCGTCGAGCGATACAACATAGTCAAGAGAGCC
>CP091134.1:2557223-2561001 GCA_021582535.1 Nitrosomonas sp.
TTGATTTTGAATCGTCGCTGGCGCGGCTGATTCCATCAGGAACCGCTGACGCGCACGAACGGATTCGTTCAGTGCTGCACCGCAAAGACGCATTGGAAAGCGGGCAAATCGATCCAGCCGGTTTTGCGGATTGGACGCTGAGTATCTTGGGAAGTAATGCTACGCGGGCGCAGTTTTACCAGGCTTGGCAACAGATTTTCACGCGCAATGCATCCATGTGGCAGTGCGTTCGTCAACTGGCCGCTGATAACCACAACCTGATTCTGATCTCGAATATCAATGCGATCCATTGTCCATGGATATTTACCGCCTACCCTGAGTTCGCCCTCTTTGAACACAGAATTTTGTCATTTGAAGTCGGTATTTTGAAACCGGAACCGGCCATTTATCATTATGCGATCAACACATACCGGCTGGATCCGGCCGAGACCATTTATATTGACGATCAACCGCAAAATATCGCGGCCGGTCAGCAAATGGGATTCCTCTGCTGGCAATATGATCTGAATCATCATCAGGCATTCGAGGCCTGGCTTCAAGAAACGCTGGCTACCGGTTAAACAACACCATTGAAACGCTGTTCAATAAAACACAACCAGCGATTACCCGTCATTTCAATTCGCGCGTAAGAACTAGACTTTCTCCGCCAGAAAATGCTCAACCATCGCCTGTTTATAGTCTATTTGCCCGAATGACACATCCTTTAATTCACCTTTACGGTCGAACAAAATACACGATGGCGTTCCTTGCAGCGCAAAGCGCTCGAAAGTCTCCGCGCGCATCGATTTCTGCGTCATATAGTGGTGGACTTGCTGCAACACGGTTTTTTTCTGCTCATCGCTGAATTTGTCGAAATCGGGCAAAAAATTTTGCGCATAGTGCAGCACGCGTTCATCGGTCACCGGCTCGGTTTCCGCCACAACCCGGTCCATGCCCACCGCAAACGGTATTTTCCACTTCAGCTTACCGTCTAACAACAAACCGTATTGATTGAGCGCCTTATAGGTTTCACCGATCACTTCGCCGGTCGCGATTAGTTTTTGCAAATTCTCCAGCGTGTTCTTATCGTAATCTTCAAATGCGGTGGCCAGGCCGATCACAGTCAAACCCTGCGCGTGATAGCGTTCATGCAAATCAACCGCTCGGGGTAACGAGTAAATGAAACAACCCGGGCAATTGACTTGGAAAACTTCGATCAAGACCACCGAACCGGTCAGTTCGTTGAGCGCAAGCGGACCGCCCTGTACCCAGGCATCCACTGTAATATCAGAAAGTGTGTGATTATTCATAGTGTAAGTCGTCAGAACGCGGAAAAGTTTTGGAATATACTACAGAAGCTGGCCGTTAGCGTGCAGAATTTTCATCAAAAATAAAACTCACGGAAAGTCATCCATTATAATGAGCCCCTGATTACAAAGCTGTCTGTGAAAATCGTTACTCATATAAAAAATGCGCTACTGGTTAATGAAATCTGAACCGGATGAATTCAGTATCGATGATTTTGCCGCACGGCCGGATCAAACGATAGCCTGGGAAGGCGTGCGTAATTATCAATCGCGCAATTTCATGCGTAACCAGATGACGGTCGGTGATCAGGTGTTTTTCTATCATTCCTGCTGCAAAGATCCCGGTATCATGGGCATTGCGGTTGTCAGCAAACCGGCGTATCCGGATGCCACGCAATTCAATCCGGCCAGCAAGTATTTCGATCCCAAAGCGACGCAAGACAATCCGCGCTGGTTTAATGTCGACATCATGCTGCTGCACAGAACGCGCCTGATCCCGATCAGGGAATTAAGGCAATATCCGCAACTGAGCAGAATGCGCGTGCTGCAAACCGGTAACCGTTTATCGATCACACCGGTCGATCCGGCCGAGTGGCAATTTATTTTGCAGTATCTGTAACACAATCCAATTCTTTTTATCAGACTTACATTATGGAATGGTGGTTGATTTATCTGTTGACCGGAGCGTTTGTGGGATTCTTTGCCGGTTTACTCGGCATTGGCGGCGGCCTGATTATCGTCCCCGTGCTCATTTCACTGTTCACCGCGCAGGATTTTCCCGCCGACCGCATCATCCATTTCGCTCTGGGCACCACCATGGCCACGATCATCTTCACTTCCGCCGTCAGTTTACGCACACACCATCAGCATGGCGCCGTGAACTGGCCCATCGTGAAGCATATCACCCCGGGCATTTTTCTCGGCACGTTTGGCGGCGCAACCCTGGCCGGATCGATGACAGGTCAGCTGCTGAGTGTTATTTTTGTCATTTTCATTTTTTACGCCGCCACGCAAATGCTGCTGCAATTCCGCCCCAGTCCGATGTTTCAACTCCCCGGGAGACTCGGCCTGTTTCTCGCCGGTAATGTCATCGGCGCCCTATCCAGCTTGGTTGCAATCGGCGGCGGATTGTTGTCGGTGCCATTCCTGACGCTATGCAACGTCAAGCTGCAACACGCCATCGGCACCGCAGCGGCGATCGGCTTCCCGATCGCATTGGCCGGCACGGCCGGTTATATCGCCAATGGTTTCTTACAACCGGAGACGCTGCCCGATTTCAGCTTAGGCTATGTTTATTTACCCGCTTTAGCCTGGCTGGTATCGGCCAGTATGCTGACGGCGCCGCTCGGAGCGAAGCTTACGCATTCCACCAAAACCGCCACGCTCAGGACAATCTTTGTGGTTTTGCTCTATGGCCTGGGCATCAGAATGTTAATCAATATCCTGTAAATCCGGCGGGCAACAGTCAATATCAAACGCAAAACCATCCCGCGAGTATTTAATTGCATTAAAAAATCGCAATTTATCAGTGATTATTCTTCGTAACGTGTTATAGTTTTGCTGTGACAAAAATGAAAGAGATATATTTTTTAATTTTAGGGAAAAGCCACAAATGAAATTTTCAGTATTTTTTGTTGTAACACTTTTAGCGTTATCGTTAGTCGCATGTGGCAAACCTACAGCGCCAGAAAGCGCAAGTTCAGAAAACTATGGCACCACTCACGAAGGTAAACCAGCGGAAGGCCGTAACGAGCTTCCAGGTAAATAATAGTTAATTTTTAACTAGTTATCCGCTTTACTGTTTCATTGTTGTTGAGTAATCCCTGTAGGATCTGCATTGCTCCTACAGGAGCCTTCAAAGAATCCCCCCCCGTTGTTACCCAGAAATTCCTTTAGTACTTTTTTTAGTACTCAATCTTAGCCGCTTCACGCCCTCTTTTCTCATCAACACTGGCCAGCAGTGCAAGACCGAAAATAAAAAACACCAGCGTGCTGAGTAACGCGATACGGTGATCTCCGGCAAACAGATAAACCATTGCGCCATACGTGAGCGGACCGACAATCGCTGACAGTTTTGTCGCCAATCCCCATAAACCGAAAAACTCACCTTGCCGTCCGGACGGGGTGAATTGCCCGACCAGCGCCCTTCCTGCCGATTGCGCGCCGCCGAGCGCGGTACCGATCAAATTGGCGGCTACCCAGAATAGCCACTCATCAACCGCAAAATACGCGCAAATAATCGCCGCGATCCAAATCACCAGCGTGATCGCGATACACCGCAGCGAACCGATGCGATCCTGCAAATGGCCGAACAGAAAAGCGCCGATGGCCGCTGTCACATTCACGACCATGATCAGGATAATCGTATCCTGCGTTTTGAACCCCATCACTTCTTGTGCGTACACCGCCGCCAGTACGATCACGATATGGATGCCGGCATAATACGTGGTCAATGCCAGCAAGAAACGGAATAAATCGGTATGCAGGCGGGC
>CP091134.1:2561101-2590531 GCA_021582535.1 Nitrosomonas sp.
GTTTATCTCATCGCTTTCCGTTTTTACAGTCTGTTCATTGCGAACCAGGTGTTAAAGTTGGATGAAAGGCGTATGACACCGGCGTATAAGCATAACGACGGTTTGGATCATGTGCCGACCAATAAATATGTGCTGTTCGGGCATCATTTCGCGGCAATTGCTGGAGCCGGGCCGCTGGTGGGGCCGATTCTGGCGGCGCAGATGGGTTATTTGCCGGGTATGTTGTGGCTGTTGGCCGGGGTGGTATTTGCCGGTGCGGTGCAGGATTTCATCGTGCTGTTCATTTCCACGCGGCGCAATGGCCGCTCGCTCGGGGATTTGATCAAATCCGAGTTGGGGCAGCTGCCCGGCATGATTGCCATGTTTGGCACGTTTTTCATCATGTTAATTCTGCTGGCGGTATTGTCCTTGATCGTGGTCAAGGCACTGGCCGAATCGCCGTGGGGCACGTTTACGGTGGCGGCGACCATCCCGATTGCGTTGTTCATGGGGATTTACGCACGTTATTTCCGTCCTTGCGCCATCGGTGAAGTGTCGATCATCGGTTTTGTGCTGCTCATGCTATCTATCGTTGCCGGGCAATATGTGCAGGAAGATCCTGAGTGGGGGACGATGTTCACGTTGAGCGGCGAGCAATTGACCTGGTTGTTGATCGGTTATGGCTTTATCGCCGCGGTTCTGCCGGTTTGGCTGTTGCTCGCGCCGCGCGATTACTTGTCGACTTTTTTGAAGATCGGCACCATCGTGGGCTTGGCCATCGGTGTCATTGTGATTTCCCCGGAGCTGAAAATGCCGGCGTTGACGCAGTTTATCGATGGTTCCGGCCCGGTCTGGTCGGGCGATTTGTTTCCTTTCCTGTTTGTCACCGTGGCTTGCGGCGCGATTTCCGGTTTTCATTCACTGATCGCTTCGGGCACCACGCCTAAGATGATTCAATCGGAAACCGATGCGCGTTTCATCGGTTACGGTGCGATGCTGATGGAGTCATTCGTTGCCATTATGGCGCTGGTTGCCGCGGCAACCTTGGAGCCCGGTATTTATTTCGCCATGAACAGTCCGGCGGCCATTATCGGCACCACCGCGGAATCGGCGACGCAAACGATCACCCAATGGGGATTTTACGTGACGCCGGAAATGATTCACCAGACCGCGCAGAATGTTGGCGAACATAGCATCATTTCGCGTACCGGCGGCGCGCCGACGCTGGCGGTCGGCATGGCGCAGATTTTGTCGAAAGTCATCGGCGGCACCGCCATGATGGCTTTCTGGTATCACTTTGCGATTTTGTTTGAGGCGTTGTTCATTCTGACCGCAGTCGATGCCGGAACACGCGCCGGACGTTTCATGTTGCAGGATTTGCTGGGCTCGTTTGTTCCCGCCATGAAACGCACCGACTCAGTCGTTGCCAGTCTGGTTGCCACCGGTCTGTGCGTGGCTGGTTGGGGATACTTTCTGTACCAAGGAGTTATCGATCCGCTGGGTGGTATCAATACGCTGTGGCCGTTGTTCGGTATTGCGAACCAGATGCTGGCGGGAATCGCGTTGATTCTGGCGACCTGCGTGCTGTTCAAAATGAAGCAGGATCGCTTTGCCTGGGTGACCGCCATTCCGGTGGTGTGGGTCAGCGTCTGCACGTTGACGGCGGCGTGGCAAAAGATTTTCCACGATAACCCGCGCATCGGGTTTCTCGCGCATGCGGAGAAATACCAGGAAGCGGTGGCGCAAGGCATCGTATTGGCACCGGCCAAGTCCATCGAGCAGATGCAACAGGTGATTTTCAATGATTACGTGAATACCTCGCTGGCCGGCCTTTTCATGGCGGTGTTGATCAGCATGCTGGTGTTTGGCGCCCGGACCGTGCTGCAGGCGCGCATCGTCCGTCATCCAACGGCTCAGGAAGCACCGTTTGAGTTATTACCCACTTACGCGGCAAACAACAATAAATAATGGAAATTAACCATGTATAACAAAATTACTTTGACTTTACGCCATTTCTCACAAAGTTTGCGATTGATGGTCGGCATGCCGGAATACAGCACGTATGTCGATCATATGAAAAGCACTCACCCTGATCGGGCCATCATGACCTACGAGGAATTCTTCAGGGAGCGCCAGGAAGCACGCTACGGGAGTAAGGGCAGGTTAAACCGGTGTTGCTAAAAATAGGTTTCGGACAAAACCCAGGCTTTCCATCCGGCTAGACACAGGAGCGTGAAGAAAGCCGCCACCATGTCATCGAACATGACGCCAAACCCGCCTTTCAGATGTTGATCGTAATACCGGATCGGCTGGGGTTTGGCGATGTCAAACAGGCGAAACAATGCGAATGCCGCCAATTGCCAGGCCCAATGATCGGGGGTGAAATACAGCACCAGCAGAAACGCTACGGTTTCATCCCAGACCATGCCGCCATGATCCGGATCGCCCAGCGCTTTGCCGCAAAGACCGCACGCCCAGATGCCGGTAATAAACATGATGTCGATCAACAAGAGAAAATAAACCGGACTCAGATAATGATCGAATAGCCAGAATAACGGAAAGGCAACGAGTGTTCCCACCGTGCCGGGCGCAAACGGACTGAGTCCCGCGCCGCCGGAAAATGCAATGAAAGGAGCGGCATGGCTGTAGACAAAATCCGCATCCGGCTGGAATTGCGGCGCTGGAGAACTGGGTGAATTGTCAATTTCAGGTGTTGAAGTGATCATATCCTTTGCTATCCAATGTCATTGCCTTGCCTTGCGCATCTTTTACCGTCAATCCCGCGCCGGAATGAATTTCGCCGATACGGGCGAGCGGCAGAGATAATTCGCCGGACAGTTTTTCAATTTCCCGGCGCTTTGCTTTAGCTGCCGTAAAGCATAACTCGTAATCATCCCCGCCCGCCAGCAGACAATCGATGGCCATTGATTGCTGCCGGTATTTTTCCAATACCGCTGAACAAGGTATATCAACGATATTAATACAAGCGGCTACTTCTGAGGCAACCAGAATATGCCCCAAATCCGCTGCCAAACCATCGGAGATGTCGATGGCGCTGTGCGCCAGACCGATCAGGCGTTGCCCTAGCTCGACTCTGGCCACCGGCGTCAATAACGACGGCAAGCATTGCGCGATTTCTTCAGGTTCCAAGGTGATTTGTTGCAATTCATGGTGTAGCGCCAAAGCGGCATCGCCCAGCTTGCCGGAAACCCAGATGTCATCGCCCGGTTGCGCGCCACTGCGGCGTAACGCTTTCCCGGCTGCAACCTCACCGATGATTTGTATCCCGATATTCAATGGCCCGGCGGTGGTATCGCCGCCGATCAATTCGACATCATGTTGGTCAGCAAGCGCGAAAAAGCCTTGGCTGAATTCTGCTAACCATGCTGTATCCTGGTTTACTAATTCTTCCGGCAGTGTCAGCGCCAGTAACGCCCAGCGCGGCTTGGCGCCCATGGCGGCCATGTCGGATAGATTAACCGCGAGGGATTTGTAGCCGAGCCGGTAAGGATCGGCATCGGCAAAGAAATGCCTGCCGCTGACCAGCGTGTCGGCCGATATCGCCAATTCGGCTCCGGCCGGTACACTGATGAGTGCCGCATCGTCACCGGCTCCGAGTATTGCATTCGTTACAGGCCGCTTGAAATAGCGGCGGATGATATCGAATTCCGAAGCCACGCGAGTGTGATACTAGAGGCGGTTTTTTACCGGTCTGGGTGCCGAGGTTTCAACGGCGCGCAGCTGAATGGCCAATTTATCCAGCACGCCATTGACATACTTATAGCCGTCGCTGCCGCCGAATGTTCTGGCCAGCTCAATAGCTTCGTTGATGATGGCGCGGTAGGGGATTTCCAGGTGATAAATCAACTCAAAAGTGCTCAGCAACAAAATCGCCGACTCTACCGGACTGAGTTCATTCAAAGTGCGATCCAAATGCGGCTGGATGATTTTTTCCAATTCCTCGGCATGCTGCACCACGCCATGCAGCACATGCACAAAATGCTTATCGTCGACATGTTTGAATTCGCCGGATTCGCGTAATTGCTGCTCGATAAAGCTGGCCGTACCGCCAGCCACTTGCCATTGATAGATACCCTGCACGGCAAATTCGCGCGCTATCCGGCGGCGGCTCTTGTATTTTTCCGTTTTGCCGTCGATGGATGGATCAGTCTCTGTCACGGCGCTGCTCATAAATCGATTTCATCAATTTTAATATGCAAATTAGCCATTTCCAGCGCAACTTGCGCGGACTCGGTGCCCTTGACGCTCATCCGGGCAATCGCCTGATCCTCGTTATCGGTGGTCAATACGCCATTGGCCACGGGAATTTCCGCTTCCAGCTGCACCATCAGGATACCGCGCGCCGATTCGTTGGCGACTACTTCAAAATGATACGTGTCACCGCGAATCACGGCGCCTAAAGCAATCAGCGCGTCGAATTGATCGGACATGGCCATTCTTTTCAGCGTCAATGGAATTTCCAATGCGCCAGGAACCGTCGCGATCAGGATATTGGAATCCAGCACGCCATTCTTTTTCAGCTCCGCCGTACAGGTGCCGAGCAAACCTTCGCCGATATCGATGTTGAAACGGCTCATGACAATGCCGATGCGCAAATCCGATCCATCCAGATTAGGCTCAAATTCAAGTATTTCGTCATAGTACGGCATATCCGGCTCCTGTTATGTTAATTAATTGCAATGGCGGCGTGATCACCGGGAATGGAGAATCATGGTTTTTATTTTTCCACATACCGTGTTACTTCCAGACCAAATCCTGTCACACTGGGCATTTTTCTGGGCGCCGCCATTAACCGCATTTTTCCTACGTTGAGGTCTTTCAATATTTGCGCGCCGATACCATGGTCGCGCAAATCCGGTTTGAGCGAGCTGGAAACATGCGTTTCCTGCGATTGTACACGTTCAATCAGTTTTGCCGGACTTTCTTTCCGGTGCAGCAGCACGATAACGCCTTGCCCCGCTGCGGCGATCAGTTGCATCGCGTCATGGATATTCCAGGAATGCGTATTGTCATGAATATCGAGCAAATCAACAACCGATAACGGTTCATGCACCCGCACCAATGTCTCGGTCGCCGGATTGATTTCACCTTTGACCAAAGCCAAGTGGGCGGTATTGGCAATTTCATCGCGGTAGGCCGCCAGCAGGAATTCGCCGTGCAGCGTTTGAATCGTGCGTTGCGCGACGCGCGTCACCAAGCTTTCGGTTTGGCTGCGGTATTGAATCAAATCCGCAATCGCGCCGATTTTGAGTTGATGCTTCTGTGCAAACACCATCAAATCGGGCAATCGCGCCATACTACCGTCTTCTTTCAGAATTTCGCAAATCACCGATGCCGCCGTTAAACCGGCCATCCTGGCCAAATCGCAACCGGCTTCGGTATGTCCGGCACGCACCAAAACACCGCCTTTTTGCGCCATCAGCGGAAAGATATGGCCCGGTTGCACAATGTCTTGCGGCTTGGCATCAGGTTTGACCGCAACCTGGACCGTTCGTGCGCGATCCGCAGCGGAAATACCCGTCGTCACACCGCTGGCGGCTTCGATGGAAAGCGTGAAATTGGTTCCCAGCGGTGCGCGATTGGCCGACACCATCAAGGGCAAATCCAGCTGATGACAGCGTTCCTCGGTCAAGGTCAGGCAAATCAAGCCGCGCCCATGAGTCGCCATGAAGTTGATCGCTTCCGGCGACACGAAATCGGCGGCCAGAACCAGATCGCCTTCATTCTCACGGTCTTCTTCATCAACCAGAATGACCATTTTGCCCATTTTAAGATCGGCAATGATGTCTTGGATGGCACTGATACTCATATCTGTCTACTCCGGCTAACCTTCAATGTTTAATAATCTTGCCACATAACGGGCCAGCATATCAGTTTCCAAGTTCACCAGCATACCGGGGGCAAGTTCTTTCAGGTTCGTCATCGCCAACGTATGCGGAATGAGATTGACTGAAAACACATTGCCTTCAATCCGGTTGACCGTCAGACTGACGCCATTGACGGTAATCGAACCCTTATGCGTTAAAAACCGCATTATGGATTCCGGCGCCTGAATGACCAATACAAAGCTTTCGCCAGCAGGTTCAAACTTCACCACAGTGCCAACAGCATCCACATGCCCGCTGACCAAATGGCCACCCAGACGGTCGGACAAGCGCATGGCCTTTTCCAGGTTGACATGAGCGCCGATCCGGTCGAGCCCTTGGGTGCAATGGAGTGTTTCTTGTGAAACATCGACGGTAAACAAGTCTCCGGTTAACGCCGTAACCGTCAGACAGACACCATTGACGGCGATGCTGTCGCCCTGCGTCACATCGCTGAGATCCAGCCCACCCGAGGAAATATTTAGGGATAATCCGTGCTTGCTCTGTTCATGAGTGGATTGACTTTGTTTGATCTCCCCCACCGCTTGTACGATTCCGGTAAACATTTCAACGCGCTCTAGAAATTCACCATGATATGAATGATCGGATATGCTTTAACGAATTAGAAAAACATTGGCGCGCCCAACACGATTCGAACGTGCGACCCCCGCCTTCGGAGGGCGGTACTCTATCCAGCTGAGCTATGGGCGCTTTGATGAATAAATCTTCAAGTCATAATTGCGGCGCAAGGATAACCGCTTTTGTTATTTCCGTCCAACCCGGTTTAACGATCGTTGCAGGGATACGCTGCAAGAATAATCCGTTCTGTCCTTTTAACTACTCGGCATGCTTTATCTCGGCCGCTGTAGCGACAGGAAAGATTTTAACAGTTTTTACCACCCGGTTTTTAGTTTGAATCACTTCCATCGGGTAACCGGCAATGTTAAGACCGGTTCCGGCTTCCGGAATATCCTCGAAATACTCCAGGATCAAACCATTCAAAGTCTTCGGTCCATCCAGCGGGAATTGAAAGCCCAGCTTACGGTTCAATTCGCGCAATAAGGTGCTGCCTTCAACGATAAAACTGCCATCCTCCTGTTTCGAGAAAGTACTGGCCAGATTAGGCGCTTGCGTGGTGAATTCACCGATGATTTCCTCAACAATGTCTTCCAATGTGACCAGCCCCAGCCATTCGCCATATTCATCGACGACCAGACCGACTCTCTTCTGGTTTTCCTGGAATAATTGCAGTTGCGAAAATAAGGATGTTCCGGAAGGAATGAAATAGGGTTCTCGCATCACTTTTTCAAGCGTAGCCGCAGTTATTTTCCCTCCCTGCATTTGATTCAATACCTTGCGCACATGCACAATGCCGACGATATTATCCAGGCGCTCACGATACAGCGGCAGGCGGGTGTGGTGGCAAGTCAGCAATTGCGTATGAATAATTTCGTCATCCGCATTCAGGTCTATCGCTTCGATCTGGCTGCGCGGCACGATGACATCGTCAACAGTAATAGTTTCCAGATCAAACAAGTTCAATAGCATGCTTTGATGCTTGTGCTGTATAAAATGCCCGCCTTCCAGCACCAGTGTTTTCAGTTCTTCGGTGCTGATCTTTTGTTCCAGGCTGCCCTTTTGCGGTTTTAACCGGAACAGGATTAGCAATCCGCTGACGAATAAATTAACGAACCATACAATGGGATAGAAAATGATCAGCAAGGGTGTCAATACATAACTGGCGGCTAAGGCAATCCGTTCAGGATAAGCGGCGGCGATGACTTTCGGGGTGATTTCGCTGAATACCAGAATAGCAAAGGTCACAGCGATTGTTCCCATAAACAAAGCAAAATCATCGTGAGCAAATAGAGTCGCAACAATAATAGCGACCAAGGTTGCGGAAGCGGTGTTCAGTAAATTGTTGCCGAGGAGAATGACACCCAGTAAACGGTCTGTATGATCGAGCAGCTTTATGGTCAGCCGGGCGCCGCGATGACCTTGCTTGGCGAGATGCCGCAAGCGATAGCGGTTAATCGCCATCATACTAGTTTCAGAGAGGGAAAAAAAGCCTGACAGAACCAACAAAAACACCAATGCAATCAGCATGATGTGCAACGGCATATCTTCCAAAAGTCACCTGTTACAAGTAAATGGGAATTATAAAAACATCATATATTCTGAATCTAAGCAAACTTTTGTCAACAAAAAGAACCATAAGACGAGTAATCGATAATTATTTTTATGCCGGTTACTTCATTTAGAATGTTCAAGTTCACAGTTCATCTAATTGATTCGTAATTAACTTAATCAGTTATACTGTAATTTCCTTGAGAGTAGCCTAAGTGACGTTTGTAAAAATTGTTTTGTTTTTTGTAAACCTATCAATTTGAGTAACGTTAATAGCATCTCTTCTTACCGATTCAAATGCCATGTCTGACTCCTTAAATTTAGGCCACAATAGTACTAAAGATATCAAATTTCTTGAAATCAAACACTTAAATGGTCCCAATCTGTGGACTTATTATCCCGCTTTGGAAGCAACCGTGGATATTGGTGAACTGGAAGATTTTCCTTCCGATAAGATTCCAGGTTTTTATGAGCGGCTATCCGAATGGTTGCCGTCTCTGATAGAACACCGTTGCAGCTATGAAGAGCGCGGCGGTTTTTTACGCCGCGTCAAAGATGGTACTTGGCCATGCCACATTCTTGAGCATGTCACGCTGGAGCTTCAGAACCTGGCCGGTATGCGCGGCGGCTTTGGCAGAGCGCGTGAAACTTCGGTACGCGGTGTTTATAAAGTCGCATTAAGCGCCTGGCACGCGGAAATCACCACAGCCGCTTTACATTCCGCGCGTGAATTGGTTTTGGCCGCAATGAATTTTCAGCAATCCGACAACCCGTTTTATGATGTCGAGGGAGCAATCCAGCATCTTCGCGATTTGGTCGATTCGCTTTGGCTCGGACCTTCCACGGCATGCATTGTAGATGCTGCAATGGCACGTAATATTCCAGCCACCCGTCTTATTGCAAAAGGAAATCTTGTGCAATTGGGCCATGGCGCACGCTGCCGCCACATTTGGACAGCGGAGACAGACCGGACACCAGCCATTGCTGAAGGTATTTCCCGTGACAAGGATCTGACAAAATCATTGTTACAATCTTGCGGTGTTCCTGTTCCGGAAGGACGTATTGTCGAGAGCGCCGAGGCTGCTTGGGAAGCGGCGAATGACATCGGTATGCCGGTTGTCATAAAACCTTGCGATGGGAATCATGGACGTGGCGTTTTCATTGAGTTAAGCCAACGGGAAGAAATCGAATCGGCTTACCGCATGGCGCTACGGGAAGGAACGGAGGTACTGGTCGAACGTTATATTGCCGGAACCGAGCATCGTTTGTTGATTGTCGGTGGACGTCTGATAGCGGCTACGCGCGGTGATTCAGTATCAGTCATGGGGGATGGTGTCTCAACCATTGCCGAGTTGATAGAATCGCAAATTAATTCTGACCCACGGCGGGGGTCGACAGAAAATCATCCACTCAATTTGATCCGGTTGGATAGCGCGGCACAGATGGAAATCGCTCACCAAGGGTATCAGCGTGATTCAATTGCGCCCGCCGGCATTAAGGTTCTGATCCAACGCAATGGTAATCATGCGTTTGATGTGACCGATCAGGTTCATCCGGCGACTGCGTCTATTGCATCACTGGCGGCGCGCGTCATAGGTTTGGATATTGCCGGTATTGATCTGGTTACCAGCGATATTTCACGTCCACTGAATGAACAAGGTGGCGCCATAGTTGAAGTCAATGCGGGCCCAAGCCTGCTGATGCATATTAAACCGGCGGTTGGTAAACCCCGGCCGGTCGGAAAAGCGATTGTCGATCACTTATTCCCGGACCAGGAAAACGGTCGCATTCCCATTGTTGGAATTTCCGGAAGTTATGGCAAAACATCGGTTGCTTACCTTGTTGCCAGATTGCTTGTTCTGTCCGGCAAGCAAACCGGTTTGGCTTGCAGCGATGGACTGTATCTGGACTATCGGCAAATTGATAAAAACAACAGCGCCAACTGGGCGGCAGCTAATCGTACCTTACTCAATCCGACAGTTGAAGCTGCTGTTTTTGAAAATAGTTTTGATGTGCTGTTGAATGAGGGACTGGCATACGATAGTTGCCAGGTAGGTGTAATCACCAATATCGATCCTGCGCACCATTTTGGCCGTCACGGAATCGAAACGCATAAACAGGTTTATACGGTGCTCCGTTCGCAAGTCGATATGGTGACGCCAACCGCTGCGGCCATTGACGATGTGGAAAAAGATATAAAACTACCGGTCGGCGCAGCAGTCCTCAATGCGAACGATGAAATGCTGATTGAAATGTCCGAGCTGTGTCACGGTGAAGTGATTTATTTCAGCATTGAACCGGAACTGCCTGTGATTAAGCGACATCGCGCAAGTGGAACCGGACCTACGCAGGGCAAACGCGCTGTAGTAGTACGCAATGGCAGAGTTGTACTGGTATCGGGTTCAAATGAATTGGTACTGATCAATCTGCGTGAGATCGTTTCAGAAAATGGGACGAAAAGCACGCAGGCAATCGAGAATATATTGGCAGCTGTGGGTGCCGCTTGGGCATTAGGCATTGAACCGAATCTTATACGTGTTGGAATTGAGACATTTGGTTTCAGTCAAGAGAAGTACAAACCTGAAAATCAGAATCTTCTGGAATTACAAACACAAGGAATTAAGTTATGAAAGTTTTACGCATACGCGCTTTGCGCGGACCCAATTTATGGAGTCAGCATACTTCGATTGAAGCTACCGTTTTTTGTAGCGGATCTGAAAATAGTATCGATACCATTCCTGGCTTTGAGGCACGGCTACGCGAGCGTTTTCCGGAGATTTCCTTACTCCAGCCCGCCGGCCATCATGAAGCGGTCACCATGGCCCATGTACTTGAATTTGCCACGCTAGGTTTGCAAGTGCAGGCAGGTTGCCCGGTAACATTCAGCCGCACGGTACAAACACCGGAAGCCGACACCTATCGCGTTATCGTAGGATATAGCGAAGAAAAAGTTGGTTTACTGGCTTTTGAACTGGCGCAAGCTTTATGTATCTCCGCTATTGATGATAGCGCTTTCGATTTACCGGATGCGCTGCATCGCTTGCGCGAACTCAATGAAGATATCCGCCTGGGTCCGAGCACCGGTGCCATTGTACATGCCGCAGTTGCGCGCGGTATTCCGTTCCGCCGCTTGACCGAAGGCAGTCTGGTGCAATTTGGCTGGGGCAGCAAACAGCGCCGCATCCAAGCATCAGAGAGCGATCGCACCAGTGCCGTCGCAGAATCGATTGTGCAGGATAAGGAATTAACGAAAACTTTACTGCATGCCGCCGGCATCCCAGTACCGCTCGGCCGTGAAGTGAAGGATATTGAGGATGCTTGGGCAGCTGCTTGCGAAATCGGCGTGCCTGTCGTGATAAAACCTCAGGATAGCAATCAAGGCAAAGGTGTCACTGTTAATCTTGTCACCGCTGAGCAAGTCAAAGCGGCGTACATGATCGCAGCCGAAATCAGTGATAATGTTCTGGTGGAGCGCTATATCCCCGGACATGATTACCGCATGCTGGTTGTCGGTAATAAATTGGTTGCCGCCGCCCGGCGCGAGCCGCCGCAAGTCATTGGCGACGGCGTGCACAGCATTTATGAATTGGTAGAGCAAATCAATCGCGATCCCATGCGCGGCGAGGGTCATGTCACCTCATTAACCAAAATACATCTGGATGAAATATCCATCGCACATTTAGCCGCGCAAGGATTGACCGCGGAATCGATTCCCGTGAAAGGAATGCGCGTGGTATTACGCAAGAATGCCAATTTATCGACAGGAGGCACGGCAACCGATGTAACCGACGATGTGCATCCCGAATTGGCGGCACGCGTAGTTGCTGCTGCGAAAGTGGTGGGGTTGGATATTTGCGGCGTTGATGTGGTTTGCGACAATGTCATGAGTTCTTTGGAAGACCAGGGAGGCGGCGTTATTGAAGTGAATGCGGCGCCCGGTTTGCGGATGCACTTGCAGCCATCGTATGGAAAAGGCCGTGCAGTGGGCGAAGCCATTATTGATTACATGTTTCCCCAAGGCGAGGATGCACGCATTCCCGTGATCGCCATCACCGGCACCAATGGTAAAACAACGACAACCCGTTTGATCGCCAACGTTCTGCAGAGAGATCAAAAACGTGTTGGCGTTACTTGCACCGATGGTGTTTATGTCGACGAGCAGTGCATCGACACCGGAGATTGCAGCGGGCCGAAGAGTGCAAGAAATATCCTTTTTCATCCCGATGTCGATGCTGCCGTATTAGAAACCGCACGAGGCGGTTTGCTGCGCGAAGGCCTGGGATTTGACCGTTGTGATGTTGCCGTTGTAACCAATATTGGCATGGGCGATCATCTTGGCATGGCTTATATCAATACAGCCGAGGAGCTGGCTGTGGTTAAGCGGATCGTTGTGCAGAATGTAACACCCAATAGCGGTTATGCGGTGCTTAATGCGGCCGATCCACTGGTTGCCAGCATGGCTGAACATTGCCCCGGTTCGGTTATTTTCTTTGCGCAAGATCGCCATCATCCAGTATTGGCTATGCATCGCGCGCAGCATAAACGTGTTATTTATGTAGAGAGCAGCTGCATCGTCGCCGCGAGTGAAACTGTTGAATACCGTATTCCGTTAAACGAAATCCCTCTGACGAAGAACGGCAGCATCAATTTCCAAATTGAAAATGTAATGGCTGCTATTGGCGCTGGCTGGGCGCTCGGCTTGGAATGGGCGGTTATTCACGCCGGTGTCGCCAGTTTTGTCAGCAATACGCAAACAGCACCGGGCCGTTTTAATCTCTTTAATTACCGCAATGCAACCCTGATTGCCGACTACGGCCATAATCCCGATGCGATCCAAGCCCTGGTCAGCGCGATTGATAATATTCCGTCAAAGAAACGTTCAGTCGTCATCAGTGCGGCAGGCGACCGGCGCGATGAGGATATTCGTCAACAGACACGAATCCTCGGTGATGCATTTGATGAAGTGGTGCTGTATCAGGATCAATGCCAACGCGGCCGTGCGGATGGAGAAGTATTGTCTTTATTGCGTGAAGGTTTGGGCAATGCCAAACGCACGCAGAAAGTCAGTGAAATCGTTGGAGAAGCGATTGCCATTGATGCCGCCTTATCCAATTTGCAGGACGGTGAGTTATGTCTTATTTTGGTCGATCAAGTTGAACAATCACTGGGACAGATCAATAACCGTATCGCATTAGGATAATCGGGCTATTTTTTAGGGAAACGCTGATTAATTCGGCGGACGAGATGAAGCACGAGGCGCACGGAACACAGCAACCAAGACCTATCAATAAGATAGGCGAGGGAGCAAGTACCGCGCAACGAAGTGATTCGCTCGTATAGTCAATTAATCAACGTTTCCTTAGATGTGAGCGTTATGGAATTTCATGTTGATATTGAATCATGAATAACTAACGCTCATATCGTTATCACAATTCTTACCAAAACCTCAAAATCAAGAGCAATAACGAATTGCTCATCATCACTTTCCCGAAAGTATTCGCAATGAATGCGAAGCACTGCATTGACAGCTAGCCAGTGAACGTGCGGCCCCGCTAGCAAGCAAAATATAACAAGACATTACGAACCCGGTACCCGGGCTGTATTAAGTCATTGCACCCATCTACCCAAAGCGGCAAAAAATCCAGCAATCAGTTGTTCTGAAAAGCTACTGCAGCTTAAAGCTATTCCAGCGGTTTATGATCTATCGCAACAGACTTGCCAGGCTGAATACCCCGCCTCATACGGCGGAGTATTCAATGCTTTCTTTAATTCTCTGATTTCCAATTTCTCACTCCCAAAGATGGGAAAAATTAAATCTTGAGAAATTAAATCTGATTAATCGGCTTGTCTTCTCAAGAAAGCGGGGATATCCATTGGATCAACGCCTGATTGACGCATCGCTGCAACGGTGGCGTTACTTCTTCTGCCCGTGCGCATCACGGCCGGTTCTTCAGTGGAAAAAACGGAATCCCTATCGTCGGTACCGGTGCGTGTATGCACCACGGTTAACGGAGAATTCTGGCTCTGGCTGACCAAGCTGCCCAGTCCGGTAGCCACCATGGTAACGCGCAGATTATCGGCCATATTCTCATCAATGACGGTACCGACAATAATCGTTGCATCTTCAGCGGTCAGGTCTTTAATGGTATTCATCACTTCATGCACTTCGCGCATTTTCAGCGATGAGCTGGCGGTAATATTCACCAGAATGCCGCGCGCTCCGGACAAGGAGATATCCTCGAGCAGCGGGCTTGATACCGCGCGTTCGGCTGCAACCCTGGCGCGATCGACACCCATGGCAATAGCAGAACCCATCATCGCCATGCCCATTTCCGACATCACGGTTCTGACGTCGGCAAAGTCGACGTTGACCAAGCCGGGACAATTGATCACTTCGGCGATACCGGCAACTGCGCCATACAGCACGTCGTTGGCGGCTTTGAATGCATCCAGCATGGAAATATCGTTACCCAGGACCATCATGAGCTTATCGTTCGGGATCACGATCAACGAATCCACATGCTGCGACAACGCTTCCATTCCCGCTTTGGCAGCCGCCAGGCGCTTGCCTTCAAACGCAAACGGCTTGCTGACAACAGCCACGGTTAAAATGCCCATTTCCTTGGCAACTTGCGCTACCACCGGGGCAGCACCGGTACCGGTACCGCCACCCATGCCAGCAGTGATAAACAACATATCCGCGCCTTGAATCAATTCGGCGATGCGGTCGCGATCTTCCAGTGCGGCTTCCCGGCCGATTTCAGGATTCGCTCCGGCGCCCAATCCCTTGGTAATACCCGTACCCAGTTGCAGTACCGTCGGTGCTTTATTGCTTTTCAATGCCTGGGCATCAGTATTCATACTGATGAACTCAACGCCTTGCATGCCGTTTTGGATCATATGATCCACAGCATTGCTGCCGCACCCACCAACGCCGACAACTTTGATGACTGCCTCTTGAGTTTCGTTATTCATGATTTCGAACATAGTGTTTCTCCTTTAGTACATTGAAATTAAAGCTGCCTGACTGCTAATACAACCCGTGAAATTTGATATTAAAAATTTCTTTGAAACCACCCCTTCATTTTGGAGAAAATCTGCTTGGCAGAACCTCCTTGTAATCTTGAACCATGCTGATGCTGCAACTGTTCGATACCCGCCAGAATCAAGCCGATCCCGGTCGAATAACGCGGCGTATGAATCACATCTTTCAAATTACCGTGATAATTGGGCAAACCCAATCTGACCGGCATGTGAAAAATTTCCTCGCCCAATTCCACCATACCGCGTAACGAAGCGGATCCGCCCGTGATCACGATGCCCGATGACAGCAATTCTTCAAATCCGCTGCGGCGCAATTCCGCTTGCACCATGCAATACAGCTCTTCTGCTCGCGGCTCGATCACTTCCGCCAGTGTTTGCCGCGAAAGTTGCCGCGATCCCCGGTTGCCGACATCGGGAACTTCCACCATCTCTGTTGTATCGGCCAGACTTCTCAGTGCGCAGCCGTAGCGGCACTTGATATCTTCCGCGCTCTTGGTCGGTGTGCGTAAGGCCATCGCAATATCATTGGTAATTTGGTCCCCGGCAATCGGAATCACCGCGGTATGGCGAATGGCGCCATGCGTGAATACCGCGATATCGGTTGTGCCGCCGCCGATGTCGACCAGACAGACACCCAAATCTTTCTCATCATCGGATAGCACAGCCATGGCCGAGGCCAGGGGCTGCAATATCAAATCGCGCACTTCCAATCCGCAGCGATGCACGCACTTGACGATATTCTGCGCCGCCGAAACCGCGCCCGTGACAATGTGCACTTTCACTTCCAGCCGTATGCCGCTCATGCCCACCGGTTCACGCACATCTTCCTGGCCGTCGATGATGAATTCCTGGTTCAGAATGTGCAGAATCTGCTGATCGGCCGGAATATTGACCGCTTTCGCCGCTTCCATCACCCGCTCGACATCTTTCTCGGTGACTTCCTTATCCTTGATAGGCACCATGCCATCGGAATTAAAACCTTTGATATGGCTGCCGGCGATGCCGGTATACACTTCATGTATCTTGCAATCCGCCATCAATTCCGCCTCTTCCAGCGCACGTTGAATTGCATTCACCGTCGTCTCGATATTGGCCACAACACCTTTTTTCAATCCGCGCGATGGATGGCTGCCCAAACCGATCACTTCAAAGCCGCCTTCCGGAATCACCTCGGCGACAATGGCAACAATTTTCGATGTGCCGATATCAAGACCGACAATCAAATTTCTATTTTCTCGAGCTTTATTCATCTAATCCCATCTCCGTGGTCTCACGTTTCTCTCCTCGCGCCGGATTTACGTGGTACTTGTTGCATCACTTCAGGCATGCGGATGGCAAAACCATTGGGATAGCGCAAATCGACATACGCCAATGGTTCCTGCTGATTTAACCGCGCAATACTGTGGTTATATACTGAAACATAACGAACCAATCTTTCTTCAATCTCATTTCGCCCCAACTCCAGAACCGTTCCGGTATTTAATTGCAAACGCCAGGCATAGCGTGGTGTCAGGCTTATTTCCGCAATATGCTGCTGCAATGGCGTCAGTATCTTGTTAAAACGCCGGAATTTCTGCGCCACTTCTTGCGCACTGGCCTCATTAGGGCCGGTAAACACCGGTAAATCAGTATCAACCGTCACCCGGAACACCTCGCCGTACGTATTGACCAACGCATGACTCCCCCAATAGGCCAAGGCTTCATGTTCTTCCAATGCCACATTCAAACCATGCGGCCATTCTCTTTTCACTCTGGCTTCGCGCACCCAGGGCAATTTTACAAAAGCTTCACGTACCGCAGTGAGATTTACCGAAATAAAATTTCCTTCAATTTCATTTCTGATCAACTGCTCGATCTGCTCGCGCGTCACATGCTGCAACTGGGTCTTACTTTTCTCTTTCCCGTGAATAACTTGCACATTAATTTCTTTAATCGGAAACAACGGCGGCTGAATAAGCTGCAAGCTGATCGCATACAGCACCGCCATTGCCACCAAAGTGAGCAATATTTTGGATAACAGATTCAAGGCGTGATGGTTATTCCACATGCGCTAGATCCAGTATTTTCAAAACCAAGTCTTCAAAAGAGATTCCGGCCGTTCTTGCCGCCATCGGCACCAGACTGTGGCTGGTCATGCCGGGCGAAGTATTGGCTTCGAGGAAATAAAACTGATTGGTTTCACTCAAGATCAGATCAACCCTTCCCCAGCCCTGACAACCTAACACCTGGTATGCCTTTAATGCTTCTCTCTGAATCGCCGCTTCCAATTCCGCCGGTAAGCCGCTCGGGCAAAAGTATTTCGTCTCATTGGAGAAATACTTGGCCTCATAGTCGTAAAGCTCGCCTGCAATCTCAATCCGTACCACCGGCAGCGGCGTTTCACCCAAAATCGCCACGGTCAATTCCTTACCGGCGATAAATTCTTCCGCGAGCACCAATGCATCGTGCTCAGCAGCCAGTTGATATGCTTTTGCCAAATCCTGCTTATGCTTCACCTTGCTCAAACCGATCGTGGAGCCTTCCCGCGCCGGTTTGACGATCAGCGGCAAACCCAATGTTCCGGCGGCTTGTTCAAAATCGCTATCCGCTTGCAGCACTGCGTAACGCGGCGATTGAATACCGGCTGCCTGCCAGATCAATTTGGTGCGCCATTTATCCATCGCCAATGCACTGGCCATCACACCGCTGCCGGTATACGGCAATCCCATCAATTCCAGCGCGCCCTGGATAGTGCCATCCTCGCCAAAACGGCCGTGCAACGCGATAAAGGCTCTATCGAAACCTTGCTGCAGCAGCTTTTCCATCGCTTGCTGCGCCGGATCGAAAGGATGCGCATCGACGCCGCTGCGCAGTAACGCATCCAGCACCGCCTGTCCGCTTTGCAGCGATATCTCCCGCTCAGCCGACCGGCCGCCCAGCAGAACCGCAACTTTGCCGAAATGCTGCGCGGCCATTATGTCAGCCTCCTGGCATCACCGATGATCCGGACTTCCTGCATCAATGCGACACCCATTGCTTTTTTAACCCTGCTTTGCACCATCATGATCAACGCTTCAATATCCGCCGCGCTGGCAGCACCGGTATTGACGATAAAATTGGCATGCTTGGGTGACACCATCGCACCGCCAATGTGGCATCCCTTCAAACCGCAGGCTTCAATCAGACGCGCTGCGTAATCTCCCGGCGGATTGCGAAATACCGAACCGGCATTCGGCAGATTGAGCGGTTGACTGGCCACCCGCTGCGCCAGCAACTCCTTGATGCGTTGCCGCGATTGCGTTTCTTCGCCTTGCGCCAAGCGGAAATAGGCGCCGGTAAACCACTCGGTTTCCATCGCGCCGGCCGGTTCGCTGTGCCGTTTCACGCTGCGATAAGCAACCGCGTATTCACCGGGCTGGCGCATTACGATCTCTCCGCTGCGCTTAATAATTTGCACTTGCGCCACGATTTCCCAGGTTTCCGAACCGTAACATCCGGCATTCATCGCCAGCGCGCCGCCAACCGTGCCCGGTATTCCGGCCAGAAACTCCGCACCGGCCAGATGATGCCTGGCGGCAAACCGCGCTACCTTGGCACAGGCTACACCGGCGCTCGCGTAGATGAGCCCGCCGGATTGATTCTGCTCGACCAGCCGCAAATCGTTTAAGCGCGCATGCAACACCACCACCGTGCCGCGCAGCCCGCCGTCCCTGACCAGCAAATTGCTGCCCAGCCCAATGACATGAATGATTTCATGCGGCGACACACGCAGAAAATCCGCCCAATCGTCCAGATCCGCCGGCTGGTAGTAACGATCCGCATAACCGCCCGCGCGCCAGGTTGTATGTTTGCTCATCGGCTCATCGAGGCGTATTTCGCCCCGCAATGCGGACACGCCTGTCTCATCGGTTGTTTGATCGGCTACCGGCATGGCAAATCCCGTATTTTGCGGCAAAGCGGTCATGTCTCATCAATCCTCAGCATTCATAACCATTAACCACGGTCAGCTTCTTTCCCATTTGCGCAATGTGCGGCGCCACTCGGGCTACCGAACCCGCACCCATCACCAGCACAACATCGCCGTCCTGCACGATATCCAGTATCGCTGCCGGCAACTCGTCCACTTCTTCGATATAAATCGGTTCCACTTTGCCCTGCACCCGGATAGAGCGCGCCAGCGATTTGCTATCCGCCGCGACAATCGGCTCTTCCCCCGCGGGATAAACTTCCGTGAGCAGCAATACGTCCACCTGGGATAACACACGGGTGAAATCCTCGAATACATCCCGGGTGCGCGTGTAGCGATGCGGCTGAAAAGCCACTACCAGGCGGCGGCCTGGAAACGCGCCGCGCGCTGCTTTGATGGTCGCCTCCATTTCCGCCGGATGGTGTCCATAGTCATCCACCAGCGCAAAATTTTTCTGTCCGCTCAAGCGGATGTCGCCGTACTGCTGGAAGCGCCTTTCGACCCCTTTGAATTCCGACAACACTTTGACAATAGCGCTATCCGGCACGCCGATTTCATTGGCGACCGCAATCGCCGCCAGGGCATTCTGAATATTATGCAAACCGGGCAGATTCAGCGTGATATCCAGTCTGCGGGCGGAGCCGTTCACACCGACCACCGCAGTAAATCTCATCCGGTGATGATCTTGCCGGATATCGATGGCGCGCACTTGCGCTTCTTCGCACAAGCCATACGTCGTGATCGGTTTGGTAATCGACGGCATCACTTCGCGGATGTTGGCATCGTCCATGCAAATCACCGCCATGCCGTAAAAAGGCAGATGCTGCACGAAATCCACAAAAGTCTGTTTTAAGCGGCTGAAGTCGTGACCGTAGGTTTCCATATGATCCGCATCGATGTTCGTCACCACTGCGAGCATCGGCTGCAAATACAAAAACGAAGCATCCGATTCATCCGCTTCGACCACGATGAATTCACCGCTGCCCAGTTTGGCATGACAACCCGCCGCTTCCAGTTTTCCACCGATGACAAAAGTCGGATCCATATCCGCCGCCGCCAGAATACTGGCAATCAAGCTGGTGGTGGTGGTTTTGCCATGCGTGCCCGCAATCGCGATACCGCTGCGCAGGCGCAGCAATTCCGCCAGCATCATGGCGCGCGGCACCACCGGAATATTTTTGTTTTTGGCGGCGATCACTTCCGGATTGTCGGGTTTCACCGCCGTGGAAGTAACCACGACATCCGCTCCGGCAATCTGTTCGTTGGCATGACCCGCATAAACCTTGATACCGAGCTTGGCCAAACGCTGCGTCACCGGATTATCCATCAAATCGGAACCGCTGACCTGATACCCCAGGTTGACAAAAACTTCGGCGATACCGCTCATGCCCGCGCCGCCGATGCCGACAAAATGGATATGTTTGACTTTATGCTTCATGCAGTGCTCCGCTCAATTCGATACAGGCTTCAGCCACGATCCGGGTGGCTTCCGGCTTTGCCTGGCTGCGTGCCGCCATCGCCATGCCGAGGAGTTTTTCCCGGGTTAAATCCGTCAATAAATCCGCCAGCTTTTGCGCGGTCAATTCATGCTGTGGCAACAACACGGCGGCACCGTGGCGGGAAAGAAATTGCGCATTGCCGGTTTGATGATCGTCGACGGCATACGGATACGGCACCAGAATGCTGGCGACACCGGCCGCGCTTAATTCCGCGATGGTCAACGCACCGGCGCGGCACAACACCACATCGCAGTCCGCGTAGCGTTTGGCCATATCGTCGATAAACGCCGTCACTTCGCCATTCAATTGCAGTTCCCGGTAGGCCGTTTTAACCGTTTGCATTTGCGCTGTCCCCGTTTGATGCACCACTGCCGGGCGCACATTCTCCGGCATTAATTTAAGCGCTTGCGGTACCACGGTATTCAAAACTTGCGCCCCCAGGCTGCCGCCCACAACGAGCACATTCAACTTGCCCTGCCGTTCCCGGAAGCGTTTTTCCGGCGTCTCTATGTGTGCAATTTCCGCACGCACCGGATTACCGGAACAAACCGTTTTATCCTGATCACCCTGGATAGCGCCGGGAAAGCCGAGAAAAATCTTATCCGCCAGCTTCGCCAGGATTTTATTGGTCAATCCTGCAACCGAATTCTGTTCATGAATCACCAATGGCTTGTTGAGCAGCGAGGCCATCATGCCGCCCGGAAAAGCCGGATAACCGCCCATGCCGAGAACCACATCCGGTTTTACCCGTTGAATAATCCGCAGGCTCTGCCAGAACGCTTTGAGCAAACGCAGCGGCAATAGCAGCCACGTGATCAGCCGTTTACCCCGCAGTCCGGAAAAACTGATTATTTCCGTATCATAGCCCCGTTGCGGCACCAGTTTTAATTCCATTCCAGCCTCGGTTCCCAGCCAAACCACGCGCCAACCGGCTCGCCGCAGGTAATCGGCCACCGCCAAACCCGGAAACACATGCCCGCCGGTGCCGCCTGCCATGATTAAAATGGTGTGCGCGCTCATACGTTCAGCCCCCGTAGCCGCTGCCGGTTTTCCCAGTCGATGCGCAACAAAACCGCCAATGCGATGCAATTCGCCGTGATACTGCTGCCGCCAAAACTCAGCAGCGGCAGCGTCAATCCCTTCGTAGGCAAAACGCCCATATTCACGCCCATGTTGATCAGCGCTTGCACACCGATCCAGATGCCGATGCCCTGCGCCACCAATGCCGCGAAAGGACTACCCAATTTGGCCGCCAGACGGCCAATGACAAAAGCGCGCATAATCAGCCAGGCAAACAAAACGATCACCGCAGCGACACCGGCAAAACCCAATTCTTCAGCCAATACCGACAGCAGGAAATCGGTGTGCGCTTCGGGCAAATAGAACAGTTTCTCGACACTGCCGCCCAAGCCGACGCCCAGCCACTCGCCGCGCCCGAATGCGATCAGCGCATGACTGAGTTGATAACCCTTGCCATACGGATCGGCCCACGGATCCATGAAAGCAACCACACGGTTCAACCGGTACGGCGAACTCAAAATCAGCTCATACAAACCGAACGCCAGGATAGCAATCAGACTGACGAAGATTTTCAAACTGACACCGCCGAGAAACAGAATCGACATCGCCAGCGCGGCCACCACGAAGAAAGCGCCGAAATCCGGCTCGAGCAGCAATAACGCACCGACGATGGATAATACGATTGCAATTGGCACAAACCCCTTGAAGAAAGAATTCAGATCGGCCGCCTTACGGTTGACGTAGTCGGCGGCGTACAACACCATGCAAAACTTCATGAACTCGGACGGCTGAATATTCACCACATACAGCGAAATCCAGCGCTGACTGCCGTTCACTTCATGCCCGATGCCCGGAATCAGCACCAATATCAGCAAAAAAATGCTCAGCATCAGCAGATAAGTCACGTATTTCTGCCACATCTGCATCGGCACTTGAAAAGCAATCAGTCCCAACAGCAACCCGACGCCCAGATAGGCGCTGTGACGCAACAAATAGTAGCCGGCCCGGCCGGGGCCGAATTGCGCTTCGGCAATGGCGATCGAGGCGGAATAAATCATCACTAAGCCGATACTCAGCAACAACAAAGCCGACCACACCAGCGCCTGATCATAATCGGCGGTCATTCTTGGTTTCTGATTGTTTGCCTGGTAAATCATCGGTTAATGTTTTTTCTGTCCAAAACTGAAAAATTTGTTTTCCATATCTTTGACGGCCGCGACAAATACTTCCGCGCGATGAATATAGTTTCTGAACATATCGAAACTGGCGCATGCCGGTGAAAGCAAGACCACATCGCCGGATTGCGCCAGCAGGAAACTTTTTTGCATGGCTTCTTCCATGGTCACGGCAAAATGCAACGGCACGCCGCAGTCTTTCAATTCATTCGCAATCATGTTTGCATCCCGGCCAATCAACACCACGGCACGGGCATTATTGGCAACCGCTTCCCTCAGATACGAGAAATCCTGACCCTTACCGTCGCCACCGGCGATTAATATGACGTTTTGCTTCATACCGCTTAAGGCTGCTACGGTGGCACCCACATTGGTGCTTTTGGAATCATCAAAGAAGGTAACACCGTTGAACGCCGCGACTTTTTCCATGCGATGCGGCAAGCCGCGAAATTCGCGCAACGCAGCCAAGAGCGGACCGGTGGCCACACCCAGGGCACGGCACATGGCCAATGCCGCCAGCGCATTGACCGCGTTATGCAAACCGTTGACCACCAACTCGGAAGTTTTCATTAATTGCACATCGCCTTCCATCAGCCACAAATCGTCGCCGTCGTGCATGAGACCGAAATCGGCATGGCTGGGCGGCTCATCGACGCCGAAAGTAATTTGTTTTCTGTCCGGCAGCGCCATGGCACAGACACCGGGATCGTTCCGGTTGAGCACTTGTATGCCTTTACCGGTCTTTTCATGCAGAAAAACTCTGGCTTTGGCGGTGGTGTAATCGTGCATACCGGTATAGCGATCCAAATGGTCTTCGCTCAGATTCAACACAGTCGCCACATCCGCATTCAAATTATGCGTCGTTTCCAGTTGAAAGCTGGACGTTTCCAGCACCCAAGCCTGCGGCCAATCGCCTGCATCGATCCGCTGCATCAGCGCATTCAGCACGGCGGGGCCGATATTTCCCGCCACTTCCACATTCCAGCCGGATTTCTTCAACATCGCGCCGGTCATCGCCGTGACCGTCGTTTTTCCATTCGATCCGGTGATGGCGACAACTTTCGGCTTGGGCCGGTTGCTTTGCTCCAGCGCCCAGGAAAAAAGCACCATATCGCCGATTATCGGCACACCGCGTTGCACCGCTTGCTGCACGCACGGATCGGCCAATGGAACACCGGGGCTGATGGCGATCATATCGATATCATTGAAAATGGATGCCGTGAATTTGCCTTTATGCAGCTGCACGGACGGAAATCCCGCGCTGATTTGCTGCCAGTTGGGCGGCTCGGAACGGCTATCCGCAGCGCGCACCGTGGCGCCCTGGCGTAGCAGCCATTTCACCATGGACAAGCCGGTTTCACCCATTCCCAGCACCAGAACTGTTTTATTTCGCAAATTCATCGCAATTTTAATGTCGACAATCCAACCAATACTAAAATGAAAGTGATGATCCAAAACCGGACCACCACCTGATTTTCTTTCCAGCCTTTTAATTCAAAATGATGATGCAACGGCGCCATGCGAAATACCCGCTTGCCCAGCAGCTTAAACGATGCCACCTGCAACATCACGGACAGCGCTTCCACGACAAAAACGCCGCCCATAATCACCAGCACGATCTCCTGCCGCACGATGACGGTGACGATTCCGAGTGCGGCGCCCAGTGCCAAGGCGCCGACATCGCCCATGAAAACCTCGGCGGGATAAGCGTTAAACCACAAAAAGGCAAGCCCGGCACCGGCCATGGCACCGCAGAATATAGCCAATTCCCCCGCATTGGGGATATAAGGAATGCCCAGATACTTGGCGAATACCACGTGCCCTGAGGCGTAGGCAAAAACAGCCAGCGCGCTGCTGATCATGACGGTCGGCATAATGGCCAAACCGTCCAGGCCGTCGGTCAGATTGACTGCATTACTGGTGCCGACAATGACAAAATAAGCCAGTATGACAAAACCGGCCACACCGAGTGGAATCGCCACTTCCTTGAAGAAGGGCACAATCATGTCCGTTTGCGCCGGGATTTCCGCGATGGAAACCAGATACAGCGCAACGATCAGCGCAATCAACGATTGCCAGAAAAATTTTGCGCGCGCGGACAATCCTTTCGGATTGCGGTAAACCACTTTGCGGTAATCATCGACCCAGCCGATCACACCGAATCCCAGTGTGGTCGCGAGCACTACCCAGACATAGCGGTTGTTCAGATCCGACCATAAGAGAGTCGTCAATATGATCGACATCAGAATCAAGGCGCCGCCCATCGTGGGTGTCCCGACTTTGACCAGATGCGTTTGCGGACCGTCGTCACGCACCGATTGTCCGATTTTGTAAGCCGTCAGTTTACGGATCATTATCGGGCCGATGATGAAGGAAATGACCAGGGCGGTCAGCGTAGCCAGTACCGTGCGTAGCGTAATATAACTGAATACATTGAATGCACGGATGTCCTGCGCCAGCCATTGTGAAAGTGTCAGCAACATGACGGCTCCCTCGGCTGTTCCAGTTGCCGCACCACCCGCTCCATGCGCATAAAGCGCGACCCTTTCACCAGCAAAGTCACATCATCCGCCAGCAAGCTTTCCGTCGCATGCAGCAGTTCGTCGATATCGTTGAAATGCCGCGCGCCCTTGCCGAATGCTTCGGTGGCGTAAGCGCTCAACTCACCCAGCGTGAATAATTGATCCAGCCCGGCGTTGCGCGCATCGCGCCCGATCGTGCGATGCAGATCGATGGCGGACTTACCCAATTCACCCATGTCGCCGAGCACCAGTATTTTTTTCCCCGTCGTGGCAGCCAGCACCGCGAGCGCGGCGCGCACGGATTCCGGATTGGCGTTGTAGGTATCATCAATCAGCAGGGCATGGTGCAAACCGGATTTTTTCTGCAACCGTCCTTTCACGCCCTGGAACGATTCGAGTCCAGCGGCGATCGATGCTTTCCCGATATCCGCTGCAATAGCCGCTGCCGCCGCTGCCAAAGCGTTATAGACGTTGTGCACGCCGGGCGCCTGTAACTTCACTTCCACAATGCCATCCGGCAATTTCAACTGAATCCTGTTGCTCAACCGGTCTGCTTGGTACTCGGCACTCACCAGCGCTTTCTCGCGCAAACCAAAATCGACAATCTTGCGTGCACCGGCGCATTCCCGCCATACAGCAGCATAGCGATCGTCCGCATTGATCACCGCCGTTCCCTGCTGATCCAATCCGGCAAATATCTCCGCCTTGGCGCGCGCAACCGTTTCAACGGAACCCAGCCCCTCGATATGCGCGGCGCCGGCATTGGTAATGACGGCAACACCCGGTTTTGCCAGCTGAGTCAGGTAACCGATCTCGCCAACATGATTCATGCCCATCTCAATCACCGCATAGCGATGCTGTGGCCGTAAACGCAGCAACATCAGCGGCACGCCGATATCGTTATTCAGATTCCCTTCGGTGGCCAGAATTTGCTCCGCTGGCGCAGCCGTGGTGACTTCACCGTCCGCGGTTGCTTGGCGCAATATCGCGGCGATCATTTCCTTGACCGTGGTCTTGCCGTTGCTGCCGGTCACAGCGATGAGCGGTAGCGTAAAGCGGCTGCGCCAATACGCGGCCAGTTGCCCCAGACTTAAGCGCGTGTCCTGCACGTGCAGCAATGGAATCCCGGCGGATAAAGCATTTCCACCAGCCGATTGCGGAACCAGCGCAGCAACGGCGCCTTTTTCCTTGGCGCTCAGAACAAATTCACTACCATCGAATCTTTCGCCGGTTAACGCCACAAATAAATCGCCCGGCTTGAGCGTGCGGCTATCCGTGCTCACCCCGGTAAATAGCCCGTCTTGCCCGTTCCATCCGGCCTGCAATACTTGCGCCGCTTCCCGGACCGTCATCATGATTGCACCCGCACTTTCCTGGCCAAATCTTTCAGCACCTGCTGCACTATGTCGGCATCGCTGAAAGGAATTTTCCGGCTCTGTATTTCCTGATACCTTTCATGACCTTTGCCTGCGATCAGCACGATATCATTGTGCTGCGCATTGGCGATAGCCTGATAAATGGCCAGCGCCCGGTCGCTCTCAATCTGGTAATTGTCTGCGCCCGCACCCGCTGTGATGTCTTTAATAATGCTTAAAGGATCTTCCGTACGCGGATTATCACTGGTAAAAATGACTTCATCCGCCAATCGCGTGGCAACCTCGCCCACCATCGCACGTTTTCCTTTATCCCGGTCACCGCCGCAACCGACAACACAGAACAGCCGCGCATTCCGCCCGGATGTCCGTTTTTTCGACTGAACACCGCGCAACAGCTCGCGTAACGTGCACAGCACTTTCTCCAGTGCATCGGGGGTATGGGCGTAATCGACGATAATAATCGGCTGGTCAATCCCTTCGTATTTTTCCATCCGGCCCGGAATGGATTGCACACTGTGCAGCGCCCGGACTGCGTCCGGTAATCGGATTCCGCTTGCCAGCATAGCCGCCACGACAGCCAGCAAGTTTGATGCGTTAAATTTACCCAGCAAACCAATTCTCAAATGTTCGTGATTATCCTCAAATTCAATATCAAACTCCAGACCATGCAGATCGACTTTCAAATTGGATCCATAGACCATTTTGAATTGCCTTGCATAACGTTCTTCCGGATAGTGAAATCCATAGCCGATGAAGGTGGTGGATTTGCTGGCCAGCTGCCGCGATAGCTCGACACCCAGCACATCGTCCATGTTTACAACCGCATAGCGTAATCCGGGCCAGAAAAACAGGCGCGCCTTGGCTGCGGCGTAGGCATCCATATCCGAGTGATAATCCAGGTGGTCGCGCGACACATTGGTCAGCACGGCAATCGCAAATGTGGTGCCGTTAACCCGTCCCTGCACCAGGCCGTGCGAGGATACTTCCATCGCCACGCCATGCGCACCCTGCTCAACAAATCGCGCCAGCGAACGTTGCAACACCGCGGCATCGGGCGTTGTATTCTCCGCCGCTTCCAATGCGCCGCAAAAACCGTTTCCCAGTGTTCCCAGCACCGCTGTTTTTTTACCCAAGCTTGTCATGGCTTGCGCATACCAGTGACTGCATGATGTTTTGCCGTTGGTACCGGTAATCCCGACCATCCATAATTTCTCCGACGGCTGATCATAAACATGGCTGGCAATCAGCCCCGCTTTAGCCTTCAATTCATCGATTGCCAATGCCGGAATCCGCCATTCGGGGTTCCACGTGAAATTTTGCGGATCCCACAGAACCGCATTGGCGCCCGCAGCAATGGCTTGCGGGATAAATTTGCGTCCATCGGTGATATCACCGGCATAGGCCAGGAACGTATCGCCGGGCTGTATCTGGCGGCTATCCGTGACCAGATTCTTAACCGGAACACCCAGCTCATCCAATCGATGATAATCAAACAACCGGGATGTTTTTTTCTTGATCATCGCAGTCATCCTTCATCACCCATTTCAGGGGTTGCGGTAAAGGTAACGACATTATTGGCCGGTGCATCGGGCGGAATATTCAGAATGCGTAAAGCACCGGACATGACTTTACTGAAAACCGGCGCTGCCACGGCGCCACCGAAATATTTTCCGGCGGAAGGCTCATCGATCATCACGGCGATGATCAGGCGCGGATTCGATGCCGGCGCATAGCCGACAAACGTGGAGATATAGCGCTTATTGGCATATTGACCATCGATCAGTTTATGCGCCGTTCCCGTTTTACCGGCCACGCGATAGCCGCTGATCTGCGCCAGCGGCGCTGTGCCGCCGGGTTTGGTGGCCATCTCCAGCATACGGTTCATCGCCTGCGCGGTATCGCGCGAGATGACGCGTTGCCCCATCACCGGCATGTTTTGTTTCAGGAGCGAGATCGGTTTTAATTCACCGCCGCTGGCAAAAATCGTGTAAGCGCGCGCCAGTTGCATCAAACTGGTCGATATACCGTGACCGTACGACATGGTGGCTTGTTCGATCGGACGCCATTTGTTGTAAGGCCGCAATATACCGCTGGCCTCACCGGGAAAACCCGATTTCGTCAGCGTGCCGAATCCGGAGCGATTAAACATTTCCCACATCGTTTGCGATTCCAGCGACAACGCAATTTTTGCCGTTCCGACGTTGCTCGATTGCTGAATGATTTGCGCGACGGTCAATTCGCCTTTGTTGCTGACATCGCGGATGGTTTTTCTGCCCACTTGCCACATTCCCGGCGCGGTTTGCAGCACCGTATTGGCATTGACTTTGCCGATTTCCATCGCAATCGCCACGGTAAACGGCTTTAACGTCGAACCCGGCTCGAACGTATCGATCAGCGCGCGGTTACGCAGCCGCTCATTGGTAATCGATGATCGTCTGTTCGGGTTGTACGCCGGTAAGTTGGTCAAGGCCAGAATCTCACCGGTTTGCGCGTCCAGCACCACGATGCTGCCCGCTTTGGCGTTATTGGCCAGCACCGCTTCTTTTAATTCCGCATGGGCGCGGTACTGAATCCTTCTATCGATGGATAACACCAAATCCTCGCCCGGCTTCGGTGGACGGATGTTTTCCACATCCTCGATGATCTGTCCTTTGTTATCCTTAAGCACACGACGCCGTCCCAGCTCGCCCGCGAGCGTATCTTGCCAGCCGCGTTCCACGCCTTCCTGACCTTCGTCGTTGATATCGGTAAAACCAAGCACATGCGCGGCAAATTCACTTTCGGGGTAGTAGCGTTTGGATTCGCTGGCGAAATAGATGCCTTTGATCTTCAATTTCATGATCTTTTCGGCGATATC
>CP091134.1:2590631-2596532 GCA_021582535.1 Nitrosomonas sp.
GGGCGCGTCAGTGCGCCCAATCCCGGACCGATTTCAATAATCCGGTCGCTTTTTTGCGGATAAATTTCAGCGACGATTTGCGCAATGATATGCTGATCGACCAGGAAATTCTGGCCAAAACGCTTGCGCGGGTTATGATGCATGACGGAGAAATTGGATTCGGTTCTTTGCCAACTGCACAGCCATTTCAATCGCTGTCAGCAGACTGCCAGGACTCGCTCGTCCTGTTCCAGCCAGTTCCAATGCAGTACCGTGATCAACCGATGTGCGAATGATGGGTAATCCCAGGGTAATATTCACGCCGCCACCAAAACTGGCATGTTTCAGAACCGGCAAACCCTGATCGTGGTACATGGTGAAAATGCAATCGAATTGCTTCAGTTGCGCCGGGTTGAACAAGGTATCCGCCGGTACCGGGCCGGTCAGCTGCATGTCTTCGGCGCGTAATTTATTCAGCACCGGAATGATGACATCGATCTCTTCCCGGCCCAAATGCCCCGATTCACCAGCATGCGGATTAAGCCCGGCGACGGCAATACGCGGATTTTCCAACATGAAGCGCGTGATCAGATCGCGTTGAATGATGCGCAGTTTGCTTTCGATACGATCCGCCGTGATGGCTGCGGCCACATCTTTCAGCGGCAAATGCGTGGTTGCCAGCGTCACGCGCATATTCCCCCCCGCCAGCATCATGACGACGGGGCTGTGCAGCAATTCGGATAAATATTCGGTATGTCCGGTGAACGGGATACCGGCATCGTTGATCACGCCCTTATGCACGGGAGCAGTCACCATGCCGTCAAATGGGCCGGATTGGCAAGCGGCAACCGCAAGGCGGAGCGTCTCGAGCACATACCGCGCATTCGCCGGATTCAATGTGCCCGGAATCGCTGTTTGCGCCAATGGCACATGCATCAGCTGCAAGCTGCCGGCTGCATGCGGCACTGACGGCGTTGTGGCGGCATCGATCAGTTTCAGTGGAAGCCGTAACTGCTGCGCGCGCGCCATGAGCAATTCGCCATCCGCAATGACAACCAAGCGGCACGATAACGGCTGTTGCGCGATTTGCACGCATAAGTCGGGACCGATTCCCGCCGGTTCTCCGGGTGTCAGCGCGAGTGAGGGAATAATTTTAGTGTTCATGATCATCGTCCAAACGGTATTCCACATAGGCTTGATCACGCAACTGCCGCAGCCATTCCTGCACCACGACATCGGCTTTGCGTGAGCGGATCGCTTGCCGTGCAGTCTGACGGCGCCGGTCCAGGCTGATATCCTGCGAACGGCGTTCCAGCACTTGGATTAAATGCCAGCCAAATTGCGACCGGACCGGATCGCTGATCTGCCCCGGCAGCAGCGCATTCATCGCCCGTTCAAAATCTGGCACGGTGTCGCCCGGCGAGAGCCAGCCGAGGTCGCCGCCGGAAGAAGCGCTGGTATCTTCGGAATACAGTTTCGCGACTTCTTCGAAGTTTTCTCCTTTATCCAGCCGCTCCTTAATTTGAAGAATTTTTTGCTTGCCATCGCTTTCCGAAGTCAGTTCGTTGATCTTAATCAGTACATGGCGCGCATGCGTTTGGTCAATGATGACGGTGGGGGTTTCCTGAGCGCGCCTGCCAAGCAGCTTGAAAATATGGAAACCGCTGGGGCTTTGCACCACCGGTGTCACATCGCCGGGTTGCAGCGATTCCAGCAACTCGGCGAAAGTTGGGCCCATTTGCGTGATTGGGCGCCATTCGATAATGCCGCCGGTCTTGGCGTCGGCGGCATCGGAAAATTCCGCCGCGACCTGGGAAAATTCCACACCCTGCTGCAACTTATCGGACGCCAATTTCGCCCGTTCCGCTCTTTGCTGAACCTGACTCGGCGCGGTGTTTTCCGGTACCAGGATCAAAATATGCGCAAGCCGGTATTCGTCTTGACCTTCGGAAGTGGATTTCTGTGTTTGGAGGTAATTATCCACCTCTCCTTCGGTCACATTCACCTGATGTTTTACTTCCCGTTCCTTGAGCCGCGCCATGATCATTTCTTCGCGGATTTCATCGCGGAATTTATTGTAGCTGATGCCATCCTTTTCCAGTACCGCATGAAATTCCGGCAAGGATAATTTATTATCCGCCGCAATCCGTTGTATGGTTTCGTCCAACTCGCTTTCACCAACCGCCAAGCCAACTTCCTTGGCATGCTGCAATTGGATGTGTTTCATGACGACCGATTCCAGCACCTGGTTTTCCAAGCTGCGCTGATCCGGTAATTGCACGCCTTGCTGTTGCAGACGGCCAACCGCCATCTTCACCGCATCGTCAAGCTCCTGGCGCGTAATCACATCTTCGTTCACCACGGCTACGATGTGATCGATGGCTTTGGCAGCCGGAACGAACATTAGCTCCTGCGCGGCAATGGGAGCCGATAGCAATACGGTAAGCAGCAAGGGAATGCAAAAATAATTGCTTTTATGCATAAAATGACAACACTGGATAAATGCGATAGGAAAAATCAACGCTTAATGAACGCTGGTATAGCCGGGAATGCTTTGTTGCAGTACCTGCAACGGGTTATTGCCAAGTCCCATCAACCCTTTTAGCTCAAGTTGCACAAAAAATGCGGTGGTGGTCGTTTGTGTCGCGGTCGTCAACCGTTGCAGTACAACCCGTAAGGCCCAGCAACACGAGTTATATTCAAAGCCGGCCAAACCGGCGAGAATTTTATCATCCAGCAACGAATAATTGACCCGGGTAACGCCATGCCAATTTCCGCCCAGCGGCCATTGCATTGAAGTATCCACTTGCTCCAATACGCCGCGGGTAAACCGGTAGCCCAGATTGAGCACTTTACCGGTTTCCGGCTGATAACTAATACCGGTACGAATTTTCTCAGTATGCAGATGAGCTTCATCCATCTGTATATTGGTGTCGGTACTAATACTCCGCGATAGTCTCCCCGATATCGCCGCAATGAAATCCGACCGGCCGCTGGTCACTTGAGGAAAAGGCAGCTGCAACCGAGGATCTGTGAAATTAAACTGTTGTCCAATTGCAAGCCGTAAATACTCGATTCCTGTTCCCTGCTCAACAAATCGTGATGTCAAGGCAGTTGCAGCGCGATTGGCATCATTGATGCGATCACCGCCGCTGAAACGATTTTCTGTGAATATTTGCGCAAAACTGAAATCATTGACCGCAGAATCGAAGTTAGGCAGGTAACCTTGGTTTCGATAGGGGGCATAAACATAAAATAGGCGTGGCTCCAACGTTTGGACAAACTTCATACCGCCGATTTCAAGTTGTCGATCAAACGCAACACCGCTGTCCCAACTAAAAATGGGAACGGTTCGGTCGACAACTTCTCCTTTGTCGCCGACTGGTTTGTCCAGACTATAATGCGTATAGTGGAAGCCGATTTTAGGTGTAATGTAACCGAACTCGCTACGTAACGGCAGGCTGATGTTCGGATAGATGATCAAGCGGTTGCCGTTTGTGAACGTCGGGTGATAGAAATTGGTCCAACTGCTCTTCAACTCAAAATCCATTTTCCCTACGTTATATTTCATCGCATTCAAAGAAAAGTGCGGCAAGCGCTCGTAGGGAGGTACAAACGGCGCCAGCGGATCCTGAATGGTCTGGAATCCCTGAGCAAACCCGGTAAATCCCAATGTACCATCCCTGCCCCAGCGGCCGTTATAGGCCACACCGCCTTGTTGCGACAAGTTGGTCAAGCTGGTTTGCGCTAGGTTGGGAGTCAATTGACGGAAATACAGATCGTCGGATACTCGATTATAGTTAAGAAAACCTCGCCAGCCTCGACCGAAATCTTGTGTATGCGTGTATAAAACCCCCCAGCGGGTCCGATTGGTATCGATATCCATCGGCAGAATATCGAATAGCAAATTACCATTCATGTTGTTATTGCCGATATAGCGTAGCTCGTTGCTTAACAAAAAGCCGCGCATCGTCATAATCCGTGGCATTATCGTCGCATCGATACTGGGTGCGATATTCAAATAAATCGGCAACCCCATATCAAAGCCGGTTTTGGCATTGTAACCCGCGACAGGTGACAGCAATCCGCTTTTCCGCCGGCCGCTGTAGGAAAAATTTATCCACGGTGAATACAGAATCGGCACATCTTTAAATACAACGCTGACATGCTTTGCGGTACCCACTTCTTTGTTGTTGTCGATTTCCAGCTCATCCGCGCGCAGATACCAATCCCTTTTTCTGGGAGGGCAAGTGGTGTAATTGGTCTCTTTGATCCGGTAGTGATCTTTGCCTTCAAAATACAAAATATCGCCAGCGCCGCGCCCTTTTCCTTTTTTCATGGAATAGCGCGGCTCGGTCAATTGACCGACTTCGGTTTTCATATTGAGTTCGAGTTTTTTGCCTTGCAGAATATCTTTCGGTCTTTCCAGACGGATATTCCCTTCAACTTCGGCATCTTCGGTCTGCTCGTAATATTTCACACGATCTGCGGTGAGGGTATTGTCACCTTGCTGCAAAACCGCATTTCCGGTCGCTTCGACTTCTTGCTTGTAATAGCCGGTTAAACGGTCGGCTTCGATGAATACAGGTTTCTTCTGCGGTTTGACGATGGGTTTAGGTTCGCTCTCACTTTCACCTTCGCCTTCGGTTTTGGGAACGACGCAACTGCTCCATCCGTTGAGCGGTAAAGCGAGGACTAATACCAGGATAAATATACTTGGGATAATAGGTAACTTCATTCTGGATTTAGTGTGCAATGCCTGTCTGTCTGATTCAATTATTCGCAATCCTTGATTACCGGATTCAACGCAAAATCCCACCGGCTTATTTATCCCAATAACTCAACATTGTACTATTTCTCGCAGCCGATGTTCTATCGAAAAATAGGGATTTTAAATTGTTCAGAACATCAAAATCCGATCAGCGTGCGCGGAACATGAAATAAACCGCGCCCACCATGCATAACGCAGCCCAGAGATAATCCAGTTTCAACGGTTCCTTCAAATACCAGAGTGCAAATGGCACAAACACGGTCAGGGTGATAATCTCCTGCAAAATTTTGAGCTGTGCGACCGACAATACTGTGTAACCGATCCGGTTGGCCGGAACTTGCAGCATGTACTCGAAAAACGCAATACCCCAGCTCACCAGCGCAGCAATGATCCATGGTTTGTGATTTAATTCCTTCAGATGCGCATACCAAGCGAACGTCATGAACACATTGCTCATCGTCAATAGCAGGATGGTATGCCCAATCTCACGCACGGCATTAAATTCCCAGATTCTGCCAAATCGCATCGACCCGCTGCTTAACCGCATCATCCATCGCAATCGGCGTACCCCATTCGCGGTTTGTTTCACCGGGAAATTTGTTCGTTGCATCCAGTCCCATCTTGCCGCCCAATCCGGAAATCGGACTGGCAAAATCGAGGTAGTCGATCGGGGTATTTTCCACCAGCAACGTATCGCGCACCGGGTCAACCCGGGTGGTAATCGCCCAAATCACTTCCTTCCAGTCGCGCACGTTGATGTCGTCGTCGGTGACGATGATGAATTTGGTGTACATGAATTGGCGCAAAAAACTCCAGATACCGAACATCACGCGCTTACTGTGCCCGGCATACTGCTTTTTCATGCTGACCACCGCCATGCGGTACGAGCATCCTTCCGGTGGCAGGTAAAAATCGGTGATTTCCGGAAATTGTTTTTGCAGCAATGGCACGAACACCTCGTTCAGCGCCACACCCAGAATGGCCGGTTCATCCGGCGGTTTACCGGTATACGTGGAATGATAAATCGGGTTGCGGCGCATGGTGATGCGATCGATGGTAAAGACCGGAAAAGTTTCCTGCTCGTTGTAATAACCGGTGTGATCGCCATAAGGTCCTTCCAGCGCGGTTTCACCGGGATGAATCGCACCTTC
>CP091134.1:2596632-2602567 GCA_021582535.1 Nitrosomonas sp.
AGCCATCAACCACTCCATTACAGTTAAAAGTACTGCAATCATATAAAGAATGCGTTACATATTTATGACAATACGGTGAAGGTAATATTAATTAGTGTCTGGGTAACCCGCTGCGTGGTCATCGGGTTGCGTTGTGCAATGCCCGGATGCTCGCCTATCTTTTTGTGAAAGTACTGTAAAATCATGTCTTATTATGTGGCGATGATAAAAACAGTCGGCGTAGAGATATCGAAAGCGCCAAGAAATACTGGAAAATAATGGCTGATAAACATACATACAAAACATTGGATGAAAGCGAAGAAGCCTACTATCGTCGCAGTCATCCAGACGAGATTGACGGATATCCTCACCACGGCTTTCGAGGAATATGCGAAGGATGGATGTACTGCCGCCTTGATCAATCAATCACATTCGGTGAAAACCGGATCGATACAATCCGCAGTAAAATCAGCATAGTAATGACGGCGATGTGCAGGCCGACTTCGACGAAGGTATATTCCTTGTACCACAGCCCGATCAGTTCGCCGATCAGCACCACCAGCGCCACATCCAGAATGAACGTGACCTTGACGCGTCCGACCGACAGGTAAGACTGCAAAATACGGATCAGCTCGAGAATCGCCAGGATCAGCACGATGTCGACGATGATGTGCTCGGCGATCTGCGCCCAGCCGTTCTTGAGAATCTCCGGCAAATTGAGCAGTAAATTCAGCACACCCGCGCCAATCCACACGTACAAAGCCAGCATCAGAATACCCACGATGAACTGAATCGTGCGCGTGTGCCAATCGCTATCGGTCAATAAAAATACGCTTTTTTCTTTGGTAATCGATTGATTGATCATCTGATTTCTCCTCTTCGTTGAATCGTATGGATCGCCATCTTAGCGGTGCAATGTAAAAGTTTCATGACATCGGGATACTTCCCGGTTTCCTTGCCGGTGATGGCGGCAGCGTTGTATTAAATGACATCGAACTGTCATGAAAGTGACATATTCAACTTGTAGTATGCACGGGCATTGTTGTGATGAGGGATTTATGCGTATTCATTGGGGTAAAAAAATAATAGGTTTGGGCGGATTGGTGCTAATGCTGTCCGCACCGGCGGCAAGCGCCAGCAGTTTGGAAAATCTGGCCAAATCACTGGCCAAGATGCGCGGTGAGGTTGAAACACTGCAAACGCAACTGGATCTGGAGAAGGAAAAACATACCAGCAAAATATCCGCGCTCAATTCGCAATTGGCGGATTTGAGTGTGGAGGAAAGAAGGCAAAAACTGGGTATCGAAAAGTTGCAACATTCGATCGGCAAGCTTTCCGAGAGTGCCAAAAAAGCGGAACAATCCGGAGAAAGCCTGAAACCTGTCTTGCTGGCGTTACTGAGTGATTATAAGCGCCATATTCAAAGCGGTTTTCCATTCAAGATGGAAGACCGCATCAAAGCCATTGACGATCTGGAAAATAATATTGCCAACCGCCTGATCGACCCGAATAAGGCGGTTAATCAGGCTTGGTCTCTCATCGAAGATGAAATTCGCCTGAGCAAGGAAAACGGGATTTATCAGCAAACCATCCCTTTGAATGGAGAGAAAGTGCTGGTGGATATCGCCAAGCTGGGCACGGTATTTCTCTTTTTCCAAACCCGCGACAATCAAAGCGGAATGGCGCGGCGTGCGGAAGATGGCAGCTGGAAATACGAGCTTGTGGATAACACGGCGGACATGGAGCGTATCAAGAATTTGTTCGATTCCTTGAAGAAACAGATACGCCAAGGCTATTTTGAATTACCGAATCCATTGAAGAAATGAAGAAAATTTTATTGATTGCACTACTTGTGCTGGTAGCCGCCGCTTCAGCCAACGCTAAGGAAGATCAAGCGGCGGCATCCGAAAACATATCGGACGCTGCCCCGGAAGAAAAGCCGCAAGCGGCTTCGTCCAAGAAACCAAGCGCACCCAAGCAGGAAGCAGTGAATTTGGAGACCGCCTATAAGCGCGAGTTTGCTTTCCTGGAAGCGCAGAAACGTGAATTGACCGAACGGCTGAAAAGCTATCAAGCCAGCGCAAGCCGGGAAGAGCAAGCACTCAGCGGCAGAATCGGCACGCTGGAACGCAACTCGGTGGAGCGTTCGGCAAAAATCGATCAGTTGACGGCCCAGTTATCCGAAGTGGAACGCAAAGAAGCCGTGGTCAGCGAACGCAATGATGCGCTGGAAACGACTTATCTGCAGGCGGAAGCGACCTTGAAGAATCACGGCATCGAGATGCCTTTGGCCATGAAGGAAGCAAAAGGCGATGATCAGATCAAAATCGGTTTTGTATTCAGTCAAGCGTTGTCCTTACTTCAGAAGCTTGGCGCCATTCAGACAAAACCGGGGAAATTTTTTCTCGGGAATGGCAAAGAAGCGGAAGGAACGTTGATTCATCTGGGCAATATCGCGGCTTACGGCGTCAGTCCTGATGGCAGCGGCAGCCTGGCGCCCGCCGGTGGCGGAGCATTCAAGGTGTGGAAAAGCACCGGTGCGGAAAGTGCCATGGGTTTGAGCAAAAACGAGCAGCCGGACACATTACAGCTGTTTTTGTTCGAGTCGCGCACCACGGCCGTCGACGAAGCGCATGAACAGACCCTGCTCGAACACGTCGATTCAGGCGGCCCTATCGGTTGGGTGATTGTGATCCTCGGTCTCATTGGCGGGTTTTTTATCCTGATCCGGATTTATTTGCTGCGCACCAACAGCGCGGATACCAAAAAGCTGTCGGATCAAATCATCCATCAGCTGGCTAAAGGCGATTTGGATGTGGCTAAAAAGCAATGCGAAGAAAGTTCATCGTCGGCTATCGGCAGGGTTTTGTTGTATACCTTGCGCCATTTGAAAGACGACCGGGATCACATGGAAGGCATCGTTTACGAAGCAATTTTGCAGGAATCCGGGCCGCTGGACCGGTTAGGCCCCGCCATTCTGGTGATTGCCTCGGTGGCTCCGCTCCTGGGGTTGTTGGGAACGGTTACCGGGATGATTGAAACCTTCGATTCGATTACGCAGTTTGGTACCGGCGATCCAAGATTGTTATCCGAAGGGATCGCGATCGCATTAGTGACGACCGAGCTAGGTCTCGTCGTCGCCATTCCGACCTTGCTATTAGGCTCTTTATTGTCGACTTGGGCGAGAAATATCAAGCGTGACATGGAACATGCGGCGCTCAGAATTGTGAATGTGTTCATGGGAAGCGCGCTCGATCCGGAAGAGGGGGATGCGCCGGATGTCAGTGGCAATACTTTGCTAGCACAGAATGCTTGAAATGAATGTTCAAGAACTGATTGTCTGGATCAAGGAATTGTTTGTTATCGGCGGAGCCGTGATGTTTCCGCTGGTGCTTTGCACCTTGTTGCTTTGGTATGGCGTGGGGTATCGATTCTGGGTCATGAAAGATCCCAAGTGGATGGGGGTGCGCGATATGGTCAAGTTTTATCAGCAGCATCACGAAAAACCGGCCGGAAATATCGTGGCCAAAGCGATCAAGCAAGGGATTGGTTTGCAGCAGCAACGCGTCAGAAATCTGCGGCGCCATCTGGATGCGGCTTTTTATGACTATGAGCGGGAATTGGGCAAATTTGCTTCGCTCACGCGCGTCGTTGTCCTTGTCGCGCCGCTGCTGGGCTTATTGGGAACCGTGACGGGGATGATTGAAACTTTCCAATCGTTGTCGACCATGACGCTGCATTCCCAGTCGGGCGGCATTGCCGGCGGGATTGCGGAAGCTTTGTTCACCACCCAGATGGGATTGACGGTAGCGGTTCCCGGCGTATTAGCCAATAGCATTTTGAATCGGCGGCAACAGCAAATTGAACAGGATCTTTCCCAGGTCAAGGATCTGCTGTGTCACCAAACATCCACCACACACGGGAAAGCATGAAATGAGAAACAACGAATCGGCGGAAGCCGAAGCCGTGATCGACATGACGCCAATGATTGATATGGTGTTCATATTATTGATTTTCTTCATGGTCACAGCGACCTTTGTCAAGGATATGAAACTGGAACTGGAGCGGCCCAAAGCGAGCAGCTCGGTGGTGGCGTCCAGCAAGGCGATTCGCCTGTTCATCGATCGCAACGGCGACACCTTTTTGGATGGCGAACCGATCCGTGTGTGGCTGATACAAAGTAAGCTGCGCGATTTGCTGAACACAGCTTCCAGCAAAGTGGTTTTGGTGGTGACGGATGACGGTGTGCCAGCGGGAAAACTGGTTGAAGTGGTAGATCAAGCGCGCTTGGCGGGCGCCGAGAGCGTGGGTGTTGCAACTAAAAAAGAAGCGGGATAAGGAGGGCAAATGGAAACGATGAAATTAAAACAACATTTGGCAGGGCTGGTATCCATGCTGTTTGGATTGATACTGGTTTTTGGTTTGATATTCTGGATGAATCATTATGCGGGAGAGACCGAGAAGAAATCCGCCCAGGAAGTGACCGATATCGCCATGGTTCGGGAAATAAAACCGGAGCCTAAAAAAGAGATCAAGAAATCAGAGCCTAAGAAGCTCTCCAAACCTCAAGCACCCGCACCTTTCAAAGGATTTGATTCCGCCCTGTCGGGGATTGATATGGGATCGCTAGGTTTGGATGATGGCCATGGCAGAGGTTTGGATGACGGTTTGCTCGGGAAAACCGGCAACGCCGTCATGACCGCCGATCTGGTCGATGTGCCGCCCAAACCGGTGGCGCGCGGCTCCTTCAAATACCCGCCGGCAGCGAAAAAGAACGGCATAAAAGGCTATGTCGTTTTGTCGGTGCTGGTTGAGACGGATGGTTCGGTCAATCAGGTGCAAGTGCTCGAATCCAACCCGTCGGGCATGTTTGATTCGGCTGCGTTGCAGGGCATACGCGCGTGGCACTTTGAACCGGCCAAGTACAAAGGCGAAACGGTTCGCGTCTGGGCCAAGCAAAAAATCCGCTTCGATTTATCCTGATGCTTGCCATGAACAATCGATCGAACTGGCCGCTGCATTTTGTGGTTTACGTGGCTATCGCGCTGGGCTGTTACGTGCATTCCGTCCAGGCGGCGGAGAAAAAAGCGCCACCGGCCGACTTTATCGAACTGGCCGCCGTGATGTTAAAAGACGGCCATCACGACCGCGCGTTAATGGCGCTGCAAAGCGTTGATCCGGGAAACAAGAAAACTGATCTGGCCCGTTTCTACACGCTGCAAGGTCTGGCTTATTTGGGACTGAACGATCTCGGCGCGGCCAAGGACAGTTTGCAGCAAGCCATCAAAAACGGCCAGCAAGATCCGTCGATTTTTATCTATCTGGCAAAAGTCTATTTCGACCTCAAGGATTACAAAAAAACCATCGATGCAATCGGCAAAGCCGGAAGTCTGATCAATAAGGACGCGGCATTGATCAGTTTAAAAGCGGAATCCTACTGGCATCTGCAACAAACCGAAGCGGCTATCCATGCGCTGAATGACGGGCAACGGGCTTTCCCGGCCGATTTACGTTTTCTCAAGCGTAAAGTTTTTTATTTTGTCGAGCTGGGGCTTTATCAGGAAGCGGTCAAGCTGGGCAGAGACTATCTGAAGCGATCCAACGCCGCCGCCGCCGATTATGTCGCGTTTGGCAACGCGTTGCGGTTGAGCCGCGAGTACCAGGAAGCGATCAATATTCTGGAAATCGCGCGTTTGCAATTTCCGCAGGATGAAATGGTCGCAAAGCTGCTGGCGCACACCTATCTGGATCATGGGAAACTGAATTCCGCGGCATTCATTCTGGAACAAGCGGCGTTGTTGAATCCGCAGCTGCAAGCGGAAGCGGCGGAAATCTACCGGCGCGCCGGGCGGTTTCATAAAGCCTTGACCTTGAATGAAAGCATCGGTGACCAGAAAATTAAATTCAAGCAACGGCTGTCCATTCTGCTGGCATTGAAACAGTTCGAGCGCGCGGC
>CP091134.1:2602667-2604440 GCA_021582535.1 Nitrosomonas sp.
AACTTACGCTTCTATTTTTGGAGGTGACAATGACCGTACTTAATGCCACGGAAGCCAGGGCCAAGCTTTACAGTCTGATTGACGAGGCGGCTTCGACTCATCAACCGATCCTGATCAGAGGGAAAAGATCCAATGCGGTACTGCTATCCGAGGAAGACTGGAATGCGATCAATGAAACACTGCATTTGTTGTCGATTCCGGGTATGCGCGAATCAATTATTGAAGGACTCGCTACCGACACCAGCCAATGCAGTAAAGACCTGGATGGGTAATGTGAACGCACTACGAGTGATCGCGCAAACATGGCTTTTTGCCGGTAGCCACGCTTCTCACCGCCTATAATTAACCCTTCATCTTGTACTATAATGCCGCACTACCCGGAAATTCATATCCTTATCAAACGAAAGCCATGAATACCACAGATATCAAAAGTTACATGCAGTCCGTCGGGCAGGAAGCGCGTGCCGCGTCACGGCTGGTTGCCAAAGCGGATACGGCGGCGAAGAATCGCGCACTGACGGCGATGGCGGATGCCATCCGGCGCGACGAAGCGCTTCTGCTGGCAGCCAACGCCAAGGATCTGGACAATGCGCGCGCGAAAGGCTTGGAAGCGTCGATGATCGACCGATTGACGTTGTCGGCCAAAGGCGTGGCGACGATGGCGGAGGGTTTGTTGCAGATCGCCGCGTTGGCCGATCCGGTGGGCGAGATCAGCGGGTTGAATTACCGCCCGTCCGGCATCCAGGTCGGTAAAATGCGCGTGCCTTTGGGTGTCATCGGCATTATTTACGAGGCGCGCCCGAACGTGACCGCCGATGCCGCCGGGTTATGCCTGAAAGCGGGCAATGCGGCGATTCTGCGCGGCGGCTCGGAAGCGATCCACAGCAATCAGGCGATCGCCGCGTGCGTCAAGGAAGGTTTGCGCGTGGCCGGTTTGCCGGAAAGCGCGGTGCAAGTGATCGAAACCACTGATCGCGCTGCGGTGGGCGAGTTGATCACGATGAAGGATTTCGTCGATGTGATCGTGCCGCGCGGCGGCAAGGGGCTGATCGAGCGCATCGCCAACGAAGCGCGCATCCCGGTAATCAAGCATCTGGATGGCGTTTGCCATGTGTACATCGACGATCAGGCGGATTTCGACAAAGCAATCCGCATTGCCGACAACGCCAAAACACAGCGCTACGGCACCTGCAACACGATGGAAACATTGCTGATCCATGCCGGCATCGCAGAGAAAATTCTGCCCGCGCTGAGCAAAATTTATTTCGATAAGCATGTTGAATTGCGCGGCGACGCCGCAGCGCGCGGCATCGTTCCGCAAATCAAGGAAGCCACCGAACAGGATTGGTACGAGGAATATCTCGCACCGATTCTGAGCATCCGCATCGTTGATGGATTGGATCAGGCGATCGATCACATCACGAAGTACGGTTCGCAGCACACCGATGCGATCGTCACGGAAAACTACACGCGCGCGCGCCGTTTTCTGCGCGAAGTCGATTCCAGCTCGGTGATGGTCAATACCACCACGCGCTTTGCCGACGGCTTCGAATACGGTCTCGGTGCCGAAATCGGCATTTCCACCGACAAAATCCACGCGCGCGGCCCGGTCGGGCTGGAAGGATTGACCAGCCAGAAATTTATCGTGCTGGGCGACGGCCAGTTGCGGCAATAACTCGTTGTCGGCCGGTTTGATAGTACGTAAGCCAACGCTTATTTCAGCCAAAGGATGCTATGACGCAAGTTGTTGAAATAAAAATTCCCGATATCGGC
>CP091134.1:2604540-2617055 GCA_021582535.1 Nitrosomonas sp.
GTGCGCCGTATTAATGGTAATCCCGCGCGCACGCTCTTCCGGCGCTGAGTCAATCTGATCGTAGCTCTTCGCTTCCCCGCCAAATTTCTTCGTCAATATCGTCGTAATCGCCGCCGTTAGCGTCGTCTTACCATGATCCACGTGCCCTATCGTACCAACATTTACGTGTGGCTTCGACCGCTCAAATTTACTCTTTGCCATGTTTTATTCCTTTACACTCTATACAATTCGATTACTTTTTATTGATTATTGCATCAGCTACATTTCTCGGAGCTTCTGAATAATGTTTAAATTCCATTGAGTAAGTTGCCCTACCTTGTGTGGCCGATCTTAATGCTGTTGAATAACCAAACATCTCCGCTAACGGCACTTCAGCCCGAATTACCTTAAATCCAGGCACATCTTCCATTCCCTGTATCATGCCGCGTCTAGACGACAAATCGCCGACCACATTTCCCATAAAATCTTCCGGTGATTCCACTTCAACCGCCATCATTGGTTCCAGCAGCACCGGATTGGCTTTGCGCATGCCATCTTTAAATGCTATCGATGCAGCCATCTTGAACGCATTTTCGTTTGAGTCAACATCGTGATACGAGCCATCAAAAAGAGTAACCTTGACATCCACCACGGGATATCCTGCCAATACTCCACTTGGTAGCGTTTCCAATAAACCTTTCTCGACCGCCGGTATATATTCACGTGGCACGGAACCGCCTTTTATCTCATCAACAAACTCAAAACCCTTACCCGCCTCATTCGGTTCCATTTTTAGCCATACATGACCATACTGACCACGACCGCCTGATTGCTTGACGAATTTACCTTCGATTTCAACGGATTTTCTTATCGCTTCGCGATAAGCAACTTGAGGAGCACCAACATTAGCCTCCACGCCAAATTCGCGCTTCATTCGATCAACAATAATTTCCAGATGCAGCTCACCCATTCCGGAAATGATGGTTTGACCGGATTCTTCATCGGTGCGTACTCTGAAGGAAGGGTCTTCTTGCGCCAGCCTGTTGAGCGCGATACCCATTTTTTCCTGATCCATTTTTGTTTTTGGCTCAACAGCGACATGAATTACCGGTTCCGGAAAATCCATTCTTTCCAATGTAATTACCTTTTGTGGATCGCAAAGAGTATCTCCCGTTACCACGTCTTTTAGACCCACTGCTGCCGCTATATCACCTGCTCTAACTTCTTTTATCTCTTCACGCTGATTTGCGTGCATTTGCAATATCCTGCCTATTCTTTCTTTTTTACCCTTGACCGGGTTATAGACAGTATCGCCAGACACAACAACACCGGAATAAACTCTAAAGAAAATGAGTTGCCCAACATACGGATCGGTGGCAATTTTGAAAGCAAGCGCCGAGAACGGCTCATTATCATCAGCCGTGCGTTTATCAGCTTCGCCACTTTCATTCTCACCTTGTATCGCCAACACATCGGTAGGCGACGGCATGTAATCTATAACAGCATCCAGCATAGCTTGAACGCCTTTATTTTTAAAGGCTGTTCCACACATCATGGGAACTATTTCATTATTAATTGTCCGTGCACGTATTCCAATTTTTATATCCGAGATTTCCAAGTCACCATTCTCAAGATATTTATTCATTAAATCTTCATTTGCTTCGGCTGCCGATTCCAGCATTTTTTCACGCCAGGCTTGAGCATCCTCTTTTAAATTCGCCGGTATATCGCGTTCTTCAAATTTCATCCCGCGACTTTCATCATCCCAGTAAATAGCCTTCATCTTTACTAAGTCGACAATACCCTCAAATTTATCTTCAGCTCCGATGGGTAACTGTATGGGCACCGGCATCGCTTTTAATCGCGTCTTAATCTGCTCATACACACGCATAAAATTCGCGCCAGATCGATCCATTTTGTTCACAAAAGCCAGGCGCGGCACTTTATATTTATTAGCCTGCCTCCAAACCGTCTCAGTTTGCGGCTGCACCCCACCCACTGCACAAAAAACAGTACAAGCACCATCCAATACACGCAATGACCGTTCCACCTCAATCGTAAAATCTACGTGACCGGGTGTATCTATTATATTTATGCGATGCTCTGGATAATTTCCACCCATTCCTTTCCAAAAACAGGTTGTAGCGGCCGATGTAATCGTAATTCCTCTTTCCTGCTCCTGCTCCATCCAGTCCATCGTAGCCGCGCCATCATGAACCTCGCCCAACTTATGCGATACACCAGTGTAAAAAAGGACGCGCTCGGTCGTCGTTGTCTTACCAGCGTCGATATGAGCCATAATGCCTATGTTTCTATAACGCTCTATTGGAGTTTTTCTTGCCACGGTTTAATGCCTTACGATTAATTCAACTTACGATTATATTTGATGCTGGAAGCACGATTTATTAAAATCTAAAATGTGAAAACGCTTTATTGGATTCCGCCATTCTGTGCACTTCTTCTCGTTTCTTTACCGCACCGCCACGCCCTTCTGCAGCTTCGGTCAACTCACCCGCCAGTCTGGCATCCATCGATTTTTCACTTCTCTTTCTAGCTGCATCGCGTAGCCAACGCATAGCTAATGCATTCCGGCGCACCGAACGCACTTCGACCGGCACTTGGTAATTAGCTCCACCTACTCGACGGCTCTTAACTTCAACTATCGGGCGAACGTTAGTCAGCGCTTGGGTAAAAACTTCCAGCGGATCATTTCCGGTTTTTTTGCCTATGTGCTCCAGAGCGCCATAGATAATTCTTTCAGCAACAGACTTTTTCCCACGCGTCATGAGAACATTGACAAATTTTGCCAATTCAACATTGTGGTATTTTGGATCGGGCAATATTTCACGCTTTGGAACTTCTCTACGTCTTGGCATTATGCAACCTCTACATTACGCAATTTTATTTTCTCTAGCACTTTGGATAGATACCTAAATTAATTTTAAGCAGTTTTTGGTTTCTTAGAACCATATTTTGACCGTCCCTGCTTACGATCTTTAACGCCTGCCGTATCCAGACTACCCCTGACCGTGTGATAACGCACACCTGGCAAATCTTTAACACGACCGCCACGGATTAATACCACCGAGTGCTCCTGGAGATTATGCCCTTCACCGCCAATATAACTTGTCACCTCAAATCCATTAGTCAACCTTACCCGGGCTACTTTCCGCAACGCTGAATTTGGCTTTTTGGGTGTTGTTGTATATACCCTTGTACATACGCCTCTTTTCTGCGGACTGTTTTCGAGCGCAGGGACAGTACTTTTAACTTGCTTAGCAGCACGTGGTTTTCTAACTAACTGACTGATTGTCGGCATTTCTGTGTCCTAAAAAACTGGAACGGCTTTAAGCCGTCCTTCATCTGTTTGCTGATTTGCTTTAATTTCCCAATCACAAATATATTGGTAATTATTAATACCGACCTTCAACAATCCGAAGATGCGGCAAAAAAGAGAGCGGATTCTATTGGGTTTATTTATATATGTCAAGACGAAGATAGGTCACTCGAGCAATACGCTTCCATCTATCGTCACATATCCCTGCAACTTCCTTCTGCTAAGAATCCTAACCTTGTTTCCTAAACTGCAAAATTAAATTTTCCAGCAGCAATTAATCCCTGAAATTTTGAAATTGCAATGGAAAATTATCAATCGATTTTTTTACTAACTGAATTGCTTCTTGCAGCATATCTTTCTTTGCACCGGTTACACGCACGACATCGCCTTGGATACTGGCTTGAACTTTAAGCTTACTATCTTTGATGTGCTTAATGACCTTCTTTGCCAGCTCAGTTTCAAGTCCTGTTTTTACCGTCACTGTCTGCTTGACTTTGTTTCCGCTAATTTTTTCGACCTGACCTTTCTCCAAACAGCGCACATCCACATTCCGCTTGGTTAGCCGGGTTCTAAGAATGTCTAATATTTGCTCCAGTTTAAATTCGTCATCGGCGAATACCGACAATTGATAATCTGTCTGCTCCACTCTGGCATCGGAACCTTTAAAATCAAATCGCGTACTGACCTCTTTGTTTACCTGGTCGACAGCATTTCTGATTTCCTGTTTATCAACTTCCGAGACGATATCAAACGATGGCATTATTTCTCTCTGTGCAGAAGCAATTACACTACAGCTGTTCTCTATAAACTTGCTATTCCATGCAAACCGGTAATACCCTTGTAATTAAGGTTTGAAAGCGCTATCTCTTGTGTTTCTTTCCGGCGTTAGCCGCAATGCGCATTCTCAAGGCATTCAATTTGATGAATCCTGCTGCATCCCCTTGGTTATATGCACCCGCATCGTCTTCAAACGTTGCGATAGTCGGATCAAACAAGGAATCGGTTTGCGAATCTCTGCCGACCACAATGACATTTCCTTTATACAGCTTCAATCTCACCCAGCCGTTTACTTTTTCCTGGCTTGCATCGATCATGGCTTGCAACATTTTGCGTTCCGGACTCCACCAGTAGCCGTTGTAGATCAACGATGCATAACGTGGCATTAAATCATCCTTCAGATGCGCCACTTCACGGTCGAGTGTAATCGACTCTATGGCGCGATGCGCTCGTAACAGAATGGTTCCGCCCGGCGTTTCATAACAGCCGCGCGACTTCATACCCACATAGCGATTCTCCACCAAATCCAACCGGCCTATACCGTGTTTCCCGCCCAATTGATTCAGCTTCTCTAACACACCCGCCGGTGATAATGTAGTGCCGTTCAGTGCCACCACATCACCTCGTTTAAACTCGATATCCAGATATTCCGGCTCATCCGGTGCTTTTTCCGGCGAAACACTCCAGCGCCACATGGATTCTTCAGGTTCCGCGGCAGGGTCTTCCAGAATCCTGCCCTCGTAAGAGATATGCAACAAATTGGCATCCATGCTGTAAGGCGATCCCGCCTTCTTCTTCATTTCGACCGGAATGCCATGCTGCTCGGCATACTGTAACAATGTCTCCCGGGAGGTCAAATTCCATTCGCGCCACGGCGCAATGACATGAATATCCGGCTGCAGCGCATAATATCCCAGCTCAAAACGCACCTGATCGTTACCTTTGCCAGTGGCGCCATGCGACACGGCATCAGCACCGGTCTCTCTCGCGATTTCAATCTGTCTTTTTGCAATCAATGGGCGCGCAATGCTGGTGCCCAGCAAATATTCCCCTTCGTAAATCGTATTGGCACGGAACATGGGAAATACAAAATCGCGCACAAACTCTTCACGCAAGTCATCGATATAAATTTCCTTAACACCCAGCTGCTTTGCCTTCGCACGCGCCGGCTCCACTTCCTCCCCCTGCCCGATATCCGCGGTAAAGGTAACAACTTCGCATTGATAGGTATCCTGCAACCATTTCAGAATCACAGAGGTATCCAATCCTCCGGAAAATGCCAAAACCACTTTATTAATCTTTTTCATTATTCTCAATACGTTCGTTTATCTAGCGCTGCTTGTTATCCGTTAATGCGCAGCCCATGAATCCAAATTACAAATTTATTTTGCAGTATTTATTTTACCCAGCAGCAAATACTCCATCAGTGCTTTTTGGGTATGCAACCGGTTCTCCGCTTCGTCCCATACCACGGATTGCGGTCCATCCAGCACTTCCGCGCTTACCTCTTCGCCCCGGTGGGCTGGCAAGCAATGCATAAATAATGCATCCGGTTTTGCCAATGCCATCATTTCCTCGTCAACACAAAACTCGGCAAAATCATTCTTTCTTTGTTCAGTTTCCGATTCGAACCCCATACTGGTCCACACATCCGTCGTGACCAGATCCACCCCTTCCACCGCCTGATGGGGACTGGCAAATTTCTCAAAATGTGCGGTGCCATTGAGTCCTATCCTCACAGGATCAATATCGTAACCGGGCGGCGTGGAAATATGCACTTTAAAGTTAAAAATCTCGGCCGCCTGCAACCAGGTACTGCACATATTATTGGAGTCACCGATCCATGCCACCGTCTTGCCTTCTATACTGCCTCTGTATTCCGTGTACGTAAAGATATCGCTCATGATCTGACACGGGTGATATTCATCGGTTAAACCATTAATTACCGGTACTCTGGAATATTCCGCGAAGCGTCCGACAACGTCATGCTGATAGGTTCGGATCATAATCAGATCGACCATGCGGGAAATCACCCGCGCCGCATCTTCTACCGGCTCACCCCGTCCCAGTTGCGTATCGCGCGTTGATAGATAAATGGCCGCACCGCCCAATTGATGCATACCGGCTTCAAATGACAAACGCGTGCGGGTTGAGTTTTTGTCAAAAATCATCGCCAATGTGCGATCGGCCAACGGCCAGTATTGCCGGTATTGTTTGAACTCTTGCTTTATCCAGCGGGCGCGTGCGAACAAATACTCATATTCATCGCGGCTAAAATCCTTGAATTGCAAAAAATGCTTTAATTGCATAACGAGATAAATAACCAATCGGCACTGCACTGTCCAATGCAGCCCGCTTAGTTATTCAAGAACTCCTTTATCAACAGACAAGTAATATCAATCACTTGCTCAGCTTCATGTTGCTGCATCACAAAAGCCGGCAGCAAACGAATCACTTTATCCGATGTTACATTGATTAATAATTTCTTCTCCAGCGCTTTCCGCACCAATTCGACACAAGGCACGGAAAGTTCGACACCGACGATTAGCCCCTGACCTCTGACTTGCACGACACCCGGAACATCGGCCAATTGACTGCGCAACCGGTCGCGCATGAAATCGCCCAATTTTGTCGCGTGTTCCAGCAAACCCTCATCGGCAATTACTTTCAGCGTTTCGATCGCCGCCGCGCAGGCCAACGGGTTGCCGCCAAACGTGGAGGCATGATTGCCCGGTTTGAACACTTCGGCCGCCGTGCCTTTCGCCAAACAAGCACCGATCGCCACACCGCCGCCGAGACCCTTAGCCAGCGTGACAACATCCGGCATGATATCGCTATGCTGAAACGCAAACCACTTACCGCTGCGCCCGATTCCCGATTGCACCTCATCGAGCATCAGCAGCCAGCCATTCTGAGTGCACAGAGTGCGTAATCCTTGCAGATAATGCGCCTCGGGAATATTCACCCCGCCCTCGCCCTGAAACGGCTCCACCAGTACCGCCACGACATCTTTATTATTGGCGGCCACTTGCGCGATCGCTTCCAGATTATTATAGGGAGCGCGCACAAAACCGGATAACAACGGTTCAAACCCGGCTTGCACCTTGCGGTTTCCGCTGGCTGTCAGCGTCGCCATGGTACGGCCGTGAAATGACCGTTCCATGACTATGATCGTGGGCAGCGATATTCCTTTATTATGTCCATACAGCCGTGCCAGTTTGATGGCGGCTTCGTTCGCTTCCGCACCGGAATTGCAGAAAAACGCATTATCCATCCCGGACAATTCCGTCAGACGTTCAGCCAGCCGTTCCTGCTTTTCGATATGAAAAAGATTAGAGGTATGGATCAGCGTTCCGGCTTGTTCACAGATCGCCCGGGTTAATCTCGGGTGGCAATGACCCAGTCCGCACACCGCCACACCGGCCAGTGCATCCAGATAACGTTCACCACGATCGTCCCATAACCAGACCCCTTCGCCTTTAACAAAGGTAACAGGCAACCGTGCGTATGTATTCATCAAATTAGACACTGCATCACACTCACATTTGTATTTTAAACGAAAAATTCAATTCAGCGCTCCACCTGGTACGGTAAGGAAAATTTGAAAAAGTTGTTATGGTTACCTATTTAGCCTGCTTTTTCAAGCTTTTTTCTTTGCAGATCCACTCATTTATGGCAATTTTATGCGCGGGTCATAGCAAAGTTAGCCGAGAAACGATAGCAGCATGTTAGAATGACCCGATTTATAAATTTCTTATAGCCAGTTTCAACTAAGATACATTTCTGCATCATAACCCGTTGTTTCTCACAAAATCATAAGATATGAATCAGTTTGCCAAGGAAACTCTGCCCATCAGTCTTGAAGAAGAAATGCGGCGTTCCTACCTTGATTACGCGATGAGTGTCATCGTGGGCCGCGCTCTGCCGGATGTTCGTGATGGCTTGAAGCCGGTGCACCGGCGCGTGTTATTCGCCATGCACGAGCTGTCCAACGACTGGAACAGACCGTACAAAAAATCCGCGCGTATCGTCGGTGACGTTATCGGTAAATACCATCCGCATGGCGACACCGCCGTTTATGACACCATCGTCCGAATGGCGCAGGATTTTTCGCTGCGTTACATGCTGGTCGACGGGCAAGGCAACTTCGGTTCGGTCGATGGCGATAACGCCGCAGCGATGCGTTACACCGAAATCCGCATGTCGCGTATTGCCCATGAATTATTGGTCGATCTCGACAAGGAAACGGTGGATTTCGGTCCCAACTACGACGATTCCGAAAAAGAGCCGCTGATTCTGCCGGCCAAAATACCCAATTTGCTGATCAACGGCTCCTCGGGTATCGCTGTCGGCATGGCGACCAACATCCCGCCGCATAATCTGAATGAAGTCGTGGAAGCCTGCCTCGCCCTGCTCAAAAACCCGGATATCACCATCGATGAGCTGATCGATATCATTCCGGCGCCGGACTTTCCCACCGCTGGCATTATTTACGGTGTCGCCGGCGTACGCGACGGCTATCGCACCGGCCGTGGCCGTGTAGTGATGCGCGCACGCACGCATTTTGAAGACTTGGAAAAAGGCAGCCGCCAATGCATCATCATCGATGAGTTGCCTTATCAGGTTAACAAAGCCAATTTGCTGATACGTATCGGCGAGCTGGTGCGCGACAAGAAAATCGAAGGCATTTCCGACCTGCGCGACGAATCCGACAAATCCGGCATGCGCGTCGTCATCGAACTGAAGCGCGGCGAAGTGCCCGAAGTCATCCTGAATAATCTGTACAAAGAAACCCAGATGCAGGATACGTTCGGCATGAACATGGTGGCTTTGCTGGATGGCCAGCCGCGCTTGCTGAATTTGAAGCAAATCCTGGATGCCTTCCTGCGCCACCGCCGCGAAGTCGTCACGCGCCGCACGGTTTTTGAACTGAAAAAAGCGCGCGAACGCGGTCATTTATTGGAGGGTCTGGCGGTTGCGTTATCCAATGTCGATGAAATCATCGCGTTGATCAAAGCAGCACCGACGCCCGCTGATGCCAAGGAAGCCTTGATGGCGAGAACCTGGCAGTCCAAGTTGGTCGAAGAAATGCTGACACGCGCCATGGCCGATGCCAATGCGCTGCGTCCGGAAGGATTGGATAACTTCTTCGGTTTGCAAGCGCAGGGATACCGGCTTTCCGATGCGCAAGCGCAAGCGATCCTGGAACTGCGTCTGCAACGTTTAACCGGCCTGGAGCAGGAAAAGATCGTCGATGAATACCGGGAAGTTATCGATAAAATCATCGATTTTCTGGATATTCTGGCCAATCCGGAACGCATCACCAGCATCATCACGGAAGAACTGGACGCGATCAAACTGCAATTCGGCGACAAACGCCGCAGTGAAATCGTCATCGACACGCAGGATTTGAGTATCGAAGACTTGATCACCCCGGCCGATGTCGTGGTGACGCTATCGCACAGCGGTTATATCAAATCCCAGTTACTCGACGACTATCGCGCGCAGAAACGCGGCGGACGCGGCAAGCTGGCGACGAGCACCAAGGAAGATGATTTCATCGACAAACTGTTCATCGCCAACACGCATGACTACATCCTGTGCTTCTCGAGTCTGGGGCGCGTGTACTGGATCAAGGTCTACGAAGTGCCGCAAGGCGGGCGGCAATCGCGCGGCAAGCCGATCATCAACTGGGTGCAATTGGAAGAAGGCGAGAAAATCAACGCCATTCTGCCGGTCAAAACTTTCGACGAGAACCGCTTTGTCTTTATGGCCACATCATTTGGCACGGTCAAGAAAACACCGTTATCGGAATTTTCCCGTCCGCGTAACAATGGCATCATCGCCATCGGACTGGACGAAGGCGATTATCTGATCGGTGTCGAATTGACCGAAGGTAAGCATGATGTCATGTTGTTCTCGGATAATGGCAAAGCCATGCGCTTCAACGAAAACGACGTGCGTCCGATGGGACGCACCGCGCGTGGCGTGCGCGGCATGAAGTTGGGTTCCGGACATAAAGTCATTTCAATGCTGGTGGCGGAGAATGAAGAACTGGCAGTATTAACGGCGACGGAAAACGGTTTCGGCAAACGCACCCCGATCAGCGAATACACCCGCCACAACCGCGGCACGCAAGGCATGATCGCGATCATCACCAGCGCGCGTAACGGCAAGGTGGTCACCGCCAAACTGGTGAAACCGGACGATGAAATCATGTTGATCACCTCCGGCGGCGTCATGATCCGCACGCGCGTCAACGAAGTGCGCGAAATGAGCCGCGCCACGCAAGGTGTCACCTTGATCAATCTGGATCCGGGCGAAAAACTGGCCGGTCTGGAACGGGTGGTCGAAAGCGAGGACAGCGATGGAGATGGAGATGGTGAATAGCCAATAATTCACCAACCGGAAAAAACGCCATGGATCAGATCTATAATTTCAGCGCAGGACCCGCAGTCCTCCCCAAGGAAGTATTGCAACAGGCGCGCGATGAGATGCTCGATTGGCACGGCAGCGGCATGTCGGTGATGGAAATGAGTCACCGCGGTAAGGAATTCATGTCGATTGCGGAAAAAACCGAGAACGATCTGCGCGAACTGGCGAACATTCCGCACAACTATAAAGTGCTGTTTCTGCAAGGCGGCGCCTCCAGTCAATTTGCCATGGTGCCGATGAATCTGTTGCGCGGCAAAACCACTGCGGATTACATCAATACCGGCCAATGGTCGGCCAAAGCGATCGAAGAAGCCAGCCGCTATTGCACGGTCAATGTAGCCGCTTCGTCGGAAGATGCGCATTTCACCTACGTGCCGCCGCAAGATCAATGGCGTCTCAACGCGCAAGCTGCTTATGTGCACTACACCAGCAACGAAACCATCGGCGGTGTCGAGTTTCACTGGGTACCTGAAGTCGAGGTTCCATTGATTGCCGATATGTCTTCCGATATCCTGTCGCGGCCGTTGGATGTCACGCGCTTCGGCTTGATTTATGCCGGTGCGCAAAAAAACCTCGGCCCCGCCGGATTGACACTGGTCATCGTGCGTGAAGATTTGTTAGGAAAACCCCTGCCCGGCACACCGACGCTGTACGATTATCAAATTCACGCCCAAAATGATTCGATGTACAACACGCCCCCCACTTACGCCATGTACATTACCGGCCTGGTGTTTGCCTGGCTGAAAAAACAGGGCGGGCTGGCGGCGATGGAAAAAATCAACACGGCCAAGGCCAATCTGCTGTACGACTATCTCGACAGTACCGATTTCTACCATTGCCCGGTCGCGAAAACCGACCGTTCGCGCATGAATGTGCCGTTCACACTGAAAGATTCCGCACTGGACGGCGAATTTCTCAAACAAGCGCAACACAACGGTTTATTGCAACTGAAGGGGCATCGCTCGGTCGGCGGGATGCGGGCATCGATCTACAATGCCATGCCGCTCGAAGGTGTCGCCAAACTTGTCGCATTCATGAAGGAGTTTGCCAGCCGCCATGCCTGAACAACAACTCTTTAAAATTCTGACACTCAATGCGATTTCCGCGCACGGACTCAACCGTTTTCCTGCGGAGCGTTATCAGACCGGTCATGACATCGAAGAACCGGATGCGATTCTGGTGCGCTCGCACAACATGCTGAACAGCGCCATCCCGGACAGCGTGAAAGCGATCGGTCGCGCCGGCGCGGGCACCAACAATATCCCGGTCGATGCGATGAACGCACGCGGTGTGCCGGTTTTCAATACGCCCGGCGCGAACGCCAATGCTGTGAAGGAATTGGTGCTGGCCAGTTTGTTTCTGGCGGCGCGTAACCTGGTACCGGCGTTGCAATTCGCCGACAGCCTGCAGGGCGACGATGCGGTGCTCAACAAACAAGCCGAGGACGGCAAAAAACGTTTTTCCGGCATCGAATTGCCGGGGCGCACGCTGGGCGTGATCGGTTTGGGCGAAATCGGCCGCCTGGTTGCCAATTCAGCCATCAGACTGGGCATGAAGGTCATCGGTTTCGACCCGAAAATCACCGTCGAATCGGCCTGGAGCCTGTCGGCGGAAGTCAAGAAAGCCAACAGTATGGAAGATTTGCTGCGCCACAGCGAATTCATCAGTGTGCACGTGCCGTTGCTCGATTCGACACGGCATTTGATCAACAGCAACACGATACAGTTGATGAAGCCGCATGCAATTGTGCTGAATTTCTCGCGTGGCGCGATCGTCGACGAAGACGCAGTGCTGCAAGCCATCACCGCCAACAAAATCAAAACCTACGTCAGCGATTTTCCCAGTGAGAAACTGCAACACCAGAAAAACGTGATCACCTTGCCGCACCTCGGCGCATCGACTTCTGAAGCGGAAGACAATTGCGCCGTGATGGTGGTGGATCAGTTGATCGATTACCTGGAAAACGGCAATATCACCAACACCGTCA
>CP091134.1:2617155-2619981 GCA_021582535.1 Nitrosomonas sp.
CCGCTACCTGATGCTTGCAGGGTTGTATATGCGAATGGATCAATAGTCATACCACCAGCGAAATCTTTAAATGGTGATTGAACACGACCGAATTTTACTTCACCCCAATTGTCATTGGCCAATCCAACCCAACGCTCACGCGCAATACCCAGAGCACCACTGCCTGTACTAAAACCATACTCAATATGAGCTTTTGCTTTTAAGCCGGCGCCCAAATTTTCAGTAACGTGCATACCCCATCTGGAACGACCCGTATCGTCACCGATATGAGCCTGGCTGCTTTGACCGTCTTTGTTCACTGTTGCATATTCAGCTTGCACGCTACCAAACAGAGTTACGTTCGTTCCTTGTGCTGATGCAACCATCGGAGCTGCAAGTGCACCGGCTACTGCCAACGAAATAAGTTTCTTCTTCATACCGAAGTTCTCCTTTAATGTTAAAACGACTGGGGCCGTCTTATTTTGTCTTACTACATTCCGGTGGAATGCACCCCGCTTGTTAGGACCTCCCCCAATCGGGAGGTTTGATCTGATTGTGCCCCAATACAGAAACATACTGCAAGAAAAACAAACAAATCTTATACATTAAACAGCAAATATGTTGTTCCCATACAACATATTTGTTGTTTTTCTGATGATAAATTTTATTTTACATCGCTGAGAAATTCATTCAGAATTTCTTAAACTTACTGATATTACAGCAATATAAATTAATTGCAGCTTCATTCGATGAGGCATATTTATACTGTTTTTCATGTTTTAAATCAGGGAATTTCAGCTATCATCCGCTACATTCATTACCTGATAACTTAAGTAGGGCACCACCTTTGTAAGGTACGACTTATGCGTAAATCCTCTTTGTTTTTCTTTGCAATACTGAATCTAATCGCCGCTTTTCCAATTAAAGCTGAAACGTGGGTACTCCCGCCCTCCGATATTGATGTTTTTGGCCAAATACGAACCACACAGGCAAGCAGCGCGGAAACACTACTCGATATCGCACGCCAATACGATATTGGTCAGATTGAGATTCTACTGGCCAATCCCAATGTAGATCGATGGTTACCCCAGGATGGCGCAGAAGTTATTCTGCCTAGCCGCTATATTATTCCTCATGGCGACCGCAAGGGATTACTACTTAACTTGCCTGAAATGAGAATTTACTATTTCCCGGAGCCTAAAAAAGGTGAAAAACCGATGATCATTACACACCCGGTTGGTATCGGCAGAATGGACTGGATAACTCCCCTGGGAACAACAAAAGTAGTTGATAAAAAGAAAGATCCCACCTGGATACCGCCAAAATCTCTCCAAATGGACAGAATTGCCAATGGGGAACAGCCCTATCCCAGTATTGTTCCGCCAGGCCCCACGAATCCCTTAGGCCGGCATGCCATGCGTCTAGGCATTAGCAGCGGCAGTTATCTGATACACGGCACAATCAAGCCATTTGGTGTCGGTATGCGCGTTTCCGCAGGATGTGTCCGCATGTATCCGGAAGACATTGAAGCACTCTTTGATAAAGTCCCGGTCGGCACAACAGTGCAAATAGTGAATCAACCCATTAAACTTGGCTGGTTACTGGACTCGCTGTTCATAGAACTTCATCCGCCATTAGAAGAAGACGAGGGAAAATACACCAACTACAAGCACATGGTAGTTACCGCCATCAATGATTTTCTCGCATTAAAAAGCAGTAAAAAAACCATACCCGCAGATTTTGAAATTGATCAAGAAGCACTAAAACAAGCGATCATGGAAAAAAGTGGAATGCCTGTGCTGATCTCTCGCACTACCGCACAAGCCCAACTACACACGCAAAACAACCATTAATTCCATCGAAATGGAAACTGCATAACGTAAACGTACACATAAAAAACCCCTCATTCGAGGGGTTTGAATGCAAATCCAAATTTTACTTTGGTATTACTTATGCATTGCTTTCTTGAACATGCGATCTATTTTGGATTCTGTATCTATTGAACGTCTGTTTGCTTCGTCCGCAATACGCAGTGCATCATTTGCTTTAGCGTTAGCTGCATCTGCTGCTGCTTTTGCTGCAGCTGCATCAGCTTTAACAGCTGCAATATCAGCATTCACTTTATTTTGCAGTTCTTCTAATTGACCTGTCGTCGCACATCCTGTCAACCCAATAAAAGCGCCTGCAATTGCTGCCAGTGTTAACATGCGAACTGGATGCTGGATTTTTCCTTTCATTCCGATCTCCTCAGTTGTTTATTCTATTCAATACGCACAAACATCCACTATTTCTACTAGTTAATGATATTTTAATATCATTAACGCACCGGAATCTTATCCGATTTTTACCTCAAAATAAATGCATTTCATGACAAATTTACCACGCACCGGATCAATAAAGCCACAGATAGAATCATAAGTAATTAATAGAATGACTATTTTCCCCATATTCCGCAATTCAATTAATTAACAACAAAACACAAAGACCTGCATAAATAGTCACTCTAACGCTAAGGAAACTCTGAAAAAGTGTGATATTTCTTAGGGAAACTCTGAAAAAGTGTGATATTTCTTAGATTCTTCAGATATTCTCATTATAAAAAAGGCCGAGATGCGCAGAGAACAATGAAACTCGCCGTAAATCTCATGTTTTTGTGACAGCAGAGTTTTTTCTGCAATCATTTTGAATGTTACGGACGCACCTCTGCTGTATTTGCCAGCAAAAACCTGCGTGCCATCCACAGATTGGAAAGAGCAAACAGCGTGATGAGCTGTGCCGTATTCTTGGCCAATCCACGAAAGCGTACCTTGGTATATCCAAACTGACGCTTGATCACCCGGAAGGGGT
>CP091134.1:2620081-2623325 GCA_021582535.1 Nitrosomonas sp.
GCCGATTGAAAATATCATTCATCCTGTCCGCACCAAGTTGATCCGCAAGGAGCTGAAAGCGTCGCAGTTGATCGGCAAAACCCAGGACGGCAAGCATATTTATCTGTTTGACTATCTGCCGAATTCCAGCGTGATGCGCGAAATCGGGCGGTTGCGCGAATTGTCGTTCCGCCAGGTGCAGGAAGGCACCGGCAATGCATTGGATATCGACAGCTACGACCGCTACTACCGTCATCTGATTTTGTGGGACGAAGATGAACTGGAAATCATCGGTTCGTATCGCATCGGTGAAGCGGCAAGAATTCTCAAAACACGTGGCGCGGAAGGACTGTACACGCATAGTTTATTTGAGTTTAATCCGGCATTTTTGCCGTATTTGGAACAATCGATCGAGCTGGGACGCAGTTTCATTCAGCCTCGCTATCAGAATAAACGGAGCTTGGATTATTTATGGTACGGCATTGGCGCTTATCTATATCAGCATCCGGAAATTCGCTACATGGTCGGGCCGGTGTCGATGAGCACGGTACTACCTGAAACGGCGCAACAGACGATTGCAAACTTCTACCATCAGCTGTGCGGCAATGACCAGCAGCTGGCCGCTCCCAGAATTCCGTTTGAATTTGATGCAGCAGCGGATTTTGCACCGTTCAGTAAAGCTGCTGATGATACGGCATACAAGCACGCATATTCGCTGCTGAAAGAGAAACTGGATGCATCCGGCGTTAAAGTGCCGGTGCTGTATAAGCAGTATGTGGAATTGTGTGAACCGGGCGGTTGCGAGTTTCTCGGTTTTAATATCGATCCGCAATTCTCAAACTGCGTGGATGCGCTGATTCTGGTGCATGTCGGTGCGATCAAGGAAAAGAAACATCAACGCTATATTGAGAGTCACGCAGCCGCCATGCTGGAGCGGAATTCTGCATAGCGGTTACGATGGACACTCGCGATTGTTATGGATGATGGACGAAAACTTGATTGCATCCGCTTGATTTAGCGCGATCGGCCGCTTCCGTTGCGGCTTTCAATAGATCGGAGAAACCATCGGACGAATTGGGCTGTAACTCGGCAACGCCCAGACTTGCCGTCACATGGATGCCGGAGGGGTGCAGATGCTCGATGGAGTGACGTATTTTTTCGGCGATCATCGCCGCACTCGCAAGATCACAATGCGGCAGCAGCAGGGCGAATTCTTCCTCACCATAACGTGCCGCGATGTCTTCTCTGCGAATAGAGCCGGTGAGTGTTGCGGCGACTTCTTTCAATACTTTATCTCCGCTGGCAAGACCGAAGTTATCGTTAATGGATTTGAACCGATCGATATCCACCATAATCAGGCTGCATGAAATGCTATGCCGGACAGCTTCGCTCAATTTCGATGGTGCTGTTTCCAGCAGGAAATAGCGATTATATAAACCGGTGAGCGGATCCTTCATCGCCAGCTCGTGCATCTGGCCTTGCTGCATGATTGCTTTATTTAGCAATTTCTTATTACTGATCAGCGTGTTGATTCGCGCCAGCAGTTCTTCCTGAATCAGCGGCTTACTGACGTAATCATTCACCCCGGAACGCAACAATTCAACTTTACGCGTAGCATCGTCAAGAACTGAAAAAACCAGTAGCGGCACGTCTTTTTTGTCATCCTCAAGACCGCGAATCGCTTTTACAATAGCGTGACCATTGAGCCTCCCTTTCAGTAAAGTGTCGGCTAACACCAAATCGTAATCATTGTTTTGCAACGCCAGTAATCCCTTTTCGCCATTGCCGAAATGATCCACGGTATAACCGCATTCGGTGAGCAATGCAGTCACTGCGCTTGCCATGGATGTGCTGTTTTCAAGATACAAAATATGACCGCTCATGGACTTGTTGCAGCGTTTTCTTGAGAACTGCACGGTATAACTGGTGATTTTATCCAGTTCATGTTTGGAAAATATTTCTGTTACACCGGCTGAAAATGCTTCGTCCTGAAATTCCTTATTGTCGTTTGCGGTAATCATCACCAGCGGAATTTGCCGGGTGCGGGAATCGGCGCGTAATTGCGATGAAAACATGGGACCGTCCATGTCCTGCAAGTGAGTGGCGATAAATACCAGATCAAAAGGCTGTTTTCTCAGTAATGTGAGCGCTTCACCACCCGTCGAGACTTGTCTGGTGCCCAATCCGCCCGATTCGATCGCGGTTGATAGCAGTTTTTGGTATGTTCTGGATGGTTCAACGATAAGTCCTTCCATATTTCGATACTCCCTCAATGACATCGAGCCGGTTACAAGCAACAGCAATTTTGCGGTTTACGTTACGTTTTGCCAGGAACATGGATATCGACATTCCGGGTTGGTTTTTTAGGAGATTTATTTTTTAATCACTGAATCGTCGCAATCGCTTTGATGTGTATGGATTTGTCTGATTACCCATGAAGAGGTAAACTGCGGAGGAATTTTTGCTTGTTTTCTTATCAGGGCAAAAATCAATTTTTAGAAAACTGAATAAAGGAGATTTTTTGATGAGAAGCATTGTTAAACTGTTCTGGGTGCTTTCGATATTATTCCTTTTCTCGTCTCAAGCTATTGCTTCGGACAGCTATGTTAATAACTCAGCCGAGAAATTTGCCAGCGGTATAGCGAATGCAGTGACCGGGTGGGTGGAACTGCCCAAGAATATTATTTTGACCAGCCAAAAAGAAGGACCGGTTTATGGGATTACCATCGGGTTGGGGATGGGTATCATGCATACGGTAGGCCGCAGCTTGGTCGGTGTCCTGGATGCCGCGACTTTCTTTATTCCCACCAAACCATCGGTTAATCCACCCTTTATCTGGCAAGATTTTTCGCGCGAAACTTCCTATTGATTCATAGGTTAGACTGTAGGCAACGTAGTTTTATAACGTTACCCGGCACCATAACAGTAAAACGCCGTACCGGTAAACCGGTACGGCGTTTTGCCGTGCGTTTCAGAAACGTTGACGCTACAGTTTTAGTGGGGGGAACACAGAAGAAAGCAAAATCACGATTTGCAATGGAAACACCCAGTCGCCGTACAAAAATAGATGTACCAGGAAATCGTTTGCAGTTTTTTAAGATCATCCATGTTTTTACCCGCCATTGGATACCAATTTCCATAAATGCGCCGCCACCAAAGCCCGCCACGGCGCAAGGTTTTCCAGCCATTGCCGGGTTTGATTTTCATCCACCGGCTCAATATGCTTCAGTAATATTTGTAAGCCGCGGCGGACGGCGGCATCGCC
>CP091134.1:2623425-2626096 GCA_021582535.1 Nitrosomonas sp.
TTGCTGGATAAATCGATAAAAGGTGTCGCCTATCCCGATAAACATCTGTTCGAGCAGGCGGCAAAGTCGAAAATCCATGCCGGTATTGGCGCCTGCCAGGATGTGAATAAACAGAACGCCTATGTATCCGGGTTAAAAATCAGCGATGACAATTTTAAAAAATTAGCCGAGGATTTGTTGACCGGCCCTTATCAGGGAATGCGCGATTTTTCTCAGCAATTGAAGGAAATTGATTTGTTGCGCTTGCATCCGAAAGAGGATTGCGAAGACCATGACTTGGCATTGATTGATGAATTCGTCGCCGGGTTGTACGCGCAGGTGGTACAACCTGCCATCGCCCCGTTGTACAGGAAAAGTCCGGTTTATCGCGCGGCAGCGCCCGTACGCTGGGATGGCAGCGGCTGCGGTTGTGTGCTGGATGATTTATCCGGCACGGTGTACGGTTTTTACCCGTTCTGGCTGGCTGGAGAGAAGCAAACGGTCAATTTCAGCGTGTTGTCCAGAGTCGCTTATTACGGGCTTTCATTCGACGAAGACGGTGTTATCAAGCATGCGAATAATGTGCATAACGAAAGCACGATATTATCGCCGGGTGATGCGGGCCGGGATGCGCAAACTGCATTTATCCGGACTGCCCGCAAACACAACAGCAAAGTCGATTGGGTCATCCGCAATGATAAATCGTATTGGGAGCGCTGGAAAAAACTGTCCAATTTGTCCAAAACAGCGGTTTTTGAAACGTTGACGGAAAACATTGTGAATCTGCTCACCAGCCAATTAACCGATCGTTTCACCATGATACGGCAGAACATAACCTTCGGCATGATTCCGCCGCCCGCGCTGGGCGATGGCATTACGCTGTATTTCGATGGTTTCCCGGATGATCGCGAATCGGTTGAATTGTTCAACCGCTTTTTTACCGAGTTGCAGAAGAGATTGTTTGCGCAGGGAGGCGGCTATTTTGTCAATATCCTGGTGCCGCAATCCGCCCTCGGTAGCGGTGTTTACCGCTATGCCAACTTATTTGCCTGGGTTGATAATACCAAGCCTTCCAGCAGCGCGGATACATCGTTTGCAACCCATGCGCGCACGGACGTGAGAACCAAGATTCTGATTCTCATCGAGGAACCGACCACGGACTCCAAGAAGAAATTGAGATTGGATATCGAAAATGGCGAACTGCACGGTATCGAGCGCGGCATATTGCTGCGGCATATCGTTCCGGTCATCGAATTCGACGGCAGGGATTGGAAGCAACTGGAAGACGATATTGTGTATTTTAAAGATAACTTCGGCGGCATCGGGTTCTGGCCTTTATGGGCCAACGAGCCGGAGGTGGTCGAGGAAATGCCGTTCCGCTGCGATGAAATTAATTTTGTCAGCGGCTGCCTGGTGCGATATTTCCAGAATACCACCTGGCATGGTGAACCGGAGTCGATGCTGGAAAAAATGGTGTGCGAAAATCGCGTGTACTTCCGGCTCGCATGGATTGCGCTGACCTTCTTGTGTTTGTTATTCACCATCCTGTATCTGTATTCCTGCCGTATCCATAAAAAAATCAGCAACTTTTATGTGATTTATCTGCTGGTTATTCTGCTGCCCACAGTGATTGTCGCATTGCTGTTGTTAACCTACGATCCCGTGCTGGAACCTGTTTCCTCGGGTAATTTACCGCTGATCCTGGTGGTTTCCGGCGGTATTGCAGTCGGTATCATCGCTTATCAGCGGCGGAAAAAACAAATGCGCAAGCCATCGCGGCCTAGAATCAGCGATTAGACCGGGCACTGATTTCACGCGCAGAAAATTGGGGTTTTAAAGGAAATGACTACAATGGACCTGATTGAGAAAGCGACAGTCATGCATTACCACCGTCATCGTATTGCCGAATTTCAACACGGTACGGTCGAATCACTGGGATGGCGCGGTGCGCATAGCCAGCAAGTGCGCTACCAAGTGCTGGCTAAAGTGGGTGACTTGAACGGTAAGATGATACTCGATGCCGGGTGCGGGTATGGCGATTTGAAAGCGTTCCTGGACCGGCAATTCTCCGGTTTTGACTATATCGGCATCGATCAAATGCCGGAATTCATCGCCGAAGCCCGCAAGCGCTACGAAGGCATCGAACGGACCACTTTTTATCAAACGGACTTCAGTACCGCAGAATTACCGCAGGTCGATTATGTTTTTGCCAGCGGCGTGCTCGGTTATCGTTGCAAGAATGACGGTTTTTATACCGCGATGATCGGCAAACTGTATAACAGCGCCCGGATCGCACTGGCTTTTAACATGCTGGATAATCAATATTTCCCGCAGCATGATCTACTGGTGGGGCATGATCGCGATGAAATTCTGACGCTTTGCCGGGTGCTGTCGCCGCGCGTAGGATGTTTCAATGATTATTTGGAAGATGATTTTACGGTGATGATGTATCGAACTGAGTATGAACACACCTTGGTTGATCAGAAGCCTTAGTATTCCGGGTCAACTATTTGGCAGAGTGGCAGAGCAATATCTGAAATGCTTGTGTGACAAAAAGAATTTCAACAACTTATGGCGAAGAAAACTGAAATTAAATGGCTAAGCGAGCCGGAGGCACATAATTATCCAGCGGCTTTATCATACTTATGTTTGATTTACGATGAGCAAACGGCTGCGTGTCATGTGGACAATC
>CP091134.1:2626196-2639457 GCA_021582535.1 Nitrosomonas sp.
TCTCATTTTTCTCTCGCGTATTTATTGAAGTAAGCCGATTGCTGAAATGTGCCGGTTGGATGTGGCAGAGTTAATGTTAATCATGATCTTATCCATTTTCAGGTAATGTTGAGCGGGTTCCAATCCATGATAGCACTTTCCCGGACGGTTGATGGAAAGTGATCAATTACATGAATAACATTGTGTTATGTAGGTGATTATTAAGACTACATATTCACTTGACGAAGGTAGTATGTCTGACTACTATAAAGAAAGCAGCATGGATTATTGCTGTTTTTTTGTCTTTCTTTAACTATCTTAAGGGCTTATTATGTTACAGTTTAAAAAGACGTTATTAGGTGGTATCGCACCATTATTGTTATCCATTGCACTGGCAAGTCCGGTAATTGCTTCCGATGGGCATCATGCACACGGAAAGAACCATAATTTTGGCGCTTTTAATAAAGATAATATATTGTTGACGCCTAGAGGTTACCGTGAGTGGGTGTTTGTCGGTGGACCGGTCACACCGAATGATATGAATGACGGTAAAGCCGTATTTCCAGAATTTCACAATGTATACATCGATCCAACCAGCTGGAACCATTGGAAAAAAACCGGTGAATTCCGTGATGGAACGGTTATTGTCAAAGAATTGGTGAGTGTAGGATCTAAATCGGCACCGAGTGGAAATGGTTATTTCGCGGGAGAATTCAATGGAATTGCTGCGATGGTGAAAGACTCCAAACGTTTCCCGAACAGACCGGGTAACTGGGCATTCTTCGGTTTCGAATCGTATGATGCTAAGGAAGGCGCAATACAAGCTGACGAAGCTTGCGCAGCTTGCCATAAAGATAATGCCGCGCAAGACATGGTATTTACGCAATACTACCCCGTATTACGCGCTGCTAAGCCTAAAAAATAATTAAGCCGATGGCGAAATTAGCCATCATTGGTTTTAAACAAGGCAATTTGATTCGTGATGAACATGGATCAAATTGCTTTTTTTATTTGAATATCGATAGCGGGTGTATCTTCAGAAGTTATTTTTCCATTCCCGCAGTACCGAGAAAACGCTGAGCGGATCCGGCAGCGGTATTGCCGCATGTTGCTGTGCGCTATTGATGAGTGCTTGCTGATCGCAGCGCAGGAAAGGATTCACGGCTTTTTCAAGCAATAATGGGGTGGGAAGCGTTGGGATATTTTGCTGACGCAATTGCTGCGCGGTGATTTCCAGTTCGATGAGTTTCCGGTTTTCCGGATCGACCGCTCTGGCAAAGCGGATATTGCTCATTGTATATTCATGGGTGCAATAAATAGTGGTATCTTCGGGTAACCGGGCGAGCTTCTGCAAGGATTGGTACATTTGCTGCGCGCTTCCTTCGAATATCCGCCCGCAGCCGCAAGAAAAGAGCGTGTCGCCACAAAACACCAAGGCAAAAGGATCGGTTCCATAATAAGCAATATGGCCGCGGGTATGCCCGGGAATATCCATCACGGTAAGACGCAGCGGCAGTTGCGGCAAATCGATTTGATCGTTTTCCCGGACCGGATGGGTAACTTCCGCGATGGTTTCATTGCCCGGTCCGTATACCGGCACAGCGCATAATTGCCGCAGCCCGGTAATACCTCCGGTATGATCGCTATGATGATGGGTGATAAGAATCGCGCCTAATTGCAATTTTTCCGTTTGCAAATAATCTATAACGGGAGACGCTATACCCGGATCGATTACCACGGCATAATCCCGGTTGTGAATGACCCAGATATAATTGTCTCTAAATGCAGGTACCGGATGAATGTTCAGCATGAAATTTTCCTGTATTACGAATGGTGAAGCTGATGCTTTTGATCGGATGCGTTCAATCGTATAAATTTAAGCAAAATTATTGATCATGACTGCACAAAATGTTCAACAGTGGTTCGAATCCTCGCTTGGTCAATATCTGATCGAGCATGAGCAGTGCTACTTTGATCAGGTTGTGGCGAATATTTTTGGCTACAATGCCGTGCAGATCGGCTGGCCGCAATTTAATTTTCTGCGTCTGAATAGAATGCCTTTTCATTTTTCCGTGGGACTCGAGACTGGAGCGTCCTTACGCGCCACACCGGGCTTTCTGCCGATTCAGAGCAACAGTGTCGATCTTGTCATTCTGCCACATGCGCTTGAGTTTAATGCCAATCCGCATCAAATTTTACGCGAAGTGCATCGAGTTTTGATACCGGAAGGTCATGTCGTGATATCCGGTTTTAATCCGTTCAGTTTATGGGGGATGTGCCATTACTTGCGGTCGACCCGGCGGGAATTTCCCTGGAACGGTCAGTTTATTGCGTTATCACGGCTTAAAGATTGGTTGAAGTTATTGGATTTTGAAATGGCTGGCGGCCGGTTATGCTGCTATACACCGCCTTTTAAGCAAGAAAAGTGGCGCCAGCGGCTCAGTTTTATGGAGGCGGCAGGGGATCGCTGGTGGCCGATTTCCGGGGGAGTGTATTTTTTGCATGCAATTAAGCACATGCACGGTATGCGGATTATCAAGCCGGATTGGAAGAATTGTCTCGATGCCCGGAAAAAAATGGTGCCGGTTGCGCAAAGAGTAAACGAAGCTTCGCTTGAGGAGAAGTCAGCGGAAAAGCTGAATCAGACTGACGAGCCGCGCGGATAATGAGTACAGCGAATGCTAAAGTGGTTGAGATCTATACGGATGGCGCTTGCAAAGGAAACCCGGGTGTCGGGGGATGGGGCGCTTTGCTGCGCTATGCCGGTCATGAGCGTGAGATTTTCGGCGGAGAGCAATTAACCACCAACAATCGCATGGAATTACTCGCGGCCATACGTGCTTTGGAATCACTCAAGCGTCCTTGCAAAGTGCATCTGCATACCGATTCGCAATATGTTCAGAAAGGCATCAGCGAATGGCTCGATTCGTGGAAAGCGCGGAATTGGCGAACTGCGAACAAAAAGCCCGTAAAGAATGAAGATTTATGGAGACTGCTGGACGAGTTGGCGCAACAGCATGAGATTGAATGGTGTTGGGTGCGGGGGCATTCGGGGCATACGGATAATGAGCGCGCCGATCAGCTGGCAAATCGTGGCGTGGAAATGATAACTTCCGGAGAAGTGCAATAATTTCAGGGGTCTGATATGCGCCAAATTGTACTGGATACCGAAACGACCGGACTGGAGCATAAGCTTGGTCATCGTCTTGTTGAAGTAGCGGCGGTGGAGTTATGGAACCGGCAACTCACGGGTAACCACTTTCACTATTATCTGAATCCGGATCGTGAAAGCGATGAGGGAGCGTTGCAGGTGCATGGATTAACAACGGAATTCCTTCAGGATAAGCCGAGATTCCATGATATTTCCAAGGAGTTCCTGAATTTTATCAACGACGCCGAACTGATTATCCATAACGCACCGTTCGATGTCGGCTTTCTCAATCATGAGTTGAGTTTGATCAATTTAAAAACACTGGACAAGTATTGTGCTGCGATAACGGATACTTTGAAACTCGCGAAGGAGTTTCATCCGGGTAAACGTAATAACCTCGATGCGCTATGCGAGCGTTATAGCATTGATAATTCAAAGCGTACGTTGCACGGGGCATTATTGGATGCGGAACTATTGGCCGAAGTTTATCTGGCCATGACGCGCGGCCAGGAAAGTTTACTGATCGATTTGGAATATACCGAGACCGTTCAGCTCGTTGTTGAGAATCTGGATAGTTTGAATTTGAAAATTATCGAAGCAACGGCTGAGGAATTGGCACAACATGCGATGGTGTTGGAAAAAATCTCGCACGAGAGCAACAATAAATGTTTGTGGAGGAAGCTCGAGAGCGCGAGTGCCAGTGATACGGAATCAAGCGGAACGAGGCACTGAATTTGATAGTTAACCTGCGGGTTTTTGTCAAAACGTGTTATTAGGGGACAGTAGAGTTTTGCCGGTGATGCCGGGCAAAACTCTATTGAAATGGGTAGCGTTAAAGAGGGTGAAAATTGCAGTGAATGATGAGACGGAGCGCAACTAGAAACCAAGACTGGCGAGTAAGTCATCAACCTGATCTTGATTGCATACCACATCGTTGCGTTTTTCCGGATTTGTGACGGGACCGTTCAGGAGCCCTTCATCACCAACAATATTTTTCTTGGCTGGAACGTTTGCAAGTAGCAGATCGATCAGATCCTTCTCCAGACTTTGCACCATGTTCGTAACTTTTTTGATCACTTGACCGGTAAGATCCTGAAAATCTTGCGCCATCATGATTTCCATCAGCTGTGTATTGGTGGCGCTGGTTTGTTCCGGAATTTTATCAAGATATTGCAGCGTATCAATGAGCAATATTTTAAATTTTTCCGTATCTGGGTTGGTTTGGTGAGCTTCGAACGCTTGTTTCCATTGTTCAGATAAATGTATGGCATCGGCGGAAATTTTCTCTTGAATTGGCATGGCAATTTCAGTTGCATTTAGTGTGCGTTCCGCCGCTTGTTCGGTTTTGGTCGCTATGTAGGATAATTTGTCTTGTGCTTCGGGTACTTCGGATGCAATGGCTTGAAGGCGCTTGTCGTATCCCAGTTCACGCAAACTATCATGTAAATTTCTGGTTAGTTGTCCAATCTGATCAATAACTTTTTTATTAGTAGTCACTGATTCGCTGGCTTCCATATGTTGAGCCGCTTCAACCGGTGGTGTATCAGCTAGTTTGATGGATTTCTTCGGTTTGGCGCTGATCGTTTCTTGAGAAGCATCTTCCGTTTTAGCTTTCATAAGATGTTTTGTATTCATTTTGAACTCATCGGTTTGTTATGAAAAGAAATTCTATGCTTTTACAGCTATTTTGGCTTCCATGTTCTGGAATATCTTATTCAATTTTTCTTCCAGTACAGCAGCAGTGAATGGTTTCACAATATAACCGCTCGCTCCCGCTTGGGCTGCAGCAACGATATTTTCTTTTTTGGCTTCAGCGGTGACCATGAGTACAGGGATATTTTTTAATGCTTCATTGGCGCGTACATTCTGAAGCATGGTTAACCCATCCATATTGGGCATGTTCCAATCGGATACAATAAAATCAAAATTGCCATCTTGTAGCTTGCGTAAAGCTACCGCGCCATCTTCAGCCTCATCGACATTGACAAATCCTAGTTCTTTTAAAAGATTGCGAACGATTCTACGCATGGTAGAGAAATCATCCACTACTAAGAATTTTAAATTTTTGTCAGGCATTCTTTTCTCCGTAAATAACAGTATTTTATGTACTACCAGAATTGCTTTGATTTTTAACCAGCTCATCAGCTCTTGCTGCATGATTTTCACTTCGCCGTTGTTTTTACGACAGTCAAGCCTGAAAGTTTAGAATAAATCTGAAAAATTCCTATGAGCGATGCGGAATGTAACGCTAAGCTTGTTTTGAGGCTGCTGAGACGTACAAGGTTGATAGTACTACGGGAGATTGATGGAAGATATTGAGTGAGAGGAAGTAAGCTGCGCTTGGATGAGCGGATCAGACGTAATCTAGCGGCAGTAACCGTTTTCTTTGAACCATTTGACCGCATCCTTAAGGGCTTCAACAGCGGGACGGTGTTGGTAGCCCAATTCCCGCTTAGCTTTCGCGCTGGAGAAAAACATCAATTTCTTGGCCATGTGAATGCTATCGAGTGTTGCGCGCGGTTCCGTGCGTGTGAAGAGCGCCATTTTTTCCATACACCACGCCATGGGGAGCATGACATTGATGGGGATGTTGACGCGCTTTCTGCGTGTTCCGTTGATTTCGTCAATGAGTTGCAGAATCTGCAGCAGCAACATGTTATCACCGCCCAGAATATAGCGTTCTCCCGGCTTGCCATGCTGAAATGCCAGTAAATGACCTCGCGCGATGTCGTCGACATGCGCAATATTCAGACCGGTATTGACGTACGCCGGCATGCGTCCCATCAAGGTATCCAGCACGATGCGTCCGGTCGGTGTGGGGCGCACGTCTCCAGGGCCGATCGGTGTGGAAGGATTGACGATGATTAATGGTAAATGGTATTCGTCAACGAGTTGTTGTGCCAATTTTTCAGCTTGGTATTTGGAACGCTTATAGTGACCTTTGATACCCGTAAAATCGGCGGGCGTTTCCTCAGTGGCGGGCGAACCGTCCGCGTTTAACCCGAGTGTCGCCACACTGCTGGTATAAACAATGCGCTGAATGCCTCCCTCATGGGCAGCTAAAATCAGCGCACGCGTGCCGGTCACGTTAATTTCATGCATGGTTGCGGGATCCGGAACCCACAACCGGTAGTCGGCGGCGACATGAAACAGGTTGTCGCAACCCCGGACGGCGCGTTTGAGCGATTCATGATCGCGCAAATCGCCTTCGGCAATTTCAACGGTGAAATTTTTCAGATTTTTCCGGTCGCTATCGGGTCTTGCTAAAACACGGACCTCGTGCCCGGCCGCAAGCAGGCACCGCATCACCGCGGAGCCAAGAAATCCTGTTGCGCCTGTCACCAAAGATTTCATGGTTCTGTAAAAGCGAACCTGTATTCCGGTCCGGCTGGCAGTGAAGAATATCCGCAACCTGGAATGGCAGCGATCATTTACCGGATTTCCGGCAGCGCTTCATTGTGCAGACCAGCCAGCGGCAGGTTCCGGGATGTCAGCTTGAACAATAATTCCAGGATCCAGTCATGACTGGCAAATAAACTGGTCGTTACAATGGTGGCTTTGACACTGCGGCGGCTGATTTTAACTTGCGCTCCTTCCGAAAAATCCCGGTGTTGATTGATTTTGTTTAAGGTCAGGATGGCCATACCGATGGCCCATAAACAGAACTTGCGGATCCCTTTTTCTTTTGGAGGGATCAAGCTGGTATAGGTCAACGCATTTTGTAAATGATCTTTGGCGACTGCCAATAACTCCGCCAATCCGGCTTGAAATCTCTCGTCGGATATTCCAGGCTGCAAGTCGCGCAGATCGAATCCGTTTTTAACAAAAATATCCTGCGGCAGCCAGCATGCGCCTCGCTTCCGGTCGTCCCAAATATCCTTGAGAATGTTCGTCATTTGCAATCCCTGGCCGAACGATACGGAAAGCTTCATCAAAGCGGGTTTATGGCGATTGATTTCTTCCGAATAATCGCAGAATAATTCGGTCAGCATTTCACCAACCACACCGGCCACGTAATAACAATATTCATTCATTGCCGGCAGATCTTTCAACCCTTCCAGCGATTCCGTTTCCTGATAATCCGCCATTCCCTTGGCCATGATTCGCACGCAGCGCTCCAACGCGCTACGCTGCACCGGGTTAAAGCTGTGAGTGACGCGAATGACCGCCGGGGTGTTTTTGATTAAATCATGCTCTGCCGGAATGGTATGGGCGGAAAGCAGCGGATAGAGCTGGTGTGCGAATTCTTCCGCTGAAGCATTGCCGCACACGACTTCGGCAAACATGTCGGATAACTCCCGGGTCTGCTCGTTGGTCAATGCGCTATCGTCTTCAATCGTATCGGTAATGCGGCAAAGCAGATACGCATTGCCGATCACGCGGCGCAACGTTTCGGGTAATTGTGGGATAGTCAGCGCAAAAGTGCGTGAAACACCTTGCAGGATATGGTCTTGATACTGCGCATCGTCGATACTGGGTTGGCTTGTCATTACGGATTTGTCATAAAACGATACGGCATGTTACTACAATTAAGCGTATCTCCAAATGTCCTGTCATTTATTGCGGCAGTACGCGCTCAGCAGCCATTAATTGATCGACCGTCTCACGTTGCCGGATGATATGGATTTGATCCTGATCGACCATGATTTCGGCGGCGCGCGGCCGGGTGTTGTAATTTGAGCTCATACTCATGCCATAGGCACCGGCAGACATGACAGCCAGAAAATCGCCATCCTTCAGGCTGAGTTTACGGTCATGACCGAGAAAATCGCCGGTTTCGCAAACCGGACCGACCACTTGGTAGTTTCTGGCTTCACCTGCATTTTGCTGCACAGGCAGGATCGCATGATAAGCATCGTACAAGGCTGGACGCATCAGGTCGTTCATGGCGGCATCGACAATGGCGAAATCACGCGCCGAAGTGTGTTTAAGATACTCCACCCGCGTCAGTAAAATGCCGGAATTACCCACCAGTGAACGGCCCGGTTCGATTAATAAGCGTTGTTTGACTGTCCGGGTACCGGCGCATAGCGCGGAAACATAATCTTTGATGCTCGGCGGCGTTTCATCGGTATAGCGGATGCCCAAGCCACCACCCAAATCCAGATGTTCAATGGAAAGACCTTGCGATTGCAAGGTTTCGAGTAAATTGAGCATCTTATAGCTGGCTTGCTGGAACGGTTCGAGCTCGGTGAGCTGGGAACCGATGTGACAATCCAAGCCGGTAAACCGGATATGCGGATACTGCTGTGCCGATTGATAAATCCGCCCGGCCTCGCTGGCGGGAACGCCAAACTTATTTTCCTTAAGACCGGTTGAGATATAAGGGTGCGTCTTGGCATCCACATCCGGGTTGACGCGTAGACTGACAGGCGCAATCTTGCCCATGTCTTTGGCGATTTGGTTCAGCACGATTAACTCGGCTTCGGATTCCACATTGAAACAGAGAATGTTGGCATCCAACGCCATACGCATTTCATCAACGTGTTTTCCGACACCGGAAAACACCGTTTTGCCCGGATCGCCGCCTGCCTTGATGACACGCTGCAATTCTCCGCCCGATACGATATCGAAGCCGCTGCCGAGCCGCGCGAAAAGGTTGAGGATGGCGATATTCGAATTGGCTTTCACCGCGTAACAAATCAGATGTTCCCGGTTCGCAAACGCCGCATCGAATGCTTGATAGGCTTTGGTTAAGGCGGCGCGCGAGTAGACATAACAGGGCGTGCCGAATTCCCGGGCAATCTGCTGGAGCGGAACTGATTCTACGAAAAGCTCGTTGTTGCGGTAATCGAATTCAGGAAAACCGCTCATTTTTTCTCAGCTTGATGAGGTTGGGCGGCGCTGGCTTCCTCAACCTTGGGAAGATAGAGAGGCCCCTTCAGGCCACAAGCGCTGAGCAAGTAAGCGGAGCACAGCAGGACTAGAATTAAACGCATGTGAAATCTCTGGAACAATAATGACGGGATACTAACATAAGAGCATGATAAATTAATCCAACTTGAGATTAATTTTGGCGGCCGCGTTGGGATTAATCGCGCGGTAATGCGGTAGCCAGCCAATTAATCAATTCATTCAGCAACTGATTACTCGCCGCGCTTAAAGCAGACACGGCGCCCGCCGCATCGGCCGAAGGCGCTTTTACCGTAATATTGAAATCTTTTTGCGCCAGCAGCTTGCGTGTATTACGTTCGATCAAACTGGCGCGCAAGCCGGCTACAATATGACTATCCGTCGCTGTATCAAACACTTGTGAGAATTCTTCCAGCTCCGTAAGCAGTACATGATCGGCTGCTGCAATACTGTTGTCTTTAATCACTTGTTCCTGCGTACCGGCGGCAATACGGTTGCGTAACTGTTGCGTAAACAGGGCGGCGGGCGTGGCAATCCAGCGGTTATTGGCGTAGGTGTACGATTGTGTCGGGTTGTCATAGAGCAGGCGGTAATGGATCGCCCGGCTATCCAGCCATACCGGCGCTGTCGTATCCGCAACCAGCAAGCTTTTCTTTCGCAGTGGGATTGGCTGAGACAATGGCTCGGATGACAGTGGCATCTGTAGACCGAAATCGTACACAGCGGCGGGTTGTGATTTATGCAAAGAAGCACAGCCCGGAAACAGGCAGATGATCGCAAGCAACAAGAATATTCTGGTCATTGGCTTACTCCTTGGGGGGCACAAAACCGGCTTCTCCAGGACCCGGCAAGGGGGCAGGGCGGCCAAATAACAAACTTTGCGGGTTTTCTTCCAATTGGTGCAAAACCCTATCGAAATGATGTGAACTGCGGGCAATGCTGTTACTGGCATTGCGCAATTCGGGAATGGTCATGGCCAGCTCTTGCGTGCTTTGCGACAAGCTGTCAAAAATGCCATCTTTCTGATTGATTTTGGCAACGGTTATATTGATTTCACCCAGGAGCTGATCCAGACGTTTAACCAGTACCGCTGATTCGGTTGTCAGTTCAGTGAACGAGGTGAGCACAGGCTGCAAGTGACCGGCAATACCATCAAAATTGCGTGTGGCTTTTTGAATATTTTGCAGAATATGGAAAACGTGATCTTGATTCTCGTCGTTCAGCAAATGGTGCATTTTTAGCACTAATTGATTGACATTGGTCAGTAAATCCTGCCCCGATCCGGCGACTTCATCAAGCAATGAGCGGCGCATCGGGATGCGCGCGTCATGGGCGAGCTGATCGGTACCGATGCCATCATCGTTCAGTTGAATGTATGCCAGCCCGGTAACGCCTTGATAACCCAGTTGCGCGTAAGTGCTGCTTTTGAGTATGACATTCTCGTTCACTGAAATGTGCACGAGAATTTGTTGCGAATTTTCCGGATCAAATTCGATGTTCTCAACTCTGCCGATGTTAACGCCGCGATAATGCACCGCCGATTGCGGGTTAAGCCCGCTCACCGATTCCTTGGTGACGACGAGATATTCGATGCGCTGAATATTGCTGCCGCTAAACCACACCGTCACTAACGCGATGGCGATGCTCAGGAAAATGACAAAGATACCTGCTACGAGGGCATGGGCGCGGTTTTCCATGGTTGCTCCGAGTTGTTTTGTTGCTCAATTTTATGCCGTATGCTTTTGAAGTAACTATTGATAAAAGGATGCGGAAAACGGTATACCTCGTCCAATGGGCCGATGACAACCACTTGCTGATCGGCCAGAACGGCAATCCGGTCGGATAGCGCAACCAACGTATCCAAGTCATGCGTCACCATGACAATCGTCAGATCCATTTCGCTGCGCAGTGCCAGCACCAATTCTACGAAACTTTCACTCAGTTCGGGGTCCAGCCCGGCGGTGGGCTCGTCCAGAAACAGTATTTCCGGATCCAATGCCAGCGCTCTTGCCAGCGCCACGCGTTTAATCATGCCGCCGGACAAGGCGGCAGGCATTTTGTTCGCATGTTCCGGCCCGATGGCCACCATATTCAGTTTAACCATCACTAGATCCCGGATCATATCTTCGCTCAAGGTGTGCAATTCCCGCAAAGGCAGCGCAATATTATCGAATACGGTCAATGCGCTGAATAATGCGCCTTGTTGAAACAGCACGCCCGAACGGCTGCGGATATTTTTTCTGCGCGGACTGGCGGCAGCGTTTGAACGCGTCCCGCCAAAAACTTTGACGCTGCCTTGCGACGGTTCTTGCAATCCCAGCATCTGGCGTAACAACGTGGTTTTTCCGCTGCCCGATCCGCCGATCAGTGTCAGTACTTCACCGCGGTAAACGCATAAATTGATATCGCGATGCACGATATGATTCCCGAAACGGGTATAGAGCGATTCAATCTCGATGATGCATTCCGGTTTTGTCATCATCTAGGTAAGTCCCACGTCTGAGAACAACACGGCAAAAATGGCATCGATAATGATCACCATGGTAATTGCGGTTACCACCGAAGAAGTGGTGCCTTCACCCAGGCTTTCGGTGTTGGGTTTAATCCTTAAGCCAAAATGACACGCGATGAGCGCGATGACCATGCCGCACACAACCCCTTTGCCGAGTCCGAGCCATAAGTTGGCAATCGGCACAGCATCCGGCAGCGCTGACAAGAAGTATTGCGAATTCAAACCTAGCTGCCATTCCGCAGCGACTATGCCGCCAAGCAAAGCGATCGCGCTGGTCCACACCACCAGCAAGGGCATCGCGATACCGAGTCCCAGCACTTTGGGTAATATCAGACGCTGGCTATGCGAGATGCCCATCACCGTCAGCGCATCCAATTCCTGGGTTACGCGCATGACACCGAGTTGCGCCGTCATGGACGACCCGGAACGGCCGGCAACCAGAATCGCCGCCAGCATGGGGCCCAGTTCACGGATGATGCTGATTCCCAGTATGTTGATGATAAAGATATCCGCGCCGAATAACTGCAATTGTTTGGAAGAAAGATAGCTTAAGACAATACCGATCAGAAATCCCACCAGCGCGGTAATGCCGAGCGCCTGCGCCCCGGTGCGGTATAAATTGGCGGAGATTTCGCGCCAGGGGATATAAACCGGATTGCGGAACAAATAAATCACATCGAGCAGCAATTGGCCAATCAAGCTGACCAGACCGATGGCATGTTGCCATAACAGCAAGGCCAATCCGCCCAAAGCGGTTAAAGGCCAGAGCAAATCCCGGTATGGGGTTTCCGCCTTGATCGCTGGCAGTTGTTCCAGGCGCGCAAACATTTTTTCGTGTTCCGGACGCAGCTGAAGATGTTCCGGGCGTTGTGCTTTCCATACCCGCCACAGCAGTGTCGTGCCTGCGCTATCCATTTGCTGGATACCGGTCAGGTCCCAGTACAGATCGCGATTCTTGGCTTGCTTGCTCAGCTCATCCATTAATGACTTGAGGATCGGCTCCAGCGCCGTCAACGTATAGTTACCGGTTAAAACGATATGCGCGAGACCTGCTTTGGTGCAAAGCTGAAACCATTGTTGCATCGTATGAGTAGGCGGATCGCTGGTGTGCATTAATTCTGGCTTGGGTTCATTCATAGGAATGCCAAGTATAGTCATAAACAATCGGGATAATTTTTACTCTTTAAAATCCGGATATCCTTTTTAAGGATACGCTGATCTGACCGGCTGACAGCAGTTATTGTAACGTGTTACAGCAATACAGTTGAATCGGATTGCGGGCGCGGCAGGAAAAACGGGAATGCAATAGCGCTATTTGGTTTGCGCGACAGCGGCGCGCGCCAGTGCCGGGTTATCCGAAAAGTATTTCTTGATGCCGAGGAACATCGCGTCCGCCATTCTATCCTGATAACCCTTGCTGCGTAGTTTTTCTTCTTCTTTGGGATTGCTGAGAAACGCGGTTTCCACCAGGATGGAAGGAATGTCGGGCGATTTCAGCACGGCAAAACCCGCTTGTTCGACATTTCTTTTGTGCAGGTGATTAATACCGCCCAGCTGTTTTAGAACGTATTCGGCGAGCTTGACGCTGTCGTTGATAGTCGCATTCAGCGACAGATCCAGCAGCAACTCCTTGATGTCTTTTGATTTCGAGGTGATATCGATACCACCCATCAAATCGCTGTCGACGCTGTTTTCCTTATTGGCAAGCCAGCTTGCCGTGGTCGAGGTGGCGCCATGTTCGGACAGCGTGAAAACCGAGGAACCGT
>CP091134.1:2639557-2645317 GCA_021582535.1 Nitrosomonas sp.
ATGATTATCTGACAAAACCATTTGGAGTACCGGAATTAGTCGCGCGTGTCCGGGCTCATTTAAGGCGGTATCAATCCTCTGAAAATCAAAGTGATCCAATAGTACACTTTGGTGATGTAGTCATTGATCTCGCTGCCCACTCAGTCACGCGCACTGGCACAGAGATTCACCTCACACCGATTGAATACCGGTTACTACTGACTCTCATCAATGCGCGCGGGCGGGTAATTACGCATAATCAATTGATGCTGGCAGTATGGGGGCCGAATTACTCAGAGCGATCACATTATCTACGTATTTACATGGGGCATTTGCGACAAAAGTTAGAGCGTAATCCAGCTCAGCCTGAATTTCTGCTTACTGAACTTGGGGTAGGTTACCGGCTGGTATAAGACAATAGCCTCAGAATCATTTTAGTTTAGCGTGAGTATGAATTAAATAAATCATTGATAGATATTAGTAAAAACAGTTTTATCTTCCGTGAAAGTTAGCCGTGAGGCCTGACTCATTCTACAGCGGTTTAAAGTTTCCATTGACGCTATCCGAGTTAGATTAATACAACTTTTGTAAATTAGATTCATGATGACCACTACTATTTCAGATCATACTGTCCGCCATTTCCGCGAAGTGCTTTTCTGGCCAGTGCAAATGATGCCGCTTGCGGGTGCCAGAAACGCACAACCCCACTGGGAATTGCTGGCACAGGACGGCAAAGACAACCCATGGCACAGACTGAAGGACAGGTTTCAAGCAGATGGGCTTGATTTTGACGAACGACACTACAAGGAATTCGTTACCTTTTTACCATATGTCCAGCGTTTTATCTATGGCGAAACCCGCAGTCATATATCCGATAATGCGTCCGATCCGCCCGGCGGTTCGGTAATCAAAATATTCCGAAGATGTGGGGTTTCCGCCTTGCGACTGATTCTGCGCGAGGGCGAAGAATCCATCACGCTGAATGTGGAGCATATCGAACTCTGGTTTTTCGACGATATCAACGTAGCTTTCCTCAAGGTGGAATTATCCGCCACCGATCTACCGTTCACCTGGGTATGCGACTTACTGTACCGTTTTGGCCGCGCCTACCCTACAGGCTGGGATGAAGACGGACATGGCAAGCATAATGTCCACCGAGCCGAGTGGCTGTCGGCAGATGGTGCAGTTCTCGCTGTGTCAGATTCAGATAACCACAAAAAATTTCTCTCCTACACCCGCGAGCATCGTTCACCAGGTATTTCAGAACACTGGGATTTTCTCCTGCGCCCCTTGGTGCTGGATCCATCGAAGGAAACTGGCATCCTGCGCTACCGCCAGATCGAATACCACCGGATGCCATTGATGGCCTTCCTGGGAGTGGACAATCCGCGCGGCATAAGTCGGGAAAATTGGTTGCGCCTCGGCCTGGTCGCCACCCTCCCTCCCGATGAGGCGTTGCCAACTTATGATCCAGACGTGGCCGAGTTCGAGTCACGCTACTGCTATGACCGCTTTTGGACCGACACCGAGACAGGCCCCAACACACGTTTCCTCTGCACCGGTCGCGCCTTCCTGGTCGTTGGAGATGCGCATGACGATTATTTCCATGATAAGGCACGTGGCATCCTGGCCCAGTTCCGTCACCAGTATGTTTTGTTGTTTTTGATTACACATTTCCATCGTGCTTCGCTATTGGTATTTTCCAACCGCATAGCAGATGCGGTGCATGACCTGGATATTCGCGAACCGCAATCAATAAATCGTTTTCGGCGCAGGATTTACGCCGGTTTCGAGGCTTTCTTGCGCTTCACCCACCGTTACTGGTATCACGAGCTTTCCGAAAGATCCCACGCACAGGCGCTCTACCGCTTGTGCAGCAAACATCTGAGCAACGATTCCCTGTACCAGGAGGTAAAAGAAGATCTGCGAGACATGAGCCAGTATCTCGACAGCAACACGCAGCGCCAGCAATCCACCACAATCGTCCGCCTCACCGTGGTGACCACGTTCAGCATGATCGGGACAGTGGCTACTGGCCTGCTTGGTATGAATCTCATTGCTGAGGCCGACGCACCCATCTCCACTCGCCTGACTTATTTCTTAGTCACCACGCTGATCACGGCACTACTCATGTTGTTGGCCATTCTCAAGTCGAAGCAACTCTCGAGTGTAATGGACATGCTGGCTGATGATCAGAAAAGCTTGCGCACCCGCCTGGCCGGGCTGGGCAAGGCATGGCAGCGCAACCCGCCCAAGCCGTGAATGATCAAAGTTCCACTTCCTTTAGTTAGTCCACCTTTGATGGAATAAGAGAAACATGATTTACGGACTTCACTGACGCATAAATTATAGATACTCTCAACAACTGGCACTAAATCGACAGCGATTCACGCTTCAGACCTACGAAAACTTTTTTCTTAGCAAAGTTTCCATGCTGTTTCCATTTTTTTTCTTCTCTGTATCTCACAAGTGACACTGCAGGTTATGGATCTTCCGTGAGCCATGATGTGGCGGATATGATTGACTTGGTGCGCTGTTTCACATATTGGGCAATGGTGTAAATAAGAATCCTTGCTGCCTGCTCTGTTCACGCCCGAAGAGATATTCTCGATCTTTGCTGCATGCGCGGAGGAGAGAATAGCGGAAATTACTCCATCAGATCGAGTATCATCGGACGTAACTTCCAATCGCATATGATCTTCACGCTGGGCGATGTGAGTCCCACAGTACCAGTCGTCGAGTTCACCGATACATGTTCGATGTGGCACCTTGGCAATTACCAATTTATTCGCACCTGCGATAAAAGCCACTTTACGTATTGTCGGCATATCCGAAGCGCTCACAACGATTGTGATGCGTTTCATGCTATTACTCCTTCTCTAACAATTTCATAAAACAAAAACAAATGTTAGAAGAAACAGCGTAAAAACGTTGTAAATTACTGGCTACCGCCTGTAAAGAATTCGTATATAAATATTCGATCCTGAGAAATGTCTCAGACTCTCATGAATACTGTGTTTTAGGCAATAATCCAGCCTTTTAAACTCCTGAAGATTTATAATATCGGCATTGAAACCTGAGGAAAATCAGAGGAATTCCAGATGGCGACTAACGATTCTTTCGTCCCTGGCTCGATCAAATATGATAAAAAAAGAGCCTTCTATTTTCGGATTCCATTTCTATTTACCGTTGATCTTGGAAAAATCAGTTCAATGATTCTTTTTACTCCGCTATTTATATAGCGGCACTGCTTCCTTCGACATAGCCGCTGCTAACATTTAGACCTCAGAAATTTTTAGTTAGCAAAAGCTGCGACCATTCCCTCAATTGATGCATCTACCCAACGCAATTGGCAGTGCATAAAATCCGCGACAAATTTTACGGATTATTTATAGTTACACGTTATCTATTTACGATATTTTTATATTTTTCATTCTATATTCAATTACTTGAATAACTAATTAGCCTCCAAAGGAATATTCGATGGAAGCTTAGAAGATAGAGATGAAAAGTATCGTGTTGGTTGCTTGTCTGCTGACAAGCGCAAGTGCTTTCCCGCAAGATAGCAACAAAATTATAATTAATGCCCCCTCTTCTCCATTAACCTTTGGAGCCTATGCTGAAACTTATTATAGCTATGATTTCAATAATCTAATAGATAACACCAAGCCTCCGTTTCTCTATAGCTTCAACAAAAATAACGAAGTTTCAGTAAATTTGGCTTCTATAAAGGGATCATACACCACCGACAGCATCAGGGCCAATCTTGCGTTGGCAGGAGGTACCTACATGAATGCCAATTATGCGGCTGAGCCGGGCATATTAGGAAATTTCTACGAAGGTAATGCCGGAATAAAGTTATCTGCAGGAAGTAACTTGTGGCTGGATGTCGGTGTCTTCCCTTCACATATCGGCTTTGAAAGTGCGGTGGGAAAAGACAATTGGACTTTAACTCGAAGCTTGGTAGCTGAGAACACGCCATATTTTGAATCCGGTGCCAAAATCAGTTACACCTCTGACAATGACAAATGGTTTTTAAGTGCACTAGTTCTGAATGGTTGGCAGCACATCAAACCAGTGGATGGAAATACTATTCCTGCATTCGGGACCCAGATTACTTATAAGCCTTCTCCAAGAGTAACCTTGAATAGCAGCACTTTTCTCGGCAGTGACAAACCTGACAGTGCGAGGCAAATGCGCTATTTTCATAATTTCTACGCTATTTTTAAATTAAATGATACGCTCTCCACCACTATCGGTTTTGACATTGGCGTCGAGCAAAGGACCAAAGACTCCTCAAATATGAATACTTGGTTCAATCCTACAATAATTTTGAAATATACACCCACAACAAAAACTGCTGTTGCAATCAGGGCGGAATATTACGATGATAAGCACGATGTGATCATTGCTTCAGATACTTCCAACGGGTTTAAGACATGGGGTTTCTCCGCCAATTTTGATTACAACATCACCAGCAATCTACTATGGAGAATTGAAGCAAGAACGTTGCAGAGTAAAGGCGATATTTTCATTGTAAACGATGGCTTCGCAAGGGACTCCAATACGTTTATTACTACATCACTAGCCGCCAGCTTCTGACAAAACTGTCTAGCGGCTTGGAATACAACTCCAGTTGAGCATTTGCAAACCGATAATGGATTGGCAATTGCCATAATACTTTCCACTATAACGAATCTATCCGATGTCGAATTAATCATTGCGAAAAACCTTAAACGCAAAGAAACAATCGCTCGAAATTAGGCTAATGGCCTCAATATGTTTATAGCCTGGACCGATTCGACTTACCTGATCGTTTCGCGATGGAGTGTTCTTTCTTCAATTGAATCAGATCCCAAAGATTCCCGTAAAGATCCTCGAACACCGCGACTACCCCATAGCTCTCCTCCTTGGGCGGCCTGATGAACGTGATTCCTCTGGCGATCATGCGATAGTAGTCCCTCCAGAAATCGTCGGTGTTAAGGAACAGGAAGACTCGTCCGCCCGCTTGATTCCCGATGAACGGCAATTGCTCCGGCTTGGATGCCCTGGCGAGCAGTAAAGTGGTTCCCGCGGAGCCGGGCGGCGAGACAACTACCCAGCGCTTGTCCTGTTCCGGCAGGTAAGTGTCTTCGACAAGAACGAAATCCAACTTGTTCAAGTAGAAATCGAGGGCCTCATCGTAGTCCCGCACGACAACGGCGATGTGGACAATGGACTGGTTCATGCGAAATCCTTCTGGGAGCGGCTTCGCGAAATGGGAGCGTGTTCCCCAATAGCCCTTTGTGTATAGGAAAAATAAACGCTCTTTTTCATCGGACGCGAATGTAATGGAAATCGGGCGGAGTGTCAAACACAATGACAAGCGATCAGAAATTCACAAAGTTTGTACCTGATCGACAGCAAAAAGAATCGATCCTAGATTCTTTTATCGGCAGCGAAAACATCCATTAGTGCACAAGCCTCGCCAAAGCGGATAAATGGTAACTGGTTTATCAAGATTCAGTTTAATATCTCATGTATATACAACTAACGTTTGAATTTACCGGATGCTGCACGGCTTTATCGCGTAGCATCCGGTGAAATGATGGATTAGGCGTCACTGGCTGGCTCGACAGAAAAGTAGACTCGCACCTCTAAAGGTGCCTCGTTTCGGCTGGCGATACGCTCCAATTATTATTGCGGCCATCAGCGAATCGAATTGGCGCTTCAATGAGTTCTATTGGATCAGCATTGTCGAGGGCGGCCAGTTGAACTGCAATGTAGTCGCCACCAATTTCT
>CP091134.1:2645417-2649010 GCA_021582535.1 Nitrosomonas sp.
ATTTCATTATTTAATATTTTATTTTTCAATGAAAATAATCTTTACGCTGTTATTGATTGCTAACATCGCCTATCTGGCGGGCACACAGCTTCATTTTGACAAACAAAAAGGGAGCGCGCCGGTTTCGGTCAATCCCGAAAAAATCGTGTTGGTTCCGGCGCAGGAAAATTGTTTGCTGTGGGGCGATTTTTATGAAGAGCAGATACGCTACGCCGAAACCGTGCTGACCGGTTTATTTCCCGGTCTGATATACGACACCGAGGAATCCAGTCAAACCACGATGTATTGGCTGTATATTCCACGCTATCCGAATAAAGAAGCGGCCAATCGTGAGATCAATAAGTTAAGGAATCTGGGCATCGTCAGTTTCCGTGTCAAAGACGACAATCAATGGCAGAATGCGGTATCGCTCGGCATGTTTTACGGCCAGCAGGATGCGCTCAAGCAGTTACGGGAGATCGAAAAAAAAGGCATCGCCAATGCTAAGATAGAAGAACGTAGCGTGATGCTTAAAAAAATTGTCATTCATAATCCGGCGCACATGGTGAAGGAGCAAATGCAAAAACTGGTCGGACAATTTGACGATACCCGTTTGGCTCAAGGCAAGTGTGAACGTTTATAATGGACAGCACTGCTGTAAAGCGGAATAATCAACGCTATCCCTTCTATCACGAATAATAACTAAACAATAATGACGGTATCCATCAAAACACCGCAAGAAATAGAAACAATGCGCATTGCCGGCCGGTTGGCGTCGGAAGTCCTGGATTACATCGCACCCTATGTGGTGGCGGGTATTACCACCGAAGAACTGGATACGCTATGCCATCGCTACATGGTGGATGTGCAAGAAACCATTCCCGCGCCGCTGAATTATGCGCCATCGGGGCACACGCCTTATCCCAAATCGATTTGCACTTCGGTCAATCATCAGATCTGTCATGGTGTTCCCGGACCGAAAAAGTTAAAGAACGGTGACATTGTCAATCTGGATATCACCGTGATTTATGAAGGCTATCACGGCGATACCAGCCGCATGTTCTATGTCGGCGAACCATCGATTCAAGCCAGGCGCTTGTGCGAAGTGACGTACGAAGCCATGTGGCGCGGCATCGATGAAGTGAAACCGGGCGCCCATCTGGGCGATATCGGCTTTGCCATTCAAAGGCTGGCTGAAGGTGTTGGCTATAGTGTGGTGCGGGAATTTTGCGGACACGGCATCGGCGCCCAATTCCACGAAAATCCGCAGGTGCTGCATTACGGGCGGCGCGGCACCGGCATGGAGCTCAAACCGGGTATGATTTTTACCATCGAACCGATGATTAACGCCGGTAAAGCAGCGATTCGGCACCTTCCGGACGGTTGGACCATCACCACCAAGGACGGCAGTCTGTCGGCGCAGTGGGAACATACCGTTCTGGTGACTGACAACGGTTATGAAGTGCTGACCGTATCGGCAGGCTCTCCACCGAAACCGGTTTATCGTTTTTCCAGTTAATCAGTTTTCCATTTCCGCACAGAGTATAGATCATGACCCGAAGTCATCAGCGCGCGGCCGGGCAAATCCGGCCCATTAGAATTACCCGTCATTACATCAAGCACGCCGACGGCTCCGTGCTGATCGAATGCGGCGATACCAAAGTTATCTGCACCGCCAGCATCAGCGAACAGATTCCGCCGTTCCTGAAAGGTCAGGGGCAGGGCTGGCTGACTGCGGAATACGGCATGCTGCCGGGTTCGACGCATTCACGCATGCAGCGCGAGGCGGCGAAAGGCAAACAAACCGGGCGTACCATGGAAATTCAGCGCCTCATCGGCCGTGCTTTGCGCGCCGCGGTGGATCTGAAAAAACTGGGCGAACGCACCATTCAAATCGATTGCGATGTGATCCAGGCCGATGGCGGCACGCGCACGGCCAGCATCACCGGCGCTTTTGTCGCGCTGCACGACGCGATCCAGAAATTGCTCGATCAGAAACTCATCGAAGCCACGCCGATCATCGACCACGTTGCGGCGATTTCGGTCGGTATTTTTGAGGGCACACCGGTTCTGGATTTGGATTACGTGGAAGATTCCGCGTGCGACACCGACATGAACGTCGTCATGACCGGTAGATTGCACCTCATCGAAGTGCAGGGAACGGCCGAAGGCAATGCCTTTAGCCGCACCGAACTGAACACCATGCTCGACATGGCGCAGCAGGGCATCGAAGAACTGATCGCCATCCAGCGCAATGTGCTGATGCAGCCATGAGCGCGCTGAAAAAACTGATCATCGCCAGCAATAACCAAGGCAAATTGCGCGAAATCGGCGAATCACTCGCGCCGCTGGCGATCAATGTTGCGCCGCAATCCGAATTCAACATCAGCGAAGCCGACGAACCGCACATCACATTCGTCGAAAACGCCCTCGCCAAAGCCCGCCACGCCAGCCGCTGCTCCGGCCTACCCGCCCTCGCGGACGATTCCGGCATCTGCGTCAGCGCACTGGGCGGCGCTCCCGGTGTCAACTCCGCGCGCTACGCCGGAGAACCCAAATCCGACGAACGTAACAATCAAAAACTGATCGGAGCACTCAACAATCAAACCGACCGCCGCGCCTATTATTATTGCGTGATCGTACTGGTGCGCCACGCCGATGACCCGCAACCGATCATCGTCGACGGCTCGTGGCATGGTGAAATCGTCGACCAGCCGCGTGGCACCAGCGGCTTTGGCTATGATCCGTACTTTTTCCTGCCCGCATTCGGCAAAACCTCCGCCGAATTGACCGCGGAACAAAAAAACAAAATCAGCCATCGCGGCCAGGCGCTGGCGCACTTGGTGGAAATTTTACGTGCGGGGAAGTTTTGAATCGATAAAACTGGATGCTTTAGTTGTGCCGGTATTCAGCAGGTAATGGCAGTCGGTATTAAATTTGCGATTCCCCATGGTCTTGCCGCAGGGTAGTTTATTCAACACTCAAACACCCATAATGTCGCCATCGTCGCTTAAATCGATGCGATGCGCGGCCGGGTCGTGCGGCAGTCCCGGCATGGTGACGATGTCGCCGGTCATGACCAGCAAATAGCCTGCACCGGCGGCGATGCGCACCGCTTCCACCGGTAGCGGGAATGCCTCGGGGTGACCGATTCTGGCGGGGTCGCTGCTGAGCGACAAATGGGTTTTGGCGATGCACACCGGCAGCCGGTCGTAATCCAGCGTGCGAATCCGCTCCAGATCTTTTTGGGCTGTCCGGCTGAATTCGACTTCGTTGGCGCCGTAAATGGTGCTGGCAACTGCCGCAATCTTGTCTTCAGGTGAATCGTTCAGATCGTACAAATAGCGCACGGGCGGTTGCGGCCGGTTGGTCATCGCGACCACTGCGTGCGCCAGCGCTTCAGCTCCAGCGCCTCCATCGGTAAAACCGGTGAATAAGGCGGTATTCAAGCCAAGTCCGGCGCAGTGCTGTTCGATAACGGCTAGTTCGTTCTGAGTATCGCTCGCGAAGCGATTGATGGCGATGACCGGTTCAAAACCGAAAGCCCGCACGCTGTGCACGTGATGCGCCAAATGTGGCAGGCCGCGTTCGATTTCTTCGATGCTGCCGGGACG
>CP091134.1:2649110-2650438 GCA_021582535.1 Nitrosomonas sp.
TCCCCTTTTTTCTCGATGCGCAAACGGTAAGGCATAGCAGGCGCAGTGTCGCCGCGCCACTCAAAAATTCCATCCGGGTGGATGCGCTGCATCGGCTCGAAACCGGTCGCCGTCCTGATCCACACCTGCACGTCATAGGGACGGAACACCCGTACCAGCGTTTGACCCTGCTCACGGTGCAGCCCGAGGTAGGCATAAGGATCGTGCAGGCGCGCGTCGAGCAGCGCATTTTGCATGACATTGGTTTTTCTGACTGTAATCACATTAGTTGACCGGTTGGCTGATATCTCGTGAATTATAACGTGTCTGCTCTTTGACTTAAGACAATTGAACCGAAAGCTTAATGTGAGAAAGTGCCATAATGCGATACTATATCGACATGCATTAGAAAGGGGCATCGCGATGGACAATCATAATGAACCGCACTATGCCGGTGAATCCCAACCGGAATACAAAACCGGCAGTCACTTCCACAGCAACATTTCGCACGACACACTGGCACTGATTCTGGCCGGAGGACGCGGCAGCCGCTTGCATCAACTGACCGACTGGCGCGCCAAACCGGCGGTTCCCTTTGGCGGCAAATTCCGCATCATCGACTTCCCGCTCTCCAACTGCGTCAACTCGGGTTTCCGGCGTATCGGCGTGGTGACGCAATACAAGGCGCAAAGTCTGATCCGCCATATCCAGCACGGCTGGAGTTTTCTCGATGGCCGTTTCAAGGAATTCATCGAACTGTTACCCGCGCAGCAGCGCACGGCCGATGAAACCTGGTATCAGGGCACAGCCGACGCGGTTTTTCAGAATATCGACATTATGGAGCGCCACGCGGCCAAATACGTGATGATTCTGGGCGGCGATCACATTTACAAAATGGATTACAGCAAACTGCTGGCCGAGCATATCGAAAGAGGCGCGGATATGACGGTGGCTTGCCTTGAAGTTCCATTGGAAGAAGCCACCGCTTTCGGGGTGATGGGTGTCAATGCAGCCTGGCAAGTCACCAGTTTTACCGAAAAACCGGTGCATCCGGCGCCGATACCCGGTCAACCGGAAAAAGCGCTGGCGAGCATGGGCATCTATGTGTTCAACGCCGCATTTCTTTACCAGCAATTGATACGCGATCATCAAACGCAGGACTCATCGCACGATTTCGGCAAAGACCTGATTCCTTACCTGGTGCCGCGCTACCGCGTCTTCGCGCACCGTTTCCAGAACAGTTGCGTCAACATGGCATCGGATACGGTGCCGTACTGGCGCGATGTGGGAACGATCGACGCGTATTGGGAAGCCAACGTCGATCTCGTCAGCGTCACTCCGCAGCTCAA
>CP091134.1:2650538-2653275 GCA_021582535.1 Nitrosomonas sp.
GGCCGAGCCCGGTACCGCCAAAGCGCCGGGTGGTGGAAGGATCACCTTGGGAAAAAGATTTGAAAAGCTTTTCCTGCGTCTCCTTATCCATGCCGATGCCGTTATCGGTTACCTGGAAGGTGACCACCACCTGATCCGGATTGGATTCTGTCAATAATACCCGCACCGATACCTTGCCTTGTTTTTCCTGTTTACTGGAAAACTTGATCGCGTTATTAATGATATTTACCAGCACCTGCCGCAAACGCAGCGGATCGCCCAATACATTTTCCGGGATCGCGGGATCGATGAATAGCGTCAACTCCACTTTCTTACTCAGCGCCAAATGCGCCAGCATGCCGCATGCATTTTCGATGATGCTGGCCAGCGGCATCGGAATTTTTTCGATTTCCAGTTTACCCGCTTCGATTTTGGAGAAATCGAGAATATCTTCAATAATGGCCAGCAAGGCATAAGCGGAATCACGGATCAGATTGGCCATTTCCATTTGATAACCGCTCAAACTGGTCTGCCTGAGCACGTCGATCATGCCGATCACACCGTTCATCGGTGTGCGGATTTCATGGCTCATGGCGGCCAGAAACGCCGATTTGGCTTTACTGGCTTGCTCCGCATCAAGCCGGGCTTGCCTGAGTTCCTTCATGATGTGCACATGTTCACGGATATCGCGCATGACACCGGTAAAATGCCGCTTCCCAGCGACAAAATATTCACTGACCGCAAGATACAATTCAATCCGCTCCCCGTCCTTGCGCACACCTTCCACTTCCCGGCCCAAACCGATCCCATGCGAACCGGATAAATAAGCTCGGCCGACATATTCCTGGCCATGCCCGGTGCGGCAATAGTTTTCCATATAGCCAATATGCCTGCTGCGATCCGGCTCAGGCACGATGATGGATATATTCTGACCGATCATTTCCTCGTGGCTGTAACCGAACAATTTTTCCATCACCGGATTGGCGGAAAGAATCGTGCCGATTTCATTGGTGGTAACCACGCAATCCACCATGTGTTCGACCACCGAACGCATTTCTTCTTCTTTGATCGCCAAAGCCACATTGGCGCGCTGCAAATCCTCGGTCCGCGCCGCAACGCGATGCTCCAGTTCCAGATTGAGCTGCACCAGATTTCCTTCCGCTTTGTTGCGTTCCTGATCGCTGGCATTCAGCCGTTCCACCATAAAGTTGAAGGTATTCGCCAATTGCCGCATTTCATCCCAGCCCTCAATCGCCACACGCTGATGCAAGTTTCCCGCTGAAATCTCCATAGCGCTGCGATTCAAATGCTTCAGAGGATCTACAACGCGGCGATTAAACAGAACGGCACCCAATAGCGCGGCGAGTAATGTCAGAACCAGAATGACCAAGCCGATAAAATGTACCTTATATACTGAAGCAAAGGCTTCTTCAGCATCAATGTGTACCACGATGCCCCATTTCATGAGCGGCAAATAGCGCCAGGCGGCAACCACTTCCTTGCCGCGATAATCTAACGTCAGTGCCCCCCCAGAATCACCATTCAGGGCATTTCGAATGGATTCCGCAGAAGGTATATTGAGAGAAATCCTGCGTTCCAACGCAGCAGCGGAATCGTATTTCAACGGCGCCATGACTAATGCAGTCTGAGCATCTTCGAGACGCACCACAACCGTTTCACCACTCTCGCTAAGCCCGACATTATTTGCAATCACTGCGAATACGCGTTCACTAAAAATTTGCAGCGCTAATACACCTTTAATTTCACCGTTTATTATTACCGGCGTCGCAACAAATGCAGCGATTGCACCCCTGGATGGCGCGTATCGTTCAAAGTCGGAGATACTGCTTTTTAAATTATCCAGCGCATAACGCGTGACTTTACCGAGTCCCGTATCGCGATACGGACCCGTGAGTAAGTTAGTCGCAAAATCAGATTCATGCGCTTGCGTATAGACGATATCGCCTTTAGTAGAAATCAGAAAAATATCGTAATATTTCGCTTCCTCAACAAAGCGTTTGAAATTTTCACGATAACTGGCGTCCAATTCGCGATAATCGTCTGAATCCACTCCGCTTTGCTCAAAAATTCTGGAAAATTCTATAAGCGCTTTGTGTGTCGTACTGGAATCGCGCACCAAGCTGGAATCAAGAAAGCGTTCCTTCAAATAGCTGTCGATCTGCTCGATCTTTTTATCGGCGATCGCAGATACATTCCGGATAGCCGATTTTTTTATTTCCTTCTCAAAAGTGTGCAGCAGGCTATTGCCAATCACCAATATGGGCAGCAAAGAAACCAATGTGAACCAGACAGCAAAACGCTGTGTCAGCGACGTGAATTTCATCAGTTCCTCCTATCATGAGCTGCAAACCGGTTTTTCTAGCCTATTCTCCTGTATTTGATCAGAAAATCAAACAGGATGAAACAATAACAGTTTTGGGTTGATTAAATGCTATTGATAGCGGCTTATAGTATCCCGGCTAATCTTATTGCGCCCGGATGCCGTAACTCCACCCAGAATTATTTCCATACTTCCGTACCGCGGCCAATACCTAATTTGATTCATGAATTTCATCCAAACTATAAGAAATACCGGCTAAGAAAAGCAAAGGAATGAAAAAAGTATTGTTAAAAATAAATTTATGAGAACATGCTATGGGAAGGCTATGTACTGTCAAACGCATCAATTTTTGTCCACTGTAAACTCTGAGAATCTCAAGTTAATGAACCGTCAATTCATGGAAGTTACATTTACCCG
>CP091134.1:2653375-2687845 GCA_021582535.1 Nitrosomonas sp.
AGTCAGCATAGTCAGGGCGTTTTCGTTTGAGGCGGCCACGAATTTCTTTAGCCATAAATTCATCAACAAGGTCAGCGACAGTAATGGCCTGTTTGTCTTGAAGTGTGCGTTCTTTTTTTTCTTCTATGGGATTTTTGCCAAGCGATACCTCATTTCTTGCTAAACGATGAAGCTCGCGTGTTTCCGCTAAAGAGATATCAGGATATGAGCCGAAATCCATGCGAAACTGTTTTCCTTCGATGCGAAATCGGTATTGAAAAGTGATATTGCCATTCGGTGATACTCGAATACTAAGCCCACCTGAGTCTGCAATTTCATAACGCTTTATTGTCGGTTTAATATTTTTCAGAAGTTTGTCATTAAGCGGCATTCTATAGGAAGCTATTGCAGTAAAAGAGCTGTATAATATCATCTGTGTATTAATTCTGTGTACACAGATATGTACACAGAATTAATGGTAAGAGGTGGGATGTGTTGAAACAGTATGAAACATGAATATCGCAATCATGCTGTATATAAATAATAATATAGAGTCCTGTGGTATTAATTGGAACACTGTGAACATACAATTAATTGCATGGGGTGCAAGTGGTCGGAGGTTCAAATCCTCTCGCCCCGACCACTTGATTGGACTTCGACTTAAATATGATAGATGCTGAGTTTACTGTGCACGAATGTTCGTTTGATTATCCAGTGATTTTCATAACTGCATAAAAATGCGCATATTGCTCAGTAACGATGATGGATATTTTGCTCCCGGTCTAGCTTGCCTTGCTGAATCACTCTCACAAATTGCAGAAATCATAGTCGTTGCACCCGAGAGAGATCGAAGCGGCTCCAGTAATTCTCTGACACTGGATCGCCCACTAAGTCTGCGTAAATCCCATAGCGGTTTTTATTATGTCAATGGCACACCGACAGACTGTGTTCATTTGGCAGTCACCGGTATGCTCGACATCATGCCGGACATGATTGTTTCCGGAATCAATAAAGGCGCTAACATGGGTGACGATACGATTTATTCGGGTACTGTTGCCGCGGCCACGGAAGGTTTTTTGCTGGGAATTCCTTCACTGGCTGTATCGCTGGTCGATGTGTCCAGGGGAAACTATGCGGCCGCCGCACGTGTTGCGGTTGATATGGTGGAGCGTTTCAAAAAAAATGAAATTCAGAGTCCCGTTTTGTTGAATATTAATGTGCCGGATATCGAATATCAGCAACTGCAAGGAATCGAAGTGACCCGCTTGGGGCGGCGGCACAAAGCGGAACCCGTCATTAAATCGCAAAATCCCCGTGGTGAAACCGTATATTGGGTGGGCGCGGCAGGTCCGGCGCAAGACGCTGGGGAAGGTACGGATTTTTATGCCGTTCAGCATCATCGGGTTTCGGTAACGCCGTTACAGATAGATCTCACCCGTTATGATCAGCTGGATCTGATAACAAGCTGGCTGAATAATTAGAGGCTTGTTGTGTCGAGAGAGTTGAAATTTTATAGGTACTGATTGGTGAATGTTCGTCATTCTGGAATAGGTATGACCTCGCAGCGTACACGCATGCGCATGATTGAACGTTTGCGCGCACAGGGAATCGCGGATGAGGTGGTTTTATCCGTGATGGGTACCATCCCGCGTCATATTTTCGTTGAAGAAGCCTTGGCAAGCCGGGCTTATGAAGATGTTGCCTTACCCATAAATTACGGACAGACGATATCCAGTCCTTGGATCGTGGCGCGTATGAGCGAGCTTCTACGCGCCAATTCAAGTTTAGGCAAGGTGCTGGAAATTGGCACCGGCTGTGGTTATCAGACTGCCGTGCTGGCACATATTGCGCAAAAGGTTTTTTCGATAGAACGGATCGGGCCGTTGCTGACACGCACGCGTATCCGGCTGCAAGAATTGCAGATCCGGAATATCTATTTAAAACATGCGGATGGTTTGCTTGGGCTTGCGGAAGCGGGGCCTTTTGATGGTATTATCATGACGGCAGTGACGGCGCACGTGCCGCTTTCGTTACTGGAACAATTGGAAATCGGCGGCAGGATGGTTTTTCCAAAGGGAACCCAAAAGCAGCATTTATGCATTGTTGAACGGAATTCGCAAGGTTTTGCCGAAACGGTATTGGAAGAAGTGAATTTTGTACCTTTACTGGCAGGAGTCATAAAAAAATAGCGGCGCGGGGTATAAAATGGCAAATCATGCAACGATCAAATTGATCAACACTATTGATATCTGCAAGTATATGGTTACGATATTTTCTTTACCGAAGCGGTCAAAGTTACCCATTAGCGATTTTTATTTGGTGTGCGGCGCCAGTCTTCTGCTGATTGGATGTAGTACGACACAGCCTCCCGTCCAGGTAGTCGATCGCGCAAAAAGCGATGCGGTGCAACCTGTAAAGCCGGTCGAATCGAACAATGCGGATAATCAAGTCTATACGGTGCAGAAAGGCGATACGCTATATGGAATCGCGCTTAATCATGGTGTGGATTTCAAGAAATTGACGGAATGGAATAATATTACCGATCCAAGGTCAATCAAACCGGGGCAGAAAATTTATTTGTCGATACCGGCAAAAAGCTCGCAACCGACCTTATTCGCCTTACCACAGCAACCGGAAACGGTAACGCTTGAACCGGCGCAGAATCCGGTTGACCGGGTTATTCCGGCTCCTCCCGAAAGCAATTCCGCAGTCAGTAGCGGCAAGGTAAAAACCAGTCCCAAAGCGCTTAAACTGCCTTTCTCGGAGCAGAATGTAGCGCGATTACAATATCCGGCCAATAACCCTTCGCCTGCAATACCGCCTGCATCCGCAGTAGCGGAAAAAAATACCAAAATTGAAGTCGCTCCTCAACCTGAATCATCCATATCCGATAAAGCGGCCAGTTCGGTTGCCGATTGGATCTGGCCGACAACAGGAAAACTATTGTCATCTTTTTCCAAGAATTCCAAAGGGGTGAAAATATCCGGCCAAGCCGGGCAACCGGTTCTTGCTTCCGCGGCAGGCGAAGTGGTTTATAGCGGTCATGGTCTGCGCGGCTATGGAAATCTGATCATTATCAAGCATGACAACACATTTCTGAGTGCTTATGCGCATAACAGTAAGCTGCTGGTCAAAGAAGGTGAAGCCGTGGTGAAAGGGCAGAAAATCGCGGAAATGGGTAATACCGACACGGATACGATCCAGCTGCATTTTGAAATCCGTAAACATGGAAAACCGGTTGATCCGTTACAATATTTACCCAATCAATCGTAATAACCGGTAGTAAATAGGCTCGGTAAAACAACAAAAAAGCGCATAACTCTAAGGGTTATGCGCTTTTTTATGCCTGCTGTTTTTTTATTCAGCAGCAGAATGCCGCAGGTGTTTTAACGCTTCGGCAGTATGTTTGGTCGCTTCCTCCGCATGATCCTGTTTCGCATGCGCAATCGCTTCTTCTAAATGCTTGATCGACTCGGTTATGTGTTGATGCGGTTCAGCAGATTCTTTTTCCGCGGCTTTGGCATGGATGAGGCTTTCTTGCGCATGATCCAGCAATGCTTTGCTATGTCCCGCTTTGCCGTGAATTTGCGCATCCTCCGCGTGTTTTATCGCTTCCGTCGTATGCTGGCGCGCGTCCGCTGCAATGGCTTGTGAACCGAAGTAAAACAAAGCGCCGATTACAGTGATCGCCATGGTTTGCTTGAGTTTCATACTAATACCCTCCGTGCTGGTTAAGAAAAGGTTACCAATGCTCAATAGTGATCATTTTCGTGCGGCCGGGATACTAAGGCCCGATCAGGCTATTGAGTGTTTTATAATCGACCCATCCCCGTTCAAGCGCTATACCGCCCCTGTGCGTGAATGGCTGGGATGGTTCGCCCAGATCGGACAGAACAGTCACCGCACCGCTAAAATCTTGTGTACGGGTATAACCGCTGACCGTAATGAGGGTGGAGAGATTTGCCGCCCGTGCTGATTTCAAGCCGTTTTCCGAGTCTTCTATGGCGATGCATTGCGGCGCGGTTAGTTTGAGTTGATCGAGCACCCAATGGTAAATATCCGGTGCCGGTTTTTTCAATGGTACGATATCGCCGGCGCCGATCACATCAAACCAGCCGATCGATTCTTCACCTAGCGTCGATTTAAGCAACGCGGTGACATTTTCCATCGTCGTCGTAGTTGCGATCGCGAGCTTTACTTTTTCCCGGCGCAACTCGTGAATCAACCGGGCGACACCGGGGCGTAACGGGATATTGCCGGTTTCCATTAATGACTCGAAGTGCTTGGTTTTGGTTTTGTGCAAACTGGCGATCCATTCGGTCAGATTGCTTTTGTCGAGCTCGGCGGGTGCGTATCTCTCCATGAAATAGCGGATCCGCTCCTTGCCACCGGTAATTTGCAGTAACTCACCATAAAGATCGATATCCCAATTCCAGTCGAGATGGAATTGTTTGAAGGCGGCATTGAAAGCCAGACGATGACCGTCCTGTTCCGTGTCGGCAAGCGTGCCGTCAACATCAAATAGTACAGCTTGTAATTTATTATTTGTATTCATTTTTGTTAGTCATGGTAAGTGTTAGATCAATGATAGCTGGCGCGTTGCAGACGATCCGTGACGGCTAACCATCCCGGATGATCCGGCGGCGCCTCAACGAGCAGATAATCAAATGCTGCCCGGTCGAACTGCCGTAATCTGGCATACAGTTGCTGACCATACGCCACAGGATCGGGCGGCATGGTGAATTGTTCGATGGATTGACTCAAGACGGGCCGTGACTGAGCGTTGTGCGACCAGGTTATGACCAGTATGCGCAAATCTTGTTCCGCCAGCGCCAGCGCACGCTGCCATAGTTGCTCCGCGGGGTAAATTCTCAATGGCGTTGCCGGCGCATAGTGCGCGGGTAAGGATCCGGAAGTACGGATGGTTTGCTGGCCATTGTGCGCCAGCAGAACCGGACCTTCCAGCACGGTTTCGAGCGCGGATAGCGCAATTCCTCCTGGTCTGAGTATCTGCGGTAAGTCATCGTGAAAACTGATGATGGTGCTTTCCAGACCGACTGCGCACGCACCGCCGTCCAGGATCATATCGACTGCCGTGCCCAATTCTTGCTGCACGTGCGCGGCTGCGGTCGGACTGATGCGCCCGAACCGGTTGGCCGAAGGCGCCGCCAATGCTTTTTCCGGACCCAACGCTTGCAATAAAGCCAACGCGATGGGATGCGCCGGCATGCGCAGCCCCACAGTATCTTGTCCCCCCGTTACACAATCGGGTATGCGCCGGTTGCGCTGCAGGATGAGTGTCAAAGGCCCGGGCCAGAAGTGCTGCACCAGCTTCCAGGCGGATTCCGGAATCGCTTGCGCCCAGTGATGCAAATGGGCAATAGCGCCAATATGGACAATCAGCGGATGATCGGCGGGGCGTTGTTTTATCCGGTATATCTTGTGGATAGCGGAAGGATTGGTGGCATCGGCGCCCAGACCGTAGACAGTTTCAGTAGGAAACGCAACCGTTCCGCCCGCGCATAATATCCCCGCGGCGGCAGTAATTTGCTGTTGTTGCTCCGCGGTCAACCCGGGGTGCGGTGTGGATAGCGTTGATTCCATTGTTGTAACTTTCGATTCTCGATTAAGGCAAAGCGATTATGCCGTGATGCGGCGAAATGAATCACGGTGTATTGTCATGCCAGTCATACCCCAATATGCCTTGCATCATTCGCACGATATGAAAGCTTAGCCAATTCACGATGTAGTTGCGCCATGAAAAGATACTTTTGCTGGCCGCAGTCACAGGGATCGATTGTTGCGCAATGGCTGTCTTTAACCCGGTTCTTAAGGTAGCGGCAAATACGTGATCTTCAATAACGGCATTGGCCTCGCGCGCGAGCAGTAAACTAAATGGATCGATATTGGAAGAGCCGACTGTGGCCCAATGCTGATCAATGACTGCTACTTTTGCGTGCAAATAACTGCGATTATATTCATAAATTTTAATTCCCGCTCCCAAGAGATTTTCGTACAGGGCTTGGGTGGCATGATACTGCAAGCGGTATTCGATTTTACCTTGCAGTAAAAGTTCGACGTGCACACCGCGCTGCGCGGCATTTTTCAGCGCGTTGCTGAACTTTCTTCCCGGCAGAAAATAGGCGTTGGCAATAATAATTTCGCTCTGTGCCTGATTAATGGCATCCAGATAAGCGTGCTCGATATCGTGACGATGCCGCCAATTATCGCGTATCAGCAATGCGGCTTTTTGATTCCCGCATGGTTCACCGGATGGTTTAATCGCGGCAGGGTGCACCCAGCGTTTTTTAAAATGCGCCCAGGCGACGATCAGCCATAAATGCCGCGCAGCTTTATGGATTTGCACTAGTAACGGGCCGCGGATAATGACGGCATAATCGAAACGCGGGGTCAGATTTTCCGGGTTATGTTCGTCGTCGATAATATTGATTCCGCCGATAAAAGCGATTTGCGCATCAATGATGGCTAATTTGCGGTGCATGCGGCGCAACCGGTAGCGGTGCGGTTTTGAGAAAATGAATTCCGGCCGGAATATGAGCACCTTGATGCCTGCTTGCAGCATCCGCTGTATTTCTTCCCGGGGGAAATCCTGCGAACCGAAGCCATCGAGTAGCAGAAATACCGCTACACCACGCTGAGCCGCACGTTTTAAAGCATCGGCGATTTTTCTGCCAATCGCATCGTATTCAAAAATATACGTTTCCAGGTGGATTTCAGTGTGTGCTTTGTCGATTGCGGCTTCTAATTCCGGGAAATACGCTGCGCCATTGTGCAGTAAAGTGATGTGATTGTTCGCAACAAAGTGAAAATTTCTCATGGAGAAAACAAGCGTTGTACCGGTGCAATAGGCGTGAGTGCGCGGTCAATCAGCCGGTGGAAATGTTCCGTAATGTTGCGGCAAATGGTTGGCGGATTTCCAGACACGGATCGATGCTATCCGATTACGAGATGCTCAGCATCCTATCCAACGCCACTTTTGCCAGCTTGGCTTCATGTTCAGGTACTTTGATCTGATTGACCACGTTGCCGTTAACCAGATTTTCCAGCGCCCAGGCCAGATGCTGGGGATCGATCCGCGCCATGGTCGAGCACATACACACCATCGGCGACATGAATTGGACAATTTTGTCCTGTGATTTGAATTCCTCGGCAATCCGGCTGACCAGATTCAATTCCGTGCCGACCAGCCAGCGTGTGCCGCTTTTTGCGGCTGCGATGGTTTTGATGATGTATTCCGTCGAACCGACATAGTCCGATGCCTTGCACACTTCAAAGCTGCATTCCGGGTGCGAGATCACAATGCCGTCGGGGTGCTGATTGCGGAAACGGATGATATGCTGCGGCTGGAACATTTGATGCACCGAGCAATGACCTTTCCACAACAGAATTTTGGCTTTCTTGATTTGTTCTGGCGTCAATCCGCCCATCGGTTCGTCAAAATTCCATACCACCATTTCATCTAACGGAATACCTAATTGATGCCCGCTCCAGCGGCCCAGATGCTGGTCAGGGAAAAACAGTACTTTTTCGCGTCGCTGGAATGCCCATTGCAAAACTTTACCGGCATTGCTGGAAGTGCAGACAATGCCTTCGTGTTCTCCGCAGAACGCTTTCAGGTCGGCAGCGGAATTGATGTAGGTCACGGGGGTGATCACTTCATCGGGATTCAGTATTTCCGCAAGCTCACGCCAGGCGCGCTCGACATTGGCGAGATTGGCCATGTCGGCCATGGAACAGCCGGCCGCCATGTCGGGCAGAATAGCGATTTGCGCCGGACTGGAAAGCATATCCGCAACTTCCGCCATAAAATGCACGCCGCAGAACACCAGATAATCCGCATCGGTTTGCGCGGCAAGATGAGAAAGCTTTAAGGAGTCACCGGTCAAGTCTGCGTGCCGGTATACATCGGCGCGTTGATAATGATGAGCCAGAATGACAGCGCGCTTTCCCAACGCTTTTTTGGCGCTGACGATGCGTTGCGCGCATATTTCATCCTGCAGTTGATCATACTGTTCAAATTCAAAGGCTTCTTGATGCATTGCGATCCTATTCTTCCCAATTTGTTGATTGAATGATGCACATTACTCTACTTTAAGATATAGATTCAAGCTGAAATTTAAGGAAGCGCTGATTAATTGACTGCACGAGTGAATTGCTTCGTTGTGCGGTACTCACTGCCTCGCCTATCAGACTGATATGTCTCGGTTGTTGCGTTCCGTGCGCCTCGCACTTCATCTCGTTCGTTGAATTAATCAGCGCTTCCTTAAAGGACCACAGTCAGAATCGATTCATAAAATGAGAATTAGTGTTCTGTTATAATTCATAAAAGTGAAAATGTTAAGCGGCAGTGTCCGGCCGGTTCCACATTGCCGCAGTTAAAAAACGAATAAATTTCCAGATGAGTGCTCGCCTACATATCAGATCTCCTTTGATCCTCATGGTCTTGTTGATCTTTTTGACCTTCTGGCTGGATCGTCTGACCCGGCCGCCGGAACAAATTAAGGATGATGATTTGTATCGCAATCCGGATTATATTGCGGAGAATTTATCCGGCGTCCGGATGGAATACGAGCATGCAATTCAGCGTAAATTCACCGCGCAAAAATTATTTCATTATCTTGATGATAAGGTTACGGAATTGGAGCAAATCAATTTTATCAACACCGAGCCGGAAAAACCGTTGATGCGCTTGTTTGCGGATCGGGCGGTGATAATCAGTAAAGGTAAGGATATTTATTTAACCGGAGATGTGACGGCCATCAGAGGAGCGGATGATGATAAGAGCAAGATTACTTTAGCGACTAATTTCTTGCATCTTATTCCGGATGAAAGTTTGATTAAGTCAGATCAGGCCGTAACCATTTCAAGATTTAAAACCACGGTCAATGCGAATGGGCTGGAGTTCAATAACCGCACCGGGATGGTACAGCTCCTCTCCAATGTGAAGGCAGTCAATAAGAAGTAATTGAATAAAATATGAAGATACTGTTCGTTATTGGTTTTGCTAGTTTATTTTTTATCCAACCGGCCGCGGCTGAGCGGGCCGATCGTGAGAAACCGATTCACCTGGAAGCGGATCACGCCACGGTGGAGGATGTGAATCGTAAGGAGGGCAGCCGGATTAGCACATTCACCGGAAATGTCGTGCTGACGCAAGGAACGATGCGCATACTGGCCGATAAAGTGGTGATGAAGGAGGATTCGCAAGGATTCCGGCATGCCACCGCAACGGGAGACTTGGTGAGTTTCCGGCAGAAACGCGATCGTATGAATGAATACGTCGAGGGATGGAGCGAACGGGCGGAATACGATAGTAAAGCGGACAAGATCGAATTGTTCCGGCAAGCGCGGCTGAAGCGCGGTTCCGATGAAGTGCAGGGAGACTATATTTCCTATGACATGAACACCGAGTTTTTTAAGGTTGTCGGCAGTAAAGAGCGCGGCGTTGAAAGCGGCCCGGATAAGCGGGTACGTATCACTATCCAGCCTAAAAACAAACCCGAAGAATAAGTCACCGATCAAAGAGTGGAAGAAATCTCATAAAATGAGTGAGTTGAAAGCGAATAATTTAAAAAAACGCTATAAATCACGCACGGTTGTGCAGGACGTGTCTTTTTCACTGGGCAGCGGTGAGGTAATTGGCTTACTGGGCCCCAATGGCGCCGGTAAAACGACCTGTTTTTACATGATTGTCGGGTTGGTGCCGCTGGATGGCGGCGGAATCTATCTGAACGATCAGAATTTAGGTCAGATGGCGATTCACCAGCGCGCAAAACTCGGATTAAGTTACCTGCCGCAAGAAGCTTCCATTTTCCGGCGCTTGACCGTTGAAGAGAATATTCTGGCGATCCTGGAGTTGCAGCCTTTCGATGAAGACGCGAAACAGCGGTATTTAGATGACTTATTACACGATTTGCACATCAGTCATTTGCGCGATAATGCCGCAATCAGTCTGTCCGGAGGTGAACGCCGCCGTGTTGAAATAGCGCGTGCATTGGCGTCCCAGCCGCGGTTTATTCTGTTGGATGAACCGTTTGCCGGTGTTGATCCGATTGCTGTCATTGATATTCAGAAAGTGATTTCCTTTCTAAAGGAAAGAGGGATCGGTGTTCTCATTACCGACCATAATGTGCGCGAGACTTTAGGAATCTGTGACAGAGCTTATATCATCAGCGAAGGCCACGTGCTGGCTCAAGGTAAACCTGAAGAGATCATCAATAATGAAAAAGTTAGAGAAGTCTATTTGGGGGAACACTTCCGGCTATAGCGTTCCGGGCGGACTGCAACTGAATCGATTGGCGATTATTGTTTTCTCAGGATTATGAAGCCGACACTCCAATTAAAGGTATCGCAGCAACTCAGACTGACTCCTCAATTGCAGCAATCTATCCGGCTGTTGCAGTTATCCACCGTTGAACTGAATCAAGAAATTGAGAGAATGGTGCAAGAGAATCCATTGCTGGAATTGGGGGAGGAGTGGAACGCCCCGCCGGCGGTTGTCTCATCCGATAACCCGGAAACCGCTTCCGGATCAGCAGATTCTGATGATGTCCCAGCAGAAGCCGAATCGGCCGAAGTCAAAGCGGAGCAGGAAGAGGATTTTGAGCACGATCCGGAATGGCAGCAGGAAAATGCAGTCTCTTATGGTGCTCCTGAAGATGATGATCAGGATGGACCGCAGATACCTGACAAGCCGTTAAGTTTGCGGGAACACTTGAATTTTCAAACCTGTCTGAGTCAGATTTCCGAGCGTGAAAAAATAATCATCGGTCTTCTGATCGACAGTCTGGACGATGATGGTTATCTGTTACAAGACTTGGACGAGTTGATGACTCTGCTGCCCGTGGAATTGAACATCGGCTTCGATGACTTGCAGCGTGCGCTGCAACGTTTGCAGCATTTTGATCCCGCGGGTGTGGGCGCGCGCAATTTGCAGGAATGCCTGCTATTGCAGCTGCAGGCGATGCCCGATAACGCCGGTCATCGTGACCAAGCGATCAAGGTGGTGCGGGATTATCTGGATATTCTGGCTTCTCATGATTTCGGCCAAATAAAAAAGCTGTTGGCCTGTGATGATGAGAGCCTGCGTGCTGTCAACAAACTGATTACCAGTTTGAATCCTAAGCCTGGTGCGCAATTTGGTTCTTACAACGAACGCTATATTGTGCCCGATATTACGGTGACGAAAAGAGGCGGCGTATGGGTTGCGCATCTTAATGCGAATGCGATTCCGCGCCTGAATATAAACCATCTCTATGCTAACATACTCAAACAGGAGCATCATTCCGCGCGTCACTTGGTCAGTCAGTTGAATGAAGCCAAATGGTTAATAAAAAATATACAACAACGCTTCAATACCATTCTGAAAGTGGCCAATGCCATCGTGGAGCGGCAGCAGCAATTTTTTGAACACGGTGCAATTGCGATGCGTCCGCTGGTGCTGCGCGAGATTGCGGAAACTTTGGATCTGCATGAGTCCACAGTATCACGGGTAACGACACAAAAATTTATGTATACTCCGCGGGGTATTTTTGAGCTCAAATATTTTTTTGGCAGCCACGTTGCCACGGATTCAGGCGGCGCTTGTTCAGCCACGGCGATTCGTGCGTTGATCAAACAATTGGTGCAGGAAGAAAATCCAAGGAAGCCGCTGAGCGATAATAAAATTTCAAGTATTCTTGAGCAACAGGGTATTGTTGTTGCGCGTCGAACCATTGCGAAGTATCGCGAATCGTTACAGATTCCGGCAGCTAATCTTCGCAAATCATTTTAATCAGATTAGAGGAAGGATAATGAACCTTAAACTTACCGGTAACCATGTCGAAATTACGGATGCTATGCGTGACTATGTCACTTCAAAGATCAGTAAAATTACCCGTCATTTTGATCATGTCATTGACGTCAGCGTCATTCTCTCGGTTGAAAAGCTGAAACAGAAAGCCGAGGCTAACGTTCATATACGCGGTAAAGATATTTTTGTCGAAACCGACAGCGAAGATATGTACGCATCGATTGATAGCCTGGTCGACAAACTGGACCGGCAAATCCTCAAACACAAGGAAAAGAATCTTGAACGGCGCAATCACGGCGCACTGAAAGATCAAGATCTTGAACAATAAGATGCTGCGGCATCATGCGGTTTCAGCATGATCTGCGGCATTATCATTTAGAAGAAAGTATTCCATTTTCCATGAATCAAATTTCGCAATTGCTGCCATTGACGAATGTCATTGTCGATCTGGATGTCAGCAGCAAAAAACGTGTTTTTGAACAAGCCGGATTGTTATTTGAAAATACCAATCAAATTGCGCGCAGCCAGGTTTTCGATAGCCTGTTTGCGCGTGAAAAACTCGGTTCAACCGGATTAGGGCAAGGTGTCGCCATCCCGCATGGCCGGATCAAGGGATTGCGCGAAGCGATCGCTGCGCTGGTGACCATGAAGGAAGCGATACCGTTTGACGCGCCGGATGGCCAGCCCGTCAATATTGCCTGTATTCTGCTGGTTCCGGAAAAAGCCACTGACAAGCATTTGCAGATTCTAAGCGAGCTGGCGCAAATGTTCAGTGATAAGCAGTTTCGTGACAGCATCCTGAAATGCAAGGATGCCGCCGGAATCCATAAGCTCATTACCGACTGGGAACCCAATGTCGCGAATTAGTATTGCACAGCTTTTCGAGGATAAAAAAGACAAACTCAAACTGACCTGGATCACCGGTCAGGCCGGCGCCGCCATTGAGCTCAGCGATGAGGAAATCGCGCAATCGGGTCAAGGTATGATCGGCCATTTGAATTTCATTCATCCCGATTGGATTCAAGTCATCAGCAGCGATGAAATTCATTATCTGAACAAGCTGGAAGCCGCTTCGCTGGAGAAAAAGATCAATCAGCTCACGCAGATTAATCTGGCCTGCATCATCGTTGCAGACAATGCCGAAGTACCGCCGCCGATCTTTAATATGGCGAGCGCAAACAATATTCCGTTGCTGCATTCGCCTTTTCCCGGTCTGGAAGTGATCTGGCTGATCCGCACCTATCTGAGCACCGCGTTGGCGCCGTCGTGCAGTTTGCATGGCGTGCTTCTGGATGTGCTCGGCATGGGCGTGATGATCACCGGCGAGAGCGGGGTCGGTAAAAGCGAACTGGCGCTGGAATTGATCAGCCGCGGTCATGGTTTGGTTGCCGATGATGTAGTGGAATTACGGCGTATCGCACCGGAGACATTGGAAGGCCGCTGTCCGCCGATGTTGCGGGATTATCTGGAAGTGCGCGGTCTGGGTATGTTGAACATCCGTACCATTTTCGGTGAAACGGCGGTGCGGCGCCGCAAAAACATGAAATTGATCGTGCATTTGCAAAATAGCGGCGGATCCAGCTCAGGTCAGCTGGAGCGTTTGCCGATCAGCGATCTCACCGAAAACATTATGAGTGTCGATATCCGCAAGGTTGTTATTCCCGTCGCGGCTGGCCGCAATCTGGCCGTTCTGGTGGAAGCAGCAGTACGGAATTATGTGCTGCAATTGCGCGGCATCGATGGCACGAAGGAATTCATTGAACGCCACGAACGTGAGATGAATAACGAATTAATCGATAAGAATTAATCCCGGCGCGGATTGATTCTGGCGCATTTATTTTTCTCGGCCTTTCCGGGAGTGACCTCCAAGTCAACACGGATGTGATGAACAATCCTCAAACAATTACCTTGGCGTTGACGGGCGCATCGGGCATGCCGTACGGTATTCGCTTGCTGGAAATGCTGTTGCGGGAAGGTAAACAAGTCTACCTGCTGTATTCCAAAGTAGCTCAGATTGTTGCGCAACAGGAAATGAATCTGGCGCTGCCTTCCAGCGCCAAGGAAACGGAAGTTTTCTTTAACCACCAGTACCAGGTGCCGGATGGGCAGTTGCGAGTGTTCGGGCGTGAGGAATGGTTTGCGCCGGTTGCTTCCGGTTCTAATCCGGCCGATGCGATGGTGATCTGTCCTTGCACCATGGGTACCCTGGCTGCGGTCGCTGCCGGTTTGAGTCAGAATTTAATCGAACGCGCAGCCGATGTCATGTTAAAGGAACACCGGCCGCTTATTATCGTCCCGCGGGAAACGCCATTTTCCGTCATTCATCTGGAAAATATGCTCAAGCTGGCGCGAAGCGGCGCGGTTATTTTACCAGCCAATCCCGGTTTTTATCATCATCCGCAAACGGTGCAGGATTTGACGGATTTTGTCGTGGCCCGCATTCTGGATCATCTGGGTGTCAAGCATGATCTGATCGCGCGCTGGGGAACGGATAATTGACGCTCGTTTTATTCGCCGGTTGTTACTCAGAAGTATTTTGCAGTATCGACGCAGGTATTAGGTGATGATCCTTGGTGCGAAAAATTCCTGCTTCGGTTACCACATAATGCATCGAGATATCGTGTGTCTGCGGATAAATACTGTCGAGCCGTTGCAGCTCAAAAGCCACACCGATGGTCAGCGGCTGGCGTTCGTAAGTAGCCAAGGTACGGTCAAAATAGCCGCTGCCGTAACCTAACCGGTAACCATGCTGATCAAACCCGACCATCGGTATAATCAAGGCATCCAACCGGACAATCGGAGTTTCCAGCGGGACCGGAATACCGTAAGCGCCGTTTTTCATCGGTGTATCCGGCGACCATGCGCGGAAACAAAGCGGCTCGTTTTTACCGGTTATTTCCGGCAAAGCCAGGATGGCGCCCTGCTGCAAACAATACTGAGTGATCGGGCGCGGATCGTATTCGCCACGAAATGGCCAATAAATCCCGATGATCATTTCTTGCGGCTGCGGCAAACCTTGCTTGAGAAAGCCGGTAATGGCCTGGCTCCATTGCTGGTGGATTTCTGCCGGTATGGCTTCGCGGGCGGCGATTAATTGCTTGCGCTGCTGTTTTTTCCATTCCGGTAAATTGTCCATAATCCTTGATCTAAATATCCGCTGTTGGGTGATCAGACACAAAGTTTTGTTTTAACAGTTTTCTGACCGGCGCCGGAATACCTTGTTCAAGCGCATCAGCGGGGTTGATCCAGATCGATTCCGGTTTTGTAATCGCGGAATCCGACACAACATGCAGCAAGCGCGGATGAATGCGTAACTTGAAGTGCGTAAATTGATGATCCAGAACAGGTAACTCAAGCGGCGAATGAACTTTGATGCCGAGCTGATGCTGGCAATAATGAACCGCATCGGTACCGGTTTCGATTTCCGGCGGGCACCATAATGCGCCCCAGATACCCGAAGAAGCTCTTTTTTGCAAAAGCAATTTTTGCTGCCGCATCAGCAATAAAAATACGGTTTCTTTTTGTGGCAGCGCCTTACGGGGTTTGGCGGAAGGCAATTGATCCACGCGTTGTTCCTGGAATGCAACGCACTGCGATTGCAGCGGGCACGCTTCACAGCGCGGAGTTTTGCGTATGCAGACGGTGGCGCCCAGGTCCATGAGCGCCTGGGTATAGATTTCAATTGCGCCGTCGCTGTGGTCAACGGGCAGTGATGCTTCCGCTTTCTCCCACAGCAGGCTCTGCACCTTGGTTTCTCCCGGATAACCGCTGATGCCGAAATAACGCGTCAAGATTCGCTTAACGTTGCCATCCAGGATCGCTTCGCGCTGGCCGAAAGCAAAAACGGCGATAGCGGCGGCGGTGGACCGCCCGATTCCCGGCAGTTGCTGAATGGCTAACCGGCTGGCTGGGAATTGTCCTTGATGATCTTGCATGATCCTTTCGGCCGTCCGGTGCAGGTTGCGTGCGCGGGAGTAGTAACCAAGCCCGCTCCACAAAGCCAATACCGCATCGAGCGGTGCTTGCGCCAGACTTGCAACGGCCGGGAATGCTTGCATAAACCGGGCATAATAAGGAATGACCGTATTGACTTGCGTTTGCTGCAACATGATTTCAGATAGCCAAATCGCATAGGGATCGCGATTCCGTTGCCAAGGCAAGTGGTGACGGCCATGGTCGTTATGCCAATGGATGAGCCGGGATGCTATAAACGACATGAGAACTTAAACGCACTGGGGCGGATGACCGGGAGAAACTATCATGAATGCTATGTTGCGATCACGCTTTGGTAAGATTTACGGGAAAATAACTTCGCTGAATTTGGCATTGGGTGTTAGCACTTCCATTTTGGCGAGATGGATTAATTCGATTTGCTGCCGTGTATCGCTATCGATCACCAGGCATTCATTTTTCTCGGGTGAATTGACAATATCGATGGCTTTTCCTTCGATAATTTGATCGTTTTTTAAGATGAGTTTCAGCCGGTAGCCGTACATGCAAGCAACCTCCACAAAATCATGAAGATCGCATGAAATTGCGTCTTGAGTCATGGTGATGGATCCTTAAATGATAGTATGAGGGCATAATATACACGATACTAAAGCCGCAAAATCAAATCCGCAAAATCAAATTATGGAAATTCTGAAAACACTGGGTTTATTCGTCGTTACCGCACTCGCTGAGATAATCGGCTGTTATCTGCCGTACCTCTATTTAAAAGGAGGCAAGCCGTTCTGGCTGCTTTTTCCCGCAGCGGTCAGCTTGGTGATATTTGTTTGGTTGTTGACACTGCATCCGCAGGCGGCTGGCCGTGTTTATGCCGCTTATGGCGGTGTTTATATTTGTGTGGCGCTGGTGTGGTTGTGGGCGGTCGATGCGATCCGCCCGGCAATGACGGACTGGATTGGAGTAGGTATCTGTTTGATCGGGGTAATCGTTATTATGTACGGAAGACAACTGGAGCGGTATTTATAGCAAAACTGACTGGCGTATTCCGGCGTTACAAATTGTTTTCCGAGCGGTTATTTGATTTTTCTTATCTGCTCCTGCTTGATGATATAGCGTTGAATCATCGCTTCCATGCTGGCTGCCAGCTCAATGAATTGACACCCTGCGCGCATACAGTTCTGTCCGTTACGCAACGTGATTTCATAGGTATTTTTTACCTGAATGGTGACTGTGATGGTCCCGATTTCCGCAAGAGCGATTACGCAATCGCTGTAGATCATGCCTGGATCAAAATTAATGATTGGATGGTGATCAATCACGGCGATTCCGCCGCAGCTGATGTCGAGTAATGCCACTTCAGCTTTTGCGGATGCGTCTTTTCCTGGAATTGGAATGACGCATTTAAGCGGTTTGGCGATGGGAGTGGTGATCCGGAAATGATTTCTTCTTTGTATGCGTAACAATGACTTAGGAATGTTGACCGCAAAAGCATCTTTACCGTCATACTGAATTTTTCTGATTTGATCGCAAACAAATTCTATTTTTACTCTATTTTGCGTGGTTACAAAGACCAATGCTTTGGAATGCAATGCTTTTTGGCAATGTTTGTCATCAATGCCGTAATCAATCACCATTTCTTTTTTATTCGTATCGATTGCGAGGATTGAAGTCAAAATAAAATCACTGGCGTAATCGGGATAGAGGGTGATTAATGAATTTGTTTGCATAATTCCGCGCAGAATAAAAAGAATATCGATTTCCGAATGGATGCGGAAATTCTCACTCGTTTCTTCTCGAGAGAATTGAGTGGGAGCAAAGATGGTTGGTTCTTCGGTGATTTGATCGGATGTATGCAACATTATTGGTTCTCCAGAATTTTCTGTGTAATCTTTTTGTTCAGGCTATTTGCGGTTGAGGTTGTTTTGCCCTGCTCCAGTTTGTAAAGCCATGCTAATAATTCCGCGACAGCGAGGTAAAGCTGGGGTGGAATTCGATCGTCAAGGTTGACTTGCATGAGCAGCGCGACCAATTCACTCGATTCGTGCACATAAATTCCGCTTTCTTTGGCGCGTTTAATAATCTCTTGGGCAATGAGACCGCGGCCTTTGGCAACTACTCTAGGGGCAGCTTGCCCTTCGCGATAAGCGAGTGCAACCGCAGTAAGGTAAGACTCATTTTCCATCATACTCGATCTCTACTGCGCGAATATTTAACCCTGCGGATTGCATGCCGGTGGCGAGCGGTAATTGATTACCCTTCAATAAACCGGCAGTTTCTTGCTGCGAAGCGTTCAGCTTGATGCTGATGCCATTTGCATTCAGCGCAATGCTGGCGGTAATATCACCCAGCTGCGGCATCGATAAGCGAAGCTGTGTACGCCATTGCGCGGCTTGATCGAGCTCATTTTCTTGTGCCTTTTCGTCCGCGGACTGTTCATAAATATCCCATTCCATCGACTGCCCTTGCCAGACTTCGCCTCGCCAAAGCAGATGACCGGTTTCCAGAGTGGTCAGCTGTTGTTGTACCAGCGGGATCGCCTGGGCGTGCACCGGCATCTCCGGACTTACCGAAGCTTGTATAGCCGCTTTGGCAGTAGACAAATCAGCCGCTACCAGCATTAATTTTCCTTGAGGTTCTTGCTGCAAGTTTTCAAGTGTATTTTCTCCATTAACCCATTGCGCTTGGTGTGATTCATAGAATAAACCACTTTGAACAATTGCTTTTTGTAATAAGCTGGGTAAATCAGTGCTATTTATTGGTGTACTGGTCAGGATAGGGGCGGAGCTGCTGAGTGATTGCGTGGTTGGAGTATTCGGTGCGTTTGCAGATGTTTGACTTAGGATGTTTTGCATTAGCGCTCCCAAGAAACGTCCGGTGGTACTTATGGATGTATTATTTGTTTCACTATCTGACGGTGTATCGGTCAGAGCCAGAAACTCAAGCTTCGGCTCATTCGAAATGAAAACGAGCTGCAGTTTGTTGCCCGGTTGAAAATTTTCAGGCAAGCGCATTTGTAATGATCTGCCTGCAACCAATACCCGTGAATCACCATTTAATAAGCGGGATTCAACGAGCGCTTGATACTTTTGACCTTGTATGAACTCTGCGGGAGAGGTTTGTGAATCGAGTATCGCCGTTACAGGCGTAACGGGAGCGGTTGGCTTGATTTGATTTGAAATTGCGGCTACATCTGTTTTAATTATGGTTGGAATCACGACAACTCATCTTCAATCTAAATAATGAATTGGAAGAATTCTGAGTGTGACATATTGTTTCTAATGTGTTTTATAGATTGCTAACGGGTTGATAAGCGAGCTGAAGATCGCGTGTACGGCTATTCGTGTATAGCATATCTTGCAGTTTCATCATCCATGGTTCTGTGATTGCTCTGATTTGCGCATCATCAGCCAATATTTGATGGATAATTTTTACTTTCTTTTGAAGTAATTCTTCATCTAATATGGGTTCTTGATCGTTTTTAATAAGTACCTCGGTTAACTGCCTGCATTCCTGTTCCAATTGTATTAATTGATCCCACTCGCTATTTTGAGCTGCTGCCAGCATTTTTCCAGTCGTTACTAAAATAGCATCATATGTTTTCAGTGTTTGTACACTATCCATTTATCTTTGTACCCTTATTTTTATTACAGAATTGTGAGCTAGACTGCGACTGCTTTGATTGCAGTTTGTGTTTCACCGGTTTGTCCAATTTCTTTCCAAGCGCCATGCAATTCAGATAGCAATTTGCTGACCTCGTTGACAATTTCAAGATTGTTCTGGATATTGGCAACCAAAAGTCGATATGCCATGTAGTCGTAGAGCGCTTGGAGCTTAACTGCCAGATCACCACCGGCATTCATATCCAAGCTTGCTTTCAGGCCGTGATCAATGATCATGATAGCTTTTGAGATCATCTGTCCTTTCTCGGCAATTTCATTGTGGTGCATGTGCATTTTGGCTTTTGCCAAAGCCTCTTGTGCACCTTCAAATAACATCAAAATGAGCTTATGCGGATCGGCTGCTTCAATTCCTGTTTCAACACCAACGCGTTGGTAAGCGGATATCGCACTATTCATGGCTGTATACATTTTGTACTCCTTTATTTTTAAAGAGTCTATTGACGAGACTGGTTGTTAATTATCCTGATGTTGGTAACTTGGATAGTTGTTGTTGTAAGAAATTGCTGGTTTGCGTCATGCTGGCAATGGTTGTATCCAGTGCAGTAAATTGGGCGCGTATTCGTTTCTCTGTATCAGCAAGGCGCTGATTTAGAGCGTCTCTCTGCGATCCTATATCTTTGATAGAGGAGTTAATGCCATCAATGCGGCTGTCAATCAGCTGACCATCCAACATGTCACCTACCAATGTATTTAATTTTGCTGCAAAGCCTTGCGCAAAATCTATTTCTCCTCTATCACCCGTGCTGCTTCCGGTTACATTGAGAACGAGTCCGTTGCTCTCTCCGGTACCGGTTAATGTTTGGCCAGAACCTGTTGCGGCAATGCCATTGATTGTGCCCGCTACGTCTACTCCTGCGGTTTCAACGGGAGTGCCGAATAAATCCGATTTACCATTTCCACCGGTGATCGATACGGCTGAAGCAGAACCATAGCGGTTCGAAGTGATAGCTAATTTTCCTGCAGACTCGCTAACTGCAACTTTAATTCCAGCGGAAGAAAGTGCTGAAGCACCGTTAATCTTTGATTGAATTTCAGCTGCAAGAGAAGTTGCTGTATAGGTACCGGAGGCAAGTTTTATGTTGGCATTTACACCATCGACAGTAAGATTTAGCGAATCATTGATTCCAGCATTGATGGTTAATGCAGCGGCAGTATCGCCTATAGTGGTCCCCTGTGTTGCAACGCGGCTGATATTCAGCGAGTACTTTCCATTGACTGTATCGGATGTGGCACTGGTAAATGATACGAGGCTATCACTGGTTTTTCCAACGGAAGCGAATAATGTTGAGATATCTTTGGTTGGATCACTCAGCACGTTTGACAGTTTAGATGAATCAAATTGCAATGTTCCATCGGATTGGAAGGAAATTCCCACTTCCGACAACATACTTAAACCTCCACCCGCAGTAGTCAATGGATCGGAAATTGCACTACGTATTCGTGTTTGAATTGATCTAACTGTTGAATCCCCGGTTAAGATTGATGCTTGCTTTGTTGCTGCATCATATTTCGAGAGACCAACAATCGTCTTATTTAAATCATTAAAGGATTTTACGAATGATGACACAACATTCTGGATGCCCGCTGTATCTCGCGATAAATTTAAGGTAGATGTGGTGCCAGGATTTGCTTTTAATAAATTTAATGTGACGCCCTCAATAGCATCCGTGATATTGTTTGACGCTTTGCTGATTGAGATACCATCGATAACCAGTGTGGCATTGCTGGCAGCCATCGTTTGAGTCAGGTTGGTCGTGCCACCAGTCGATGCATCATAAACAAGCTGGGAGAGTCCGGCATTGTCAGTGTTGTTCCCATCGGTATCAGTCGCAGTTATTTTCAGAGCATTACTTAAACCAGTATCTTGAGATGCAACAACTAAGCGATTGCCTGTTCCATCATTGACTATACTGGCGGTTACTCCAGCATTGGCTTGATTAATTGCATCACGAATACCGGATAGCGATGAATTGCTTGGAGAAATGACGATAGACTGTGCGGCTTTATCCGGATTGAGCGTGAATGCGCCGCTATTGTATGTGCCAAATTGTATCGTTAAAGTGCCGCTGCCGACCGCGGCGCTGGTGTTTGTAAAGTTAGCCGATTTTAATTTTTGAGCTTGAGCGAGTGTTTGGATTTCTACAGAATGACTTCCTGTAACTGCTGACGATGATGCGCTTGCACTGGCCAATGTTGTATCAGAAAAATTAGCCGTTACGGCGGTAAATTTTGCCGGATCGGACAGTGCCACAAGGTTGCTTTGAAATGACGATAATGCTCCCTTCAGAGTACCAAAAGCGGTTAACCGGGTTTGCTGTTTAGCTTCTTTGGCATCGAGAGCGGTAAGTGGCTGGCTTTCCGCCTTCATTAGCTGACTGACTATGCCATTGACATCTAGGCCTGATCCAATTCCTGGAGATGAAAGCATTTCTGAACTCTATCCAATATGATTGTAATTATGCTTTTCCGTTGAATAACAATCCTTGGACTTTGTCTAAGGTGCGGGCTATTTCAACAGCTTCTTCTGATGGGATCTGGCGGATAACTTCTTCGGTATGCACATCCATTACTTTAATAATTGTTTTCCCAGTATCCTCATCAATTGAGAATCGCAAGTTGTGTGCCAGATTATCCACAGTGCCTTGAATTTTTTGAACGGCTTGTTTAACTTGATCTTCGGATTTCGGGCTATTATTAACTTTGGGACCCGCGGTTGAAACGGGTGATGCAACTACATCCGCATTAGATATGGATAATTTTCGAGATGTCGATAGCGGTGGCGAAGACGGTGGGAGTGCGCCGATAGTATTTATTTGATTGATAGTCATGTTGTAACTCCTTAAAGTTGAGAGAAACGCGGAATATTTCTTGAATTCCGCGTTCTATCAGCTTTATTTAATACGAAATATCATCTGTTAAGATCTGTTTAACGTAATAGTGATAAAACGTTATTGGGTAGTGAATTTGCTTGCGCCAGAATCGCTACACCAGCTTGTTGCAGAATTTGTCCGCGCGTTAGGTTGGCAGATTCTGCGGCAAAGTCAGCATCTTGAATCCGGCTGCGAGAAGCAGAAAGATTTTCCGACGCTGTTTGCAGGTTTGCAATGGTCGAACTGAAACGATTCTGAATTGCACCCAAATCACCGCGTGAGCTATTGATGGCTTTTAAAGCTTCATCCAATGTTTTAATTGCTGTCTGTGCGTTGGTTCCGGTAGAGATATCCAACGTGGCAACAGAGTTAAAAGAACTGGAAGTGGCACCGAATACATCAGCATTTCCACCGCTGACGGATATTTGACCACCAGCACTAGCGAGTTCGACAGTACCTGTAGCAATCGTAGAGTCGGTTGCTGCACCGCCTGTTAATGTGGTTGTGGTTGCGCCGGCAACGACATTGGCTGTTTTTGTCGCGCCAGTATTATTAAAGTCCTGGATTCCTATATCTCTACCATCAGCTGTCGTCAGTGTAATAACTGATTTGTTAGTAGGAGATGCAAATGAAGCGGTAACACCAGTTAACGATTGCAATCCATTGATAGCGGAAGCTAAACCACTTAGATCCGAGGTGTCAGTAACCGTGGCGGATACAGTATTGCCGTTTAAATCGAAAGATACTGTACCAGCGGAAGCAATACTGCCTAATGTCGCGCTATTGGTGGCCGTTGCCGTAATACCTATGCTGGAAGCAGAAGCGTTAATGGCAGCGGCTATCGCTTTTGCGTCAGATCCTACTGCGTAACCAATATTGCCTGTGGCTCCTTTATTATTGGAAAGCACCAAAGCGGCTTCAACCGTAACGCCATTACCCGCTGAGTTATCGGCACCAGCCGCAGTTGTTGTATTTACAGCAGTTCCATTGGTAGTCAATATATGACTGCCCAATGCAGTGGCGCGTGCATCCGAGATCGAAGAAATATTAATGGTTTGGTTTGCATTAGCGCCAACCTGGAAGCTTTGGTTAAGGAAAGAGCCATCCAGCAAGTTCAGACCGTTAAATTGAGTCTGACTGGCGACACGGGTTACCTCAGCACTTAATTGAGCGGCTTCGGCTTGTAGTGAGGCGCGATCACTGGCACTATTGGTTGCATTAGCGGACTGTACTGCCAGTTCGCGAATACGTTGCAAGTTGTTGCCGATTTCGCCCAGTGCACCTTCGGCGGTTTGCGATAGAGAGATGCCATCGTTTGCGTTACGTACAGCTTGGTTTAAACCGCGAATTTGTGAAGTCATCCGTTCCGAAATCGCCAGACCTGCAGCATCGTCTTTGGCGCTATTGATACGTAAACCGGATGATAAGCGTGTCAATGATGTGTTTAGGGCGGTTTGTGAAGTATTTAAGTTACGTTGTGCATTTAATGAGGCTACATTAGAGTTAATGATTTGTGGCATTTGGGTTCTCCTTTTTGATAACTATTTGTTTTGGCATAATTGCCATTTACGACGTTGGCTGCCCTGCAATCCAAGAGGGTGTGTAACCACCGTTGATGCAGTTATCGGAAATCATTTTGAAAAGTTTAGGATTTTACTTTCATGGTTTTTGTCCAATTGATTGGTTAATATGAGCTATTCATGGTATAAAATGATTTTTTCTCGTAAAATTATCTTGTAAAATTGGGAATATATTCAGTCGGTTAATTTGACAAGTTAAGAGAAGTTATATGTTATATCGACTTCAACCGGTAATATGCTGAGATGATTAATGAAGAGAAACTGAACATACTGATGGTCGAAGATTCCGAGAAGGATATCGATCGGGTATTGCAAATACTTTCGCAAGGCGGTTTTAAGACCGACTGCCTGTGTGTCAGTACGGCGGAAGCTTTGCATGATGCCCTGATGACCCGGGATTGGAATGTGGTGCTATCGGATTATGATTTACCTCGACTGAGTGCTCAGGAAGTGTTGCAAGTCATAAAAAGCAAAGAGCTCGATATACCGCTGATTATCATATCCAGTCACGTAGGCGAGGAAGCAGCCGAACATATTATGGCCTTGGGTGCTTATGACTTCATGATGAAATCAAATCTGGCCCGATTGGTGCCGGCAATCCGGCGCAGCTTGCATGAAGTTGAGAATTATCAGCGTTTTATCACCACACAGACTGCGTTACAAAAGAGCGAAGCGCTTTTTCAAGTGATTACCTCCAATCTTCCCGGGGTGGTGTTTCAATTTTTATTATCGGGTAATCATCAGGCAAGCTTTCCTTATGTAAGTGATGCCAGTGAGACATTATTGGGATTGTCGCCCCAGATGCTGATGGATAGACCGGAACTGTTTCCGGAATTGATCTTGCAGGAAGACAAAAAAACTTATCAGCAGTTAATGATTACCTCTGCAGAGCAGCTATCAACCTGGAACTGGGAAGGTTGTATTCAGGTGAAAGGTGATAGTGATATCAAATGGATCAGCCTGCGGGCGACACCTAGAAGAGTGGCGGATAATGCAACACTCTGGGATGGCATCATGATTAACATTACGCGCAATAAGCTGGCGGAAAGAGAAATCGCGCGCTCCCGCGAACAACTGGCGGAATTATCATCTTATTTGCAAAGAGTCAAGGAACAAGAGCGTGCGCGTATTGCGCGCGAAATTCATGACGATATCGGTGGCACATTAACCGCCATTAAATGTGAGTTGTTTCCCTGTATGGACTCAACGGCCAGAACGCAGGAATTCTATCAACAGAAAGCAAAATCGATCGAATCGCTTGTGGATCGGGTGATTGATAGCACCCGGCGGATTTCTCTTGATTTGCGTCCGGGTATTCTGGATTGCGGTATTGTGGCGGCTGTTCAATGGCAAGCAAAAGAATTCAATGACCGGAACGGCATTGCCTGTAAAGTTTCATGTGAAGATGATGAAATATCATTAGACTCGGATTTGGCAATAGCGATTTTCCGTGTTTTCCAGGAAACGCTAACGAATATTTCCAAGCATGCCAATGCTACCCGGATACAAGTGAAGCTCATCGAGTTAGAAGGATTGGTTCTGTTGGAAGTAATTGATAATGGCCGCGGTATTACCAATATCGATATGGAAAAACAGGATTCATTCGGAATACGGGGCATGCGCGAACGTTGTCAGCAATTGAAGGGCAATTTTCATATATCCGGAGACATTGGAAAAGGAACGAAAGTGACTATCCTCATACCGACAGGTAACCCGGAATATCAGTCTGGACATGTAAATGGACTGGAGAGTGAACTGGAACGGCCGGTACAGCTAGAAGCAATAAAGAAGAAAAAGAAGGTTTCTCGGCTCTAGAAGCCGGAGGTATTCATGATTAGTGTGATGATTGCTGATGATCATGCAATTGTTCGTCAAGGTCTGAAACAGATACTGAGCGAAACCGATGACATCAAAGTAACCGGTGAAGCAGAGACGGGATTCCAAGCAATCAAAATTGCACGGCAGCAGGATTTCGATGTCATGCTACTGGATATTTCCTTACCGGACAGAAACGGTATTGAAATTTTGAAGCAAATAAAGAAAGACAGGCCAAGTCTGGCTGTTCTCATGCTCAGTATGCATAACGAACACGAATTTGCGATTCGCGCACTGAAAGCGGGTGCATCCGGTTATCTCAATAAACAAAGCGCGCCCGCTCAACTGGTAGTGGCGATCCGCCAAGTAGCCGCCGGTGATAAGTACGTGAGTCCGGTGGTGGCGCAAGAACTCGCGAATATCATCAACACGGATGTCGATAAACCCCTACACACCACGTTATCCGACCGGGAATATCAAACCTTGTGTTTTATTGCCGCGGGCAAAACATTGTCGGAGATATCGGCCGAGATGTTCCTGAGTCCCAAGACGGTCAGCGTGTATCGGGCCCGTTTGCTGGAAAAACTCAAGCTAACTAATAATTCCGAGCTCATTCGCTATGCGATTAAAAATAGACTGGTCGACTGATTTTTCATTGTTGTCGCGGAAAGTTAATTTTTAATCCATTTTTCCCGGCTTTCTCATCGGATCATGATCAAGATTTGTGCCGCTTGGCCGATACTTTTGAACTCTATAAACTGCTGCTAATACAGTAATAAATTCTGGTCAATTTTATGAAGCAATTAAAAGACTCCAACCCAACCATCATAGCCCGTGAAACTCTGCGGCAGCTTGCAACGCTTAGAATTCCTCCGACCCCTGACAATTATCATAAATTGTATAACCAGATTTCAGGTAATTCGGAAGAAAATAGCAATTCAGCAGTTGCGGGTTCAACAAGCCTCGAATCGTCAACAGGGAATACAGCCGTTGATACCGCTCCAGCTTGGGGAGAGACAATAGAGGTGCTGTTAAAGCAATTGGAAAGCAAGCATGGCACGTTGACAACCGCGAAGAAAAAAGAAGGGGTGAACCGGGTTCTGACCAAGTTCTCGAAAGATTCAAAACAGTTGCACAATAAGCTGAAGGCGTTGATCGATTCGTGGGGTGCATTGGCTGCTTTGCCTCAAGAGTCAAATGCATCGATTGAAATCGAAGATACGATTCCACAAACCGGTGCGGATCAGGAAGGCGCACAGCCCAAGCAAGCCGCCGTGGAATCCAACCATTCAGTCGGTCATTTCACTGATCAATTGCTGGAGTTGCTGGCTCAGGTGCTAGAACAAGTTATTGCCGCAAAAGTAGATGATACTGCGCTGGCGGATGAAGCCAAAGCGCTGGCTCGTCAAGTCCGCAAGATTGAAGAGATGGCCGAAATGGAGCGGTTTTCCGCAGAGTTCAAGCAATTCTGCCGCCAGTTTGATGAGCGCGGTGAGAGTGGCCGGAAATTGCAGCAAGGGTTGCTCAAACTGCTTAGTATGCTGATGAAGAGTACGGGTGAATTGCTGGCGGAAGATCAATGGGTTGGCGCGCAGATCAATAAACTACGCGAAACGATATCCAGGCCGCTGGATTTTCAAGTCATCGAGCAAGCAGAGCATTATCTGGAAGAAATCACACAGAGGCAGGAAATTATCCGGCGTAACTTGAGTGAAGCCAAGCTGACACTGAAAAAGATGGTGACTTCACTAATCACCAATATCGAAGAACTCAGCGATACGACTGGAGGGTATCAGGAGAAGCTTGAACAATATTCCGAGATAATCAGTAAAACGGATGATATAAAAGAGCTGAATCAACTGCTGGTGCAGATCATGGAAGAAACCAAGCAGATGCAAAAAAGCGCGCTCAACTACCGTAATGATTTTCTGGCGGCGCGTGCCGAAGTGAATCTGGCGCAGGATAAAATCAATCAACTCGAAACCGAGTTGCAGGAAATGGGCGAGAAGGTTCATGAGGATCATTTGACCGGAATACTGAACCGGCGTGGTTTGGATACCGCTTTTGAGCGGGAGACTTCCCGTTCCATACGCCATAAGACGCCATTGTGTTTCGCGTTGCTGGATATTGATAATTTCAAACTGCTGAATGACACACATGGTCACAAAGTAGGTGATGATGCCCTGGTTTATCTGGTTGAGTCCGTTAAGGACACGACACGTCCCGAAGATGTCGTGTCACGCTATGGCGGTGAAGAGTTTGTGATTTTGCTGCCGAACACAAGTCTTGATGAAGCGGTTCAGATTCTATCCAGAATCCGGCGCAATCTAACCAAGAAGTTCTTCCTGCATGAGAATAAGCGCTTACTCATAACTTTTAGCGCCGGTGTTGCACAGTTGCAAGCGGACGAATCTCAGGAAAGTGTTTTCAAGCGAGCTGATGAAGCTTTATATCGTGCGAAGAAAGGCGGTAAGAATCAAATCCTCATCGCTGATTAGTTGTGTAATATTCTGTTAATTATAGTATTTATGCTTTCTGTCGGTAAATAGCACCGATTTCCCTTTTTATTCATTCAATCCATTCGCGGACTGCTCTGTTAACGTTGTTGACATGGCAGTCTATACCGGAATGGGTTCTCCTTCGCAATCCAACGAATTATCCCCCGAACTGGCGTAGTCTGGCATTTAATGATGTCAATTGAGGAGGATAGCCATGCAAGAAGCTACTAAACAAAAAAGAATGCTGAGATTGGTTAAATCAACAAATGCTATTAAAAGTGAGCAGAAACCTATGATTGATTCTGAAGACTATTACAAGCAAGTAGAACGATATGCCGAGCAGATTCGTAAAACAAATAACGCGGATGAGATCATCGGGATTCTTGACATTGTGTTATCAGAAACCCGGGGACTGAGATTTAGTGATGAAGTTTTTACCGCGCAGGAGCAAGTAAAGCGCGCGGAACAAAAGATTGAATCTCTGAAGAGTGAGCTGGAGCAGTTAAGAGGGCTTGTGCAAACGGATCAAATGACCGGTGCATTCAATCGCCGTGGCTTGGAAGATATTTTTAAGCGCGAGGCAGCCCGGGCAGACCGGAATGCGCAATCATTGGGAGTCGTGCTGGTTGATCTGGATAACTTTAAACAAATCAACGACAACCTTGGCCATCAATACGGCGATAGTGTGCTGATCAATTTTGTTACCGTAGCCAGAGAAACACTTCGGCCTTCCGATATTGTGGCGCGTTTTGGCGGAGAAGAATTTGTCATCTTGTTGCCCGATGTTGAGATGCAAGATGCGCTGACTGTTATTCAGCGGATACAAAACAACTTAGCAAAGAATTATTCAATCCAAGCGGATAACCAAATATTACCGATAACGTTTAGTGCCGGTGTCGCGCTACGTTCGTTCGGCGAGCATCAAAATTCAGTCATAAGCCGAGCGGATAAGGCGCTTTATCAAGCGAAACGCACAGGAAAAAATCGCGCTATTCCTGCATTGATTTGACGAACTCGGACAAAATTCTCATGAGTGAGAGTTTTGCTGTGGCCAAGCCGGGACTCTGATCAACAGTGTGCATGAATAATAAAAAATACTTAAGAAACGTGTAACGCAGCCGATGAGTTAAAACTTTTAAACAAAAAAGATAAATTAACGCGAGGAAATAAATGGAAGGTTTTTTTCTTGGGCGGCAGCCAATTCTAGATCGTAATCAAAATCTTGTAGCATTTGAGTTACTGTTTAGACAAGAAGAAACTGAAGAGTCGGTCAGAATTACGGATGATTTATCCGCATCGGCGAATGTCATTATCAACGCTTATTGTCAGTTAGGAATCCAGAATGTATTGGGTAAGCAGCGTGGTTTTATCAACGCTAATCCTGAGTTGGTGATGAGTGACATTATCAGTTTATTGCCTAGTAAGCATGTCGTATTGGAAATAAAAGAAACGGCAACGGTAACACCAGAATTTATGCAGCGCTGTAACGAGCTGAAGCAAAAAGGCTATCAGTTTGCGTTGGACAATATTGTTGAAATGAATAGTAAGGTGGAGCAATTGCTGCCTGTGGTGAGTGTAGTGAAAGTAGATGTACTCGCACTTGAGCAAGATGCGCTCACAAAGTTGGTTACCGAATTAAACCGCTGGCCGGTATTGCTTCTGGCACTGAAAGTGGAAAGCCGGGAACAAGAGAAATATTGCATGCAATTGGGTTTCCAGATGTTCCAGGGCTATTATTTCGCAAAGCCTGAAGTGATGACGGTAAAACGTGCCGATCCAGGCAAACTTTCATTGCTGAAACTGCTGACATTGGTCATGGGTGACAGTGATATCGAAGAACTTGAGCGGGAGTTTAAGCATCAGCCTGGTTTGAGCTACAACCTGATGCGCATGGTAAATTCAGTTTCAAGTGGATTGCCTCAAAAAATCAATTCCATCAAGCATGCAATCATGATCTTAGGTCGCAAGCAACTGCAAAGATGGATACAGCTGTTGCTTTATACCGCCAATCAATCCGACGATAGTATGTCGAATGCATTAATGCAAACAGCAGCGGCGCGCGGGAAATTGATGGAGTTAATCGCAACGGCGGAACGTCCTCATGACAAAAATCACCAGGAAAGAGCATTCATGGTGGGAATACTATCGCTGCTGGATGTGCTGCTGGGTATTGAAATGCAACAAATCATTGACAAGCTGGGAATTCCGGATGACATGAGTCAGGCATTATTGACCCGGGAAGGGCGTTTAGGTCAGGAATTGAAACTCATTGAAGCCAACGAAAAAGGGGAGATTGCTGCAATTCAATCGATTCTGTCGGCATTGGGTTTTTTAAGCTTAAGCGAACTAGCTGATATCGAGATACAAGCAATTGAATGGGCAAATCGGATTGGTGAAGCGGCTAATTAATATGAAGTATTCTCTATCGAAGAAAAAGCATTCGCTGCTGATTTCTGGTTAGCACATAACGTAGTTTTTTTATTCTTCAGATACTAAAGTTATTCGAGTTAAGGTCGTTAACCTGTTGAGTGTAAATAATTTTGTGATTTAGTGAAAACCTTTGATAGGTACTTATCGAGACAGCTTTCTTAGTTTCTGTGAGCTGGGAGTATAAGCAAACAGAGAATAGTAAGTAGCGGGTTTGCTGAGTTGAATGGCAGTTTAATAGCTTCGATCAAGACGAGCGACGAGGAGAAAGTTATGGCTGAGCTGCAAGCAGCTGAGGGCAAATCTGATAGCCAAGTAACACATCAATCAGTGTTGATAGAGCAGGATGGTGTGTTATGTATTGCTGAAGCTGATGAATACTTTATGAGTATCAAGGGAGAATTAAATCAGGTCGACCGGCTTGTAAGTGATGCGGTTAATAATTTGGTTATTAATTTTGGCTATATCAGTAATTTGACCAAATCACATCATGATATGGTTTTGGCGATTGAAAAAATGGCTGCCCCTGAAGGGAGTAAGCCCATTCTGGAGTTGCTGGAAAAACAGATGGTTATTGCTGATAAGATCGAGCAGGAACTAGAAATGGCTGTTACTTCATTACAGTTCGGTGATCTAGTAACGCAATTGCTTGCGCATACTATGCGGCAAGTGGAGGCGTTGAATATTGAACTGCAACGTATTGAGCGGCAAGGAAGCTGGAAAGGAAATGCGGGTAAAAATACGTTAGGCACACTACATGAAGGGATTTCTAAAGCAGTGAATATGGCAAGAACTAAAAGCAAGAGAAAGCCAGTTGTACAGCAAGGTATGCAGATGGGCGATATTGAGCTGTTTTAGTGTGCATATTTTTATCAAACAAATTAACAATATTGGCAATAGGAGTGAGATAAATGGCTAAGACGATACTTGCAGTGGATGATTCTGCTTCCATCCGGCAGATGGTTGCTTTTACGCTTAAAGGCGCCGGATATGAAGTCATTCAAGCAGTCGATGGTCAAGATGCATTAGATAAAGCTAATTATCATCAGGTTAATTTGGTACTAACTGATATCAATATGCCACGCATGGATGGGCTTAAATTATTGGAACTGCTTCGTAAATTGGCACACTACAAAAATATTCCTATCTTGATCCTAACGACCGAGTCCGGTGATGAAATTAAAGCAAAGGGTAGAGCAGCGGGTGCTACTGGTTGGCTGGTAAAACCATTCGATCCGAAAAGACTACTGGAAGTAATCGGTAAAGTAATTGGTTAGATATTTATATCCCCAGGTGGACTAATGGGGTGCTGATAGCATATTTTATTTGGAAAGTTAAGTATTTGCTGCTTCTATTTTCTCGCTTCTTTAGGGTGTTAGCCTAACAACTCAACGTGAAACAGGTTATCTATGAGTACAGATCTCGAACAGTTTTATGAAATATTTTTTGAAGAATCCTCAGAATTGCTTGCGGATATGGAGGCATGCCTGCTGAGGCTTGATGTAAATTCGCCAGATTTGGAAGATTTGAACGCTATATTTCGTGCAGCGCATTCTATCAAGGGTGGGGCTGGTACTTTTGGTTTTACAGATATGACGGAGATGACGCATATGTTGGAGACATTGCTGGATAGATTGCGCAAAGGAGAGCTTGCGGTACGGAGTGAGATGGTAGATGCTTTTTTGAGAGCCGGTGATGTCATCAAGGCCCAACTGGCAGGGCATCGTGGAGAAGGCGAGGCAGATCCTGCAGTTGCAGCGGAAGTTTGTGAAGAACTGAAAAAACTGAGTGATGAAACACAAGTTGCAGCATCTTCTGAAGCCGTGGCGGATTCTGGCACTGAAGTAGAAGCGATGCCAGTAAAGACCAATATTGAGAGATCATCTAATGTTGCGATTAGTGAGGCTGTATCAGGGAATGATGTCGCGAAACTGACTTATCGCATAGAGTTCTCCAGTTCCGGAATGGGTGATGCGGCTGTTGAAAACTTATTTGCTAATTTGAAACGCTTAGGTAGTCTTGAAAATGGAGCCTCAGCAGGCGGAAAAGAACATAAACTGAAACTTACGACCGCCAGTAGCGAAGAAGATGTTTGGGAAACGTTGGCCTTTGTTGTTGATCCGGCAAACTTAAAGATCGAGGTTACAACCCAGTGTGTTGCAGACACTACAGAAGTTGCGGAGTCTTATTCTAGTGACGAAGACTCTGCTGCAGTATCATTTTCCGGTGATGATGAGCTTTCACTAGCAAATATGCCGCCTGCCCCTGGTTATGGTTTTTTCCCTGGAGCTCCAGCGGCACCCAAAGATGTCGATGACTCAGAGTCACAGCTGAGCTCAACGCCTCAGCAAAACACCCATAGCAATAAGAATGAAGCGCAGAACATAACGAATAAGCCTTCCAGTAAGGTAAGTGCGTCGGCTTCCGCCAACGAAACTTCATCGATACGAGTTAGCATAGAAAAAGTTGATCAGATGATCAACCTCGTGGGTGAGTTGGTGATTACCCAGGCAATGCTGGCGCAGACAGCGTCGCAGCTTGATCCGGTAATTTTTGAGAAATTGCTGAGTGGCATGAGTCAGTTAGAAAGGAATACGCGGGATCTGCAGGAGTCTGTAATGTCAATCCGGATGATGCCGATTAGCTTTGTATTCAGCAGATACCCGCGTGTTGTGCGTGATTTGGCGGCGAAATTAAATAAACGTGTTGAACTGAAAACTGTCGGTGAAAATACTGAACTCGATAAAGGCTTGATCGAGAAGATTGCCGACCCGTTAACTCACTTGGTGAGAAATAGTCTTGATCATGGCATAGAAGTAGCCGAGAAGCGTATTGCGGCTGGTAAACCTGCACAAGGCACGATTACATTACGTGCTTTTCACCAGGGCGGTAGCATTGTCATAGAAGTCAGCGATGACGGTGCCGGTTTGAATCGAGGAAAAATTCTCGCCAAAGCTAAGGAACGCGGTTTGCCAGTCAGTGATGGCATGTCTGATCAAGAAGTTTGGTTGCTCATTTTCGAAGCGGGCTTCTCTACCGCGGATATAGTCACCGATGTATCTGGCCGTGGTGTCGGGATGGATGTTGTGAAGCGTAATATTCAAAGCATGGGTGGGCGTATTGATATTGAGTCGGCACTTGGCGTGGGTACACGCATATCTATTCGATTACCATTAACTCTGGCAATTCTTGATGGATTGTCAGTGGCGGTCGGGGATCAAATGTTTATTGTGCCGCTCAATTACATTATTGAATCGATGCAACCGACAGCTGCTGATATTAAGACGGTCAGTGGTCATGGGCGCGTAGTACAAGTTCGCGGTGAATATTTACCTGTGATCGCACTACATGAAATTTTTAACTTGCATCCGAATGTGACCGCAGTTCATGAAGGAATTCTGGTGATCCTTGAAGCCGAAGGACACAAAGCGGCATTGTTTGTGGATGATTTAATCGGACAGCATCAGGTTGTGATTAAAAGCTTGGAAAGTAATTATCGCAGAGTACAGGGTGTTTCTGGCGCGACAATTATGGGCGATGGTAAGGTTGCACTTATTCTCGACACTGCTGCACTTGTGTTGGCATGCCAACAAGAAATGGTATAGACCGGTTGGATAGTTGATATTTTTATACCAAGATAATTTATTAATCAGGAGTGTATACCATGTCTCAAGAGCAAGCAGCGATTACTAATTCTAATTCAGTCAATCCGAATGCCAGTCAAATGGCGAATGAATTTCTGACGTTCCGGCTAGGTAGTGAGGAATATGGGATAGAGATACTTAAAGTACAAGAGATACGAGGTTATGACGCCATAACGCAGATAGCGAACGCTCCTGAATTCATCAAGGGTGTGGTTAA
>CP091134.1:2687945-2690857 GCA_021582535.1 Nitrosomonas sp.
GCTGCCGGGCTGTTACCGGACACTGTATTACCGCCGGGCGGAGATTCTTCAATGATGCCCCACTCCGTTGTATTGGTGACCGGATCCGTATAGATTTTACGCAAATGCCGCTTGATGGCCGGTGTGCGTTTATCCTCCAGCAACTCCTCCAAAGTTTCCGGAAATTGCTTAGTACCGGTATTGTAGTAGGACATAATCGCTTTACGAAATTGCTCGCCCACATAAAGCAATTCGGCCTCTTTCTCGCGCTGCGCTTTTACCTGCCATACCTGACCTGCTCCGGCCATGACAATCCCCGCCAGAGTTACTCCGAACAAGGCCCAAAGATAAACAAAACCGCTTTCCCGCCGTGGCATATCATGTACACCGTGAGAATTCGAGCAAGCTCCAATCATTTACCATTCTTGATAGTACGAACCATCCAGCGCTCTTCCCGAGTAGCCGCTGTAAACATCATAGACGCCTGATTCCATCTCGTTCTTGGGAGGAACTTCGATCCAGGTTTTATCGCTTTCGGTAAAGGGATCTTTCGGTACGCTGCGCATATAGCGTTTATCGACCAGCTCCATCAGGTCAATGGGATATTTACCAAAGTCCGAATAGAATTGATCGATGGCATTGCGCATAATGCCCAAGTCCTGCCGTAGCACGGCTTCTTTGGCTTTGTCGATAGAATTAAAATACTTCGGCGCGACAATACTTAACAACGTCGCGATAATCGCCATCACCACCAGCAGTTCGATTAAGGTAAATCCTCTGAATTTCCGCGTCCCGGATAGGTTCATCATCACCACTCCCGGTAAGGAATGCCGTTCAGGCCTATGGCTTCGGAACGTGAATGCACATCAAAAACATCGTCGCCTTCCTTGGGGCTATCCCAGGGACTTTCATAACTGCGTTTCCCCCAGGTATCCGCAGCTGGCGTCGCCGAGACACCGGCGACATCCAGTTCGACAAACATGGGATCAGCGGGCAAGCGGCGCAGAAAATAAATAATCTTCTTATCCGGACTCTTGACATCCGGCACCCCCATGAATAATTCCTCCAGCCGGGGCGGATAACCCGATTCATCGGCTTTCTTGGTGATACGCCCTTCGTCCGTAGCCTGCTTGTAGGCATCGATGGCCGTTCGTATCTGGCGCAATGCAACGCGCAACTCCTGCTCCTTCTCGCGTTTCACCATGAGCTCCCGCAATGGCAATGCGGCTGTCGCTAAAATAGCCATGATTGCCACCACGATCATTAATTCAATCAGCGTAAATCCTCTGTGCTTCACGGAAACCCTGGATACAGCCATAAGCGGATTATTTAATATTGACACTGACCGGCGGCGGCGGCGTCACTTCGACCGCTTGGCCATTTTCCATATCTTCCGCGTTGACATTCTGGATATTGATTTCCGTTGTACCCGGGTTTGCTGCGATCACCTTGAAGCGAAGCTGCGCCGCCAGACCGGAAGCCTGATCCTTACCTAATTTGATAGTACGCGTCCCGGATTTATCTCCACCATCGAGTGCTTCCAATGCACTGGCTTCGTAATTTAATTGTAAATCACTATTAACCGTCGCTTTTGCGCCGACCAGCCGCACACTGACAGAAAATTCTTTACCCAGCCCCACATTGGTCGGTGATTGCAGGGTAAGCGTAGGCGTTCCGGACGCCGAAGATGCAACACTGGCAAATGGATTCGGCGGCGGCTCTTGACCTTCGGCCGGCGGAGAAAAAGCTTCCTGAATCGCAGCCGCAGCACCGCGGCCTGACCCAGCCGGTGCGATGGACAGGGATTGCGCTGCTGTTTTTTTAATGGCAACGGGCAATTTACCCGCTTCGCTGGCGGTACCGAAGTGGTATTCACTTTCCAAATTAGTCGGTCGAGGAATATTGCGAATAATACGCGGCGTGATCAGTAATATCACTTCATTCTTAGTTCTTTCAATATCCTGATTGGATGTCAATCGATCCAAGCCAGGAATATTGATTAGTCCTGCAAGACCTTTAACGCCTTGTCTTTCTCGATTATCCAGAAGCCCTGCTATAATTTGCGTTTCTCCATCTTTTAATGTAAGAAGAGTTTCAGCATTTCTCGTACCCACGCGCGGAGCGGTTGCTCCTTTATCGTTTGAAATTGTACCCAATAAGGAGCTTACTTCTAAAGTGACCTTCAAAGTTACATCATCATTTAATCCAATACGAGGCTCAACATCGAGCTTGACCCCCAAATCGATAAATGTCGGCGTTGAAGTAACGACAGCAGTGATACCGGGTTGAACATTTGCAGTGAAGAAAGGTTCTTTAGTGCCTACATGAATTTTCGCTTTCTCTTTATTATTGACCCGAATTCTCGGGTTGGCCAATATATCGCCAGCTGAGAAATTTTGCAGAAAATCAACGGTCACTTGAGCAGGCATACCGAAACTTTTAAGACCGTCAAAACCAAATGAACTAAACGCAGCTCCTGCTGCTGGAGCAAGAGAAGCAGCGCCAGCATAACTGGCCTGAAGTGATTGAGGAAAATTAGGCCCTAATAAAAATTTATTGGTACGAGTAACATCAAGAATTGTTACTTCGAGCATGACTTCGGGTTCAGCGTAATCATTCAAGCTGATTAATCGCTCAGTCAAGCGTATGGCTTCAAGCGTATCGCGCATGATGAATAGGTTAAGTTGTTCATTGACATAAATATCCTTCGCTTTGACGATGCCCCGAACCATCGCAACCATCTGCTTGACATCGGTATGTGCAACCTGAAAACTGCGCACGACCAATTCCTGATAATCTTTCAGTTTCGCCGGTGTATTAGGGTAAATCAATAACGAATTACTATTGAGTACTTTATATGCCAATTGATTGGTTGCCAGGATCAGCTTCACTATATCTTCGATCGTATTCTGCCGGACAAATATGGATATCTT
>CP091134.1:2690957-2697660 GCA_021582535.1 Nitrosomonas sp.
GAGAATATGTGGGTAGAGCGATTTAATCGTCTCGACGAATTGTTGCAAGAGTAGCTCTATATAAGCACTATGAGTCATTACGCTCGCTTCTAAAGAAAAAGCGCGCTTATTTTTCCTATACAACTGGAGCAATTCGGGAGATGTTGATGTTGACACATGAATTTGACGTTGTGGTGGTGGGCGGGAGTCTGGCTGGATGTACAACGGCAACATTGCTGGCCCGCAAGGGTCTCAAGGTAGCACTGATTGAGAATCGTGTGCAGGCCAGCGACTACAAGCACCTGTGTACGCACTTCATTCAGGCTTCGGCAGTACCGGTGATGCGACGACTGGGTATAGACCGGCTCATAGAAGAAGCTGGCGCAGTGCGTAACAGCTTTGAAATTCACACGCCTTACGGGTGGGTGGGTGATCATCTGGGATCGGATCAGGACGGAAGACCTCTGCATGGCTACAATATTCGCCGCTCCAAACTTGATCCAATCATGCGCTCTATGGCGTCGGCAACTCAAGGTGTCACCATGATGAGCGGCTGGTCAATACAGGGCTTGGTGGAACAGGAGGGGAGAATTGCAGGTGTCAAGCTTACGTCCGAAGACCGGCAAGTCACACTGCGCTCGCCTCTGCTGGTTGCCGCAGATGGGCGCAACTCGCCGCTAGCAACGCTGGCAGGGATAAAAACCAAGAGCGCACCGAATCGCCGTTTCGCAATTTTCGCCCCCATGCGGCATGTTGATCTGCGTCGTGGCAATACTTCACAGATGTGGTTGACGGGCTCCGAGACAGCTTATATTTTTCCCAACGACGACGATGTCGCGGTCGTTGCGTGGATAAGCCCACGAGAGAATCTCGACGCCTGTCGTGGCAGAGCTCTGGAAGCGTTGATCGAACGGATACGCAGCCTGCCGGACGCACCGCAGCTGCAGAACGCCGAACCGATTGATCAAGTACTAACCGTGAAAGACTATCCTAATTTATGGCGGCCTCCGGTAGTGCGAGGTATGGCGCTAGTGGGTGACGCAGCAATGAGCATCGACTACATGTGGGGCATAGGTTGTGGTTGGGCGTTTCAATCAGCCGCGTTGCTGTCAGATAACATAGGCGCCGCTATTGCCAAGCAGCGAGATTGGGTTGGTGATGCCGCCCTGCGTCACTATCAGCGCCAGCATGCGAAGATGTTTGCAGGGCATCGCTTTTTGATCAATGATTTCTCAAACCGACTTTCTTTAAATGCAATTGAAAAATTGATGTTTTCCGCTGCGACAAAGGATGCTCGAATGGCGCGCCATCTATCCCGCTTTGTAGCACGCATCGACGGGCCAATGAAATTCCTTGCACCTGCGGCGCTGCTGCAAGCAGTCTGGACCAACCTTCTTCGGGCCAATGCCAGTCCCCACGGAACCCGTTCCCACACGCCCCCCCTCTAGTGTAGTGGTCTCTCAAATATTTAATTAGACAGTGACTGCATGATGGAGTTGTGAGCACCATGACCAATCAATTGTCTTCGATTCTGAGGAGTACGTGGACAGCACTGGACAGAAGATCGGCCACAAAGTGTGAACACTGCGACTTTAATAGAACCAGCTGGACCAGCCTCATCTTGAGCATAGCGCTCGACTCGTACCATGCGGGAATCAGGAAGCGTACCGAAGTACAGATCCAACGCGGCTTGCGCGCAGCCGTTTTGAAACATGAGAAAAGGTCTGGCTGTTGTCATTCGGTACCTCACTAGTTGGTTTGTCGCTTAACGTCCTCTCGATGGAAGGGGTTAGTAGGCGCCTGTTTGAGAAAGCAGATCAATATAAGCGCCTTCAATGAGTTGAGATGGCTCGACACCGAGCTGTGCCATGAGATTGTGAGCTTCCTTAATGCCCATCCCCACCGACTCACCTTCCTGAAGCACAACTTCCAGCTCTAGGAAGTGTCCCAGGTGTTTAACTCGATCTAAGTGCACTCGTGTACGCCCAATCATAAACAGTGTACGCAGCTTCTGTACTCGACCCGCCTGCCCATAAGCTTGCGACAAGGCTTCACGCAAGGTATCGGGAGACGACGTTGGTGAACGAAGATAAAACGATTCTTTCGGGCCCTGTTGATTTGCTCGCCTATAGAAAATAAGTTCGCCTTTTTCCTTTGAGAATGCTCTTAGCTTCATTCTTCCGTTCTCGCAGGCGAAGAATGTATCGTCCTGAAGAATCTCAATTGGGCCTTCATTTGCAATAGCCGCAGCCTTTGGAAGCAGCAACTCAACGCTCTCGATGTGGGCCTTGATCTCGATATTTCGAAGCATGAGATGGGCGCCTAATGCAATAAAAAGACATTCCGTCCGATAATTTGTCGGATAATGCCTCATAATCTTGTCTGTTGACGATTATCGTCATGATAATATGTCTTATATCTTACTAAATAGTAGATGAATCAAAAAAATAACATCATCATACGCTAAAGAATTACTTGATCAAGCGCGAGAAAAAGTTCGTCTCAAGCATTACAATTTAAGTACAAAAAAGACCTCTATTTCTTGGATTGAGCACAATACCATTTTTAATGGCAAGCGTCATCCAGTTGATATGAATGCAATGTGACCAAGCCCTTCGGGGTTGAAGAGCTGATGACATGCATCTGCGGGGTACGCGGTGCAGAGAATGATCCGATCTTTGATGATGGAGTGCTTAGGATTGACCTAGTACAACGAGAGGTGAGCGTGCATGGGCAAACTGGCACGCAAAGAATTTTCCTTACTGTTTCTGCTAGTCCAGCAACTGGGGCCGATTGATGACGCAGATACTGCGGGAACTGTAGGGGCCGACGCATGAGGAAGATGTCCACTATCTGCGTATTCAAGTTGGCAAGTTGCGGCGCAAGTTTGGAGCTGATGCCTCAAACCCGTGCTACATTGCCACAGAACCCGTTGTTGGATTAAGATTCATTGCGAGAGAGTGGCAAACGGCTTGATTGAATTGAAATATTGAAAGTTGGGAGTAACCCATTAGTTAGGGAAGTTCTGTACCACCGCGAGAAGGGCACACGATGAATGAACATGCCAAAATGCTGGCGTCAATGCTAATCCGGAACTTCAATAATATCCAAATGGATTCGTTCGTCCGCGAACCGCTCTATGAGGGTCGATCAGCTCGTCTTGCACCTGGAACAGTGGCTCAGAAGCTTGGAGCCACCATTGACATCCTGGCTCCAGGTAAGCGCGGCTGCCCCTATCACCTCCACCATGCTCAGGAGGAGATGTTCGTCGTATTGGAGGGGACAGGCACTCTTCGCGTTGCGGGTGAGGAGCTCCCCATCGTGCCGGGCGACGTAATCTTCATTCCTCCCGCGGAGTATCCACACCAGATCATCAATACTTCGGATCAGCCACTGAAGTACCTTTCAATTAGCACGAAAGATTCACCCGAGATCGTCGAATACCCAGACTCAGGAAAGTTCTTAGCTATGGCCGGCAAACACGGTGCGCCTGCACTAGATTTTGATAGCATGCAGCTCAAGTCACAAAGCGCCGACTACTGGCTTGACGAGCCGTAGCAAGAGTGCCGCCCAACCCGTCTCCCCTACCCATGGAACTTACAAATGTCGAATGATTGGATTCCCATCTCGCATGAAAATTACCGACAGGTATGCGGGCCATTCTATCATGGTACCAAAGCTAATCTATCGGTTGGCGACTTGATAACCACTGGACATCCGTCCCACTTTGAAAATGGCCGCACCCTTAAGCACGTCTACTTTTCAGCTTTGATGGAGCCTGCCATTTGGGGAGCGGAGCTTGCAATGTCGTTGTCACGCCTAGATGGTCGTGGCTACATATACATCATCGAGCCAACCGGGCCGTTCGAAGACGACCCGAATCTTACGAACAAAAGATTCCCTGGAAATCCAACAAAATCCTATCGCACGTGCGACCCGTTAAGAATTATCGGGGCAGTCGAAGACTGGCAAGGGCATCCTGTCGATACGCTGCAGCAGATGCTGGAATCTTTGGAGAACCTAAAGCGCCGTGGCCTCGCCATCATTGAAGACTAGAGATTTACTGCCTTACAATCGTTAGGTGGTACAAACTCGAGGCATTGCGTGAACCTTTCTATTCGTCCGATGGCGTTGCATGAGGTAGACGTCGTTATCGACTACTTCCACGAGGCATTGCCCGAGCATCTAGAAACTCTTGGCGTCGACCCCACTCGCCTGCCTGCTCGCTCGCAGTGGAGGAGAAGCTTTACAAACTCGACTCTGCGTCTCCGCGAGAACAGCGCAAGAACTTCATTGGAAAGATTCTTGACTTATCTGGCCAATGAGCGTTATGTGTCCTGTGCTACCCAGAATCAGGCATATCGGCCATCCTGTTTCTCCTCCGCAATGTGCAGATGCTGGATTTGCCTTGATTGGACAGCTCCGAACAAGGACAGATTCGAGTAATAAGTGCAATTCTAAGAGTTAGGAGATCAGTTGTAGAATTTGACCGTTTAACTCGCAAAAGGAAAATGGCAAATGAATTTTACAAACAACCGACCGAAACGGACGCTGTTGAATGGCACTGGCGTGAGACTGATGAAGGTGGCTGGGTTACGCGTTAAGGATGTGGAATTCACGTGGCACGAGGTTATTTTGTAACAACGATCGGATATTGGATGAAGAGATGGCAAGGGAATATATTCGTAACCAAGAGAAGGAAGACGAATATTATGATCAGCTCAAACTTGGTATGTGATGCTGCCTTTATACGGCGCTAGCTTTTGCCCCTTTGAGGGATTTACAAATCATTGATTTGCCCTAGAAGATCATTCCATGCTTGGAGAAAACATTACAGTCAGATTGCCATATGACTATGGTTCCAACTTCTTCGTCACTTAAATCTGCGTGCCAGATACCACATGGAATAGGGAATCTAGTGCAGTTTTCTTGAAGATCTCTGATTATAGATCAAACTGTTAATAAGAAATTTTTGCCAGTACTCAATCAAATAAATTTTTACATTATTTTTACGCTCCATCCCTTCAATTCAACTCCATTTTTACACACAAATGTTGATACTGTACAAGTAGATAACTTTGGGAGTAAACACATGGATCTTATCTATTATCTTTGGGTAGTCATTTTATCTGTAGTATTGATCATAGGATTGATCGCCAACTACTATCATGAGGAATAAAAGATGAATTGGATATATTGGCTAACAGGTATTCTTGCTATCTTATTGTTTCTATACCTGCTCTACGCATTATTCAACGCCGAGGAGGTGGCATGAATACCTCACCTTGGATACAAATCGGTTTATTTCTTATCGTTCTCTTCGTTATTGCCTGGCCTTTAGGCCGCTATCTCGCCAGCATATTTGATGGACAGCTAACATGCCGCTTCAAGTGGCTGGATAAATTTGAGTATGGATTCTGTCGTTTGATTGGCACCAGTCCAGCAGAAGATATGCCATGGCAACGTTATGCTACAGCTATCGTGCTATTCAATATTCTGGGCGTGGTTGTTGTGTATGCCTTACAGCGTTTTCAGAGTGAATTGCCCCTGAATCCTCAATCACTTGGAGATGTGTCTTCAGACTCCGCCTTCAATACAGCAATATCCTTTGTCACCAATACCAACTGGCAAGGTTATGGTGGCGAATCGACGATGAGTTACTTGACGCAGATGCTCGCTTTGACGGTACAGAACTTCGCATCAGGTGCAACCGGTATCGCAGTTGTTATTGCACTGATCCGTGGTTTTACGCGAAGGAATGCTGCTGGTATCGGAAATGCCTGGCTCGACTTATCACGTTCAATATTCTATGTGCTATTGCCACTGTCTTTTGTATTTGCATTAATTCTGGTAAACCAGGGAGTTATTCAGAATTTCAATGCTTATCAAGATGTCAAGCTGATAGAACCGCTTGAATATACCGTACCGAAGAATGATCTTGATGGTCAGCCGTTGAAGGATGATCAAGGAAACGTGATCATGGAGACGATCAAAACAGATAAGCAGTCAATTGCGATGGGGCCGGTTGCATCGCAGGAAGCAATTAAATTGCTCGGTACCAACGGCGGCGGTTTCTTCAACGCAAACTCAGCGCACCCTTTTGAGAACCCGACACCGCTCACTAATTTTCTGGAAATGATCAGCATCTTCCTGATTCCGACCGCACTGTGCTTTACTTTTGGTCAAATGGTCGGAGATCAGCGGCAAGGATGGACAATTCTTGCTGCGATGACTGTGCTATTCATTACGATGGCAACCGTAGCACTGTGGTCTGAATCCCACTCGAATCCGCTTATCACCCAACTGGGTACGGATGGTTCAATGGGCAATCTCGAAGGTAAGGAAATCCGGTTTGGTATCGTCTCTTCTGCATTATTTGCCACAGTCACGACAGCCGCCTCCTGTGGAGCGGTCAATGCAATGCATGATAGTTTTTTGCCATTGGGTGGTTTAGTTCCGATGGGATTGATGATGCTCGGTGAAGTTGTGTTTGGTGGAGTTGGGGCGGGGTTATATGGGATGCTCATATTCGCTATGCTCGCCGTTTTTTTATCTGGATTGATGATCGGACGCACACCGGAATATTTAGGTAAGAAGATCGGCGTATTCGAGATGAAGATGGTGTCGATTGCGATCTTGGTTGTACCTATGCTAGTGCTCGGTGGTACCGCAATCGCCGTTGTTACTGAAGTTGGCAAGGCAAGTATGGCTAACCCGGGCGCAC
>CP091134.1:2697760-2701358 GCA_021582535.1 Nitrosomonas sp.
CAAGGCGTGATGGAAATCAATTTTTCCTATCATCCGGATGCACCGGTGCAAGCGGTGGTCGACGACATTAACCGCATTCTGGTTGCACGGCACGGGCGTGAGGATTTTACCGTCAAGCCGCAGCAGCAGATGCTCAGCACGTTATCCACCGTACTCAGTGTATTGAAGTTCGCGGTTGCCGCGCTGGGCGGCATTTCGCTGATTGTCGGCGCGGTCGGCATGATCACGTTGATGCATATCGCCGTTTCCGAGCGGGTGTCGGAAATCGGTCTGCTCACGGCTTTGGGCGCCACGCGCGGGCGTATCCGCCTGCTGTTTTTATTGGAATCGACCGCGTTGTCCACAGCCGGCGGTTTGGCGGGATTGCTCATCGGATCCGGCATCGCCGGATTGCTCAAACTGCTGATCAGCGGATTACCGGTAAATATTCCATGGAATTTTGTATTCGGCGCGCTCGGTTTGTCGCTGCTGATCGGTCTTGCTGCCGGTGTGGTACCGGCGATGCGCGCGGCAAAATTGAATCCGGTGGATGCCTTGCGTACCGATTAGGTATCGATTTGTCCGGTTGCAGCGCCGGGCCAAATGGCAATGGACAATGTCATGCACCCATTGCGGGTTGATATATAATCGAACGCACTTCGTTCATACAAGGGTGGGGTGCGGTGTGCCGGCATGTAAACAACGCCTGAAAAGCGCGATCAAGCTCTGTAATCTCGTGGTACTGACCCATTTTGGCATTGCGTCATGCCACGCGGTTAACTTCACCTACAAAAATGGCCCCAGAATCAAAAGCGATGATGGTAATTTCGAGATTGGCTTGAACGGCCGCGCCCACCTCGACGTGCACTCGCTCTATCCGGATCAGCCCAGTGCAAATTACCCTGCATTCGGCAGCCAGCTTTTAAGCGGCGATGACCGCGACGGCTTCAACTGGCGCAGAACGTACGCCACCATCACAGGAAAAATTTACAGCGTTAACTTTAAATTCGAGAACGACTTCGCGGTCAACGAAACCGCGCCTTTTCCGCATAGTCTGCGCGAAGCCTGGGTGGCCGCCAAATTAGGCCCGGGGCAGCTCACCGTTGGACAGTTCAAACCGTACCGTGGATTGGAGGAGATCACCAGTTCCAATGAAATTACCATGATGGAACGTCCATCCACATCATCTACCGGCATCTACAGCGGGCGGCAATTTCTAACCGGTATCGGCTACCGGGGAATGGTGAGGGACAATCTGGGTTTCGGCGTTTACGTGATGAGCCTGTCGCATTTCGGTTTGCCGCTGGAAGGCATCACTTATGGCGGCCGCGCGGTCTGGTTACCGATCGACCGGCCGGGGCATATTTTGCATCTCGGCTTATCCGCCAGCCGGGATACCGCCAACAAAGACTCACTCGCCGCCAAATCCGTCGATGTGTATGGCGGGCGCTTCGGTATCAGTCAATCACTGGGAACTGCCGGCGCCAGTCCCGGATCACCCAATCACAACAGCCAATCGACTTTTGCCGCAGAAGCCGCATATGTCACCGGCCCGCTGACGCTGCAAGGGGAATATGCCATTGCAGGGTTCGATAATACCCACCAAGTCAACGGCCGCAGCCGCAATTCCACTATTCAGGCTTTTTATGTGCAGGCAAGCTGGTTTGTCACCGGAGAAAATGTCGTGTATAAAAAAGACCGCGGCGCTTTCGGCAAGCCGCAGCCGGGCAACAAATGGGGCGCGTTGGAATTGACCGGACGCTATGATCTGGCGGAAAACTTCAGCCAAAGTCTCACTGCGAACCCCTGCCGCACCGGCACGTCAAAATGTCAGGTGCAGGTGATTACGCTGGGCGTGAATTGGTATCTCAATCCGAACATGCGCTTGATGCTAAACTATTACCTGACCGAAGCGCAGCACGGCAATAGTGGCACTGGCACGCCGGCACGCACCGACCATCTTTCAGCGCTTTCTTTCCGCACCCAAATCAATTTCTAATGTACGAAGTAAGATAGAATAACTTTGCTATCCGTGCCGATGCGGCCAACAATGATTGAGGAGATCACCATGCGCATTTTGCTTGTTTTACTCATAACTTTTCTGATGAACCCTGTTTATGCAGCCTGCAACAGTTCGCTGCTGGATCAGAGTTTCCGCAAACTGGCGGGAACCGATACGGTGAATTTATGCGAAAGCTACTCCGGCAAAGTATTGCTCGTCGTCAACACCGCCAGCAAATGCGGTTACACGCCGCAGTACGAAGGCTTGGAGCAGCTGTACGAGAAATATGAACAAAAGGGGCTTGTCGTACTGGGTTTTCCGTCCAATGACTTCATGGGCCAGGAGCCCGGAACCGAAGCGGAAATTCAGGATTTCTGCCGCCTGACTTACGATGTCAAATTCCCGATGTTCGAGAAAACGCCGGTGAAAAAAGGCCACGCGCATCCATTCTATGTGCAACTGGCGGAATTATCCGGCACCTACCCGACGTGGAATTTCCAGAAATACCTGATCGGCCGCGACGGCAAACTGATCACGCACTTCACCCCGCACACCAAACCTTCCGATCCGGCAGTGGTCACCGCCATCGAACAAGCGTTGCAGCAATAAGTTGATGGAAGAAAAGCCCGATTCTTCGCCTGACCGGAAACCGGGAATCAGCATTCTGTCGATTCTGGTACTGTCGTTGTTTATCGGGCTGATCGCCGGCGCCGGAGGAGGCGTATCGCATATACTCCCGGTCGCGCTCGTTTCGGCTGTCATTCTCTATTTCAACCGGGATAAAATCGCCGCATCCGATGTGAAAAAGAATGTGCAATCGCACGCCAAGCCAGCGCAGAGTCATTATGCCTGGCCGGAACCGGGTCAATTTGCCTGCACCGTCTCGGCAAAGCCGTATCAGAAGGTAATCGAGCAGTTGGTGCAGGAAAATAGTATCCGTTTTGAAACCGCCATGGCCTCGCAATCGTATGACTTCAAGGTCGAGTTGATCCCCGATGCGAGCAATCCCTTCGATACCGACGTCGTGCGCGTAGAAATCCACAGCCATACCATCGGCCACTTCAGCCGCCAGCAAGCGCACAGTTTCCGCCATAAACTCAAGGAAAAGGAGCTAGAGGATCAAATCACGACGTGCAGGGCGATACTGACACGGAATAACGAGATGGAGGATAAAAAGCCGGGTTATGGTGTGAAGTTGGATATTGAATTGGTCGAGTAATACAAAGTGACGAGCTGTATGAAAATTCCTGCAAGGCCCGGCTCATCGCCTGATCGCCGGCATCTCCAAAGTCAGCCATGCCAATCGCGTTGCCAGCGCGATTGGGTTTAGTCGTCAGGATGTGGAAAAACATTTGGATAAACAAATAGATATGTTATAAATCTATTGATTATTGGTGTCTTTTTGAATAGAATATGAATTCTTGTTTTTTGACTTCAAAGGCAAGAAAATTATTTATGGTTGAAAATGTGACATTAAAGTTAGAAGTAATAATAAAAAAAGGAAAAAGTATGTTAAGAAAACCTCAAACCTCAAACCTCAAACCTCAAACCTCAAACCTCAAACCTCAAAAGCTTGATAGCGGCGAGTATCATTGCAATCAGTACATCTTCGCTTGC
>CP091134.1:2701458-2704282 GCA_021582535.1 Nitrosomonas sp.
TATGCGGCACTTTGGTCGCCGCCGCTACACGTGTCAATATCCACACTCTGCTGGCACGTGAACCTAATAACCAGGCACTGGCAAGATATTTACATGTTGCCGAGATTCTATGCGAGAAACGCTTCATCGACCCGGAAACCGCATTCAATGACCTGGTCGATCTACTGACACAGTGGACAGAAGAACTTGCCCTGCCCCGATTGTCGCATTATGGCTTGCAATCATCTGGATTCGATAAAGTCATCGCCAATTGCCGCGGCAACAGTATGAAAACCAATCCGATTGTGCTCGCTGATGAGGAAATCCGGCAGATTTTGCTGGAAAGACTGTAATCATTGGTTTTTTATTAAGAGATATGAAATACCTCCTCCAAAAAATTTTCAATCGACCGGTACGCGCGATTTGCCGCAATTTCTTTGTACACCGTGCCAAAGCTGTGATTATTGGCTTTCGGGTTAGTGAAGGCGTGCATGGTGCCGCCATAAATGTGAATTTGCCAATCAACGTTGGCGCGCGTCATTTCGGTTTCTAGCGCGAGTACTTGTTCGGGCGGTACCATCGGGTCGTCGTGGCCGTGCAGGCACAGCACTTTGGCGCTGATGGTTTCGTTGGGAACATTGCCCGGTGCGAAGATACCGTGAATGCTGACTACGCCTTTGACATCCGCGCCGGAGCGCGCCAGTTCCAGTACGCATAGACCGCCGAAGCAGTAACCCATCGCGGCCACCCGGGTTGGGTCGACTTGCGGCAGTTGCCGCACGGCGTGTAGCGCGGCGTTGATTCTTCGCCGTAACAATGCCCGGTCTTGCGCAAACGGCGCCATCAACGCGCCGTTTCTGTCCGCATCGCCATCCACGCCGAAGATGCCTTTGCCGTACATATCCAAGGCAAAACCCACGTACCCCATATCGGCGATGCGCTCCGCGCCCTTGCACGCCAGTTCGCGCCGCCCGCTCCAGTCGTGCGCCACCAGTACGGCGGGTTTCGGCGCGCCGGTGTCGTGATACGCCAGATAGCCCTCGAGGGGTGTGCCGCCATCCTGATAATCGATCGTTTTTGTAATCATGTTGTCTCCTTTATTTGAAAGCCGTGATAATCTCACTGCATGTCTCAATACATCCCGAATAATTGACCCAAAGGACTTGATCATGACCAACACACTTAAACAAGTTGCAGTCAGTGTTTCAGCGCTATCGCTGTGCTTATCATCCACCTTGTCTTTCGCGCAGGATTTCCCCACACAAAAGGTTTTACCGCTGGAATTATCAACCCAGGCGGCGATGGCGGCAATCAAAAAATGTCACGACGATGGCTTCAAAGTCAGCGTGGCGATTGTCGATCAATCCGGCTTGCTCAAGGTGCAACTGAAAGCCGACGGCGCCGGGCCGCACACGTTGGATAGCAGCCGCCGCAAGGCCTACACTGCCAACAGCCTGCGCGATTCGACGCACAAATACGCGGTACTGGTCGCGCAGAAACCGGAATTACAAAGCTTGACGCGCTTGAACGAGAATATTTTGTTATTGGGCGGCGGCTTCCCGATTAAGATCGGCGGTGAAGTGGTCGGCGGTATCGGTGTCGGCGGCGCACCGGGGATTGAGTTCGATGAAGTCTGCGCCAGTGCGGCGCTGAAAGTGCTGAAAGCCGATGAAACGTACGAAAAGAAATAAGCTGTGATTATTTCCGCGTCATCATGGCGGCATACGCGATGAACATTTCTTCCAGAAACAAGCGCGGATTCAGCGGATGATGCGATAGCTGCTGCTTGGCGTTGAGCCCCCGGGTGAAAGTCACACACCCGGGTAAATCCATGTGTTGGCTGAGCGCCTGGATGGCAGGTAACTGTTTCACGTAGTAGCGGATTTTTCCGCTGGTGCGATAACTGACCAGGTCGTAACACCATTTTTGCAACCAATTGACGACGACGGATAGATTGGTTTGTTGCAAGGCTTCCGCCAGGGACAGCGGATCCAACCGGTTGGGATGGCCGATTTGCTCGATGAATTGCCCGTATTGCGCGGCATTTTCCCCTTTAGCCAGCAGCAGCGCCGTTAACGGAGAAAAACCGGCGGCCGCCAGACTGGCTTCAGGATCGCTGACCTCCTGCTGTTTTAACCAGGCCAGCGCTGCCGCCGCATCCGGGAGCGGCAGCGCAATTTGCTGACAGCGGCTGCGGATCGTCGGCAGCAAACGCTGCGCTTGATGCGTCACCAGCAGAAACAATACCTGCTCCGGCGGCTCCTCGAGTTTTTTCAACAGTGCGTTGGCCGCCGCGCTGTTCATGGTCTCCGCCGGGTAAATCAGGATGATTTTGAGACCATCCTGATGCCCGCTCATGTAGACAAAGTCGGTCAGCTTGCGGATTTGCTCAACACCGATTTGCTGGCTGGCGCTTTTTTTCGGTGCAGCACCGCCGGATTTTTCTTCACTGTCTTCTTTTTCAGCACTGCTATCGGAATTGGCGAGCAACGCTTCCGGCATGACCTGATAAAAATTGGGATGGCTAGCTTGCTCAAACCAGCCGCAACTCAAGCATGTTCCACACGCTTTTTGTTCTGCGGCAGGTGCCGCACAGAGCAATGACTTCGCCAATTGACGGGCAAATTCGTACTTGCCGGTGCCTTTTTTGCCCTTGAGCAGCAGCGCGTGCCCCCGAAATTCACGGTTTTGCGTCAATTTCTGCCAGATGTCGTGTTGCCAGCTATAAATGTCAGCCATGATTCAACAAAGGCTGCAATGTCTGTTCAACCGCCGCTTTGACTTCCGCCAAGGATTGGCTGCTGTCGATGATTTTAATGCGGCCGGGAAACTGCTGCGCCCGTTC
>CP091134.1:2704382-2722883 GCA_021582535.1 Nitrosomonas sp.
CTCCGAGAATGTTTTCGATAAATTCCTTAACCTCACGCCCCCGTTCACCGATCAGCCCGACCACGATGACATCGGCCGTGGTGTAACGCGCCATCATGCCCAGCAGTACGCTCTTACCCACACCGCTACCGGCAAACAATCCCATCCGTTGACCTCGACCAACCGTCAGCAACGTGTTGATCGCCCGCACGCCGACATCCAGTGGTTCACTCACCGGCACTCGTTCCAACGGATTATAGGGCCGGCTATACAGCGGCACGCTGTGTTCCGCGCGAGTAGGTCCGAGACGATCCAACGGTTCGCCGACACCGTTCAGCACACGTCCCAACAACTCAGGGCCAACGGAGACATGTTTGGCGCGATCGGCCGCGCGCCGGCGCGGATGCTGGAGGCTGCCGAGGCGAGGCAATTCACCCATAAGCTCAGCGGGAACCACTTTCGCACCGGGTGACAAACCATACACATCACTGGATGGCATGAGAAACAAGCGTTCTCCGGAAAATCCCACAACCTCGGCTGAAACGCTATGGCCATTCGAGAGGAAAATATTGCAGCTGCTACCGACGGCCAACTTCAGCCCGACCGCTTCCATGACCAATCCGGAGACACGCGTAATGGTTCCGCTTAATAAGAATGGGCTCGACGGATGAATCAGCTGCGTGCAGTTCTTTAAAAAACCACCCCATTGCTCATGGCGCGACATATTAATTCTTCCTATCGAGCCAGGCATCTTGCTGCCCGATGGCTGACAATACCCGCTGCCAGCGTACTTCCAGACTTCCGTTGACTTCGCTCCCGTTGGCTTCAATGCGGCAACCGCCCCGGGATAATTGTTCGTCCTCACGGATGCTCCAATGATCCTGTTCCAATTGGCCGCTTATATGCGCAAACACTAATTTGGCATCCTCCGGGTGTAAGAAAAGACGGGGATTCTGCACAGTGTTAGGCAAGCTGCGGATGGCTTCCTGCACGATCGGTATGATCAGCTCGGGCTGTAATTTCAATGCCTCCGTTACTATTTTCTTGGCCAGCGCAAGCGCCAGCTCCAGCAGATCATCCGCCACATGCTGATCCATGTCATGAAGATCCTGATCCAGCTTGTGCAGTAGCGCCTGAATATGCGCCACTTCCGTTTTAACTTCAGCTTCCGCTATTTTTCTGCCTTCCGCATACCCGGCCGCATGGCCTTCTTGCAAACCTGCCGCATACCCTTCATCTTTGGCATTTTGAAAAACTGCAGCAACTTCTTCGGCGGGCAGCGGAGCCTGCAACTCATCTTCCGGCTGCACGCCCGGATCAGCGTCAATCTCCCGGGCTTCTTGCGGCATATCCGCCGTTTCAAAGGAATCCATTTCCCAGCGTTGATAAGCACTGAGCTTTTCTTTGGGAACAAAGTTACTCGCAATCATCGATATACCTGCAATTCAGTAATAAACAGACCGGGCTATTGCGCATTGATCAAATAAAACCATCGTCACCTTTTCCGCCCAATACAATCTGCCCATCGTCAGCCAATTGACGCACAATCTTGAGAATTTCTTTTTGTTCGGCTTCGACTTCGGACACGCGCACCGGACCTTTGCTCTCAAGATCTTCGCGCAGGGCTTCAGCGGCACGCTGCGACATATTCTTGAAAACTTTCTTACGCAGTTCTTCCTGCGCGCCTTTCAAGGCAACAATCAAGGATTCCGACTGAACTTCGCGCAGCAGCAATTGAATACCGTGATCATCGATATCGATCAGATTATCGAATACAAACATCTCATCCATGATTTTTTGCGCCAGCTCTTCGTCATATTGTTTGACATTCTCAATGACGCTGGCCTCTTGCGCAGTCGGCACAAAGTTGAGAATCTCCGCGGCGGCCCGGACGCCGCCCATCGCCGCTTTACGGATGTTATTGCTGCCCGATAACAATTTGGTCAGCACATCGTTGAGTTCTCGCAGCGCATCGGGCTGGATACTGTCGAGTGTGGCAATGCGCAATAACGTATCGTTGCGCAGCCGCTCGCTGAACAAACTTAAAATCTCGCTCGCCTGATCCCGTTCCAGATGAACCAGGATGGTGGCAATAATCTGCGGATGTTCATTCTTAATCAGCTCCGCCACCGATGGCGCATCCATCCACTTCAATCCTTCAATCCCGCTGGTATCGCCGCCTTGCAAAATGCGATCGATCAGATTGGCCGCTTTTTCATCGCCCAGCGCACTGGTCAGAACTTTCCGGATATAATCCGCCGAACCTTGACCCAACGTGGTTCTTCCTTCCGCTTCATTGCAAAATTCCGTTACGATCCCTTCGATTTCAGCCCGTGTGATGTTTTGCAGTGTAGACATCGTTTCACCCAGTTTCTGCACTTCCTTCGGCCCTAGCAGCTTAATCACGGATGCTGCTTCTTGCTCGCCCAAGGTCATCAGCAGAATCGCACTTTTTTTGATTCCATCATCATCCATTTTTACCCATCCAATCTTTCACCACATTGGCGACAATAGCAGGTTCATCCAAGGCCAATTGCTTGGCGCGCTTGAGATTCTCATCGAAAATCGATTTCTGAATCGCTTGAATGGCCGCTTCATCGACTTGCCCCGGCAATTGACCTGCTGCTGCGCTGCCATCGGTTAATTGCCCTTGTTCCGCTGGCGGCGGAAGAGCAGCCGGAGGCGTCAAGCTTTTCAGGAACGGCTTGAGTATCTTTAACAAGAAAAATAAAACCACAGCCGCGATCAATAATTGCTTACCGATATCCTTGGCCAGCATGATCACATCGGGATCTTTCCAGAGCGGAACATCCAGCACCATTTCACCCGTGTGCGTAAATAAATTGTTGGTTACCGTAAGCGAGTCACCGCGTTTCTCGTTATAACCCATGGCTTCGCGCACGAGATTGTTGATTTCCTTGATCTCATCGGCTGTTAACGGTTCATTCGTGACTTCACCGTTTTCATCCACTTTCTTACGGTAATTCACCACGACTGCCGCGGATAAGCGCTTGATATTGCCAGTCGATTGCTGGACATGCTGCACGGTTTTGTCGACTTCATAATTGGTCGTTGATTCTTTCTTCTTGTCCGTCGGCACTGCCGCCTTATCGCCGCCTGCCTTGTTCTCGCCGCCCGCTTCAATGGGCGCAGAGGCAGGCTCGGGCGGACGATTGGATAGCGCACCGGGAATACCGCCATCCACTTTTGAACCCGTCGAAGTCGCTTCAAGCGTTTGCTGACTGCGAATCGCAGCTGCTTCAGACTCGGTATTATTCGGCCGGTAAATTTCTTCGGCGCGTTCAACGCGGGAGAAATCCACATCGGCAGTCACTTGCGCACGCACATTGGCGGCACCGGTAATCGGCGTCAAAATGGCTTCGATACGGCGGATATAATTTTCCTCAAGCTCCTGGATATACTCCAATTGCTTCGCGTCAAACCTGGAATCTTGCTTGTCGTTCTGTGTACTGAGCAGATTGCCGTGCTGATCCACGACCGTCACATTTTTTACCGGCAAATTGGGTACACTGCTGGACATCAAATGCACAATCGCACTGACTTGTTCAACACTCAGCACTCTGCCCGGATGTAAATTGAGCAGTACCGAAACACTCGGCTGCTGTTTTTCCCGCGAAAACACGGAAGGCTTGGCGATTGCCAAATGCACGCGCGCGCTCTGCACCGCGGCGATGGACTGAACCGAACGCGCCAATTCACCCTCCAGCGCGCGCTGATAGTTAACCTGCTCAAGGAATTGACTGGCGCCGAATTTTTGATTTTCCATTAACTCGAATCCTGCCAGACCGCCTTTCGGTAATCCCTGGCCCGCCAAGCGCAACCGCACTTCATGCACTTGCTTCTCGGGCACCAGGATGGCGCCGCCGCTTTCGGAAAACTTGTACGGCACGTTCATTTGCTGTAAAGCGCCGATAATGGCAGCGCCATCCTGATCCGGCACATTGTTGTAGAGCACGCGATACTCCGGTGTCTGACTCCACATCAAGGCGCCCACGAGCAGCGCGATAACGGCCGCTGCCGAGAGAATCAATCCAAGCTTTTTTTGATTGGATAACTGGCTAAACTGGCCCAGACTCATCGCTGAGGCGGGTGTTGTTGCATTGGATTCACTCGGTACTGTGGCCACGCGCTATTCTCCTGCTCAAGTTTCAAGCCATTGATCAATCGTCGCTTTACTGTCAATGACAAACTCAAAATTTCTTTTCACAATTAATTAACTGACTGTTACTCAATCAGAATCACCAGGCATACGATTTGCAAAACCGCTGTTTAATCTATCAATCGCCATGCCGTAACAACATCAACCCCATTCACTGCGAATGGATTTCTATTGATGCGATGATTATCTATAAACTTATAAAATCTGAATGCTTAAATAGAATCGGTTTGCTTGCCTTATTCACAACATGATCGGAACAGGTAGCGGTGGTAAGCTACTGACCATTCCCAACAACCGTCACTCAACCCCGTGCAAACCAAAAACGTCAGTAAAATTAAACCGATACCGGCGGACCAGGAACAGCTCAAGCTGGCGTTTGCAGCCTTTAACGAAGCATCGGAACAGCTGTCCGGCGTCTATCAGGGCTTACAACATCAGGTCGCACAACTGACGCGTGAACTGGCGCTTGCTAACGGCGAATTGCACAAGCAATTAATCGCGAAAGAAAACCTGTCACAGCAGTTAAGTCTGTTATTAAATGCGTTACCAGGCGGCGTGATCGCACTCGATGCGCAAGAACGTATTGAGCAAGTCAATCCGGCTGCTATCGCCATTCTTGGCGAATCGCTGGTCGGATCAAACTGGCAACGCGTCGTTCAGGAACGCTTAGCACCTACCGCGATCACCAACGAATGGCTGCTGGAACGGCAGCAAGCGATGGAACAACGGCGCATCCGTATCGAGAGCAGCGCCACAGATTTAGCGGGCAGACAAATTTTGCTGATCAACGACATCACCGAGGCCTATGCCATGCAAGAACAGATCCGGCGTAATCAGCGCCTGACTTCGATGGGCGAAATGGCGGCCAATCTTGCGCACCAGCTGCGCACCCCGCTTTCGACCGCATTACTGTATGCCAACCACTTGGGAAGTGATGCACTAACGCCCTTCGAGCGGCACACTTTCGCAACCAAAACCATTGAGCGGCTGCACCATCTGGAGCGTTTAACCAAGGACATGCTGCGTTTTGTCAAAGGTGAAGCCAGACGGCGTGAAAATGTCGTGATCAGCGATTTGCTGGCCGAGCTGCGTCAAGTGGTCGAACCTCACATCGTGCAGAGAAATTTGCAATTCGTGGTCAATGATCAGAGCGCGGTGGAAGCGATGATTACAGATCGTCAGGCGTTATGCGGCGCCATGATCAACCTGCTGGAAAACGCCATGCAAGTCTCGTCTCCGGGTGGACGAATCACTCTGACCAGCCGGCTGGAAGAAAGCCATATCATCCTGAGTGTTCATGACGATGGGCCGGGCATCGACGCGGCGCTGCAAGAAAGATTGTTCGAGCCCTTCTTCACCACGCGCGCGGAAGGCACGGGGCTGGGCTTAGCCATCGTCCGCGGTGTCATCGAGTCCATGGGCGGTGACGTGAAAATCCATTCATCACCGGGCGAGGGAACCGAATTTATGATACGGCTGCCAAGAAATAAAGGAGAGAAATCATGAAAGCACTGCCCATTCTGGTGGTGGAAGACGACCAGGATTTGCTGGAAGCGATCTGCACCACGATGAAATTGGCCGGTTACCCGGCATTGGCCGCTTCGAACGGCAATACTGCCATGGCTATTCTGCAAGAATCCCAGGTCGGCATGGTTGTCAGCGATGTGCAAATGCAACCGGTGGACGGCTTTACATTATTAAAAAGAATCAAGGCATTCAACCCGGAGTTGCCGGTATTGCTGATGACGGCTTACGGCGATGTGGAAAAAGCGGTCGCCGCGATGCAGACAGGCGCATGCGATTATTTGCTGAAGCCGTTCGACCCGGACAATTTACTGGCGCATATCAAGCGCTACGCTTTATCCGAACCGGAACAGGATGACAACGTCGTCGCCAAGGATCCGCGCACACGAGCGTTGCTATCCCTGGCCAAGCGGGTGGCGCAATCACCGGCAACCGTCATGCTGACGGGTGAAAGCGGCTGCGGCAAGGAAGTCATCGCGCGTTTTATTCATCAGCATTCACTGCGCGCGGCAAAGCCCTTTGTCGCGATCAATTGCGCGGCGATTCCGGAAAATCTACTGGAAGCGACTCTGTTCGGTTATGAAAAAGGCGCTTTTACCGGCGCGGCACAGGCTCAGCCTGGAAAGTTTGAGCAAGCGCAAGGCGGCACCTTGCTGCTGGATGAAATTTCCGAAATGCCGCTGGAACTGCAAGCCAAATTGCTGCGCGTCTTGCAGGAGAGAGAAGTGGAGCGTGTCGGCGGGCATAAAACGATCAAATTGGACATCCGTGTTCTGGCGACTTCCAATCGCGACATGATGGCGATGGTCAAAAGCGGCCGGTTCCGCGAGGATTTGTATTACCGCCTCAATGTGTTTCCCATCGAGATCCCATCGCTGCGTCAGCGGCCATTGGATATCGAACCCCTGGCGCAGCGCGTGCTTGCGGAAGCAGCAACAGGTTCGGCGCAATCGCCCTGCACAATGACGCAAGCCGCAATCAGCACACTCACGCACTACCCCTGGCCGGGCAATGTCAGGGAACTGGAAAATGTCATGCAACGCGCCATGATTCTGGCAACGGATAACATCATTGACACCGAGCATCTCCATTTGCCGCCAGCGGATCCCGTCCAGACCGCGGAAATCATTCATCAGGAATCGTCTTCCGAAGATATGAAAACGCTCGAACGTAAACATATTCTGGAAACTTTGGCAGCCGTTAATGGTTCCCGCAAACTGGCCGTAAAGAAGCTGGGGATTTCCGAGCGGACGCTACGGTATAAATTGCAGCAATACCGGATGTCGGGCTAATTAAAACCCCAGCTTCTACCGATAGAGCTGACTAAGATCATTTGAATTTTATGATTTTTTACGCGATACTTAAAAAACTTTATGTTGGAGTGAATCATGGACAAGGCCGGAATTGATAACATTTTGCAGCAGTTGCAAGCGACATCGGCGCTGGCTTCCGGTGTCAAAAAACTATCGGGCGCGGATGAAGTTGCGGGTGTTGATTTCAGCGAGAAGCTAAAAGCGGCTGTCGATCAGGTCAATCATGCGCAGAAAAGTGCAGATAAACTGAGCGAACAGTTTGTCAGCGACCAATCGAATGTCGATTTGCATGAAGTAATGATCTCGTTACAGAAAGCCAACGTATCCTTCCAATCCATGGTTCAAGTCCGCAACAAGCTGGTGACCGCTTATCAGGAAATCATGAACATGCAGGTTTAAGACCGGCTGCCGCTGGTCTGATTTTCCTCAATCGCATTTATTCATTCCTCCATCGCCATTTCCAGTTCCAGCCAGTTTTCTTCGAGTTCAGCCACTTTTTTCTCCAGTACCGCATGAAGAGTGCTGAGCCGGTCAATTTCATCGCGCGGGCAGTTCGTATACGTCGCCGGATCCGCTAAACGGCCGTTCGCTTCGGCCAATTCCCTTTGTGCAATTGCCAAAGCCGCTTCGAGTTTTGCTTGTTTGGACAGCAACGCTTTTTTGTTCGGTTTCGCTGCTGGTTTAGGCTGGCTTTTTTGCGAAGCAGGCTTTGATTCCGCGGCCTCACTGGAACGGCGCGCTTCTATCCAGTTTTTGTAATCCTCCAGATCGCCATCGAGCCGCTGTGCTTTGCCATCCGCCACCAGCCACAACTCATCCGCCACCGCACGCACCAGGCTGCGATCGTGCGAAACCAGCACCACGGCGCCGCTATAGGCTTCCAGCGCCAACGTGAGCGCATCGCGCATATCCAGGTCCAAATGATTGGTCGGCTCATCCAATAACAGCAAATGCGGTTTTTGCCAGGCCAATAAAGCCAGCGCCAGACGGCTTTTTTCGCCTCCGGAAAAACTGGCGACCGGGCGATCCTCATCCTCTCCGCCAAGCCCGAACCGCCCCAGAAATTTCCGCAAATCCAGTTCGGTTTGCGCCGGCGCGAGTTTCTGCATATGCTGCAAAGGCGTCGCCTTACCGTCGAGATTTTCCAGCTGATGCTGCGCAAAGTAACCGATACGGATATTTTGCGCCCACTCCAATGAACCGGTTGCTGGTTGAATTTCTCCGGTCAACAGTTTGATCAATGTCGACTTTCCCGCACCGTTCGGTCCCAGCAACGCAATCCGCGCACCCGCTTGCAAGATCAGATGAACATGCTGAAACAGCAAATGACCGCCGTAGCCGAAACTCATGTCTTGTACGCGCAACAACACATCAGGACTGCGCTCCGGCGCTTCGATCTGCAAGTCGTAGTGGCCATCTTCCACAACCAGCGGCGCCAGGCGCGTCAAACGCTCCAGCGCCTTGATGCGGCTTTGCGCTTGTTTGGCCTTGGTGGCCTTGGCGCGGAAACGCCGCACAAAATCCTCCATGTGCGCAATTTGTCTTTGTTGTTGCTGCAAAGCCTGGCTATGTTGCAGTAGACGCTCGGCGCGCGCACGCTCGAAATCATCATAATTGCCGCTATAACTGTCGATTTTCCGGTCGTTGATATGCGCAATGCGATGGACGCACGCATTCAAAAACTCACGATCATGCGATACCACGATCAAGCTGCCCGGATAGCGCGCCAGATACTGCTCCAGCCAGAGAATCGCTTCCAGATCCAGATGATTGGTCGGTTCATCGAGCAACAGCAGATCAGCACGGTGCATCAAGGCGCGGGCCAGATTCAGGCGCATCCGCCAGCCGCCCGAAAAATGATCAACCGGCTGCTCCAGCGCGGCGTTGGCAAAACCCAATCCGCTCAAGAGCTGCGCCGCCCGCGCGCGTGCGGTATAACCGTCAATGGCTTCATAGCGCTGCTGCGCTTCAAACCAAGCGGCATCGTGCTCAGCCTGAGCCAAAATCTTGTCCAGCCGGTGCAATTCCACATCACCATCCAGTACAAATTCAATGGCAGACTGCGCCGAATTTACGATCTCCTGTTCAACGAACGCAACGGTTTTGCCCGATTGCAAGCTGACTTCGCCGTTATCCGGCTTGATCACTGCCCGGATCAAGCGGAACAAAGTGGATTTCCCGCACCCGTTCTTACCGACCAAACCCACACGCTGATTGGCAAAAATCTGCAAATGGCAATTTTCCAGCAGCGGAACCCCGCCTTGCAGATAAGTCAAAGACTGAATATTCAGCATAACATTGTAAAAATTTCAGAACACCCGATTGAACAACTTAAGAGAGGAAAGCAAACTTGCGAATGCCGGTTGTATCAACTATCCGTTTATCCAAAGCACACAGCGGCCAATGTTAACATGCCATACAAAACATAGCCGGCTGTTATGTGGAAAAAAAATGCTTATAACCGGATGATACATAATACATAATTAAAGTGTTAAGTTATTAGGCAGAGTGAGAATTCTCTTTAGTGCCCATCAAGTTAATGATCGAAAATAAATCTTATACACAATGTTATCCACAAAAAATGTGGATAAATCAAAATTGCTCAGGGTAAAGAAGATGATACCTCAAGAGGCGGAGCATTCCTGCTGGCACATGAAACCGGCTGGTTTCCTGTCTCCGGGATTTAGCGCATTCCGCCCAGCGCGGTTTGTCAGTCTAAATAGATCGTAACCGGCATGCCATTGATTAACCGGTTTTTCACGTTCCCGGTAAATTCCAATTGCGCCAAAATGGCAAAACGGACCGTTTCCAACGGATTAATTTCAGCCGTCGTAGATTTCTGCATCACGCCGGGTACGGAAATTATTTTTGCTTTGGCTTTTTCCCCGTTAGGGAATTTGACCGTGACCATCTGCCCCACGACGGCATAGTCCTGGTATTTTGGCGGAATGAATGCATCGATATGCACTTTCTCGGGAAATATGATTTCAAGCAAAGCTTGGCCACGGCCCAGAAACTCTCCGGGCTGCGTGAACATCTCTGTCACCATGCCGCTGCCCGATGGCGCAAAAAGACTTAACTGCAGGACTTGATCCTGAGTCTTATCAAATTCGAGCTGCAACTGATTGATCCGGTTTGACAACATGCGTATTTCCGGAGACTGGCCTTGTTCCTGGCTATACATCCGGTCACGTTCCTGGCGTTCCGCCCTCTCCAGCGCCACCAGATTTTCCAGTGCCGAATTTAATTGACTCCGCGCCAGTGCAATTTCAGCTTGTGTTGCAGCGCCCTGTTTGTACAGAGTCTCATACTGACGCAAGCGTTGAGATGCGAAATGCTTCTGTTCGTGCGCGAATTTCAACAACTGCGCCGAGCTTGTTCCAGCATTGCCGGCTTGCAACAACATCTTGTGCTTTTCCTGTTTCAGCCCGTCCAGCTCCACCTGCAACCGGTTACGGCTATCCAGCAATGCGCTATTCGCCAGCTCAGCCAACGGCGCACCTTCGGAAACGGTCTGCAGCGGCTCGACAAAAAGCTTCTCAACATAGCCATCCACAGCGGTACGCACGGTAAAACCAGGCACCCGGATGCGTCCATTGGCTTCAATGCTGATCGTGTCCCACACTATCGTCCCCAGCAAATATACTACCGGGAGGCTGGAAATGGCGATGATCAAATACCAGCGCCACGGCTTGCTGGTCCGCTTGGCGGCACTATATTGCACACGTAATCCCCGGTCGATATCCGGAGCTTTATTTTCTGGTTGATTAAAGCGTATTTTCATGAAGATAGCTTACCAAATCTTGCCATGATTGAATAACTAGCCCGGTAAAGTTAGGGGCCCGGAGTTGATCCTGCAATTGTTTCATTGCATGGATAAAAATGGATTGCGGCTTATGCACATAACTATTCTCCGGACCCAATTCTGATTCCAGGCTTTGCGCCAGACTGAATGACAGATCCGGATATTGGTTCATGGCCGATTTGAGCGCAGTAACGATATTCGTCAGATTCATCGCGTAATACATGACAGTAATCTCTTTGACCCCTTTCGCTTTGAGCTCACAGGGCACGCAAATATCAAATGATGCCGCTTTGGTCAGATAGCGCGGATGAATACTGGCGCCTACCGGCCACGGAGAAACAGCCGACACTTGGCGCACCGTTTCGATCAATTCTTCCAGACGCGCCTTGCCAGGCAAGTCCGATTCCAATTGATCCGGCTCGATATCCAGATGCAGGCCATCGAAATTGATGTTGCTCAATTTCTTGACGATCATGAGTAGCTTCTCGCGCTGCTCCGGCAGAATCCAATCGGGATCGCCCAGCAGCAATTCAACTTTTTTCCCGCGCCGGTGCGCTTCGGTTAGAAATTTCTTAAGCAGCGCGGGATTTGCGGCAAATTTTGCGATTTGCTGCTGATCCAAAGAAATCAGAAAACGATCGATCTCGATGGTTTGATTCTTCTCCCATAAACCGGGTTGCGTGCTCAATTTGTCAAAGTTCCAGACATATACGGCCACGCGCCCGGACGATGCTGCTGCATTACCGGTGGCAGAAAAACTGGTGCGCTTTGGCGCAGCCTTGGTTTTTTCTCCGCTGACAAGAAACGCTGCCGCTTGGTGCAGCGGATCGGTCAAGTGACTTAAATTGATTTCCGGGTGAATATCCCGGCCTTTTCCCTCCAGCAGCGTAATGAATTGCCGCAACCGGATGTGCAGCTTCCATTGTTCCGATTCCGTTTCAACGTTCTCGATAGCTATCCGGTAATAGGTATTAACCGCTTGAAAATATTTTTCGATCACATCGCCATCCAGAATCTTCAGGCGTAAATGTCTTTCACGAATCAACTCACGCGCCGCTTCAAGGCGCGTATGCTGAAACTTGATTTGCTGCGCGAGCTGCTGATAACTGCTGAGCAAAGCGCGGAATTCGTGTTGCAGTTCCTGATCGCGATGCGTGTAGTCCGCTCGCAGACTGATCAACAGACTGTTCAAGCGCGACTCTTCATTCTTCCGCACACTCATAATTTCGATCGGCATGCGGAAATTAAAACCGACTGCGCCGCCATAGCCCATCTGCATGGATTCAGGCGAAGGATGCGGAATGGCCGGACCGCCAAAAGCGGTGGCGTTGACATCCGAATCAATACCACGCCAGTTCTCGGTCTCTTTGGTCTTTTGAATATTTTCTATGCGCGCTTGCAGTATTTTCAGATCCAGTTGCTCGATATCGATCGGCGCATTGCTGTCGATCGCATATAAAACCGGTTTTACCGGCTCGAACGGCCGCATTTCCGAATTCGTCAAATACCCCAGTCTGATCAATGCTTGATCGCGGTTATTGCCGAATTCAATTTGCGATCGTTCCGCGCGGTCAAAAGCGGAAAGAAACTCGAGATAATCCGACGTGAACAACAAACCCGCTTCGCGCCGTTTATGCAGTATGGAAATCACGCCGTCGTCGCGCAAACGCAAATAAGCTTCGGTCAGAGCCAGCATTTTCAGCGCGCTCCAATACGCCGCGTAGTTTTCTTCCATAAAAAGCCGCGCCAGCCGTTTGCTCCAGTCCAGACGGACATCTTCAATTTTTACCTGCGTTGCGGCATCATCAATCGCCCGTTGCTGTCTCTCCGCGCTGCCTAACAAGGGATAACGCACTCCGATGCGGCCGATCGGATCGAAGAAATGCCCGAAAGGCTCTCTGGCAAAAGGGCTTTTTTGATAACCGGCCGATATCCCGCCAAATACCTCCCAGCCTTTCTGCGCTTCCTGCACGTGCAAATTCGAGCGTTGTGCCTCTAAATCGGCCTTCGCTTTCAGTACCGTTGCGGCTTGCTCCAGATGCGTATAAAACTCGGTCAGCGTTTTAACCTCAGCAGCTGCATTGGCTGTCAGCATCAGAAACAACATCAGTAGCGGGAAAACGCGCACTTTTACTGTTTTCCTTTTTTAAGCACCCACAAAGGCGCCATCGCGGAATCCAAGTGCCCTTTGTTCAGTATCTGGTTTGAGATTGCAACAATGCTCCAGACACGCGAAACAAACTGGAACAGCGGGTAAATGGGCAGGATCAAAGCGGCTTCGCAATCCTCCCATTTTCTGTCTGAGACGAGCACAAGATAAAAAATGTACTGCAGGGTAATCAAGCTTAAGTAGAACAAATAGACCAGCGCCATGCTTAGAAAAAAAGTGAGCATAGGCAGCTTTACCGCCATGTAGATCGTGTAAATCACGATAGAAAAAGGCATGACGATCTGAAACAAAATGCCGTACCAGAGCAGGAATATAAAATTGCTCCATCCCATGGTGGCTGCGGAAATACCGTACTTGTGTTTATTCGAGTAGATATACCAAAGATCGCCATCCCAGCGGAGACGCTGCTTGAAAAAATCCCTGAAACTCTCCGGCGCATCGGTATGCGAAACCGCGCCGGGTTCAAACTCAATCCTCAGATGCGGATAACGCTGATGGTATTGCTTGATGCGCAGCGTCATATCAAGATCTTCGGCAGTTCCGGTATTCCATCCGCCTATTTTCTGAATGAAGGATTTTCTAAAAATACCGAACGCGCCGGGAACGTTGTTAATGACATTCAGTTTCGCAAACCCTAGCTTCCCTACCTGCATGGTCAACATATATTCCAGACTCTGCAACCGGGTGATGATCGCTTTTCTGGCGTTACGCACACGCATCGGTCCCGTCACCGCGGCAATATCAGGATTGCGAAAGTGAGAAACAGCGGAATTCACCATTTGATTATCGAACGATGTATCGCCATCCAAAGCGAAAAAAATCTCACCTTGCGCCCGGTTAAGTCCGGCGTTCAATGATGAAACCCTGCCGCCGCGTTGAATTTTCGGAATGAGGATCAATGAACGCTTGGGATATCTTGCAACCACGGGCACGAGTTCTTTCAATGCCTGATAAGTAGCTAAATTTTTCTGCACGCCATCGACCATCGCAATGATTTCAATATGGCCCGGATAGAGTTGTTCCAGTAAAGAAATCACCGTACTCTGCACCGCCTTTCCTTCGGCGTAGCAGGTAATCGCGCAGGTTACGCGCGGATAGTAAGGGAACGACACCGGTGCTTCCACCGATTTTTTGAACAGATAGCGGAAAACGCTCATCCAATTGACGAAATACAGCGGTAATTCAAAAAACAATACGAATGGAATCAACATGAACACGTACTCGATATCCTGGTAGCGCGATGTTGCGATAAGAAAAAAGCTCCAGGCTTGATTCAGGCTTTCCATGAACTATAGCAACTCGCCCGCAAGACGCGCCAGCAGGAGTGGAGCACTCTCCTTATCGGGTATATTCTGCGAGGAAATACCGATAAAACGGAAATCCAGCTTATGCTCACTTTCTTCCAGCAGTACATTCATACTGCTTTCGATACGTTTTTGAAAACCATGCAATCCTTGTTCATCGGTATTCGGTAACAGCAGCCACAGCATATTCTCCGAAGTTCGCGTGGAAAGATCCGGAGTCCGGAGCAGGCTTCTCAAGCGTTGCGCAAAAGCTTCGAGCATTTGCAGCAGACGCGCATGGTTAAAAAGTTCGACCAGATCCGGCAGATTGGCGAAGTAGATCCCGAACAAACTGAAATGCACATTGGGATAACGCCGGGACGTGACCATTTGCCAGTCAAGATCGTGCATGAATAACTCACGGGAAATAAAATCCAGCTGATCAAACCCCGAGGACAAGTCGAATACTTCACCCCGGAAGGCAATCGTTCGTCCTTTATCGCTTAAGCGCCAGCTGTGTACTTCATTCAAGATGAGCTCGCCCGGCTTCATCTCTTTTTCACACATCGCGCAGCGGACTTGCACATCACCTTCTACAAACGAGTGGCTGCAAGACTGACAACGATAATTCTCGATCGGCCGGTCATAGTCGCTGCCAATATGCCGCAAATGCGTATGGCATTTGGGACAAACCAACGTACCGCTATGCATGAACTTATCCTGCACATCGACACAACCGCAGGTGAAACAATGCAAGGAAGCTTGCAGCTTGATATCGATCGACTGGCAATTCGGGCATATATCAATAAAACTCAAGTGCGCCGAGCGGCAATACGCACATTCGCGCTGCCGGTCGAACAGCGTCAAAGCTTCGATTATTTTGTTATTAGCGAGATTGCGCAGCCACTCGAAAGAATCGGATCTGTCCTGACTCAACGCCTCCAACAAAGGATAGCGATAAAAACGCGGATTTTGCCACTCATGGTGCGGCTGAAGGATGAAATCAGGGCGTAGCCACAGGTATTTTATTATCCGCCCTTGGTGTGTGATATAGGTCTCACTGCCCTTTAGCGACTTCAGCAAGTTTTCAACTTGATTAACCGCTTCCAGCAAAACCGGCGGCTGCGGCAATTGACCATCGAGCAACAAGTTATCAGATGCTGCAACCGGGCCCGCTGCAAAACACAGTGACGCAAAAACTTCGTCATTTCTGCGTATCCTGCCAAGAATCGACGCAGTATATTGTTTATCATTTCCCGCGATGACAAACGCGGAAGGAATGATTTTATTTTTCTCCCAATCCGAAAAATCACTGAAATGGCGAATTTCAAAAAGATCCTCGTACGGATCCAATAAATCGGTCTTCTCTTGGGAGAAAAATATAAGCATCGCTCACTTAAAATAATCTTAAATCAATTATGTCATTTATTACGCATCGGATATTCAAATCAGCTCTAAGAAAATCATCATCTTAGAAACATCTCCTAGTGTATTATCTTACTATTATACTCATATTTTCCTACATCGATATCTCGAATAAAGCAAAAAATCGGCTTTATATCGAAGTATTGAAAACAAAATCCCATTCCAAACAATTCAGAACAATTCAGAAAATTCTCTCTATCGATTCAATCCACCTTATTTTTTATTTGATCATTTAAACAATCCACAAACAAACAATCCACAAACTGGATCAATCATGGATTTCATTTGACCTAATCAGCATGCAGCATAAAAAATAGTAGTAACCTGATGATAATTAACTCATAACCAATGTGTAAAATAAGTGAGCAAGCCCATGAAAATCTTTTGAAATCGATGCGTTAAATTTCCAAATACATGAATTACTCACAAAGTTATCCACAATATTTGCAACCCGATAAATCCACAAAAAGATATATTCTTCTTTCTAAAGCCATTTCCGGATATACCGATAAACCAATCGCACAGGGTTTAATAAACGATGAGCTGTGATTTTTCGCACAGTTAGTGAGTTCAAGCTCTGCTAATATTATTTACTCTGTGCCAGTTAGAAATAATGAATCATATAACCCAAGTACTTTAACAACTTAATGCTGTATAACAGGAGTCTTATGAAAATAACTTTTACATTATCGGTTACCGCAATATCGCTTGCATTATTTGGCGGTGCTAACGCCAGTTCGATAACAATTGAAACGGGTTTCTCAACAGCGGGCCCGCAGATTGACGCAGCAGCATATCAATCCATCGTTGATTCAGCCGTTGCAATCCCATCAATGGGTTACGGAATTGCAACTCCTGCAATTTACGACAACATTTCCAATCATGGATTGTTTGCTGGCGGTTCGACAACTGACATAGCCTTTAAATCGACTGTTGATTTTTATGTATCCCCAGCAAACGCAGGGGCATGGCAAATCCGTGCAGGGGTTGATTTTGGTCACGGTGGCGCCATTTTTGTCGATGGTTTAGCGTATGATTTCAAAACAAATGATATGTGGTGGAATGGAAGCTACAGTGATTCATCTCAGTATCTGAGTATAAACACATTAAACCTTGCTGCCGGCTATCACACGCTCAACCTCTACGGCCTTGAAGGTTGCTGTGACGGCGGCCAGCAAGCCCAATTCAGGATTGGAGGGACTGGCGATTTCACAACATTCAGCACAAACGACTCTCTGAGCCCCGTTCCTGAACCGGAAACCTACGCTATGCTTCTGGCCGGTTTGGGTCTGATGGGATTTGTGGCACACCGCAGAAAAGAATCAGCCGTTTAAGCAAATCCGGATCTCATCCGGAACGGGAGCCGCAAGCTCCCGTTTTGTTTTTTAGTGACGCCACCTCAAAATCGGCTTAATACCGTATCGATTCGATTTCAGTAGTTCTATGCAGTACCTCGTACCCTTATCATCACACGATTAACCACTGATTCAACCATACATCTATTAAGGAAACGCTGATTAATTCGGCGGACGAGATGAAGCACGAGGCGCACGGAACACAGCAACCAAGACCTATCTCAATAAGATAGGCGAGGGAGCGAGTACCGCGCAACGATGTGATTCGCTCGTATAGTCAATTAATCAGCGTTTCCTTAACCATATAATTAACATTCAGCAAAACTTCCCTGATAAAAATTTTCTACACACAAGAACCATAATGAGAATTTCATCACGCACATCACTCAAAGCACATTAAGCATTTCTCTGTTTGTACAATCCTTACAATTTACTTTTTATCTTTTGCTTGACATTCCAAATAATCCACAGATTAAGAAAGTTATAAATATCCCATGACAATCTTGACATCAGATTGCAAAATATCCCGCAAGTAAATGATAATTTAAACATAATCGATGTGTTAAATTATTAGGCAATGCAAGAAAAACCCTTAGAAATTTATAAGTTAGTCATCCATCCAACTCGATTATCCACAAAGTTATCCACAGAAATTGTGGACAACAGAAAAAATCTTTTATGAAATAAAACTATAGAATGAATCATCATTAACGGGAATAGACTCATTGCTTTTTCGACGGCCAGTCGTTTTAACAACAAAGCTCACCTAATATTCAAAATTAGCTTCATAAAGACGATTCTTACCGGTAAAAATCACGAAAATAAGAAAAATGAGCTAAGGAAGCCTGTTAACTTTCTGAAGTCTAGTGTTTAGTCAGGATTTTTTGCTGTTGAGCAAATAGATGCAATGAAAAAAGTTCATGACTGTAATTTTTCGCCGCACTGGAATTTTTACGGGGATTTCATCACCCGCATTAATCAAAGTAGTGTGAAAAGCACCTATCTTGTTTATACAATTTTCTGCTATTCATTTCATATCTTTCTCCTTGACATTCCAAATAATCCACAGATTGAAAAAGTTACAAATATCCCATTAGCATCTTGACATTAAACTGAAAAATATCCCATAAGTAAATGATAACTTAAACATAATTAATATGTTAAATAATTAAGCAATCTAAGAAAAGTCCTTAGAAACTTACAAGTTAGTGATTCATGCAAGATGATTGTCCACAAAGTTATCCACAGTTTCTGTGGATAATAGAAAAAACTACAGATTAAATAAGATGATATTGACATGAACTAACCGCTAGGGAAGCACTGATTAATTGACTGTACGAGTGAATTACTTCGTTGCGCGGTTTAGCTTTTCTTACTGTGGCACCGGTGAGCATTTAACGGAATCAAAAATTGCCATCCAAAGCACCTAAATTGACGGTATATCAAATGATGCTATCTCTTGATACG
>CP091134.1:2722983-2725023 GCA_021582535.1 Nitrosomonas sp.
CGCGTATCAGGACTCCTGTTGACCGGCGTCAGCCAGGAATTTTTCTTGAAGGCGGTGTATGCCGTGCATAGAGGGCAGTATTGGTTTCCCCGTCAACTGGTAAGCCGGATACTGAGTTTTTTCAGTAACCAGCGAAATCACTCCACTGGCTTGCAGTCAGGTACGATTGTTTTTACCGAATGTGAACAAAAAGTCATCAATTTGCTGATTCAAGGGTTAAGCAACAAGCAGATTGCAGTGCGTTTGGCCGTGAGCCCGGAAACGGTCAAGTCGCATCTGAAAGCCATTTTTGCAAAAACCGGAGTCAGTAACCGCAACCAGTTGATTTCTCTGTGTCTCGCCGGAATGCGCAGTGGTCAGCTGAATCTAACGAGTGGCGAGGGGTAATCCGCCGGATTCAAGGAGTGTTTCTTTCAACGATCCGTTCTGGCAACTTCAACCCGGTTGCGGCCTTTGTGCTTGGCTTGGTAAAGCGCTTCATCGGCTCGTTGCAGCAGCAAATGTTCATCCAGCGATTCTTCACCCGTGGCGATAGCCACGCCCAGGCTGATGGTTACCGGAATCAATGTCTGGTTGGTGTTGATTTCCTCGCTGGCGATGGCTTTGCGGAATCGCTCCGCGGCTTTTACCGCGCCTTCCTGACTAAACGGTGAAATGATCGCCAGAAACTCTTCACCGCCATAGCGCCCGATGTATTCGTGCGAACGGGCCGATTGCGTCAAACGATTGGCGATTTCGCACAGCACCGCGTCTCCGGCGGGGTGGCCGCAGGTGTCGTTGATGTTTTTGAAGTGATCGATATCGATCATAATCACCGCGATGCCAAACCCGCCGCGCTTGGCGCGCAGAATCTGCTTGTGCAGAATATCGAAGATGGCGGGACGGTTGAGCAAGCCGGTTAACGCATCGTGCGTGACGCGCTGTTCCAGTGATTTCTTCTGCGCGATCAGTTGCTTGTTGAGTTTGATGCCTTTGTACAGCTGGGTTTTCTCGATAATCACGGCCAGTTGGCTGGCGATTTGCAGCGATAAATCCTTATGCAGGTTTTTATAAGCATTTTTTTTGCGGCAGGAAAAGAAAAGAAAGCCAATCGGCTTGCCGTCTGCAATCAGCGGACAAATCAGGCAGGAGCGGATGCCTTCCTTAAAAATGGCTTGCGCCAGCCTGGATTCCGCATACATTTGCAAATGGATGTTCAAATCATCGATGATCAGCATTTTATTGAGATCGATGAGGGTATGTAAGCTGCGATCCGTCATGGGAATGGATAAACCGGGGATTAATTCCGGCTTGTCATAGCTCGCGCGCGACCAATGCAGTTTCAGTTTGTTCCGGTCACTTTCCAATAATGTCAGACTGATCCGGTCGTAAGGCAAATGCTCCTGGAAAGATTCATAAATATGATTCAGCACATCGATCAACTGTAAATTGAGGTTACACTCAACCATGATTTTGTACAGCGACTGACTTCTTTCCGCTTGTTTTTGCAGATAAGCGGATAACTCTTTGAGCGATTTGCCCAAGTTGCCGATGTCGTCGTCCCCGATGGGAATATCCGGTGCGAAATCACCACGCGCCATTGCTTCAGCCGCTTTACGCAAAGCCAGGATCCGGTCATTTTTTTTCATCTTTTCACCAATCCGTTCAAATAGTGACGTGCTTCAGCTCAAACCGTGCAATTATCCGTCCATGTCAATTATTGCATCAGGGGCTTTGATGTAATTTACAGCGTATTAATTCACAGGAATAGATATTACGTAAATAAATATAGCGTATTAAGCCATCGAATGGTTAGATATCATCAGCAGTAAATATTTTCATGATCATTCCGGTAACACGGCATATTAAGGCGCTGTCAATGCTAAAATCCCGAATTAACGCTGATTAAACCGGATAACGACATAACAAACAGAATGATCGGGATTTTAGTTCTTACACATGAAGATTTAGGCGAACATTTGATCCGCTGCGCGAGCCACGTCGTCGGTATGAAACCGCCGCAATTGATGTATTTGGGCGTTTTTATTCAGGATGATCCCG
>CP091134.1:2725123-2729701 GCA_021582535.1 Nitrosomonas sp.
TCGGCGTATTTGTTGCCCGTGGCGGTATTCACGGGATTGCCGGTGCATGAGCCTGATTGCGGCTGACCTGCGTTGGCACCTTTATCTGGAATAGTATCAGGGATAGTGCAGATCGTTTCACTAGTTATAGTGCTAACAGGGTCTCCTACATTACATACAGGATATTGCCATACTGCAGGCACATCATAAGTTTGCGGCGGAAAAATCTGTTGCACCTTTGCATAACACCGATATGCTGATGCCGACCCAGAAGTAATTGAATGACCGTTTTGATCTGTGGAGATTGTAAACATGCTAAGAATGTTTGCGGTACTTGGACCCGGCACAGGATAGAATGGAGTACCTCTTAAGAGAGTGACTTGGTGCTCACAACCATTTTGTGCTGTTGACGTGTAGTAATTAGGTGCAGAGGGTTCTAGTGGGACTTTTATGATCGGCCCTCGCTCGAACCCATATACACTGGCATTTCCGATAGAAAAGAGGAAAAAAAGACCCGCCAATAGTTGTTTCGATTTATTGCAAGAAAAACTTCCCGTCATGGCTACCCCCTTGACAACTGTTGATTGGCTATTGCTTCAACGGGTGAAGCAGTGAATACATCCGCCCACAAAATAGTAAAAGAATTTAATTGTCGTTATGTGACAAGCACTCGAAGTATCTCCAAATGGAATGCGAGATTCTTAAAAGCAAGAAATCTTATGGCTATCTCTCTAAATCAAAGCGCTAAATAGCAGTCTATTTATCCGCTATTCCTCAGTTTTCCTCCATAGATTGATTCTTTAATGAACGAGACAGCTCGATCGCCTATCCTTGATAAGAAGGATAGATATTTCAATCTAACTTCGTGTAAGAAAAAACTTCTAAGGAAGCGCTGATTAATTGACTGTACGAGCGAATCGATTCGTTGCGCGGTACTCACTCCTTCGCCTATCAGATTGATATGTTTCGGTTGTTGCGTTCCGTGTGCCTATCGCTTCATCTCGTTCGCCGAATTAATCAGCACTTCCCTAAAAAAATACTCTTTTTAATAAAAATACAGTGCAGTCTGCACATTAATTTGGCAAAATTGGGCTATTTGCTGATAACCTTTCACTTACCGGGGAAATAAAATGAAATATAAGAGTCTTCAGGAGTTCAGCGCCGATGTGGCGGGGCGCAATCCGAACCAACCAGAATATATGCAGGCGGTCACAGAGGTGATCGAAAGTTTGTGGCCGTTTATATTGGAGCATCCTCGTTATGCCGAGCATGGTTTGCTGGATCGCTTGGTTGAGCCGGAGCGGGTAATTATATTTCGTGTGTCCTGGGTGGATGATCACGGCGAAGTCCGGGTCAATCGCGGTTATCGCATACAGCACAGTTCTTCCATCGGGCCTTATAAAGGCGGTATCCGGTTTCATCCGTCGGTTAATTTGTCGATTCTTAAATTCCTGGCGTTTGAGCAAACTTTCAAAAATGCGCTGACCACATTACCGATGGGCGGCGGCAAGGGCGGCTCCGATTTCGATCCGAAAGGCAAAAGCCCGGGCGAGGTCATGCGTTTCTGTCAAGCGTTTATCAGCGAATTATTCCGTCATATCGGTTCGGATACCGACGTGCCAGCGGGCGATATCGGCGTGGGCGGACGGGAAGTCGGCTTTATGGCCGGCATGATGAAAAAATTATCCAACCGCGCGGATTGCGTGTTTACCGGTAAAGGACTGAGTTTCGGCGGGTCGTTGATTCGTCCGGAAGCAACCGGCTACGGTACGGTGTATTTTGCCCAGGAAATATTGCAACACGCGGGGCGCTCGCTCGAAGGCATGCGCGTTTCGGTTTCCGGCTCCGGCAATGTGGCGCAATTCGCCGTGGAAAAAGCCATGTTGCAAGGCGCCAAAGTGGTGACCGTATCTGATTCGAGCGGCACGATTGTCGATGAAGCGGGTTTTACTCCCGAAAAACTGGCGATTCTGGCCGAGGTTAAAAATCATTTGTATGCCCGTCTCGATGAATATGCCAAACGGGTCAACGTTACGTATCTACCGGGTGCAAAACCCTGGCATGTGCCCGTCCAAGTGGCATTGCCTTGTGCAACACAGAATGAATTGAACGGTGACGATGCGCGGGCATTGGTCAAAAATGGCGTGATTTGCGTGGCCGAAGGCGCCAACATGCCATCGACCGCGGAAGCCGTCGAATGTTTCCTGCACAATAAAGTGCTCTATGCGCCGGGCAAAGCCAGTAACGCCGGCGGTGTCGCCACTTCGGGCTTGGAAATGAGCCAGAATGCCATGCGGATATCCTGGACGCGCGAGGAAGTCGATGCACGCCTGAAAGAAATCATGCAAGCGATCCACAAATCCTGTTTGAAATACGGCACCAAAGCCGACGGCAGCGTTAATTACGTGGATGGCGCCAATATCGCCGGTTTCGTCAAAGTGGCTGAAGCTATGCTGGGACAGGGTGTCATTTAGGGAAACGCTGATTAATTGACTATGCGAGCGAATCACTTCGTTGCGCGGTATTCGCTTCCTCGCCTATCTTATTGATAGGTCTTGGTTGCTGTGTTCCGTGCGCCTCGTGCTTCATCTCGTCCGCCGAATTAATCAGCGCTTCCTTAGCAGGCCGGCGGGATACTTGGCTTCGGACAAGTGACGTTAAAAGACTCTGATGAGCTGCCATCGTTTTTTGGCAAGCTCATCGGGTTGTTTTCAGCATCAGGACTTGATTGCCTGACGATGAGATAAAGCGTGGTAAAAGCGCCGCCGCTTGATGGTCTAATAATCCGGTTGATTCGAACGTTACCGTTCTTTGTTGTAAAGAATGGGTAACGCTCTTTGCTTGACAGGGTGTGTGAAGTTAAGCCGAACGGCTATGGCTTACTATTTTAAAAACTGCTCTTCCTTTTTTTCCGCGCTTTCTTCCGCTGCTTTTGCATCCGCGCTATCACCGGCTAATTTGCTGCCGATATAGCTTCCCGCCGCGCCACCGACTAATGCGGGCATTGCGGATTGCAAAAGGGATGGGTTCTGAGCTTGTGCATTCGGTGCTGCGGCTGGTGCATTTGCGTTAGCTGCTTGCGCTGGCTGAGCTGGCGCAGATTGATTCGGTGTGCTCGCTTGTTTTTGTTGTGCGGCCGGTTTGGAACTTACTGGCGCTTTTGATACGCTGCCTTTACTGCTTTTGTTACTTTTCGCGTACAGGTTGTTTGTAAATGCCAAGGAAATCAAAACAGCAAAAAGTAATTTCTTCATATGTATTAAGCCTATAAAAATTAATCTTAAATTAAAGTAACAAATCCGTTGCGATCAACATCAATGTTTCCCGTTTTTGTGACAGATACAAACTTGTTGTTATAAACGTAGCTTGATGGCATTTTACCATCCAATCCCGATGCGATGGCATACGCTTCATGCCATAGAGGTGCTCTTTCCATGTCATTAGATGTCTAGCCATCAGCGTGCGCCGCAATTTTGAGAATAATTTTAGCTTGTGTCAATCAGCGGTGAGGACTTCTCAATCCCTGGATCGTGCGCGGAGAATATTTTTCCGTTGGCTGCATGTATCTCATATAGAATGCTTGCGTTTGGATCGATTGAGATGGGATACCTTGTCAGATGACTGATTTAATAGAAATTACTATTTATTCTGTAATTGCATTGATCGCTGGATTGATTGTTGCACAGATAATCAAGGATAAATTCCTGAAATAAAGCGTGGAACTGATTCATGACGTTACCCGCCTGACACAGTTGAAAGTCAACATGGTGTTTATGGTGCTACTGGATAGTTTGCCGGAAAGGCTATGAATCCCGCCCAGCTTGTACTATTCGCCCTCGCCAGCGGCCGTTCGGGCACCAGTTATCTCGCCGATTTCTTCTCAAAGAATATTACGCAGTGTTACAGCACGCACGAGCCTTACTTCACGCCGGGTAATCCCACGCTGTTCGGCAAACCCATTGAATGGAACACGCAGCGTAACGACAGTGCATTAATCCCGGTGCTGGAACGCAAATGCCGTTTTATCACGAGCCGCCAGCAACCGTTTTATTTTGAATCGAATCATGCTTTTCTGAAAGCTTTTAACCGCCATGCCGGAAACCTGTTGCGCAATCCCGGTTTTATTCATCTGGTACGTAATCCATTGCTCGTAGCAAAAAGCGAATATGTGCGCGAACAGGCCATACGTCGATTGCATCTGCCGTTTGCGGAATATACCAGCGATACCGGCGAACGCTTGTTCCGCTGGGCTTTAACCGGGCATGAAGCATTGTTCCGGCACTATCCGCGCACACTTAGCCGCTTTCAGTTTTATCTGCTGCAATGGCTGGAAATCGAACACCGGGCGGTGCAGCTGATACGGGATAACCAGTGGCAGGAGCGCGTGTTTTTTATCGATGTCGACGCCGATCTCAAACGGGAAACGGTGTTAAAAGACATGGTCCGATTTTTTGACTTACCGCATCAGGCCGTATTCAACCTGAATTTGCGCCGCAACAAAACCCCGTTTATGGGTCCGACTATCATTACGGCGCAGGATCAGCAGGAATTCCGCGCGATTGCGCGTGATTTGCCGGATAACTACAAAGCATTATTGCA
>CP091134.1:2729801-2731114 GCA_021582535.1 Nitrosomonas sp.
CGGATTGCGCACCAGCTGCATCGCGGCATTATCGACCAGCATATGCGACAGCGTGACTTGCGGATATTCTTTCGCCACTTCGATAACCACATCGCGCCATAATTGCGTGCACTCCAGCACGTTCATTTTATCCACGGAGCATAACCTGCCTTGCCGTTTAGCCGCCGCTTGAAAGGCGACATGCGCAATACGCCGTATTTCAGATTCACTGTAAATCATCGTGTTGTAACCGACACGCTGTCCGTCGCGCGTTTCAATTCCGCGCGGTTCGCCGAAATATATATCTCCCGTTAATTCACGCACGATCATGATATCGAGGCCCGCAACCACGTCATATTTCAAGCTGGAGGCATTGGCCAGTTCCGGATAGAGTATCGCCGGGCGCAGATTAGCAAATAAATTCAGTTCTTTACGGATAGCGAGCAGTCCTCTTTCCGGGCGCTGATGCCGCGGTAGCGTATCGTATTTCGGCCCGCCGACAGCACCGAGCAATACAGCATCCGCTTGACTGGCCAATTGATGCGTCGCGGCCGGATAAGGCTCTCCGCTGGCATCCACCGCGCAGCCGCCGATCAATCCATATTCCAGTTCGATAGCCAAGCCATCCGTTTTTAGAGCATCCAGTACACGTACGGCTTGTGCGACGATTTCAGGTCCAATGCCATCGCCTGCTAAAACAGCAATTTTCATCATATTTTATTTTTAATAGTGATTTTTATACAAACAGCCAAGGCTGTTCATTACGCCGTTTTTGTTCAAATTGTTTAATTTTCTCAGCCTGTTGCAAGGTAAGGCCAATTTCATCCAACCCATTGAGCAAACAGTGTTTACGAAAAGCATCAACTTCAAATTCAAATTCCGTGTTCTGCGGTGTGATCACCGTTTGTTTCTCGAGATCTACCGTCAAGCGATACCCGGCTGTCGATTTGACGTCTTCAAACAGGCGATCCATTTGTGCTGAATCAAGCACGATCGGCAGCAAGCCAATCTTGAAACAGTTGTTAAAAAAGATATCCGCAAAACTGGGCGCGATGATGACGCGAAAACCATAATCCTGAAGCGACCAAGGCGCATGTTCGCGGCTCGAACCGCAACCGAAATTGGCACGCGCCAGCAGTATTTGCGCACCTTGGTAACGCGCCTGGTTCAGCACAAATTCCGGATTCAACTGACGCTGCGCCGCATCCATGCCCGGTTCCCCATGATCGAGATAACGCCATTCATCAAACAAATTCTGACCAAAACCGGAACGTTTGATCGATTTAAGAAATTGTTTCGGAATGATGGCATCGGTATCGACATTGGCACGATCC
>CP091134.1:2731214-2742627 GCA_021582535.1 Nitrosomonas sp.
ATGTGTGCCGCGTTCTGGAACGTAAAATCTCGCGCGGGCAGGTTTTTCTCATCACCGATGGCGGACTGCATCATCATCTGGCGGCTTCCGGCAATTTCGGCCAAGTCATCCGCAAAAACTATCCGGTCATCATCGGCAATAAAGTCCGCGGCGCGGAAAGGGAAGTGGTATCCGTCACCGGGCCATTGTGCACACCGTTGGATATATTGGCCGATCAGTTACCCATGGCCAAAGCATCCGCAGGCGACTTGGTTGTGGTGTTACAGTCGGGCGCCTACGGTTTAACCGCCAGTCCGTCCGCATTCTTAGGTCATCCCGCACCCATCGAAGTGCTGGTTTAATCGATTAAATTTCATCAATCTGCGCGCAATTGTTGTTTATTGTGCACAAGCAGTTATCTTTGTTGTAATTCTGCCATTAATTGCTAAAGATCAGTTGAATATTCGCTTTAAATATACTTAAATGACCGCTGTAGTAAATTTATATTACTTATTGAAAGAAAAGCTTTGTTTCATGCGGCTAAAAATAAGAAATGCACCGTAGATTCTGCGCTTTTTGAATGATGATGTAGCGCCAGCACAGTTTACTATTCTGACACTTTTCTTGATATCAACGAATGATCCGGGGAGTGCTTAAAATGAATGTAACCAGCTGCATATTTAATTGGGTGATTCTATGAATGATTTGTATCAAAATTTTCAGAAGTTCTTTGAAATTGTAGTCGCTGATACAGCTGAGCTGCTTGAGCATGTTTATAGAATCCGCTATCAGGTACTGTGCGTGGAACAGCGTTTACCCGGATTCGATCCTGCGCTTTGTCCGGATGAAAAAGAGAAGGACAGTTATGACAGCCACTCCTGCCATGTGCTTTTGCGCTATCGTCCATCGGGACAATTTATCGGCACTGTGCGGTTAATTCTGCCGGATTCAACGCGGCCTGAGAAGCTCTTGCCGGTTGAGTTGTATAGTCAAACAGACCCGGCATTGTGCGATATCAAAGCGTTACCGCGCCAGCAGACGGCTGAGATTTCCCGTTTCCTGGTGATCAGCCAATTTGACCGGCGTAAAGACGAGCGGCGCAGGGAAGAGCGCCGTAAGGAAACCACCGAGACTGACAGCGATAAAAGAAACACACAGGACCGCCGTTCCAGCGATCGCCGTTCCGCGCTCAGCATCGGGCTGGTGTTGATGGCGGGTGTGTTGCGCATGTCCGTCAAATACAATATCAAGCACTGGCTGTCGGTTGCCGATCCTGCGCTGAATAAGCTAATGGGTTTTTACGGCTTGAATTTCAACCCGATCGGACCACCGGTAGACTATCATGGCATGCGCCGCCCCTATTACGTGAAAGTAGAAGACGCGCTCAATAAAATGTACCAAGAGCATCATGATGCCTGGGAAGTCGTAACTGACTGCGGTACTTATAATCCCATTCATATTAACTAATGGAATAACCCTGAATCAGGAACCTGTTTCTTGAATTTATTTCATTTCTCTTTACAAGCTCAGTTCTCAAAGCACTGTTTTTTAAAGGCTGGAGCTTGCTTGTGTTTTGCTCTAACGGTGTGCCTCTGGAGTGCGGCAGCGGAAGTAAGAGCTAATGAGCATTATGAAATTGTCACCAATCCGGGCGTGAACGAAAAAACCCTCTCGGTCAATTCGTTACGCTCAATTTTCAGTATGCGTTTGAAAACCTGGTCTGATGGAACCAAGATCAGGGTTTTTGTGCTATCCGATGAAGATCAACTGCATCAAATTGTTTCCAAGGAGAAATTAAACGTATTTCCTTATCAATTAAGATCCACCTGGGATCGATTAGTATTCTCGGGCACAGGCCAAGCGCCGATTAAAGTCAACTCAAGTGAAGAAATGCTTGCCAAGATTGCCACCACACCCGGCGCAATAGGTTATTTATGGAGAGCCAATATTAATGAAAATGTTAACGTGCTCGAGATTAAGTAGCTATTTCAGCAGCTCCGTCCGGTGGCTAGGCAAGGGCATTGCCGTGCTGTGGGTGATCGGCGCTGTTTCCGTTCAGGCGCAACAGCTTGATCAACCAAAAAGCCAGTCTGAATCCGCTAAAGCGCCGGTCAAATGGGTGCAGGCGAAAGATTTACCCGCCGAAGCTACAGAAGCGGGCAATACCAAAGAAAAACCCGGTGTGGTCAGCACTGTGCTCAAGTGGTGGAATTCAACCGACCGCCCCGGAGATTTGCAGATTCATGGTTTTGTCAGTCAAGCTTACATAACGACTTCGGATAATGATGTTTTTGGCAATAGTGATAAAGGTGGCAGCTTTGGTTTGACCGAAGCCGGACTGAACGCTTCTTTGCGGCCATTGCCGAGATTGCAACTTTCGGCGCAAGTGTTGTCGCGCCGCGCCGGTGAAGGAAACTCCGGCATGCCGCGCCTTGATTATGCAATCTTCGATTACCGCTTGTATTCCCAGGAGGTAAACCAATTCGGTATCCGCGTGGGCCGCTTGAAGAATCCTTTCGGTTTCTATAATGAAACCCGGGATGTGGCGTTTACACGCCCCAGTATTATGCTGCCGCAATCGATTTATTTCGACCGCACCCGTAATTTGGGACTTTCCAGCGATTCCGTGCAACTTTATGGCGATACGGCAGTATCCGACTGGGGGACGTTGTCCACCCAGTTTGGCGTGACGCTGCCAATCGTGGATAACAGGGATACTGAAAGTTCACTGCTTGGAGTGGAACGTCCAGGAGAACTGAATCGCCAAGTTTCCTATATTGGCCGCGGAATATTTGAAACCAATGATAAACGCTTGCGCCTGGGTATCAGCGGAATATGGCTGAATACATCCTATGATCCAACAAAATTGCGCTCCCCGTTAGAATTGGGCCCCGGCGCCTTAGAATTTACACCGGTAATCTTTTCCGCCCAATATAACTCGGAACGTTGGACGCTGACTTCGGAATATGCCATACGGCCTTTTCAATACAATAATAATTTTCATAGTCCAAGGTTCAATGGTCTGCATTTCGTTGGTGAGAGTTATTACTTTCAAGGTGAATATCGCTTTACTCCGAAATGGGAAGGTTTTTTGCGGTATGATGCTCTCTTTATTGATCGATCAGATCGTGACGGGAGCGATTGGGTTGCACAATCTCCCGTTAGTCGAAGCGGTTTGGGACATACTCGTTTTGCCAAGGATATTGCCGTGGGCATACGTTGGAATGTCACACCGGCGTTCATGCTGCGTGCCGAGTATCATCATGTCAACGGAACAGGCTGGTTATCCGGATTGGATAACCCAATCGATCTAAAAACGAATCGGCCCATTGATACACATCAATATTGGGATCTTTTCGCGATTCAGGCTTCTTATCGTTTCTAAGCAGAAACTCTGATGGAAAATAGTTCCAGAATTAAATTGGAAAAAGCACCTATTGTTTCAAACCCCAAGGGGCGCCGGTTCCGCAGTTTGAGATGGAAAATCTCGCTGAGCAGCAGCATGATTCTGCTGGCGGTGGTGATGCTATTTTGTTTCGTCAGCTATCTGGGCTTAATGGCCAATTTCGACAATCAACGGGAAGTCGAATACCACCGCTATTCCCGGGAAGTCAATAGTTTAATCAAGAACACCTCGCAGAATTTATACCAGCTGGCCGAAATGATTCCGTTTCTGGACGGTATGAAAAAAGCTTTGCTGACCAACGATGGCGAAAGCATCAGCAAAGTTTTTGATCTGCACTGGGCGCTGTTGCAGTTCCATAATGGCGTTGAATTCGTTCACTTTTATAATCCGCAGAATCAATTAAACGCCAGCTGGGATAGCCTGGACACCCACATGGATGGCAATATTCTATTGTCGACCTGGGTCAGCCATGTCAATCAATCGGAAAGACCCATCAATCCGCTGCTTTGCCGGGAAAGCTGCATCCAATACATTGTTGCGCCGTTGCTCGTGGAAGGTAAGAAGGTCGGTGTCGTGGTGATGGGAATATCGCTGGCGGATGTATTTCTGGCGTTTAAACGCATAGCCGGCGCCGATATCGGCCTGCTGATCAAGGAACAGAATAGCCTGCTGCAGAATGATTTCGATTTTTTGCGTTGGAATATTCATATCTCGGCGCTGACCAACAAAGAAAAAAATATAGACGTTCTGAAAAAGATCGCCCGGATATACCCGGAAATGACGGCGTTACAGAATGGCGCTCAGATCCGCTGGAACGATCAGTATCTGCAAATAAAATTATTTCCGCTCGACTCGTATGAGCCCGATAAAGCGCATCTGATCGTAATGACCGATGTGACTGCCGCGGTGAAGAATATTCATGATTCCATCTGGAAGATTGCACTGATCGGTTTGCTGGGGCTGATTTTCGCGGAAATATTGCTGTTTCTGATTTTTACCCGGTTGCTGGCGAAGCTGAAAGATGTCGTGTTTGTCCTGCCGCTTCTGGCCAACGGGCAGTTTGAAAGATTCCGCTTATCGGTGGCCTCGACGGACCGGGCGCAGCGGTTCAGGGATGAAGTCGACACCCTTTCGGAAGCTGCCGTTTCTTTGTCGTTGCAACTGGAGAAACTGGAACAGGAAGTATCCACCCGGACAAAAATGCTTATCGAGCAGAAAAATGAACTCGGCAGAGAGAGGGATTTTGTTGAGAACTTGCTGGACACGGCGCAGGCTATTGTGCTGACACAGAATTCCGAAGGCCAGGTTATGTCGCTCAATGCGTATGGCGAAATGCTGATGCGCTATACCGAAAGTGAGCTGCAAGGCAAATCTTTCCTGAACATTCTGATTCCGGAGTATGAGTCGCAAGATTTGCTGACACGCTTCAAAGAAATTCACAGCGGAAAAAGAATGCAGTTGCGGCACGAAGCGATAACCCATTGCAAGGATGGAACGACACGGCATGTGGCCTGGCTGCATTCGCATCTCGGCCGGCAATCCGAGAATGATCCGTCTATTTTGTCGGTTGGACTCGATGTCACCGAATATAAACGGGTTGAAGGCCACTTAGCCTGGCTGGCGGATCACGATCCGCTGACCAATTTATTCAACCGGAGGCGTTTCAGCGAAGAGCTGGAGCAAGTACTGAGCCGGGCGGAACGTTACCGCCACCCGGGCGCGTTGTTGTTTTTCGATCTGGATCGTTTCAAATATATCAACGATACCAGCGGTCATCAGGCGGGCGATACGCTGCTGAAAATGGTCGCCAGCATGCTGGCTCAGACCATCCGCGCTGACGATATCACCGGCCGCTTGGGCGGCGATGAATTTGCGATTATTTTGCCGGAAATCAATGCCAACGGTGCGATCGAAGTGGCGAAAAAGGTTTTGGATCAACTGGGCCATGCGCAATTGACCATCAACAACCGCACACACAAGATTTCAGCCAGTATCGGCATTGCGTTGTTTCCGGAGCACGGCGCCAATATTCATGACTTGCTCGCCGCTGCGGATCTGGCGATGTATCAGGCCAAAGCGATGGGGCGGAACGCCTGGTATCTGTTCTCCGATAAGGATCGCAGCCGCGAGCGCATTCATACGCTGGTGTACTGGAAAGAAAAAATCGAGTACTCGCATTTGCATGATAATTTCATGCTGTATTTGCAGCCGATCATGCAGGTGAAAACCAAAGAGATCTCGCACTATGAGGTGTTGCTGCGGATGCAGGATAAAGACGGTTCGGTGCTGTCGCCCGGCGAATTTATTCCGGCGGCGGAACATACCGGGTTAATTCACGCCATCGATCACATGGTGCTGCGCAAAGCCATCGCGCAAGTGGCCAAAATTTATCAAGCCGGATTCAAAGTCAGCTTCTCAATCAACCTGTCCGCGCATGCCTTCAATGATCCGGAATTATTACCCATCCTCAAGGAAGAATTGACTTCGCAGGACATGGATCCGGCCTGCGTCATGTTTGAAATCACCGAGACGGCGGCGCTGGAAGACTTGCCCGGCGCGCGCGGGCTGATGATAGAAATCAAGGAGCTGGGCTGCGGTTTTGTGTTGGATGACTTCGGGGTCGGTTTTTCTTCCTTCTACTATTTACGCGAATTGCCGGTCGATGTCGTCAAAATTGACGGCTCGTTTATCCGCAATTTATCCGAAAGCAGCGACGATTTGATCCTGGTTAACGCACTATGCAGTGTGGCTCGCGGTTTCGGTAAGAAAATCACGGCGGAATTTGTCGAAAGCGCCGAGATCCTGTCGCTCATCGAAAAAATGGATATTGATTACGCGCAAGGGTACTACATAGGAAAACCGGCGCCGGCCACGGAATTCTTTGCAGATCATCAAAGCGATTAGTTTTAATGCGGTTTGTTTCCTTGATACGACTGGCTGATGGTGCTGAGCTCCGTCAATCGCGCCGCAACCCGGTCATTGATACTGCCTTCCGGGTATGCGCCATGGGCATCCGCTGCTCCCGCCGGTAAACCGGTCAACAGCGTAATCGCTTGATCAATATTTTCCACCGCATACACATGAAATTGGCCTGCGGCTGCGGCATCGACGACATTCCGGCGCAGCATCAGGTGCTGGACATTGGCCGCGGGAATCAATACGCCTTGTGTGCCGGTCAGTCCGCGCGCGTTGCAAATATCAAAAAAACCTTCGATTTTTTCATTCACCGCGCCAATGGCTTGAACTTGCCCCAGTTGATTGATCGAGCCGGTCACGGCCAGCGACTGGTTGATTGGCACATCCGCCAGATTGGAAAGCAGCGCGCATAATTCCGCCAGCGATGCGCTATCGCCGTCGATCATGCCGTACGACTGTTCAAATGCCAGGATGGCGGACAGCGCCAACGGTTGATTCCTGGCGTAACGCGCGGCCAGAAACGAAGAAAGAATGAACACGCCTTTGGAGTGAGTGGCTCCGGAGAGCTTGACCTCACGTTCAATGTTGATCAAATCCCCTTTGCCTAGGCGGCTGGTGGCGGTAATCCGGGCGGGTTGCGCAAAGGCGAAGCCGCCGAGCTCGATAACCGCGAGACCGTTGACTTGCCCGGTTACCGCGCCTTGCGTGCCGATCATCAGGATATCGCGCTGAATCGCCTCGTATAGCCGGTCTCTGATGCGATCCTGGCGGCGGATCTGCGCGTCGATCGCCTGTTGCACATCGCTCGCCAGCACGGTGTCATGATTGGCTGCGCGCGCCCAATAATCGGATTCGCGCAGTAAATCCGCGATGCTGCGCATGTGCATGGACAGTTTCTCCGCATCGCCCGCATGGCGCGCGCTGTATTCGATCACCCGGGCCACTGCGCAGCGGTCATACGGTAGCAATCCTTCCTTGCGCGCCACAGTGGCGATCAACTGCGCTTACAGAAAATGGCTCTCGGCGGTTCGTCCGATGTTTTCCTCGAAATCCGCGGCGACTTTGAATAGCTCGCTGAACTCCGGGTCGTATTGTTGCAACAGGTAATAAAATAACCGGTCGCCGAATAGGATCACTTTGACATCCAGCGGAACCGGCTCCGGTTCGAGCGATACGGTGCTGACCAGGCTGTAAATTTGTCCGAGCGATTCGATATGGATCTTGCGGGCTTGCAGTGCGCGTTTCAAACCTTCCCAGGCAAACGGCTGCATCAGCACTTTGCGGATATCCAGCAGCAAGTAACCGCCGTTGGCCTGATGCAGCGCGCCGGGTTTGATCAGGGTGAAATGAGTGACCAGCGCGCCAAACTGGGAAATATGCTCCACCCGGCCTACCAGATTGCTGTAGGTCGGATTATCTTCATACACGATGGGTGCTCCCGGTTTCTGATGATTCGAGCTCAGCACATTCACCTGATAGTTGTTGAATGTTTGGTGGGTGACGACGGTCATGCCGGAAATGTTGACGGATTCATCCGGCTTGCGGAAATCATCGACATGCAGCACCATGTCTTGCTGCACGGCATCGAAAAAATCCAGCACGGCGGGTAAACCGGCATAGATTTCTCGCAATTCGTTGAGCATATGCGTAACGCTGGATAGCATGATGTCGTAATTCAATTGTTTGATACGTTCACTGCGTTCGCGGCGGCGTTGCGGCAAGCGGGCCAGAATTTTCTCCAGATGCGCTTGCAATCCGGCAACATCGGTTTCGATCCGATCTTTTCTTTCCTGAGGCAGCTTATCGTATTCGTCCGGCGGAATGGCCTCGCGATTGCGGCTCGGCGCCAGCGCAAATCCTTCCGGCGTACGCAGCAGGATAATCTCTTTTTTCTCCGCTTCCGCTTCTAATTCCGCTATTTCGCGTTCCTGCCGTTCGCTGTATTCTTGCTGTATCGCATTGATCCGGCTGCGGTACTCTTCGCTTTCAAACTGCACGGGGATGGCGCTGCGCAAATAATCCACCAGCCGCGCCATATGCGCACGCAATGTTTCCCCTTGGCCGGGCGGTAATTTGAGCACCTTCGGTTTGTGCGGCTGGATGAAGTTATTGAGATAGCACCAATCCGGCGGTTCCGCTTCCTTGCTGGCTTTGCTGTCGAGAAACTGTTGCACCAAGCCGTGCCGGCCCATCCCGGGCGGACCCAAGACAAAAAGATTGTAGCCTTCCCGGCGAATGTCCGCGCCGAAACGCACCGCATCCATGGCGCGCGCTTGACCGATGATCTCCGTTAAGTCCGGTAAGTCCGCCGTGGTCTGAAACGTGAATTGACCGGGATCGCAGGCATGGCGTAACCGTTGCGGTTGCAGAGGAGTAATAGCGGTCATTATTTTTCTTCAGTAGGTTAGTGAATAATGGGTTGCCTGATTGACGCTTTTGTGAGTAAAGTAGCAGCCGGATCTTCCATACGCTAACCGTATTGTAATGGATGACAGCGCTTCGCCAATACGGATCGTTAATTATGCACTTTTTTACGAGATATCCAATTTGTCATTGCCTTGCGTGCACGGTGCGGACGTTGGAATTGAGCCGGAGAGCGGGCAAACTTCATCCGGTTACGGTTACCCCGGAAAGCCATGTTGAATACTGAGCCAGTACTATTCCTGTTGTTTAATTTTTTGCTTGCAAAGAGAGGAGAGAAAGAATGATAACGCTAAGAAAAAGTATGGTATTTCAAGTTTTTCTGATAGCACTGGCCATCGGTCATGCCCACCCCGTATGGGCGGATAAAGTATCCGGTGTTTTTACCGCGCAGCAGGCCTGTCCGGCGTATGTGTCAAAAAATAAAGCGACCAATCCGGATAATAAGCAAATTCTTGCGGGCGGCCAGTACGACATTATCGAAGTGATTAAACCCGGCCAGCCCAGCTGGTACCGGGTGGTTTTGCCCAATGCAGACCCCAAGGAACGCTGGGTAAGCGCTGAATGCGGCCAAGCTCAGATCACCGGCGGCGGAACGGGAGATGGCGGAAATTCTGGCGGTAGCTGCAATACAGCCGGCCAGGCGGATAGTTATGTGCTGGCGCTGTCGTGGCAGCCTGCTTTCTGTGAAACCAAACCGGACAAAGCGGAGTGTAAGATTACCGATCCCAAGGTGTATCAAGCCCGGCATTTTGCATTGCACGGCTTATGGCCGAACAAAAAAAGCTGCGGCATACAGTACGGTTTTTGCGGCGATGTCAAAGGACAGAAAAGCAATTTCTGCGATTATCCGCCGGTTCAACTGGATGCCGATTCCACGGCGTCGTTAGCCGAAGTGATGCCCAGTGTGACATCAGGTTCCTGTCTTGAGCGGCATGAATGGTTCAAGCATGGCACTTGCCAGGCGAGCTGGTCAATGGGAGGCTATTTTGATCTGGCGGCGGATTTGACGCGTCAATTCAACGATGCCGGGGCGGCTTACTTCATGAATCGCCGCATCGGCCAGCAGGTTCGCACGGAAGATTTTCTCGTCCGGGTGGTTGCGGTACTTGGCCCCGCCGTTAAAGACCGGATCAAATTGACTTGCAATCAAGGCATGCTGGTCGAAGTGCAGCTGAATTTGTCGGCTGATCTGAAGCCGGGCGCCGATTTGGAAAAACTGCTGGAGAATGCGCCGCTGCAAGGTAAATCCAACTGCGGCGATACTTTCCTGGTTGATGCCATCGGGCAGTAATGAACGCATTTGAAAATCTTTTGAACCCGTTGATTACGTTCCCGAGCCGGTGAAACTGCCGCGAACGTAATCAACAATTCTTCATGCGCTGTACGCTGAATTACAATGCCTGAAACACCACATCGCTGACTGAAAGCGCCGTCGGTTGCTGCAGCACGCCGACAAACGTGATGCTGGCAATGTCGCTGACAAAGTGCACCACGATATCATCGCCCTGCGCATCGATGCTGGTGATGTATGGTGATAGTTGCGCATAATCCGCAACCCCCAGTCCGGTATCGAACGCCACTTTATCCACGCCTGGAACGAAGTCCTGAAACGTATAGAAACCGACACTGGATAGTCCGAAGATATCGGAACCTTCACCACCGGCCATGCTGTCATAGCCTAATCGTCCGATCAGCGTGTCGTTGCCGTCATTACCGATCAACGTATTATTGGCGCTATTTCCGACCAGCGTATCGTTGCCGGAGCCGCCGATGGCATTTTCGATCACCGAATTTAATCCGAGTGACAAATTATCAACCGCAGCGATACCTGCCGGGATTAGGCCGACCGAACTGAGCGTGCCGGGCGCGGCGGTATTGAGGTTGAGCGTGACCGCTGTCGTCAAACCGGATGCATCGAGCGTGTCGGTGCCACCGTCATCGTAGATGGTTTGCACAATATGGCCGCTGTCTGTCGTGAACGTATAGGTGTCATCGCCGGTATGAACCGGTTTGGCATTATAAAGATAGGCCAACGCCGCATAATCATACGGTGCCAGATTGATCCGTTCGAGACCTTGGCTTTGCTGCGTGTACGACATGATGCTGAATAATTCGGAATCTTCCACGCCAGTCAGAAACGGTCCGTCATTGGGATTCGACGATCCCGGATCCGCCGCGTTGTAATCGCCGGGGTGCTTTAGTCCAAGCGTATGCCCGATTTCATGAATCAAGGTCGAATAGGCATTGGTACCCTGTACCACATGGGTTGTTTGCGAAACTGCGGCTACATTGTTGATGTACAGATCGCCCGCGGTATCGCCGGTAAATTTTTCCGGATAATAGGCATAGCCGGCTGTGGCTGCCTGCGAATTATTGCCGAAACGAAGCTGGCCGTACGATGACGCGGAATCAGACACCTCGGTGAATGTGATGTTGAATTGCGACGACAGCGTAGCCAAAATTTCCCGTACGGCGGTTTTCTGATCGCCGGTCATTACGCTGAAACCGTTGCCATCCTGAGCCGGATCCGCATATACCGGTAACGCCGCCATGAAGCTGTACGTCAACGCCACGGTTCCGCCCGGTCCCGCATCCCAGCGGATGTCACTGCCCGCCAGTACAGCATCAATACGATAATCGTCCGTAATACTCGGCATACTTTTCTCCTCGCAAAATGTACAGATAGGC
>CP091134.1:2742727-2746972 GCA_021582535.1 Nitrosomonas sp.
CTCCCGGGTCTGCTCATTAGTCAATGCGCTATCGTCTTCAATCGTATCGGTAATACGACAAAGCAGATACGCATTGCCGATCACGCGGCGCAACGTTTCGGGTAATTGCGGGATAGTCAACGCAAAAGTGCGTGAAACACCTTGCAGGATATGATCTTGATACTGCGCATCGTCGATACTGGGTTGGCTTGTCATTACGGATTTATCATAAAGCGATACGGCATGTTACTACAATTAGGCGTATCTCCAAATGTCCTGTCATTTATTGCGGCAGTACGCGCTCAGCAGCCATTAATTGATCGACCGTTTCACGTTGCCGGATGATATGGATTTGATCCTGATCGACCATGATTTCGGCGGCGCGCGGCCGGGTATTGTAATTTGAGCTCATGCTCATGCCATAGGCGCCGGCGGACATGACAGCCAGCAAATCGCCATCATTCAGGCTGAGTTTACGGTCATGGCCGAGAAAATCGCCGGTTTCGCATACAGGGCCGACCACTTGGTAGTTTCTAGCTTCGCCTGCATTTTGCTGCACGGGCAGAATCGCATGATAAGCGTCGTACAATGCCGGGCGCATCAGATCGTTCATGGCGGCATCGACGATGGCGAAATCGCGCGCCGAAGTGTGTTTGAGGTACTCCACCCGCGTCAATAAAATGCCGGAATTACCCACCAGTGAACGGCCCGGTTCGATTAGCAGGCGTTGTTTGACGGTCCGGGTACCGGCGCACAGCGCGGAAACATAATCCTTGATGCTCGGCGGCGTTTCATCGGTGTAACGGATGCCCAAGCCGCCGCCCAAATCCAGGTGTTCAATCGACAAACCTTGCGATTGCAAGGTTTCGAGTAAATTGAGCATCTTATGGCTGGCTTGCTGGAACGGCTCGAGCTCGGTGAGCTGGGAACCGATGTGGCAATCCAAGCCGGTGAAGCGGATATGCGGATACTGCTGTGCCGATTGATAAATCCGCCCGGCTTCGCTGGCGGGAACGCCAAATTTGTTTTCCTTAAGGCCGGTTGAGATATAAGGATGCGTCTTGGCATCCACATCCGGATTGACACGCAGACTGACAGGCGCAATCTTGCCCATGTCTTTAGCGATTTGGTTCAGCGCGATTAACTCGGCTTCGGATTCCACATTGAAACAGAGAATGTTGGCATTCAACGCCATACGCATTTCGTCAACGTGTTTCCCGACACCGGAAAACACCGTTTTACCCGGATCGCCGCCTGCTTTGATGACACGCTGCAATTCTCCGCCCGATACGATATCGAAGCCGCTGCCGAGCCGTGCGAAGAGATTGAGGATGGCGATATTCGAGTTGGCTTTCACTGCGTAACAAATCAGATGTTCCCGGTTCGCAAACGCCGCATCGAATGCTTGATAGGCTTTGGTTAAGGCGGCGCGCGAGTAGACATAACAAGGCGTGCCGAATTCCCGGGCAATCTGCTTGAGCGGAACCGATTCTACAAAAAGCTCGCTGTTGCGGTAATCGAATTCAGGAAAACCGCTCATTTTTTCTCTGCTTGATGGGGTTGCGCGGTACTGGCTTCCTCAACCTTGGGAAGATAGAGCGGTCCCTTCAGGCCGCAAGCGCTGAGCAAGTAAGCGGAACACAGCAGGACTAGAATTAAACGCATGCAAAACCTCTGGAACAATAATGACGGGATACTAACATAAGAGAATGATAAATTAATCCAACTTGAGATTAATTTTGGCTGCCCAAGTTGGGATTAATCGCGCGGTAATGCAGCAGCCAGCCAATTAACCAATTCGTTCAGCAGCTGATTACTCGCCGCGCTTAAAGCGGACACGGCCCCCGTTGCATCGGCCGAAGGCGCTTTTGCCGTGATGTGGAAATCTTTTTGTGCCAGCAGCTTGCGTGTATTGCGTTCGATCAAACTGGCGCGCAAACCGACCACAATGCGGCTATCCGTGGCCGTATCAAATATTTGTGAGAATTCTTCCAGCTCCGTGTGCAGCACATGATCGGCGGTTGCGATACTGTTGTCTTTAATCACTTGTTCCTGCGTACCGGCGGCGATACGGTTGCGTAACTGCTGTGTAAGCAGAGCGGCGGGCGTGGCAATCCAGCGGTTTTTGGCGTAGGTGTGCGATTGTGTGGGGTTGTGATAGAGCAGGCGGTAATGAATCGCCTTGCTATCCAGCCATACCGGCGCTGTCGTGTCCGCAACCAGCAGGCTTTTCTTCCGTAGCTGAGTGGATTGGGCCGATGGCTCGGATGACGGCGGCGTCTGTATGCCAAAATCGTACACAGCCGCAGGCTGCGATTTATGCACGGCAGCGCAGCCCGGAAGCAGGCAGATGATCGCGAGCAACAAGAATATTCTGGTCATTGGTTTACTACTCCTTGGGGGGTACAAAACCGGCTTCTCCAGGACCCGGCAAGGGGGAAGGGCGGCCAAATAATAAACTTTGCGGGTTTTCTTCCAATTGGTGCAAAACCTTATCGAAATTATGCGAACTGCGGGTAATGCTGTTACTGACATTGCGCAATTCGGGAATCGTCATTGCCAGTTCTTGCGTGCTTTGCGACAAGCTGTCAAAAATGCCATCTTTCTGATTGATTTTGGCAACGGTCATATTGACTTCGCCCAAGAGCTGATCCAGACGCTTAACCAGCGTCGCCGATTCGGTCGTTAGTTCAGTGAACGATGTGAGCACAGGCTGTAAATGACCGGCGATGCCATCAAAATTGCGCGTGGCTTTTTGGATATTTTGCAGAATCTGGGAAACATGATCTTGGTTCTCGTCGTTCAGCAAATGGTGCATTTTTAGCACTAACTGATTGACATTGGTGAGCAAGTCCTGCCCGGAGCCGGTGACTTCGTCGAGCAATGAGCGGCGCATCGGGATGCGTGCGTCATGGGCGAGCTGATCGGTACCGATACCGTCATCGTTCAGTTGAATGTATGCCAGCCCGGTAACGCCTTGATAGCCCAGTTGCGCGTAAGTGCTGTTTCTGAGTATGACATTCTCGTTTACCGAAATACGTACAAGAATTTGTTGCTGATTCTCCGGATCAAATTCGATATTTTCAACTTTGCCGATGTTAACGCCACGGTAATGCACCGCCGATTGCGGGTTAAGCCCGCTTACCGATTCCTTGGTGACGATGAGATATTCGATACGCTGAATGTTACTGCCGCTAAACCACACCGTCACTAACGCGATGGCGATGCTCAGAAAAATGACAAAGATACCTGCTACGAGGGCATGGGCGCGGTTTTCCATGTTTGCTCCGGGTTGTTTTGTTGCTCAATTTTATGCCGTATGCTTTTGAAGAAGCTGTTGATAAAAGGATGCGGAAAGCGGTATACCTCGTCCAGGGTGCCGATGACAACGACTTGCTGATCGGCCAGAACGGCAACCCGGTCGGATAACGCGACCAACGTATCCAAATCATGCGTCACCATGACAATCGTCAGATCCATTTCGCTGCGCAATGCCAGCACCAATTCTACGAAACTTTCACTCAGCTCGGGATCCAATCCGGCGGTGGGTTCGTCCAGAAACAGTATTTCCGGATCCAATGCCAGCGCTCTTGCCAGCGCCACGCGTTTGATCATGCCGCCGGATAAGGCGGCGGGCATTTTGTTCGCGTGTTCGGGTCCGATGGCCACCATATTCAGTTTGACCATCACCAGATCGCGGATCATATCTTCGCTCAAGGTGTGCAATTCACGCAAAGGCAGCGCAATATTATCGAATACGGTCAATGCGCTGAATAGTGCGCCTTGCTGAAACAGCACGCCCGAGCGGCTGCGGATATTTTTTCTGTGCGGATGGGCGTCAGTATTTGAACGAGTGCCGCCAAAAACTTTGACGCTGCCTTGCGACGGTTCTTCCAATCCCAGCATCTGGCGTAACAACGTGGTTTTCCCGCTGCCCGATCCGCCGATCAGTGTCAGTACCTCTCCGCGGTAAACGCATAAATTGATATCGCGATGCACGATATGATTCCCGAAACGGGTGTAGAGCGATTCGATTTCGATGATGCATTCCGGTTTTGCCATCATCTAGGTAAGCCCCACGTCCGAGAATAACACGGCAAAAATAGCATCGATAATGATTACCATGGTAATTGCGGTCACCACCGAAGAGGTGGTGCCTTCACCCAGGCTTTCGGTGTTGGGTTTTATCCTTAAACCAAAATGACACGCGATGAGCGCGATGACCATGCCGCATACGACCCCTTTACAGAGTCCGAGCCATAAGTT
>CP091134.1:2747072-2765270 GCA_021582535.1 Nitrosomonas sp.
TACATCAAAAAGCTATACAAATTTGTCAAACAACACGAAAACGCAATCAAGGAGCACATAAAATGAAATTTGATCCTGAAACCTATTCGGTTACGATTCGTAAAGAAGAAATCGACGATGAAATTCTATACGTGGGTAGGGTCGCTGAATTCCCTAATATCAACGCATATGAAGATGATTTCGAAATCGCCCGGAACTTAGTAATTGATGCAATTCAAACACTGAAAAAGATTGCCGACGAAACGCACAAAGATTTTCCGCCGCCATATCTCGCAACATCAAACGAATTTCTGGAACGGGCATCCTCATTTCGCTAAAACTACAACAATGAAAAAACTGTTCAGTCTCACCATTATCGGCGCAATTCTGACAATCCAATTAACCGGATGCATAGCACCTCCAGCAGTTGGAGTAACTGTAGCACCAGGAATACCGCCCGGCGTCGTGTATGTAGCGCCTACCTATGTAAGTCCAGGTCCTGGGTATTTATGGAACTACAATATTAATTATGGCTGGGGATGGCACCATCCGAGGAACGGATGGCATCGGGGTTGGAGATAATCTACTCAATTAATTAAGAAAAGCTTCTTTCCAAAATCAAACTAAACCGGCTTTCAAGCACTACTCGTGCGTCTGTAAAAATCGGCTTTGATTTCAAGCGCATCAATCTCCTCGTTGCACCTTCCTAACTCAGATCAGCGCTTCCTTAGCTTTCTGTCTATGCACAAAGATTTGGAAATCAGTCACCGGGTTATTGAATTATGAGGATGCGGTCGACCAGACCGAGTAGCTTGATGTAATGGGGTAGTGCCAGGCGGTGCCGAAATCGCGCCGGGTGATGCGGATGCCGGGCGGGGACTGGCGTCTTTTGTATTCATTCAGATGAATCAGACGGATGATCTTGGTGACGTCCGCTTCGCTGTAGTTCATGGCGATGATTTCCTGCGGCGAGCAGTTTTTTTCCACGTAAGCTTCCATGATGGCGTCGAGAATGTCGTACGGCGGTAAACTGTCCTGGTCGGTTTGATTGGCGCGAAGCTCGGCGGACGGCGCGCGCCGGATGATGCGTTCGGGGATCACGCGGCTGATGCGGTTGCGGTATTCGCACAATTGATACACCAGGGTCTTGCTGACGTCCTTCAAAACCGCGAAACCGCCCGCCATATCACCGTACAGCGTGCAATAACCGACCGCCATTTCGGATTTGTTGCCGGTGGTCAACACCAGCGAGCCGGTTTGGTTGGATAGCGCCATCAGCAAAGTGCCGCGAATGCGCGCTTGCAGATTTTCCGGCATGGTTGTTGTTTCCGCGGCGTCAGGCGAAATCCCGAAATCGCTTTCGACAATCGATAAATAATGTTGGAACAATGACTGAATGCTGCATTCGTAGTGCTCAACGCCGAGTAATCCAACCATTTCGCCGGCGTCTTCCAGACTGATGCTGGCGGTGTACTGCGACGGCATCATGACGGTTTTTACCTTGTCCGCGCCCAGCGCATCGACGGCAATCGCCAGCACCAATGCCGAATCGACACCGCCGGAAAGTCCCAGAATCACGCCGGGGAAGCCGTTTTTGCGCACATAATCGCTGACGCCCGAACATAAGGCCTGATACACGCTGGCGGCCGTTGCCGGTGAAACGGGCAGGTTGCTTTTCTGCGGTTGTTTATCGTGAATGTCGACGATTGCGATGGTTTCAACAAACTCATCCAGTTGATGTGTGAGTTCGCCTTGTCCGTTCATGGCGAACGAAGCGCCGTCATAGACCAATTCATCCTGCCCGCCGACCAGATTGACATGAATCACCGGAACACCGGTTTGCTTGCTGAAACGGTGCGTTGTTTGGCAGCGCGAAACTTGCTTGTTGATATAAAAAGCCGATGCATTGAGCACCAACAAAATATCGCAGGCGGAGCGATCTAACGTATCGATCAAATTCCCGAGCCAAAAATCGGCGCAAATCACCAGGCCGAATTGAATACCGGCCAGTTCAAATACACAAGGCTTGGCGCCGGTATCGAAATAGACCGTTTCGTTGAAAGGCGATGTGTTGAGAATTCGCTTGTAATAAGTGTGCAGGATTTCGCCATCGCGAATCACCGAAGCGGCATTGTAAAGCCTGCCTTCCTGAACGTGCGGGTGGCCGACGATCAAGGTGATGCCATGAATCGCTTTGACCAGCCCGGCCAAGGCAGTGGTACACGATTGGCAAAAAGTCTCGCGTAATAGACAATCGCCGGGCGGATAACCGGACAGCGCCAGCTCGGGTGTGACGATCAGTTCAGCGCCGGATTGCTTGGCGTGCTCCGCTGCGGCGAGAATTTTGGCGGCATTTCCGTTGATATCGCCAACCGTGCAATTAATCTGTGCGATCGCAATGCGCATCGGTTGCGGGATGTTATTGCGGATTAAAACGGCAGTTGCGCATCGGGCTTGGCTTGCAGGATATTGCGGCGGAAATCTTCCTGGATACGTTTCAAGGCTGCGTTATTATCGGCTTCAAAGCGCAAGACCACCACCGGCGTGGTGTTGGAAGCACGCGCCAGACCGAAGCCGTCGGGGTATTCCACCCGAAGACCGTCGGTGGTGATGACTTGCTGCGGATTATCGAACACGGCGTTTTTCTGCAATTGCACAATCAGCGCATGATTTTCGCCTTCCGCCGTGCGCACTTGCAATTCCGGCGTGTTCAAACTATCGGGCAGATTATTCAGCGTGGCGCTGATATCCTGCACGCGACTCAGCAGCTCAAGCAATCGCGCACCGGCGTATAAACCGTCGTCAAAGCCATACCAGCGTTCTTTAAAAAACAAATGACCGCTCATTTCACCGGCCAACAAAGCTTTTTCCTCGATGAGCTTGGATTTGATGAACGAATGCCCGGTTTTCCACATGACCGGCGTGCCGCCGTGCTGACGGATCCATGGGGCCAGATTGCGCGTGCATTTCACGTCGAAAATGATTTTTCCGCCGGGGTTGCGCGACAGCACATCGGCGGCAAACAGCATCAATTGCCGGTCGGCGTTGATGATATGGCCATCCTTGGTGACGATGCCGAGCCGGTCGCCGTCGCCGTCGAACGCCAGACCGATTTCCGCATCGCTGGTTTTTAGCGCCTGAATGACATCGCTTAAATTGCCGGGCACCGACGGATCGGGGTGGTGATTGGGGAAATTGCCGTCCACGTCGCAAAATAATTCGTTCACCTGGCAGCCCAATTCACGATAGAGCGCCGGTGCATACGCGCCTGCTACGCCATTGCCGCAATCGACCACGATTTTGAGCGGGCGCGCCAACTTGACATCGCCGGTGATGCGCGTGCGATACGCATCGGCAATCGCGTGTCCGGAATAGTTACCCGCGCCGTGGGTCAGATCGTTGTTTTCGATGCGCAAGCGCAGTGCCTGGATGGTGTCCGCCGCCAAAGTCTGGCCGCCGAGTACGATTTTGAAGCCGTTGTATTCGGGCGGATTGTGGCTGCCGGTGACCATGACGCCGGAATATTGACATAATTCGTGCGCGGCGAAATACAACATCGGTGTCGCCACCATGCCCACATCGACGACATCGATGCCGCTTTTGCGAATGCCGCGCGCCAATGCTTGGGATAACTCGGTTCCGGATAACCGGCCGTCGCGGCCGATGGCAATCGCGGTCAGATTCCTGGCGCGTGCTTCCGAGCCGATGGCGTGGCCGATTTTTTCTACGTTTCCGGCGGTGATTGTTTTGCCGACGATACCGCGAATATCATAAGCCTTGAAAATTTCATGAGGAATTGCTTGCATAATTTAATCGATCCGGAAGAAAGGTTATTGATAAAACGCGGTAAATCGTTATTGATCGCATGACAATTTATCATCGGAACGCAAGTTTCCGCAGAAATTAACCGGTTACATCAGTGATGCCCCGCAACCGCACCGCCTTTCAGTGTGTAATGCGTGCCGCAGTAAGGACACAGCGCTTCGCCGGTGGCTTCGATAGGGAGAAAAACCCGTGGATGGGAATTCCATAACAGCATTGCCGGGGTCGGACAGTGCAACGGCAGATCGTCGGCGGTAACTTCGATTTCCCGGGGTTTATTATTGCTTTGTTGATTCATAGAAAATAACTCCAAATAGCGGTATTAAACTAAGGTGAGCCAATCGGTGTGATTTTTGGCCCGGCCTTTAACGCAATCAAAGAATAGGGTTTGCAGCTGCGCGGTAACCGGTCCGCGTTTACCTGGCCCGATGATACGGTTATCCAATTCGCGGATCGGTGTGATTTCCGCGGCGGTACCGGTAAAGAATGCTTCATCGGCGCAATAAATCTCATCGCGCGTAATGCGCTTTTCAATCACGGGAATGCCGAGTTCCGCGGCTAATTCGATGATCGAAGCGCGTGTAATGCCTTCCAGACAGGAGGTCAAATCCGGTGTGTAGAGCTTGCCTTGTTTGACGATGAAAATATTTTCTCCCGAACCTTCGGCCACATAACCTTCCACATCCAGCAGCAAGGCTTCGTCGTAACCGTTCAACGCCACCTCCTGGTTGGCCAGAATCGAATTGGCGTAGGTGGTGACCGATTTGGCGCGGCACATGTTGATGTTGACATGGTGCCGGGTAAACGACGATGTTTTGACGCGAATGCCGTTTTCCAGCGCTTCCGGCCCTAAATACGTTCCCCATGACCAGGCGGCAATGGCGACGTGCACCGACAGGGTTCTGGCGGAAAGTCCCATCGCTTCGGCGCCATAAAAAGCGATCGGGCGGATATACGCGGACGAGAGTTTGTTTTGTTTTACTACATCGCATTGCGCCTGCATGATGGTGGCCTTGTCGTACGGCATTTTCATCATGAAGATATGCGCTGAATTGAATAAGCGGTCGGTATGCTCCTGCAAGCGGAAAATTGCCGCACCCTGCGCGGTTTCATACGCGCGCAATCCTTCAAAAACACCCAAACCATAGTGCAACGTGTGTGTTAGTACATGCGTATTGGCATCCCGCCAGGGGACCATTTTCCCGTCATACCAGATTACACCGTCGCGGTCAGCCATTGACATTCAGGAACTCCCGATAAAATTCTTAAAAGCCGTATTCTAACTTATTTTTGATGCGCCGTTGAAACATGCCCGCCCTTGTGGCAACGAATATCTTCACTCAGGTAAGGCAATTTGCCGCATTGCGAACGGCAAGGTTCCGGCTGATAATTTTAAGCCATTGCATGGACGGTAATTTTTGAATCAATAGCGCATCGCCTCAGTTTTGCTTTAACTTCCTCAATTACCCGCAGATCTGCTTCACTACATCCAATCCAATCACCACTGTAGCGCATTGGAGGCGCTTATTACTATGTTACTAAGATCAGCGATTCATAGTGTATTACCCGCAATTGTGCTGTTTTGGGGCTTTCCAACCCGATGCGTTTGCGCATACGGTGATCGATCCGCCGCAGGTTACGGAAGGCAAACAATCGAATAATCACTCGGTGATTACGCACGGTTGCGGCGATGCGCCTGTTATCGGTCAGAGTGTTGTCATACCGGACGGGATCAGTTCTACCATCGTGGCCAATGGCAATCCGCATACCGGACCGCTCAGCGATTTCCTGCAGAATTGAGGAGGAATTACATTTGTACAGGACCGCTCATTATTTAATGAACAGGACCGGAAAGTGGATGCGAACGGAAATACGATCAGATTTTGGTTTGGCGGCGGCAATACAGTGGCATCGTATGCCTGGGGACGCATTCCATTTGTGTCGAAGGCAGTGCTGTTTGTGCCTGAGTCCTGTGCCAAGGCGGTACGGTTTGCTTTCGCAGTAGCTGACATTTGCAAGATAACCAATATCAGCGATATGAACGGAACGGATACGGTTAATTTCTGGACTCCTGCTGTCGGATCGAAATACGACGGCACACCGGGAGATCACACTTATGATTTTCCAGTGTATTTCACGATCAACCGGGATTTGGAAACGAATCCGCTGCCGGAATCCTGTGGCGCAGGCCTGCAAGTGACGGTAAAACCATCCGCCGCGCAGATCGATCGCGATATGCCCATCATTTTTAACGGCACACAAGTGTGGCCGCAACCTTGATTCATGGTCATCGTACCGCACACATTTAAGGAATAAATACTATGGCGCTACCCGCCCAACAACAAACTGTCATTCTTCAACTGATACAGGCAATGTTCAATGCAGCTCCGGGCGCGATTCATCTGGAAGCACTCGTCTCCCCGGTTGAGGCCGGTCAAACTTTGGCCGATCTGGCGCAGTCATCGATGTGAATACCAACGAGATCGTGTGCTCCGGGTTGTCGATGCCGCATTCTCCGCGGTGGCATAACGGCAGGTTATGGTTGCTCAATTCCGGCACCGGGGATTTCGGTTATGTCAATCCGCAAACAAGACAGTTTGAGCCGGTTTGTTTTTGTCCCGGCTATATGCGCGGACTCAGCTTTCATGGTGATTTTGCTTTAATTGGGATATCCAAACCACGCCACAATAAAACGTTCAGCGGCTTAGTGCTGGATGCGAATCTTAAAACACGGCATGCCGAGGCGCGCTGTGGCGTTCAGATCGTGGATTTGCGTACAGGGGATGTGGTGCATTGGCTGCGCATGGAAGGCGTAGTTGAAGAACTGTACGATGTCGTTGTGCTGCCCGGCGTGCGGCGACCGATGGCGTTGGGTTTCAAAACTGATGAAATTCGCCGGATATTGAGTATTGAAGCTTAGTGTTGCGGTGGGTGTTGAAAAGCTTGTTTGAAATAATCGTCGAATTTTGACCGGATATTGTGCGGATTTTGCACGATTTCGCCGATCAGCTGAAAAAGCCGGTAATTTTGTGTATTCAGTAGTTGGTGCTGTTTGATCATCTTGAGGGTATGCGGTCCTTCACCTGAGATATCTTCCATTTCTTCCCGTGCCAGTTTACGGCCCAGTTCATGATGATGCGAGCTTTCACTGGTGGCGGTGGTGATCAGATCCCCCAATCCCGCCAAGTGATACGGGCTGCCGGCTTCACCGCCCATGATCTGCACGATTTGATTTAATTCTTGCAGAGCTGCCGTTGCCAGATACCCGCGCACGTTATCGCCAAGCTTGAGTTCATCGGCCATGCCGAACGCCATGGCGTAGACATTTTTTAAAATCACCGCCCAGCTGATACCGGTGATATCAACCGTGTGCTCAATATATAGCCTGGTGTGATTAAAACATGCTTGCATGGCATGAAATGCGGCAAGATTGCGGCAACCCAATTGTGCAAATGCGTACCGGCCTGCGCGGATTTCCTCGGAAATCATCGGGCCATACAAAAGTGCGTACGGTTGATGTGCGGGCAGGTTTTCCGCAAAAATTTGCGCTGCGGTTTTGCCGGATTCATCGAGTCCTTTGGCGATACTGACGCACAAGCAGGTTTTTTTCAATAACGGCGCGATGCGCTGAGTCACTTCGCGGTGTGGATTGACGGGCAGGCAGAACAATACGATATCCGCAAGCGGCGTGCTTTGTTCCAGCGTAGCGTAAGGGTGGCCGCTCTGTGGAAATTTCTCCCAAATCGCGAATGTATGCCGGTCCTTGAGCAAATATTCCATCGCGTGCCCCATTTCACCATGGCCGAGGATGAGAATATTTAATGCTGTCGTCATAAATTAAATTAATATTTTTGGGTAATTCTTACAGCTATTACTTGAGTGCGGCAATTTACCGCATTGCTAACGGTTACATTTTCATGAACAATAAATTGAATAAGCCAGATTAGCGGTTATTATTCCATCCGGTTTTTTCTGAATTCTTTTTTAAGCACAATACAAGCTACCTCACCACTATGATCGCACAAAAAATGTATACCACCCATACACTGGGAGATCAACGTATGGTGTTTACCCTTCAACAACAGACTTCCATTCTTCAGCTGATGCTGGCTATGTTTAACACGGCGCCAGGCGCGTCGAATCTGATGTTTCTGGGTTCGCTGTTGCAGAGCGGCCAATCTTTCGCAAGTCTGGCGCAATCGCTAACGGAAAGTTCTTTATTCTTTGACCGGCAGTATGCCGCGTATTTGAAGCCGGATGAGTTTGCGGCCAAGTTTGTCAACGATCTGGTGGGCGACCGGGTATCAATCGACGATAAAAACCTTGTCATTGATTATATGACGCACCGGATGATCGCTGGCGCCACTCAAGGTGAGCTGATCGCGGAACTCTTGGGTACTTTATCGCCCATCCCGGCTTCGAATCTCAATTGGGGTAAAGCTGCCTCGCATCACAATACCCGGAATGCAACCAAAATTGTAACGCATCTGCTCGGAAGCACCTTTACGCCAGGCAATATCGCGGTAGTGGTCGATTATATGCTGGCGCAAATGGCTGCCGGTAAAACATTCGGTGACATGGTTATGTGGGCTATCGATACCGTGATCGGCGTTGATCATGACAATGTGGTGTGGGGAAAAGCCGCGATGCTTTTCAACAATCGCACTGAAGTTTCAAAATATTATTCGGTCGATAAAGCCGGTACGACGATCGATAGGGCGGTTCTGCGGCAAATTCTGGCGAAAGTAACGGTTGATACCGGAACGGTTGCCGCTGCAAAAATGACTATCGATCACTTGCTGAGCAATGTCAGTGGTTTTTCCGATGATGCCGGTGATGACTTTCAATTCGATAAGGTGCTGGTGGTGAGGAAGAATAACGTATTGTCCATGCCGCGGGGAGCGGCAAAACGGGCCGAACTGATGCTATAAGCACGCATGTCCCGGTTTTCTGCCGGCGGCTTCCAACATGAAGTAATCCGGAATTAACTGACTTTTCCAGCGAAGAAAAGCATTTTCCGGTTCAAACTTTGGTACTATTTGCACACAGCATTCCGCTTGAAAAAGTGCTGTTTGATCGGTTGTTATAAGGTAAATAGTCCATGCCGCGTATCCAAGCAGTATTTCAAAATGCGCAAGGCGAATCGTTATCCGGTTTGCTGGAAATGCCGTCTGGCGCGATTAAATCGTACGCGCTCTTCGCGCACTGTTTCACTTGCTCCAAAGACAATCCCGCAGCTGCGCGTATTGCACTCGCATTGGCGGATCGCGGTATTGCGGTATTGCGTTTCGATTTTACCGGCCTCGGTAATAGCCAGGGGGATTTCTCGAATACCAATTTCTCTTCCAATCTCCAGGACTTGTTAGCCGCAGCGCGCTACCTGGAGCAACACTACGCCGCTCCCGCGCTTTTGATCGGACACAGCTTAGGCGGCGCTGCGGTACTCGCGGTGGCGCAAGATTTGCCGCAGGTCAATGCAGTAGTCACGATCGGCGCACCGGCGACTGCGACGCATGTCAAACACTTGTTTGCGGATTCATATCGTGAATTGCAGAATCAACCGTCCGTACAGGTCGAATTGGCTGGAAGAAGCTTTAAGATTCAACGTCAATTCATTGATGATCTGGAGAAATATAATTCGGTTGCGCATATCGGTGCGTTAAAAAAAGCATTGTTGATATGTCACTCACCGGTCGATGACGTTGTTTCGATTGATGAAGCGGGGCGCATTTTTACCGCGGCCAAACACCCGAAAAGCTTTGTGTCGTTGGATCATGCCGATCATTTGCTATCCAATCCGGAAGATTCTCATTATGTCGCGGAAGTTTTGGCGGCCTGGGCCAGCCGTTACCTGAAAACGGATCAAGTGCCGGTTAAAACAGCCGGTGCGCTCCGGCCAACCGTTGAACCGGGTAGTGTGATCGTGCGGGAATGCGATAAAAAATTCACGCGTGAGATTCTGACGCCGCGCCACCGGTTGATCAGCGATGAGCCCATCGTGCTGGGCGGCGCGGATCTCGGGCTTAATCCCTATGAATTATTACTCGCCGCATTGGGCAGCTGCACTTCGATGACGTTGCGCATGTATGCGAACCACAAACAAATAGACTTGCAGGACATTACCGTGGAATTGCATCACAGCCGGATTCACGCCGAAGACTGTAATGACTGCGAAAAGCAAAAAACACAAATCGATGTCATTACGCGCGCAATTCAATTGAGCGGTAATCTGAGCGATCAACAGCGGACTCGATTGCTGGAAATTGCCAATCAATGTCCGGTGCATAAAACCTTACAAAACAAGATTCGGATAGATACTAATCTTGTGGATTAACTTCGATATGCAATCAAATGATAATATAGAGAAATGTCGTATTGATAAATGGCTGTTTGCGGCGCGTTTTTTTAAGACGCGGTCGTTGGCCGCCGAAGCGATAGATCGCGGACGGGTTACGGTGAATGATCAACGGGTAAAGCCTGCGAAGGTGCTCGCAGCAGGGGATATGCTGACAATTCGCATTGATAACTATCAATATGATATTGAAGTATTGGGGTTATCCAATAAAAGAGGATCCGCTGCAGTGGCGCAGCAGTTGTACCGGGAAACCGAAGAAAGCAAGCAACAACGAGAATTGCTGGCAGCTCGCTTAAAAGCACAGCCACCACCATTTCATAGTAAAGGACGACCAACCAAACGCGATCGCCGCGTCATCGAGCGCTTCACTTCCAACCACGACGAATTTTAAGAATCCAGCGAGAAATCATGAGTCACGACACATTCAATTTAGGCAAAGAACAACTGATCCAACAATCCTTTGTGCAAATGGACAAGCATTTGCAAGGCGCGAATTACACGCCGGCACAAAAGCTGGCACTAACTTGCCGGATTTTGTTTGATAACGGCCACGATTCCGGTTTGGCCGGACAAATTACTACGCGCGGCGAACAGCCGGGCACGTACTTGACGCAACGATTAGGCTTCGGGTTTGACGAAGCTTGCGCGAGCAATTTGTTACTCGTCAATGAAGACCTGGAAGTTTTGCAGGGCGACGGCATGGCCAATCCGGCCAACCGTTTTCATTCCTGGCTGTATCGCGCCCGGCCTGACGTGCAATGCATCATTCATACGCATGCCGTGCATACCGCCGCGCTCAGCATGCTCGAAGTGCCGCTGGAGATTTCGCACATGGATAATTGCGTGCTGTACGACGACGTGGCTTTCCTGCCTAAGTGGCCTGGCATACCGGTGGGTAACGAAGAAGGTGAACTGATTGCCAAAGCCATCGGCAACAAACATGCTTTACTGCTGGCGCATCATGGTTTGCTAATCGCTAGTTCCAGCGTTGAGGAGGGTTGTATTTTGGCGCTTGCCTTCGAACGGGCGGCGCGCATGCAGTTGCTGGCAGCCTCCGCCGGAAGAATCCAAGCGATTGATCCCGCTTTGGGACGGGAAGCGCGCGACTGGATTTTGCGCGGCCAACGCAGCGCAGTCGCATTCGCTTATTACGCGCGGCGCACTTTGAGAAAAGGCGCGGATTGTTTGCAATAAATTGCGTGTTTCTGATGCGCCGCTTCACTTTAGCACGATGATGGATTGAATACCCCTATAAAAACCCTGCAATCCTACCGTTAACCGTCTCACTAAAAAGTGCACAATACGCAAAATCCATTCTACAGTTTGATTTCTGAATCTGTAGAACCGGAGCATTCAGTAGTAATTTAAAGAATTATTAGTGATTGATTCATATCACGAGTATTAGTGCAAATAAGCACCTTTTCTACTTTTTATATTGAGCCTTATGATAAAAAAAGTGCAAGCAAGTGAAGTCAGGCTGGGAATGTATATCCATGAACTCCGCGGCAATTGGCTGGAACATCCATTCTGGAGAAAATCGTTTAAACTGGCGCAACAGAAAGACTTGGATAAACTTGTCAGCTGCGATCTGGATGAAATATGGATCGATACCGCTAAGGGGCTTGATGTGGCTCCCGTTGAAACCGGCCTGGTGGAAAACCTCAAGCCCGCCAATAAAGTTACTGCTGCAAATAAAATCGCCTCGGAAGAATCATCTCCATCAGCATCACCACCACCGGTAAAGAAACCGGTCGCGCGCGTTTCGGTTGAAGAAGAACTGGATAACGCTAAAAAGATTCAGAAAAAAACCAAAGAAGCAGTCACTTCGATGTTCAGCGACGTGCGTATGGGTAAAGCGCTTGAAATCGAAGGCGCGGAATCCCTGGTGGAGGAAATCAATCAATCGATGGAGCGCAATCCCAACGCACTGCTTACGTTGATCCGGTTGAAGAATGTCAATGAATATACCTACATGCATTCGGTTGCGGTTTGCATGTTGATGGTGGCGCTGGGAAGGCAGATGGGTCTGGATGAAACGCAAATCAGACAAGCAGGCACAGCCGGATTGTTGCACGATATCGAGAAAATGGTGATTCCAAACGAAGTACTGAACAAACCGGGAAAATTGACGGATGAAGAATTTGCCGTCATGAAAAGCCACCCGGAGCGCGGCTGGGAAATTTTAAAATCCTGCTACCAAGTCCATGAAACAACTTTGGATGTGTGCTTGCATCATCACGAGCGTGTCGATGGCAAGGGTTATCCGGAAAAATTATCCGGTGACGCGCTGACATTGTTTGCGCGCATGGGCGCGGTGTGTGACGTTTACGATGCCATCTCGTCGGATCGCTGTTACAAACCGGCCTGGTCTCCGGCCGAATCGATCCGTAAAATGGCTTCCTGGAAAGACGGGCATTTTGATGAAATCATTTTTCAGGCTTTTGTGAAGACCATCGGTATTTACCCGAGCGGTACCCTGTTGAAACTGAAATCCGGGCGGCTCGGTGTGGTGATGGAGCAATCCACGAAAAAATTGACTACGCCGATCATCAAAACTTTCTTTTCGACACGCTCCAATGTGCATATTCCGGTTGAAATTCTGGATTTGTCAAAAGGCACGGATGGTATCGAAAATATCGAAGATCCAGTGAAGTGGGGTTTTGATATTAATAAGCTCCAGGGAATCTGAAGCAAATTGAGCGGCGGATCAGTTTTTCCGGAAAATCAAATCCCATACGCCATGTCCAAGCTTGATTCCCCGCTGCTCAAACTTGGTCAATGGCCGGTAATCCGGCCGTGGCGCGTAGTCTGCCGCGGAATTACTGAGTTGCGCTTCCTGGTTCAGCACATGCAATATTTGCTGGGCATAATCTTCCCAATCGGTCGCCGCATGAATATACCCTCCCGGTTTCAGATGGTTGCATAAGCGGGCGATTAAATCCTGTTGGATCAATCTGCGTTTGTGGTGTCTGGCTTTGGGCCAGGGATCGGGGAAAAAAATATGAACACCATCCAGGCATGCGACCGGTAACATATGCTGCAAGACTTCCACGGCGTCATGCTGAATGATGCGTAAATTGGTCAATTCCAGTTGCTCGATTTGATTGAGCAAACTGCCTACACCGGGCGTATGCACTTCGATACCCAGATAATCATTCTCCGGGTGCGATTGCGCGATGGTTGCGGTACTTTCCCCCATGCCGAATCCGATTTCCAGAATTTTAGGCGCTTCACGGCCAAAAATCTGATTGAGATCGAGCAGGTTTTCGCTAAATGGAATGCCGTATTGTGGCAACAAGGTTTCGCAGGCGCGGCGTTGCGCATTGGAAACACGCCCTTGACGAAGGACGAAACTGCGGATGGTCTGCGGCATGGGCTGATGGCGTGGCAATAAAGAACAGAATGGTTATTGGGATTTGCCGCCTGCCGGTTTTCCGGGAGTTTTTTCAGTACGGGCAATGACGCCTTCGGTCGGCGAACTGGGACTGGCGCTGTAGAGTTTTTTCGCCATGCGTCCGGCCAGATACGCTTCGCGCCCGGCTTCGACGGCTTTGCGCATTGCCGACGCCATTAATACCGGATGTTGCGCTGCGGCAATCGCTGTGTTCATCAGAACGCCGTCACAGCCGAGTTCCATCGCAATGGTGGCATCGGATGCCGTACCGACACCGGCGTCGACCAGCACCGGGATCTTGGCATTGTCGATAATGATTTGCAGATTCCATGGATTCAAAATGCCCATGCCGGAACCGATCAATGACGCCAACGGCATCACGGCGACACAGCCCATGTCCTCCAATTGCTTGGCGATGATCGGATCATCCGAGGTATACACCATTACCTGAAAATCCTCTTTGATGAGAATTTCCGCGGCTTTCAGCGTTTCCACCATGTTCGGGTACAGCGTTTTCGGATCACCTAATACCTCCAGCTTAACCAGGCTGTGGCCATCGAGTAATTCGCGCGCCAGCCGCAACGTGCGCACCGCATCGTCGAGGGTGTAACAGCCTGCGGTATTGGGCAACAGGGTATATTGCGAAGGCGGAAGCACATCCAGCAGATTGGGTTCACCGGAATTTTGTCCGATATTCGTGCGCCGGATCGCCACGGTAATGATTTCAGCGCCACTGGCTTCAACCGCTGCGCGCGTTTCGTTGAAATCCTTGTATTTACCTGTGCCGACCAGTAGCCGGGACGTATAGATTTTACCTGCAATAACTAAATTATCCATGAAATTCTATTGATATCGATGTGTAGTGGTTGAATAGCGGAACTTAACCGCCACCGACGGCAACGACGACTTCCAGCTGATCCCCGTGAACCAGTATTTGCTGCGGAAACTGGCTACGCGGCACGATCTCGCCATTGCATTCGATGGCAATCCGCTTGCCGTGCAAAGCCAGATGGTCGATCAATTGCGCAACGTTAATCGGCGCTTCAAACTGCTGCGGTTGTCCATTAATAGTGAGTTGTATCATGGAAGAGAAAGCTGGGATTGATATTCAGGTTAGCCAGGTGAACAATCAAAAATCTGGGTGAATTTTATCATGCGGGGAATAGGGAATTGGAATAATTTAAAATGACAGGCGATGACTCATGAGCTTGGAATGATACAGCACGCACATATGGCTTATTATTCATGGTTTTTAGTTTGACACTTCATGCGGTTTCCGCTACTTTCTCCGTAAGCATTTGCGGGGTTTATTTTTCCGGTACATACGACAGGACGCACCATGAAATCATCCAAAATAGCGCAACTCGAACATCGCCAGCACCCCACTGCAAAGTCACTTCGTAATACTTCAATGCTTCCGGAAGCCCGGTTTGTTAACAATCGCCCGGAAAGCATCGCTCAGCGTAAATTGGCGAATTCGATCAGGCACAGTCCGAGGCAGCTTGCTCAAAGTAAAACGGCGGATTTGATCAAGAACAGTTCGAAACAACTTGCCCAGCGCAAGATCCTGGAGGCCATGCAGAGCAGCGCCATCCTCTCGGCTCAGCACCAGCAGGTACAGGGGCGTGTACCACCAACGATGCAATTGCGGCATGCTGTTTCCCATGCGCAGCCGGAGCCGCACGGCGTGATTCAGCGCGCCAGATATTCCATTGAAAAACGGGTTTCGTTAACGACAGCGGAGAAGAAATGGGAAGAAAAAGATGGTCAATCGGCGAAAAAACGTGCGGTTGGGGCAATGTTGGCCGTGCTCCGCGAAGAGTACCCATTACCTTCCGGTTACACCAAAACTAAGGACAATAATACCGATGACAATTTCCGGGGAAAAGATTTCTTGGAGCGTAAGGCGCAGATTCTTGATAGATTTGTGGGTGTGGACGACAGCGCAGCCGAGGTAACCAGCACGCGAGCCAGCATTGAATCGGATAAGGAAGCCGGTAAGCGGAGAGGCACCTCGCAAGCGGCTAATGTCAGCCGCATCGCTCCCGGTTTCAAATGGATTGGAGCGCATTTGATCAAACGGGAGTGGGGCGGTGCCGACAATATGTGGAACGTGGTGGCCTGGCCTCAAGAAGCCGAAGACAAATGGGCCGATCAATTTGAGAAATCTGTCGATACGGATGGATTATACGGCCGCGATCCTGGGACTGTTGCCATTGCTGTCACCAAAGAAGACGATACCATCGATCAAGGTTTCATCGATGAAGTTGAGAAGTTTTCCCTTGAAATCGACCTCAACGATCCAGTGACAGCAGAGAAGGCGAAAAAGACAGGGAAGTTTAAAGAGACCGTGGCAAAAAAACGCAATTACCTGAATCGCGCAATGGAAAGCATACCGATCCATGCGGCAGGAACCAATAAGCTGGGAACGACGACATTGTCCACCGGTGAAACACGCTACGATGAAGCGAAAGAAAGCGCCAAATCGGAATTCATGGATACCGTGACGGATGCGCTGGCCGATACGTCCGAACTAACAAGACATAAACTTGATAAAACACCCATACCAACAACGATGGAACAGGCCGAAAATGTAGAAGGCGGAAAGAGGCTTGAGGAAAGGCAAAAAGATTGGAAGGACGAAAAACAAAACTACAGAGCCGACAAATATGAATTTACCAATACCTTGTTTCCTGAAGGCTGATAATCATTGAGAGAAACGTAGTTAGTAATCTGTCTGTGCGTAAACTCCTGGATATTGCCGGAAATGAGTGTTTTCAGAATGGCGCCAGAGCTGCAAGTGATAAATATCAGCCGGTAATTCTGCGCACAAGGTAGTTTTTAAGGAAATGTTGATCAATTCGGTGATCGAGATGAAGCGATAGCCGCACGGAATGCAGCGGTCGGGGCATATCAACAAGGTAGGCGAAGGAGTGAGTGCCGCGCAATGAATCGATTTCGCTCGTACAGTCATCAATCAGCTGTAGTAATTCAGACGGTCTGTTGAAAAAGCTGGTTATATGCCAAGGCGGGTTTATAAAGAAAAGTTCTGGGCGTGTGCTTAAAGTAGAACGGATAATTTTGTGGACTGAATATTTCTTTTCTGAGATACGGATATCTTCCTAAATCCCTATAAATATCAAGTAATCGTTTAATAATTCGCTTGATATTCTGCGCCATTGCAGTCATCAGAGCTTGAATCGATACTTTCTGTAATCCCCGATAACGGGCGCGCCTTAGTCCGTGGAATTGTTTGGCTTCAACGAATAATCCTTCTATCGTCCATTTGCGCAGTATCATCTTGGAGATAAAAGCTCTGGTTTCTTGCCGTGCACGAACCTTATCGATTTCATGCTGATCGGACTCCGATAGACAAACAGGGCTCTGCTTTTGGCTGGATCGGGTAAGCAATCTGCTCGCTTGCTAAGTCGACCCCCGGCCATACCCACGATCAGCAATCACTTCTTGAACATCAAAACCCATCTCATCACATAAATAGTCGACTCTGACAGGAAGGACAAGACCTTCATGGGTAGCGCCCGTTGTGGTATAGCAATCAGTAATAATTCGCGTCTTTACATCCGCGCTATAGTGAACCTTATATTTAAGACCACCTTCAGTACCTTTACGATAAGCCATTGTGGCATCTGGGTGCTGAGGCACTGACATGGGTTTGATTGGTTAACCGGCGTTGGCGTTTTCCATGCTGAAAATCATGGTACTGCTTCTCATAGTGCTTTAATATTCTGGCATTAGGGTCAACATCCTTGCGCTTCACCAAAGAATCCAGGGAGGCGTTAGCCTTGAAATGATGGGGTACAGATTGGTAGAGTGGAAGCCGGCAAAACCACCGGTACGCCAAATTCAGATGAATATCACGGCAAAGCTGACGGTCAGATTCAGTCGCCAGAACAGCCATAACCTTTGCCTTATCCCCGAGTTATGCGCATGATGCACCGGCAGGACGGCAACTCTTCTTGGCGCTCGGCCCCGTCACTTCACTGACTCATCTATTGATGGATCGCGCTTATAAGGGTGACCGTACCAGGCAACTTGCATTGGAGCTTGGTTATATTACGGTTGTCCCACCCAGAACCAATCGGTTGGAGCCATGGGAATATGACCGTGCCTATGGCATCCACATAAGCTTCGCATTGACCGAGAAGGATCGCGACATCGGTTGTCAATTCCCAACTTTTCATAGAACAACAACGTATTATTTTAGAACACAAAGTCATCGCCCCCCAGAGATGAAACTGTGATAGTTTTGTTTGAATTCATCCCATCTGCTTCGCAAGTATATTCACTCCACCCCAACCAACTCATTCCAATCCGTAGTGTAATTCTGGTTCATTTTATCTCTGCGCATTAACCATTTTTGCTGCATTCCCTAGGATGCCAGACGGATTGTGTTTCTCCCCATCCGATCGTTTATTTTGTCCATGACTTCCATAATACCTTTCTTTATTTTACGCTGGCACAATTTATGCTTTGATATTATCGCAACATGAAAAAGGCAAACTCTGCGAAAGCAGAGGACGCAAAGTCACTGATCTAAAGGGCGAATGCCCCAGGATGGCAGGACTGCCAGATAACGCACCCGTCTTAATCACAGTTGTGATTCGACAAGTATCGAATAATACGTAAA
>CP091134.1:2765370-2766740 GCA_021582535.1 Nitrosomonas sp.
GCCTATGCCGGAGGGGGTGCCGTGGATAACACGACATCCTATATTTCCCGTTTTCATACAATTAACTAAAGCTATTCGGCAGGCACCACTCTACCTCTCACAGTTACAACTACTTTAAACAGCACCACTTTACTCGCAAGCACCACGCCTCTGACTTATGCAGCTGGCGCTGCGCCTTCCTTAAATACAGCAACAATAAATTATTTCAGTGGACGTTCGGATAATTTTGGAGCTGGCAACTCACTCAATCCCAATAACGGACGCTTCGATCCGGAAGGAATTCGTGTTTCAAACGACGGCAAAAGTGTGTTTATCTCTGATGAATATGGTCCTTATGTTTACCAATTTGACCGTCAAACTGGCGAGCGCATCAATTCCTTCGCTTTGCCGGACAACTTAGCCGTAGCTAACCTAAGTTCAAGTGGTGCTTCAGAGATCAGTGGCAACATTTCTGGCCGAGTTGCCAACAAAGGTATGGAAGGGCTGGCTATTTCTCCGGATGGCACAACGCTATTCGGTTTTATGCAAAGCCCATTGTTGCAGGATGGCGGTGACGGCGGACGAGCCAACCGTATCGTTTCGATAAATATTGTTACCGGTGAAACGCACGAGTTCGCATACGACAACCAGATTGGTACTAAAAATTACAATAGCAGTGAGATACTTGCCATTAATAATCATGAATTCTTAGTTCTCGAACGGGATGGCAAGGGATTGGGTGACAGTTCAAAAGCAGCAATCAAGCAATTATGGAAGGTTGATTTGAATGGCGCTACCGACATAACCGGAATTAGCGGTGAAGCAAATCTATTGACCAATCAGGGACACCCGGATAAGAGTTTGTTCCTTGATATTAGGGCAGTGTTAAATGCGAATGGAATTACTGATGCAAATATCCCGGCCAAGTTGGAGGGCGCTGCTTTTGGCGATGACGTAGTAGTTGGCGCAGAAACTTATCACACACTCATATTAACGAATGATAATGATTTTTCAGCCATTGCCGGTGATAATCAGTTTTTCGTGATTGGTTTCAAGGATGCGGATCTCGGAGGATCTGTTTTTCTTCCTCAAGCCGTAGCAGCAATTCCAGAACCGGAGACTCATGCAATGTTGCTGGCTGGACTGGGCTTATTGGGATTCATGGCGCGTTATAGAAAGTTATCTGCTATATGATTTAGGGAAACGCTGATTAATTGACTATACGAGCGAATCACTTATCGTTGCGCGGTACTCACTCCCTCGCTTATCTTATTTATTGATAGGTCTGGTTGCTGTGTTTCGTGCGCCTCGTGCTTCATCCCGTTCGCTGAATTAATCAGCGTTTCCTTAGGTTTTGCCTATAACAGAATGGGGGCTTAAGCCCCCATTCT
>CP091134.1:2766840-2768224 GCA_021582535.1 Nitrosomonas sp.
TCTCCACACCGGTTCTGGTTTCAATTTCCTGCGATACTCTGGAGGCTTTATCGCTCACGGTTTCATGATTAATCTGTGTTAAACCATATTCCTGTTCGATTAGCTCGCAAAGATTGGCTACTTTTTTGTAGTCATAGTAGGGGCTATGGATTGTGAGGGCTCTGGGGTGAATCTTATTGAGTGCAATATGCACATGTAGGTTATTGGTATCATCATGCACAACGCTGATGCGTTGATGGCCACCAAAACCCAGAGCCTCGCAAAATCGCTCTTCAATGACATTCAGATCAGAAAAGGATAAACGTTCCCCTTCAGGGAAGCTCAGTACCAAATGACAGGTTTTGTCTAATTTGGCGCGCTTATTCATTTCCTGCGTGTTCTGGATTTCAAGTAAGGCAGCCGTTAGATCATCTGAATAACAGTTCGAAACCTTGATCTGACTGACACGCTCACTCTTGCCTTGAGGATCAGTTAAGTACCGTATCAGCGCAGAGAAGTTACTTTTGCGCACTGATTTGATGGGTATGATTTTAGCGATCATCGTATTTAAGCTGCTTAAGTAATAAATGACTATTCCGAAAGTTATTTTTTAAGCTTCATAATGACGTCCAGCATCGTGTTCTGGGTACTCCGGATACTGTCCAAGGTTAAATGCAATTGTGACTTGCCAATCAATTTTGTACGCTTGTCGTTGGTGAGCCAAAGTTTGATCAACCCACCCAATCTGCCAAGATCCGCGTTGATTCTTAACAAAGCATCCACTTTCCGGTTATCTATAACACTGGGGACTTGATAACCTAGACCCAGATTGCGCAGGTACTCGGCAACGGTTAATCCGGCATCCGTTGCTTTGCTCTTTATCTCAGCTTCCTCGATTGGCAAAACAGGCACCCTGAGCTTCTTATCTCTTCTTTCTTTTTTGATTGTCTTGGGGTTCTTTTTGTCAATCATTTCAGTTTTCCTCGAAGAGCAAGATCAACGTTGAGCACACTGTGCGAATAAGTTGGAGTGGAGATGGCCATCTCCACATATCTTGCCCGGTTCTGTGAGTTTCAAGAAATATACTAACACTATAATCGATGTTTGCAAATAGTTTATTTTCGTTATATCATAATTTAAAGAAATATAAAAACACTTGAAAGAAGCTTTATTAAACTAAATAACAGTCACTTGGAAACAAAAAGAAAGGATAAGCAATTAAGAGAAACTGAAAGCAACAGAAAGAAACATAAGGGAAAGAAAAAAACAAAAAACTGTTTGGACGCCAAGATAAATATTTTTGTAAAAATTGTGATGACTAAATCCTTATCAGATCGAATCGCACTTTATGCGGATAAAAACAAAAGTACCGGCAAGCAATTTTTACCGGCATTCATCGCGTTAA
>CP091134.1:2768324-2771399 GCA_021582535.1 Nitrosomonas sp.
GAATTGATTGATCTCTAATAAATTCATTGGTTATCACTGAGATAGCTTGCGGCACATCCCGCAGCAACGTATTGGTTTTTGTCGCCGTGCTGGTGCTCACCGCCGCGTAGCGATTGGTGTTGCTCGCCGTGACTTGTATTGCCGGCAATGTGGTGACGGCCGGTTCAGGAGAAGCCGAAGGTACTGCGACGATGGCAAAACCATCGTCGCGCTGCGTCACTTGCAAGCCGGAGCCGGCAAGCAATTGATCGAGCGCTGCTTTGATCTCAAAATCACCCGTCAAACCATGCGTGACTTTCCCTTCCAATAGCGCAGGATCCAGAGCAAGTTTAATTCCGGCTTGTTGTGAAAATTGCGTGAGCGCGTCGTGCAGATAACCGGCAGAAATATCGTAGGTCCGCACTGCCGCTGAAGTGTTTACTGATTGTGCAACGCTAGGCTTAGGCAAGAAAGCTGCCGCTAGACACACACTGATGAATACTGCACAAAAACAGATGTATCTAGTAAAACCACGAATAGTCATATCATGAGTGAGTGCAAAATTATTTTTGCAGTGCTTACCCGATTCGAGGGTAAATATTATTATTAAAATGCAATGAATTGAATAACTAACCCGGATTTTCCGGCGAGATCCCAATCAACCGGAAAATCCTTATTGCGCCAAAACTATTCTTAGATTTCTCTCAGACCGCTGTTTCGCACACGCAAGCTGATTGAGGAGTAAAATTTTGCAGCTGAGATTTCTGCACCAATGTCTGATCCAGAACCTCTTTTGCATGGCACGCGCACAGACCGCATTGCTCGGTTACTCCCAAGTTGGCTTTTAAATCCCTCATCCGGCCCGCACCTTGGTAGATTGCTTCACGCAGCGCGCTCTCGGTTACACCTTTGCAGATACATACATACATTTTAAATACCCTGCGATCTATATTTAAAAAATTGTTGTGTTAAAAATAACGATAATAATGAGAATGATTCTTAATTATACTCATTTCTTTATGAAATGCAAGATATCCAGTAAATCAGCGATCACGCAATATAAAATACCCGATAGTCAGTCCTATCTTGGTTATCAACAAAAATTTGTTGAGTCGGTGCAAGACATATAGCATACTTACTGCGCTTCGATTTTCAGTGCGCACTTTCCGCAGAACATCACTCAGATCCTCTAAATTTTCACAGGCAATTTAATGTTTATCAGCGTTCTTGATCTTTTCAAAATTGGTATAGGCCCCTCCAGTTCGCACACCATGGGTCCCATGGTTGCAGCCAAGGATTTTCGCGGCCGCGTTCAGACTTTTGTCACCAGCCATCCGGTTCCGGCTTTCCTGCAAGTACGCTGTACTTTGCGCGGATCATTGGCGTTCACCGGTAAAGGTCACGCCACCGACCGTGCGGTAACCCTGGGCATGCACGAACACACACCACGAGGACTGGCCAAACTGAATGTCAATGAACTGTTCCAGAAACTCTGGCAGCAAGATACGTTGCAAATCAACGAATCGATCACCATTCATTTCAATCCGCCTGAAGACATTATTTTCGATCGTGGCGAGCCGCTGCCGGAACATCCGAACGGCATGATTTTTCAGTTGCTGGATGGAACCGGCAAGACACTGCTGACAGAAACCTATTTCTCAATCGGTGGCGGTTTCACCTCCACTTTATCCGAGATTGGCCAGATCGTTGCACCGATCAAAATGGAAGCGACCAGTTCGTGCGGCTTTCCTTTCGACTCCGCCAACCAGATGATGAAAATGTCAACCGACAGCGGCTTATCGATTGCCGCCATGAAACGCAGCAACGAGCAGGAACGCATCAGCGAACAAGCACTGAACGATGGTCTGGATGCGATCTGGGACGCCATGCGCACCTGTCTGGAGAATGGTTTGGTAGCGGAAGGTCGGTTACCCGGCGGGCTTAACATTAAACGGCGCGCGCACGCTTTGTATCTGCAATTGCAAAACAATCCGCAAAAAGCCAACCTGAATGACTGGCTGTGCGCTTACGCGATGGCGGTCAACGAGGAAAACGCCGCGGGCCACATGGTCGTTACCGCGCCGACCAACGGTGCTGCGGGTGTCATTCCGGCGGTCATCTATTATGCGGTGAAACACGAAGGCGCAACGTTAGAGCAAGTGCGCGATTTTCTGCTGGTGGCCGGTGCGATCGGTGGCTTGATCAAGCATAACAGCTCGATTTCCGGCGCCGAAGTGGGTTGTCAAGGTGAAGTCGGTTCCGCCTCCGCGATGGCCGCCGCCGGTTTATGCGCGATCAAAGGCGGCTCGACAGCGCAAATTGAAAATGCCGCGGAGATTGCATTGGAACATCATCTGGGCATGACCTGCGATCCGGTGGGCAGCCTGGTACAGGTACCCTGTATCGAACGCAACGGCTTCGGTGCGATCAAGGCGTACACCGCATCATCGCTGGCGATCCGCGGCGACGGCCAGCATTTTATGTCGCTGGATAACTGCATCGCTGCGATGAAACAAACCGGTCTGGAAATGTCAGTGAAATACAAGGAAACGTCGCTCGGCGGGTTGGCGGTCAGCATTACCGAATGTTAAGGAAGTTCAGAAAAAGGTAGCGAGCGACGGTCAGGCAAGGCGAAATCAGAGAAGAAAGCGCGGTTTACGAGGTGTAAATGAGCATTTAGAGTTTGATTTCAACACAGCGTTACCGAGCATAGTAGTTTTTCAGAGCTTCCTCAGGATCAGGTAAATTCGCGCCGGTCACTTATCCCGGTGCAATTTGCCGATCACCGAGCGCACGCCGCGCACGACGAAATAAACGGCAAGCACAACGAACAGGATCGCAATACCGGTCCGCAGCTCGACGTTGATGTCCTGCCCCGCGGCTTTCAATGCTTTCAATCCATAGCCCACGATGCCGAGCAGATAGTAGCTCAGTACGACCACGGACAAGCCTTCCACCGTCTCCTGCATGCGCAGTTGCACGTGCGCGCGATTGTCCATGGATTTCAGCAGGTCGCGAATCTGTCCTTCCATCGACAAGTCGACGCGCGTGCGCAATAACGCCGATGCGCGTCCCAAGCGGGTCGACAGCGTTTCC
>CP091134.1:2771499-2772996 GCA_021582535.1 Nitrosomonas sp.
AGCTACGATGCCGACGATATGAAAGTGCAACTGAACGCCGATGGCTGGGTGCAGCAAGTCAGCAAAATCGTGCCGCCGCATCAGGTCAACGCGGAATCCATCGGGCTGATTTATTTTCGCGGCAGCGGTGTGCCACTATTCCGCCAAGCCGTGGAAGAAGCGTTACGACATCCGGCGGAGCTGAAATCGTGGTATTTGTCGATTATCGATCGCCTGGCCAAGAAACATTGGGTGAACTCCTGTTCGATCAACGGATTTCGCTGGTGTGAAATCGATTTTATCGAGGACTTGGCCAAAGCCGGCATCATCTTTGACGAGAGCGCATCATGATAAACACCACCGGGCCCGGGCTGAATGCCACCATGCGTAAGTTTGGCGCGCCGCAAACGATTATCCGGCCGTTTCAATACTGGTCGGTGCTGCTGCGCCCGGCCCAGGCGACGCTCGGCGCGCTGGTTTTAGCGGCGCATGAACCCGCTGAAGCTTTTTCACAACTCAGTCCGGCGAGTTTTACGGAACTCCATACTATTACCGGGCAGATTGAATCGGCGCTGGCGAAGGCCTTTCAGTATGACAAAATCAACTATCTGATGCTGATGATGGTCGATCCCGATGTGCATTTTCATGTGATCCCTCGTTATGCGCAGCCCAAGCCGTTTGCCGGAATGGAGTTTATCGACGCGGGCTGGCCCGCCATGCCGAACCTGGGCCAGGTCAACACGACCGATGCAGCGATCAATCAGCACATTATGAATCACCTTCAATCCTGCTGGTCTTAAGCGAAACAAAGCGAGACGACACGTGACCGAAGAAAAAGCCCCTTACGTCAAAGAATTTCCACTGCGTGAAGCGCATCATCTGGTACGCGACCTGATGACGCCGAATCCGTGGATTTACTGGACGGATTTCTTATTTCATATCACGCTGGGCTGGGCGGCTTTTTTTACCGCGCTGTTTTCACCGTTTTTCTCGCTCTGGCAACTGGGCGGATTCATCGTCGCTGTACCGGCCTTGTACCGCTCGGCGATTTTCGTGCACGAACTGGCGCATTTAAAGAAAGGTACGTTCCAAAACTTCCGTCTGGTGTGGAATATCATCTGCGGCGTGCCGTTCATGATTCCGTCGTTCACCTACGATGGCGTGCATAACGACCATCACAAACCGGATGTGTACGGCACCAGCGCGGATGGCGAGTACTTGCCGTTTGCGACACGCAAACCGGTGGAAATGGTGCTTTATGTGTTGTTGTCGTTTTTGATTCCGGTTGCACTGGCCGCACGGTTCATATTGTTGACGCCGGTTTCCTATTTGATTCCGCCGTTGCGGAAAATTGTGTGGGAACGCGCATCGTCATTAACGATTGACCCCACCTACCGGCGCGCGCCGGATGCGATCCGCAACGATCTCAATTGGCGCCAACAGGAGTTGGGCGCTTGCCTGTTTGGCGCGAGCGTCATTGCATTGGTTGTGTTGGGCGTGTTTCCTTATTCGGTGCTG
>CP091134.1:2773096-2774123 GCA_021582535.1 Nitrosomonas sp.
CGCTTTTTTGCTTTCCGCCGCGACTTCATCGATCAATTCGGCGGGCAGTTGTGCAATGGCTTCGAGTAAAGGGTTGGTCATGGCGATATCCTATAGCTATAGCACGAGAAATGTCACGGGATCGGTGGCGGTGATGGTGATTGGCGCTTGCGGATTAACAGACCGGTACAATTCACCGTCGACAATGTATTCGTCGTCCATGTGCACGGATAAGGAGCCGGTATTGTGGCTGTAGTAACCGTCTTTTTCCTGTAACACCGCGCCGCCACCCGATAATATCGGCCATACCGAACGCCACAGACGTTTATGTTGCTGATCGACCAGAGTCACATGCAACGGCGCCGGTTCCTTCCCCCAGTACGGGCGGATGTTCAGTAGCAGGCAATCCAGCGCGCTGACCAATGCAAACAGATAAGTGCCTTGGTGAATCCGTCCGCCGGCTTCCGTCAGGGTCATGTTGACCGGCGCCCATTCGCTTTGCTGGCGGCCCAGAATCATATTGGCTAGCATGCCGATCAGCGATCGCAGCATGATCAGCGCGGTGAAAATGCCGCCGGTAATGCCGATTTTCTTGACCGGGCTGCGCGAGAATTTCACCCCGCGCGCGATCAATCCAACGGCGAAGAACATGCCATAAATCGGATTCATGCCAGCCTGTTCGATGCGCAACACCGGGCGTTGCACCAGTGCCGGGACGGAGGGTTTAAGCAAATAAGCGTGCAAGCGGCGGATGATTTGTTCGGGTTTGCCGCGCACGCCCAGGTCCAGCGGTGTCATATTCGTGGTGCCACCCGGTATGATCGTGATGAGCGGCCAGTCGGCGGGCGTGCGCGCTGCGAATAAATGGCCGAAAATCGCGTGCGTGGTGCCGTCACCGGCCACGATTACCAATAAGTCGATATCGGCCTGGAGCAATTGATCAATCGCGTTCTTGAAAGTGATCGCATCATTGGCTTCGCATACCAGCATGCCGGGTATGCCGTCCAACGCTTGCCGGATCGCCGGTTTGCGTTTGCGTACCTGACCG
>CP091134.1:2774223-2780028 GCA_021582535.1 Nitrosomonas sp.
GATATTTCGCAACTGCTGAAACAATTGGCAGCCGATGCAGAAGCCGATGCTCAAGATAGCAGCGCGCAGACGACGCCCAGAGCAACCGTCTATCTGGCGGAATGCAGTTATGACCGGAAAGGAATCCGGGAGATTCTGGAAGGCGACTTGCGCTGTCACGGCTACACGGTATTGCCGGATCAGCAATTGCCGCGCGATGAAGCAGGCTATGTGGCGGCTGTTGAGGCGCTTTTGGCGCGCAGCAAATTTTCCATCCACCTCATCGGGGAAAGTTACGGCGCAGTGCCCGACGGGCCCAGCCAGAAATCGGTCGTCGTTTTGCAAAACGAGGTTGCCGTCAATAAGAGTAAAAATAGCGTATTTCCCCGCATCATCTGGTTGCCTGAAGGAACCTCTTCTTCGCAGCTAGCGCAGCATTTGTTTATCGAGGCGCTGCACCAAGACGCTGAAGTGCAGTTTGGAGCGGACCTGATCACGGGAGATCTCGAAGCGCTGAAAACTTCGATTCATGCCACCTTAAAGAAACTGGAACAACCGGAAGCGGTGTTGCATGGTACTCAAGCTGATGCTGCCAATGCCACCAATCTAATCTATCTGATCTGTAATGAAAATGATCGCAAAGCGACGGTTCCCGTGCGCAAGTATTTACGCGAACAAGGATGTGAAGTTTCCCTGCCGGCTTTTGAAGGGGATGCCGCCGCAGTGCGCGAAGCGCACCGCCAGCTCATGAGCAATTGCGATGCTGTCATTCTTTTTTATGGATCCGGCAGTGAGGCGTGGAAGCGTACCATCGATAGCGAGCTGAAAAAGATGCCGGGCTACCGCAACGGCAAGCCGCTGCCGCCGTGCTTTACCTATTTGGCCGAACCCGTCACCGTGGATAAAGAAGATCTCATCGATATGGAAGAACCGCATCTGATTAATGGCATGACGGGTTTTCCGGAGGCGGAAATGGCGGTTTTTCTGCAAGCCATGAAGCCAGGCGGAGCAAAGCCATGAGCGCGCCAACCCTTCTGCAGAACCCGTTTCCAGGGTTGCGGCCGTTCCGCGAAGATGAAGAGTATTTGTTTTTTGGCCGCGAGAATCAGGTCGATGCTATGGTCAACAAGCTGGCGGCCACCCATTTCCTGGCGGTTGTCGGTAATTCGGGCAGCGGCAAATCCTCACTGGTCAATTGCGGTTTACGTCCGGCTTTACACGGCGGGCTCATGACATCCGCCGGCACGAACTGGCGCATGGCGCAGTTTCGCCCCGGCAATAATCCGATAAAAGCATTAGTCAACGCATTGGCCAAGGATGGCGCCTTGTTCAGCCATTATGCGGGCAAAGGCTTGACGCTCGCGGAGATTATCGACACCACGTTGCGCATGAGCAAATTGGGATTGATTGATATCGTCGAGCAGGCGCAGTTGAGCAAGGATGTCAATCTGCTGATCGTGGTCGATCAGTTTGAAGAGCTGTTCCGCTACCGGCAATTGCGCGCCGCTCAGCCTGAGAATATTCAGGGTATGAGCGAAGAAGCGGTTGCTTTTGTCAACTTGTTGCTGGAAGCCAAGCAACAAACCGCCTACCCGATTTATATCGTTCTAACGATGCGCTCGGACTTTCTGGGGGATTGCGCGCAATTTCCCGGTTTGGCCGAGATGATCAGCTCAGGACAGTATTTGGTTCCGCGCATGACCCGTGAGGAGCGCCGTGCCGCTATCAGCGGTCCCATCGGGGTCAGCGGCGCGCAGATCTCGCCGGTACTGTTGACGAGATTGGTCAACGATGTCGGCGACAATCCCGATCAATTGTCGATTCTGCAGCACGCCTTGAACCGCACCTGGGGGTATTGGCAAAGCCATGGCGGCAGCAGCGCCGCGCCGCTCGATCTGACGGATTACGAAGCCATTGGAACCATGGCGTATGCTTTGGATAAGCATGCCGAGCAAGCCTACGCCGGATTGAATACTGAAAGAAAAAAACAGCTGTGCGAGAAAATCTTCCAGGCGCTCACCGACAAAGCCACGGATTTGCGCGGTGTAAGGCGCCCAACGACCGTGGGGACTTTGTGCGCGTTGGCCGATGCGGCGTTGGAGGAAGTGACCGTGGTCATTGATGAATTCCGCAAACCAAGCCGCTCATTCTTGATGCCGCCGGCGGGCGAAATACTGGAAGCGGATACGGTCATCGACATCTCGCACGAGAGCCTGATGCGCGTATGGCAGCGGCTCAGCGCCTGGGCCGATGCCGAAGCGGCATCGGTGCAAATTTACCACCGCTTAGTGGAAACTTCGATGCTGCACAAGGAAGGCCGGGCGGGTCTTTGGCAGGATCCCGATTTGCAGGTGGCGCTCGATTGGCGGGCCAAGGAAAAGCCCAATGAGATGTGGGCGCAGCGCTACTATCCTAACTTTGCCCAAGCCATGCACTTTTTGGATGCCAGTGTCGCGTATCGTGACAATGAGTTACGCGAGCAGGAAGCGCAACGCCAGTATGCCTTGGAACAAGAACGAATTTTGGCCGAGCAGCAGCGGATAGCCGAAACCGAGCGGCGGCGCGCGCGCGAGCAAGCGCGGTCGATCCGGCGGTTCCGTAAATTCACCGTTACGCTTATTGCAACGCTGATAGTTGCCATAGGCGCCGCCGTATGGGCGATTCAGCAAACGAACATCGCGGCGTTACGCAGTCTGGAGGCTTCCGCCCTGAGCCATATCCGAGAATTGGACCTGTCGCTGTTACTCAGCGTGGAAGCGCTGGAAATCGATGACAGACAGGATAACCAAAGCGTGCTGCTTAATGCGCTGCAACAAACGCCTCACCTCATCACGTTTTTGCGCGGCCATGCCGGCACGGTGCGGAGCTTGGCTTTAACCGCGAATGGCAAGATCCTGGCTTCCGGCAGCGCCGATAACACCATCATGTTGTGGGATGTAACCGCCCGCGAACCGATCGGGGAGCCGCTCACCGGACATACCGGGACTGTATGGAGTGTCATCATCAGTTCCGATGGAAAAACCCTGGTTTCCGGTAGCGCCGACAATACCATCAGATTGTGGGATGTATTTACGCATCAGCCGCTGGCATTGCCTTTGGCAGGTCACACGGCGCCGGTGTTGAGTCTTGCTTTAAGCGCCGATGGAGCCCTCCTGGCTTCCGGCAGTGAAGACGGCACTATCATTTTATGGGATATGACGGCCCGCCGGCAGCTTGGAAAACTCACTGGGCATAGCGGACAAATGCGCAGCGTGGCATTGAGTCCTGACGGTAAAACCCTAGCCTCCGGCAGTACTGATAGTACCATCATTTTATGGGATGTTGCGACGCGCCAGCCGCTCGGGCCGCCGCTTAAGGGGCATACTGGTCCCGTACGAAGCGTGGCTTTAAGCGCCGATGGCAGGACTCTGGTTTCCGGCGGCAAGGATAAAACCGTCATATTGTGGGATGTGGCCACGCGGCAGCCGATAGGTTCGCCTTTTAAAGGTCATACCGGAACCGTATTGAGCGTGGCGCTCAGCGCCGACAGCAATACCCTGGTTTCCGGCAGCATGGATAAAACGATTATGCTCTGGGATGTGGCGACCGGCCAGCCGCTTGAGTTGCCGCTGACCGGCCATACCAGTTTGGTATGGAGTGTAGCGCTGAGCGCCGATGGAACTCTTCTGGCTTCCGGCAGTGAAGACAGCAATATCATCCTGTGGGATATATCCACCCGTCCGCCGGTTGGAATATCTTTCAACAATTATGCCAGTAAGGTATCGAGCGTGGCCGTGAGCGCCGACGGAAAAACCTTGGTTTCCGGCAGCGATGACAAGACGATTCGTATAAAAAAAGTGGATACGCATCAGCAGCAGATGCTGCCGCTCGATAATCATAGCGGGTCCGTCACCGGTGTGGCGTTAAGCGCCGATGGAAATATTTTGGCCTCCGGTAGCGGCGATAAAACGATTGTTCTGTGGGATTTGTTATCGGGTGAACCTCTTGGACCGCCTCTTACCGGTCATACCAGTCCGGTGCTAAGCGTCGCTTTGAGCGCGGACGGCAAAATCCTGGCCTCCGGCGGTGATGATAATACCATCCGGTTATGGGATGTAGTTACGCAGAAGCCGGTAGGATCGCCGCTAACCGGTCATACCGGCGCGATATGGGGTGTCGCGTTAAGCGCCGATGGCAAGATCTTGGCTTCAGGTGGTGATAGAACCGCCCGGCTATGGGATGTGGCCACCGGCCAGGCCATAGGATCGCCGCTCAAGGGGCACAACGGTGTCGTTCGCAGTGTGGCGCTGAGTCACGATGGCCGGATTCTGGCATCCGGCAGTGTCGATAATACGATCCGCTTGTGGAATGTTTCGACGCAGCAGCCGCTTGGTCCTCCGCTCGTCGGTCATGATGGTGCAGTGCGGAGTGTGGCGTTAAGCGGGGATGGCAGGATTTTGGCGTCCGGCGGTGACGATGGCACGATCCGCTTGTGGGATGCGGTCAATCTTCAGCCGGTTGGCGTGCCGCTTATCGGTCATAATGACGCGGTGCTCAGCGTATCGTTGAGCGCGGATGGCAGAACTTTAGCCTCGGGTGGAGATGACAACACGGTCCGCTTATGGGATATCGCCAGCAGCTTTCAGCTTCAATCTTCCGCTGATCCATGGAAAGTTCGCGCTTGCCGTGTCGCCAACCGCAATTTAACCCGGGCGGAGTGGCGGAAGTACATAGGAAACACGCCCTATCGGGCAACCTGTCCGGAATTACCGCTAGCCAAAGATTGATCATAATAACCAGTTGATCCTGCTGGCAATTTGGCTTATCCCCGCTGATCGTCTTGACCGGTTGCGGATCAATGCGGAATCGAGCGACACCAATCCGATTCGTAGCGAGTAAAGGTGCGAGTAGATAAATTCCCGTGGAATGGATATAATTTGCTGAAAAATTAGTCTTTAAAACAAGAAGCATAAAACACCTTATCCATTCATCTCTTCACGATTGCCTGCGTTGTTAAATCACGAACCACAGTCTGTCTTAAATCCATTGCTGCCATTGCGCGCAGTTCAGATGGAATGACACTAAGAAACCCAATAATGCATTCGGCCTATTCGTCTTATTAGCCTTATCGATTATTTACAAATTTATTAAATTCTGGAGGAAAAATGAGTCACACGCTTTATGAAACCACCGTTCAGCGGGTACAACGCTGTGAATTGGCCGTTCCAGGTTCCAGTCCGGGTATGTTTGAAAAAGCGCTGAATAGCGGCGTGGACTTTGTTTTCCTCGATCTGGAAGACGCGGTTGCGCCGGATGATAAAGTTCAGGCGCGCAAAAATATCATCCAGGCACTTAACGATTTGGATTGGAAAGGCCATGGCATTACGGTTTCCGTGCGTATCAACGGGCTCGATACACAATACATGGTGCGCGACGTAGTGGATCTGGTGGAACAGGCCGGGAGCAAGATCGATACGCTGCTGATCCCGAAAGCCGGTGTGTATGCGGATATTTATATGGTACAAGCCATGGTTACCCAGCTCGAAATGCAGCAAGGGTTAAAAAACCGCATTGGTCTGGAAGCATTGATCGAAACCGCGCTCGGTATGGCTAACGTGGAAGACATCGCGCGCAACGGCGCAGCCGGACGATTGGAAGCACTGCACTTCGGCGTAGCCGACTACGCCGCCAGCAACCGCGCCAGAACCACCAACATCGGCGGTTTGAACCCGGATTATCCCGGCGATCAATGGCATTTCGCCATCAGCCGCATGATCGTGGCTTGCCGTGCGTACGGCTTGCGCCCGATCGACGGACCGTTCGGCGACATCAAGGATCCCGACGGTT
>CP091134.1:2780128-2781966 GCA_021582535.1 Nitrosomonas sp.
GGGTGCCACTGGTATTCGTCAGCGTTACCCAGCCGGACAAATCCAGCTCATCATCCGTATCGTTCAGTTCAGCGACATAATCCGCTTTCCAAGCCAGGCCGCCGGTCAAATAACTCAACTCCAATGCTTGCGCTGCATGGCCATGATGCGTTCCCTCGATCACCAGCGTAGGGCGATCACGCAGGTTGCCGGGCACATTCTCAAAGGTGATACGGCCCGGCAGTCCAGTTTCAATACGATCGGCCATTTTGAGCACCACACCCTCGGTAGCCGCCAGTACCAATGCGCTCTCTTTGCTTTCAACACCGGTAGCCGGATTGATTTTAACGACCGACACCGTCTGTCCGACATATTTATTCAGCAGGCTTTGCGGGGTGAGCAAATCGAAATTGAAGTTTTGCTCGGCAATTGTAATGCTGCCCGGATTGCTGACGCTCCTTAACAACGCGGTTTCGGGCCGCATAAGCGCGCTGACATCGCGCCAGGCCAGATTAAAATCACCGTTGGTCAAGGAAACGTTCCGCACATCTTTTACCAGCGCTAAGTCACTGTTATAGATCGTTACTGCCACCGCTTTCTGATCGTTCAGCGTGCTCAGCCTCTCGTCAGCACCGGCCATGACCGCAGCCTGACCAAGCGATAGCACGCAGCTTGCAATTAACAGCACAGGATAAAAAGCGCGGCGCGTTGTACGCATTGAATTTCCCCTATTGAAGAAGCTTGAAGCGGATTTACTTGCCGGATTTAGGCCGTTCAAACGACAAGACTTTACCGGCGGGCGCTTGTTCCAAAGTATGCAGTATTTTTTTAGGTTCCTGGAGCGCTTTCAACAGACCGGTTTCTCCAAGCACATTGGCCCACATTTTCTGCGAAATCTGCAAACAGGCGGCCATCGGGTTGCCCGCTTGCTTGCGAATTTGATCCACTTGCCATTGCAGGCCTGTCATGCGCGGTTTGAGATGATCGGGAGCTTGCGCAATCAATTCATTGATCATGCCCTGGCGCATGGCTTCAAACTTCTCGGGTTCCTCGCGCGCAATCCTGGACCACTGGTCAAAGTCAAAATCCGGTATTTTTTCTTTTTCATTCATGAAAATATTTTAGCACTTTGATATCAGAGCGGATAAAAGATACGCTGACAATCAATGCAAATTGTAATCATTAAAATGCATTGTTTCGCGCTTTGATCCCATTATATCCTGATGCTACGGACAAAAAATTTGGATTCCAGGATGATTGAATTCAGGAGCTGTGGCGCTCAGTCAAATCCCACGCGGCGTTATTTTCCCTGTAATCAATAAAAAAACCGGAATCAGCAGCGCGTCAATTCCGGCTCATTGAATAATCCAATCTTATTGACTTTGCTACTTAAATTGATCCGCCAAACCAGAGATCATTTTGACTTTCTCTGTCATTGCACGGCTGGATGTTGATAATTTCTCTACCAATTGTCCATTTTGCTGAGTCACTTCATCGATTTGCGAGATCGCCTGATTAATTTGCTCAATGCCATTGGCTTGCTCCATTGATGATTGAGAAATTTCACCGACGATATCGGAAATTTTCTTAACGCTCTCAGTAATCATTTTTAACGAATCAGCAGATTGACCCACTAATTGAGTGCCACTATCCACCTTGGCTACACTGTCGTTAATAAGATCCTTGATTTGTTTTGCCGATTCGGCGCTGCGACCCGCCAGACTGCGCACTTCATTGGCGACCACTGCAAAACCACGCCCTTGTTCCCCGGCACGCGCCGCTTCAACTGCCGCATTCAGCGCCAGCAAATTGGTCTGGAATGCAATTTCGTCAATAACATTGGTAATGTCGGCAATTTT
>CP091134.1:2782066-2803689 GCA_021582535.1 Nitrosomonas sp.
CCGACCAGTGAAAACGGTATCGACAGCATGACGATCAACGTTTCGGTCAGACGGCCAAAATTCAAATACACCAGCAAAAACACCATCAAAATGGTCAATGGGATGACGATTTTTAGTTTCTCGGTGGCGCGCTGCATGTACTCGAACTGACCGCTCCAGGTGGCGTAGTAGCCCGGCGGAAATTGCACTTGCTCGCGCACCGCTTGTTGCGCATCGGCGATATAGCCGCCGATATCGCGGTCGCGGATGTCGACGAAGATATACGCGGACAGCAGCGCATTTTCGGTGCGGATGCTGGGCGGCCCTTGCACCAGCTTGACTTGCGCCAGTTGCCCCAGTGGAATCATGGTGCCGCCCATCGCGGGCACCAGCACTTGCGTGGCAATGGCTTGCGGATCGCTGCGCAGTTCGCGCGGGTAACGAATGGCGACATCGAAACGCTCGCGGCCTTCCACCGTAGTGGTAATGACTTCGCTACCCATCGCGACGGAGACGACGTCGAGTAAGTCACCGGCCGTCAGGCCGTAACGCGCCAGCGCCATCCGGTCCGGTTCGATGTCCAGATAATAGCCGCCGGTAATCCGCTCCGCATAAGCGCTGGCGGTGCCGGGCACGGTTTTCACCACGGCTTCGATTTGCTTCGCGATGGCCTCGATTTCTTTCAGATTGTTGCCAAAAACTTTAACGCCGACCGGGGTGCGGATGCCGGTCGCCAGCATATCGATGCGGTTTTTGATCGGCATGGTCCAGGCGTTCGCGACACCGGGAATTTGCAGCGCCTGATCCAGCTCGGCGATCAATTTGTCGACCGTCATGCCGGGCCGCCATGCGCTTTCCGGTTTCAGGTTGATGATGGTTTCGGTCATTTCCAGCGGCGCCGGATCGGTGGCAGTATCGGCGCGCCCGGCTTTGCCGAACACCGAAGCAACTTCCGGGAAAGCCATGATGATCTTGTTTTGCGTTTGCATCGTTTCCGCCGCTTTGGTCACGGAAATACCCGGCAACGTGACAGGCATATACAGCAAGGTGCCTTCGTTCAACGTTGGCATGAATTCGGTTCCCAGCCGCATCGCCGGATACACCGTAGCAGCCAGCACGCCCAATGCGATCGCCAATATGGATTTTTTCCAGCGCATCACGCCGGCCACAACCGGCTGATACCATCGAATCATCCAACGGCCGAGCGGATTATCTCTTTCCTGGGGAATACGGCCGCGGATCAATAGCAGGATCAGCACCGGAACCAGCGTGATCGACAACATGGCCGCACCGGCCATGGCGAATGTCTTGGTGTAAGCGAGCGGCTGAAACATTCGCCCTTCCTGCGCCTCCAGCGCGAATACCGGCAGGAATGAAACGGTGATGATCAACAAGCTGAAGAATAACGACGGGCCGACTTCCTGGCACGCGGTGATGACCGCTTGCGTGCGCGATTCGCCCGGCCCGGCACGCGCCAAGTGCTTATGCGCATTTTCCACCATGACGATGGCGGCATCGGTCATTTCCGCGATTGCCAGCGCGATCCCGGCCAGACTCATGATATTGGAATTGATGCCGAGCTGCGCCATGGCAATGAATGCGATCAGCACGCCAACCGGCAGCATGATGATCGCCACCAGCGCGCTGCGCGCATGCATCAGAAATACCGCGCACACCAATGCCACAATCGCAATCTGCTCGATAAACACTTCTCGCAGTGTCGCAATGGCGCGATGAATCAGTTCGGAACGGTTGTACACCGATTCCACCGAAACGTCCTGCGGCAGACCGGATTTGATCTGATCGATTTTCGCTTCGAGATCGTGAATCACATCCAGCGCATTCTCGCCATAGCGCGCCACCGCAATGCCGGAAACCACTTCGCCTTCGCCATTGAATTCGGTAATGCCGCGCCGTTCACCGGGAACCAGCTCCACCCGGGCGATATCGCGCAGCAGCACGGGCTTGCCGATATGCGCCCTGACCACCAGATTCTCCAGGTCGCTGCTGTTGCGCAGGTAACCCCGGCCACGCACCATGTATTCGGTTTCCGCCAATTCGATGACACGCCCGCCCACGTCGCGGTTACTGGCGGCGATCACTTCGGTGATGCGTTTCAATGGAATGTCATACGCTTGCAGGCGGCGCGGGTCGACCGTGATTTGGTAGGTTTTGACAAATCCGCCGACGCTGGCGACTTCCGAAACGCCGGACACGGTGGTTAATTGATAGCGCAGGAACCAGTCCTGAACAGCGCGCAATTCATCCAGAGTGCGATCCTTGGCCGTCACAACATACTGATAAATCCAGCCGACGCCGGTGGCATCCGGACCAAGCGCGGGCCGCACGTCGCGGGGTAACTGATTGGCGGCGAAATTCAGATACTCCAGTACGCGCGAGCGCGCCCAGTAAATATCGGTGCCGTCTTCAAAAATGACATAAATGAAAGAAACTCCGAATGCCGATAAGCCGCGCACCACTTTGGCGCGCGGCACGGCGAGCATAGCGGTGGTGAGCGGATAAGTGACCTGATCTTCGACAACCTGCGGCGCTTGACCGGGATATTCCGTGTAGATGATCACCTGCACATCGGACAGATCGGGAATCGCGTCGACCGGCATTTTCCATAACGCGTAGAGTCCCCAACCGGCGATAAACACGGTGCTCAGCAACACCAGAAAAACATTGCGGATCGACCATTCAATGACTTTTTTCAGCATCATGCTGTTCCCTTAGTGATCGTGAAAGGTATCCGCAGGCTGGATACGTACAATGACAAACTCACCGTCCGGTTCTGCGGCGATCTCGAAGATAACTTTTTGCCCCGGCTTGAACGATTGCAACAATGCCGCTTCCCGGACGCGGAAATCCATCGTCATCGCAGGCCACTTCAGGCTTTCGATCGGGCCGTGCGCGAGTGTCATCGTCGCATGCGCAAAATCAATCGTGTCGATGCGCCCTTCACCGCGGTATTGCACTTGAGAAGGCGACAAAACAGCCGAGCTCGATTCGACTTCCTGCTTATCAACCGGGTAATAGGTATTGTGCCCGAAACTATCGAGCGCACTTTTGAAGTTGCTCTCCGCATCGATTAGGAAATTCGCCTTGACGACCACGTTTTCACCGGCACGGAGCCCGCCCAGCACCTCGGCATAACCATCGGCATGCATACCGAGCTTGACCGTGCGCGGCTCAAACCGGCCCGAACCCAAATCAACCAATACCATCCGCCGGGTGCCGGTATCCAGCACCGCGGAATCGGCGACGGTCAGCACTTTATGTTTGCTGTGAAACGACGCGAATTCGACCCGCGCATACATGGCGGGTTTCAGTAAACGATCGGGATTCGGCAGCACGATGCGCACGCTCGCCGTGCGCGTTTCCGGTGTGACCGCCGGATAGATGAACGCCACTTCGCCGTTAAAAATCTTATCGGGATACGCATCCACCCGGACCGTCACCCATTGGCCGGGATGAATCATACCCAGATCCTGTTCAAACACATCCGCCAATATCCACACGCTCGACAAATCGGCGAATTGGTACAGCGTTTCTCCCGGCATGAAGCGTTGTCCCATGACCGCTTGCTTTTCCATTACCACGCCATCGGCTGGTGAACGCAGCGTCATGTACTGCTGCACTTCACCGGTTTGTTGCAGACGCCGTAACTCGGCTTCGGCAATATTCCAATTACGCAGCTTCTGCAATGCGCCATCGGCCAGCCGCTGCATCGCGGCACGCACCGCCGCATCGCCGTCCGCGACGGACTGCAACCCTCTGATCGCGATCAGATACTCCTGCTGCGCGGTAATCAGTTCAGGACTGTAGACATCCATCAAGGCCTCGCCTTTCTTGACCGCTTGCCCGGTGGTATTGACATACAGCCGGTGAATCCAGCCATCAAATTTGGTCACGAAAGTGTATTGCTTGCGCTCATCGGTCTGAATCGTCGCAACCGCTCGCACGGTGCGGATCAATTCGCGCATCTCTGCGGCTTCGGTACGCACACCCAGCTTTTGCACTTTTTCCGTGCTGATGGTCACAACATTCTGTTCCGCTGGCGGTTCCTTGCCTTCATTTTCATAAACCGGCAGATAATCCATGCCCATCGGATCTTTCTTCGGCACCGGCGAAGTATCGGGCAGCCCCATCGGGTTGCGGTAATACAGCACTTTCCGTTCCCCGTTAGCGGCTTGCGGTGCGGTTATTCCGGCGTCTGGCGATGATTGTGTTTTCCCCCACCAGTAACCTGCGGCCAATGTGGCGGTCAGCACAATTGCAGCGCTGATTTTCTGAGCGATAGATTGCATAGAAAGCTCCATGATCGGTATTCGTTAGTGTTGCTTCTTGCCAATCAGAAAATCGATCTCTGCCAGCGCCTTGTTGTAATTCGCAATCGCGGTAATCAAATTGGTTTCATAGTCGAATACCGTCATCTGGTTATCCAGCAAGGTCAGAAAATCCACCCGGTTTACTTGGTAGGCCGCCAGCGCGGATTCCACGGTTAGTTTTGCCTGCGGCAGAATCGCGGTCTGATAGAGTTTGACCGATTTCAGGCTTTGTTCGGCCATGGCAATCTGCTGGCGTAGTTTTGCCGCGATATCATTACGCTGCACCTGATACAAACTGATTGCCTGGTCGCGCATGGCTTGCGATTCCATAATACGCGGTTCGATTTTGTTGCCGCGCCACACCGGCAAGTTGACCGCCACGGTCATGCTGACCATGTCGTCACGCCGCATGCTGCCTAGCGTATTATCGCGCTGACCGTACGCAAGCCGCACATCGAAATCCGGGTAATATGCTTTGCGCGCCAGATCGGCGGATTTTTCATTGCGTGCGATCAGACTTTGCAGCGCCAGCAATTGCGGACGTTGCGCCCAGGCCTCTTGTTGCAGCGCTTCCAGCAGCAAAGGCGTTTCGTGAATTTGCAACAACAGTGGCGCCGGAATCTCGCCGCGCGTGCTACGGCCCAGTGCACGAATGAGTTCGGCTTCAAACACCGGTTGTTCGCGCTCGAGTCCCAGCAACCTATCCAGCATTCTCGATACTTGCGTTTGCGCTTTCAGCACATCCGCCTGACTGCTTTCTCCCACCTGATAGCGCGCCTCAGCCATGCGCAGAAAATGTTCCAGCGTTTGCTTGTTTTTCTCAACCAGCTTGATCATTTCCAACGTGAGTCCAACATCAAAGTAGGCTGTTTTCAGATCATGCACGACGCGGTTAACCGTTTCATGGTAGCCCTGCTCAATGGCTTCCGCGTCCTTACTGGCGACTTCCTTGCGCAAACCGCGTTTACCGGGAAACGGCAAGCGTTGGGAAAGACCGATCATTTTCATCGTCATATCCTCGCGGTGAAACGGTGACGACGCCAAAGGCGCATTGATCACGCCCGCTTCGAGCACCGGATCGTCCAGCGCTTCCGCCGGTGCGATGCGTTGCCGGGCTGCTTCGCGCTCTTGATAGGCGGCCTGAATTTCGGGATTGTGCTCCAATGCTTCCACAATCAAGCCGGGCAGCAACGCCGCATGGCGAGCATTGGCTGTCGTAAGCGTTTCTGCTGCAACAGCGCGGCTCAGTATGGTTGTTCCAGCTTTACCGGCCACCGGTTCCCGCCCCTGCGCTGTGGTTGCAATGGTGGTAGCTAGCAGCGCCATTACGATCACACCGGCGCGATTCATCGCAGCCTCCTGAAGGCGTTTTGCTGTTGCTGACGAGTTAAGAATGAATGATACGAACATGCTGGTCTCCTGGCAGATAATCTCACCGGTTCCGCCGGTGATGGGCAGACATTGATGATAATTGGCAATATCCCATGGCTTGCGCGGCATTCACGCAGGCACACAGCTCATGCAAGAAATTGCGCTTTTTACCTGATACTCAGGCAAAAAGCGCTAAAGGGAGATAACTACCGGAGGGCGTTGCGGGTGTTCCGGCACAAATGAGACAAAGCCGGAATCGAATGAAGCGATGGTGGAAGTATCGGTAATTGGCATGGATACGGCAGTACCCGGAAGCACCGGCGTATGACTGTACGCATCGCAGGAAGTATCGTCGCATGGCAAACTGGCTACATGCCCGACGTACTCGCTGGTACTCTCTTCCGTTTGCTTGTGGCAGCCATCATGATGGTGATTGTCGATAGCGATCGCTGATTTGTCATGCACAACGGTGAGGCTTTTTTCCTGCGCACAAACTGACAAAATAGCCGCTGCGGCGCCTTGCAGCGGGAGCCACAGCATAAAGAAAACCAACAGCCATTTGCAGTGATGTGCTTTCATGTCTTTTATTATAAACAATTTTCAGGTTTGACCCATCAATTACAAAAAAATTGCTTATTTATTTGTGCGGCTGGTTGGATACGGTTAATTGTTGGTACTGTTGTTCGTAACGCTCTGCTTTGGATTGATCACCGGCAAATCTGGCCGCTTGTGCTGCACGGTAAATACCATTGCGCCGGTTAGGCGTGCGTTGTAAGGACGCTTCCAATTCCTTCAACGCATCGCCGGGTTGCTTCAATTCCAGCAGTAATTCACCGAGCAACTCTCTGGCTGGGATGATTGCCCCAGGCGTGACATTGTCTTTTTCGGTCGAATCTTCCAGGTCTGCCGAAGCGCGCATGAGTTTCACCGCTTCTTCCACTTCGCCTTCCGCATAAGCAATCCAGGCCGCTACCGCCAGGCGTTGGATGTCGATTTGACCGGCGGTGTAGTCTTTATTGTCCGCTTGATCGGCATTGCGCAAAACCTTCAGCTGCCGCAAGCTGTGGTGGGCAATATCCATTTTTCCGTTACGCGCAGCACCCAGACCGCGAGCAAAGTGCGTGATGGCCTCGCACCAGCCAAATTGCTGCCAGGGAAAGTCTTTGGGACTGACATCCAGCCCGGCAGCCTCCAGCCATTCACCGCGCTCAATCGCATAGCGCGCGGGAATCGCAGCAAACGCATAGGCGACGGTGGTATTTTCCGGTTGCGCTTTTTTGATGCCTTGCAGCTCGCGTAGAATTTCCCTGGCTTTCTCCGTTTCGCCGCTTTGCAAATAAGCGTACATCATGTAATCCATGAAGTGGAACTGCTGATCCCAGGTTCCGGGCAATGCATTTTTCCGCGCGTGGTCTTTTGCCGCATGATAGGCGGCCAGATTCGATTGCGCCGCATCATGCCATAGCCCGAGCCGGATAAAAATATGCGAAGGCATATGCAACGCATGCGGAACTGCCGGTGCAATGTGCGTATAAGCGCGCGCTGCGCTCAATCCAAGTCCGGCCAGCTCGGGGTAATCGCTACCGTGAATGATGTAGTGCGCCACGCCGGGGTGTTCCGGCTCATGTTCCAACACTTGCTGCAATAGATATAATGCTTTCTTCTGATTGGCGAAGGTCTTGTCCTTGGGCGATGCCGTGGAAATCAGCGCCAACGCATAGAACACTGCGGCTTCCCGGTCGTCAGGATTGTGTTTCAGGACTTGCTCCATTGCTTTCTGGTACATCAGCTTTCTGGCAGAAAGATCCACTTTCTCATCTTCGGGATACAAGAAACTCACCGCTTCAAGGTAGGCTTTCTCACGCTCTGTTTTGACTGCCAGCTTTCTTGCCTGCCGCATCGCTTCGCGTCCCGTTTGCAGTTCTATCGCGGTCGGCGATGTTGCCCATAACTGGTAATACAGACTCATCGCAACGCCCCAATAACCCATTGTGCAAGCCGGATCGGTAACGATCACTTGACGGAATGTTTTTCCGGCCTCGTCGTACCAGAAGGAATGCAACATCGCGACGGCTTGATTGAACTGTGTTTGCGCGGCAGGCGTGCAGGAAACCGGGAAGGTCACTTTTCCCAGATTTTTCTCATCGAATGCACCGGCGTGATGATCTCCATCCGCCCGCAACATACCGGCGGACATCATGGCAGCGGCCAAAAGTATCCATCCCCATTTGTTCATATCAACTCTCCAACATTGGTAAGACATCAACGGAATGAACGATCGACATTCCTCCGGATAACGCTAAGTAATTCAGGATAAAAGTACAACGTGTTGCGCAATGAAAGTCATTTCGTTACAATAATCGCAACATTGTTGCATTTATTTGAGTATGCATAATCAGTTTCATCATACCGCAGAAGACATGATCCGGCACAACGGCGGACGGGCAACCGCAGGCAGAATCGGAATTCTGGCTATCTTACTGGCCGAACAGCATGCCATCACGCACCGGGAAATCGAACAACGTTTGCCGCAAGAACAGCAACTGGACCGGGTGACTTTATACCGCGCGCTGGAATGGCTGGCCGAAAAAAATCTGATTCACAAAGTCACCAGCGACGACCGGGCCTGGCGTTATCACGCCAACCGTGACGTGCAATCGCATCAGCATGCACACTTCAAATGCACATGCTGCGCGCAAGTGATTTGCCTGGATAAATTACCGGTAGAACGAAACTGGCCGCTACCGGCCGGTTACCGCTTCCAGGAAATTGAATTGACAGTCAAAGGCCTGTGCGCCAACTGTTGCTGACATGCTACGCAAAAGCTTACTTCTATTTTTGACACTGGCTTTATTGGCTGTGCCGGTCTTCTTACTGGCGCATGCTTTCACGCATTATGCACAAACCGATGTGCTGGATGCCGCCGGAAGCGAAGCTGATGCCAGTGTTGATCTTGACGAAATCTGCTTCGATTGCGTCGCGCTCACTGCATTAAACTTCATTCTGATCGCTTCGGGTTTGCTTCTGCGCAACCCGGCAAATCACCGCCGGTTGCCATTATGGGCCATGGGGCATCATGCCAGTCGCACCACACTTCCTTATTGCTCGCGCGCACCGCCATTCCAGCTGCTCTGATTCTTGCAGTTGTTAATCCAGGTTTGACTTAATCATCAGCAATCGGCCGGTTGCTTTGATGTGCATTGCTTGCCTGCGATTGATCAGCTCCATTGTTGCAACCCAGTTGCATAACAAACACCCGTCCGGGTTAGGAAAGCTGTATGGATTATTCTGATCATGAATCAAATAACGCTCGATGGTTGCGCAAAAGCTTGTCATTGAAACCGGCAACCGTCACGCTGTTTATATTTTTGCTGCACCCGCCGCATAGTTACGGGCAAACCACCGGCAAAAACGTCGAGCTGCCCGGTGTGATGATTACCGCGCCGGTTTCAAGTTCGGCTGAACCGGCCGGATTCAAACCGGACACGGTTGTGTCAGGCGATCGTCTGCGCCGGAAAAGGGAAACCAATCTGGGTGATACGCTATCGCATGAACTGGGCGTCAGTTCCAGCAGTTTCGGTCCTGGCGCCGGCCGCCCGATTATTCGCGGCCAGGATGGGCCGCGGGTACAGGTACTGGAAAATGGCATCGGCACCGGCGATATCTCAACCATCAGCCCGGATCATGCCGTCGCGACCGAAACCTTAAATGCATCGCGCATCGAGATACTGCGCGGGCCATCGACATTGATGTATGGCAGCGGTATTTCCGGTGGCGTGGTGAACGTGATCAACGACCGCATTCCCGATCGCTTATTCAAAACGCCGCAAGCGAATTTTGAAGGGCGCTTCAATTCCGCGCTGGAAGAACGCAATGGCGCTCTCATGGCGTCCGGCAGCTTGGGCAGAATGTCCTGGAATCTTGAAGGAGTGAAAAGAAAAACCAGCGATGTGCATATCCCCGGACTGGCGAATCCCAATGATCCGGATAGCGGCACCGGCTTGATCAGAAACAGCGCGATCGATTCCAGCAACTTATCGGTAGGCAGCTCGTACGTCGGCGAACGTGGCTTTGTGGGAATGTCAGTTTCAAGATTGGAGAATTTTTACGGCATTCCCGGCCCGGAAGGCGCGAAAATCGATATGGGTCAGACCCGCTACGGTCTGGCGGGTGATCTGGATAATCCGTTGAAAGGATTCCGGCAGCTCAAGATGCGCTTCAATTACAACGATTATCAGCACAAAGAGCTCGAACAAAGCGGCGCGGTTGGCAGTCGTTTCAGTAATAACGAACTGGAAGGGCGCGCCGAATTAGCCCACAAGCCGATCGCCCAATGGCAAGGTGTCATGGGCATTCAATTACAAAACCGCAATTTTTCCGCAAAGGGCGAGGAAGCTTTCGTGCCATCCAGTCTGTCGCAATCGGCCAGCGCATTTATGCTGGAAAAACGGCATTGGCAACGCTGGCAGTTTGAAGCGGGCGGACGCTTTGAACATACCCTGCATAACCCGCAAACGGCATCGTTGCAAGCGCGCGACTTTAATTTGTACAGTATTTCCGCGGCAAGCGCTTGGCAATTCAGGGATGGTTATCAACTCAATCTCACAGCCACGCGCGGGCAACGCGCACCGAATACCGTCGCGCTGTATGCCAACGGTATCCATGTGGCCACCAACACTTTCGAACAAGGCGCGCAAAACCTGCGCAAAGAAACCTCCAATAATTTCGATATTGCGCTGCAAAAAACCAGTGGCCTGATTACGGGCAAAGTGAATTTGTTCTATAACCATGTCAATGATTATATTTTTCAGCAAAGCCGTGACAGCAATGCCGATGGGGTAGCGGATAGAATCAACGATGAGGGCATGCTGGATAATCACGGCGCTTATCTGGTGCAGGATTACACCCAAAGCCGGGCGAAATTCTATGGTCTGGAAGCGGAAGCCATCGTTGCAGTAATACCGGATACGTTGAATCTGCGGTTATTCACCGATATCGTTTATGGCAGATTGAAAAATAATGGCAACATACCGCGCATAACGCCGCAACGCTTCGGCTTTGATCTGGATTTCAAGAAAAATGCCTGGCAAGCCAATTTTAACCTCACCCGTGTCATTCAACAGAATCGCGTCGCCGTATTGGAAAGCGAAACTCCAGGTTATACCCTGATGAACGCTGAAATGGGGTATCACATGAAGCTAACCAAGTCGGTCAACTATACACTTTTTCTGCAAGGCCGGAATTTGCTCGATAGCGACATGCGCGTTCATACTTCCTTCTTGAAAGATGTCGCTCCGTTGCCCGGACGTGCCATCGTCGCAGGTATCAGAGGGGCATTTTAAATGTCCGCCGTATCCTGACGTAAGCCGGGATGCTTGCAAAATAGCCGCTTAATGCTAATCTGATCTGCATTGGCAATCGTTCCTGATATCTTCTTCATCCAGTTAAAGCAACTATGGCCAGATGGCTTAAATACTTTTTTTTAGGCATTTTTACCGGTTTGCTCGGTGTAACCCTCTATTTATCACCGGCTGGCTTATGGCTGGAAGAACGATTCGGCTTGAGCGCATTGTTTCTATTACGCGGCGCAATCAAGGCGCCCGATGAGGTGGTCGTCGTTGCGCTGGATCAGCAATCAGCCACGCAGCTGAAACTGCATGTTAAGCCACGCTTGTGGCCGCGCAATATACACGCGCGTTTAATTGATCAGCTTGCGGCAGCGGGCGCCAGGGCGATCATTTTCGATCTTATTTTTGATACGCCCAGCGACATACCGGAACAGGATGAAGAACTGGCCAATGCCATTAAAAGAGCAGGCAATGTCCTATTGGTGGAGCGGCTGGATTATCAGGATCCGGGATCGCTGAATCAGCTCGATGGCATTACTTATCAAGCATTTATTCAAGAAGGCGCTACTCAGCTCTTGCCGATCATCGGGGAGGCAGCGAAAGCCCGTGCGCCTTTCACGTTACCGAAAGCGGAACGAGTCCATCATTACTGGACTTTCAAATCGTATGCCGGCGATATCGCTACAGTACCGGTTGTGGTGCTGCAAATTTATGCGGCCGGGTTATACGGTGACTTTGTCCGCTTGCTCAATTCGGTAGAACCCGGTCTTTCCACGCAATTGCCTGCTCACATCGATGAGACGGATATCGAAGATCTAATCCTGACACTGCGTAACTTCTTTACCGGTAACCCGCGGCTGGCCTCTAAGATGAAAGAGGATTTGGATCGCGACCGTAGCTTAAAACCGGAAGAAAAAAAAATGCTGAGGTCGCTGCTCGATCTATACGCCGGTGATCAAATCCGTTACTTGAATTTCTACGGCCCACCCCGCAGCATAACAACCATACCCTATTATCAGGCGCTGCAAGCGGACAGGAAAAGCCTGGAAGGTAAAGTTGTATTCGTTGGATTCTCTGGCGCCACTCAGTCCGAACAGGAAATTGTCCGGGACGATTATCCCACGGTCTTTTCCAACCCGGATGGGCTTTATATCAGCGGCGTCGAGATTGCCGCCACGGCTTTTGCCAATTTACTGGAAAACAAGCCTGTCAGGTCTTTGTCATTGACCGGCAATGTAAGTATTTTATTTCTGCTGGGTTTTGCCATCGGAATGGCAGTCCAAATCTTGTCCACACGCAAAACCATCGTTCTCAGTCTTTCGGTCATCCTTGTCTATACTTTCATCGCATATTCTTTCTTTAAACATACCCTGATATGGCTCCCGGTCATTATTCCGGCCCTGCTAGTGTTAGTTGCGCTTATGCTGGCCTGGGTATTAAAAATTCTGAAGCTCGAGGGCTTTATAGGCAAATCCGGCCCGGCTCGGGAACTTGATCAAATCATCGAAGAACAGGCGGGTAGATTCTCAGGCGCATGCCTGACAACCGATATCGAGGGTTATACGACTTTATCGGAATCGATGAATCCTTCCACGCTGGAGAAATTAATGACCGATTATCGTGTTGTATTAAGAAGCGCGATAGATCAGCACTATGGCAGGGTCATGGATACCACGGGAGATTCATCCCTCTCCATATGGATTAGAAAAGCGGAAAATCCGGTCACACGGAAATTTTTCAGTTGGATCAGGAAGCCTTCAAGTTCCGCAGAAAAGCTAAATGTATGCAAAGCAGCGCTTGATCTCGGTGCCGCAATCGAGCGTTTTGACAAATTACATAACCCGCCGCTGCCCACCCGGATCGGCCTGCATTTTGGTGATATGTCACTGAACAAAAGCGATGGGACTTACCGCGTCACTGGCGATGTCGTCAATACAGCAAATAGGATTCAAAGCGCTAATAAAATTTTTAAAACGAGAATTCTGCTATCGAACGATGTAGTCGAAGAATTGGACGATTTTCTTATCCGCCCGCTGGGAAGCTTTCAGTTACCCGGGAGAACCAAACCCGTTACGCTTTTTGAGCTGATTGCCTACCGGCAATCCGCCAGCAGGCAACAACTATGGTTATGCGAAATCTTTACCAAAGCATTAAATGCTTACCAGCTGAAACAATGGACCGAAGCCAGTCAGTATTTTTACGATATTCTGAGAGAATTCCCTTCCGACGGTCCAACGCATCACTTTCTGTCGTTGTGTTCCAAATATCAAAATGAGTCCTCCTCGTAACCCGTAACCCCTTTGGCTATCCTAAAAATAGACAGCAAGTAATTCATAGTAGCTGCTCAAAAAAATAAAAGAATTGCGTTTTAAGAGTTCTTCTGTGAGAAAAATCACAGACAGGAATATATTTGATTGATTAGAATCAGTTACCTTGCTGGCCATAAGGTCATCGATTTCGTATAATGAAAAAATGCACAGCAAGTCTTTAATATTTGGTTATTTTTGATACAGAATAGCCAATCGATGTTCACCGGTTGAGCTGATAACGAAAGATCGACAATGAAAATATGTTGGGCAGTCGCGATTTACTCACATCAAAGAAAACTCTCAGCACTGATACTCACTATTTTTACAGTGACCTGCTGGATGGCGCATATCACCCGTGCGCATGCGGCACCGACGTGCAAATCGGAAGTAGCGCGAGTGGTATCGATGCAGGGCACAATCGAAATACGCCGGGCTCAAGAGAATGTCTGGCAACAAGCGGGGATGGAAGTAGTTCTTTGCGCCGGAGATATGATCCGTGCCCGGTCACAAAGCCGTGCGGCACTGCGCTTAAGCAACGACAGCATGCTGCGGCTTGATCAAAAAACCAGTATCACATTTCCAGAGATTCAAGAAGAAAAAGGCGCCTCGCTGCTGGATTTATTTGAAGGTGCGATCCACATCATCACGCGCACGCCCAGACCATTCAAGATCAGAACACCGTTTGTTAACGCCAGTGTCGAAGGGACAGAATTTCTTGTCGGTCTTAAGGAAGACAATGCAGAAGTTGTCGTGTATGAAGGCAAAGTATCGGTCAGCAATGCGCTGGGAAGCTTGCTGCTTCATGATCATGAAGCAGCGATTACACACAAGGGGCAAGCGCCACGCAAAGAAATCATCATCCGCCCGGCCGATGCCGTGCAGTGGGCATTGTATTATCCCGTCATCCTGGATTACTGGCGGGATGATAAAGACAATGCCAGCGCCAACGATTTGATCCGTCAAGCAAGCCATCTGTTGACTGCCGGACAGGCTGATGAAGCCAAGGAAATCATCCGGCAAGTTCTGCAACTTGAACCTAATAGTAGTAATGCACACGCTCTGCTTGCCATCATCGCCTTGGTTCAGAACGAAAAAGACCAGGCGCTGGAGCTCGCGAACAAGGCGGTCACGCTCGACCCGGAATCGGCTGCAGGGTATCTAGCGCTTTCTTATACGCAGCAAGCGCATTTTGAAATTGAAGCGGCACTGGAAAGTGTGCAAAAGGCACTGGCATCCGATGCTCAGAACGCACTGATCTGGGCGCAGTTAGCCGAATTGCAGATGTCCGTGGGCTATCTGGAACGCGCATTGGATGCCGCAAAACTTGCGGTAAGCCTAAATCCCGGTCTAGCAAAAACTCAAACGGTGCTGGGTTTCGCTCATCTGTTGCAAATCAACATCCAAACTGCCAAAGAAATCTTCCACCGCGCCATTGCATTGGATCAGGCCGATCCGATGCCGCGGCTTGGATTGGGACTTGCCTTGATCCGCGAAGGAGAACTGGAAGCGGGCCGGATAGAACTGGAAATTGCCGCCAGTTTGGATCCGGCAAACTCGCTGATCCGCAGTTACCTGGGCAAAGCTTATTTTGAAGAAAAACGCTATCCGCTTGCCAGCACGCAATTCGATCTCGCCAAGGAACGCGACTCTAAAGATCCGACACCGTGGTTTTATGATGCGATTCAAAAACAAACGCAGAATCGTCCGGTAGAAGCTCTGCGCGATATTCAGAAATCGATCGAACTGAACAACAATCGCGCAGTATACCGCTCCCAATTTCTGCTGGACCGCGACGAAGCGGCGCGCGGCTCCAGCTTGGCAAGAATCTTCGAGAATCTGGGATTTGAACGGCGTGCCGTGATGGAAACAGCCAAATCATTGAGCTTCGATCCCGCGAATCACTCGGCGCACCGGTTTCTCTCGGATACCTATGCGAACACCCCCCGACATGAAATCGCGCGGGTCAGTGAATTGCTTCAGGCGCAACTGCTTCAGCCCATTAACGTTAATCCGGTGCAACCGCATATGGCGGTAGCTGACCTCAACATTATTACCGGCACGGGTCCATCTGCCGCGGGCTTTAATGAATTTGCACCACTGATGGAACGCAATAAATCTCAGGTGGTTGCTTCAGGCATTGCTGGTAATCAAGGCATGCTTGGGAATGAAGTGGTACTCTCAAAACTCTATGAGCGTACATCCATTAGCTTAGGACAGTTTCATTACGAAACAAATGGCTTTCGTTCAAACAATGATCAGAAACACAATATCTATAATGCATTTATTCAGCATGCCCTTACATCAAGATTGAATGTTCAGGCCGAGATACGAACCCGTGAGAAAGAGCATGGGGATTTATTAATGGATTTTAATCCTAAAGGTGATCCATTCAAACGCAGAGAATTAAATGAAAATATTGCGAGAATTGGAGCACGATACTCATTATCACCCAAACAGGATTTTCTTTTATCAGGAATGTATATCGATCGATTAGGAAAAGATTTCTCAAGGAATGATGAGACACCACCTTTTATTGCAGATCAACAAAACAGGTTGCATGTGAATGGATATCAAACTGAAGCTCAATACTTATTTAGAGCAGACTATTTTAATATCATAGCGGGCGCAGGCTTCCATCAATTTCAAAATAAGCCCGAGGATAAAAATAGTATTAGTTTTCTAGGGCAGCATCGAACACAATCAATCAACTTCCCAAATTTTGGGACCGAGAGAAGCACTGGTTATATTTACACGAATATAAACTTTATTGGAAATATGAACTGGACATTGGGTGTTAATTACAGTGCTTATGACCCCAACCAAGGGCAAGTATACGATAACGATCAGAAAACTGGGCATCTTTTTAAGATCAATAAACCAAGTCCAAAACTTGGTATGCAGTGGAATGTTATCAGTGGTGTGCGTCTTAGATTCGCCTGGTTTGAAGTGGTTAAATCAGCTTTAATAGCAAATCAGACGCTCGAACCTACGCAAGTGGCAGGCTTTAATCAATTCTTTGACGATATCAATGGAACTCAAGCTCAATTCATCGGTGGGGCACTGGACTATCGTGCTAGACATGATGTGTATACAGGCATAGAAATATCGAAACGCAATCTTGATGTGCCCCGCTACGCAACTACAGATGATTCAAGAATTTCTGCCAAGAATGACAATTATCATAATGAAAAACAGAAAGAAAATCTTTATGGTGCTTATCTTTATTGGCTACCCCACCCCCGCGTAGCTGTTAGAGCGAATGTTCGATTTGAGGAGCTCGAGCGTGGTTCAGCTGGGCTTAGGATAAATGATCCTTTAAGAATTGAAACACTCAGCACTCCTGTCAGTATTAATTATTTTGATCCTTCAGGTTTCTTCGCTGGACTTACGGGTACCTATGTAAGACAGAATATGCGACGCTATTCCCTTACAAACACTAATGATGACCCTAGACCTGAAGGAATTAGTAATTTCTTCTTACTGGATTCCGAGATTGGTTTTAGGCTGCCCAAGCGAAGAGGTATACTTAGTTTTGAGGGAAGGAATCTCCTAAACGATGATTTTTTATACTCAAACCAGTTTTTCTATATTTCTGAACCAGTTAATTCACGTTATATACCCCAACGAATGTTTTTTGTTAGACTTACTTTTAACTTCTAGAAGGAGAGAAATCATGAGAACCAAAACCTTAATTGCGCTGATAATAATATTATTAATTGGGTGCACAACGAAAGAAACAGAATCAATGAAGTTTCCTCATCATAATTCACTTCCCATAAGTGAACGCAAATACTGCGATGAAGGTAATCCTGAATGTAAACGTGCAAAATTAGATGAAGGCACTATAAGAAAATTGCGAGAAATATCAGGATTAGAGGACATAGCACTAGTTGCTGCAATTGATGTAAATGGTGAGATTGTTTTACTTGAATACTTAGAAAAGTATAGAGGTAAAGATGGCAAAGAAAAAATAATAGAAAAGAGAAACAAATCTGATGTAGAAGCAAATGGACCTATTATAAATATTACAGCCACTCCTAATAAAGGCTCTCAATGTTTACTATGGGCATATAATAAAACATCTAGCAGTGGTACTAATTATTCAAACTATTGTTTGTGGTGGAATAATTAGACATAGAGTTTTTTACGAAACTTAAATGTTAATAAATCTTTCTATCGAACGTGCAATTTCTATGCTGACAATCATCAATGAATTTAAAAGATTGTCAGCAGAAAACTTGAGAATTGTTGCGGAAGCTTGTCAATGGTACCGCTATGAAGAAGGCAACGATATCGTGAGATATCACGATAGCACTCAAAGCGTTTTCTTCATTACTCAAGGTGAAATTCGCATCAAGTATCATGCGCTATCAGGCAATGAGGTCATCTTGTGTGATCTGCCGGCAGGAGAGATGTTTGGCGAGCTTTCCGCAATCGACGGTCGTGCCCGATCAGCAACAGCAGTGACAAAATCAGCTGTCTTGTTGGCATCAATGCCTGCGACATCCTTTCAGAATTTGCTATACAAACACCCGCAAGTTGCTGAAGCAATGCTTAAACACTTAGCAGGACAAGTACGTCGGCTGACTGAACGTGTGTATGAGTACAGTTCGCTGACACTCAATAATCGCATTCATGCAGAATTACTTCGTTTGGCAGAAAATCATATGATATCTCCTAACGAGGCATTTATTTCTCCCGTAATCCGTTCTGATATCGCTAACTTGGTTAGTACAACACGTGAATCGGTATCGCGAGAATTCTCTCATCTCGTAGAACTTAAAATAATTGAGTGTCAAGGCCGACACGATGTACATGTGCTCGATGTGGCAAAGCTGGCAAAAATGGTTAGTGAGGTGCGTGGTAGTTTTTGATAAAGAATCTTTCTTTGCTTGAATAAGAAGCAGCATAAAAAAAGGGGCTGTAGTAGATTAGCTTAGATGCCAAGCTAATTGAATGAAGATAAGTCATTGTAGATTATTAAAGAAAACACAATTAAAGCTACTGGAATACTTTGTGTTGGAAGTTACGGCAAGATCGGCAGCGGATATACTGGAAATACAACCGAATAGTGCAGTCCTGTTTTATCGCAAAATACGGGAAGTGATTGTGTATCATTTGGAGCAGGAATCTCACGAAATCTTTGATGGTGTGGTGGAGTTGGATGAAAGCTACTTTGGCGGTATCCGTAAAGGTAAACGAGGTCGAGGCGCTGCAGGTAAGGTTGCTGTGTTTGGCATATTAAAACGTGGTGGCAAGGTCTATACGAAGGTTGTTAGAGATACCAGGACGGAAACGCTGATGCCGCTCATTACTAGAAAAATAGCACCTGACAGCATAGTTTATACAGACTGTTATCGCAGTTACAATGCGCTTGATGTGAATCATTTTTACCATGAACGGATCAATCATTCCACACTCTTTGCCAAAGGTAAGAATCACATCAATGGTATTGAAAATTTCTGGAATCAGGCTAAACGCGTCTTAAGAAAATACAATGGCATCCCTAAAGGATCATTTCCATTGTTTCTCAAAGAATGCGAGTTCAGATTCAATTATGGAACGCCTAAACAACAACTAAAAATACTTAAACTTTGGACTCAGATTTAACCTGATCTACTACAGCCCCTAAAAAATTATTCCATGGGAACTAGAGGAATTGCAGAACCGGAGTGTTAGATTGTCAGTATTGCAGTAATCACACAATCCTCACACTCCAGCAAACGAAACGGCCACCATAATCCTGGCGGCCGTTTCGTTTTATTGAAAGCCTGATAAAGAAAAATAACTCACAATAAATCTAATCCCTATCGCCCACCATTCACTTCTGGTGACAAACTGCGCAAGCATAAGGGGATGCCGACATAACCGGTTTATATTCACCAGTTGATCCATCAGGTGCGGCATTAAAGCGGCTTATATTCAACTGCACATCATTAATCCGCTCCTCAAGTTCACCTTTAAACTTCCATGTTGAATAGCTTGGAATCACGCGCGCATTAGCATAAATCTTCTTGGCGGTACTCCAATCTCCGGCTTTCACTAACATATCCCCCATGTTCATGAACCAGCCTTCCAGATTGTGGGGTGCTTTTTCATTATTCCAGCAGACTCTTTTTCTTCCTGTGTGGACTTCGCGTGACAGAAATGGCGTAAAGTCAGGGTTACTGCGATCGACTTTTTCCCCCACGCAGATCTCGTAATCTTCCCACCACATTTCCACACCTTTTTGATAATTTTCGTCATCCGGCGGCAGCATTCTGCTAAACAAATAGCCAGGAGTAAATAAATTAAATTCCGGCCAATCTTTTACTGAGCGCGTTAATTTGTTCAATCCATCTTTACTCAACGCATCATTGGCATCAATTTGCCCTTCCGCCATGGTCAATGCGCCGAGTTGCCCTAAAAGAATCGCATTGGGATATAAATCAACACTTCTTTTCAAATATTTCCGGCCTAAAACGATACTGTCCGTGATAGTGGCCGGAATCACTGCGAGCCTGGATTGTTCCGACAAACGCCAAAGATGCGTTGTGCCGATAAATCCAGCCGTAAGCGCATCGCCTGAATCGTTGAGATAAGCGCCAACCAATGCTTCCAGAACTTGATCGATCAAATCGTATCTGCCGTTATTGAAAGCAAACCAAAAAAATTCGTTGGCTTGGATAGCGGCTTCGGTTCGCGGTCTGGGAGGAATCGTCTCTGAAGGATCTCGCGGGGATTGAACTTGTTGACTGGATAAACTACCTCTTACCTGAGTATTGTCACGTGCCAAAACAATCTGCACAAAACTTACTAAAACGATGAATAACAATACGCTCAGCGGCAATAATCTTTTGCCCTTCATAACCATGATAGCTTCCTCGTAAAAATGAAATTGTCAGAAATTGAAGTCTGAAGCGGCATAACCACCCCGACCTCTTCGGAATTTCAGTTTATGGCCGCAAAGAAAAAATGGCTGTGATTTTTGGCACACACTGATTCAATTGAATTGTTTATCTGCAAGAAATCTCAAGGTTTTTTACAGAGCGGCGGTTGATTGAAATAAGCGGAAGTATTACGTCAGGAACTACATGATTTGCATAATTCAGGCTTGATCTGACTGACACAGGATCGAATCGAATAACTATCAGATCAAGCCGTGGTTACTACTCGTTGCACAAGGTTTTTGTGAAATCAATTATTACAATTCTTGGGATTTTGTATTGTGCCTTTAGAGGTATATCCTGAGATACTACCGAAAGGCTCCCCTTTCGAACTAATCGACAGTACTGTACGGGTATGTATATCGGTCGTATGTCCTGTAGCACAGGCAAATTCTCCAGTACCGCCTATAACTTCATTCGTGGCGATAGACTGGAATGTACATCCTTCTTTTGCCCTGCCATCTTCATTGAAACACTTAGAATTGATACACACATTTATTGATGAGGTTTTAGTAAAAAGTTGATCGCCATTTTTTACCAATTGAATAACGCCTCTTGCCTTTACAAGAACGGCCAAAATGCCTTGATCGCCATCGGGTGTAATACAATTTACCGGCACACCATTATTCAGCTTCACTTTGACTTCATCGAGCACATTAATCACCGTTTCTCCCAGTTGCTTACTTTTACCACGCATGCTCATATGACTTGCAAGTCCATCTTCTTCGTTAACGATAGGGCTGGCCATAAAATAACCACTACCATTTATTGTAAAATCGATTCTATCTTCCTCATTTTTTGAATTTGAACCTTGAGAAGCGACTGCAAAATGTGCGTAACTTAAAATAATTGCCAAGGTGACCCAAGAAAGATTTTTCATCTTAAAAAACTCCTATAAGAAATATAACAATGATGTTGTGCAAAATCGATTCCATTGGAAATGGATTAGATTCCAGCAGGCCGTCAAAAAAATATCTTTGCGGTAACCGATGATGCAAGGCAAAAACAGCCGAGAAACGCATCATGTTGCTAAGGAAACGCTGATTAATTGACTATACGAGCGAATCACTTCGTTGCGCGGTACTCGCTCCCTCGTCTATCTTATGGATAGGTCTTGGTTGCTGTGTTCCGTGCGCCTCGTGCTTCATCTCGTCCGCCGGATTAATCAGCGTTTTCCTAAGTTAACCTGTTTTAACACCGCAAAAAGCTCTTCATCAGCCTGCTAGGCACATCAGCAGAATAGTGTCTTGGGGGATAATCTTCAGTGAGAAAAATCACACTCACATTGAGAATATTCCTGAATTCTCAATGATTTGATTCGTTGAATCGGTGTAACAGCCGGGAAACTTCACATAGGTG
>CP091134.1:2803789-2811473 GCA_021582535.1 Nitrosomonas sp.
CACCGTCACCCGAAGATCACAACCTGTATACCGGATTGCTGACAGGCAGCGGCGGCACGTTATCGCAGGCGCAACTCCTCGAAATTGCGGCCAATTCCGGGGTGAATGCCACGAGCATCGATTTAATCGGATTGCAGCAAACCGGGGTGGAGTTTACTTAATCGTCCGGCGGGTCATGCTCTGTCCTGGTTTCTAAAGTAGCGGAGTAACGCGCAGGATTACGCTGTAATCCTGCTTTTTAATGTCTGCGCTAGTCGCGGAGTAAGGGTGCACAGCCAGCAATTCCAATTTGGAATCAGAAAGTTCGTGAACGATGGGATAGACATTCGGAGAAGTCAGCGTGATCTTTTCCGGATCCTTTCCGGCACGAATGATATCGAGTGCGATAACAACCTGCCCTGACCAGATGCACACCATATCAGCCGGACAACGCGAATCTTCAGTCACATCGGAAAAACGAATCTGCAGACCGGTGCTGCCGATCTGTGCGGTGTGATCCATCGCCAGTTTAAACGGCAGATTGAATTCCGCCATATCGTTGGGCGCGGTATCGCTGTACTTCACTATGGAAAATTTCCCACTGTCAAAATCCAGCTGTAATTCAACATCGTACAGCAGATCATTGTTGTCCACAGTGATCTGTGGAATACGCACTATCCGTTCCGTCGTAGAGAAACTGGGCAATTCGGCAGCCGCAGCAGCACATGGAACAAAAAAGCTACTGAGCAAACCGATAGCAAGCAATTTTTTCATGATATCAATACCCTCATTCTAGATGAATTACTGTCATTCCGTTTATTCACAGCCGGGTTCACGATCTTTGTCGCTCCAAGCCAGTGAGCGGTAGTCAAAACCATTTTCAATCACCGGTTTAATAATGTCGAAGTAAGGCGAAATGTCGAAATCGCGCGGTGTATAAAGGCTGTAATGACGAATGTGGTAGATATCCGCGTAGCAATCGGTATGCCTTGGATCATCCGACCAGGCGCGCTGAATCTCCGGCAATATCGGATAGCGCACCGACTCAAACGCTTGCGCGATCAGCGTCGAACAGATCGCCCGTGTCGGATCTCCACTGCCGAGAGCTAGCATACGTCTGCGAAATCTTGTCGGAACCGGCATTGTCGGCAGCAAATAACGCAAAAGATCGAAAATGTGCTTGAGATCATAGTGCTGGCCGATGCGCGCGATAACAAAATCCACCACGCGTTTACGATCTTCATCGTTCAAACCGACAGGACGGCAAATCCGGGTATGCATTTGCGCATAGTGCGCAAGTGTTATCGCGCGCACACCTTCCTTCAGATCGGCTTCTATCAATACTTGGGGCAGCTGCCAGGGCGCGCTGTGCGGAAGCACGTTACCAATGTACAGCGCGGCATGTGACCAGGTGGATTGCGTGAGGTATTTGATGGCTACGCTGACACGGGTATCCCCCTCCACCAGCAGCACATCGCCGGGCTGCAAAGTAGCGGCCAGTTTTTCCTGACTGATCGTTGCCACCTGAACGCTCTGCCGCACCGGTTTGGTTAAGAAGTGTGCCAGCCCGCGGCCAACAATTTCAGTTACCTGCCCCATAAATCCTTCCCTTTATCGATATATACCCATCACAGTATTGATTGCCTGCCGGTATGTCAGCCGTTATGTAACGGTGATGCCGGGATACATGGGATAATAATCACATAAATCAGCTTCCATGATAAGTATCCAGGCTCTGTTTTGTGACCGCTCATTTCCTTACAAGTATGAATGAACATGTTGCTCACTTAATCGCACTGGCGGTTTCCGGCGTCATCGTGACTGTTTGCGTGGTGTTGCATTACGAAGCACTGCGTTTCTTAAGCCGCACGGTGGGCGTGCATGTCCATAAGCGCATCGGCGTGCTGGTGGTCATGCTGGGGTTGCTGGTAGCCCATGTGGTGGAAATCATTGTTTTCGCGCTGGGCTATCGGATTATGCAACTGGATGCTGGATTGGGTCACATCGCCGGTTTGAAGGAAAATAATTTTTTTGACTTTATTTATTTCTCATCGGTTGTTTTTACCACGGTGGGATTTGGCGATTTGGTGCCCACCGGCGCCATCCGCGTGCTCAGCGCCACCGAAGGTCTGGCGGGACTGGCCATGATCACCTGGTCGGCATCGTTCACTTTCCTGGCGATGCAGCGTTTATGGCCGCATCTTTTGTCACAAGCGGAACGTAACGCGAAGGATTAAACCATGACCCGATGGTTCCGGCTGTAAGCTGCGGAAACCATCGGATCAATCACCCTATTCCACCCTTTTCAGCGCACTCAAATCCTGCTGATATTTCGCCTTGCACTGCTCCACCTTACCGCCGATATCGAGCAAGCCGGAGGTTCGCATGCATTCGTTATATTCAAACAAAATATCGTTCTTTTTCTGCGCAATCTCGAGCGAAGCTGACAGTTGTTTGACCTGCTGCGCAATATGCTTCAAATTGGTATCTGAAGCAGCGCCAACACCCTCTATGCTTTCTTTGGTCGCATCCAGTTTTTTCAACGAAACCTGATTGATTTTATTGACTTGCTCAGTAAATGCCTGATTGGCCTTGTTGGAGTAATTTCTTAATTCATCGACATTCTGTTGCGTAATGCCTGCCAACCTCGTTTGGTAATTATTCAGTTCTCCTTGAACGAAGGTATTGATGCTTTCTTTAAAGCCGTCCAGTGAACTATCGATTTCCTGCTTGAATCCCTGCATTTTTCTTTCAATTAAGACTTTGACGTCATCATCCAGCTTTTTAACGATAGAGTCGGAAATTTTGTCAACCGGCGGACGTGAGTCGATAATTTCAACTTTTGCCGCAGCCAAGTTGGATTTTATGTCATCGCCCAGGGATCTCTGCTTGCTGTCAATCTGATTGAGCGAGTTTTTCTCATTCTCGGCAACCAGCCAGGAAATCAGCACCAGTTCTTTTTTCTTTTCCTGATTCAGGCCATGAATCATCTCATCCAACATACTCGCAACCGCTTCCTTATCGGCAATGCCTTTGGCATGCGTTAAGCTGGCCGAATCCAGATAACTCTGCAAATTGCCCTGAATTTCGTTGACATTGACATTCGCTCTCGCGGATACCAGCGACTGACGATAAAACTCGTACGGCAAATAAACCAGCGCCAGGAGCGCGCACACAATGGACGCCGCCGTTTTCCAGCGCTTGTGCTGGATATAGAAACTTAATCCGAGAAATACCAAAGCCAAAAGGAAAACCGGCATTAAAATTTGCGCGATTTCCAGCCAGCCTCTTTCTATCAGCGATTCAAACGAAACAAACTTCAATATTTTGGCAATAAACTCATTCATCAACGACTCCCCATATGACGAAAAAATGCGATTAAACGTAACAGATAACAGCTATTATTCAAGATAGCGATAATTTATCATGGTATAGCCGTTTGATTGTATAAACTTTGGCTTTCAGCACCTGCCGGTATGACCGCAGGATTCCGGTCGACATCGAATTTCAACGTAACAGGGAATAGCGTGCAAACAGCATATATCACCCATCCGGATTGTCTCAAGCATGACATGGGCATGGCCCATCCGGAGTGCCCGCAGCGCTTAATCGTCATTGAAAATGAACTGAAAGCCAGCGGGTTGCTGGCGCAATTGCAGCGTTACGAGGCGCCGCTGGCCACGACGGAACAATTGGCGCGCGTGCATACTCCGGAATACATTGAAAGCATCCGTCAGGATGCTCCGGCGGCCGGTTTGATCGCCTTGGATGCGGATACCGCGATGAATCCTTTTTCACTCAGTGCCGCGTTACACGCAGCGGGAGCGGTTGTGCTGGCAACCGATCTGGTTTTGGCCGGTACCGTCAATAATGCATTCTGCGCCGTCCGCCCGCCCGGGCATCATGCGGAATCGGACCGTGCCATGGGATTCTGCCTGTTCAACAATATTGCTGTCGGGGTGGCGCATGCCATTGCGCAGCATCATCTGCAACGCGTTGCCATTCTGGATTTTGACGTGCACCACGGCAACGGCAGCGAAGAGATTTTCCGCGACAACCCGCACGTCATGCTGTGCTCGACGTTTCAGCACCCGTTTTATCCCTACAGCGGCGCAAACAGCGCTACCGAACGCATGATCAACGTGCCGCTGCCGCGCGGCTGCAACGGCGCGGCATTCCGCCAAGCCGTCACCGATCACTGGTTACCGGCGCTCGACCGCTTCAAACCGGAGATGATTTTCATCTCTGCCGGATTCGATGCGCATCGCGACGACGACATGGCGCAGCTGCAATTACAAGACGAAGATTATGTCTGGATCACGCGGCAGATCAAGGTTATCGCTGATCACTATGCGCACGGCCGCATTGTTTCGGCGCTGGAAGGCGGGTATGCATTGAAATCGCTGGGGCGGTGCGTGGCGGCGCATGTTCAAGTATTGCAAGCGGATTGAGGTGCGAAGTCAAAACTTTCGCCTTGGGTAAACACCGCTGCGATGACGAATCGGTTACTCATACAGTTGCATAGCGGTTAACCAGGTTTTCTATCCGGTTGTTTGGATTACAGGTAGTGATATACACTGCGACTCTGCACGTCGGCTGCCGGAATGGCTCGCTCGTTCCACAGGGCAGCGTGACGCCAATAGGGAACTTCAGGAGAGCATTCTGAAGATTGACCGGTGTTTTAATTTTTTTCATGGACCCACATGTCAATGAAGTTTTTTGCTTTTATCTTGTTAGCGATGATTCCCGGCCTGGCAAGCGCTGCCGGACCGGCTTTGTCCGGACTATCCGATACCCTAGAAGAACGCGTAAAACCCTGCATCATCTGTCATCGAGATGCTGACCGGATAGACCGGGATGCCTATTTCCCGCGTATTGCGGGTAAACCGGCCGGTTATCTCTTTAATCAGCTGCGCAATTTTCGTGATGGGCGGCGCTATTATCAGCCGATGGCCATTTTGCTCGAAAACATGTCGGATGACTACATGCGCGAAATCGCAGAGTATTTTGCCGCCCAGCCCTACGCTTATCTGGAGCCGGTAGTGCCCGCACTGACACCGGATGAAATCAAATCCGTGGAAACACTCATGTATTCCGGCGATCCCGAACGCAATCTTCCGGCATGCGGTGCTTGTCACGGCAAAACGCTGATGGGCGTGCAACCGGCAATTCCCGGTCTGCTGGGCTTGCCGCATGCTTATCTGGCGGCACAGTTCGGCGGCTGGCGTAATGGCGGGATCATGCGCGGTCAGATACCGGATTGCATGTCGGAAATAGCCAAAAAACTGACGCAGGAAGAAGTCAATGCACTGGTGCAGTGGCTGCCCGGGCTACCGGTATCGGGGCAATCCGCCGCAGCGGATGCGCTTACCCCGGAATTGGCGCAGCGTTGCCGGACTATTTTGTCCGGGAAGGAGGTGACACGATGAGAAATTCAAACACAACAAGATTGACGGGCATAGGGCGGATCATCGTTTGCGTTACAGGCGGTTTGCTGTCCCTGATGCACATGGCATGGGCTCAGACACCGACTGACTCCGATACGGAACAGATCCGGCGCGGTGAATATCTTGCCCGGGCGGGCAACTGCATGGGGTGTCATACCACCCGCGGCGGTGAGCCTTACGCGGGTGGACGCAAGCTGAATACGCCTTTCGGTCAATTCGTCACACCGAATATCACACCGGATAAAGAAACCGGAATTGGCAGCTGGAGCGGCGAGGATTTCTGGCAGGCGCTGCACTATGGAAAGTCGAAGGATGGCCGTAATTTGTACCCGGCTTTTCCGTATACCGAATATACCAAGGTTACCCGGCCGGACGCCGATGCGATCTTTGCCTATTTGCGTTCGCTGCCGCCTGTCGCACAAACCAATCCGCCCCACAAGATCAATCCGCCCTACGATAATCAGACGCTCCTGTATCTTTGGCGGAAATGGTATTTCAATGAAGGCGTCTATCAACCGGATAAATCGAAAAGCGATGAATGGAACCGGGGTAATTATCTGGTTCAGGGACTCGGACACTGCAACGCCTGCCATACTCCGCGTAATGTATGGGGAGCAAGCCAGGACGATAAGCTGACAGGCGGTAAAATCATGGGCTCCTACTGGTATGCGCCCTCGTTGATATCCCCGCGGGAAGCCGGAGTCAGCGAATGGCCGATCGAAGACATTGTCGAACTGCTATCCACCGGGATCAACGGCCATGCCGTCACTTCCGGCTCTATGGCCACGATTGTCCGGCAAAGTTTGCAGTATCTGTCGGACGATGATATCCGTTCGATCGCGGTTTACCTTCAATCCCTGGGCGAGAAGAAAGACAACGCAAAAGCACCCCGGAAAGCCCGCAAAATACCGGAACAGGTGCGCCAATATCTAGCCCTCGGACAGGAAGTATATGAAAAACACTGCCAGGACTGTCACGGCCAATCAGGCGAAGGCATACCGAAAATATATCCTCCACTGGCCGGAAACCGCAGTGTGACCATGAGCTCCCCGCTGAACACAATCCGCAGCGTGCTGTATGGCGGGTATCCTCCCGCCACGGCCGGTAATCCAAGACCTTATGGCATGCCACCGTATCAGCATTTCATCCGCGATACCGAGATTGCCCAAGTAGTGTCCTATATCAGGAACGCATGGGGAAATCTCGGCAGCTTAGTGAGTCCGGAAGATGTCGATAACAGCCGGGGCAGTGAATTCTGAGTCGCTCCGGTTATTGCGGAGATTTTTTGGTTTGCGGCGGGCTGCAATAGCGCGGTATTCCGTCCTGCCGTAACCGATCACCAGCTACCGGCGCTCGACCGTATCAAACCCAGCATGATTTCGTTTCCGCCGGGTTTGATGCGCACCGCGACGACGCTCTGTAATTACAATTCGATTCCAGAGCGCTGGAATCTGTTTGATTCGCCTGCATCTTAATTCAAATACCTCATCCCAGTTAGGGTGACTTTCCCCTCTGGCGTTTAAAAGCGCAATCCGGATAATCGTAGGTGCATAATTTTTTTGGAGCGTGTCTGTGAAAGCAGCAAATTACGCTTTGATGGTACTTGTATTACTTTTATCTGTTTGCAACAACCTGCTACATTTTCCTGCAAGATACACTAAGCAAGGAACAACAACCTAGCCAAAGTCACTCAATTTCTGGCAAAGCACCGGCATCTTAATAATAACGATAGCTTTCACAGTGATAAGAATTGGCGATCACATTCGATCAGAATGACGCGGTTTCACAATTCTCAGTAAAATAAGAACAGTTTTTCTATTAGGAACCTTTATGAATCTGCTAATAAAATATCTTGTCTGGATAATCCTGTCTCTCGCCGGAGCTTCCGCTCTCGCGGTCATTGCCCTGAATCGCGGTGAATCGATCGGCGCGATCTGGATCGTCATCGCGGCGGTGTGCGTTTATCTCATCGCTTTCCGTTTTTACAGTCTGTTCATTGCGAACCGGGTGTTAAAGCTGGATGAAAGGCGTATGACACCGGCGTATAAGCATAACGACGGTTTGGATCATGTGCCGACCAATAAATATGTGCTGTTCGGCCATCACTTCGCGGCGATTGCCGGGGCGGGTCCGCTGGTGGGGCCGATTCTGGCGGCACAGATGGGTTATTTGCCGGGCATGTTGTGGCTGTTGGCCGGGGTGGTATTCGCCGGTGCGGTGCAGGACTTTATCGTGCTGTTCATTTCCACGCGGCGCAA
>CP091134.1:2811573-2819574 GCA_021582535.1 Nitrosomonas sp.
GCCTATAGCATTGCTGGCTTGTTGCATCTCTCCCGCCGCATCGATGAGTACACTGAAGTTAACCAACGGCGGCACCCGGATACCGATCGTTTTACCGGTAAAAGTTTGCAATCGCTCGCATGCCCACCGCTCACTGCGTAAAACATGATTGATGGACGTGGTTACAACGGATGTCAGCATTATATTTAACGTTAGAAGATTGTAATAAGCGGAATAAAAGAAAAAACCCGTTGATTGAATTCAGCGTTTGATGCCACTGGCGCAACGGTTATTTTTTCCACCCTTACAACAGGCTCTCGAGTATAGCACTATAACCGCTATCCATTATACCGGTCTGCATGTCTTCTCGTAGCGCCTGAAAAAGCTTGATTTTGGATTATGCTTTAGCCATCCAGCTTTTTCTTCAGCATGGCGTTGACCTGTGCCGGATTGGCTTTGCCCTGGGTGGCTTTCATGATCTGGCCGACCAGCGAGTTGAAGGCTTTTTCCTTGCCGGCGCGGTAATCGGTGACTTGCTGCGCATTGGCGGCGAGGACTTGGTCGACGATTTTTTCGATGGCGCTGTCGTCGGAAATTTGCTTCAAACCTTTGGCGGTAATGATGGCGTCGACGTTTTTATCCAATTCGCCGTTCCATAGGCTTTCGAATACCGTTTTGGCCGCTTTGCCGGAAATCGTGCCGTCGCCGATGCGCGTCAGCAGTGCGGCGAGTTGCGCCGGATTGATTGGACAGGCGCCGATGTCGAGGCCTTGCTTGTTCAATTGCCCGTTGATGTCGCCCATGATCCAGTTGGCGCACAATTTGGCTTGCGTGGGCAGTTGCCGGACCGTGGCTTCGAAGTAATCCGCCGTTTCGCGCGAGCTGGTCAGCACCGCGGCATCGTAGGCGGGTAAGCCGAATTCGGCGATGTAACGGTCGCGGCGCGCTTGCGGCAGTTCCGGTAACGCGGATTTGACCTGGTCGATCCAGCTCGCGGAGATTTCCAGCGGCAGCAGATCCGGGTCGGGGAAGTAGCGGTAGTCGTTGGCGTCTTCCTTGCTGCGCATGGTGCGGGTTTCGTCTTTATTGGCGTCGTACAGCCGGGTTTCCTGGCGGATCGCGCCGCCGTCTTCGAGGATTTCGATTTGCCTTCTGGCTTCGTAGTCGATGGCTTTTTCCAGGAAACGGAACGAATTCAGATTCTTGATTTCGCAGCGCGTGCCGAGTTTTTCCGTGCCGTGCGGTCGCACCGAAACGTTCGCATCGCAGCGGAACGAGCCTTCCTGCATGTTGCCGTCGCATATGCCGATCCAGCGCACCAGCGCGTGCAGCGTTTTGGCGTACGCCACCGCTTCCGCGCTGCTGCGCATGTCCGGCTCGGAGACGATTTCCAGCAGCGGTGTGCCGGCACGGTTCAAATCGATGCCGCTCATGCCGTGAAAATCTTCATGCAGCGACTTGCCAGCGTCTTCTTCCAGGTGCGCGCGCGTCAGACGGACAGTTTTTTCAGTGCCGTCGACTTGAATCGTGATCGTGCCGCCTTGTACCACCGGCAATTCGTATTGGCTGATTTGATAGCCTTTCGGCAAATCGGGGTAGAAATAATTCTTGCGGGCGAAAATCGACGGTGAATTGATTGTCGCGCCGACCGACAAGCCGAACTTGATCGCCCGCTCCACCGCGCCTTTGTTCAGCACCGGCAGCACACCGGGCAATGCCAGGTCGATCACGCAGGCTTGGGTATTGGGCGGTGCGCCGTAGGCGGTGGAAGCGCCCGAGAAGATTTTGGAATGTGTTGACAGTTGCGTATGAACTTCAAGACCGATGACAATTTCCCACTGCATGATATGTTTTCCAGCTCAAGTGTGTTACACAAACGAAGGTTGGTTTTAAACCGGCGACCGGGTATGCCAATCGGTGGCCAGTTGGTACTGATGCGCGGCGTTCAGCATCTGCGCTTCCTTAAAGTAATTGCCAATGATATGCAAACCGATCGGGCGGTTCTTATCGCCGAAGCCGATCGGAATCGACATCGCCGGCATGCCGGTCAGATTGGCGGCGCTGGTATAAATATCGGACAAATACATCTGGATCGGGTCGCCGCTTTTTTCGCCCAGATTGAACGCCACGGTCGGTGTCGTCGGTCCCATGATGATGTCGCATTGTTGGTAGGCTTCGGCAAAATCCTGCGCGATCAGGCGGCGCAGTTTCTGCGCTTTGATGTAATAGGCATCGTAATAACCGTGCGACAGCACATAAGTGCCGATCAAAATACGCCGTTTGACTTCCGCGCCGAAGCCTTGCGCGCGCGATTTGCGGTACATGTCGGCCAGATCGCTGTACGATTCGGCGCGATGACCGTAGCGTACGCCATCGAAGCGCGATAAATTGCTCGACGCTTCGGCGGGTGCCAGCACGTAATAAACCGGGATCGCCAGCGGCGCGTTCGGCAAGGAAATCTCGACCGTTTGCGCACCCAGTTTGCGGTATTCATCCAATGCTTTGTCGATCGCGCTGGCAACGTCGTTGCTCATGCCCTCGGCGAAGTATTCCTTGGGCAGACCGATGCGCAGGCCGGTCAACGGTTTTTGCAGATCGCGCGCATAATCTTCAATATCGCGTTGCAAACTGGTCGAGTCGCGCGCATCGAAACCCACCATGACATTCAGCAACAACGCCAGATCTTCCGCCGATTTCGCCATCGGGCCGCCTTGATCGAGACTGGAGGCGAAGGCGATCATGCCGTAGCGCGACACCAGTCCGTAGGTCGGCTTGATCCCCGAGATGCCGCACAGCGCGGCGGGTTGACGGATTGAGCCACCAGTGTCGGTGCCGGTGGCTGCGGGCGCCAATCTGGCGGCTACCGCACAGGCTGCGCCGCCCGAACTGCCGCCGGGCACTGCCGCGTGATCCCAGGGGTTTTTCACCGGGCCGTAATAAGAGGTTTCATTGCTCGACCCCATGGCGAATTCGTCCATGTTGGTTTTGCCGATATTCACCGCGCCGGCTTGATTGAAACGTTCGATGATGCCGGCATCGTACGGAGAAACGAAGTTCGACAGCATTTTTGAACCGCACGTGGTCAACCAGCCTTTGGCGCAGAAAATGTCTTTTTGCGCAATCGGGATACCGGTTAACAGACCGGCTTGTCCGGCCGCGATCATCTGGTCGGCCGCGCGCGCTTGCGCCAAGCTCATGTCTTCGTTGACGGTGATAAAGGCATTGTATTCCGGGTTGAGCTGCTTGATGCGTTGCAGGAATTCACTGGTCAGTTCAGTGCTGGAAATTTTCTTTCCGGCAAGCTGAATCGAGAGCTGTTTAAGGCTGGCGTTAAACATGGATTTACTGATGAGAGAAAAATAAAATGTTGCGTATAATGGCGGTTTTCTGAATTTTATGCTTTCTTTGCTTCAATTCGCTACTGCTGTTCCAGGTCTATTCAATAACTTGTGGAACGAGATAGAGACCCGCTTCGACTTGCGGTGCTATTGATTGATATAATTCGCGTTGGTCGGTTTCAGTAACTTCATCTTCACGCAAACGCTGCACGACACTTTGCGCATGAGACATGGGTTCCACTGTCGATGTATCAACCGCTTGCATGGATTCAATCAAATTGAAAATACCGGACAACTGAGTCAAAGTTTCTTTGGCCTCATTGTCGTCAATTTCGATATACGCAAGATCAGCAATGCATTTTACGTCGCTAACAGATAAAGTCATTTTAATCGGTAACCTTATATTCAAATAACTATTAGAGTATCATGCCCCGTTTTAACCGGCGTATTATTTTTTGATGGTTTTATTTATTATTCGCTCTCATCATAATTATTAATAACGGATTCTGCCACTATGTTTAATTTCTTGAACAACAATATCCTTGGAAGCTATTTCTCGACAGACATGGCGATTGATCTGGGCACGGCGAATACGCTGATTTATGTCCACGGCCAAGGTATCGTGCTGGATGAACCCTCTGTAGTCGCAATCCGTGAAGAAAGCGGCGCCAACGGCAAAAAAATGATCCAGCAAGTGGGTCTCGCCGCCAAGCAAATGCTGGGCCGCACACCGGGTAACATTACCGCGATCCGCCCGATGAAGGACGGTGTGATTGCCGACTTTACCGTGACCGAGCAGATGCTCAAGATGTTTATCCGCAGAGTGAATCCGCCGCGCCTGCTTTCCGCCAATCCGCGCATTGTCATTTGCGTCCCGTACGGTTCCACGCAAGTGGAACGCCGTGCGATTCGCGAAGCGGCCTACGGCGCAGGCGCACGCAAGGTGGAGTTGATCGAGGAACCGATGGCGGCGGCATTGGGTGCGGATATGCCGGTTGAATCGCCCACCGGTTCGATGGTGGTCGACATCGGCGGCGGCACTACGGAAGTCGGCGTGATCTCGTTGGGCGGTATCGTATATTCCAATTCGGTGCGTGTCGGCGGGGACAAATTTGACGAAGCGATCATCAACTATATCCGCCGTAACTATGGCATGCTGATCGGCGAGGTCACCGCGGAAATCATTAAAAAGGAAATCGGCTCGGCTTTTCCCGGTTCGGAAGTGCGTGAAATCGAAGTGAAAGGCCGCAATCTGGCGGAAGGCATACCACGCAGTTTCACCATTTCCAGTAACGAAATTCTCGAAGCGCTGGCGGAGCCGTTGAACAGCATCGTCAGTGCGGTCAAATCGGCACTGGAACATACACCGCCGGAACTGGGCTCGGATATTGCCGACAAAGGCATGGTGATGACCGGTGGCGGCGCGTTGTTGCGCGATATTGACCGGTTATTGATGGAAGAAACCGGATTGTCCGTTATTGTCGCCGATGATCCGTTGACCTGCGTGGTGCGCGGCGCCGGTATCGCGCTGGAGAACATGGACCGGTCCATCGGTATTTTTGCCCGTGACTAATCGATTGGCGGGTTAATTATTTTTATCTCTTTCCTTATATTGGTTGAAAAATAAATCGATACTTGAATACGGGACGTAATGGAAACAGTTCCTCAGTTTTTCAGACATGGCCCTGGCCCGTTCACGCGGCTGTTTGTATTCACCTTATTGTCCTGTTTGCTCATAGCCGAAGATACGCGTCTCAAGTATTTCCCGCAATTCCGCCAGACCATCGGGGTAATCATCTTTCCATTGCAGAAAATCGCTTATATTCCCGCCAGCATTTACGATCAAACCGGCGAATTCATCGCCAGTTTCTATTTGCTGGAAGAAAATGAAAAGCTCAGGCGGATCTATCTGGACAATCGTGAACAGCTGTTGAAATTGCACGCCCTGGAAGCCGAGAATGTGCAATTGCGCAAACTGCTGGGCGCGGTGCAGCAAATTGAAACGGCCACTAAAACCAAAGCGGTCCTGGCGGAAATTCTGTCCACGCCGCGCGACCCGTTCAGTCACAAGATTACTTTGAATAAAGGCAGTCAACATCATATTCAATTGGGTCAAGCGGTGATTGACGATCAAGGCATCGTCGGGCAAATCACGCAGCTGTATCCTTGGTCGTCCGAGGTCACGCTGCTGACCGATAAGGATCATTCGGTACCGGTACAAGTGGTGCGCAACAGTTTACGTTCGGTGGTGTCCGGCACCGGTAGAAACGATGAATTGGAATTGCGCTATTTATCCGTGAACACGGATATTCAGCAAGGCGATCTGCTGGTCACCTCCGGTATCGGCGGGGTTTATCCTCCCGGTATCCCTGTCGCAGCGGTGTTAAGAATCGAGCGCGATCCGACCGGTGATTTCGCGCAGATTATCAGCACACCTATTGCCGGTGTGGACCGGAACCGGCAAGTTTTGATTCTGGCTCTGGTGCAACCCGAATCCAACGAATCTCAAGAGACGCCAGTAATTGAGCCCGGGAAAAATTAAAGAGAGTCATGTCAACAAGGACCAGTACATCAGGCAGGATGTATTCGTGCCCGCCAGTAATTGGTTTGTCGCCGCCAGTTTGATTGTTGCGTCAATTCTGAATTTCTTGCCGCTGGAGGGCGAATTCCTGTTGTTACGCCCGGACTTTTTAGCGATTACGATCGCGTATTGGAATATTAATTATCCGCACAAAATGGGTATGAGCGTTGCTTTCGGCCTGGGATTGATGATGGATGTCGGCAATGCCGGCATATTGGGGCAGCACGCCTTGGCTTATTGTATCGTGATCTATCTCACTCTGGTTTTTGGCCGCCGGTTGCGGCTGTTTACGCCGGTGAAACAAGCGCCGCAGATTGGTTTGGTGCTGCTGACGATGCAATGGGTCATTGTTTTGGTTGCACTATCGACGGATTCATTATTGCCAAATTGGCAGTATTACCTGGCTACGGTGGCGGGCGCACTGCTCTGGGTGCCTGCTTCTTATCTGTTTACGCTGCTGCTGCGGCAAAAACCAGATCCTGATGCGTTATGAAGCAGCATGTTGAACTGAGAAATCATCCGGCCGAATTATATAAATTCCGTCTTCGCCTCAGCATCAGCGCGGGTTTTGTATTGATTCTGTTTTTGATTTTGTATGCGCGTTTCTATTATTTACAGGTTACGCAACAGGAACACTATCAGACGCTGGCGGAAGCGAACCGGATTTCCATTTCGCCGCTGGTGCCCAACCGCGGGCTGATTTATGACCGCAGCGGCAGGATACTGGCGCAGAATTATTCTGCCTACACGCTGGAAGTCGTACCCAGTCAGATCAAGGATCTTGAAGCGACGTTGAATGAATTGGCGGACATTATCGAGATCACGCCGACCGATCGCCAGCGTTTCAAAAAATTGCTGAAGGAAAGCAAACGCTTTAAAAGCCTGCCGGTTCGAAGCCGCTTGACCGATGAGGAAATCGCCACTTTTGCGGTGAACCGTTACCGTTTTCCGGGGGTTGAAATTAAAGCGCGCGTGTTGCGGCAATACCCGGAAAAGGAAATTGTGTCGCACATTATCGGTTATATCAGCCGCATCAACGATCAGGATCTCGATCAGCTGGAACGTAACGGCGAGCTGCATAATTATCGCGGTTCGCAGCACATCGGCAAAATCGGTATCGAACAGAGCTATGAAAAACAATTACACGGCATCACCGGTTTTGAGGAAGTCGAGACCGATGCGGCGGGCCGCTCCATTCGCGTATTGTCCCGCACGCCGCCGCTTTCCGGCAGTAATCTGATCCTGTCGCTTGATCTCGGGTTGCAGGAAGCCGCGGAAAAAGCATTCGGCGAGCGCCGCGGCGCGCTGGTTGCGTTGGATCCGAATAACGGTGAAGTGCTCGCGTTTGTCAGCAAGCCGGGCTACGACAATAATCTTTTTATCGGTGGCATCGATCAGGAAAACTGGAGTCTGCTCAACAAGTCGATTGACCGGCCGCTCAACAACCGGGCGCTGCGCGGTGTGTATCCGCCCGGTTCGACATTCAAACCGTTCATGGCGCTGGCGGCGCTTGAACTGGGAAAACGCACGCCGGAATACAGCATGAGCGATCCCGGTTTCTTTTCCCTGCCGGGCGTCGATCGCCGTTACCGCGACTGGAAACCGGGCGGGCATGGCCGGGTCGATTTGCATAAATCGCTGGTTGTTTCGTGCGATACCTATTACTACAGTCTCGCCAACGATCTCGGCATCGACAATATCCATAGCTTTATCGGTCAATTCGGTTTGGGCAAAAGAACCGGGATCGATATCGAAGGCGAAGTGGCCGGATTGTTGCCTTCGTCCGCCTGGAAGATGAGTCAATATAAACAAAAGTGGTACGCTGGCGATACCATCTCCGTATCCATCGGTCAGGGCTATAATCTGGCCACGCCGCTCCAGCTGGCGTTCGCCACTATGGTCATCGCAAATAACGGCAAAGCGTATGCGCCACGTCTGGTGAAACAGATCCAGAACAGTCAGACCGGGGAAGTGGAAGATATTCCGGCGAAGCTGCTGTACAGCCTGAATCTCAAACCTAAGAATCTGGCAGTGGTCAAGAACGCGCTGGTGGATGTGACCCGTCCCGGCGGCACCGCGGCAAAAGCCGGCGCCAATGCGGCG
>CP091134.1:2819674-2822417 GCA_021582535.1 Nitrosomonas sp.
ACGTTTGCATACTCACATGGCATGGATTCGATGGAACCGGAATTTGACAAGGTATGGATGGGACTGTGGCGTGTCCACATGACGCTGATGCCTTTGTTTGCGTTAGTAACCTGGGGCTGGATCCTGAAAACCCGTGACACCAAAGAGCAACTAGATAACCTCGATCCGAAACTGGAAGTGAAACGTTATTTCTACTGGTTGATGTGGCTGGGTGTGTATCTGTTTGGTGTGTACTGGGGCGGCAGCTTCTTCACCGAGCAAGATGCAAGCTGGCACCAAGTGATCATTCGTGACACCAGCTTCACCCCAAGTCACGTGGTGGTGTTCTACGGCTCATTCCCGATGTACATCGTATGTGGCGTAGCGTCATACCTGTACGCGATGACCCGTCTGCCACTGTACAGCCGCGGCACATCATTCCCATTGGTCATGGCGATTGCCGGTCCGTTGATGATTCTGCCGAACGTAGGGTTGAACGAATGGGGCCACGCATTCTGGTTCATGGAAGAACTGTTCAGCGCGCCGCTGCACTGGGGCTTTGTGATTCTGGGCTGGGCAGGTTTGTTCTCGGGCGGTATAGCAGCACAAATCATCACCCGTTACTCCAACCTGACCGATGTGATCTGGAATGGTCAAAGCAAAGAAATTCTGAACAACCGGATCGTTCCTTGATCCATTCTCTGTTACTGTAAACTAAACCCGTTGCCTAAACTCTGGCAGCGGGTTTAGTTCTGTCCATAGCCATTTTTACTCATTTCCCGCTGATAAATCCTCCGGTGAGTTTGAATAATTTCATTCGGCATATCTGTATTCTTACCTCATGGAAGATTTGACAACCGCTATTCAACAGTGGATATCGACCGAAGCTTTGATCGCGCTTTCGATCGCTTCAATCATCGGCTTCATTGGTTCTCTCATCGCCATTCCATGGATTCTGATCCGGTTACCGAGTGACTATTTCGATTTGCGCGTTCCCCGTTACTGGATGAGAGCGCATCACCCCGTGTTGAGGGTGATTGGATTAATCATCAAAAATATTGCCGGCGCAGTTTTTCTGATCGCAGGTATCTTAATGCTATTTTTGCCCGGGCAAGGGATACTGACGATGCTGATCGGCATTTCTTTTATGGATATTCCTTACAAGCGTGAGCTTGAAGTCCGGATTGTCGGGCAACCCGCAGTATTTAACGCCATCAATGCCATGCGCCATAAATTCAATAAACCGCCATTCATACTGGCTTTATCTTCCAAAAGGTAAAATATTCAGGGATACTCTGGCCGTTTCGATAGTCTGTTCATTACGCTGTAAACACTGCATTAACCGTTTGAAATGAGTATTGATAAGGATAACGAGCAACCGGAAATATTGCCCTTGACGGCAAGGGATACGGATGCCATTTCAGCATTGGCTGAGGCGATCTGGCGGCATCACTATGTGCATATTATTTCATCAGAACAAATCGAATATATGCTACAGCAGCGTTACCAGCCGGAATTGATCAAAAAGCAATTGTTGAATCCGGCCATCTGGTGGCGCAAGCTGATTTTGAATGAGGCGATCATCGGTTTCTCATGTTGCATGCTTACAAATAAGCCGGGTGAGCTTAAAATAGACAAACTCTATATCCATCATGATCATCACCGTAAGGGTCATGGTGCTATGCTGGTCAGAAATGCGATTCAAATCATGCGGGAAAATGATCTGCAATCGCTGATTCTGACCGTCAACAAAGATAACCGCACTGCGATTTCAGCGTACCGGCATTATGGATTTGAAATTACAGGTGATAGTATTGCCGATATCGGCAATGGTTTTGTCATGAATGATTATTTGATGAGCTGGAAAAATTAAACCGCTTGGCGGATTGATCTATGAAACTGAAATTCACCAAAATGCAGGGCCTGGGTAACGATTTTGTCGTTCTGGATGGTATCAATCAGACCATAGCGCTCGACCGGGAGCAAATCCGAAAACTGGCGGATCGCCATTTCGGCATCGGTTGCGATCAGATATTGCTGGTTGAAAAAGCCGAGGGTCAGGCTGATTTTCGCTATCGCATCTTCAATGCCGATGGCGGAGAAGTGGAGCAATGCGGCAACGGTGCGCGCTGCTTCGTTCGCTACGTGCATGATCATGGTCTGACACAAAAAAATGAAATTCGTATCGAAACCCTCAGTGGCATAATATCGCCACACTTGGAAGTCAGCGGCAATGTCACCGTCAACATGGGAAAACCCGTCTTTGAACCGGGAGCAATTCCTTTCATTGCTGAGAAACGTGCTTTAACTTACCCGCTTGAATTACAAGGCCAGCCGGTTACAATCAGTGCGGTATCGATGGGCAATCCGCATGCCGTGCGTGTGGTGCCGGATGTGGACAATGCGCCGGTCGATACGGAAGGCGCGCTGATCGAATCGCATCCTCGTTTTCCCAAACGGGTGAATGTCGGTTATCTGCAAGTCATGGACCGTACGCATATCAAGCTGCGTGTTTTTGAGCGTGGCGCGGGTGAAACGCTGGCGTGCGGAACGGGTGCTTGTGCCGCGGTTGTTGCGGGTATCAATCTGGGATTATTAGATCATCGGGTTAAAGTCAGCACACGCGGGGGTGAATTGACGATCAGCTGGCAGGGGAACGATGAGCCGGTCTGGATGACCGGACCTGCCGTCACCGTGTTTGAAGGCGAAATAAATTTGTAATCAATCAAGGAATTATGATGAAACCGGAAGAAATCGCGCAGTA
>CP091134.1:2822517-2824611 GCA_021582535.1 Nitrosomonas sp.
CCGGCAGGAACTCGGTCAATCCCTCAACAACGCCCAGGATCAACGCTTTTAGCAATAAGGCTAAATCCATAAGCGTTATTGTGATGCCTTCATAAATTAAAAATTACAGTTTGCTGTAAATCTCAGCGCCCTTTTCCTTGAATTCCGCCGATTTCTGCGCCATTCCCAGTTTCAAGGCTTCATCCTCGGCAACGCCTTGATTGGCCGCATAATCGCGCACATCCTGAGTAATTTTCATCGAGCAGAAATGCGGGCCGCACATCGAGCAGAAATGCGCCACTTTAGCGCCATCCTGCGGCAGGGTTTCGTCGTGGAATTGTTGCGCCTTGTCCGGATCGAGACTCAGATTGAACTGATCTTCCCAGCGGAACTCGAAGCGCGCCTTGGATAATGCGTTATCGCGGATTTGCGCGCCGGGGTGGCCTTTCGCCAGATCGGCGGCATGTGCGGCGATTTTGTACGTGATGATATCGTCCTTGACATCGTCCTTGTCCGGCAATCCCAAATGTTCCTTTGGCGTCACGTAACACAGCATCGCCGTGCCGTACCAGCCGATCATCGCCGCACCGATGGCGGAGGTGATGTGATCGTAACCCGGCGCGATGTCGGTGGTCAGCGGGCCTAAGGTATAGAAAGGCGCTTCGTCGCAATGTTTCAACTGCAATTCCATGTTTTCCTTGATCAGATGCATCGGCACGTGGCCCGGGCCTTCGATCATGGTTTGCACGTCGTGTTTCCAAGCAATTTTCGTCAATTCACCGAGCGTTTTCAGTTCGGCGAATTGCGCTTCATCGTTAGCGTCGTAAATCGAGCCGGGACGCAGCCCGTCGCCGAGCGAGAAGCTGACGTCGTACGCTTTCATGATGTCGCAGATTTCCTCGAAATGCGTGTACAGGAAACTTTCCTTGTGATGCGCCAGACACCATTTCGCCATGATCGAGCCGCCGCGCGACACGATGCCGGTCATGCGTTTCGCGGTCATCGGCACGTACGCCAGGCGCACACCGGCATGAATGGTAAAGTAATCGACGCCCTGCTCGGCTTGCTCGATCAGCGTATCGCGGAAAATTTCCCAGGTCAGTTCTTCCGATTTGCCGTCGACTTTTTCCAACGCCTGATAAATCGGCACCGTGCCGATCGGCACCGGGCTGTTGCGGATGATCCATTCGCGGGTTTCGTGAATGTTCTTGCCGGTGGACAGATCCATCACGGTATCGCCGCCCCAGCGGATCGCCCAGGTCATTTTTTCCACTTCTTCCTGGATACTCGATCCCAATGCGGAATTGCCGATGTTGGCGTTGATTTTCACCAGGAAGTTGCGCCCGATGATCATCGGTTCGGATTCGGGGTGATTGATGTTGGCCGGAATGATGGCGCGGCCGCGCGCCACTTCCGCACGCACAAATTCCGGGGTGATCATCTTCGGCAGCGCTGCGCCGAAATCCTGCCCCGGATGCTGACGCGTCAACAGCTCATGATGCTGCGCGCTGAACGCTTCCGCGCGCTGATTCTCGCGAATGGCGATATACTCCATTTCCGGTGTAATGATGCCACGGCGGGCATAGTGCATTTGCGAAACATTCAGTCCGGTCTTGGCGCGGCGCGGCTGGCGCTGCAAATTAAAGCGCATATCGGCCAGTTTCGGATCATTCAAACGGGCCTGACTGTAAGCGGAATTAAGACTTGCCAGGATTTCGGTATCATTGCGCTCGGTAATCCATTTTTCCCGCAGCGCCGGTAATCCGGAACGAATATCGATTTTTGCAGCAGGGTCGGTATACGGACCGGAAGTATCGTACACCCAGATTGGCGGATTCTTTTCGCCGCCCGAACGGGTATGCGTGTCGGTCTGAGCAATTTCGCGCAGCGGCACTTGAATATCGGGGCGTGAACCCTGCACATAGATTTTGCGCGAATTCGGCAGCGGCTTGATGGCGGCGGCGTCGACTTCGGCTGTGGCACTGGAAAAACTTTTCTGATTTAAAACTGTAATGCTCATAAAATGCTCCTTAATAGAAATGCCATAAAGAGCGGGAGGATGAATCCCAGCTTCCCTACGGCGGCATTATCCGCGTCAGGTAATAAGGGACTTTC
>CP091134.1:2824711-2832205 GCA_021582535.1 Nitrosomonas sp.
CTGGGCTTGTTTCATGCCGATCGGCTGACTTTTGGCGATGACATTTACCTGAGCATCTTAGTAGCGGAAGCACAGAAAATACAAGGCGTGGAAAGCGTAGTCGTTAAGAAACTACAACGTTTGTTTGAGCCGGCAAACAATGAAATTGAAAATGGTGTATTACCGCTTGATTCATTGGAAATTGCCAGACTGGATAATGACCCCAGTTTTCCCGAGTATGGCTTGATCCGGTTTGATATGAGGGGGGGACGATGAATACGGATTGCTGTTGTAAGCCAAGTTGCAGAACTGTAGCTTGCGGTTGCTGCGAAGGTATCGAAGCTGTAACACCGCTACCCACAGTCAATCGACCCGGATTGACGGCATTGTCATATCGCACGGGCACGCACGCAACTTTCCTGGAAACCATGAAGGCGAGGTTGTCGAGTAGTGACTACCCCAAGCTTGCGCAACTTACCAGCCGTGAAACCGGTGATTTTTCGCTTGCGATCATGGATGCCTGGGCCACCGTTGCCGATGTGCTGACTTTTTATCAAGAGCGCATCGCCAATGAAGGTTTTCTGCGTACCGCAACCGAGCGCCGCTCAGTACTGGAATTGGGCCGTTTGGTTGGTTACCAACCGCGCCCCGGGGTCGCGTCCAGTGTGTATCTGGCGTATACCATCGATGATAATTTCAAAGAAGAGACCATTATTCCCAAAGGCGCCCGGTCGCAAAGCATACCGGGACCAGGGGAAATGCCTCAATCGTTTGAAACCAGTGAGGATCTGAAAGCGCGTGCGCAGTGGAATGATTTGAAGCCGAGGGTGACGCAGCCTCAGACTATGTCTGGCATTAAACAGGGTAATGGTAAGAATCGGCAGATTTATTTGAAGGGAATTAGTACCAACTTAAAACCCAACGACCCACTGCTTATTGATTTTAAAGGTACTGGAGATGGAGATGATCTCATTTTTGATCGCATTAAAGAAATTAAACCAAATCCGACTGCTAACCACACTTTGATTATTTTACAGTCAACATCGTTAACATCGAAAAGAGAGAAGGATACAAATCACGATCAATCTGCTGATCCGGCAAATAAATTAATTAGTGAACTGGTTAGATCACCGTCTATTCAACCAGCCAATGCCCACCAGTTGGTGAAGAATCTTACGGAGCAATTTGCTATTCAAAGAGATGATCAAAATTCTTCGACCAATAATGAAGTTAATGCAACAGCACTTAGAAACAAGCTAATTAGTGGCGAAGCAAGTCATGCAACGCTAAAGGCTTTTGCCCCTGGACTGCAGGATACGTTTTCAACCGCAGTGGAAAATGCCAATGTTACTCAATCCAATCCGTTAAAAGTCTATGCTCTCAGGGCTAAAGCTGGATTATTTGGTAGTAATTATCCAGGGGTTCCATATTCTCTTGGCAATCTTAGATCTAGTAATTTTGTTTCGCTGCAAATGCCTACTCCTTTATCGATAATATGGCCAGAAGATTTGCTGCCAGATAACTATGACAAAGATTTTAAAGGTTTTAAGAAAATTGCATTAGAACCGCAAAATGATCAATTGGTGAAAGATACTTGGGTGGTAATTGAATATCCTGAGTTGAAAGTGGAAGAAAAGCAAGATGATCATAAAGAAAAGCAAGATGATCATGATTTAATCCATGTATCAATATTTGATAATTTTAGTAAATTTCTATTTGAAAATAATAACTGCTCAACAGTTAGCAGAAAACAATCAATTTTCCGGATAAAAGGAGTCGAACAAAAAAATTTGCAAGCCAGATCGCCCATTGGTTTTTCCACAAAAGCGGATGTGCTGGATCTTGCCCCGTACTGGTTAAAAACAGAAGTTTCTGATAATGCAAAAATATTGGATTGTGTTTCCTTACTTAAAGAAACAGTCGTTTACACTCAAAGCGAAGAACTGGAGCTCGCAGAAGAACCCATCGAAGAAAATGTTTGTGGTGGAACAGAGCAACTGATTGAACTCGACGAACTGTATGAAGGACTGGAATCCGGTCGTTGGGTTGTTGTTTCCGGAGAACGCGATATTCCCGGCACCGGCGGTGTTCGATTCAGCGAGTTGGCAATGCTTTCAACGGTTACGCAAAATATTCAGTTATCAGATGACCCGTCCGGCCCCCTTCCTGGAGACAAAATACATTCATTTATTAAGCTTGCCGAGAAACTTGCTTATTGCTTCAAACGAGACACTGTAAGAATTTACGGCAATGTTGTCAAAGCCACTCACGGCGAAACGCGCAAAGAGACATTGGGTAGCGGTGATGGCGCCAAAGCGTTGCAATCATTCACGCTCAAGCAACCGCCGTTAACTTACGTGGCCGCCACGAACCCCAATGGGGTAGACAGTACATTAAAGGTTTTTGTTAATAATGTTCAGTGGCACGAAACCAATACCTTGGTTGGTCTTTCGTCTACTGCTCGCAACTTTTCTACCGGAACCGGCGACGAGGGTAAAACCACTGTAGTTTTTGGTAATGGCCGTGAAGGTGCGCGGTTGCCAACCGGTATCGAAAACATTAAAGCCGAATACCGCAACGGTATTGGCAAAACCGGTAATGTTAAAGCCGAGCAAATTTCGCTGTTAACAACCCGGCCCTTAGGTGTTAAAGAAGTCATCAATCCATTACGCGCTTCCGGTGGTGCTGATAAAGAGACGCGGGATCAAGCTCGCAGAAACGTGCCTTTGGGAGTCAAAGCGCTCGACCGGTTGGTCTCGGTACAGGATTATGAGGACTTTGCACGTATTTTTGCCGGTATTGGCAAGGCCTGCGCCGTGGAACTTTCGGATGGTTCCCGTCAGTTGGTGCATATTACCATCGCTGGCGCGGATGACATTCCGATTGAGCCTCATTCCGACCTATTCCGGAACTTGCAGCAAGCGTTATTGGATTCTGGCGATCCTTATCAAGCCATTGAGCTCGAAATCCGTGAGCTCATGCTCATCGTCATCACGGCTGGCATTCGTATTCTGCCCGATTATCAATGGGAGTCTGTGGAATCTTCGGTACGCACTGCTTTACTCGATGCATTCAGTTTTGACCGGAGAGAGTTGGGACAGGATGTGCTGCTGAGCGAGGTGATTAGTGTGATGCAAGCCGTTCGTGGAGTTGCGTATGTCGATGTAGATATATTCGGTGGTTTGCCTGAAAAGATTATTAGAGGCAAAGAAAATAAAGCAAGAGAACTATGTACTCCGGCAGATATTGCCAGTATTGTTGAAAAAATGGGGTTTGATGAAAAAGGCAAACCGAAGTCTCGCCCGGATTCCCGTATCCCGGTAAATTTAGCAAGAACCGGGGCAAAATTGCCCGCGCAACTTGCTTTCATGACTCCCGATGTTCCTGCTACTTTGAATCTAATACAAATAAGCTGAGGTTACTATGAGCACAAAACCAGACCGGCTTTACGAATTACTTCCAGCGATTTACCGCATACGCGATGCTGAACAGGGTGAGCCGCTCAAAGCTTTACTGCAAGTAATCAACGAACAGGCTGAAGGAGTGGAAAATGACATTGCGCAACTTTATGAAAACTGGTTCATTGAAACTTGTGAAGACTGGGTGGTGCCGTATATCGCGGATTTGATTGGTTATCAACCTGTACACGAAGCCGGCGAACCAACGGACATCAAAACACAGCAAGGGCAATTACGTAACAAGATACTGATTCCACGGCGTGAGGTTGCCAATACTTTGCGTTATCGCAAGCGCAAGGGCACATTGGCTTTGTTGGAGTTATTGACCAACGATATTACCGGGTGGCCTGCACGTGCGGTTGAATTTTATCAATTGCTTGGTTGGACTCAAGCGCTGAATCACATGCATCTGGAACGTGGGCAAACTGTCAATCTGCGTAATAATCATCAATTGGAAATGCTGGATAGCCCCTTTGATGAATTGGCGCATACGGTGGATGTGCGCAGAATCAATTCCAGGTTGACGGTTGGTCGTCATAACATACCCAGTGTCGGTGTATTCGTGTGGCGGCTCAGATATTATGCGGTTACGGAAACGCAAGCATACTGCGTGGAGGGAAAATCCCCCCATTGTTTCACATTCAGCGTATTAGGCAATGACGCTCCACTTTTTATCAATCCGGAACCGGAAACCGATCCTACCCATATCGCCAATGAATTCAATCTGCCTGTTCCAATCCGCCGCAGCTTGATTGATCCGGCGCATAAAGAATCGACAAATCATTTATATGGTAAAGGCAAGGAAAACAGTTTTCACATCTGGATCGGGATGAAACGTGGAAAATCGAATGATATTGAACCTCAGCCTTTGCCTTTGCATTACAAAATAATACCGGCAGATTTGAGCGGATGGCGTTATCTTCCGAGCCGCAACACAGTAGCCATCGATTCCGTATTAGGGCGCATCGCATTTTCTCCGCAACAAATTCCGAAATACGGCGTGTGGGTCAATTATCACTACGGTTTCAGCGCGGATATCGGTGGCGGTGAGTATGACCGTGAACTGTTGCAACATGCCGGAGCTGAAATTTATCGTGTCAATCAAACCAAAGGTCCATACAAAACGATCGCTGCAGCCATCAAGCAATGGGAAGATAAGAAACCAATCCATGCAGTCATCGAGATCGACGATAGCCGTGTGTATGTTGAGCCGATCAGAATTGCGTTTGCAGATAACCGGAAAAGTCTCCAATTGCGCGCAGGAAATAAGAAGCGCCCAGTAATCCGGCTACTGGATTGGCAAACCAATCAACCCGATGCTCTAACGATTATAGGTGATTCCGGAGAGTATTTTTCTCTCGATGGGATTATGGTTACAGGCCGAGGGGTTCAATTAAGCGAGAACTTGAAACAAGTGACCATTCGCCATTCCACGTTGGTTCCTGGCTGGAGTGTGGATTGTGACTGCCAGCCGGAGTGTCCCACCGAACCGTCGCTTGAAATTTTTAGCACCGGTGTGTGTGTCGACATTGAACACAGTATTCTCGGGTCGATCCAGATCAATCCGGCTTTGCCGGATTCCGATGATGAAGCTGAGATATACAGGGATACTGAGAGCGATGAAGAATCGGAAACTGATACTGACACGGAAAATAGTGAGGTTCAACCGGTAAGGTGTGAAGGTGCGGTAGAAGAAGCACGACTCGACCCCATACGCTTATGCATCAGTGACAGCATTATTGACGCAACGAATTCGAATCAAGAAGCAATCGGTGGCCCAGGTTGCCCAGTCGGGTACGCAGTTTTGACGATAAAACGCAGTACGGTATTGGGTCAGGTGCAAGTGCACGCAATTGAATTAGGCGAGAATTGCATTTTTGACGGACTTGTCACGGTAGCTCGCCGTCAGTACGGTTGTGTGCGCTTTAGTTATGTAACGCCAGATTCACGTACCCCTTCACGATATATGTGCCAGCCAGATTTGGCAGAACATCAGATTGAAGAAAACCTTCGTAGAAACTCAGGCATATCACTAACTTCTAGCGAAATTGAGGCAGCCAAGAATGCCACGAATTGTGAGCGAATTCGAGTTAAACCGCAGTTCAACAGCACGCATTATGGTACGCCGACATACTGCCAGTTGGCATTGAATTGTGCGCAAGAGATTAAGCGCGGTGCGGACGATGAATCCGAAATGGGGGTTTTTCATCACCTGTTTCAGCCACAACGCGAAGCGAATTTGCGTATCCGCTTGGATGAGTATGTGCCCGCAGGAGCAGATGTCGGTGTTATTTTTGCCAGTTAAATCAGAATCAGGAGAACAAATATGAAAGGCGATTTTTCAAGAGATACATTTGATCCGCACAAACATTTTAGGCGTGTACTGCAACAACAAGGACGAGTACAACTGGATGCGGATGCCAATGAGCAGACAGCGATTTTGCTGCATTATCTTCAAACGCTTGCTACCGACTTGATTGGGCCGTACGCCGGACCGAAAGGTTCAGCTGGATTTGAAGTTGGGGAGATCAAGGATGGGGATTTTTCTATCGGCAAAGGGCGTTACTATGTCGACGGCATTTTGTGTGAGAATGACGCAGATACTACTTATCAAGAACAAAAAGATTACCCGCATCCACTTGATCTTAAAAAAGATGCTAGTTATCTGGTCTATCTGGATGTCTGGGAACACCATGTTACTGCGCTGGAACATGACTATATCCGTGAGAAAGCGCTTGGCGGACCGGATACAGCATCGCGTACCAAAGTGGTCTATCAGGTGAAGGTAGAAACAGTAACTGGCACTGACACAACTTCAACCTGTAAAACTATACGAAATGATTGGCTTGATAAGTGGGTGAGCCTTTGGCAGCCTGCTAACCGTGGGTTATTAAAGATACGTGTCAATCCTCAGGAAAAAATGCTGGATCCTTGCCTGGTTGCTCCTGATGCGAAATACCGCGGGCCTGAAAATCAGCTTTATCGCATTGAAATTCATGCAGGAGGTAAAATCAGTGAAAGTGCAAATAGAGTCAGTGAGCCAGCCTTTAAATGGTCAAGAGATAATGGTACGGTAGTGAGCAAAGTATTGTCATTTTCGGGTAAAGAATTGACAGTCGGAAAGATATTGGGCTTTGAACCGGGAAGTTGGGTTGAATTGAGCAACGAAGAACAAGAATTGCGTGGAGAGCCGGGTTGTTTAGCAAAATTGCTTAGAATCGATGGTAATCGCTTCATAATTGAACCGGAAATCAACCAGCTTAAACCGGAGGAAATTAAGAATAACGAAATATGGCCCACTAAAGTACGGCGCTGGGATCAGCGTCACGATAGCGATCTCACAGGCGGTGTGATTCCAATAAAAGAAGGAAAGGGCGAAGCTGACTGGATAAAAATCGAGCATGGTATCGAGGTTCTATTCGTACCTGCTGCCGGGGAAATTTCGCATCAATATCGATCAGGAGATTATTGGCTCATTCCTGCACGGGTTGCTACAGGATATATCGAATGGCCGAGTGAGAAAAGTGAAGAGGGTGTATCAACCGATGGGGAGAATGCTAGCGCGCGGGAACCGTTTGGTATTCAACATCATTATGCGCCACTTGCGGTTCTTACCAATGGTAAACCCGAAAATTGCCGATGCCAGTTTCAGCCAATCGACAGTGATTGTAAAAACTCAAGAACGTAAGTAGATCGAGTCTGAACTCTGAAGTGGCCCCCAAAAAGTGTACAAGCAGTTAAGCTCTGAAATTGTGTTAGAAGGAGCAATGAGATGAGTAAGAAACGCAAGCAATATTCAAGTGAATTCAAGGCAAAAGTGGCGTTGGCTGCGATACGTGGAGAGGAAACGGTACCAGAATTGGCAGCGCGTTACGGTTTGCATCCAACGCAAATCAATAACTGGAAGCGGCAATTAATTGAACAAGCAGCAGAAGTATTTTCCAAAGACCAAAGCGCTGGAAAGGCAGATACAAGCACTAAGGATGACTTGCATCGCGTCATCGGGCAGTTGACGGTAGAACGCGATTTTTTGGCCAGAAAGCTCAATCATTAAGTC
>CP091134.1:2832305-2835681 GCA_021582535.1 Nitrosomonas sp.
GACCGCTTCATGCGCATCCATAAAGATAAACCGCGATGACCAGCGGTATACACCCGGCAATTCAGAGAGCAGATTTAACATACCAGGTGAGGATTCCAGCGGGAAACCCTCAATCGACACCACTTGAACAAAGTTTCGGCCAATTTTAGGTACGACCCCGCCCCACATTTCCTGACCACCGAGCAAGGTATCCAGATACATGGGATTAGTAGGTAATGCCATTGGATGATCCAGGCCGGTCACGCACAATTGCAACCACTGCAAGAAATCATCATGTGTAATGGTTACACCGTCTTCAGCGACCTGCTTGCGGCTTTTTAATCGCGACAGATGAAATACGCCGGATAATCGGGATTCAAAGTTGACACATTCGCGCTGGAAATATTCCAGCAGCCCTTGTGTTCTGGCTTTTTGGTCGGGTGCTTGGGCTTCATCGTCAAACATCAGTTCAACGAACTTGCGCTGCGCCAGCATCGGCGGCAAATACGTGAGTGATACGATAAAACAGCTTTCATACATTGTGCCGATACGCTCGAACAGATTGCGCCGCTCCTCGTCAATGGCAGCAGTCACAGAATCAGGATAATTGGAGTGCGCTTTATCTGAATAACCTTGTGCGGGTTTGCGGATGGCATCGACATGAATCATCCAGCCATTGCCTAAGCGGGATAATGCTTGATTAATGCGGAATGACACGCGCTCACGCTCGATCTCGGTACTGCTGGCGGTATCATCGCCGCAGAATACCCAGGCAGCCATCAATGAACCGTTCTTGCCGACAATCACGCCATCTTCCACCACCGCTGCATACACCAGCAGGTCGGCAAAGCCCATTGCTTTGGATCGATGTTGATCCAGTTTTAATTCTTTGCCCGTATCACGGATACGGATAAACAGTATCAAGAGCAGCGCAGCTCCAGAGATTGCGATAAGAATGGTGATGGCGGCAATCATAGATGCTGTTTTTCCTGTGTGAGCGTATTGTCATAAAAAGGAGTGCTTCGCGCCGGATAGTATTTTTTGTATTGCATCTGACGTAAGTAAACATGGCGCAGTTGCGGATCATTTTTAGCCATCAGTCGTAGTGCAAACAGTGCAAAAACCCATAGGGCTATGCCAAAGAGCGTAGCCTTAATTTCCATCGCCACAAAGATGGATGTCGCTGCAATCAGGATAGAGAACATAACCAGTTCCCGGTCGCCACCCATAAACAGGTTGGGGCGGTTTCCCGATTGGCGGATAGGTATGGTTCGAAGCGCCATGAGTTTGCCTCCTATTCCGGTGAATTTACGATTGATTCCTGGTCTTCGGGTATTTCACCCGGAATAACCGCACCCTGAAACAAATTGGTCATGATGTTGTTGGCCCCCACGAGTAATGCCATAACCAGCACAATAAAAATTAATGTGCGGAAAAATGCATTGAGTTCACCACCAAAGATCAGAATGCCGCCTGCAACGACAATGCCAACGATAGATAGGGTAAAAGCAACCGGGCCGGTGACGGAGTTTCTCAGATTAACCAACCAGGTTTCATAGGGAAGCGCGCCACCCGCGCCTACAGCCGCTTGTGCGTTATCGGTTGAAAACAAAAGCGCAAATAAAAAAGCGATTGAGAAGAAACAAAAGAATGGAGAGATATCCTTGATATGAATCAGTTTCATAGACTGGCTCCTATGGATGATTTACAACTTTTTGATCTGGTAACTTCCTCTTTTAAAACCTTGCACTTCGATAATCTGCTGGATTTTCCTGCCATGCGGTGTGCGCGTGATATGCACGACCATATCAACCGCCTCCGCGATTAATGGCATGATCTCTTTAGGTGCTAAAAGATTACGTGAAATCAGGGATTCCAGACGAGTAAGCCCTGATAGCGCATCATTGGCGTGCAATGTCGCAGCTCCGCCTTCGTGTCCGGTGTTCCAGGCATCGAGCAAATCCAATGCTTCAGGGCCTCTCACTTCACCGACCAGAATGCGATCCGGGCGCATACGCAAGGTTGTTTTTAACAATTGTGTCATGTCGACATCGAGTGTGGTGTGATACTGAACAAAATTCTCGGCAGCACATTGAATCTCGCCGGTGTCCTCCAAGATAAAGATGCGCTCATCCGGGTCACACAGAACCATTTCATTGATAATGGCATTGATCAAGGTCGTTTTACCTGATCCGGTGCCACCAATGACCAAAATGTTGCGGTGCTTGCGCACGGCATCTTTGATGACATCAGAGTGTCTGGGCGACAACACGCCGGTTTCCACATACTGCTCAAGGGTAAAAATCTTAACGGCTTTTTTACGAATGGCAAATGTTGTGGATGAAACAATAGGGGGTAGTTGACCGGCAAAACGCGAATTATCGAGCGGGAATTCACCTTCAATCATCGGGTTGAATCGATTGACCTCCTTGCCATGAAATCCGGCAACGGTTTTGATGACAGCCTCAACCTGGGCAGCCTGGATATTTCCGATATGTTGGATCTTTTTACCCAGCTTTTCTTGCCAGATGCGACCATCGGCATTGACCATGATTTCAACCGTCTCAGGATCTCGTAATGCGGACAGTATTTCCCGTGCATCGCGTTCCAACTTGCTCTTTGCTCGGTCTTTAACGGTTGTGATGTGAGGTAATTGATCTTGCGATGTCATGCGAGTACTCCAACAACTTGCACAAGACATTACAATATAACGTAATTAAATTTTACGCAATACTTTTTTTACTGCTTTTTTATTACTTTCTCTTTTGCTTACTTTTTATTTTTTAATAAGAACGCTCTGTTCTTTTTATCCCACTGTTCGACTTGATACGCCTCATATTCGCTCAGAACGCCACCTTTCCAGACAAAGCCTTTAGGCAAATGCTTCAACTTTCGATTGGTTAATGCTTCAAGATCGGCTGTGCTCATATCCGAACTATCCAATAGCATTGGCAATGGGGTCTCGAGTGCTTCTGCGACCGCTTCTATAATTCTGAGTGATGGATTGGCTTTATCATTGGTCAGATCGGTAAAAAAAGAGATGGAAACCCCCGCCTTCTCTGCCAATTCTGATTTGGTCATATCCTTTTCATCAAGGATACGCAAAATATTTGTGATTAAGATTAAATTGTACATATAATAGCCCTGTCATATTTAGGGTTTAAGCAGCTTAACTAATCAGCACCATTGTTTTGCAGGTGTTTTGCTGTTATTTTAATCCAAAATAAAAACACAAATTCATTAATTCAATGGAGGGCTAAATAATAGTTTCGTTATATGCATATTTTATGGATAATTATTAATAGTAGGTTTAGAATAGAAATTTAAACTAAAGATTTATCATATCATTGATTTATATCAATATAATTAATATTAATAGTTACCTTAGAATGCTATG
>CP091134.1:2835781-2839248 GCA_021582535.1 Nitrosomonas sp.
GCTGCATAAGTCAGAGGCGTGGTGCTTGCAAGTAAAGTGGTGCTGTTTAAAGTAGTTGTAACTGTGAGAGGTAGAGTGGTGCCTGCCGAATAGCTTAAGCTAATTGTATGAAAACGGGAAATATAGGATGTCGTGTTATCCACGGCACTTCCTCCGGCATAGGCGAGAGCATTCGGTCCCCTATCCGGCAATGCCAGGAACGTATTGTTGCCAGCATACGCAAAACCGGAACCCATTCCGCCAAGCAAGTTAGCCGAAGTTCCACTTTCAAGTGTATCTGTCAAACCTGACAAATCACTTCCGGAACCTGAGAGATTACCGATACCAAGCAGTACGGGTGTCGCATTTGCAACTGGTACTACCAATGAGATTGTCAAAAGCATTGGCAGAATTATTTTTGATTTTTGTTTAAAAATTATCATATTCATTTCCTACGAAGTTCGATGAAATTGAGTTATTTGATGATTAATCTTGATACTGGAAAGCCGTGTAATTTTTACACGCTGGAATGACAGCAGCATGACAAAAATATTAACCGTACCGGATCTCTCAATGGCATAAGCTAAGCCTTCAGCAAAAACTTGCTTGCATGCTTCTTCAACCGAAGCGGTTAATTAAGCTCGCTCCAAGCTTAAGAAACAGAATGATCTCAATTCAACTTTAGTCAATGACATGAACAGTTATCGGCGATTCCGCATAGCGATTTCTAAAAACTATCATTCAGGCGTAACAATTAACTGAATAAAATCCATTTTCTATAAATGAAATAGCTAACACCATCTGCAACTGCCAATTCGTGCGGAAATACTTCACAGCAAAGCAACATCCCCAGTTTCGAATCAGTTGCAAATAGGAAGAAAACCAGTTGGGTCGATTCTAATCAAGGAAATAAAAATGTTAACCACAAAACAAGTATCAAAAATATTGGGCTGTTGCGCAATTACAGCCAAGCGAAAGCTGGAAAATGCTGGAATCAAAACCAAAATGCAAACATCGATAAATGGCAAGAGAAGAAAGCATTTTTTTGACATAACTGAGCAGCAATTGCATGAATTAATTTTAAAGCAGAGAAAAAGCATTGGAAAAAGGATCTTGCAGCAAGCCGTATCGCTGCGTGCATTGGAATCTATGTTTAATAGACAATTGAGAATGTAATTAATACCGGCATAACGGGAAGAAAGCGCGGGATTCCGGAACGGCTTATAGCATAGTGATGATCTTTATAATAGCGTAGCAGGCTTGTGCGATCTTTCCGGCCTGAAAGAGCAAGCAAGTAACGGATCCGATGCGTGATGCTAATCTTGACAGAGTAAGAACCCCGGCCCGCTTATTGCACCAACAGCTTATCCAACTGATTGGCAAACATTTTCCGGTCATTCTGGTTCAAGGCGGACTGGCCGCCGGTATCCACGCCGCTGTTGCGCAGGTTTTCCATGAAATCCCGCATGCTCAAGCGCGCGCCGATATTTTCCTTGGTGTACAGCTCGCCGCGCGGGCTCAATACCAGACCTTCTTTCCGGATCACTTCCGCCGCCAGGGGAATATCGCTGGTAATCACCAGATCGCCACTTTGCACGCTTTTGACGATTGCATTATCGGCCACGTCAAATCCGGGTTCGACTTGCTGCATGCGGATAAAGGGCGATGGCGGGATGTAGAGGGGGCGATTGGCGATCAGGATCAACTGCCGTTTCGTTCGCTCGGCCGCTCGAAAGAGAATCTCTTTAATCACGACCGGGCAGGCATCCGCATCAATCCATATTTTCATTGCTGATCGTCCCGGTCATGTGTATGAAGCCATCAGGAACGTTTTTTTTCATCTTCCAGCACTTTCGGTACGGCAGCCTTCAGGTAATAAAACATCGACCACAGCGTTAACACGGCGGCAATGTAAATAAACCAAGTGCCGATTTGCTGCGGATCGAAGTATTCGCCGATTTTTTCATGGTACAGCAGCAGCGGAATGGCGATCATTTGCGACGTGGTTTTGATTTTACCGAGGAAAGATACCGCGACGCTTTTCGATTGGCCGATTTGCGCCATCCATTCGCGCAATGCCGATACGGTAATCTCCCGTCCGATGATCACAAAAGCGATGGGCGCATCCAGCCGTTCCAGATAAACCAGCACGATCAAAGCCGCGCAAACCATCAGTTTATCGGCGACCGGGTCGAGAAATGCGCCGAATGCCGAGGTTTGATTGAGAACGCGCGCCAGATAACCATCCAGCCAATCGGTAATCGCGGCGCCGGCAAAAATCACGGTCGCCACTAAATTCTGCTGCACCGGCGACAGCCAGGTATGCGGCAAATAGAAAATACCGACAAATAGCGGAATGGCCAGAATGCGCAGCCAGGTCAGAATATTGGGAAGGTTGAAAGGCATGATGATATGAAATGGGTTGTTTAACGGGAAACCGTCCGGATAGCTATCCAGCGCGAAATTAATGTAATTCCTTATAGATTTTTTCCGCCAATTTCCGGCTGATTCCCTCAGTTTGTTGTAATTCTTCGATGCTCGCGGTCAACACTCCCTTCAATCCGCCAAACCGGCCCAGCAATTGCTGCCTGCGTTTGGCGCCAACACCTTCGATATTCTCCAGCGTGGAACTGGTGCGGGCTTTGGCGCGCCGGCCGCGGTGGCCTTGAATGGCAAAGCGGTGCGCTTCATCGCGGATTTGTTGAATCAGGTGTAATGCCGCGTGCTCGCTGGGCAATTGTAACGGCTTTTCGAACAGCGGAGAAATCAATTGTTCCAGGCCGGGTTTGCGTTCTTCACCCTTGGCGACACCGAGCAAGTTGGCGCCGGAGATACCGAGCTCCTGCAACGCTTCCTGCGCTGCCGTCACCTGCCCTTTACCGCCGTCGATCAAAATCAGATCGGGTAATTGCCCCTCGCCGCTGACGACTTTCTGATAGCGCCGCGATAACGCCTCGCGCATTGCGGCATAATCGTCGCCGGGTGTGATGCCGTCGATGTTGTAGCGGCGGTATTCGTTATTGCGCATGGCAAAATTATCGTACACCACGCACGAGGCCACGGTTGCTTCGCCGAGCGTATGGCTGATATCGAAACATTCGATGCGCTGTATTCCCGGCATCTGCAATTCCTGCTGCAATGCGTGCAAACGCTTTTCCTGGCTGGCATGGCGGCTCATCATCTGCTTCAGCGCCAGCTGCGCATTCTCGCCCGCCATATTAAGCCACACGCGTTTCTCACCGATCGGATTGAGCTGAATGGTGATTTTATGCCCGCATTGCTCGGTCAGTAGTTGCTGCAACGCTTCGCGCTCAATTTGCTCGCCCAGAATAGTCAATGGCGGCGCACTGCGATTCAGATAATGCTGCGCCAGGAATGCTTCGATGACGTTGGCCGCGCTGTAATCATCGGCGTTCTGCGGAAAAAAGCTTTTATCACCCAAATGCCGCCCGCCGCGGATCATCGCCAAGTTGACGCACACTTTGCCG
>CP091134.1:2839348-2842089 GCA_021582535.1 Nitrosomonas sp.
AGGCCGATCTGCAGCTTGCGGGCGTTGGTTTGCGGTCGCTGGAATTGGGGTTGGGTATCGGTTTGTATTTGGATTTAGCCATCTCTGTCGATGGCGGCGGCGCAGAATCCTGGGCCAATCAGGCGCTGTACGCATCCGGCGTCAATATCGGCGCGCCACCGGAACTGAACAATCAACTCGGTCAGGATTGGGGGCTGCCGCCGTTTTTACCCGCCCGTTTACGCGAGACCGCGTATGCTGCGTTCATTCGTGTGTTGCGGCACAACATGCGGCATGCCGGTGCGTTGCGCATCGACCACGTGATGGGACTGATGCGCCAATATTGGATTCCCGCGGGATGCACGGCCGCTGAAGGCGCTTATGTGCAATTTCCGTTCGATGATCTGCTCGGTATTCTGGCACTGGAAAGTCAGCGCAACCAGTGTCTGGTCATCGGTGAAGATCTCGGTACCGTACCGGAGGAAGTGACCGCCGCTTTGCCGCAGCGGGGTATCTTGTCGTACCGCTTGCTGATTTTGGAGAAAGAACCCGGCGGCAATTTCATCGCGCCGGAAAATTACCCCGCGCAAGCGCTCACCGCCGTTACGACGCACGACTTGCCGACATTGCCGGGCTATTGGGCCGGACGCGACATCATGCAACGCAGCGAATTGCAGCTATTCAGTTCCGGCGAGGCGCGCCGGGCACAAGTGGTCGAACGCGCGCAGGAGCGTGCCTATTTATTGCTGCGGCTGGAGCAAGCAGGGTTGTTACCGGATGGGCTGACGGTCAATCCCATCTCGCTGCCTTTTGCATCCCCGGAATTCATCCAGGCGGTTTACAGTTATCTGGCGCGCAGTCCCGCCAAGATCCTGATGGTGCAAATCGACGATATTCTTGAAGTACCGGATCAAATCAATATCCCGTCAACGACCACGCAACATCCGAACTGGCGCCGCAAGCTGCCTATTTGTCTCGAAACCTGCGCAGCCGATCGCCGGATACAGACATTTACCGTGGCGATGCGGCGCGAACGTCCGCGCATTCGCCATAATCCCAAACCGGAACGATGTTTGCGCATTCCATTGGCGACTTACCGCCTGCAACTGAATCAGGCATTTACATTTACGCAAGCGGCGCAGATCGTGCCTTATCTGGCGCAGCTGGGTATCAGTCATGTGTACTGCTCTCCGTATCTCAAAGCGCGTCCGGGCAGCACGCATGGCTATGACATCGTCGATCACCACCTGCTCAATCCGGAAATCGGCACTAGGGAATCATTCGATACGTTCTGCGCGGTATTGCATGCGCACGGCATGGGACAAATTATGGATCTGGTGCCCAATCACATGGGGGTCATGGGCGCGGATAATCACTGGTGGCTGGATGTATTGGAAAATGGCCCGGCTTCGATCTACGCGTCATTTTTCGATATCGACTGGCATCCGCTTAAGACCGAACTCCGCAATAAAGTGCTGCTGCCCATCCTCGGCCAGTCGTACGGCGATGCGCTGGAGAACGGCCAATTAACACTCCAGTTCGACGAAGCGAACGGTAGTTTCAGTGTGTGGTACTTCCAGCATCGTTTGCCAGTCGCGCCGCACGAATATTGCCGGTTGCTGCGGCATCGCCTGCCATTGCTGGAAGGTCAACTAAGACCGGATCATCCCGATCTGCAAGAATTCACCAGTTTGATTACTGCCTTCACCAATTTACCATCCGGCGATCCCGCCGCACCCGGCAAGATTATCGAACGGCATCGCGATCAGGAATTGCTGAAGCGCCGCTTGTCGGTGCTGATAAGCACATCGCCGCCAATCCGGCAGATGATTCTGGATGTGGTCAGTGACTACAATGGAACGCCGGATCACCCCGCATCATCCAGCCTATTGCATGAATTGCTCGAAGCGCAATCGTGGCGGGTTGCCAACTGGCGCGTCGCATCCGACGAAATCAATTACCGGCGCTTCTTTGACATCAACGACCTGGCTGCTTTGCGTATGGAAGACGGTCATGTGTTCGAGGCGACGCATCAATTGGTATTGGAGTTGATCGCGGAAGGTAAAGTCGATGGTTTGCGTATCGATCATCCGGATGGTTTATACGATCCGCCGCAGTATTTTCAGCGGCTGCAAGACCGCGTCGCCATCCGGTCGCCAGTGCAAGCCGGTGAACAGCCGATCTATCTTGTGGTGGAAAAGATTCTCGCGGAACATGAATCCTTGCGGGAAGATTGGCCTATTCACGGCACCACCGGTTACGAGTTCTGCCGTCTGACGAATGGATTGTTCATCGACCCTGAAGCCAAGACGATGCTCAACCGGACTTATCGCGCTTTCACGCGGACGCAAATCGATTTTGATGAGCTGGTTTACCGCTGTAAACATCAAATCATGAAACATGCGATGGCCAGCGAACTGAATGTTTTGGCCGGCCAGCTTAGCCACATTTGCGAACTGCGCCCGCATACGCGCGATTTCACCACCAATCACCTGCGCCATGCATTGGCTGAAGTCATCGCTTATCTGCCGGTTTACCGCACTTTCATCCGCAACGGCCAAACAGCCGCGTTGGATCGGCGCTATGTCGAATGGGCCGTTGCGATCGCCAAAAAAAGAGCGCAAATTCAGGATATCAGCATTTACGATTTCATTAGCTCTGTGTTGTTGCTTGATGCGGCAAAGGACGCCGATGCATCCTATCAAGACGCGATTACCGCTTTTGCCATGAAATTCCAGCAAGTATCCAGTCCGGTGATGGCC
>CP091134.1:2842189-2859127 GCA_021582535.1 Nitrosomonas sp.
ACGCCGCAGCAATCGGCTCGTTCCAGCGGTGTGGAAAGCGCGGCGATTGGCACCGGACTCGGCGCTGCTGCGGGAGCTGCTTTAGGCGGCGGACAGGGTGCTGCGATTGGAGCGGGTACGGGGCTTTTGCTCGGTAGCGCGGCCGGGGCAGGGACTGCTTCATCATCCTGGTATGTCAACCAGGACCGCTATGACATCAGCTACATCCAGTGCATGTATGCAAAAGGCCATCGTGTCCCTGTGTCGGGAAATATCACTAACGATCAACCGGCGAACACCGGTAGCGGCCCCGGAATTGCAACACCCCCTGCATATTTCACGCCGCCACCGCCCCCGCCGGGTAATCCGCCACCCCCGCCACCGCGCTAACCGGATATGCCTGTGTGATAGGCGATGGCAGGAATCAAGCAAAACCGGTTTGAATGATTGGGAGACGCTGATGATTGAACAGAAAAAGATAATTGAACCGGAGAAAGTGGCTTGTGAAGTGTGCTTTAAAGAAATACCGCTGTCCGAGGCCACCAGTGTGAAAGCAACCGATTACATCGTGTATTACTGCGGACTGGAGTGCTACGACCAATGGAGAAAACAGAAAGACCAGAAAGAGCCGCCCGCGTCCGCAGATAAAGATTGAACGTGCGCGTTTGCCATCAGGTTTTGGTCAGCACCTTCAAGTCCAGCGGAAGCGCTTCCCCGAGCCATATGGCATTCACGGTATGCGCTTCCAGCTCATTTTCCTGCACCGGATGAATCAACACGGAAAGACCTTGCCGCATTTCATCCAGTACCGGTGTGATTTCTTCGATTTCGGATGCCGGAATATGGATTTCAAACATCGGCCTGGAATGCGGGCCGATCGGCTTTGCAATCAACCGGCCGACGTAGGTTAATTGTGGAAGCGCTTTGGCAATGTTTTCCCGGACAATGGCAGCATGATCGACTTCATTTTCCAGAAAATAAATATGGCCATGGAATGTTTGCATGATCCCGTCTATTGATTTTTTCACTCAGCATCATTCTATCTTATCCGCTCATCTATTCTGTTTTTACCAGTGCTGCCGAGGCGCGGAAGGTTTTTAATTCGGCATTTAACCAGCGCGCCATGCCTTCCGCGCCTTGCCGCATGACCTGATGATGATTCCACTGAAGCACCGGTGCCGCAACCGGAGCGATCACGTTCATCCAGCGCCGGTTGGTGTGCACGCGCCAGTGGTAGCGCACAATGGTAATCTCGTTCTCACGCGAAAAATCCCACCGTCCGGTACCCGTCACCTCGCCATCCGCGCAGCCTTCCAGAAAAGTCAGGGGTGCCACGCCGGTCACGCGCATGGCGAACGTAAAGCGATAGGGAATCCGTCCCTGCCACGTGAAGCGATGCACACTGCCGACGCCATCCGCGTTACCGGGTGCAAGTTTCTCCACGTTTACGACGCCTTTCCACCACGCAGGCCAATCCAGGCAATGCGTAATCGTTTCGTATACTGCATCCAAAGGTGCGGTGATATGCCATTCGGTAATGAATTGGAACTCGCTGGGCATGCTTTTAATGGTTAAGCAATCCGTAGAGATCGCCATAGCGTTTACTACTGGGGCGGGATGACATAATCTTTGGTCAGCATTTCCAATAAATGCCCGTTCGGATCGCGAAAATAAACGCCCCGTCCATCATTATTGTGATTGATGGTCATATCGTCCGCAGTGCCGGGGCCGCTGCCGTACGGGATATGCCCGGTTTTCAATCTTTCAAATATGGCGTCGAATTCCTGCTCCGAGACTTTGAACGCATAGTGCAGGGTGTCAAATTTCTCTTTGTTGTCGAAATCCAGGCACAGCGTGTCATTGACGCGCACGACGATGAAATGTGAAAACACGCCGACATACTCGAAGCCAAACACCCGGCTATAAAATTTTGCCGATGCGGTTTTATCGAAGCAGGGCACGATGGTGTGATTCAGGGTAATCGCCATTATCTTCTCCTTTTAAAGTAACTGCATTGAGCCGCTTACGTTCCGCAGAAGGTTTGATAGACACGTTCCGGCGGCGCGGGCGGCGTGCGGTAATGGTAGTATTCCGGCAAATCGGCAAATGGATTAGCCAGCGCGGCAAGCAGTTGCTGCAACACGGTGTAATCGCCGTGTTCCGAAGCGGCGGATAATGCTTCTTCAACGCGATGGTTGCGCGCGATGACTGCGGGATTATGCGCTTGCATCAAACGCAGCGACATTTCCCGGGAATCGGGCTGGCGCGCGAGCCGCGCTTGCCAGTGGGTGTGCCATGCCACAAATCCGGCATCATGAAACACCGCGTCCTCGGGCAAGGATTCCGCTGCCAGCGCGCAAAACGTATTGGTGTAATCGGTTTGATGTTCATGCATCCAGGCGAGCAGGGCGGCGATCAGTTCGGCATCTTCGGTTTCTTCGGTGAATAACCCCAGCTTCTTGCGCATTCCATTCAACCACTGTGCTTGATATATGTGCGGAAAAGCGTGAATCGCTTCTTCCGCCAGCGCCACGGCTTTTTCCTGCACCGGATCGATGAGCGGCAGCAAGGTTTCGGCCAAGCGCGCGAGATTCCATTGCGCCATTACGGGCTGATTGCTGTAGCGATAACGGCCGGACCGGTCGATCGAACTGAACACCGTGTGCGGATCGTACGCGTCCATGAATGCGCAAGGGCCGTAATCGATCGTCTCGCCGCTGATGCTCATGTTATCGGTGTTCATCACGCCGTGAATGAATCCCACTAAAAGCCATTTCGCGACCAGCGCAGCCTGACGCTCAATAATCTGATGCAACAGCGCCAGGTAAGGATTTCCGGCATCGGCAAGAGCGTGGTAGTGGCGTTGAATGACGTAATCAGCCAGTATTCTGATGGCTTTCACATCGCCTTGTCCTGCAGCATATTCAAATGTGCCGACGCGGATATGGCTTGAGGCGACACGAGTCAGAATTGCACCGGGTAACACGGTTTCACGTATCACGGATTCACCGGTGGTAACCACAGCGAGACTGCGCGTGGTAGGAATATTCAGCGCATGCATCGCTTCGCTGATAATGTATTCGCGCAGCATCGGCGCCAACGCCGCGCGGCCGTCGCCGCGCCGTGAGAACGGTGTCTGGCCGGAGCCTTTGAGCTGGATATCGAACCGCTCGCCTGCCGGGGTGAGATGTTCGCCGAGCAGTATCGCGCGTCCGTCACCCAGCATGGTGAAATGACCAAATTGATGACCGGCATAGGCTTGCGCGACCGGTTGCGCCGTATCCGGCAGCGCATTTCCGGCAAACAGTAAAGCCGCCTGCTCTGCCGTTAATGCATGAAGATTCAGTCCGAGCGATTCGGCCAGCGCATGATTCAACAAGACCGTTCGTGGCGCGCGCACCGGCATTGGATGTACCGGTGCGTAAAAATAATCGGGCAAACGGGCATAACTGTTGTCAAAGCGCCAGCCAACGCTATCGTTTGCCGGTTGTACATTGAATTGCATAAGTTTATTTCGCGTATGTTGGGTTGGAATTCTTGTCAAGTGACACTATTGTAAAGGACACCGCCTGTCTTGGTATGTTCCTGATGCAAGGTGGTGATTCAACCGATCCCTTGCCGGGGGTAGCGATAATTTATCGCGCGGATTTTCCTTGCAGCATGCGGAGGAGCTGGCGGCGATAGGGGCGGTATTGCACTTCAATCGAATGCCGCGGGCGCGCAATGAAGTGCTGCGCCCAGAATGCGCCTTCAGCGTCGGCTTGTTCACGCCAATCGGATGGCAGCCGGGTTTTGCCGCTGAGGAATTGACCGATCAGCCGCGCTTGCAACTCGGCCAGAGTCCAAATGCAACCTTGCGGTTGTATCAAACCGATGAAGAACAAACTGGGATGGCCGGGATGAAAAATGCGCAAATAAAGCGGTACATGGCTGGCGTTCTCCCAGTTGATAAAGTCTGTATCAAAGAAGGGGAAGCTGATGGTATAGCCGGTTGCGGCGATGATGATATCGTACTGCGCCGACGTGTCGTCGGTAAACCGGACCGTGTGATCAGAAACATCCTGGATAGCCGGGCGGGGGTGTATTTTGCCGTGCCGTATCCTATCGAAGATTACCGAGTTGATGGTCGGATGTGCTTGCGTGGGTGAAAAATCCGGCTCGGGCAATTGATAATCGCGGTAACGCCCGATCTGGATCCGCAGGGAAATTTTTTGCAGGCGGTTTTTTATGCCGTGCGGCAGCCATTGCATAGCGGCTGCGAAAGTATCGGTCGGTTTTCCCATGACCAGCTTGGGAATAATGTACTGCGGTGTGCGCAGGCTTATATCGACCCGCGCGGCATCGCGGCTGGCTTCTACCGCGCAATCGCAACCCGAATTACCGGCGCCGACCACGAGCACCCGCTTATTGTCCAATCCTTGACCGGTTTTAAACGCGTGCGCATGCAGATATGTTCCGGCAAAACGGTCTTTCCATCCGGGATGGCGCGGCTTGGTGTGGTGCCCGTTGGCGACGAGCAGATAATCGAATTCCGCTTGTGTGCCATCGTTTAGCAACAGCCGCCATCGTTCTTGTGCAATTTTTTCCACGCGCAGCACGGCAACATTGAAGCGAATATATTGCTCCAGTTGAAAATGGCGGGTGTACGCCTGGAAATAAGCCAGTATTTGCTGATGGCCGGGGTAATCGGGGTAACCGTCCGGCATCGGAAAGTCACTGAATTGCGACATCGGTTTGCTGGAAATAATGTGCGTCGCCTTACTGATGCTGCTGCGCCCCGGTGTGTCGCTGTATACCCAGTTCCCGCCGATCTGATCGTTCTTTTCGTAGCACACGATATCGTGCAATCCCGCTTCCACTAAGTGCTTGATCGCGGTGAGACCGGAACAGCCGGCGCCGATTATGGCAATGCGCATCTTGTGTATGTTGATTCCGGTAAATTCATCTGATTTGTTCTGATGATAGCAGGTTATGGCTGCATCGTTATTATCCGCTCAGTAATGCAGCCGGTAACGAAGCGCGGCGATACGTATTGCGATAAGCGCGATTTGCATTCAGCTGATATTCAGCCCGATGCTCACACAATGGCAACTGAGATACCGCAATTGATCAGGGTATCGGATTTCGGAGCAGAGAACGGGCCTAAAAATTACGTTACAAAAATAGCCCGTCTATGTGAATTTTCAGGAGAAATATCATGAGCACTCAACGCATACTTATTCCGCTTGCTTTCGTCGCAATTATTTTTCTGGGCGGCTGCGTGGCCACGCCGTATTACGGAGGAACGGGCTATTACCGGGGCGCGGCATACGGTTACAGCTATCAGCCATCCTATTATGCCGGTCAAGGCTATATGGGCGGCGGGTTCGGATACTCCAATCGCGGACATAGGCATAATCATGGCCATATGCATCAAGGCGGCGGATATCGTCCTTTCGCGGGAGATCATCGGCATATCGGCGGCGGACATCAACATCATGGCCGGGGACACTGGGGTGGAGGTCACCGGGGCGGAGGTCACCGGGGCGGCCATCACCGGAGATGAGATAGATAGTGATGGACTTAATCGTGAATTCGCAGGGATTGCGTTATCCGGTGCAGATTGAATTGACGCAAAACCGCTATTGCGTACCGTGCATCATTTTTTGCAATGTTTGGGTGAGTGCGAACAAAATTAGGGACGCAACTCCGGACAAGATTACGAAGATCATGAAAAACTCATACAAGCCTGCGATTTTGAAGCCTGCAAATACCGGTGCTGCGGGCAACGACGGATCGGGGTACAAAGCACTCAGTATGCCTGCGAATTTACTGGCGGCCGCCATGGATGAGAACCATACGCCCATCAATAACGAAGCAAACTTCGCTGGCGCCAGTTTGACCACCATGGCTAAACCGATCGGCGATAAACACAGCTCGCCGATGGTGTGCAGCAAGTACAAACTGAATAACCACATCATGCTGACTTTGATGGCCGGGTCGACGCCTTTGACGCCGAAAGCGATGACACAGTAGCCTAGCGACAAGAACAGCAGCCCTAATGCCTGCTTGGCGGGCGATGAAGGTTCCCGATTACGCCGCCCCAGGAATGTCCAAATCACTGCGAATAACGGCGCCAGTATGATAATCAGCACGGCATTGATGGACTGAAAGAAGCTGGCGGGAATTTCGGTTCCGAGCAAATTTCTGTCAGTTTGCTCCTCAGCAAAAAAGGTCAACGACGCACCCGCTTGCTCAAATGCCGCCCAAAAGAAAATCACGAAGAAAGCCAGAATATAAATGACGCCTATCCGTTTCTTTTCAATTGAGTTCAGGGCTTTATCGGCAATGATCGCCGCGGGGCCGATAATCGTGATGGAGAAAATGCTCGACCCGATGAGACCCAGATCCATAAGGTAATAAAACATAGCGAATAAAACCAACGTAGCAGTCACCCAAGCCAATCTGTGAGGAAGCGGAAGCGGCAGCGCGAGTGCTTTGGCGTCATGATCCGCTAGGATTTTTCTCTCCGGAACCAACCCGATTCCTGCGCCTTCGGGTGTGACAATGAGTTTGTTTTTGAGCAGCTCGAAGGTGAAGATGCTAATGATCATGCCAATACAAGCAGCCAGAAAACCCCATTGGAAATCCGCAGGATTCCCCGTATCGCCCAAACTACCGCACACCAGCGGCGCGAGGAATGCGCCAAGGTTGATGCCCATATAGAAAATGGTGAATGCGGCGTCGATACGTTGATCGCCTGCCGGGTAAAGCTGGCCGACCATCGTGGAAATATTCGGCTTGAAAAAACCGTTGCCAAAAATGAGGAATCCCAGACCGAGAAAGAGCATCGGTTGCGCGCAGGCAATGTTGTGGTAATTGGCTGCGGACAAAAACATGCAGAAATGCCCGATCGCCATCAGGATGCCACCAACAAGAATGGCTCTTCTGTTGCCCCAATAACGATCCGCCATATAACCGCCAATGAGCGGTGTCAGATAAACCAAGCCGGTGTAGTTACCATAAATTTCGGATGCCAATGCTTTGTCGAGCAGCAAGGCTTTGATCATGAACAATGTGAAGATGGCACGCATGCCGTAGTAGCTGAAACGCTCCCACATTTCAGTAAAGAATAAAAGGTATAGACCTTTGGGATGTCCTGTTGAGTTCATGCGTTTTACAATGGATTAACGTTGTCCGGGTGCTGCTGGCGGTACTGTAAGTTTGAGCGGCGGGGCATTATAACCAGCGGGGGAAATAAGTGCGCATTTTGACTTCAGTACGAAGTGTTGTGATTTTGTGGTGAATGGCTGAATGATGGCAAGGTTCGGGAGAATCATTAAGCCAGGCTGAATTGCTGGAACGCGCCACGAATGCTGAAGCGCATGCAACAAGTATTACTCCCATCGTTTTCCCGGTGAACCCGGATATGCCCCTTTGCCTATCAGTAATCCGCCGTATATTGTTGAGAGAGAAAATTCATGATGATCAAAATGCAGGCGAGGAATACCGTGTAGTATGAAAATTTCTTAGCATCCCTCAAATGATCATCCTTGGAAGGGAATTTGATGTTGTCTACTTTGCTGGCGTATCTTTTACTAATGTATTCATAGGTCTTTTCATAATTAGAGTGCATGTATTGATGGTAAATCATCAATGCAAAAGAAATCACCAGACCGATCCACCCCAGAAGCTCAATCATTGCTTACCCCCGATGTTTTTAATGACGTGTATAGATAATAGAGTCCATCGTATCAATAAAAATTCGCTGAATAAAATTTTTTGCGGAAGTGGTGAGCAGAACTGGGTCGGCACTATGCACAGTCTTGAGGGGCATAGGATCCGTTGCACAGTTCTGCTCATAAGGATCCCAGCGCGCCCAAGAAGTTGGGTTAGGAGTAAGAAAAGGCGCACTGGGTTTAAACTCTTCCAGCCATCCGGCTACGCACAACGAACGGCGCTGGCTGGTGCGGTACTGTTCTGAAATGGTGAGACATCATCTTAGTGCAATATTTCCAATTTATCTGTACGTGCGAACGCGTAGGGTTAAGCCCTTATCGATGTGGTCTGCAGGAGTGGTTTCCATTACATATTAATGACTGCTTTGGTTCATGCGTTTGATTTTTGTTTGTTGCACTTGCCGTTTTTGTAACCATCGAATAACGCCTGTCATATAAATAACAGGGCAGGCAAGTCCACAGAGGAAAACCAGAACTCGTCCGATCCACCCGAACGCCTTACCCGAATGTAACGGCCATTGCCAGTTTTGTGCAGATCGAAGTTGAATAGCACCATTCCTGAATGGCTGTATCCCGTCAGCGAAGTTGGACAAACTAGGTTGATTACATAAGAGAGAGTTTTGGCTCATCGTAACCCTAAATAGAAGGGACGATGATGACAGAGCAGACCAATCAAAACCGCAGTGCCGAGAAAACCGTACGCAATATACGCCGTGCCACCCGCCGCAATTATTCAGCAGAAGAAAAGATTCGCATCGTGCTGGAAGGTCTTCGAGGCGAAGTACCGCTGGTTAAAGGAATTTCTGGAAGCCGGGAAGAAGCGCTTGGCCGGGGATGCTGCCCGTGATTTGTGCGCAAAGCAAAGTTGGAATAAATTACCCAGCTACTTGCGACGGGGTTATTTATTTTGAGTATCAAGAAATTCTCAATACCAATACTTTACAATATGGATGATAATAATTATCATTACTGATATCAGATTTAAGAATTACTCAGATAATCTCACTAAGCGAGCTTTATTGTAATGCGAAGAAAATTTGATACTTTTGTTTATGCAAAAAATACTTTTCTAGCCAGCCAACAAAATCCTACTTAATTGTCAGCCAGCTATCACATAATATTTTTGGAGATAGCGCAATGGTTGTAAGAAATAAATCAAATAAATTTAATTGGTTAACCTTAATGTTGCGTTATTGGCTAATCTTTATTGATACGCGAAAGCTAATACCGCGAATCATCATAATCACGCCATTCATTCGATACACTCTCGCAGCAACTTTAAATCACTTCAAATTGCTTCCGCGTTAATTCCAAATTCACTGATTCTTTATGATGAATTCAGAAGGTGAGTGGATTTTGCAAATGAATGCCTTATTTATTGCGCATCGAGCGCAATTGCGTCGCGCTGCATTCAAGATTTTGCGCGACTGGGATCAAGCTGATGATGTTGTTCACGACGCTTATCTCAAGATTCGTGAGTGTTCCGATAATAAAGTAGAGGTAAAGCAACCGATTGCCTATTTATTTCGGACTGTGCGGAATATGGCGATTGATCAATACCGTCGCTATATATTCGAACTAGATCTATTTGATAACGAGGAAGAAGGCTTGTTAGTACCTGATAAGCTGCGAACTCCGGAGGCCTATCTGATGCACTACCAGGATTTGAATCTGGTAATGAAAGCGTTAAGTAAGCTTCCTGATCGAACCCAAAGGGTTTTTGAGCTATATAGAATTGAAGGATACACACATCGCATGATTGCGGAAGAACTCAATATATCCGCTTCGTTGGTAAACATTCTGATTCATACAGCTACTCGTCATTGCAAAGAAATATTGTCCAGCAAAACATAAAAATCGTATCACGTATAAAAGTTTTATAAATTTCTTGGATTTTTCCTGAATTGATTCGTCTAGTGAAATAAGAAGCATTCTTATTCTCATTAATGTAATGATTGAATCTTGATAAGGAAAAAGTAATGACAAGTTGTTTCGATCGTGAAGATGGTGTGTTCCGGGTATTGATCAATCACGAAGAGCAATATTCACTGTGGCCGGAATGGAAAGCGATTCCGGGCGGTTGGCGGGACACCGGATTTCTGGGCGATAAAAAAGCCTGCCTGAGTTATATCGAGGATGTCTGGATCGACATGCGTCCGCTCAGTCTGCGGCAATTCATGGACAATGCATCGTAAGCGCGTATCGGCATGTCAAATCAGTTAACACTTTATTGTTTGCCGTGCGCAGGTGCCAGTGCGACGATGTATTTGCGCTGGAAAAGATTGCTGCCTTCATGGATCGAAGTAATCCCGGTGGAATTACCGGGTCGCGGTAGCCGTTTGGGCGAAAATCCGCAGGAAAACTACCGGATGCTGGTTGACATCCTGAGCCGGGAAATTGCATTAACGGTACAGGGAAGTTACGTGCTTCTCGGTCATAGCATGGGAGCGCTGCTGGCTTATGGGATCGCGCAGCAATTGCATCAATTGAAAGCTCGCTTGCCTGACGCGCTGATGGTTTCGGGATGTGCAGCTCCGGCGCGGCAGGATAGTCAGCGCTATCGCAAAATCTGCACGGAAGCTGCATTGATCGCAGATTTGAGTAAGCAAGGCGGAACACCCGAGGAAGTATTCAACAATCCGGAATTGCTGGCCATGACATTGGATTTGCTACGGATCGATTACCGCGTATGTGGCAGTTTTCAATACATAAAACATGACCCTCTTCCTGTTCCGATTCATTGTTTCGGCGGCAGATCGGATACGATTGGTGCGAACAATCTGAGTCTATGGCAACAGGAAGGCAGTCGAATGTTTACACTCGATTGGTTTGACGGCGGACATTTCTTTCTGCGGCAATCGGAAGAATGGTTCATCCATGTTGTGAAGAAACGATTGCTCGAGAGCCAAGAAGGGGTGATGTGTGACATCTTTGCAACGGCTTGAGGCAGTACCGGAAAATATCGATGCATGGTTACTCGAATTCGCATTTACCTCAGCACAATTGGCGCACGATTGGCCACTTCTTAGCGCAGCAGAACAACTCCGGGCGCGAAGTTTTCATCACTATCAAGACCGGATCCGCTTCGTATCGGCGCGTGCTGCACTGAAGCGGTTGCTGGCCGAACGTGTCGGTACCTTGCCCGGTCGTTTAACCATCTCAATCACCGCTTCCGGTAAACCTTATTTGGCTCAGCATGCCGAAATTCAATTCAATCTCTCGCATGCCGGCAGCTTTGCGCTGATTGCCCTATCTTCAGCGGGCAGGGTCGGAATTGACATCGAACGCTGTAATCGCGATGTCACCGGATTAATTCATTGCGTACTGTCTCCGCTGGAACGTACCCGGGCATGTTGGCCGGAAAAGCGATTCATTGATCTATGGGTGGCGAAGGAAGCAGTCTTGAAAGCTCTGGGGCTGGGGATTGCGGAGAATCTGCAGGACATTTCCGTGTTGCCTGAACCTGGTAGTCGTTACTGCATCGCGCATGAACATCCGGATTGGGGAAATATCCGCGCCTGGCCAATCGAAGTCCCGGAGGATTACGCTGCGGCGCTGGCTTTGGTTCACTGATCCGTGATGGTCACCATGAAACAGGGTACTCCTAATATCCCATATCCGAGGATATGGATCATTTCCTATCAATAAGGCAACTCCAGAAAAATTGTTATGAACACAAGATTGATTCCGAATCGTGATTTTCCGGTGAATCTGGTAACACACCTGCAAAAATTGGCTTTGACAAGACCCGATGATACCGCACTGATAACCGTATCCGAAGTGAATGGCGGCTGGCAGGAGAAGCGCTTCGATTACCGGCAGCTTGATCAGCGTGCCAAGGCCTTCGCAGCAGAATTGCAGAGCCATGTGATGCCAGGCGGGCGAGTGCTGTTGCTGATGGAAAACGATGAGCACTATGTGATCGGTTTCCTTGCATGCCTATATGCCGGAGCAATCGCAGTGCCGGTATTTCCACCGGAAGCGGTAAAAGAACAGCATATGGCAAGATTGCTGGCGATCGCTGCGGACGCCCGGGCACAATGCATCGTGACCACCCGTGACGGCGTATCCTTGCTGCATGATGCCGACACGATGCAACTAAGCGGTATTCCGGTATTGACCGTCGATACTGTCGATGGCAACCGTGCGCTGGATTGGCAGGCATTTGAACCGCAAGCCGAGGATATCGCTTTTTTACAGTATACCTCGGGCTCAACGGCCATTCCGAAAGGGGTCATGGTCAGTCACCACAACTTGATGGTCAATGCACGGGCGTTTGAAGAGGGCATGTCGATCGCTGCCGACGATATTTTTGTCAGCTGGCTGCCGCTGTATCACGATATGGGATTGATCGGCGGGTTGTTGCAGCCGCTTCACCGCGGGGTGCCGGTAATCCTGATGACACCCAAGTTTTTTATCGAGCGCCCGGTACGCTGGCTGGAAATCATTTCGCGCTATCGTGCCACGGTCAGTGGTGCACCGAATTTCGCCTTTCAGCTGTGCGCCGATCGAATCAGAGATTCGCAATTGCAGACATTGGATTTGTCCTGCTGGCGGGTTGCCTTCTGCGGCGCCGAACCGGTACGGCGAGACACCATGCGTGCCTTTGTCGAGCGCTTCGAACCGGCCGGTTTTCCTGCGGGAACCCTATATCCTTGCTACGGCTTGGCGGAAGCCACGCTGTTCGTGACCGGCGGGGTACGCGGTGAAGGCATGAAAGCGCAGCAGTTCTCAGCTGAATTGCTGGCGCAAGGCAGAGCGGAGCGATCCGAACAAGGCATTCCGGTCGTTGCCTGTGGTTTCCCGGCATCCAGTCATGCCGTCAGAATTGTCGATCCGGAGACACGTATTGCATTGCCGGACGGTCAGGTTGGCGAGATCTGGACCAGCGGTGACAGTCTGGCGCAAGGTTACTGGCAGCGCCCGCAAGAAACCGCGGAAGCATTTGTGCAGCATGACGGGTCGCGCTGGCTGCGCACCGGCGATCTGGGCTTCATACACGCGCGGCAGCTTTATCTCATGGGAAGACTCAAGGATTTGATCATTATCCGCGGACAAAACATTTATCCGCAGGATATCGAACTGATCATCGAAGACGAAGTCGACGCAGTGCGCAAAGGCCGGGTTGCGGTGTTTTCCGTGGAGAGCGAAGAAGGCGAAGGCATTGGTGTCGCCGCCGAAATATCGCGCAATATGCAAAAACTGGTCAGCGCGGAAACTTTGGTGCAAGTGCTTGCAGAAGCTGTCAGCGCCAGTTGTCATGAATCTCTGTCGGTTGCCGTACTGCTGAACCCCGGCGCATTGCCCAAAACTTCGAGTGGAAAGTTGCAACGTGCCGCGTGCCGGCAAGGCTGGATCGCTCGCTCGCTGGATGCTTATGCAATCTATGAGTACGGCCGTTTCGTGCGCGGCGGCGGCAATCGGCCGGAGCAATCGTTTCAGGATGATACCGAGCGTGAAGCCGTACTCATTTGGGAAGCGATACTGGGTCGTATCGGATTGAGCCGCGACGATCATTTCTTTGCAGCCGGCGGCAATTCACTCAAAGCGATTCAGGCGGTTGCCCGGATTTGCGATCACTGGCAAATTCCTTTTACTGCGCGCCATTTGTTTCAAAATCCGCGATTGCATGAATGCACGGCGATCATCCGCCAACTGATCGCGAACCGGGGAGTGCAAGGCGGGAGAATCAACGATGAATACAGAATCACCAAATGCGAACGCACCGGTACGTTACCCTTGTCGTACGGTCAGCAGCGATTATGGTTTTTATGGCAACTCGACCCGGGCAGTACCGCTTTTCATGTTCAGCATGCGGTCCGCCTGACGGGCGAACTGAATCTGCATGCGCTGCGCGTCAGTTTGAATGATTTGATCGAACGGCATGAAGCGCTGCGCACGAATTACGGCATTGGCGGCACCGGTATCGTGGAACAGGTGATTTTGCCGTCGCTGCAGTTGCCAATACCGGAGATTGACCTGACAACGATACCGCAATCGGAACACGACCGGCGTATTCAAATGGAAGTTACGCGCTTGCTGTCGCAGCCATTCGACTTGACTCGCGACCCCTTGCTGCGGGTTGCGGTGATTCGGTTAACCAGTCACGAGCAAATTCTGGTAATCGTGATGCACCACATCATTTCCGACGCTGCTGCGCTGCAAATCCTGCTGGATGAACTGGCAACCGGTTATCAGGCGCACGTGCAACAACGGCCGGTCAATCTGCCGGCGTTACCGGTGCAGTATGCGGACTACGCGCAATGGCAGATGCGCTGGCTGGATGCAGGCGAAAAAGACCGGCAACTGGCTTACTGGAAGAATTACCTGGGCACGGAACACGACGTGCTGCGCCTGCCGGTCGATCATGCCAGAAAACCGGTGACGCATTATCGCGCTGCACGCTACCGCTTCGATTTTCCGGATGATGCCGTGCAATCGTTGCGGCAGTTGTCGGCAGCGAGGGAAATCACCTTATTCATGGCGCTGCTCGCCGCTTTGCAGATACTGCTGTACCGTCACACAGGCCAATCGGATGTCCGGATTGGTGTGCCGGTTGCCAATCGTAACCGGATCGAGACGGCATCGCTGATCGGGTTTTTCGTCAATACCCAGGTCATGCGCGGGCGCTTGCATGGGCGCATGACGCTCGATGAATTGCTGCTGCAGGTGCGCGAAGATGCGATCAACGCTCAGGACTATCAGGACTTGCCGTTCGAGCAATTGGTGGAAGCACTCCAGCCGCAACGGGATTTGCGGCACAGTCCTCTGTTTCAAGTAACGTTGAATCATGTGCAACTGGATTACCGGCTGTTGCAGCAGTACACGGGATTGCAGGCCAGCGGGTATGCGTTACCGGAATCCGACGGTCAGTTGGAATTTCGCCTGGAGACGGTCGAATCACCCGATGGACAGCTCAGCGGTCACTGCATTTATGCGGCCGATTTATTCGATCAGGCGACGGTGGAGCGGATGGCAAGCCAGTATCTGCGCATTGTGCGGGCACTCGCTGCGCATCCTGAAATAGCTATCGGCGAGATCGCATTGCTGGATGAAGCCGAAATTCGCTTGCTGCACGCCCGAGGAAAACCGGATGCGAATTTCACGCACGGTTCACCGGTACAGCAGCGTTTCGAGATGCAAGCCGAAAAGCATCCCGATGCGGTTGCAATCGTTACCCCGTCGTTACAACTCAGTTATGCCGGACTGAATAACCACGCCAACCGGTTGGCTCATCGCTTGATCGATCTGGGCGTGCAACCGGAAGTGCGCGTGGGTATTGCCGTGGCGCGCGATTCAGTCGCCTTGCCGGTCGGGTTGCTGGCCATACTGAAGGCTGGCGGCTGCTATGTGCCGCTCGATCCCGAGTATCCGCAGGAACGGCTGGATTACATGATCAAGGACAGCGGTATTCGTTTGCTGCTGACTCAATCGCAATTTTTCGGAAAACTGCCGGCAGGGGATGGTCTGACCGTAGTCGAGCTCGATCATGCGATTACCGCAGCAGGCGATACAAACAATCCGCTGGTTGCACTGCATCCGGACAATCTGGCGTACATCATTTATACCTCGGGATCGACCGGCCGGCCGAAGGGGGTGTCAGTGGCGCATGGCGCACTGGCCATGCATTTGGCCGCCATCGAGCCGGTTTATGATGTGCGTGCCGGTGACCGGGAATTGATGTTTTTTTCCATCAACTTCGACGCGGCTGCGGAACAATGGATGACACCGTTGATGGCGGGCGCTGCTCTGGTATTGTCTTCTCCGGAACAACTGGCAGGCGAGGGATTTGCCGAGCTCATCGCGACGCAGCACATCAATCGTTTGCATTTGCCGCCGGCCTATTTACGCATGCTCCTGCCGTTGCTGGAAGGGGCTGACTATCCGGTACGGGTTTGCGTCGTCGGCGGCGAAGCCTGGCATACCGCTGACGTTGCCGCAGCGCGCGCGCGATTCCGGCAAGCGCGGCTGGTTAATGCCTATGGTCCGACCGAGACAGTCATCACACCGACCGCGTGGGCCGGTGATGCCGGACAGGATTTGTCAGCGCAACTGGATGGCGAATTCATGCCGATCGGCCAACCGGTGGGCAAGCGCTGCGCCTATGTGCTGGATGCGGAATTGAATCTCGCGCCCTCCGGTGCCATCGGGGAGCTCTATATCGGCGGCACAGGTTTGGCGCGCGGTTATCTCGACCGGCCGGGGCTGACCGCCGAACGTTTTGTCGCCGATCCGTTCGATCCGCAGGGAGGACGCCTGTACCGCACCGGTGACCTGGTGCGCTGGCGTAGTGACGGTCAACTGGAATACTGGGGGCGTGCCGATCAGCAAATCAAGCTGCGCGGTTTTCGCGTCGAACTGGGTGAAATCGAAGCGCAATTGCTGGCGCTGGATCATGTGCGCGAGGCTGCCGTGATTGCGCAGAACGGCCCGCACGGTTTGCGGCTGATCGCTTATGTCGGTATGCCGGATGCCGGGCACAGGAATGCGCCGGCGTTGAAAGCGGCGTTGTCGGCGGTACTGCCGGACTATATGGTGCCGGGGGTGATCGTTTTTCTCGATACGCTGCCGCTCACGCCAAACGGCAAGATCGACCGGCAGGCGCTGCCCGTAGCGGATCACTCGGATGCGCCCGATTACGATCCGCCGGTAAACGATCTGGAAGCGAAGATTGCCGGAATCTGGGCGGCGGTACTGCATATTCCGCAAGTGGGTCTGCACCATAACTTTTTTGATTTGGGCGGTCATTCGCTGTTGCTGATCAAGGTCAAGCAAAGTCTGGAAGCCGAACTGCACGTGTCGGTGGCCATTGTCGATTTGTTCAAATACACCACGGTAGCCAGTCTGGCCAGATTTCTCGGGCAAGGTGAAATACATCCGGTTTCATCCTTGCCGCGTCATTTACAACGGGCACAGCGGCAACGCAGTGCTTTCCTGCCAAGAAAACAGAAATTGGAGAAAATAAATTAATGGATACTTCCGAACAATTGACCGATACCGCGTCCATCGATATTGCAGTGATCGGTATGGCGTGCCGGTTCCCGGGCGCCGACAATGCCGAATCGTTCTGGCGCAATTTGCGGGATGGTGTCGAGTCGATCCGGTTTTTTACCGATCAGGAATTGCTTGAGCGCGGTGTATCCGCGGAAGCATTGACCGATCCGCATTACATCAAAGCCAGTGCGGAGATAACCGGGGTCGACGGCTTCGATGCCGCTTTTTTCGGCTATACCCCGCGCGA
>CP091134.1:2859227-2863556 GCA_021582535.1 Nitrosomonas sp.
ATCGGCGGCGATAGCCTGGACAGCGCGGGTTATGACTTGCTGGCGCTGATGACGGGCTCCGAAGGCATGCTCGGCATCGTCACGGAAATCACCGTCAAACTGATTCCCAAACCGGAAAAAGCGCAACTGGTGATGGCGGCGTTTGACGATGTGCAGAAAGCCGGTAGCGCGGTGGCGAATGTCATCGGTGCGGGCATCATTCCGGCGGGTATGGAAATGATGGACAAGATTACGATTCATGCGGTGGAGGAGTTCCTGCACGCCGGTTACGATCTGAATGCTGAGGCGATTTTGCTGTGCGAATCGGACGGCAGCGCCGAGGAAGTGGCGGATGAAATCCAGCGGGTGAATGCCATCATGCAGCAAAGCGGCGCGATTAACATCAGCACTTCGCATAACGAAGCCGAGCGGCTCAAATTCTGGGCTGGCCGTAAAGCGGCTTTTCCCGCCGCAGGCCGGGTCTCGCCGGATTATTACTGCATGGACGGCACCATTCCGCGCAAGCATTTAGCCGGTGTGCTGCGCGGTATCGAGGAGCTTTCGCAAGCCTATGGATTGCGCTGCATGAACGTATTTCATGCCGGCGACGGCAATTTGCACCCGCTGATCCTGTACGATGCGAACAAGCCGGGCGAATTGGAAAGAACCGAGGAATTCGGCGGCAAGATACTGGAAATGTGCATTCATGCCGGTGGCACGATCACCGGGGAACATGGCGTGGGAATGGAAAAAATCAATCAGATGTGTTCACAATTCGGCAGCGGTGAACTGGCCATGTTTCATGCCGTGAAGGCGGCGTTCGATCCGGCGGGTTTGCTCAATCCGGGCAAAGCTGTTCCTGAATTACATCGCTGCGCGGAGTTGGGGGCGATGCATGTGCATCGTGGTGAACAGAAGTTTGCCGAATTGCCGCGTTTTTGAATGCCATGCCGACTACGATCGATCAATACCAAGCAATTATCCGTGCCGCGGTTGAACAAAAAACGCCGCTGCGGATTCGCGGCGGTGGTACCAAGGATTTCTACGGTAATCCCATGGATCAGAACTGTACATTGCTGGATATGACGGATTACCACGGTATCGTCGATTACGAACCGACCGAACTGGTGATCACAGCACGCGCCGGAACGCGGCTGGCGGATCTGGAGGCTGTGCTCGATCAGCATGGTCAGATGCTGGTGTTTGAACCGCCTTATTTTGGCGCGGCCGCTACCTTGGGTGGCTGTGTTGCCGCCGGACTGTCCGGCCCGCGCCGTGCTGCGGCCGGTAGTGTGCGCGATTTTGTGCTGGGCGTGCGCATGCTCGATGGGAAAGGCAAGGATCTGCATTTTGGCGGGCAAGTCATGAAGAATGTCGCCGGTTACGATGTCTCCCGATTGATGGCGGGATCGCTGGGCACGCTCGGTGTGTTGCTCGAGGTTTCGCTCAAAGTTTTACCCAAACCAGCGGCCGGATTGACGCTGGGCATGGCAATGGATGAAGCGGCTGCGATCGAAAAAATGAACCAATGGGCGGGTAAACCGCTGCCGGTTTCGGCAACATGTTATACCGATGGCAGGCTGTTTCTCAGACTCTCCGGCGCCGAACCGGCGGTTCGTGCGGCACAAGTGACATTGGGCGGCGAAACGCTGAAAGACGATGATATGTTTTGGCGATCGGTGCGTGAACATACGCATGATTTTTTCTGGCCGGACAAACCGCTATGGCGCTTGTCGATCAGATCGGCAACGCCGCCTTTATTGCTGCCGGGAAAACAGTTGCTGGAATGGAATGGCGGTTTGCGCTGGCTGCGCACTGGTGGCGGAGAAGACGCTGAAGCTATTCGTGCCGCCGCGAAAGAAGCGGGCGGTCATGCGACGTTGTTTCGTCACAATCAGTCAGGTATTTCCGTGTTCCATCCTTTACCTTCCGGCATGATGAAAATTCATCGCGCGCTGAAAGAGAAATTTGATCCATCAGGGATTTTCAATCCCAGACGACTCTATTCCGAGATTTAAATGCAAACCAAGCTTGCTGATTTTATAAAAAATTCTCCACAAGGCCAAGAAGCCGATGCCATTTTACGCAGTTGCGTGCATTGCGGCTTCTGCTTGGCGACTTGTCCGACGTATCAGATTCTGGGCGATGAGCTGGATAGTCCGCGCGGGCGTATTTATTTGATGAAACAGATGCTCGAAGGACAACCGGTTACGCAAAAAACCCAATTGCATCTGGACCGGTGTCTGACGTGCCGCGCTTGCGAGACGACGTGCCCGTCCGGTGTGCGCTATGGCGCTTTGGTCGATATCGGCCGTGCTATGGTCGAACAACAAGTGAAACGCGATGCACAATCGGAAGTGTTACGCTTTACATTGCGTAAAGTACTGCCCAACGCCTGGGTTTTTAATACTTTGTTCAAGGCAGGTCAGATCGTGCGGCCGTTTTTGCCGCAGAGTTTAAAAAGAAAAATTCCGCCTAAAATCAGTTCCGCCAAAGCGTGGCTCGAAGCGCGTCATACCCGGAAAATGCTGGTGTTGGATGGGTGTGTGCAACCGTCATTGGCGCCTAATATTAATGCCGCCACCGCGCGGGTACTGAATCATCTGGGAATTTCGCTAATGAAAGCGGAAAACGCCGGGTGTTGCGGGGCCGTGGCTTTCCATTTGAATGCGCAGCAGGACGGACTTGATTACATGCGCCGCAATATCGATGCCTGGTGGCCCTGGGTGGAACGGAAGGAAGTCGACGCGATTGTGGTCACTGCCAGCGGCTGCGGTGTGACGGTGAAAGAATACGGGCATTTTTTGCAGCATGATCCGGTCTATGCCGGGAAAGCCGCTGAGGTTTCGGCGCTTACCAAGGACATTGGCGAAATCGTTCATGCGGAATTGGGTAAGATCGAGCAATTGCTCGCGCAACAGCGTGCCCATGCTGGAAAGACCAAATTGTCGTTTCATTCCCCCTGTACGTTGCAGCACGGTATGCAGATTCGCGGCGTAGTCGAGAAAATTCTGCACAGCGCCGGTTTCGATTTGACGGCTGTGCCCAATGCGCATCTGTGCTGCGGTTCAGCCGGTACGTATTCAATCCTGCAACCGGAGCTTTCGCAGCAGTTACTGAAAAATAAAGCGACAGCACTGGAATCGGGCAAACCCGATCAGATAGCCACTGCGAATATCGGTTGTTTGATGCATTTGCAAACCGGCACCGCATTATCGGTCAAGCACTGGATTGAGCTTCTGGATGAGCGGTTATCCAACAGCTGAGCGGCGAAAAGTTTTCATTTCGATTAATATTCTAAATTTTTTGTTATACAATCCCTCGCTAAGTTGTTCGGGCGAAGTTTCTGGGCATACATAAATGAGTAATAAGCATATAGATAATCAATTGGAGAAAATATGAAGGTAGTTTCTAAAAGTAGTTGGGTAGCAAAATTTGGCGGTGCAGTATTGGCATCTTTTATAGCGCTACCGTCGTATGCGCAGTTAATGCTCGCTCACGAAGGTCATCACGATGCTGGCGGTTGTACGATCAAAACCGGCGAATTCCCGGTAACGTTCAGTGCTTATGAAGTGCCGGAAGGCGGCATACCACCGATGCATTCATTCTGCGAGAATCTGCCGAAAACCGGCAAAGTCAATTTGACTATTGAATTGCCGCATGAAGCACGCGAAATTCCTTTGGCGGTTCGTTTGGTTAAGGATGGACATGAAGGGCATGGCGCCAAGGCAGCCGCACCGGCTGAGCAGAAAACAGCAGATGCAGGCGATCATGCAGGACACGAAGAAATGAACCATGACGAGCATGCAGGACATGCTGCTGCAGAACATGGCCTGGTTTATATGCCCGCGCAAAAGCATAACTCCGGAATTATTGTGGTAGCAGCCAATATCCAGGAAATAGGTCAGTACGCAATACAACTGGAAAAGAAAGACGACGCAGGTAATGTCAAAACAGTCGTTAAAATTCCATTAGGTGTTGGTAAAGGCGGTGGTCATGGCAGTCATGGCGGCGGTCTTGGCATGATGGAAATTGCTGTATTAGTCGTGGTCGCTGGCGGTGGCGCCGCATTCTATTTTGTGCGCCGCAAGAAGGCATCGGAAGCTTCAGCGTAAACTGGGACTAGGCTTTCTTCTATTGCTGGAAGCCGGATCACGCTATTGCACTGCTTAGGTTATGGTTGAATCAAGCGGTGCAATTTGATTTTTTAAATCAAAATCAGCGAATAAGATTAATGCTAATTATTCCTACGTTACCATGTCAGCTAAAATCCCTTGACAGTGTTGAGGTGACTAAGTAGTCTAGGGGAGGGTATCTGCCTGTTGGTAGAGGATTGGATGGGCAGAGGGA
>CP091134.1:2863656-2873078 GCA_021582535.1 Nitrosomonas sp.
TCAAATGGCGAATGAATTTCTGACGTTCCGGCTAGGTAGTGAGGAATATGGGATAGAGATACTTAAAGTACAAGAGATACGAGGTTATGACGCCATAACGCAGATAGCGAACGCTCCTGAATTCATCAAGGGTGTGGTTAATTTGCGAGGAATAATCGTACCGATCATAGATATGCGGATTAAATTCCGGTTGGGAAGTGCGACGTACGATCAATTTACCGTAGTGATAATTTTGAATGTGGCTGGCCGGGTGATGGGGATTGTGGTGGATGGCGTGTCGGATGTAATCACACTGGGTCTGGAACAAATGCGACCAGCCCCGGGATTGGGATCGGTGATTGATACGGAATATATCATGGGACTGGGGACAGTCGATGAACGCATGCTGATATTGATCGATATCGAAAAAATGATGAGCAGCAGCGACATGGGGCTAATAGAGCAAACAATCAATTAGAGAATAATTGCTCCCGAGCGGAAATATTGAGCAGAAACGAAGCAGGTAATTGGTGATTGTTAAGTTACTGGTTTACGCATAGGACTGAAGAAAGCTGTAAGAAATTGGGCGCAAAATTCGCTACTGGCTAAAGATTATGCCTTTGAATTATCTGCTCCATGGTAACAATAGCTATAACCAATTTTATATCGTTGTTTATTCAATGTATTAATACATTCTGTCTGATAAAAAAGTGGTGAGGCTCCAGGGTCTGATACTGCAAGGAGTGACAGTAAAGCAGTATTTATTAGAATTCAAATGGATATATTATGGAAATGATTTTGGGTGGTGATGAAAGCTCTGATAGCAGGATACGTGAGTATGTTTTTACTCAGGCTGATTTTGAACGTATCAGAAAACTGATATACAACCATGCAGGCATCTCACTTTCCAAAGGCAAACAAAATATGGTTTATAGCAGACTTGCCCGGCGTCTGCGTGCCAACGGTCTGACGAGTTTTAACGAGTACCTTAATTTTCTGGAACGTGGAAATCCTGAAGAGTGGGAAGCATTTACAAATGCTTTAACAACTAATTTAACAGCTTTTTTTCGCGAACAGCATCATTTTCCGATTCTTGAGAAGCATGTAGAGAAGCGCAAGAATCAGGGCAAAATTCAACTCTGGTGCAGTGCATCGTCAACCGGTGAAGAACCTTATTCAATGGCGATGGCGATGGTGCAGGCATTTAAGACATTTTCACCCCCAGTGCATATTCTAGCAACAGATCTGGATACCAATGTTCTTGCAAAAGCGCAGTTGGGTATTTATTCACTGGATAAGCTAGAAAAAATACCCAAAGAGAAACTTAAACAGTTTTTTCTTAAAGGCAAAGGGCATCACGCCGGATCGGCGAGAGTGCGCCCTGAATTGCGGAATATGATTACATTCCGGCAACTGAATTTGCTGGATGAAAGCTGGCCGATTCGCGGTCCATTCGATGCGATATTCTGTCGTAATGTAATGATTTATTTTGATAAACAAACTCAATATAAAATTTTGAGAAAATTTGTACCACTACTGGCACCGGATGGATTGTTGTTTGCTGGTCATTCAGAGAGCTTTCAGCATGCAGTTGATTTGTTTAAATTGCGTGAGAAAACCGTTTATGAGTTAGCTAATAAACAGAGGTAATCGTATGGCTGAGATCATCGATGATCAAGTTGCTACCAATTTGTATTTTGATAAGAGTTTTAATAGTCAGGCTGTTAAGTTGTTACCGGGCGAATACTATGTTACGGATAAGGATTTACTGCTTGTAACCGTGCTGGGTTCGTGTGTTGCGGCTTGTATTCGAGATAGTTATAGCGGTATCGGTGGTATGAATCATTTTATGCTTCCGGATGGCGGGGGGGATGCGGGTAGTCCGTTGAATGCTTCAGCCCGTTATGGTACTTATGCGATGGAAATACTGATCAATCAGTTATTGAAGCTAGGTGCACGCCGTGGAAACCTCGAGGCAAAAGTATTCGGTGGCGGTAACGTTCTGGATGGATTGACAGTCGCCAATGTCGGGCAACGGAATGCGGATTTTGTCTTGAAGTTTCTGCAAACAGAGAAAATAAAAGTCGTAGCACAGGATTTGGTTGATATCTTTCCACGCAAAGTCTATTTCTTTCCAAAAAGCAGCAAAGTAATGGTAAAAAAATTACGCAATATACATAACACGACTATTTCCCAGCGTGAAAAGGATTATAGGCAGCGTCTGCATAAGGTTGATAGTGGTGGAGATGTGGAATTATTTTCCTAGCTTGAACTTGTTTCATGAAATACGTTGAGTTTTTATTATGAAGAAAATAACAGTTATCGTTGTTGATGATTCAGCACTGATTCGTAAGCTATTAACCGAGATAATTAATAGCCAGCCCGATATGGAAGTCATTGGGGCAGCAGCTGATCCGCTAGCGGCACGGGAAATGATTCGGGAATTGAATCCGGATGTGCTGACGCTGGATGTTGAAATGCCCAAAATGGACGGGCTTGATTTTCTGGAAAAATTGATGCGACTGAGGCCGATGCCAGTGGTTATGGTTTCAACATTAACCGAGAAAAGTTCCGATGTGACATTCCGTGCACTTGAATTGGGCGCGGTTGATTTTGTGGCTAAACCTAAAATTGACATCGCATCGGGATTAAAAGAATACGGTAGTGAAATTGCCAATAAAATCCGTATTGCGAAGTCTGCCAGACTCAAGCGAAATGTATCCCCGCTGGTTACCAAAAGTGCAACTGCGGATGCAGTGCTGCCATCCGTTGCGAATCGAATCGCCTCGACAGAAAAGTTAATCATTGTGGGGGCCTCTACCGGTGGTACAGAAGCCATCAAAGAATTTCTAATTCGCATGCCACCTGATTCGCCAGGGATTCTGGTTACTCAGCATATGCCGGAAGGATTCACAAAATCATTTGCCAATCGTTTAAATAGCCTGTGTAAGATATCTGTGGTTGAAGCCCAAGGGGGTGAAAGGGTATTGCCAGGACATGCGTTTATCGCACCTGGACACTCGCATTTATTGCTCAAGCGGAGCGGCGCGAACTATATGACGGAATTGAATCAGGGAGAGCTGGTCAGTCGACATCGGCCATCGGTTGATGTGCTATTTCGCTCGGTTGCAAATTGTGCTGGCAAAAATGCGATCGGTGTGATTCTAACGGGCATGGGCAAGGATGGTGCGGCCGGCATGCTGGAAATGCAGAAATCAGGCGCTTATAATTTCGCCCAAGATGAAGCCAGCTGTGTTGTTTTTGGGATGCCGAAAGAAGCGATTGCAGCAGGTGGAGTCAATGAAGTTGTATCATTAAAAGATATGGCAAGGTCTGTTTTGTCAAAAATCTCAAGTATGGGATCACACGGTAATCGCGTATAATCGCTGTAAGAACTTACTTTTTAATTGACTATAAAGTAAAAGCGCCTTATCAATGAAAAGGATTATTTCTCGGCTTATTATATTTATTGGCATCAGCTTCTTAGTGAGTTGTGGATCCCTTCAGGAAAAACCTTCGGTAAAACAGGGTTCGCGCCCACCAGTCAATAAATCGACAGATTCCGGCCACATTAAGAATGCGCTCTATTCCCAATTTAATGAGTGGCAAGGGGTGCGGTATCAGCGTGGCGGACTCAGTCAACGCGGAATCGATTGCTCTGGTTTCGTGCATCTGACATTCAAATCAAAACTTGGAATGCACCTGCCTAGAACAACCAGAATGCAAATGATGGTTGGGAAAGAAATCAGGAAGAGCGATTTAAGAGCAGGCGATCTGATATTCTTCAAAACGGGTCCGAGTTCAAATCATGTTGGAATCTATTTGGAAAAAAATAAATTTCTACATGCCTCCGAAAAGAAAGGTGTCACAATATCCCGGTTAGACCATGTTTACTGGCAATCCAACTACTGGAAATCGGTTCGCATATAAGCGAAAAAATAGCATTATCTGATTCAACTCAAGCAAATCCTATAGTGGTATCCTTGTTTTTCTGTATGCAGATCGTGTAACGTGACTGCATCAAACTGCGGAAAAGTACAATGAATGAAGAAATTAAACAAAGAATTCAGAAGAGAGAAAACTGGCAGCGTGGACTTTTTATGCTTTTCTTCATGTTTATTTACGGATTTTCTAATTCATTGGTCATTGGTATCTTATTTTTTCAGTTTGCCACGTTGATATTGACCGGGAAAACGAATGAATTTTTGCTTGGATTCAGTCAGAGTCTAAGCATCTATATCCACCAGATCATTAACTTCCTGACTTTTAACAGTGAGCAACGCCCGTTTCCGTTCAGTACATGGCCAAATGCCAGCGATACCCCCGATATGATTAAAGATAGCAGTGATAGTGGTAGGAACGATTAATTCATTGTTTTTGCGGTGTTTTTCTTATTTTTCCTTCATCTGATTCAAACAAACTTCAATCCGATTCCAGCGTATTCTTTGACTACAATCGCATTTTTGCCGGATGCCGCACCCAGCGATAGCTCTAACTTATTGCTATAAGTATATTACTAAATATTATTTCAAATTATGTTCAGGTGCGGCTATAGTGCAGCGCATTTTAAAGGTTATATAAAGCTAAGCTCATGAAAATACGCAATCTTGATCTGACATCCAATCCCGTCAATGAGGAACATCAGCAATTAGGATTGCCGCCTGTCGAAGATACTGTTTCCCATCTGGATGCACATCCTTTTTTGCGTGCTGCCGTATGGTTTGCTGTCGTTGTATTAGTTTTACTGATCGCATTTTTAGTCATTCGCTTTTTCCTTGCGCAGGATTTGGGGGAAAGCTGGCAGATTATCAGTAGCACGCTCGATAGCAGGATTTTCTGGAGCGCTGTTGCCGTTGGTTTTCTTGCACAAGTAGTCGATGGTGCTTTGGGTATGGCTTACGGTGTTACCGCAACCACTTTTTTATTAGCCTCCGGTGCAAGTCCGGCTGCCGCCAGCGCCAGTGTGCATATCGCTGAGATATTTACCACGGGTGTTTCAGGCATTGCGCATGCCAAATTCGGTAATGTCAATAAACAATTGTTCACTCGCTTGCTGGTGCCGGGTGTGTTGGGCGGTATTTTGGGCGCGTTATTAGTCACGCATGTCAATAGCGCATTATTCAAGCCTTTTATATCCGCTTATTTGGTTCTGCTGGGTGTTTACATTCTCAGTAAAGCTTTCCGGCAACTGAGCACTCGCAAGGATGCGCCTCAGCATGTCGGTAAATTGGCCTGTTTTGGCGGATTCATGGATGCAGCGGGCGGTGGCGGCTGGGGACCGATTGTGACCTCAACCTTGGTAGGGACAGGCACAGATCCGCGTACAACCATCGGTTCGGTGAATTTTGCTGAATTTTTTCTGACATTAGCCAGTGCAGCGGCGTTTGCACTTCTGATGGAAACCGATCACTGGCCGTTGATTATTGGATTGGTTTTCGGCGGTTTGTTTGCAGCGCCATTTGCTGCTTATTTATGCAAGAAGTTTCATGCGCGTACTTTACTGATACTCGTGGGTATTCTGATCATTACGATTAGTTGTTTCAATCTCTATAAAGCGCTCATCGCGTTGTAGCTATAACAATCTTCCGGAAATAAAGCGATATTCCGGGAGATTTTTTCTGTTCTTCCAGTTAAACTTATCCAAACTGGATTCTTCTCCAGTTTAAGTATGTCTCTCCATCCGGAGTCCGATGCCCAACATTCTCATTCTTCCCGCAATTATTTATGTTTCTTATTGATTTCATTCTTCATATCGACAGGCATTTGCAACAGCTTGCTTCAGAATACGGATTGTGGATTTATGGCATTCTTTTCCTGATCGTGTTTTGCGAGACCGGGCTCGTCGTGTTGCCGCTTCTGCCGGGCGATTCCCTGTTATTCGCGGCAGGATCTCTGGCGTCGCTGGAGGGCTCTCAGCTTAATCCGCATGTCTTATTTGCTGGCTTAAGTTTGGCCGGTATTCTGGGTGATTCTGTGAATTACTGGATTGGCAAAACGGTGGGGGCAAAAGTATTTGCTTCGCAGAATTCGCGCTTTTTCAAACGGGAATACCTCGAAAAAACGCAAGCCTTTTATCTGAAACATGGCACCAAAACTATCATCATCGCACGCTTTATTCCTATCATCCGGACCTTTGCGCCCTTTGTGGCGGGTATCGGGACGATGCCTTACCGCACCTTTATTGTGTATAACATAGTGGGTGCCGTGCTATGGGTCGGAACGTTTGTTTATGCCGGGTTTTATTTTGGGCAGTTGCCCATGGTGCAACAAAATTTCAAACTCATCATTCTAGCGATCATCATTCTATCGATAACGCCGCCGGTGATTGAGTATCTCAAATACCGCTACAGAAAACAGTAGGAATCTCCCGCGGATAGCGGTGTGTTGCGTCAGACTGAAGAGTGATAATTATCAGAAGGTTAAGTCCGTGCTGTGACTAATTGCCGTAAGATTAAGTTTTTAATGTAAAATCAGCATATTTAATTCAACTGAAAGATCATTCAGTGCAATTTGACCACCTATTGTGCGCGAAAAATCAGCCGGCGCATCTTAACCCCATGGCCGCCAGCATCCTGAATTTCGCGCAGGCAATATCCATTACTGATCGTTTCAATTCCTCTTCAGAACAATGATAACACCAGCGGAAACTTCACATAGCCGTGTTCATGCCATTTTTGCGCGTTGGACCACATTTTCCTATCAGTATGCGTTGTGGGTTCTGCTAGCCGCGCTATTGATCGCAATCGTCAGCGGCATCTATGTCTCGCGCAATCTGGGTATGAATACCGATACCGCCGAGATGCTGTCCGAAGACTTGCCGTTTCGTGTCAATCTGAAGCGCTACAACGAATCATTTCCGCAAGACATCGATACGCTTCTCATTGTCTTGGATGCACCCACGCCGGAACAAGTGCGTGTGGCAACCGAGAATCTGGCTGCACGGTTAAAGCAAGATTCCAACAATTTTTACGATGTTTATTCACCGCGAGTGGACGATTTTACCGCGCGTAATGGATTGCTTTATCAAAGCATTCCGGAGCTTGAACGGATTACCGATAGTTTGGCTGCGGCGCAGCCTTTGATCACACGCATCAGCCGGGATCCTTCGCTGGCTGCTTTTACCGATGTGCTGACCAGTGCAGTGGATGAATTGAACAAGGGGCGGAGCATCGAATTGCGTCCGGTATTGAAAGGCGTCAACGCAACCCTGGAAGCACGGTTGAATGGTTCTCCCAGAGCATTATCTTGGCAGACCATGTTCAACGGCGAAGCGCAAAAAAACACTTACCAGGAACTCATCATCATCAAGCCGCGGCTTGATTTCTCTCAACTGTTTCCAGCCGAACAATCCATTGCCGCGTTGCATGCCGCAGCGGAAAGTGCCGGTATCACAGAGGATAGTCCAATCCGCTTACGCATTACCGGCGAAGTGGCTCTGGCCGAAGAGGAGCTCAATAGCTCGCTGCGCGGTATGGAATATGCCGGAATTATCACGTTTGTACTGGTCGGCGTCGTGCTTTTCTTCGCCATGCGTAACGGAGGGCTGATCCTCAACGTGCTGGTGTGCCTGCTGATGGGATTGATTTTGACGGCGACATTTGCCACCGCGGTTGTCGGCCATCTGAATCTGATTTCCATCGCCTTTGCCGTACTGTATATCGGCCTGGGAGCGGATTTTGCAATCCATTTTCTGCTGCGCTATCGCGAAGTTCTGGAAAACAATCATTCCCCGGCTGAAGCCATCCATATCTCCGGCGGTGATGCCGGAGCGGCCTTGACTGCGTGCACCGTCACCAATGCGATCGGTTTCTATGCCTTCATGCCGACCGATTATAGCGGAGTCGCCGAGCTCGGCGTCATTTCCGGCACTGGCATGATCATCAGTTTGCTGGTCACACTCATCATCGGTCCGGCATTGTTGCGCTATCTGCCGAAAAAAACGGTGGCAAAACCGGCTGCAAAAAGCTCGGTTGGCAAAGTGCTGGAGTTTTCGTTGAAGTGGCACAAAGCAACGTACGCGGTTACGCTAGTGGCTACGGTGGCAGCGCTGGCAATCTTGCCGCAAGTGCGATTCGACTACAATTTGCTCAATATGCAAGATCCGAAGGGGGGCGCAGTTCAGACTTTCCGGGAATTGCTGGCCGAGCCTGATCTTTCGCCTTGGCATATCGCAGTGCTGGCTAACAATCCGCAGGAAACGGAAACGTTGGCCAAACGGCTGGCTGATCTGCCCGAAGTGAACAAAGTCGTCACGGTATTGGATTTTGTGCCGACGCAACAAGAAGAGAAATTCTCGCTGATTCAGGAAATGGCGCTGACGATAGGGCCGATTGCCGCGACACCGCCGCCGCAAATCCGGATTACCAGCGATACGATTCTGGCCGAGCAATATAAGGCGTTACGGGAATTGGTTGCGGCATTGGAACGGTTTGCTGCCAACCATCCTGAGCATCCATCGGCCGCCACTGTAAGTGCATTAAAGTCGACGCTGACCCATTTGTTCGCGCAATTGGACAAAGTCAGCAACGATGAAAAAAGTAAACTGTTGTATACCATTGAAGACGATTTACTGGCGATGTTGCCGCTGGCTTTGCAAAGTTTGCGCACGGCGACTGAAGCAACTATTTTCGATGAGGACGATTTGCCCGTTGCATTTAAAGACCGTTGGCATAGCGATGCGGGTGGGTACCGGCTAGCGGTTTATCCGGTTGAGGATCTTAACGATAACGATGCTTTGCGGCGCTTTGTCCGTTCCGTGCAACAAGTGGCGCCACATGCTATCGGTGTGCCGGTGATCAGTCTGGAAGCGGGTGAAGCCGTAGTGCAGGCATTTGTTCAGGCATTCTCCTTGGCGCTGATCGGTGTGGTGGTCATTTTACTGGTGTTACTGCGTAGTATTAAATATACCTTACTGGTGCTATTGCCGCTGTTGCTGTCGAGTTTATTCACCGCGGCGTTTACCATTCTGCTGGATGTTCCGTTTAATTTTGCCAACATCATTGCATTACCGCTCCTGCTCGGACTCGGCATCGACAGCAGTCTGCACATGGTGTACCGGAGCATCAATAATGAACTGGTCAGTGAAATTCTGATTCATACCAGCACTGCGCGGGCCATTTTCTATAGTGCGCTGACAGCGCTGGTGGACTTTGCCAGTTTAATCTTCTCGTCGCATCTGGGCACGGCGAGTATGGGGATACTGCTGACTGTGGGACTGGCTTTTACCCTGATCTGCACACTCATTATTCTGCCGGCTTTGCTTCGCGCTCCGGCTGCCGGAGTTAAAGCGAATGCATAACAACGCTAAGGAAGCTCTGAAAAAGGTAGCGAGCGATGATCAGGCAAGGCGAAATCAGGTGAAAAAGCGCAATTTACATCGAGTAAATGAGCATTTTGAGCCTGATTTCAACGCAGCTTGAACGAGCGCAGTAGTTTTTCAGAGC
>CP091134.1:2873178-2888081 GCA_021582535.1 Nitrosomonas sp.
TTCCGGCCAGAGCACAAATCCCAATATGCTAAACTTGACTGCATTTTCAGCAATCCGCCGTACAGGTTCCGGCCAGAGCACAAATCCCAAAATGCTAAACTCAGGGAATTACGGCTTGAGAGGTGCGTGCAGTTCCGGCCAGAGCACAAATCCCAATATGCTAAACTTCATGTTAAGCTTTGTACAATTCAATCGGGAAGTTCCGGCCAGAGCACAAATCCCAATATGCTAAACTATTGATGCTGATCGAATGGCATGAGCATTAGTTCCGGCCAGAGCACAAATCCCAATATGCTAAACTGTGTATGTGTGACGATGCCCGGTCATCATAGTTCCGGCCAGAGCACAAATCCCAATATGCTAAACTCGTATTCATAACATATCTCCTGTTGATCGAGTTCCGGCCAGAGCACAAATCCCAATATGCTAAACTGTATCGGCTGAATGATCGCAACATGGATGGGGTTCCGGCCAGAGCACAAATCCCAATATGCTAAACTAGCTGCACATTAACCTTATGATTGTTAATAAGGTTAATGTGTATACTAGTATAGAAATCTTGATAATATTCAGAAAAGTTCATACTGCTCGGGTGGTTTTTTGCTCGGTTGTTTGGCTTTTCCGCTAAAGGTAATAATGCGTTCGTATTGCTTGTCGGTAAATTGCAAGATATTTACTCTACCCCCAACAGGCAAGTTTCTTTCTACCTGCGTGCAATACGTGTCAATCTGACTCTGGCTGCTACAGAAACGCATATAAACAGAAAATTGCGACATCTCAAACCCCATATCTAGCAGGGTATTACGAAAATCCGTTGCTGCTTTGCGCTCAGCCTTTTCAACGACAGGTAAATCGAACATGACTATGATCCACATTAGCCGATATCCGGAAAGCATAGCACGTTAATCCTCCTGAAATGATGCAGCTAGGTCGAGTGGCAATCCTGGCAAAGGCAAGTCCAGCTTATTTCTTTCCCCCATAAAAACTTGCGCTAGTGAAACGGCAAGTTTCTGCGTACAAACTATCAGAGGAGTTGCGCCTGCGCCAGTTTGCATATCATCGTATAGCGTTCTTACCAATTCACGTTTGCTTTCCGGTGTTACCTGGGTTTCCCCGTGTCGATATAATTGCCAGACTTTCAGATCTATTACAGGGCGAAAAGGCTCCATTAAGTCATCCACCAACCGCATGGCATTACCTTCGTTGCTGTGATGCAATCCAATGGTTGGATGCAGTCCTGCCGCAACCACTGCGCGCGCGGTAGTTGCGCGCAAAACGGTATAACCGTAGTTGAGCATGGCGTTAAGGCCATCACTTTGTTGATCGCGGCGGAAATCATCTCCAAACAGAAGTCCCCAATAACGCCGCGCCCCTTGGGCTTCAAAATTATCCGGATCACCCGAACGCACTTTACGGACTAGAGCAGACAGAGGAATAAATGGTGCGCCCGCAGCTTCCAGTGCATCAGCCTGTTGTTGCAGCTTTGACTTGACAACTTCCGCCCAAAGACGCTTTTTAAGCGGTTGGCTAGCAGCAAGTTGAGCGTCAAATCGTTTCGCTTGTTGATAGTTGCCATCTATCGTCAGCACCATGCCTACCGCATTGTGATTGGCGGCACATAGCACAAATGGGGCACAACGCTCGGCCAATGCCACCAAGAGGTTATTGGTATAGCTCAAACCATGTGCATTGGCGATAACAGCGGCAATATCGTCCAGCGGTATTTGCCCCAATTCCTTGCGCTCGCCTTCGGTATCTTTTACCACCAGGAAACCGCGCGATAGAAACAGATGCCGCCGGTCATCTGCTACTTCGATGATGCGACCTATCATCTGAGTTACCCCTTAAAACCAGGGTCACGAAGCTCGCCAATAGGCGAAATACTGACTTGTCGAGCTCTAGCTTTCTGTAGGGAACCTGCCATTTTTGAAATATAGGCAAATGAATCTTCCATACTGCGATTTCTTGCATCGACATTTGCTTCGCTTACGTCAGCCATGAATACCTGTCCGTTACCGCTCAATTTCGCTATTCGCATTGTGCGTGACTCTCCATCCACATCTAAACGTACTACGTCATCGATCATTAATCGCATCACCAATGGTTTCCCGCTGACACCTAAATTTGGGCGCCGAAGCTGCGCTGCACCATGCTCACGCACCAACTGATAAGCATCGAATGTGGAAATAACTTCACTTTCCCATTTGCCTTTTTCATTGCGAATAATCTCAATGCAATAGTTGCTGTCACCTTTGTAGCCTTTGTATGGCTTTGGTTTGCCAGTAGACAACAAACCATGCCGATCTATGGCCCTGGCATCGGAAATTTCAATGACTTTAAGGTTATCCTCTATGCATTCACGTTTTCCATCCACCATTTTATGAAAACTGACTTTGCCATTTTCCCGTAAGCCATAAGCTGTATCGTTATGCATAGCGCCTTCATGACTATGATCTGGCTTATGACTCACCCAAATAGCGTCAATGGCTCGCTGCACATGTTCCTTATAGCTCTCCCACGGTAAAGGCATTCTCTCTACCAAACGATTAAGTTGCCGCTCGCGCGCACTGGCGCTGGCTTTTGCAAAGCGTTGCAACAAACCCTGATCAGTCACGGCAATCACGCAGGCATCGACTGCATGGTGGCGATGATCGTTACGATTCTTCTCGCCATTTAAACCAAGAATGTCGTTCAGACCGAATTTCGCGCGCAGCATAGCGGTCATGCGGCCGGGAATAACGCGCGTATTGGGGCAAACCAAGCTCATGTATTCACGTGCCACTTTGCTGAGGTGGCGAGTGTCGTTCAGTGCTCGTGCCAAAAATCCCGCATCGTCTTTCAGCCAGTGTTGGTAGCCATCTTCGCCAAAGCGATAACGTTTGGCTTTGGACATTTGTTCAGCTCTGGCGAGAATATTTGCATAGTCCCAGCCTTGAGCGGCAAAATCGTTCCGCGCATCCCAAGGCGTACGATTTCCCTTGATACGATTGGCCTGACGGAGTGCCAATGTTTTGTTGTTAAGACTGTCATCCAATGTTTGTGAAAAAGGCAGAATATGTTCAATTTCCACTTCATCGCTTAACAGCATGACAGCGCTGATTTGCGTGCCAGAATACGGGCAACGGCGATCTGCGGCATTTCTTGGGTTAAGTTCCTCCCACAAGATCATTTTTTCAATGTCGTCGCGCCTGACACGCTCTTCACTAATTTGCAAAGTCTCTGCAATGGTAGTGCGCAATCGCTTGTTGCGATTTTGATTCTCGGTTTGCCGCTTGCTTTCTTCATCGCGCTGCTCTTTGCTTTGTTTTAAGTCGCGCGCCACTTCAACAATCACTTCGCTGGGATGGCCGTAGCGTTTGATGAGTGCATTGACCACAAGGCGAACTTGGTTCAATCCGATATGCACGGTGGGGTTGGCTATTTTGCCATAACGTTTCTCCGCAGAATCTTCTGGTTTTCCGCTACCGAAACCGACATGGCGTTGCAGATATTCGCCGTAGTAAGGCAACTTCTTGTGAACATGAAATTCCTTGATTTCACCTGAATCCTGATCAATGCTTTCGATCTTGCAGGTGATGTCGGGAATTTCAGTGTTTGAACCAAGCCGGCTATGATGCTCAAAACCAGCGGCTTGCACGGCTTTATCATAGGTCACTACGTCCTGCCGCAATTCCGGCAAAATGCGCGCCAGTGCTTTTATACATAAGCTGCCATAGCCTTCTGGCAATCCTACATTAGCGATGGATTCTGCGCATTTTTCATCAATACCTGTCTCATCTTGCAGCCAGCGCACAAGCTTGGCCTCGTTTTCTTCCTTGATCAATTGCAACACGATGGCATCTTGTTTGGTTTCATCGAACGCAAACCAGGCATCACCAAAATGTTCTTTTTTACTAAGAATAGCGCTGGTGGTATTGCCTTTGAGTTCCTCACGTTTCGGATCCTCAAAATTGAACTGAACTGCACCGCCAACCCCAAGTAATTTCTTGATTTGCGTAAAAGTACGCTTACTGTTTTTTTCCAGCGCAGCAATCAGCTCATCACGCTGCTGTAACGTCAGCGATTCTTCTCTCAATCCTTCCCGCAGGATACGCAGATTATTAACTTCCTGATATATGCGGAAGCGTTGGGTGCTGGGTAAGGCCAGCGGCGCACGCTCCTCGTCAGGCATGAATGTGCAACGCCCAGGTTTGACGGGTTTAAGCGGGCGCTGATGCAGCAAAACATCTTTCAGGTCGGCGCGAGCAGTTTCGGTAAACAAGGTTGGATTCAATTCCGCTTGTTTTTTCCATAATTGATCAAACTCATGCTCAATCATCGCGCGATCAATGTAGAGATCATAATATTTATCAATTTTTGTCTTGCCATCATCCTTTATGGTTTTATTCTGACGATAGCGGGCACGAACGGTTTGATTCGCTTCATTGCGCTTGTGCAGCCATTCACCTACTGTGCGGCAGCTTTCTGCTCTAAGTGTTTCGCGCAATTTATTAATGGCGGTCTTTAATGCGCCACTGTCATTGTCTTTTTTATCGGTTTTACGATTGCTCTTGAATCCGCGCCGCTGATTAATGTGAAATAATGCACGGCCAAATTCGGATGGAGTAAGCGCCTCATCCAGTCCTTTGGCACGTAGTGCATAAGGATTGAGGGTTTCCAATGCTTTACGCTGTATTTCTTCGGCAGGAAAAAAACCATATTCTATGAGTGTACGCATCATACGTGCTTTGCGCTTCAGTAAGCGGTCACGGCGACGACGCATGGTACGCGCTTCGCGGCGCGTTACAGCCAAAGAAGAGCCATCTTTTGGGTTACGTCCATTTGAAAAAATACGTACCCCTGCCTTGATGACTGCACAAGGTTGTTGATTGACATCTAACCTGATCATCGCCCAACCCAGTGAAGTTGATCCTAAATCGAGGGCTAGGCGATAACTCATCTTATTCTTATGCAGCAAGGTGTATTCTCCCGCTATGATTAAAGTTTCTATATGATTTTATTGATCGTCTTGAGCTTTGTCATTAGAATATATACCACAATAGAATATTGGGATTTGTGCTCTGGACGCTAACAAGCAGAAAGATGCACCAAATGAGAGGGCCGCTATATGCGGCCCTTATTTTTACGGGTGCTATTTCCTGATAAATTCGGACAAATGATCGAGCAGTTCATCCTCTTTGTAAGGTTTGCCAAGAAATACATCAACACCCAGATCCTTGGCAATTTTCCGGTGTTTTTCCGCAGTGCGGGACGAGATGATGATCACCGGCATATGCGCCGTTGCGGGATTGTCACGCACTTTCTTGATCAATTCGAAACCGTTCATTTTCGGCATTTCCAAGTCGATCAGCATGACATCCGGAATGGTTTCCTGAAGAATATCGGCGGCTTCCGCGCCATTCTTCGCGATCAGCACGTCGCAACCTTCGCGCTCCAACAAGCGGCAGGTGACTTTGCGCACGGTCAGTGAATCGTCCACCACCATGACCACAGGCGGCGCGGCTGTTTTCTTTTTCTTCGCCGGAGCCAGTGCGGTAACCGGGGTACTGAGCACTTGTTGCACATCGCCGCGCTGCATCAGTTTCACCGGATTCAGGATTAGAATCACTTCGCCGTCACCGGTAATGGTAGCGCCTTCCACGCCGGGTGCCTGCGCCAGTTGCGCGCCGATATTCTTCGCCACCACTTCGCTGCTGCCGAGCAATTCGTCGACATGGACCGCCAGATGCTGGGTGCCGCTATGCAGGAACAAGACCTGACTGTGTTTGGCGGCTTCTGGAACAACACCGGCTTCCCCCAGCAAATGCGACAGATGCGCAAACGGATAGGTTTTTTCATTGAGAGTAACGCAGTGATCCTGGTAGATTTTCTGCAACGTTTCCGCATCGAATTCGCGTTGCTGCTCGACAATAAAAGCAGGAATCGCGTAGGTTTGCCTGCCGGTGCGAACCATCAACGTTTGCGCAACCGATAAGGTCAGCGGCAGGTTAATCGTGAAAATGGTTCCCTGATTGGGAGCGGATTCCACGCTGATACGCCCGCCCAGCATCGTAATTTCATTCTTAACGATATCCAGGCCAATGCCGCGCCCCGCTATTCCCGTCACCGAATCGGTAGTCGACAAGCCGGGCATGAAAATCAGCGACATCGCCTTGTCATCGCCGGGCACTGCATCGTTGCGAATCAGACCGAGCCGCTGCGCCTCCTCGCGGATACGCGGCAGATTCAGGCCGCGGCCGTCGTCGCTCAACGTGATGGTGACTTCGTTACCTTCCTGACGCAAGCGGATTTCGACTTGCCCGGTCTCGGATTTGCCCAGCCGCTGTCTTTCCGCCGGTTCTTCGATACCGTGGGCGATGGCGTTACGCAGCAAGTGTTCCAGCGGCGGATTGATCTTCTCCAGCACATTGCGGTCAATTTCAACGTCGGCGCCGTGAATCTCAAGGCTGGCTTTTTTGCCCAAGTCTTCGGCCACTTGCCGGGCGATACGGTAATAGCGTTCGGCATAGTTGCTAAACGGGATGGTGCGGATTTGCAGCAGCGATTGCTGCAACTGCCGGTTCATCACCGCTTGCTGCGCAACCGCTTCTTCAGCCGCAATCTGCGTAGCCCGCAAGCTTTTTTGCACGCTGATGATGTCATCGACGCTTTCCGCCATCAGCCGGGTCAATTCCTGGAAGCGCGAGAAGCGGTCAAATTCGAGCGGATCAAACGCCGGTTCGCTTTCCTGTTGATGGGCAAGATGCGATTGCATTTGCGTTTCCGCCTGGATTTCCACTTCACGCAACTGATCGTGCAAGCGGTGTGTGCTGTCCGTCAAATCCTGCAACGATTGTTTGAAATTGTTCAGCTGCGCCTCGATTTTTGAGCGCAGAATGCTGGCCTCTCCGGCATCGTTGACGAGGCGGTCAATCAGCTCGGAATTGATGCGCAGCAACGTTTTGGATTGCAGCAGCCCGGTCGTTTCAGCGGGCGGTTGCGCCAGTTCGGCGATCGCCACGGCCGCGGCCGTCAGCGCATCGCTTGCTGGAACCGCAGCATCTTCAGCGCGCTGAAGCTGTTCGATCTCGCCGCTGATTGCGTCAAATTCGCTTTCCAGCTGATCCAGCGCAGCATCGGTGATATTGCGCTCGCGGAAAGCCGTTTCCACATGGCTTTCCATCGCATGAATCAATTCGCCCAGCGGCAAAGCACCCGCCATGCGCGCGCTGCCTTTCAGGGTATGCAGTAAACGCAGCAATGCATGATGGATATCCTCGTCTTGCGGCAACATGCGCCACGCGCGCAGTTTTGCGCCCATGTGCGGAATGATGTCGTGCGTTTCTTCCAGAAATACCGCCAGCAATTCCGGATTGATCCGGCCGGCCGGTGCGGCAACAGGCGGCGATTGTGATTGTTCCGGCTGAACTGATTCGGCCGGTTCGGCCGGAACTACGGGTGCTGCAACGGTTCTGGCACGTGTTAGCAGTTCTTGCGCCGCCCGCAGCAATGCGTCCGCATCAACCTTGGCTACGCCATGTTCGCGCAGATCGTCACACCATCCGCCGTATGCCTGGCAAGCTTGGTCAATCAAGTCAAGCAGCGGACCGGAAGCGGATCTTTTTTCACTTGACCAAAGATTCAGCACTTGCTCCAGATTCCAGGCCACTTCACTCAAATCATCGAGCTTGACCATGCGGCCGCTGCCTTTCAAGGTGTGAAATCCGCGCCGCACACTCGCCAGCGCTTCTTGATCGGCCGGATTGATGCGGCATTTACGCACATCGCTGGCGATAACGGCCAGCACTTCACCGGCCTCTTCCAGGAATATACCGAGCAATTCGGGATCGATAGCGGCACTCGCCTCTGCACTGGATGCGACATCAGTGCTCAGCGCGGCAGCAGGCGGCGTAGCCGTTGGCAACGGCGGGGCTACATTGGTTGCATTGGTTGCATTGGTTACATTGGCCGGATTGGCTGCGATCTTGAACAGCTTGATGGCTTCCTCGACAATCTGCCGGCTATCGGGTTGCCCGCTGCGCAATGCCTCGATGTAGAAACCCAAGCTGCTCAATCCGTCGACGAGCAGAATTTGTTCGGTTTCGACAATCTCGTAGCCTGGCTTCGACAGTTTCTCAACCAGACCTTGGCAAAGATGCAGCAGCGTATGCGCACGTTCCAGATCCAGCATGACGAGGGTACCGGAGACTTGCTTGAACAAATCCGGCAGCAGCGGCAATTCCGAACGTTGAGCGGGTTCAAAAAAGAATTTATCCAGAATGCTTTCGATGTGCGCCAGATTGGTCAGGATCTCCTGCGCCACCTGCGCCAATAATTCTTTTTCCTGTGTTTTGCCATCCAGCACTTTGAATGTCGGCGCCGGCGGCAATTCACCGATCTGGATATCACCCGTCGTGATGCCGTGCAGACGGGAATCAATCACATCGATCTGGGAGGGCAGATCGTCAGGCAGCTTATAAAAATCGTCAATAATGCTTTCAACCAGCAATAGTGCCGTGGCCATTTCCATCGCCAGCTCTTCACTCGTTTCCTGCGGATGGTCGTGCAAATACGTCACCGTATCGCCAATGGCATCGATCAATTTCACCAGCGGCGCACACTCCGTTTGCCGTGCTTGGTGGCTGAGCCAGTCCACGTATTCCAATAATGAAACCAGGCTCTCCTGATGTCCGGCACAGAACTCGCGCCAGATATCGTTCGCCTGCATCAACGTATCGCGTAACCTATCCAGTATCGGGCGCAGTGTTTCCGATTGTTCAAATGTCGGCGCATCCTGATCCTTGGTTTGACCGGGCCAGGTGTAACTGTGCTTGATCGCGTCGATGCGCGCGCTGTCCGATTGGCTGTGCGCAATGTGGTACAGCAATTCGCGCATTAAGATGGAGGTGTTGCCGGTCGTACCCGCCGCCAGATGGCGGATGGTTTGTTCAATCTTTCCGCACAGACGGCGCACCGGCAAGTCGATTTGACTGCCGTCCAGTTGCAGCAAATCTTCCAGAAAACCGGCCGTCACCCACCAGAACGCACGCGCTTCGGCGGTTCCCGGAAATTCCTCGATCTTATCCGCCACTGTCGCCATTTGCCGCAAGCCGTCCTGATTCGATGGATCGCGCAGCCACTTCAGCAAACCGGCCTGATATTCGACACCCAATTGTTTGGCCAGGATCCTGGCGGCAGCCGCGTCGATATGCACGGCTTCGGCTTTTAATGCCGGTGCGGCCGCTAAACGGGGGAAAAACAGATCGCTTTCGGGCGCGTTCTCAAAACCGTACACCTGCATCAAACCGCGATACGCCGGGAACAACCGCAGCGGATTTTCTTCCGCGCCGTCGATCAATTCGTTCAAGTAAAACAGCAACGCCTTGGTGGATTGCTTCAGCGCATCGAATACCGGCGGACTGGGTTCAATTTTCTTACTGATCAGCGCTTCGACCAGTTGCTCCATTTTTCCGGTGACGATGGTGATGCTGGTCAACCCCAGCATCTCGAGCAAACCGTCCAGTTGATGAATATAACTGCGGCAATCCTTGACGAGATCGGTCTTGCCGGGATGCTGGCTGTATACCTCCAGATTCTGGTCGATCAATGCGAAGACCTGGTAAATCCCGTCCTTGATCCCGATAATCGAAGCAATATTCAGTTTGGGTTGCGCGCTCATATTTTTGTACCATCAATCGATAGAGAAACCGGCATTGGCATCACACTTTGAAGTTGGATACCGATGCTTTCAGCTCGGACGCGAATCCCGCGATCTGTTTGATCGATCCCGTGGTTTTCAGCGTTCCTTGTGCCGTCTGCCGGGTAATATGAAGAATTTCTTCCATATTGGCAACCACCTTATGCGCCGCCCGTGTCTGCGTATTGGTCACGTCAAAAATATGCGTGACCAGCTGCGCCAGTTGCTTGGATACTTGCTCGATTTCTTCCAGCGCCCGGCCCGCCGCGTCGGAGCGTTTCGCCCCCTTTGCCACGCCGAGCGTGCTGCGCTCCATCGCCGCGATGGCATCCTGCGTGTCGCCCTGAATGGTGACGATCAATTCGCTGATTTGCTTGCTGGCTTCCGCCGACCGTTCCGCCAGCCGCTGCACTTCTTGTGCGATCACGGTAAATCCGTGCCCCGCTTCACCGGCGGCGGTCGCTTGCAGCGCCGCATTCAAAGCCAGCACATTGGTTTGGTCGGTGATGTCGGTGATCAACGCGACAATCTCGCCGATTTCCTGCGAGCTTTCACCGAGGCGCTTAATCCGTTTCGAGGTGTCTTGGATATGCGTGCGGATTTCGTTCATTCCGGCGATCGATTCGCGCACCGCCAGCGTGCCTTTCTCCGCCGCAGCCAATGACTGTTTCGCGACTTTGGCGGATTCCGTCGCCATATCCGATATTTCACTGATCGATTCCGTCATGCCGACCACCGCCAGGGTGGTTTGTTCGATTCTATCCGTTTGCTGCTGCGCCGCGGTTAACAAACCGGACGAAACTTGCTGCGCCTGATGGGATGCCTTCACCACCAGCGCGCCCGCCTGATTGACTTGCTCCACCAGGGTATGCAGTTCTTCGATGGTGCTGTTGATGGCGTCGGCAATCGCGCCGGTCATATGGTTGGTGATGTCGGTGCGCACCGTCAGATCGCCGTCGGCGATTTTCTTCATGTCGTCCAGCAGTGTCACAATCGCTTTTTGCGCTTTCTCGACTTCGTTGCGGTTAGCCAGATCCTGATGATAGGCGTTGCGGCGCACCGACCGGATTAACAAGATCAGTGCCAGCACGGCACACACCGCCAGGATCATCGCCACTGTATTCAGCAGCAGCGCAGAATGACTGTTTTGCTGCTGCATTTCCTCGTCGAGCGTTGCGGCCAGTTCCTGCATCGCCGCATGACTGTTCACAATCCCGTCGATTGCGGATTCAATCGTCAGCGCGACCGGAATTTCTTTGCGGATGATATGTAAATGCTCGTCAAATTTTCTCAACTGCGCATACGCATGCGATAACAGATCCTGGATCACCTCGTGCTTGCTGGAAATCGCACCAAGACCATGATTGCCCTGACTCAGGGTTTGGATCATCGCGGCAACTTGCGCGTGATCCTGCGCCAGTTGCGCAGTGATTTCCGCCAGCGGCGATTCGAGCGGCAGCAACGTCTTGACATTTTTGGCCACGGTGCGCGCGTGTATTTTGATCGTTTCCACGGTGCGTATTTCCTGCGGCAGATTTCCGGCTTCCGTCATGCGATTGATCAGTTCATCCATGCGTCGCGCCAGCTGGCTGTGCGCGCTATTGACCGCTTTGATGCTGTTGCTGAGCTGTATGAGAGGTTCCTGTTGATTCAGAATCAAATCGATTCTTTGATCTTCCAGTTGCCAGTTTCTGAAATAAGTGTGCAAGCTTGGCGCCAATGAATCATCCGCAACCGCTACGGTTGTGCCGCGATACGAGCCGCCTTGCAATAACAGTGTAATGTCACGATTGAACTGATGGCGGCTGTCGCGCAACCGGGCAAAAGCTCCGGCTTCGCCCAGCAAGGCCTGTTGTAAAGCATTGGCGATATGCGCATGCTGAATTTGCAACTGCACGGCCAGTTCCGGCTGGATCGCATTCTGTCTGGCCTGACGCACACTGATCGTTAACGTCATCAACAACAGCACGGTGAAAAACATCACGACACCACCCAGTACCCAACTATTGTTCAGAGGGGAGGCGCCTTTAGGAATATTCTTCCTCCCCGGTGCCGCGATCACCGGCAATTTTTTACCCAACGCAACCAAACCGGTCGTCAATTCAAATTTAGAAAAATTGCCTGCCATCGTGTTCTCCAGCTTTAAGTCAGAATCACCTGAATGTCCGGTCTTTTTAAAGACAAACAGCGTCGGACATATCGCATGTTGAGCGATAGCTTAACCGCCAACGGAGATAGTCAAAGGCGGAATAAAACCTGGAAAACAACGCTTTTTAAGAGTTGAGCGTATTGATGCGGATGAATTCAACGATAAAATTACTCGGGCAGCTCACCTGCATTCGTTCTAACCTGGGAGCCAGTTTCGCAGGTTACAGTCCTGGCAAGCTATGTGCATTTCCTTCCCAGCAATTTTTTGAAAACCGCACACGCGGCTAAGGAAGTCGATTACTTTACCACTTGGGTAACTTATAAATTCTAGCAAACCCCTATGAATCAGGATGACAATTTATTAGCCACTTGCGCGACGTGAACACCCTGAAAATGTGCAACTTTCATTTCATTGTCGGACGGTTGGCGCTTGCCATCGCCGCCGGCCAGCGTGCTTGCCCCATAAGGTGATCCGCCCGTGATTTCACTCATATTCATGATCTCCTGGCAGGAATAAGGGACACCCACGATAATCATGCCATGATGAAGCAAAGTGGTATGAAACGAGGTAATCGTAGTTTCCTGCCCGCCGTGCTGTGTACCCGTGGATGTGAACACGCTGCCTACCTTACCGATCAGGCCGCCATTCAGCCATATGCGGCCTGTCTGATCAAGGAAATTGCGCATTTGCGCACACATATTGCCGAAACGGGTAGGCGTGCCGAAGATAATGGCATCATAATCCGGCAATTCATCCACCGCCGCGATCGGTGCCGCCTGGTCGAACTTTGCACCGACCCTGCGCGCAACCTCCTCCGACATGAGCTCGGGGACGCGTTTAACGGCGACCTTGGTATTTTCGACACTGCGCACACCTTCAGCGACCACGTGAGCCATGATTTCGATATGACCGTACATGCTGTAATACAGAACAAGAACTTTTGCCATGCTACGTCTCCTGATTTATGGGGTTGTGAACTGAAATTTTGCCGAGATTGAATAGTATCCGTTTTATATCGCTTAAAAATCAACAATCCGGAAGCGTTATTTTACCTTTCCATGCCTACTCCAGCTTTATCGTGTGTAACCGCAATGCATTGCCGATCACGCTGACCGAAGATAACGACATCGCTGCTGCCGCAAAAACCGGTGACAGCAAGATGCCAAAGAATGGGAAAAGCACGCCGGCTGCGATCGGTATGCCAGCCGTATTGTAGATAAAGGCAAAAAACAGATTCTGGCGGATGTTGCGCATGGTTGCCTCGGATAGGCGCCGTGCCCGGACTATGCCCAGTAGATCGCCGCGCAGCAAGGTTACGCCAGCGCTTTCAATCGCGACATCGGTGCCGGTGCCCATGGCAATACCGACATCGGCGGTGGCCAAAGCCGGCGCATCGTTGACGCCATCGCCTGCCATGGCAACTATTCGCCCTTGCTCGCGCAATCGAGTCACGATTGCCGCTTTCTGATCGGGCAGCACTTCCGCTTCCACTTCGTCGATACCCAGTTGCCGCGCAACCGCCTCAGCCGTTGTGCGATTGTCCCCGGTCAGCATGACGATGCGGATGCCATCGGCATGCAAAGCATCGATAGCGGCAGGTGTCGATTCCTTTACCGGATCAGCGATGGCGATCATGCCTGCAATCACGCCATCGACCGCCACGAAGATCACGGTGGCTCCATTCTGACGCAGTTCATCGGCTTGCGTTTCCAATACCCAGGCATCAATTTGCAGTTCTACAAGAAATTTCGCGTTACCCAGCACAATCCGGCGACCATCGACACTGCCACATACACCTTTGCCAGCCGGCGAATCGAAATCGACCGCCTTGGTGAGCACAATCGAACGTTCCTTGGCTGCGGCTACGATGGCGGCAGCCAACGGGTGCTCGCTGCTCTGCTCCAGACTGGCCGCAAGGCGCAGCAGCTCATTCTCGTCGATGTTGCCGCTGGCAGGACGGATTGCCGTGACTCTGGGGCGGCCTTCGGTCAGCGTACCGGTCTTGTCAATCACGATCGTATCGACCTTTTCCATACGTTCCAATGCTTCGGCGTTCTTGATCAGAACACCTGCGGTCGCGCCCCGTCCGATACCCACCATGATCGACATCGGTGTCGCCAAGCCCAGTGCGCATGGGCAAGCGATGATGAGCACGCTGACGGCCGCGATCAGCGCATGCGCCATAGCCGGCGGCGGCCCCCAGATCGCCCAGGCGGCGAAAGCCAGCATGGCAGTTACAATCACTGCCGGAACGAACCAGCTGGCGACGATGTCCGCCAAGCGTTGAATTGGGGCGCGTGAACGCTGCGCTTCCGATACCATGCGAACGATCTGCGCCAACATCGTGTCACGCCCGATTTTTTCCGCGCGCATCACAAAGCTGCCCTGGCCGTTGATGGTGCCACCGATGACCTGATCCCCGGATTGCTTGCGAACCGGCATGGATTCACCCGTCACCATCGATTCATCGATATTGGAGTTGCCTTCGATCACTTGGCCGTCGACAGGCACTCGGTCGCCGGGTCGCACTCTCAATCGATCGCCTGCCACTACCTGATCCAGGTTGATTTCCTCTTCGGCATCGCCGCCGTCAAGACGGCGGGCGGTAGTCGGTGACAATTTGAGCAAAGCTTTGATCGCACCAGACGTGCGTTCACGGGCGCGCAATTCCAGCACCTGACCCAGTAACACCAGGACGGTGATGACTGCCGCCGCCTCGAAATAAACCGCGACCGAACCATCTTCGCCGCGGAAGATACCAGGGAAAAGACCGGGCGCGACGGTTGCGACGATGCTATAAATCCATGCCACACCGGTGCCCATCGCAATGAGTGTGAACATATTGAGTGCGCGGTTTGTTATCGATTGCCAGCCGCGTACAAAAAACGGCCATCCTGACCACCACACGACTGGTGTTGCCAGCACCAGTAGCAGCCAATTGGAAGTTTGGGGAGATAGTATATGAGCCAGCCCGATCAGTTGACCGCCCATTTCCATGATAAAAACGGGCGCGGTCAATTTGAGGCCAATACAGAAGCGGCGGCTCATGTCTGTGAGTTCCGCACTCGGTCCGGTACT
>CP091134.1:2888181-2896359 GCA_021582535.1 Nitrosomonas sp.
TTCATCTTGAATGGATTGTTAGGCAGCAACATACGTTGCGAATCTCAAACGATTACCGTCCGGGTCTGTTATCACCATTTCTCGAGATTCCCACGGAGTGTCATGGGGCGATTCAATAGTGGTGATGCCACGATTAGTGAACTCACGATAGCAATCTTCAACATCCGGAACTACGAAGTAGATGGCACCACCTACCTGACAGTCCCCAGTATGCTCCGTAAGAAAAATAGTCTGATCTCTTCTGGTTAATTGTACAAATAGAGGGAATCCCGGTTCGAACTGATGCTTCCAATCAACAACGAAGCCCAAACCGTCGACGTAGAACGACAGACTAGCTGCCGCATTCGTTATCCGCAGCTGAGGTATGACTGTCTGACTCAAGACGTGGGATCCGTCGGTTTGAACACCTAAAACTTCATCGAGATTACTCAGTCCTAGTGAAAATCCTGCTTCAAAGCCCATTGCAATAATTTTTTCCATATCATCTATGGTATTAAAAGTAATTGTCACAAGAACTGTTGTATTCTCACCATTATCTCTAAATTCATTTTTCCAATACATTCTAGGCATTTCTTCATTTAATTTACCCTTGTCATCACAAAAAACATCTTGTGCGGTAAAACTATTTTCTGGTTCAATAGACTCAAACCCCACCCACGCCCATATTTTCTCGCCCTCTGGACCACACATACAATAATGCCAATGCCCGCCCTCGCTAAAATCAAATGACTTGGTCATAGCAGTCCAAGGTTTTGGGGCCCACCATTTATCAAGCCATGTACTATCTGTCCACGCCTTCCACACTCGTTTTTTGGGGGCAACAAAAACTCGTTCTACAGTAATAATCTTATTAGCAATATCTTTTTTTATTGTTGGTGTACTCATATTTGTTTCGCACTCCTTTATGGGTTAAGCCTGTTGCGACACTGCTAATGGTTTTTAACATTCGCTTGCGCTCCTTGGTCTCTAATGCCGTGTTTTATCAATCAGTGCCTGAAAAACCGTATCGTAATCTAATAAACATTAAACCATCTGGTTTAATAATATACCAACTATAAATTATGTCAAACCTTGACGTGATTATTTTTTAATCTCTGTGGGTTTGATTCCTCATATCCACCAATACCATAGTATCCAAGGGCGCTAGGATTTTCATTTGCTTGCTTTGATGGATCAATACGTGCCCAGCTACCACTAGGAAACTTACCTATCGCTTCTTCCTTCTGACTACCCCGATAATCCAAGTTACATCACCATGTCTCAGATTTACGGGTTAAAACAGAATCGCAGGAAATAGTATGGCTACTGCTAAATTTGGCTAACGGCCATTAAAATAACAGGATACATCAGGCTCCGAGTAGGAGCCTTTAGCGAAGATACTCACCGGATCGTTCTGGTTGATATGTGACTTCTTCAATGCGTACTTGCAGCACTCCGCCGCCAGGCTTCGGCCACTCAATTTCATCGCCTTGGGAAAGACCAAGCAGCGCACTTCCTACCGGCGCAAGTATAGAAATTGTACCGCCATTGGCCTCAACATCTTTGGGATATACCAGAGTTAAATAAAAATCTTGGGAAGTAGATTCGATTCTGAATCTTACGGTTGAATTCATTGTCACCACGGTTGATGGAATCTCCTTAGGATCCACTACTTCAGCACGGGCAAGTTCAGCTTCCAAATCGTCTTTGTCTGGGAATGTGGAATCGGGCAATGCGTCCATAAGCTTTTCCAGTCTTATTGCGTCGAGCGACGAAATTATAATCTTTGGTTTTATAGTCATTTTATTTCCTAAATGAGGGTTGTTATGAGTTGTCGTAATTAGGCTTGAGACGAGCATTGCAGTGACACCGACTTGATCTGGCTCAGTTGTTCTAGATTTTCTGTTATCGAAATCTACAGGCGACAAATTTCTCGATACCGAAGAGCGTTGAGAACACTCAAAAATTTGATTTATGCAGGAATGTTATCTTTACCATCGGCATACCCATCCGCTTTGCCAATTTTGGTTTCAGTGTATTAATCATCAGTCTTCAATGCAAAAATACTTCTTCTCCGATATCTAACAATGCATTGCTCGTGCGATACGTAGCATTGAGATGCGCGCTAATGCGGATTTAAATCTTCAATCATCATTGGGTTTTAATCAAGTATCTGAATTTATTTACATTATCGTAAATAAAAAAGAGAGTCATGATAGATATTAAGACGTTCGCAATTTCTGTGCTGATACCCTTAGCATTCCCAACTTTAAGTTTGTGCTGGCTGTAATGAAGAGAAAGTTGAATGGCCTCAGGTACCGACCAAAGTACAGCAATCAATCACTGAGCATGCACAAAGCGGCGAAGTTTTAAACGTGAAGAGGGAAACAGAAAGAAGTATTGTCATTTATGAAGCTGACGGCAAGAAAATTGAGATAAAAGTCGATGAAAATGACAAGCTGGTTGAAATCTTTGACGATTAAATTCTTAAATCAAATAGTGATCTCACCTCTGGTCTGATCAAATATTCAGTCAATATAGAACTGCATGATCAGATTTGGATGAGTAGGTACCAGTAAGGAAAATTAAATGCCCAAGGTTTTTATTACCTTGGGCATTTTGAAAACGCTCTGCTTTGAATCAAATATTCCTGCTGCGGTTCTTTACCTTGTTAAATTCAAAGTCAATTTTTCAGGTGTTTACAAATTGTAAACATCTGAATTTAGCTCGGTCTCGCTTGCATGATCACCGTGTTGGCCAAGTGCTGCTGCCGGCTTTGCATATTCGTGTTGCAACAATTCTGCCGCTATCTTTCGATGAAAATGAGCCTGTTTTTGTGCTTCTTGTGCAGCTTGCTCATAATAGCGTAAATTGGCCGTGGCATGTTTGGAAATCCTGTCTTCCTCTTCCATAGTACTGACTCTTATCTTCATAGTTGTTGCAAGGCTTTCTTTTTTATGTAGCTTTCGTGGTCATTTCTTTGGCTACGTCGTCACAGTAATTAGCCAACTTATCATGATCGCTATAAAATATCTAGAAGATGGTTTCAGTCTTTCTGTTACCTAACTGTCGTACTTGTTTCTCACAAGATCATTTAATGACTCGCGCGTCAAAAGGGTAGTGACGCGGCGTATGCTGAACGGTTATCCATTGATCGGTCGTGAATGCTGCGACGGCCCAGACGCCATTGAAACGGCCGACTCCTGAGTTCTTTTCACCGCCGAAAGGGTTATAAGGTAAATCATTGACCGGCTGGTCATTGATATGCGCCATGCCCGATTCGAGTTGTTGCGCGAACCGAAGGCCGCGCTCGACATCTTGTGTAAACACGGCGGCAGCCAACCCAAGGTCGGTGTCGTTGGCGATATTCAATGCATCCGTTTCATTGTGCGCACGTATGATCGGCGCGATGGGGCCGAACGATTCCGTTTGTGCCAATGGCATCTGATTGCTGACTTGAGAGAATACATGGGGTGGAAGCACCAAGCCTTGTGCGTCACCCCCCACCATTTGGCGGGCTCCCGATGAAATGGCGTCGTGGATCCGTTGCTGCAGACCATTCAACTGGGACTCATTGATAATCGGACCAATCATGGTATCCGCTGCGTCCGGATCGCCCACTTTCAATTGACGTACCCGATCAGCAAAGCGCTCGACAAACTCATCGTGAATCCGATCTTCAATAATGAAGCGGTTAACGCTCATGCAAGTCTGGCCCTGGTGCAGAAACTTACCAAACACGGCGGCTTCCACGGCTTGTCCCAAATCGGCATCATTCAATACCACAAACGGGCCATTTCCACCCAATTCCAATTCCAGTCGCTTCAGCATGGATCCTTCGGCTGCCAATCTTGCGATATTGCGGCCAACCGGTGTGGAGCCGGTAAATGATATGACGCGAGGAATAGGGTGGGTGACAAAGGCATCGCCAATCTCGCTGCCTGCACCGACGATAATGCTGAGTAGGCCCGCAGGCAATCCCGCCTCTTCAAGGATTTTTGCAAACAGTAGGCCGCCCGTTACCGGAGTATCGCTGGCTGGCTTGACCACGACAGCATTTCCGACAGCGAGCGCAGGGGCTGCAGAACGGGCAGTGAGCTGGAATGGCCAATTCCAGGGACTGATCACCCCGACAACCCCCACGGGTTTGCGATACATGCGGCTTTCCTTACCTGGAATGTCTGCCGGAAGAATCCGGCCCTCCACCAAATAGGGCAGGGTAGTTGCCTCCAGAAGCACACCATGCACGGCGTTCCATTCCAGGTTGGCTTTGATGCGCGTGCCGCCTGACTCATGAATGATCCAGGATACAATTTCTTCGCGCCGTGCTTCCATGATTTGCGCCGCGCGGCGCATGATGCCTGCCCGCTCGTCTGGTATTAATGCCGCCCATGCAAGCTGCGCCTTGACGGCGCCGCGATAGGCTTCGTCCAAGTCATCGCGATTGGCATGGGGTATTTCGACCAGCGTGCTGCCGTCATAGGGATTGAGGTCGCGCAGAATCTTTGCTCCCTTGCCGTGACGCCATTGGCCATTGATGAATAGTTGGTCGAAATTTGAATAAGGCGATTGGGATGCTGATTTCTTTTCCATAAGGCATTCCTCATGCGTGTTTTCTTGGAAAATCCACTCAAAGTGAAGTACACAAGTGTGGATTAGAGTCGAATGATCGGTTTAATCGTGATGCCCTTCTCACTATCTTCTGCGGCCTGATTGATTTGATCGAGGGAATAGAACTTCACCAGCTTGTCAAAAGGAAATCTTCCCTGCTGATAAAGCTCAACCAGTGCTGGAATAAAAAGATCCGGTTTGCTATCGCCTTCAATGATCCCGATAATGCGTTTTCCTGTCGTCATTACCCCGTTCACATCGAAACTCGCTTCGGTGCCCAAGGCAGGTGCGCCGACAATGCCGCATGTCCCGCGGATAGCCAATGCATCAATGGCTTGACGCAATACGGCAGGGCGCCCGCTCGATTCCAGCGTGAAATCAGCGCCACCATTCGTTATTTTGCGAACCGCTTCGACTGGATCAGTTTCACGGCTGTTGATGGTATGGGTTGCCCCAAGTTCCATCGCCAAGACCAAGCGTGTAGGAATCACATCGACCGAGATGATGGTGGTGGCGCCGGCGGCGCGTGCCGCCATTACGGCACTGAGTCCCACTGCGCCGCCGCCAAAAGCTGCAAAACTGCTGCCCGGGTTGACTTTGAGTGCGTTCATGACAGCTCCGGCACCAGTCTGAATGCCGCAACCCAATGGGCCAAGAAGCTCCAAGGGCGCATCTTTGGGGACTTTGATGACGTTGCGCTCATGCACCAGCGCATAGGCGCCAAACGACGATTGTCCGAAGAAATGATCGTGGATCGGTTCTGGTGTGTTGCCTGTTCCAAAGGTTGACGTGCTGCCGTCTTCGCGTGCGCCATTGAAATTGAGCGCATAAAAATTCTCGCAATAGGTCAAATCACCGCGTAGGCAGGGCTTGCAGTGGCCGCACCACATATAGGTCAGCACTACATGGTCGCCAACAGCGACTTTCTTCACATGACTGCCAATTTGTTCGACCACGCCCGAGCCTTCATGCCCCAATACCACCGGCAGAGGCACCTCATAGAGCTGATCGCGAGCGACCATATCGGTATGGCACATTCCCGTCGCTACGATGCGGATGCGCACTTCATTGGATCGCGGATCATCCTGCATCAGGTCTTCAATCTGAAAAGGCCCGCTTTTCTGGCGGACGACGGCTGCCTTGATTTTTTTCACGGGTACCTCCGCTTTGGAATCGTTAGATCTTGCCCAAGGTCAAAATGAAACTAGCGTATGCCTGATTTTCCCGGCGCAAGAATGCCATTGGGATCCAGCGCTTTTTTAAGTATTTTGTGAACATTTCTCTGCACTGGACCATAGGTTTCGGCGACTTTATCCATAAATGCCGTATTGACGCGATAGGTTCCATATCCGCGTGCGGAGAATTCGGTCAGCAATTCATCGAAACATTGATAGGCCGCTTTCGTCTGCTCTGGGTCGGTCTTATCGTACAGTACATCGACAATGTGATGCATATCGCGCATCCCAACGATGAATTCACCGGAATAATCCAGTCCATACTTGGCCAGTATCTGCTTGGTTAGCGCCATTTGTTTAAGGGTTTCACTGCCGCGCGCTTGAGAGACGGGCGCAAACCACATTGATCCGCCACCTCCACGCCAGTTATACAACGAAAATTCCGTGAGCGTCATTTCTCCGCGCATGAGCTTGGCGCGATAAGCAAATGCCGGATCATCACCTGCTTCCAGTTCTGTCATGATTTTTGCTTTGCCCGATTGAGTGAACGCTTGTGTGACGATGTTCCAGTTCACATCAATCTGCTCCTGCGTGCCATAGAGCGCAGCATATACATTCCAGATTCCCAGTTTGTGATCTTTCATAATCCGATACACCGCTTCATCCGGAATTGAACCCGGCCCGGACACATAATCACTGCGCTTGGCTTTTACCGGAGCCTCGTAGAGCGCATGGGCGATGACCACAGCGTTGGGAATCACACCGCTGATGCGCAGCGGGCGAATCGTTTCGACGATCTCCACGATGTCTTCTTCGTGCTGGTATTGGATCACAAACGGCTTGAATGCTGGTGGTTCCGGCATTAACCAGAAACCGAATTTGGTGACGATGCCATAGTTGGATTGGGTAAAAATGCCATCCAGATAGGGGCCATAGCCCCATTTAAAGACCTGCCAGGTGTTGGAATTGGGCATTGAGCCCATGCCGGTACGCAGCACTTCTCCATTCGCCAGCACGACCTCCATGCCGCAAGCGAACAAAAAGTGCTCGCCATAGGGCGTGTAACCCACGCCGCGATCCAGCGTGTTACCAACCGGTCCCGCGATGGCGGAAGGGGCGGGCATGGATAGCCATAAACCTAGCTTGTGTTCTTTGATGTAATCGTAGAGTTGCTGATAAGTGACGCCCGGTTCGACCAAGGCAAAAGCTAAATCCTTATCCACTTCGAGAATGCGATTCATGCGTTTCAAATCAAGCACCACCTGGCCACGCTCTGCCGGGGCTGCCGAGCCGTAGCCCAGGTTCTTTCCGGTGGAAATCATCCAGATCGGTACTTTGTATCGATTACAAACCGCAACGATTTTCTGGATTTGCTCGACGGTTGTGGCCAATAGTGCTGCAGATGGCGTGTGCTCGGCATCGGAAACCGGCATCATCGTCTTGATGTAAGGTGCAAGCTGTTCCGCACTGGTGAGTACAGCAGCGTCGCCCAGTACTTTGCGAAAATCACGGATGGCCGCATCGAAGTTTTTTTCCGATACGCCTTTGGGCAGTGCGATATATTGACTGGTCATGCTGTTTTCTCCCTACACGTCGATGACGAACGAAACGAAATGCTTTCCCGATAACCCTTGATGATTCGAATTGCGTTGATTCGATCGATGTACAAATGCGCGGTTGGAGCAAGATGCTTGCTGCATTCCCATACTCAATGCAGTTGCCACAACCGCAAAACCGGTAGCTTCTATCCAGTTGTCAAATCGGGGATGTTCAACTGCCGCATCCATTATGGTTTTGTCTTGGTCGATGGAAGATTCATCGCCTCGGGATAATACCGGTTGCCAATTTTCTGATGCTTTCCAGCCAATCCGTTGACTGGCTTCCAGCGGAGATACTCCGGCACAATACAAATGCATCGCGGGTTGCTCAGCCAGCCGAAAAGACGAAAACCCCGCTAATGATGAATCGCTCATTGCTTTATCAACCGCCGTTTGTTCAAGAAAGTTTTCGACGATAGAGAAATCATGCTGACTTTGAGTAAGCAGCGAGGCCAGCAATCCTCCGGCGCTGTATGCCGGTGATGCGGTAGTCCACACATGGCGCTGCGGGAGGACGGCGCTATCGCTGGATACGAACATATGCGAACCTAATGCAAGGAGATGCCGCTCAGAGTTTCGCACCAATTCAGTGAATATGGCCGCATTGGCATAGTCCATGAGAGCTACCCAGCGCATATTCCGGGATTGTGTCAATAAATCGGCTATATGCAGAGGGTTGGTTAATAGCTCATCTGCAAATTGAAATGCTGGTAATGTACCTTCTTGGTTGAAGCTGCTGAAACGGGTACACGCGGCTTGGGCACCTTTGGCAAAGGCTTCGTCTATGGGGGTATTTCCCAGTAACAAGTGACAAT
>CP091134.1:2896459-2901522 GCA_021582535.1 Nitrosomonas sp.
AGGTTGAATGTCTCGGAGAGAAGTCCAATAAAGTGAAACATTTTGTTTCCTAATTAGATACAATGACACAATGCAAGATCTCAATCTTTTCGTTATTTTTGCGCGGGTGGTAGAAACAGGCAGTTTTGCCGAAGCGGCGCGCCGTATGGATATCTCTCGTTCAGCGGTTAGCAAAGCGGTCGCAAAGCTTGAGAAGGATCTCAGCACCCGCTTACTGCTTCGCAGCACACGGCATCTCAGTCTGACGGAATCAGGCGTCGCGCTGTCGGAACACGTAAAACGCATTCTGGAAGAAGCCGAACACGCCGAGCGGGCAATCAATAGCCTTCATGACGAGCCGCGCGGAACCCTGAAAGTGAGCACACCAAGCTCATTCGGAACGCGCCATATCGCTCCGGCGCTGCCTTGTTTTCTCGCGCGCTATCCTGAGATCAAAGTTGATCTGACGATTACCGACCATCCGGGCGATTTGATTGAAGAAGGGTATGACGTGCAAATTCGCGTGACCAACGAGCCCGACCCCAATCTGGTCGCGCGCAAGATTGCGCCTGTCCGCCGCATACTGTGCGCAACCCCGCAGTATTTTCAACAACGGAGCACACCCCAGACCCCGGCCGATCTGGTGAACCATAACTGTCTCGATTGCGCGCTGTCACCCGAACAAGGTTATTGGCGCTTCGACGGACCGGAAGGCAAGATCAAGGTTCCGATATCCGGAACCCTGCGGATCAACGATAACGACGCGCTCGCGCAAGCAGTGCTGTATGGATTGGGAATTGCCCTGCTGCCTACGTATACCATTGGCATGGAATTACAAAATGGACGGTTGCAGACGGTGTTACCGGACTACCTATCCGTAGAGCGTCATATTTACGCCTGCTATCTCCCCAGCCGGCATCTACCCATAAAAATACGCGCTTTTATTAATTTCCTAGCGGAACACGTCGGCGACATGCCTTATTGGGACCGCTCTTTAGTAAAATGAATATCGTGTTCAATTCAGAACCTGTCAGATCTTTTTACTTGTATTATTTGCCGCATTCATATTTATCTAAAAATACATGATGAGAATTAATCCTTACCAAAGTTATACGAAAGCGCATACAAGAATATTGGACAAAATAACTCGTATAATGCGTGAGTCTCTCCGAGACTAAATCTTACTTCGCATGGAAAGTCGTAAAAAAAGCTTGGCTGAACCCATACACTTGGGCGTGATCGCCAATCAAAGATCTTATTGGGCAACACATTTTTACAGCACTCTGCAATGCTTGGAATCACATAAAAATTTAATGCATTCCCCTAGGACGCTTCCGTCATTCCCAGATTGGTCGCTAAGCCACATGAGAGGCCAATTCCCAATCAATTTCTTTGACTCGATTGAACATTACATAAAGAACTGGGGAGTCCAGTATTTCTTGGCTAATTTCTTCAATCAAAAGGTGGGCGGCCATATTGTTCTTGAATTAGTTAGCAGATTAGAGAAATTGTACAACACCAATCTCTCAAGGGATTTGAATAAATTTTCATGCCATGTTTCTGGGCAAGACTCAGAAGTAAGTGCCGCTCTAAGGGGTCAATTTTCTAAGATTTTTCCTGATCAACTGAATGGGGTCAGGCCGGATGTACGCACTCTAATAAATTATTCGGATCTCTGTTTGATTTTAACAGATGAGCGGTGCGGCATAAACGTAGGCATATTTGGTGAGGTTGAAGGAATTTATGGAAATAAATTTCGAAACGAGCGATACTGGGATAAGAAGCAAGACTTCTGCGTATTTGGTATCGGTGTTGTGGACGGAAGCAATGGTTCGGTTCATTTCCAAGAGCTTGTGTTCGACGGCATCTCAAAAGTGATACTCCTATTTGAGCGTTCCAACTACGTTGTTAAGGACTTTCACCTTACACTAAACAACATTAAACAATTGTTCCTGTATGGTCCAACCGCACAGCTCAATCCAGTTGACGAAGAATTCGATTTTTTTATAGATATGCTAAAACGCTCATGGAGTGACCCAATAACGATTTTAATGAGAGAGCTATCCTCCTTTATAGACATAGAGGACCTAGTCGGTCGCAATGACAATGAAATCGAAATCATTACCAGCTTGCAATCTGCGCCGAAAGGCTAACTGTCGATTCAATGCGGACGCCGGTTAACTTGGGCATTTAACATCGAAGTCACGGTTGATGCTGTATGAATCCTAGTTTATCGCAACGATTCGCCATCCTCGACTTAACCGAAACCAAAACTCACCGCGCATGAATCAATTGACTCGGCGCAGGTACGGTTGAAGTCATTCGCGGCGCAGTCCAGTGCGTGCTCCAGCGCACGAACAGCATATCCCGGTTCACCGCGGTATGCGTGGTTGCCGCATACCGGGTGCAATCCACGCTTCTGCCGGTAATTTCATTGGTCCACTCTGCGCGAATTTTCTCAGGCGCCAGCGTCGCGACGGTTAACCGTTCGCATAGTTCGTAGTTAGCTGACCATTGGTTGCGCAATTGCCGCTGCGCAGGGTCGCCGCCGTAGATCGAGTATGACGTGCAACCGGCAAGCAGCAGGATGGGAACGATGAGCAGTGATTTCATGATGGTATGCATAGGAATGTAGTGATCCGTTTTTTACCAAATCTTGGTGGCCGCAAAAGGCACGCCGTTTGGCAGTGAGCAGACATAATTGGGATTGATCGGCCGGCATGATTTCTGGGTCAACGTTAATGTCGTCGGTGAAGTAAAAACGACATCGGTGACGGCATCGATATTATCATTGATTAAGCGAGTCAGCCGCACCGTACCGTCCTTGATGTCACCCCACGATGCGCCCCAGCGCCGGTTGCCGTCGAAATCGGGCGGATTGAGACCGACAAAGATCAACTTGCCGCTATTTTCCGAGATCATTAAATAGCCCGCTTCCGGCAAATCATCGATGGTCCAGATGCCGTCGTAGGGACCGGCAGCGTGCACAATTCCGGCAGGCAGACACAAGAGCAACAACGCGATGATGAGTTTTTTCATTGTCTATTTCTCTTCAATACAAAAATAAAACCGCTCCGGACTAACGCCGCTTCTGCCCCAAAATCGACCCAAGCAGACCACGGGTAATCTCGCGTGCGATGGACGAACCGACCGAACGGGCGGCACTTTTTGCAAAGGCGTCCAGCACGCTTTCCCGTCGTCCGCCGCGCTTGCCGGTTGAACCCAGCAATAAATCGCCCAGATCGGCCAGCACGCCCTCGCCCGCGGGTTTGCGCACACTTCCGGAACCGCCCGTTTGAGTTGAATGACCAAGCGGTTTTTCAGTGTCACCGCGTGCTTGCAGCAATTCAAAAGCGCTTTCGCGGTCGATTTCCTGCTCGTAGACACCAGCCACAATCGACGACTGCATCAGTTCCTTGCGATCGTCCGCTGTAATCGGGCCGATCTGGCTGACCGGCGGCAATATCATGGCGCGCTCGGTCACGCAAGGAGAACCGTCGGCATCGAGAAAGGAAACCAATGCCTCGCCAACGGACAGCTCGAGAATGGCTTGTTTGACATTCAATTTCGGATTGGGCCGCATGGTTTCGGCAATCGCATTCACCGCTTTCTGATCGCGCGGGGTAAAGGCGCGTAACGCATGCTGCACGCGATTTCCCAGTTGACTGAGCACTTTCTCCGGGATATCGAAAGGATTCTGCGTGACGAAATAAACCCCGACGCCTTTGGAGCGGATCAGCCGCACCACTTGCTCGATTTTTTCCAGCAGCGCGGGCGATGCCATGCTGAACAACAAATGCGCTTCGTCAAAAAAGAATACCAGCTTGGGTTTCTCGCGGTCGCCGGTTTCCGGCAGATTTTCGTACAGCTCGGACAGCATCCACAGCAAAAAGGTGCTGTACAGGCGCGGCGAGTTCAACAATTTATCGGCGGCCAGAATATTGACGACGCCCTTGCCGTCGATGGTCTGCATCAAATCCTCGATATTCAGCATCGGCTCGCCGAAGAATTTGCCGCCGCCCTGCTTTTCGATCTGCAGCAAGCCGCGCTGGATGGCGCCGATCGAAGCCGGTGACACGTTGCCGTATTGCGTTTTGAACTGATCCGCATTGTCGCCGGCAAATTGCAGCAAGGCGCGCAAATCCTTCAGATCGAGCAGCAACAGGCCATGATCGTCGGCCACTTTAAAAACCAAAGTCAGCACGCCTTCCTGCGTTTCATTCAGATTCAGCAGACGCGACAACAACAGCGGCCCCATGTCGGAAATCGTTGCGCGAATCGGGTGGCCATTTTCCTGCAACACATCCCACAACGTCACCGGAAAGCCCTCCCATTGCGGCACATCCAGGTGCAGCATATCCAGCCGGGCTTGCATTTTTGCGGACAACGCTCCGGGCTTGCAGATACCGGTCAAGTCGCCTTTGATGTCCGCCATGAGTACCGGCACGCCGATGCTGGAAAAACTTTCCGCCAGTTTTTGCAGCGTCACCGTCTTGCCGGTGCCGGTCGCGCCGGTAATGCAGCCGTGCCGCGTGGCCATCGCGGGCAACAGCGCCAAATCGGATTGGCTGGTTTTAGCGATAATCAAGGGATCAACCATAATGCCTCTCAGCTCTCAGTGATGTGCAAAAAATGTACTGAAACCATGATTGTAAGTCAAACGGCAGCAAAGGCAATCAAAACACGCGCGCGGCTGTATACTATCCGCCTGGCTTGTCAGCATGACCCGCTGACCCTGTGTACAGGCTTCGAGGATTGATCGGCACGTGAACAAACAGCTCATCTACGGCGATATCGGCGGCACCAAAACCATCCTGCAAATGGCTGAGATTACCGCCGGCGGCCAGCTCCATGAACGCTGCACGCAGCGCTACGACAGCACGGCTTTCGCGGCTTTTTCCGGCATGCTCGAAGCATTCCTCGAGCAAACCGCCGCATCCAACCCACCCGCAGCAGCCTGCTTTGCCGTAGCGGGACCCATTGCCGATCAACAATCCACCTTAACCAATTTACCCTGGCAAATCAGCAGTGCGCACATCGCCCATGCCTTCTCGATTCCATCGGTCAAACTGATCAACGATTTT